>OZ244045.1:1737500-4143677 GCA_965215295.1 Gammaproteobacteria bacterium
CGCGGCCGGTTGGATCGACGTAGCGGATGGCGCGGATACGGCGGCCGCGGTTCGTGAACTCGGCGGCGACGATCGGGCCTTCACCGATTCTCTCCCCGTCCTTGAGCTGCTCCTCGAACAGCAGAGCAAATCGATCGCCGGACCGGATGTCGAGCGCGAAGTCCACGTCCCAGCCGAAAATCTCTGCCATCTGCATGATGATGTTGTCGGAAAGACCCGCGCGCTGACCCGCCTCGAACAGGGAGCTGTCGATGGTTCCCGTGGCGGTGGCAATCGAGACATCCGGCAGTTCGACGACTTCTTCGAATGTAAATGCATCGCCATCGCGTGCGACATGCAGCGACTTGATCCGGTCGAGTCGATGGACAAGTCGAGTCAGGCGAGACTCGGTGTCGACGTAGAACTCGATCTCCTGGCGCGGAGCGATCCGGGCGAGCTTCTTCGCGAGCGGCTTCGAGCCTGTCATCAAGGCAAGCTCGCTTTGCGGAAGTCCGAGCCGTTTGAAGATGAGGTAAAGCGAATCACCGGAGCTGACCGTTACCCGATGGGCGGGAGCGGTTGGAGCTTCGGTGTCCACCGGGGCAGTGGTCTCGGGGCTGACCGAAGGCATTGCGGTTTCGCCCGGTTCAGGCCCGATGTTCGCGGCGGTGACGGCCTCGCGATCGAGATCCGACGACGTAACGGCCGACTGTGGCGAGGAGGTGGCGGCGGAGTCGACGTCCGCGGCGGTGACGGACTCACGATCGAGATCCGACGACGTAGCGGCCGGCAGTCGCGAGGAGGTGGCGGCGGAGTCCTCGATCGTCGCTTCAAGACGTACACGCGAAACCGGCGGTCGGTCCAGGTGCCTCACTGCATCGAGCCACCCCGCTGTCCCGGAAAGCACATCGCTCCGACTCGTCGCGAGAGCCACCTTTAGCCGGGAACTCTTGATATTCGATGAGCTGTCGGATGTTTCGGGTAGAGGTGGGTCAGGAGAGGTGACCGTCCCGGCATCCGCCGACGAGTACGGGGAACCGGGCATCCGGTCCGGTTCGGCCGCCGAGCCCGGAAGCACGAGATCGATCACCGTCGTCTCGAGCGCCGGAACCGGACGAATCGAGGCAACGTCCAGAACGGCGCCGCCGGTCGCGACGACCAGCGCCAAGCCAACCACCCCGCCGATGATCAGCCGTCCACGTCGGCGACCAAAGGTTCCCGGTCCACGCTGAGCTGTCCTGTAGAGAATTGGCCTGCTCCCCGGAGATGTCTCCTTATCTTCGGAGACTTTTTACATTACTCCGATAGCCCATTGATAAACACCAAATTCCAGCCGCCGAGAACACTAGCCGGAATCCGTGTCACGGTCAACTGGAGTGTGCCGAACGCACCGAAACATCATTGGATGACCCGATTTCGCGGCAATCCCACAGTCGGGACATCCGCTCGTGGTGATTCCTCGGGCAGTCAGGGGGGCCTCGCGGAAGTGCGCATCCGTCGGTCGGAAGTACGGGAGAGGACTGTCGCGAGCAAGGCAGTGCCGGATTCAGACGAATGACGAACCCTGATCGGGCATGTGGTGAAAGCCGACGCGGAAGTGCACGAGTGATCCAGGCGGACGAATGGCGCCGAACCCGATTCGTGTCAATCGTAGTGGCCGCGCACCCGCCGCTTCTCCGGGTCGAAGTGCGGAAAGGCGACGACCCGGGCCGGGATCCGCTTCTGGTGGCCGTCGAGCTGGCCCACCTCCACCTCGGTGCCGAGCGCCGCGTGGGTCACGTCCATGCGGCAGAGCGCGATGACCTTGCCAAGGACGGGAGAGCGCACCGCGGAGGTGATCTCCCCGATCTGCGCCCGCCCGACGCGCACGCAGTCGCCGGTCGAAGGCACTAGGGCGCCGTCCAGATCGAGACCGACGAGCTTGCGCACCGGATGCGCCTTGCGTCGGGTGAGCGCCTCCCGGCCGATGAAGTCGTCGGTCTTCGACTTCAAGGGTACCGTGAACCCGATCCCCGCCTCGAAGGGGTCGGTCTGATCGCTGAATTCGCAGCCTGCAAAAACGAGCCCCGCCTCGATGCGCACCATGTCGAGCGCTCCCAGCCCGAACGGGGTGATGCCGAACGGCTCGCCCGCTTCCATGACCGCGTCGAACAGAGTACGGGCGTCCTTCGGATGGCAGAAAAGCTCGTACCCGAGCTCGCCGGTATACCCGGTGCGGGACACGACCAGCGCCATGCCGTGGAAGTCGTGCAGCCGCGCGACCGAAAACCGGAACCAGCCGAGCTCGCCAATGGTCTGCCAGGTAGGTCCGGTCCAGAGGATGCGTTCGAGGATCTCCCGGCTCTTCGGGCCCTGCACCGCGATGTTCGCGAGCTGGTCGGTGGAGGTCTTGACCCATGCGTCGAGCCCGCGCTGCTCGGCCTGCTCGCGCAGCCAGAGTCCGGAGAGGTCGTTGCCGCCGATCCACCGGAAGTTGTTGTCGCCGAGCCGGAAGACGGTCCCGTCGTCGATCATCCCGCCGTGCTCGTAACACATCGCGGTGTAGACGACCTGCCCCACCGAGAGCCTGCGCACGTCGCGGGTCACGCAGAGCTGCATGAGCTTCTCGGCGTCGGGACCGAGGACCTCGTACTTGCGAAGCGGCGAGAGATCCATCACCGCGACCCGCTCCCGGCATGCCCAGTACTCGTTGTTCACGCCGTGAGCGGGGAAGTCCTGCGCGAGCCAGTAGCCGTTGTACTCGACGAAGTTCCGCGTGTGCGCGGCGAAGCAATCGTGGAACCCGGTGTTCCTCGTCATCCGGACGTCGGCGTCGGCGGTCATGCGAAACCCCACGGCTGGCTTGAAGTCCTCGTTCCGGTCGTACACCCGCACCTGGATGTCGGTCGGATTCCACCCGTTCGCGGGGTCGATGTCATCCGGACAGCCGGTGGAGAAGCAGACGAGGTCGGTGAGCGCGCGCATGAGGACGAAGTCGCCCGGGCGCGACCAGGGCTCGTCCAGCCCGATGGCGTGAGTGTCGTCGAGCATGGTGTTGAAGAAGAAGTTGATGGCCGGCCACCCGCCGCGCGACCGGATGCCGAACCGCTCGCCCTCGGCGTTGATGTTGTCCGAGCAGTTCGCATGGCCGGGGTATCCCAGGTCCTCGTAGTAGCGCGCGGTGCACGCGAGACCGAACGAATCGTGGCGCCCGCACGTATCCTGGACGAGCTCGAGCAGGGGCTCGTGATCGACAGTGTAGTACTTCGAGAAGAGGCCCGGGGCGGGATAGAGCGAGCCCATCAGGGTGCGGGTGGTGGTGGGATCGATCTCGCGCTCGATGCCCCGGTCGAGGGCGCGCCGGCTGAACGCCTGGAAGTCGGAGCACTCGCGCCCCTTCACGTCGATGATCTGGATGAGCTGGCCCGCCCTGACCTCGTAGCCTCGGGCGGTGCCCGGCTGAATGTCGAGATCGATCAGCGGCTCCGCGAGCGGGGGCGGCGGCCCGTCGGCCGGCTTCACGTTCGTCCGCGACTCGCGGCGAATGTAGAGCTCGATCTCGCTGGGGGGGCACTGCTGGTCGACCGGCATCGGACCGCCGGGGGCACCGGCCACGACGGTAGCCGGGGCGGTCGCGACGAACGACGCCCACTCTCCGGCACGCGATTCCCCGCCGAACAGCCGCACCGCGGCGCCCCGACCGAGGTCTAGGCCACGGGCCGCGAGGACATCGCGGACGCGTTGCGCAGAGGGGTCCAGGCGGTCGAGAGTGGCCTGGATCCCGAGGGGCGCCCCGGACCCGCTCGCACCGATGAGGGCGGGGTCGGAGCGGCCGGCGGCATCGAACACGACCAGCTCGCAGGGCTGCCGTCCTTCCCGGTCGATGACCGTCAGCTCATCTCCGGCGTCCAGGGTCACGGTGCGCGTGCCCCCGCCCGGAACCGGATGCCGCTCGACGTTCGGCGGCAGCAGGGGGAGGCC
The DNA here is from genome assembly GCA_965215295.1 of Gammaproteobacteria bacterium. Taxonomy (GTDB): domain Bacteria; phylum Pseudomonadota; class Gammaproteobacteria; order HK1; family HK1; genus HK1. The sequence continues at coordinate 1,741,440 of OZ244045.1, forward strand.
CGGGATCCGCACCGGTCCGCGCATGGTCGGCGTGCGCACAATGGCTGGAGAGATCACGTCAACACTCTTCCTGTACTCATGCGACGCTTCGAAGGTGTTCTGCCCATCGCCCGTATCACGAAGGGATCACCTCACCCGCGCGCCGGGCGGCGCGCGGGTGAGGTGCAAGCTCAGGCTGCTCAGTTCATCCACGCCTTCCACTTGGCTTCGTTGTCGGCGAGCCACTTGTCGGCCGCGTCCTCCGGCTCCATGCCGTCGATGTCGGCGAGCTTGGCCATGATCGCGATGTCCAGGTTGGTGAAGTTGATCTTCCGGACGATCTCGTAGGCCTCGGGATGAGACTCCGGGAAGCCCTTGTAGACGCCGATCTTCAGGTAGCCGTCCCTCGGGTTGCCGCAGTCGTACGCAAGGTCGGGGTTCATGCCCCAGCTCGGGTCCTCGCGACACTGCTCGTCGTACTCGGGAAACTCGATGAAGGCGCCATCATAGACGGCCTCGATGAAGTTCGGGGTCCAGTTGAAGAGCACGATCGGCGCATTGCGCTTGGACGCCGAGTCGAGCTCCGCCCACAGCGCCGCGGCGGAGCCGGCGTTGACGACTTCGAAGTCCATCTTCAGGCCGTCGACCCGCTCCTGGTCATGCTTCAGCCAGTCCACGGGGCCCGCGAGGAAGCGTCCCCTCGGCTTGCTCTCCGGGGTCGCGAACAGCTCCGCACACTTGTTCAGAGCCTCCCAGTCCGGCAACCCCGGGCACTGCTCCTCGACGTACTTCGGATACCACCACTCTTCACGCGTCTTGGCATCATGGGTCGCAGCGTCGATGACGCAGCCCTCTTTCACGACCTTCTCGAAGGCGACACCGAACGCACCCTGCCAGACCTCGTGGACGAGGTGGATGTCGCCCTCGCACATCGAGGTGTAGACGACCTGGCTGTCGGACGAGATGAATTCCGTCTCGAGTCCGGCCTGGTCGAGGATCTTGCCGACGATGTGGGCGCCGACGATCTGGCTCGACCAGTTGTGGATCGGAATCTTGATCGGGCCGCTTGCCGCATGGGCCGACCCTGCCAGTGCGAGGGCCGTGACGAGCATCGTGCTCAGGGATATTCTCGAAAGCCTGTTCATTTGCGAGTCTCTCTCCTTGGATGTGTCTCTCGTGCTGTACATTCGACGACTGATACCAGTGTCGCGTGACCGGCTTCGGTCATGGTGCTGTACCAAAGCCGGCGCATAGACTATACCAATCATGGACAAGGTCACCACCGGTCGGGATCGTGCCGCCAGGATCGGCCGACCGGGAGCGGCTCGTCCGACTCGGGCAGTCGGCCGACAAATGAACACTCCGCCAGCTTCCTCGGGCTCGGGCAGGCCAACCAATTCCGATCCACTTGGGGTGCGAGATCGGTTCGGTCGGCCGCCGCGCGTTGCACCCTCGCCGCCCCGGCATGGTAGGTTCATCCCTGCCGCCGACCGTGCATGGCGCGCCGAAGCGTGGTCGCGAAACAGCGCTGGCCGTTCGTACCGCCGTTCGTGACCGGGCTCGGCATGGATCGGTCGCCGTGGTCCGCGGCCCCGGTCCCGACCGCGGTCCGTGAACAGCTCGACCCAGGCAACCACCGGAGGGACGGGATGGAGCCCAGGATTTCGTGCAGGCACGTGTGGAAGATCTTCGGTCCGCACCCGGAGCGGTTCTTCCGGGAGCACGGCGCAGCACCCGATGCGGCGGCGTTCGCCGGAAGCGGGTACATCCCGGCGGTGCGGGACGCGACCCTCGACGTGTACCCTGGCGAGATCCTCGTCATCATGGGGTTGAGCGGCTCGGGGAAGTCGACCCTCGTGCGCTGCCTGTCCCGGCTCATCGAGCCGACCGGCGGCGAGATCCTGTTCGACGGGCGCGACCTGCTGAAGGCGTCCCCGAAGGAGATGATCGAGCTGCGACGCCACAAGATGGGCATGGTGTTCCAGCACTTCGCCCTGCTGCCGCACCGCACCGTGCTGCACAACGTGGCGTTCCCGCTGGAGGTGCAGGGCATCGCCCGGGCGGACCGGCTACGCCGCGCGATGGAGGTCATCGAGCTCGTGGGGCTGAAGGGACGGGAGAGCTACTATCCGCGCGAGCTCTCCGGCGGGCAGCAGCAACGGGTCGGGATCGCCCGCTCGCTCGCGGTCGAGCCCGACGTGTGGTTTCTCGACGAGCCGTTCTCCGCTCTCGACCCCCTGATCCGGCGCGAGATGCAGGACGAGTTCCTGCGCCTGCAGAACCTCCTCCACAAGACGATCGTGTTCATCACCCACGACTTCGACGAGGCGATCCGCCTCGCGGACCGGATCGTGATCATGAACGAAGGCGTGATCGTGCAGATCGGCGCGGCGGCCGAGCTCATCACCCGTCCGGCCAACGACTATGTCGCCGAGTTCACCCGCGAGGTCCCGCGCGACCGGCTGCTGGCGGTGGAGGACGTCATGACCGCGGGGGCGGACCCGGCCGCTGGCGCCGACACCGTGCCGGCGAGCGCCCCGATCCACGACGTCGCCGGCCGGATCCTGCAGTCCGACACCCCGCTGCGGGTCGTCGACGATGACGACGCGACGCAGGGCGCGATCTCGCGGGCCGACGTCATCAGTGCGTTGTTCGAGGACCGGGGTCCGCGGAGTTGAAGGCGACGACGGCTCGCGGCTCCGGGTCCGGGCGCGTCCGCCCGTCGTGCCTGGTCGCAGAGGGGAGGAGAACGCCCGGAACACGGGACCGCCGAGCGTTGACGACAGAGCCGCGCCACCCCGTCCATGAGCCGAAGGACCTCTGGAACAAGGTCTACGCGAACGCAGTGGCCGCGCCATCCCGTCCATGGGCCGAAGCCCGTGGAGTCGAGCCCGGCGGCGCCGGCTCCGGACTCGACTGGCCCGGCGAATCCGGTGAGCCCGACCGATAGTCGATTTCCATGGATCATCCAGAGCCTGTGAACCCGGTGGACCCCACGGCGAGGGCGGCGGCGCCCGAGCCCGCCCACCACGAGCCGGAGAACCCGTACCGCATCTGGTGGATGGCCGGCCTGCTCCTCGGGCCGTGCGTCCTGATCATCGTGCTGCGCGATGTGCTCCCGGCGTGGGTGGTCACCCCGCCCGAGTCCTGGCGCGTACCCTTCATCGAGTGGATCAACGCGGTCATCGAGTTCCTGCGCAAGACCCCGATCGTCGGTGACTTCACCTTCCGCGACGGCACCCGGGCCGTCGCGGGCTGGATCGAATGGCCCCTCGACGCTCTGGAAGGACTGCTGATCACCGGCTTCGCCGATGGCGCCGTACCCGCGCTGCCGTGGACGATGCTCGCCGGTCTCGCCGCGGTGTGGGGCTGGTACCTGCACGGCTGGCGGCTGGGACTGCTCGCGGGTGGGTGCGTGCTCTATCTCGCGCTGTTCGGGAAGTGGAAGCTCTCGATGATCACCCTGTCGGCGGTGCTCGTGGCGGCGCCGGTCGCGGGCGCCATCGGGCTCGGGCTCGGCATCCTCGCGGTCAAGTGGCGCGGGTTCGAACGCATCCTGTGGCCGGTCCTGAACGTGATGCAGTCGCTGCCCCACTTCTCCTACCTGATCCCGGTGGCGGTGTTCATCGGCGTCAGCCACAAGGCCGGAACGATCGCGACCATCCTGTTCGCGATCCCGCCGATGGCGCGGCTCACCATCCTGGGGCTGCGCAGCGTCTCCCCCGAGGTCATCGAAGCCGGCATCATGGCGGGCTGCACGCGGTTCCAGATGCTGCACAAGGTCGAGATCCCCGCCGCCCGTCCCACCATCATGGTGGGGGTCAACCAGGTCATCATGCAGTGCCTCGCGATGGTGGTCATCGCGTCGTTCATCGGCGCCAGGGGGCTCGGCCACGACCTCCTCTTCCGGCTCCAGTCGCTGCGCATCGGCCAGGCGCTGGAGATCGGCGTCGCCATCGTGTTCATGGCCGTCACCCTCGACCGCCTGAGCCAGGCCCTCGCCGCGAAGGAGCCCGAGCACGTGCGCAAGGGAGCGTGGTGGCGGGCGCACCCGTTCCTCGGAGCGGCCGCGGCGGTCGTGGCCGCCACCGCCGCCGCGACCTTCGTGACCCCCTATGCGAGCGCGTTGCCGCGGGAGCTGACCCTGACCACCGCGCCGTTCTGGGACGGCATCGTGGACTGGGTGACGGTGAACCTGTTCGACCCCCTGAACCTCTTTCGCGACGCGCTGCTGCTGAACGTACTGATCCCGATGCGTTCCGGCTACCAGGCGGTGCCGTGGCTCGCGGTCGCGGTGCTGGTGGGCAGCATCGGGTGGTATCTCGGGCGGGCCCGCATCGCGTTGCTGGTGCTCGGCTATTTCGCCTTCGTGATGCTGGCGGGGTTCTGGGCCCGGTCCCAGATCACCGCCTACATGGTCTCGTTCGCAGTCCTGGTCTGCGTCTCGATCGGGGTGCCGGTCGGGATCTGGGCCTCGAGGCGGGCGTGGCGGGCGAAGCTGGTCCAGCTCCTGTGCGATACCTTCCAGACCTTTCCGTCGTTCATCTACCTGATCCCGGTGATCATGCTGTTCAAGGTCGGCGATGTCGCCGCCATCTCCGCGATCGTGATCTATGCGTCGATTCCCGCGGTCCGCTACACGATGATCGGACTCCGGTCCGTTCCCCACCACATCATCGAGGCGGCGATCACGTCCGGGTGCACGCCGCGCCAGATCCTGTGGAAGGTCCGGATGCCGCTCGCGTTTCCCGAGATCATGCTGGGTGTCAACCAGACCATCATGTTCGCGCTGTTCATGGTGATCATCGCCGCGTTCATCGGGACCCGCGACCTCGGCCAGGAGATCTTCCGCGCCCTGACCTTCAACGACGCCGGCAAGGGACTGGTGGTGGGGCTCTGCGTCGCCTTCATCGGCCTGACCGCGGACCGCCTCATCACCGAGTGGGCGGCGGCGCGCAAGCGAGAGCTGGGGATTGCGTGATCCCGGGCGCAATTCGATCCGAAGCCGGGTTCATGCGGCAGGCACCGGGATTGACAAGGCTTTCCATACTGGTCTCAATGCGCGAATCGCGGCGCCGCTCCGGCTCACCCGCCGCGTTCGAGGAACCGTGCCCCGCATCCCGCGCCGGGCACACCACAGGGGAGGACACAGACAGTGGACAACGAACTGACCGCATTGGTGAACATCTTCACGGAGTTCTACTACTGGCTCACCGTGGTGATCATGTTCTTCATCCACGTGGGTTTCTGCATGTACGAGGTCGGCGCGTCGCGCCACAAGAACCACATGCACACCCTGATGAAGAACACCATGCTCATCCCGCTGGTGACCATCACGTTCTTCTTCTTCGGATGGTGGATCTACTGGGCCTTTCCCAATGGACCGGGAATCATCGGCGGGCTGAACACCGAGGCCGCCGCCGCCAATACGCCCTGGAGCGAGACGATGGGGCCGCACATGGGAGACCGGATCACCGGCGTGTTCTGGGCCGCGTTCCTGCTGTTCTCCTGGACCGCCGCCTCGATCGTGTCGGGCTCGGTCATCGAGCGCATCAAGTCGTCCGGCTTCTGGATCCTCGCGGTGAGCATCGGCTCGGTGTGGTGGATCATCGACGCCGCGTGGGGCTGGCACGCGGAGGGCTGGATGGTGCAGTTGCTCGGCTACCACGACGCCTACGCGAGCGGGGTGATCCACGCCATCGCCGGCGGCTTCGCCCTCGGCGTCCTGGCGGTGCTGGGACCCCGCATCGGGAAGTTCGCGCCGGACGGGACCCCGCGCAACATCAACCCGCGCAACCCCTGGCTGGTCACCATCGGCCTGTTCCTCATCTACACCGGGTTCTGGGGCTTCTACGTCGCGTGCAACGTCCCGATGTGGGACATCCAGGCCGGGGACGAGGTCTTCTACTCGGCGACGAACATCTACCTCGCACCGACCACGCTCTCCGGCATCACGTTCAACTTCCTGATGTCCCTCTCGGGCGGGCTGCTCATGGGGTACGTCATCTCGAAGGGAGACGCGTTCTGGACCTACTCGTCCGGCCTCGCGGGGATCATCGCGGCATCGGCCGGCAACGACCTGTACCACCCCATCCAGGCGATGATCATCGCGGCGGTGGGCGTGGTGTTCATGTACAAGCTCCACTACTTCGTCGAGCGCCGGTTCAGGATCGACGACGCGGTGGGCGCGGTCGCGGTCCACGGATACGCGGGGTTCTTCGGCGTCGTCGTCGCGGGGTTCGTGCTGTGGGGCTACCCGTCGTCTCCGACCGAGGGCTACGCGGCGATCAACCCGCTCGGCCAGTTCGTCGGGGCGCTCATCATGTTCGGGTTGCTGGGCTTCCTGCCGGGCTGGATCACCGCGAAGATCCTCAACGGGCTCGGACTGCTGCGCATCCCGCGCCAGGTCGAGCTGATGGGCCTCGACACCGCGGCGGTTCGGGACATCGCGGCGGAGGAGCAGGCGATCATCGACGCCGAGAACGACGCTGTGGGCAAGACCGCCTGAACGACCACCACGGAGGACGACGATCATGGCAACGATAGAGAGCTGGGGCGGGACCATCACCGAGATCGGCCCCCTGTATCCGATGGTGGGCACGGAGGGCGTGCTCGTGATCATCGGGGTCGCCGCGTGGATCGTGTGGCACGTGATCCAGGCGACGCGCGAGAACCGCGACTACGAGGAGCAGATCAGGAAATACGGGGACCCGGAATCCCTCAAGCGGCTCATCGCCGAAGAGGATCCGAAGCACCCGTAGGCCATGGCGCCACCAGATGGCGCCTGCCCTCGCGGCGGCCGATGACGACTCCGGCACCGGCCGCTCGCGAGGGCGGGACATAGTCCCGGGAAGCCCCCGGTCAAGTCCGCACGGCCTTGGCCGGGGGCGGTCGGCGGAAGGAATCGACCGCGCTCCGCCCACACTTCCGAATCATGGCGGATGCAAGGACGACGCGACGCGACGGACAAGTCGCCGTGCCGCGCAATCCGCCCGGGTCGGCGCGAACGGACCCGCGTCGGGTCAGGAGGACGCGGCGTTGACCAGGGAGCGCCGGGCAAGGTCCAGGTGCGTCCTCATCGCCCTGGCCCCCCGCTCGGCATCACGCATTCGCACCGCCTCGAAAATCTCCCGGTGCTGCACGTTGTAGCGGCGAATCATCTCCGGCGACAGTGTGATTTGCCGCATCCTCGCCCATTCGGTGTTCTTGCGGACTTCGCTCACCCGCTTCGTGATCCACACCAGCATCGCGTTCCGCGTGCACTCCGCGAGCGCAAGGTGAAATGCTTCGTCGCTCGACGAGAACGCGTCGGGGTCGTACTCGCTGCGCTCCATCGCCTCGAGCGCCCTCTCCGCCTTCACGACTGCCTGCTCGGTGGCATTGAGGACCGCGAAACGCACGATCTGGGGCTCCAGCGCGTAACGAGTGTCGATCAGCTCGATCGGACTCGTCGACTGCGCGATCGACACCCTCTCGGCGCCGGAGCAGGTCACGTACGTGCCGCTGCCCGGCCGCTTCTCGACGAACCCGCCTTCTTCGAGCTGCCGCAACGCATCGCGTACCGTGCCGCGCGACACGCCGAACTGCTCCGCGAACGCACGCTCGGGCGGGAGCCTCTCTCCGTGCAGCAACTCGCCGCCGACGATCTGCCGGCGCACATGGCTCGCGATATCGCCCGCCCCGACCTTGTACGGGAGGTCCTGAAGCCAGGGTCGATGGTCGGTAGCCAACGGTTCTACCGTTCCGACCCGGTTGCAGCGGGCGGTGCGGACGCAACGTCGGGGACTCCGCCACCCGCGGGCTCGGGCGTGCGATCTTCGATCAGCGACCAGGAGATTCGACGAACATGATCGCCGGAACGCTCTCCGGACATGGATGTTGTCTCCCGACCGGCGCCATCGCGCACCGAAAGACCGAGCCACGCCAATTCGCCCCGGAGCAAGGACATTTCGGCCCGACTCCGCATTCGGCGACGACCACGCCGGCATTACCGGCCGAACTCCGACACCCTGGACCCGGGGCCGAAGCCTGTCGCGCCCGCGAAGGCGTGCGCAGCGGTTGTCAGCGTACCAGTCATTGGACATCCTGCATACCAATCTGGCTATACTTGGTTGAGTTTTGGTACTGGACTGGTCATGATCTTCATCGGCATGTACAGCGTCGTGGACGGGGCCCGGAGGTAATCACGCCACGCACCGACTCCGGGCGAGACGCCGGGGCCGGACCGACGAGCCGCTCGCCCTCCCCGTCCGGGGCACCGCCGCAGCAGCCAGTCACGACGGACAACCAGACCGAGGAGACCGGAAGAATGGCGATGGACATCGAAGGCTTCGTGGAAGCGCCCGGACGGGCCGAGCTGGTGAAGGAGGTTCGCGAGAAGATCGACCAGCTCGGCATCGAGTACCTGTACCTGCAGTTCGTGTCGATCACCGGCCGCATCTGCGGCAAGGGGATCCCCGCCGACCACTGGGAGAGCATCGCCGAGCGAGGTTTCCAGCTCGTCTACGGCGCGACCGTCAACCTCTTCCTCAACCGCCACGGCGAGTACCTGGGCTACGGCCCGCACGACAAGGAGCTGGTCGGGATCCCCGAGCCGGAGACCTTTTGCCAGATCCCGTGGGACAAGCGGGTGGCGCGAGTGTGGTGCACGCTCTTCCGCAACCGCGAGGAGCGCGAGCAGCCGGGCGCGTTCCTGACCGCGGACTGCCGGGGCAACCTGCGCCGCATCCACGAGCAGTTCAAGGCCGAGCACGGCGGCCTGCACCTGCGCCACGGCACCGAGCCGGAGATGATGTGGCTCAAGCGCGGCGCGGACGGCAAACCCGACGGCGGGTTCTCGAACCCGTACTGCTACCACATCGACCAGTTCGAGAGCCTGCGGCTCGTATATCTGCGGGTCATCGAGTACTCCCGCGCGATGGGCCTCGACATGATCCAGGGCGACCACGAGGACGCACCGGGCCAGCTCGAGCTCAACTTCACGTTCGACGATCCGCTGCGCACCGCGGACCGCCTCACCACCTACCGCCAGATCTGCGCCCAGGTCGCGCGCGAGCACAACCTCATCGCGTGCTTCATGTCGAAACCGTTCATGGGGGTGTCGGCGTCGGGCTGCCACCACAACATCAGCTTCTGGCGGGGCGGCGAGGAGTCGGTCAAGACTCTCGGCCAGGACCGTGCGGCGCTCCCCGGCATGGAGCACAACTTCACCTACCTGTCCGGCGGCGAGAACACCTTCATGCCCGACACCGACGATCCGCAGTTGCCGGGCAAGGTGGGCTTGCAGGTGGTCGGCGGCATCGTCACCCATCTCGCGGCGCTGACCGCGATCGGCTGCTCCACCGTCAACTCGTACCGGCGGCTGTGGGACACCGGGTTCTGGGCGCCGGTGTTCGCGGACTGGGGCTACCAGAACCGCACCACGGGCCTTCGCATCTCCGCACCGGGCCGCTTCGAGTACCGGGCCGTCGACTCCATGGTCAACCCCCACCTGATGGCCGGCGCCATCGTCAGGGCGGCCGACGACGGGATCCGCAGAGACATCGACCCCGGCCCGCCGGAAGACCGCAACATCTACGAGGCGATGGAGGCGGGCAAGCAGGTGAAGAGGCTGCCGATGACGCTGGGCGACGCGCTCGAGGCCCTGAAGAACGACGAGGTCATCCGTTCGGCGATGCCCGGCGAGATGTACCGCCTGTACGACGAGTACAAGCGCGACGAATGGGAGCGGTTCCTCCACACCACCACCGAGTGGGACATGGACACCTATATCGACTGCCTGCCCTGACCGGCACCGCCGCGCCGACCCCGCGCCGGCAGGCTCGCGCCGGCGGGATCACGTGATCGCGGCGCGGCGGGCGGAAACCGCCACGGGAGGCGTCGCCTCCCGCGGCCATCGCAACCCTTCGACGGAAGAAGACGACATGTGCGGAATTGCAGGAGTCATTCACCGGGGCGGCGTGAGCGGCATCGGCGCCGAGATGACCTCGATGCTGCAGGCGCTCAGGCATCGGGGACCCGATTCGACCGGATTCGCGATCTACGGCACGCCGGCCGAGGGCGACTACGTGATGCGGTTCAAGGTCGCCGAGCAGGAGGACATGGCGTCCGGGTTCGACATCCACGCCAGGATCCGCGACCGCCTCGAAGAGGTCGATCGCCGGCTCGCCGAGCTGGGCGTCACGGTCAAGGACCGCGCCGCGTCCACGGAATACGCCATGCGCTACATCGTCTCGTTCGACGGCGACATGGAGCACCTCGCGCGCTACGTCGAGGACGTGGAGGGCGCGGAGATCCTCTCGCTCGGCGGCGCGCTGGAGCTCGTCAAGGACCTCGGCGACGCCACCGTCGTCTGCGAGCAGTACGACCTCGGCGGGTTCCGGGGCACGCACGGCATCGGCCACACCCGCATGGCGACCGAGTCCGACGTCGACATCCGCTCCGCGCACCCGTACTGGGCGTTCCCCTACAACGACGTCGCGGTCGTCCACAACGGCCAGATCACGAACTACTGGCTGATGCGGCGCGAGATGGAGCGCAGGGGCCACCGGTTCATGTCCGACTGCGACTCCGAGCTGCTCGCGGTGTACACCGCGCACAACCTCGCGCACGGGGTCACGCTCGACGAATCGCTGGAGCGCTCGGTGCGCGAGATCGACGGCGTCTTCACCTATCTCGTCGCGACCCGCGACCAGCTCGGCATGGCCAAGGACACGATGGCGGCCAAGCCGCTCGTGCTCTACGAGAGTGACGACCTCATCGCGCTGGCGTCCGAGGAGGTCGCGATCCGCGCCATCCTCCCGGAAGAGATCGACACCTACGACCCCTACGACGAGGAGACCCGGGTATGGCAGGCATAGGCTCCCAGGAGGATCGCTCCTATGAGATGGGGATGCACACCGAGCAGCTCGCGGGCCGCACGCAGCAGGTCTTCTTCCGCCCCGAGGAGGAGGAGCGATTCCTCTACCCCTGGGCTCCGGACGTCGACTACAACCGACGCGCCGAGATCGACGCCGATGCGCTGACCTCGACCGAAGTCAACTCGAAGCTGCGCGCCCTCATGAACGAGGGATACGGGACCATCGTGGTCCGCAACCCGCGCGGCAAGCACTCCCTCGGGGTCGGGATCCTCAACCGGCTGAACCTCGTCTTCGAGGGCTCGCTCGGGTACTTCGCGATCGGCCTCATCGACGGTCCGAACGTGCGCATCCACGGCCGCGTGGGCTGGTCGTGCGGCGAGAACATGATGGCGGGCACCGTCGTCATCGACAAGAACGCCGGCTCGACGTTCGGCGCCGCGATCCGGGGCGGCGACCTCGTGTGCCGGGGCTCGGTCGGGTCGCGGACCGGCATCGACATGAAGGGCGGCACCATCATCGTGGGCGGTGACACCGGCGCCTTCTCCGGCTTCATGATGCAGCGCGGGCGCATGGTCGTCTGCGGCAACGCCGGAAAGAACCTCGGCGACTCGATGTACGACGGAACGATCTACGTCGGCGGAACGATCCGCGACCTCGGCGTGGACGCGGTGCCCGCCGAGCTCACCGACCTCGACAAGGCCTGGCTCACCCGCAAGCTCACGCAGTACGAGCTGCTCCCCGCCCGGGGCGTCGATCACTTCACCAAGATCGTGGCCGGCAAGCAGCTCTGGAACTACGACAACCTGGAGCCCACCGAGAAGAAGCTGATTCTGTGAGAACGACACGAGGACGGGCATCGACCGCTCGCCGCAGTCCGTCGGGAAGAGGTGTTTCAGGAATTGCCATGAAACCGCAACCGGACCGGGAGACTCCTTTGCCGTCGGTGATTTGCTCGTGCGTGACCCCGAGCTGGAAGGAACGTCGCTGAACGCGCAAAGGACCCGCGCAAGCGACATCGAACGCCTGATCAGGGAAGGACCGAGGGAACCGGCCCTCGAACGATGCCGGCACATCGTCCGGTACCAGTAGCGCAAGGGAGACAACGAGATGGCGAAGAGCGAAGCCGCACCGCGGCCCGAACCGGGGCTCAATACGAAGCGCGGGCGCAACACCAGCGTCCTCGGGCAGAGCCGGATCTTCACCCCCGAGGTCATCGACGACATCCACATCAAGTCCGAGCTCGGGCGCTACCGGATGCGCGGCTTCTCGATGTTCAAGAAGATCCCGCACTGGGACGACCTGACCTTCCTCCCCGGCACCCTCACCCGGTTCGTGATCGAGGGCTACCGGGAGAAATGCGACACAAAGACCGTCATCGGACCGCGCGCGAAACGACCGCTGGAGCTCGACATCCCGGTCTACGTCACCGGCATGAGCTTCGGCGCCCTGTCCTACGAGGCGAAGACCGCGCTCGCCCGCGGCGCGACGATGGCGGGCTCGGCGACCTGCTCCGGCGAGGGCGGCATGATCCCCGACGAGCGGCGCTACTCGACCAAGTGGTTCTACCAGAACATCCAGTCGCGCTACGGGTTCAACCCTCATCACCTCATGCTCGCCGACGCGTGCGAGTTCTTCATCGGCCAGGGGTGCAAGGTGGGGCTCGGCGGGCATCTCATGGGCCAGAAGGTCACGGACCAGGTGGCGGAGATGCGCAGCCTCCCGGCCGGCATCGACCAGCGCTCCCCGGCGCGCCACCCCGACTGGCTCGGTCCTGACGACCTCGCGCTCAAGATCATCGAGATCCGGGAGGCGACGGACTGGCAGATCCCCATCCAGCTCAAGCTCGGCGCCGCGCGCGTCTACGACGACGTGCGCATGGCGGTGAAGTGCGACCCCGACTCCATCTACATCGACGGGATGGAGGGCGGCACCGGCGCCGGCCCTCACCTCGCGACCGAGGAGACCGGAGTCCCGGGCATGGCGGCGATCCGGCAGGCGCGCCGGGCCATCGACGACCTCGGCAAGCGCGGCGACATCTCGCTCGTCTACGCCGGCGGCATCCGCAACGGGGGGGATGTGGCCAAGGCCCTCGCCCTCGGTGCGGACGCCATCGCCATCGGACACTCGGTGCTGATGGCGCTCAACTGCAACAAGGACATCCCGGAGGCCGACTACGAGGCGGAGATGGGCGTCGAGGCCGGGTACTGCTACCACTGCCACACCGGGCGGTGCCCGGTCGGAGTCGCGACCCAGGACCCGGATCTGCGCAGGCGGCTCGACCCGGACGAGGCGGCGGAGCGGGTCTACAACTTCCTGCACACCCTCACCATCGAGGCCCAGATGATGGCCCGCGCGTGCGGGAAGACCGACGTCCACAGCCTGGAGCCCGAGGATCTGGCGGCCCTCACGATGGAGGCGTCGGCGATGGCCGGCGTCCCGCTGGCGGGCACCAGCTACACCGTCGGCATCGAGGACTACCATCACCTGTAGAGGGTGGGACGGGCCGGCGGCCGATGGATGAATGGTTCCGCCGGTACTTCCGGGAAGGACCCGGGCAGTGCCTCGGTTTGGAATTGCAGGACCCACGGAAGCGAACCGCGTACACGACGATCAGGAGAGAAGCAATGACGCACAAGTGGGCCGGAGTGCTCGGCGTCCTGGCGATCAGCGGCTGCGCAACCCTGACAAGCGATTCGCATCCGCAGATAAGCTTCAACGCCGTGGGATGCGAGCCGTTCAGCTTGCAGTGCGAGGCGTGGAACAAAAGAGAGCTATACACATTCTCGCCGCCGGCCAAGCTCGGTGTGCGCAGGTCGGATGATGCGCTGCACATCACATGCACGGACAAGGAAGGGCGGAGGTTCGCGGAGAGCGTGACCAGCACCGTCGGCGGGAAGATCGTCGCCAGCGCGGTCTTTCTGGACCTGGGCATCACCGATGCCATCACGGACATGCATCGCGAGTACCCCCAGTCCGTCACGATTCAGTGTCATGCCGCGGACTCCGACGACAAGCCGGCAAATTCGGACTGAGACCCTACCCAAGCCCATATCCGCTTGCACAACGGGAGAGACTCATGGCAGGCAGCAGCTACAAGGGATCCGAGATCAGGAGCGTCGATCAGTTCATCTCCGGCGACGGACTCGATTCGGAGCGCGAGAAGGAGATCGGCCAGCACATCGGGTATCGCTACGACGTCAATCTGCTTCCCGACTACGAGCGCCTGACGCCCTTTCTCAGGAAATACATCGAGCTCATGGGCTGGGACGACCTCAACTGGCTCGAAGACGTGCACATGGGCTACGAGGAGGGACACGCCGCGGTGTTCGACCGCAACATCAACGGCTGGGTCCGCGTCCCCGACGACATCGACCTGCCCGACAACCAGCAGGACCGCGACATGATCGCGCGCGAGCTGCTCATCAAGTTCCAGATGTCGGAACGCCACCCGATGGTGGAGCTGCGCGAGGCATACAGGAAGTTCTGATCCGAATCGACGGAGCGCGGACGCACTGTACGGACCGGCACGAGAAGTCCCGAGGGGAAGCACTCGACGGGGAGGGAAGACGATGACGCGCGAAGTCCGAATCGGCTGTATCCAGACGAGGCCGCTCGCGACCTTCGACGAGGCCATTGAGGAGGCGCGCCGCCTTGCCGGCGAGGCGGTCGCGGCCGGCGCGGAGCTGGTGTGCCTTCCCGAGTACTGCGGCGGACTCAAGAGCGAAGATGGTCTGCTCGTGCCACCGACCGCCCCGGAGGCGCGGCATCCGGTGCTCGATGCGCTGCGCGGCTTCGCCGACGACGCCGGGGTCTGGATGCTGATCGGCTCCATCGCCGTCGATGGCCCCGGAGACCGGTTCATCAACCGCGGCTACGTGCTCGACGATCGAGGAGACATCCGCGCCCGCTACGACAAGATCTTCCTGTTCGACGTGGACCTGTCCCCCACCCAACGCTACCGCGAGTCCGCAGTGGTCGCCCCCGGCGAGCAGGCCGTCCTGGTGGACACACCATGGGGCCGCCTCGGCCTGACCATCTGCTACGACCTGCGCTTTCCCCAGCTCTATCGCTCGCTCGCCCAAGCCGGGGCAGAGATCCTCGCGGTGCCGGCCGCCTTCACCAAGCTCACCGGCGAGGCGCACTGGCACGTGCTGAACCGCGCCCGCGCCATCGAGAACGGCGCCGTGGTCGTCGCGCCGTGCGCGGTGGGAGCGGTCCCCGGCGGCGCCGCCGCCTACGGCCACTCCCTCATCGTCTCGCCGTGGGGCGAGGTGCTCGCCGACGGCGGGGACGGCGTGGGAACCATCGTCACGACGGTGGACCTCGAAAGCGTCGCGAGCGCCCGCGGGCGCATCCCGAGCCTCCAGCACGACCGGCCGTTCCACTCCCTGGATTTGCCTGACCAGAGACGCCGCGCCGTTGCATGATCGCGAGCCTGACGGCGGCGCCGTCGTCAGCGCATCATGCGGCCGTCCCCGCCGCCACCCCCACGACGATGTCGTCCGCTCGCGCCCGTACCTGGGCCAAGTCGTAGTTCATCTGCAACCGCATCCAGCCATCGGCTTCTCCCCAGCCGACTTTCTCGAGCCGGATCGCCATCTCGGGCGAGACCCGCGCTCGCTCGTTCACGATCCGGCTAAGCGTTCCGCGGGCGATCCCAATCAGCGCCGCGGCTTGGGTGACGTTCATCCTGGAGGCTTCCAGACAGTTCACGCGAACGTGCTTGCCGGGATGCGGTGGGTATTTCATCGGCACGGTCAGCACTCCTCGGACTAGTGGTAGTCAATCAGATCGACGTCGAATACATCGCCGTCGTCGTAACGAAACGTGATGCGCCAGTTGCCGGATACATCCACGGCGTGGTGGCCGGCGAGTGACCCTCTCAGCTTGTGGAGTCGGTATCCCGGCTGCCGCATGTGCCCCAGCGTTCCAGCGGCATCGAGATCCGCCAGGATCAGCTCGACCTTCCCGATGTGGCTGGCGCTGACTTGGCTCCGATCACCACGCTCGAACAGTCGTTTCAGCCCGCGATGGCGGATGCTCCGTATCATGCGGGCGCAATGTAACGGGGGGCATGACACATATCAATGTCGATCCTCGGCCACACGTTGGCGCGGCCCGAGCTACCGCCTGGGCATGAAGATGGGCAGGGAAACGAGTGGAGTCCGGAGCTCGACCGTCAGAACCGCCTCGATGATTCGCTCGCGCACGGCATCCTCGGGAATTGCGCCGGTCGCTTGGTGCCGAGGGTAGAATCCCGCGGCATTCTTCCTCGACCGGGAGTGGATGCTCCGATGACGAACGCGCGGATTGAGGCCGACTCGAACGTCGTACGTCTCGACAGCGCCAACGAACGGATGCGCAACAGCTTCCTGCGCTGGCAATGCCGAATTCGCCAGATCTCGATGCGCAGTCACGACGGCCGCCCGGCGAGCGGGATGATGCCGCTCGTGTCCCCGGCCCAAGGATTGGGCCCGGGATCAGGTCATGACTCGGCCTCGGGACCGGCTCGAAGCGCTGACCCCATCGCCCGCATCGTCACCGTGCTGTGCCGGCGGCCCGAGCACTCGGCGACGATGGAGCTGCGCCACATGGCGCGATGCACCCACGACCCGGGTGAGAGGCGCGAGGCTGCCCTGAAGTTCTTCGCCGAGCGGTACTACCAGGCGGCGCACGAGTTCTCCGACACCCTCACCGCGAGCTTCCCTCCCGATTCCGGGGCCGCGGCGGAGCTCCTCGCGGGCCGGGAATGCCGGCTCGCGTTCGAGCAGTTCAGCCAGCGCTACGACGTACGCTGCACCATCCGGCGCCTGTCCCCGAACAACCCCCTGCGTGAAGCCACGTTCTGGCACAACCTGCTGTTCAACCCCCGACTCCCCGCCGACTGCATCATCCTCGGCTTCGAGCCCGACTGGTCGAAGAGCGAAGCCGATCCGCCCTGCGGCTGACATGATCGCCTCCGCGCCTGCCACCTGGATCAAGCAACCCTCGGCCGTCTTCACCGCGAACGACCTCGACGCCGCCGACGGCATCGTCGTGCGGGACGACCGGATCGTGGAGCTGGTGGGCACGGGCGAGGAACCCTCGACGCCCGTCGAGAGCGTGTTCGAGGCATCGGGTCTCGTCCTGCTGCCCGGCCTGGTCAATGGCCACCACCATTTCTACCAGACGCTGACCCGCGCGTATCCGCCCGCGCTGAACAAGCCGCTGTTCGGTTGGCTGAAGACCCTGTACCCGGTCTGGGCGAACCTGACCGAGGAGGCGGTCGCGGTGTCCACCCGCCTCGCGCTGGCCGAGCTGATGCTGTCGGGATGCACCACGGCCAGCGATCACCACTACCTGTTCTCCCCGGCGCTGACCCGCGCGATCGACGTCCAGGCCGAAGCGGCGGCGGAGATGGGCGTGCGGGTGGTGCTGACCCGCGGCTCGATGAGCCTCTCGGTCGAGGACGGCGGACTGCCGCCCCGGTCCGTCACCGAGCCGGAGGACACCATCCTGGCCGAGTCGGAGCGGCTGATCCGCCGTCACCACGATGCGGCGCCGCACGCCATGCGCCAGATCGCGCTCGCGCCCTGCTCGCCGTTCTCGGTGACCCGGGAGCTGATGCGCGAGACCGCGCGGCTTGCGCGTGCACACGGGGTCCGGCTCCATACGCATCTGGCGGAAACCCGGGACGAGAACGCCTTCTGCCTCGCGGAGTTCGGAGTGCGGCCCCTCGACTACCTGGAGGAGACGGGCTGGCTGGCCGACGACGTCTGGCTCGCCCACGGAATTCACTTCACCCGATCGGAGATCGAGCGCTTGGGCGCCGCCGGCACCGGCGTCTGCCACTGCCCCTCGTCCAACATGGTGCTGGCGTCAGGAATCTGCCCGGTGAACGACCTGATCTCGGCGGGCGTCCCCGTCGGACTCGGCGTTGACGGCTCCGCGTCCAACGACTGCTCCAACCTGATGCAGGAAGTCCGCCAGGCATTGCTCGCGGGGCGACTCCGGTACGGTGCGGACGCCGTCACCCACGAGTCGGTCCTGCGGCTTGCGACCCGCGGCAGCGCGGACCTGCTCGGCCGTCCCGAGCTCGGGGAGCTGCGCCCCGGCGCCGCCGCCGACATCGCTCTGTTCGACCTGAACGAGCCCCGGTTCTGCGGGCATGGAGACCCACTCGCCGCGCTCGTCCTGTGCGGCGCGTCGCGGGTGTCGGACCTGATGATCGCCGGGGTCTGGCGAGTACGCGGCGGCGAGCTTCAGGACCTCGATCCGGAGGCGCTCATGCACGAGCACCGGCGCCTCGCCGGAACGCTTGCGGGAATGTGATCGGCACTTCGGGAAGCGACCGCCGGCGCGCCACGGCGCGAATTGCGGGCCGGCCGAGCCGGCGCACCATATACCGGCAGAAGTCCCGGACCGTGCCTTCGATGTCGGCCGACCCAGGCGGGCCGGGACGATGGCCGCTCGCGTTGAATCCTCGCCGGAGACCCGGGAGCCGGACCTTGCCATCGGCCATCGCGCGTTCGATGAGGTTCACCACCGCCCGGCGTTCGCGATCCTCGATGTCGGGATCGCCGAGGCGTGGCGCCATGCGCTCGGACACGGCCACGTCTCGACGAGCAACGGCTGATTGAAGCAGGATTGGCGAGTCTGGATTCAACCGACGGAGCCGATCGATGAAGACAGGAGTTGTGGTGCTCCAAGCGCTCGCATGGACGAGTACGCTCGCGTTGGCGTCAATGCCGGCAGCCGGACAGCACACGCACACGGCATCGCACTACGCCCATGCCCGCAGCGCGGAGATCCCGAGCCTGAGCCCGGACGAAGTGCGCAGGCTGCGCCACGGCGAAGGCATGGGCCTCGCCCGGGCAGCGGAGCTCAACCATTTCCCCGGACCGAAGCACCTGCTCGAGTGGGCGCCGGACCTGGGTCTCGGCATGGCACAGGTCGAGCGGATTCAGGCGATCTTCGACAAGATGAAGGCCGTGGCCGTCGCGAAAGGCGAAGCCATCCTCACTGCCGAGTCGCACCTCTCGGAGCTGTTTGCGTCGGGAGACCCGTCGACCGACGCAATAAGGCGCATGACGGGACACATCGGCACGCTGCGAGGCGAGCTTCAGGCTGTGCACCTGCTCGCGCACGTCGAGGCCACCCGGGAACTCACTGCCGAACAGGTTGAAGCGTACGACCGGCTCAGGGGCTACGTGGACTGACGGCAGGATGGTGTGACATGCGATGACGCCCGCCCAAGCGAGGCCCTCGACTTGGTTCACCGCGTGGAAGTCGCCAGCGAATGAATGTGAGGCACGGGCAGGTCACGCGTACGGCCGAATCCTCACCAAGGTGGTGTGTTGATCATGACGCAGAATCAGGACACCATCGACAGCATCATCGGCCAAATCCTCAGCCAAGGTGGAGTGTTGACCATGAGGATCAGCGTACCGAGCAGGTCTGGCCGTAAGGGTCGCCTGACCCGCTGCCTCCGGCGGGCAAGACGTGATGGACGATTGCCGGAACGATTCCGCGCCGCTGACGCGCGGAAGGCGTATCCCGAGGCTGCGGAGAGCACCTTCGGGACATTTCTCCCTAAACGCATCTTCGCCCCGGTGCGTCTCGACATCGAGATCGAAGACCGTTTCGGCAATCCTGTCGTGCCGCGCGAGTGGTTCCTGGCGCCTCTCGACGCCATCGACGACGCGGTCGAGAAGATCCGGGAGGGAACGATTATCCGGTACCAATACGACGCAAGCTCGGCATTGCTCGTTGCGAGGCAGTGATGGCCGATCCGCTCACCATCCGCATATTTGTCCCTGACGGCGGTCCGGAAGAGGGCCGCCTGATCGACCGCATGAACTGGACCGGACTTGGCTTGGTATTGCGCAGGTCCGACTGGTCAAAGATCTGCAAGCGCAGCGAGATCCAGCACACCGGCATCTACGTTCTCTCGGGCTACCGCAGAAATATGAAGACGCCCTTCTGAATAATCCAAGGTTAGGAGTCAGGAGCCATGTTATCCCGAATACTCGAATCCGGATTCGTTAAAGTTGGTCGATGGGAGATTCACGAAGGCAAGCTCATGTGCAATTTAGTCAAAGAGCAGACGTCGTTCAATGTACTCTACGCCTACATTGTCGATGATGAAGTTCTGTATGTTGGCAAAACTACGATTCGCCTTAAAGATCGCATGTATCAGTACCAGAATCCCGACCGTCGCCAGAAAACAAATTTACGCGTTAACGAATTGCTGTCCAAAGCTGTCTCGGATGGTAGAGAGATCAAAGTGTTCGCATTGCCCGATCCAGGAGATATGGATTATCACGGTTTCCACTTGAATCTGGCTGCTGGAATTGAGGACAGCGTCATCAGTCAGCTACAGCCAACATGGAACAAGATTGGGAAATAGCAGTGAGGATGGCTAATATAAAATTGAGATGGATCGCCAAAATCTCGCAGGCGGGCGTCTGACAGTCCTCGCCTGGATCATTAGACATCATGTATAAACAATTTCCTTTTGTCGCAAGCATATTATCCTTGTTGGCTGGAGGACTGCTATATATTGGATTTCGGCCAATTTCCCTTCTGATGTTTAAGTGGTTGGATTATGTAGGGCTCGACGAGCTAGTGGCCGACTTTCGAGCCTTTAGCATTCCATACGGTTCACATCTTCCAGAATGGCTATTATTCTCTGCGCCAAATGGCCTTTGGATTTTCTCCTTCGCGGGGCTAATGGTTTTTCTCTGGGGAGTGGAGAGGTTATTGGTCGTTCTTGCTTGGACTTTCGCCTTATGGTTCGTTGGTGTTACATCTGAAATTCTGCAATCGGTGAATTTTCTATCTGGTGTATTTGACATTGGTGATGTATTTGCGTACACAATAGGATTTTTTGGAGTCTTTTTGTTTAGGATCCGAAGGAGATGGCTAAACCCGAATTATTTACCTTGAGGACTGAAAGAAATGAATAGAAAATCTGCTTCATCTTTTCTCGCCTTCGGGTTGTTTTTGGTTCTGGCTGCGGGCAGCAGTGATGATCGCACACCAGAACAAAAGGCCGAAGATTATTGTAGAGATACTACAGCTGCGTTTGTTATGTCGCAGACATTTGTTAAGAAACGACTAAAATCACCATCAACAGCGGATTTTCCCTACTCATCAAGTGAAGGTGTCAAAATCCGCTATCAAGGAGAATGCAGACATAAAATATCCGCCTATGTTGATGCACAGAATTCGTTCGGTGCGATGATCCGAACCAAGTACTACGCAGAAGTGCAGAACGAGAAAGGGACGGATACTTGGCGACTCATTAGCCTCGATATGTACGAATGACTCCTAACAAGGCGCTGCACCGGACGACAATCCCGCTACACTCCATTGCCGCCGGTGAGCTTGGTCGTTGGCCCGCATGCGTCACCGATTTCCAAATTCGAGGCGCGTTTGTTGTGATTGATGCTGATCTCGTCGATGTACCGGAGGGCTCAGCAGCGATTGCCGCGACTGGCCTGGATTTTGAAGAGGTAAAGGACGATTGTCGTACTTTCGAGGTGCAACAGGGCGCTGATGGTACAACCCATGCGTGCGACGACCTCGGCGCCGCGCCGATCTCCGATTCTCGCGCAGGTACGAACCCTCAGGAGCCATTGTATTCGCTTTCGAAAGCGGATTTTGTCCGGGCTGCGTACCGGGTACGTCTACAGGCGCAGTCCGAGCCGATCGAGGGCTTGTTGCTGAAGCGGTGTGGGGCGAGTGATCACGCCGAAGGGCTGGGCTTGACCCCGCTTCCGGAACGCGGCCTCTACAGCCTCATCGATGAATAGGGCAAATTGCCCGTACTGAAGAACGGCGAATGTGCGAGAGCGGCTGATCTCAGGCCGACTCGGCATCGAAGGCCACGACGTTGCGCGTCTGTAAGCGGACAAAGTAGGCCGTTGTTCTGATAGGGAGTCCTGTCTGGTTCACTGGCCGCTTCCCCCGACACGGAGGCGAGCGGAATCATGAGACGGACAGGTGGTACGAGACATCGCGTGCGGCGCACCGCCGCGCAGTGGCGCAAGCTGGTCGAGCGGTTCGAGCGCTCGGGTCAGACCCGGGGCAAATTCTGCGCGGCGAACGGATTGGCGCTGAGCACATTCGACCTGTGGCGGCGCAAGCTGCCTGCGGCGCCGGTCGCCGAAGCACGCCCCGAGCCGCTGTTCGTGGAGCTGACCCCCCCGGCGCCGACGCAGACCTCTGTCGGTTCGACGGGGACAGGGGCGTGGGAGGTGGAGCTTGAGCTCGGCGCGGGTGTGGTGCTGCGGCTACGTCGGGCGGCGCCATGTTGAGCGGTGTGTCGGGGGGTCGAATCTGGCTGTGCACCGAGCCCACGGACATGCGGTGCTCGTTCGATGGATTGTCGGCCCGGGTGCGCCGGTCTCTGGGTGAAGAGCCGACGAGCGGTCACTGGTTCGTGTTTGTCAATCGTCGGCGCACGATGCTCAAGATACTGGGGTTCGACACGGGCGGGTACTGGATATGGGGCAAGCGGCTCGAGCAGGGTCAGTTTGCTCTGGGCCGGGGAGCGAAGGAGACGAAGCGGGAGCTGAATCGCACCGCGTTGCTGGCGCTGGTCGAAGGCGTGGATATCAAGATTCTACGCCACAGGAAGCGCTACCGACAGGCTGCCTGAGTGGGTCGGGAGATGATAGATTGCGACCGTGTTCAGTGCATGGGGAAGTGTGACGTTGTCGGCACCCGACATGGCAACGCTTGCGGCGGAGAACGCGCGGCTCGGCGCAGCGCTGAGCGATTCGTACTCGGTGCTCGCGAAGACGAAGACGGCGCTCGAGCAGTTGCAGGCGCAGTACGACGCACTGCGCCACGAGCTCGACTGGTTCAAGCGCCAGCTCTTCGGGCAGAAGTCGGAGAAACGCCTCGACCTCGACGCCGACGCGCAGCTCAATCTGCTGGCGGGGCTTGGGGTGAAGGAGCCGCCCACGCGCGACGATGTGCCGACCCACACGGTGAGCTACGAGCGTCGCGCGAAGGTGCGCGATGCGGCTCTCGCCCAGAGCGGACTGCGCTTCGGCCCCGAGGTACCGGTGCAGACCATCGAGGTGGCGGACCCGGCGATTGAAGCGATTCCACCGGCCGAGCGCGAGGTCATCGGCGAGAAGGTGAGCTATCGCCTTGCGCAGCAACCGGGCAGCTACGTGGTGCTGAAGTACGTGCGCAAGGTCGTCAAGCGCCGCGATACCCAGACGATTCTTACCGCCGCCGCACCGGCGAACGTGCTGGAGCGCTCGGCGGCCGACGTGAGCTTCCTCGCCGCGATGCTGGTCGACAAGTTCTGCTGGCACCTGCCGCTGTATCGTCAGCATCAGCGTCTTCGCGACGCCGGCATCACGCTCAGCCGCTCCACCCTGGTGTACTGGACGAGCCGCGCCATCGACCTGCTGGCGCCAATCACCGATGCGCAGAGTGCGCATGTGTTGGCGAGCGAAGTGCTGTCGATGGACGAGACCTCGCTCAAGGCCGGGCGCGAGGCGAAGGGCAAGATGCGCACCGGATGGCTGTGGCCGGTGTACGGCGATTGCGACGAGGTGGTGTTCCACTACGCGCCGTCGCGCGCGCACCGTCACGTTCATGCCTTTCTCGGCGAGTACCGCGGGACGCTGCTCAGCGACGGCTACGAGGCCTACGCGGCCTATGCGGCGCAACGCCCCGCGCAGGTGACCCATGCGCTGTGCTGGTCCCATACCAGGCGATACTTTGAACGGGCGAAAGACTCCGAGCCCGAGGCGGTGGCCGAGGCGCTGGCGCTCATCGGGGCGATGTACGCTCACGAGGAGCAACTCCGCACCGACGGGCTCGTCGGCGAGGACAAGCGTGCCTACCGCCAGACCCACACCCGGCCGGTCGTCGAGACCTTCTGGCGATGGTGCCGGGCGCAATGCCATCGTCCCGAGCTGCTGCCGAAGAGCCCGCTGGCGAAGGCGTTGAGCTACGCGCAGGAGCGTCGCTCAGGGCTGGAGGTCTTCCTCGACGCCCCCGCAGTGGCCATCGACACGAATCATCTGGAGCGGGCGCTGCGTCCGATTCCTCTGGGGAAGCGGAATTGGCTGTTCACTTCGAGTGAGGTCGGCGCGCAACGGGTCGGCATCATCCAGAGCCTGCTGGTGACGTGCCGGTTGCACGCGGTGGACCCCTACACCTATCTGGTCGATGTGCTCCAGCGCATCAGCGCGCATCCGGCCAAACGGGCTGTTGCGTCGCACGTAATTTCGTAAGGGATTTGTCGGTTTATTTCTGATCGGCTGAGGGCTGATTTCTCACATTGTCCCCCCATCGTCGGAGAGCGGTGCCAGTGCGGGCCGAGCGCCTGCGTTCACCGGGATCGCGGCGGCGGTCGCGACGATCACGGTGCTCGTGGTGACGGTGAGTTCACCAGCGCGCCCGTGTTCGTTGAACGGGCGCGCTGGTGGGTGCGGGGGGTGGTCGAAGGCGAAGGCGAGGTCGTTGAGGAGTTCGCACAGATGAGCGGTGGCCTCGTCGCTGATGTCGTGGTGCACGACGAGTCAAGACCGGTTCACAGCCGCAACTCCGCGACAGCGTGCTCGAGGTGCACGGCGGTGACGGTGCGCTCGCCTGTTGCGGCGGCGGCGGTGAGGGCGTAGTGGGCGATGCGATTGATGAGCCGGGGCAATCCGCGAGCGCTGTGCGCCAGCGCCTCGACGGCGGGGGGGTCGAACAGGGGGAGTTCGCAGCCGGCCAGACGCAGGCGGTGGGCGAGGTAGGCGTGGAGTTCCTCGCGGTCGATGCCGGCGAGGTGGTGGCGTACGACGAGGCGTTGGGAGAGCGATTCGTGCACGGCCATGGCGAGGCGGCGGCGCAGCTCGGTGAGTCCGACGAGTAGCAGGCACAGGCGGTTGTCGCTGTCCATGGCGAAGTTGGTCAACAAGCGAAGGTCTTCGAGGACGTCGTTGCGCAGGTGCTGGGCTTCGTCGATGACGAGCACGGGGAGCTGCTTGGCCTCGCACACCAATCGGGTGATTTCGGTGCGGATGGCGCGGTAGGCGGTGGCGCGCGAGCGCTCGGTGGGCAGTCCCAGTTCCCAGGCGATGGATTTGTACATGTCGAGGACGTTTCCGGTGGTCAGGCAGACGTAGCCCACCCGATACAGGCCCGGATGCAGGGCGGCGGTGACGTGACGGCACACGGTGGTTTTGCCCGAGCCGACCTCTCCGGTCATGAGGCCGATGCCCTTGAGTTCGATGAGGTGATGGAGCCGTGCCTGGGCCTCGCGCCGGGAGTTCGACTCGAACAGCTCATCGGTGTGGGCCGGGGTCTCGAAGGGGAGCCGGGTGAGGGCGAAGTGTCGCAGGTACATTACGGGTTCTCCTTGAGGGTGCGCATCGTCAGAGGCGAGGTGGGTGGTTCGGATGCGGGGGTGTCGCACTGGAGCTGCCAGGAGGGTCGGTGGCGCTTGACGGCGGTGTTGGCGTAGGCGTCGAGGCGGGTGGCCCTCCCGGCACCCTTGCCGTCGTGGACGACCTCGATGGGGCGCGCAGGCGGTGCGTCGGGGTCGTAGCGCAAGGTGACGGATTGGCCGACGAGCACGGCGTCGACCTCGTAGAGTCGTCCGTGGAGGCTGACGGTGCGGTCTTTCATGACGCGGCGTTTGGCCTCGAACAGGAAGAGGTCGTCGAGGTCGAGGCGGGGGCCGGGGAAGCGCACGTCGTGCCCGGCGAGTGCCCACTGGTCGAGGGGGGTGCGCCCGTCGAGTCCGCGATGGGGCGAGCGGTGGTACTCGCCCTCGACCCAGGCCCAGAGGGTGCGGTTCAACGTCTCCAGGCTCTCGGTGGCCTCGGCGGTGAGGTGGGCGAGCCAGGCGGCGCGCAGGGTGCGGAAGAAGCGCTCGATTTTTCCCTTTCCGGCGGGCTGATAGGGCCGGGCGTGGATGAGCGCGATGCCGAGCTTGGCGCATACCAGTGCGAGCTGCTGGGAGCGGAAGCTCGCCCCGTTGTCGACATAGAGCCTTGCGGGGAGGCCGCGCCGCGCGATGGCCTGCTTGAACACGGGCAGGAAGGCGGTGGTGTTGTCCGCGTAGGCGAAGGCGGCGAAGGGGATGACGCGGGTGGCGTCGTCGATGAACGCGATGAGGAAGGCCTTTCGGCGCCGGCGCCCGTCGCGCACCTTCGGTCCGTGCATCACGTCGCTCATCCACAGCTCGCCGGCGTTGCGGAAGGCGAATCGTCGCCGGTCGGTGGCGACGGGGTCGCCGGGGCGTTTGTCGAGCAGTCCTTCGCGCGAGAGCAGCCGGTGCACGGTCGACGGCGCGAGGGGATGGTCGACGCCGCGTTCGCGGGCGGCGCGGATGAG
Organism: Gammaproteobacteria bacterium; assembly: GCA_965215295.1. GTDB lineage: Bacteria > Pseudomonadota > Gammaproteobacteria > HK1 > HK1 > HK1. Next base: position 1,767,614 of record OZ244045.1, read on the forward strand.
GGCCTTGACCGAGAGTGCAGGCCGCTCGGTCTTGAGCGCAACGAGCCACTCGGCGACCTCGGGGGGCAGGCGCCGGGGCTGGCCGCGGTCGGCGCGGGTCTTCGGGTACAGCGCCTCGAACCCGCCGTTGCGATACAGGCTGAGCCAGTCGCGCATCGTCTCGACGGCGACGCGGGTACGGCGGGTGCCGGGGATGGTGTAGGTGCGTTGAGCTTTCTCGTGCAGGGCGCGGCGGATGTCGCGGCTGCCCGGCGGCAGTGGGAGCACGTCGGCGATGAGGCCGTAGCGGAACAGCGCCACGGCGTTGCGCAGCGTCTCGTCGGGGTCGTTCATCGGTGCAGTCCTCGTCGGTGGGGCGCATCGGCCCGGGGGACGAGACGCTACGCAGGCGACGGCGGCGGGTCAGGCCCCCTCTTGTGTTGGCGCGCTGGCTTGCGATTCGTCGTGCTGAGGCGGTGGGGGTGGAACCCCAAGGGGGCGGGCAGCATGGGGAGCTGCGCGTCGGTGAGGGTACGCAACGTCCGCAACGCGGTGTCGGTCTCGAGCCGCGTGCGCACCGCGCCCACCTCGGCGACACACCGGGCGAGGAGGTCGGGGAGTAGCCCGATGACGATACTCAGGACGTGATGGACAAGACGGACCCGGTGCTCGACCCAGCGCATCGCCCCCGCAAGCTCGACCGCGTCGCGGCGCAGCTCATTGGCCGCGGCGGCCAGGCTCGGGGCCTGCTCGGCGTGGGCCACCACCGCCTCGACGGTGTCGAGCTCACCGGGCAGCCGTGCGGCCAGACAGTCCGGCAGCCGGCTGAAGGTGGTGTGGCTCTCAGGGCAGTACCAGCGAGCGATGCGTGTCCCGCGCGGGCTCTTGCGCGCGTAGGTGCCGTGGCGTGCCAGTGAACATCCCCCGTGGGGGTGATTCGGACACCGCTCAAGGGTTGCAGCGCGCCACGCCTGGGCCTTAACGTATTGCTCGCCGGTAAGCCCCGTCTCGTAGCGAAGCTGCACCGGCCGTGGCCCGGCGGGGTTCGTCCCCCCGCGCGGGCCAACTCCTCTGTCGTCCCAAGGGGTGGCGAGACTACGGCGGCACTGGCCCGACGCCAAGCGGTGACGATGGGCACGCATCCGCCCGATCGGGCGACGACATCCTCAGCACCTGCTACGCAACGATCCTTGCCACAGGGGACCGCACCCGCTCCGACCGGTTCCCGGATTGCTTCGTCATCCCAGGAAATCCGTCTACGGAATAGTCCGACCCATTCCCGTGGGGGTCCCACGACGGAATGTGAAAAACAACACGGGCCATCGAACTCACCCCGCGGATGTGGAAATCGCTATTCGCCGACGTGCCCATGCGCTCAGACCTCGGCCCCCACCACCACGACCCGCCATCACACTGATCGCCGTCCCGCAACCACGGCCTATATTGCCCGCTTACGCGCGTCTCCTTGCTGAACTCCACCCCGATGAGGTGGATCGGTTCACCCCGGCCGCGGTACTTGTCGGCGTAGCCCCGCTCCCGTAGCTGTGCCAACGCCGTGCCCTCCGGCCCGGACTCCACCACCTTGAGCTCGAAGAGGTACACGGCGCCGTTGAACAGCACCGCCATGTCCAGACGGCCGCGGCTGCTGCTGTCCTCCACCCGCACGTCCAGCCCCAGCGCCTGGAAGCAGGAGTAGAACACGCTGGCGTAGTAGCCCTCGTAGTCCGCGATGTCGTTCCTCGTGTGCCACTGGTACGGGATGCCGGCGAGGATCGCCCTGAACAGCGTCTCCAAGCCGGCGATGTCGTTCTCCAGCAGCAGGTCGTACAGCCGGTTGCCGTGCTCCTCGCGCCGCGACGGGTTCCCCGTCATGTGGCCCAGCAGGCTCGCGTTCAGGCTCTGGCGAACTTCCCGATTCGGGTAGCCCAGCCGGTAGCGCGGGCTTCCGGCGCGCCGCTCGGTGGTAAGCGGGCAATATAGGCCGTGGTTGCGGGACGGCGATCAGTGTGATGGCGGGTCGTGGTGGTGGGGGCCGAGGTCTGAGCGCATGGGCACGTCGGCGAATAGCGATTTCCACATCCGCGGGGTGAGTTCGATGGCCCGTTTGGCCGGATGCGCGCTGATGCGCTGGAGCACATCGACCAGATAGGTGTAGGGGTCCACCGCGTGCAACCGGCACGTCACCAGCAGGCTCTGGATGATGCCGACCCGTTGCGCGCCGACCTCACTCGAAGTGAACAGCCAATTCCGCTTCCCCAGAGGAATCGGACGCAGCGCCCGCTCCAGATGATTCGTGTCGATGGCCACTGCGGGGGCGTCGAGGAAGACCTCCAGCCCTGAGCGACGCTCCTGCGCGTAGCTCAACGCCTTCGCCAGCGGGCTCTTCGGCAGCAGCTCGGGACGATGGCATTGCGCCCGGCACCATCGCCAGAAGGTCTCGACGACCGGCCGGGTGTGGGTCTGGCGGTAGGCACGCTTGTCCTCGCCGACGAGCCCGTCGGTGCGGAGTTGCTCCTCGTGAGCGTACATCGCCCCGATGAGCGCCAGCGCCTCGGCCACCGCCTCGGGCTCGGAGTCTTTCGCCCGTTCAAAGTATCGCCTGGTATGGGACCAGCACAGCGCATGGGTCACCTGCGCGGGGCGTTGCGCCGCATAGGCCGCGTAGGCCTCGTAGCCGTCGCTGAGCAGCGTCCCGCGGTACTCGCCGAGAAAGGCATGAACGTGACGGTGCGCGCGCGACGGCGCGTAGTGGAACACCACCTCGTCGCAATCGCCGTACACCGGCCACAGCCATCCGGTGCGCATCTTGCCCTTCGCCTCGCGCCCGGCCTTGAGCGAGGTCTCGTCCATCGACAGCACTTCGCTCGCCAACACATGCGCACTCTGCGCATCGGTGATTGGCGCCAGCAGGTCGATGGCGCGGCTCGTCCAGTACACCAGGGTGGAGCGGCTGAGCGTGATGCCGGCGTCGCGAAGACGCTGATGCTGACGATACAGCGGCAGGTGCCAGCAGAACTTGTCGACCAGCATCGCGGCGAGGAAGCTCACGTCGGCCGCCGAGCGCTCCAGCACGTTCGCCGGTGCGGCGGCGGTAAGAATCGTCTGGGTATCGCGGCGCTTGACGACCTTGCGCACGTACTTCAGCACCACGTAGCTGCCCGGTTGCTGCGCAAGGCGATAGCTCACCTTCTCGCCGATGACCTCGCGCTCGGCCGGTGGAATCGCTTCAATCGCCGGGTCCGCCACCTCGATGGTCTGCACCGGTACCTCGGGGCCGAAGCGCAGTCCGCTCTGGGCGAGAGCCGCATCGCGCACCTTCGCGCGACGCTCGTAGCTCACCGTGTGGGTCGGCACATCGTCGCGCGTGGGCGGCTCCTTCACCCCAAGCCCCGCCAGCAGATTGAGCTGCGCGTCGGCGTCGAGGTCGAGGCGTTTCTCCGACTTCTGCCCGAAGAGCTGGCGCTTGAACCAGTCGAGCTCGTGGCGCAGTGCGTCGTACTGCGCCTGCAACTGCTCGAGCGCCGTCTTCGTCTTCGCGAGCACCGAGTACGAATCGCTCAGCGCTGCGCCGAGCCGCGCGTTCTCCGCCGCAAGCGTTGCCATGTCGGGTGCCGACAACGTCACACTTCCCCATGCACTGAACACGGTCGCAATCTATCATCTCCCGACCCACTCAGGCAGCCTGTCGGTAGCGCTTCCTGTGGCGTAGAATCTTGATATCCACGCCTTCGACCAGCGCCAGCAACGCGGTGCGATTCAGCTCCCGCTTCGTCTCCTTCGCTCCCCGGCCCAGAGCAAACTGACCCTGCTCGAGCCGCTTGCCCCATATCCAGTACCCGCCCGTGTCGAACCCCAGTATCTTGAGCATCGTGCGCCGACGATTGACAAACACGAACCAGTGACCGCTCGTCGGCTCTTCACCCAGAGACCGGCGCACCCGGGCCGACAATCCATCGAACGAGCACCGCATGTCCGTGGGCTCGGTGCACAGCCAGATTCGACCCCCCGACACACCGCTCAACATGGCGCCGCCCGACGTAGCCGCAGCACCACACCCGCGCCGAGCTCAAGCTCCACCTCCCACGCCCCTGTCCCCGTCGAACCGACAGAGGTCTGCGTCGGCGCCGGGGGGGTCAGCTCCACGAACAGCGGCTCGGGGCGTGCTTCGGCGACCGGCGCCGCAGGCAGCTTGCGCCGCCACAGGTCGAATGTGCTCAGCGCCAATCCGTTCGCCGCGCAGAATTTGCCCCGGGTCTGACCCGAGCGCTCGAACCGCTCGACCAGCTTGCGCCACTGCGCGGCGGTGCGCCGCACGCGATGTCTCGTACCACCTGTCCGTCTCATGATTCCGCTCGCCTCCGTGTCGGGGGAAGCGGCCAGTGAACCAGACAGGACTCCCTATCAGAACAACGGCCTACTTTGTCCGCTTACGCTCGGTGTCGCGGATGGTCAGGTAGCCGGTCTGGAACAGCGTAAGCGGGCATTCTGAGCCGTGGTTGCGGGACGGCGATCAGTGTGGTGGCGGGTCGTGGTGGTGGGGGGCGAGGTCGGAGCGCATGGGCACGTCGGCGAACAGTGATTTCCACATCCGCGGAGTGAGTTCGATGGCTCGCTTGGCCGGGTGCGCGCTGATGCGCTGGAGCACATCGACCAGATAGATGTAAGGGTCCACCGCGTGCAACCGGCACGTCACCAGCAGGCTCTGGATGATGCCGACCCGCTGCGCGCCGACCTCGCTTGAGGTGAAGAGCCAGTTGCGTTTGCCCAGAGGAATCGGCCGTAGCGCCCGCTCCAGATGATTCGTGTCGATGGTCACTGCGGGGTCGTCGAGGAAGACCTCCAGCCCTGAGCGGCGCCCCTGCGCGTAGCTCAACGCCTTGGCCAGCGGGCTCTTCGGCAGCAGCTCGGGGCGATGGCACTGCGCCCGACACCATCGCCAGAAGGCCTCGACGACCGGCCGGGTGTGGGTCTGACGGTAGGCACGCTTGTCCTCGCCGACGAGCCCGTCGGTGCGCAGCTGCTTCTCGTGAGCGTACATCGCGCCCATCATCGCCAGTGCCTCGGCCACCGCCTCGGGCTCGGACTCTTTCGCCCGTTCAAAGTATCGTCGGGTATGGGCCCAGCACAGCGCATGGGTCACCTGCGCGGGGCGTTGCGCCGCATAGGCCGCGTAGGCCTCGTAGCCGTCGCTGAGCAGCGTGCCGCAATACTCGCCGAGAAAGGCATGAACGTGACGGTGCGCGCGCGACGGCGCGTAGTGGAACACGACCTCGTCGCAATCGCCGTACACCGGCCACAGCCATCCGGTGCGCATCTTGCCCTTCGCCTCGCGACCGGCCTTGAGCGAGGTCTCGTCCATCGACAGCACTTCGCTCGCGAGCACATGCGCACTCTGCGCATCGGTGATCGGCGCCAGCAGGTCGATGGCGCGGCTCGTCCAGTACACCAGGGTGGAGCGGCTGAGCGTGATGCCGGCGTCGCGAAGACGCTGATGCTGACGATACAGAGGGAGATGCCAGCAGAACTTGTCGACCAGCATCGCGGCGAGGAAGCTCACGTCGGCCGCCGAGCGCTCCAGCACGTTCGCCGGCGCGGCGGCGGTGAGAATCGCCTGGGTATCGCGACGCTTGACGACCTTGCGCACGTACTTCAGCACCACGTAGCTGCCCGGCTGCTGCGCAAGGCGATAGCTCACCTTCTCGCCGATGACCTCGCGCTCGGCCGGCGCAATCGCTTCAATCGCCGGGTCCGTCACCTCGATGGTCTGCACCGGGACCTCGGGGCCGAAGCGCAGCCCGCTCTGGGCGAGAGCCGCATCGCGCACCTTCGCGCGACGCTCGTAGCTCACCGTGTGGGTCGGCACATCGTCGCGCGCGGGCGGCTCCTTCACCCCGAGCCCCGCCAGCAGATTGAGCTGCGCGTCGGCGTCGAGGTCGAGGCGCTTCTCCGACTTCTGCCCGAAAAGCTGGCGCTTGAACCAGTCGAGCTCGTGGCGCAGCGCGTCGTACTGCGCCTGCAACTGCTCGAGCGCCGTCTTCGTCTTCGCGAGCACCGAGTACGAATCGCTCAGCGCTGCGCCGAGCCGCGCTGTTGTTTTTCACATTCCGTCGTGGGACCCCCACGGGAATGGGTCGGACTATTCCGTAGACGGATTTCCTGGGATGACGAAGCAATCCGGGAACCGGTCGGAGCGGGTGCGGTCCCCTGTGGCAAGGATCGTTGCGTAGCAGGTGCTGAGGATGTCGTCGCCCGATCGGGCGGATGCGTGCCCATCGTCACCGCTTGGCGTCGGGCCAGTGCCGCCGTAGTCTCGCCACCCCTTGGGACGACAGAGGAGTTGGCCCGCGCGGGGGGACGAACCCCGCCGGGCCACGGCCGGTGCAGCTTCGCTACGAGACGGGGCTTACCGGCGAGCAATACGTTAAGGCCCAGGCGTGGCGCGCTGCAACCCTTGAGCGGTGTCCGAATCACCCCCACGGGGGATGTTCACTGGCACGCCACGGCACCTACGCGCGCAAGAGCCCGCGCGGGACACGCATCGCTCGCTGGTACTGCCCTGAGAGCCACACCACCTTCAGCCGGCTGCCGGACTGTCTGGCCGCACGGCTGCCCGGTGAGCTCGACACCGTCGAGGCGGTGGTGGCCCACGCCGAGCAGGCCCCGAGCCTGGCCGCCGCGGCCAATGAGCTGCGCCGCGACGCGGTCGAGCTTGCGGGGGCGATGCGCTGGGTCGAGCACCGGGTCCGTCTTGTCCATCACGTCCTGAGTATCGTCATCGGGCTACTCCCCGACCTCCTCGCCCGGTGTGTCGCCGAGGTGGGCGCGGTGCGCACGCGGCTCGAGACCGACACCGCGTTGCGGACGTTGCGTACCCTCACCGACGCGCAGCTCCCCATGCTGCCCGCCCCCTTGGGGTTCCACCCCCACCGCCTCAGCACGACGAATCGCAAGCCAGCGCGCCAACACAAGAGGGGGCCTGACCCGCCGCCGTCGCCTGCGTAGCGTCTCGTCCCCCGGGCCGATGCGCCCCACCGACGAGGACTGCACCGATGAACGACCCCGACGAGACGCTGCGCAACGCCGTGGCGCTGTTCCGCTACGGCCTCATCGCCGACGTGCTCCCACTGCCGCCGGGCAGCCGCGACATCCGCCGCGCCCTGCACGAGAAAGCTCAACGCACCTACACCATCCCCGGCACCCGCCGTACCCGCGTCGCCGTCGAGACGATGCGCGACTGGCTCAGCCTGTATCGCAACGGCGGGTTCGAGGCGCTGTACCCGAAGACCCGCGCCGACCGCGGCCAGCCCCGGCGCCTGCCCCCCGAGGTCGCCGAGTGGCTCGTTGCGCTCAAGACCGAGCGGCCTGCACTCTCGGTCAAGGCCCTCATCCGCGCCGCCCGCGAACGCGGCGTCGACCATCCCCTCGCGCCGTCGACCGTGCACCGGCTGCTCTCGCGCGAAGGACTGCTCGACAAACGCCCCGGCGACCCCGTCGCCACCGACCGGCGACGATTCGCCTTCCGCAACGCCGGCGAGCTGTGGATGAGCGACGTGATGCACGGACCGAAGGTGCGCGACGGGCGCCGGCGCCGAAAGGCCTTCCTCATCGCGTTCATCGACGACGCCACCCGCGTCATCCCCTTCGCCGCCTTCGCCTACGCGGACAACACCACCGCCTTCCTGCCCGTGTTCAAGCAGGCCATCGCGCGGCGCGGCCTCCCCGCAAGGCTCTATGTCGACAACGGGGCGAGCTTCCGCTCCCAGCAGCTCGCACTGGTATGCGCCAAGCTCGGCATCGCGCTCATCCACGCCCGGCCCTATCAGCCCGCCGGAAAGGGAAAAATCGAGCGCTTCTTCCGCACCCTGCGCGCCGCCTGGCTCGCCCACCTCACCGCCGAGGCCACCGAGAGCCTGGAGACGTTGAACCGCACCCTCTGGGCCTGGGTCGAGGGCGAGTACCACCGCTCGCCCCATCGCGGACTCGACGGGCGCACCCCCCTCGACCAGTGGGCACTCGCCGGGCACGACGTGCGCTTCCCCGGCCCCCGCCTCGACCTCGACGACCTCTTCCTGTTCGAGGCCAAACGCCGCGTCATGAAAGACCGCACCGTCAGCCTCCACGGACGACTCTACGAGGTCGACGCCGTGCTCGTCGGCCAATCCGTCACCTTGCGCTACGACCCCGACGCACCGCCTGCGCGCCCCATCGAGGTCGTCCACGACGGCAAGGGTGCCGGGAGGGCCACCCGCCTCGACGCCTACGCCAACACCGCCGTCAAGCGCCACCGACCCTCCTGGCAGCTCCAGTGCGACACCCCCGCATCCGAACCACCCACCTCGCCTCTGACGATGCGCACCCTCAAGGAGAACCCGTAATGTACCTGCGACACTTCGCCCTCACCCGGCTCCCCTTCGAGACCCCGGCCCACACCGATGAGCTGTTCGAGTCGAACTCCCGGCGCGAGGCCCAGGCACGGCTCCATCACCTCATCGAACTCAAGGGCATCGGCCTCATGACCGGAGAGGTCGGCTCGGGCAAAACCACCGTGTGCCGTCACGTCACCGCCGCCCTGCATCCGGGCCTGTATCGGGTGGGCTACGTCTGCCTGACCACCGGAAACGTCCTCGACATGTACAAATCCATCGCCTGGGAACTGGGACTGCCCACCGAGCGCTCGCGCGCCACCGCCTACCGCGCCATCCGCACCGAAATCACCCGATTGGTGTGCGAGGCCAAGCAGCTCCCCGTGCTCGTCATCGACGAAGCCCAGCACCTGCGCAACGACGTCCTCGAAGACCTTCGCTTGTTGACCAACTTCGCCATGGACAGCGACAACCGCCTGTGCCTGCTACTCGTCGGACTCACCGAGCTGCGCCGCCGCCTCGCCATGGCCGTGCACGAATCGCTCTCCCAACGCCTCGTCGTACGCCACCACCTCGCCGGCATCGACCGCGAGGAACTCCACGCCTACCTCGCCCACCGCCTGCGTCTGGCCGGCTGCGAACTCCCCCTGTTCGACCCCCCCGCCGTCGAGGCGCTGGCGCACAGCGCTCGCGGATTGCCCCGGCTCATCAATCGCATCGCCCACTACGCCCTCACCGCCGCCGCCGCAACAGGCGAGCGCACCGTCACCGCCGTGCACCTCGAGCACGCTGTCGCGGAGTTGCGGCTGTGAACCGGTCTTGACTCGTCGTGCACCACGACATCAGCGACGAGGCCACCGCTCATCTGTGCGAACTCCTCAACGACCTCGCCTTCGCCTTCGACCACCCCCCGCACCCACCAGCGCGCCCGTTCAACGAACACGGGCGCGCTGGTGAACTCACCGTCACCACGAGCACCGTGATCGTCGCGACCGCCGCCGCGATCCCGGTGAACGCAGGCGCTCGGCCCGCACTGGCACCGCTCTCCGACGATGGGGGGACAATGTGAGAAATCAGCCCTCAGCCGATCAGAAATAAACCGACAAATCCCTTACGAAATTACGTGCGACGCAACACGCGCGTTCTCCGCCTCGAGCTGTGCAAGGTCGGGTGCCGTCAACGTCAAGCTTCCACGTGGACCGAACATGACCGCAATCTATCATCTCCCGAACCACTCAGGCAGCCTGTCGGTAGCGCTTCCTTTGGCGTAAAATCTTGATATCCACGCCTTCGACCAGCGCCAGCAACGCGGTGCGATTCAGCTCCCGCTTCGCCTCCTGCGCTCCCCGGCCCAGAGCAAACTGACCCTGCTCCAGCCGCTTGCCCCATATCCAGTACCCGCCCGTGTCGAATCCCAATATCTTGAGCATCGTGCGCCGACGATTGACAAACACGAACCACTGACCGCTCGTCGGCTCTTCACCCAGAGACCGGCGCACTCGGGCCGACAATCCATCGAACGAGCACCGCATGTCGGTGGGCTCGGTGCACAGCCAGATTCGACCCCCCGACAGACCGCTCAACATGGCGCCGCCCGACGCAGCCGCAGCACCACACCCGCGCCGAGTTCAAGCTCCACCTCCCATGCCCCTGTCCCCGTCGAACCGACAGAGGTCTGCGTCGGCGCCGGGGGGGTCAGCTCCACGAACAGCGGCTCGGGGCGTGCTTCGGCGACCGGCGCCGCAGGCAGCTTGCGCCGCCACAGGTCGAACGTGCTCAGCGCCAATCCGTTCGCCGCGCAGAATTTGCCCCGGGTCTGACCCGAGCGCTCGAACTGCTCGACCAGCTTGCGCCACTGCGCGGCGGTGCGCCGCACACGATGTCTCGTACCACCTGTCCGCCTCATGATTCCGCTCGCCTCCGTGTCGGGGGAAGCGGCGAGTGAACCAGACGAGACTCCCTATCAGAACAACGGCCTACTTTGTCCGCTTACGGAACAGCAGCGCCTCCGGGACGATGCGGTCCACGTCGAAGGAGGACAGCAGGGCGTCGCTGCGCAGCATGCCGTCGAGGTCCAGGGCGCCGACGCCGTGCTTCGCCAGCGTCTCCACCAGGAACGCCGGCGTGCCGGTCTCGAACCAATACGCATTGAACTCGCGCGTGTCGAAGAGCAGCAGCACGTCGATGGGGTTGTAGACCCGCTCGTCCCCCCGCCAGCCATAGCCGTCGTACCAGTCGCGGATGGCCTCCCGGTCCAGACCGGGGAGCTCCGGCGCGAACACCGTGTCCAGATCCGCCTCGGTGTAGCCGCAGATGGAGGAGTAGCGCGGGTCCAGGGTGATGTCCTTGAGGTTGTTCAGGCCGGAGAACAGGCTCACCTTGGAGAACCTGCTCACCCCCGTGAACAGGGTGAACCGAACGTCGGCGTCGCAGAACTCGATGGTCCCGTACAGGCCGCGCAGGTAGCTGCGGTTGGCGCGGGCGAGGTCCGGCGCCTCCAGCGCGTCCAGAATGGGCTTGTCGTACTCGTCGACCAGCACGACGACGGGCCGCTCGGCGCGCTCGCGCAGCGTCCGGATCAGATGGGCGAAGCGCTCGGGCGCCCCGTCGTGCTCCCCGACCACGGACGCCCGGCGTTCGAGCGCGCCAAGCTGCGCCATCGTGTTCCGGTGCAGGTTCCCGGGCCGGGTGAAATCGCCACCGCTGAAGTCCAGGCGCACCACGGGGTGGCCGGCCGACAAGGCTCGGTGGTCCTCGGCGGCGAGCCCCCGGAACAGCTCCCTGCCGCCCTCGAACAGCTCCTTGATGGTGTCCACCAGGAGGCTCTTGCCGAAGCGCCGGGGACGCGACAGGAAGTAGTGCTTGCCGCCGTCCGCCAGCCGCCGGATGTAGTCGGTCTTGTCGACGTAGTAGTAGCCCCCCTCGCGGATCTCCCGGAAGGTCTGGATGCCGAGGGGCAGCTTGCGCTTCGGCCCCGGCGGCGGGCGGGGGTTCGGGTCCGGCTCCGCGTGCGTCATTGCCTTCGCTCCGGCGTCCCGCTCATCATGTATCGGAAGACCGCTATCGGGGGGACGACCGGGGTCGTCGGCTGGCGCCGCAGCCCGGCGCCGGGCTCCGCTCGATGCCGGTGCTCTTGTGGCAAGCGCGCTCCGGCATGGCGCCGCCGCTTCGCCGGATGGCCGCTGGAATGGCGGTGTTCAGGTATCGAGCCGGCCGAGGCCCGCTTCGAGATCGGCGATGAGGTCCTCGGGATCCTCGAGCCCGATGTGCATGCGCAGCAGGAACGGCGTCTCCGTCCAGGGAACGACGCTGCGGGGGATCGGCATGCGGTTGCAGGCGACGAGGCTCTCGTAACCGCCCCAGGAAGAGCCGATGCGAAACAGGGCGAGCCCGTCGACCATGCGCGCGACCGCCGCCTCGTCGGTGGTATGGAGCGCGAGGCCGAACAGGCTCGACGCCCCCTCGAAGTCGCGCTTCCACAGCGCGTGTCCGGGGTCGCTCGCCAGGGCCGGGTAGAGCACCCGCTTCACCTCCGGACGCGACTCCAGCCAGCGGGCGACCTTCATCGCCGATGCCGACTGCCGTTCGAGCCGCACCGAGAGGCTGCGCATGCCGCGCAGCGCGAGGAAGCAGTCGTCGGGGGACGCGACGTCGCCGAACGCATGCGCCTGGTCCGCGACCGTCCTGAAGAGCGCGTCGGTCGCGGTGGTGACCATGCCGATCACCAGGTCCGAATGCCCCGCGAGGTACTTCGTGCCGGCCTGGATCGAGAGGTCGACACCGTGCTCCAGCGGACGGAAACGGATCGGCGTCGCCCAGGTGTTGTCCATCGCGACGAGTGCCCCGCGCTCGTGGGCGACCCTCGCGATGGCGGGCACGTCCTGCATCTCGAACGTGAGGGAGCCGGGCGCCTCGGTGTAGACCAGCCGCGTGTTCTCGCGCATCGAGTCCCCCACCGCCTCCCCCGCCGCAGGGTCGTAGAAGCTCGATTCGACCCCGTAGCGACCGAGGACCTCGGTGCAGAACCGGCGGGTCGGCCCGTACACCGAATCGGGCACGAGCACGTGGTCGCCGGCGCCGGCCACGGCCGAGACCGCCATCGTCACCGCGGAAAGGCCGCTGCCGGTCACCACGGTGCGGTACCCACCCTCGAGGGCCGCGACCGCTTCGGCGAGCGCCCGCGAGTTCTGGGTCCCGGTCGCTCCGTAGGTGACGTTGTCGTAGCGGTTGTCGCCGTCGAACCGGTGGACATAGCCGTCGAGGTGCTCGGAGAGGATCGTCGACGCCCGGTACACCGGAAGGTTGACCGGCCCCTGGGCGCGCACCGGCGCCCGGCCGAGCGTGACGAGCTTGGTGTCCTGTTTCATTCGTCGTTCCTTCGAAGGAGCGGGATGCCGGAGGCGCGAGGCGTGCCGCGCCGCCGGAGAGCTTTCGCCTTATAGTCGATGTCCCCGTTTGACGACCACACCCATCGGTGCTTTATTAGCCGCCGCATTTCCCCGATCCGCGCAGCGAGGGCGCGAAGGCGCCGGGTGCGGCAGGACGAACGCGAGTCAGGGCGGGCGTACTCGACGGTACGCCGAGCCCCCTCGCCGCGTTCGACGCGGCCGATGCCGCCGGACCCGCGGCCGTGGATCGGGGAATGACGGCAGCCGGACCCCGTCGCGGAGAAATCCGCCGACGGCCGGCGACACGGCCCCATTGAAGGATTGTGCACTCCCCGCGTCCGATGCCCGACCAGCCATCTTCATCCTCCCCGCCCCCGCCCGAGCCGGCCTCGTCTCGAAGCGGGCCGAGCCGGGAGCGCGGCATCCTCGAACGGCTCGCGCTCATGGCGCTTGCCGAGCAACGGCGCAAGCGCCGCTGGAACCTGGTGTTCCGGTTCGCCTGGCTCACCCTCGCGGTATGCGTCGCCGTTCTCTGGGCGGACCCGCGGTGGCTCCATCCCGGTCCGGACGGCTCGCACAGCGCCCTCGTCGAGGTCCGCGGACTGATCGTCGACGAGGGGGACGCCAGCGCCGACCGGGTCATCGCCGGACTCCAGGCCGCGTTCGAGGACTCCGGCACCGCAGGCGTCATCCTGCGCATCAACAGCCCGGGCGGCAGCCCGGTGCAGGCCGGCTACATCAGCGACGAGATCGTCCGCCTGCGCGCCCTGCACCCGGACACCCCGGTATACGCGGTGATCACCGACATCGCCGCGTCCGGAGGCTACTATGTCGCCGCCGCCGCGGACGGCATCTATGCGAGCAAGTCCAGCGTCGTGGGCTCGATCGGCGTGATGATGAACGGCTTCGGCTTCGTGGATGCCATGAACAAGCTCGGGGTGGAGAGGCGCCTGATGACCGCAGGCGAACACAAGGGTCTCCTGGACCCCTTCTCGCCGGCCAGGAACGAGGAAATCGCGCACCTCCGGTCCCTGCTCGAGGAGATCCACGAGGAATTCATCGGGGTCGTGAAGCGCGGGCGCGGCGATCGGCTCGCCGCGGATGCCGACATCTTCAGCGGCCTGATCTGGACCGGCTCCCAGGGTATCGAGCTGGGCCTCGTCGATGCCTTCGGCAGCAGCGACTACGTGGCGCGCGAAGTGATCGGAGCCGAGGAGATCGTCGACTTCACCGTCCGCCGGGCGCATCTGGACACGATCGCGGAGCGGCTTGGCGCCAGCATCGCGCGCACTTTCGGCACGATGCTGAGCCTGGAGGCCGGGCGCCTCGAATAGGCGGCGGGCCCGTACCCCGGGCGCTCCGCCATCCCGGTATGGACGAGACTCGTACCGTCGCCGGCACCGGACCACCGGTCGAGTCCGGGGCCCGGGCCGCGGAACCCGGGGAGTTCCGGATCCGGACGGAACTCGACCCTGCCGACATCGTCCGTGCCGCGGACCCGGGGGGAGTTCCGGCGGCGGGCCGGATGCGGGATCATCCCTCCACCACCCCCGAACCACGGACACCGCAATGTTCAACTCCGGGATGAGCTTCGCCCTCGGCGAGGAGATCGAGGCTCTCAGGGACACGGTCCACCGGTTCGCGCAGGCGAAGATCGCGCCGCGCGCGAGCGAGATCGACTCGACGAACGAGTTTCCGCGCGATCTGTGGGAAGAGCTGGGCGCGCTCGGACTGCACGGCATCACCGTCGAGGAGCCCTTCGGCGGCGCCGGCATGGGCTACCTCGCCCACGTCGTCGCGATGGAGGAAGTGAGCCGGGCATCGGCCTCGGTCGGACTCTCCTACGGCGCCCACTCCAACCTGTGCGTCAACCAGATCCGGAGGAACGGCAACGACGCCCAGCGCGAGCGCTACCTGCCCCGGCTCATCTCCGGCGAGCACGTCGGCGCACTGGCCATGAGCGAATCCGGCGCCGGGTCCGACGTGACCTCCATGAAGCTGCACGCCGAGAAGCGCAACGACCGCTACGTGCTGAACGGCGCCAAGATGTGGATCACCAACGGCCCCGACGCGAACGTGCTGGTGATCTACGCCAAGACCGACCTCGACGCCGGTCCCCGCGGCATCACCGCGTTCATCGTGGAGCGGGACTTCAGGGGTTTCTCCACCGCCGGGAAGCTCGACAAGCTCGGCATGCGCGGGTCCGGCACCTGCGAGCTGGTCTTCGACGGCTGCGAAGTCCCCTTCGAAAACGTGCTCGGCGAGGAAGGCCGGGGGGTGCGGGTGCTGATGTCCGGCCTCGACTACGAGCGGGTGGTGCTGGCGGGCGGCCCGCTCGGAATCATGGCCGCGTGCATGGACGTGGTGGTGCCCTACGTGCACGAACGGCGCCAGTTCGACCGGCCGATCGGCGAGTTCCAGCTCGTGCAGGGCAAGATCGCCGACATGTACGCCACGATGAACGCGTGCCGCGCCTACGTCTACGCGGTCGCCGCCGCCTGCGACCGCGGCGAGACCACACGCAAGGACGCCGCGGGCTGCATCCTGTACGCGGCCGAAAGGGCGACGGCGGTCGCCCTCGACGCCATCCAGCTTCTCGGCGGCAACGGCTACATCAACGAGTACCCGACCGGCCGGCTGCTGCGCGACGCGAAGCTCTACGAGATCGGCGCCGGCACCTCCGAGATCCGCCGGATGCTCGTCGGACGCGAGCTGTTCGAAGAGACTGCCTGACGGCCACGGAACGGACACTTCCGTGCGCCTCGCCATCATCCCGGATTGACGGGTTCGAAGAGACTGCCTGGCGGCCACAGAACGGATACCGGAAACGATGAAGAACCACTACATCCTGATCGACTACGAGAACGTGCAGACGAAGAGCCTGTCGGTGCTGCTGGGCGCCCCGAACCAGGCGTTCCGGATCATGGTCTTCGTCGGCGCCAACCAGTCGAAGATTCCAATCGAACTGGTGTCGTCGATGCAGAGCTTCGGGGCCAGGGCCGAGTACGTCCAGATCACCGGCAGCGGACGAAACGCCCTCGACTTCCATATCGCCTACTACCTTGGAGCGCTGACCGAGAGCGATCGGGACGGCATATTCCACGTCATCTCCAAGGACACCGGCTATGACCAGTTGATCAGGCACCTGAAGGGCAAGGGCATCGATGCGGCGCGGCAGAAGGACCTGTTCGACATCCCGTGGCTCTCGTCGGCCAACAAGAAACCGGCGGACGAACAGCTCACCGCGATCGTCAAGAACCTGTCCGCGCGCGGCAGCTCCAGGCCGCGCAAGGTGAAGACGCTCAAGAATTCCATCAACTCCCTGTTCGGCAACAAGCTCGCTCCGGACAAGATCGACAGCCTCGTGAAGGATCTGCAGGAACGGAAGCACATCGCCGTCAAACAGGAAAACGTCACCTACCGGAACATGTAGCGGACCGTGGGAACGGAACTCATCGCAGACCGACGCGGGCGGAACCGGGCATTGCGGACCCCCGCCTTCGTGGAAACGGCGGCGGCCGGGAGCGGCGAGCCGCACGATGGCCGGAACCGCAGGCGGCCCGTGCAACCCGAAGCCCGCGACGGCGGACAACGGGCCGGGCGATGAGCGTCCTCGAATCCTCGCTCGCGGTGCGATCGGATGCGTTCCGGTCCAATCGCGATCGGATGCGGAGCCTCATCGAGGAGACCTCCGCGACCGCCGCCGGGATCATGCGGGGGGGACCGGACCACGCCCGCAACCGGCACCTCGAACGCGGCAAGCTCCTGCCCCGGGAGCGGGTGGGCCGGCTCCTCGACCCCGGCTCTCCGTTCCTCGAGATCGGCCTCTTCGCCGCCCACGGCATGTACGGCGGCGAAGTGCCGTCGGCGGGGCTCGTCACCGGCATCGGCCGCATCGCCGGCGCCGAGTGCATGGTGGTGTGCAACGACGCCACCGTGAAGGGCGGCACGTACTATCCCCTCACCGTGAAGAAGCAGCTTCGCGCCCAGGAGATCGCGTGGCAGAACCGGCTGCCGTGCGTGTACCTGGTCGATTCGGGCGGAGCGAACCTTCCGAACCAGGACGAGGTCTTCCCCGACCGCGAGCACTTCGGGCGCATCTTCTACAACCAAGCGAACATGTCCGCGGCCGGCATCCCCCAGGTCGCGGTGGTGATGGGGTCGTGCACCGCGGGCGGCGCCTACGTCCCGGCGATGAGCGACGAGAGCGTCATCGTGCGCGGACAGGGCACGATCTTCCTCGGGGGACCGCCGCTCGTGAAGGCGGCGACCGGCGAGGTGGTCTCGGCCGAGGAGCTCGGCGGCGCGGACCTGCACTCGCGCGAGTCGGGGGTCACCGACCACTACGCGGTGGACGACGCCCACGCCCTCGACATCGCGCGCCGCATCATCGGCAACACCCACCTCGAGAAACGGATCGAAGTGCGCACGCAGGCGCCGACCCCGCCGCGCTACGATCCGGGCGAGATCCTCGGAATCATCCCCCCGGACGTCCGCCAGCCCTGCGAGGTGCGCGAAATCGTCGCGCGCATCGTGGACGACTCGCGTCTGGACGAATTCAAGAAGCTCTACGGCGCGACCCTGGTGTGCGGCTTCGCCCACATCGCGGGGATGCCGGTCGGAGTCGTCGCGAACAACGGGATCCTGTTCTCCGAATCCGCCCGGAAGGGCGCGCACTTCATCGAGCTCTGCGCCCAGCGCCGAATCCCGCTCGTCTTCCTGCAGAACATCACCGGCTTCATGGTGGGACGCAAGTACGAGGCGGGCGGCATCGCCAGGGACGGCGCGAAGCTCGTCACCGCGGTGGCGACGGCCCGGGTGCCAAAGCTCACGATGATCATCGGGGGCTCGTTCGGGGCCGGGAACTACGGCATGTGCGGGCGCGCGTACTCGCCGCGCTTCCTGTGGACGTGGCCGAACGCGCGGATCTCGGTGATGGGTGGCGAGCAGGCGGCCGGGGTGCTCGCGACCGTCAGGCGCGACGGCATCGAGCGCCGCGGAGGCGCCTGGTCGAGCGAGGAGGAGGCGGAGTTCAAGCGCCCGATCGTCGAGCGGTTCGAGCGCGAGGGGCATCCGCTCTACGCGAGCGCCCGGCTGTGGGACGACGGCATCGTTCATCCGGCGCGCAGCCGCGAGGCGCTCGCCCTCTCGCTCTCCGCCACGTTGAACGCCCCGATCGGAGAGACGCGCTTCGGCGTGTTCCGCATGTAGTGCGCCCGGAACCTCTCTGACGTCCGATCGACGCCTCCGATGGAATTGGTATCGAGATCATCGTCACCGCGGGCGGCCGGCCCGGCATGGCCGGAACCGACCTTCCAGGTGCGTGCTTGCGCGGAGCTCCACGGGATTTCATCGACAATGGCGGCAGGAAGGCAGGTGAGCCGTTACCCCGAATTTCTCGCCGGATCGCGAAGCGAGGGCGCGCAGTACTTGACGGCAGGTCGAGCACTTGGCCACGTTCAACGCAGTCGATGCCGACAGATCCGCGTCCGGGAGGCGAGATGGTGAAAAATCCGGGCTGCCTTCGACGTGCGATGTGCCCCTGCATGATGCACGGGGGACGCCCCTGATGTTCCGCAAGCTCCTCATCGCGAACCGCGGCGAGATCGCCTGCCGGGTGATGCGCACCGCGCACCGGCTCGGCATCCGCACCGTCGCGGTCTACTCCGACGCGGACCGCGACGCGCTGCACGTCGCGACCGCGGGCGAGGCATGGAGGCTCGGTCCCGCGCCCGCCGCGCGGAGCTACCTGGACATCGAGCGCGTGATCGCGGCGGCCACCGCGTCGGACGCGGACGCGGTGCACCCCGGGTACGGATTCCTGTCCGAGAACCCGGACTTCATCGAGGCATGCACCGCGGCCGGCATCGTCTTCGTCGGCCCGCCCGCCAGCGCGGTCCGCGCGATGGGCCTGAAGGACGCGGCCAAACGCCTGATGGAAGGCGCCGGCGTGCCGGTGGTCCCCGGCTACCACGGCGAGGCGCAGGACGACGCCGCGCTCCTCGGCCACGCCCGCCGGATCGGTTTCCCGGTGCTGGTCAAGCCGGTCGCGGGCGGCGGCGGCAAGGGGATGCGGTGCGCCGACACCGAGGCCGGTTTCCCGGATGCGCTCGAAGGAGCGCGGCGCGAAGCCCGCGCGAGCTTCGGCGACGACCGGGTGCTCATCGAGCGTCTCGTCCCGAGGCCGCGCCACATCGAGATCCAGGTGTTCGCCGACGCGCACGGCAACGCGGTGCACCTGTTCGAGCGGGACTGCTCGGTGCAGCGCCGCTACCAGAAAGTCGTCGAGGAGGCACCGGCGCCGGGCATGACCGCGTCGATGCGCGCGGCGATGGGCGCGTCCGCGGTCGCCGCGGCGCGGGCCATCGACTACCGCGGGGCCGGCACCGTGGAGTTCATCGCGGACGCCTCCGAAGGCCTGCGCGAGGATCGGTTCTGGTTCATGGAGATGAACACGCGGCTCCAGGTCGAGCACCCGGTCACGGAGATGGCGACCGGCACGGACCTCGTGGAATGGCAGCTTCGGATCGCGGCCGGCGAGCCGCTTCCGGCCAGGCAGGCGGACCTGTCGATCGCCGGCCACGCGGTGGAAGCGCGGGTCTACGCCGAGGACCCCGAGCGTGGCTTCGTGCCCTCGACCGGCACCCTCGTGCACTTGTCGGCGCCGCCGGAGTCGCGCCACGTGCGCATCGACCACGGCGTGCGCGAAGGCGACGCCGTCTCCGCGCACTACGACCCGATGCTCGCGAAGGTGATCGCACATGGCGAGGATCGCGCCACGGCGCTCGGCCGCCTGGCCAGCGCCCTCGGCCGGTTCGGGATCGCCGGGGTCCGCACCAACCTCCCCTTCCTCTCGCGACTTCTCGCGGATGCGCGGTTCCGGGCCGGTCACGTCCACACCGGGCTCATCGAAGGCAGGCTCGACGCCCTGCTCTCTCGCGCTCCGGTCCCCGGTCCGGTGCTGGCCCTCGCCGCCTTGCACGTCGCGGGCGCCCTCTCCGAGCCGGCGCGGATCGACCCGCGCGGCGCCGCCCCCGGCGGCGGCATGGCGGACAGCGGCATGGCGGGCGGCGGCATGGCGGGCGGCGGCTGGCGCGACCCCTGGTCCACGTGGACCGGCTGGCGGCCATGGGGTGCGGGAGAGCAGTCCATGCACCTCCGGATCGACGGCGACGCGGTGGAGGTGCGGGTGACGTTCCCGGAAGGAGGCGGCTGCCGGGTCGATGGCGGGAACGGCCCGGTCGCGGCGAGCGTGCTCCGGTGCGACGGCGCTCGCGTCACCCTGGACCTGTCCGACCGGATCGTCTCGGCGCGGATCGTCCCGGACGGCAGCCGGCTGCACGTGCTCCACGAAGGACGCGCGTACACCATCGACCTGCCCGACCGGACCGCGCAGGACGACGAGGCGGGCGGCGCACCGCCCGCCGTCGTGGCGCCGCTGCCGGGCCGGATCGTGAAGACCACGGTGCAGCGTGGCGATGCGGTCCGGCGTGGCGCAACGCTGGTGGTGCTGGAGGCGATGAAGATGGAGCTCACCGTCGAGGCGCCCCGCGACGGGATCATCGGCGAGGTGACGGTCTCGGAGGGCGATCAGGTGGTCGAAGGCGCGGTGCTCGTCACCTTCGCGGACGCCGGCTCCGAACCCGGCGGCGGCGATGACGAACCCGCCGCCGGACGAACGCCCGCCGGCGCTGCGGAGTAGTCCGGATTTCTCTCCGGATCGCGAAGCGAGGGCGCGCAGGCCGGCAGCGACAAGGCGAACGCGAGTCAGGGCGCGCAGGCGTACTTGACGGTACGTCGAGCACCCTGGCCGCGTTCAACGCGGTCGATGCCGGTCGATCCGCGTCCGAGAGGCGGGATGGCGAGAACTCCGGGCTGGCCACGCTCCCTTCGGACGATGCGCCGGGCGCGGCGTCCCGGGCATCGGGGCCGAAGTCGCCACCCACGCGCGCCGCCGGCGTACAATGCGAGCGGCTTCGGGCGCTGGTCCGGGGGTGGAGGCGGTGGCAGGCTTCGAGTCGAAAGCGCGGGTAGCGGGCCAGGATCCATGAAGACGTTCGAGCTGTTGAGCATCATCGGGTCGATCGCCGCCGTCGGCATCGCCCTCGGCGCGGTCGTGATCGGCAGCAACGCCAATCTGCGCACGGAGATGCGCGCCGACATCCGTGCAGTGGAGACCCGTCTCTCGGCGGTCGAGCAACATCAGGCGAGAACGGAGGGCCTTCTCGAAGGACTGCGCGACGCCATCACCGCGCGCGGTCTCCAGGACCCGCCTGCGTGAAGGGAGCCGACCTGAGCCCGGGAGCCGAGCTCATCGACCAGCGCCCGGCGTCCGACGCCTTCCCCCCGTCGTCCCCCTGGACGGTCAACCGCAGAAGGGCCAGACCTGATACCAGGAGTCGCAGCGGAAGCGTCCCTTGCAACGCGCGAGCTGCGACCGGTAGGCGCGGGCGGTTGCCCTGACCCGTTGCGCGGTGCGTTGCACCGCCGGTTTCTTCTTCCACGTGCCGCGCTTGTAGCCTCCCCGCCCCTCGTGATAGGCGAGGTAGAGCCGGTACGCATCGTTGCGGGGAATGCCGAGCTGGCGCCAAGTCTTGTCGTTGTACCAGCCGATGAAGTCGAGCGCGTCTTCCATGTCCGAACGGCTCCTGAACAGCCGTCCCCGCTCCTGCTGGTACTCCCCCCACACCGGATCCTGGGCCTGCGCGTAGCCCTTGGCCGACGACGGCCGTCCCAGCGGAATGAACAGGAACCACTCGAACGGCGGCTTCGCATCGGATCGGTAGCTCGACTCGTGGCGCACGAAGGCCATGAGCACGTGCACCGGCGTCCCCCACTCCTCGGCCGAATCGCGGGCGTAGCCGTACCACTCGGGGTGCTGCTCGAACACCGCGCACAGATCCGCCTGGCGCGTGGGCGGAGCGGATGCGCAGCCGGCCACGAACGCGGCCAGACCCGCCAGGAGAGCGATTCGAGCGGAAATGCGGATTCTGCGTCCGAAGGTGCTCACGAGGATCGGCCCGCATGCTCTGGAACGGAGCCTCGTATCCTAGCCGGTGGAAGCCCCCGTATCGACCCGGCCCGCCCGCAAACGCGAAGTGGCGCCCGGACGCCCTGCCGGGCCGGCATGGGGCTGCGGATTTCGCTATTCTTGCGCGCCGCCATGGACGATTCGGACGCCGGGACCGGTGATATGGAAGTGAATCCAGTCGAGCCGGCAAACACCGGCGAACAACGGGGCGAGCCCGAAGCGGGCGCGATCTGGCCGGACGAGATCTACCGGGTGCTGCGAGCGTTCGACGTGACCCAGTTCGCCTACGTCCCCGACGCCGGCCACAGGGGGCTCATCGATCGCTCCCTGGACGACCGGGACGTCCACTCCGTCGCGCTCACCACCGAGGAGGAAGGCATCGGCCTGCTCGCGGGCGCGCACCTCGGCGGGGGGCGCGGGGTGCTGCTCATGCAGTCGAGCGGCGTGGGCAACTGCATCAACTTCCTCTCCCTGGTCCGGGGCGGACAGTTTCCGTTCCTGATGCTGGTCAGCATGCGCGGCGACTTCGGCGAAGGGAATCCGTGGCAGATGCCGATGGGCCGGGCGGTGGAGCCGGTGCTCGAAGCGATGGGCGTGATGTGCATCCGTGTCGACGATGCCCGCGAGGCGGCGGACACCGTTCGCGCCGCCGCCACCATGGTGTACCGGGCGGGCCAGTCGGTCGCGGTCCTGCTGACCCAGAAGCTCATCGGCGCCAAGCCGTTCTGATCGATCCGGCGAATGACCTGCCCTGCCCCTCGCGGTTCGGGACTTCGGCGCGCCGCCGGACAGTCGGTCCCTTCGAGCCCGTGAACGCATCCGCCCCTCCGCCCGAATTCCTCCTCGACCGCAACGAGGCGGTGCCGGAGCTGATCGGACGCCACGAGGACTTCCTGATCGTGGCCGGACTCGCCGGCACCGCCCGCGACCTCACCTTCCTGAGCCGCGACGCGCCGCACGTGTTCGCGCTCGCCGGCGCCATGGGGTCGGCCACCTCGATGGGGCTCGGTCTCGCGCTGGCCCGCCCCGAACACCGTGTGCTGGTGGTGACCGGAGACGGCGAGCTCCTCATGAACGTGGGGACGCTCGCCACCGTGGCGGTGATGAATCCACCCAATCTCGCCATCGTCTGCGTCGACAACGGCCGCTACGGCGAGACCGGCTGGCAGAAGAGCCACACCAGTCTCGGGGTGGACCTGGAGCAGATGGCGGTCGGGGCCGGTATCCGCACCACCCGCCGCGTCACCCGGCCCGACCAGATCCCGGAAGCATCCCGGCTGCTCCGCGAGGGCAACGGGACCTCCTTCGTGCTGATGCGGGTCAGGCCGACCGAATCCCCGCCCCACAAGCGCGACCTCGATCCCGCCACCGAACGCCTTCGATTCCGGGCCGCGCTACCTGGATAACCGGGGATTGCCGGGCGCCCGCCGCCGCGGTGTCGAACGCTGCGCGCCCACCGGCCGGCGTGTCGGCCCCGACCCGCTTCCTCGCCGCCACCGTGCGGAGCCGAAACCCGACAGGTTGCAGAGAAAGTGTGCAATCGAGATCTCGTGCGCGCGGCCCGCTCATGGTCCCGCGCGGGCGCGGTGGCACCCGCTGTACATTCGGGTCGCCGGCGATCCGCAGGCCATGGTCTCGCACGGGCGCGGCGCTCCCCAGAACGGAACCCGGCTGCCGTCCGATCGCAGGCATGGTCCCGTGCGGGCGCGGCGCCCTCTCGTCGTCGCGATCTCGTGCGCGTGGCCGGCTCCGCGGCGGCGCGGGAGCGCGCGGAGAATGCCTGCGCCTCGTGACGTTCGGAGCGGTCAGGCGCCGCCGAGGCATTCCGCGATGGAATCCCCCAAGTCGCGCATGATCTCGAACCAGGCGTCCGGTCCGGGCTCGACATCGGCGCCGAGCGGGTCGAGCGTCCCGGTGCGAAGCTCGGTTCCCTCGATCACGGTCCGGACGAGATCGGGCTCGAACTGCGGCTCGGTGAACACGCACCGGACACCGTGCTCGGCGAGGGCGCCACGCAGCTCGGAGATACGCTTGGCGCCGGCCGGCCGGGCCGGGTCGACGACGACGGCGCCCTTGCCGTCGAGCTCGAACGCATGCTCGAAGTACCCGTATGCGTCGTGGAACACGATGAACGCGCGCTGACGCACCGGGGCCAGTTGCTCCCGCAGCGACGACTCCAATGCATCGATGCGCATGCGCATCGATGCGGCATTGGCGCGCCAAGTCTCGGCGCGGCCGGGATCCACGCGGATGAGCGCGTCCGCGACGACATCGACGATCCGGCCGGCATTGCCGGGGTCGAGCCAGACGTGCATGTCGATCTCGCCATGGTCATGGCCGTGCTCATCGTGCTCGCCATGCTCATCGTGCTCACCATGCTCATCGTGCTCATCGTGCTCGTCGTGCTCGTCGACATGGACCTCGTGATGTTCGTCGCGCCATATCCCGCCCTCGCGATTCGGCAGCAGCTTCATCCCCACCGCCTCGTGCAGCGTCACGACCTCGGCGCCGGACCCGAGAGTCCTGATGGGACGATCGAGAAAGATCTCCAAGTCCTCGCCGACCCAGACGATGAGGTCCGCGCCGCTCAGCATCTCGGCGTCGGACGGGCGCATCTGGTAGGTGTGGGGCGATGCGGCGCCGCCGACCATCAGCCGGGGCTCACCGGCATCGCCCATCACCCCGGCGACGAGGGCATGGAGCGGCTTGATGCTCACGACGACCTCGGTGGCGTGCGAGCCCGGTGCATGGACGGTGGCGAGGGCGAACAACGCGGCGGCGATCGGTGCAGTACGCATGGATGGATCTCCGTATCGATGGCTGGACCCGGACGACGGTCGTCCCGACGAGGCGCATCCCCGGACCCGGCGACGCCGGATGACGACGGGTTTGCGGGCAGGCAGAATGCCGCTTTTCCGCGACCTCCGGAACGTCGGCGTTCCGTGATGGAGCGGAGCGGGCGGTGTCGGGCATCTCACATGGTCGGACAGGGCGGCGTCGCCAAGGCAAACGTGCCGGCTCGGGAAGTCCTGTTACAATATAACACTCGACCATGTATTGAAACGTGATCCCGTACACATTGCGTCGCAACGTATTCCTTCCGGAGGGCGGCCCATCACCGGCCCCGCCTCGTGCGGACCCTTGCGGGGCCCACCGCTCCTTGAGATGCATACCACTCCTTGAGATGCACAGAGTGAGCACAGACCGTGCCGGCCGGCGCCGTCCAGGGAGCTTCCCGTGACCGATGCACCGTCCGGCGACCTCTCGCAAGCCCCGCCGCTGGTCGAGGCGCGCGGGGTGAGCGTGCGCTTCGGGCAGCGGAGCGTGCTCGAGGCAGTGGATCTCACGGTACGCGCCGGCGAGATCGTGACCCTGATCGGGCTCAACGGCGCGGGCAAGTCGACGCTGATCCGCGTGCTGCTCGGCATCATCCGGCCGAATCTCGGCGAGGTCGTGCGCGCCCCCGGTCTGCGCATCGGCTATTCGCCGCAGCACGTGCACCGCGACCCGATCCTGCCGATGACGGTGCGGCGTTTCCTGACCCTCGGCGCGCCGGCGCCGCGCGAGAAGCTGGAGGCACTCCTCGCCGAGGTCGGCGCCGGCGCGATCCTCGATCATCCCATGGCCGAGATCTCGGGAGGGGAGCTTCACCGCGTGCTCCTTGCGAGGGCGTTGCTGCGCAAGCCCGGGCTACTCGTGCTCGACGAGCCGCTGGCGGGAGTCGACGTCACCAGCCAGAGCGCTCTCTACCGGCTGATCGCGACGATTCGGGATCGGTACGGCTGCGGGGTGCTGCTCGTCTCGCACGACCTGCACCTGGTCATGGCCGCGACGGACACCGTGGTGTGCCTCAGCCGGCACGTGTGCTGCACCGGCCACCCGCAAGCGATCGCGCTCCACCCGGAGTTCATCTCCCTGTTCGGCCCGCACGTGGCGAGCGGGCTCGCGGTCTATCGGCATTCGCACGATCACCGCCACGACGCGCTCGGCGAGCCGGCGCCGATCGATTCCGGCGCACCGGAGGGACCGCGCGCATCCGGCGGGCGCCGGTGATGGAGGACTTCTTCCTGCGTGCGCTCGCGGGTGGGATCGGGGTGGCGCTCGCGGCCGGTCCGGTCGGCTGCTTCGTGGTGTGGAGGCGCATGGCCTACTTCGGCGCGGCGCTCGCGCACACGGTGCTCCTCGGGATCGCCCTCGGCTTCCTGCTCGATCTGGAGCCGATCCTCGCGGTCTTCGCGGTGTGCCTCATGCTGGCGGGATGCCTGATGTTGCTGGAGCGCCAACGGCTCGTGCCCCTCGACGCCCTGCTCGGGGTCCTGGCCCACGTGGTCTTCGCGGCGGGTCTCGTCGTCATCGCGTTCATGGAACGGCTGCGGGTCGATCTCATCGGCTATCTCTTCGGCGACATCCTGTCGGTGGGGGCCGTCGATCTGTGGCTCATCTTCGCGACCGCCGCCGTCGCGATCGCCGCGCTCGTCTGGCAGTGGCGCAACCTCCTCGCCGTGACCGTCAACCGGGACCTCGCCGCGGTGGAGGGAGTGCCGGTCGAACGGGTGCGCCTCCTGCTCCTGTTCCTGCTCGCCGGGGTAATCGCGGTGGGAATGAAGATCGTCGGCATGTTGCTGGTGGTGTCGCTCGTGATCATTCCCGCCGCCGCCGCGCGCCGCATGGCGGCGACGCCCGAGCAGATGGCCGTGGCGTCCACCGTGATCGGAGTCGTCGCGGTCATCGCCGGCCTGTTCGGCTCGCTGGAGTGGGACATTCCGGCCGGACCGTCCATCGTGCTGGTCGCGAGCGCGATATTCGCCGCCAGCCTGCTCATCCCGGTCCGCGGACATTCCGGCCGCGACGAATGACACCCGCGTTCGACGCGAACATCGATCGTTCCCACCGACCGATCGCCGAGCACACCCGGACACGGGACACTACCCGCGCAGCCGGAAGTCGTTACGGCCGACGGGTCGCCGCCTCGCATCGGAACCTGTCAACGACATCGAGACAGCTCCCCCGCCGCCAGCGCATCCGCGGCGGCGGTCGCGCTCGGACGTTCGCAACCTCCCGCTGTCGTTCCCCCTCCCTCGATGTGCCTCGGTTGAACGGCAGAAGTGCGTGTCGAACCTCGATCTCCCGTCCGCTCGCAGCGCGGAGATGGCGGCTGAGAAAACGCCTCGCTTCCTGAATCGGTCCGTCCATGTCGACGGATCGCCCGCTGCCGTCACGCCGGGCTCCGACGGTTCCGGGCCGCTGCGTCCTGCAGGTCGAGTGCGATGGCGTCCGCGTCGACCAGCGCGGCGGACCTCAGCCAGAACCGTCTGCGAGCCGGCTTGACGAGATAGAGATGGTTGCCGGCGAAGATTCGAAAATCCGGCATCAACTGGAAGTTGCCGGGAAGAGGCTGATAAACGTGCTCGGACAGCTTGGCGAGGGCGTCGCCGACGGAGCCATCGTCTTCCTCGGCATTCCGGCCTGCCTGTGCCCTTCCTCCAGGGTCAGCCGCAATACGGCCAGATCGTCGTTTCGAGCTTCGAGCCTGATGCCGATGGTGCAGTCCGGATCGAACCACTCCGCCATGCCGCGGATCAGTGCATCCGCATACGATTGACGATCTTTCCGGTTCGCGGGCTCCCAGATGTCGGGGAGCCGGCTCCGGCGCGGCTGGATGGACGGAATGATTCGCTCGACGGTGTCGTCGACGAGGATGACCTCCTCGTCCGAAAGACAGAAGAATTCGCAAGTCAGGCGTCTGCAACGCCGTGATCCGCGACGCGAGCGAGCAGATGACGACGGAGTCGTCGACGGGAATGTCCCTGGATTCCGCAACGACCATGCAGCGATCCACCGAGAGGTTCAGCACCAGAATGCGATTCGCCAAGACATCCCACGGTGTGTTGTCTGCCACTCTTTCAGTCAGGGCAGGCAACTCGTCAACCCGGTGCTCTTGCCTGGGTGCTCTTGCCTGGGTGCTCCAGTTGAACGGAACGGCTCACAGGTTCGGCTCCGCGTCCGGCCGGCCGGCGGCGAGGGCGTTGAGGTAGGCGAGGCAGAGGTCGCGTGACCGATAGCGGCCATGATGGACCCTGGTTTCCTCCCGCTCGACGATGGGGAAAGTGGAGTACACGTAGCGGACATCGTCACGGTCGGTGACCCCATAGAGGTGGAAGAACACCGCGTCGAGCTTGGCGCGGAGACGAAGGCGACGCTCCTCGTCCCACCGGAACGGCGGTTTCGCGGCTCCCGCTTCGTCCACGTGGCCGAGGTCTCGGGCGAACGGCGCCATGTCGTGGGCGGTATAGGTGAGCTCCAGCACTGCCTCGCGCACGATCCCGGCGGCGGTCTTCGGGCCGAAATGGACGTTCTCGTAGTATTCGGGCGGCACGACCGGGAGCTGCTCGACGATGAACAGGTTCAGGGTCTGGCCCTGGACCTTCTGCCGGGTCACGAAGTCGAAGATCGTCGCGTTCAGATTGCCGGCCAATAGCCACTCGCGACGCTCCGGTGGCGGGTCGGTGACAGTGGCGCGTGGGTTTTCGGGCGGCGGCGGACCCGATTTTCGTGCGCCCGGACGACCACCGTCACCAAGGAGGCCCGATCCGCCGAACCGGGACGCGGCTCGGTCGTCTTCCGTGTCCGGTCGGAGAATCGGCACCTTGTTCCCGAAGCCGACCGCGGGCAGGAGGGCTGCGATGAAGGTCCTGACGTTCGTCGGCGCCGTGATCTCCTTGAAGCCGAGCACCCAGCTCGGCTCCGGCGGCCAACCGCACTCCGACGCCGCTACCCAGTACTGCGGATCGGGCAGCCAGCCCGGGTCGCGGTGCTGCTCCGGGGTGGCAGGCAGCGGCTGCGCGGGGCGGTGCAGGTTCTCCGGATTGACGACGATGCCGGCGGCGCGATGGTCGAACGCCTGCACCATCTTCCCTTCGTAGAGCGGTACCCATTCCCCCGTGGCGCTGTCGAACCGGTTGCCGCCGACCGGCCAGGCGCCTTCCCGTTCCTCCAGCTCCTCTCGCGTGCGGAATCGGCCGGAATCGTTGGTCATATGGAACATGCTGCGGTACTTCACCGGCCAAGTCCTGACCTCCTCGCCGGTGGAGCGGTCCACGAGGACGGGCAGGCGGCGGTAGATTGCGGTCGTCAGCTCGGCGTCCCGCCGGGTGCGGAAGATCGGGGCGGTGCCGGTGTTCGGGTTGACCGCCGCGAAATCCTCCGCCGCGAGCGGAAAGCGGCGATCGGGGTCCGCAAGCTCGGATACTTTCTGCAAGTAGAACGAGCAGCGAGCCGGTTCGGAGAGCGGTTCCCGGCCCGCGACGAAGGCGCAGAACTTGAAGCGGCTGTCCACATCCGGAAAGAACGGCGGCAGGTCGTAACGGGTACGGCGGTTCTCGAAGTCGTACAACGCCCGCAGGCGGCCCTCGGTCGCGACCGAACGGAAGAAGGGAGCGGCGGTCTTGTCGGAGGCGATGCCGGACGGAGTGAGCAGGCCCACCACTCCGCCCGGGCCGAGGAGCGCCATCGCCCGCTCCACGAACAGGGAGTAGAGGTTCACGTCGCCGCGGGACAGCCAGGGATAGCTGCCGCTCGTCCGCGCGACCCGGAGGGCGGACTCGGCCCGTTCGTTCGCCCGCTCGAAATCCGCCGCGAGCGGGTCTCCACTGTCGCGCAACGCCCCGATCATGTGCTTGCGGTCCGCGGCGCGCTGGGCGTGGGCGATCTCGGGACGGCGGGCGGCGAACCACTCCACCTGCTGGAGCTTCATACGGTCCCAGGGCGGGTTGCCGATCACCGCGTCGAAGCCGCCGCACAGCTCGCTCGAATCCCAATCCGACCAGACGCCGGGGAAGGCGACCTGCCAGTTGAGGAATCGCTCCTCCGCAACGAGCGCCCGGGCACGCGAGACGAGGTCCCGAGCGCGGTCGAGCAGCAGGGCGAACCGCTGCGGGCCGGCCGCCGCGTTCGCCCTCGGTCCCGGCGTTCCGCGTGCTTTCGGCCCCATCGTTTCACCTGTCCCGGGTCCCGGCGCCCGGCTCGGCTCCACTCCCGCCGGTCCGCTCGCCCCGGATCCTGACGCTTCACCCGCCCCGGATCCTGACGCTTCACCCGCCCCGGATCCTGACACTTCACCCGCCCCGGACCCTGACGGTCCACCCGCCCCGGACCCTGATGCTTCGCACTCCGCCCGATCCGCGGCTCCGTCCGCGACCGGAGCGGCCCCTGTAGCAATGCCCACCGGATCGCCGAACGCTCCGATGAAGAAGGACTGCAGGGCCGCCTTGTCTTCTTCGTTGCGCACGTTCAGCCATTCGAACCCGTGGACGAGCGACAGGAAAGCGTCGAGGCGCGCCGTCAGCCCCTGAAGCCGGGCGAAGACCCCCGCCGAGCGCTCGGCCTCGTCGATCTCCGCATCGATCAACTTCTCGATGACCTGCATCGAGCGGGTCGCCCGCATTGCCTGATTCAATGGTTCGTGCAGGAAGAGCCGGCCGCCTTCCTCCGCCCGGTCGATGCCCTGGCGCACCCAGGAGCCGAACAGGCTGTCCCCGCACCGCAGATGGTGGTCGAGGAAGCCGAGCGGCGCCCCGACCGTGAAGGTGTGCAGCCACAGCGACACCTTGGCCAGCTCCACCGCCATCGGATTCTTGTCCACCCCGTACACGCACCGCTTGAGCACCATGCGCCGGACCACGTGACGGTCGTCGAGCTGCTCCGGACGAATGGTCCAGCCCCGCCGGCCGGCGTTGCGAAGGACCGTGTCGCGTACGGTGTCGATGTCCTTCACGAGCGGAGAGACGTACCCCTCCAGCGCGCCTTCCGCTTCGGCCATGGACGCAATGACCCGGTCGGCCAGATAGTCCACGAAGCCCACCAGGAAATGCCCCGACCCCATCGCCGGATCGCAGACCTTGAGTTCGAGCAGCTTCAGGGCCGGATCGAGATCTCCCAGCTCCTCGAGCCTGCGCCGGGCGGGCCGCCGGCTCTTGCGCAATCTCGCCGCCTCGGTGGCGAATGCGTCCAGGCGGGAGCGCACCAGCGGCCCGATCGTCTCTTCGAGAATCAGGCCCACGAGCTCGTCCGGGGTGTAGTAGCTGCCCGAGCCCTTGCGCGCGAAGACGTTGGGACGAACCACGATCTCGTCCCCTTCGCGAGCGATCTCGTGCTCCAGGAGACGCTCGTAGATCGAGCCGAGCTGCTGGACGCTCAGGTCGCGGTAGTTGATGTAGCGCCGCCCCTCCGGCCTCGCCTCGAACGACAGTGCGTCGATGACGCCGGCCATCACCCGATCACCCAGCCGCACCCGATCGAGGAGCGGGGCGCGCGCTCGGTCGAAGAGACCGCCGTTGTACGGCGGAAGGCCGATGGACGGGTCACCCGCGTCGATCGCCCGGCAGAGGTCGTCGATGGCCGACCAGTAGCGGGTGGCGGTCTCCGAGAAGGTGTCGCCGCGGTCCTTGCGCCTCCCCACGTCGCCTCGCACCTTGTGGCGGAGGCCGTAGTCGTCGTAGCGCTCGTCACGCACCGGCAGCAGGTCGCGGTCCTCGGCGTAGAGGATGAACAGCAGGCGGTAGAGCACGACCAAGGCGGCATCGCGCACCTCCCCGAGCGGCGCGTCCGGTGCTTCGCGGGCGATGGCGCGAGCGATCTCGGGGAACACGCGGCCGAAGACCAGATCGGACAGGTCCGCCGCGACCCGCTCCTGGTGGAAACGGCCTTCGTCGAGCGCCCGC
Source organism: Gammaproteobacteria bacterium (assembly GCA_965215295.1). Taxonomy (GTDB): domain Bacteria; phylum Pseudomonadota; class Gammaproteobacteria; order HK1; family HK1; genus HK1. The sequence goes on from OZ244045.1 coordinate 1,799,094, forward strand.
TGATGGACGGTGCGCGAATCCACCGCACCGGGGAGGAACGCCTCCCGGCGGAAGAACAGGACGAACAGCTTCAGCCCGTGGCGGCGTTCGGACTCGGCGAGCGCGGAGAGACCCTCGTTGTGGCCGGGGAGGTCGAGCAGCGCCGCAAGGTCGATCTCGAAGAACTGCTCGGAGACGGACCGGGCACCCTGGTAGTAGAGCCGCCAGCGCGCGCCGTTGGTGAGAATGCCCCAGCGAAGCCCTCCCGAGGTCAGGTCGTCCACGCGCCTGAGATAGCGGAGCATCTGGGTCGAGGGCGCGGCTCCCTCTCCATGCCCTCCGGCTCCATGCCCTCCGGAGCGGCTGTCGAGGGGCCGGAGCCAGCGCTTGGACTCGACCATGGCGGCCCCGAGCTCGTAGCGTCTCCACTCCTCGGGAAAGTGGTTGGCCCGGTCCTTCGCCGTCTCGTCGGCGAACAGCAGCCCGTCGGGGACATCCTCTCGACCCTGGGGAGTGAGGTTCTGCTGGCGGAGGCTCGCCGTCCAGCCGATACAGTGCAGGACGGGCCAGATCAGGTCGTCCTCGGTCTGACTCTCGTTGGGACTGCTCGCGGCCGGGAAGCGGGCGAACACCGCCCGCAACGAGGTCTCGATCTCGTGGAGCGACTCGTCGTCGAGCGCCGCCCAATCGGCCGACCGGACGATGGATTCGGCGAGCAGATCGCCAGCGAAGAGACTGCCGCCCAGCACCTCCCCGATGCTCACGTGTGTACGGTCCTCCGAATCGAGTCCCTTCAGGTGTCCGAGCGGGCTTCGGGATGCCAACGGAAAGCAGAAAAGCAGGTACGAGGTCGATGATGCCGTTCAGCCCCGACGACTTCACGACTTCGGTACGCAAAGCCCGCTCCCGCCAGCCCGGCGCCACGCCAGCCCCGGCACGACAGCATCGATCAGGCATCCACCGGTCCTGTCCCGTCAACCCGCAAGGGGCCGGCCGGCACGCAGCGGACGGAGCGCGGGCACGGCATCGCGATACACTGCTCGACCTTATCCGGGGCCATCCAGGGTCGGGAGTCTCGCACCATGTCAGAGCCGTCCGTGCTTCGAGTCGGGGTCGTCGGCGCCGGCGCCAACACCAGGAAGTTCCACATCCCCGGCCTGCAGAAGCAGCCGGGGGTCGAGGTCGTCGCGGTCGCCAACCGGTCGCGCGAGTCGAGCGAACGCGCCGCGGGCGAGTTCGGCATCCCGCGGACGGCCGATCACTGGCGGGCGATCGTCGAGGACGACGGCATCGACGCGGTGTGCATCGGCACGTGGCCGTACCTGCACGCGCCGGTCACCATCGCCGCCCTGGAGGCGGGCAAGCACGTGCTGTGCGAGGCGCGGATGGCGATGAACGCGGCGCAGGCGCACGCGATGCTGGACGCGGCGCGGTCGAATCCCCACCTCACCGCCCAGATCGTGCCCGCCCCGCATACCCTCGCCCTCGATCGGACCATCGTCGAGATGATCGCCGACGGCTACCTCGGAGACCTCGTGGCGATCGACGCCCACGTGACCCTCGGCAGCGGATTTCCCGTCTGGGACTCCCCGGTGCACTGGCGTCACCTCCGCGACCTCTCCGGCAACAACATCATGACCCTGGGGATCTGGTACGAGGCGATGATGCGCTGGGTGGGGCCCGCATCGACGGTGACCGCGCTCGCGCAGTGCGTGGTCCGTCACCGCACCGACGAGCAGGGGCGCCGGGTGGCGATGGAGGTCCCGGACCACATCGACGTGCTCTGCCGCATGGCCCAGGGCGGGCAGATGCGGTGCTCGGTCTCCACCGTCAGCGGCCTCGCGCCGCCGACCTCGGTCGCGATCCACGGCACCGACGGCACCCTGAGAATCGTCGAAGGCGGCGCCGGCGAACCTCCGTTCGAGCTGTGGGGCGGACGCCGCCGCAACAGGCGGCTGCGCAGGATCGCGATCGCGCCGGAGAAGACGGGCGGCTGGCGGGTCGAGGAGGAGTTCGTCAACGCGGTGCGGGGCCTGGAGCCGGTCACCCACACCGACTTCGCCACCGCGGTGCGATACATGGAGTGGACCGACGCGGTGAGCCTCTCGGCCCGCACCGGGGAGACGGTGCGACTGCCGCTGTTCGACTGACCCGCCACTGCCGCCGTTCGACCGACCCGCCACTGCCGCCGTTCGACCGAGCCGCTACTGCCGCCGTCCGACCGAGCCGCCACTGCCGCCGTCCGACCGAGCCGCCACTGCCGCCGTCCGACCGAGCCGCCACTGCCGCCGTCCGACCGAGCCGCTACTGCCGCCGTTCGACCGGGCCGCTCCGGCCCGCGCGTGACGCCGGCCGCCTACGCGGCGCGCTCGATCGCGGCTCCGGCCTCGGCGGCTCCCTCCACGGACTCGGGAGCGCGGGCGAGCGCCGCGATGAAGCGACGCTGGAACTCGACGTAGCCCACCGTCGGCGGGGCGTAGCCGAGCCGGCGCTCCAGCTCCGCGTGCAGCGCGGGAAGACGGTGGAACGGCACCGCCGGGAAGGTGTGGTGCGCGGTGTGGTACTGCATGTTCCAGGCCATCCAGCGAAGGATCGGCCACGTGGCGATGGTCCGGGTGTTGTGCACGGTGTCCGGCTCGTGGCTGACCCCGGTGTGCTCGGTGATGTTCTGCACCTGGTGCAGCACCTTGGTGGAGAGCATCGGCGCGAGCCACAGGGTGACCGCCGCCCAGGACTCGAACGCCACCGAAACGGCGGCGACGAGCGCGTACCCCGCGATGTGCCAGCGCGCCTCGAGCGCGACGTGACGGCGTTGCGCCGCGGTGAAGTAGTCGCCCGCCACCCTCCCCCGCGCGTTGCGCCACAGCCGCACGAGCAGTCCCCACCAGTAGCTCGGCCCGAACAGGTAGAGGAGGTAGCGCGACAGCGTGAACGGTTTGCGGTCCATGAGCTCCGGGTCGCGTGCCCAGTCCTGGGTGTGGCGATGGTGCTCGAAGTGGAACCAGCGCTCGTAGCTCCGGGGATAGAGCAGGACGAATCCGGTGATCCGGTTGACGACGTCGTTCACCCAGCGGGTCCTGAACGCGGTGTAGTGGTTGCACTCGTGCTGGGCGGCGAACAGGTAGTTCAGGAGCATCCCGTGGAGGACGAACCACGGCGCCGCCCACCACGAGCCCCAGGCCAGCCACAAGCCGGCGCCCGTCGCGGCGATGGCTCCGAAGTGGCTCAGCGCCTGGACCGCGCCCTTCCGGTCGGAACGCCGGGTGAGCTCGCGGAGCCTCTCCGGCGCGATCAGGTTCCTGCGTCCGATGAAGTCGTCCATCCGCGCAATGTAAGGCGTCGCGCCGTATCGATAAAGGGCCCGCGCACGGCGGCTTGACGGCCCGCCCCCGCGCAGCCTCTACTGTGCGCCATGCGCTACGAGGACATCCTCGCCACCGTCGGCCGCACCCCGATCGTCCGCCTGAACAAGGTCGACGACACGCTGGCGGGTGCACTGTGGGTGAAGCTCGAGAGCTTCAACCCGGGCGGGTCGGTCAAGGACCGTCCGGCCCTCAACATGATCGAGGACGCCGAACGGCGCGGCGTCCTCACCCCGGGCATGACCATCGTCGAGCCGACCTCGGGCAACACCGGGATCGGGCTCGCGATGGTGGCGGCGGTGAAGGGCTACCCGGCGGTGTTCGTCATGGCCGAGGACATGAGCGAGGAGCGCAAGCGCATCCTCGCCGCCTACGGCGCCGAGATCGTCCTGACCCCCGCCGACAAGGGCACGGTGGGCGCGATCAAGGAAGCCCGCCGGCTCGAGGCGGAGAAGGGCTACTTCTTCGTCGGCCAGCACTACAACCCGGCGAACCCGGAGTCGCACCGGCGGACCGCCGACGAGATCTTCGACGACTTCGGCCCCGACCTCGACGCGATCGTCTGCACCACCGGCACCGGCGGGACGATCTCGGGGCTGTCGGCCTGGCTCCGCCACCGCATCCCGGGGCTTCGCATCGTCGCCACCGAGCCGGCCGACTCCCCGATCCTGTCGAAGGGCATCGCCTGCAAGCACAAGATCATGGGGACCGCGCCGGGCTTCATCCCCGACACCCTCGACACCGGGAGCTACGACGAGATCGTGCCGATCACCACCGAGGCCGCGTACGGCGCCGCGCGTTTCCTCGCCGAGCGGGAAGGCATCTTCGCCGGCATCTCCTGCGGCGCGGCGGTGGCCGGGATGCTCGCGGTCGCCCGGCGCGAGGAATCGAGGGGCGGGACCCTGCTCGCGATCCTGCCCGACACCGGCGAGCGGTACCTGAGCACCGACCTCTGGAGCTGAAAGCCACCATGAAAGACCGCACCCATTCCGCACCCAGGGCCCGAGCCGTCGGCATCAACCATGTCGCTCTCGAGGTCGGCGACATCGACGAGGCGCTCGACTTCTACGGCCGCTTCCTGGAGTTCGACATCCGCAGCCGCAGCGAGAACGCCGCCTTCATCTACTTCGGCGACCAGTTCATCAACTTCTCCAGAGGCCGGAAGCAGGGACCGGACGACAACCGGCACTTCGGCATCGCGGTGGACGACAAGGAGCTCGTGCGCCGGACCCTCGCCGAGATGGGGGTGGAGCTGCTCGACGGGAGGTTTCTCGACTTCCTCGACCCGTGGGGCAACCGGGTCGAGATCACCACCTACACCAACATCCAGTTCAGCAAGGCCGACCACGTCCTGCGCGGCATGGGGCTCGGACATCTCCGGAAGACGGAGCAGGCCATCGAAGAGCTCCGGAAGAAGGGCATGGCACCGTAGCCGGGCCGGCTTGGTCGGCCGAAGCGGCCGGCCCCCGCCCGGGCGGTCCGATCCGTGGCGAGTACGAGCCGTGGTGCGACATTGTGGGCCGACCCCGCCCGGGCGGCTCGATCGCCGAGGATCATCGAGGATCGCCGACGCAGGACAGCCGCGGTGGCAGGTGGCGCAGGACAGCCGCGGCGGGACAGGTGGTGCCCGGACGGTTCGGGCGCCCACCGGCGAACCGTCCCGAAGCCGCCGAGCGAACCCCGGAACGGGCCCGGCTCAGAACGTCGGATGCATCGCCAGCGCGATCGACGAGTGGATGTCCCAGACCGCCTTCGATACCGCCTGGCCGATCAGGTCCAGCTTGCACACCTGCTCGATGCGCTCGGAGGCGCGCTCCAGCTCACGGCCGGAGAGCAGCTCCCTCAGGACGCCGCTGGCGTCCACGAGGCAGATGAGGACAATGTCTCGCGGATCGGGAATTTCGTTGCCGAACAGCACCTCCATGATCCGCAGCTTCACCTCGCGCTCGGGCGCGCCGTCGACGACCGGGTAGCGCCTCGACTGGAATACCCACAGGAACCGGTCTTCCTCCCGCCGCAGGATGCCGCGCTCGACGAGGCGGGCAAGCGCCCGTTCCCGGATCTCGTCGGCGTCGTCGGCCAGATGGTCCACCCAGTAGCGGGCATCGTGCGTCTCCGACGCCTGCGCGATCCGGGCAAGGGCGGGGTCCAGCAGATCGTCCCCGAGCGGTGTCGGATCGATCAGGAGGAGCCGCTTGAGATCGGTATCGATCCGGTTCTCGATCGCCAGCTCCATCAGCACCGCACCGGCGAATGCACATTGCATCGACCAGCCGGGCACACGCACGAACTCCCCGTCCTCGTCGTCGAGCATGAGGAGCGCAATTTCTTCGGCGAAACGCAGTTTCATCTCGTGGCCTCCGTGGATCTGCGACCACCGTCCGCAAGTGTCCCGGTGAATTCTGCCGGGAACGCCGCCCTGATTTCCACCCGGAATCGCTCGGCGCCCCCTGATCGACGGATTGCGGCCCGGCTGTCCGGATGGACCACGCAGCAACCCCGCGACCGACAAGCGGTCGACTCCTTGCGCGCATGGGCGGCCCGGCCACCGTCCTCCGAGCGGCCCGCGGCACATGCAGGCTCCATCGCGGGCGGGTGGACGCCGGCGCCGGCACGGGATGATTGCGATCGGTTCGATATGGTGCTGAGATTCCCGCCGGACCGATGGCGGAACCTGATTGCCCTTGGCGACCCGGCCCGCCACGCTCATGTTGCCGGGGACACACCGGCCGCGCGCAACCGGGCCGGCGGTCGGCCGGAATCGACGCGAGGCGGGATTCCCGCGGGAACCGGCCGCTCCGGTGGGCGGCGGAGCTTTCCAGGAGGACGGACATGACCGAGAGACCTGCGGCCGACAGCGCACCGGCGGCTCGACACGGCGCCTGGGCATGGCATCCGCCGCTGCCCCTCGCACCCGTCCCCGTCTTCGCGTGGCCCCCTCGGCCCGCGGCGGCCATCCGGTACCTCGTCTCTCTCGCCTTCCTGGGATCGGTGATCGCGCCGTTCGGAGCGCTGGCCACGCTCTCGTGGCTGTACCTGCAACCCGCCCTGGAGCGCTGCGCCGAATTCAGGGCGGACTGGATCCTCCAGATGTTCGCCCGCAACCTGGGGCTCATGCTGCTGGTGGCGGGCGGCCTGCACCTCTACTTCTACACCTTCAGGCGCCAGGGCGCGGAGCGGAAGTTCGACCCGCGCGACCTGGGCACGAACAGCCGCAGGTTCTTCGCGCGCAACCAGGTGTGGGACAACATGCTCTGGACCTGCGCGAGCGGCGTGACGATCTGGACCGCCTACGAAGCCGTCTTCATGTGGGCGTACGCCAACGACCTGCTCCCCTTCTACCTCCGCGTGAGCGAGCACCCGGTCTGGTTCGCGCTCACCCTGGTCGCGATCCCGTTCTGGACGTCGCTGCACTTCTACTTCGTTCATCGCCTGCTGCACTGGAAGCCGCTCTACCGGATCGCCCACGCGCTGCACCACAGAAACGACAACACCGGCCCGTGGTCCGGTATCTCGATGCACCCCATCGAGCACCTGCTCTACCTGAGCAGCGTCCTGATCCACGCGGCGTTCGCCTCGCACCCGATCCACATCCTCTTCCACATGCAGTGGAACACGCTGGGAGCGGCCACTTCGCACACCGGATTCGAGGCGCTGACGTTCAGGGGCAGGCCGATCCTGATGCTGGGATCGTTCCACCACCAGCTTCACCACCGCTACTACGACTGCAACTACGGCAATCCCTACATGCCGTGGGACCGGTGGCTCGGCACCGATCACGACGGCACGCCGCAAGGCATGGCCGATCTCGGGAGGCGCCGGCGCGAACGGATGCGACCCGCGGCAGGGGCGGGGTCCGCTTGACCTCGGAGGACCCGCTTGACCCCGGCAAGCGGGATGCGCGAAGTCGCGCGCACGGCCGCGTAGCGGTATGCGGTCGGACGGCGGGGCCGAATCGTCCGATGGGCGCCTGGACTGACGGTCGGTCGGCACCGGCCCGCCGCGAGCGCAGCCCATGACCCTGGATCTCGTACTCCGCAAGGCCCGGATCGCGGACGCCGGAGCGGACGCGCCGCCGATGGACATCGGGGTCGCCGGGGGTCGGATCGCCGCCATCGAGCCGGAGATCGCGGCCGGGGCCGAGACCCTCGACCTCGAAGGCCGGCTCGTCTCCGCCGGCCTCGTCGAGACCCACATCCACCTCGACAAGTCGCGCATCATCGACCGGTGCGCGCCGGCCGCCGGCCGCGCCCGCGACCACATGCAGCGCGTCGCCGCGGTCAAGCCCGGATTCACGGTGGAGGACGTGTACGCCCGGGCCGCCGAAACCCTGGAGCAGAGCATCCTCAACGGCGTCACCCACATGCGCACCCACGTGGAGGTGGACCCCAACGTGGGCCTGCGCGGCTTCGAGGCCCTGCGGCAACTGGCCGCCGACTACGCCTGGGCCGTGGACCTGGAGCTTTGCGTCTTCGCACAGGAGGGCTGGACCAACGCACCGGAGGCGGACCGCAACGTGGTGGCGGCGCTTCGGCGCGGCGCCGCCGTGGTCGGCGGGGCGCCCGGGTACGACACGGACCACGCGGGGCAGATCCGGCGCATCTTCGAGCTCGCGCGCGAGTACGACCGCGACATCGACATCCACCTCGATGTCGGCCCCACCGCCGACGACATGGACATCGACCTCGTCTGCGAGCTCACCGAACGCCACGGGTACGGGGGGCGGGTCGCGGTCGGGCACGGCACCAAGTACTCGCTGCTGCCGCCCGACCGGCTGCGGACCCTGGGGGAACGGCTCGCGTCGGCCGGGGTCGCGGTCACGGTGCTTCCCGCGACGGACCTGTTCGTCACCGGCCGCCATCAGGACCATGCGGTGGTGCGCGGCGTCGCCGACGCCAACGCGCTGATCGGGTTCGGCGCGAACTGCTCGCTGTCCACCAACAACGTGCTGAATCCGTTCACGCCGTTCGGCGACGGCTCGCTCATCCGCATCGCGAACCTCTACGCCAACGTCGTGCAGCGCGGCAACGAGGACGAGCTGGCGGAGTGCTTCGAGATGCTCACGAACCGTTCGGCGCGGCTCCTGCGCCGCGACGACTACGGCATCGCGGTGGGCCGGCCGGCGGACCTGGTGGTCTGGGACGCCCGCTCTCCCGCCGAGGCGGTGGCGAAGGTGGCGGCGCCGCTCCACGGCTTCAAGCGCGGCCGTCGCACCTTCAGCCGGACCCTCCCGGAGCTGCACCGGCCCTGAGACCCGGCGGTTCCCTCGCTCCGGTCCGAATGCGGGATCGTGCCTGTTGCAGCGCGCGCGGCTGACGCGAGAGGCGCGGCAAAACAAGCGACACCACGGTCACGGGAAGTGCCACGAGAGCGCCGCGGAAACGGAGGCGCGCGAGCGGTCCGTCCGGGTCGAGCCGTCCTTCGCGCGGCCGATCTTCCCCGTCGGCCATTTGCATGCCAGCGGCATCCGACGCATCCGTCCGGCGATCAGGGAACGCCGAATATCTCGCCGGCCCACAGGCGCCTGAGAAACTCGACCAGAGGCAGCACGTGGACATCGTCCCAAAGCGCCGCCCGCTCCCCGAGATACACGCCATAGCACCTCGTTCTGTCTTTCCCGAGGTCGTCCCTGACCCGGTGCAGGCCGCGATTGAAGCGCTTGTCCCATCGCGATGACGCCTTGACTTCCATTGCCACGAACCCTTGCGCCGTTTCACAGAGCACGTCGACCTCCGCACCATCGTAGCTGCGCCAGAAGCACAGCCTGTAATCCCTGGCCGAATAGCCGAGGTACGCACGCAGCTCGCCGAGCACGAAGGTCTCCGCAAGAGGGCCCAGCTCTTCGGGCGTGGGCGGATAGGAGAGCCGGCCGGTCAGCGCCCGGGCGATGCCGGAATCGAAGAAATAGAACTTGCTCTGCCGAACCTGCTTGGTGGCCGACTTCAGCTTCCAGGGGGGCAGCCAGAACCCGATCAACGTATCTGTCAGTATCTCGAAGTGGTGCTGCACGGTTCGGCGGTGGATTCCGGCGTCGCGTGCAATCCCGGTGGCATTGGTGACCTGGCCGTTCTGGCGTGCGGCAATCTCGAGAAAGCGTGCGAAGGCTCCCAGGTTGCGGGTCAGTGCCTCGGCCCGGATCTCCTGAACGAGGTAGGTTTCGGCACAGGTTCGAAGATAGTCTTGCGGGCGGTCCGTGGTGATCGCCATGGGCAGCATGCCGAAACGCAGAGCCCGTTCCGGATCGATCTCGAAGGAGAGCTCGGCCGACACCAGTGGAAACATGGACACCGTGATGGCCCGGCCGGCCAGCAGGTTGGCGCCGCCCCGCCGCAGCTTGCGCGCGCTCGATCCGGAGAGCACGAAACGGAGGCGGTGGGACTCGATGAGGCGGTGCACCTCGTCCAGCAGCTCGGGCACTTTCTGTACCTCGTCGATCACCGCCCAGCTCCCGGCGGCCAGGGTCGCGAGCTCCCGGTACAACGCGTGCGGGTCCTTGCTCAGCCGCAGCGCCTCCCCGGTATCGAGCAGATCGTAGGTGACGGTGTCGGGAAAACGATCACGGATCCAGGTGGACTTGCCGGTCCCGCGCGGGCCGAACAGAAAGATGGAGCGGGTCGGCGTGGGTAGTAATCTGGTATACATGGGTGACAATTTTACCGGAAAAATGTACATGGATGGCACATTTTTCCGGCGAATGCTCTGTCATCGACTCGACCGGCTTGCAGGTCGGCGCCCCCTTCCGCGACGCCTGCTCCGGTGCGGCGGCGTCGACGAAACGGACCCACCTATTGTGTGAACGCTCGATCTCCCGCCGATGCTGCGCCGGGGCGCGGGAGGACAATCTCCCCATCGGGGACACAGTCCGTTCGCTCGGCAGTCGCGTCTGCGGAACCGCTCACGGTCGCGGCAGGCCATCGCCTGCTCCGGATCATTACGACCTCCACTCCTTGAAAAACAACTCAACCTGCTACCGAAGTCTTGGGACACTACCTGAGTTTGAACTCGTATGGATTGGTGACTGACACCTTTGTAACGGAACCAAGAATCTCTATGATCTGATCCTCTCGTAGCGATTGTTTCGCTATTTCTCTCCGCATATCTTCACGGTTCAGTGGCGGGATACGAACCGCAAAGAATGGCCAAAGGTTCCTCGATCGATATTCGTGCTTAATTTCGGGAAACGCTGAAATCGGTTTACCTTTATAGTTTTCATCGTATCTGAATATAAATTCTCCTTCTTCGCAGGATAACCGTCCCACCAAAGAATTATCGTCCGCTGACTGCCGGTATATCTCCAGGGTTTGTTCTACCGGCATCGTCGAAGGTGCGCGAACTGCATTCATTCCCCATGTCTTGACATGATTGAGGAGTTCAACAAATTGCCTTTTCATTTGTGAACCTCCTTTCGTAGACGATCGATCCGAAGCGACAGAAGATCTCTGATAAACCCAATCCGAACTTGAGTGATAATACGTCGAAATTTCCTCTGCAGCATAACCTCAATCGCAGAGATATCAACACTATCGAACACCGTGCATATGGCACTGCGATCTTCTGGTTTGCAATGAGTAGATATCCAGTTTACTAATGAAAAATGATTTTCAGGTTGCGATCTCCCTGTACTAAATATAGGTCGGGAGCGTTCAGCATACTTTTCAAGAAACTGATTTCTTCCTTGGCTTTGCTCTTTATCTAACAAATCAGAATCGGACAATTCTCGAAAGAGTCCTCGAGCTGTGTCGAATATTGGGGCATACTGAACTGGCTCTGCTTCTGGTTTGAGCGAAGCCAGCACACCCCAATTCATAGCGTGTCGATCAGGTGCTCCAATAAAAGCGTCAAATGCAACCATTTTGAAAAATCCGTTTCTAAGATCAGAATTATCAATCGGAAATAGAGATTCCAAGATCATCATGATGTTGTCGATTGTATAGAATTTATTCTCAGAATTCTTATCCTTCAGGTCGAAGGCTGCTACTACTTCCGCAGGATTTGTTTCGAAGTATCTAGCCACCAATTCGATACCGTGAAGCAATTCATATTGTCCTCGTATGACAAAATTTTTGGATAGAAATCTAACGTCAGTCTTTGTTATACGAACGAGTTTAGAGCAGGCCATTTTTAGCGGTAACATTGCCCCAATCTTCGAAATAATTTCTTCCGTGACACATTCTCTTGCGTCAGCCTTCATTCGTCCTTTTTTTGCGATATATCCCAGCGTTCCTGCATAATTCGGATTACCGTAGGCCAAGTAGTCCTTTGGAACGGTTCCCACAATGGGAATTTCTTGCACGCTGATCAGGCGCCAGCCTGTCCGTGGCAGGATTGGAATCGCCCGAATGTCAACCTCACGCCGACTTGGAGTCGTGGTGAATCTGACTCGGAGTGGCCGCCACGCCATTCTTGGATGCTCCCGCTTGTGTGTCGGTATACGATCGTTCTAAACGTTCATACTCGCGCGGATGCGCGTCATATACAGGTTCAGTCCCGAGAAAACGGATTCGTAGTACAGGAGACCCATCGGCGGCCACTTACCCCTCGATTCCCTGACACTGGCCAAGCTGGGCGCGTTGCCTTATTTCCGTTTTCCGGCGCAGGCTATCACATCCACCTACACACCAGTATATGGGCGCGTTGCCTTACGTTTCCGTCCGCCGGCGCCGGAGCCAATGCCCCGCGAACAGCGCCACCGGGACGCACGCGGCGGCCGCGATCCAGGGGGCGGGGTGGGCGAGCGCGACCACCGCGAAGCCGGCCAGCACCGCCCGCGCCGCCACGTCGAGGAGCACGTTCGCGCTGAACCGCGCCTGCACGCTGAAGGTCAGGCCGACGGTGGCCGCGAGCACCAGGCCGGTGGCGGCAAGCTGGGCGAGCCCGGGCTCCAGCACGATCTCCGGGCGCAGGAACACCGCCGCCATCAGCACGAAGAGGCTCATGCAGAGCCCGATCGCGCGCAGCAGGGTGCCGATGAAGGAGGCCCGCGCGATCTTCGAGGTGACCGCCGCCACCACCGACGTCGGCGGGGTCAGCTCCCCCCACACCGCGAGGAAGAACGCGAAGAAGTGCACCGGCCACGGGTCCACCCCGACCTTGATCATCTGGGGGGCGATCACGAGCGCGGTCAGGATGTAGGTCGGCGCGGGCGGCAGCCCCATCCCCAGCAACGCCCCGAACAGGAAGGCCACGACGACCATCGCCATGAGGTTGATGGACGCCGCCTCGACGAGGATGAAGCCGACCTTGGGCGGAACACCGGTGTTGACGAAGGCGCTGGTCAGGATCGAGAGGGTCGCCAGCAGCAGGGTGAGCTCGGCGGTCATCGAGGCGAAGGTGTCGAAGAAACGCAGCAGGGTCGAGCCCAGGGTCCGGGCGCCGGCCGCCCCGTGGGCGCGGAAGGCGGTCACCGCCCGCATCAGGAGGAGCGCCCCCCCGACACCCGCGAACACGTAGAGGGCCGCGAACATGGGCGCGAGGTGGAGGACGGACATCAGCACGATGAGCCCGATCACGACCCCGAGGAAGGCGCCGATCCGGGTCCGGTCCTGCCAGTCCATGGGCTCCACGGACCCGGCGGCCACGAGCCCCCGCTGGCGCACCGACATGAGGTAGACGCCCAACGCCACCGCGAGGAAGTAGACCAGCGCCGGCGCATAGCCGCGGGCGACCACGTCGAAGTAGCTGCGGTCCAGGAAGTCCGCCATGAGGAAGGCGGAGATCCCCATGATCGGCGGCATGAGCTGCCCGCCCAGCGACGCCGCGGTCTCCACCGACGCCGCGTCCTCGCGGGTCATCCCCGCGTTGACGAGGGCGGGGATCGTGGCCGAGCCGGTGGTCACCGCGTTGGCGGCGCCGCTGCCGCTCACCGCGGCGACTCCCATGGAGCCCGCCACCGCCGCCTGGGGCAGGGCGTAGGGCGAACGCACCGCGATGCGCGAGGCGCCGCGCAGGATCGAGTCGATGCAGCCGAAGGCGCGCAACACCGCCAGCACCAGGATGAACGACCCGATCAGGGTCAGGGCGAGCTGGGGCAGACCGGAGAAGACGCCGGTGGTGTCCTCCAGGCTCATGGAGGTCACGATGCGCTTCCAGGAGAGGCCCGGGTGGTTGAACATCCCCGGCACCGCCCGGCCGTACACGGCGTACAGGATGAGGACGATGTTCAGCACGAACAGCACGAAGTAGCGCTTGCGGGCGTACTCCATCACCAGCAGCGCCATCAGGCCGCCGAGCCACAGGTCCACGGGGTCCCAGATGCCGGCGCGCACCGTGCCGATGGCCTCGAACTCCACGAACATGTAGACGGACACGGTGATCGAGATCGCGCAGTACACCGCCGCGATGCAGTAGTTGGCGGCGGAGCCGAGCCGGGGATACAGCTCGTCCTTGCGCAGTGCATCGAGGGTGAACAGCACGTAGGTGATCGGGACGACGGTGAACGCGAGCAGGGTCGGCCCGCCCGCGGTGGTGAGATAGTAGTAGAGCAGCCAGGCGAAGAACGCGACGGCGGTGGCGAGGTAGAGCACTTCCACCGCTGCGCGGGGGCGGAGGTCGGAAGCGGTTGGGACGTTCATCAAAGACCTAATGCTTGGTCATGACAGAAGCACTCAGGAGACGAATCGAGCAATTTGTCCGGCGACGAAACCGAAGAACAACAGAAATAGCAGCTCGTCGGATCGGAACCATTCAACGGCCACACCGAAAATTGCTCCGACGGAAATGGCTGCGACACCCCCCAACAACATCGGCCCAAGGAAAAAGAGCAGAGCGCTCAGCATCGAATCGCCGGGCATCGGGAAGAAGAAGGCTGTCAGCCCGGACACGAGGATGGCTGCCAAACTTGCGGGAAACCCGGACCCGAAGGTCGCGACAAGAACGACGATCAGAATGAATACCGGGAAAACAAACAGAAAAAACATCAACGCCCCAGACATGAGCAATACCTTTAACCTCGTCGACGCAAGCGACCGGCATCACAAGACGCAAGACTGTGGTCTCGAAGGCGTCCGGGAGCGGACGCGGCCCCGCGCCCGCTCCCGGCATCAGGCATCGAACCGCCTACCGGGCGATGCGCGAATCCCACTTCGCGTCCCAGACGCCCCGCTCGCGCATGTACTTCGCGAGGCCGGGATGCACCGGCACCAGATCGGCCGCCGCCTCGACGCCGCGGCGCTGCATGTGCGGCATGTCCCTCTGGACCTGCTTGAACGCCTTGTCGACCTGGGCCAGCTCGTCCGCGTTCGCCTCGATGGCCAGGAGGATCCGGTACATGTCCTCCTCCGAGACGTCCATGCCGAGGTGCAGGCCGTAGAAGAACGGCACCATCGCCGCCCTGGCGACGTGGGTCTTCTTCTTGCCGAACACCGACGTATCGACCTCGACCACCTTGAAGCCCGCGCCCTTCAGCTTCTCGATCTCGTCCGCGGACGGGTTGAGCGACGCCCAGTCGGCCTGCAGGGACGCCTCCTGGATCCATGGCGCGGTCGATGCTTCGGCGTTGGTATAGACCCCGAATCCGACGAAGCGGCCCTGCTCCAGCAGCGACCCCGCCGTCTTCACGCTCACCTCGATGTAGTCGTGCTCGATCCCGAGGACCTTGAAGGCGCGTTCGAGCTGGGCGCGCGTATCCCAGGGACGGGGACCGGTGAAGACGCGCACTCCGTCCAGATCCCCCCAACGGGTCACCTTCCCGACGTCCCGCGCGTGGATGCCGACGCCCATCTCGATGGTGAACGCCCAGAACGACTGGACCGGCTCGCGCTCCATCTTCTCCCGGAAGCCCTCGAAGCGGTTGATGTCGTTGGCCAGCTCGTAGAACGCGACGTCGGACCCGTAGTACCCCTCGAAGTCCCCGATGGCGTAGCCCTTCACCGTCACGATCGCGCCGGGGGTCGGCTGGACCGTGAACTCGTAGCCCGGAACCGCCTTGTTGAGCACCTGCACCAGGTTGGTGACCGTGCGGTTGCCGGTGGAGCCCACCCGGGACGTCCCCCACCGGATCTCTTTCGCCTGGACATCGACCGGGATGCCCGGAGCGACCCCCGACAGGAGTCCCGCCAGGAGCACCCATGCGACTGGTTTCCTGATCATCGATCTTCCCTCCTCCGTTCTGTCCGATGATTCCCCGTTCGGAACGTCCGGCCCGGCGGGCGTCGAACGTGTCCGATTGCGACTGGATCGGGCGGGGACCGCCGACCGGGACAACGTATGCCGGACCGCGGTGGGAGTCAACGAAGCCCGGCGCCCGCCGCGCGAACCGGGCGAAGCCGAGCCGGATGAAACCGAGCCGGACGAAGCCGAACCGGGCGAAGCCGAGCCGGACGAAGCCGAACCGGGCAAAGCCGAACCGGGCAAAGCCGAACCGGGCAAAGCCGAACCAGGCAAAGCCGAACCGGGCAAAGCCGAACCAGGCAAAGCCGAGCCGAGACACTGCCCGCACCCGATGGCCATCTCTCCGGGAACCCCGCGGATGCGGACCGGAGCCAGCGCCGGAGCACACGGCCGGGCCGGCCTCATGCCGATTCCGTCCCGCCGCCCGGCCCGCGCCGGGTCAGGAGGGCGACGACGGTCACCAGCACCAGCGCGTCGAGGGCGATGAGCGCCGCGGCATGGCTTCCGGTCATCGCGACGATCGCGGCGAAGCTCGACGGGCCGACCACGATCCCGACGAACGTGAACATGAGCACTCCGCCCGTCGCCGCCCCCACCTTCTCGATGGGCACGACGCGGGCGACCTCGGCGAGATAGATGCCGTTCCATCCGACCGCGGTGAGGCCCAGCGCGGCGCAGACCGCGACGAGTCCCGCGAACGGCCATGCGCCGGAGAACGCGGCGGCCGCCAGGGTGCTCGCGATGGTGCCGGCGCCGAGCATCGCGAGCAGCGGTCGCGCGGGGATCCAGCGGTCGCTCACCCAGCCCCACCCCACCCTCGCGACCACGCCGGCCCCCTGCATCACCGAGAACAGCAGGCCCGCGGCCACCAAGTCCAGTCCGACCCGCTCGACCAGGAACGTGACGAGGAACGCGAACAGCGAAAGCTGCATCGCACCGAAGCTGAAGGCCACCAGCACGAGCGGGCGAAGCCCCGGCGTCGCGAGGACGAGGCGGATGGACTGGCCGGGCGCCCCGATGCGGATGCGATGGGCGGGGTCGCGGTCGTCGTCGAGCCGCGCGCGCAGGGGCTGGATGAGCAGCGCCGCCGACAGCACCATGCAGCATGAAAGGGCGACCGCCCACGTCCACCCGAAACGCTCCGCCACCGGCGGGAACAGCACGCCCGCGACGAGGCCGCCCAGCGGCACCGCGGACTGCTTGACCGAGAACACGAGGCCGCGCCGGGTCGGCGGCGTGACCCGCGCGAGCACGTGGCTCGCTCCCGGTGTCGCGAGTCCGTACCCCATTCCCGCCAGCACCGCACCTAGCGCGACGACCGGCACGGCGCCGCCGATCGCGAGGCCGATCCCGGCCGCGGAGAGCATGACGCTGATCTGGTTGACCCGTACCCCGCCGTGGCGAAGTACGAGCGAGCCGCTCATCAGCGTGAGGAACGCCGCGCCGGCGAACGCGATGGACTGGTAGAGACCGACCGTCGCGGTGTCGATGTCGAGTGCCGCCGCGATCTCCGGGGTGAGCACCGGCACCGTGACGAGCGCCATCGCCACCATCGTCTGCACCAGCATCATGGCCAGGAGCGGCCCGAGGACGGCGGACATGATGGCTCAGCGTCCCGGAGGCCGATGCGGCCGGAGGGCGGCCGGCGTCGTGACGAACGCCGTCGCGGTTGTCGCCGGCACCCGCGGCGCGGCCGGGTGCGATCGGGAAACCGCGGGCATGAGCATTCGGCGTCCCGCGGCGGAGACGGCCGGGGCGGCGACCGGCGTCGTGACGAACGCCGTCGCGGTCGTCGCCGGCGCCCGCGGCGCGGCCGGGCGCGATCGGGAAACCGCGGGCATGAGCATTCGGCGTCCCGCGGCGGAGACGGCCGGGGTGGCGACCGGCGTCTTGACGAATGACGTCGCGGCCGGGCGCGATCGGGAAACCGCAGGCACGAGGATTCGGCGTCCCGCGGCGGAGACGGCCGGGGTGGCGGCGGGCATGGTCGATGGGTCCCGTGGCCGGGCGCGCGCTCAGGTGCCGACGACGAGCGGCGCGACGAACCGGCGGAGGGTCGCGACCACGCTCGGCGCGACGGACCGGCCGGTGCGCGGGTTCTCGCGGCTCGGGACGTTCTCGATCCGGAGGTGGAAACGGACCGTCTCCGCTTCGAGCCGGATCTCGTGGGTGTTGCGGGTGACGCCGGGGTCCGCCCAGATCTCGATGCGGGTGCGCTCCGGACCGATGCCCGCGAGCCCGAGCGCGGCCGCGACGTTCACGTTCGCGGGGAATCCCCGCGCCGCTTCGCACGCGCTGCCGTCGAAGACCTTCAATGGCGCATCGAGCCCGTCCACGTCGATGCCGTGGTCGACGAGATACGGTGCGCCTTCGAGTCCCGCGGGCGGCTTGCGGGTGACCATGGTCACCGACGCGATGCCGCTCTCGGCCGCGCCGCGTACCGCGTCGAGCCCCATCACCGCACCGCTCGGCACCACGATCTGCGCTCCCGTTGCGCGTGCGGTCTCCACCAGGTCGGGGTGATCGAGCAGGGCGCCGGCGCTGATGGAGACGAGGACCTTGCCGGCCTGGACCGCCGGCTCGGCGATCTCGCGGTAGACCGCGGCGGGTGCGCACTCGACCACGATGTCCGCGTGGCCGGCCAGCCGACGAGCGGCGACCACCTCCACCGGGCGGCGGAATCCGCGCATCCGCTCCCGCGCCCGGGCACGATCGCGCGCCGCCACCGCGCGGAGGGCCAGTCCGTGGACTTCGCCGCCGTCGATGCGCCGCGCGACCTCGAAGCCGACGGCGCCGAGGCCGCCGACGGCAACGCCACGGGTACGGCGGTCGGAGACCATTGCGGAGTCCCTCCATCCCTCGAAGAGCATCCCGGCCGGCAGGGCGACCCCGGAGACGGGCCGCCGCCTCACGCCAGGGCCCGCGCCAGGGCCATTGCACGCTGCGGGCCGGGTCGGCCGAAGGCGCAGCCCGGCATCGCATGGCGGCGTTCCCGCACCGGATTGCGCCGCGCCGACCCTGCCCGGGACTTGAACCGCAGCGTGAAACGACCCCGGACCCGCACTCCGCCGGCGTGTGGCGGCCCGGTTGCCAGAGTACAACAGTTCTCTCGCGGTCCGACCTCCGGCGTGGCCGCGCAACGTGTCCGAAAGACTCGGCCGGGTGTCCGGGTCCGTCCGCGCCGTCCGGTCCGTCGTGCGCGTTGCGGTATCCTGACGGCACCCTACCCCGCCGACCGGCGGACAGGAGCCGCCGCCGGTCGCCAGGACACCGCGGACCCGCCGATGCACACGCTGCGCGCGTTCCTCCTGACCCGCCATTGGCGGGATGCCCCCAAGGGGCTGGAGCTCACGCTCTGGGCCGCATCGGAGCGGGGGCCGCTGCGTGTGGTGCTCGACCGGGAAGAGGCGGTGTGCTTCGTCGAACGATCGGCGGTGCCGGGAAACGGCGCCCTCGCCGATGTTCCGTTCCGCCGCCGGGCGCTCGAACTCGCCACCCTGGAGGGCGCCCCCGTCGACGCCCTGTACTTCCGGCGCCAGCGCGATCTCGTCGCGGCGCGCGACCTGCTGCGCGCCCGCGGCGTCGCTCCCTGCGAATCCGATCTGAAGCCCGCCGATCGCTACCTCATGGAGCACTTCGTGACCGGGGGGTTCGCCGCGCGGGGCGAGGTGGCGCGCCGCTCCGGCCATCTGGAGATGCGCAACCCCGCGATCCGGTCCGACGACTACCGCCGGGCGCTGCGGTGGGTCTCGCTGGACATCGAGACCGCGGGGCTCGACGGCGCGCTCTACTCGATCGCGCTGCACTCTCCGGACGACGAACGGGTGCTGATGGTGAGCGAGGCTCCCGTCTCCTGCGGCGATGCGGCGGTGGAGCCGTTCCCGAACGAAGGCGCCCTGCTCTCCCGCCTGTTCGCATGGTTCGCCGAACACGACCCCGATCTCGTCCTGGGGTGGAACGTGGTCGGGTTCGACCTCGATTTCATCGCCCGGCGTTGCCGGCGGCTCGGCGTCGGATTCGACATCGCGCGCGGCGGCGAACGGTCCGCGATCCTCCAGCCGGGATCCACCTCCGGCACCTGCGTCGCACGCATCCCGGGACGGGTGGTACTCGACGGGATCGACACGTTGCGCACCGCGTTCTGGTCGTTCGAGTCCTTCGAGCTGGAGCACGTCGCGCGGGAGATGCTCGGACGGGGCAAGCGCATCGAGCCCACCGGCGACCGGGTCGGCGAGATCACCCGCCTCTACGAGCAGGACCGCGCCCGGCTCGCGACCTACAACCTCGAGGACTGCCGGCTCGTGGCCGGGATCGTCGAGAAGGCCGGACTCGTCGAGTTCTCGATGCGCCGCGCCGAGCTGACCGGACTGGGGATGGACCGGCAGGGCGGCTCGGTGGCGGCGTTCGACAACCTCTACCTGCCGCGGCTGCACCGGGCGGGGCGGGTCGCACCGGACGTCGTCGACGCGCGGTCCGGAGAAGGGAGTCCCGGAGGCTACATCCTCGACTCCAGGCCGGGTCTCTACGACAACGTCCTGGTGCTCGACTTCAAGAGCCTGTACCCGAGCATCATCCGCACCTTCGGCATCGACCCGTACGCATTGCACGCGCCGGGCGAGAACCGCGTCGAGGGGTTCCAGGGCGCGTCGTTCGCGCGCGAGGGCGCGATCCTCCCCGGGCTCGTCCGGTCGCTCTGGGAAGAGCGGGACCGCGCGAAGCGGCGCGGGGACGCGGCGATGTCGCAGGCGACGAAGATCCTGATGAACTCCTTCTACGGGATCCTCGGCGCCTCGGGCTGCCGCTTCCACGACTCGCGCCTCGCGAGCAGCATCACGCGGCGGGGGCACGAGATCATCCGCCGCAGCCGGGACGTGATCGAGCAGGGCGGCGAGACGGTGATCTACGGCGACACCGACTCGCTGTTCGTCCTGCTCGGCCCCGGCGTGGACGAGGCCGAGGCGCGCGGGCGCGGCAACGCCATCGCGGCCGGGCTCAACGACTGGTGGCGCCGCACCGTCGAGCGGGAGCATGGCGTCGAATCGTTCCTCGACATCGAGTTCGAGACGCACTTCCTCAGATTCCTCATGCCCACCGTGCGCGGCGAGGCGACCGGCAGCAAGAAGCGCTACGCCGGAATGACGCACGCCGGTGAAGGCGGCTGCCGTCTCGTGTTCAAGGGCCTCGAGAGCGTGCGCACGGACTGGACCCCGCTCGCCCGCTCGTTCCAGCGCGAGCTCTACCGGCGCGTCTTCCTCGGCGAGCCGTTCGAGGGATACGTGCGCGACACCCTGGAGGAGATGCTCGCGGGCGAGCACGACGCGGCGCTGGTGTACCGGAAACGGCTCCGCCAGAGCGTCGACGAGTACACCCGCAACGTCCCGCCCCACGTGCAGGCGGCGCGCAAGCTCGGCCGGAAGGTGCGCTGGGTGCGCTACGTCATCACCCCGTCCGGGCCCGAGCCGGTGGAGGACGGCCGGCCCCCGCCCCGCCCCGACTACGACCACTACCGGGAGCGCCAGCTCGCACCCGCGGCGGACGGCCTCCTGCGCTTTCTCGACACGAGCTTCGACGCGATCACGGACCGGCAGATGGCGATCTTCTGAGGGGATCGAGCCGCGGCCGCACCTCCTGGGCGAAGCGCTCCATCACGTCGAGCGCGTTGTCCACCTTCTCCGGCACGAAGTCGAACGTGAAGTGCTCGACGCCGATGTCGATGTAGCGCCTGATGCCGTCCACGATCTGCCGGGGCGTGCCCTGGGTGGGGAACTCCCCCGGCCCGTCCTGGAAGACCAGCGGCAGCTTGACGCCGACCCCGACCGAGTCCGGGGCGCGTCCGAACTTTTTGCACTGGACCGCCAGCTCCTTGCGCATCTCGACGACCTTCTCCGGCGACATCCGCACCGGGTGGAACGCATCGCCGTACTGCGCGGCGCGGCGGCAGGCGGGCCGGCTCGCGCCGGCGACCCAGATCGGCGGATGCGGGCGCTGCACCGGCTTCGGCGCGAACGCCGCCTCCTCGCACGAGTAGAATCGGCCCCGGTAGGTGACCGGGTCGTCCGCCCAGAGCTTCTTCATGAGCTCGAGGGCGTCGTCGGTGCGCGCCCCCCGATTCGCGAAGTTCCGCCCGAGAACCTCGAACTCCTCCTCGAACCAGCCCACGCCGACCCCGAAGACGAACCGGCCGCCGGAGAGCTGGTCCACCTCCGCGACCTGCTTGGCGACCTCGAACGGATTGTGCATCGGGAGCACGACGACGCTGGTGCCCAGCGTGATGCGCCTGGTGTGCGCGGCCAGGAACGAGAGCACCGTGAAGGGCTCCCAGTAGCGTTCGCGCCAGTGCGGGGGGTGCATCCGGCCGGGGATGAGGACGTACCCGGACTTCACCTGGGGCGGCAGCACCACGTGGGCGCTGAGCCACAGCGAGTCCAGGCCGAGCGCCTCGGCGCGCCCGGCCATCGCGAGAAAGGTGTCCGGCGTGGCGTCCTCGCCACGCACGATCAGGGAGCAACCGTACTTCATCGGGGACCTCCTCCCGGCAGGTGAAAGGATTTCGAGTCGCGAAAGGGCGGGACTATCCCGGATTTCCCACCGGATCGCGAAGCGAGGGCACGCAGATGCCGGGAGCGACAAGGCGAACGCGAGTCAGGGCGCACAGTACTTGACGGTACGTCGAGCACCCTGGCCGCGTTCAACGCGGTCGATGCCGGTCGATCCGCGTCCGAGAGGCGAGATGGCGAGAAATCCGGGCCAGGGCCGGGGACGCGCGCCCGCTCCCGGGGCCGGGCGGCTCCGTCCCGCCCGGAGCCGCCGCGTGGCCACACATGCCGGATGGCTGGTGGGCGTCGCCGTTCGGACATCGTGGCTCAGACGCGGATGCGCTCGACCCTCGGCCCGATGCCGGTGAGGATCTCGTAGGGGATCGTCCCGGCCTGCTCCGCGACCCGCTCGATGGGGGCGTTCGGGCCGAAGATCTCCACCCAGGCGCCGGCCCGGACCGCGTCCTCGGGAACGTCGCTCAGGTCGATGGTGCTCATGTCCATCGAGACGGCCCCGAACAGCGGCGCCCGGTGCCCGGCGATCACGACCTCGAACCGCCGTCCGGGACGGTAGAGCGCGCGCGGGACGCCGTCGGCGTACCCCGCGAGCACGACCCCGATCCTGCGTGCGGCGTCGCATGTCGCCATCGCGCCGTAGCCGACGCTCTCACCGGACCCCACCGTCACGACCCGTCCGAGCCGCGCTTCGAACCGCGCGACCGGCCGCACCCGCGGCGCGGTGTGCGCGTAGTGAGGGTCGTGGCCGTACAGGGCGATCCCGGGCCGGACCAGATCGAAGTGGTAGTCCGGTCCGAGGAACGTCCCCGCGGAGTTCGCGAGACTCGCGCGCGCGCCGGGAAAGGCGCCTCTCACCGCGCGGAACCGATCGAGCTGACGGCGGTTCGCGGGGGACGACGGCTCGTCCGCGCACGCGAGATGGCTCATCAGCAGGGTCACGTCGAGACGGGACCGCCGGGCCTCGTCGCCGCGCAGGGTGTCCGTCTCCTCGCCGCCGAGGCCGAGCCGGTGGATGCCGGTCTCGACGTGGAGCGCCACGCGCGCCGGCGGGCCATGGGCCGGAACGCTCCCGATCCACCGATCGACGCCTTCGAGATCGAACAGGCAGGGGATCAGGCGATGTTCGTGCAGGACGTGCGCCTCATCGGCGACGCGCGGGACGAGCACGAAGATCTCCACGTCCGCGAGCATTCGACGGAGCTCCACCGCCTCGGCGCTGAACGCGGTGAAGAAGGTCCGGCATCCCGCGGCGTACAGGGTGTCTGCGACGCCCGCGACGCCGAGCCCGTAGCCGTGCGCCTTGACCACGCCGGCGACTTCGGCGGCGGTCGCCGAGACGATGGCGCGGTAGTTGGCGGCCAGCGCCGCGAGATCGACACGCACGCGCGCCGCGGCGGCTCCATCGCCGTGGCGGTCCGGCGCATCCGGACCGGGCGGCGCCATGCCCGGACGAAGTGTCCCGTCGCTCACGGTTCGCAGCCTCCCCGACCCGGCCCGTGGGCATCCCCACGCACCTGCCGTCCCCCGCAAGCGGAACCCGTCCCGGGGCACGCTGGACATGGTGTGCCTCGCGCTGCGCCATCCCCCGCAAGCGGAGCCTGTCCGCCGCGAACCCGTACCGCTCCGCGCCCGGCCAACCGGCCGCGGGCAGGAGATGCCCGCCGGTGCTCCTCGTGTCCGATTGCCGGGCCGGCAACGGGGCGCCGGGATCGTCCCCGGGGGGCCGGCTCAGGGGCGGGAACGATGTCCGGTTACCCGGACCGTCCCCGCTCCATCGGTCCCGGTACGCTCAGGCCGCAACGCAGCGCCTCGGTCTCCCAGACGTCGGCCGGCATGACGTTGGCGAGGTTCACGTCCGGGCCGAACGTGCGCACCAGGAACACCTTGAGCTGGTAGTTGTCGGTGTGGTGGGTACCCGGCACCCAGTGCCCGCTCAGCTCGAAAATCACCCGATCGGTGTCGAGGCCGGCGCGAAGCCCGTCGACCAGCGCGCGGTTCGGGGCTCCGTCGCGGAGCAGTTCCGCCCCCTCCACGAGGACGACGTCCGCCCCCGCGTCGAAGCACGACTTCGCCTGGGAGACGAGCGTTTCGGCGCCCGAGTCCTCGCTTTTCGAGCCCACCTCGCCGTGAACCTCGAGTCCGCTGGAGACGGCGGCGCCGATGATCGCGCGTCGTTCGTCGTCGTCGAGCGTGACGACGTTGTCGGAGACCTCGATCGCGTGTATTCCCAGCCGGATTGCCTCGTCGCAGAACGGCTTCACGCCGTCCATGCCCTGCGTGGCGAACACGTACTCCATGAACTGCCCGCCGAGAAAGGGCCGCACGCCGTGCGAGGCGTAGAGATCGAGCTTTCTGCGGAGATAGTCTTCCTCGTAGAGCTTCGCGGTGCCGACCACCAGCTTCGCAAGGTCCACAACCGGGGCCAGGAGCGTCAGCCAGTCGGCCTGCTGCCCGAGCGGCAGGCCCCAGTCCAGCATCATGGTCAGCCCCTTGCGCCGCGGCTTGGTCGTCGAGCGCTCGGCAGGCAACGGCACGCGCGGGAAGGGCTTGGTCATCGGCGGCTCGAATCCCTGGTCGGGGTGGACCGGGACGCAGTGTACCGGAACCGGCGGGGGCACGATTGCGGCGCCGGACGACGACCGCGGAGCCGCGTCGTTCCGGGTCCCGGCGCGCCCGGGTTCGCCCGGAGCGACTCAGTCGCCGGGAGCAGGCCCGAATCCGGGTCCCGGCGCGTCCGGGTTCGCCCGCCCGGGCGATGACGCGGCGACGATGCTCACGGACTCGGTATCCGGGTCGAACACGATCACCGCCTCGCCGCGGTCGAGCTGGCGCATCACGGCGGCGATCTTGTCCTCCAGGGAGTACTCGCGCTGGCCGTAGTCGGTCCCCTCGCGCAGCACGAACGCCTCCACCACCCCGCGAAGCGCCGCATCGGTGAGTTCACGGTGGGGGATCTCCACGTAGGGGCTCCTTCGGCGTGGCCGACTCGACTCCGTCACCGGGACCGCTTCGAGAGGAAGCGGCGGGCTTGCTAATATGCGTCAAGCCGGTCGAGCAACGGCCGGCCTGTCGGAAGCTCCATACTTCGGGTTGTCACGAGTGGGCGCCATCAAGGGATCTCGGCCACGCCCCTTCCTCAAGTGGGCGGGAGGAAAGCGGCAGCTCCTCCCCGAGCTGCTCCGCGCGGTCGACGCGGCGGGGTCCTTCCGCCGCTACCACGAGCCTCTGCTCGGCGGCGGCGCCTTGTTCTTCACCCTGGCGCAATCCGGCCGGCTGCGGCGGACCTCCTCGCACCTCTCCGACGTGAACCGGAACCTGATCGACACCTACCTCGGCCTGCGCTGCGAGGTGGACGCGGTGATCAAGGCGCTCAAGGAACACCGGCGCAACCACGGCGAGGAGTACTTCTACAAGGTCAGGTCCGCGAAGCCACGCTCCCTGAGCCGGCGCGCCGCCCGCATCATCTACCTCAACCGCACCTGTTACAACGGCCTGTACCGCGAGAACAGCAAGGGGATCTTCAACACGCCGTTCGGATACTACGCCGACCCGGTGATCTGCGACGAGGAGAACCTGAGAGCGGTCGCGGAAACGCTCGGGGACGTCGACATCACGACACGGGACTTCGGGTGCGTGCTCGACCGCGCCAGGCGCGGCGACCTCGTCTACTTCGATCCGCCCTACGATCCCGTCTCGAAGACGGCGAACTTCACCGCGTACTCGCGAGACGGCTTCGGCGCCGACGAACAGCGAAGGCTCGCCGACGTGGCGGCGACCCTCGCCGGCCGGGGCGTGAAGGTCGTGCTGTCGAACTCCATGACGGACTTCATCAGGGAGCTCTACCGGGACTTCCATCTTCGCGAGGTTTTCGCGACTCGATACGTCAACAGCCGCGCGGACCGGCGCGGCAAGGTGCCCGAAGCGCTGATTACGAGCTTCCCGGTCGAGTCGAAGGACGAGGCGCCCGCAAGCGCTCGCAGCGGGCCGAAACCGCCGCGGTGACGACCCGGCGGGGCAGGTACGGAGCGGTGCGCGCCGCGGGCGCGTATCGGGCGGGAACCTGCCACCCCGTACTCGCCCGGGCCGCGCGCGTCAGCGCTGCATCCCCCAGCGGTACACGGTGCGCAGCTCGACGTTCCTGAAGATCACGTTCTCCACCACGATCCCGATGAGGATCACCGTGAACAGGCCCGCGAAGACGTGCGCGGTCTCGAGGTTCTGGCTGTTCTCGTAGATGAACCACCCGAGTCCGCCGCCGCCGGACGAGGCGCCGAAGACGAGTTCGGCGCCGATCAGGGTGCGCCAGGAGAACGCCCAGCCGATCTTCATCCCCGACAGGATGGACGGGAGGGCGGCGGGGATCAGGATCTTCACCACGTAACGGACGTTCCGCAGCCCGTAGTTCTGCCCGATCATCCGCAACGTCTCGCTCACCGACTGGAAGCCGGTGTGGGTGCTGAGCGCCACCGCCCAGAGCACCGAGTGGATGGTGACGAAGACAATGCTCGCGGTGCCCAGTCCGAACCACAACATCGCGAGCGGCAGGAGCGCGATGGCCGGGAGCGGATTGAACATCGCGGTGCAGGTCGAGAGGAAGTCGGCGCCGATGCGTTGCGCGCTCGCCCACAGCACCAGAGCGGCGGACAGCGCCAGTCCGACCGCGTAGCCGATCAACAAGGTACTGATCGAGAACCAGATCTTGCGGAGCAGATCGCTGTCGACGAGGGACTGCCACAGCGCCTCGGCCGAGGTGGAGAACCGCGGGAACATGAGGGGCTCGACGTCCAGGACGACCGTGTACACCTGCCACGCGAACACCAGGCCGAGGAGGATCGTGGCCTTGCGTACCCCATTGACGCTCCAGACGCGCTCGATCCAGGAGAGCCTGCGCTCGACGTCGCCGATGTCGGCCTTGCCGAGCGTCTCGACCACGAACTCCGGACGGACGTGGAGATCCGGTCCCTTCCTGCCGCCCGCAGCCGCCGCCCCGTTCCCGTCGATCGCCCCGCTCATATCGTCTGCATCCCCCAACGGCCGACGGTGCGCAGCTCCAGGTTGCGGAACACGACGTTCTCGACCGTGATCCCGACCAGGATCACGGTGAACAGGCCTGCGAACACGAACGGAATCTGGAGATCCATCTGGTTGGCGAAGATGAACCAGCCGAGACCGCCCTCGCCGGTTCCCTCGGTATCGACGACCGCCCCGCCGAAAACGAGCTCCGCCGCGATCAGGGTGCGCCACGCGTACGCCCAGCCGATCTTCATGCCGGTCAGGATCGACGGGAAGGCGGCGGGGATCAGGAGCTTCGTCACGTACCGGATGCCGCGCAGGCCGTAGTTGCGCCCGACCATGCGCTGCGTCTCGCTCACCTCCATGAACCCCGTGTGCATGTTGAGCGCCACCGGCCATACCACCGAATGGAGCAGGGTGAACACGATGGCGTCGGCCCCGAGCCCGAACCACAGCATCGCCATCGGCAGCAGCGCGATGGCCGGCAGGGGGTTGAGCATCGCGGTCAGCGTGCTCAGCAGGTCGCTGCCGAAGCGGGTCGCGACCGCCAGCGTCGTGAGCACGGTGGCGATGCCGATCCCGATGACGTAGCCGGCGAGCAGGATCTTGACCGAGTTCCATATCATCTGGAGAAGGTGCTCGCCCATCAGCGCGGTGAACAGCGCGGCGCCGGTGTCCGAGAACGTGGGAAGCAGGTACTCGGAGATGCCCCCGAAGCGCGTGTACAGCTCCCAGATGACGACGAGGGTCACGAGGATGGTGAGCTTGCGCACCGAGTTGAGTTCCGAGAAGCGCTCCCACGGCGAGAGCCGGCGGGCGACGTCGCCGATGTCGGCGGCGCCGACCCCGGCCGCCTCGTACTCGTTGCGCAGGTGCGTCGCGGGGGCGCGTTCGGACATGGGGCGCCCTCCCGCAACGGCGGCGCTTCGGCCCGGGAGGGCCGGTGTGCGCTCAGGCATGAGGCGCCGCCTCCTCCTCGAGGATCCGGTCCGCGAACAGCATGTCGTGGATCCGCTGCTGGAGCGACGAGAACTGCTCGTCGCCGACGTTCCCGTGACCGAGATGGTGGGCGTTGAGCTCCGCCTTCACCTGGCCGGGATGCGGCGACATCACGAGGATGCGGCTGCCGACGATGCACGCCTCCTCGATGGAGTGGGTGACGAAGAGCACCGTGAAGTGGGTGTCTTCCCACAACTGGAGAAGCTCTTCCTGCATCTGGCGCCGGGTGAGCGCGTCGAGGGCCGCGAACGGCTCGTCCATCAGCAGGATGTCGGGCTCCATGGCCATGCCGCGGGCGATCGCCACCCGCTGCTTCATGCCGCCCGACAGCATGTGGGGATAGGTGTCCTCGAACCGGTCGAGCTTCACCTTGCGGATGTACTGGCGCGCGATGTCGTCGGCTTGCGCGCGGCTCTCGCACCGGCCGCCGTTGAGCAGCGCGAAGGTGATGTTCTGCCTGACCGTCTTCCAGGGCAGGAGCTGATCGAACTCCTGAAAGACCATGACCCGGTCGGGACCCGGGTCCGAGATCGCGCGGCCCTTGAGCCGCATCTCGCCCTCCACCGGCCCGAGGTATCCGGCGACTCCCTTGAGCAGGGTCGATTTGCCGCACCCGGACGGGCCGAGCAGGACGAAGCGGTCGGAGGGGTAGACCTGGAACCCGACCCGGTACGTCGCGGTGATCAGGTGTTCCTTGGTCTTGTACTGGAGGGTGACGCCGTCGACGTCGAGGATCGGAGCGGGCGCCGCGTCCGGGTCGGAGGCCGCGGCGGAACCGGGTTCCGCCGCGGCGCGGCCTGCAGTTTCAACGGCCATGGTTTCAACTGCCGTTCTGGTCGTAGTTGTTCTCCCAGTAGTAGTCCTTCCAGCTCTCCGCCTTGTTCTTGACCGCACCTACGCTGAGGAGGAACTCGGCGAACTGCATGGTGCGTTCGGGCTGGATCGTGTAGTCCATCTCGCCGGGAGTGGTGAGCATCTCGATGACGTCGCCCTTGTCCAGCTTGGACTTGGTGAAGCGGTGGTAGAGCTCGGCCCCGCGCTTCTTGTCCTCGTTGATCCAGTCGATGGCGGTACGGAACGACTTCCACACGCACTCGTAGAGCCCGGGGTTCTCCGTCTTCCATTTCTCGGCGTTGTACATCGCGACGGTGGAGTGGCGCCCGCCGAGCACGTCGTAGGAGGTGATGACGTTGTGGGCCTTGCCGCTCTGGAGCTCCTGCCACGAGGTCGGCAGGGTCGCGAAGTGGCTCTTCACCGCCTGGCCGCCCGCGAGCAGGGCCGCGACCGCCGAAGGGTGCTTCATCGACACGGTCATGTCGTCGAGCTTGTCGAAGCTGTCCTGGCCCCACTTCTTCGCCGCCGCCATCTGCAGCACCCGGGCCTGGATGGAGACCTTGACCGAAGGCGTCGCGATCTTGTGGTCCTCGGCTTCGAGGTAGTCCTCGAGCTTCCTGACGCCGGGATCGTTGGTATTGAGCTTGAGCGGCATCGCGGAGAGCGTGGTCATCGCGCGCACGTTCAGCTTGCCCCTGGTCTTGTCCCAGATGGTGAGCAGCGGGCCGATGCCTCCGGCCGCGAAGTCCACGTTGCCGGAAAGCAGCGCCTGGTTGACGGCGGCGCCGCCACTGAACCGGTGCATGGAGACCTTGACGTCCCCGAGGCCCGTGTCCTTCGCGCACGCCTCGACGAGCTTCTTGTCGACCACCACGTGCATCGGCAGGTAGAGCAGGCCGAACTGCTGGGCGAACCGGACCTTGTCCGTTTCCGCGGAAGCGGAGGCGCTCGCGCCGGCGAGCACCACGGCGGCAATCGCGCCGGTGAGCTTTCGTATTCTCATGATGTCCCTCCTGGTGGTTCCGTGATGGCTCCCGGCCATCTCCGGGCGAAGACGCCGACGCTGCAATGCGGTGCCGGCGCCGCACGGGCGGTGATACTAATGAGTATGAGGACGATGCTCAACGCGCGTACCGGCGCCGCATCGTCGCCGCCCGCCGCGAGTCAGGCAACCGGCAGGGGGCGACGACCGTCAGCAGCGGCGCGCCGCCGGGTGGGCGACCCGTCCGGGCGACGGGTCGAACCGCCATGGCGCATCCCTTGACAGTGCTAGAATTCGTGTCTGGCCCGATGTGCGCATCACCACCCCATGGCCGGCCATTCCAAGTGGGCGAACATCCAGCACCGCAAGAAGGCCCAGGATGCCAAGCGGGGCAAGCTGTTCACCAAACTCATCCGGGAAGTCACGATTGCCGCGCGCGAAGGCGGCGGCGACCCCGACGCCAACGCGCGGTTGCGGCTCGCGATGGACAAGGCGTTCGCCGGCAACGTACCGAAGGACACCGTCGACCGGGCCGTCAAGCGGGCGACGGGCGAAGCGGGCGCCGACGACCTCGAGGAAGTGCGTTACGAAGGGTACGGCCCCGGCGGCGCCGCGGTGATGATCGACTGCGTCACCGGCAACCGGAACCGGACCGTGGCGGACATCCGCCACGCGTTCACCAGGTGCGGAGGCAGCCTCGGCACCGGCGGTTCGGTCGCCTACCTGTTCACCAAGGTCGGCCAGCTCTCGTTCCCCCCGGGCACCGACGAGGAGCGGCTGATGGAGGCGGCGCTCGAAGTCGGCGCGGAGGACGTCATCGCCAACGGCGACGGTTCGCTGGAGGTGATCACCACCCCGGAGGGATTCGGCGACGTTCGCGACGGCATCGCGGCGGACGGGCTGGAGCCGGCGCAGGCGGAGGTGACGATGCGTCCGTCCACCAGCGTTTCCCTCGACACCGACGACGCCCGGCGGATCGTCCGGCTGCTCGACATGCTGGAAGACCTCGACGACGTACAGCAGGTGTACTCCAACGTGGACCTCCCGGACGAGGTCCTGGCCGAACTCGGTTGACCGCGGAACGCATCATCGGTGTCGACCCGGGCTCCCGCTCCACCGGGTACGGCATCGTGGATGCCGACGGGAGCCGTCTCGTCCATGTCGCGAGCGGGTTCGTGCGTACCGGCGACGGTGACTGGTCCGACCGGCTGCACCGGATCTTCGAGGGGATCGGAGCGGCCATCGATGCCCACGGCCCGCGCGAGCTCGTGATCGAGAAGGTGTTCGTGCATCGAAACGCCTCCTCCGCCCTGAAGCTCGGACAGGCCCGGGGCGCCGCGCTCCTCGCCGGCTCCGTCCGGTCGCTGCCCGTGCACGAGTATTCACCGAACGAGGTGAAGCAGGCGGTCACCGGCAAGGGACACGCATCGAAGGAGCAGATCCAGTACATGATCAGGATGTTGCTCGCGTTGCGGGAACCGCCCCAGACGGACCAGGCGGACGCGCTCGCCATCGCGATCTGCCACGCGCACGTGCGAGCGACGATCGGGCGCCGTGAACGCGTGCTCGCACGTGCCGGGAGCGGTCCCCGATGATCGCCTGGATGCACGGCGTGCTGCGCGAGAAGCACCCTCCCCTGCTCCTCGTCGACACCGGCGGGATCGGCTACGAGATGGAAGCGCCGATGACCACCTTCTACGACCTTCCCTCCATCGGCGAGCCGGTGACGCTCCACCTTCACCACGTGGCGCGCGAGGACGCGCGTCACCTCTACGCGTTCGCGCGCCGCGCCGAGCGGGACCTGTTCCGCCAGATCCTTCGCGTGAGCGGAGTCGGCGCAAAGCTCGGCCTCGCCATCCTGTCGGGGATGGACGCGGACCGGTTCACACGCTGCGTGCTCGAAGGCGACGGCGCGAGCCTTTCCCGGCTGCCCGGCATCGGCAAGAAGACGGCGCAGCGTCTCATCATGGAGATGCGCGACCGGATCGAGGCCGAATCCATCGGCGTGACGGCGGTGGCCGCCGGAACCGGAGCCCGGCCGGCGGCGCCGGGGGGCGACCCGGCCGCGGAGGCGGTGCGCGCGCTGATCGCGCTCGGACTCAAGCCGCCCGAAGCGAGCCGCCGCGTGCATGCGGTCGGAACGGACGGACTCGCCTGTGAGGCCATCGTGCGCCGTGCGCTCCAGTCGATGGTGCGATGACGCGCGGAACCGGATCCGCCGCGAACCTGGGGACAGCGCCAGACATGCCGACCCGGCCCGCTTCTGGTGGCTCGCCACCCGGAGCGGTACGATCGGCGCAATGACGCGGCCGGGAGCACCGGGGCCGGGGACGGCCGTGACCCGATCGGCCGAGGAGCAACCTCCACCCGGGAGAGCGTTGAATCCGGCGAACCCCGCGGGGCGCCGCACCGACAGGACCGATGGAGACAGAGCGCCTCGTCACCCAGGAGGCGAGAGCCGGGGAACAGGCTCTCGATCGGGCCATTCGTCCCGCACGGCTCACGGACTTCGTGGGCCAGCCCGCCGTGCTGGAGCAGATGCGGATCTTCATCGAGGCGGCGCGCCGGCGCGGCGAAGCGCTCGACCACCTCCTCATCTTCGGACCGCCGGGCCTGGGCAAGACCACGCTGGCGCACATCGTCGCGAACGAGATGCAGGCCGGGCTGCGCCAGACCGCGGGGCCGGTCCTCGAACGCTCGGGCGATCTCGCGGCGCTGCTCACCAACCTGGAGCCGCGCGACGTGCTCTTCATCGACGAGATGCACCGGCTGAACCCCGCCGTCGAGGAGATCCTCTATCCGGCGATGGAGGACTACCAGCTCGACATCGTCATCGGCGAGGGCCCGGCGGCGCGATCGATCAAGCTCGACCTTCCTCCGTTCACCCTCGTGGGCGCGACGACCCGGGCCGGGATGCTGACGTCGCCGCTGCGCGATCGGTTCGGCATCGTGCAGCGGCTCGAGTTCTACAGCGTTGCGGACCTGTCGAGGATCGTCACGCGGTCGGCCGCGATCCTGGGAGTCGCCATCGCCGGGGACGGCGCAGGCGAGATCGCATCGCGCTCGCGCGGCACGCCCCGCATCGCGAACCGCCTCCTGCGCAGGGTCCGGGACTACGCGGAGGTGAAGGCGGACGGACGGATCACCGCGACCATCGCGAACCGCGCCCTCGACCTGCTCGACGTCGACGTGCACGGATTCGACGTGATGGACCGCAAGCTGCTGCTGGCGGTCATCGAGAAGTTCGACGGGGGACCGGTCGGCATAGACAATCTCGCCGCCGCGATCGGGGAAGAGCGGGACACCATCGAGGACGTGCTGGAACCCTACCTCATTCAGCAGGGGTTCCTGATGCGTACCCCCAGGGGCCGGGTGGCGACCCGGACCGCCTGGACGCACTTCGGCCTGAAGCCGCCTCCCGCCACCCTCGCCGACGGACGGGAACCGGACGATCCGGCGCCGGCCGGGCCCGACCTCTTCGGGGGGGACGCCCGGACCGGGGGCCCGCGATGACCGCCGCTCCCCACCTCCCGCCGCCCGGCCGAGGGTTCGTCTGGCCGGTACGCGTGTACTGGGAGGACACCGACGCCGGCGGCATCGTGTACTACGCGAACTACCTGAAGTACATGGAGCGGGCCCGAACCGAATGGTTGCGCGCGCTCGGCTGCGATCAGGCCCGGATGCGCGCCCGCCATCGCCTCCAGTTCGTCGTGGCGCGGGCGGACGTCAGGTTTCGGCGGCCCGCGCGATTCGACGACCGCCTCGACGTCGACGTCCGGGTACTGGTGTCGCGCCGCGCGTCGGTCCGACTCGCCCAGCACGTACGGAACGCCGGTGGAGAACTGCTCTGCCAGGCGGATGTCAAAGTCTGCTGCGTCGACCTCGAGTCGTTCCGGCCCCGCAGCATCCCCACTTCCCTGCAGCAGGAACTCGAAATTGAGCACTGATCTCTCGCTCGTCGCCCTGATACTGAATGCGAGCCTTCCGGTCCAGTTCGTCATGGTCCTCCTGGTGGTGGCCTCCGTCGTTTCGTGGACGATGATCTTCAGCAAGTACTTCGTGCTCGGACGCGCCACTCGCGCCGCCGACACGTTCGAAGACCAGTTCTGGTCGGGAGTCGACCTCGTCGACGTGTTCAACCGGATCGACGTACGACGGACCGGGGCGGCCGGAACGGAACGCATCTTCCATGCCGGGTTCAAGGAATTCGCGCGCCTGCGCGGACAGAAGGCGGCCGAGGCGCGGGACATATTGAGCGGAACGGAACGGGCGATGCGCATCGCGCTGGGCCGCGAGGTCGAGTACCTGGAGATCAACCTCTCGTTCCTCGCCACCGTCGGCTCGACCAGTCCCTACATCGGGCTGTTCGGCACCGTGTGGGGAATCATGAACTCGTTCCGGGCGCTGGGCGGGGTGCAGCAGGCGACCATCGCCATGGTGGCCCCGGGGATCGCGGAGGCCCTCATCGCGACCGCGATAGGCCTGTTCGCGGCGATTCCCGCGGTGATCGCCTACAACCGCTTCGCCCACGACGTCGAGCGGCTCCACAACCGGTACGACGCGTTCGTCGACGAGTTCTCGACCATCCTCCAGCGCCAGGCCCATCAATGAACGGCGAACGGCACCCGGCCTGCCGCGGCCTCGCCGACGGGGCCGGAGGCGCGGCCGCGGAATGCGGCGGGAGCCCGCGCCATGGCTAGGCACCGGGTGCGCAGACGGCCGATGTCGGAGATCAACGTCGTCCCGTACATCGACGTCATGCTGGTGCTCCTCGTGATCTTCATGATCACCGCGCCGCTGCTGACCCAGGGCGTCAAGGTCGACCTGCCGCAGGCCGACGCGGAGCCACTCGACGTGGAGACCCAGGAGCCGCTCGTGGTCACCATCGACGCCGCCGGCGAGCTCTACCTGAACTACGGCGAGAACCAGGACACGCCGGTCGAGCCGCGGACCCTCGCGGCCAGGGTCGGAGCGCTCCTGCGCCATCGGCCGGGACTGGCGGTCGTGGTGCGTGGTGACGAGACCGTGCCCTACGGGGACGTGGTCGTCCTGATGACGATCCTGCAGCGCGCCGGGGCGCCGAGTGTCGGGCTGATCACCGAAGCGCCGCGGGAACCACGGCAATGAGCGGCAGGGAGTCGCTGCTCGAGCGCCTGCTGTCCATCTTCTACGCGCTGCTGATCCACGCCGTCGTCGCGTCGGTGCTCGTCTTCAGGCTCGGAAACACGTCGCCTCCCGTGGTGGCCGGCCCCGGGGCCGAGCCCATCGAGGCCGTCGTCATCGACGAGAAGCGGATCACGGAAGAGATCGAGCGCCTGCGCGAACAGGACGAACACCGGCGCAAGAAGGAACGCGAACGGATCGAACAGCTCGAACGGGAAGCCGAGACCGCGCAGCAACGCCGGACCGAGGAGGAGCACAGGCTCCGCGAACTCGAGCGGATGCAGCGCGAACGGCAGAGGGAGTACACCGCGGCCGAGCGCGAGCGTGAACGCAAGGACGCGGAGCGCCTTGCGGAACTCGCACGAAAGCGTGACGCGGAGACGAGACGGCTCGATACGCTGGAAAAGGAGAAGGCGGCGCTGGAGGCGCAACGAGCCGAAGAGCAGGCGAAGCTCGCGCTGATCGAGCAACAGCGCCGGGAGGAGGCAGAGCAGAAACGCCAGCTCCAGGAGCAGGCGCAAGCGGCCAGGGCGGAGCAGGAGCGCGCCGAGGAAGCCCGCCAACAGGCCGAAGCGCAGAAGAGGGAGGCCGAGGCGGAGCGCCAGCAGGCCGAGGCGCAGAAGAAGAAGGCTGAAGCGGAGAAGAAGAAGGCCGAAGCGGAACGCAAGCGCATCGAGACGGAGAAAAACAAGGCCGAGGCGGAACGCCAGCAGGCCGAAGCCCGGAAGAAGAAGGCCGAGACGGAACGCAAGCGGGCCGAGGCGCAGAAGAAGAAGGCCGAGACGGAACGCCAGCGGGCCGAGGCGCAGAAGAAGAAGGCCGAGACGGAACGCCAGCAGGCCGAGGCGCAGAAGAAGAAAGCGGAGGCGGAAAAGAAGAAAGCCGAGGCGGAACGCCAGCAGGCCGAAGCCCGGAAGAAGAAAGCCGAGGCGGAACGCAAGCGAGCCGAGGCGGAAAAGAAAAAGGCCGAAGCACAGAAGAAGAAGGCCGAGGCGGAACGCAAGCGAGCCGAGGCGGAGAAGAAGAAGGCTGAGGAGGAACGCAAACGGGCCGAAGCCCAGAAGAAGAAAGCCGAGGAGGAACGCAGGCGGGCCGAGGCGGCGAGGAAGAAGGCCGAGGAGGAGCGCAAGCGCATCGAGGAAGCCCGCCGAAAGGAGGCGGAGCGCGCGCTTCAGGAACAGATCGCCCTGGAGGAACAGTCGCTCAGGAAGGATCGCCTCGCATTGCTCGACGCCGGACGCATGGAATACATTGCGCAGATCAGGGACCGGATCGAGCGCAACTGGGTGCGTCCGCCCGGCACCGCATCAGGACTCAAATGCGTGGTGCTCGTATCGCAGATTCCGGGCGGCGAAGTGGTAAAGGCGGAGATCCGCACCAGTAGCGGCAACATCGCATTCGACCGTTCCGTGGAACAGGCGGTCCTGCGATCGTCTCCGCTTCCCGTACCCAAGGATCCGTCGTTGTTCGACCGTCACATCAACATCACTTTCGACCCGGAGGTGTAGAGGGTGATCGCACGCATCGCCACCGCGCTCTTCTTCACGGCCTTCCTCGCGCACGCCGCGAAGGATCCGTCGCTGTTCGACCGTCACATCAGCATCACTTTCGAGCCGGAGGTGTAGAGGGTGATCGCACGCATCGCCACCGCGCTCTTCTTCACGGCCTTCCTCGCGCACGCCGCGAACGCGGTCATCCAGATCAGGATCACGAAGAGCACCGAGGCGAAACAGCTCATCGCGATTGTCCCGTTCGGGTGGCAGCACAGCGGCGAGCCGCCGCCGGTCGACATCGCGGCCATCGTTGCCGACGACCTCGCCCGCTCCGGCCTGTTCGAGCCGATACCGTTCGACGGCCTGCCGAGCCGGCCGCATCGACAAGAGCAGATCGACTTCCGGGACTGGCGGCTGCTCGGCCCCGGCAACCTGGTCATCGGGAACGTCACGCCCTCTCTCGACGGCGCGTACGTGGTCGAGTTCGGACTCTACGACGTGCTGCGGCGCAGGCTGGTCGTCGGCTACCAGTTCACCGGGCGCACGCAGGCGATGCGCCGGGTTGCGCATCAAATCTCCGATCAGATCTACATGAAGCTCACCGGGGTTCGCGGCGCCTTCGACACGCGGGTCGCGTACGTTACCGAGATGCGTCCCGCCGATGGCGAAATACGCTATCTGCTGAACGTCGCCGACGTCGATGGACACAACGAGCAGGTCGTACTCGATTCGGTACGGCCCGTGATGTCACCGTCATGGTCGCCGGACGGAAAGAAGCTCGCTTACGTTTCGTTCGAATCCGATCGGCCGCGCATCTTCGTGCAGGAGATTGCGACCGGCGAACGCGAACCGGTCGCGTCCTTCCCGGGCATCAACGGCGCCCCCGCGTTCTCCCCGGACGGCCGCAGTCTCGCGATGACCCTCTCGAAGGACGGCAACCCCGAGATCTACGTCATGGATCTGCAGACCAGGCGCCTGCGGCGGATCACGCGCCACACCGCCATCGACACCGAGCCGTCATGGTCACCGGATGGGCAATCCCTGGTGTTCACGTCGGACCGCGGCGGCAAGCCGCAGATCTATCGAGCCGCGGCCGATGGAAGGGGTCCTCCGGAGCGCATCACGTTCGAAGGCAGCTACAACGCGCGTCCCGTCTATTCGCCCGATGGCGCCAGGCTCGCGCTGGTGCACCGCGACGAAGGCCGGTACCGCATCGGAGTGCTGGACATGGAGAACGGCGCGCTCCAGGTGCTGACCGACTCCACTCTGGACGAATCGCCCAGCTTTGCGCCGAACGGCAGCATGATCCTGTATGCTACGACCGATGGCCCCAGGCCGGTACTTGCGGCAGTCTCTCCGGATGGACGGATGCACCAGCGTCTGGCCGTACAGACGGGAGGAGTCCGGGACCCCGCCTGGTCTCCGTTTCGAAACTGATGCCCATTCCGACGACTCCGGGGCTGGCGAGCCGGGCCGCTCGACCCTCGGTCACGCCCGGCTCGATCGACACCATGCAGAAGCAGGCCCCGTCCGGGCCCCACAAGCAACCAAGGAGACACGAAATGCACCTTCGGCTGTTCCGGCTCGCATTCATTCTGGCCGGTGCCGCGGCACTCGCCGCCTGCGGGGGCACCGTGGGCAATGTGCAGGACACCGAGTCCGGCTCCGAATCCACGACGACCGGCTCCGCGTCCACGAGCGGCGCCGGCGACGATTCGATATCGGGCGCCGCCACCACGGCCGGCACGGCAGACACGGCCGGCGCCGATACGACGACGACCACCGGCGGCTTCGCGGGGCATCCGCTTGACAATCCCGCAGGCGCACTGAGTGTCCGCACCATCTACTTCGAGTTCGATTCCAGCGACATACCGGAGTCGGAGCACACCACCATCGCCGCGCACGCGCGCTATCTCTCGGAGCACGCCGGGGCGTCGCTTGTCCTGGAAGGCCATGCCGACGAACGCGGTTCGCGCGAATACAACATCGCCCTGGGCGAGCGGCGTGCGGGGGCGGTTCGCAAGCTCATGACGCTGCTTGGTGGAACCGACCCCCAGATCCGCACCATCAGCTACGGCGAGGAGCGGCCGGCGGCGGACGGACACGACGAATCGGCATGGCGACTCAATCGCCGGGTCGAGATCGTCTACCGGACCCGGGAATGAACCTGCGGCGGACAACAACGTTTCTCGCGTTAGTCGCATGTCTGGGGCACGCCGGCGGTGCGCTCGCGCAGGCGCCGGTGATCGATGCGCGAGACCTGGACGAACGGCTGAAGCGGATCGAGCGGCTGCTTGCCTCGGAAAGCCTGCTCAAGCTCTTCCAGGAAGTGGAGTCCATCAAAGTCGAGGTCCGGGAGTTGCGCGGCGATCTGGAAGCGCGGTCGCACACGCTCGACCAGATCCAGAACCGCCAGCGGGAACTCTACCTCGACGCCGACCAGCGGCTTCAGCGCCTCGAATCCGCCCCGCCGATCCGGACCGCGGACGCTGCGGCGGAGCCGGCTACCCAGCCCCCGGCCACTCAACCGACGTCCCCATCCCCGGCCCCCGTCACACCCCCGCAGGGAACGACCCCCGACCCCTCGGCCACCGCGCCGTCATCGACCGCGGCGGAAACCGGATCGGAGGCCGGAATCGATCCGTTCGCCGAGCAGCAGGCGTACCAGACCGCGTTCGACCTTCTGAAATCCGGGCGCTACGAAGACGCCGCGGGCGCGTTCACGCAGTTCATCGCCGACTTCCCGGCGGGCAGCTATGCGGACAACGCGCGGTACTGGCTCGGCGAGACGTACTACATCACGCGCCGGTTCGAGCCGGCGCTGCAGGAGTTCGAGCGTCTCGTCTCGATGCACCCGGACAGCTCGAAGCTCACGCATGCCCTGTTGAAGATCGGATACGCCCATGACGAGCTCGGCAACGGGGCGGAAGCCGAGAGAGTGCTGGGCGACCTCATCGCACGCTATCCGCAGTCGGCCGCGGCGGGTCTGGCGCGCAAGCGGCTCGTGAGCATCCGCCGGTAGCCGACGCCTCCGGGCTGTCCGACCGGAACAGTCCCCGGATGGCGCGACGACACCAGGAACATCGTCTCGGCGTGCACGGTTGACCCATGGCCAACGCGATCAGCGCCTGGTTCGAACGCCACTTCTCCGATCCCCAGGTGATCGGGCTCGCCGCCGTGCTCGTCGGCGGCTTCGCAATCGTCTATCTCGGGGGCGAGATCCTCGCCCCGGTGATTGCGAGCATCGTCATCGCGTACCTGCTCGAAGGGTTGATCGGGGTCATCGAGCGCAGGCGCGTCCCCCGTCTCGCGGCGGTGGTCCTGGTCTTCGCCGCGTTCATGACGGCCCTCGTCTTCATCATCTTCGGCTTGCTGCCGCTCCTCTCGCGCCAGATCACCCAGTTCCTGCAGCAACTGCCGGCGATGATCGGCCGCGGGCAGGACCTGCTGCTCACCCTGCCGCACATGTACCCGGAACTGTTCTCCGAGCAGCAGGTCCTCGACATCCTCGACCAGATTCGCGCCGAGACGGTGAACGTCGGGCAGAACGTCGTCCAGGCATCGCTGTCCTCGGTACTCGGAGTCCTCACCCTGCTCGTCTACCTGATCCTCATGCCCTTGATGGTGTTCTTCTTCCTCAAGGACAAGGCGTCCATCGTCACCTGGGTCAAGCACTTCCTGCCGACGGACCGGCGCCTGGCGAGCCAGGTCTGGGCGGACGTGGACGTGCAGATCGGGAACTACGTCCGCGGGAAGTTCATCGAGATCGTGATCGTGTGGATCGTCACCTACGTGACGTTCGAGCTGATGGGCCTCCAGTTCTCGATGCTGCTCGGGGTACTGGTCGGGCTGTCGGTGGTCATCCCCTACGTCGGCGCGGTCACCGTCACGTTTCCGGTCGCCGTCATCGCCTTCTTCCAGTGGGGTTTCACGAGCGAATTCGCATACATCATGATCGCGTACACGATCATCCAGGCCCTCGACGGCAACGTGCTGGTGCCGCTGCTGTTCTCGGAGGTCGTCAACCTCCACCCGATCGCCATCGTCACCGCGGTGCTCCTCTTCGGGGGGCTGTGGGGATTCTGGGGCATCTTCTTCGCCATTCCGCTCGCTACCCTCGTGCAGGCGGTGCTGAAGGCGTGGCCGCCGGCCGCGTCGCCCGAGCAGCCCGAGCCGCAGTAGCCGGCCGCGGGACCGGAGGGAGCGCCCCGGCTCGAGGACTTCCGGCGCGCGGGCGCGCGTCGGAGCACGACGGAGCGGGAACGGGCATCAGGCCGGCCGCGAACCCGATGTCCGCGGCCGGCGCCGTCTCACGTCCCCGGATCGTTGAGCCGCATCTCGCGCAGGCTGTCTTCGATCGCGTCCGCGAGGTCGTCGATCTCCTGGTCGGTGTTCGCGGTGGAAATCGCGGCCAGGCCGCCCGCGCCGACGATGAAGCCGCGATTCAGCAACGCCTTGTGCAGGGCGGAGGTGCGCCGGGACTCGCTCTCGTCGGGAAACACGTCGCGATAGCCGCCGAGCTCCCGGCGGTTGAAGTGGATCATCACCAGCGAGCCCGCGCCGACCGCCTGCCCCGCCACCCCGGCCGCCTCGAAAGCGGCGCCGATGCGTTCACGGGCGCGGTCCCCGCGCGCGTTGAGCGTGTCGAGGGCGTCCTCGGTCAGCAGGCGCATCGCCGCCGCGCCCGCCGCCATCGTGGCCGGGTTCGCGTTGAAGGTCCCGCCGTGCGATGCGCGCGGACTTCCCTTCGACGGATCGAACACCGACATCACGTCGCGCCGGCCGCCGACCGCACCGACCGGCATCCCGCCGCCGATGATCTTCCCGAAGGTCGTGAGGTCCGGGGCCACCCCGACCATCGACTGCGCGCCGCGGTAGCGCACCCGGAACGACGCGACCTCGTCGAAGACGAGCACGATGCCGTGCCGGCTCGCGACCTCGCGCACCATCCGCGCGTACTCCGTGCGCACCGGCACGCAGCCGATCCTGGTCGGCACCGGATCGACGACGATGGCCGCGAGGCGGTCCGCGTGATGCTCGATGAGCCTCCGACTCGCCTCGACCTCGTTGTAGGGCAGCACCACCACGTCTTCCATGACCTTGGCGGGCAGGCCGGCGGTGTACGGCACCTTCGCCGGGGCGTCGCGGTCGCCCCAGCTCTCCGGCGTGGAGCTCAGGCTGACCTCGACCGGGTCGTAGCAGCCGTGATAGGCGCCCTCGCACTTCGCCACCATCGGCCGGCCGGTGTACGCGCGCGCCGCCTTGATGGCGACGAGCACCGCCTCGCTCCCGGAGTTGCAGAACCGTATCGTCTCCACCGACTCGACCCGCTCGGCGATGATCTCGGCGAGCTCGATCTCGCGCTCCGTCGGCATCGCGAAGCAGCTTCCACGACGGATCTGTTCGACGGCCGCCTCGACGACCTCGGGGCGGGCGTGTCCGTGGATGAGGGTCATGTAGTTGTTGAGGCAGTCGACCCGCTCCACCCCGTCCGCATCCGTCACCCTGCTGCCGCTCCCCGACACCGCGTAGATCGGATACGGCGCGAAGAACGTGGTGAGACGGGTGCTTCCGCCCGCCAGCACCCCGTTCGCACGCCGATAGAGCGCAGCGGAACGGGAATCCGGATCGGGGTAGGTCATGGTGGCCATCGGGCATTCCTCCGCAGCCGGCGGCAGGTGCGCCGGAGCGGCGACTATCGATCAGCCCGGCGGCCGGCGCAACGCGGTGGGCCGGCTCACGACCTTCGGCGCCGAGCGTTCAGGTCGCCTCCAGGGCGACAAGGGACTCGTCGGGGGTTCGACGGGCGAGCGATGCGTGTGGTCGTCGGCAGTCGCGGAAGAACTCGGACCGGGCGAGGTCGGACGCGACGTTCGTCACGGGATCGGTGATGCGGATGGACGGACCGTATCCGTCGCCCCTCTGACGTTCAACGGTACGGGCCGCGGCGGAGGTGAGGTGGATGGACGGACCGTATCCGTCGCCTCTCGCGCTCAGAAACGGAGGTTGCCTCTCAGCCAGACCCCGTGCTCGGGCGTTGCGCCAGAGCTCTCGTGACGCTCGGCTTCGAGGCTCATCGACACGATGCCGAGCTCCAGCCGCCGGCCGACTCGATACTGCCGGGACGTACCCCCGGCCGACGAGAACGCGCCGTAGGTGGTGAGGGTGCCGCGACGAATCGGCGTGGGCGCGGCGTAGCCGAGCTCCGAACTCAACCGCATCTCCGGCTCGAACCGGGCCCCACCGCCGGAACCGCCCACCGTCGGCTGCCGGTCCTCCCACATCGACCGCGCTCCGCTCGCCGCGTTCCCCCACGAGGGCGACAGCGCAAAGTACGGCCCACGACCGCGCTCGCCCGGGTCCACCTCCAACGCCAGACTCACCCCCGCGTCCTCCAAACCCTCTTCCTCATGCGTCAGCAGCACACGACCGCTCGCATCGACTTCGATGCCCAAGTCCGCACGTCCATACCCGACGCCTCCGCCTACCTCCATCCCCAATCCGCTCTCCGCGTCCCCACCATCCACCCGCGCCGCCAGCTCGACGTTCCCCCTCAACCCCTCGACACCGCCGAAGTCCTCCCCCGCACTGCCTTCCAGCAGTAGCCGCATCTGCCACACCTCCGACTGCACCGCCGGCACCAGCGCCGCCTGTCCTTCCGCATCGAACTGCACCTCATCCGCGTCAAGCTGCACAACGAATCCGTTCGTCCCCACCGACCAGTCGACTCCCCACCTCGACGCCACATCGTGGCTCCCTCCGCCCGCCGCCATCATCATCTTCAGGTCGGTCCCCGCCAAGGCGGAATACTTGTCCGTCAGCGTCGCTTCGCCCGCTCCGTAGCCCACCATCGCCCACGTCCTCAGTCCCTGCCACGGCGACCACTGCGCGTAGGGGTGCACTCCCAGAACATCCGTCTCCACCTCCGTATCGAGCGCCCCGTCAAACTCCACCTTCCCGGCGCTGCCGTTCAACATCACCCCCACCAACGTGTCTTCCCGCGCTCGGAACTCCAC
Source organism: Gammaproteobacteria bacterium (assembly GCA_965215295.1). GTDB lineage: Bacteria > Pseudomonadota > Gammaproteobacteria > HK1 > HK1 > HK1. The sequence goes on from OZ244045.1 coordinate 1,842,597, forward strand.
CCCCAACTGACCGGACAGCGCTTCTCCCTGCGTCTCGACCTCCGCCTCCAGCCTGCCCGCGCTCCAGCTCCGGCTCCCACGCCCCCACAGCACCAGAGAGTCCGCTCCCATACCCCCCGCCTCGCCTTCGCCGCCCAGCGAAACCTGGAAGCTGCTCCGCGACAGCATCTCCCGCAACGCGGCCGTATCCACCATCAGGTCACCGTCAGGGTCGGTATGACGCCGCAGCGTCTCGTACACGGCCTCCTCGGACAGGTGCAGCCGGGTCCCGGCAAGGGTCGCCGTCGTCCCCGTCGCCCACCTCCTGTCCTCGACCGCCGTCACCAAGTCCTGCGCCACCGTGCGTCCGAACGACGCCAGCGCGTACTCCAGCCTGCGTTCACGCGCGTCGACAACCTCGTCGTCGACTATCGTGACCGTCGCCGACGCCTCCAACCCCTCGGGACTCCCCTCACCGGAGCCGAACATGACCTTGAAGGTCTCGTTCCTTTCCATCTCCTCGTCATCCACCAGGGCAACCCTCAGCTCCCGCTCCGTCTCGCCCTTGGGAAACACTACCCGCTCCTCGTCCGGCTGGTAATCCTCCCCACTCTTCGCCGTCCCATCCATGGCGGTCGCTGCCACCTCTATCTCGCGGTCGCTCGCACGGCTCAGCCTCAGCGTGAACACCACCTCCCCCGCATCCTCCCGTACCACCACGTTCCGCGGCGTTACGCTCAGCGACAGGTCGTCATTGTCCGTCAGCTTCACTTCCGCAGGGATGACCTTGAAATCGAGCTCCTCCGGCACACACTTCGGTTCCTTGTCGTCGGCCCTGACCTCCAGCAAGCATGTCTCCGCCCCGCCGACCACCACCGTCTCGTCCAGCTCATCGCGCTCGTCGTCCACCGGAGTCAGCTCGAACGTCCCCGTCCCGCTCTCCTCGCCCGCCGGGATCGTCACCGGGAAATCCGCCACCTCCGCAAAGTCCACCGCCCGGCTCTCGCCGCTTCCCGACACCGTCACCATCACCGTCCGCGCCTCTCCGAACCGCGTGCCTCCCGTCACTGTCGCCGTCACCGTCACCGTCGTCTCTCCGGCGCCCTCCGACACCTCCTCCGGCGATACGCTCAGCTTGATGCCCGTCGGGGCTTCGTCGTCGTCGAGCAGCGTGAGCGTGGTTTCCCTCACTGTCACCCCAGCCACCCCAGCCACACTGCCCGACACCCGCACGATCGCATCCGTCTCGTCCACATTGTCGTCTTCCGGTATCAGGTGAAACTGCGCCGACTCGCTCGTGCCGGGCGGACCCGCGGGAACGACGATCGGGAAGTCCTCGACCTTCTGAAAACCCACCGCCCCGTCCTGACCGCTCGTCACCGAGACCGTCACCGTCCTCTCTTCGCCCAGCGGCGTGTCTCCCGTCACCGTCGCCGTCACCGTCACCGTCGTCTCGGCGCCCTCCGACACCTCCACCGGCGTCTCTCCGGCGCCCTGCGACGTCGTGTCCAGAGATACACTCAGCTCGATGGTCGCCTTGTCGTCGTTCGTAATCGTCAGCGTCACGTCATCCGGGTCCGTCACCCCCTGGCTGTTCGTCGCCGCGCCCGACACCCTCACTTCCCTGTCAGCCGCGTCCACGTCGTTGTCCACGGCCGTGATCGTCACCGTGCCCGTGCTCGTCGTCGCACCCGCCGCAATCGTCAACACCCGGTTCGAACTCAGCCTGTAGTCGCCCGCCACCGCCGGGGACACCGGCGCCACCGAGACCGTCACCGTCGTCTCCTCGCTCGACGGGTGGGACAGGCGCGCCGTCACCGTGCTCTGCTCATCGACCTCCGTGATCGAGTCCGGGGTCAGCACCAGCGTCACCGTCGGCTCGGCGTCGTTGTCCCTGATCGTTCCCGTCGCCTCGGCGTCCCTGATCGTCGCGCCCGACGCGTTCGACAGCGTCACCGTGAACGTCTCGTCCGGCTCGTCCACGTCGTCGTCCGCTACCGTCACCGACACCGTCCTGCGGTCCTCTCCGGCGCCGAACGTCAACCTCCCGTTCCCCGCCGTGTAGTCCGTCCCGGCTCGCGCCGTCCCGTCCGCCGTCGCCCAGTCCACCGTCACCGGCGACACCGCCACCGGGTTCAGCATCACCGTGAACGTCATCGTCGTACTGCCCGAATCACCCTCGCCCTCGGCCACGCTCGCGTCAGCGATCGACAGGCCCGGCCCGTCGTCGTCCGTGATTGCCAGCGTCACGGTCTGCGGGCCCCTAATCCCCAGCGCGTTCGTCGCCGCGCCCGACACCGTCACTTCCTTGTCAGCCGTCCCCACGTCGTTGTCCACGGCCGTGATCGTCACCGTGCCCGTGCTCGTCGTCGCACCCGCCGCAATCGTCAAATCCAGGTTCCCGCTCAGCGTGTAGTCGCCTGCTACCGCCGGCGACACCGGCGACACCGAGACCGTCACCGTCGTCGCATCGCTCGACGGATGGTTCAGGCGCGCCGTCACCGTGCTCGTCCCGCCAGCCTCCGGGATCGAGGCCGAGGTCAGCACCAGCGTCACCGTCGGGGTCGCGTCGTTGTCCCTGATCGTCAGCGTCACGTCATCCGGGGCCGTCACCCCCTGCGCGTTCGTCGCCGTGCCCGACACCGTCACCGTCTTGTGCGGGGCGTCCACCGTGTTGTTCACGCTCGTGACCGTCACCGTGCCCGTGCTCGTCGTCTGACCCGCCGCAATCGTCAGCACCCGGTTCGTGCTCAGCCGGTAGTCGCCCGCCACCGCCGGCGAGTCCGGCGCCACCGAGACCGTCACCGTCGTCGCCTCGCTCGACGCATGGTCCAGGGTCGCCGTCACCGTGCTCTGCTGATTGACCTCCGTGATCGAGCCCGGGCTCAGCACCAGCGTCACCGTCGGCGTCGCGTCGTTGTCCCTGATCGTCAGCGTCACGGAGGCCGGGGCCGTCACCCCCTGCGCGTTCGTCGCCGTGCCCGACACCGTCACCGTCTTGTGCGGGGCGTCCACCGTGTTGTTCACGCTCGTGACCGTCACCGTGCCCGTGCTCGTCGTCGAACCCGCCGGGATTGTCAGCTCCCGGTTCGCGCTCAACGTGTAGTCGCCCGCCACCGCCGGCGAGTCCGGCGACACCGACACCGTCACCGTCGTATCCGCGCCCGACGCACGGTCCAGGGTCGCCGTCACCGTGCTCTGCTCGTTGACCTCCGTGATCGAGCCCGGGCTCAGCACCAGCGTCACCGTCGGCGGCCCGTCGTCGTCCTCGATCGTCAGTGTCACGGGGGCCGGGTCCGTCACCCCCTGGCTGTTCGACGCCGTGCCCGACACCGTCACCGTCTTGTCCGGAGCGTCCGCCGCGTTGTCCACGCCCGTGACCGTCACCGTGCCCGTGCTCGTCGTCGCTCCCGCCGCAATCGTCAGCTCCCGGTTCGCGCTCAGTGCGTAGTCGCCCGATACCGCCGGCGACTCCGGCGCCACCGACACCGTCACCGTCGTCGCATCGCTCGACGGGTGGTCCAGGCGCGCCGTCACCGTGCTCGTCCCGCCGTCCTCGTCGACCGTGTCCGAAGACAGGTGCAACGTCACCGTCGGCGCGTCGTCGTCGTCCTCGATCGTCAGCGGCGCGCTGTCCAGCACCGAGCCCGAATGCGCGTTCGTCGTCGTGGCCCACACCGTCACCGTCTTGTCCGGCGCGTCCACGTCGTTGGCCACGGCGGTGACCGTCACCGTGCCCATGCTCGCCGTCTCGCCCGCATGGATCGTCAGCACGACGTTCGAACTCAGCCTGTAGTCGCCCGACACCGCCGGCGACTCCGGCACCACCGCCACCGTCACCGTCGTATCCACGCCCGACGGGTGGGACAGGGACGCCGTCGCCGTGCTCGTCCCCCCGTCCTCGTCGACCGTGTCCGAAGACAGGTGCAGCGTCACCGTCGGCGCGTCGTCGTCGTCCCTGATCGTCAGCGTCACCTCATCCGGGTTCGTGACACCCACGCTGTTCGTCGCCTCGGCCGACAGCGTTATCCTCTTGTCGGGCGCGTCCACGTTGTTGGCCACGGCCGTGAGCGTCACCGTGCCCGTGCTCGCCGTCTCGCCCGCCGCGATCGTCAACACCGGGTTCGGACCCGGACCCACCGTGAAGAAGGGGAAGACCCCGGCGACGCCGAAACTGTGCACCGTCGTCTCCTCGCTCGACGGGCGGTCCAGGCTCGCCGTCACCGTGCTCTGCCCGCCGGCCTCGTCGACCGTGTCCGGAGACAGCATCAGCGTCACCTTCGGCGACGCGTCGTCGTCCGTGATTGTTCCCGTCGCCGTGCCGTCCCCGATGGTCGCGCCCGACGGGTTCGACAGCGTCACCGTGAAGGTCTCGTTCGGCTCGTCCACGTTGTCGCCGGCCACGGTCACGGACACCGTCTGGCTGGAGTCTCCGGTGCTGAACGTCACGGTTCCGTTCCCCGCCGTGTAGTCCGTCCCGGCGGTCGCGGTGCCGTCGGACGTCGCCCAGTCCACGGTCACCGCTTCCGTCGCCGCCTCGCTCAGGGTCACCGTGAAGTCCAGCGTCGCGCTGCCCGAATCGCCCTCGTCCACGCTCGCGTCGCCGATCGACAGCGCCGGCAACGGCGGCGGCGGCTCGTCGTCGGTGATCGTCAGGGTCACGTTCTGCGGGGCCGTGATCCCCAGCGTGTTCGTCGCCGTGGCCGACACCGTCACCGTCTTGTCCCCTTCATACACGCTGTTGTTCACGGCGGTCATCGTCACGACGCCCGTGCTCGTCGTTGCGCCCGCCGCAATCGTCAACACCCGGTTCGCGCTCAGCGTGTAGTCGCCCGCCACCGCCGGCGTCACCGGCGCGGCCGTCACGGTCACCGTCGTCTCCTCGTTCGACGGATGGTCCAGGGTCGCCGTCACCGTGCCGACTCCACCGTTCTCGCCGATCGAGCCCGGAGTCAGGACCAGCGTCACCGTCGGCGGACCGTCGTTGTCCCGGATCGTCCCGGTCGCCGCGCCGTCCGCGATCGTCGCGCCCGACGGGTTCGACAGCCTCACCGTGAAGGTCTCGTCCGGCTCGTCGACGAAGTCGCCCAGCACCGGCACCGTCAGAGTCTTGCTGGAGTCCCCGGTGTCGAACGTCACGGTTCCATTCCCCGCCGTGTAGTCCGTCCCGGCGGTCGCCGTCCCGTCCGCGGTCGCCCAGTCCACCGTCACGGTTTCCGTCGCCGCATGACTCAGGGTCACCGTGAACGAGATATTCGTGTTGCCCCTGTCGCCTTCGGATATGCTCCCGCCCCCGATCGACAGCATCGGCAACGCGGCCGTCGCCGTCTCCGCGCTCTCGACCGTCTCACCGGTCCCGTCGTCGTCGGTGAAGCTCGCCTCCACCTTCAGCGTCGACCCCACGTCACCGGCGACCACCGTGTAGCTCGCCGTGGTCGCCCCCGCGATCGGCGTGCCCGTCCCGCCCGACACCCGGATCCACCGCCAGGTGAAGCTCCGGTTCGTCAGGCCGTCCGGGTCATCCAGGTTCGATGCGTCCGCCGTCAGCGCCTCGCCGACCACCGGCGTCGTGTCGTCGATCGTCACCGCGCCCGTCGGCGCCGCGTTGTCGTCGTCCCGGATCGCCGCCGTCGCCGTCGACGGAGCGCCGAGCAGGTAGGCGGGGTCGGCGCCCGTGTCCGCCGTCAGCGTCAGGGTCACCGTGCTGTCCGCCTCGTGGCCGGTGTCCTCCTCCGTCGGCACCGTCACCGTCTGCTCGGTGTCGCCGTCCGCGAAATCGACGGTCTTCGCGCCCTCCTCGCCCGACGCCACCATGGCGCCAGTCTCCGACACGCGGTAGCGGACCGTCAGCGCGCCCGCCGTCACCACCGTGCGCGTCACCGTGAACAGGGCGGCGCTGCCCTCCGTCACGTCGCCGTCCGAGGCCACCGTCACCTCGGGCCGCGGCAGCGCCGCCACCGCCGAGGTCGGGGCGCTCGTGAAGGTCGCCTCGTGGCCCTCGTCGTCGGTGACCGTCACCCGCACCTTCAGCGTCGCGCCCGCGTCCGCGTACACCGGCACGTAGGTCCGCGAGGTCGCGCCCGAGATGTCCGCGTCACTGCCGCCGGACGGCGTCCGCACCCACTGGTAGACATAGGCCGCAGTGTCCAGTCCTCCGTCCTCGTCGGCGATGCCCGACGTGTCCGCCGTCAGCGTCTCGCCTTCCCTCGCCGTACCCGTCACCGTCACCGTGCCCGTCGCCGGCGAGTCGTCGTCGTCCTTGACCAGCACCCTCGCCGTGGCGTCGGTCCCCAGCTCGTACGCCGCATCCGCCGTCAGCGTCACCGTCACCCGGCTGTTGCGCTCGTGGAGGTTGTCGAACACCGTCGGCACCGTCACCGTCACACTCGCCGTGTCGCCCGAGAAGTCGACGGTCTGCGCCCCCTTGTCGCCCGACCTCACCATGGTGCCCGTCTCGACCACGTTGTAGCGCACCGTCAGCGCACCCGTCGTCACCCCCGTGCGCGTCACCGTGAACTGCGCGTCCTCGCTCTCCACCACCGGGCTCGACACCGGCGCCACCGACACCACCGGCAGGTCGTCGTCCTCGACCGTCACATCCGCCGTGGCGTCGCTCCCCAGCTCGTACGCCGCATTCGCCTCCAGCGTCACCGTCACCACGCTGTCCGCTTCGTGAACGCCGTCATCGACGGTCGGCACCGATATCACCACCGAGGAGTGGCCGGCCGGAATCGTTCGATGCTGCCCCCCCTCGTTGCCGGCCGAAACCATCTCTCCCGTCTCCGACACGCCGAGTCTCACCCGCAGCGCCCCGGTCGTGTCGCCGGTTCGCGTCACCACGAATTCAGCGGCGGGGTCCCCTTCGCTCACAGGACTCTTTCTCGGCGCCACCGTCACCACCGGCAGGTCGTCGTCGTCCTCGACCGTGACCTCCGCCGTGGAGTCGGTCCCCAGCTCGTACGCCGCATTCGCCTCCAGCGTCACCGTCACCACGCTGTCCGCTTCGTGGACGCCGTCATCGACGGTCGGCACCGATATCACCACCGAGGGCTGGCCGGCCGGGAGCGTTCGAGTCTGCCCCCCCTCGTTGCCGGCCGAAACCATGTCCCCCGTCTCCGACACGCTGAGTCTCACCCGCAGCGCCCCGGTCGTGTCGCCGGTTCGCGTCACCACGAATTCAGCGGCGGGGTCCCCTTCGCTCACCGGACTCTTTCTCGGCGCCACCGTCACCACCGGCAGCGGCGCTTCGTCGTCGTCCTCGACCGTCACCGTCGCCGTGTCGTCGGCTCCCAGCGCGTAGGCAATCGGGTTCGCCTGCAAAGTCAACGTCACCGAGCCGTCCGCCTCGTCGGTGGTGTCGCCCGTCGTGGCCACCGACACCTGCACCGTGGCGCTGTTCGCCGGGAAGGTCGCCGTGCCCGCGCCCGGCGTGACGCCGAAGTCCCCGGAGGCGGTGACCTCGTAGTCCACGTTCAGCGTCTCCGCCGTGTCGCCCGTCCGCGTCAGAGTGAACAGGGCGGGGCTACCCTCCGTCACGTCGCCGTCCGAGGCCACCGTGACCTCGGGCCGCGGCAGCGCCGCCACCGCCGAGGTCGAAGCGCTCGTGAAGGTGGCCCGATGGCCTTCGTCGTCGGTGACCGTCACCCGGACCTTGAGCGTCGCGCCTGCGTCCGCGAACACCGGCACGTAGGTCTGCGAGGTCGCCCCGGAGATGTCCGCGTTGCCGCCGCCGGGTGGCGTCCGCACCCACCGGTAGGTATAGGCCGCGTTGGCCAAGCCGTCTGCGTCGGTGACGCCCGACGTGTTTGCGGTCAGCGTCTCGCCTTCCGTCGGCGTGCCCGTGATCGTCACCGTCCCGGTCGCCGGGGAGTCGTCGTCATCCCGAATCGTCGCCGTCGCCGCGGCATCGGTTCCCAGCGCGTAGGCCGCGTCCGCCTGCAAGGTCAACGTCACCGAGCCGTGCGCCTCGTGGGTGGTGTCGCCCGTCGTGGCCACGCTCACCTGCACCGTGGCGTCGTTCGCCAGGAACGTCGCTGTGCCCGCGCCGGTCGTGACGCCGAAGGCCCCGGTGGCGGTGACCTCGTAGTCCACGTCCAGCGTCTGCGCCGTGTCGCCCGTCCGCGTCAGCGTGAACACCGCGGCGCTGCCCTCCGTCACGTCGCCGTCCGACGCCACCGTGACCTCCGGCAACGCCTCGACCGTCGCCGTCGCCGCGCTCTCGACCGTCTCCGCGGTGCCGTCGTCGTCGGTGAAGCTCGCCTCCACCTTCAGCGTCGACCCCACGTCACCGGCGACCACCGTGTAGGTCTCCGAGGTCGCGCCGCTGATCCGCGTCTCCGTACTGCCCGACACCCGGATCCACTGCCAGGTGAAGGTCGCGCTCGTCAGACCGTCCGGATCGCGGATGCCCGAGGCGTCCGCGGTCAGCGTCTCGCCCACCACGGGCGTCGTGTCGTCGATCGTCACCGCGCCGGTCGGGGCCGCGTTGTCGTCGTCCCGGATCTTCAAAACCGCAAATTCAGGTTGTCCCTCATCAGGTTCTCCCAGGGAGTAGGAGCCGTCATCCGGCTCCATCACAAAGAGACTCACCGTGCCGTCCGCCTCGTGGGTGCTGTCATCCACCGTGGACAGGCTCACCTGCGTCGTGGAACTGCCCGCCGGGAAGGTCGTCTCGTCCTCGGTTGTCATGTCTAGCGGGAAGGGCGTCCCGCCCTCGGCGACGAGGAAGTCCCCCCCGGAGGGGCGGATTCCGATTTTCACGCTCAGCATTCCCGTCGCGGAGCCCGTGCGCTCCAAAGTCCACACGGCAGGGTCGCCCTCCGTGACATCGCCCTCCGAAGTCACCCAGACTATGGAGGTCTTGACCGCCGACGTCGCCGCGCTCATCAGAGTCTCGGTGGTGTCGTCGTCGTCGGTGAAGGTCACCTCCACCTTCAGCGTCGCGTCCCTGTCGTCGGCAACCACCGCGTAGGTCGCCGCGGTCGCCCCGCTGATCCGCGTCACCGTCCCGCCCGATGTCCGGATCCACTGCCAAGTGAACCCCGGGTTCGTCAGACCATCCGGATCGTCGATGCCCGAGGTATCCGCCGTCAGCACCTCGCCGACCAAGGGCGTCGTGTCGTCGATCGTCGGCGCGCCGGTCGGCGCCGCGTTGTCGTCGTCCTCGACCGTGACCGTTGCCGTGGCGGTCCCCAAGGCATACGCCGCATCCGCCGTCAGCGTCAGGGTCACCACGCTGTCCGCTTCGTGAGCGTTGTCCTCCACCGTCGGCACGGTCACCGTCTTCTCGGTGTCGCCGTCAGCGAAAGCGACGGTCTGCGCGCCCTCCTCGCCCGACGCCACCATGGCGCCGGTCTCCGACACGCGGTAGTTCACCGTCAGCGCGCCCGTCGTCACCACCGTGCGCGTCACCGTGAACTGCGCGTCCTCGCCTTCCGCCACCGGGGTCGACACCCGCGCCACCGACACCGTCGGTATCGGCGCCGCCTCGACCACTCCCGTCGCCGCGCTCTCGACCGTCTCCGAGGTCCCGTCGTCGTCGGTGAAGCTCGCCACCACCTTCAGCGTCGACCCCACGTCCGCGGCGACCACCGTGTAGCTCGCGCCGGTTCCGACCTCCGTCTCGCCGCCGCCCGAAGCTACCCGGAGCCAACGCCAAGTGAAGGTCGCGCCCGTCAGTCCATCCGCATCGCTGATGCCCGATGCGTCCGCCGTCAGCGTCTCGCCCACCACCGGCGTCGTGTCGTCAATCGTCGGCGCCCCCGTCGGCGCCACGTTCTCGTCGTCGGTGACCGTCAGCGTCACGTCCTGCGGAGCCGTGACCCCCTGCGTGTTCTCCGCCGTGGCCGACACCGTCACCGTCTTGTGGGGCGCGTCCACGGCGTTGTCCACGGCGGTGATCGTCACCTCGCCCGTGCTCTCCGTCGCGCCCGCCGCAATCGTCAACCGGCTCCCGCTCAGCGTGTAGTCGCCCGCCACCGCCGGCGACACCGGCGCCGCCGTCACCGTCACCGTCGTACTCTCACTCGACGGATGGTCCAGGGTCGCCGTCACCGTGCTGACCCCGCCGTCCTCCGTGATCGAGTCCGGGGTCAGGACCAGCGTCACCGTCGGCGTGGCGTCGTCGTCCGTGATCGTGCCGGTCGCCGCGCCATCCTCGATGGTCGCGCCCGATTCGCCCGACAGCGTCACCGTGAAGGTCTCGTTCGGCTCGTCGACGTTGTCGCCCGCCACGGTCACGGAGACCGTCTTGCTGGAGTCCCCGCTGTTGAACGTCAGGGTTCCCGTTCCCGCCGTGTAGTCCGTCCCGGCGGTCGCGGTGCCGTCGGAGGTCGCCCAGTCCACGGTCACGGTTTCCGTCGCCGCGCGGTCCAGCGTCACCGTGAAGTCCAGCGTCGTGCTGCCCGAATCGCCCTCGTCCACGCTCGCGTCGGCGATCGACAGCGCCGGCAACACCGGCGCCGCCTCGACGGTCATCGTCTCCGCGCTCTCGACGGCCTCATCGGTGCCGTCGTCGTCGGTGAAGCTCGCCTCCACCTTCAGCGTCGACCCCACGTCACCGTCGACCACCGTGTAGCTCGCGCCGGTCCCGACCTCCGTCTCGCCGCCGCCCGACGCCACCCGGATCCACCGCCAGGCGTAGGTCGCGCCCGTCAGCCCGTCCGCATCGGTGATGCCCGACTCATCCGCCGTCAGCGTCTGGCCGACCACCGGCGTCGTGTCGTCGATCGTCGGCGCACCGGCCGGGGCCGCGTTGTCGTCGTCCTCGACCGTCACGTCCGCGATCCGGTTCGCCCCAAAGCGGTAGGCCGCATCCGCCGTCAGCGTCACCGTGACCGTGCTGTCGGCCTCGTGCGCGCTGTCCTCCACCGTCGGCACCGTCACCGTCTGCTCGGTGTCGCCGTCCCCGAAAGCGACGGTCTTCGCGCCCTCCTCGCCCGACGCCACCATGGCGCCGCTCTCCGACACGCCGTAGCGGACCGTCAGCGCCCCCGTCGTCACCACCGTGCGCATCACCGTGAACTGCGCGTCCGCGCCTTCCGCCACCGAGCTCGACACCGGCGCCACCGACACCGTCGGCATCGGCGCCGCCTCGACCGTCGCCGTCGCCGCGCTCTCGACGGTCTCATCGGTGCCGTCGTCGTCGGTGAAGGCCGCCTCCACCTTCAGCGTCGCGCCCACGTCACCGGCGACCACCGTGTAGGTCGCGCCGGTTCCGACCTCCGTCTCGCCGCCGCCCGACGCCACCCGGAGCCACCGCCAGGCGTAGGTCGCGCCCGTCAGTCCGTCCGGATCGCCGATGCCCGACGGGTCCGCCGTCAGCATCTCGCCGACCACCGGCGTCGTGTCGTCGATCGTCGGCGCGCCCGTCGGGGCCGCGTTGTCGTTGTCCCGGATCTTCAGCTCCGCAAAGTCAACGTCTCCCAGGGCGTAGAATTCGTCCTCCGACAACAACACAGTGAGAAACACCGTGCCGTCCGCCTGGTGGGTGTTGTCATCCACCGTGGACAGGCGCACCTGCGTCGTGGAGCTGCCCGCCTCGAAGGTCGCCTCGTCCTCGATTCTGCTGCCCACCGGGAAGGTCGTCGTCCCGTCGTCCTCGGCGGCGAGGCCGAAGTCCCCCCCGGAGGGGTCGATATCGAATTTCACGCGCAGCGTTCCCGCCGTGGAGCCCGTGCGCGTCAAAGTGAACACGGCAGGTTCGCCCTCCGTGACATCGCCGTCCGAAGACGGCGTGACCGCGGCGGGAAGCTCCACCGCCGCCGTCTCCTCGCTCTGGATGGTCTCTTCGGTGCCGTCGTCGTCGGTGAACGTCACCTCCACCTTCAGCGTCGCGCCCACGTCCCCGGCGACCACCGTGTAGGTCTCCGAGGTCGCCCCGGCGATCGGCGTGCCCGTTCCGCCCGACACCCGGACCCACTGCCAGGTGAAGCTCCGGTTCGTCAGACCGTCCGGGTCGCCGACGCCCGATGCCTCCGCCGTCAGCGTCTGGCCCCGCACCGGCGTCGTGTCGTCGATGGTCGGCTTGCCCGTCGGGGGCGCGTTGTCGTCGTCCTCGACCGTCACGTCCGCCGTGGCGTCGGTCCCCAGGTCATACGCCGCATCCGCCGTCAGCGTCAGGGTCACCACGCTGTCCGCCTCGTGGACAGTGTCCTCTGTCGTCGGCACCGTCACCGTCTTCTCGCTCTCGCCGTCAGCGAAATCGACGCTCTTCGCGCCCTCCTCGCCCGACGCCACCATGTCGCCGGTCTCCGACACGTCATAGTTCACCGTCAGCGCGCCCGCCGTGTCCTCCGTGCGCGTCACCCTGAACTGCGCGTCCTCGCCTTCCTCCACCGGGCTCGCTATCGGCTCCACCGACACCGTCGGTATCGGCTCGGACGCACTCTCCGTTCCTCTGACCTGAATCTTGCAGTAGGAAGCACTTCCAGGTGCGTTCGCCCAATTGCCAACCCCGCCTGCTCGCAGCAAGTATCGCCTGTTGATTTGCCAGCCGGACGCAGACCCGGGATCCACGCCGGAGGTCCTCGTGAAGCGCCAGGTTTTTGTCCCGCCGGTGACTCTCTGCGCCACGACGTGGTACGTGGTGTTGGCCTCGAGCGTGGCATTCGCCGGGGCCCGGTACTCGTACCAGTCGCTCTCGTCCACGCGGGACGGGGGATTGACGAGCGTGTAGAGGGTGCCGGCGGGATCTCCCCGAGCGTTGCTTTCCCTGATCGTCACCTCGACGTCGGAACCAGGGAATCGGATTTCAACAACCACGCTGTGGAGGTCGTAGCCGTTGGACGCGCCCCCCGTGGTGAACGGTTGAGCCACGTGGTCGAGGATAAGTCGCACATTGCCCGAACCTGGCTTGGCCGCGTTGCTGACAAGGGTCCCCACCATCGGCGGCGGCGGCGCTTCGTCGTCGTCCTCGACCGTCGCCGTCGCCGCGGCATCGGTTCCCAGCGCGTAGGCAACCGGGTTCGCCTGCAATGTCAACGTCACCGAGCCGTCCGCCTCGTCGGTGGTGTCGCCCGTCGTGGCCACGCTCACCTGCACCGTGGCGTTGTTCGCCAGGAACATCGCCGTGCCTGCACCCGTCGTGACGCCGAAGTTCCCGGTGGCGGTGACCTCGTAGTCCACGTCCAGCGTCTGCGCCGTGTCACCCGTCCGCGTCAGCGTGAACACCGCGGCGCTGCCCTCCGTCACGTCGCCGTCCGACGCCACCGTCACCGAGGGGCGCGGCAGCGCCGCCACCGCCGAGGTCGGGGTGCTCTCGAACTCCGCCTCGTGGCCCTCGTCGTCGGTGACCGTCACCTTGACCTTCAGCGTTGCGCCCGCGTCCGCGAATACCGGCACGTAGGTCTGCGAGGTCGCGCCGGAGATGTCCTCGTCACTGCCACCCGACGGTGTCCGCACCCACTGCCAGGCGTAGGCTGTGTCGGCCAAGCCATCCGCGTCGGTGAGACCCGATGTGTCCGCGGTCAGCGTCTCGCCTTCCGTCGGCGTGCCCGTGACCGTGACCGAGCCGGTCGTCGGGGAGTCGTCGTCGTCCCGAACCGTCGCCGTCGCCGTTGACGGGTCGCCGCGCAGGTAGGCGGGATTAGCGCTCGTGTCCGCCGTCAGCGTCAGCGTCACCGAGCCGTGCGCCTCGTGGGTGCTGTCGTCCGTCGTGTCTACCGACACCTGCACCGTGGCGCTGTTCGCCAGGAAGGTCGCCGTGCCCGCGCCGGTCGTAACGCCGAAGTCCCCGGTGGCGGCTACTCCGTAGGCCACGTCCAGCGTCTGCGCCGGATCGCCCGTGCGCGTCAGCGTGAACTCCGCGGCGCTGCCCTCCGTCACGTCGCCGTCCGAGGCCACCGTCACCGAGGGTCGCGGCACCGCCGCCACCGCCGATGTCGGCGTACTCGTGAACTCCGCCTCGTGGCCCTCGTCGTCGGTGACCGTCACCCGGACCTTGAGTGTTGCGCCCGCGTCCGCGTACACCGGCACGTAGGTCTTCGAGGTCGCACCGGAGATGTCCTCGTCGCTGCCGCCGGACGGCGTCCGCACCCACTGGTAGGCGTAATCCGCGTCGGCCAAGCCGTCCCCGTCGGTGAGGCCCGAGGTGTCCGCCGTCAGTGTCTCGCCCTCGGTGAACGTGGTCGCCGTCGTGACCGTCACCGTCCCGCTCGCCGGCGAGTCGTCGTCGTCTTCCACCGCCGCCGTCGCTGTCGACGGAGCGCCGAGCAGGTAGGCGGGATCGACGCCCGTATCCGCCGTCAGGGTCAGCGTCACCGAGCCGTGCGCCTCGTGGGCGCCGTCACCCGTCGTGTCTACCGACACCTGCACCGTGGCGCTGTTCGCCAGGAAGATCGCCGTGCCCGCGCCGGTCGTAACGCCGAAGTCCCCGGTGGCGGCTACTCCGTAGGCCACGTCCAGCGTCTGCGCCGGATCGCCCGTGCGCGTCAGCGTGAACGTGACGGTCTCACCCTCCGTCACGTCGCCGTCCGAGACCACCGTCACCGAGGGCCGCGATGCCGCCGCCACCGCCGAGGTCGGGGCGCTCTCGAACGTCGCCTCGTGGCCCTCGTCGTCGGTGACCGTCACCCGGACCTTGAGCGTTGCGCCCGCGTCCGCGAACACCGGCACGTAGGTCTGCGAGGTCGCACCGGAGATGTCCTCGTCACCGCCCCCCGACGGCGTCCGCACCCACTGGTAGTCCGTATCGGCCAAGCCGTCCTCGTCGGTGATACCCGACGTGTCCGCCGTCAGCGTCTCGCCTTCGGTCGCCGTGCCCGTGACCGTGACCGTCCCGGTCGCCGGGGAGTCGTCGTCGTCTTCCACCGCCGCCGTCGCTGTCGACGGAGCGCCGAGCAGGTAGGCGGGGTCGTCACCCGTGTCCGCCGTCAGCGTCACCGTCACCGAGCCGTGCGCCTCGTGAGTGTTGTCGCCCGTCGTGTCTACCGACACCTGCACCGTGGCGCTGTTCGCCAGGAAGGTCGCCGTGGCCGCGCCGGTCGTAACGCCGAAGTCCCCGGTGGCGGTCACGTCGTAGGCCACGTCCAGCGTCTGCGCCGTGTCGCCCGTGCGCGTCAGCGTGAACTCCGCGGCGCTGCCCTCCGTCACGTCGCCGTCCGAGGCCACCGTCACCGAGGGCCGCATCGCCGCCGCCACCGCCGAGGTCGGGGCGCTCTCGAACGTCGCCTCGTGGCCCTCGTCGTCGGTGACCGTCACCCGGACCTTGAGCGTTGCGCCCGCGTCCGTGTACACCGGCACGTAGGTTGCGCCGGTCGCACCGGAGATGTCCTCGTCACCGCCCCCCGACGGTGTCCGCACCCACTGGTAGGCTGCGTCGGCCAAGCCGTCCTCGTCCGTGATGCCCGACGTATCCGCCGTCAGTGTCTCGCCCTCGGTGAACGTGGTCGCCGTCGTGACCGTCACCGTCCCGCTCGCCGGCGAGTCGTCGTCATCCCGAACCGCCGCCGTGGCCGTCGACGGATCGCCGAGCAGCCAGGCGGGATCGGCGCCCGTGTCCGCCGTCAGGGTCACCGTCACCGAGCCGTGCACCTCGTGGGTGTCGTCACCCGTCGTGTCTACGCTCACCTGCACCGTGGCGTCGTTCGCCAGGAAGGTCGCCGTGCCCGCGCCGGTCGTGACGCCGAAGTCCCCGGTGGCGGTGACCTCCCAGGCCACGTCCAGCGTCTGCGCCGTGTCACCCGTGCGCGTCAGCGTGAACAGGGCGGGGCTGCCCTCCGTCACGTCGCCGTCCGAGGTCACCGTTACCTCGGGCCGCGGCAGCGCCGCCACCGCCGAGGTCGGAGCGCTCGTGAACTCCGCCTCGTGGCCCTCGTCGTCGGTGACCGTCACCCGGACCTTGAGCGTCGCGCCCGCGTCCGCGAACACCGGCACGTAGGTCTGCGAAGTCGCGCCGGAGATGTCCTCGTCACTTCCACCGGACGGCGTTCGGACCCACTGGTAGACATAGGCTGCGCTGGCCAAGCCGTCCGCGTCGGTGAGGCCCGACGTGTCCGCATTCAGGGTCTCGCCTTCCGTCGCCGTGCCCGTAACCGTTACCGAGCCAGTCGCCGGCGAGTCGTCGTCGTCCTCGACCGTCACGTCCGCCGTGGCGGTCTCCAGGTCCCAGGCCGCATCCGCCGTCAGCGTCACCGTCACCGTGCTGTCCGCCTCGTGGTCGGTGTCCCCCACCGTCGGCACGGTCACCGTCTTCTCGCTCTCGCCGTCCCCGAAAGCGACGGTCTTCGCGCCTTCCTCGCCCGACGCCACCATGTCGCCGGTCTCCGACACGCGGTAGGCGACCGTCAGGGCACCCGTCGTCACCACCGTGCGCGTCACCGTGAACTGCGCGTCCGCGCCTTCCGCCACCGGGCTCGCCACCGGCTCCACCGACACCGTCGGTATGGGCGGCGCCTCGGCCGCCGCCGTCGCCTCGCTCTCGACCGTCTCTTGGGCGCCGCCTTCGTCGGTGAACGTCACCTCCACCTTCAGCGTCGACCCCACGTCCGCGTCGACCACCGTGTACGACTCCCCGGTCCCGACCTCCGTCACGGCGCCGCCCGCCGCCACCCGGAGCCAACGCCAGGTGAAGGTCGCGCCCGCCAGCCCGTCCGAATCGACGATGCCCGACTCATCCGCCGTCAGCGTCTCGCCCACCACCGGCGTCGTGTCGTCGATGGTCGGCGCCCCCGTCGGCGCCACGTTCTCGTCGTCGATGACCGTCAGCGTCACGTCCTGCGGGTCCGTGACCCCCTGCGTGTTCTCCGCCGTGGCCGACACCGTCACCGTCTTGTGGGGCGCGTCCACGTCGTTGTCCACGGCGGTGATCGTCACCGTATCCGTGCTCGTGGTCGCGCCCGCCGGGATCGTCAACCGGCTCCCGCTCAGCGTGTAGTCGCCCGCCACCGCCGGCGACTCCGGCGTCAGCGTCACCGTCACCGTCGTACTCTCGCTCGACGGATGGTCCAGAGTCGCCGCCACCGTGCTGACCCCGCCGGCCTCCGCGATCGTGTCCGGGGTCAGGGTCAGCGTCACCGTCGGCGGGTCGTCGTCGTCGGTGATCGTGCCGGTCGCCGTGCCGTCCCCGAGGATCGCGCCCGATTCGCCCGACAGCGTCACCGTGAAGGTCTCGTCCGGCTCGTCCACGTTGTCGCCCGCCACGGTCACGGACACCGTCCGGCTGGAGTCCCCGGCGTCGAACGTCAGGGTTCCGTTCCCCGCCGTGTAGTCCGTCCCGGCCTCCGCCGTCCCGTCGGAGGTCGCCCAGTCCACGGTCACGGTTTCCGTCGCCGCGGGGTCCAGCGTCACCGTGAAGTCCAGCGTCGTCGTGCTGCCCGAATCGCCCTCGTCCACGCTCGCGTCGGCGATCGACAGCTCCGACACGTCGTCGTTGGTAATCGTCAGCGTCACGGGGTCGGGGTCCGTGACCCCTTCCGTGTTCGACGCCGTGGCCGACACCGTCACTTCCTTGTCCGGCGCGCTCACGTCGTTGTCCACGGCCGTGATCGTCACCTCGCCCGTGCTGTCCGTCGCGCCCGCCGCAATCGTCAGCTCCCGGTTGACGCTCAGCGTGTAGTCGCCCTCCGTCGCCGGTGACACCGGCGCCGCCGACACCGTCACGATCGTGTCCTGGCTCGACATGCGGTCCAGGCTCGCCGTCACCGTGCTCGTCCCGCCGTCCTCCGTGATCGAGGCCGGGGTCAGGGTCAACGTCACCTGCGGCGGCGGCGGCGCGTCGTCGTTCTCGACCGTCACCTCCGCCGTGGCGTCGGTCCCCAGCTCGTAGGCCGCATCCGCCGTCAGCGTCAGCGTCACCGTGCTGTCCGCCTCGTGGTCTTCGTCCTCCACCGTCGGCACCGTCACCGTCTTCTCGCTCTCGCCGTTCCCGAAATCGACGGTCTTCGCGCCCTCATCGTCCGGCGCCACCATGTCGCCGGTCTCCGACACGCTGTAGCTCACCGTCAGCGCGCCCCTGGTGTTCCTCGTGCGCGTCACCCTGAACTGTGCGCCCTCGCCTTCCGCCACCGGGCTCGCCACCGGCTCCACCGACACCCTCGGAAGCGGCACCTCGCGTCCCCTGACCCCAATGAGCAACCTGGAGGAACGAGAGCCCCCCCAGCTCGCGCCGCGATCGGTGCTCTCGTGCCGGTTGCCGATCTCCCAACCGGCCGCGGTCCCGGGATCCAGGTCTTCGTCCGCCGCCCTCAACCACGAAGGTCCGCCTATCCTTTCATTCCAATCCAGCACGACGTGGTACCGGGTGCCGGCTGCGAGGACGACATTCGACCGCGTGGTGAACTCGTTGATTCCGTCGTAATCCACGGGGGACGGATTTCTCAGCGTGTGCAGCACGTTGCCGGGCTTGTCGTTCGGGTCGTTCGCCCTGAGCGTCGCCGTAAGTGTTCCGCGTTGTGCGGATGTAAGTTCACGGAAGCGCAGAGCTATGCCATCGAGCGCGTAGCCGCCCGCCGCGCTCCCCGTCCGAAACGACTGGGACAAGGTCTTGGTCAAGCTCACCAAGATGACGGCACCATGACCATGGAAGTTGCTGCGGGGGTTGTTGAGGTTGCTGACGAATGTCAACAGCGGCTCGTCGTCGTCCCGCACCGTCACCGTCGCCGACTGCGACTCTCCCCGGTAGTAGGTGGCGCCGCGGTCAAGCATCAGCGTGACCTCGCTGTTCGGCTCGTCGCCGGAGTCATTCACGGTCGGCACCGTCACCGTCACCTCGGTTTGGCCGTCCGCGAAATCGACGGTCTTCGGTTCCTCCTCGCCCGGCGCCACCACGTCGCCGGTCTCCGACACGCTGTAGTTGACCGTCAGCGCGCCCGTCGTGACCCCCGTGCGCCTCACCGTGAACCGCGCGTCCGCGCCTTCGTTCAACTGGTCCGCCTCCGCGGTCACGGTCACCTCCGGCTCCACAGGTCCCCGGATCCGGACCATGAACGAACGATCTCTATTTTCAGTTCTCCAAGGGGCGGTCCCAATCTTGTGCAGATAGTCTTTGGTACTCCAGCCATCATCGTTGCTCAGGTCATCAGACATGTACCAATCCTGTGACACGCCGGTGTTGGGTGCGTTTGATTCCGCCACGATGTGGTAACAGGTGTCGGGCTCGAGAGTGGCCTCCGCCGGTGCCGTGAACGTGTTCAGGCCGCTCCTCAGGGAATCCGGGTTGGTCAGCGTGTACCGGATGGTGCCGGGAACATGGCAGCGACTCTCGCTGACCTGCGAATCTTCCCTGATTGTCACCTTGGGCGTTCCGGAGCCGGCCATCTGCAGGCGTATCACGACCTCCTGAAGCGAGTAGCGGTCGCTCCGGCTTCCCGTGCGAAACGGTTGCGCCAGTGAAACAGACTTCCAGATCGACCTATCTCCCAATTGTCTTCCGAACGCGTTGCTGATGTAGGTGACAACATCCTGCGCCTGGGCCGCTACGGGCCACAGGCCGACGAGCGACAGCAGGACGCAGGCCGCCAGCGCCAGACGGCGAAGCGCCCCCGCGACGGTCGGGGACGGGAGGGCGCCATGGCCTCGCCGCTTGTCGGGCAACGCCCGGAATCCGGCACCGGCGCCGGGAACCGCCGGCGCACGGTCGCATCCCGCCAGCGCCAGACGGCGAAGCGCCACGGCGACGGTCGGGGACGGGACGACGCCATGGCCCCGCCGCTTCTCGCGCAACACCCGGAATCCGGCCACGGCGCCGGAAACCGCCGGCGCACGGTCGCTTCCCCCCGGCGCCCGAACGCTTCCCGCCGGCACCGGACGGCGAAGCGACCCGGCGACGGGCGGCACCGTGACGGCGCCATGGCCTCGCCGCTTCTCGGGCAATGCCCGGAATCCCGCCGCGTTGCCGGGAACCGCCGGCGCACGGTCGCTTCCCGCCAGCGCCAGAACGCTTCCCGCCGGCGCCAGACGACGAAGCGACCCGGCACCGGGCGGGGCCGTGACGGCGCCATGGCCTCGCCGCTTCTCGGGCAACCTCCGGAATCCGGCCCCGGCGCCGGAAACCGCGGACGCCCGGCCCCATCCCGCCAACGCCAGACGGCGAAGCGACCCGGCACCGGGCGGGGCCGTGATGGCGCCATGGCCTCGCCGCTTCTCGGGCAATGCCCGGAATCCGGCCCCGGCGCCGGGAACCGCCGACGCACGGACGCATCCCGCCAACGCCCGAACGCTTCCCGCCGGCACCGGACGGCGAAGCGCACCGGCGACGGGCGGCACCGTGACGGCGCCATGGCTCCGCCGCTTTTCGGGCAACGCCCGGCCGGCCCCGTCGCCGGAAACCGCGCGCGCCCGGTCGCTTCCCGCCAGCCGGCGCCGTATGGCCGCCAAGGCGAACATCACGGCCCTGAGGTTCAACGGACCCGCCCGCACGTCTTGCGGATGCCTGTCCCCGTCATCCCGATGTCCGCCCCCGTCATCCCGAACCCTGCACTTTGCTCAGGGACAGGCCGCGCTCTCCCGGACTCGGCCGGGGAGAACGATGGGGGGAGCCCGACGACTAGTGTCGGGGGGGGGGGGGGGGGGGGGGGGGGGGGTAGTGATCAGTGTCGGGGAGAGGGAGCAGCCTGCGGAGTCGGCCGTACCGCCTGTCAGTGTTCGGGGAGAGGGAGCACCCGCGGAGTCGGCCGTACCGCCTGTCATGGCAGCGAGCGTCACACCATGGCAACGAGTGAACGTGTTCACGTCAGCTCGCCGGTGCTCGGCGCTCCGGCCGGGGCGTGTCGGCGCCGCTCGAAGACGACCTGTTCCGTGAGGCCCGCTCCGAACCCAGCGGTGAGCGAGCAACCCGCGGAGTCGGCCGTGCCGCCTGTCATGGCAGCGAGCGTCACACCATGACAACGAGTGGACGTGTTCACGGTAGCTCGCCGGTGCTCGGCGCTCCGGCCGGGGCGTGTCGGCGCCGCTCGAAGACGGCCTGCTCCGTGATGCCCGCCCCGAACCCAGCGGTGAGCGAGCAACCCGCGGAGTCGGCCGTGCCGCCTGTCATGGCAGCGAGCGTCACACCATGGCAACGAGTGGACGTGTTCACGGTAGCTCGCCGGTGCTTGGCGCTCCGGCCGGGGCGTGTCGGCGCCGCTCGAAGACGGCCTGCTCCGTGAGGCCCGCTCCGAACCCAGCGGTGAGCGAGCAACGGTGAGTGAGGGCCCCGGACTTCTCGCGAGTCCTGCCGGCGCCGCACCGGCGACGGCCACCGCTCGCACGCCCGGGCCGCGATGGCGCCGTCCCGCCCGACACCCAGAGCCATTGCCAAGTGCCACCGCCCCGCCCGCGCACCCGCGCCGCGATGGCGGTGGACTTCGAGGGGAATCGAGCCGGTGTGTCCATGGCGGCTTCCTCTCGGGGGTCAGGCCCCGTTCCGTGCCGGGGTTCGCGGAACACGAACCGGGTTGCGGAGCGGGGCGCAGGTCGATGCGTCTCGTACCGGCGCGCAGGGTACCCGATTCTGACGGCGTGTCGATACCCAGGAGGGCCTTGTCGGGAGCGAACAATCTGTCCGGTGTGTCCGGTGCGACAGCACCCGGGTTGTCCGATCCGATGGGCACCGAGCAGGCGCCCCATGGCCCGGACACGAGTATCGGAGGTGATCCACCGGACGAGGCACGAAGAGACCCGCGGCGGCCGGCAGGTGCGGCGGCCCGCGCAGGAAGAGGCGGCCCGGCTACCGTGGGTGCGAGCAGGGCCGAGCAGGGCCGGGGCGCAACGGCCGGGGCCGGGGCCGAGACCCCCGAGGCGCGACGGTCGGAGCCGGGGCCGAGGCTCCCGAGGCGACCCGGAGGCCGGGGAACGAGCAGGCCCGGGGCGCAACGGCCGGGGCCGGGGCCGAGACCCCCGAGGCGACCCGGCTACCGGGGGAGCGAGCGCACCTTCCGGCGCTACATCGAGCGCTGCGAGGACAAGGGGCTCGACGCCCGGGCGGACAAGCGCATGCACCAGGTCCCGGCGCATCGTGCGCCGGTGGACGAGGGGGGGCAGCGACCCTCGGAGCTGCCAAGACGCACTGTTCCCGATGCGAAATCCGAGACCGACCAGAATCCCCCGAATCATCATTGACGGATCATCCGCAGCTCCAATCCGGGCACGGACAGCGCTCTTGCCGGGCGAGCCCAGCGACGCAGCGGCGCCGCAACGGCCGGAGGTCGTAAAGCAGGATGGCCAGTCCCCGATATCCCGACGTTCCCGGCACGATCTCCTACATGTAGTCGAGATGATTTCCTACGTTCCGAGGGCGGATCTTCGCTTTCGCGCCCGTGCGCGGGGCCGATACCGTGCCCCCTCATGGAGATCGATGCCGCCTGGAAACGCCTGTTCGCGCTCCCCGCGATGGTCGAGCACCTGCTGCGCGCCGTCGCCCCCGAGCTCGCCCGCCGTCTGGACTTCACCGCCATGGAGCAACTCGCCGCCAACTGGACCCGCCCGACGGGCGGCGCCGAACCGCACACCGGCCCCCGACCGACCGGCGGCGCCGAACCGCACACCGGCACCCGATCAACGGGTGGCGCAGACCCGCACTCCGGCACCCACCCGACGGGCAGCACCGACCCGCACACCGACACTCGACCGACCGGTGGCGCCGACCCGCACACCGGCACCCGATCGACGGGTGGCGCAGACCCGCACTCCGGCACCCACCCGACGGGCAGCACCGACCCGCACACCGGCACCCGATCGACGGGTGGCGCAGACCCGCACACCAGCACTCGCCCGGCGGGTAGCGCCGGCCCGCGCACCGGCACCCAGCGCTACGCCGACGCGGTCTGGCGCATCCGCTACGCCGGCGCCGATGCACGCACCCTCGTGCTGCTGCTCGAATTCCAGTCCACGGTGGACCCCGACATGGCGGCACGCACCCTCGCCTACACCAGCCTGCTGCGCGAGCATCTGCGGCGCCAGGGTCGGCTCGACCCCGACGGCGGGTTGCGCACCCTGGCCGTGGTGGTCTACTCCGGCCCGAAGCCGTGGTCGGCGGCAGGCGCCGCCGGCGCCGTGCCGCTCTCGCCCGACGGCGCGCCGCTGCTGACGGTCATCGCCCCCTACCGGTTGCTTGACTCGCGACGGGCACCGGCTGACGATTCGACCCAACGCAACCCGGCGATGGCGGTGCTCGGCGTCGAGGGCGCGGCCTCCCCGGCACAGGCGGCGGCGCGGATGCAGGCGATGGCGCTCTGGCTGCCGCAGGTGCTCACCGACCGGGACGTGCGGCGCGAATTCGGCGCCTCGGTGGCGGTGTGGCTGGCGGCGACGATGCCGCGGCTGTTTTCGTCCGCCGATGACGAGGAGATCGAGAACATCGGACTTGGCCTGTTCGAGGAGAACGAAATGACGACGCTGCACCTGAGGGCGAAGGAGTGGGAAGCCGAGTGGCTGCGCCAGGGCATCGCGCAGGGCATGGAGCAGGGAATGGAACGCGGCATGGCCCAAGGCGTGGAACGCGGTCTGGCGCAGGGAATGGAACGCGGCATGGCCCAAGGCGTGGAGCGCGGCTTGGCGCAGGGAATGGAACGCGGCATGGCCCAAGGCGTGGAGCGCGGCTTGGCGCAGGGTATGGAGCGCGGTCTGGCCCAGGAACGGTCGTTGCTGCGCGAGATAGCGGCGCGCAAGTTCGGCGCCGCGGTGAGCGAGGCGCTGGCCCGACGCCTGGAGTCGGCCTCGGACGCCGAGGCGCTTCGGGACATCGGCGTCCTGATCATCGACTGCGCCGACGGCGCGGAGCTGCTCGCCCGTGTCTCCCCGCGCGGAAACGTTTGAGGCTCCCGTCCCCGACCTTCACAACCTTCAGCCTTGGGCGACGGGTCCCTGCAATCCGTCCCGATCATCATCAGGGCGACGTTGCGTTCCGGGCAATCGCGGCCGACCCCGACGGCGGACGAGATATCGGGAGCAAATAGTCTGTCCGGTGCGGCAGCACATGGATTGTCCGGTCTGATGGGCGCCGAGCAGGCGCCCCATGACCCGGACACGAGTACCGGAGGTGATTCGCCGAACGAGGTTACGAAGAGCCCCGCGGCGTCCGGCAGGTGCGGCCGCCCGCGCAGGAAGAGGCGGCCCGGCTACCGTGAGTGCGAGCAGGGCCGAGCAGGGCCGGAGCGCGACGGTTCGGGCCAGGGCCGAGACCCCCGAGGCACGCACCGGAGGCCGGGGAGCGAGCGCACCTTCCGGCGCTACATCGAGCGCCGCGAGGACGAGGAGTTCGACGCGCGAGCGGACAAGCGCATGCACCGGATCCCGGCGCATCGTCGCCGGTGGACGAGGGGGAGCAGCGACCCCTCGGAGCTGCCAGGACGCACTGTTCCGATGCGAAATCCGAGACCGACCAAGCCCCTCCGAATCATCATTTACGGATCATCCGTGGCTCCAATCCGGGCACGCACAGCGCTCTTGCAGGGCGAGCCCAGCGACGCAGCGGCGCCGCAACGGCCGGAGGTCGTAAAGCAGGATGGCCAGTCCCCGATATCCCGACGTTCCCGGCACGATCTCCTACATGTCGTCGAGGTGATTTCCTACGTTCCGAGGGCGGATCTTCGCTTCCGCGCCCGTGCACGGGGCCAATACCGTGCCCCCTCATGGAGATCGATGCCGCCTGGAAACGCCTGTTCGCGCTCCCCGCGATGGTCGAGCACCTGCTGCGCGCCGTCGCCCCCGAACTCGCCTGCCGCCTGGACTTCACCGCCATGGAGCAGCTCGCCGCCAACTGGACCCGCCCGACGGACGGCGCCGACCCGCACACCGGCACTCGCCCGACCGGTGGCGCCGGCCCGCACACCGGCACTCGCCCGACGGGCGGCGCCGAACCGCACACCGGCGCCCACCCGGCCGGTGGCGCCGAACCGCACACCGGCGCCCGCCCGGCCGGTGGCGCCGAACCGCACACCGGCACTCGCCTGACCGGCGGCGCCAACCCGCGCCCCGGCGCCCAGCGCTACGCCGACTCGGTCTGGCGCATCCGCTACGCCGACGCCGATGCACGCACCCTCGTGCTGCTGCTCGAATTCCAGTCCACGGTGGACCCCGACATGGCGGCACGCACCCTCGCCTACACCAGCCTGCTGCGCGAGCATCTGCGGCGCCAGGGTCGGCTCGACCCCGACGGCGGGTTGCGCACCCTGGCCGTGGTGGTCTACTCCGGCCCGAAGCCGTGGTCGGCGGCAGGCGCCGCTGGCGCCGTGCCGCTCTCGCCCGACGGCGCGCCGCTGCTGCCGGTCATCGCCCCCTACCGGTTGCTTGACTCGCGACGGGCACCGGCTGACGATTCGACCCAACGCAACCCGGCGCTGGCGGTGCTCGGCGTCGAGGGCGCGGCCTCCCCGGCGCAGGCGGCGGCGCGGATGCAGGCGATGGCGGCTTGGCTCCCGCAGGTGCTCGCCGACCGGGACGTGCGGCGCGAATTCGGCGCCTCGGTGGCGACGTGGCTGGCGGCGACGATGCCGCGGCTGTTTTCGTCCGCCGACGGCGAGGAGATCGAGAGCATCGGGCTTGGCCTGTTCGAAGAGGAAGACGAAATGACGACGCTGCACCTGAGGGCGAAGGAATGGGAGGCCGAGTGGCTGCGCCAAGGCATCGCGCAAGGCATGGAGCAGGGAATGGAACGCGGCTTGGCCCAAGGCGTGGAACGCGGTCTGGCGCAGGGAATGGAACGCGGTCTGGCCCAAGGCGTGGAGCGCGGCTTGGCGCAGGGTATGGAGCGCGGTCTGGCCCAGGAACGGTCGTTGCTGCGCGAGATAGCGGCGCGCAAGTTCGGCGCCGCGGTGAGCGAGGCGCTCGCCCGACGCCTGGAGTCGGCCTCGGACGCCGAGGCGCTTCGGGACATCGGCGTCCTGATCATCGACTGCGCCGACGGCGCGGAGCTGCTCGCCCGTGTCTCCCCGCGCGGAAACGTTTGAGGCTCCCGTCCCCGACCTTCACAACCTTCACGACCTTCAGCCTTGGGCGACGGGTCCCTGCAATCCGTCCCGATCATCATCAGGGCGACGTTGCGTTCCAGGCAATCGCGGCCGACCCCGACGGCGGACGAGATATCGGGAGCAAATAGTCTGTCCGGTGCGGCAGCACATGGATTGTCCGGTCTGATGGGCGCCGAGCAGGCGCCCCATGACCCGGACACGAGTACCGGAGGTGATTCGCCGAACGAGGTTACGAAGAGCCCCGCGGCGTCCGGCAGGTGCGGCCGCCCGCGCAGGAAGAGGCGGCCCGGCTACCGTGAGTGCGAGCAGGGCCGGGGCGCGACGGTTCGGGCCAGGGCCGAGACCCCCGAGGCGCGCACCGGAGGCCGGGGAGCGAGCGCACCTTCCGGCGCTACATCGAGCGCCGCGAGGACGAGGAGTTCGACGCGCGAGCGGACAAGCGCATGCACCGGATCCCGGCGCATCGTCGCCGGTGGACGAGGGGGAGCAGCGACCCCTCGGAGCTGCCGGAACGCACTGTTCCGATGCGAAATCCGAGACCGACCAAGCCCCTCCGAATCATCATTTACGGATCATCCGTGGCTCCAATCCGGGCACGCACAGCGCTCTTGCAGGGCGAGCCCAGCGACGCAGCGGCGCCGCAACGGCCGGAGGTCGTAAAGCAGGATGGCCAGTCCCCGATATCCCGACGTTCCCGGCACGATCTCCTACATGTAGTCGAGATGATTTCCTACGTTCCGAGGGCGGATCTTCGCTTCCGCGCCCGTGCGCGGGGCCGATACCGTGCCCCCTCATGGAGATCGATGCCGCCTGGAAACGCCTGTTCGCGCTGCCCGCGATGGTCGAGCACCTGCTGCGCGCCGTCGCCCCCGAGCTCGCCCGCCGTCTGGACTTCACCGCCATGGAGCAACTCGCCGCCAACTGGACCCGCCCGACCGGCGGCGCCGAACCGCACACCGGCCCCCGACCGACCGGCGGCGCCGACCCGCACACCGGCGCCAACCCGCGCACCGGTGCCCGCCCGACGGGCAGCGCCGGCCCGCGCACCGGCACTCGCCCGACCGGTGGCACCGACCCGTACACCGGCGCCAACCCGCGCACCGGTGCCCGCCCGACGGGCAGCGCCGACCCGCGCACCGGCACTCGCCCGACCGGTGGCACCGAACCGCACACCGGCACTCGCCCGGCGGGTAGCGCCGGCCCGCGCACTGGCGCCCAGCGCTACGCCGATGCGGTCTGGCGCATCCGCTACGCCGACGCCGATACCGGCGCCGATGTACGCACGCTCGTGCTGCTGCTCGAGTTCCAGTCCACGGTGGACCCCGACATGGCGGCCCGCACCCTCGCCTACACCAGCCTGCTGCGCGAGCATCTGCGGCGTCAGGACCGGCTCGACCCCGACGGTGGGCTACGCACCCTGGCCGTGGTGGTCTATTCCGGCCCGAAGCCGTGGTCGGCGGCGGGCGCCGCCGGCGCCGTGCCGCTCTCGCCCGACGGCGCGCCGCTGCTGACGGTCATCGCCCCCTACCGGTTGCTTGACTCGCGACGGGCACCGGCTGACGATTCGACCCAACGCAACCCGGCGATGGCGGTGCTCGGCGTCGAGGGCGCGGCCTCCCCGGCACAGGCGGCGGCGCGGATGCAGGCGATGGCGCTCTGGCTGCCGCAGGTGCTCACCGACCGGGACGTGCGGCGCGAATTCGGCGCCTCGGTGGCGGTGTGGCTGGCGGCGACGATGCCGCGGCTGTTTTCGTCCGCCGATGACGAGGAGATCGAGAACATCGGACTTGGCCTGTTCGAGGAGAACGAAATGACGACGCTGCACCTGAGGGCGAAGGAGTGGGAAGCCGAGTGGCTGCGCCAGGGCATCGCGCAGGGCATGGAGCAGGGAATGGAACGCGGCCTGGCCCAAGGCGTGGAGCAGGGCATGGAACGCGGCTTGGCCCAAGGCATGGAGCACGGCATGGCGCAGGGTATGGAACGCGGCTTGGCGCAGGAACGGTCGTTGCTGCGTGAGCAGGCGGCGCGCAAGTTCGGCGCCGCGGTGAGCGAGGCGCTCGCCCGACGCCTGGAGTCGGCCTCGGACGCCGAGGCACTTCGGGACATCGGCGTCCTGATCATCGACTGCGCCGACGGCGCGGAGCTGCTCGCCCGTGTCTCCCCGCGCGGAAACGTTTGAGGCTCCCGTCCCCGACCTTCACAACCTTCACGACCTTCAGCCTTGGGCGACGGGTCCCTGCAATCCGTCCCGATCATCATCAGGGCGACGTTGCGTTCCAGGCAATCGCGGCCGACCCCGACGGCGGACGAGATATCGGGAGCAAATAGTCTGTCCGGTGCGGCAGCACATGGATTGTCCGGTCTGATGGGCGCCGAGCAGGCGCCCCATGACCCGGACACGAGTACCGGAGGTGATTCGCCGGATGAGGTGCGAAGAAACCTGCGGTGTCCGGCAGGTGCGGCGGCCTGCGCAGGAGGAGGCGGCCCGCGCAGGAGGAAGCGGCCCGGGCGCCGGGGAAGTGCTGCGCACCAGCCCGTGAAGCACAGCCCATGGCGCCATCAGGAAACGCCGCGCGAGACCTCCCCGGACAGCGCCCGAAAGCGGGCGCGTCATCGAAACCGCGGTGCGATTCGATGCGCATGGATTCGATGTTCATGGCTCGGGGCTCCTCGGCGGGCCGGCCCTCACCGGAGGCGGCCCGAACCGGCGCCGGGACGGCGTGCGCCGGGCCCGGCGTCTCTCGAATCGTCACCGCCGATTCTCGCCATCGCCGATTCCGGGCCGCGTGTGTCCGAGCCGGAACACGCGGCGCCGCGGACTCAGGGAACGAGCTCGGTACTGATCTTCGCGTTGTTCGAGCCGAGCGGCGTCTGGCACATCTCCAGATGCAGGTGTCCGCCCGTGGCGTAAGGGTGGGCGTCGATCACGCGCTCGTCGAGCTCGATGCCCAGGCCCGGCTCGGTGGGGGCGATGACGTACCCCTGCTCCCAGCGCAACGGCTTCTTCAGGATCGCGTCGTGAAAGCCGGTCCGGATGGTCTCCAGGATCAGGAAGTTGGGACAACTGAAGGAGACGTGCGCGGCGGCGGCGTGAGCGATGGGCCCGCAGTAGATGTGCGGCGCGATCTGCGCGTTGTACAGCTCCGCGATGACTGCGATCCGCCGGGTCTCCCGGATCCCCCCGCTTCGACCGACGTCCGGTTGCAGGATCGACACTCCCGCCTTCAGCGCCTGATGGAACTCCACCTTCGTCGTGAGGCGCTCCCCCGTCGCCACCGGAATCGAGGTGGCCCCCGCAACCCTGCCGATCGCGTCCACTTGGTCCGGGGGACACGGCTCTTCGAACCACAAGGGATCCCAGGGCTCCAGGCGCCGGGCAAGCCGGATGGCCGACGAGGTGGTCATCTGCCCGTGGGTGCCGACCAGGATGTCGGCCCGGTCTCCGACCGCTTCGCGAATGCGCCGGACGGAGTACTCGCTGCGCGCGAGTTCGTGCAGCGACAGCTCGCGCCCGCCCTGGAAGCTGTACGGACCGGCGGGGTCCTGCTTGAGCGCGGTAAAGCCCATCTCCACGTATTCGAGGGCGCGCTCCGCCGCCGCGTCGCCGTCGTGGTAGACGTCCCCCGAATCCTCGCCGGGACCCCCGTCCGGTGAAACCGATTTCGGAAAGAGGTAGGTGTAGGTGCGGATGCGGTCGTGGAACTTCCCGCCGATGAGCTTGTAGACCGGCTGCCCCGCCGCCTTGCCGAGGATGTCCCAGATCGCGATCTCGATGCCGCTGAACACGCCCATCATCGAGAGGTCGGGCCGCTGGGTGAACCCCGCGGAGTACACGCGCCGGAACAGGGTCTCGAGGTCGTGCGGGTCTTCGCCGGCGATGTAGCGCTCGAACGTGTCCTCCACCATCCGGCATGCGACGTCTCCGGAAAAGGGGATGCCGTAGCACTCGCCGATGCCCTCGATGCCGTCGTCGGTCGTCACCTTCACGATGACCCAGAACGACCCGCCGATGCCGGTCGGCGGGACGGTCACCCGGGTTTCGATGTCCTGGAGCTTCATCTCGGCGTGTCCTCCATGGGCGGGGCGGGAACCCCCTTCGGTCGATACCGGCACCATACGGCATCGCCCGCCGTTTCTCGCCTCCGCCGCCGAGGACGCGCAAGGCCGCAGGCCCGGTGGCAGGCCCGGTAGTAGGCCCGGGGCCGGAACGACCGACGCTCAGGGTGCGGCGAAGCGCGGCCGGCCCGGAGCCGGAACGACCGACGCTCAGGGTGCGGCGAAGCGTGGCCGGCCCGGAGCCGGAACGACCGACGCTCAGGGCGCGGCGAAGCGCGGCCGGCCCAGAGCCGGAACGACCGACGCTCAGGGTGCGGCGAAGCGCGGCCGGCCCGGAGCCGGAACGACCGACGCTCAGGGTGCGGCGAAGCGCGGACGGCCCGGAGCCGGAACGACCGACGCTCAGGGTGCGACGAAGCGCGGCAGGCCCGGAGCCGGAACGACGGGCGCTCAGGGTGCGGCGAAGCGCGGACGGCCCGACGCCACCGCGGCGACCGCGCTCTCCACCAGCGTCTCCCGTCCCTCCACCACCGCAAAGGTGTCCCGGCGCTCGAACGACAGATCGACTTCATCGGCGCCGGCATCGACCGCGTCCCGCCGTGCCCGTGCTTCCAGCACTTTCCTCGCGTATGCGGCGGCGGCCTCCGGATCGGGAAAGTCGCGCGGGACGGTCCCGGCGAAGACCCGGAAGATCCCCTCGTCGGGCCGGGTGATCGTCCCCGCCGCCCGAATCCGTACCCGGCCGACGACCGCTCCCACCGCATTCGCGACCCCGGCGTGCTCCGGCACCAGCGCACGGGTGCCGAGCCGGGCGGCCACCTTCGGACAGTAGACCGGCGCCGGCGCGCCCAGCCCGATGACGGGCCGATGGAGCCGGACCGAGAAGTCTGCCAGCCGGCGCTCGCGCGAGGCCGAGGCGGCCCGCAGCAGGTACCGGCCGAGGTCGGCGAAGTCGTGCCCGTCGCGGTCGCAGGCGGCTTCGAGCAGCTCTTCGGCCGCACGATCGACGACCGCGTCGACGATGGCGCGGCTCATCGTTTCGGGATCGGGCGCGATCTCGACACCGCGCCCGTCGCGTTGCTCGGCGAAGAGCGACATGCCGGCCAGGGCCGCATCGGCGTTCCACTCGTGGTGCAGGCCGAGGACGTGGGCGGCATCGGTGGGCGTCACGCCGCACAGCGTCACGTGGCCGCGGCCGACCAGCGACGCGAGGGCGCCGGACTCGGCCTGCGATTCGAGCAGGCGGTCCAGCGGGGCGGGACCGGACGCGAGACGATCGAGGAGCACCGCCTCGCGCCGGCTGGCGCCCTCGAACACCGGAGCGGCGGGGTCGATGCGCAATGCGAACCGGCCGACGTCGCCGCCGCGCCGCGGACCGGCCCGCTGCCGCTCCAGGGTGTCCGCCACCAGGTCCGGATGCCCGGTCGCGAGCAGCGCGAGCGGCACCAGCCGGCGCGGGCCGATCCGCAGCGTCCGGTCCGCTCCTCCGCCGTCCTGCCCCGCGCTCGCCCACCGCACCTCGCTGTCGCCCCCGAGTCCGACGGTACGCATCGCCACCGCCTCCACCATGGTGCGGAACCCCCCCACCGTGGCGCCGTCGGGGTCGAGCCGCGGCCGGCCGCCTTCCAGCAGCGCATGGTCGGTCGTCGTGCCCCCCATGTCGGAGACGATCGCATCACCCTCATCGGCCAGGTGGGATGCGCCCACCAGGCTGGCGGCGGGTCCGGAGAGGATCGTCTCGACCGGCTTCAGCCGCGCCACTCCGGCGCTGACCAGGGCGCCGTCACCGCGAACCACCATCATCGGCGCGGAGACCCCCAGGGCTTCGAACGAGCGCTCCGCGGCCTCCAGCAGGCGCTGCACCATCGGCACGAGCCGGGCGTTCAGCACGCAGGTCATCGCCCGGCGCGGCCCGTCGAGACGGCTCGAAAGCTCGTGGCCGCACGTCACCGGCCGGCCGGTGCGCTCGCGCAGGCGATCGCGCACCGCGATCTCGTGCTCCGGGTTGCGCACCGAGAACATGCCGGCCACCGCGAAGGCGTCGACCGACCCTTCGAGAGCGGGGATCGCACGGTCCAGAGCGGACAGGTCCAGGGCCTCGCGCGCGCACCCGGCCGCGTCGTGGCCGCCGCCGATCCGCACACACGGGCCGCCCCGCAGCGCGTCGACGATGCCGGCCCTGGACGCGGCCGCGGCGTCGAATCCGGCGAGCACCAGCCCCACGCGACCGCCCTGGCCTTCCACGAGCGCGTTGGTGGCCAGAGTGGTGGAGAGCGAGACGAGCGCGACGGAGGCGGGGTCGACGCCGGACTCGCCGAGCACCGAGCGGGCGGCGCCACGGATGCCGGCCGCGAGGTCGTGCCGTGTGGTCAGCGCCTTCGCCGCCGCGACCACCCGCCCGGACCGCTCGTCGAGCAGCGCCGCGTCGGTATACGTGCCTCCGGTGTCGATTCCGAGCAGGATTGGCATGATCGCCGTCCGTCGCATCGCGCGGGCCGGTGGTGGCGCCGTGCGCTCCTTCGACGAGACGTTCCCGGCGCGTTCCGGCGGTCAGTCCGCGACCGGCACCACGTAGTTCAGCCCGAGCCGTCCGCCGTCCGCCACCACCGTCTCGCCGGTGATGTACGACGCCTCGTCGCTCGCGAGGAACGCGGCGACCGCGGCGATCTCCTCCGGCTTCCCGAGCCGCCCCATCGGCGTGCGGGACATCACGGTGCGCCGCGCCTCCTCGCTCGACATGAGCTGCATGACCATGTCGGTGGCGATGCTGCCGGGCCCGATGGCGTTGACGCGGATGCCCTTCGGGGCCAGCGCCAGCGCCATCGCCACCGTGAGCTGCTTCACCCCGCCCTTGCACACCGCGTAGGAGAGCAGGTTGGCGTTGGTGATGGACGCCTGGATCGACGACATGTTGATGATCGTCCCGCCGCGCCCCTGCGCGACCATCCGCTTCGCCGCGGCCTGGCCGGTGAGGAAGAACCCCTTGAGGTTCACCCGCACCACCCGGTCGAAATCCTCTTCCTCCAGATCGAGGACGCCGGCGGGATGAAGCACCGCGGCGTTGCTGATCATGACGTCGAGGCCGCCGTGCGCCTCGACCGCCTTCTCCACCAGCGCCTCGACCTGGCCGCGATCGCCCACGTCGCAGGCGACGAACGTCGCCGCGCCCCCCGCATCGCGCAGCGACCGCGCCGCCGCCTCGCCCTTCCCGGCCTGGATGTCGGCGAGCACGACCTTCGCCCCGTCGGCCGCGAAACGCCGCGCGCACGCGAGCCCGATCCCCTGCGCCGCTCCGGTGACGACGACCGACTTGCCCGAATTGTCCATGTTCCGTTCCCTCCCTGGTTGACGCCGCCGCCCGCGCTCAAGTCCCCCGGCCCCGCTCCGCCGTGCGGAGCTTCCGTGCGTTCATGCGCCTCACCCGCTCGGCGCCGGCCGGACCCGCCCGTCCGGCAGGGCGGGCGCGCCGCCGAGCCGCTGCCGCAGCCACCGGCCGACATTGTCGCCCAGCACGAGCAGGGCCGGGGTCAGGACCAGGGTCAGCAGCGTGGCGAAGGACAGCCCGCCCGCGATCGCGCTCGACAACTGGGTCCACCACTGGGTCGAGGGCGCGCCGAAGGTGATCTCGCGGTCGATCAGGTCGAGGTTCATCGCCAGCACCATGGGCATCAGGCCGAGGACCGTGGTGAGGGCGGTGAGGAACACCGGCCGCAGCCGCAGCTTGCCGGTCTCCAGGGCGGCCGTGTACCCGTCCATTCCCCCGGCGCGCATGCGGTTGTAGGTGTCGATCAGGACGATGTTGTTGTTCACCACGATGCCGGCCAGCGCGATGATCCCGAGACCGACCATCACGATGCCGAACGGCTGGGCGGTGACCATCAGCCCGATCAGGACGCCGGCGGTCGAGAACACGATGGCGGAGAGCACCAGGACGGCCTGGTAGACGCTGTTGAACAGCGTGACCAGGATCAGGCCCATCAGCAGCACCGCGCCGATGAACGCACGGACCAGGAACTCGCCCGCTTCCTTCTGGTCCGCGTCCTCGCCCTTGAAGCGGACCTCCACCGCGGGGTCCGGCTCCGCCCCGGCCAGGGCCTTGCGCAGCGCGCGGGTCCGGTCGTCCACCAGCAGCCCCGGCTCCACGTCGGACCGGACGGTCATCGCCCGCCGGCCGTCGACCCGCCTCAGCACCCCCGTCCTGGGCGACGGCTCCAGGGTCACGAAGTTGCCGATGGGCACCATGCCGTTCGCAGTCGGCACCCGGAGCTGATCGAGCTGCCCCAGGTTGCGTTCGGAGTACGGGAACCGTACCCGGATGTCCAGCTCGTCGTCGCTGTCTTCGGGACGGTAGCCCGAGACCCTGATCCCGCTGGTGACGAGCTGCACCGCGTTCCCCAGGGTCGCCACGTCGGCGCCGAGCCGCGCCGCCCGCTCGCGATCGACCTTGAGGCGCCACTCGATGCCGGGCAGCGGCCGATCGTCCTCGGCGGCCGCGAAACCGCCGAGCTCCTCCATCACGGCGCGGATCCCGGCCACCGCCCGCGCGATGCGCGCCGGCTCCCTGGAGCTCACCTCCACCTGGATCGGCTTGCCCTCGGAGGGGCCGCCCTCGGCCTTGCGGAACTCGACCACCACGCCGGGGACGTCGCCGACCCTGGCTTCGAGCTCGTCCAGTATCTCGACCGCGGGCCGGCGCTCGTCCCAGTCGATGAACTCGAGCTGGATGACGCCGACGACGTCCTCGGCCATGTTCTCTCCGGACACCCGGTTGAACGAACGGGCATAGACGGACCGCAGCTCCGGGGCGCCGAGGATGCGCTCCTCGACCTCGCGCACGATGGCGTCCTTCTCGCGGATGGACAGGTCGCCGCGCGCATGGACCCGGATCTGCGCGAACTCCGGCTCGACGTCCGGGAAGAACTCCACTCCCTTGCCGAACTCCCGATACGCCGCGCCGGTGGCGGCGATGGCCAGCAGCGCCACCACCAG
The DNA here is from genome assembly GCA_965215295.1 of Gammaproteobacteria bacterium. Lineage (GTDB taxonomy): Bacteria > Pseudomonadota > Gammaproteobacteria > HK1 > HK1 > HK1. Next base: position 1,877,504 of record OZ244045.1, read on the forward strand.
GGTCCGGGCCGGGTGGCGCAGCAGCACCGCCATGGCCGCCGCGTAGCCGCGCGCCACCGCGGAAGGGGCGGACGCACCCGGCTCGCCGGCGGCGCGCGGCCGGCACGAGATGTTCGCCCCCAGGACCGGCAGGAACACCAGCGCCATGGCCAGCGACGCGCTCAGCGCGACGATCACGGTGATGGGAAGGTACTTCATGAACTCCCCGACGACGCCGGGCCAGAACAGGAGCGGCGCGAAGACCGCCAGGGTGGTCGCCGTGGAGACCGCCACCGGCCACGCCATGCGCTTGGCCGCCGCGCCGTAGGCCGCGACCGGCGCCTCGCCGCGGGACAGGTTCCGCTGCGCGAGCTCGGTGACGATGATGGCGCCGTCGACCAGCATGCCCACGACCAGGATCAGGCTGAACAGGACGACGATGTTCAGGGTCAGGCCGAAGGCGTCCAGGATCGCCACGGCGGCCAGGAACGAGCCCGGGATGGCGAGGCCGACCAGCAGGGCGGACCTCGGACCCAGCGCCGCGACGATGATGATCATCACCAGCAGGATCGCGGACAGGATGTTGTTCTGCAGATCGCCGAGGATGGTGCGGATGTCGTCGGACTTGTCCTGCATGTAGGCGACCTCGACCGCGGGCGGCCAGTGCGCGCGCTCCGCCTCGATGATGGCGCGCACCTCGGCGACGGTGTCGATGATGTTGGCGCCCACCCGCTTCCTGATCTCCAGCGTGACCGCCGGCTGGCCACCGACCCGGGCGAAGCCCTCCGGGTCCTTGAAGCCGCGCCGCACCGTCGCCACGTCGGCGAACGTCACGACCCGGTCGCCGTCCACCTTGAGCGGCATCGCGAGCACGTCTTCGAACGACTCCACCACGCCCGGCACCTTGACCACGAGCCGCCCCGCCCCGGTGTCCATCGCGCCGGGCGCCACCAGCAGGTTGTTGTTGCGGATCAGGGTGAACAGCTCGGCGTAGCTCAGGCCGTAGGTCTCCATCACCGTCGGCTCGGCCAGGATTTCCAGCACCGCCTCCCGGTCGCCGCCGATGTCGGCTTCCAGCACGCCGGGCAGGGCCTCGATGCGGTCCCTCAGATCGCGGGCGAGGGCCACGAGGCTCCGCTCCGGGAGCGGACCGGACAACGAGACGGTGAGCACCGGGAACAGGGCCACGTTGATCTCGTTCACCGTGGGCTCCTCGGTATCGGCCGGCAGCTCGGACTTGACGGCATCGACCTTCTCGCGCACGTCGTCCAGGGCGCGGTTGCTGTCGAAGCCCGCGAAGAACTCCAGCGTCACCGAGGCATGGCCTTCCGACGCGGTGCTCTTCACCGTCTTGATGCCTTCGATGGACCGCAGCTCCTGCTCCATGGGCCGGACCAGCAGCCGATCGGCGTCCTCCGGAGAGATGCCCTCGTGGCTCATCGACACGTAGATGATCGGAATCGCGATGTCCGGCTCCGATTCCTTCGGGATCGTGACGTAGGCGACGCTGCCGGACAGGAGGATGACGAGGAACAGCAGCACCACGGTGCGGCCGCGGGCGAGCGCCGCATCGATGAGGGCGCTCACGACCGGGACACCGGCGTGACGACCTGCCCGCCGGCGACGAACCCCTGTCCCTGCACGATCACGCGCGCGCCTTCGGGGAGGCCCGACACCCAGACCCCGTCCGCCTGGGTGCGCACCAGCGAGATCGGGTGGAAGACGACGGTGCGATCCTCGTCCACCGCCTTGACGCCGACCCGTCCCTGGTGGTCGAGGGTCAGGATCGACGGTGAAGCGAAGTGCGCCCGCTCCGTCCCCACCGCGATGCGAAGCTCCGCGCTGATCCCGGCGTTCAGCACCCCGCGGGCGGAGGCCACCTCGGCCTCCACCCGGAAACTGCGGGCCTGCGCGTCCGCCACGTTCGAGATGAAGTCGATCTGCCCGTCGACGGTCCGCCCGTCCAGCAGCCGCACGCTGACCGGCTGGCCCGGGGCGACGGCCGGCACGCTCTGCTGCGCCACGTAGCCGACCGCCTTCAGCCGGGTGTCGTCGATCAGCTCGACCATCGGATCGGCGCGGTCGACAAAGCTGCCGAGCTCCACGTGGATCGTCTCCACCACACCGTCGAACGGGGCGTGGACCGCGGTCCGCTCCAGCTCCAGCTCGGCCGCCTTCAACGCGGCGCGGGCGGCGGCCACCGACGCTTCGGCGACCCTCAGCTTCGACTCCGATTGCAGCTTCCGGTCGAAGAGCCGGCGCTCGGCTTCGAGGTCCAGGCGTCGCCGGGCGAGCTCGGCGCGGGCCTGGGCGACCCGCGCGGGCCGGTCGTCCGCGGCCAGCCGCAGCAGCGCCTGCCCCTGCGCGACCCTGGCCCCCTTGCGGATCGGGATCTCGACCACCTGCCCGCTGGTCTCGGCCCGGAGATCGAGACGGCGGCGGGGCTCGATCCGGCCCTGCACGACGACCTCCACCGCCACCTCGCTCGCGGGCAACGCATCGACCAGGACCTTCATCGGCTCCACCGCCGCGGGCTCACGGGTGGCCGCCGCCTCGTCCGCGGGTTCGGCGGAGCCGAGGAACCGGCCGCTCGCCATCCACGCGACGACGAGCAGCAGCAGGGCTCCGGACAGCAGGAACGATCCGGGGATCGCCTTCCCGATGCGGACGAGAAAGGACCGTCTCATGCCCGCCGTCCCGCTTCAGCCGGCCTCGATCTTCGGCAGGAAGTACACCTCCGCATCCTCGCGCAGCCGCTGGAAGTACGCGGTCTCGTGGATCTGGCCGTCGATCGCGACGGTGGTCTCCTCCTCCAGGTACTCGCCGAGGCCGGGGAAGCGCGCGTCCAGAGCCCTGATCACCCCGCGCAGGTTGCCGGCCTCGACCTCGAACTCCTTCTCCCCGCCGGTGCGCGCGAGCCCCGTCCCGGTGGAGAGGACGACCTTGACGGTCACAGCTCGGGGCCGTCGGGGCGGTCGAGCGCGGCCAGCAGCCTGGGCGGGGAGATCGGCAGCTCCCGCACCCGCCGCCCGACCGCGTCCGCCACCGCGTTCGCGATCGCCGCCATCGGCGGGCAGATGCCGGCCTCGCCGACGCCCTTGACCCCGAACGGATGGTTCGGATTCGGGACCTCGACGACGATCGGCTCGATCATCGGGACGTCGGAGGCCACCGGCACCCGGTAGTCGAGGAAGCCCGGATTGCTCATCCTGCCGTCGTCGTCGTAGACGTACTCCTCGTTGAGCGCCCAGCCGATCCCCTGCACCACTCCGCCCTGGATCTGGCCTTCGACGTAGTCCGGGTGGATCGCGCGCCCCGCGTCCAGCGCCGCCACGAAGCGCAGGACGGTGACCCGGCCGGTCTCGGGATCGACCTCCACGTCGCAGAACTGGGTCGAGAACGCGGGCGCCTGCCCGCCCGCGTTCACGGTTCCGGTCGCCCCGATGGGACCGCCGGTCGCGCTGGACTTCGAAGCGATCTCCGCAAGCGGCAACGGCTCGAAGTCCCCCGCGTTGCCGCCGGCGGGCTTCGCGTGGCCGTCCTCCCACACCACCGCGTCGGCGTCCACGTTCCACATCAGCGCGGCCCGCGCCCGCAGGTCGTCGACGATCCGCTCGCAGGCCCTGATGACCGCGAGACCCGTGGCGTAGGTCACCCGCGACCCGCCGGTGACGTGGCAGTACGGCACCGTCTCGGTATCGGCCACGCCGGACCGGATCAGGTCGTAGTCGATGCCGAGCGTCTCCGCCGCCATGATCGCCATCGACGCCCGCGAGCCGCCGATGTCCGGGCTGCCGGTGGCGACGGTCACGGTGCCGTCGGTGTTGACCGCCACGTTCGCGGCGGAGTCGCCCGCCCCGTTGAACCAGTATCCGGACGCCGCGCCGCGCCCCTGGTTCGGCCCGAGCGGCGCCCGGTAGTCCGGGTGGTCGAGCAGGGCCCGTACCGTCTCGACGTAGCCGCCGTGCGCGAGCTTGGGGCCGTAGACCATCCGGGTGCCCGGAGTGGCGGCGTTCTTCAGCCGGAACTCGAGTGGGTCCATGCCGATGGACTTCGCCGCGATGTCCAGCGTGCTCTCCACCGCGAACGCCGACATCGGCGCGCCGGGGGCGCGGTACGCGGCGGCCTTCGGGCGGTTGCTGACCACGTCGTACCCGACGGTGCGCTGGTTCGGGATGTCGTAGGGCGCGAACGCGCACATGCAGCCGTTCATCACCGGGGAGCCGGGGAACGCGCCGGCCTGGTACTTGAGGACCGCCTCGGCCGCGGTGATGGCGCCGTCGCGCCGGCAGCCGATCTTCACCGTCATCGAGGCTCCGGAGGTCGGGCCGGTGCCCTTGAACACTTCCTCGCGCGACATGTTCATCCGCACCGGGTGGCCGGACTTCTTCGAGAGCGTGAGCGCCACCGGCTCCAGGTACACGAGGGTCTTGCCGCCGAAGCCGCCGCCGATCTCGGCCGGGTGGACCTTGAGGTCGCCGATGGCCATGCCGGTGAGCTTGGCGGTGAGGTCGCGCACCATGAAGTGGCCCTGGCTGGAGCTCCAGATCTCGGCCTTGCCGCCGCCCTCCCAGCGCGCGAGGCAGGCCTGGGGCTCGATGTACGCCTGGTGGACGGGCGCGGTCCGGTAGTGCTTCTCGACGATCTCCTCGGCCTCGGCGAACCCCGCGGCCGGATCGCCGATGTCGAACCCGACCCGCCTGGAGACGTTCGACGGGCGCTCGGGGGCCGGCTCCACCCCGCGCGTGATCATGTCCTCGAACAGCAGCGGCGCGTCCTCGGCCATCGCCTCCTCGACGTCGATGACGTGCGGCAGCACCTCGTAGTCCACGTCGATGAGGGCGAGGGCGCGATTCGCGACGATGGCGCTGGTCGCGGCCACCGCGGCGACCGCATGGCCCTCGTAGAGCACCTTCTCGCGCGCCATGACGTTGCGCGTGACGTGCCAGAAGTTGACCGCGAGCCGCTCGGGGCCGACGTACGCGAACGGGTGGTCGGGCAGGTCCGCGCCGGTGACCACCGCCTTCACGCCCGCCAGCGCCTCGGCGCGGGAAGTGTCGATGGAACGGATGCGGGCGTGCGCGTGGGGGCTGCGCAGCACCTTTCCGCAGAGCATTCCGGGCAGATGGTAGTCCGCGCCGAACTTCGCGGCCCCCGTGACCTTCGGCACGCCGTCGGGACGCACCGGCCGGGTTCCGACCCACTTGAAGGCTTGCTGCGGCTGGGACATTCGGGGCTCCTTGTGCGTCGTGCGCGAAACGCGGCGGGGAATGCGTCCGGCTCCTGTCCGGCTTGCCGGATTCTATGAGATCCACCGCATGGAATCTGCGCCGGGAGAACGGTTCGGTGTACGATCGCGCGCCGCCCGCCGGACCAGTGCCGCCGCCGCCCGGATCGGGCGCCCGGCGCACCGGCGGCTCCCTTGCCCTGTGACTCGCTCCGCCCGGCCGGAGTTCGGCCGGACGCGCGACGTTCCGCACCCCGCGGCCCAAGAGGATCGAACCAAGGGGATCGAACCGGGAGGATCGAACCAGCGATGAGCATCAAGACCGACGTGGTCATCATCGGCGCCGGCCCCTGCGGCCTGTTCCAGGTCTTCGAGCTGGGGCTGCTCGGGATCCACGCGCACGTGGTGGACACGTTGCCGGAGATTGGCGGCCAGTGCGCCGCGCTCTACCCGGAGAAGCCGATCTACGACATCCCGGCGCTTCCGGTGGTGGGCGCGCGCGAGCTCGTCGAGCGTCTCGCGGAGCAGATCCGCCCGTTCACGCCCGACCTCCACCTGGACGAGATGGTGACGAAGCTCGAGCGCGAGCCCGATGGCGCGTTCACCTTGGAGACGTCCGCCGGAACGCGGTTCCTCGCCCGCGCGGTGGTCATCGCGGGCGGACTCGGCTCCTTCCGGGCGCGGCCGTTGCGCGTTCCCGGCGTGGAGCGCCACGAAGGGATCAACGTCGAGTACAAGGTGCTCCACAAGACCCGATACCGTGACAAGGCGGTGGCGGTCCTGGGGGGCGGCGACTCGGCGCTCGACTGGGCGCTGGAGCTCGCGCCGGCTGCGAAGAGCCTCACCCTGGTGCACCGGCGCGACGCTTTCCGCGCGCAGCCGGCCTCCGTCGAGCGGCTCCGGGCGATGGCCGCGGCCGAGCCCGAACGCATCCGCATCCTGATCGGTCGGATCGGCGGACTCGTCGAGGAAGGCGGCTCGCTGAAGGGCGTCGAGGTCCAGCCGTTCGAGAAGGACGCCGGGAAGCACACGGTGCGCTTCGACGAGATGCTCGTCTTCTACGGACTCTCGCCGAACCTCGGCCCGATCGCCGAGTGGGGCCTCGGGGTGGAGAAGCGCCAGATCCCGGTGGACACCGAGAAGTTCCAGACCAGCGTGCCGGGGATCTTCGCCATCGGCGACATCAACACCTACCCCGGCAAGAAGAAGCTCATCCTGAGCGGCTTCCACGAGGCGGCGCTCACCGCGTTCGCGGTCCAGAAGCACCTCGACCCCGATGCGAGGCAGTTCCTCCAGTACACCACCACCAGCCCCGTCATGCACGACCGCCTCGGGGTCTCCGGGGAGCTGGAGCAGACCGCGCAGTAGCGCCCGCGGCGATCGGTGCCGGCGCCGGCTCGGCGCCCACGGTGACCGGTGCCGGCTCGGCGCCCACGGTGACCGGTGCCGGCTCGGCGCTCGCGCTCGCGGGACGCCTCCGGTCCGTGCTCCCGGGGAACGGCTCAGAAATCCGTCACCGAGAAGTTGCTCCACCGGGCTCCGGTCCGTGTTCCTGAGGGAACGGGGCTCTCACGCGCCCCCTGCGCCTCACGGAGGAACTCCGGTCCGTGCTCCCGGGGGAACGGGTCAGAAATCCGTCGGGGCGCCGCCCTCGCGCTTGCGGCGCTCCACGAACGCGGCCAGCTCCTCGCGGATCGCCTCGTCGATCGGCGGCGGCTCGAACTCGGCGAGGATCTTCTTCCAGACCGCGTTGGCCCGCCGCGGGGTGTCGATCGAGCCGCGTTCCTCCCAGCTCTCGAAGTTGCTCCAGTCGGAGAGGAACGGGCCGTAGAACGCGGTCTCGTACCGCTCCCGGGTGTGCCGGCAGCCGAAGAAGTGGCCGTCCGAACCCACCTCCCGGACGGCATCGACGGCGATGTCGTCTTCGGTGGCCGGAACCGGCTTCAGGTAGGCGGTGATCTGCTGGAGCGTCTCGCAGTCCATCACGAACTTCTCGTACGACGCGCACAGCCCCCCTTCGAGCCAGCCCGCGGCGTGGTAGACCACGTTCACCCCCGCCGCCACCGACGCCCACAGCGAGAACGCGCTCTCCCACGCGGCCTGCGCGTCGGGGCAGTTCGCGGCGCAGGCGTTGGAGGCGCGCAGGGGCAGTCCGTAGAAGCGGGCCATCTGTCCCGAGATCTGGGTGGCGCGGATGTACTCCGGGGTCCCGAAGGCGGGGGCGCCGGTGCGCATGTCGACGTTCGAGGTGAACGATCCGATGGCGCACGGCACGCCCGGCTCGACACACTGGAGCAGCACGATGGCGGACAGCCCCTCGGCCACGAACTGGGTGACCGCGCCGGCCAGGGTCACCGGGGCCATCGCCCCGGCCAGGGTGAACGGGGTGACGATGGTGGGCTGCCCGCGGCGCGCGAGCCGCATCGCGCCGTCGAGCATCGGCCAGTCGTGCTTGAGCGGCGAGGACGAGTTGATGTTGGTGTACATGCGGGGCGCCGCGTCGAACTCGTCGTGCGTGAGCCCGCCCGCGATGCGGACCATCTCCATCGCGTCCTCGACCCGTGCGGTGCCGAGCGAGTAGGCGTGCGGGACCTTGTCGGTCAGGGTGAGCTTGTCGTAGAGGCAGTCGAGGTGGCGCACCGACGGGTGCAGATCGACCGGCTCCACCGGATAGCCGCCGGCCATGTGGATGCAGTTGAAGTACTGGGTGAGCTTGAGCAGGTCCCGGTAGCTCTCGCGGTCGCCGGGGCGGCGTCCGCGGTCGAGGTCCGAGCAGTTGGGCGGACTCGACACGTTGACGAAGGCCATGTGGCGCCCGCCGACCGGGACCGCGTGCGCGGGGTTGCGCGGGGTGATGGCGAACCGCGAGGGCGCGAGCCCCACCTTCTCCATCACCAGCGCACGATCCATGCGCACGTTGGTGCCGCCCCGGCTCGTCTCGCAGCCGGCCGCCTTCAGGACCTCGCGGGCCTCCTCGTTCAGGAACTCGATCCCGATCTCCTCGAGCACCCGCATCGCGCCGTCGTGCACCGCCCGCACCTGATCCCCGGTGAGCGGCTCGGTCGGGACGTCGTGGTTGACGGGGATCTCCCAGGGAAGCTGCCTCACCGCCGGCCCCGCGCCGCGCCGGTTCGCGCTGCGCCCCCCGGACCGGCGCTGGCGCGGCCGGGTTGCGATATCGTGGTCGGTGGTCATTCGTCCGGTTGCTCCGTGCGCCGGGCTCTCCCCGGCATGGTCCGGATCGGTGACGACGCCGGGGCGCGGGCGCGTCCGGTGCGGCGCCCGCCTTCCTGCTCGGGGCCGGCGAGGTCGGCAACCGAGCGCGAGTGGACGATCCGCCCGTCGTTCACGTATGCCTCGTGGTTGGCGACGACCTCCGCCTCGTCGTAGACGTAGTTCACCATCATCCCGGCGGACTGCCGCAGGCCGGTCGGCGACGGATCGCCCATCCAGTGTATCCGTTCGAGCCGGGCGCCGTTGCGCAGGTGGAAGCGGGCCACCGGGTCGAGCGGGTGGCTCCCGCGCCTGGCCCGCAGCAGGTAGTGCGCGCAGAGCCGCGACAGACGCGCCTCCAGATGCTCTCCCGGCGCCCGGTCGGCCGCCCAGCCGGGCGTCTCGATACCGTCGAGCCCCGCCTCCCCACCGCCCCGCCCGGCCGGCAACCGCCCTTCCCGCGCCTCCCCGATCAGCCACTTGCGGAAACCGGGGACCGGGGAGAGGGTGGCGAACCCGACCAGCCGCGGGTTCTCGGCCGCGAGCTCCCTCACCACCTGCTTGATCAGGAAGTTGCCGAAGGAGACGCCGGCGAGGCCCCGCTGGCAGTTGCTGATGGAGTAGAAGATCGCGGTATCCGCGTCGACGTCCGGCTCGACCTCGCCGAAGAGCAGGTCCGTGACCGAGCCGGCCAGCCCCTTGCACAGGGCGACCTCGACGAAGATGAGCGGCTCGTCGGGCAACGAGGGGTGGAAGAACCCGAAGCAGCGCCGGTCCGCTTCCAGCCGCCGGCGCAGGTCGTCCCAGTCGAGGATCTGGTGCACCGCCTCGTACTCGATGAGCTTCTCGAGCACCAGCGCCGGCGTACGCCAGTCGATGCGGTGCAGATCGAGGAACCCGCGGTTGAACCAGGAGCGGAGCATGTGCACGAAGTCGTCATCCACGAGCTTGAGCTCCGGGCGCCGGGGCAGCGCGTCGAGCAGGGCGACCCGCATCGCGAGGATGTCGCGGGTGCCGTCCGGGGCGGTGTTCATCAGGCGCAGGAGCTCCTGGCGCCGCGGCTCGGCCGCCGCCGCGAGCGCCGCCGCCGTCTCCGGGCCGGGCCCGGCCCGGTAGGTCTCCACGGCCGCATCCAGGGCCGCCGGCTCGGCGCCGAGGTCGCCGCGCAGGAACTCGAAGAACGCCTCCCGCCCCTGCGTGTCGAGCGCGGCGAACGCATCGAGGGTGCGCCGGGCGAGCGTCACCACCGATGCCTCGCCCTTGATGCGAAGCAGGGCATGGCAGAGCGCGCGGATGTCCTCGTCCACGCGGTCTTCGGCGCGCCGGCCGAGGAGCCCCTGCCCCGCCGCGGTGAGGCTCCTCATGATGTCCTTCCAGAATGCTCGTCCGAGTCTCATCGCCGGTCGTTACCGTCGCGCCGCGGGTCGTGCCGTCCCGGCCGGGCCGCTACCCGCGAGTCTACTCCGCGGGGGCGGGGCCGCCGGCTCGAAGTGGAGGTCCGACGCGCCACGCGCGAGTCTACTCCGCGGGGACGGGACGCGAGAGATCCGCCACGTGCGCCGCCCGCCGAAGTATGATCGCGACGCCGCAATCTCGCGATTCGGGAGCCGCGCGAACGGGTCGGCAACGCCGCCCGGCCGGGCCGGCAACGAATCGGGCGGAGCATCGTCCATGGCGTACACCGAATCATCCGGCTCCTGACGCGGGACTTCCGGAGCCCGAGTGAAGCAAGGCGCCGCCTCCCCTCCCCCCGCCGGCCCCCGGCGCCGCACCGGTGCTCGCGCCCGACGACGGCGGCGCGCCGCCGCCGGTCCGCCGGCGGTGGCCGGAGTGCGGCGCAAGATTCCGGTCTATCACCTGCTGAGCGAGGAAGGGCTGGACCTGATCGACCGGACCACCGATCGGATCCTCGAGGACGTCGGCATCGAGTTCCGCGGCGATACGGACGCTCTGGCGCTGTGGCGCGATGCGGGCGCCGACGTTCGGGGAGAACGCGTACGGTTCGAGCCGGGGCTCCTCAAGGCGATCATCGCCGGGTCGGCTCCGCGGAGCTTCACCCACCACGCCCGCAATCCCGAACGTTCGGTGCTGATCGGCGAGGACAACGTGGTCTTCGCGCCGGCGTACGGAGCGCCCTTCGTGCACGACATGGACGGCGGCCGGCGCTACGGCACGCTGGCCGACTTCGAGAACCTCGTCAAGCTGACGTACGCGTCGCCCTGGCTGCACCACTCCGGCGGAACGGTGTGCGAGCCGGTCGACCTGCCGGTCGACAAGCGCCACCTCGACATGGTCTACGCGCACCTTCGCTACAGCGACAAGCCCTTCATGGGCTCCGTCACCACCCCGGAGCGGGCGGACGACTCCATCGAGATGGCCCGCATCGCGTTCGGCAGGCGGTTCACCGACGAGCACTGCGTGATCATGGGCAACATCAACATGAACTCGCCGCTCGTCTACGACCGGGCGATGTCCGGCTCGCTGCGGGCCTATGCCCGCGCGAACCAGTGTCCGGTGGTCGTCCCCTTCATCCTGGGCGGCGCGACCGGTCCGGTGTCCATGGCGGGGGCGGTGGCGCAGTCGCTCGCCGAGGTAATGGCGGGGGTTGCGCTGGGCCAGCTCGAACGCCCGGGCTCCCCCGCGGTGTTCGGCAACTTCCTGACCACGGTGGACCTGAAGACCGGCTCGCCCACCTTCGGCACGGCGGAGTCCGCGCTCGGCTCGTTCGCCGCGGCGCAGCTTGCACGAAGGATCGGTCTCCCGCTTCGATGCAGCGGCGCCTTCACGTCGTCGAAGCTCCCCGACGCCCAGGCCATGCAGGAGAGCGTCACGTCGCTCTACACCGCGCTCCTCTGCGGCGCCAACTTCATCCTGCACGCGGCCGGCTGGCTGGAGGCGGCGCTCGCCATCGGCTACGAGAAGCTCATGCTGGACGCGGACTACCTGGACGCCGTCCACACCTTGTTGAACGGACTGCCCGTGGACAGCGGAGCGCTGGCGCTCGATGCCTTCGAGGAAGTGGGTCCGGGGAACCACTTCTTCGACTGCGCCCATACCCTCTCCCGCTTCGAGACCGCCTTCCACGAGTGCGAGATCGCCGATACGGACTCCTACGAAAACTGGATCGACGCCGGTGGCAAGGACGCCATGGCGCGCGCCAACGCGAAATGGAAGGCGACTCTGCGCGACTACCACCCGCCGCCGCTCGACGCTTCCGTGGACGAGGCGCTCAGGGAGTTCATGGCCCGGAAGAAGGCGTCGATGCCGGACCTCCGGCATTGACGGTGCGCATGTGACGCCTCGCGGCGGAACAACCCGCTTCCCGCCGCCCCCGGGCACAGCGCATCCGTGATCGGTTGATCGGTCTGCGTCGCACAATCCCGGTCTGCGCCGCACAATCCACGGACCGAATCGACGGATTCCCGGTCGGGCGGGAATGGCGTCGCCCACGCTGGAGCCTCATTCCTTCCCGGAGAGGCATCCGTGCCCGGGAAGGAAACCGTGGGATCTTGACCGAACACGGATGGGGCATGGCGCCGGACAACATGGCGCCGGACAACGAAGAATCTTCCGGTGGTCCGGGGCCGGTGCCCGGCTCCCGGCATCGACCGTCGGCGCTACTCGGGGGGGAGCCCCTCGACGATGCCCGCGAGGCGGGACTGCCCGGCGGTCAGGCGGAGGATCTCCCGGGAGAAGGCTTCGCGAGCCCGGGCGGCAGCTTCGCGATCCCGGGAGGAGGCTTCGCGGTCCCGGGCGGAGGCTTCGCGGTCCGCCCGAGCTTCGGCTCGAACCTTGGCCAGACCACGGTCGATGCTGGCCTGAACGCGGTCGATCCGGGCTTCGAGACGGCTCGTGGTGAGCAGGATCGTTCCCAGGAGGGTCAGGCCGACCGCAACGAGCGCGATCGTCTCCTGCTTCAGGCCCACCTTCGTGGCGGATTGGCTCGTCATCACGTCTTCCGTGCGCCCTGCCGGGCGGATGGACAGTCATGGAACCGGCTGTCACGCCGGCTCCGGTATCGACTGTCGGCGCTACTCGGGGCGGAGCCCCTCGACGATGCCCGCGAGGCGGGACTGTCCGGCGGTCAGGCGGAGGACTTCCCGGGAGAAGGCTTCGCGATCCGCCCGAGCTTCGGCTCGGGTCTCGGCCAGACCTCGATCGATCCGGGCTTCGAGCCGGCTCGTGGTGAGCAGGATCGTTCCGAGGATGGTCAGCCCGACCGCAACGATCGCGATCGTCTCCTGCTTCAGGCCCACCTTCGTGGCGGATTGGCTCGTCATCTCGTCTTCCGTGCACCCTGCCGGGCGAATGTGCGGTCATGGCACCGGCATCACGACCGCTCCAGCATGGACAATCGGCTCTACTCGCGGCGGGAGCCCTCGACGATGCCCGCCAGACGGGACTGTTCGGTGGTCAAGCGGAGGATCTCCCGGGAGAAGGCTTCGCGGTCCGCCCGAGCTTCGGCTCGGATCTCGGCCTGAACACGATCGATGTTGGCCTGAACGCGGTCGATCCGGGCTTCGAGCCGGCTCGTGGTGAGCAGGGTCGTTCCGAGGAGGGTCAGCCCGACCGCAACGATCGCGATCGTCTCCTGCTTCAGGCCCGCCTTCGTGACGGATTGGCTCGTCATTTCGTCTTCCGTGCACCCTGCGGGCGGATGTGCAGTCACGGCATCGGCCGCCCGCTCGTGAATCTAACATGCCTTCGCCTCCGCGCCGAACCAGGGTGATCGGGCGAGGCGCACGACGCCCGGGCCGGTGACGGGAAAGCACTCTCCGGCCGGAATCGTCCCGGCCGTCGGAGCAGACATGGCTCCCGAAGCGTCGGTGGATTGTGGAGCCGGGCCGGCACCGCGTCTGTAGACGCAGGGCGCCGGCAGTGCAGGCGCAGAGCCCGTGCCATGCAGGCGCAGGGCGCGTGCCGTGCAGGCGCAGGGCGCAGGCGTCTGTAGACGCAGGGCATGGACCGTGCAGGCACAGGGCGCAGCTTTCGGCTCCGGCTTCGGGGGAGGAGCAAGGCATGTACCGTGCAGGCGCAAGGCACATGCCGTGCGGGCGCAGGGCGCATCGGGTCGCGTCACGGGCAGCTCGCCGTGCGGGAAGCCCCGGTCAGGGCAATGTTCAGCGCATCGGTGACGTTCTGGGCAGCTCGCCCTGCGGCAAGTCCCGGTGCGAAACCGGACGTCCAAGCGGCCGGTCAGCGACCGCTCCCCACCGCTGCCGTCATCTGGCGCCCGACGAGCCGGCGGTAGAGCCCGCCGCGTGCAATCAGCTCGTCGTGGCTCCCGGCCTCCTCGGTGCGTCCCGCGTCGAGCACCACGATGCGGTCGGCGTCCCGGACGGTGGACAGGCGATGCGCGATCACGATGGTGGTGCGGTCGCTCATCAGCTCCTCCAGCGCATGGCGCACCGCCTGCTCGTTCACCGCGTCTAGGTGCGAGGTCGCCTCGTCGAGGATCAGCACCGGGGCATCCTTCAGGAACGCGCGCGCGATCGCGACGCGCTGGCGCTGGCCGCCGGAGAGCCGCACTCCACGCTCGCCGACCCGGGTCTCCAGGCCGTCCGGGAGCGCCTCGGCGAACGCGCCCAGCGAGGCGCGGCGCACCGCGTCGTCCAGCTCCGCCCCGGTCGCCTCCGGCTTCGCGAGGAGGATGTTGGAGCGCAGGGTCTCGTTGAACAGGTAGGTGTCCTGCGTGACCAGCGCGATGCTGTCGCGGAGATCGTCGAGCCGGTACTCGCGCAGGTCGTGCCCGTCGAACCGGATGACGCCCGAGCCCGGGTCCCAGAACCGCATGAGCAGGTGCGCAACGGTGGTCTTGCCCGCCCCCGAAGGCCCGACCAGCGCCACCGTCTTCCCCGCCGGCACCGTGAACGTGGCTCCGTCGAGCGCGAGCCGGCGGTTCCCGAAGTAGGAGAACGTGACCCCCCGGACCTCGATCCCGATCCCGCCCGCACCCGGGGGAGCCGCGCCACCGGGGCCGGACGGCGTGGCGTCCCGGAGCACGGCCTCGCCCGGAGACGATGGCGTGGCTGCCCGGAGCACGGCCTCGCCCGGAGACGATGGCGTGGCTGCCCGGAGCCCGGCCTCGCCCGGAGACGATGGCGTGGCTGCCCGGAGCACGGCCTCGCCCGGAGACGATGGCGTGGCTGCCCGGAGCACGGCCTCGCCCGGAGACGATGGCGTGGCTGCCCGGAGCACGGCCTCGCCCGGAGACGATGGCGTGGCGTCCCGGGGACGGAGCGGCGCCACGTCCGCGTCCGCAGCCCTCCCCGGACGCGGCGCGGCGTCCACCCCCGGACCGTCCTTCACCACCTCGACCTCGTTGTGCACCGCGTAGAGCCGGCGCGTGGCGCCGAGCGTGTCGGCGAGCTGCCGGCCGATGTGGGCGATCTCCGAGACCGGGAGGAACGCCGACATCGCGAGCAGGGTGAGCATCGGCAGCATCGCCGGCTCCAGCGTGCCGCGGCCGACGAGGTGCGCGCCGGTCACCACCACCACGAGCCCGCCGAGGCCCGTCGCCGCCTCCAGGATCGCGGTCTGCTTCGTGAGGTCGGAGAAGAACGGCAGCCGCAGCCCGGTGTGGCGCTCGATGCGGGCGACGAACTCCGCGGCGCGAGACCCGGTGCGCTGGAACGCGAGGATCTCGGAGAGCCCCTGGATCGTGTCCACGGCGTGGGCGCTCATGTCGCCGAACGCCTCGCGGGCCCGCGAGCCCAGCACGTCGATGCGATGCCGGGCGAGGAACGGACTCAGGGCCACCGCCGCGAGGAACGGGATCAGGGCGAGCGCCATCGGCCATCCGAACCACCCCAGCGTCCCGATGACCACGGCGGGAACGAGCACCGCGACGAAGAACGGAGCCACGGTGTGCGCGAAGAAGTACTCCACGAGCTCGACGTCGTGGGTCGCCATTCCGACCAGATCGCCGGTGCGCCGCCGCACGAGGTAGGCCGGCGCGAGCCGATCGAGCTTCCGGTAGAGCGCGATGCGCATCTCGGCGAGCATCCGGAACGCCATGTCGTGCGCGAACCACGACTCCAGCCAGTGCAGCACCCCCGCCAGCGGCGCGATGATCGCGAGGACGATCAGGTAGTGGGTGTACGGCTCGCCCTGCTTGACCGCGGCCACCGCCAGCGCGCTCGCGACCCCGACCCCGATCAGGGCCGCGACCCTGACGATTCCGAACACCAGGACGAGCGAGAACTTCGCCCGCCACGGGACCACGTGGCGCAGGAGCTCGCGGAACGCGCCGGCCCAGCCCAGGCCCTCGGCGCGCAGGATGGCGTCGGTCGGCTCCAGGTGCGCACCGGCGTCGGCGGCTTGCAGGTCCTCCAGGGGGACCTCACGCTGCCTTGCATCCCCCTCCATCGGTGACGGGGCGAGAGCGGCGCTGGACTGCGTGCTCTCCTCGGCTTGGGCGCTCTCCTCCGCTTGGGCGCCCATCAGCCGGAAGTACGCGCCGCCGGCCCGCATCAGCGATGCGTGGTCGCCGGTCTCGACGATGGACCCGTGGTCGAGCACCAGGATGCGGTCCGCCCCCACCACGCTCGACAGCCGGTGCGCGAAGACGAGGGTGGTGCGGCCCCGCATCAGCCGGTCGAGCGCCTGCTGGATGACCGCCTCGTTCTCCGCGTCCACCGCGGACAGCGCCTCGTCCAGGATCAGGATCGGGGCGTCGCGCAGCAGCGCGCGGGCGATCGCGACGCGCTGGCGCTGGCCGCCCGAGAGCCTGATGCCGCGCTCGCCGATGACGGTGGCGTAGCCCTGGGGCAGCCGCGCGATGAACTCGTGGGCGTTCGCGGCGCGCGCCGCCGCCTCGATCTCCTCGCCGGTCGCGTCGGGCTTGCCGAAGCGCAGGTTGTCCTCGACGGTGCCGTGGAAGAGGCAGGTGTCCTGGTTCACCACCGCGACATCGCGGTAGACGTCGTCGGACCGGAGCGCGCGGAGGTCGTGCCCGCCGATCCGCACCGCGCCGCCGTCGGGGTCGTAGAAGCGCAGCAGCAGCCGGACGATGGTGGACTTCCCGGCTCCGCTCTCCCCCACGAACCCGACCCGCTCTCCCGCCCCGACGCGGAACGAGAGCCCCCGGTGCGCGGCGCGGCGCCCGCCCGGGTATGCGAACGACACGTTCTCGAACTCCACCACCGGAGCGAGCGGACCGTCGAGGTCGAGCGGGACGGCCGGCGGCTCGACCTTCGGCCGCGCGTCGAGCACCGTGAAGATGTCGTCCGCCGCCGCGCGCCCCATCATCCCGTTGTGCAGCAGCGCGCGCAGGTCGCGCTGGGGGCGGAACACCTCGATGCCCATCATCAGCACCACGAGGAGCACGTCGAGGCCCATCTGCCCGTCCGCCACCCGCCATGCGCCGAGCGCGAGCACCGCGGCGCTCCCCACCGCGATGCCGGTGTCGGTGAGGCCGCGGGTGAGCGCGTTGGTCGCGAGCACCCACATCGTGCTGCGGAAGACCTCGCGGGCGCGCTCGGCCAGCAGCCGGCCGCGCGCCGTGCTCTGCCCGAACGCCTTGAGGGTGGCGAGCCCCTGCACCGCGTCGAGGAACTCCGCCGCGAAGCCGCGATACGCCTTCGAGCGGCGCATGCTGCTCCTGGCGTCCCACCGCTGGAACGACGCCGGCGCGAACAGGGTGAACATCGCGAAGCCGAACATGAGGGCGGCGACCGGGAAGTCGAGGAACGCGAGCAGCACGAAGACGACGAGCGGGGTGATGAAGGAGACCAGAAGCTGCGGCAGGTACTCGCCGAAGTACGTCTCGAGCTGCTCGACCCCGTCGATCATCGAGATCATGACCGCGCCGGTGCGCTCCAGGCCGAAGTGGGCGGGGCCGAGCGCGACCACTTGGGCGTAGAGCTGCTTGCGCAACGCCAACTGCACCCGCGCCGCGGTGCGGTGGGCGACCATGGCGCAGGTGTGCTCGATCCAGCCGCGCAGCACCATCACCACCGCCACGAGCGCGAACGGCGCCAGCAGCTCGGAGAACGCATCTCCCGCGAAGACCCGCGCGAGCAGCCACCCGAGCAATGCGAGCCGTCCCATCCCGACCAGGGACGCGAGCACCCCCATCGCCACCGTGGCCGCGATGCGAAGGCGCACGCCGCGCGTGAACTGCCAGAGCCGGGGGTCGAAGAACATGGACTATCGTCGAGGGTCAGGGCAGGGAGCCAGCCGGTTCGGCCCGGCCCGGCCGCGTGGCCATTGCACCGTAATTTACCCCGATAATGAACGTCATGGGGTCGGGCACGATCGACTCATGGAGTCCCATGGGGCGCAGGACGATGCCGCCGGTATACGGCCGGTGCTGCGGCGCTCCGCGCCCCGACACCCTTCCACTCGAGGTCCCGTACCGTATACGCACTGAACGACCCCTCGATGATGCGGTCGTGCGCGCCCTTCCATCTCTTCTTGGCGTGGTCGGGGGTCTTGTCCCAGACCATTACACTGAACACGCACTCGTAGGTGCGAACCTGCCGATTCCTCCCTTGTGCGACCAGATCGCTTACCGCCTTGGTGAAATCACTGTCGCTCAGCGCCTTTCCGTACGGCAGCTCTTCGATGCGCAGCCGTTTCCATTCGTCCGCGTATGGTCCGCCGCCGTCATCGAAAGCTCCTCCCGGTGGCGCCGTTCTCGGGGCCAGCTCAATGCCGTCTTCGTATATCGCCACATTGAATGCGTAGTACGGCTTCTCACGTGTCTTTCCCTCGCCGGCGCTGACGACCCGATACCAGCAGGGCGGGTTCTTGCCCTTGCGACGCAGTAGCGCCAGATCGCGTCGCGCCTGGTCGTACTCGCGTTCGGCCGCTGCACGGGCCCGCTCGGCTTCCTCCTGCGCCTTGCGCCCCGCCTCAGCCGCGTTCACCAAGGCCTCGATATCGCGCCGCGCCTGGTCATACTCGCGTTCGGCCGCTGCACGGGCCCGCTCGGCTTCCTCCTGCGCCTTGCGCCCCGCCTCAGCCGCGTTCACCAAGGCCTCGATATCGCGTCGCGCCTGGTCGTACTCGCGTTCGGCCGCTGCACGGGCCCGCTCGGCTTCCTCCTGCGCCTTGCGCGCCGCCTCAGCCGCGTTCACCAAGGCCTCGATCTCCTCGGGGCGCACCCATACCTGCGGCGGGCTTGGTGTAGCGGGCTCCGGGAACGGCTCGTCCCGATGGACAAGGCCCAGCAGAGCAATGAGCAGAAGGAAGGTAAGGAGGATGAACGTTTCGGCGATGGTAAGGCCAAGAACCGTACCTCGCCGGTAGCCGCTCATCGGCTCCGATTCCAGAATCTCCAACCTGGGCCCTGGCGCTGGCGAAGGGTCTCGGCCCGCGCTTCGGCCTCGGCGGCAAGGACACGGAGCGCTTCCGCCGCGCGCCGGGTTTCGGCCTCGGTCGTCCGTACGCTTCGCGTGAGAGCATCGAACAACTCCGTTGCTTCGGCGGTCCGTTCGGTAGCAGCCGCCGCTTGGGCGGTGATGGTCCGGAGGGCCTCCCCAATCCCTCGTACCGCCATCGCCGTCTGCTCCGCGTCGCGATCGGTACGAATGCGTGCGTCCAACTCCTCCATTGCATGGAGCATGCCCTTCATCGCCTCGGTACCGGCGTGAATCGTCGCGAGAGCAGCACGCAGCTTGTCGACCTCCACTTCCAGAACCGCAGTCGATTTCGCCGCCTGATGGGCGCTGCTGCCGAACGCCGCGCTCGCGTCGCTCGCGTGTCCGAGGACGGATCCGAGGCTGTCGAACGCCTTGCCGGTCCGCTCGTGGACGGTAGACGTGCTCTGCGCCAACGAGAGAGATTGCTGCGCCGCGGTATCAAAGCTCCGTCGAAGAGTGTCGAGGCTTTGATCGCTCGCGGACCGGATTTCGTCATGAAATGAACGAGTGGTCTCGCGGACTTCGGCGAGGTAGCCGTCATGAGCGGATCGAAGCCGCTCCGGCAGGGCTTCGGCCTGTTTCGCCGCGGCGCCGAGAGAGCCTCCGACGGCGTCGAGGGTATTCTCGGCCTTGCTCTTGAGCTCTTGGGCGAATGTCTCGGCGTTGCGCTGGAGCGTGTCCCTGAATGCGGCACTCTCTCGTTTCAGCGTTTCACGGTGGCTGCGCAGATAGTCCCTGGTGTCGCTGGCATGGCTTCGGACAATCCTGTGAAACCGCGCGAGCGCGTTCGCGCCTTGGGTGAGATCGCGGGCGATCCTCCCGAGGAGATATCGGTTGAACTGCTCGAGCTCCCGGGAGCTTGCACCCGCAGGCGGGAGCGCCGGGATCGCCGTGTCCTCGGCGGAGCCCGGTCCTTCCGCAGATCCGGTCCGCTCCCGGTTCTTTACCGCGATCCGTCCCGCGAGACCTTGTCTTCCCGCGGGTCCGGTCCGCTCCCGATTCCGTACTCCGGCCCGTCCTGCGAGCCATGCGACGCCGGGGAATGCCGGTCTTCCCGCAGGTCCGACCCGCTGCCAGTTCTGTACCAAGACCCGTCCTGCGATCCCCGCGACGGTCGAGGTAAGTGCGATACCGAAACTCTCGAGCAGGGCGCGGATCTTCTCGGCATTGCGCTCCGCGCCGGTATCGACCCCGAAGAGTTCCACGAGGGTGAATATGAGGGAGCCGAGCGTGAACAGCAGGCCCAGGTAGTAGACGTTGTCGCCTTCCTCCTCGGGGGCGTCTTCGTCGTTGAGCATGTAGTGGATCGCCAGCGCGAGGACCACAGCGGCCGCGACAATCGCCGCGAACCAGGCGTTGTCGAACGCGCTTTTGGTCCACAAGACGACAGCGCCGCCGCCCATGAAGGCGACGAAGAACCAGAACGCGTTAGTCCTTTGGGGCATGTCGGTGATGGCCTCGGTTGCCTTGTCGCTGCCGTTCCCCGGTGCGGGCGCCCTCCCGCTCCCGCTTCGCCGGCGCCGGTCAGGGCTCCCTGGTCTCGACCGGGTCGGGGTCCCGGCTCAGATCGAATCCTGCCATTCGATCTGTCCTCCCTGTTCCTGAACCAGTTCGGTCCACCAGTAGTAATGGTGTTCGGTCTGCCACTTCGCGTATTTCGGCCGTTCGAGCCGGAAAAGGCTCACCTGCACGCCCGTCAGGTCCGTGAGGAGATCACGGGCGCGGCGGCGCATGTCCCTGGCGTCCGGATAAGGGCCGTAGTGCGAGAGCCGTGGGCTGTGCTGCAGCAGATCGGAGAAGACGACGAGATGGACCTTGAAGCGTTCGTCCCCACGCTTGCCGGGAGCGTGGCGGGCGGCAAGGACCGCGATGGTTTCGAGCAGCGGCGAGGTCGGCTGCGCTTCGCTCTCGCGTTCCGGGAACCCGTTTGCGAGCGCGTCCTCGAAATGCTCCCAGTCCCGTTCGGCGAAACGCCGGCCTTGGTGGATATCGTCGCGCCAGACGCGATCCTTCGGATTCTTGAGCGGGCGGCAGACTTCGATCAGACGCTTCGGTGCGCCCGGGTCCTGTGTCAGCTCGTAGACCGCGAGGAGTTCCCCCGGAGCGATGCCCATTCGGCCCGCGTGCTCCGAGGCGGTCTGACCGGCGAGGCGTTCGAGCTCGGCCCGATGCTTCGGGGTCAGCGGGTCGCTCGTGTCGAGGAGCAACACGGTGGCCCCGACGGGACCGGTGGCCTTGGGACAGAGGCGGTCGTCGGTTTCCGGGACGCGGGTACCGAATTGGTAGAACGCGACCACGCCGACGAGGAGGAGCGCGCCTACCCAGAGCGGGAGCATGATCGACTGCCGGTGCGTCCTGGCTTCGACCCTGCGGCGGGCGTCCTGTCTCATGAGGCGTCCTCCGCGTAGTCGTCGACGACGCGGTCGAGCATCTTGTAGCGCGTACGGAGTCGATCGTACGTCTTCTCCACCTGCGCAAACCCCGCCTTCGCCTTTTTCGGGATGTCGCCCCACTCGGGGGGAGTCGGAACACGAAATTTCGGAGGCCGGACTATGTGCTCGTCGATGGCCGGCTCGATGTCGAAGAAGGGCGGGGGCGAAGCCGTGCGCGCACCGAGGTTCGCGTCGCGGTAGGCCGCGAGAAGGTAGGCCAGATCCTTGTTGTACTGTCGAAGGTTCACCGGGTAGTCATCGACGATCATCCGCAACCTGTCGAGTGTGTTTTCCCGGCCCGCCCGGTCCATCTCGTAGCGGTCCTTGATCTCTTCGATCGCCTCGTTCGCCTCGTTGCGTGCGGACCTCAGCTCGCCGAGCGCATCGTTCAGGTCGTCCTGGTAGCGTCCGTGCAGGGCTTCGACCTTCCGGTGCCTCATGCCGTAACCGGGGAAGGGGTCGTCGGCGGTGTACGTCTTGTACGCGGTCAGGACGAATACGGCGATGCCGACGAGGGCCAGCCCCGCGGACGGGAGGCTCTCCCACGGCAGGGGACGTTCGATCATCGTCCGCCAAGCGGTAGCGAACGCTTCGTCGGGGGCTTCGAGCGCCCCCGCCTTCTCTGCGAGCACGTAGACGTCGCGCACATGGCCGGCCACATCGTTCCAGATCAGCGCGACCGCAGCGAAGAGAGCTCCCAGGGTGCAGGCGAGCCCCTTCCCGACCACGGAGTCGCCATGAGTCCACCGCCAGGTCCATCCCGTGCCGATCCCCAGGAGGACGTTCACGAAGGTGAGTACCACGGCAACCATCCACCCTTCGATCACCCCACCGCGTGAGACGCTTCCCAGGAGGTTGGCGCCCACGAAGCTCTCGACGATCATCGCGACCGGGACCCACAGCCAATGCGCGACATGGTTGCTCGGATAATGCGCCACCCGCGAGAGCCGGTGCCGCTGGCGGAAGTTCTTCAAATCGCGGGCGGCCTCCTCGTATTCCGCGCGTTGCTTGTCGAGATCGCTCACGCTTTGGTCGGCTTTGGCGTCGAGGTCCTGGCAGCGTCGCGTGACGAGGGCGTCGATGTCGATCTCCGGGCGCTCCTCCTTCCAGAAGCTGCCGAGCTCGTGGAGGTTGGCGAGCTCTTCGCCAATGTACTTGCCGACCTCTCGCTTGCAGTCAAGCGCCCGCTTCCCGACCCAGCTTTCGATCTTGCGATACATCTCGTCGGGTAGCGTTTCATTGGGATCAGGCTGGTTCAGCTTGCCTCGTCTCTCGCCTTCCGCTCGGATCCGGTGGGTGGCGAGCCAAGCCTCACCGTCGAGGCGGATATATTCGCGCGTGGTCCGATCGAAGCCTGGAATGTTTTCCCACTCGGAGCGATGGGCGGTCTTTTTCATCGTTCGGACCTCTCGTCTCTCCCGCGCCTTGCCGGCGTTCGGCTCGTGCTTTTTGAACCACGGCGCTTCGTTCTCTGCGGTAATCGAGTGTAATTCATGTAGTTCCGTCTCGGCCCCGGTGGGGCGGTGTGCGTTCGCGGCGTTCGGCCCGCAGGAGAGTGTAGCGGCCTTCTCCTCATGCCGAACCGGCCGGCCGCGCGAGGCGCATGGCGTGGGTGCCGGCGGCTCGGAGCAGGGAATGCTCGACCCTCCCGCGCCAGCTCGACCACGCCGGAATGAGGGACTACCGCACTTGGCCGAGACCGGTAGATCGTTTCGGGCCTGGCGGAATTGCCGCACCGGGCTCGACGGCAATGACTCGCGCCGCGCCCGCCACTATCATTGCGCGCCCCGACTCCCGCCGCCCGGCCGATGCCCGATCGCGCACCCGTTCCGTCCGCCCCCGCCGTGTCGCGCTCCGCTCCCGCGTGATGCTCCTGTTCGCGAGCGACGTGCATCTCGCCGCGCACCGTCCCGGCGCGGTCGCCGCCTTCCTGGCGTTTCTCTCCGGTCCGGTGCGGCGGGCGGACCGGCTCTATCTCCTCGGCGACGTGTTCGACCTGTGGCTCGGTGACGACGACGACCGCGCGCCCCACCCCGAGGTCGAGGCCGCGCTTGCCGAAACTGTTGCGGCCGGGGTCCCCATCGACCTGATCCGCGGCAATCACGACTTCCTGCTCGGCGAGGCGTTCGCCGAACGCACCGGTTGCCGGCTGGCCGACGAGCCGCTGGTCGTCGAGGTCATGGGCGAGCGGACCGTGCTCCTGCACGGAGACACGCTCTGCACCCGCGACGTCGACTACCAGGCGTTCCGCCGCTACGCCCGCGATCCGGGGAATCAGCGGGCCTTCCTCGCGCGGCCGATGGAGGAGCGGGCGCGGGAGGCGGCCGGGATACGCGCGACCTCGAACACCCGGACCCGGCTCAAGCCCGAGGACATCATGGACGTCACCCCTGAAGAGGTGGTGCGGGCGCTCTCGGAATGCGGCGCGACGCGGATGATCCACGGCCACACCCACCGCCCCGCCGTCCACGAGCTCGGCCTGGCCACCGGTTCCGCCACCCGCATCGTCCTCGGCGACTGGTACGACCAGGGCACGGTGCTGGTATGGGACGAGGAAGGCTGCCGACTCGCGTCACCGGACGGACTGCCGGCCTGACGCGCGTCACCGGGCTGTCGGCCCACCGCGGCAGTCCGCGGCGTCGCCGCGCCATCGTACGTGCGACAACCCGGGTACCTTGTTGAATCGCCCTGGATCAGGTCGCCGGGAATGGCGACCGGGGGTTGCGGCGGGATCAGCGGTCGCGGATGCGGACAGTGCGCGCGTTGAAGTCCTGCTCGCTGTCGCAGGCGAGCGCCGCCGCGACGATGGCGGCCTCGGACAACCTCGCGAACCCCGGCGCATCGGCCGGGAATCCCTCCGAGACCTCGATACCCCGCGACAACAGCATCTGACGCACCATTTCCGCTCGTCCTTCCGCCAAGCCCTCCGCCCGGCTCTGGTCCCGCAGCGAGCGCATCAGCGGATGGTCGTCCGGCCCCGTGCCTTCCCGCGCCCCCAGCGTCCGGCCCAGTCGTTCCAGGATCGCGTTGGTCCGCGCCGAGGGTCCGGATTCGTTCATGGCCTCGTGGATGTCTGCCGCCCGCCAGCCGGGGAACGCCCGACTCTCCGGAGAGACCCGATAGGCGCCTTCCTCCAGCACATGAATCGTCAGCCCCGGCAGGCGGCTCTCGGGGCGGCTCGGCGCCCGCCGGTCCGGCACCTCCACCCACAACTCCGGGAAGCCCCATGACTCGTACAGCTTCAGCTTCCCACGCCGAACGTCCGTCGTGTGGTCCACCTCCAGCACCACGTCCGGGTAGTTGTGCCGGCCCACCACCATCGCACCGGCTCCCAACAGCTCCACACGCGACGGGTGCAGGTACACCGTCTGATCCGCCTGCATGATGCGCCGGGGCTCACCGCGCCCGTCGCGCATCAGCAGGTCCATCGCCCCGTAACACCGGATCGCCGAGCCGCGCACCGCGGCGATCAGGGCGACCAGTCCCGCCAGGCCATGGGAGGGTTTCTCGTGGTCGGGGCTGGTGGGTTCGCGCACCATCCAGGCGGTTTCGGTCTCGGCGTCCCAGACTTCGAGCCGCCCCTCGTAGCGGCGGAACTGCTTGTACGACATGGGGACGGCCTTGCAGCCGGTGAACTCCAGCTCGGACAGCGCCGGTTCTTCCACCGGCGCCCCGGACGCCGCCGGCGGCATGTCCGCTTCCGCCC
This sequence comes from Gammaproteobacteria bacterium, assembly GCA_965215295.1. GTDB lineage: Bacteria > Pseudomonadota > Gammaproteobacteria > HK1 > HK1 > HK1. The sequence goes on from OZ244045.1 coordinate 1,902,428, forward strand.
TCTGCGTCGCTCGCAACGTGTCCGTCAATGTATCCGTGCCGTCCATGCCGGGATTGTAGGTCGCGCCGGAAGCTCCGGACAACGCGCTGGGCGAAGCGATCCGCGACCTCCCGTCAACCGAGTGTCCGGGCAACCTCCCACCGCGGGGAGCCCTGCCAGCCTGACGCCACCGCACCGGCTGTCGCCTCTGCCCCGTTCCGCAATTCGGCGCTCAGCAACGGCGCGGCGAGGCGGCGCAGTCGAAGTGCACGGTGCGCAGGCGCCAGCGGGCATCGTCGACGTCGACCACGATGAGCGACGGTCCGCCGAACGTCCGATTGCGGCCCGCCGCGCCGGGGTTGACGATCCACGGGCGCGCGCTGCGGTCGATGCACCGCCGATGGGTGTGCCCGTAGACCACGACCCGGGCATCCGGATAGCGCTCGCGCAGCCATCCGTGCCGCCGTTCCAGGCTGACGATCTGATGTCCGTGGGTCACCGTCAGCAGGCCGCCGGGCAGCGAGAGCGCGGCCTCCCACGGCAGCGCCCCGAGCCGCCGGTGCTCGCCCGGGTCCCACTTCGACGGGACGTCGTTGTTGCCGCGCACCGCGGCCACCCGCCGGTTCGACCGCGCAAGGACGTCGAGCACCGCCCCGCTGCCGATGTCGCCGGCATGGACCGCGAGCCGGCACCGCTCGACGACCTTCACGATCCGGGGGTCGAGATGCCCGTGGGTGTCGGAGACCAGTGCAATCCGGAACCGGGCGCCCAAGCCCGTCGCGTCTTCGGCGCGGACGGTCGATCTCATGTTGCTCCTCGCGTCCGCGAATCCCGAGTCGGCGTCATGAGCGCAGTTCCCGGACCGGACTCGAAGGGGCGCAGGAACCGATGGAGCAGTCGCACCGGATCGAACCGGCTCACGTCCCGGCCGGACCGGCCTGGCCGAACCGTTCGCGCAGCTCGCGGCGCAGGATCTTTCCGACGTTGGTCTTCGGGAGCTCGCGCGCGAACTCGATGTACCGGGGACGCTTGTAGCCGGCGAGCTGCTCCTCGCAGTAGGCCCGCAACGACTCCTCGGTCAGCCCCGGCGAACGCTTCACCACGACGATCTTCACCGCCTCTCCACTGCGCTCGTCGGCCACGCCGATGGCGCCGACCTCCAGAACCTCGGGATGCATCGAGACGACCTCTTCGACCTCGTTCGGGTACACGTTGAACCCGGACACCAGGATCATGTCCTTCTTGCGGTCGACGATGCGCACGAAGCCGCGCGCATCCATCTCCGCGATGTCGCCGGTGCGCAGCCACCCCTCCCCGTCGAGCACCGCGGCGGTCTCCTCGGGGCGGTTCCAGTACCCCCGCATGACCTGCGGGCCGCGAATGCAGAGCTCGCCCGGAGTATCGGCGGGCAGGACGGCCCCCGCCTCGTCGACCACCCGGCATTCGGTGCTCGCCATCGGCACCCCGACCGCGCCCGTGTAGTCCTCGAAGTGCAGCGGGTTCATGCACGCGCACGGCGACGTCTCCGTCAGCCCGTAGCCTTCGAGAAGCGCGACCCCGGTCATCTCCTTCCAACGCTGCGCCACCGCGCTCTGCACCGCCATCCCGCCGCCGACCGAGATGCGCATCGGCGAGAAGTCGAGCGCGTCGAAGCCGCCGGTGTTCATGAGCCCGTTGAACAGCGTGTTCACGCCGGTGATCGCGGTGAACCGCACGCCCTTGAGGGTCTTGACGAACCCCGGCATGTCGCGCGGGTTGGTGATCAATACGCTCAACGCACCGAACCGCATGTAGGTCAGGCAGTTCACCGCGAGCGCGAAGATGTGGTAGAGCGGCAACGCGGTGATGATCACCTCCTCCCCCTCGCGCGCGAAGGGCCGCAGGAACCCGTCCGCCTGGAAGATGTTGGCGACCATGTTGCGGTGGGTGAGCATCGCGCCCTTCGAGACCCCGGTGGTGCCTCCGGTGTACTGGAGGAACGCGAGGTCCTCGCCGGTCAGGTCCACCGCGCCGGCCGGTGTCCCGCGGCCCGACGCGAGGGCGTCCTTCCAGCGGACCGCGCCGTCGATCCGGAACGGGGGCACGAGCTTCTTGACGTGCCGGACCACGAAGTTCACGAGCGCCGACTTCGGGAAGCCGAGCATGTCGCCGAGTCCGGTCACGACCACGTGCTCCACCCCGGTGTCGTCGATGCACTCCTCGAGCACGTGTCCGAAGTTCTCGAGCACCACGATCGCACGCGCTCCGGAGTCGGAAAGCTGGTGGCGAAGCTCGCGCGCGGTGTACAGGGGGTTGGTGTTGACCACCACGAGGCCGGCGCGCAGCGCACCGAGGAGCGCGACCGGGTACTGCAGGACGTTGGGCATCATCAGGGCGATGCGTTCGCCCCTGGCGAGCCCGGACCTGGAGGCGAGGAACCCGGCAAAGTCCTTCGCGAGCCGGTCCAGCTCGGCGAAGGTGATGCGCACCCCCATGTTCTCGAACGCCGGGCGGTCCGGGAAACGCGCGATCGCCTCGTCGATCAGGGCGACGAGGGACGGGTAGGCGTCGGGGTCGATCTCGTGCGGCGTCCCCTCGGTGTAGCTGTCGAGCCAGATGCGTTCCATCACCCACCTCCCCCTGTTCGACAGGGACTGATATCCGTTACGTCCTCAATTGCGCAGCGGCTTTCCGGTTTCGAGCATGTGCGCGATCCGGGCCTGCGTCCCCTCGGTGCGCAGCAGCGCGAGCGCGGCCCGGCGTTCCAGCGCGAGCAGCTCGTCTTCCGTCACTTCGTCGGTCAGGTCCGTGTCCCCGCCGGTCAGCACCCCGGCGAGGGCATCGGCGACCACCACGTCGTGCGGCGTCGCCTTGCCGGTCCGTTCCAGATCCCCGATGGCGAGCGCCAGCGCCGCCTTCCCGGAGCGGCCGGGAAGACGGAACACCGGCGGCTCCGGGGGCGTGTAGCCGTCGCCCAGCGCATGGACCCTGTCGATCGCCTCCCCGAGAACGCGGTCGCGGTTCATCACGATGACGTCGCCGCGCCGGAGGATGCCGAGCTCCCGGGCCTCGGCGGCGGACTGCGACACCTTCGCGAGGCCCACCAGCTCGAATGCGCGGCTGATCGGCGGCATCGGCCCTCCCGGCGCCGGCCCCGCGACGCCCGGGCGCGAGAACCGCGCGAGCAGCTCCTTGCATCCGCCCCAGGCGGGGATCAGGCCCACCCCCGCCTCGACGAGCCCGGTCCAGGTCTCCGCGTGGGCGACGATCGCGTCGCAGTGCAGCAGGATCTCGCACCCGCCCCCGAGCGCCATGCCGGCCGGCGCGCCGACCACCGGAAACGGGGCGTACTTCATCGCCTTGAACGCGCCCTGCCCGCGTTCGGCGACGGCTGCGAGCCGGTCCCATGCCCCGGCGCGGAAGGCGGCGACCGCCTCGCCGAGGTTCGCGCCGGCGGAGAAATGCTCCGCGTCATTGTGGATGACGAGTCCCGCGAACCGGCCCGGAACGAGCTCGATCGCCTCGGCGACGAGCTGCAGCACGGCCGAGTCGAACGTGTTCATCGTGGTGTGGAACTCCAGGCACGCGACGTCGCGGCCGACGTCCCACAGGCTCGCCGAGCCGTTCCCGATCACGCGCTCGCGGCCCCGCTTCGCATCGCCGAGGCGCATGGCCCCCCGCGCAACGGTGACGGGCGCGTAGCCTCCGGCGGCATCCATCCGTTCGAGGCGGCCGCCGGCCTGGCGGTAGAACCCGCCCTCGCGCGCCGCCGCCAGCATCCGCGGAACCGGCCGGGCCTCACCGCTCAGCCGGTCGGCGAGCCAGCCGGCGCCCAGCCGGTCCGCCATCCGGAACGGACCCGCCTGCCAGTTGTAGCCGAGGCGCATCGCGGTATCGACGTCGGCAACGTCGTCGGAGATCTCGGGCACGAGGGCGGCCGCATAGGCGATCACCGACGAGAGCACCCGCCACGCATACCGCCCCTCCGCGCTGTCGTGTTCCAGCAGGGCGCGCGGCCCCCCGGACTTCGCGGCCTCGACGCAGGCGAGGCGGACCCGTTCGGAGCGGCGGTACTCCCCCGTGGCGAGGTCGATCGACTCCTTGATCCGCGCGGCGCCTTCGCGCCGCAGCCGGTAGAACCCGCCCTTGCCCTTCCGGCCGGTGTAGCCGTGCGCGATCATGCGCCGGATCGGTTCGGGCATCTCCATGTAGCCGCGCAGCGCGTCGTCGGGCGGGAGCAGCGAGTCCATGCTCGCGATGACGTGCGGCATGAGGTCGAGGCCCACGAGGTCCACGAGCCCGAAGACGCCGGTCCTGGGGATCCCGAGCGCCGGCCCGAACGCCGCGTCGGCCTGCTCGACGCCGAGGCCCGCCCGCATCGCCTCGACCACCGCGCACTGGAGCCAGTACACCCCGATGCGGTTGGCGATGAACCCCGGCGTGTCCTTGCACTCCACCACCCCCTTGCCGAGCCGCCGGTCCGCGAACTCCCGGAGCCGCTCGACGAGGCCCGGCCGGGTCTCCGGCCCGCGCACGATCTCGAGCAGCCGCATGTACCGCGGCGGGTTGAAGAAGTGGGTGATGGCGAAGTCCCGCCGCAATCCCTCCGGAGCGCCCTCCACCAGCCGGGCGAGGGGAATGGTCGAGGTGTTCGAGGAGACGATGGCGCCGGGCCTGCGCACCGCGTCGAGCCGGGCGTAGAGGTCGCGCTTCACGTCGAGGCGTTCGACGACCGCTTCGACGATCCAGTCGGCCTCCCCGGCCCGCGCCAGGTCGTCGTCGATGTTGCCGACGTCGATGCGGCGCGCCGCCCCGCGGTGCATGAAGGCCGGCGGACGTGATTTCGAGAGGCGCTCGACCGCGCCGCGGGCGACGGCGGAACGGTCCGCGCCCTCCTCCGCGGCGACGTCGAGCAGGAGGACGCTCGCCGCCGCGTTCGCGAGCTGGGCGGCGATCCCCCCGCCCATGACTCCGGAGCCGATGACCGCGACCCGTTCGATCGCCCCCCGGTCCGCGGCCGGGTCCGCGTTCACGCCCACGCCAGGCGCCTCCCGGTCCACGGCCGGGTCCGCGTTCACGCCCGCGCCGGGCGCCTCCCGGTCCGCGGCCGGGCCCGCGTTCACGCCCGCGCCGGGCGCCCCGTCCGCCTCCGCATTCAACCCACCGCCTCCAGGACGGTCGCGATCCCCTGCCCGCCGCCGATGCACTGGGTCGCCAGCGCATACCTGCCGCCCTCGCGCGCGAGCAGCGCCGCCGCCTTGCCGGTGATGCGCGCACCGGTCGCCCCGAGCGGATGGCCGAGGGCGATCGCGCCGCCGTCGATGTTCACCTTCCCGTGGTCGAGCCCGAGGTCGCGCATGCAGGCGACGGCCTGCGCCGCGAACGCCTCGTTGAGCTCGACGACGTCCACGTCGGCGGCGTCGATCCCGGCCCGCTCCAGCGCCTTGCGCGACGCCCCGACCGGCCCGATCCCCATGATCTCGGGGGCGCAGCCGGACACCGCGACGCTCTTCACCCGGGCGAGCGGCTCGAGTCCGTGCCCGGCCGCGTAGGCTTCGCTGCACACGACGACCGCCGCCGCGCCGTCGGTGAGCGGGGACGAGGTGCCCGCGGTGACGGTCCCGTCCTCGAGGAACGCGGGCGCCAGGTCCGCCAGCCCTTCGAGGGTCGTCTCCTCGCGGATGCAGCCGTCGCGGTCGACGCGCGCGCCGCCGGCCTCGACCGGGACGATCTCGGCGTCGAGGCGCCCGTCGGCGCGGGCCGCGGCGGCGCGCCGCTGGCTCTCCAGCGCGAACGCCTCCTGCTCCGGGCGGGTGATCCGGTAGCGCTCCGCGACGTTCTCCGCGGTCTGGCCCATGCTCATGTACGCGGCGGGGAACGACTCGTGCAGCGCCGGGTTGGGGAGCGGGTTGTACCCGCCCATCGGCACCCGCGACATCGACTCGACCCCCGCGCAGACGAACGCCTCGCCCGCGTTCATCCGGATCGCTCCGGACGCCATGTGGACCGACTGCATCGACGATCCGCAGAAACGGTTGACGGTGGCGCCCGCCACCGAGAGCGGCAGCAGTCCGGTGAGCATTCCGACGAGGCGGGCGACGTTGAACCCCTGCTCGCCCTCGGGGAACGCGCAGCCGACGACGAGGTCCTCGATGTCGTCGGGGTCGAGCCCGGCGCGCTCGACGACGCCGCGCACCACCTGCGCCGCGAGGTCGTCGGGACGGAGCTTCACGAGCGCGCCCTTGCGCGCGGGGGTGAACGGAGAGCGGCCGTAGGCCGCGATCACCGGATCGTTCATGGCTGGTGTTCCCTCGATTGTGCGTCTGTGCGGGGGCCGGACGCCGCCGGCCGCACCCGCGCGGCGGATCGTCCCCCGACCTCTGTCCGGTACGTCGAACAGGCGTCAAGATACGCCAAAGAAGCGGTGCGGTGTAGGCACGGGCGTCCCGGCGGCGGCGCCGGCGCGGTCGGTGCGGCTGGCACGGCCGGGAACCCGCCGCGCCGGGCATGGCGCATCCGCGCGGACGACAACGCCTCCCAAGGAGTCCGGACGGTGAACGACCACCCCCGCATCGATTCCATCGACGAGCACGCGGTTCGTGCGTTCCGCGCGGACCGCATTCGCCGGGAGCTTCGCCGCCAGGACCGCGAGGCGGTGCTGGTGGTCGATCCGATCAACCTTCGCTACGCCACCGGCACGCGCAACATGCAGGTGTGGACAATGCACAACATCGTCCGTTACGCCCTGGTCTTCGCGCATGGCCCCACGGTGCTGTTCGACCTCGCGACCGGCCGCCGTCCGGACCCCGGGCCGGAGATCGTGAGCGAGGTCCGGACCTCGATCCCCTTCGACTACATGCTGGTCGCCGGCAACGCGGAGGCCATGGCGCTCCGCTGGGCGTCGCAGATCCGCGAGACGCTGCGGGAGCACGGGTGCGCCGTGGACATCCTCGCCGTCGATCGGGCCGACACCGCGATGGTCCGGTCGCTGGAGGCGCTGGGGGTGCGGGTGGTCGACGGGAAGGCGGTCCTGGAACATGCGAGGGCCATCAAGTCGGCGGAGGAGGTCCGGGCGCTCCGGGCGTCGCTCGCCACCTGCGAGCGCAGCGTTCGCTCCCTGTACGAGTTCGCGGTCCCGGGAACGACGGAGTCCGAGGCCTTCGGCCATCTCGTCGGCCGGAGCCTCGCCCTCGGCGGCGAGTATCCGGAGACCCGGCTGCTCGCCTGCGGTCCACGCACCAACCCGTGGTTCCAGGAAGCCTCCGATCGCGTCATGCGGGCCGGCGAGCTCCTCTCGTTCGACACCGACCTGATCGGCCCCATGGGGTTCTACAACGACATCTCGCGGAGCTGGGTGATCGGCGAGCGCCGTCCGACCCGCGCGCAGGCCACCCTGCTCGACGTCTCCAGGGAGCAGATCGCCCACAACGTCGACCTGCTCCGCCCCGGCACGTCGTTCGTGGAGTTCGCGTCCCGGGCATTCCGCCTGCCCCGCCCCTGCCTCCCCAACCGCTACGCCGACCTGGTCCACGGATGCGGACTGGGAGTGGAGTACCCGTTCGTCCTCTACCCCGAGGACGCGGGCCAGGGGATGTACGACGGCCACTTCGAAGCGGACATGGTCGTCTGCGTCGAGAGCTACGTGGGCGCGCTCGACGGGCCGGAAGGCGTCAAGCTGGAGCAGCCGGTGCTGATCACCGGCGATGGTCCGCAAGTATTGAGCACGCTGCCGCTCGATGCGGCCGATTTCTGAACGGCGCAAACCCCACGGGGCAAACCCCGCACCACGGGCAGGCGCGGCGAGGACCGGCGGGCGGACCCCGTCGCCGCCATCGACGCTCCCGAACGGTGGTTCCCTCGCCTTGCGTGGCCGTCATCCGGGGACTCCGAGCCGGTGCGCGAGCTGGCGCCAGAGCTGCTCGAAGGCGCGGGCCGCCGCGCTCGCCGGTGCGAACGCGGTCACCGGCAGCCGCCGGGGGGCCATCTGCTCGACCTCGGTCGCGTAGGGGATGAAGATCTTCGAACACTCCGGCGTGCGGTTCGCGAACTCCACCATGGTCTCGCGATGCAGCCGCCGGCGCCGGTCGGCCATGGAGAAGAACGGAACGATTGCGGCATCGAGCTTCCGCGCCCTCGCGTGGGCGAGGAGTTGCTCGCAGGTGCGGAGCGACAGCGTGGTGGGGATGGTGGGAACGAGCACCAGGTCGCTCGCCCGCATCACCGCGTCGGAGACCAGCGACGCTCCGGGGGCGCAGTCGACGAACACCAGGTCGTAGTCGTCGCGCAGCGGCCGGAGCAGGCGCCGGAGCCGGGCGAGCGGATTGCGCAGCTCGGCGAGCGCCAGCACCAGGTCGCGCAGCGAGAGATCGGCGGGGACCACGTCGAGCCCCGCGAAGTCCGTGGCCTTGATCGCCTCGGCCAGCCGGTTCTTGCGTTTGAGGAGCCGCCTGGAGCCGCCGGCGAGCTTCGGCCGGATGCGCAGGCAGAAGCTCGTGGCGCCCTGCGGGTCCAGGTCCCAGAGCAGCGTCCTCGCGCCGCCGCGCGCGGCGAGATGGGCGAGGTTCACGGCCGCCGCGGTCTTCCCGACCCCGCCCTTGATGCTGAACAGGGCGACGGTCTTCACTCGCGTTTGCGCCCGAGCGCCGCCGCGAACGCCTTGTGGGCGCGCTTCGAATCGTAGGCCGCGAAGCGGGCCGCGAATTCGGCCCTCGTCTTCCCCTCCCGCCCGGCCAGCGCCGCGCACTGCCGGTCGATGGCGCCGATGGCGGCGGCGTCGAGCGACGCCCCGGCCCGCTCCCGGAACTCCTCCAGGACCGCGCGCTGGACCTGGACGTCCTGGAACGCGCCGAGGTTGTCCTGCAGCCGCTTCAACCGGGCGATGGTGCGCTCCACCGGCTTGGCGGGATGGATGCCACGGAAGAACTCCAGCAGGTACCGCAGACGCTTGCACGACTTGCGCAGATCGTGCAGCGACTCGGGCGGGCTCTCGTCTCCGATCGCCCGGCCACCGGAAAGGATGTGGTGGTAGACCTTCAGGATCCGGGCCGCCGACAGGGCCGCGATGGGCGCCAGCGCGTTCTCGCTCCGGGGCCGTGCGGGCGGCGCGGTTTCGAGGAACCTCCGCAGCGCGGACCGCACCCGCCGGTACCGCGCGGAGCGCAGGGTGCGGCACAGCGCCCGGAACTCCCGCTCTCTGGACGCCTCCAGATGCGCGCGCAACGCCGCGGCTGCGCCGTCCGTCCCGGCTTCGGCGTCACCGGCGCCAGCGCCAGCACCAGCGCCGTCACCGGCACCAGCACCGGCACCAGCACCGGCACCAGCGCCGTCACCAGCACCAGCACCGTCACCGGCGCCGTCACCAGCACCGTCACCAGCACCAGTACCGTCACCAGCACCGTCACCGTCACCGGCGCCGGCGCCGAAGTCCATCAGATGGACGTCCAGGTCGCGTACCGGCCCGGTGCACTGTCCGAGCCATCCGAGATCCGCCCTCAGCCGCCGGGTGACGGTGCGCGGGAACACGCGCCTCATCTCGCGCAGCAACGACCGCGCCTTGCGCGTCGCAACCCGGAAGTCGTGCAGGCACTCGGGGTCGAGATCGGCCTCGATCCCGGGCGCGTTCATCTCCAGCACCGCATCGAGGCGGGCGAGCAGGCGCTTGCAGGCGATGTCGGAGCGTTCCCCGGGGTCGAGGTCCGCACGGGCCGGAACGTCCATGCCCCCGTAGGCCGCATCCGGCCCGTCGGCCGCCGCGAGCATGGGCTCGCCGTCGTCGGCCTCGATCCCCTCCACTTTCCGGAGCCTGGCCACCGCCCGCCGGGCGAAGCGTCCATAGCCACGCAACGGCCGGACCACGAGCCTGGAGGGGCCCCGCCGCGCGGTGAGGCATTCCACCACCAGCACCGTCTTTTCCTCGCGATCGCGGCCCCGGGCGACGGTGAGCCGGCCGCGGCTCTCGGCGACGACGAGGAGCCGCCGGACGTCGATCAGGGGCGAAAGCAGCGAGCGCAGCCGGAAGTGCGCGACGTCGCGGGCGAATGCGGGCAGGGCCGCGTCCGGCGCATCGACGAGCCTCGCGGCGCGGCCGAGCTCGCGGCAGTGCAGCCCGGTCGCGCCGGGGAGCGTCAGGTGCTCCAGCACCAAGCCGGCGCGGCGCAGGCGCCGGTCGAAGGTGTCGAGGTAGCGCACGTGCGCGGGCTGTCCCGCCCGGATCGACACGTCGAGCTTCCCGGTCGCAACCGCGACGGCTCGCGGCGTCGCGAGGCGCCGCGGTACCGCGAACGCGCGGGCCTCGGGGGCCGAGGGATCGTTCGTTCGTCTGCTCATCGACGCATAATCTACCGCTATCGGCGCCGCGGAACATGGCGCCGCCGGATGTCGGAGCAGGCGCCGCCGGGTGTCGGAGCAGGCGCCGCCGGGTGTCGGAGCGGGCGCCGCCGGGTGTCGGAGCGGGCGCCGCCGGGTGTCGGAGCGGGCGCCGCCGGATGTCGGAGCAGGCGCCGCCGGATGTCGGAGCAGGCGCCGCCGGGTGTCGGAGCGGGCGCCGCCGGGTGTCGGAGCGGGCGCCACCGGGTGTCGGAGCAGGCGCCGCCGGGTGTCGGAGCAGGCGCCGCCGGGTGTCGGAGCGGGCGCCGCCGAGTGTCGGAGCGGGTGCCGCCGGGTGTCGGAGCGGGCGCCACCGGGTGTCGGGACGGGTGCGCGGTCAGCGTGCGGGGCTCGTCCCCGGCGCCGATCTTCCGATGTTGCCGAGGTCGAGCCGGCCGGCGTAGCCGGTCATCTCCAGATAGCCGACGCCCGCCACCGGACGGCCCCGCCGCTCGCCGCTGAAGCGCACCGCGCCCTCCCAGTACGCGGGCAGGATGCCGTGCCCGGTGAAGACCTCCTGGGCGTCGAGACGCGGGCGGACGTCCAGCCGCAGATCGAGATCCGGAACCTCCACCCGCCATTCCACGGGATACTCCGCGCCGGTCGCGTCGCTCCGCCAGCGTCTTCCGGGACGGAACGCCACCCCGCCCGGCTCGATGGGACGGGCGTCGCCCCGGGCGTCCACGAAGGTGCCGAAGGTATCGGGACCGTAGCCGCCGCGCACGTCGCGGATGCCGAACAGCATCAGGTCGACGCCGTCGTCGAGCTGCACGCTCATCCAGTCCCAGCCGGCCTTGTGCCCGGCCAGATAGTCCGAGAAGAACTCGTGGTCCATCCAGGCCCGGCCCGTGACCGCGAACTCCTCGCCCTCGATCGCGACGGTTCCGGTGGCCTCCATGCGGGTGAACGAGAGGTAGTGCGAGACCGCCCGCGGATCGCCGGCCACCTTTCGGCTGACCCCGTCGCGGCCGTGGATCACCACGGGCTTGCGGGGCGCGAGGACGAGGCGAAGCGCCGCGTCCCGGCTCGTCGCGGTCAGGACCTGCACCGGGAGGGCCTCGTCGCCCGGCCTCCACTCGGCGCTCCAGTTGCCGTTCCACACGCGCCGCGCCTCCGCGTCGGCCCCGGCGATGCCGGGGCCGGCCCGGTTCAGCCGTTCGTCGACGAAGTGCCGCTCCCCGCCGGTGTCGGTGATCGCGAAGTGCGCGAGGTACACCTGATCGGGGTCCCAGGCCGAAGGCCGCTCCACGTCGATCGGCCGCGCCCGGCGGAAGAAGGTCAGCTCGAACCCGAAATGCCTCCGCGACGCGGTGAGCAGGTTGCCGGTGTAGTACCACCATTCGGACTCGAACTCCGGATGCCCGAAATGATCGCGCGGGAACTGGAACGGGTAGCCGGGGAGCACGCGCCCGGTCTGGACGTCGGCGCCACCCGCCCCGGCCGATGCGCCGGACGCAACGACGAGCACGGCGGCGAGCACGGCCGCGGCGCGCGGGAGTGGCAGCCGCGTCATTCTCCCCTCAGGACCTCGACCGGGTTCAGCCGCGCCCCGACGCGGGCCGGGTACAGGCCCGACACCAGGCTCGCCGCGAAGACGAGGCCCAGAGCCCCGGCCAGGAAGGCGACGGGCCAGTGGAGCTGCACGCTCCAGCCGAAGGACTGCTTGTGGATCACGAGCAGGTTCACCTGCGACCAGGCGGCGCCGAGCACGAGGCCCAGCACGCACGCCGCGGCGCCGAGCATCCCCGCCTGCACCAGCACCAGGCCGCGGATCTGTCCCATCGACGCGCCGTGCATGCGCAGTTGCGCGAGTTCCACCCGCCGGTCGAGCACCAGGTTCAGGAGCGCCTCGGCCATCCCGAGGATCGCCACGAAGACCGCGATCGCCTCCAGCGCGTACGTGATCGCGAAGGTGCGGTCGAAGATCTCGATGGACCGCTCCCGGAGTGTCCGGGTCGGCGTCACCACCACCTCGCGGCCGGCAACCGCCCGCGCCAGCGCCCGCCGGCTCTCCTCGAAGTCGGCCCCCGGCTCCAGGTAGACGCTCAGGCTGGCCACCCGCGGATCGGGCAGGTGCCGGAGCAATGCGTTCCGATCGCCGATCACGAAGCCCCGCTCGCCCGAGTAGTCGTAGAACACCCCCGCCACCCGCAGCGCCACCGGCTCCTCCCCCAGCGGCAGCCGGATCGTGTCGCCGGTGCGCACGCCGTGGCGGTAGCTGAACAGCTCGCTGACGATCACGCTGTCGCCGGCCGCCAGCCGCGGCCAGATCGCCTCCGGAGCCGGTCCTTCGAGGAACCGGATGCCCGAATGCCGGTGGTAGAGCGCCACGTCGGCGAGGCCGAGGGTGGCGGGGACGCCGGCATGGCGGATCGGCCAGGCCCGGTAGCGGCCGACGTCCATCACTCCGGGCACCGCCTCCAGCCGCGCCGCCAGATCCTCGCTCATGGTGGGCGACGCGCCGCGGCCTCCGCCTCCGGCCGGGCTCACGTAGAAGTCCGCCTGCAACCGGTACCCCACCCAGTCGACGACGGTGGCCCGGAAGCTGCCGACCATGACCCCCATGCCGACGATCAGCGCGGTGGCGACCGCCATCGCGGCGACGATCACCGAAGTGCGGCCGAGCGATGCGGCAAGCCCCCGGGCCGCGAGCGCGGCGATGACTCCGAGCCGCGGCGCGAGCCATCGGTCGCAGAGCCCGAGCACCAGGATCGACAGCCGCGGCGAGAGCATCGCCGCGGCGCCGATCAGGCACGCCAGCGCCACGTACCCTCCGACGGGGATCCGGCCCGCGGGCGGCATCAGGCAGGAGACGGCCGCAGCCACCGCCAGCACCGCCGCCGCGACGGTGGACCGGCGGCCGGCGGTGCGGACCTCGTAGTCGAACGCCGTTCCCGCCATCGCCTCGGTGGGCGCCACCCCGGCGGCTTCCCGCGCCGGCCACCACGCGGACAGCAGCGACACCCCGATCCCGGCTCCGACCGCGACCGCGACCGTCCAGGGGCGAAACACGAGCTCGCCCGGCGTGCCGCTCACGTAGAGCGAACCGACGGTCTGCCCGACCGCGTCCACCGCCCCGACCGCGAGCAGCCGGCCGAGCGCGAGGCCGGCCGCGACGCCGAGCATCCCGAACACCGCCCCCTCGAACAGGAACGCCGCCCGCACCATCGCCCGCGACGCCCCCACCGCCCGCACGATGCCGATCTGCCGGCGCCGGCGAACGATCCAGGCGCTGATGGTGTTGTAGATGAGGAAGGCGCCGACCAGGATCGTGGCGTAGCTCATCATTCGCAGGTTCCAGCGGAACGCGGAAAGCATCCGGCGGCTGTCCTCCGTGCCCGTCCCCGCCGGCAGGATCGAGGCGGCCGGCGGGAGGAGCGGGGCGAGCACGGCGCTCCAGTCCCGCTCCACGCCCCGCGTGTAGACGTAGATGCGGTCCAGCCGTCCCCGCCGGTCGAGCGCCCGCTGCGCCGGCGCGATGTCCATCACGACGAAACGCCCCGCCGCCGCGGGCGAGGGGTCGAGGACGCCTTGCACTTCGAACTCCAGCCGGCGGTCGCCGACGATCAGTTCCAGTCTTTCGCCGGCGGACCTGCCCAGCGACGGCGCCACCCACACCGACGCTCCATCGATCAGCTCGGAGACGCCGGGCCGCGGCATGGCCCCGGCGGCGCCGAGCATCGTGTCGCCGATCAGATCGACCCCGAACAGCGCCACCTGCTCGCCGGTGTCCGGTAGCCGCGCAAGGCTCTCGATGCGAGGGGAGAACGCGAGCGGCTCGACCAAGCGCGCCAGCTTTCCATACGCCGCTTCCGGAATCCCCCCGACCTGGGTGATCTCGTAGCGCGCCGATCCCCGCAGCGACTCCAGGGACGACCGGAACGAGCCCATCGCCGCCTCGCTGGCGAGGTCCACCGCCACGATGACCGCGACGCCCAGCGCCACCGCCGCCACCGTGAGCGTCGTGCGCACCGGCTCCGTCCCCATGGGGCGGACGATCAGGCGGTACAGCGCGACGATCCGGGCCACGGCGACCTCCATTCGTGCCCTGGCGAGAGATGCGGACCAACCCGGATTTCTCACCATCTCACCTCTCGGACGCGGATCGACCGGCATCGACTGCGTTGAACGCGGCCAGGGGGCTCGACGTACCGTTACGAACCAGTACGACTGCGCGCCCCGACTCGCGTTCGCCTTGTCGCTACCGGCATCTGCGCGCCCTCGCTTCGCGATCTGGCGAGAGATCCGGGCTAAAGCTCGGAGGGTACGGCGTCGCCGCGCACCAGCGTTCCGTTGCTGAGCACCAGGCGGCGGTCCGCCGCAGTCGCCGCCGCCGGACTGTGGGTGGCCATGAGGACGCTCGTGCCGAGCTCCCGCCTGATCGCGAGCAGCAGGTCCATCACCGTCTCCCCCGTCCGCGTGTCGAGCCGGCCCGTCGGCTCGTCGGCGAGGAGCAGGCCCGGCTCGTGCACCAGCGCCCGCGCGATGGCGACGCACTGCATCTGGCCGCCCGAGAGCTGGTGCGGGCGGCGGTCGGCGAGGTCGGCGACGCCAGCCAGATCCATCATCCGCATCGCCCGCGGGCGCGCCGTGCGCGCCCCCGCGAGCTGGAGCGGCAGCTCCACGTTCTCGACCGCGCTCAGCGACGGCAGCAACTGGAGGAACTGGAACACGAACCCGATGCGCGTGCGGCGCAGCCGGGTCAGCGCGTCGTCGTCCAGGGTCGAGGTCCCGACTCCTTCGATCCGGACCTCGCCCGCGGAGGGGAGGTCGGCCGCCCCCGCCAGGTTGAGCAGCGTCGTCTTGCCGCAGCCGCTGCGGCCCACCAGCGCGACGTACTCCGCGCGGCCGAGACCCAGGGTGACGCCGGCGAGGGCGGGGATCCGCCGCCCGGCGACATCGTAGTGTTTGCCGACGTTGTGGAATTCGAGGACCATGACTGCGCATGCACGATATCAGACACGCGGCGCGACCGGCCTCCACGCGGCCGCTCCCCGCTCCCGGAAGTGCCGATGCGTTCCCCGAGGCCGGCGGCGGGTCGAGGTGGTGACGAATCGATCCGCCGTGCTCCCGACGCTGTTCGTGCTCCTGTGGTGCACCGGCTACCTGGTCGTGCCCGTCGCGATTGCGGATGCCGGACCGGTGCGGTTCCTCGCCCTGCGTTTCGGGTCCGCCGCGGTGCTGCTCGCGATCGCGGCGCTGGCGCTGCGGGCACCGTGGGCGCGGCGAGGCGTCGACTACGCGCACATGGCGGTGGTCGGCGTCCTGCTGCACGCGGTCGGGCTGGGCGGGGTGTGGGTAGCGGTCGACCTCGGAGTCGAGGCGGGGGTGGCGGCGCTGGTGATGGGAACCCAGCCGCTCATCACCGCGGGGCTGGCGGTCGGATTCATCGGCGAGCGGATCGATCGGCGCGCGGCCGCGGGCCTCGCGCTCGGATTCCTCGGGGTGACCCTGGTGATCCACCACAAGCTGTCGGAGGTCGGCGATCCGGCCGGCCTCGCCGCGGTGGCCATCGCGGTCATCTCCATGACCCTCGGGATGCTGTACCAGAAGCGTCGCTGCGCGCACGTCGATCTCGTCACCGGCTCCACCGTGCAGTTGGCGTGCGCCGGGACGGCCGCGTTCGTGGCGGCCTGGTGGATCGGCGATCGGCCCGTGGAGTGGACGGCGAGAATCGCGGCGACGCTCGGCTGGTCGGTGCTGGTGCTCTCCATCGGGGCCACGCTCGTGCTCTACATGCTGCTGCGCCGGGGCGATGCGTCGCGGGTCGCGAGCCTCCTCTACCTGGTGCCGCCGCTCACCGCGGTGATGGCGTGGATCGGATTCGGGGAGACGCTCGCGCCGCTCACCATCGCCGGGATGATCCTCACCGCGACCGGCGTCGCGCTGGTGGCCGGCTCCGGACCGCCCGGGCCGCCCCTCCTTCGACGGCGGTCGAGCTCGGGGCGGGAGAAGTGAAGGTGCGGCATGGCCGCCTCCGGTGGAATCGAGTCCGACCGCCCGCCCCCATCCCACCCCGACTCACGACCGCGGGCGCGGAGCCGAGGGGGTCTCGTGCGGCTCGGCAAGACGAGCGCGGACCTCACGACCGCGGATGCGCGGAGCCGAGGGCGCCGGCTGCGCGGCGGCACGCCGGGGGCCGTACGCGCCACCACGAATCGCGGTCCGGGAGAAGGTAGAGGTCGACGGTTGCACCGGATGTCGAGTTCAGCGAGTTCGAGCTCCTGCCGGCTTCGAGCCGCACGACGCCCCGGCTAACCCAGGACGATGTCGAACCGGGCGATCCGCTGTCCGGGCAGGTCGGGGTGCGGCTCGAAGGGCACCACCAGGCTGGCGCGCCGAACGGGGTCCCGGATTCGGTTCAGGATCCAGTCCTCGGCATTCCCGGGCGCGCCGTCCACGTACATCTGGGTGATCAGCGGCTCGAACCCGGGACCCCTGATCGCGAAATGGATGTGAGGCGCCCGGCCCGGGTAGGCCACCGGCTCGATGGTGCGGAACCGGTAGTCCCCGTCCGCGCCGGTCCGGGACCGGCCGTAGCCCTGGAAGTTCTCGTCGAGCGAGGCGTTGCGCCGGTCGCGCGGATGGTGGTAGCGCCCGTTCGCGTCGCACTGCCAGATCTCCACCAGGGCGCCGGGCACCGGATGTCCCCGGTGGTCCCTCACCACACCGCCCAGATGGGCGATCACTCCCCGGGCAAGGGCGCCGCGTCCGCCGACCTGTACAAGGTCGGCGTCCGATTCGAGCGCATGATCGTAGGGATAGAACGGACCCGTGGTCTGGCGTGGAGTGTCCACGAGCCCCGCTGCCCGCCCCGCGGCGAGGCTCAGGCCCGCCGCCGTCGCGCCCGTGAGCCAGCGACGACGGCCGATCCGGTTTCCTCTGCGTCCCATGGCGTTGCTCCCCGTGCATGCTCACCGAGTCACGGGCATTCTTGCACTCGGCCCGGGCCTCGCGCGAGACGTCCGCGGGAACCCGGACCGCGACTCCACCGTGCCGTCCATCCATGCCTCGGGCAAGAGACGTCCGCGGGAACCCGGACCGCGACCCCGTCGGTGCCACCCATCCATGCCTCGGACAAGAGACGTCCGCGGGAGCCCGAACCGCGCTTCCACCGTGCCGCCCATCCATGCCTCGGACAAGAGATGTCCGCGGGAACCCAGGCCGCGCCTCCACCGTGCCGCCCATCCGTGCCTCGGACAAGAGATGTCCGCAGGAGCCCGGACGGCGACCCCGTCGGTGCCGCCTATCCATGCCTCGGACAAGAGATGTCCGCGGGAACCCGGGCCGCGACCCCGTCGGTGCCCGGCCGGTCCGGGACGACGCCATCCCCGGCACGCCGCGGATTTCGTCATGCGCAGCCATGCGCAGCGCGCGAACGCTCGTCGCCGTTGCGCAACGGCGTCAGCGCGAATCCTCCCGATGCCGCTTGCATTCGTTCCAGCGAAAGCACTCTGTGACATGGTCGTTCACCATCCCCACCGCCTGCATGAACGCGTAGCAGATGGTGGGACCGACGAAGCGGAACCCGCGGCGCTTGAGCGCCTTGCTCATCGCCTCGGAGGCCGGGGTCGAGGCCGGGACGTCTTCGAGCCGGCGCCAGGCGTTGACGACCGGCGCGCCGCCGGTGAACTCCCACAGGAACTCCGGAAACCGGACGCCCGACTCGCGCAGGTCGAGCCACGCCCGGGCGTTTCCGATCGCGGCGTGGATCTTGAGGCGGTTGCGCACGATGCCGGCATCGTCGAGGAGCGAGGCGATCTCCTTCTCGCCGTAGCGCGCGATGCGTTCCGGATCGAACCCGTCGAACGCGCGCCGGTACGCCTCTCGCTTCTTCAGGATCGTGTACCAGCTCAGGCCGGCCTGCGCGCCTTCGAGGATCAGCATCTCGAAGAGCCTGCGGTCGTCCCGGACCGGGACGCCCCACTCCTCGTCGTGATAGGCGACGTAGAGCGGGTCGTCGTTCACCCAGCCGCAGCGGGTCCGGGTCATCTCCCGATCCTCCGGCGCCGGCCGATGGCGAGGCCGGCATCCTGAACGGCCCGGCAAGCCGGTGCCGGCAACAAATGGACCTGTCCGGTCTTGTAGCACAAGGGTTGTCCGGCTGTCCGGCAGGCCGGTTGCGCGTCGATCATCGGAGACTTAGAGTGCTTCGACCCCACGCCGAGACGACCCCCATGCGCCTGTTCCGCAAGATGCTGGAGATTCCGAGCGCCGGCGAGGCGCTTCCCGGACGGCCCGATCCGATCCCCACCCCCGACACGAGCTTCATCAACGGACGCTCCATCAAGCCGCCGTTCCCGAGCGGCATGGAGCGGGCGCAGCTCGGGCTCGGCTGCTTCTGGGGCGGCGAGAAGGCGTTCTGGAACCTGCCCGGGGTACACGTCACCGCGGTCGGCTACGCCGCGGGCGCCACTCCCAACCCGACCTACGAGGAGGTGTGCAGCGGCCGCACCGGCCACAACGAGGTCGTCCTCGTCGTCTTCGACCCTGATCGCACGGACTACGGCGCGATCCTCAAGACGTTCTGGGAAGCCCACGATCCCACCCAGGGGATGCGCCAGGGCAACGATGTCGGCACACAGTACCGTTCGGGGATCTACACCTGCTCCGAGGCCCAGGCCGAGCAGGCGCTCGCGTCGCGCGACGCGTACCAGGAGGCGCTTTCCGCTGTGGGCCACGGCCGCATCACCACCGAGATCCTCGACGCCGGTCCCTTCTACTACGCCGAGGACCACCACCAGCAGTACCTCGCCAGGAACCCGTTCGGCTACTGCGGCCACGGGGGCACCGGAGTCGCCTGTCCGGCGGGCGTCGCGGCCTGACCCGTCCGGGCGTCACGTTCGGGCGTTACGTCCGGCCACGCGGGGGTTCGTTCTCCTCGGGCCATTTCACGACCCGCGGCTCGGGCCGTGGCCGAATCAATTCGGGCAGTACATCGGTATCGACCAGGATCAGATTGCGATCCTGGCCTGCGGCTCGTCGTGGTCCTCCAGGTATCGCTCGATGTCCTCGCCCGGCTGGACAACGGCGACGAGATCGTGTGGGAACCGCGAAATCGGTTCCTGCTCATGGGCCGCCTGATCGAGAACCGACCGTGCCGGCGCCTCCGGACTACGACCGGACGATTCGGCACGTCGGCGCAACCGCTTCTTCGACTCCGCAGAGAGCTTTCTCATGGCAATGCTGGTCATCGGATTTCGAAGGGTGAACAGACCTCACGGAGAATTGTACGCAATCACTATCGTGACAAGACGACCTGGCGCACCGTGAAGCGCATCAAGACCCTCGGCCCGTATGGGATTGGACTGTCTTTCACACCATCGCTCGGCAGCGACGTGGCCGGCAGATGGCAAATTTCCGAGTGACGCGCATTCCGCGGCGGGGCAGCGCTCTCTACGCGCTCGGCGTGTCCCCCAACGAAACGACGGGTATCAATTCGCCAAGGGTTTCTCTCGCAATGTCCACCAGATGCTGGTGGTGCGTAAAGAAGAGCACCTGGGTCTTTGCCGCCAGTTGCCCGAGCACCTGAAATCCGGCGGCTGCACGCTCGTCATCGAAGTTGATGAACAGATCGTCGGCGATGAAGGGTAGCGGAGGCGCCCGATCCAGATAGTCGGCAACCGAGGCGGTTCGCAGTGCGAGATAAAGCTGGTCGGCCGTTCCGGTGCTCATTCCGGGGACGGCGACTTTCGCGCCGTCCGGGCGCTCGCCGATCAGATGCGGCCGATCCCGATCGTCGAAATCGACACGAAGGTTCTTGAACGAACCACCGGTGAGAGTGGCGAAGAGCTGGCCGGCGCTCTTCAGCAGAGGCGCCTGCTTCTCGAGTCGGTAACGGTCGATCGCCCATTGGAGCAGCAGGGCGGCGGAGCGGACTCGCACGTACTGCTCCGCGATGTCTCGCATCTCGGCAAGCGCCTCCTGCTGATCGGCCGCCGCCCGCGCTGCCTTGTCATCGCCAGCGCCGCACACGGCTTCGAACGCCTGCCGAGCCGCAGTGCGACGTTCCCGCGTTTCGAGGCGACGCTCGTCCAGCTCCTGCAAATCCTGCTCCAACGAGATCTCGCGGGCCGTTACCTGATCCGGAGCGACCTCCTCACACTCTCTACGCAATGCGTCAATCGAGAAACCGTCACCCGCCTCACCGAGGGTCTTGAGCACCTGCGCCTGCTCCGCCTTCAACCCACGCAGCCGATCCGATCTGTCGATCGCAACCTTGAGCTGTTCGACATCCGTGACGCCAGCCGCTTCCTGAAGACGTTCCACATCTTCACGCGCGTGGCGGCGTTCGGCTTCGCGTTCATCGATCTCCCGTTCGAGGCCGGCGATGGTGTCGTCTTTCTCCCCTTGGAGATCACGCACGCGTTTGGCCTCGGTCAGGCGGCGTTCCATCTTAAGGGCCGCCTCTTCGGGTTCGAGCCGGGTCAGATCGGGGGCGACGATCTCCGCCAGTCGCGTGACGTCCCGGCCAAACGCTTCCATGTAGCCTTCAATCTTGCCGATGCGCTCGTGACGCAGGTTGATGACCTTGTCGACGCGAGCCCGCATCTCATCGATCGTATCGATCTGCACCGAGACGGCCTCGGGGTCGGCGGTGGGATCGAGCCCCAGTGCCCCGAGCGCTTCAGCCCAACGGTGCCGCCATTCCGACCATGCCGCTTCGGCCTTCTCGAGCGCTTTGCGCTTGTTCTCCTCATCGGCGGCGGCCTGACGATGCTCCTTCTCCAACTGGCGCCGGTTTTCGGCAGCCCTTTCGTGCTCCCTCACTACCTGGTCCGCAATTTCAAGGACCACGGCAAGTGGTTGGCCGGCCGGCGCTGGCGTACCGGCTCCCAGCGCCGCGATTGCGTCAAGAATGCCGGCCCGGGATTCCGCTTCCTGGCGACGCAAGGCGGCGACCTGCCTCTCGGCCTTCGCCCGGCGCTCCTCTGCGTTCCCCATGTCCTTTCGGATACTCAGCCACTCCAGCATGTCGTCCGGCGCCAAGGGCTCGAACGGCGCCTCCGACCACATGTTGCGCCATGCGGCATCGAGCCCGCGACGTTCTTCGACAAGCGTTTCCTCCTCCTGGCCCAAGCTCTTCAGCAACTCTTCCTGCTCCTCGATCCCACGCAGCATCACGGCCAGCTGCGCCACGGCCTCGGTCTTGTCGAACCGACGGTCCGCGAGCGTGTCGGCGTTACGCACGGCTTCCTCATAGGCATCGGAGAGGTTGTCTCCAGTACCCGCAAAGGCGTTGCTCTCGTCCTCGGCCACGGGTACCCCTTCCACATGTCGGCGACGGATCAACGACCATCCAGCATCACGGTGCTTCCTGGCACGGAGGAGATCGCCGGTGGATACCACGTCTTCATCGCGGACGAGCCGCTCGGAGGCAGTGCGTAGCCGGTCCAGTTCCCGTCGCGCATCCCGAATTCGCTGGCGGCAGCTTTGCAAGCGTTCGTCCAGTGCGCGGGACGAGTCACGATGGTTCAGCACCGTATCCTGGGATGGCACCGGCAACGCACCGAGTGTGGCCTCGTCTGCAACCGCAGGCTTCAGGGACTCCAATAAACGGTCCAGAGACGCCTGCTCGTCTTCGACCTGCGCTACCGCGGCGCTGATGCGCGCAGCCATATCGCCGAGGCGACGCGTTGCTCTCGTCACCGCCTCGAGCTTCGACACATCGACCGGCTCGTCCGTCCGGGCATCCCGCAGCAACCTGCCGGCCCTGATCGCCGCCTCCTCGATCGCCGCTTTCGCACTCTCGACGGCTGAAAGGCGCTCTCCCCGCCGATTCAGGAGCATGCGGGCCGTGTTGACCTTCGGGCGGGGCGGGATGCGTCCGATGATCCGTTCAACATCGTCCGCATCCCATTCGAGATCCACCGCCAACCGCCGGAGGTCCGCCTCGACGCGGGCCAACTCGGCACGCAGTTCCGGGAGGTCCGCCTCTGCGTCGCGGGCGGTGATCCGCCGCTCATGGAGCTGCTCGATGTCGTTCTCGTGCGCAATGAGCCCTTCGTCAGGGGTCAGCTTGGAGCGCTCTTTGCGGGCGGTCTCGATCTGGCCCTTCAAGGTCTCGACGCGGCCCGTGGTCGCGGCATCTTTGCGCTCCGCGTCGTGCAGGACCCGAAGGGCATCTTCACCAAGCAACGTCACCTCGCCCAAGGCGGTGATCTCCCCCTCCAACTCTGCATTCCGGTGGACATTCCGGTATACCCGTCGAATACGCCCGATCTTTTGCCGCTCGGCGGACTTCGTCTCGATCTCGTTTTCGAGCGCGTCATAGGCTTTCTGGACCTCCTCGAAGGCCTGTTCGAGCTTCCGCCAATGGTCGACCGTCACGGTGTGCTCGCGGAGCGTCCTGCGCGCCTCCTTCAGCCGATCATCCGCCTGATAGTACTTTCGCCGTGCCGCACGGCGTGGCGCCCAAAGTTCATCTGCTTCCTGCTCGAGATCCTTCAGTGTCTCGCGCAGGCCGGACAGCCCGGCGCTGGCCGAGAACAGCATTTGGCCGATATCGTCTTGCGCCTCGAGGATCTCGCGTCCACCTTCGCGCAAACGTTCATGATCCAGACTGAACATGCGCTTGATGAAGCCGCGATTCGCTCCGGCCAGGAATGGCGCGAGCGCGCCTTCACCCGCCGGCATCGGGGTTTCCTCCGGCGTGAGCAGCGTGTCTCTGTTGCCCTTCCGGCGCCGTACTTCGAGCGTCTCGTGATGGTCTTGAAGGACTGCGCCGACTCGCATGTCGGGATTGGCGTGGAGAAAGTTGAGTGGTGATTTGCGAGGAATGCCGAAGAGCAGGTCTTCGATGGCCAGGAGCGCGGTGGACTTCCCGGCTTCGTTCGGCCCGAACAGGATGTGGAAGTCCGGTTGACGATCAGGCAGAGGCAGATCGAGTGATTCTTCGGTGAAGCGGCCGTAGCGGATCAGATCAAGCCGGCGTAACCGCATCGTCTACTGCCCTTGCGCCGTGATCCGCGCCGTCAGATAGCTGCTCATCTCGCCGACGAGTCCGGCGTACTCGCCATCGATGGCGGCCCTCAGAGCCGCGTCCTCCGATTCGGCGCGAAGCTCATGAGGCAGCCCGCTCACAAGCCCGCCGATATCGGCCTCGAGCCGTTCACGCAGGTCCTCGTCTTCGCTCGCGACCGCCAGCATGCGTTGAAGCTCGCCCAGCGCATCCTCCCGTTCGCGAAGCGTCGCGGGATCGACCGCGGGCTGCGTCGCGATGACGACCCGCTCGATCCAGGCCGCTTCTTCGCCGAACCCCAAAGCCGCGGCCCGCGCCTCGGCAAGCAGATGCTCCCTCGATGCAAGCAGCCCATCATGGATCTCGCCCCTGCCGGTCAACTCGATGCGGCAGGCGAGGAGCCGTCCGTCCGAGTCACGCTCGATGGCGCTCTCGATGTCTGTACGCACACGGTCGACGACTTCGTTCATCTTCGTGCAACCATCGACGTTGACGGACAGCAGCGCCCAACGCACGACATCGGCGTGAATGGGCGACAACTCTGCAAGCTCGCCATCGTTGACCGCAACCAGGCAGGCACTCTTGGGTCCCGTCTCGCGAATGTGCCGCCCCTGGAGGTTGCCGGGGAAGACCACGTGAGGCCGTTCGTTCAGAACGCCGCCCTGATGCACGTGGCCGAGGGCCCAGTAGTCATATCCCTTGTTGACGAGGTCATGGAGTGCGCAGGGCGCATAATTGGCGTGGCCTCCCATTCCGCCGAGTCCCGTATGAAGGACGCCGATGTTGAACGTGCCCTGCACCGGCTGCGGATAGCCCGGGACCAGATTGTCGGTCACGTCGCGCCGCGGGAAGCTCTGGCCGTGAAGCGTGACGCCGAGCTCTTCGAGCGGGAAGGTCTGGGGTCGTCGTGACCCGAACGTCCGCACATTCCCGGGCAGGTCGAGACGGCGGGTGATCCGGCTCTGTGCATCGTGATTGCCGTAGAGCAGAAAGACGGGGATGCCTTCCTCTGCAAGTCGGCCCATCTGGCGTACGAAGAAAAGCCCTGTCCGGTAATCGCGCCAATCCCCGTCATAGAGGTCGCCCGCGATGATGACGAAGTCGACTTTCTCTTGAATCGCTTGCCCGATCAGGGTGTCGAACGCTTCGCGGGGCGCCGCCCTGATCCGTTCAGCGGCACTCCCTTCCTGACCGGCGAGGCCCCTGAGCGGACTGTCGAGATGAATATCCGCCGTATGGATGAATCGGAATGATGTCAAAGGATCTTCCTCTCATCCTGCCGTCTGCCCGCGGCAGGTGGACGCCACCGTCCGGTGCGCCAAATGTACACAACGTCCGGCCTTCCTTGAATCGGACGGGCTTTCCCCGGCGACGAGAGAGACGAACTGCCGTCGATCAAGCCGTCAATAGTGATAGCGGCACTGCGCGATCAGCACGGCGTCGTTTTCCACCTTGTAGACGAGGCGGTGCTCGCTGTCGATTCGGCGAGACCAGTACCCCGTCAGGCCGTGTCGCAGGGGTTCGGGCTTGCCGATGCCATCGTGCGGGGAGCGAAGAATATCCTGTATCAGGGTGTTGACTCGCTTGAGCCGCTTTCGATCCGTCGTCTGCCAATGGAGATAGTCGCGCCATGCAGGCTCGGAGAAGACCAGCCTCACTCGACGAGTTCCTTCTCCATGCCCGCTCCGGATTCGAGCTCGGCAATCGACTGAAGGAGCCGGCGCGCATTCTTCGGGCTGCGAAGCAGGTAGGCGGTCTCCTCGAAGGCGTGATAGTCGTCCAGCGACATCATGACCACCGATCCGGCGTTCCTGCGCGTGATCACCACCGGCGCGTGGTCGTCACAGACCTTGTCCAGGGTCTTGGCAAACCGCGCGCGCGCCTCGGAACAGGTGATGGTGTCCATGGGAGTCGATTCCAGCGGGAGTTGTACGACCAATTGTACAGTTCGGACCATGCATGGCAAGCGGCTTCCACGAAGCATTCGGCGTGATGGAGCGAGTCCCGTGCCCCTCGCGTCAACGACGGATGCGTGCCCCTACCCGAACCGCAGCTCGATCTCCGCCGCGTCGAGACAGGCCCGCTCCTGCTCCAGATCGGCCCGGGTGAGAGGGTGTGCGTCGAGCCAGCCGGGCGGAAACGACAGCGCCAGCGCCTCGCCTTGCAGCTCCGCTTCGATGGGGGGCAGGAAGTCGTCCGCGCGCGAGCGGTTCAACACCACCGCGAGGCGAAGCAGCACGCAGAGCCTGCGTACCCGGCGCGCGTCTCCGGGGGCGAGCTGATCGAATACCGAGGAAGGAAACTTCCTCCGGTGCCCGCGTACCAGCGAGGACAGCATCGACTGCGCCTGCCGGGAGAATCCGGACATGTCGCCGTTGGCGAGCAGGTACGCGCCGTGCTTGTGGTACTGGTTGTGGGAGACGAAGAGCCCCGCCTCGTGGAGGCGCGCGGCCCACTCCAGGAGCTGCTCCGCCTCCCCGCCGTCGAGTCCCCACGCCTCGCCCACCTGGCGGTGCAGCGCGAGCGCGGCGCCGGCGACCCGCCGGCCCTGGGCATCGTCGATACGATACCGCTCGATGCGCCGCTGCACCGTGGCGTCACGGACGTCCTCGTGGCGGATGCGGCCGATGAGGTCGAACAGCAACCCTTCGCGCAACGCCATGTCGGAAACGTCGAGATGCTCGATGTCGAGCGCATCGAGGGCGGCCGACAGCACCGCGACCCCGCCCGGGAGCACGGGGCGACGGTCGTCCCTGAGCTCCCTGAGCCTGACCGCATCGACGTGCCGACTCCTCACCAGCTCGCGCCGCAGGCGGCGCAACGCGCCTCGATCGATCCCGTTCTCGCACCAGCCGGCGGCGCGCGCGATCGCCGCGATCGCCCTGATCGTGCCGGAGGAGCCGACCGCCGAACCCCAGCCGGCGGCACGGTAGCGCCGCTCGATCGGCTCGAACTCGACACGGGCCGCAAGCACCGCGCTCTTCATCGAGTGCTTGTCGATCCGGCCCTCGGGGAAGAACCGCTGGCTGATGCCGACACAGCCGATGTACAGGCTTTCCCTGTGCACCGGCGCGAACCCCCTCCCGACGATGCACTCCGTGCTGCCGCCGCCGATGTCGATGACGAGGCGGCGTTCGCCGTCGTCGGCGAGCGCGTGCGCCACTCCGAGGTAGATGAGCCGGGCCTCTTCCCGGCCCGCGATGACCTCGATCGAGTGGCCGAGCACGCGCTCCGCCTCGCGCCGGAACGCCTCGCCGTCGCGGGCGCTGCGCAGCGTATTGGTGCCCACCGCCCGCACCGCGTCGCCGGGCATGTGGCGCAACCTCTGCCCGAAGCGGCGAAGACAGGCGAGCGCCCGCTCGACCGCGTCGCGGCACAGGCGCTTGCGGGCGTCGAGCCCCGCCGCGAGACGCACCGGCTCGCGCAACCGGTCGACGACATCGAGGTGGCCGTCGACGACTTTGCCGATGACGAGGTGAAAGCTGTTGGAGCCGAGATCGACCGCGGCGAGCTGCCGGGGAGCCGACGGCGCGCCCTCCGCCATCCCCGCGATCGCGGGCGCCGGCGAGGGCGGCACGGCGCCGGCCGCATCAGGCAACCGCCTGGCGCTCCTGGTCGTGCGGTGTCTCGGAGGATACGGCGCGATGCGCCGGGAACCGGCACGAGAACCGGCTGCCCTCGCCGAGCCGGCTCTCGACCTCGAGCCGCGCGTCGTGGCGAACGAGCACGTGCTTCACGATCGCCAGTCCGAGCCCGGTGCCGCCCATCTCGTGCGAGCGTCCCTTGTCGACGCGATAGAACCGCTCGGTGAGGCGCGGGATGTGGCTCTCTTCGATGCCCTCCCCGGTATCGGTCACGTCCAGCCGGGCGCCGCCCTCCCCGTCCGGCGCCCACCGCAGCCGGACGGTCCCCCCCGCGCGCGTGTGCTGCACGGCGTTGAACGCGATGTTCGAGAACGCGCTGTAGAGCTCGTTCCAGTCGCCGCGCAGGGAGAGCTCCGGGTCCACGTGGAGGAAGATGCGGTGGACCCCTTCGCGGAGCGCGCGGGCGTCCCTGGCGATCGATTCGAGCATCTCCGGCACCGCGACCGGCTCGACGGACGCGGCGCCGGGCGTCGCCTCCAGTCGCGAGAGCTGCAGCAGGTCCTCCACGATCAGGCTCATCCGCGCCGCCTGCTGCGACATCTGCGCGACCGGGCGCCTGAACTCGGCAGGGAGCGAACCGTCGTCCTCGAGCGACTCCAGGTACCCGACGACGACGGTGAGGGGGCTGCGCAGCTCGTGCGACACGTTGGCCACGAAGTCCTTGCGCATCTGTTCCAGGTTGTGGAGCCGGGTCACGTTGCGCACCACCATCAGGCGCCGGCTGCCGCCGTAGGGAACGATCCGGATCAGGAGCTGGAGCTCCCGGCGCAGCGGGGAGGTGAGGTGGAGCGGTTCGTCGAACGCCTCCGCGTTCAGGACCTCGGCGAACTCCGGGTTCCGGACGAAGTCGGCCATCGGCTGCCCGACATCGCGCGGGCTCTCCAGGCCCAGCAACCCGCTCGACGCCTTGTTCATCCACAGGATGATGCCGTCGGCGTCCAGGACGATGGCGCCGTCGGGCAGCGCCTCCGCCGCCTGCTGGAACCGCGCCACGACCTTGCGCAGGCGCTTCTTGCGCTTGCGGTTCTGGCGGCGAATGCGGCTCAGCGACTCGAACACCTGGCCCCAGATCCCGCGGGTCGCGGGGTCGAGCTCGCGGTCGTCGCCCGCCAGCCAGCGGGCGAGGCGATGGACGTTGTAGACATGCCACGAGACGCACGCGCACGCGCCGGCGAGCAGCAGCCAGGGAGTGAGCCCCAGCAGGAAGTCCGCGATCGCGAGCGCGGCCGCCCCCGCCGCGAGGCGGCGCCACCCCCGGATGCGCGCCCTCGCCATGGTCATCGGCCCGGTCCCCGGCCGCGCGCCCCGTCGTGCCGGGCCGTGCTCCACCGGCAACCGGAGCGGCGCCGGCGTGACCGCCCCCGGCTCACCCGGGATGGCGGGAGAACCGGTAGCCGGTCCCGTGCACGGTCTGGACGAACCGGTCGAAGCCGTGTTCCGCGAGCGCCTTGCGCAACCGGCGGATGTGGACGTCGACGGTGCGTTCCTCGATGTAGACGTCGCGGCCCCAGACCCGATCGAGGAGCTGGCTCCGGGTGAACACGCGTTCTGGATGGCTCATGAAGAAGTGGAGCATGCGGAACTCCGTCGGCCCGATCCGGACCGGCGTGCCGCGACAGGTGACGCGATGGCTCAGGGGGTCGAGCCGCAGTCCGCCGATCTCGATCGGATCGTCGCCGCCGAGCGGAGTGGTCCGCTTCAACACCGCGGCGATCCGCGCCACCAGCTCCTTCACCGAGAAGGGCTTGACCACGTAGTCGTCGGCGCCCGCTTCGAACCCGCTCAGCTTGTCGCCTTCCTCGCCCTTCGCAGTCAGCATGATGATCGGGATGTCCCGGGTGGAATCGTCCCGGCGGAGCCGGCGGGCGTACTCCAGGCCGCTCACCCCGGGCAGCATCCGGTCGAGCAGGATCAGGTCCGGGGGAGACTCCTCGATCTCGCGGACCGCATGCGCGGCATCCGCCACCGCCCGGGTTTCGAAACCGGCCCGCGACAGCGCGTGTTGCACCATCTCCCGGATGGCGGCCTCGTCCTCGACGAGAAGAATGCGCCTGCTCACCGCCGACCCTCCTCCTCGCCCCTTGCGTCTCCATGGATTTCAGCGTCCGGTGATGACATTGGCATGACAGTGAAATCTACCGCAAAACGCAACGCCCGCGGTCTCGCCCGCAATCTCCCGTGGCGACCCTCCGGGGCGCGAACCACGCGGGCGAGGCGCCTCCGCCTCCGGCGACTCATGTAGAATCCGGCCCCGCTTCCAGACTCTGGCCACGGAGTTCCCGACAATGTCCGAGCCACGGCGCGACCGGATCGAGCAGGCCATCGCCGCGTACCGCGACCCGTACGTGGAGAGCGATCTCAATAGCGCGAAATCGATCAAGTCGGTGGAGATCGAGGGCGGGCGGGTCAAGGTCGGGGTCACTCTCGGCTTCCCCGCCGCGGGGCATCGCACCGCGCTCGCCGCCGCCCTGGACGAACGGATCCGCACCGTGGACGGCGTCGAGGACGTGGAGGTGGAGATCGGCTGGAAGATCGCCTCCCATGCCGTCCAGCAGGGGCTCGATGCGCTGAAGAACGTGCGCAACATCGTCGCGGTCGCCTCCGGCAAGGGAGGCGTCGGCAAGTCCACCATCGCCGCCAACCTCGCCCTCGCGCTCTCGGCCGAAGGCGCGAAGGTGGGGGTGCTCGACGCCGACATCTACGGGCCGAGCCAGCCGCGGATGCTCGGCGCCCAGGGGCAGCCCGACTCGCGCGACGGCAAGTCGCTCGAGCCCATGACCAGCTACCGCATCCAGTCGATGTCCATCGGCTACCTCATCGAGGAAGACACCCCGATGATCTGGCGCGGTCCCATGGTCACCCAGGCGCTGGAGCAGCTCCTGCGGGACACGAACTGGCGCGACCTCGACTACCTCGTGGTGGATCTGCCGCCCGGCACCGGCGACATCCAGCTCACCCTCGCCCAGCGGATCCCGGTCAGCGGCGCGGTCATCGTCACCACGCCGCAGGACATCGCACTGCTCGACGCGCGCAAGGGGCTCGCGATGTTCGAGAAGGTCAAGGTGCCGGTGCTCGGCGTCATCGAGAACATGAGCACCCACGTGTGCACGCAGTGCGGCCATGAGGACCACGTCTTCGGAGAGGGCGGCGGGCGGCGGATGGCCGAGGAGCACGGCGTGGCCCTGCTCGGCGACATCCCGCTCGACCGCGCGATCCGCGAGGACGCCGACGGCGGGCAGCCGACCGTCGTCAAGGATCCGGACGGCCCGGTCGGCCGGCGCTACCGCGAGATCGCGCGCCGGGTGGCGGCGAAGCTGTCGCTGAAGGCGAAGGACTACAGCCAAGCCTTCCCGAAGATCGTCATCCAGTAACCCGGCCGATCCGTGAGCTCCCGCGACGAGGGCGTCCGGACCCCCGAGAAGGCGGCGGGGGACGGATCGGACGGCGCGCGGCCCTGACCTCCCTGCATCACGGGCAGGCATGAGCATCAAATCCGACCGCTGGATCCGCGCCATGGCGGAGTCGCACGGCATGATCGAGCCGTTCGAGCCGGGGCAGGTCCGGGAGCGCGACGGCGGGAGCGTCATCTCGTTCGGAACGTCGAGCTACGGCTACGACATCCGCTGCGCCGGCGAGTTCAAGATCTTCACCAACATCAACTCCGCCGTCGTCGACCCGAAGAACTTCGACGATTCGAGCTTCGTGGACCTGCGCGCGGACGTGTGCATCATCCCGCCGAACTCCTTTGCGCTGGCCCGCACCGTCGAGTACTTCCGGATCCCCCGCAACGTCCTCACCATCTGTCTCGGCAAATCGACCTATGCCCGGTGCGGCATCATCGTCAACGTGACCCCGCTCGAGCCGGAATGGGAGGGCCACGTCACGCTGGAGTTCTCCAACACCACCCCGCTGCCGGCGAAGATCTACGCCGACGAGGGCGTCGCCCAGGTCCTGTTCTTCGAATCCGACGAGGGATGCGAGGTCTCCTACCGCGACCGCGCGGGGAAGTACATGAAGCAGCGGGGCGTCACGCTGCCCAAGGCGTGACCCCGGGCCGTCCGCCCGGCGCCGCGGCGGCGGCGCGTCCCGGGCTGCTCCGGCGCCTCGCCGCGCTGGTCTACGACTCCCTGCTCCTGTTCGCGGTGCTGTTCGCGGCCACCGTGCCGGTCCTGATCGCCACCGGCGGACGGGCCGTCAGCCCGAACGAGCCGGTATTCACCGCCTACCTGCTCGCGGTGAGCTACGTCTACTTCGGCTGGTGCTGGACGAGGGGCGGGCAGACCCTCGGGATGCGGGCGTGGAGGATGCGGGTCCGCACCCGCGACGGCAAGCCGCTCGGGTGGAGGCGGTCGCTCCTTCGATTCGCCGCCGCAACGGTTTCGATCGGGGCCGCGGGCGCCGGCCTGTTCTGGGTCGCTTTCGACCGGGACCGGATGAGCCTGCACGATCGATTCTCCGGCACCGTCCTCGAGATGGTCTCCCCGCAGGGCTGACGGCGCCCGACCGCCGGCGGTTCGGCCACGGGCCCGACCGTCGAGGTCCTCGAGATGGTCTCCCCGCAGGGCTGACGGCGCCCGGCCGCGTCCCGGCGTCCCTTCTCCCGGACGACCCTTCGCCGCATCGCTTCCGCACCTTCCCCCGCCGGCCGGGCGGTCGTGCCGGCCGGCCGGGCGGCTCAGCGCACCCGATACGACAGCCACACGCCGAAGGCAAGGAACGCCAACGTCGGTGCGAACGCGCTCAACGGAGGACTCAGGCCGTACACGATCCCGATCTTGCCGGAAATCTCGTTCACGACATGGAACGCCACCGCGATCAGGCAGCCGGCGAGGATCCGCTGCCCGACCCCGACTCCACCGAGACGCCCCAGCACGAGCGGCACCGCGAGCACGATCATCACACCGGTCGCGAACGGATAGGCCACCTTCGACCACAGCGCGAGCTCGTACGTGGCGGTTTCGAGCCGGTTGTCCCGGAGGTAGCCGATGTAACGCGCCAGATCGAACCCGGACAGGCTCTCCAGGCGGGCGGAGGCGAGCTTGACGAGGTCGGGTCCGAACCGGGTCTCCCACTCCAGCCTGGGAACGAACCCGGTCACCACGCCACCGGTGGACACATCGCTCCGGCGGACCGACTCGAGCACCCATGCGGAGTCGCGGTAGTGCGCGTGCTTCGCGTGGGTCACCGCGCGCAGGGCGCCCTGGTCGTCGATCTCGTAGATGAACATGTCCTCGACCCGATCGTCGGGCCGGATGCGGACCACGTTGACGAAACGGTGTTCGTCGCGGATCCAGAACCCGTCCTCCCGCCCCGACGACTCGCCGAGCGCGGCGGCGCGCCGGGCCTGGGCGAGACGTTCGCTCCAGGGAGCAACGACCTCCCCTACCAGGATCGCGATGACCACGAGCAGCAGCGCGCCCTTCAGCGCCGAGCCCACGATGCGGCCGAGCGAAACGCCGGCGGCGCGGACCACCGCGAGCTCCGAGGAGACGGCCAGGGTCCCGAGCCCGAGGAGGGCGCCGATCACCGCGGCGAGCGGAAACAGGACGAAGGCGTGCCTCGGAAGGGTGAGGAGCACGAACTCGATCGCGCCGCCGATGCCGTAGCTCCCTCGACCGACCGAGTCGAGCTCGTCGACGAAGCCGACCACCGCGGTGAGCGAGAGCAGCACCGCGAGCGCCAGCAGCGCGCCGCCGGCGACGTAACGGGCGATGTAGGTGTCGAGGATCGTCATGAGCCCCCACCGCCGCCACGGAGCAGCCCCGCCGAACGCAGCTTCGCGGCGAGACGCCAGCCGCCCGGGGTCCGGCCGGCGAGGAGCGCGAGGGCCACGAGGGCGGTCGCCCCGTGCACCGGCCACACCCCGACGACGCCCGGTATCGTCCCGCGGTCCACCAAGTTGTCGGCGATGCTGATCGCGTTGCTGTAGATGAAATACACGACGACGGCCACGAACAGCTTTCCGTAGCGTCCCTCGCGCGGCGAGGTTCGCGCCAGCGGCACCGCGAGCATCCCGAGCACCATGATGGAGACCACGGTCGAGATGCGGCGCTGCAGCTCCGCGAGGTGGCCGGGAGCGCCGGAGTCGATCAGGGCCATGGTCGCGAGCATCTTGCGCGCGCGCACGAAGCTCTCCTTCGGCCGTGCCTCGACCCGCACCGCGTGGCGTTCGAACCGGGTCAGCGAGAACTTCGCGTCCTCCCGCAGGCCCGTGTAGCGCCAGCCGTCCTCAAGCACCATGTACCGCGCCCCGGCTCCGGAGGGCACGATCCGGTAGGCGGCATCGGAAACGAGCACGTACTGGCGGTGCGGCGTTCGCACCCGCACGAACACGTCCGACATCCGGCCGGTTTCGGAATCCATCGCCTCGATGTAGATGACCTGGCCTCCGCCGCCGAACTCCTTGAACCGGCCCGGCACGAACACCCGGCTCTCGGCCTGCTGCCTCGCCTCTTCGAGCAGCGCCGTCCGCTTCGAAGCCACGCTCGGAGAGGCGAACAGGGACAGCCCCGCCCCCACCAGCGCGACCCCCGCCACCACCCGGAACACGCTCCGCGAGAGCCGCCACAGCCCGACCCCGCCCGCCTCCAGCGCGACGATTTCGCTGTCCTTGTAGAGGCGGCCGAGGCTGATGAGCACCGCGAGGTAGAGCGCGAGCGGCAGGAACGCCGGGAGCTTCTCCACGAGCTTCAGGGCGAGGATCCGGACGATGAGGTCCGCGGGGATCACCCCGGCCGCCGCGTCGGAGAGGAAGCGCGTGAACCGATCCGCCCCGTAGACCAGCACGAGCACCGCAAGCACCGCGAGCCACGTGCGCAGGACTTCACGGACGAGATAGCGGTCGATGATCAAGGCGCCCGCCTCATGTCGGCCGGGCGGCGCGACCCGCCGGACCGCGAAACGGGGGGGGTGGCGGCCGCGCTCCGGCGGGCCGCCCGGACCGGCGCCCGGGCCGCTCGGGCGGGGAGGCCGGGGGCGCCGGGGACGGGAGCGGGTCGCGGCGGAGCGGACACCGATGGACAGCTTCCGCGCGCTCTCACTACACTGCCGATGAGGGATTCCGACACGTTCGGACACTCGCGAAGGGGCGCCGGGTCAGGCCGGGCGCATCCCTGAACGAGGCATCGGCCGGCGCAGGACGCGATGGTAGCAACCCCCTGCTCCGCCTTCACCCGCCCCGATGGCCGGAATCGATGCGATGATCGCCACGCGGACAGACCGAGGACCGACCATGAAGTTCAACGCCACCACCACCGACACGCCCCGAATCCGCTCCGGCTGTGTCGTCGCGGGATTGTTCGAAGGCCGGGACGCGACCCCCGGATACCGGGCGCTCGACGCCGCGAGCGGCGGCAAGCTGGACGCCATCGCCCGCAAGGCGCGGTTCCGGGGCGAAGCCGGCCGATACCTCCACGTCCATGCGCTCGGCGGGGTGGCCGCGGACAGTGTGCTCGTCGTCGGATGCGGTCCGAAGAAGGAAGCGATGACCGCGGCGCGGTACCTGAAGATCGCGGGCGCCGCGGCGCGCGCGGCGGTCACCACCGGCGCCCGGAGCGCGGCCTGGGCGCTCGGCGAGATCGAGGTCGACGAGCGGGACGCCGCGTGGAAGTCGCGGGTCGCGGTCGAACGTCTGAGCGATGCCGCATACCGCTTCGACGCGATGCGCAGCAAAACCGACAGGAACCGGGTCGCTCCGCCCGAGCGAACGTCGATCGCCGCCCGGAGCGGCCAGCGGGCGGCCGTGAAGGCGGGCATCGCGACCGGACAGGCCATTGCCTCGGGCATCGCCCTCGCCCGCCACTTGGGCAACCTCCCCGGCAACGTCTGCACCCCGAGCCATCTCGCGGACCAGGCCAGGGCGCTCGCCGCACGGCATGCGAAGGTCAGGTTCAAGGCGCTGGACGAGGCCCGGATGAAACGTCTCGGCATGGGTTCGCTGCTGTCGGTGGCGCGCGGGAGCCGGGAGCCGCCCCGCCTGGTCATCCTGGAGTACCGGGGCGCCGCGCGCTCCGAAGCCCCCGTCGTGCTCGTCGGCAAGGGCGTGACCTTCGACTCGGGCGGGATATCGATCAAGCCGTCGGCCACCATGGACGAGATGAAGTTCGACATGTGCGGCGCGGCCAGCGTCATCGGCGCGATGGAGGCGTGCGCGACGCTCGGGCTTGCGCTCAACGTCGTCGCGCTGGCCCCCGCGTGCGAGAACCTCCCCGACGGCAATGCGAGCAAGCCCGGCGACATCGTCACCAGCATGGCCGGGACGACCGTGGAGGTCCTCAACACCGACGCCGAGGGACGCCTGATCCTGTGCGACGCCCTCACCTACGCCGAGCGCTAC
Source organism: Gammaproteobacteria bacterium (assembly GCA_965215295.1). Lineage (GTDB taxonomy): Bacteria > Pseudomonadota > Gammaproteobacteria > HK1 > HK1 > HK1. Next base: position 1,937,691 of record OZ244045.1, read on the forward strand.
AAGCCCGACGTCGTCATCGACGTCGCGACCCTGACCGGAGCCTGCGTCATCGCCCTCGGAGCCCACGCGAGCGGGCTGTTCTCGAACCACCAGCCGCTCGCCGACGCCCTCCTCGCGGCCGGCGAGCACACCGGCGACCGGGCGTGGCAGATGCCGTTGTGGGACGAGTACGCGGAACAGCTCAAGAGCAACTTTGCCGACGTCGCGAACATCGGTGGCCGCGAGGCCGGCGCCGTGACCGCGGCGAGCTTCCTTGCCAAGTTCACCTCGGAGCAGCGCTGGGCGCACCTCGACATCGCCGGCACCGCGTGGCGCAGCGGCAAGGAGAAGGGCGCCACCGGCCGCCCGGTGGGCCTGCTCTGCCAGTACCTGCTCGACCGCGCGGGCGCGGCGTCCACCTGACGCCCCGACACCGATGCCCGGACAGGTCGACTTCTACCTGCGGCCCGAAACGAGCCCCGATGCGCTGGAGCTGTTCGCATGCCGGCTCGTCGAGACGGTGTGGCAGCGCGGCCACCGGGTGCTCGTCGTCGCCGCGTCCGAGCCCGCGGCGCGCAGGCTCGACGACCTGCTGTGGACGTTCCGGGACGAGAGCTTCGTGCCGCACCGAAGGATCGGCGCGGGCGATCCCGCCGCCACCGAAACGGTGGACGAGCCGGTGAGCGAGCCGGTGATCGTCACCACGCCCGGGATGTGGCGGGGAGCGCTCGACGTGCTCGTCAACCTCACCGCGTCGGTACCCGAAGAGGCCGCCCGCGCCGCGCGCATCGCCGAGATCGTCCCGGCCGGGGGCGCGGGACGCGACGCCGGACGGGAACGCTATCGCGAATACCGCGACCGCGGATTCGAGCTGAGGACCCATCGTTGAGCCCGGCGGCCCGCCGGCGGAGACCTCCCCGGGCGGCGGCGCTCGTCACACCCCCGGCCGGGAGCGCCGTTGCGACCGCCGCGGGACTCGCCCCGAAGACCCGCCGCTGAACCCCGGACCCCGAGGCCATGGACAAGACCTACGAACCCCGCCAGGTAGAGGAACGGTGGTACGAGCGCTGGGAGCGGGAGGGACGCTTCGTCCCCGGCGCCGGCGGCGAGCCGTACTGCATCATGATCCCGCCTCCCAACGTGACCGGCACGCTGCACATGGGCCACGCGTTCCAGGACACGATCATGGACGCGCTGATCCGCTACCACCGCATGAACGGGCGCAAGACGCTGTGGCAGCCCGGCACCGACCACGCGGGCATCGCGACCCAGATGGTGGTGGAGCGCCAGCTCAACGCGGAAGGACTGACCCGCCAGGCTCTCGGCCGCAGCGCCTTCGTGGAGCGCATCTGGAAGTGGAAGGAGCAGTCGGGCAACACCATCACCAGCCAGATGAGGCGGATGGCGGCCTCCGTCGACTGGGCCCACGAGCGCTTCACCATGGACGAGGGGCTGTCCGCGGCGGTGCGGGAGAGCTTCGTCCGCCTCTACGAAGACGGCCTGATCTACCGCGGCAAACGCCTCGTCAACTGGGACCCGGTCCTGCAGACCGCGGTGTCGGACCTGGAAGTCGTCTCCGAAGAAGAGGATGGCACGCTGTGGCACATCCGCTATCCGCTCGCGGACGGCGGCGGCCACCTGGAAGTGGCGACCACGCGGCCGGAGACGATGCTCGGCGACACCGCGGTCGCGGTCCATCCCGGCGACGAGCGCTACCGCGGTCTCGCGGGCTCGACGGTCGAGCTGCCGCTCACCGAGCGGCGCATCCCCGTGATCGCCGACGAGATGGTCGATCCCGAGTTCGGTACCGGGTGCGTCAAGATCACCCCCGCCCACGACTTCAACGACTACCAGGTCGGCGAACGCCACGGGCTGGAACGGATCAACGTCCTCACGCCGGACGCACGGATCGGCGACAACGCGCCGGCGCGGTATCGCGGGCTGGACCGCTTCGAGGCGAGGGCGACGATCGTCGCGGATCTCGAAGCGCGCGGCCTCCTCGCGCGCACCGAGCCGCACCGGATGACGGTGCCCCGGGGCGACCGCTCGCACGCGGCGATCGAGCCCTATCTCACCGACCAGTGGTTCGTGAAGGCGGGGCCGCTGGCCGAACCTTCGATCCGCGCGGTGGAGGACGGCGACATCCGCTTCGTCCCCGCCCACTGGGCGAAGACCTTCTTCGAATGGATGCGCAACATCGAGGACTGGTGCATCAGCCGCCAGATCTGGTGGGGACACCGGATCCCCGCCTGGTACGACGGGGACGGCAACGTCTACGTGGGCCGCAGCGAGGAGGAAGTCCGCGAGAAGTTCGCGCTGCCCGCCGCGCTCGTCCTGGAGCAGGACCCGGACGTGCTCGACACCTGGTACTCGTCGGCGCTGTGGCCCTTCTCCACCCTCGGCTGGCCGGAGCGCACCGACCGTCTCGACACGTTCTACCCGACCACGGTGCTGGTCACCGGCTTCGACATCATCTTCTTCTGGGTGGCCCGCATGATCATGTTCGGGCTCCGGTTCATGGGCGACGTTCCGTTCCGCGAGGTGTACATCCACGGCCTGGTGCGCGACGGCGACGGCAACAAGATGTCGAAGTCCAAGGGCAACATCCTCGACCCCATCGACCTGATCGACGGGATCGGCCTCGACGAGCTCATCGCGAAACGCACCACCGGCCTGATGCAGCCGCAGCTCGCGCCGCGGATCATCGCGGCGACCCGGCGCCAGTTTCCCGACGGGATTCCGGCCTACGGCACCGACGCGCTGCGGTTCACGTTCTGCTCGCTGGCCACCCAGGGACGCGACATCCGCTTCGATCTCGGGCGCATCGAGGGGTGCGCCAACTTCTGCAACAAGCTCTGGAACGCGGCCCGGTTCGTACTGCTCAACGTCGAGGGGAAGGACTGCGGACTCGGCGATGACGGGATCGGCGATGACGGGATCGGCGATGACGGGATCGGCGGCGACGGGATCGGCGGCGACGGGATCGAGCTCGGACTCCCCGAACGGTGGATCGTGTCGCTGCTGCAACGCACCGAAGGCCAGGCCCGCTCCGCGATGGAGCAGTACCGCCTCGACCTCCTGGCCCAAGCCGTCTACGACTTCACCTGGAACGAGTATTGCGACTGGTACCTGGAACTGTCGAAGACCGTCCTCGCCGACCCGGACGCGGACCCCGCGAGGCTGCGCGGCACGCGCCGGACCCTGGTGCGGGTGCTCGAAGCGGTGCTGCGGCTCCTCCATCCGCTGATGCCGTTCGTGACCGAGGAGATCTGGCAGCGGGTGGCGCCGCTCGCGGGCCGGACCGGGCCGTCGATCATGCTCGAGCCCTATCCGGTCCCGCGGCCGGAGCGGGAAGACGCCGAGGCGGTCGGGGACATGACGTGGCTGAAGGACCTGATCCTCGCCATCCGCCGCATTCGTGGCGAGCTCGATCTGCCGCCCGGTCGGCAGGTGCCGGTCGTGCTCGTCGGCCCGTCCGGCCCCGAGCGCGCGCGGCTCGCGGGCGGGGCCGCATACGTCCGGGCGCTGGCCCGGGTCGAGGCCATCGACGTCCTCGAGGCCGGAGAGCCGGTCCCGAAGGCCGCGACCGCGCTCCTCGGCGAGCTGGAAATCCTCGTGCCGCTCGCCGGAACCATCGACAAGGACGCGGAGATCGGCCGGCTCGAGCGCCAGCTCGACAAGCTGGAGAAGAACCTCGGCCGGTCGCGCGCGAAGCTCGGGAACCCTTCGTTCCGCGATCGGGCTCCGGCCGAAGTGGTGGAGAAGGAACGCCGGCGGACCGCGGAGCTCGAAATGTCCATCGACAAACTGGCGGCGCAACTGGAAACGCTTCGCTCGCTGTAACCGCTCGCTGCAACGCCCCCGGCGCAGGCCGGTTTCACGCCTTGCGTGAATACTTGACTGTTTTACTCAGTCATATAGGCTTCGACTCTACTGGAAGCGTCCGGGCGTTCGAATGCGACTCTCCGCCAAGGGCCGCTACGCGGTGACGGCAATGCTCGATCTGGCCCTGCATCACGACAAGGGGCCGGTCGCCCTTGCCGACATCGCGACCCGCCAAGGAATCTCGCTCTCGTACCTGGAGCAGCTCTTCTCGCAGTTGCGCAAGCGAGGCCTGGTCGACAGCACCCGCGGGCCCGGGGGCGGCTACCGTCTGGGCCATGCGCCCGACGCGATCGTGGTGTCCGACGTCATCGGGGCGGTCGACGAGAACATGGACAGCACCCGGTGCCATGGAAAGGAAAACTGCCAGGACGACGCGCGCTGTCTCACGCACGACCTGTGGACGGACCTGAGCGACCGGATCCACCAGTTCCTGAGCGGCGTCGATCTGGGCCAGCTCGTCGAGCGCCGGCGGGTGCGGGAGGTCGCGCGGCGCCAGCGGCAAGTGGCGGTGCCGGTCGAACGGGACGGGTAGAGGGGCCGGGACGCGCCGCGGCCGCCCGAGCCCGGCAGCACGAACCACGGAGAACACGATGTCCATTACTCTGAGCGGTACCGCGGCCGATCGGGTGCGGCGGTTTCTCGACGCTCGCGGCCACGGCACGGGGCTTCGGCTCGCGGTGAAGAAGACCGGGTGTTCGGGGTTCGCCTACGTGGTCGACCTCGAAGACGAGATCGGCGAAGACGACCGCGTGTTCGAGTCGCACGGCATTGCGGTGATCGTCGATCCGGACACCCTGCCCATGGTCGACGGCACCCACATCGACTTCAAGCGCGACGGCCTGAGCGAGACGTTCACCTACGACAACCCCAACGTCAGGAACCAGTGCGGCTGCGGCGAAAGCTTCGGCGTCTGACGGCGTCATTGCAGCCGCCGGCCGCACCGCCGTCGCGGCCTATCCCGGATTTCTTGCCCGCCCGCACGGCGCCAGCCCCGGCCGGGCGCGCACTCCCCCCGCCGGCGGCACCCCCGAGGCCGTTCCCCGCCTCGTTCACCGGAACACCGTCACACCATCAGACCAGGGAGCAGTCTTCATGACGATGGAACGAACCCTCTCGATCATCAAGCCCGACGCGGTCGCGAAGAACGTCATCGGGCAAATCTGCGCACGGTTCGAAGCCGCGGGGCTGCGGATCGTGGCGGCGCGCATGGTGCACCTGTCGCGCCCGCGAGCCGAGGCGTTCTACGCGGTGCACAGGGAGCGGCCGTTCTTCCCCGAACTCGTCGAGTTCATGACCTCCGGGCCGTGCGTCGTGCAGGTACTGGAAGGCGAGGACGCGATCGCGAAGAATCGCGGGATCATGGGCGCGACGAATCCGGCGGAGGCCGCCCCCGGCACCATTCGTGCGGACTTCGCGGTCGAGGTCACCGAGAACGCGGTCCATGGCTCGGACGGTCCCGAGACCGCGAAGAGCGAGATCGAGTTCTTCTTCGACGCCGGCGATCTCTGTCCGCGAACCCGCTGACCGCCACGCCGCCGATCGGGATGGAGATGCGACGAATGTCCGGACCCGTCAATCTCCTGGGACTGCCGCGCAAGGGGATGCGGGAGTTCTTCGCGTCCCTCGGCGAGAAGCCGTTCCGCGCGGACCAGGTGCTGAGGTGGATCCACCACCGGCACACGCCCGGCTTCGGCGCGATGACCGATCTCGGCAAGGCGTTGCGGACCCGGCTCGACACCGTCGCGGAGGTCCGCGCCCCGGCGCCGGTTGCCGATCGGCTCTCCGCGGACGGGACCCGCAAGTGGCTGTTCGAGGTCGGCGGCGGCAACTGCGTGGAAGCCGTGTACATCCCGGACGGGCGCCGCGGCACCCTGTGCATCTCGTCGCAGGTCGGCTGTGCGCTGAACTGCACCTTCTGCGCGACTGCGCAGCAGGGGTTCAACCGCAATCTGGAGACCGCGGAGATCGTGGGACAGCTCTGGGCCGCACACCGCATCCTGGCGGAGTCCGGCCACCGCGGCCCGGACATTACCAACGTCGTGCTGATGGGAATGGGCGAGCCGCTGCTGAACCTCGACAACGTGGTCCCCGCCCTCGAACTGATGCTCGACGATCTGGGATTCGGGCTCGCGCGCAAACGGGTGACGCTGAGCACCGCCGGCGTGGTTCCGGGCATCCGGGCGCTCGCCCGCCGCTGCCCCGTGAGTCTCGCGGTGTCGCTGCACGCGCCCGACGACGCGCTTCGCGACGTCCTGGTGCCGATCAACCGCACCTACCCCATCGACATGCTGCTCTCGGCATGCCGGGAGTTCGCCGGCACGCTGCCCCGGCAGAAGGTCACCTTCGAGTACGTCATGCTCCACGACGTCAACGACACGCCGGGACATGCGCGCCGCCTCGTCCGCCGCCTGGGCGACCTTCCGGCGAAGGTCAACCTCATCCCGTTCAACCCCTTCCCGGACACGCGCTATCGACGGTCGCCGCCCGCGGTGATCGACCGCTTCAGGGACGTCCTCATGGCGGCGGGAGTGATGACCATCACGCGCAAGACCCGGGGAGACGACATCGACGCGGCGTGCGGCCAGCTCGCGGGCCGGGTGGTGCCGCGAAGCCGGCGGGTTGCCGAGAGGCGCGGAGTACGGGCCGCGCCGGCGCCTCCGGGGGCCTGACGCGATGGCGACGAAGAAGGATCCCCGGTTGACCGCGCCCGTCGACCGGCTGTGGTCCGCCATCTCCGGCTCCCATCTCGTGAAGAAGGACCCCCAACTGGCCGAACCTCTCGACGGCGGCGGTCCGGGCGAGCACCTGCGCAAGATCCGGGAAGAGGCGAACATGACCGTCGACCAGATGGCGGCGGCGCTCCTCCTCAATACCGCCACCATCGAGGCGCTCGAAGCCGATGCCTACGACCGCCTTCCCGCCCCGACCTTCGTGCGCGGGTACCTGCGCGGCTATGCCCGGGTGCTCGGGCTTTCCTCCGGGCCGATTCTCGATCTGTACGATCGCCAGGGGTTCGAGCCGCCGCCCCTGGTTCCCGACGTCACGGAATCGACGCAGGCGCATCCCTCGGATGCCGCGGTCCGGCTCGTCACGTACGCCGTCGCGGCGGTGCTGGTGCTGCTCGTGGGACTGTGGTGGAACAGCCGCGAGGAAGGAGGATTCGGCATCGGTGGCGCGCTGTTCGACTGGTCGGAAGACGCCGGCCGGGACCCGGCCGCGACGGCCGCGGACGAATCCGGGGCGGGGGGGGACGATGGCGAGGCGGGCGGCGAAGCCGTCGCCATGGCGCCCGATCGAGCGGGGGTGCTGCCTCCCGGCGACGAGTTTGTTCCGCCATCGCCCGCCAGCGACACCGCGCCCGGCGGCATCGACCCGGCCGGAACCGCGCCGGATGCCGCCGGGACGGAAGGCGGGCCGGACGGGACCGCGGCACTCGAACCGGGCGAGCCGCCCCGGGACGGAGCATCCGCGGCCGGGGAGCCGGCCGGGGACGCGCCGGCCGGCGGCGCCTTCCCGGCCGAGCCCGCATCGGTCGCTGCGGGTACCGGCGGCGACGCCGGCGCCGATGACGCCGGTGAAGCCGGGGCGGATCGTACGCGCGGCGGCGACCCGGCTTCCGGATCGGACTCCGATGCCGCGGATGGCGGGAACGCTCCGGCACCGGAGAGTCCGGACGGTACGGACGGGGCCGGCGAAACCGCCGGCGCGCCGTTCACCGCGGACACCGGCACCGGGGCGACCGCCGGGCCCGGGACCTTCCGGTCCGGCCTCGTGCTCGAGTTCGAGCACGAGTCATGGGTCGAGGTCTACGACAGCGACCGCAGCCGCCTGTTTTTCGGACTCGTGCAGCCCGGCCGGGTGCTCGGCTTCGACGGGCCGCGGCCGTTCGACGTCCTGCTCGGATTCGGCGAGGACGTCCGGGTGACGATCGACGGACAGGCGTTCGATCACACCCCCTACCTCAAGCACGGAGTCGGCCGGTTCAGCGTCGGCTCGAGCGCCCTCCTTCGACCTCGCCGACCCGAACCATGAACGCCATCCGAACCATCCGGGCGGTTCGCGGGATGAACGACATCCTCCCGGACGGCATCCGCCCGTGGCAGCACATCGAGCACCACACCCGCACCCTGCTCGCCGCGTACGGATACGAGGAGATCAGGCCGCCCATGGTGGAGCGCACCGAGCTGTTCCGCCGCTCGATCGGAGAGGTGACGGACATCGTCGAGAAGGAGATGTACACCTTCGACGACCGCAACGGCGAGAGCCTGACGCTGCGCCCGGAATGCACGGCGAGCGTCGTGCGGGCGGCGGTCGAGCACGGGCTCCTGCGCACGCCGGGGCGAAGGGTGTGGACGATGGGGCCGATGTTCCGCTACGAACGCCCCCAGAAGGGCCGCTACCGCCAGTTCCACCAGGTCGATGTCGAGATCCTCGGCATTGCCGCGCCGAGCGCGGAGGCGGAGCTCATCCTGCTGACCCGGCGCCTGTGGAAGGCGCTCGGCATCTCCGGACTCGCGCTGGAGCTGAACTCGCTCGGCAGCCGCGACATCCAGGCTCGCTACCGGGCTCGCCTCGTCGAGTACTTCTCCGCCCGCGCGTCCGCGCTCGACGCCGACAGCCGGCGCCGGCTCGAAACGAATCCGTTGCGGATCCTCGACTCGAAGAACCCCTCCATGCAGGCGCTGATCGAGGCGGCCCCGCGGATCACCGACGAATACGACGACGACGCGCGCGCCCACCTCGACCGGTTGCTGGCCATGCTCGACGAAGCGGGCGTCGCGTATCGACTGAACCCTCGCCTCGTGCGCGGTCTCGACTACTACACCGCAACCGTGTTCGAATGGACCACCGACGAGCTCGGCGCGCAGGGCGCGGTGTGCGGCGGCGGGCGCTACGACAATCTCGTTGCCGAGATCGGCGGGCCGGCGAACCCCGCAATCGGGTTCGCGATCGGGCTCGAGCGCCTTGCCGCCCTTCTCGAGGCGCAGTCGGTCGAGCTCCCGGCCGCCATGCCGCACGCCTACCTCGCGGCGGCCGGAACGCGGGCTTCGATCCTCGCGCACGCGATCGCGGAACGCATCCGCGACGCGGCGCCGGAGGTGCGCCTGATCGTCGATGCGGAGCAGGGCAGCTTCAAGGCGAAACTGAAGCGTGCGGACCGCAGCGGCGCCCGGATCGCGCTGCTGCTCGGAGAAGAAGAGGCGCGCAGCGGCACGATTGCGGTGAAGGACCTCCGGGCCCGGGCGCCGCAATCGGTGGTGTCCATCGACGAGCTACCCGGCCATGTCGCCCGGAACGTGCTTGCGCAGTAGCGGGCGGACCCGGAGAGGAGAAGCGCGGTGGCGGGTGAAGAACATGAACTCGAAGCACTGAAGAAGTGGTGGTCGGAGCAAGGCAAGGGCCTGCTCGCCGGCCTGGGGATCGGACTGGCGGCGGTCGCCGGCTGGACCTCCTGGCAGACCTGGCAGCGCACGCAGGCGGAGACCGCGTCGGTGCGTTACGAACAGCTCGTCGACGACGCGGTGGCCGGCGAGCACGAAAGCGCGTTGTTGCAGGCCGAATCGCTGGTCGACGAGTTTCCGGAGTCCGCCTACGCCCCGCTCGCGTCCCTGATCGCGGCTCGCGCCGCGGTGCACGCAAACGACTCCGACCGGGCGAAGCGGCACCTCGAATGGGCGGCGGAGCACGCGGCGCTGCCCGAACTCGTCCCCGTCGCCCGGCTCCGACTCGCCCGCCTGATGATCGATGCCCGGGACTACGACGGCGCGCTGGCCGAGCTCGCCAGGATCGAGTCCGCGCCGTTCCACGGCCGCGTCAAGGAGCTGCAAGGTGACGTCCACTACGCGCGCGGCGACCATTCCGCGGCGCACGACGCCTATCAGGCGGTGCTCGCCGATGCGGAGCTCTCACCGTCGGCCCGTATCCGGGTGCGGATGAAGCTCGACGATCTCGGCGAGACCACGTCTTCCCCATCAAGCTGATACGGACGGGCCCACGATGCGCGACCTGCACGACCTCCACCACACGAACCGCCGCACGATGCTCGCGCCGCTCGCAGCGCTCCTGGCGGTGCTCGCCCTGCCGGGCTGCGGCACCCTCTTCGGGTCCGGGGACGGCGACGAGTCCGCGCCGGCGAAGCTCCAGGCGTTCGAGCCGCTGACGACGATCGAGAAGCTCTGGAGCCGGCGCGCCGCGTCCGGCGAGGGCGGGCAGCGTCTCAAGCTCCTGCCCGCGCTGGCCGGAGGCCAGGTGGTCGCCGCCGGCCATGACGGCGACATCGCGGCATACGATCCGTCCACCGGCGAGCGGCGGTGGGAGACCGAGACCGGCATTCCGATCTCCGCGGGCCCCGGCGCGGGCTTCGGACTCGTGGCGGTCGGCAGCAGCGGCGGCGACGTGGTCGCGCTCGCCAGCGAGAGCGGAGCCGTCGCCTGGCGCGCGCGGGTGACGAGCGAGGTGCTGTCGGCGCCCGCGGTCGGCGAGCGGATCGTGGCCGTACGCACCATCGACGGAAAGCTCTTCGGGCTCGACGCCGCGAACGGGGAACGGCGCTGGGTGTACGACCGGACCGTACCCGCGCTCACCCTGCGCGGGACCAGCGCCCCCGTCATCATCGGCGATGTCGTGCTCGCCGGGTTCGACAGCGGCCATCTGGCCGCACTGTCCATTGCGGACGGGAGCCTGTCGTGGGAATTCCACGTCGCCGTCCCGACCGGCAGCACCGAGCTGGAGCGCCTGACCGACATGGACGCGGACCCCGTGGTCTCGGACGGCGTCGTGTACGCCGTCACGTTCCAGGGACGCATCGCCGCCCTCGATCTGCGTACCGGCCAGCTCCTCTGGGAACGGGACATGTCGTCCCATGCCGGCATCGGCATCGGCCGGCGCCTGCTCTACGTCACCGACGACCGGAGCCATGTCTGGGCGCTCGACCGGAACACCGGAGCGTCGCTGTGGCGCCAGGCCGGACTCGAACTGCGGCAGGCCACCCGGCCGGTCGAGTTCCGGGACCATGTCGCGGTCGCGGACTTCGAGGGCCACGTCCACTGGCTCCGCATCGACGACGGGCGTTTCGCCGCGCGGACCCGCGTCGGCGGCGGCCCGGTGCTCGCTCCCCCGACGGCCAGCCAGGCCGCGCTGTACGTCCTCGGCGAGAGCGGCACGCTGACCGCCCTCACCATTCCCTGACCGCCGGCGCTCCGGGTTCGAGGACCGGAGCGGCGGGGGCGGCGGACCGGGCAGGCATCCGGTACATGTTGCCCACGATTGCGCTTGTCGGTCGCCCGAACGTCGGCAAGTCCACCCTGTTCAACGCGCTGACGCGCACCCGGGACGCCCTGGTGGCGGACCTGCCGGGGCTGACCCGCGACCGGCGTTACGGCCATGTCCGGATCCGGGATCGGGACGCCGTGGCCGTCGATACCGGCGGCCTCGTCGACGACGGCGATCCGGTCTCGCGGCTCGTCTCCGGCCAGGCCGAGCTCGCGATCGAAGAGTCCGACGTCATGGTGCTGGTCCTCGACGCGCGGGCGGGGCTGACCGGCGCGGACCAGCGTATCGCGGACCGGCTCCGGCGCCACGGGAAACCGGTACTCCTCGCCGCCAACAAGATCGACGGCCTCGCCGAGACCGTCGCCCCCGCCGAGTTCCACGCACTGGGCCTGGGTGAGCCGATTCCGACCGCGGCCATCCATCGGCGCGGCATCGGCCGGCTCGTCGCCGCACTGGCCGAAATGCTTCCGCCGCCCGACACGCGGGCGCCGCCGCGCCAGGACGACGGTGTCCGCGTCTGCGTCATCGGCCGGCCCAATACCGGCAAATCCACCCTCGTCAACCGGCTCGTCGGCGACGCCAGGGTGCTCGCGCACGATGCGCCGGGCACCACCCGCGACAGCGTGGAGGTCCCCTTCGAGCACCGCGGACGGCGTTACGTGCTGATCGACACCGCGGGGATCCGGCGCCGCGCACGGGTGTCGGAAGCCGTCGAGAAGTTCAGCATCGTCAAGTCGCTCGGCGCGATCTCGAGCTCCGACGTCGCGATCGTCCTGCTCGACGCGCACGCCGGGCTGAGCGACCAGGACGCCTCCCTGCTGGGACTCGTCCTCGACGGCGGGCGGGCGCCCGTCGTCGCGATCAACAAGTGGGACCTGCTCGGGGGCGCGAAGCGCGGAGCGCTGGGCGCCGAGGCCCGCCGCCGGTTCGCGTTCGCGCCATTCTGCCCGGTCTGCCGCATCTCGGCCCTGCACGGGACCGGTCTCGACGAGCTCATGCGCCGGGTCGACGCATGCCACCGCTCCGCCTTCGCCGGGCTCTCCGCGTCCAGGCTCACACGCGAGCTCGAAAGCGCGGTCGAGCACATGCCGCCCCCGCTGGTCCGGAGCCGCCGGATCAAGCTGCGCTACGCGCACCAGGGCGGCTCGAACCCTCCCGTCATCGTCGTGCACGGCAACCGGACCGAGCTGGTCCCGGCCTCCTACCGGCGCTATCTCGCGGGGCGCTTCCGCACCGCGTTCGCGCTGGTCGGAACACCGCTGCGCCTGGAGTTCCGCACCGGGGACAATCCCTTCAAGGGCAGGCGGAACACGCTGACCCCGCGCCAGCGCCGGCGGCGGGAGCGCCTGCGGCGCCACGTTACGAAGCGCCGCCGGTAGCCGTCCGGGAGCCGGTGCGCGGCGCGGACCGGCTACTCCAGTTGTTCGTGGAGCACGGCGATGATCCGGGCCGCCGCCGCGCTGTCGTCGCGCTTCCCGTTCCGGTCGAGCACGACGACCCGGGTCATGGCCGGCGCCTCTTCGGCGACCCGGACGACACGGGCTTCCCCATCCTGCGCCGTGTCGTCGTCCGACCTCCAGAACACCAAGCCGGAGAGCCACCCCGTGCCCTCGCCCCCCGCACCGTCCTCGATGCCGGCGTAGCGCACGTAGAACAACCCCCGAGAGCGATCGCGGTCCTCGACGGCGAATCCGGCGCGGTCGAGGGCCAGGCCGGTACGCCGCCACGCCGACGAGAAGCCCTGGTCCAGAACGAGCGCGGTGGCGCCGTCGTCGTCGCGCACGAGACGCGCGCGCGGGCCGGGCGAGGAGCTCTCGGCAACAATCGCGTCGGCGCGCTGCTCGTCCAGGCCGAGGAACACCATGAGCCGGACAAGCATCTCCGCTTCGAGGCCGGGGTCGTTGGGACGCGGCTGCCATACGGTCTCGCCCAGCCCTTCCCGCTGCGCATCCATGGTCTCGGCGCCCACGACGACCTGCTCGGCGCCGCGGTGCGCGATGTAGACGTCCGTCGAACCGGGCTGGTTCCCGCGCTCGATCCGGGTCCGGTACCGATCGCGAAACGCCACCCCGTAGAACGCGTCGGAGATTCGCTGGATCGCCCTCTTGAGAGCACCCGCGGGGAGCGGCTCCTGCCTCGCCGCCCATTCCGTCTCCATCACCCCGATGTCCGGCTCCTCGGTCTCGAGGGCGAATCCCTGTGCGGTCCAGAAGTCGCGCAGCCGGGGCCACGTTTCGCCCGGCGCCATCGCGACCACGAGCCAGCGCTGGTCCCCGCTGCGCTCGATCCTCGCGTTGTCGACCTCCGGCAGGACCGCCGGCGCGGCTGGTGTCCCGGCTCCGTCCTGGCCGCTCGCATACTGCGAGTACGTGGCGTCGACGCCGGGGATCTGCAGCGAATCGCGAATCGACGAACCGGTGAGGTCGGGTGGGACCTCGAGCGGTGGCGCGCTTCGGCTCGACTTGTAGGCCGGCTCCCGATCGGACCCCACGCCTTCAAGGGTGCCGGAACAGCCGCTGGCGAGCGCGACCCCGACGCCCAGAACGCCTCCGATCGCGGCGCCGCGGGTCCGGCGGCACCATGTCGGGTTCATGAAATCCACTTTTCGACCTCGACGCCAATGCAATTCGTGGGACTGCCCGTGAGGGGCCGATGCTACGTTCATACTCGGTTGCGGACAACGCCCGGCCGGCCGGGACACGGCCGGCCGGGGCGTGCGGATGGCGATCGTCCCGTCGGCGAGGCGCCGGCGGAGGCGCGCGCTCCCGGAGCCGGCGGTCACTCCCCTTGGCGCAGGGCGCGGATCTCCCCCATCGCGACCGACAGCATCGTGAAGTCCGTTCGCTCCGCGCTCGCCAGATCACCGAGGATCTGCCGGCACCGGGCCACCGGGATCCGGTTCCGCTCCAGCCATGCCCGCACCCGTTCGTCCGGGGCCGCCTCGCCGGGACCGAGCCGCAGCGAGTCCAGGGTCAGCGCGCCCAACTGCGCGTACAGGTCGTCGCGCAGCGCCGCGCGGGACAGCGCCTGCCAGCGGTTGGTGCGGGGAAGGGCCGCGATCCGGTCCCGCAGCCAGTGCAGGTCGAGCGACTCGCCGAGCGCGAAATAGACCGACGCCGCCTCCTCCACCGAAATCGCCGCGTTCGACGCGACGTCCACCACGTCCAGCGCGGAGAGCAGATCGTCGCCGCTCGCGGCCTCCAGCGCCAGGTCTTCGGGAACACCGTCGCCGACGAGCCGATCCTTCGCCGCGTCGAGCGCGGCGCGGCTCGAATCGGTCACGAGATCCCTCAGCCGCCGCCGGAGTGCGGTCACCCCGCCCGCGAAGTACCCGATGTCGCGGGCGATGTCGAGGGGCCGCGGCCGGTTCCGGAGCAGCCACCGTGCGGACCGTTCGACGAGCTTGCGCGTCTCCAGGTGCATCGCCATCTGGACGCCGGCGTCCACCTGGTTGTCCAGCGCCTCGATCGCTTTCCATGTTCCGCGCACGCCGTACACCTCGCGCGCGACGAGGTACGCCCGGGCGATGTCCGCGTCGTCCGCCCCGGTCTCCTCCCCGAGCCGGAACGAGAAGGTGATCCCGCAGCGGTTGACCATCTCGTTCGCCACCACGGTGCCGACGATCTCGCGCGCGAGCCGGTGGGTCGGCATCAGGCCGGACCAGCGCTCGCGCAACGCGGACGGGAAGTACGCGCGGAGCTCGTTCACCAGGAACGGCTCGTCCGGCAGCGTGGATGCGAGCAGGCTCCGGAACAGGTGGATCTTCACGTAGGCGATCAGCACCGAGAGCTCCGGCGTGTGGAGTCCGCCCCTGGCGGCGAGCCGCTCGGCGATCTCCTCCGCCCCGGGCAGGAACTCGATCTCCCGGACGAGCTCGCCGTCGCGCTCGAGCCGGCGGATGAGCCGGGAGTGCACCTCCAGCAACGACGACGCCTGGCTCGCGGCCACGCCCAACGCCTGGGTCTGGAGGTAGTTGTTGCGCAGGACCAGCGCCGCGACCTCGTCGGTCATGTCCTCCAGGAGCCGGTTGCGCTGCTTCTCGGTCATGTCCCCGCCGGACACCACCTCGTTCAGCAGCACCTTGATGTTCACTTCATGGTCCGAGCAGTCCACTCCGCCGGAGTTGTCGATGGCGTCGGTGTTCACCCTCCCGCCGCCGGCCGCGAACTCGATGCGCCCGAGCTGGGTGAGGCCGAGGTTGCCGCCTTCGCCGACGATCCGGCACCGCAGCTCGTCGCCGTTCACCCGCACGGTGTCGTTGGCCCGGTCCCCGGCATCGGCGTGCGACTCGCGCCGCGACTTGACGTAGGTGCCGATCCCGCCGTTCCAGACGAGATCGACGGGCGCCTTGAGCATCGCGGCGATCAGCTCGTTGGGTGTGAGGGACCCGGCCTCGATGGCGAGGGCCTCGCGGGCCTCGGGGCTCAGCGGGATGGACTTGGCGCTCCTCGGATAGATCCCGCCGCCCGCGGACAGCACCGCGCGGTCGAAGTCGTCCCAGGTCGAGCGCGGCAGCGCGAACAGGCGCTGGCGCTCCGCGAACGTGGACTCCGGGTCCGGGCTCGGGTCGATGAACACGTGCATGTGGTTGAACGCGCCCACCAGCCGGATGTGCCGGGAGAGCAGCATCCCGTTGCCGAACACGTCGCCCCCCATGTCCCCGATGCCGACGACGGTGAAGTCGGTGCTCTGGCAGTCGATGCCGAGCTCGCGGAAGTGCCGCTTGACCGACTCCCACCCTCCGCGCGCGGTGATCCCCATCCCCTTGTGGTCGTAGCCCCGGGAGCCGCCGGAGGCGAACGCGTCGCCGAGCCAGAAGCCGTACTCCTGCGCGAGTGCGTTGGCGATGTCGGAGAAGGTCGCGGTGCCCTTGTCGGCCGCCACCACCAGATAGGGATCGTCACCGTCGTGGCGCACCACGCGGGGCGGCGGCTCCACCCGCCCCCCGGCCAGGTTGTCGGTCACGTCGAGCAGGCCGCGGATGAAGATCCGGTAGCAGGCGATCCCCTCCTCCTGGACCGCTTCGCGGCCGGCGTCCGACGGCAGCTTCTTGGGAACGAAGCCCCCCTTCGATCCGACCGGCACGATCACCGCGTTCTTCACCTGCTGGGCCTTGGCGAGTCCCAGGACCTCGGTGCGGAAGTCCTCGCGGCGGTCCGACCAGCGAATGCCCCCGCGGGCCACCGCGCCGCCGCGCAGGTGCACGCCTTCCACCCGCGGGGAATAGACGAAGATCTCGTACTTCGGCCGCGGCTCCGGGAGCTCGGGGATCCGGCGCGGGTCGAACTTGAACGAGACGTACCGCTTCGGCGCGCCGTCCGGTGCGTGCTGGAAGTAGTTCGTGCGCAGCGTGGCGCGAACGACGCCGAGGTAGCTGCGCAGGATCCGGTCCTCGTCGAGGTTCGCCACCGCGTCGAGGGCCGCTTCGATCCGGGTCATGACCTCCAGCTCCGCGTCGAGCCGCTCGATGGCCGCGTCCTTCGGATCCTGCGCGGCCGGCGCTTCCCGTTGCCGGTCCGGGTCGAAGCGGGCCTGGAACAGCTCCACGAGCATCGCGGCGATGCCGGGGTTCGCGGCCAGCGCGTCCTGCATGTACGCCTCGCTGAACGTGACCCCGGCCTGGCGCAGGTACTTGCAGTACGCGCGCAGGATGACGATCTCCCGCCATCCGATCCCCGCCCGCAGCACCAGCCGGTTGAAGCCGTCGTTCTCGACCTCCCCCGACCAGATGCGGGCGAACGCGTCGCGGAACGTCTTGTCGATGCGGTCCGGGTCGAAGTCGGGGTCCTCCGCGTGGAGCATCCCGAAGTCGTGCAGCCACACCCTCGGTGCGCCGGCGCGCTTGATCTTGCTCGGACGCTCGTCCTCGACCTGGAGGCCCATGTTCTCCAGCATGGGCAGCGCGTCGGAGAGCGCGACCGGGTGGCGCCCGAGCTGGAAGAGCTTGAAGCGCAGCCGGCCCTCCCCGGCTTCGAGCGGGCGGTAGAGGGCCATCTCGATACCGCCCTCCTCGATGCGCTCCATCTTCTCGACGTCGAGCACCGCGACCCGCGCGGAGTAGCCCTCGCGGTATTCGGCGCGGAACGCGTCGCCGTAGCGCTGGAACAGGCGCGTGCCACGCTCCTCGCCGAAGGATTCGAGCAGGGCGTCGCGCAGGTCGTCGGACCACGTCCGGCTCACCGCCCGCAGCCGTTCTTCCAGCTCCGCGATGTCGTAGTCCGGGGTGCGTCTGGCGTCCATGCGGATGACGAAATAGAGCCGGGCCAGCACCGACTCCGACAGGCGCACCGTGAACTCGGTATCCGTGCCGCCGAACGTCTCCTCGAGGATCCTCTGGATGACCAGGCGGCTCCGGGTGGTGAACCGGTCCCTGGGCACGAACACGATGCACGAGCAGAACCGCCCGAACCGGTCCGGGTGCACGAACAGCCGGATCCGCTGCCGTTCCTGCAGGTGGAGGATCCCCATCGACGTGTCGAACAGCTCCCCGACGGGTATCTGGAAGAGCAGCTCGCGGGGGAAGGTGTCGATGATGTTCTGCAGCGCCTTGGCGGCGTGGCTGTTGCGGGGGTAGCCGGCGCGGTGGAGCACCGCGGACGCCTTGCGGCGCAGCAGGGGGATGTCGCGCGGTACGCGGTTGTAGGCGGTGGACGTATAGAGGCCGAGGAACCGGCGTACCCCGACGACCCTTCCGTCGGCGTCGAACTGCCTGATGCCGATGTAGTCGAGGTGGATCGGACGGTGCACCGTGGAGCGCAGGTCGGCGTGGGTGAGCACCAGCAGCTCGGGTTCCTGCGAATCGCGTCGCCGGCGCGGCGGCGGCAGGTTCGAGAACGCCTCCCGGGCACGCCCGCCTTCGTCGCGCAGCAACCCGAGCCCGGTGCCCGGCTCGACCGTGTACCGCTCGCGGCTCCCGGTACGCTCGACGCGGTACTCGCCGAACCCGAGGAACGTGAAGTGGTTGTTCTTGATCCAGTCGAGGAAGGCGCAGGTCTCCTCCAGCTCGTCGCGGGCGACCGGCGGCGGCGTCGCCCGGAGGTCCGCGAGGCTGCGTTGCAGCCGCTCGCGCATGCCGCTCCAGTCCTCCACCGCGGCCCGGACGTCGCCGAGCGCGCAACGCACCTCCTCCGCCAGCGCATCGAGCACCTCCTGCTCGGTCTGGCGGTCGGTCTCGAGGCGGATGACCGCCTCGACGGTGGAGCCCTCCCCTTCCTCGTCGACGGGGAGGAGCGCCTCGATCCGGCCGTCCTTCCTCCGGCGGAAGCGCATCACGGGGTGGATGACGAGATGGCTCGTGTACCCGCGTCCGTTCAGGACCATCCGTACCGAGTCGACCAGGAACGGCATGTCGTCGGTGACGATCTCGACGATGGTATGGGTCGACTGCCAGCCGTGCTGCTCGACCTGCGGGTTGTAGACCCGGATCCTGGACGCGCCCGGGGCACGCCGCCGGGCGAGGTTGAAGTGCGCCACCGCGGCGCCGTAGAGATCGGCCACGGCTCGTTCGGCGAGGTCGTCGGGCGAGACGCCCGTGTAGTACCCGGTGACGAAGGCCAGGACGAGGTCGAGGTCCTTGCCGTCCACTCGTTCGCGGGCGAGCGCCGCGACTTCGTCCATCAGCTCGCTCTGCCGGGCTGTCGACTGAACTGCCATCGGAAGCCACCCCTCGTGTCGTGCGGATCACCGTGTTGCGCCGCGCCGGACCGCTTGGCGGTCTCACAGTATAGACGGACTCCCGCCGTCCCATGGGACGCGGGGACGGCTTCGGGATGGATTCGGGCGCTCCGTGCGCCGCCCGGGAAGGACCCGTGAAGCGCGTCCCCGGACCGCTTGCTCCGGAGCGGTCCGCGGCCACCGCCCGGCCGGCCCGTGCTCGGGCTCCGGGCCGACAAGCGCCGAGCCCCGCGCCTGCCCGCGCAGGGCCCGGCAGCCCGCGATCGAGCCGTCCGTGCGATGGATTCGCGGACCATCCAGGGTTAGGATGAATCGTCGAACAACCGGACCCGGCGAGTGATGAAGATCGAGCATCCGAGTGTCCTGGCGACGGTCGTGATCGCCTTCTCCGTATCGACCGCCCTGATCCTGAGCGGCCAGGCCGAGCTGCGCCGGGACATGTGGGCGGGTCAGTCCGAGATCCGGAAGGACATGCGGGCGGGCCAGACCGAACTGCGCAAGGACATGCAGGCCGGACAGTCCGAGGTCCGCAAGGACATGCGGGCGGGCCAAGCCCAACTGCGCAAGGATCGGCTCGCATCCCGTCGAGCCGGGGCGTAGTCCGGCCGGCGGCCCGAAATCCGCCGACCGTACTCCGACACGCTCCGAGCCGCGGCAGAGTGGGCAGACGACGAAAGGGCGGGGGGCCGCGCGGCCCGGGACCCGCTCGCACCGACTCCCGCCTCGATCGGTGGCTGAGGGGAGCGTTCGACGCGCACCGCGCCGGGAACCTGCGCGAAGCGGAGAAGCTCGCCCGGCGCGTGCTCGACGCGGTGCCGGAACAGCCCGACGCACTGCACCTGCTCGCGACCGTCGCTCGCGAGCGCGACGACCCGGTTCTCGCCATCGACCTGTACCGCCGCCTGCTTCGCCGGCACCCGGCCATTCCCATCGCGCACAACAGCCTCGGCAACCTGCTCCAGGAGCGCGGCGAGTGGCAGGAGGCGGTCGCGTGCTACGAAACCGCGGTCACCCACGACCCCCACTACGCCTCCGCGTACTTCAACCTCGGCCGCGCGCTGCTGCACATGAACGATCTGGACCGCGCGGAATACTGCCTGCGCCAAGCGGCGGCGCTCGCGCCGGGCGACGCCCAGATCCGGGCGCGGCACGCCCGCGCCCTCGTCGAGCTGGGCAGGCAGGAGGAGGCGATGGCCGAGACGCTTCGGTCCGTGGAACTCGATCCCGACTCGTCCGAGATCCGCAACGACGCCGGCGTCGTCCATTCCACCATCGGCGACTTCGACACCGCCCGCGAATACTATCGCGCGGCGCTCGCGCTCGATCCGGGCAACGCCAAGGCGGCGCTCAACCTCGCGAAGTCCAAGCGGTTCACCGCGGAGCACGATGAAGACGCGGACCGCATCCGCGCCACGGCCGCGCACGGCGCCACGGACAAGGGTACGCAACGCGACCTCCACCTCGCGCTCGGCAAGATCCACGACGACCGCGGAGAGTGGGAGAGCGCGTTCACGCACTACGAGCAGGCCAACCGCCCGTTCACGACCGCCGCGCTCGAGGAGGTGGAAACCTCCCTCGCGCTGATGGATCGGATGCGCGCCGTCTTCGACGCGCCCTGGTTCGCGGGACGGCCGCCCGCGCCCGAGGCCGATCCGGCGCCGGTGTTCATCGTCGGCATGCCGCGCTCGGGCACCAGCCTCGTCGAGCAGTGCCTGGCCGCGCATCCGGCGGTGCACGGGGCGGGCGAGCTGAGCGCCATCCTTCGGCTCACCACGGAGGCGGCGGCGCGCGCCGGCGCGAATCCGGATCCGTTGCGCACCGGCGTGGCGTCGATGACCGCCGTCATGCGCTCCGGTGGGGAAGCCTCGTATCCCGAATGCATCCGCGTGCTCGACGAGGCGGAGACCGCGGCCCTCGGCGAACGGTACCTCGGCCACCTGCGCGCCCTTGCGCCCGAAGCGGCGCGGGTCACCGACAAGCTCCCCGGCAACTACCTGCACCTCGGCTTCATCGCGACCATCCTGCCGGGGGCGAGGATCATCCATTGCCGGCGCAACCCGCTCGACAACGCGATCTCCCTTTACTTCACCGACTTCATGGCCGGCCACGAGTACTCCAACGACCTGTACGCCATCGGGCGCCAGATCCGCGGGATGCGGGCGCTGATGGCGCACTGGGAGGCGGTGCTCGGCGCACGGCTCCTGACGCTGGACTACGAGGCGCTGACCGCCGATCCGGAACCGTTCGTGCGAGAGATGGTCGCCCACCTCGGTCTGGAATGGAACGACGCCTGCCTGCATCCCCACGAGGTCGCGCGCACCGTGCGCACCGCGAGCGCGTGGCAGGTCCGCCAGCCGTTGTACCAGCGATCGGCCGGGCGGGCCCGGCACTACGACCGGTTTCTGGACCGGTTGCGCGAGGGGCTCGGCGAATCACCGCCGGGCGAATGACCGCCCTGGCCGGAACGCGGGGCGGTTCCCCGAACGCACCGTCTGCCGATCACGGCGGCCCACCGCCTCACGCCATACGCGAACCCTGCCCGAATGACGGCGACCGAGTCCGGCCGGCACGCACCGGGCCGCCGGCGGCGTGTCTTCGAGCGCTTCATCCGGGTGAGAGTGCGCGGGTTCTCCACCCAAGATGGCGAATCCGGAGCCGTTCGTACGCAGGAGGCGGAGGCCCCGGGGCGGGTCGGACCTCTCAGCGCCGCCGCGGCTGCGTCGGCACCGGAATGCCCTTCGAAGACAGGAGGGCTTCCAGCTCGGCGATGCGCGCCTCGGCGGTTTGCCGGGCGATGGTTTCCTCGTGCCAAGCGGCAGCCTCCTCGCGCCGGGCGGCGGCTACCTCGCGGTGCGTGAGCAGGTCCCGGCCGGTCGCCGGGTCGCGCAACCGCAGCGCACGCCCCCGCCGGTGCAGGTACAGCCCCAGCACCTCGCTCCACAAGCCCCATGCCCCGTCCGCCATCCGCGACCGCGCCAGCGGCGCGTACCCGCCTCCGCGCAATCCCGTCCCCTGCAACGGCGGGTCCAGATACTCGCCCTTCGGGTCGTACAGAAAGTACTCCCTCACACCAAGCGTCGCGTACAACGCACGCTTGCGCACCTGATCCTGGCGCCGCGTGCTCGGCGACGTCACCTCCAGCACGAAGTCCGGTCCCTTCGGCTCCTCCCACAGCTTGTACGTCTCACGCCACCCCCCTTCGCGCAACTCGTCCTTCACCGCCCCGAGCACCACGAACACGTCCGGAACCACCGACGCCCGCGGATTGCCCTCCTCGTAGTACAGGAACATGTCCGCGCCGACGTACACGTCCGGGCGCTCGGCGAAGAACTCCTGGAGCGCGCCGATCGCATCGATGATGCAGTCGCGGTGCACCGGGGTCTCACCCATCGGCTGGCCGTCCGCGCTGGGATACTCGACCAGGGCGGGAGGGACGGAGAGCAGGGTGTCGCTCATCGGCAGGCTCTGCGGGGCGGGGTGCGAAACTCACGGGGAGCGAGTCGCGAACGACGGTAGCACGGTCGCGCTCGCACCCTCAAATCGAGCCGGGGGCGTGGCGTACTCATGCCGTACCGGTCCCGGCCCGTCGGTATCGCGCAAGCGGTGGGAAGCCATCGGGTGAGAGGTCGGCGCATCGACGATTCAGCCACTGGTAGCGCCGATTCTCGGTGTGTGTGGGGCGGAATGCGTGCGACTTTCGCCCGGAGGGTGCAGGCCGCCGGAGATGGTTTCGTCGGCCTGGAGCCCGGGGACGGTGGCAAGGAGAACGTCGCCCCGGCGGTGCTTTGCCCGGCCATGGCCGGCTTCCTTCGAAGACAACGATGCGGCGGTGGCGCGAACACGGTGGTGTGTTGTCCGGCCTGCTCGACCTCCCTTCCCTGCCGCGGGCGGGGGCGAACGAAACGACAGGGCGAAAAAAAACCCCTTCCCGAAGCGGGAAGGGGGTTCTCGAACAACGACTCCGGCCTCTGTGGGGAGGCCTTCGAGGCATGCGGTACGCTCAGTTGAACGTCACCCGCATCCCGGCGAGGATGAGGGAGACATCCTCTTGATCGTCCTCCGTGATCTGCCGGTAACCGGCGTAGGCGGTCGCGCCTCCTCCGAGGCCGTGTCCGACGCCCACGCCCAAGACCGTGCCTTCAGCGCCAGTGTCACCGGACTCGCCCAGCTTGTAGTAGGCCCCGACGCTGCCGTCGCCGTAGCTGTGGTCCAGCTTCAAGTACTGATACTCGATCTGCGAGCCGGTATTCTCCTGGCTCCAGGCGACCGCGACGCTTGTCCCCTGACCGAAGCTGGCCGCTGCGGAGGCGGTGATGATGTCGCCCGAGGGGTCCATGTCATCACCGTACTCGACGGTGTGGCCGACACGAAGGTCATAGCCGTAGCCGCCACCCATCGAGCCTGCGATCGAGACCTTGGCGTCCAAGTAATCGTCGTTGCTGATCGAGGCGGCAACACTGGCCGGGCCGATGGCGGGGGTGTCGTACCTCAGCACTTCCAGGCGGTTACCATCATTGCTCGGGCAGGCTGGCCCGCTGCTGGCGTAGGAACACCAGTTCGTGACTCCACCCAGCCAGGACGCACCGCCCAAGTCGGCATGGGCCACACCGTCGGTGGCGGCCGAGGCTTGGCCGATGGTCAGCTTGCCGAAACTCCCGGAGAGGGAGACGTTCGCATGACGGGTCCGCCAATTCGAAGGTCTTCCGAGCTCCAGTTGGACTCCCGCCGTCATCCCGTTGCCCAGATCCTCGCTACCGGTGAAGCGGAAGCGGGTCTCCGAAGCGTTGGAGTCCACGTGCCGCAGGCTACCATCGTTGGCGTCGCTGCCGTCGTCGACACTGATGATGGCGCGGTTCACGTGGCCGGAGACCGAGCCTTCCACCGCATGAGCGGCCAGTGGCAGACCCAGCGCACTCGACACTGCGACTGCAATCAGCTTTTTTTCCATTGGAATTGATTCCTCTCGATTGGTTGACTATCGTCCCGGCCGGTGCCGAGAGTGCTTCGCGAAACCTCTCGTGTTGCGAAGCGCTGTCCATGTCCCCGAGGCCGATGACGAAGCGCTCATCGCCACCTGCGCTGCCCCGTGCCCGCTCCGCCTGCCTTGGCACGGGCCGGGGCAGACGCCTCGGACACCGCGCCGCCCCCGCCCGCTCCGCATGCCTCATCGCCATGAACTGAACGAGCGCGAGCCCGCCGCGGCCGTGTTCGCCTGACGCCTCGCCGACTCGGAGCACCGCCGGCGCCAGCTCGGCAGCCGGAGCCACCCGCAAAGCACTGCTCCATCTCCAGCCACCGCGAGCACGACACTGCGCCGAGCGGCTTCCCGTCGCCGGGGGCGCGCTCGCTCTCGATCTCCAGGAACCTTCACGGCAAGAAGAAGAACGGTGGTGGCGGCCGTCGCCGGCGGAGCCTCATGTCCCGCGGCGGTCCGGAACCGCAGGGGATCCGCACGAAGCCCGCGGTATCGAGAGCTTCGGCAGGCGCATCCCCTGTCCGGGCGGGGGATGCGGCGTGGCTGACCACCCCGCAAGGCGGCAACGCTTGCCGGGCGGAGGAATGCGGTGGGGCGGAGCCGGCCACCCCAAGGCGGCAACGCTGTCCGGGCAGTGGAATGCGGCGGGGCGTGGCCGGCCACCCCGCAAGGCGGCAACGCTTGCTCCGTTTTCCGTCCGTCGGGTACCTATCGGGTCCCGAGACACCATCCGCCGAGGAGGAAACGCATGACCAGGATCACCAAGAGAGCCGTCGACGCTCTGGCCGCCAGGCAGCGCGAGTACATGCTGTGGGACCGCGACATCAAGGGCTTCGGCGTGCGCGTCCACCCGTCAGGGCGCAAGGTCTACCTCGTGAAGTACCGTCATCGGGGCCGCGTCGTGAAAAAGACCATCGGCCCCTGCGGCGTCATCCCCCCGGTCGCCGCCCGCGCGCGGGCGGCCGAGATCATCACGATGGCCAGGACCGGCCGGGACCTGATGGGGCGGGTTCCATCGCCGCGCAAGGACGGGGTGGCGACCGTGCGCGATTTCGCCAGGCGGTTCCTGGAGGATTACGTCCCGGCCCGCTGCAAGCCCAGCTCCGCGCACAGCTACGAGCACTCGATCCGGCGGCATGTGCTGCCCCGGCTCGGCAGTCGAAGGATCGTCGACGTCACGCGCGGCGACGTGGCGATCCTCCATCACGAGATGCGCGCGACTCCCTACGCGGCCAACCGCACCCTGGGGATCCTGTCCGCCATGTTCACCGCGGCCGAACTCTGGGGGCTCCGGCCGGAAGGCTCCAACCCGTGCCGGCTCGTGAAGCGCTTCCGGGAGCAGCCGCGCGAGCGGTTCCTGTCCGACGCCGAGTACCGCCGCCTCGGCGCCGTGTTGCGCGAGGCCGAGGGCACGGGCGCAGTGGCCGCCCCGGCCATCGCCGCCATTCGCCTGTTGATGCTGACCGGCTGCCGGCTTTCCGAGATCATGTCCCTGCGCTGGGAGAACGTCGCTCTGGAAGCGGCCGAGCTGCGGCTGCCGGACAGCAAGACGGGGGCCAGGATCGTGCTCCTCGGCCGGCCGGCGGTCGCGGTGCTGCGCGGCATCGCCCGCGACGAGGCCAATCCCTGGGTGATCACCGGACGCCGGCCCGGAAGCCGCCTTGCCTCCCTGCACTACCCTTGGGGGCGGATCCGCAAGTGCGCGGGACTCGACGACGTGCGTCTTCACGATCTGCGGCACAGCTTCGCCAGCGGCGGCCTGCTCGTCGGGGAAGGCCTGCCGACGATCGGGAGGCTCCTGGGCCACAGCCAGGTGCAGACGACGGCGCGCTATGCGCACCTGGCCGACGATCTGGTCAGGACGGCGGCCAACCGGATCGCGGACTACATCGCCAGAGTCACGGGATGACCCTCTGTCGCGCGCCGGCTCCGGGCCGCTCTCCGGCCGCCGGGGTCCAGGCCGACATGCGTCGAGCCCGGCGCCTGCACGCGGCGCGCCCGAGGTCCATCATCGAAGGCCCCCACGCGATGGACTCCGGATTTGCCGCGAGGATAGGATGGCCGTCCATCCCGCGAGGCGAACGGCGTTGAAGATCGAGCAACTCAGCGTGCTGGCGACGGTGGTGGTCGCATTCGCGGCCCTCGCCGCTCTGGTCCTGACCGGACAGGCCGGGCTCCGCCAGGACTTGCGCGCCATGCAGGCCGACACGCTGGCGGCGCAGGCCGAGCTTCGGGCCGGGCAGATCCGGATCCGGGAGGATCTGGCCGCGCTCGGGGTCCGGCTTGCGGTGGTGGAGTATCGTACGGATGTGATCGAGACCCGGCTTGCGGTGGTGAAGCGGCGGACGGCCGAACAGCCGGTGGCGGATGCCCCGGAGGACGGCTCCGATCATTCCATGTCGCCCGCAGGACCGCCTCCGGGGGCGGTTCCCTCCCGCTGAGTTCGCCCGTCCGGACCGGCGCCCGCCCGCGGCGCCGGCCGCGCCCCGCGGTCGTCGAAGAACCGGCGGAGCCCTGCCGGGTCGCGTGACGCGAACAGGGCGCGGACGTGCGGCTTCAGTCCGTTCGCGGCGAAGAACCGGGGGGGCTCCTCCGGAAACAGCTCGATCTCCACCGGCTCAAGCCCCGCGTCCCGCACCCGGTCGAGGAAGTCCTCCCCGTAGACCCACGCGTCGCCGTTCGCGGCGAACCAGTCCTCGCCGAGCCCGGGGTGCTCCCGGCGGTGCGCATCGGCGGTGCGGGTGGTCCCGGAGCTGCGGTGGGTGTCGATCATCGCGAGTCCCTCGCGCTTGAGGCAGCGCGCGATCTCGCCGAGCGCCCGGCGGTCCTCCCGTATGTACGGCAGGGTGTTGTTGCACAGGATGAAGTCGAAGCTCGCGGGCGCGAAGGCGAGCATCGCGGCGCTCGCCGCCACGAACCGGCCGCGGGCCCCGAGGCGCCGGTGGTGGTGGCGCCGCCGCACGTCCACCGCGACGCAGTGCGCGGGCGCGAACAACCCGCTCCCGATGACATGGTCGGCGCTGAAGCGTGACGGGCCGATTTCGAGCACCCGGTCCCCGGCGCGGAGCCGCGGCCCGATGCGGTCGCGCACGAGACGATGGAGTGCGCGCGAGCGCGGCTTCGCGCCGCAGTGGGGACAACGCCCGGGGCGCGGGGGGACGCCGTAGGGCTCGAAGCGGACCACTCGTCGCGCGCAGACCCAGCAGGCTGCTTCGGGGGAGTCGGCGTGGTCGGCCGGAAGCGATCGGGCGGCCGGGGGGGATGCGGGCGGGGCGTCGGGGAACTCCATGCGGCGGCGTCCTCCTCGCGGCTCGCGATCCCCGGCGTCATGCGGTTCCCGCCGCGCCTCGCGCGGAGGACCGGCAGACATTCCCGGAAAACGCCGGACTGCGTTCCGGTCATATGCGGAGCGCCATCGATCCGCATCCCGGTGCGCCTTGCCTCGCGCGGAGGACCGGCAGAGCCCGGTGCCACCGCGAGGATCGGGGAGCCGCGTGAAGGGGATTCGGCGAGCGGCGCCCCGGTGTACGACTCTGTTGTTGCGTCAATGCAACAAATCGCCCGGTTCTGTCGCAAAATCGTCGAGCGTTGTTGCGGATCGCGCCGTCATTCGCCAGACTCGCCTCCGCTTCTCGTTGTCACGAGAGGTTTCGCGAAGCGCTCTCGGCACCGGCCGGGACGATAGTCAACCAATCGAGAGGAATCAATTCCAATGGAAAAAAAGCTGATTGCAGTCGCAGTGTCGAGTGCGCTGGGTCTGCCGATGGCCGCTCACGCGGTGGAAGGCTCGGTCTCCGGCCAAGTGAACCGCGCCATCATCAGTGTCGACGATGGCGGCGACCTCGATGGTAGCCTGCAGCATGTGGACTCCAACGCCTCCCCATCCCGCTTCAGCTTCACCGGCAGCGAGGATCTGAGCAACGGGATGACGGCGGGAGTCCATCTGGAGTACGGACTGACCTCCGATTCAGAGACGGGTAACACAACCTTGCGTCATGCGAACGTCTCCCTCTCCAGCAATTTCGGCAAGCTGACCATCGGCCACGCCTCGACCGCCGCCGACGGTATGGCCTTTGCCTACTTGGGCGGTGCGTCCTGGCTGGGTGGAACCACGAACTCGTGTACCTACGCCGGGGGCGGGCCAGCCTGCGCGAGCAACGATGGTGGCCGCAGGCCAGTGCTGAGGTACGACACCCCCGCCATCGGCCCGGCCAGTGTTGCCGCCTCGATCGGCGAAGACGATTACTTGGACGCCAAGGTCTCGATCGCAGGCTCGATGGGTGGCGGCTACGGCTATGACCTTCGTGTCGGTCACATCGTCGAGTTCGGTGATGACACCACCCCCTCGGGCGACATCATCACCGCCTCCGCAGCGGCCAGCTTCGGTCAGGGGACGAGCGTCGCGGTCGCCTGGAGCCAGCAGAATACCGGCTCAGAGGCCGAGTATCAGTTCGTGAATCTGGACCACAGCTACGGCGACGGCAGCGTCGGGGCCTACTACAAGCTGGGCGAGTACGGTGCTGGCGTTGAAGGCACGGTCTGGGGCGTGGGCGTCGGACACGGCCTCGGAGGAGGCGCGACTGCCTACGCCGGTTACCGGCAGATCACGGAGGACAAGAAAGAGGATACCTCCCTCATACTCGCCGGGATGCGGGTGACGTTCAACTGAGCGTACCGCCTGCCTCGAAGGCCTCCCCACAGAGGCCGGAGTCGTTGTTCGAGAACCCCCTTCCCGCTTCGGGAAGGGGTTTTTTTTCGCCCTGTCGTTTCGTTCGCCCCCGCCCGCGGCAGGGAAGGGAGGCCGGTCGTGGCCGGGCAACCCACCGCCGTGTTCGCACCACCACCGCATCGTTGTCTTCGAAGGAAGCCGGCCGTGGCCGGGCAACGCGCCGCCGGGGCGACGTTCCCCTTGCCCACCGTCCCCGGGCTCCAGGCCGACGAAACCATCTCCGGCGGCCTGCACCCTCCGGGCGAAAGTCGCACGCATTCCGCCTCCGGCGCACCGAGAATCGGCGCTACCGTGGCTGAATCGTCGATGCGCCGACCTCTCACCCGATGGCTTCCCACCGCTTGCGCGATACCGACGGGCCGGGACCGGTACGGCATGAGTACGCCACGCCCCCGGTCCGATTTGAGGGTGCGAGCGCGGCCGTGCTACCGTCGTTCGCGACTCGCTCTCCGTGAGTCTCGCACCCCGCCCCGCAGAGCCTGCCGATGAGCGACACCCTGCTCTCCGTCCCTCCCGCCCCGGTCGAGTATCCCAGTGCGGACGGCCAGCCGATGGGTGAGACCCCGGTGCACCGCGACTGCATCATCGATGCGATCGGCGCGCTCCGGGAGTTCTTCGCCGAGCGCCCGGACGTGTACGTCGGCGCGGACATGTTCCTGTACTACGAGGAGGGCAATCCGCGGGCGTCGGTGGTTCCGGACGTGTTCGTGGTGCTCGGGGCGGTGAAGGACGAGTTGCGCGAAGGGGGGTGGCGTGAGACGTACAAGCTGTGGGAGGAGCCGAAGGGACCGGACTTCGTGCTGGAGGTGACGTCGCCGAGCACGCGGCGCCAGGATCAGGTGCGCAAGCGGGCGCTGTACGCGACGCTTGGTGTGAGGGAGTACTTTCTGTACGACCCGAAGGGCGAGTACCTGGACCCGCCGTTGCAGGGGACGGGCTTGCGCGGAGGCGGGTACGTGCCGCTGGCGCGGTCGCGGATGCCGGACGGGGCATGGGGGTTGTGGAGCGAGGTGCTGGGGCTGTACCTGCACCGGCGGGGGCGTGCGCTGCGGCTGCGCGACCCGGCGACCGGCCGGGACCTGCTCACGCACCGCGAGGAAACCATCGCCCGGCGAGCCGCCGAGGCGCGCATCGTCGAGCTGGAAACTCTCCTGTCTTCGAGGGGCACTCCGGTACCGCCGCAGCCGCGGCGGCGCTGAGAGATCCGCCCCGCCCCGCGGGAGCCTCCGCCTCCTGCGCACGAACGGCTCCGGACCCGACCCCGAGGCGGAGTCGGAATCCATCAGCGTGGAGCTTTCGTCTGCAAGGTGCCGGGCTCTTCGCGGGCAGACGCCGGGCTCGATGTCCGTCGGCTCCGGTCTCGACGGACGGGAGGATCGGGAGCGGTCGCCGGGAGACGTTGCCGTATAATTCCTCCCGCACGCGTGCCGACGCACGCCTGGACGGGGCGGGACGGGAGAAGGCGCCTCGGTTCGAGCGCCTCGTCCCCGCTCCGGCGCCAATCTCCTGTCGGCAAAGGGCCCGGCGCTGAAGGTCCGGACGCGACCCGTGACGGACCGGCGGACATGACGACGACCGGCGTGGCACCCGTCCCGCCGGATACGGATGCCGGTCACGAAGCCGGCCACCAAAAAGGGAATTCCAATCATGGCCGAATCGGAGCCATCCGGACCATTGGAGTCGCCGGGACCATCGGGGCCGCCCGGGCCGCCGGGAACACCGGGACAACCACTGCGGATCGACCGCATCTACCTCCGCGACCTCTCCTTCGAATCGCCGCGGGCGCCCGGGGTGTTCGCCTCCGAATGGAAGCCGCAGTTCCGGGTCGAACTCAACACACGCGCCGACCCCCTCGACGACGGCCGCTTCGAGGTCGTCCTCACCCTGACCCTGGAGGCGACGTCCGGCGAGAGCTCCCTGTTCATGGTGGAGCTGCAGCAGGCGGGCATCTTCAGCATCGAGGGGGTGGACGAGGAGGGACGCCGGCGGATGCTGGGGGTGACGTGTCCCGAGGTGCTGTTCCCGTATGCACGCGAGACCATCGACACCCTGCTCACCAAGGGCACCTTCCCGCCGTTCATGCTCGCCCCGGTGAACTTCGACACCCTCTACGCAGAGGCGAAGAAGCGCCGCGAGGCGGCGAAGGACACATGAGCCGATCCCGTATCCGAAGCCTCCCGGCGCCCGGCCCCGCCGGGATGTCCTTCGCATCCGGCGGGAGTCCGCGGCCTACGGGAGAGGTGCCTCGGTTCCCATGAATCCGCCTTCCCGCCCGCGCCCCGTGAGGTAGAATTCCCGGTACGAATTCTCGACGGCTCGACGCCGTCCGAACCGGAGATGCACCAGGAGGATCGGCGCGCGGAGACGCCGCGCCACCCGGAGAGCGGACATGCCGGAGCTCAGCCAGGAAACGCTCGCGATCATCGGTGTCGGAATCGGGCTGGCGGCCCTGATCCTCACCAGCACCGCCGGAATCCGGGGCGAGCTCCGTGACATTCGCGACGAAGCCCGCACCGACCGCGAGACGTTCCAGAACCACATTCTGAGCGTTCGCGACGAAGCCCGCGCCGACCGCGAGACGCTCCGGAGCGACATTCGGAACGTTCGCGGCGAAGCCCGTGCCGACCGCGAGACGTTCCAGAGCCACATCCTTCGGCTGACCGAGCAGCAGGGCATCCTCGGCGCACGCCTCGACGACGCCTCGAACCCACCACCGGCGACCACGCGATAGGCGCGGGGCGCAGGGGACGAGCCCGTGGCTCCGCGGGACGCCCTCGCACGCAATGCGACGACCCCGGCCCGCGGGCAACGGAGCGCACGTTGCCCGGACCCGCCGCTTCCGATGTAATCCCGGTCCATCGGCACGTACCGGGACCCATCCGCAACGGCGATGAGCTGGTTCGGGAAGATCCTCGGCGGGGCGCTCGGCTTCGCGCTCGGCGGCCCCATCGGCGCGCTCGTGGGTGTCGCGCTGGGCCACAACCTCGACCGCTCCGCGCGCGCGAGGCGGGGCTGGACGGACCCCGACGCCCGCGCCGGCGGCGAGGCGGACTTCCTCGACGCCCCCGAGTTCCTCGATCCGCGCGAACGCGCCCAGACCGCGTTCTTCACCGCCACGTTCTCGGTGATGGGCCATCTGGCCAAGGCGGACGGGCTCGTCACCCGCGACGAGATACGGCTCGCATCGCGGTTGATGGACGAGATGCGACTCTCCGACGCCCATCGCCGGCTCGCCCGGCGGTTGTTTCGCGAAGGGCGCGCGCCGGACTTCCCCCTGGGCGAGGTGCTCGACCAGTTCCGCCACGAATGCCGGTACAGCGGGCATCTCGTCACCATGTTCGTCGAGATCCTCCTGCACGCGGTGTTCGCCGACGGCACGCTGCACGCGCGGGAGCGCGCGGTGCTGGAGTCCATCTGCGCGCGCCTGCGCCTCCCCGCGGGAGAGCTGGAGCGCCTCGAGGCCATGGTGCGGGCGGAGCGGCATGCCCGGGGCGGCAAACCTTCGGACGCGCTCTCGACCGCCGACGCGTACGCCATCCTCGGCGTGGACGAGACCTGCTCGGACGCCGAGCTCAAACGGGCCTACCGCCGGATGATGAACCGGCACCACCCCGACAAGCTGGTGGCCAAGGGGTTGCCGGAAGAGATGATGCGCCTCGCGACCGAGAAGACGCACGAGATCAAGGTCGCCTACGATCGGCTCAAGGAGGCGCGGGGACTCTGAGCCGGCGGCGCGCCGGACGATCGCGGATTCGACCGGACCGATGCACCTCCTCGGCGCTCCTCCACCCGAACTCGTCGGTTTCGATCTGGACGGAACCCTGGTCGACTCGGCGCCCGACCTCGCGTGGTGCATCGACCGCACCATGCCGCGGTTCGGGGTCCCGCCAAGGGGCGAAGCGCTCGTCCGTGACTGGGTCGGCGATGGCGTTCAGCGGCTGGTCGAGCGGGCCCTCACCGGCGAGCTCGACGCGGCGGCGGACCCGGAGGTGCTGCGCGACGCGTGCGAGGTGTTCCTCGAACTGTATTCCGCGCACGGCCACGAGCGCAGCCGGGTCTACCCTGGAGTGCACGAGGGGAGCGCCGCGCTGCGCGCACACGGCGCCACCCTCGCCTGCATCACCAACAAGCCCCACGCCCCCGCCGTCACGCTCCTCTCGCACCTCGCGCTGCTCGACGCCTTCGAGCTGGTGCTCGGCGGTGATTCGCTCCCCCGCCGCAAGCCCGACCCGCTGCCGTTGCACCATGCCTGCTCCGAGCTCGGCGTCGCGGTAGAGCGGTCGGTATTCGTCGGCGACTCCGCCAACGACGTGGCGGCGGCCCGCGCGGCCGGGATGCGCGTAGCCTGCGTGAGCTACGGCTACAACCGGGGGCGGGACATCGCGGAGGCCGCTCCGGACGCGATCGTCGATTCGATCGAGGATCTCGCCTCGCTGTGCTTCGGCGCACCGGCGACGGCAACCCGCCGCCCCGCCCGGTGAGTCTTCGGACCGGATTGCGCTTCGACGAACTGGCGACGCGGTCGGGGAACGGCCCCGCCGGACGACGTGTCGACGAGCTGGCGCCACGGACGGCTGTGCGGGTCGCCCTCCACGCGGCAACCCGGTCGGGGAACGGCCGCACCGGACGACGTTTCGACGAGCCGGCGGCGCGGCCGTCCCCGTGCGGTCGTCCCGGCGGCGGAACGTCGCGGCCGATGCCATAATCGGCGGGGCCGGCCCACCGTCCGGCACCGCACCGGCGAGGACGCCACACGATGGACATCCAGTCAGCGATCCGCGCCGTCATCGAGCGCCGCAACCTCGACGGCGCGCAGATGACCGGCGTCATGCACTCCATCATGACCGGAGAGTGCACCCCGGCGCAGGTCGGCGGGTTCCTGGTGGGCCTGAGGATGAAAGGCGAGACGGTGGAGGAGATCGCGGCCGCGGCCACGGTGATGCGGAGCCTCGCCACTCGGGTCGAGGTCGACAGGTCGCACCTCGTCGATACCTGCGGCACCGGCGGGGATGCCCGCGGGACGTTCAACATCTCGACCGCGAGCGCGCTGGTCGCGGCCGGGGCCGGGGTGCGGATCGCGAAGCACGGCAACCGTTCGGTGTCCGGCCGATCCGGGAGCGCCGACGTGCTGGAGGCGGCCGGCGTCAGGCTCGACCTCGCTCCCGAGCGGATCGCGCGATGCATCGACGAGGCCGGGGTCGGCTTCCTGTTCGCGCCCGCCCATCACGGGGCGATGAAGCACGCCATCGGCCCGCGGCGCGAGATGGCGGTGCGCACCATCTTCAACGTGCTCGGCCCGCTCACCAATCCGGCCGGCGCGCTCCGTCAGGTCATCGGGGTCTTCACCCGGGAGCTGGTGGAGCCGCTCGCCCGGGTACTCGGGGAGCTGGGGAGCGAGCATGTGATGGTGGTGCACTCGGAGGACGGGCTCGACGAGCTGAGCCTCGGGGCGCCGACCCACGTGGCGGAGCTTCGCGGCGGCGCGGTGCGGAGCTTCGCAGTGGATGCGGGCGATCTCGGGTTCGCGCGCGCTCCGGTCGAATCCATCGCCGTCGATTCGCCGGCCGCGAGCCTGGGAGTGGTTCGCTCGGTGCTCGCCGGCGATCCGGGGCCGTGCGCGGACATCACGATCCTCAACGCCGCGGCGGCGATCCACGTGAGCGGCATCGCACCGAACCTCGAGGACGGGATCGAGCGCGCACGAGAGAGCGTCGGGTCCGGCCGGGCATCGAAGGCCCTCGACCGGCTCGTGGCGATCAGCAATGGGTAGGCGCGACCGGCGGGGCGGGACGGCGCCGGAACCCGGCGAGCGGCCGGCCATGGCGGGGTCCCGATCCGGTCCCGGACACTTTCGAGCCGGCGGCGGCGGCCGGCAATGCACAGTCGGCTTGGTCCCTCGCGCATGACGACGCGCGGCGCCTCACCGGTCACGTCCGTCGGACCGCCCGCCGCGGCCGGCGACCTTCGGGACTGCCCGGACATTCTCCGGCGCATCATCCGCCACAAGGCGCGCGAGGTCTCCGAACGGGCCGAGCGCACGCCCCTGCGGGTGCTCGGCGAGCGGGCCGAGGCACAGGCCGCACCGCGCGGGTTCGCCGCGGCCCTGGAGTCCCGGATCGAGGCCGGCGAGCCCGCGATCGTCGCGGAGCTGAAGAAGGCGTCGCCGAGCCGGGGGGTGCTGCGCGAGGACTTCGATCCGGACGCGATCGCACGCGACTACGCGGCGGGTGGCGCGGCGGCCCTGTCGGTGCTCACCGACGAGACGTTCTTCCAGGGCGCCGACCGCCATCTCGTCGAGGCGCGGGCGGCGAGCGGGCTGCCGGTGCTGCGCAAGGACTTCGTGATCGACGCCTGGCAGGTCTACGAAGCGCGGGCGCTGGGGGCGGACTGCATCCTCCTCATCGTCGCCGCCCTCGGGGACGCGCAGCTCAACGAGCTGGCGGGACTCGCGGCGCACCTCGGAATGGACGTTCTGGTGGAGGTGCACGATGCGGCCGAGCTGGAGCGCGCCGCCCATCTGGAACCGCTGCTGCTCGGGATCAACAACCGGGACCTGCGCACCTTCGAGACCACGCTGGACACCACCCTGAACCTGCTCGGCCGCATCCCCGCCGGCCGCACCGTGATCACCGAGAGCGGCATCCACACCCGGGCCGACGTGGCCCGCATGCGCGCGGCCGGGGTCCACGGGTTCCTGGTGGGAGAGGCGTTCATGCGCGCCGCGCATCCGGGAGACAAGCTGAGGGAGCTGTTCTTCGATGCACGGCCCGGCGCCTGACCGGCGGCCCCGAGGCAACGAAGTCCGGTGTCGGCCACGCCGAAGTCCGATGCCGGCCACACCTGCATTCCGAGCGGGCAATACGAGGTCCGGGGTGCGGACACGCCGAAATCCGATACCGGCCACACCCATTGCGCCAGTGCCGGCCCTGCTGTTCGGGGTGCGGCCACGCCGAAGTCCGACGCCGGCCACACCGGGCTCGGGGCGGGACGGGAGACGGCGGCGAGCGAAGCCGCCGCGGACGATCCTCGCCATCCGGCGAGGACACGGAGAAGACCATGCGAGCGACCGTGAAATGGCTCGACGGCGTCGCCTTCGTCGGCGAATCCGGGAGCGGACACGCCATCGTCCTCGACGGTGCGCCCGCGGCGGGGGGCCGCAACGTCGGGCCGCGCCCGCTGGAGGCCCTGCTCATCGGCCTCGGCGCGTGCAGCGCCTTCGACGTGGTCACGATCCTGCGCAAGGCGCGCCAGGCGGTGACGGACTGCCGGGTGGAGCTGGAAGCGGAGCGCGCGGACACGGTGCCCGCGGTGTTCACGCGCATCCACATGGTGTTCGTGGTGAGCGGCGCGGGACTGCGGGAGAGCGCGGTGCGCCGCGCCGTGGACCTCTCGGCCGAGAAGTACTGCTCCGCTACCGCGATGCTGCGCGAGACCGTCGAGATTACCCACGCCTACCGGATCGAGCCGGCGTGAACCCCGCGCCGCTGCGGCGCTCGGCTCCTTCCGTCCAGGCCGTACGGGTCACACACTACCGGTCGGGCCGTCGAATATGTCGGTCACGAAGATGGATACCACGTAGAACACGACCAGAAACATGTTGAACAGTGGTCCCCTCACCACGTCCCGACCGGTCACCTCGCTGCTTTCCAGAATGACCCGGACCGACCGGATCAGCGCCATATAGTAAACAACCGCAGCTCCGCCGACCGCGAGCTTTGTCATGGGCAGAAGATCCATGCTGATACGAAACTCTGCCTCGAAAAGCCCGAATCCGAATGCTCCGGTCGCTATTGCCAGCATCGCGACCGCTTGAGACTGGAAGTGTCGCGATTGCTCTTCGACGACGCTCATGGTTTCTCGTCACTGTCGCCATGCGAGCGTTCCTGCCGTTCCTGCCGCTCTATCCACCACACATACATCGACATTCCCGCAGTCGCGCATGTCAGCGTACCCCCAATGAGCACCGCCAGCGCGATCCCCACCGCTGGCGGATAGGGCGTGTTTTCCGCGGAGAGGATCAGCAGCCAGGTAACCACGCAGCCCACCACCAGGCTGAAACCGGCGAAAAGAAGGCGTCCCATCACAAGTCTTCCTCGGTCGGAAAATGCTGCTCCCAGCCATGGTCCGAAGTGTACCGGTCACGCGCCGCGAATGGTGTCCACCGCCATGTAGGCGCCCGTCTTCACTCTTGTAGTCCCGGGGCCACACCGTGATTCGGTGTCAGTCGGCCTTGTAGGGATCCGCCGCGTCGCGCAGGCCGTCACCGAAGAAGTTGAAGGCGAGGACGGTGATCACCACCGGGACCACCGGGAACATGAGCCACGGGTAGAGGGCGACGGCGTTGATGTTCTGCGCCTCGGTGAGGAGGACCCCCCAGCTCGTCACCGGCGGGCGCAGCCCGAGACCCAGGAAGCTGAGCGCGGTCTCGCCGAGGATCATCGCCGGGATCGAGAGCGTCGCCGAGGCGATGAGGTGGCTCATGAAGTTCGGGAGGAGGTGGCGCGCGATCACCCGGCCCGGACGCGCCCCCATCAGCACCGCGGCGGTGGTGAAGTCCTCCTCGCGCAGCGCCAGCAGCTTCGAGCGCACCGCCCGCGCGAGCCCCGTCCAGTCGATGAGGCCGAGGATGATGGTGATGCCGAAGAACACCCCGATCGGGCTCCAGGTCACGGGGAGCGCCGCGGAGAGCGCCATCCACAGCGGCAGCTCCGGGAACGAGCGGATGATCTCGATGAGCCGCTGGACGAGGCTGTCCACCCAGCCGCCGTAGTAGCCGGCGAGCCCCCCGAGCACCAGTCCGACCGCGAAGCTCACCGCGATCCCCACCAGCCCGATGGTGAGCGAGACCCGCCCCCCGTGGACGATGCGCGAGAGCACGTCGCGCCCGAGCCGATCGGTGCCGAGCAGGAACAGCGTGCCCCCGTCCTCGACGCACACCAGGTGGAAGCTCGCCTCCACCAGCCCCCAGAACCGGTAGTCGTCCCCGGAGCACAGGAACCGGAGCCGGTACCGCCGCTCGGGGTCCTCGGAGTACTCGCGCTTGAGGTTCTCCATGTTGAGCCGGTACCGAAGGCCGTAGACGAACGGGCCGACGAACTCGCCGTCATGGAACAGGCGCACGGACTGGGGCGGGGCGTAGACGTGGTCGCTGTGGCGCGAGTGCAGGTCGTAGGGCGCGATGACCTCGCTCACCAGCACCGACAGGTACAGTAGCGCGAGGACCGCCCCGGAGACGACCGCGAGGTGGTGGCGCCTGAACCGCCACCACATCATCCGCCACTGCGAGGCGAGGAAGAACCGCTCCTGCTCCGGGGTCAGCGCCTCGATCGAATGCGGATCGAAGGGATCCGCCGAGACGTAGTGCTCCAGGCGGCCGCCCGCGGCGTTCACGGGACTCATCGCCTCGCGCCCCCGGCCGCGACCGAAGGCGACCCGCCCGCCGTACCGGCCATCGCGCGGGTCGCGCCCGTGCGGCTCATGGCGCCGCGCCCGCGCCGGGATCCGCACCCTGGACCGCGCCGCTCGGGTCCATGCCGGCGCCCCCTCACCGCCGCGTCCCTCCCCCGAGCCGGATCCTCGGGTCGAGCGCCGCGAGGGCGAGGTCGGACAGGAACATCCCGACCACGGTGAGGACCGCGAGGAACATGAGGAAGGAGCCGGCGAGGTACATGTCCTGGCTCTGGAGCGCCCGCACCAGCATCGGCCCGGTGGTCGGCAGCGACAGCACCACCGACACGATGGCGGCGCCGGAGATCACCTGCGGCAGCAGGTTGCCGATGTCCGCGATGAACGGGTTGAGCGACATCCGCAGCGGGTACTTCACCAGTAGCCGGAACGGCGGCAGCCCCTTCGCCCGCCCCGTCACCACGTACTGCTTCTGCAGCTCGTCGAGCAGGTTCGCGCGCAGCCGCCGGATCATGGCCGCGGTCCCCGAGGTGCCGATGACCACCACCGGGATCCAGAGATGCTCCAGCACCGACACGAACTTCGGCCAGCTCATCGGCTGGTCGATGAACTCCGGGTCCATCAGCCCGCCGATCGAGGTGCCGAACATCACGTTCGCGAAGTACAGCAGCACCAGGGCGAGGAGGAAGTTCGGCGTCGCGAGCCCGAGGAAGCCGATGAACGTCAGGCCGTGGTCCCCCCAACCGTACTGGTGGGTCGCGGAGTAGACCCCGATGGGAAAGGAGACGACCCAGGTGAAGACGATGGTCGAGAACGAGAGCAGGAAGGTCAGGAACAGCCGGTCCCCGACCACCTCGTCGACCGGAAGATCGTGCTCGAAGGAGTAGCCGAAATCCCCTTGCAGCATCCCGAGCACCCAGGTCGCGTACTGCTCCACCACCGGGCGGTCCAGCCCGTA
The DNA here is from genome assembly GCA_965215295.1 of Gammaproteobacteria bacterium. Taxonomy (GTDB): domain Bacteria; phylum Pseudomonadota; class Gammaproteobacteria; order HK1; family HK1; genus HK1. The sequence goes on from OZ244045.1 coordinate 1,976,568, forward strand.
CTGCCGGCGCAGGAACTCGACCTTCTCCTGCGACACCTTCTCGCCGGTCGCCTCCAGCTCGGCGATGTACGACGTGAGGTAGTCGCCCTCGGGAAGCTGGATGATGGTGAATACGAGCGCACTGATGACCACCAGGGTGGGGATCATCACGAAGAGGCGCCGGACGGTGTATTGCAGCATGGCCCGCTCAGTCCTCGAACCGGAACGGGTCCGGGCGGTCGATGCCGAAGCGGGCGCCGGGGCCCCGGCCGGAGGTCGCCCTCCCGGGGAACGCGAAGCTGCGCCGGACGACAGGTCGATGCACGGGCGGGGCGCCTCAGTCCTCGAACCAGAAGGTATCGGGGCGGTAGATGCCGAAGTGCGCGCCGGGATCCCAGTTGTAGATCCCCTTCTCCGGCACGTTGCGCAGCCGCGCGTCCACCACCACCGGCTGCGGCACGCCGGAGACGATCCCGATGCTGAACACGTTGTCGGCGCGGACCTCGAGCATGCGCTCCCAGACCGCGCGCCGGGCGGCGGTGTCCGGCACCGAGAGCCAGCGCCGGCTGAGCGCGGCGAGGGCGCGCGCCGGTTCGAGCGCCGGGGGCTCGCCCGCCGCCCCCGCCTTCTCGTAGTACTCCCCCCACCTCGGCCACTGGTACTGCTCCTGGCGCGTCGGGGCGAGGTCGCGCGGGCTCATGTCGGGCACCGGCAACCCGTTCTCGAGCCCCCCCCACACCGAGACCACGGTCTGCCCGGAGTAGATGCGGTTCCTGAACACCTCGCGCTGCAGGGGCTTGGAGAACAGCTTCACCCCGGCCTCCTTCCACGTCCAGCCGACGAGCTCCAGAACGTCGGTCTGCTCGGTGTCCTCGCCCGCGGTCTCGACGACGATCTCGATCGGCCTGCCGTCCGGCATGAGCCGGATCCCGTCGTCGTTGCGGCGGACGAGCCCGATCTCGTCGAGGAGCGCGTTCGCGGCGTCGAGGTCGAACCGCGCCCACCGCTTCCTGTACTCCTCCTTGTACAGGGGGCTCTTCGCGTGCACGGTGTCGTTGCCCTCGGTCGCGAGTCCGAAGTAGAGCACCTGGTTGATCTCGTGGCGGTCGATCGCGAGCGAGAGCGCGCGGCGGAAGCGTACGTCGCGCAGCAGGGCGCGCCAGCCGGGATCCTCGGTGTTGAGATTGGGATAGAGCGCGACGTGCGCGCCCTTGGTGGTCTCCCACAGCCGCACCCGCTTCGCGCTCCGCTCCTCGTTCTGCTTGAGGAAGGTGTAGTCCTTGAAGGCGAGGTGGCGCGCCTGGAGGTCCGACTCCCCCGCCCCGGTCTTCGCGGGGATGAGGTTGCCGTCGGCGACGTTCATGATCACCCGGTCGATGTAGGGCAGTTGCCGGCCGTTCGTATCCACCCGGTGGAACCAGGGGTTGCGGACGAACACGTAGCGCTGGGAGGGCGGCGCCGTCTCGTTGACCCAGGGCTGGAGGCTCGGCAGCTCCGGATTCGTGTTCTTGTAGGGCCGGAAGCGGTTCACGTGGACGGCGGCCCAGTTGCGCCGCCCTTCCTCGCGCGCCCGCGCCTCGAGCGCCGCCACGTCCGCGTAACGGGCGTGGAACGCCGCGAGGTAGTGGGCGGGGGCGTACAGCGGCTCGGGCCGCGCGCCGGCGAGCGCCGGGAGGAAGAACGGGTTGGGCCGCGACCACGCATAGCGCACCGTGTGCTCGTCGAGCACCTCGAAGCGCGGCGGCTCGCCCCCGGCGAGAAAGGCGGCGGGCGGACCGAACGGCGCGAGGTCCTCGTTGGTGGCGATGTCCTCCCAGTAGTAGCGGAAGTCCTCGCTCGTGAACGGATGGCCGTCCGACCACCGGTGGCCGGGACGGAGTCGCAGGGTGAAGACGCGCCCCCGCTCGACGTCCACGCCTTCCAGGATGTCGGGGACGATGCGGTAGTCGCGGTCGTACCCGACCAGCCGCGCGTAGCCGTAGACGACCATCAGGCGCACGTCCTTGGACCGGCCCATCAGCAGCCGCAGCTCCCCCCCGTGGCGTCCGGGCGCGAGTCCGTCCCCGTCGAGCGGGATGACGCGCGGACGCGCCGGCAGGCGCCGCTCGACGGGAGGAAGCTCGCCATCGGCGACCCGCTCGGCGAGGGAGGGAACCTCGACGTACGGCGCCGCGGCCGCCTCCACCCTCGGGAACCCGGCGAGAAGCGCCATGCCGGTCAGGCTCGCCGCGAGCATGCGGCGGACCGGATCCATGAATGGCGACTTTGAGCGGGATGGATTCCCGCTTTCGCGGGAATGACGTCCTTTTCGTTCCGCGGTCGCAGTCATCCCAGCGCGAATCGTCATCTCTGCGCAAGCCGTTGTCCCTGTGCGAGCCGCGATCTCCACGCACGCATTCATTCCCGCGAAGCTCGTCCCCGACCCTGACCGGGGAGCGGGAATCCATCGACGGAGCTCCGGATGCCCCGGACCCCGAACCCCGGACGCCCTCCCGTCCGTCCGGTCGTACCGCGCCCCCGGGATCATGTCCGCAGCTCCCCGCTCGCCCGCACCGAGTGCCCCGGCGAGACCTCGACGAGCTCCGGCCGCCGGCCGGGGCGGACCGTGAACGGCTCCGGCCAGTCCTCGGGATTCGAGACCTTGCCCTCCATCAGCGCCGCGAGGTCGAGGCGGGCCGAGGGGTCGGTGCGGGGCACCGCCGCGAGCAGGGCCCGGGTGTAGGGGTGCACCGGCTCCTCGAACAGCAGCGCGCGCGGCGCCACCTCCACCAAGTGCCCCGCGCACATCACCGCGATGCGGTCCGCCATGTAGTCGACCACCGCGAGGTTGTGGGAGATGAACAGGTACGTGAGCCCGAGGTCCGACTGGAGGTCCTTCAGCAGGTTCAGGATCTGCGCCTGCACCGACACGTCGAGGGCGGAGACCGGCTCGTCGCAGATGATGATCCCGGGGTTGAGGGCGAGGGCGCGGGCGATCCCGATCCGCTGCCGCTGCCCTCCCGAGAAGCTGTGCGGGTAGCGGGAGAGGAAGCGCGGGTCGAGGCCGACGTGGCCCATCAGCTCCTGCACGATCGCCGCGCGTTCCGCACGGTCGCCGACGCGGTGGATGACGAGGGGTTCGCTGATGATGTCGAACACCGTCATGCGGGGGTTGAGCGAGCTCACCGGATCCTGGAACACGTACTGTACCCGGCGCCGGAACGCGGCCAGCGCCTCGCCTTCGAGGCCGAACAGGGAGAAGCCGCCGCCGGCCTCGTGGTACGTCGCCTCCCCCGCGTCCGGCTCGACCACGCACATCAGGATCTTGCTGACGGTGGTCTTGCCGCATCCGCTCTCGCCGACGAGCCCGAGGCACTCGCCGCGGCGCAGATCGAAGCTCACCCCGTCGAGGGCGCGGACCGGCGCGCCCGCCTTCGCACCGAGCCACCCCGCCTTCCGGATCGTGTAGGTCTTCGAGAGGTCGCGCACCGTGAGCATCGGCTCGCCCACCGCGACCGCGGCCGCTTCGTCCCGCCCGGCGCGCACGTATCCCCGGGAGGAGCGTTCCACCTCGCGGATGGGGGTCAGGCGCTCGCCGCGGTCGAGGCCGATCCGCGGCACCGCGCGCATCAGCGCCTTCAGGTACGGATGGCGCGGGTCCGAGTAGAGGTCCGACAGCTCCCCCCGCTCCATGAGCCGCCCGTGGTAGACCACGACGACCTCGTCGGCCATGTTCGCCACCACCCCGAGGTCGTGGGTGATGAGCAGCACCGCCATGTGGAGCTCGGATTGCAGGTCGCCGATGAGCTTCAGGATCTGGGCCTGGATGGTCACGTCGAGCGCGGTGGTCGGCTCGTCCGCGATGAGCAGCGCCGGGCGGCACACCAGCGCCATCGCGATCATCGCACGCTGGCGCAGCCCCCCCGAGAGCTCGAACGGGTAGGTGTCGAGAGCCTTGGCGGGGTTGGGGAACCCGACCATGCCGAGCATCTCCGCCGCGAGGCCGCGCGCCCCGGCACGGGTCGCGTCGCGGTGCAGGCGCACCGCTTCGCCGATCTGGTCGCCGATCGTGTGCAGCGGCGAGAGCGAGGTCATCGGCTCCTGGAAGATCATCGAGATCCGCCCGCCGCGGATCTCGCGCATCACGGCGCTGTCGGGGTCGAGCGCCGCGACGTCGACGCCCTGCGCGTCCCGCGGGTCGGCGCGGAAGCGGATCTCGCCCCCGCTCACCCGGGCCACGCGCGGCAGGATCCCCATGATCGACTGGGAGATCACGGACTTCCCGGACCCGGACTCGCCGACCAGGGCGACGGTCTTCCCGTGGGGGACGCGGAACGACACCCCGTCGACGGCCCGCAGCACCCCCTGGCCGTGCAGCCGGAACTCGACCCGCAGGTCCGAGACTTCGAGGACGTTGCCGCTCACGCCGGGGTACCGGCGCCCGCGGACCGGTGCGGCAGGCGGACCGGCACGCGGCCGGCGCCACGCAGTCCTCCCGGAACGCAGGGCCGGAACCCGATCCGCATCGTCAGAGCCTCGACGGGGCGGACGCCGATGCCGGACCGCTTCCGTTCGGCGTCCCGGCCGTCATCCCCAGGGCATCGAGGTTCGCGCGGGTCGCCGGGTCGAACTCCAGCCCGCGACGCGACGCGGCGCTCCAGGCGCGGCCGACCAGGTCGTCGAACCGCTCCAGCCTCGAGTCGACGCGCAGGGTCGCGGCGGGACTCGCGATCCTGAGCTCCATCCAGCCGCGGGCGCCGTCGCGCCGGGTCGAGAAGTAGGCGAGCCCGAACCGGGTCACCTCGTTCCAGGCGATGCGGCGGCGCGGCGGCGAGACCCACAGGCCGTCCTCGTCGGTTTCGACCCGGATGCCTTGACGGCGAATCACGCCGATCCCGTGGACCGCGAAGGCGAGGCCCATCGCCCCGAGGAGCCAGGTGGTGAACGCCGGCAGCTCGAACAGCGCCAGCGGCGGAAGCGACAGAACGAGCCCGGTTCCGGACACCAGGTAATCCGGGACCATCGCGGACGGCGGATAGCGAAGCTGCGTCATTCGAGTCCCGTTGCGCGCGGAGCGGATCGACAAGCCGGCGGCCCGGGCCGAACGATACTTCGCCCGATCGGCGTGTCAAGGATTTGTACCGGCTCACGACCTCTGGCACTGAGCGTTCAGGTGGCCTCCAATGCGACAAGGTACTCGTTGGGGGTTCGATAGGCGAGTGATGCATGTGGTCGTTGGTAGTTGTAGAAGAACTCGTACTGGGCGAGGCGGGAGGCGACGCTCGTCACGGTGAGCGGTCCGTTGTAGAGGTTCCAGAATTCGGTTCGGGCGGAGCGGTTGGCGCGTTCTACGCAGCCGTTGTACTGGGGTCTGCGCGGTGGCAGGACGAACAGTGGGACGTTGAGTTGTTCGCAGGCGTTTTCGAACTCGGCCATGAATTCGCTGCCGCCATCGACCTGGAGGGACAGGAGCGGGAACGGCAGTGTGTTGGCGAGGGCCATCAGGAAGCGTTTGGCGTTGCCGGCGGTGGCTCGCGAGTAGACCCGGGTGACCATGAATCTGGAGTCTGGACACACGGCACGGAACTCTTTCAGCGTCTGTCCGGCGCAGGTGTAGGTCATATGGTCGACCTGCACCCGCTCCCCGGGTCTGCGGGGCTTGGCCGTGTACTTCCAGCGCTTCGCCCACTTCTCGAAGCGTCGCAGGCGTTTGGGCTTGATGCGTCCCTCGCACAACGAGGCACGGCGGATCGCGCCGCTCGCCAGGGCACGTTCGAGGATGCGTCCGACCGTTGACACGCTCAGGCGCCCCCCCTTGCGTGCCAGCATGGCCTGGATGCGCGCCTTGCCCATGAAGGGGTATTTGCGTCGCAGCCCCAACACGGCCTTGACGTCCTTGGGGGTCCAGAACCGGCGCCGCACGCGGCGCGGACGAGTCGACCTCGGTGCCAGGGCGTGCTGACCGCCAGCGGCCAGTGCGGCCTGCCACCGATAGCGCGTGCGTCGGCCGATGCCGAGTTGTTCGAGCGCTACGGCCTCGTTGCAGCCAGCGGCGCGTAGCCGGTCGTATGCTTTGAGCGTGCGATAGCGCTGTGCCGCCGCTGCGGGCACGTGTTCGGCGACTTTGAAACTGCGGTACGATTTGATGCGCATGGACTCGATGTTCATGGTTCGGGTCTCCTCAGTGGGTTGGTCCTCACTGCAGGCTACCCGATCCGGCGCCGGGGCGGCGTTCGCCAGCCCCGGCGCCGCTCAAATCGTCATCGCCGATTCCGTGCCATATGTGTCTGAGCTAGAACAGGATTGCCTCCTGGCACCCGGAGTGCAACGCCGACCCGCCTCGCACCCGCGGCGCGCCCCGCCATCCGCGGACCCGCGGGCCGGCGGATGATATCGCGTTCGCGGGATGCACCGGGCGACGAACGTCCCGGCCGGACCGCACGCGATGGACGCGCCCGCCGTCGCGCGGCGGCCCGACATGGAACTCCAGCTCCAGCTCTTGGCACAGTGTCCGGAAGCGTTCGACCGAGGGGACGCGCCCGCGGCGCATGTCGTGGATCAGATCAGGCATTCCGACGGTGTGCAGCGATGCCTGACTGACGAGCGGACCAGCCGCGTGCCTTGACCGCCCGTTCGATCTCGCCGGGCAGGTCGCGCATGTCGTGCAATTTCTCCGAATTTCCTCGGACGGGAGGGTGGAATCGCCATCAAAATAACGGCAATTGCCCGTATACTCGCCAGCGCCGATCGAGGTTCGGCGCTTGCGGCTCCAGCCGCCGTGTCGGATCCGTCGGAAATCCATCACCCAAAGGAGCCGAATCGATGCAAAGGACCACCGCGTTCATCCTCGCTCTCCTGTGGAGCATTGTTTCCGTCCCCGCTGTTGCCGCCCCTCTGTTCACCCTCGACATCGACATCAAGCGCCCCGACGGATCAATGCTCACGCCGGAGCCGGTGAGGTTCTCTTTCGACAACTTCGAGGATCTCATCAACGATCTCGACGAGGATGAGCTGAAAGAGACGTTTCGGGGCTACGACGAGAAAAGGGATACCGTCGATGCCAACATCGACTTCCGCGGCCTGGAGGCAAAGATCAAGTTCGATCCAGAAGAGGTAACGGAGGACGGGGGAGAGGGGGTCCTTGTTTTCGAGGTGCTTGCAGGTGAAGAAGTGATAGTCAGCGAAAAGTTCACGGACGGCGACCAAGACGAACTCGTCGAGGAGGTCGAGGCGTTCCTGACGGGCGAGGGCGATACGGAGACTCTCAACAGTATCCAGGCGGCATCGATCGAGCACTCCCCCGTGGACCCGATCGCCGGAAATCCGGGCAGCTTGGCGAACAACCAGCTCTCCGGACAATTCCAGGAAGGTTTTTCGGACCAGGCCTCCCGGATCGCGGCGCCGGAACGGTCATCGAAATCCGCGGGTCCGGAAAACGCCGGAGAGTCCAGGGATCCGGAAAACCATGTTCTCCTCGGGGTGCGTTTCGGTCGTTACACTGCGGGCGACAGGCATTCGGCTGTCTTCACCCTGCCGCTCGGCTACAGCTTCCGCCTCAAGGAAGGCGGCAGGGGGTTGCAGAAGGTCGCCATCGACTTCCCGATCACCTACGCCGAGATCGAGGGAGCGGAGGGCTACGCCGCTTCCATCGGCGGCAGCATGACCTGGGGGATAACGAACCGATGGTCGCTGTCCCCCGCCATCGGCGTGGGGGTGACGGGCTCTCTGGACCTGGTCAGTGGGGGAGGGATCGGATCGGTCTCCCTGACCAGCGCCTACACTGTCCCCTTCGAACGCTTCGACCTCAGCATCGGCAACATGGTCGGCTATTACGAGACCCTGAAGATCGAGATCGGTGACTACCAATTCGATCCCGGCATCTCCAACATGGCGTTCCGGAACGGGCTGATACTGTCGATACCGGGCACGATGGGTAGACATGAGGTGGCCACCGAGGTCTGGGCCACGGATACCCGCTTCACCGGCGACGCTCTCTACAGCGAATACCAGCACGAATTCGGGGTTTCTTTCGGCCTGGCCAAGAGCGATAAATTCACCATCCTGCACCATCTGCGCGCCGGCGTCTCCTACATGACCGGCGACAATGTCAGTGGATATGCCCTGCGTCTGGGGTACTCGTTCTGATGGGGACTTCGGCCACTGCGCGCGTTCGTCCGCAACGTCGCACGGTGGCCGTGGACTTCCGGCAGTCGACGGTCGTTCGACCGGACGGCCCGGCATGCGGGCCATCGGTGACTCGAACGGCTCGGGCGCTATCATCGTCTCCCCATGACGACAGCGCCCTCACCGGCGGCCCGCGCTCGATTCCATTCGATCGTCTGGCCCCTCGCGGTCGCGGAGACGATCGTCTGGGCGGCCATGTACTACGCCTTCCCGGCCCTGCTCCCGGAATGGGAGCGGGACCTCGGCTGGTCGAAGACCGAGCTCTCTTTCGCCTTCACCCTCTCGCTCGTGGTGTCGGCGTCGCTGGCGCCGGTGGCCGGGCGCCTGATCGACCGCGGGTTCGCCCGCGAGATCTTCACCGGCGGCACGGTGCTCGGGGCGGTCCTCCTTGCCCTGCTCGGCGCCGTCACCGAGCCGTGGCAGTTCTTCTGCATCTGGATCGGGCTCGGCGTGGCGATGTCGAGCACCCTCTACGAAGCCTGCTTCGCGGTACTGGTACGGTCGACCGGAGTGCGGGCGAGGCGGGCGATCACCACCGTCTCCGTGGTCGCGGGGCTGGCCGGCACGGTAGCGTTCCCGAGCGCGCACGTGCTGGCCGGAGCGTTCGGCTGGCGAGGCACGGTGCTGGTATTTGCCGCGGTGGTCGGAACGGTCGCGGCGCCGCTCGTGTGGAGCGCCTGCCGTCGCGCCGAGGCCCAGGCCATGACGCAGGCCCCCGATCCGAGCGCGCACGCGGCCCAGGCGCTGACGGTCGTCCGGACTCCGGCCTTCTGGCTGCTCGCGTTCGCCATCTTCCTCGCCGCCCTGGACCACGGGATGCTCGTCTCCCACGTGCTGCCGATCCTCGACGACCGCGGCATCGACGCCGGTCTCGCGGTGGCGGCGGCGGCGTGCATCGGTCCCATGCAGGTCGCCGGCCGCCTGGCGCTGATGGCGTCGGAACGGTTCGCCACCCCCCTCGCGGCGTCCACCGGCTGCTTCGCGATGATGGCGATCGCGGGGACATGCCTGCTCCATGCCGGCGCGGCGCCGGTCTTGCTCGTCGGATTCGTGGTGCTGCAGGGCGCGGGCATCGGCATCGCGAGCGTGATGCGCCCGGTGGTGACGGCGGAGCTGCTCGGCAGGAGGAACTTCGGAGTGGTGTCGGGCCTGATCGGTGTCATGCACATGGGCGGCTACGCGATCGCGCCGTCGGTCTCGGCGCTCGTGTGGGCGTGGGGCGGATACGATCGGGTGATCGCCCTCGCGATCGGAGCGGCGGTCACGGCGGTTGCCGCGCTGCTCGCGGCATGGAGGGCAGGCCGGCGCGGTGAGCCGCGGGAACCGGCATCGGCCGGCACGCGAACCGGCTGAAGCCATCGAGCGGGCGCCTGCCGCACGCGGTCCGGGTCGGTCCGGGCGCGGTCGATCCGACGATGGCGCACACTACTCGTGGAGCGCAATCAGGCAGCTTCCGACCTCCAGGTAGTCGGAGTCGGGCAGCGAGAACAGCCGGCGGAACTCGGCGACGGGGAGTCCGGGCGCGGCCGATCCGACGATGGCGCACGCTACTCGTGGAGCGCAATCAGGCAGCTTCCGACCTCCAGGTAGTCGGAGTTGGGCAGCGAGAACAGCCGGCGGAACTCGGCGACGGGCAGATCGCCTTCAAGGTAGTCGTCGAGGAAGGCGCGGCTCGCGCGGTGCATGCGTCCGGGCAGCAGGCAGCCGGCATCCCCGGTCGCCGCCGCCCGTTCCGCAGGCGATCCGGCCACCGCCGGAAAGACGGCCGGGGTGGCCGCGGCCAGAAGTGCCGCGAGCTCGAGGTGTCCGCGCTGCCGCGCACGCTCCGCCGAGGTCACGCTGTGGTCGTCGATCGCCGTGGCGCGCGCCCCGTGCGCGATCAGCAGCTCCACCGCCTCGCGCCGACCGCGTTCCGCCGCCCAATGCAACGGCGTCCCGTAGAACCTGCTGCGGGCGTCGGGGTCCGCCCCATGGGCGAGCAGCAGCCGGGCCGTCTCGACATGACCCTCGCGCGCCGCGTAGTGCAACGGCGTCACGAGGAGCTCACGGGTCGGCGCCTCGACCACCGCGCCGTGCCGAACGAGAAACGCCGCAAGCTCCGCATCGCCTCGCAGCGCCGTGTAGTGCAGCGCGGTGTTGCCCTTGTCGTCCGTCGCGCCGACATCGGCGCCGAGAGAGACGATCGACACCGCGACCCCACGCCGTCGGGTCGCCGCGGCCCAGTGCAACAGTGTCCGGCCTTGCGGCAGCCTCGCGTCGGGATCGGCGCCGTGCGCCCGCAGCATCTCGGCGACGTCGCGATGTCCGCTCGACACCGCCACATGCAACGGCGTGCGCAACAGCCCATCGACCGGATCGGCCGGTGCGCCGGCATCGAGGAGGGTGCGCGTGATCTCCCCGCTTCCGGCTTGCGCGGCCCAGTGCAGCGGGGCGCCGTGGCGGCGGCTGATGGCGCCCGGGTCGGCCCCGTTCCGGAGCAGTCGCGAGACCATTTCCGAATCCCCCTGCCCCGAGGCTCGATGCAGCGAGGTGATCTCGTCGCGGTCGGCGGCGTTGACGTCCGCGCCCTCGCGCACCAGCAGCATCGCAATGTCGCGATGTCCGTACTCCTGGGCCCAGTGCAGCAGGGCGGTACCGTCGGGATGCTGCACGGACGGCGATCCGCCATCGGCCAGAAGAGCGCGCATCCGGGCCGAGTCCCCACGTTCGGCGGCCTTGAACAGATCGGGGCCGAGACGTGTGCCGGAAAGCCCGGAAACGACGCCCCAGACCAGTACCAGCAACAGGGGGACGAGGATGACGGCCATCCGGGCGCGGGAGCGCGCCGGTCGTTCGTTCCACCATTCTCCGTAGTGCGGTCCGATCACGGTCGTCCCCGGAGCGGTCTCGAAGTGGCGCCGGTCCGCGACCGTGATCGCCGCGTCCGCGGTTCGGAGACGTCTACCGGGCCTTCACCTTGCCACGCCTGCCCCGATCCTCCGGCGCCCGGCCCGGGGGCACGTAGATCCCGCTCGCTTCCCGCGCCTGGTTCATCGCTTCGATCGCCTCTTCCATCGTGAGCAGCGGAATGGTCTCGGTCGCGGTGACGGTCCCCGCGGCGCTCAGGGTCATGGCGAGCGAAGCGGCGCCCACGTTGTCGGGCAGATCGAACAGCAGCACGATGTCGTACTCGCCGAAGCAGAAGAAGTAGTAGTGCAGGCGGCCTCCGACCTCCTTGAGCAGCCTGGTGGTGGTGAGCATCCGGTCCTCCGGACGCTGCACGAGCGCGTTCATCGAATCCTGAGCGTACTTCGCGCGAAGCAGATAGTAGGCCATGGTGTCTCGCTCCCGTTCGTCGCCGCGTCGTGCGGCGCAAGGAAGTGTGTCACACCCGCCCGGCGCACCTGCGCAAGCGCGTCCGGACTCTCCGTGGTCGAACCCGCGAAGAAGCCCTGGCGCAGCGGGCCGAAGCGGCCGCACGCTCCATCGCCGCCGCGCCCGAATCCGCCTCCGGGGATCCCGCCGGCGGTCGGTCGCGCTGCTCAGGCCCGCGCCATCCGCCCCGCGTACCAGGCTCCGAAGGCCGCGGCCCCGTGCTCCAGGTCCGACCAGCGCCCGGCGCTGGCGAAGGGCGACTCCATCCCGAGCTGCTGGCTCTCGAGCACCGCGATGTCCTCCGCGAGCGCCTCGTCCATGCGCGCGTAGTAGCGCTCCGCCTTCGCCTCGAACCCCGCGGCGGCGACGGTCCGGGGCGGAAAGCACACCCACTGGACGACCCGGCAGCGGCGGGGGCCCAGCGGCCGCGCACCGTAGGCCCAGAGCGCCTCGCCGCCGGCGGCGAAGGTGAGCGACGGGAACACCCACGTATAGCGGGTGCCCGCGCGCTCGCGCGTACCGAGACCCGGCATGGCGGGGAGGACGTGCGTCTGCTCGTCCGCCTTGAGCCCTCCGGTGCCGGCGGTGGGGCTGAACGAGGAATGGACGCACCCTCCGACCTCGTCCGGCAGCTCCGGCTCCAGGTAGATCCCGCCGAAGGTCGCGGCGTGCACGTACTTCAGGTGGTAGGACTCGTTGAAGACCTCGAGGAAGAGCTTCCAGTTGCAATCGACCTCGAATTCGCAGCGGCGGGTGGTCACCAGCTCCTCCAGGCACCAGGGGGCGTGCAGCGTGTCGAAGGCGCCGAGCCACTCGTCGATGTCGGGGACCTGGCCGCTCGCGGCGACGAAGACGAACCCGCCGCGCTCCGCCGTCCGAAGCCGGACCAGCCCCATGTCGGCGTGGCGGAAGCCCCGCGCCGCGCCCATGCGGGTGGCGCCGCGCAGACTCCCGTCCAGTCCGTAGGTCCAGCCGTGGAAGGGGCAGCGGATGTGCGTCGTGTTGCCGCGTCCTTCCAGGAGCCGGGTGCCGCGGTGACGGCAGGTGTTCGCGAAGGCGCGCAGGTGCCGCGCCTCGTCGCGGAGCAGGATCACCGGCGCCCCCGCGAGTTCGAACGCGCAGTAGTCGCCGGGCTCGCGTAGCTCGTCGGCGCGCGCAACGCCGATCCAGCTCCGTCGCAGGAGCCCCGACGTCTCCGCCGCCAGCACCTCCGCGCCGGTGTAGCAGACCGGCGGCAGGGTCGAGGCTACCGAGATGTCCCCGATCGCGGCGCGCAGGGCCATCGCCGGGTCCTCGTGCGAAGCCGCGTCCGCGCTCCGGCCGCCGTTGGTGGCGCGTGGCGAACTTCGGGGTCGCTCGTGCCGGCTTCGGGTTCGAGGGTTCGACGCGTCATCCATCGAATCGCCCTCCCCTGTGCAGCGTGAACCGATCCGCCGTCAAGCGCCACCGCCCCTCCTGGCAGCCGTCCTCCCCGGCGCGCGTGAACCGACCGGGATTCGATACGGGACGGTTTCCGATTCCGGGATCCATCGTGTACCGGAATCCATCCGGCGGCAACCGGATGCCGGCGGCAACCGGATGAGCAAGTGGGGCCATATGGCGCGCCCGGAGAGATTCGAACTCCCGACCACCTGGTTCGTAGCCAGGTACTCTATCCAACTGAGCTACGGGCGCGTGGAGGGGTCGCGATTATAGAGGCTCGACAGCGCGAGGACGAGCCCGGATGGTGTATCCAGCAGTTCTCATTTTGGCGCCTGACTTCACCCTGAGCCGCAAGCCGTCTTCTCCTTGCGACTCGATCCGGGGCAGATCGGGGGCAGATCGACGGTCGTGCCGGTCCTGCCGCGGGACCCGACGAGCAAAATGAGAATTGCTGTGGTGTATCAGCTTGACTCTCGACAAGTGCGCGCGCCCGGAAATATCAGTTTGGCAACCATGACCAAAGTCGAACCGGGACACTGCCCGAGCCCCAACCTCGTCCCGCAAGACATGAACCCGAACGGGCGGTGGAGTCGGCGGGTGTCGTCACCGTGCGTCGATGCCGGCGGAAAGGGGGCCACTCCCGGCCGTTCGGGCTCGTTTCCGTGCGGGGCCCGGACTGCCTGTCGGCATATCCACTGCCTACCGTGAGCATGTCCTCGTTTCCGCGCGGGGCCGGGCCGCCTGCCGCACCCGCCGGTTTCGCGCCGGACGACGGCCCCTCCTACAATACGCGCCCACCGACTGCGAGGAGCCGTCATGGCGCCCCTGAGCCCGCAGTACCGCAGCGCCTTTCCGGCCTGCGCGGATCGCGCCTATCTCGACTGCGCCGCGGTCGCGCCGGGGTCGACCCGGGTCCGGGCCGCGGTCAACGCTTGGCTGGACGACCATGTCGCGCAGGGCCGTACGGGCTCGGAGCACTGGTGGGCGCGGGTGGCGGAAGTCCGGGCGCGGATCGCCGGGCTCGTCGGCGCATCGCCCGAGGAGATCGCGTTCGTCAGGAGCACGTCCCACGGCCTGGCGTTGGTGGCGGAGGGCATCGACTGGCGCTCCGGGGACGAAGTGGCGGTGGCGAGCACCCTGGAGTACCCGTCCAACGTCTACGCGTGGAAGCACCTCGCGGACCGCGGGGTCGGGCTGCGCGAGATCCGGGTGACGGACGGCGCGGTGACGCCCGCCGCCGTCGATGAGGCCATCGGCCCGCGCACCCGGCTGGTCGCGGTCAGCTCGGTGCAGTTCGCAAGCGGTCATCGGACCGACGTGGCCGCCATCGGGCGGCTCTGCCGGGACCGGAACGTGCTCTTCGTGGTCGATGCCATCCAGCAGGCCGGCGCCTTTCCCATCGACGTCAAGGCAAGCGGCATCCACGCCATGGCCGCCTGCTCCCACAAGTGGATGCTGGGCCTGCTCGGCATCGGGTTCCTGTACGTGGACCGCGACCTGCTGCCGAACTTGCGTCCGGCCCTGGTCGGGTGGTACAGCGTCGAGGACCCGTTCGCCTTCGACGGCGCCCGGTTCGATCTGCGCACCGACGCGTCCCGGCTGGAAGAGGCCGCACCGGTCTTTCCCATGGTCTACGGTCTCGGCGCGGCGGTCGAGATGCTGCTCGAGGCGGGCGTCGCCAACACCGCCGCCCACATCGCGGGACTGCTCGACCACGCGGCGGGCGCGCTGGAGGCGATCGGCTGCGACGTGTCGCCGGCCCCGGAGCACCGGGCCGGGATCCTCATGATCAAGCCGCGGTCCGCGAACGTGGACGCGCTCGCCGAAGCGTGCGCGGAGCGCAACATCGCGGTGTCCGTGCGCAGGGGCCGCCTGCGGCTCTCGGCCCACCTCTACAACGACCGCGACGACATCGACGCGCTGGTCGAACTGCTGCGGGACCCCTCGCCGAACATGTGACGGCACGGCTCGACCGGTTCGCGGCCGGCGCCCGCAGCCGGGGCCGCGGGACGCCGCAACCGCGACGACATCGACGCGCTGGTCGAGTTGCCCCGGGACCCTTCGCCGAACATGTGACGGCACGGCTCGACCGGTTCGCGGGCGGCGCCCGCAGCCGGGTCGGCGGGACGCCGTAACCGCGACGACATCGACGCGCTGGTCGAGCTGCTGCAGGACCCCTCGCCGAACATGTGACGGCTCGGCTCGACCGGTTCGCGGCCGGCGCCCGCAGCCGGGTCGGCGGGACGCCGCAACCGTTCGTGGACACGCGGCCGGCGAGGACGGGTGGTCCCGGGGAGGGACCGGTCTCGCGGCTCAGACCTCCACCACCATCCCGTCGAAGGCGCACTCCTCCGGCACTTCGTCGGCATGGGCGAGCATCTCCCGGCTCATGTGGGTGAGGATGATGCGCCTGGCCCCGAAGTCCGCCTTGTGCGCGACCACGTCGGGGTAGTTCAGGTGCCAAGGCACGGGCTTCTCGTAGAAGTAGCACTCCGCCACCAGCAGGTCGGCGCCGCGGGCCGCCAGCGCCATCTCCTCGCCGTATTCCCCGTCGCCCGTGTAGCAGATCACCTTGCCGCCGGCCTCGGCGCGGAGCGCGGTCGGGTTGGTCTGCCACGTGTGCCTCACCGAGCGCGCGGTGACCAGGACGTCCCCGACCGGGGTCGGTACGCCGGGCTCCAGCTCGATCCAGCGCAGCTCGAACTTCGGCTTCATCACGTGCATGCCCGGAAAGAGCGCCTCCGCGATCAGGAACATGCGGTAACGCAGGTCCCGGGGGCCGGCGATGACGAGCGGCCGCTCGCGCTTCGCGCCCAGCATCGCGTCCATCAGCAGGAACGGCACCCCGCCGCAGTGGTCCCCGTGCAGATGGGTGAGGAGGATCGCGTCGATGGAGTTCGGGTCGATGTCCTGCCGGCGCAGGGCGATCAGCGACGAGGCCCCGAAGTCCATCGTGAAGCGCGTGCCGCCGGCATCGACCAGGATGCAGGTCTGGAAGCGCCCGCCGCTGCCGAAGGAATCTCCGGAGCCTGCGAATCGTACCGTCGCGGTCATTGCCGTGGGTCCTCGGTCGGTGCATGGGTACGCACGGACCGCGAGACGGCAGCGACGAGACGCGCAAGGCGCCGCTGTGCGGTCGGTGCATGGGTACGCGCGAACCGCGAGGGCGTCGCCACAAGCGCGCGGCGCGTTCTCCACGGCGCCATGCACGTCGTTTCCCGCACGACGGGTCGGAGCCGGCCCGAATGACGCCTCATCGAATGACGCCTCATCGGATGACTCCGGATTCGCGCAAGGCTTCTCGTTCGCCCTCGCCCAGGTCCAGCAGCTCGGCCAGGACCTCGTCGGTGTGCTGTCCGAGCGTGGGCGGTGCGCGCCGGTAGCTCACCGGGGTTCCGGAGAGCCGGATGGGCGAGCCGACCAGCCGGACGTCTTCGCCCGCGAGCGGGTGCGGCATCCGGACCCGCATGCCGCGGGCGTCCACCTGGGGGTCGGCGAACACCTGGTCGATCGTGTTCACCGGCGCACAGGGCACCCCCGCCGCCTCCAGGGCCTCCATCCAGGCCGCGGTGCCGCGGGTGCGGGTCACCGCCTCGATCTTCGCAACGAGCCGGTCCCGGTTGCGCACGCGCAGCGCGTTGCTCGCGAAGCGCGGGTCCCGCGCCAGCCCGGGCGTCCCCGCCGCCTCGCACAGGCGCTCGAACTGGCCATCGTTGTTGGCCGCGATGATGATGAACCCGTCCAGCGTCGGGAACACCTGGTAGGGCACGCTGTTGGGGTGGGCGGTGCCCAGGCGCCGCGGGACCTCGCCGCCGACGAGGTAGTTGGAGGCGACGTTGGCGAGCCACGACACCTGGACGTCCAGCAGCCCGAGGTCCACGTGCTGCCCCTTCCCGGTGAGGTCGCGGTGGCGCAGCGCCGAGAGCAGGGCCACCGCCGCATACATGCCGGTCATGATGTCGTTGATCGCCACCGGCACCTTGCAGGGCGGGCGGTCGGGCTCGCCGGTGATGCTGATGAGGCCGCCCATGCCCTGGGCCATCATGTCGTAGCCGGGCCGGTGGGCGTACGGTCCGGTCTGGCCGAACCCGGTGACGGAGCAGTACACGAGCCCCGGGAACTCCCCGCGAAGCTGCCCATAGCCGAGTCCGAACTTCGCCAGCCCCCCGACCTTGAAGTTCTCCACGAGCGCGTCGCAGTGCGCGAGAAGCCGCTTCACGAGCGCCGCGCCCCCCGGCTGCGAGAAGTCCACGGTGACGGAGCGCTTGTTGCGGTTGGCACAGAGGTAGTACGCGCTCTCCGTCGTATCCGCGCCGTCCGGGTCCTTGACGTAGGGCGGACCCCAGGTGCGGGTCTCGTCGCCCACCCCGGGGCGCTCCACCTTGATCACCTCCGCGCCGAGGTCCGCCAGCACCTGCGTGCAGAACGGCCCCGCGAGCACCCGGCTCAGGTCGAGGATGCGGATGCCGTCGAGCGGTCCTCGCCGGTCGGTCATGCGCCGTCTCCCGTGGGTCGGAGCCCGTTGCGTCGATCCGTGACGGGTCTGCCCCGGCATCCCGGATTCATCCTCGCGGTCCCGGCCATCCGGCGTCCCGGACCGTTCCCGCGGCTCGATCCGGCCGCCGTCGATCGCACCGGGCCGGGGGCATCCTCAGATCGGGGCGCCGCTCATCTGGTAGAGGACGCCGGAGAGCATCGCCCCGCCCAGGCCGAGGGCGAGGTACAGGGCGAACACGCTGCGCCGGACCAGGGCCCACACCGCGATGGCGGCGGGGATGCTCGAGACCGCGCCGGCGGTGACGAAGGCGAGCGCGGCGCCGTTCGACATCCCCATCCCCAGCAGGCCGGAGATGAGCGGGATGGCGGCGTATCCGTTCATGTACGCCGGCACTCCGACCACCGCCGCGAGGGGGATGGCGAAGGCGTTGCCGCCGCCGGCCACCGCGGCCACCGATTCCGCCGGCACGTACGCCACCATCAGGCTTTCGGCGAGGAACGCCACGGTCAGCCACTTCAGCAGGAATCGGCCGGTGCCGAGCGCTTCGCCGGTGAAGCGGCCCCGCCGCTCGGGGGCTTTCCAGAACCGCCACTGGACGGCGATCGGGGCGCGCGGATCGAACCCCGCGCCGCAGCTCGAGCGCGTCGCGTCCGCAAGCGGTTCGCGCAGCCCTCCGGCGCGCTCCAGGGCACGCACCGCGACGCCGCCGATCAGTCCCATTCCCACCGCCGCCACGGTCTTGGCGGCTGCGAAACCGATGCCCACGCCGGCCGCGGTGAGCACGAACATCTCGGGGTCCATGATCGGTGATGCAAGCCAGAAGGCCATCACCGACGCCAGGGGCACGCCCGCCCGCAGCATCGCCGCGACGAGGGGGATGACGCCGCAGGAGCAGAACGGCGACAGGGCGCCGACGATGGAGGCGAGCACCACGGCGCGGCCGGGGCTGCCGGAGAAGGCGCGTGCGATGAGGCGGTCGGCGCCGCTCGCCGACGCGTACGCGGCGATGGCCACCGCGAGGACGAGGAACGGCGCGATGCCGATCAGGGCGCCGGCCACGAAGCGCCCGCTCACCGGCAGTTGCCCGGCGTCCAGCACGCCGAGCGCGAGCAGGCCGCACGCGACGGTCAGGACGACCCGGTCGCGGACGAGGGCGCCGGCCAGGGCGCGGACCAAGGAGCCGGCGGCGCGCAGGCGCCCGGCGGTGCGGGGCAGAGCGATGGTGTTCATCTCGACATCCGTTGTTTCATGGTTTCGACGAGTCCGTTTCCGGGGTTTTCCGCGGTGGTCGCCGCCCGGCATCGCCGAGCGTCACGCCGCCGGCGATGGACGGTGCGCGGGCGCGCGGGACAGGCCACTGCATCCGCGGTGCCGCCCGCCCGGTCACGGACGGTGCGCAGTGCGCGGGACGGGCCACCAGCGCATCCTTCAGCCCGGCCGGCAACCGCTGACCGCGCGCGGGCGACGGGACGGACGGTGATCGATGCATGAGCCCGAAGTACGTCACGCCGCACCGTGCGAATGCGGCTTCTTCATGTCCGCGCAGCATTCCTCGATCAGGAAGTCCGCGGTGGCGCGGATGCGTTCCAGGTCCGCCCTGCACCACAGGGCGCTGCCGGAGCGGGTCCGGGAGACGAGGCCGACCCCGCGCAGGCGGCTCAGGTGATGGCTCAGGGTCGAGCCGGGCACACCGGTGGCGCGCTGGATGTCGCCCACGGTGAGCCCGTCGTCGCCGGCGCGGACCAGCAGGCGCACGATGGCGAGCCGGGTCTCGTTGCCGAGCTCGGCGAGGATCGGGGCGGTGGCTTCCAGGCTCAGTCTCATGCGGCCGGATGCTAGGACCGGGCCGGCATCCTGTCAACCGTATTTCTGGAATTATCGAAATAGCGAAAGCACGATGCCGTCGCTCCCGGACGCCGGCGAGGTCCGCGGGCCGGCGGCAGCCGGGTTCAAGGCCGGAGGTGCCGCGTCATCGTGCTGTCCCCGCGAGAGGCCGCACGAGCCGACCATGTCCCCGTCACGTCCCGGACCCGGACACCCTGGTCCGGCGCCTCGCCCGGTGCACGGTCTGTCCCTCGGAGTCCGGCATGACCCGGCATTGAACCATCCAATGTGAGGCTGCGGTAACATGCGCGCGGTGCTGATCGAACCAACACGATGAGCGGACGGATCGGGATGCAGGAAATGAGCAACGACACTGCGGTGCAAGAGCACCAGACCGGCCAGACGGGCGAGAGAGAGGAGATCGAAGGTCTGGATGACCAGGGTAGTTCGTGGGGAGACTACCCCATCGACGCACTGCTTATCCGGAATGAGAACCGAACGGTTCACGACATCATCCGACGGATCGATCAGGGCAACTATGTCTTGAACCCGGACTTCCAGCGCGATTTCATCTGGCCGGAATCCAAGCAGAGCAAATTGGTCGAATCCGTAATCATGCGGATCCCGCTCCCTGTGTTCTACATGGCGGAGGACGATGAAGGACGCATGATTGTCGTGGACGGTCTGCAACGCCTGTCGACATTCCATCGGTTTCTGAAGAACAAGCTCTCTCTGGATCTCCCCGATCGGGACGAACTCCACCGCAAACGTTTTTCGGATTTGTCGTCCAAGTTCCAGAACCGTGTCGAAGACTGCAATCTCATCTTCTACATCATCGATTCGAAAGTGCCGGAACGAGCCCGCCTGGATATCTTCGACAGGGTAAACAGCGGTGTGCCGCTCAGCAGACAGCAGATGCGGAACTGCCTGTTCATGGGAAAGGCGACGCGCTTTCTGAGAAAGGAATCGCAGTCCGAGATCTTTCTCCAAGCGACGGACGGGAGTCTGAAAGTGACGACCATGAGGGACCGGGAGTTCGTCAACAGGTTCTGTGCATTTCAACTCCTCGATCTCGACGAGTATCGTGGCGACATGGACGAGTTTCTCGCCCTGTGCCTGAGCAAGATGAACACGATGGAACAACCCGAGCTGTCTCTTCTGGCCGAGCAGTTCCGCAACGCTCTGGAGAACAACTTCATTCTGTTCGAGAGGCAGGCGTTCAGAAAGCACGAGCCGGAGCAGTTGCGGCGCGGTATCATCAATGCATCATTCTGGGATGTAATGTCCACCGGGCTGTCCCGTTACACGCAAGACCATGTGCGGGCACACGCCGAGCACCTGCGCGGCACCGTCTACGAGTTGCTTCGCGACAACGATTTCAACACTGCGATCACCTACGGCCCGAACGACGCCAGAAAGGTGAAAATGCGGTTCCGCATGACTCGGGATGCGTTTCAGGAGGTCCTCGGTGCTCACTCGAATTGATTTGCGGTATTTCAAGTGCTTCGAGTTGCTGAAGTTGCCGCTGCGGCCGCTGACGCTGCTGTCCGGCGCGAACGCGTCCGGGAAGTCTTCCGTGATGCAGGTGCTGGCCCTTCTGCATCAGACGATGCAGGACCATGAATGGTCGTCACGTCTCATGCTCAATGGCCGTGCCGTCCGCCTCGGCACCGTGGCGGACGTGATCGACCAGGTCCATGGGCGGCGCTCTTGCGAAATCACGCTCGTCGACGATGATGCGGCATGGTTCCAATGGGAGTTCGAAGGCAAGCATGAGGAGATGTCCCTTTCGGTACGAAAGGCGCGGGGAGAGAGCGGGGACGGTCGTGCCTGGGACGTCGACGATCCCGGGCGGCTTCACTATCTTCTGCCTTCCGACGACCCCTCGACGCCGTCGGATAGCGGGTCGCTGGTCCAGCGCCTGCGCAATCTTGCCTATCTGACGGCAGAGAGGGTGGGGCCGCGGGAGATCCATCCGCTCCAGGATCCTCAACGCGCCCCGGCTGTCGATTCGACCGGGGAAGTCGCCGTCAGCGTTCTGTACACCGGTCGCGATGAGCACGTCCTGAAGGAGTTGGCGATTGCCGGCGTCCCGCCCACCCGTCTGCGGCAGGTGGAGGCGCGACTGGCGAGGTTTTTCCCGCGCTGCGAGCTGCAGATCACCAAAGTGCCGAACGCCAATGCCATAACGCTCGGACTTCGGACGTCGAACGCGACCGACTTTCTGCGTCCGGCCCACACGGGCTTCGGACTGACCCAGACCCTTCCCGTCGTCGCCGCGGTCCTGTCGGCCGGAAGCGGCGACCTGCTACTGATCGAGAACCCCGAAGCGCACCTGCATCCGGCAGGTCAGGCGGCGATGGGGGCGTTCATGGCAGAAGCCGCAGCGGCGGGCGTGCAGGTCATCATCGAGACCCACAGCGACCATGTGCTGAACGGCGTCCGGCGGGCCGTGAAGGACGGGGTCCTGTCCCCCGAGCACACCGCCCTGCACTTTTTCCGTCCGCGCGACGCGGAGGAACCGGACAGTGTGGCGCAGGTGCTGAGTCCGACGCTGGACGGCAACGGCAATGTCGATCGCTGGCCGGACGGATTCTTCGATCAGTTCGACAAGGACATGGACTACTTCGCCGGCTGGCAATGACATGGATCTTCTGGTCAACGACCTTTCGGTTCACGAACAATTCCACGACACGCAATCGTTCCGCGAGGCATTCGCGAAGCTGATGGCGATGCGCAAGGTCGCCAGCCGCTTCGACCGGGACGTTTACTGCCACCACCGATTCCTCTTGACCAAAGCCGTGCCGGGCAGACCGTTGCAGCAGGTGTTACAGGCCCTTCCCAGAGACGAGTGTCGAGCCGCGATGCGCTGGCTGACCCGCGGCGGCCCGTTCTGGGACGACCTCCCCCGACACGGCCCCGACGACTACCTGGAATGCCGATGCGAAGTGGTAACGGATTCCGCCGTTGCGGAAGCCGCCTACCGCCGGATGCACGGCGCTGATTGCGGACTGGTCAGTGTCACACCATCGGACTGGAACTACACGCCGGTGACCGTGACGTGGCGGCGCGAGGCCGACGAACTGGATGACCGGCATGCCGACCTCGACAACTGGTGGGATGCCGGCACCCTGGAAGACGAGTTGCGGCATGCGGAGGAGCCGTTGCGCTCTTGGGGCGATCTGCGGCGAATTTCGGCGAACCGGTTCGAGCGCCTCGTTTTCGCCGAAGACTGCTTCGAGCCGCTTGACGGGCTTCCGTTCGCCGGTAGCGCGGCGGAACGTTTCCGGTTTCTGTTCGATGTCCTGGATCGGTTGGTGCTTGCTCACGATGCCGGTGGCGCACCGACGCCGGAAGCACGGCAGATCCTTCGAGACTACTTCACTGGTGGACGCGCCCTGTTCTCCGACTCGTCGGAGACGGAGAAACACGACTTCCGCGAGAAGCTGACGTTTCGGCACCCGCGTGACGGCGGACCCTTGTTCTGCCCGTGGCACGGCAAGGTGAGTCACATGACGCTTCGCCTGCATTACTCGTGGTCCGGGAGCGCAACCGACCCGGTTTACGTGGTCTATGCCGGCCCGAAGATCACACGCCGCTGAAGCCACGCGGTGCGACAACTGTCAGCAGTGCCGGGCGAGGGCGTTTCGTGTCCCGGTATGGTGTCACCAACAAAATAGTGTTCGGGACGGGCGAAGTCCTCGCCGTCACGGCCCCGTGCCGGGGCCGATCCGGCGGCTGAAGCGCCATGCGATCAGGTTGCCGAGAAGCGCGGGCGGCACGAACCCGGCGAACAGCCAGAACGCCGCGGTCCGGTACTGCTCGGCCCGCATCATCTGCTCGAAGCCGAGGGCGTTGGCGATGATGCCGGCGAGGGCGGCGCCGAGCGCGAACCCGGTCTGCTGCGCACTCGGCAGCAGCGCCCCGGCCCGGTCGCGGTCTTCGCGGCCGGCGTGCGCGACCACGAGCCGGATGACGTATCCCCACATCATGCCGAAGCCGGCGGAGCCGAAGAACGCCGAGGCGACGACGAGCCAGAGCGGACCATGGGGCACGAACCACGCCTGCGCGGCCAGGCTCGCGAGCAGCATGCCGCTGCCCCAGCGGATCAGCCGGCCTTCCTGCGCCGGGGCGAGGCCCGAGAGGAAGAACGCGCCGGCGGTCCAGCCGAGCGATTCGGTCAGGACGACGAGGCCGGCTTGCAGCGGTGTCAACTGGTAGAGCCGGATCAGGAGGATCGGGCCGTACACCAGGAACGACATCATGCACAGGCTCAGCACGAAGGTCATGACGATGCCGCAGCCGACCGGATGGGCGAGGTCGAGCGCGTGGCCCGGCAGCAGCCGGGTCCGTCCGGCGGCGGAGTCGCGCACGGCGAACAGCACGAGACACGCGCATCCCGACAGCACGAGCCCGGCGGCGGCCGTCGCGGACGCCGCCACGCCGGCGAACGAGAACGACAGGATCGCGCCGGCGACGAACGACAGCCGCAGGACCGGGATCGGCCGCGCCTGGACCGCCGCCTCGGCGCGGGCTCCGGCCAGCAGCGGGCGCACCGCCGCTGCCAGCAGCAGGCCCTGCAACGCGAACGACCAGAAGGCGAAGCGCCACAGGCCGGCGGTGGCGAACGCGCCGCCGATCAGCGGCCCGGACAGCGCCGACGCCATCCACACCACCGACAGGCAGGCGACGATGCGCGGTACGAGCCGGTTCGGGAAGAACCGGTCCTGGGCGATGTAGACCAGCGCGACGAGCGCGCCGCCGCCGAGCCCCTGCACCATGCGCCCGGCGAGCAGCACCGGCATCGCCGGCGCGGAGGCGCAGACCACGCAGCCGAGGGTGTAGGCCAGGGTCGATGCGATCATGGTCCGGCGCAGGCCGTAGCCGGCCACGCACACGCTGATCGCCGTCGCCGCCACGATCGAGCCCATCAGGTAGAGGGCGAAGGCCCAACTGATCAGCCGCAGGCCGCCGATGTCGCGCACCGCCTCCGGCAAGGTCGTGGCCGTCAGCATCGAGTTGGCGGCGTGCAGCCAGATTGCCAGGCACAGCGTGAGGAGCTGCGGCAGGTACTCCCGGGTCAGTATCTCGCGCCAGCCGGCGTGCCGCCGGGCCGGGGGATCGGGTGGATTCCGGCGTTTGTCGTGCCGCATGGGGGAGGCCCGGCTTCCCGGAATCAGCCGGCCGCCGCCGTCGCCGTGGATGCCGGCTACTTCCGGATCCGGACCCGGTTGTCGTGGAACGCGCAGCCGCCCACCGGCGCCACCGGATCCGCGCCGGTCAGCACGTTGACCCCCCTGCCCTCCTCGAACGCGTGGTTGGGCCAGATGCTCTCCACGACCACCACCCCGCGCTGCACCCCGGCGAACAGCTCGGCGTGGATGACGAGGCTGCCGCGGTCGTTGTCGAGGCGCACGCGGTCGCCGTCGCGGACCCCGAGGGCCATCGCGTCCTCCGGGTGGATCATCACGCTCGGGCGGCGCTCGCGCCGGACCGAGGTCGGCGTCTCCGTAAACGTCGAGTTGAGGTAGTGCCGCGCCGGCGCGGTCACCAGGCGGAACGGCATCTCTTCGGTGGCCTCCTCGATGACCTCCCAGTGATCGGGCAGGCGCGGCATCGCCGAGAGGGTCTCGTCGTCCACGAAGCCTTGCGGCGCCAGTCCCGCCCAGTCGGGCGCGAACCGGAACCTGCCGTCCGGATGGGCGAAGCCGCCGATGTAGTGCGAGTCGTCGAAGTCCGGCTGGCAGTCGAGCCAGCGCTCGGCTTCGAGCCGGTCGAGCCCGTCCCACCCCGATGCCCGCAGGGTGTGGTCGATGAGCTCGCGCGGGGTCATCCCGAACCCCGGGTGCTCGGCCCCCAGCCGCTTCGCGAGCGCGCACACCACCTCGTGGTTCGACCGGCACTCGCCGGGGGGCTCCACGATCTTCGGGCCGAGGATGATGTGCTGGTGCCCGCCGGACTGGTACACGTCGTCGTGCTCCAGGAACATCGTGGCCGGCAGCACGATGTCCGCCATCGCCGCGGTCTCGGTGAAGAACTGCTCATGCACGCAGACGAAGAGGTCGTCGCGGGCGAAGCCGCGGCGCACCCGCTCGAACTCCGGCGCGATCATCATCGGGTTGGTGTTCTGGGTGAACAGCGCGGTCACCGGGGGGCCGCCCGCGAGGTCGCGCGGGTCGCCGTCGAGGATCGGCCCGATGCGCGACTGGTCGAAGACCCGGACCGACGGATCGATCGCGTCGTGCCCTTCGATCATCGACTTGTCCCAGTGGTAGATCGCGCCGCTGTTGTGGAACGCGCCGCCGCCCTCGTGCCGCCACGCGCCGGTCACCGCCGCGATGGAGAGCGCCGCGTGCATGTTCACCGCGCCGTTGCGCTGCCGGCAGAAGCCGTACCCGAGGCGGAGGTAGGTGCGCGGGGTCGTCCCGATCATCCGGGCGAGCGTCTCGATGGTGTCCGCGGGCACTCCGGTGATGCGCGCCGCCCACTCGGGGGAGCGGTCCGCGAGGTGCCGCTCCAGGTCCCCGGGGCAGTCGGTGTAGCGCGCGAGGTACTCCCGATCCGCGTGGCCGTCGCGGAACAGGACATGCATCACCGCGCAGGCGAGCGCGCCGTCGGTGCCGGGGCGCACGCACACGAACAGGTCCGCCTGCTTCGCGGTCGCGTTGCGGTAGGTGTCGATCACCACGATGGGCGTCTTGCGCGCGCGCCGCGCCGCGAGCGCGTGGGTCATCACGTTGACCTGCGTCGCCGCGGCGTTGGTGCCCCAGATGACGATGAGGTCGGACCTGGCCATCTCGCGCGGGTCGCTCCCCGCGAGCCGCCCCGTCCCGGCGATGAACCCGTTCCAGGCCAGGGTGACGCAGATGGTCGAGTGCTGCCCGGAGTAGCGCTTGACGTGGCGCAGGCGGTTGATCCCGTCGCGCATCACCAGGCCCATGGTCCCGGCGTAGTAGTAGGGCCACACCGTCTCCGGGCCGTACCGCCGCTCGGCTTCGAGCAGCGACCCGGCCACGATGTCCAGCGCATCGTCCCACGACACCGGCTCGAAGCCGTCGCGCGAGCCCTTGTCCCCGATGCGGCGCAGCGGCGTGGTCAGGCGGTCGGGGTGGTGGATCCGTTCGGCGTAGCGCGCGACCTTGCTGCATATGACGCCCGCGGTATAGGTGTTCTCCGCCGCCCCGCGCACCTTGCCGATCAGACGGTCGCCGAGCCGTTCGACTTCGAGCGCGCAGGTGGACGGACAGTCGTGGGGACAGGCGCTGTATCGAATCTCCGGTTGCGCGGCCATCGTCACTGCTCCTCCGGGAGGTCTCGCCGGCCCGCCGTCGCGCCGCCGGGCCTTCCCGTCCAATGGTGAGTCATTCGGCGCGTCATTTCACGCGATGCCGGGGCGCGGGCCGGGCATCCGGCGCTGTCGTGCGCACTATGCCTGCGTCTCGCTGAGCGCGAGTCATCCCGCGCGTCATTTCACGCGATGCCGAGGCGCGGGCCGGGCATCCGGCGGTGTCGTGCGCTTCATCCCTGCGTCTCGCTGAGCGCGAGTCATCCGGCGCGTCATTTCACGCGATGCCGGGGCGCGGGCCGGGCATCCGGCGCTGTCGTGCGCGTCATGCCTGCGTGTCGCTGATCGCGTACCCGGCCTTCTCCAGCCACCCCTCGTCGATCTCCACGCCCCAGCCCGGGCCGTCCGGGATCCGGACCTTGCCGTCGCGGACGGTCAGGGCCGGCTCGAAGAGCCCGTCCTGCCACGGGTAGTAGTCCGAGCCCTCGATGCTGAACTCGACATAGGGCCCGGCCCCCGCGATCGCTCCCATCATGTGCAGGGTGAAGACGGTGACCAGGCTGAGGTTGGCGGAGTGGGGCGTGCAGGGCAGGCCCGCGTCGCGCGCCATCGCGGCCACCCGCAAGGTCCGGGTGAGTCCGCCCAGATAGCAGATGTCCGGCTGGACCACGTCGACCGCGCGCATGTCGACGATCCGCCGCCACGTGGCCAGATCGCAGTCCTGCTCGCCGCCGGTCACGTCGATGTCGAGGGCGGCGAGCGCGCCGGTGACCTCCCGGGTCCAGTCGAGCTCCCAGTAGGGGCAGGGCTCCTCGAAGTGGCGGACACCGTGATCGGCCAGCATCCGGCCCACTTCGACGGCGCGGGCCGGCGTGTAGCCGCTGTTGGCATCGACCAGCAGGGCCGCTTCGTCGCGGAGCGCCCCGCTGACCGCGGCCACGATCTCCTCGGTGCGGCCCGGCCACTGATCCCGGTCGTGGCCGCATTCACGGCCGATCCGGAACTTGAATGCGTCATAGCCGCATTCGTCGCGCAGTCGCACCAGACGCTCCACCTCGTCCCGCGGGGTGATGTCGCGCCGCATGCTCGACCCGTACACCCGGACGGGCCGCGGCGTGCCGCCGAGCAGCTCGCAGACACTCTTGCCCTCCAGCTTGCCGCGCAAGTCCCACAGCGCGGTATCGAGGCCCCCCATCGCGCGGCGCAGGTAGGAGCCCGGGAACTTGTGCTCCGCCTCCGGGATCCGGCGCATCAGCGAGTCGATGTCGAGAGGGTCGGCGCCGAGGGCATGAGGCGCCACCTGACGGTGCAGCACCCGCGCGGTGAGGTCCGCGTGGTAGGGCGCGGTCTGTCCCCAGCCTTCCTCGCCGCCGTCCGTACGCACCCGCACCATGCAGACGTCGCGGGTGCCCCAGGTCTCGATGCTCTTGATCCTCATGCGCCGCCACCTTCGCGAAATGGAGGAGCTTCCCCCCGGAACGATCGGCTCCGACGGTACGCGCGCATCACGTAACTATGCGCGACGCAACTATGCGCGCGACTCTCGGTTCGACCGGCAGAATTGTCGATGCGGCGCGAGGGACAGCTCAAATCGGCCGGATCCGCGTCCCCGGGACCTGCTTCGGGAAGTAGTCCTCGCAGCCGCCGCGGCGCAGGACGTCGCCGGTGGCGCAGTGCAGCCCGCCCCCGAAGGCATAGGCGTCGCGGAACGGGACCGGGATCACCTCGAAGCCGAGCCCGTCGAGTTGCTCCTGCTGGTAGACCTCGCTGGCCTCCACGACGACCGTCTTCGGGTCGAGCACGAGCACGTTCATCGACAGCCATATGCTCGAGTAGCACAGCGGCGGGGGCTGGTTGTGGGCGGGCGGAGCGGCGTCGAGGATCTCCCAGTCGTTGGCCTCGAAGATCGCGCGCTGGGCATCGGGCAGCCGGCGTTTCGGGTTGTTGACGACGAGCCCGGGGCGCAACGGCACGAACGTCGCGTCGATGTGGATCGGATAGGGGTCTCCGGGGAAGTTCACCGCGTGCACGCGGTGGTCGGGAAAGTGGCGTTGCAGCCATTCCATCCCGCGCCGGTTCGTGGTCAGTCCGTGCTGGCAGAAGAGGTCCTTGCCGATGCGCAGGATGTCGGCCGCGTCGAACAGCGGCTCGTGCTCGGTGGTGACGAAATCGAGCGCGGCGGCGCGCGCGAGGCGATCCTCGATGGTGATCTCGTC
Source organism: Gammaproteobacteria bacterium (assembly GCA_965215295.1). Lineage (GTDB taxonomy): Bacteria > Pseudomonadota > Gammaproteobacteria > HK1 > HK1 > HK1. The sequence continues at coordinate 2,005,309 of OZ244045.1, forward strand.
GAAGTAGCCCGGCTTGTAGGACGCCTCGGTGAGCCGGGGGCGCGGGGCCTGCTCCCAGCGGAACTCCGGGTCCTCGTCGAAGTAGCGCTGCATGAGGGGGTGGTAGGCGAGGAACTCCCAGTAGCGGCAGCGAAACGACATCGGGGCCGAGAGGATCTCCTTGCCGACGGTGAGCAGCACGTCGCGCGGGGGCATGCAGCCGAACGAGGATCCGGTCATGAAGTCCGGGGTGACCACCGCCTGGTTCCACTGGATGGGGGTCGGGCGATCGACCCGGATCCCCCGCTTCTCCAGCAGCGTAGCCAGGTGGTCGAGCTGGGCGTTCGCCTTCTCCACCGTCTCCAGCGGGCGCGGTCCCCACATCCCGCGCATGTCGCTGTCCTCGGGGATCTTCGCTTCCGTGGCGGGCTCGGACGGAGGAATGCAGGTGAAGTCGGCCCGACCCACGATGACGTGCTCCAGCGGGTCGAAATCATTCCACGAGTTGACGACGGTCTTGCCCATCTCCGCTGCTCCTGATTGTCGAAATCGCACGCGCCCGCGAGGCGGGCCGCATGATTGTCCCCGAAATGTCCCGGAGCATGAACACGCGCGCGGCCCGTACCGGTACGGATGCGAGCTCGGCGCAAGCTCGTTGCGATACGCCTCGATCGTTGGTCCCGTCCTCCTGGAGTCTCGTGCAAAATGACGAAGAATCGTCAGCGACCCCCGGGGTCCGGCGGCCGGACCGGGATTGCGTCCGGGCCGAGCCGTCAACGGGAGCGAGCGAACCGCGATGAGCGATGCGGACCGGGAGCGGTGGAACGCGAAGTACGCGGCAGGCGAGTACGCCGAACGCACGCACCCGAGCGCGCTGCTCGCCGCGTGGACCGGCCGCCTCCCCCGCGGGCGCGCCCTCGACGTGGCGTGCGGGCTGGGCCGCAACGCGATCCACCTCGCCGCGAACGGCTACGCGGTCGATGCGATCGACATCTCGAAGGTCGCGCTGGCCAGGGCCCGCGAGCGAGCCGGCGCCGCGGGCGTCGAGGTCGATTGGGTCGAGATGGATCTCGAGCGGCCCGACATCGCCCGCGACGCCTATGACGTCATCGTCGTCGCGCGGTTCCTGGATCGGCCTCTGATCCCCCGCCTCATCGACGCGCTCCGCCCCGGCGGGCACCTCGTCTACGACCACCACCTCATCACGCCCGCCGCCGTCGGCGGACCGAAGAGCCATCGGTTCCGCGCCCGGCCGAACGAGCTTCTGGAACGGTTCCGCGCCCTCCGGGCGCTCTCCTACGAGGAGGGGATCGTCGCCGACCCGGACGGGAGCCGGATGGCCCTCGCGCGGCTCGTGGCCTGTCGAGGCTCGCCGGGGTATTGAATCCGGGGCGCCGAGCCCGGCGGGATCAGGCCACGTCGAGAAAGACGCAGCTCGGGCACCCGTCGCGCTCGAACGCGGCCTGCGCCGCGACCCGGTCCTCTTCGCACTGGTACTGCGGGTCGGGATGGCGCTCGATGCGGTCGTCCTCGCTCGACCCGCCGGGGCGCGGGCGCATCACCAGGTCCTTCCATGCATCGTCCCCGGCCCACCGGTACGGCAGCCACCGGATCGTCCCCGGGACATCGATGGTGACGAGCGCGTCCAGCGCATCCCCCAGGATACGGCCTTGCAGCTCGGGGTCGTGCGGCTTCCCCGCCGTGTGTCCGAGCGGGAAGTCCAGGTAGACGGCGCGGGGCGGGTTGACCGCCGCGGTGATCGAGTACGCGCTCGACATGGAGATGGTCGGAATCCCGCGACCTTCGATCTCCCGTGCGATCAGTCCCACGGACTGATGGCACACCGGTCAGGCGGGGACGAGCAACGCGGCGTCGATCGCGTCCTCTTCCAGGCGCCGCGCGAGGGCCGGGGCAAGGACGTCGCGCACCTTGCGCGCCGAGTAGATTCCTCCCATGAACGTCCAGGCGTCGGGGGCGACCTCCCCGACGCGGCCCTTGCGCGCCTCGGCGCGCAACGTCCCGAGCGGGAACACGACGTTCGGATCGGCCCGGGCGTCGGTGACGTCGTAGGCGAAATGCGTCACGCGCAACTCGGACATCGCGGTGTCGCGGGGAATGGTCCGGAAGCTCACGTCGTCCCGGTAGTGGAACGCGATCTGTCCCTTCCGGTAGATGCCGCCCGAGGCAATCAGCCCGATCCGGGACTCCGCAAGCGGCTTCGAGACCGGCGCGAACGGAGGGGGAGTTTCGCTGTGGACCCACTTGTACGGCGGATGACCGAGCGAGCCGTACTGCTCGCGGGTGCGCTCGATATAGTCGACCGGCGGCCTGGACATGGAATCACTCCGTCGTCGCAGCGGAATTCGCCTCGGCACGAAGATAATGCGCGGGTCCCGGATCCGGCAAGGACCCGTACCGCCTCATGACCTTTGGCGCCGAGCACTCAGGTGGCTTCCGGGGCGACAAGGGACTCGTCGGGGGTTCGACAGGCGAGTGATGCGTGTGGTCGTCGGTAGTCGTGGAAGAGTTCGCACCGGGCGAGGTCGGACGCGACGTCCGTCACGGTATCGGTGATGTGGATGGACGGACCCGTATCCGTCGCCCCTCCCGCGCTCAGAAACGGAGGTTGCCTCTCAGCCAGACCCCGTGCTCGGGCGTTGCGCCAACGCTCTCGCGACGCTCCGCTTCAAGGCTCATCGACGCGATGCCGAGCTCCAGCCGCCGGCCGATGCGATACTGCCGGGACGCGCCGCCGGCCGACGAGAACGCCCCGTAGGTGGTGAGGGTGCCGCGACGGACCGGCGTGGGCGCGGCGTAGCCGAGCTCCGAACTCAACCGCATCTCCGGCTCGAACCGGGCCCCACCGCCGGAACCGCCCACCGTCGGCTGCCGGTCCTCCCACATCGACCGCGCTCCGCTCGCCGCGTTCCCCCACGAGGGCGACAGCGCAAAGTACGGACCCCGACCGCGCTCGCCCGGGTCCACCTCCAACGCCAGACTCACCCCCGCGTCCTCCAAACCCTCTTCCTCATGCGTCAGCAGCACTCGACCGCTCGCATCGACTTCGATGCCCAAGTCCGCACGTCCGTACCCGACGCCTCCGCCTACCTCCATCCCCAATCCGCTCTCCGCGTCCCCACCATCCACCCGCGCCGCCAGCTCGACGTTCCCCCTCAACCCCTCGACACCGCCGAAATCCTCCCCCGCACTGCCTTCCAGCAGCAGCCGCATCTGCCACACCTCCGACTGCACCGCCGGCACCAGCGCCGCCTGTCCTTCCGCATCGAAACGCACCTCATCCGCGTCAAGCTGCACAACGAATCCGTTCGTCCCCACCGACCAGTCGACTCCCCACCTCGACGCCACATCGTGGCTCCCTCCGCCCGCCGCCATCATCATCTTCAGGTCGGTCCCCGACAGAGCGGAGTACTTGTCCGTCAGCGTCGCCTCCCCCGCTCCGTAGCCCACCATCGCCCACGTCCTCAGTCCCTGCCACGGCGACCACTGCGCGTAGGGGTGCACTCCCAGAACATCCGTCTCCACCTCCGTCTCCACCTCCGTATCGAGCGCCCCGTCAAACTCCACCTCCCCGGCGCTGCCGTTCAACATCACCCCCACCAACGTGTCTTCCCGCACACGGAACTCCACCCCCAACTGACCGGACAGCGCTTCTCCCTGCGTCTCGACCTCCGAGTCCAGCCTGCCCGCGCTCCAGCTCCGGCTCCCACGCCCCCACAGCACCAGAGAGTCCGCTCCCATACCCCCCGCCTCGCCTTCGCCGCCCAGCGAAACCTGGAAGCTGCTCCGCGACAGCATCTCCCGCAACGCGGCCGGGTCCACCATCAGGTCACCGTCAGGGTCGGTATGACGCCGCAACGCCTCGTACACAGCCTCTTCGGACAGGGACAGCCGGGTCCCGGCAAGCGTCGCCGTCGTCCCCGTCGCCCACCTCCTGTCCTCGACCGCCGTCACCAGGTCCTGCGCCACCGTGCGTCCGAACGACGCCAGCGCGTACTCCAGCCTGCGTCGGCGCCCGTCGGGGAGGTCGTCGTCCCTGAGCGTCAGCGTCACGACGGCCTCCGGGTTCTTCACCCCTTGGTTGTTCGTCGCCGTGCCCGACACCGTCACCGTCTTGTCCGGCGCCTCCACGTCGTTGTCCACGCCCGTGACCGTCACCGTGCCCGTGCTCGTCGTCGCACCCGCCGCAATCGTCAGCTCCCGGTTCGCGCTCAACGTGTAGTCGCCCTCCTCCGCCGGCGACACCGGCGCCACCGACACCGTCACCGTCGTCTCCTCGCTCGACGGATGGTCCAGATGCGCCGTTACCGTGCTCGTCCCGCCGTTCTCCGCGATCGTGTCCGGGGTCAGGACCAGCGTCACCGTCGGGTCGTCGTCGTCGTTGGTGATCGTCCCCGTCGCCGTATCGTCCCCGAGGGTTGCGCCCGACGGGTTCGACAGCGTCACCGTGAAGGTCTCGTCTGGCTCGTCCACATCGTCGTCCGCCACCGTCACGGAGACTGTCTTGCTGGAATCCCCGGCGTTGAACCTCAGGCTCCCGCCCCCTTCCGTGTAGTCCTGCCCGGCGGTCGCCGTTCCGTCGGTGGTCGCCCAGTCCACCGTCACCTCACCCGTCGCCGCCGGGGCCAGCCTCACCGTGAATCGCAGCTTGTTGTCGCCCGAATCGCCCTCGTCCACGCTCGCGTCGGCGATCGTCAGCACCGGCAACACCACCGCCGACCGCGCCTCGAACTCGACCGTCTCTACGGTCCCGCCGTCGTCGGTGAAGCTCACCACCACCTTCAGCGTCGCGCCCACATCCCCAGCGGCCACCGTGTATGACTTCCCGGTCCCGACCACCGTCTCGCCGCCGCCCGACGCCACCCGGACCCACTGGTAGGTGAAGCTCGGGTTCGTCAGACCATCCGGGTCGTCGATGCCCGACGTATCCACCGTCAGTGTCTCGCCCACCACCGGCGTCGTGTCGTCGATCGTCGGCGCCCCCGTCGGCGCCACATTCTCGTCGTCCGTGATCGTCAGCGTCACGGCCTCCGGGTCCGTGACCCCCCGCGCGTTCGTCGCCGTGGCCGACACCGTCACCGTCTTGTGGGGCGCCTCCACATCGTTGTCCACGGCGGTGATCGTCACCTCGCCCGTGCTCGTCGTCGAACCCGCCGCAATCGTCAGCCGGCTCCCGCTCAGCGTGTAGTCGACCTCCACCGCCGGCGGCACCGGCTCCACCGTCACCGTCACCGTCGTCTCCTCGCTCGACGGGTGGGACAGGCTCGCCGTCACCGTGCTCTCCCCACCGTCCTCCGAGATGGAGGCCGAGGACAGGTGCAACTCCACCACCGCCGCGTCGTCGTTCGTGATCGTCAGCGTCACGGCGTCCGGGTCCGTGACCCCCTGCGCGTTCTCCGCCACGGCCGATACCGTCACCTTCCTGTCGGCCGCGTCCACGTCGTTGTTCACAGCACTAATCGTCACCGTGCCCGTGCTCGTCGTCGAACCCGCCGGGATTGTCAGCTCCCGGTTCGCGCTCAGCGTGTAGTCGTCCGCCACCGCCGGCGACTCCGGCTCCACCGACACCGTCACCGTGGTCGCCTCGCTCGACGGATGGTTCAGGCGCGCCGTCACCGTGCTCGTCCCACCGTTCTCATCGATCGAGACCGGGGTCAGCACCAGCGTCACCGTCGGCGTATCGTCGTCGTCCCTGATCGTCCCGGTCGCCTCGGCGTCCCCGATCGTCGCGCCCGACGCGCTCGCCAGCGTCACCGTGAACGTCTCCTCGTCCGGCTCGTCCACGTCGTCGCCCGTTACCGACACCGACACCGTCTTGCTGGAATCCCCGGCGTTGAACGTCAGGCTCCCGTTCCCCGCCGTGTAGTCCGTCCCGGCGGTCGCGGTTCCGTCGGATGTCGCCCAGTCCACGGTCACCTGCCCCGATGCCATCGGGTTCAGCCTCACCGTGAACGTCATCGTCGTGCTGCCCGAATGGCCCTCGTCCACGCTCGCGTCAGCGACCGACAGGCCCGGTGGCAACTCGTCGTCGGTGATCGTCAGGGTCACGCTCTGCGGGGCCGTGATCCCTTGGCTGTTCGTCGCCGTGCCCGACACCGTCACCGTCTTGTCCCCTTCGTACACGTGGTTGTTCACGGCGGCAATCGTCACGACGCCGCGGCTGTCCGTCTCGCCCGCCGGGATCGTCAACTCGCTCCCGCTCAGCATGTAGTCGCCCGCCACCGCCGGCGACACCGGCGCCACCGAGACCGTCACCGTCGTCGCCTCGCTCGATGGATTGCCCAAGGTCGCCGTCACCGTGCCGACTTCACCGTTCTCCGAGATCGAGACCGGAGTCAGGGCCAGCGTCACCGTCGGCTCGGCGTCGTCGTCCCTGATCGTCCCGGTCGCCGTGCCATCCGAAATGGTCGCGCCCGACGCGCTCGACAGCGTCACCGTGAACGTCTCCTCGTCCGGCTCGTCCACGTCGTCGCCCACTACCGACACCGACACCGTCTTGCTGGAATCCCCGGCGTTGAACGTCAGGGTTCCGTTCCCCGCCGTGTAGTCCGTCCCGGCGGTCGCGGTCCCGCCCTGGGTCGTCCAGTCCACGGTCACGGTTTCCGTCGCCGCATGACTCAGGGTCACCGTGAACGTCATCGTCGTGCTGCCCGAATCGCCCTCGTCCACGCTCGCGTCGTCGATCGACAGGCCCGGCAACTCAACCGTCGCCGTCTCTGCGCTCGTCAGAGTTTCGGTGGTGCCGTCGTCGTCGGTGAAGCTCGCCTCCACCTTCAGTGTCGCGCCCACATCGGCGGTGGCCACGGTGTAGGTCGCCGCGGTCGCCCCGCTGATCCGCGTCTCGGTGTTGTCCGATGCCACCTGGATCCACTGCCAGGTGAAGGTCGCGCCCGTCAGCCCGTCCGGGTCGGCGATGTCCGACTCATCCGCCGTCAGCGTCTCGCCGACCACGGGCGTCGTGTCACTGATCGTCGGTGCACCCGTCGGGTCCGCATTGTCGTTGTCCTGAACCGTCACATCCGAGAAGATCACCGTGGCCCCCAGGTCGTAGGCCGCATCCGCCGTCAGCGTCAGCGTCACCACGCTGTCCGCCTCGTGGACACTGTCATCCACCGTCGGCACGGTCACCGTCAAGCTGGTCGTGTTGCCCGAGAAATCGAGGGTCTTCGCGCCCTCCTCGCCCGACGCCACCATGGCGCCGGTCTCCGACACGCTGTAGTGGACCGTCAGCGCGCCCGTCGTCACCACCGTGCGCGTCACCGTGAACTGCGCGTGCTCGCCTTCCTCCACCGGGCTCTCCACCCGCGCCACCGATACCCTCGGAAGCGGCGGCACCTCGACGGTCGACGTCTCTGCGCTCTCGACCGTCTCTTCGGTTCCGTCGTCGTCGGTGAAGGTCGCCTCCACCTTCAGCGTCGCGCCCTCATCGGCGGCAACCACCGTGTAGGTGGCCGCAGTCGCCCCGGGGATCCGCGTCTCCGTACTGCCCGACACCCGGAGCCACTGCCAGGTGAAGGTCGCGCCCGTCAGCCCGTCCGCGTCGCTGATGCCCGAGGCGTCCGCCGTCAGCGTCTCGCCCACCAACGGCGTGGTGTCGTCAATCGTCGGTGCGCCCGTCGGCGCCGCGTTGTCGTCGTCCGACACCACGACATCGGCCTGGGAAGGCGTGCCCGGGTCGTAGTCGCTGCCGTCCACGACGGTGACAGTCACCGTGCTGTCCGGCTCGTGCGTGGAATCGGCCTGGGTCGCCACCGCCAGTTGAAAGATGCCCGAGCCCGCGGAGAACCTCACCGTCCTCGTTCCCTCGTCGCCCGAGGCGACCATCCCGCCCGTTTCCGAGACCGTGACCTCGACCGTCAGCGCGGCGGCGCGGTTCCCGGTGCGGGTCAGGTTGAAACGCGCGGCCGCGCCCTCGGTCACGTTTCCGCCGGACGTGATGGTGACGACCGGATCGTCGTCGTCCGCCACCACGACCCCGGCTTGGGAAGGCGTGCCCGCGACGTAGCCGTCGCCGTCCGCGACGGCGACGGTCACCGTGCTGTCGGGCTCGGACGCGGAATCGGCCTGGGTCGGCACCGTCACCGTCGCGGTGGCCGAGCCCGCGGCGAACGTCGCCTTCTTCGTCCCCTCGTCGCCCGAGGCGACCATGTCGCCCGTTTCCGAGACCGTGACCCCGACCTCCAGCGCGTCGGCGGTGTCCCCGCCGCGGGTCAGCGTGAAACTCGCGGCGTTGCCCTCGGTCACGTCGCCGTCGGACGCGATGGTGACGGCCGGAACGACGGTTCCCCTGAGCCGGATCTTCATCGCCTGCGACATGTTTTGTGGCGCAATCCAGCCTCCCCCGCGCTCTTCCTGGTATGACTGGTCAATTTCCCAGCCCGCAGCCGAATCCGCGTCAAGGCCGTCGGCAATGTGCACTCTCGCCCACCTCGGGCCCGACGTTCCGCCCGTTGAATGCTCCGCCACGACCCAGTACCTGGTTTGGGGTTCGAGGCGGACGGGCGAGGAAGGCGTGAATGCGATGTTGCCCATGCCGGCGGAGTCCAGCGTCATCGTGGCAAGGGCGGCATCGGCGGGATTCCCCGAGCTGTCGCTTCTGACCGTCACCGTGGTCGTTCCGCGGTCGGCGGCCTTGCTGAAGGTCAGAATCACGTCGGAGATGGCGTAGACGCCGGACGCGGAGCCCGTGCGAAACTGCTGGGCGTACGACGAGTCGCCAACGTATGGATTGTTTCTGACGGTTTTGGTCTGGTTGCTGACGAGGATCGGATCAGCCGCCTGGACCGCGAGGGGGGCGAGGCAGGCAAGCGCCAGCAGGAGGCAGGCCGTCCGGACCGCCGGCGCCAGCCGCCGATGCGGGGCGGCGCCGTTTCGAGCCGTCGCCGTCATGGCGCTCCGGTCCCGACGCCTTGGGGACAACGCCCGGACTCCGGCCGGGTTGCCGGGAACCGCGGCCTTGCGGCGGGCACCGGACGGAAGCCGTGGCGCTCCATCCAGTCGAGGTCCGGCCGCGTTGCCGGGGACCGCAGCCATGCGGCGCAATCCCGTCCACCAGCGCCGGAGGGCCGCCAAGGCGGGAATCGTTGTCCTGCGGTTCAACGGACCCGCCCGTGCATCTTGCCGATGCCGGCCCCCGTCATCCCGAACTCCCCTGGCTTGCCCAAGACATTGCCCAAGGCATTGCTCAGGGACAGGCCACGCTCTCCCGGACTCGGCCGGGGAGAACGGCGGGGAAGCCCGCCGACCGGGGTCGGGGGGGCTAGTGGCTGGTGTCGGGGGGGGGGGGGGGGGGGGGGGGGGGGGGGTAGTGATCAGTGTCGGGGAGAGGAGGCAGTCTGCGGAGTCGGCCGCGCCGCCTGTCATGGCAGCAAGCGTCACATCATGGCAACGAGTGAACTCGTTCACGGCAGCCCGCCGGTGTCCGGCGGCCCGGCCGGGGCGTGTCGGCGCCGCTCGAAGACGGCCCGCCCTTTGCGATGCCCGCTCCGAACGCCGCGGTGAGCGAGGGCCCCCGGACTCCTCGCGAGCCCGCGCGGACGCCGCGACGGCGACGGCCACCGCCGCGCGACCGCACCGCGATGGCGTGGATTTCGAAGGGAGTCGAGTCGGTGCGGCCATGGCGGCTTCCTCTCGGGGGTCATCTCTCGGGGTCGGGCCCCGTTCCGTGCCGGGGTTCGCGGAACACGAACCGGGTTGCGGAGCGGGCCGCGAGTCGGTGCTTCTCGTGCCGACGCCGAATGGTACCCAATTTTGACGGCGTGCGGATATCACGGCGTGCGGATATCCATGGACCGCCTCACGCCGCCGCCCGCGGCGCATAGTCCTGCCGTCTCGCCAGCAGGTGCCCCAGCATCAGGACGAAGCAGCCGAGCACGAACAGCTTGTTGACGAACCAGTTCGTCGTCCAGATCGTCCACTCCGGCTCGCCGAGGAACAGGACGAACTTCGTCACCACGATGCCGATCTCGAGGACGGCGACGACGAGCGCGAGCGCACGGGTGTAGCGCGGGCGCGCAAGCAGGGCCCAGCCGAGCCAGACGTGGACCACCGGCCAGAAGTCGAGGTAGACGTGCGTGGCCGGCGCAAGGCCGTGGGAGAGGGCGTAGGCAACCGGGAACAGGTACTTGACGACCACCGTCCACGCGGCGAGGACGAACAGGAAGTGGGCGAGGAAGACGGTCATGGTCCGTTCCCCCGCGGCGCCCGCACGACGCATCGGCGAGGGTGTGGCGAGGCGGCGCACGGCGAGACGGCCACCGCCCGGGCAGTCCGGTGTCGAACCGGCTTCGCGGCGCGGCGGCGGGGGAAACCGCCGCGCGGGACGGCCATGGCGCCGGCCCGGCCGATCACCCGAGCCTCGACGCGGCGTCGCGCGTGAACGCGGCAATCGGGACTCCGTTCGGACAGGCGTCCAGACAGGGCGCGCCGTCGCAGGAGAGGCACGCCCGCGCGCCGGCGCCGAGCGCGGCGTAGTCGGCGCGCGCGAGCGCCGGGTCGCGGTAGTCGACGTCGTACATCCGGGTCCTCAGCACCTCGGGGATCTCGACGCCCTCCGGACAGCGCGCCTCGCACGCGTTGCAGGCGGGCCGGCAGTACCGGGGCCCCTGCATGGCCGCGTAGCGTGCGAGCAGGCGCATCTGCGCCGACCCGATCCGGTCCGGGCCCGACGCGGCGACGTACTCGTCGATGCCGGCGGCGCTCGTCATGGAGACGACGAGGCCATCGACGTGCGGACTGGACAGGACCCACCGGAACGCGGCCTGCGAGAAGGTGGCGCCGTCCGCTTCGTAGGGCCGCATGTCGTTGATGCGCGCACCCATCAGGGTCTTCATCGCGATCACGCCGACCCCTTTCGCGCTCGCCCGCTCGATGGCCCGCCCGAGCCCGGGCTGGAGCGCCACGTAGTGGAGCCGCGCGCGCAGCTTCTCGTAGAAGCTCGTGTCCTGCGCGAAGTTCCAGGCGACGAGAACGACATCGGCGAGATCGTGGTCGAGCGCGTAGTTCACGCATTCGACCAGGGAGCCGCCGTGGCCGGACATGCCGCGGAAGCGGATCTTGCCGTCGCGGATCGCCCGGTCGGTGAACTCCCGCCATTCGGGATTCCGCAACCGCCGCACGTCGTTGACGGCGTGGTTGAAGTAGACGTCGACGTAGTCGGTGCGAAGCCGCCGCAGCGACCCTTCCAGGGCGGACATCATCTGCCGGCGGGTCTCGCCGCCCCACGCCTTGTGCTTCGATGCGATGACGCAGCGGTCGCGCCGGCCGCGCAACGCTTCGCCGATCGCCTCCTCCGCCCGGCCGCCGCGGTAGCTCTCGGCGGTGTCGAAGTACGTGACGCCGCGCGCCAGGGCATGGCGAACGAGCTGCGGATCGGCCGACCGGCTGGACCCGAACGAAATGTCGGAGACCTGCAGGCCGGTGTTCCCCAAGGTGACGTAGCGCCGGATGCGGGGCTCTTCGGCCCGGCCGGCGGCGGGGGCGAGCCCGACGAGACCCGCCGTCAGTCCGGCCCCCGTCCCGAGAAACCGTCGCCGATCCATCATCGCCGCTGCCCTCCGCCGATCGGCCCCGTTCATCCGACCCCGTTCATCCGATGAGACCACAACGGCCCTTCGAATGCGCGCCCGAGGCGCCGGCGAGTCCGTCCCGCCGCCCATGCGGACATGCGGGACATGCGGGGCATTCGGGACATGCCATCCGGAATCGCGCCTCCGGCCCGGTGTCGGGCCCGGGCCGCCGGGTCCATCCGTATCGGACGTGCGGGGCCGAGGTCCGATGCCGGCCGGGGTCGGATGGCCGGGTCCATCCGTATTCGAACGTGCGGCCGGCGGAGTATCCGGCAACGGAGTATCCGGCCGCGGCCGCGTCACGCTTCGGAGCGCGTTGCACAGTCCACGCACTGGGTAGCGGCGGGATCGATGGCGAGCCGTTTCTCGACGATGGGGTCGCCGCAGCTCAGGCAGTACCCGTACTCGCCCTCGTCGATGCGTCCGAGCGCGGCCGCAATCCGCCCCCGCTCCACCAGCCGGCGGCGACTCGATGCCTTGGCCATCTGCTGCGCCTGCATCGCATCCATGCGCGACAGCCTGCCCAGCCGCGCCTGGTCCAGCTCGACCGGGCCCGCCGCGTCATCGCCGCGCGCCTCCTCCTCGATCAGGGTGCGCTCGCGCGCGAGCAACAGGGCGCGGAAAGCCGCGACGTCGACCGGATCGCTCATGGCTTCCCTCCCCGGTGCGGCGGCATCGGGCACCATCGTCAGGTCGAAGCTCTCTCCGCCCACTTCCCTCCCCGGCGCGGGCGGCACCGTGTCCGGCCGGCTCGCGCCCGCCGACGGCGGCCGCGGATCACTTCCCGGATCCGGCGCCGAACAGATCGTCGAGCCGGCGCCTCGCTTCGTCGGCGTCGCGTGGCGAGGAGGGGCTCGCCGGCGCCAGGCCGAAGAGACCGTCGAGCTCGTCGCGGGCGGCCCGTGCCGCGCCGTCCTCCGCCCGGGGACCCGCTCCCGCAACCGGCTGGAAGTATCCGCAGAAATTCGCGCGCTCCCGGTCCGGCACCTCGTCCGCCACCGGCTCCCGGCAGCCGCGCCGCACCCCCGGGTCGAAGAACTCGCACATCCGGCACACGTGAAGGTCCGCCCGGCACCGCGGACATTCCGCGACGCGGGCGAAGGGCACGAGCACTTCATCGAGCGATGCCCCGCACTTCCAGCAGGTCAGTGCCACGGTACCCGTCCCCGCGAGCCGGCCGCGTCGCATCCATCATGCGCGGCTTCGTCGCCCGCGTCCAACGCCGGGCCACCACGCGATCGGACGAGGGGGCGCCGACGCCGCCCGGTGCGTCCGCAGACGAGGCGGTACTACCGATCGGACGAGGATGCGCCGGCGCCGCCGCCCGGTGCGTCCGCGGACGAGGCGGCACTACCGATCGGACGAGGGGGCGCCGACGCCGCCCGGTGCGCCCGCGGACGAGGCGGCACTACTGATCGGACGAAGGGGCGCCGGCGCCGCCCCGCTACCCGTCCCACACCGCGAGCGCCGCTTCCACTCCCGCGCCCGGCGCGCTCGCGTGGCCGAACCGGCGCAGCGTCACCTCCAGCGCCGCGAGGCAGGTCATCACGTTGTCCCGGCGGCATCCGTATCCCATGGCGCCGATCCGCCAGATCCTGCCGTGCAAGGGGCCGAACGAGGTCCCGATCTCCAGGCCGAAGTCGTCGAGCAGGGCGGCGCGCACGGCGTCTCCGGGCACGCCGTCGGGGATGTGCACGCCGGTGACGCCGGGCATCTTGTGCGCCTGGTCGCCGAACAGCGCCAGACCCATCGCCCGCAGGCCGGCGGTCATCGCCCGGCTCGCGCGGGCGTGGCGCTCGAATCGGGGCTCGAGCCCCTCCGCGACCACGAGGCGGGCGCATTCGTGCGCCGCATAGAGCATCGAGGTCGCCTCGGTGTGGTGGTTCAGCCGCGACTCGCTCCAGTAGTCCATCAGCATCGACAGGTCGAAGTAGTTCGACTGGATGATCCGCCCGGTCCCCTCCTCCTCACCGGCCGGCCGGATGCCCTGCTCGACGTGCCGGCGCGGCCTCACCACCGCTTCCACCCGGTCGTTGAAGGTCACCGGGGCGATGCCGGGGGGACCGGACAGGCACTTCTGCAAACCCGCGGACACCGCGTCGAGCTGCCAGGCGTCCGTCTCCAGGGGCATTCCGGCCACCGACGCGGTGGCATCGACGTAGAGCAGGGCGTCGTGCTCGCGGCAGATCCGCCCGACCGCGTCGAGGGGCTGGGCCATGGTGGTGGAGGTGTCCCCGTGCACGATGGCGACGAGCTTCGGGCGGCGCCGCCTCACCGCGTCCTCGATGCGTTGGGGGTCGAACACCGTGCCCCACTCGGTCTCGATGGCGACGACCTCGGCGCGGCATCGGCGCGCGATCTCGCACAGCAGGTGCCCGAACCGGCCGAAGACGGGGACGAGCACCCGGTCTCCGGGAACCAGCACGGACGCCAGGACCGCCTCGATTCCCGCGCGGGCGGTCCCGTCGACCAGCAGCGTCCACCGGTTGGCGGTGCGGAACACCTGCCGGTAGAGCGCCATCGCCTCGTTCATGTACCCGGTGAAGCGCGGGTCGAACTGCCCGAGCAGGGGCAGCGACATCGCCTGCAGCACGCGGGGGTCGACGTCGACCGGGCCGGGGCCCATCAGCCGGCGCGGCGGAGGGTTCAGCGGTTCGAATACGTTGTTCATGCGGGATCCCCGAGGCGGCCCGGACGCCGGCGGCGATGCGCCGCGGACATGCGGTTCCGGTGGACGGACGTGCGCCGGCCCGGCCGTAACGGTTCGGCGCGTCGGCGTCGATGCGGCGACGGGCGGGAGCGGCCGCTCTCCATGGTTGCGGTTCTTGCGGTTCGAGGCGGCGCGCGCGTCGTGCGCGTCATGCGCCACGGACCGGCTCGGCGCTGTCTCATGGACACCGTCTCATGAAGGCTTGTGGTGCGCGTGCCAGTGCCGGGCGATGTCGATGCGCCGGGTCACCCACACGCCGTCGTGCCCGGCGACGTGGTCCAGGAACCGTTCGAGCGCCGCGACGCGGCCCGGCCGTCCGGCGAGCCGGCAGTGGAGCCCCACCGACATCATCTTCGGGCTCTCCGCCCCCTCGCGGTACAGGGTGTCGAAGCTGTCGCGCAGGTAGGCGCAGAACTGGTCCCCGGAGTTGAACCCCTGGGCGGTGGCGAAGCGCATGTCGTTGGCGTCCAGGGTGTAGGGAACGACCAGATGCGGTCCGTGCGGGCCGTCCTCCCAGTACGGCAGGTCGTCCGCGTAGGAATCGGAGTCGTAGAGGAAGCCGCCGTCGGCCTTGACCAGATCCCGCGTGTTGGGGCTGGTGCGGCCCGTGTACCACCCGAGCGGGCGCGCGCCGGTCACCCGGGTGTGGACCTCGATGGCCTGCTCGACGTGCGCGCGTTCGACCTCCGGCGGCACGAACTGGTAGTCGATCCAGCGCAGGCCGTGGCTCGCGATCTCCCAGTCCGCCTCCAGCATCGCCGCCACCGCCTCGGGGTTGCGCGCGAGCGCCATCGCCACCCCGTAGACGGTGATCGGCGTCGCGCGCCGCGTGAACAGTCGCCACAGCCGCCAGAACCCGGCCCGGGAGCCGTACTCGTAGATCGACTCCATGTTCATGTGCCGCACCCCGGGCAACGGCCGCGCTCCGACGATCTCGGAGAGGAACGCCTCGGACGCCTCGTCGCCGTGCAGCACGCAGCTCTCCGCGCCCTCCTCGTAGTTGATGACGAACTGGAGCGCGATGCGGGCGCCGCCGGGCCAGCGCGGGTCGGGCGGCGTGCGGCCGTAGCCGCGCATGTCCCGGGGATATGGCGCCGGGCCGGATGATCTCGGCGAGTGGTTCATGACCCCGGCCCCTCCTGCTCCCGAGCTCGATGCCCCCGCGACTCCCGGAACGGCTTGCTCCGGGAGAAACGCGAGCCCGCCGGTCGAATGCGGTGTGGCGGCTTCCAACGGGACTTCGTCCGGCAGGGGAGACTACACGATGAACACCCGGTTGACAGGCGACACGGGGGATGACCTGCCGGATGGCCGGGTGGGCTTCGACTTGATGCGGGTCCTGACGGCGGGGTCCTCGAGGATCCGGCCGAGCCGCATCGGGGGCGGACCGTCCACCGCACCGCCACCGGGCGACCTGCAGCCCGGCCTGCCGTGCCGCTCGGACCTCTCCGGTCCGAGGCGAAGACCCTCCGGTCATGCAGTGTGTCCCGTGTCGTGGCAACATCCGCGGTCATGGCGCACGCAGCAGACAACGTCGATCCCGCGGCCCCGCGCCGCCCGGACGTGCCGGAGCCGCGGGCCTTCGGACCATCGGCCTCCGCGCCGAAGGGCCACGTCGAGCTTCATGGAGTCACGAAGTCCTACGGTGCGGTCACCGCGGTCGATCACGTGGACCTCTCGGTGCCCGCCGGCAGCTACTGCTGCCTGCTCGGTCCCTCCGGATGCGGCAAGACCTCGACCCTGCGAATGATCGCCGGTCACGAGGAGATCAGCGCCGGCAGGGTCTCGATCGACGGTCGCGACGTCGGGCGACTGACCCCGGCCGAACGCCCGACCGCGATGATGTTCCAGAACTACGCGCTGTTCCCGCACCTCGACTGCCTCGACAACGTGGCGTTCAGCCTGCGGATGCGGGGCCTGCCGAAGGCGGAGCGTCACGCGATCGCGCTCGACAAGCTCGACCTCGTCCACATGCGCGACTACCGGCAGCGCATGCCGTCGCAGCTCTCCGGCGGCCAGCAGCAGCGGGTCGCGCTCGCCCGCGCGCTCGTCACCAACCCCTCGGTGCTGCTGCTCGACGAGCCGCTCTCCGCCCTGGACCCGTTCCTGCGGGTCCGGATGCGCGGCGAGCTCCGGCGGCTGCAGCGCGACCTCGGGATCACGTTCGTGCACGTAACCCATTCACAACAGGAAGCGATGTCGGTCGCGGATACCGTAGTGGTCATGGACCATGGACGCATCGAGCAGGCCGGCCCGCCTCGCACGATCTACGACGTACCGGCCACGGGCTTCGTTGCGCGGTTCATCGGGGGACACAACGTGCTGGAAGGCCGGATCGAGCCGGGGTCGGGGGAAGGATTCCGGCTGAGGCTGGCGGCCGGCTCGGTGGTGACCGGCCTCGGCGATGCGGCCGCTCCGGAAGGAGGCGCCGCCAGCGTCGCGATACGTTCCGATCTCACCCGGATCGACACCGACCGGCCGGCCGATCTTCCGGAGAACACGGTTCCCGGCTTGATCCGGGCGGTCGAATACCAAGGCGCCGTCGTTCAGGTCGGCCTCGACGTCGAAGGGGCTGGAGAGTTCTCCGTCACCCTCGGCGAGAAGGCGTTCTTCGCATCGCCGGTCGAAGTGGGAACGGAGGTCGTGGCATCGTGGAGCCCCGATGCGGTGCATCTGCTTGCGGATTGATCGGGATTTTCCCGGCAGGCTTCCTGCACTAACCTCACAAGACGCGTATCCGGACCGGCGGGTGATGGACCGGCCCGCAGCGGTCACCACCGATTCCTCGCCGGTCCGGGCCGCTCCGGACGGACGGAGGAGCGAAACCATACCCCGGCCCGAGACCGAGCCGGGACCACGAGCCCCAGTCGAGGCGCAACAGGAGAACGAAAGATGTCGGAGAGAACCAGAACCGATCGAACCCTCACCCGCCGCACGATGCTCAAGCGCGGTGCAGCCCTGTCGGGCGCCGCCGTCGCGAGTGGCGCGATCACCGGCTTCCCGATGGTGTGGGCCCAGAACATCAAGAACGTCACCCTGCGCCAGTTCGGAACCGGGGTGTCCAACATCAACGCCATTGCCGAGAAGGCGAAGGAGGACCTCGGCATCACGCTGCAGATGACCGCGCTCGACACCGACTCCACCGCGCAACGCGTGGCCACCCAGCCGAAGAGCTTCGACATTGCCGACATCGAGTACTTCACCCTCAAGAAGGTGTGGGGCGCCGGCAATCTGCAGCCGATGGACATCTCGCGGCTGGAGTACTTCGACCGGATCGTGGGGATCTTCAAGGACGGGAGGCTGACCCCGACCTCCAGGATCGCGCAGGGCACCGCGCCGCACACCGTGAGCTTCGTGGAGAAGCCGGGCGACAAGACCTTCGCGTCGGGGATGACGAGCTGGTACACCATGGTGCCGACCATCTACAACGCCGACACCCTGGGGATCCGGCCCGACCTCATCGGGCGGCCGATCGAGAGCTGGACGGAGCTGCTCAACCCCGAGTTCCGGGGCAAGGCGTCGATCCTGAACATCTCCTCCATCGGCATCATGGACGCGGCCATGGTCTGCGAGGCGATGGGCGAGGTCCGGTACGGCGACAAGGGCAACATGACCCGGGACGAGATCGATCGGACCATGGCGATCTTCACCGAGGCGAAGAAGGCCGGACAGTTCCGGGCGTTCTGGAAGACGTTCGACGAGTCGGTGAACCTGATGGCGTCCGGCGAGGTGGTCATCCAGTCGATGTGGTCGCCGGCGATCACGAAGGTCCGCTCGATGGGCATCCCCTGCATCTATCAGCCGCTCAAGGAAGGGTATCGCTCGTGGGGTGGCGGGCTCGGCCTGTCCGCGAACCTCTCCGGGCTCGAGCTCGACGCGGCGTACGAGTACGTCAACTGGTACCTCTCCGGATGGGTCGGTGGAGTGCTGATGCGCCAAGGCTACTACTCCGCCGCTCCCGAGACCTCCAGGTCCCACATGACGGATGACGAGTGGGGCTACTGGTTCGAGGGCAAGCCCGCGCAGGGCGACATCATCAACCCGTTCGGCCAGAAGATGGAGTCCGCCGGCGCGGTGCGCGACGGCGGCTCGTTCCACGAGCGCATGGGCGCGGTCGAATGCTGGAACTCGGTGATGGACGAGAACCGGTACATGGTCCGGAAGTGGAACGAGTTCATCGCGGCCTGACTGGAGCGATACCGTACCTCGCTCCTGAACCGGCAGGCCGGCGGCATCCGCCGCCGGCCTGCGACGGGGGCGCGCGCCAACACCACCGGGACGCTGGCCAGCTCATGCGCTATCTCCAGGTTCTGCCCCTCACCCTCACCCTGGCGCTGTTCCTGGTGGTCCCGATCCTGCTGATCGGAGTGGTGAGCTTCTGGGACTACAACGAGTTCGAGCTGCTCCCGGACTTCGTGTGGACCAACTACGAAGAGCTCTTCACCTCCTCCGTCACCTACACGATCTACTTCGCGACCCTGAAGTTCGCCCTGCTGACGTGGATCTTCACGTTCCTCATCGGCTTCACCGTCGCGTACTTCCTCGCCTTTCACGTGCACGGCCTGAAGTGGCAGATCGTCCTCTTCCTCCTCTGTACCATCCCGTTCTGGACCTCGAACATCATCCGGATGATCGCCTGGATTCCGGTGCTCGGCCGCCATGGCCTGGTCAACGAGGGGCTGCTCGCGCTGGGGGTGGTGGACGAGCCGGTGGAGTGGCTGCTGTTCTCGGAGTTCTCCGTGGTGCTCGCCTTCGTGCATCTCTACACGCTGTTCATGGTGGTGCCGATCTTCAACTCGATGATGCGGATCGACCCGTCGGTCATCGAGGCCGCCTACGACGCGGGGGCCGGGGCGTGGCGCACCGTGTGGCACGTGATCCTGCCCCTGTGCAAGCCCGGTATCGCCATCGGGACGATCTTCGTGGTCACACTGGTGATGGGCGACTTCGTGACCGTACAGATGATGTCGGGCGGTCAGAGCGCCTCGGTCGGGGTCGCGATGAACAACAAGCGGGCTCTGCTCCAGTATCCGGCCGCGGCCGCCGACGCGGTCATCCTGCTCGCCGTGGTCCTGATGATGGTGGCGGCGCTGATGCGGATCGTCGACGTGCGCAAGGAGCTCTGAGATGCGGCGCGGCGCGAGACGAACGCTCCAGTCCGGTGCGCTCGCGCTGTTCTTCGCGCTGTTCGTGGTGTTCCTGTACGGACCGATCATCGCGATCGTCATCCTGTCCTTCCAGGGCGTCGACGGCGGCCTCACCTTCCCGATGAACGGGGTGTCGCTGCACTGGTTCGGAAAGCTCTTCGAGCCGCAGATGGTCGGCGACTTCGAGAGCTCGTTCGCGCGCTCGTTCACCCTTGCCCTGGTGGTGATGGCGCTGACGGTGACGTTCTCGCTCGCCGCCGGCCTCGCGTTCCGCAAGCCGTTCATCGGCGCCACCGCGGTGTTCTACCTCACGGTGGCGAGTCTGATCGTGCCATCGATCCTCATCACCCTGGGGATCGGGCTGATGTTCGACCGCGCCGGGCTCGAGCCGCATTGGTACAGCTCCGCCCTCGGCGCGCACCTCACCTGGACGCTGCCGTTCGGGCTGCTCATCATGTTCGCGGTATTCAACCGGTTCGACCCGTCCTACGAGGAGGCGGCGCGGGACCTCGGCGCGCGGCCCTGGCAGGTGTTCCGGTACGTGGTGCTGCCGATCATCGGCCCGAGCCTGGTCGGTGTCGGCCTGTTCGGGTTCACGTTGTCGTTCGACGAGTTCGCCCGCACCCTGCTCGCGGCCGGGGTACACAACACCCTGCCGCTGGAGATCTTCGGGATGACCACCACCGCGACCACCCCGGTGCTCTACGCGTTGGGCACCGTGACCACCGGGGTGTCGTTCCTCGTCATCACGCTGAGCCTCCTCTTCATCACCCTGCTGCGGCGCCGGCGTCTGAGGCATGGGACGGACGCCGGCGAGGGCATGGTGTAGGGACGAGGACATCGGCCCCGCGAAGGCCGTGGCGCAGATGCAGGCATGGGACGGACGCCGGCGAGGGCATGGTGTAGGGACGAGTACATCGGCCCTGCGAAGGCCGTGGCGCAGATGCAGGCATGGAGCCGGTGAGGACACATATCTGCAGGGACAGGCGCCGGGCTCGCAGAAGCCATGGCGCACAGGCCCCGTGCCGGTGACGACCTGCCGCGGGCACGGGCGTCGGACCGGCAAGGGCTACGGCGCAGGTGCGGTCCGGGGCCGGTGAAGGAGCGGACATGGAAACGACAAGGGTGCTCCTCGTCAATCCCAATACCACGGCCTCGATGACGGCCAGGATGCTCGATGCCGCCTCCGGCGTCGTGTCCGCGGGAACCGGGATCGTCGCGGTCACCGCCGAGTACGGTCCGGAGAGCATCGAGGGCTACTACGACGAGGCATTCTCCATCCCCGCGATGCTCGATGCGGTGAAGGCCCACCCGGAGGTGTCCGGTGTCGTCGTCGGGTGCTTCGACGACACCGGCGTCGACGCCGCGCGATGCGTGACCTCCGCCCCGGTGATCGGCATCTGCCAAGCGGCGATGCAGGTCGCGTCCATCGTCTCCGGGGGCTTCACGGTGGTGACCACCCTCGGCCGATCCGTACCGGCCATCGAGCACCTGGCGCGACGCTACGGGTACGCGGACCTGTGTCGCGGGGTGCGGGCCTCCGAGATCCCGGTTCTGGCCCTGGAAGACGCGGCATCGGGTGCGCGCGCGCAGCTTCGGGCCGAGGTGCGCCGGGCCCTCGACGAAGACGGCTGCGAATCCATCGTGCTCGGCTGTGCCGGCATGGTGGACATGGCCCGCTCGCTCTCCGAGGAGCTGGCGGTGCCGGTGATCGAGGGAGTGACCGCCGCGGTGAAGATCGTCGAAGGGCTCGCCACCCTCGGGGTCACCACCTCGAAACGCGGCGGCTATGCCCCGCCCCGCCCCAAGTCGTACGCCGGCGCATTCGCCCGATACGGCCCCGGCCGGAAAGTGGAGTGAGCCGAAGCTGGATGAGCTCCCGGAACAGCCCGGTGAGGAACGTCCACGTCAGCCCCACGACGAGCGGGCGGCGGAGCTTCGGCTCGGGTGGAACCGGATGCCATCCGTCGACGCGCACGAGATCGTCGTCCGGCACCGTCAGGACCCTTTCGGGAGGGCGCGGTCCGCGGCATCGACGATGGCGTCCAGCTTCTCGGCGACCTCGGCGTCGATGTCCCCGGCCTTCACGAACCCGGTCAGGCGGTGGTAGTCGGTCTTGCGCATCAGGTCGGGCGAGCCGGGCTTCCCGTGGAGCTTCTCGTAAAAGCGCTTGAAGACACGGTCCAGGAAGGCGTCGCTGGCCTTGATGTCCGGCCCCCACGGTGAAGGCTCGCCCAGCGTTTCGAGCGCCTGCTCGACCTCTTCGATGCTCTTCCGCATGGCTTTCCGCCCACGCTGGGACAGCCCGATGCCGGCAAGCCGCCGGGCCTCGTCCTCCGCGAAATCCAGCAGCACATCGCGCCGGCAGAGGTAGTTCTCCAGCTCGCGCCGCTTCCAGGTGAGCTGCGACAGGTTCGGATCGTCGGGCGGTGGCGTTTCGAGACGGTCGTGGATCGCGACCCCGGCGAGGTCCGGCTTGGCCTCGCGCACGCCGTAGAAGTGCGCCAGCGCCCTGGCAGGCTGATTGGCGACGTAGTGGACGTACGGGGCTTCCAGCAGCTTCGCCGCCGGATGATCGAGGAGCCGGGCGAGCGCCAGCAGGATCGCCAGATCGGTCGAGCCCTCCAGGTACAGGACCCAGCCTTTCTCCTCGGCCTGGAGGTAGTGTTCGAAGCCGATCTCCTTGAGGGCTTTCGCGACCTGGCTGCCGCGGTCGTCGATGCGGTGGGGCTTGCCCACGAAGGCGATCAGGACGTCCCGGCCCGCGGCTTCGTTGAGCACCACCTCGGAATGGCTGGCCGCGACGATCTGGCTCCCGGTCTCGTCCGCGGTCTCGCTCAGGAGCTGGTAGATCTGGCGCTGACGGAGGATTTCGAGATGGGCGTCCGGCTCGTCGAGCAGCAGCACGGAGCCGGGATTGGCGGTCATGTGCGCCAGCAGCAGCATGGTCTGCTGCTGGCCCCGGCCGCTGGCCGAGAGATCGAGGCGTACGCCTTCGCGGCTGCGGTAGGTCATCCTGATCTCGCCCCGCTCGGCGATGTACTCCGGCGCATCGAGCCGGCTGCCGAACAGCGCTTGGACACGTTCGCTCAGTTGCCCCCACTTCGCGTCGCCGTCCTCTCCCTCGAGGATGCGATGGCACAGATTGCGCAGCACCTCGGCGGTGCGTCCTTCACCGAGCCGGACGTTGATGGCGCCGGGGTCGAGCCGGACCTCGTTGGCCGCGAGGCCGGACATCGGGGGAAGGTAGGCGACCCGCACCCTCTTCGCGGCCTCCGGCACCGGCATGCGCTCGCCGTCCTCCCGGCGCAGGGGCCGGCAGTAGAACGACTCCTCGTTGGCGTAGTTGAACTCCAAGCCGCAGGACCAGTCGGCCCCGTCCACGACGATGTCGACGAGCACGTTCCGCGTTCGTGTCCTGCCGTTCTCCCGCCGGCCGATGCGGGTATGCAGATCGCGCCAGAGCAGGTTGGCGGTGGGGACCGGCAGGGCGATCAGGTCACGGCGGTTGATGGTGACCCCGGGCCGCTTCAGGGGGACCTCCCCGGCGCCGCGCTTTTCGATCCACCGCTTGAGCCCGATGTCCCAGAGAGCGAGGGCCTGCAGGGCGGTCGTCTTGCCCGCGTTGTTCGGGCCGATGAAAACGACCTGACGGCCCAGCTCCAGGTCGATCTCTTCGAAGAGCTTGAAGTTCCTTGCCTTGAGTCTCGTCAGCATCGTCAGGGACCGGGCGGCTCGGCGGGCCGGAAGAACCCGCCGCCATTTTGCCGTGAATGCGGCCAGGGACGCTCGTGTTCCCGGAGGGTCTTCGCGGAAGCGCCGGCCCGCGGGAACCGATGCGCCGATGCGCCATGCATTGGAAATCGACGGTGCGATCGGGCAACCATATGCTTCGAGGTCCGTCCCGCACCGCGGCGCGCACCGCTCCCTCTGAGGAGGCCGAACCCGATGTCGAAGAAGCCGATCCGGATCGTACCCACCGGCGGGCCGCTCGGCGCCGACGCTTGGGGCGTCGATCTCGAGAACGTCACCGGCGAGGCATTCGGGGTCCTGCACCGCGCCTGGCTCGACCACGACGGCGTTCTGCGCATTCCCGGCCAGTTCGTGCCGCCGGAAACGCTGCTCGCGTTCGCGGCGCGCTTCGGCGAGCTGGACCTCGCGCCGATCCCCAGGGCAGGAGACAGCGAGCGCTACCGGCCCGACCTTCCGCACCTGGTCGTCATCTCGAACATCGTCGAGAACGGCAAGGCGCTCGGCGGGCTGGGGAGCCACGAGTCCAGATGGCACACCGACATGTCCTACAACGAGGTCCCGCCCAAGGCCAGCGTCCTTCACGCGATTGAAATCCCGAGCAAGGGCGGCGACACCGGCTACGCCAACATGTACAGGGCATACGAGACCCTGCCCGAGGCCGCCAGGCGGCGGATCGCCGGGCTCACCTGCAAGCACGACGCCTCGCACAACAGCGTCGGCGAGGTGCGGCGCGGCTTCGAGCGAGTCTACGAACGGCGCGAGGAGGTGCCGGGCGCGGTGCACCCCATCGTCTGCACGCATCCCGAGACCGGCCGGGAGTGCCTCTACCTCGGGCGCCGCAACCTCGCCTTCATCCCGCAGTTGCCTCCGGCCGAGAGCGACGCCCTGCTCGACGAGCTGTGGGCGCACGCGACGCGGGACGAGCACACCTGGTACCAGCGCTGGCGCCTCGGAGACGTGGTCGTCTGGGACAACCGCTGCACCATGCACCGGCGCGACGCGCTCGACCCGAGCGAGCGCCGGTTGCTCAACCGCGCCCAAGTGAAGGGGGAACGTCCGGTGGCCGCGGTGGCGGCTTGAGCACCGCACCGCGGTGGCCGGGTTTCCGCCATCCCCGTCGTCCCGAGCGCCGGCACCGCGGGAATGACGATACCCGTGCAGAACCCGCCGCCGGATCAGTCCGGGAGAGCCGGGAATCCAGGATTTCGATCTCGACATCGGCAGGGCGACGGAAGAACGGCGCCATCGTGCTCGAACCCGGCTACCGGCCCTGCCCGGACCCCGAGAAGCTCAATCGGATGACCATCGCGAAGGAACGCTTCAGCGCGGCCTGAACGGGAGCGTGCAGGAATCCTCGGGCTTCCTCGGTCCTTGCGCCACGCCATCAGCGCTCTGCTTCGGAGTCTGGAGCGTGCATTCCGGCTATCGCATCGACATCGGGGGCGGGGCGGGAGTGGCGTCAGGGTCGGGGTCGGCGAACAGGATGGTAGCGGCCGAGTGATTCTGTCGGTATGGTGGGGCTCGGGCGACTCGAGAAACTGGAGCTAACAGGTGCGTACTTATGTACCGGAGTCGTCACTCGGTTGGCTCGATCTCGATGCGGCCGCAAGCGAGCGAGTGGGCACGCTACTCCGTTCTCTCGAAGAGTCAACGACCCTCGACGTCTTGGGGCTAGGTACCATACGCGACGCCTTTTCGGACATGCTGAGCCCAGGCACGTCCACAATCCAGACCAGGCTCCGGTATTTCATATTCCTGCCTTGGATCTTCCGCCGCCTCGAGCACGAGCGAGTCTCTCCCAGTGATTTCGCCCGCAGACTCCGTCACCATGAAGCCCAGCTCATTGATTGTCTCCGTCATCTTGGGAAGAACCAAGGAGTGATCGGCTATGCCTCGGGTCGAGACCTAAAGCGGATGCCGAGCGAGGTCTATTGGGGCGGGCTGGGTGCTTGGGGCATCAGGCAGCTCGATCTCAGCCTCGCGGTATATGGAAAGCGGGCATCTATTCTCGGACAAAACCGACATGAATACGATGACGACGGGAATGTAACGAGGCAATCGGTGTTGATGTGGCCGGTGGACCCTCCAGTGCCCGACGACTTCCTGCAACGTGATATTACCTTTGAGCTTGATCCTGAAGAAGCCCGGTTCTTGGCGGACTGCATCCGGAAACACCATCCCGACTCGCTGTTGGCAGTCCTGTGCGGCACACCAGACTTGGCGGGCGGGGTTGACTATCCGTGGGATCTGCCGACATACGTACTGCCCGCTGCTCTCGTGGAGACGCTGCGACACGCCCGCTGTTTCTCCGAACTGACCGTCGGGCCGCAGCTTGTCTACAACATTCTCGTCGCACGAAGGGCGAGAGATGAGCTCCACTGGGACACGGACGATCTGGAAGAAGACCAGTGTAGCCGTCTCGACAAGTGGAGTCGGCTGATCGGCGACCGGTACGACGACTTGAACTCTTGGGTGACCGACCTTTCAGAGTTTTGGCACGCATTGGCTGCCCATCGTGTCGGACCCAGCACCCGGGATTTCGTGCGCAAAGTAGTCAAGAGTGCGGTGACTGATCCGGTTAGGTTCGGCGACGATCCGATGGTTCGCAGACACATTCGCGAGCGGGAAGAACGGCTCAAGAAGAAACGAGCGCGACTGACCCACCGAGCCGCCCTGGAGAACTGGAACAAGGAACCGGTGGGGGGCCAACTCAACTACCGGTGGCCTGTCACCCAGAGCTATCTCGCAGATATCGCTGCGGCCGGGCCGCAAGACTGATGCTCCAACCCACGAACCGTCTCACCCTTATTGACGCAATGCGGCCGCCGGAGGCTTTCCGCCTTGAATCGGCCATGGCAGTGACGTTCACGCTCGACCTTCGGGCACTCTTGGCCGCGCCCGCTGCGATGGCGCTCACTGAATCCGCCGACACCACCTCCAACGGTAGCCCGTACGAGTCAATTGAGCTGCTTCACGCTTTGCGGTCCCATGCAAACAAGATCACCGTGTTCAGCCAAGTCGGCGAAATCGCGCTACCCCCCTCGCGCCGAGTGTTTGCTTTCCTTGAGCGAATCGTCGTCCCCGTTGATGCGCCACTCGGCGGAATCGTTCATCCCAAGGTGTGGGTGCTGCGATACGAGGCTGTCGGTAAGCCAATGCGCGGTCACCGACCGGAGCAGCGGCTCCGCGTGCTTGTTGCGAGCCGGAATCTCACGTTTGCTACGAGTTGGGACACGGTGGTCCGCCTCGACGAGGCGACGGATGCAACCGGGGCATTGCTGGAACCTGTTGGGGAGCTGTTTGAAGGACTCCTCCGCCGTGGCGACGTGGTCGGCACGGTCTCGACTGACCACCGGGATCGTGTGCTCTCGCTATCGGCCAGTCTTGAAACCACACAGTTTGCACTACCCATGGGCGTGGATGATCTGCGGACCCACGTCCTGGGTCTGAGCCACAAGCCTTCACCGCTACCAGGCGCGGTCGAGCGGTCGCTGATCATCTCACCCTTCGTGAGCGACGGTTTCTTCACAAAGGTGCGTCCGGCACCCGTAGATGAACTCGTAAGCCGATCTGAATCGCTCGATCTTCTCCGGTCTGGAACATTAGACAAAGTGGCACGTGTTTATGCCTTCGACGATGGGAGCATGCCCGAAGTCGAGGCGGAGCAGGAAGGTTCTTCGACGGAAGATCCCGGCCGGCCTCTCGTCGGATTGCACGCCAAGATTTTTGCGTTCGAAGAGGGCGACCAAGCACGTGTGTTCCTCGGTTCCGCTAATGCGACCGACGCCGCCTTCAGCCGAAACGTGGAGATTCTTGTAGAACTGGCCGGACCCGCATCTGTGCTGGGAATCGATCGGCTCTGCGATGGCACGGAGGATGAACCTGGTCTCCGCGACTTGTTTCACCCGTACGGCGGACCTGATACGAGTAGTGACAAGGACGGAGACCGGCCGCTAGACCAAGCGCGGCGCGACATTGCTGGGTTGCCGTTCGAAGGCCTTGTCGAGGAAAGCGGCTCAGAATGGGCGGTCACCTACCGGTCGAGCCGACCAATGCCCAAGCTCGACGGCACGAAAATTGACTGCTGGCCGCTTGCATCTGCCGGGCACAAGAAACGGGTTGTTGCAGGTGAGCCCTTTCTGGCGCGCTTTGAGACCAGCTTGGAGGCCATCAGCGGTTTTCTCGCCTTCGAACTCGCCGATGATGAAGGCACACGGACTCGCTTCGTCGTCCCGGTCCCGCTTGTCGGCGTGCCAGATCGCCGAGAGCGGTTCCTATTGCGCGCCCTCGTCGGAAATGCGGAGCGCTTTCTGCGGTATCTCCTGGCGTCGCTCGATGAGGACTGGGACCAGACAGACCTGCCCGATTCAGTGGGAAGGGTGAGCGACGACAGAGCCGCTGAGGGGAGTGGTCCCATGAGCCTACCCGTACTGGAGAAGTTGTTGAGGACAATGCGTCGAGACCCCGGGAAACTGGCGGGGCTACACCCGCTCGTATCGGATTTGGCCGACGACGATGCCCTCCCCCCAGGCTTCGCAGAGGTCTGGAAAATGATCTATCAGGCTTCGCAGAGATCTGGACGATGATCTATGACGTGGCAATCGCAGGCATCGTGGGCCGATGACCGAACAGCTTCTCGACGTTGAGGCAGTGCTGGCCGACCTGAAGGATTTCCAGCGGCGAACTGCCCGTCGGGCATTTGAGCGGATGTTCGCTGACCGGGATGCCGCCACCCGGTTCCTGGTTGCCGACGAGGTCGGACTCGGCAAGACCCACGTCGCCAAAGGTGTAATCGCTCAGGTGATCGACCACCTCCGACGCACTGACGACAAGCGACACGACATTGTTTACGTCTGTTCGAACGCGGCGATCGCCCGGCAGAATATTCGAAAACTCGCTCCTGAGAGCATTGAGCCGCTCGAGGATGTAGACCGGCTGACCATGCTCGCCTCGGCAGAGTTGAACGACGGCGACGCGGGTCAGGTAGGCGTCAATCTGCTGGCGATTACGCCCGGCACTTCTCTGAAGTTCGGCCGCAATACAGGCAGGTTTCCCGAACGCTGCCTGGCTTACGCATTCCTGCGCGCGCACTGGGGCGGGAGTGTCATGATCAGACGGGCTCGATGGGTCTTCTGGCATGGCGTCAGGGTTAACCCCGATGAGCGGTTGCAACGGGAGGAGCGGCGGTTCCGGCCGCTAATCGAGGGATCGCTGGGGGACTTCGCTGAGTTGCTAACAGAGTCTGACGAGACTCGGCGTCGCCAGCGTAAACCCACTGTTCGCGCCATTTTCGAGCGGCTTGTCGAAGGGTTGGTGTGGAAACGGAAGTTTCCCGATGACTTGCTGGAGCAGCGGAGCGAGCTGATAGGGGAGGTTCGCCGCATCATGGCGACCGTCGGCATTGCCGCTTTGCGCCCGGATCTTGTAGTGCTGGACGAGTTTCAGCGATTCAAAGACCTGCTGCGGCCTGAACCGGACAACTTCGCTGCCGAGCTGGCTCACCGATTGTTCGACTACAAAGATCCTGCGACGGGCCGCGCCACTCGGACTCTACTGCT
The DNA here is from genome assembly GCA_965215295.1 of Gammaproteobacteria bacterium. Lineage (GTDB taxonomy): Bacteria > Pseudomonadota > Gammaproteobacteria > HK1 > HK1 > HK1. The sequence continues at coordinate 2,034,041 of OZ244045.1, forward strand.
CTCTGCAACACCGTACCGCATGTACACAACCGCCGACGAGACCGACGGCAACCATTATGAAGACTTCCTCGATACCTGTTCGTTCCTGCTTCAGGACCCGACCCGAGTCGACGACTTGAAACGCCGCTTCAACGCGCTACGCGACGCGCTCTTCTCCCGCAAGCCTCCAAGCGACGCCGAGTCGATTTGCGAGGGCATCGGAACCCATCTGCGCAAAGTGATGTCACGAACGGAGCGGCTCGCCGCTACGCCGGACCGCGACGGGATGCTCCACGAGTTGGAAGCGGAGGTGCAGGTGGGGCCTGATGATCTGGGCGCCTACCTGCGCCTCGGCGACCTCGCCGAGACCGTGGAGCACCACGAGCCCACAGAGTATTGGAAGTCGGGGCCATACCTCGTCAACTTCATGGAGAGGTACAAGCTGAAAGAAGCTGTCGTGCGTGCCGCCGAAGACGGCCGGCTCGCCGGCGATGATCGACTGCAACCTGGTCTTGGTCTCTTAAACTGGGACGAAATCGAGGTATATCAGCACGTCGATCCGCAGAACGGACGGCTCCGCTGGCTGATCCACGACTTGGAACGCCACCGCGCCTTCCAGCTACTCTGGATACCTCCGTCGATGAGGTACTACGACGCGGGATCGGTGTATGAGTCTGCGGAAGCCGCCAGTTTCACGAAGCGGCTTATCTTCTCGGGATGGGCGGTCGTTCCGAAGGTCGTCTCCTCACTGGTCAGTTTCGAGGCTGAGCGCCGGGCTTTCGCGACACGCAGCCACAACTACACGACCGACTACCGGGGGCGTGGCGGCCAGCGCCTACGAGCAGCAGCGATGACCGCATTCCTCCTCACTTGGCCGAGCCCGAGCCTCGCAGAATTCGGAGATCCCCGACCTCTGGCACGGCGAGAAGGGCGTCTAGTCTCAGAGGTGCTCGACGACGTCGTAGCCAAGGTGGCGAACGCCGTCGAACCACTCGTTCGGCGGGCATCGAGCGTCGGGGCGGCTGATCAACGGTGGTACTGGGCGGCGCCTTTGTTTCTGGACCGACAACTTCACCCTTCAGCACCTCGTCTCCTGCTCGCCCAAGGCGCCGAATCCCTTTGGGAGGGCGATCAAGCTGGAGGTGGGCTTCGCGCGCACCTCGCCGAAGCGAGGGCTATGGCGGAGCGTGGCCCGGAGGCTCTCGGCCGTACCCCTGACGACCTTGTCGAGGTACTCGCCAAACTCGCAGTCGGCGGACCAGCGCAATGTGCGTTGCGAATGATCAGTTCGGTCTCGGGCCTGCCAACCTCCCACGACAGTGTTGTGAAGAATGCTGCAAGGGTCGGTGCCGCGTTCAGGAGCTTCTTCAACGCCCCAGAGGTCACGGCGGTGATCGTTGGGGCAGATTCCGAGGAATCCGACACTGACGAACGGGCAGGCCGCTACTGGCGCGATGTCATCCGGCACTCCATCGATGGCAATCTTCAGGCCGTTCTCGACGAGCATGCGCATGTGCTTCGTGACTGGTTGGGTTATCTGAACTTCGTTGACGACAGCCGACGCATGGCCGCCGCTGACGACATTGCCTCGAGCGTCGCGGAGGCCCTGGAACTGCGGACGTCCTCGTTTCGCGTAGACATTCCAAGTCAACGGCGGAGCGGCGATGGCATCGAGTTCCAAAAACGTCAGATGCGTACTCGATTTGCCGTTGCCTTCGGTAACCAGACCCTCGACGACGGCGGCGAGGCTCGGGTCGAGTCCGTCTCCAGAGCGTTTAACTCCCCTTTCTGGCCCTTCGTGCTTGTCTCGACTTCAATCGGACAGGAGGGACTGGACTTCCATCTCTGGTGCCACGCCGTTGTGCATTGGAACCTGCCTTCCAACCCTGTCGACTTGGAGCAGCGCGAGGGGCGGGTTCACAGGTACAAGGGTCACGCCGTTCGACGGAACGTCGCCACGACTCTTGGTCCCGAACTGCGCGCGAATGGAATGTCGGGCAAAGTCGATCCTTGGAGCGATCTGTTCGCCATGGCTGTCGCCAAGAGGGTCGAGGTCGACGCGGAGATGGTGCCATACTGGGTGTTCCACCAAGGACCGGCAAAGATCGAACGTCATGTGCCGGTCATGCCCTTCAGCAGAGACGCAGCGGCCCTGCCGCGGCTGCGCAAGACGCTCGCTGCCTATCGTCTCGCTTTCGGCCAGCCCCGTCAGGAGGAATTGGTCGAGTTTCTCGGAGCCGACCGGTCGGACGAGGATTTGCTGCAACTCGCGTCGCGGCTATGCATTGACTTGTCTCCGCCGCGTGATCCAGTGAGCTGAAATCCGGCCCGGCTCATCTCGGCGCCGCCACTCCGGCTCAGCGCCGCCACCCCGGCGTCCCGTTCGCGACCCAGTAGGGGGCGTCCGAAGGCGGGAGCGGGGCGCGGCCCCGGATCGCGTCGGCGACCTTCTCCGCGATCATGATCGTCGGTGCGTTGAGGTTGCCGTTGACGATCCTCGGCATGATCGAGGCGTCCACGACCCTCAGCCCGTCGACGCCGTGGACCCGCCCCTCGCCGTCGGTGACCGCCCGCGGGTCGTCGGCCACTCCCATCGCACACGTGCACGAGGGGTGATAGGCGCTCTCCACGTTCCGGCGGACCCAGGCGTCGATGGCGGCGTCATCGTCACCGACGCCGGGGCCGGGGCCAATCTCCTCGCCGCGGTAAGGGTCGAACGGGCGCTGCGCGGCGATCTCGCGCGAGAGGCGGACCGCGTCGCGCATGTCCTGGCGGTCGGATTCCGTGGTGAGGTAGTTGAAGACGATCGACGGGAGATCGCGCGGGTCCCCCGACCGGATGCGCACGCGCCCGAGGCTGGTGCCCTTCATCGGCCCCACGTGCATCTGGAACCCGTGCCCGGCGGCGGGGTTGCGCCCGTCGTAGCTCATCGCGATCGGCACGAAGTGGTACTGCAGGTTCGGGATCCGGAGCGCGTCGCGCGAGCGCACGAAGGCGCCCGCCTCGAAGTGGTTCGACGCCCCGATTCCGGTGCCGGTGAGGAGCCAGCGCGCACCGATCGCGAGCTGGTTCCAGGGCTTCAGCGCGGGGTAGAGCGTGACCGGCAGCTTCGAGCGGAACTGGACGTAGATCTCGGGATGGTCCTGCAGGTTGGCCCCGACGCCGGGGCGCTCGGCGGCGACCGCGATGCCGAGGCTCGTGAGGAAGTCGGGGTCGCCGACGCCCGAGCGTTGCAGGACCCGCGGCGAGTCGATCGCGCCGGCGCAGCAGATGACCTCCCGCTCGGCGCGGATGTGCTCGATGCCCCCCGCCGCGCCGGCCACCTCGATCCCCGTCGCCCGCCCGCCCTCGACGGTGATCCGGTTGATGAGGGTGCGCGTCCGCAGCGCGAGGTTGGGGCGCGGGAGCGCCGGCTGGAGATAGAAGAACGCGGCGCCGCCGCGCCGGCCACGCCACGTGGTGCGGTCCATCGGCGCGAAGCCTTCCTGCCGGTAGCCGTTGAGATCCTCGGTCCGCTCGAAGCCGGCCGCGACCCCGGACTCGATGAACGCCTCGAACAGCGGATTGGCCGGCTTCGCGTGGGTGACGGGCAACGGGCCGTCGCCGCCGTGGTAGTCGTTCGCGCCGGTATCGCGGGTCTCCGCCCGCCTGAAGTACGGCAGGCAGTGCGAGTACGACCAGTGCTCCAGGCCGGGGGTCCGCGCCCACTCGTCGTAGTCGAGCGGGTTCCCGCGGATGTAGACCATGCCGTTGATCGAGGACGAGCCGCCGAGCGCCTTTCCGCGCGGGCAGTCCATGCGCCGCCCGTCCATCCCCGGCTCCGGATCGGTGACGTAGGCCCAGTTGTAGGTCGTGCCGTTTTGCGGATAGGACAGCGCGGCCGGCATCCGGATGCGCCACTCCCACCACGGCACCGGCCCCCCCGCTTCGACGAGGAGGACGCGCACCCCCGCGTCCTCGGTGAGACGCCGGGCAAGCACGCACCCCGCGGAGCCGGCGCCGATGAGGATGTAGTCGTAGTGGTTCATGGGCATGGTCGCGAATCTCCGCTCCGGCTCCCGCGTCGCGCGCAGTATAGCGGGGCGATGCGGTCCATCCCCGAACGGAGTCCGGCCACTCCCTCTTCGCCGGCAAGGAACGTTCTCGGGGAGGATGCGGTTCGTCTTCGGACAGAGCCCGACCACTCCGATGACCCGGTAACCCGTCGGCGCCTCGGCAACAAAACTTTACTCGGGGGACAACGTTCGGAAAGGTTCGCTCCCTATCGTCTCGTCCCGACGCCGGTTGATCGGCAACCGGCTCGACCACGGGAGACGAACGATGACGAAGAACGCGGAACGGCCCGCGGATGGGGGCGCGAAGTCGGAGCGGCACGGTGGGAAGCGCCGGGCGCGCGGGTGGCTCGTGGCGCTGGCCCTGATCGGGCTCGGCGCCGTCGGCGGCGCGGTGACGACCGTCGCGGTCGATGCGGAAGCGCACGGAGGATGGCGCCATGCGATGGGTGGATTCGGACATCACCGGTCCCACCGCGCGACCGATCCCGCCAGGGTGACCGAGAAATTGCAGCGCATGTCCGCCTGGGCGCTCGGCAGCGTGGACGCGACGGACGAGCAGCGCGAGCGCGTCGACGCGATCCTCGCCGAAGCGGTGAACGACGTCTTCCCGCTCCGCGCCGAGCACGAGGCGCACCGGCGCGATCTGGTCGCCGAGCTTGCCCGCCCGCAGATCGATCGCGACGCGCTCGATCGGGTGCGTATCGCGGAGCTCGCGCTCGCGGAGAAGGCGACCGCCCGGCTGCTGGACGCCACCGTCGCGGTCGCCGAGGTGCTGGAGCCGGAGCAGCGGCAACGGCTGATGGAGCGGTTCGCCAGGCACCGGCACTGAGTCGCCCGTCCACGGCGCAGGGCCGGTGCCCGCCCCGTCGCCGCATCGATGGCCCGAAGGGCGCATCACCCGGAGGAGGACCGGCGTCCATCCAGGCGCCGGCCCTCCTCCGTCCCGCCTCGCCCTTTGCCACGGAGCCGTGCATGGATTCGGTTCCGGACCGATCCCGGGCTCCGTGCTCCGCCCCGGCTCCGGCGCGCTACAGTATGTCCATGGCTGAACGGATCCTGATGATCGAGGACGACGCGAGCCTCGCCTCGATGGTCGGCGAGTACCTGCGCGGGGCGGGGATGCGGGTCGAGGCGGCGCACGACGCGAGCTCCGGCCTCGCCGCGCTGTCGCGCCTGAACCCCGACGCGGTCGTCCTCGACGTCATGCTGCCCGACCTCGACGGCTTCGAGGTGTGCCGGCGGATCCGCGCGCGCTCCGACGTGCCGGTGCTGATGCTCACCGCCCGGGGCGACGACACCGACCGGATCGTCGGCCTGGAACTCGGCGCCGACGACTACCTCCCCAAGCCGTTCAACCCCCGCGAACTCCTCGCGCGGCTTCGCGCGATCCTCCGCCGCCGGGCCGGCGCCCGGCCGGGCGTCCGGGACGTGATGCGCTTCGGCCGGCTCGAGATCGATCCCGCATCGCGCAGGATCGCCCTCGGCGGCGAGCCGCGCGAGCTGACCGGCTACCAGTTCGACGTGCTGTGCGCGCTCGCATCGAACGCCGGCCGCGTGATGTCGCGCGAGCAGTTGATGGACCGGCTCCGCGGCGAAGCGCTCGAAGCGTTCGATCGGAGCATCGACGTCCACGTGTCCCGGATCCGGGCGGCGATCGAGGACGACCCGCGCCGCCCGCGCCGGATCGTCACCATACGCGGCGCCGGCTATGTCTTCGCGGCCGAGCAGGACTGAGCCGCATCCCCCGCCGGCTCCCCCGAGCCGCGGACGCACGGCATGAGCAGCCTCCTCTCCGACGGTCCCCTCTCGTGAGAAAGCTCTACTTCCGGGTCTATCTCCACTTCGTCGCCATCATCGTGGTCTTCGGGATCGTCGGCGCGCTCGGGTGGCTGGTGCACGACCGCGACGACGACCACCGGCGCCAGTTCGACACGGTGGCCCACCTCGTCGCGCAGGCGCTGCCCCACGACACCACCGCACTCACCGCCACCCTCCGGCAGATCGCGGACGACTTCCGGGTCCGGCTCGCGCTCTACCGCGCCGACCGGACCCTGATCGCGGCGGCGGGGGCACCGGTCCCGCCGCCGCCGGAGCCCGGGCAGGCCTCGGGCGAATGGGAGCACGGCAAGGGCGGTCCGGTCTTCCTGCTCCGCCTGCCGGACGGCCGGTGGCTGTCGGCGCACGTCCTCCGGCGCGCCCGCGGTGGCTGGTTCGGGTTGCTGGTGACGCTCGCCGTCGTCATCGCCATCGGCGCATATCCGCTTGCGCGCCGCATCACCCGCCGGCTCGAACGGTTGCAGGTGCGAGTGGACGCGCTCGGCGCCGGCGATCTGGGCGCCCGGGTCGACGTCGAGGGCTCCGACGAGGTCGCGGATCTCGCCAAGAGCTTCAATCGCGCCGCCGAACGGATCGAGTCGCTGGTCGCGGTGCAGCGCACCATGCTCGCCTCCGCCTCGCACGAGCTGCGCAGTCCGCTCGCGCGGATCCGCATGGCGATCGAGCTGCTGGCCGGCGGGCCGGCCCGCCCCGAGCTTCGCGAGCGCATCGCGCGGGACGTCGCCGAGCTCGACAACCTCATCGACGAGCTGCTGCTCGCGAGCCGGCTGGAGACGGTGCACGACCTCGAGGCCCGGGAACCGGTCGACCTCCTCGCCCTCGCCGCCGAGGAGGGGGCGCGGGTCGACGCCACCGTCTCCGGAGAATCGATCGGCATTCGCGGGGACCGCCGCCTGCTCCGGCACCTCGTGCGCAACCTCTTCGAGAACGCCCGCCGGCACGGCGCCGGCGCGGCGATCGACGCGGCGGTGGGCAGGGACGAGGCCGGGGCGCTGCTGCGGGTCTGCGACCGGGGACCGGGCATCGCCGAGGGCGAGCGCGAGCGCATCTTCGACCCCTTCTACCGCCCCGCCGCGATGCGCGAGGAAGGGTCGGGAGTCGGGCTCGGCCTGCACCTCGTGAAGGTGATCGCCGAGCGACACGGGGCGAGCGTCGGGTACCGCCCGAACGTGCCGGCCGGCTCGTGCTTCGAGGTCCGTTTCCCGCCGGGTGGCTGGCACTTCGAAAGCCCGGACCCGGAATCCGGGTTGCCAAGCTCATGACGACGGCAAGGGGGGGGCGCCGCGGCCGGGCCCAGAGTCATGAACACCGATCCCGACGCGGAACCGCCTGCACCGTGACCGGAATCCGGGTCGTCAAGCTCATGACGACGGCAAGGGGCGCCGCGCGCGGCCGGGCCCGGAGTCATGAGCACCGATCCCGACGCGGAACCGCCTGCAACGTGATCGGCCGGTCGAACCACGGTCGGTCAACCCACGGCCGGCCGAACCCGCACCCGGGGACCGGCGCGACACGCGCGACAGGTTCATATCGAAGGGGGCCGCCGCCGCGGCCGGGCGGCCGTCGCGTCAGTCCTTCACGAAAAGCTTGCGCGGGTAGTCGGCGAGGCACTCGGCCGGGCCGGTTTCCCGCACGAGCAGGGTCTCCGTGATCTCGAGGCCCCAGTCCTCCATCCACAGCCCGGGCATGAAGTGGAAGGTCATGTTCGGGCGCAGCACGGTGTCGTCGGTATCGCGGATGGAGTACGTGCGCTCGCCCCAGTCGGGCGGATAGCCGAGCCCGATCGGATAGCCGCAGCGCCCCTCCCGGTGAACCCTGTGCCGGGCGAGCACCGCGTAGAACGCGCGGGCCACGTCGCCCGCGGTGTTCCCGGCCCGCGCCGCCTCGATGCCGTCGCGGATCCCTTCGAGCAGGGCTTCCTCGGCCGCCCTCATGTCGGGAGGCGGCTCGCCGAGGAAGATGCTCCGGCACAGCGGCACGTGATAGCGTTTGTGGCACCCCGCAAGCTCGAAGAAGGTGCCGGCGCCGCGCTCGAACGCACGGTCGTCCCACGTCAGGTGCGGCGCGGCGGCATCCTTGCCGGTGGGCAGCAAGGGCACGATGGCCGGGTAGTCGCCGCCGAACCGGCCTTCCTCGTCCTCGCCGCCCACCATGCCGACCCGGTAGATCTCCCCCACGAGATCGTTCTTGCGCAGTCCCGGCTCGATCAGCTCGAAGGTCCGCGCGTGCATCCGCTCCACGATCCGGGCGGCCCGGCGCATGTAGAAGATCTCGGCGTCCGACTTCTCGGCCCGCCGCCAGTTGACGAGCGCGGTCGCGTCCCGGAGCTCCCCGTCGAGCGCGTCCGACAGCACCGCATGCGCCCGTGCCGAGTAGTAGTAGCCCTCCATCTCCACGCCGACCGCCTTCCCTTCCCATCCGCGCTCGCGGACGACCCCGGCCAGATGGGTCATCGGATGGTGCGTCTCGGACATCACGCAATGCTCGGGATAGCCGACGATATCGTCCTCCGCCATGTAGCAGGTGCGCATCGCCCCGTTGACGTCCTGGGCGCGCCCCCAGAACACCGGGTCGCCGTCCGGTCCGACCAGCACTCCCTGGTGGACGTAGAACGACCAGCCGTCGTATCCGGTGAGCCACGCCATGTTCGACGGATCGCAGGTGAACAGGACTTCGATTCCGGCCCGGTCCATCGCCTGCCGGGTGCGGTGAAGACGCTGCGCGTACTCGCCGCGGCGGAACGGGAGCTCGACGTCGGGCATGTCCGTCTCCTCGATGATCTGGTGGCGCCCGTTGTACACCACACGGGTTCCGGCCGGCCACGAGATTCGCGAGTCTGGCAGACTCGGGCATCCGCACCGGGTTCGCCGGGTCCGATGACCGGGCTCGCCGGGTCCGATGGCCGGGTTCGCCGGGATGCGCAACTTGGTGCGCCAGCTTCGTACGAGACACGTGGAGATGCATGACCATGGGAACCCCTGATACGTCCCGCCCCCTGCGTATCGCAATGATCGGGACCGGATGGATCGCCGACGACGCCCTTGCGCCGGCGGTGGCGAAGGCGGCGGGCGCGGTGCTGTGGAGCGTGCTGAGCCGCGACGAGGGACGCGCGCGCGACTTCGCCGAGCGCCATGGCGCCGCGTCGCCCGCGCCGTCGCATACCGATCTCGATGCCCTGCTCGCCGATCCGGAGCTCGACGCGGTGCTGATCGCGTCGCCGGACGGACTGCACGCCGAGCAGTGCGTCGCGGCGGCGAGAGCCGGCAAGCACGTGCTCTGCGAGAAGCCGATGGCGACCACCGCAGCGGACGCCGAACGGATGACCGCGGCCTGCCGCGACGCCGGAGTCAGGCTCGGCATCGCGTACCACATGCGCTGGCACCGCGGGCACCGGGACCTCGCGGGCGCCGCGCACTCCGGCCGGTTCGGCGTCCTGCGGCACATGCGCGTCCAGTGGTCGATGCGGGCGCGCGACGACTCGAACTGGCGCGCCCGTTCCGAGGTCGGGCGCTGGTGGGGGCTCGCCGCGGTCGGCACCCACTGCGTGGATCAGGTGCGCTGGTACATGCTGCCGTCATGCGGCGAAGTGACGCGCCTGACCCCCCTCGTCACCCGCAACGTCTTCCGGGGCCCGCACGACGAGACCGCGTTGCTCGCGCTGGAGTTCGAGTCCGGCGCGACGGCCGAGGTCTGCACCTCGGTGCTGTTCGACGCTCCGAAACGCATGGAGGTCTACGGGAGCGAAGGCTACGCCCTGTTCGACGACACCCTCGGCCGCCACGGCACGGGCCGCATCCTGACCCGCGGCGGCGAGCACGTGTTCGAGGCCGCCGACCCCTACACCGGCGAAATCGAGGACTTCGCCGCCGCGGTGCGCGCAGACCGCGACCCCGAGGTCAACGGCGAGGAAGGCACCCGCAACGTGGCGTTGCTCGAGGAAGCGATTGCCTGAATCGCCCGAGGTCCCGAACTGCCGAGATCCCGGATTCGCCTGAAGTGCCGGACTCGCCTGAGATCCGACGAGCCGGCCCCGGCGGAGCCGCCGCGCAAAGGTCGGCGAGGCGCCACCACCCCATCGCGTCACCGCTTCGGGCGCGACACCGACCGTCCGTCGGCGGTGCCTCGACCATCGCGGCGACCACAATCGGCATCGAGCCGACGGCCTCGCTGTCGCGACGCGGCGCCGCCCTCCGCGGCTCCGCTCTCCGATTTCGCCGTCTCAGGACCGGGCCCGGCGGGCCGTCGGCAACACCTCGACCACCGCGGCGGCCACGATCAGCATCGAGCCGACGGTCTGGACGGCGCCGAAGGGCTCGTCGGCCAACGCCGCGGCCGAGGCGAGTCCCGTGATCACCTCCATCATCATCAGGAGTCCCGCACGACCCGGGCTGATGAGCCGCGCTCCCCACAGGATGCCCCACGCGCTCACCACGCTGAGCACCGCGATGACCACGACGATGGCCCCGGCCTGCGCAGTCACCGTCGGGACCGGCCCCGCCATGAACGGCAGCAGCGCGATGACGGCGATGACCATCACCCCCCCGATGATCAGGGACGCCGTGTGGGCGGCCGGTGGGACCGCCGCGTCCTGGTGCACGCGCAGGGTGCCCCACGCCCACATCACCCCGGCGGCCAGCGCACAAACGTCGCCGGGATTGCGCGGTAGCGGCACTCCGCTCTCGCCACCGAGCACCACCCACAGCCCGCCGAGGCCCAGCGCCAGTGCGGCGAGACGGGTGCCGGTGAGCCGTTCCGCGAGCACTATCCGGCCGAGCACCGTGGCCCACACCGGGCTCAGATAGAACAGCAGGATCGCGTTCACGACCTCGGTGAGGCCGATCGAGACCGAGTAGAGGACGAAGGCTCCACCGGTCAGCACGCCGGTCACGACCATGCGCGGCGCAAGGGCGGCACGGGCCGGCCGGTGCCGTACCAGGATCGCAATGACGAGTACGAGAGCCGCGATGAAGAGTCCGAGCGTGGTCCACACCGCGCTCACCCCGGCCGCCTCGAGGTGGCGCACCGGGATCCAGTAGAGCCCCCACAGTGCCCCGGAGATCGCGATCGCGGCTTCGGGGCCGACGAGCCGCGGGCGCATCACCTGATCCTGAAGGGCCGACGCGGCGCCGCCACGGCTTCGGGACCGACGAGCGGTGGGCGCATCGCCCCATGGGGCCGCGGATTCAACGAAGCGTCGCCGGCTCCGGGAGCGGCCGGCCAAGGACCAGGTCCGCCGCCCCATACCCCTCGCGCAGCATCGCGAGCGCGCGGGCCCGGGCGATTCCGGCGCCGACAATCATCGCGACCTTTCCGTTCCCGCTCATTCCCCCGTCCCCCGTACGTTGCGTTGCCCGTACCGGCATCGGCGACGGACGGATCCCGGACGGGCCTGGCCGAAATCGTCCCGCAGAACCCGTGGCGGCGCAATTTTCCTCCGCGCCGGCGCCCGGGCGTGGACTTCGTGCCCCACCCCTGCCGCGCCGCGCGCGCACCGGAGATGTACCCGATGCCCGCAAGGCGACCGCTGCGCCGACTGCCACGCCGTGCATGCGCCGCAGATGCCCGGGAAGGCGGAGAGTCCGGGGCGCGGCACCGAACAGATGTGCCCACCGGAATGCCACGCATGAAACAACCCCGGTTCGCGCCGTCCGTTGATGAACGGAGGCGGGCGCGATAGTACCCTTGGCACATCCATGAGCCGGCGCCCGATCCGGCGCAAACGGAGGGAAGGTGCGATGAGCCAGACATTGCCGGAGCGCGCGAGCGCGGTGGTCATCGGCGGCGGCGTGACCGGGGCGAGCGTCGCCTGGCACCTCGCGAAGCTCGGGTGGTCCGACGTCGTGCTCCTGGAGCGCCGGCAGTTCGCATCCGGCACGAGCTGGCACGCGGCGGGCCTCATCGGCACCGCGCGGCCGAGCGACACCCACGCCGAGCTCTGCGCCTACACCCGCGGCCTCCTGCCCGAGATCGAGGCGGAAACCGGGCAGTCGACCGGGTTCCGGCAGGTCGGCAGCGTCACCATCGCGCACAGCCGGGACCGCTTCGCGGAAATCCGGCGGTTGGCCGATTCGTACAACGCGTTCGGGTTCGGCCGCATGGAGGTGATCACGGCCGAGGAGGTCGGACACTTCCACCCGCTGGTGCGGACCGACGATCTCCTCGGCGGCACGTGGCTCGACATCGACGGGATGGCGAGCCCCGTCGACGTGGTGAGCGCCTACGTCAAGGGCGCCCGCGATCGCGGGGTGCGCTGCATCGAGAACGTGAAGGTCACCGGCATCCGTACCGCGAACGGCCGGGTGGCGGGGGTCGAGACGGAGGCCGGCGACATCGCCTGCGAGTTCGTGGTGTGCGCGGCGGGCCTGTGGTCGCGCCATCTCGGCCGCCTTGCCGGGGTGACGATCCCGCTGCACGCCTGCGAGCACTACTACGCCCACACCGAGAAGCTCCCCGACCTGCCGAACGACCTCCCGGTGCTGCGCGACCAGGACAAGTGCGCCTACTACCGCGAGGACGCCGGCAGCCTGCTGGTCGGGGCCTTCGAGCTGGACGCGCGGCCGATCCGCCTCGAAGCGATCCCGGAGGACTTCTGCTTCGACGAGCTCCCCGGCCACATGGAGGAGCAGCTCATGCCGGTGCTCGCCGACGCGATGGAGCGCGTGCCCCTGCTCCGGGAGGTCGGCTGGCGGAGCTTCTTCTGCGGCCCGGAGAGCTTCACCCACGACGACCAGTTCCACGTGGGCGAGTCCCCCGAGCTCGGGAACTTCTACGTCGCGTGCGGCCTGAACTCGGTCGGCATCGTCACCTCGGGCGGAATCGGCAAGGCGTGCGCGGAGTGGATGGACAAGGGCCACCCGCCGCTCGACCTCACCGGCAACGACCTGCGCCGGGTGTTCTCGTTCCAGGGGACGCAGGCGTACATCGAGGCGCGGGTGTCGGAGACCCTGGGACTGCTCTACGACCGCCACTACCCCTACCGCCAGTACACCACCGCGCGCGACGTGCGCCACTCGCCGGTGCACGAGCGCCTCGCCGAGCGCGGCGCATGCTTCGGGGAGGCGGCGGGCTGGGAGCGGCCGAACTGGTTCGCGCCCGAGGGCGTGGAGCCCCGCTACGAGTACTCCTTCGGCCGCCAGAACTGGTTCGAGCACTCCGCCGCCGAGCACCGCGCGGCGCGCGAGGGCGTCGCCCTGTTCGACCAGTCGAGCTTCTCGAAGTACGTGGTCAAGGGCCGCGACGCCTGCCGCGCGCTCCAGCGCATCTGCTCGAACGAAGTGGACGTGGCTCCGGGGCGGCTCGTGTACACGTTCTGGCTGAACGAGCGCGGCGGGATCGAGGCCGAGCTCACCGTCACCCGGCTCGCCGAGAACGAGTTCCTGGTGGTGAGCGGAGCCGGGGCGACGCGGCGCGATCTGGCGTGGCTCGATCGCCATGTCGACGGCGACGCGCACGCGGTCGTGGTCGACGTCACCGCGCAGTGGGCGGTGTTCGGGGTGATGGGGCCGAAGAGCCGCGATGTCGTCGGCGCCGTCACCGGGTCGGATCTCTCCAACGAAGCGTTCCCGTTCGGCGCCGTACGCGACGTCGAGATCGGCTGCGCACTCGGCCGCGCGGCGCGGGTCTCCTACGTGGGCGAGCTCGGCTGGGAGCTGTACGCGCCCGTCGATCAGGCCCGGCACGCGCTCGACCGGATCGTGTCGGTGGGCGGGGAGCACGGCCTGAAGCTGGCCGGGATGCACGCGCTCGACTCGGGCCGGATCGAGAAGAAGTTCGTCCACTACGGGCACGACGTGGCGGACGTCGACACTCCGGCCGAAGCCGGCATGCGATGGGTGTGCCGGATGGACAAGCCGGCGCCGTTCATCGGACACGATGCGGTCGCGCGCCAGCTCGACTCGAACCGGCCGCTGCCGAAGCGCCTGCTCCAGTTCCTGCTCGCCGACCCCGGGCCGCTGCTCTTCGGACACGAACCGGTACTGCGCGACGGCGCGGCGGTGGGCTACCTCACCTCCGGCAACTACGGGCACACGCTGGGGGGCGGCGTCGGCCTCGGCTACGCCAGGCACGACGACGGGGTGAGCCGCGAGTGGGTCGAGAGCGGAACGTGGGAGATCGTCGTCGAGGGGCAACGGGTCCCCGCGAAGGCATCGCTCGGCGCGCTCTACGACCCGGGAGGGAAGCGGGCGCGCGGATGATCCGGGACTCCCTCAGCCCCGGCACGGCGGTGACGCCGGCATCCGGCGCCATGCCCCGGACGCCGCGCGAGGCGCTCGGCCGCGTCTTCGGATACGGCGCGTTCCGAGGCGAGCAGGAGGCGATCGTCGAGCACGTCGCGGGCGGGGGCGACTGCCTGGTGCTCATGCCCACCGGCGGCGGCAAGTCCCTGTGCTACCAGATCCCCGCCCTGCTCCGGGACGGCGTCGCGGTGGTCGTCTCGCCCCTCATCGCGCTGATGCAGGACCAGGTGGACGCGCTGCTCCAGGCCGGGGTGCGCGCCGCATACCTGAACTCGACCCTCGCCTTCGACGAAGTCCGGGCGATCGAGCGCCGCGCCCGCGCAGGGTCGCTCGACCTGCTCTACGTCGCGCCGGAGCGGCTGATGAGCGAGCGCACCCTCGCGCTGCTCGACGGCCTGCGCATCGCCCTCTTCGCCATCGACGAGGCGCACTGCGTCTCGCAGTGGGGCCACGACTTCCGGCCCGAGTACCTCCAGCTCTCGGTGCTGCACGAGCGCTATCCCGGCGTGCCGCGCATCGCGCTCACCGCCACCGCGGACGAGCCCACGCGGCGCGAGATCGCCGAGCGGCTCGGGCTCCGGGACGCGCGGGTCTTCGTGAGCGGCTTCGACCGCCCGAACATCCGCTACGCCATCGTGCCGAAACGCAGCGCGCGCGAGCAGCTCGCGCGCTTCCTCGACGCCGAGCACCGCGGCCATGCGGGCATCGTCTACTGCCTCTCGCGCCGCAAGGTCGAGGAGACGGCGCGGTGGCTGCGGGAGAGGGGCTACCACGCGCTCCCCTACCACGCGGGCATGAACGCGGAGGAGCGCCGGCGCCACCAGGTCGCGTTCGTGCGCGAGGACGCGGTGATCGTCGTCGCCACCATCGCGTTCGGCATGGGGATCGACAAGCCGGACGTGCGCTTCGTCGCCCATCTCGACCTCCCGAAGAGCATCGAGTCGTACTACCAGGAGACGGGCCGCGCCGGGCGCGACGGGCTGCCGGCCGATGCCTGGATGGCGTACGGGCTCGCCGACGTCATCACGCTGCGCCAGATGGTCGAGGGCTCGGACGCGGACGAGCAGCGCAAGCGGCTCGAGGTGCGCAAGCTCGACGCGATACTCGGTTTCTGCGAGCTGACCACGTGCCGGCGCCGGACGCTGCTCGCGTACTTCGGCGAGGAGGGCGCCGGGCCGTGCGGCAACTGCGACAACTGCATCGCCCCGCCGCAGGCGTGGGACGCGACCGAGGCCGCCCGCAAGGCGCTCTCGTGCGTGTACCGCACCGGGCAGCGCTTCGGCGCGGGCTACGTCATCGACATCCTGCTCGGCAAGGACAATGCGCGGATACGCGGCTTCGGCCACCACCGGCTCTCGACCTTCGGCATCGGCGCGGACCTCGACGCACCGACGTGGCGCTCGGTGTTCCGCCAGCTCGTGGCGCGTGGGCTGATGAGCGTCGACGTCGAGGGCTTCGGATCGCTCAAGCTCACCGAGGCGAGCCGCGCGGTGCTGCGCGGCATGTGCGAGGTGCAGCTCAGGCGCGACGCGACGGTGGCGGCGAAGAAGCGGCGGCGGCGCGAGCCCGCCGAAGGCACGGAACGGCGCGTCCATGCCGCGCTCGGCCCCCGGCACCAGGCGCTGTTCGACGCGCTGCGCGCGCACCGCCGGGAGCTCGCCAAAGCGCAGAGCGTGCCCCCCTACGTCATCTTCCACGACGCGACGCTGGAAGCGATGGCCGAGCAGCAGCCGCTCACCCGCGAAGAGTTCGCGGCGCTACCCGGGGTCGGGGAGAAGAAGCTCGAACGCTACGCGGCGACGTTCATCGAGGTGATCGAAGGACACGCCTGAGCGCGGCAGTCACGAGCTTCGGCAGGAGCCGGAACACGCTGCGGGCGCGGAAGTCGTCGCAGGAGGGCATCTCCACCGCGCGTTCCGAGGCGCGCTGGCGCGTCACGTCGTAGAAGTGACGCAGCCATTCGTCGACGTCCGACCCTCGGTGAACTCGGACTCGACAATGGTCCCGGACTCGGGAAGCCGTGGGCTTGCCGGTCGCACCCCGGTGTGTGTCAATTGCGGGCGCAGCCGCCCACGTCGATGGAACGGCAATGACGACACACATGCCCGAAGTCACCGGCTATCACGCCCACATCTACTACGACGAGGCGAGCCGCGCCGACGCCGCGGCGGTGCGCGAAGCGCTCGACGCCCACTTCACCGTGAAGCTCGGCCGCTGGCGCGACGAGCCGGTCGGACCGCACCCCGAGCCGATGTACCAGGTCGCGTTCGCTCCGGACCAGTTCGACGGCGTCGTGCGATGGCTGATGCTCAACCGTCGAGAGCTTGCGGTGCTGGTGCATCCGGAGACGGGACACGACCTCGAAGACCACCGCGACCGGGCGCTCTGGATGGGCCGGGTGCTGGATCTGAATCTCGACATGCTCCGGTAGGCCCCTGAAGGCCGATCAGCCGCCGCAAGGGCGGTTGACGGCCGGAACACGGGAGGCATTCCGCACCCCGGCCGCCCCGCCGAGACCCGCCGACCCGCCGCCGAACATCCGCCTCGATCGTCGATGAATGTGCGCGTCTTCGCACACACCTGCGGAAAGATGCCCGCGAACTCCGAGACATGTCGCCCCTGCCCCCACCGAAGCGCTGTCCGATGAGCCGCCGGGCGGACATCGCAGCCGTCATCGGATCCGTACCCGGGGCCACCGGCGGGCGGGTCGGCGGCGGGCGGGTCAGCGGTCCCGGCCGGCTCGCCTTCCGGTCATCTTCCTGCCGCCGGACCGACTTGCTACCTTGTCCCGGTCTGGTACCGGATTGCTCCGGAGGCGGTTCGAGACGATGACCACCCACCGCGACGGCGCGTCGCCGGCGGACGCGAAGCAGGCCATCCTGGACTACTGCCTGCGCAAGGGCGCGCTCGCGGCCGGCGTCGCCGACCTGGAGGCGATCGAGCGGATCGCGCCCGCAGGGCATCGGCCGAGCGACCTCATGCCCCGGGTCCGCTCCGTCATCTCGCTCGGGGTCGGCGGCCAGACGCAGGGCGCGTGGACGGTGCCGGCCAAGGCCATGGCCTACTTCGGCAGCACCGAGACCCGCGCCTACACCATCGCCTACGGCGGCGCGTTCTTCATCGAGAGCCGGTTCGGCGCCCGGTCGATCTACTGCCCGCCCGACCTCGACAACGAGTCCGGGCCGCGGGTGCCGCTCCAGAGCCTGAAGCTGCACGCGGAGCTCGCCGGCCTCGGCGCCCGCTCGCTGGCCGGCGACATCCTGCTGCATCCCGAGTTCGGCTACATGTACTTCGCCTCGATCTTCACCGAGCTCGAGCTTCCGCCCGATGCGCCGTTGGCGGAGAACCCCTGTCCGCACGTGTCCTGCGTCGCGTTGTTCCGCAAGACCGGCCAGACCCCGTGCATGAAGTTCTGCCCGGTACAGTGCCTCTCCGGCGACATCGACGAGCACGGCCGACAGGTCGAGATGCACTACGACATGGCCGCCTGCGCCGAGATGTCGGAGCAGTACGAGGCGCTGCCCCGCATGCTCGATCAGGCCATCGCGGCCGAGGACGCCGCGCAGCGCGAGGCGATCCTCACCGATCTCGACAACTCCATGGCCTGGTACAAGATGAGCGTCGGCAGCGGCGGGCTCCTGGCCCAGTGCTTCGAGTGCATGCGGGTGTGCCCGATCGCCATCGGCGCACCCTTGGCCGATCCGATCCGCCGCGCCGGCCTGATGCGGGGGAAGGCGCCGGAAGGTTCATGAGCCGGGGCCTTTCCAGATCCCAGATCGGCGTCACCGAGGCCATGGTCGAGAGCTTCGGCGAGACCATCTTCGGACTGAGCCACAACCTCCAGCGGCGCCGGGGCGACCCCGTGCGGATGAAGGACTTCGCCGCGGTCGAGCGCCAGCGCGCGGACCTGGGCCTGTCCGACGCCGAGATCTCCGAACGCGTCGGGCTCTCCCGCGATCAGGTGACCTTCATCCGCAACCTGGTCGAACGCCGCAAGATCCGCCGCAACCACTACCAGCGGCTCCTCGAGCTGGGCGGCGGGCGGCGTTTTCGAGCAGAGCGGTTCACTCCCCACGAGGCGCGTGGAGGCTACAGCGAGGCTGCCATGAACCTGCGCGATGCGATGCGTTTCGACGGCGACCGCGCCGCCCTGTACCTGGAGCGCGGCTGGTGGTCGCCGGCCGACACCCTGTCACGGTGGCTCGTCCGGGCCGCGTCGGAGACGCCGGACGCCACCGCGATCACCGGCGACGGACAGAGCCTGTCCTACCGCGAGCTGGCGGGACGGGTGGCGGCGCTCGCCGGCGGGCTGAAGACGCTCGGCCTCGGTTCGGGCGACGTGGTTGCGGTGCAGTTGCCCAACCGGGCGGAATACCTCGTGAGCTACCTGGCGATCTGCGCAATCGGCGGGGTGATGACGACCCTCTACGTGCCCTACCGCGCGGCCGAGATGGAGACGCTGCTGGCCCACTCCGGGGCGCGCGCCTTCATCGGCCTGCACGACATGGGGGACTTCAAGCCCGCGCAGACCGCACTCGATCTGCGCCGCCGCGTTCCCTCGCTGGAGCATGTCATCGTGCTCGGCGAGCCGCTCGCAGGGGCTTGCTCCTTCACCGACCTCACCACCGCCGCACCTCATGACCTGTCCGACGGTCCGGTCGCCGCCGACCCGTTCCTGCTGCTCTACACCTCGGGCACCTCGGCCCGGCCCAAGGGGGTGCCGCTCGCCTACCAAGGCATTCTCGGAAACGCCCGGCTCGGGGTGCCGGAGCACGGGATCGAGGCCAGCGACCGGATCCTCTCCGCGGCACCGTTCGGACACCTCTACGCGCTCTACAGCGTGCACCTGGCGCTGGCGGCCGGCGCATCGACGGTGCTCCTCCCCGCCTTCACGCCGCCGGACCTCGCCCGAACCCTTGCCGCCGAGGCGGTCACCGTGCTGTTCGCCGCACCCGCCCATATCGCCGCCTGTCTCGGGACCGGGCTGCCGAACGCGGATGCGCTGTCCGCGTTGCGGCTCGCGGTGCTCTCCGGTAGCGCGGTCGCACCGTCCATCGCGGAGGGACTTCAGGAGCGGATGCCCGCCGGGCACGTCACCCAGCTCTGGGGCATGACCGAGACCCAGGCCGGCCTCTATACCCGTCCGGGAGATCCGATCGAGACGGTGGCCGGCTCGGCCGGGCGGCCCGGCCCCGGGACCGAGGTCCGGGTGGTCGGTGCGGACGACGCGGTGCTGCCGGCCGGCGCGGAAGGAGAGCTGCACGTCCGCGGCCCGTTGCTCTTCCCCGGGTACTTCGACCATCCGGAGGCCGACCGCGGCGCGTTCTCCGGCGACGGCTGGTTCCGCACCGGCGATCTCGCCGTGGTCGGCGCCGGCGGGAACGTCGCGATCACGGGACGGTGCAAGGACGTCATCAACCGCGGCGGGATCAAGTACAACCCCCGTGACATCGAGGACCTGCTCGCCGCGCATCCGCAGGTCGACATGGCGGCGATCGTGCCGGTCCCGGACCCGGTGCTGGGCGAGCGTGCCTGCTGCTGCATCACCGTCGCCGGCGCCGGCGCGCCGACCCTGGAGGCCATCTGCACGTACCTGGAAGAGAACGGCGTCGCGAAGGTTCGATGGCCGGAGCGGCTGGAGGTCCTCGATGCGATGCCGTTGACCGCGACCCGCAAGATCATCAAGGGCAGGCTGCTCGAGCGCTTGTCGCGCGCGGCGTCCTGAGCCGATTCCGGGCACCGCCGCGGAAGTCCTCGGGGGAAGCGCCCGCCGCCCGCCGGATCAGCGCTCCGGGAAGACCTCGCGCAGCGTTCTCACCGTAAGCGGACAAAGTAGGCCGTTGTTCTGATAGGGAGTCTCGTCTGGTTCACTCGCCGCTTCCCCCGACACGGAGGCGAGCGGAATCATGAGGCGGACAGGTGGTACGAGACATCGTGTGCGGCGCACCGCCGCGCAGTGGCGCAAGCTGGTCGAGCAGTTCGAGCGCTCGGGTCAGACCCGGGGCAGATTCTGCGCGGCGCACGGATTGGCGCTGAGCACGTTCGACCTGTGGCGGCGCAAGCTGCCTGCGGCGCCGGTCGCCGAAGCACGCCCCGAGCCGCTGAACCGCGCCGGGAATTCCGGAGACTGTTTCGTGTGAGTCAAGCGGCCAGCGCCGTGTGTTCGGTTTGGCGATAGCACGCCGCCTGATAGTGGACTCCGACCGACGCCTGAGCGCGGCACGGGCCCGCAACGGGCGCGTCCGGGTCTCCGTGCCCGCGGGGCGCGGAGGCGGGCGTGGGAAGGGTCCCGCCGGGAACCGGCCGGGATCATCGAAGGAAGGGAGTGGGCTCCACGAACGGATAGCGGGCCTTCGCCTTGGCGCCGACGGCGCTGGCGTTGCGCACGAAGCGCTGCCGGTCGCCGGACCGGTACTCGTAGGCGTAGCCGGGCTCGCCTCCGGTGGACCGGTGGATGAACAGGCGTTCCCTCTGGCTCCGGATGCAGGCGTCGTGGATCCGCTCCGGGTCCCAGCCGCGCAGGACTTCCCCGCGCAGCTCGCGTTCGACGCCGGCGTATTCCGGCCGCCCGATCACGTTGTCGAGCTCCAGCGGGTCGGCGTCGAGGTCGTACATGAGGTCGGGATGGCCGTGGGTATGGATGAACTTCACGTTGTCGCGGCGCACCATGCGGCACGGCGCGCAGACCCCCTCCCCGGTGTATTCGGACACCACCTGGTTCCGCCAGTCCGCCCCTCCGCGCATCAGGGGCACCAGGGAGCGGCCGTCCATGGGGGTGACCGGATCGGGGACGGCGCCCTGGGTCGCGATGTCCAGGAACGTCGGCAGCAGGTCGACCAGGGAAACCAGCTCCGGTGCGCGCGGAACCGGTCGCAGGCCCGGGATCCGCACGATCAGGGGGACCCGCGCCGACCACTCGTGGAACGACTGCTTGAACCACTGGCCGCGCTCGCCCAGCATCTCGCCGTGATCGGAGGTGAACACCACGGCCGTGTCGCCTTCGATCCCCAGGTCCTCGAGGGTGTCCAGCAGGCGCCCCACCTTGTCGTCGACGTAGGAGCACATGCCGTAATAGGCGTGCCGGGCGTTGCGGACGTGCTCGTCGCCCACGTGGTGCAGGTCCCCGCCGTGGGCGTGGTACAGCCAGCGGCTCATGACGTCCATCTCCCCGACGTCGAAGGCGGGAACCGCGGGCATGTCGATGGCGTCGTGGTCGTAGAGGTCCCAGTAGCGCCGCGTGGTGATGAACGGCGAGTGGGGATGGGTGAAGGAGACCCACAGGAGGAACGGTTCGTCCCGGTTGAAGCGGGCCAGGTCGTACAGCTTCTGCACGCCGGCGAACTCCACTTCCTCGTCGTAGTCGATCTGCAGGCCGCGCACGCAGACCCCCGCGTCCACCACCGCCCGCATGTTGATGCCGGTCGGACGATAGCGCTCGCCCGCGATCCAGTCCGGCGTCCATGCGAAGTTGGAGGGATAGATGTCGGTGGTGATGCGTTCGTCGAACCCGTGCAACTGGTCGGGACCGATGAAGTGCATCTTGCCGCACAGCACGGTGTGGTAGCCCTGGTCCCGCAGGTAGTGGGCGAGGGTCGGAACCGACGCGGGCATCTCGATGGCGTTGTCCCACATCGAGATGGCGCTGGCGTGGCGGCCCGCCAGCATCGACATGCGGGACGGCACGCACAGCGGGAAGTTGCAGTATGCGTTCTCGAACACCGTCCCGTTCCCGGCCAGCCGTTCGAGATGGGGGGTCTCGACCAGCCGGTGGCCGTACAGCGACAGCGCCCGCGCGGTCATCTGGTCCGCCTGGACGACGAGGATGTTGGGTGCGTTGCGGGCCATGCGCCGGAACCTCGCGATTCGTGGCTCGTCAGTCGAGTCGCGCCAATACGACGTGCAGGGCGTCTTCGCCGTCCGGCGCGGCGCGCGCCATCGCCGCCCGCAGATCCGCCGCCGTCGCCTCCCGGCCCGCGAACAGGTCGTGGACCGGCCGGTCCGCGGGGAGCGCCCCGAGCGAGGCGAGCGCCGCGTCGCGCCGCGCGCATACGAGCCGGTAGCGCGACCCCGCGTGCTCGAAGTCCAGGGTCTCGTCGCTCCCGCCGCCGAGCGGCGAGAACGGCTCATGCCCCGGAAACAGCGACACGAGCGCCGTGAACACCCCCGCCGCGGGACGGGGGTTGAACCGGCGGTCGATGAATGCGTGGCGAGGGTAGTACCCCCGGTCCACGTCCATGAACGTGTCGAATACGTAGCGGATCCCCGACCCGCACCGGGACAGGACCAGCGCCTGCGCCGCCCGGGCCGCGGTCTCGCGATCATCGGTGCGGGCGGTGGCGGCGCTCGCGCCGGAGAGCTTGAGCGACGCGAGGACCCGGGCACCGGTCTCTTCGGTGAACGCGCGGAGCCGGCGGGCCGCCGCCGGCAGCGGCTCGTCGATCTCGATCCGCACCGTGACGCCGTCGATCTGCCCGCGCTCGACAGCCCCGGCGATCAGCGCCCGGCGCCGGATCGCCTCCTCCGTCGTGAACCCGGACTTCACACGGTGGCTGAACGTCGTCCCGTCGAAGTGCGCCTCGTGCCCGGTGTCGATCCTGGCGAGGAAGATCATCGCGCCGCTCGCCGCGCGCGCCGAGCGCAGCGCGTCCCGGGCGTGCTCGAACCGTTCGAGGGTCAGGTTCGCCTCGTAGGCGAGCACTCCGCTCCCGGCGCCGGCCGCCTCCAGCAGGGCTTCGCGCGGCGCGCCGACGACGGTGACGACGTAGCGATGCCCGAACCGCGCCATGAGCCGCATGCGCTCGCGCGGTCCGCTCTCAAGCACGTCGGTGTCGGGGACCTTGGACAGCCGGACGCCCATCTCCCACAGGGCGAGCAGCGGGTAGTCGTTGCGCGCCCACTTGCGGCCGAACTCCTGCACTCCGCCGGTCGCGGCGATCTGCATGACCTCGGCCCAGGGGTGGCGGAGCTCGACGCCGGCGTTGTCGAACCCCGATGTCCCGGGATGGGCGAGGTGACGCCTCGCCGCCACCCGCGGAGTCTCGTCCGGAGCGCACTGCCGCCCCATGCTGCGTATCGCGTACGCGACGTGACCGTCCTCGAAGACGTCGACCCGGAAATAGCCGAACTTCGCGACGTCCCCGCGCCCGAACTCGGGAGCGGGCGCCACCGGGCAGAACTCGGAGAAGTCGTGGCGCACGAACGCGGTGGAGGGAAGCATGTACATGTCGGCCCCGCCCACGCGGTCGTACCAGAAGTTGTGGACGTGGCCGGCGAAGACCGCCTCGACCGCCGGCTTCCCGATCTGGTCGAGCAGCCACGCGCGCGCCGGCTCGTCGATGTTGTCGTAGCTGCCGCGCTCGTCGGGACGGTAAATGTACGGCGGATAGTGCATGAACAGGAACACGCGAAGTTCGCCCGCGGAGTCGATCTGCCGCGCGAGCCACGCGCGCTGGCGCGCCTCGTCGGCGAGCCCGGAGTTCAACAGCAGGGAGTTCAGCATGACGAAGCGCACCCCCGCCTCGTCGAACGCGTGGAAGTCTTCCCCGAACGCCGCCCGCCAGGTCGCGAGGTGGTCGTCGCAGACCCGATCCGCCGGCATCCAGTCGACGGCCTTGTCGCCCACGTCGTGGTTGCCGGGAATGACGTGCAGGGGGACCGGGAGCCGGGAGGCGATGCGCTTGAAATGCCCCACCGCATCATGGAACGCCGGCAGCGACGGGACCGGGTGCACGATGTCCCCGAGGTGCACCACGAAGCGCGGCGGCGGGCGCATCGCCGCGATCTCCGCGAATACGTGGCGCGCCCGGGCGTTGGCGAGGCGGTTGGTCTCGTAGGGGGCGGTCGACACGTGCTCGCCTTCGTTGACGTGGGTGTCGGCGACCACGACGAAGGAGAACAGCGGACTTCGAGCCGTCGCGGCGGAGGTCTGTCCGGTCATGCGCGATCCCCGCGCGCCGTCAGGACACGGGACGCGGCATCGCGCGCGCGGGCTCGCTCGATCCGCAGCGTTGCCGGTTGCGGTCCGCGCCGGCGCTCGGCTGGAAGGACGTCGACCTGCGCGAGCCGGTCGGCTCGCAACTTCGACAACTGGAACCTGATGGGCGGCCTGAGCTTCATCCCGGTCCTGATCGGGCTGTTCGCGCTGCCGGAGATCATGCACTACTTCACGCAGAGGTTCCGGGACGCCCACGAGACCGGACGCATGGCCGGCCCCGGCGCGGGCATGGCGGAATTCAGGCGCTGCTTCAGGTCGATCCTGCGCGGCAGCCTGATCGGGGTGGGACTGGGGGCGATCCCCAAGGGCAGGCTGCTCAGCGCTTGTCGCGCGCGGCGTCCTGAGCGGGTTCCGGGCGCCGCCGCGGAAGTCCTCGGGGGAAGCGTCCGCCGCCCGCCGGATCAGCGCTCCGGGAAGACCTCGCGCAGTGTTCTCGCCGGCGCCTCGTCGAGGCGGACCGCGTCGCTGCCGAGTGTGCCGCCGGCCGCCGGATAGAGCGCGCGCACCAGCGGATCGTGGCCCGGCACCACGTGGTCCTCGCTGTCGGCGAGCCACTCGAAGTTCCGGTAGCTTTCCAGGAGGTCGTCCCGCGACCAGCAGATTGCGAACGGCACCCGCCGCACCCAGTGCTCGTAGTAGTGCGAGGCGTCCGAGGCGAGAAGGACCCACCCGCGCCGGGTGGGCACCCGGACCGACTGCATGCCCATCGTGTGCCCGGGCATGCGGTGCACGGTGACGCCGGGCGCGACCTCGCCGTCCTCGTGGTGGAAGGCGATGCGCTTCTCGAACAGCCGGTGCACGAGCTCCGCGACGTGATCGGCGGAGTACGCATGGCGTTCGGCGTCGTCGAGCATCCAGCGTCCGGTCGCGAACCGCATCTCGGACTCCTGGACATGGAACCGCGCCCGCGGGAAATCGCCCAGCGTCCCCGCGTGGTCGTAGTGCAGGTGGGTGATGACCACGTCCTCGACGCCAGCCGCATCGACGCCGATGCTCGCGAGCGCCTGCGACGGAAGCCGCATCAGCCTGCGACCGCGGCGCGCCGCCTCGGCGTGGTCGAAGCCGGTATCCACCACGACGGTACGGTTCGCGTTGCGCAGCACCCACACGAAGTAGTCGATCGGCATCGGCATGTCATGAGCGTCGACCGGCTCCAGGAAGTTCTCCTGCCGCGTGCGCTCGGGGCGCTCGGCGTAGCGGAGCGCGAAGACTTCGTACGTTTCGTGACTCATTCTCTTCGACATGGGGACACCTCCTTTGCACAATGTTCAGGTGTCCACCAAAGCGGGGCAACCTCGGACGCGGGGTCTGCCCGCCGAGTATTCATGCGATGCCGAGCGCGACGGACGGCATCAGGCCGCTCAAGTACTGCCCATGGAGCGGAGGGTCGACCACCGGAAGCCGGGAAACGGTACGCTCCGGACTCAGGACAGCGGCCTGGTGGAAGCCGCGACGGCCGATTGGAAATCCAGGACTCCGGTCAGGCAGCGCACGACCGCTACCGGGTGAGGAGACACGGACCATGTTCATGCACCGGATCAAGCTCGAGAACCTGCTCTCGTTCGGGCCGGACGCGCAGGAGCTCGAGCTCGAGCCTCTCAATGTTCTGATCGGTCCCAACGGCTCGGGCAAATCAAACCTCATCGAGGTGATCGGCCTGTTGAGAGCGGCGCCGACCGACGTCATGGGCCCGATACGCGAAGGAGGCGGAACCGAGAACTGGATCTGGCGTGGTGGGCCGAAAGCGACGGGCTCACACGTGGAAGTGGTCGTAGGACATCCTTTCTTCCCTCCCGACAAGAAGCTGCTTCGCTACTCGCTCGGGCTCAGGCCGCTATTCCTCGGAATAATGGTGAATCTCACGGAGGAGATCGGAGCAGTCGACGGAACCGGGGGGAGAGAGAACAGCCCGGATCGCTACCTGGAGCGACGAAGTGGCGAGGTGACTTTGGCCTATCTGGACGAGAGCGGGGAGAGAAGCCAGCGCGAGCTGCCCTTGGCCGACATCAGGCTTGACCAATCGGTGCTGTCGCAACTCAAGGATCCGGTTCAATATCCTGAACTCACGTATCTGGGGAGCTGTTTCGCCGGCATTCAGCTCTATCGCGAGTGGTCCTTTGGTCGGAACACCGCACCACGACTGCCGCAGAGGGCTGACCTTCCGAACGACTCACTTGCGGAAGACGGCGGGAACCTCGGCCTGATTCTGAACCGCCTCGAGGGGGACTCGAAGGCGAAGGAGAAGGTTCTCGGTGCGCTTCGGAAGCTCTACGACGGCATCGACGACTACTACGTGCAGGTCGAGGCCGGCAGTGTCCAGGTGTTTCTCAGGGAGGGCGACGTCCGGGTCCCCGCCACGAGGCTGTCCGACGGGACTCTGCGCTACCTTTGCCTGCTCGCCATCCTGTGCCACCCGAACCTGCCGCGACTGGTCTGCATCGAGGAACCGGAGCTTGGACTGCATCCGGACATCCTGCCAGGCCTTGCCGACCTGCTGCGCGAAGCCTCCGAGCGGTGCCAGCTCATCGTCACCACGCACTCGGACACGCTCGTCGACGCGTTGACGGACACGCCGGAGAGCATCGTGATCTGCGAGAAGGAGAACGGGCAGACGAAGCTCAAGCGGCTGGACAAGGAGGAGCTTTCCCACTGGCTCGACAAGTACCGGCTCGGCGAGCTCTGGACCTCCGGGGAGCTCGGAGGGAATCGCTGGTGAAGGTCAAGGTCTATGTCGAGGGAGGGGGTGACGGCAAAGCCCTGCGCACGGAGTGCCGCAGGGGCTTCCGCTCCTTCTTCGAGAAGGCGAACCTCGCCGGACGAATGCCGCGGGTCATCGCCTGCGGCGGCAGGGCAAGGGCCTTCGACAAGTTCTGCATGGCGTTGCGAGCAAGGAAGGCGCACGAGTTCATCGTCCTGCTGGTCGACAGTGAAGCCCCCGTCGCGCCGGGCTCCGGACCTTGGCAGCACCTGGAACGACGCGACCGTTGGGGAAAGCCGCACGATGCCGCGGACGAACATGCCCACCTGATGGTCCAGTGCATGGAGGCCTGGTTCCTGGCCGACCAGGAGGGCCTCGCTGCTTTCTTCGGTCAGGGCTTCGATCGCAACGCTCTTCCCGGGTATCAGGGAATCGAAGAGGTGGCCAAGGCCGATGTGTTCAACGCGCTGAAGAACGCTACCCGGGACTGCAGGAAGGGTCGGTACGGGAAGGGGCGGCACTCCTTTGACATCCTGGAGAAAATCGATGTCGAAAAGGTACTGGACGCATCGCCGCATGCACGGCTCATGGTCGCTACCTTGCAAGAGAAGGCGGGATGAGCGCGCGGTTCAACATGGCGTCCAGCGCCTCGTCGGTCACCTCGAGGAAGGGCTGCGGCCGATTCGTCCCTGCGTTGTTCACCAGCACGTCGAGCCGGTCGAGCGCCTCGATTCGCGCAAGCAGCCCATCGCCGACGACATCGTCCACCCAGGATTCGACCGGACCCGGCGCCTCGGCGACGAGGCTGTCGAGCTCGCTCGGGGTGCGCGCCACCGCGATGACCTGCGCGCCGGTCCCGGAGAGTGCGAGCGCACATGCGCGCCCGAGCCCCCGCCCTGCTCCCGTCACCAACACACCCGCCCGCCGATGCCCTGCGCCCGGACCGGCCGGTCGTCGTGCTCGTGAACGCCCGTGTGCCCTCCCCGCACGCGGGCCGTCCCGGAACGTCCTGCCACCCCCGGAGCGGACGATTGACGGCTCCCCTCGAATGCGGCAAGGATGCCCGCTCATCGCGAGGAGCAGCCGATGGACCTGGAGTTCACGGACGAGCTGCGCGACTTCCGCCGGGAGGTGCGCGCGTTCATCGAGGAGCGTCTGCCCGGGGATCTCCGCACGAAGGTCGAGCGCTTCCTGACGCTCGGAAAGGACGACTACCTCCGCTGGCAGGACATCCTCGCCGAGAAGGGCTGGCTCGTCCATTCGTGGCCGGAGGAGTACGGCGGGACGGGCTGGTCGCCGGTGCAGCACTACATCTTCGAGGAGGAGATGGCGCGCGCCAACGCACCGCGGATCGTCCCCTTCGGGCCGAAGATGGTGGGGCCGGTGATCTGCACCTTCGGCACCGACGCGCAGAAGGCGAAGTACCTGCCGGACATCGCCGGGAACCGGACGTGGTGGTGCCAGGGCTACTCGGAGCCGGACGCCGGCTCCGATCTGGCGAGCCTGCGCACCCGCGCGATCCGTGACGGCGACCACTACGTCGTCAACGGCGCCAAGACCTGGACCACCGGCGCACACTGGGCGGACATGATGTTCTGCCTCGTGCGCACGGACACCGGGGCCAAGCCGCAGGAAGGGATCTCCTTCGTGCTCGTCGACATGCGCGACCCCGGGGTCGAGGTCAGGCCCATCGTCACCATCGACGGCGGCCGGGAGATCAACACCGTCCACCTCACGGACGTGAAGGTGCCGGTCGAGGACCGGGTCGGCGAGGAGAACCGGGGCTGGACCTGCGCCAAGTTCCTGCTGGGGCACGAACGCTTCGGCATCGCACGCCTCGCGGAGTCCAAGGCGCGACTCTCGTACCTGAAGGAGATCGCCCGCCGCCACCGCGTGGGCGGAACGCTGCTCGCCGACGACGCCGACTTCATGCACCGCGTCGCGGAGACCGAGATCGAGCTGGCCGCGCTGGAGTTCACCGAGCTGCGCGCCCTGATGGACGCCGAGCGGGGCAAGGCGCCGGGGGTGGAGGCGAACATGCTCAAGGTCCGCGGCACCGAGGTGCAGCAGAAGCTCTCCGAGCTGCTCATGAAAGCCATGGGCTACTACGCCCTCCCCCACGTCCCCGAAGCGATGGAGCACGGCTGGAACGAGGCGCCGGTGGGACCCGGCTACGCGGCCGGGCCGGCCGCGGCGTACTTCGACACGCGCAAGACTTCGATCTACGGCGGGACCAACGAGATCCAGCGCAACATCATCGCCGGGACGGTGCTGGGGTGATGAACGGGCTCTCGTTCGACGGCTCCCCGGAGCCCGCGCACCGGGCCGCCGGCACCGGAGGATGAACTTCTCCCTCGGCGAGGAGCAGCGGCTCCTGAAGGACAGCGCGGAGCGCTTCGTGCGCGAAACCTGCCCGCTCGACCGGCGCCGGGCGCTGGTCGAGGGCGAGCCCGGTTACAGCGAGCCGCGCTGGCGGCAGATGGCGGAGCTCGGCTGGCTGGGTGTCGGCCTGCCCGAAGCGTTCGGCGGCACCGGCGGGGGGCCGGTGGAGACGATGGTGCTGATGGAGGCCTTCGGCGCGGGCCTCGTGCCGGAGCCGTACTTCCCGAGCGTGGTGCTCGGCGGCAACCTCGTGGCGACGGCCGGCTCCGAAGCGCAGAAGCACGCCCTCCTGCCCTCGCTGGCGGCCGGAGAGCTGAAGCTCGCGTTCGCCTGGGTCGAGGCGCAGAGCGGATACGACCTGTTCGACGTGAGGACCACCGCCAGGCGCCGGGACGGCGGCCACGTGATCGACGGCGCCAAGGGCGTGGTGCTCGGCGCCGCCACCGCCGACAAGCTCGTCGTCTCGGCGCGCACGGACGGAGACCCGCGCGACCGCGCGGGCATCGGGCTGTTCCTGGTCGATCGCGGCGCGGACGGGGTCATGCTGCGCGACTACCGCACCGTCGACGGCCTGCGCGCCGCGGAGGTCGCCTTCGAGCAGGTACGGGTGGGCGCCGAGGCGGTGCTCGGGGACCCGCGGTGCGCCCTGCCGGTGATCGAGGCGGTGGCGCAACGGGCCATCGCCGCGCTGTGCGCGGAGGCGGTGGGGGTGATCGACGTCATCGTGAGGAGCACCGCCGAGCACCTCCGGACCCGCCGGCAGTTCGGCCGGCCCATCGGCGCCTTCCAGGCTCTGCAGCACCAGTTCGCCGACATGCTGATGGCGAGCGAGGAGGTGCGGTCGATGACGTACGTCGCGACCCTCCGGCTCGGCGAGCGCGACGGGCGGCTACGCGACAAGGCGGTATCGAGCGCCAAGCACCTCGCCGGCAGGCACGGCCGGATGATCGGCCAGCGCGCCGTCCAGCTCCACGGCGCCATGGGCATGACCGACGAGCTGGCGGTCGGCCACTACTTCAAGCGCCTGACGATGATCGACGTCATGTTCGGCGACGACGCGTACCACCTGAGGCGCTACGCCTCCCTTTGACGACGGCTCGTCGGGGCTGTCCCGGACCGGGTGGGTCCCAGTCGATTCCGACCAGCAGGCAGCCGGTCTCCGTGCGCGAACTGTGGCGGGTACCGGGCCGGTAACTGGTGAAGTCACCCTCCTTCAGCACGGTGCCGTCGCTCTCGATCAGCTCGCCCTCCAGGATCAGGAACTCCTCCGTGCACTCGTGGGTGTGGGGAATGCATGGCGAACGACCGGCGCGCGGTGCGGCCCGTCACTGCGGGCGCCGCGGCTACTGCGCGAGGTCCGCGATCGCGCCGAGCGCGTGCTCCAGATCCTCGTCGTCGGTGAAGTAGCCGGGGGCGATCCGCACCGCGCCGAGGCGCTCCGTCGTGCCCAGGTCCTCGTGCACCAGGGGGGCGCAGTGCAGGCCGGCGCGCACGCAGACGTGGTGGTCCGCATCGAGCATCTCGCCGACCCGGGGCGCGGGCAGGCCCTCGACGTTGAACGACAGCGTCGCGACCCGCGGGCGGTTGCCGCGCGGTCCGTAGACCTCGATCCCGTCCATGGCGTCCAGCGCGCTCCGGATACGGCGGACATGGTCCACCTCCACGGCCTCGATATGGGCGAGCGCGTACCCGCACGAAGTGGCGTGGTCGGCATCGGGAGCGGCGCCGGGCCGGGCGCGGCCGAGGTCCGCGAACCATTTCTGCGCGGCGTTCAGCCCCGCGATGCCCGGGATCGAGCCGGTGCCCGCCTCCAGGCGATGCGGATAGTCGTCGGGCTGGAACTTCGAGATCGAATCGACGCCGGTACCGCCGACCCGGACATGGCGGATCTCCACTCCCTCGGCGACGATCATCCCCCCGATCCCCATCGGCCCGAGCAGGCCCTTGTGGCCGGTGAAGCACAGGACGTCGATCCCGAGCCCGTCCATGTCGATGGGGAGCACGCCAGCGCTCTGGGCGGTATCGACGACGAAGAGCGCTCCGCTCTCGCGGGCGACCGCCCCGATCGCGGCCAGATCCTGCACCGATCCGAGCACGTTCGAACCGTGGTTGACGACCACCATCCGGGTGCGCGGACGGAGCGCTGCGCGGATCGCGTCGGGGTCCACGTAGCCTTCGGCGTCACTCCCGACTCGCGTGACCCGCACTCCGCAGTCGCGCTCCAGGTGGTAGAGCGGGCGCAGCACGGAGTTGTGCTCGACCCGCGTGGTGACGACGTGGTCGCCCTCGCCGACGAGGCCGAACAGGGCGATGTTCAGCGCATCGGTGACGTTCTGGGTAAACACCACCCGGTTCGGGTCGCCGCGGAAGCCGAAGAACTGCGCGAGCAGGCGCCGGGTCTCGAAGATCATCTGCTCCGCCTCGATCGCGAGGGAATGCCCGGACCGCCCCGGGTTGACCCCGTGGCTGCGGAAGAAGGCGTCCATGAACCGGTACACCGGCTCGGGTTTCGGCCACGTCGTCGAGGCGTTGTCGAAGTAGTAGTGGTCCTTCATGGTGGGGTCCCCGCTGGAGTCCTGATCCGTACCCTCGGCATGTGTCCGGGCGCCGGACACCTCTTCACCGCCCGTCGCACCGGACGGTCCGCTCGCTCCCGGCCGCTTGCGCGGCCCGCGCCCCGGCGAGCGGGATGCCGGTGGCGGCGGCGGTGGCCCGGGTCACCGACCGCAGGTCCTCCGGCTCGATGTTGTGCAGGCGGGTCTTGCCCGCGCAACGCGCCATCATCGACGCCTCCCCGGCATTGGCCCGGAGGATGTTGACGACCGCGTCCACCCGCTCCTCGGCGCCGCGGTCCGGGGTGAAGCGCATGTCCGCGGCGGTGATCTCGCCGCCGAGCGCGAGCGCCACCGCCACCCCGTAGCCCACCGCGTTCGCCCCGAGCCCGACGAGCTTGGCCGCGTCGGTGCCCGAGCGGACGCCGCCGAACCAGGCGATGTCGATCGTCTCCTCCTTCTTCAGGCGCCGCAGGATCGCGATGGTGTCGCGCAGGAGGGCCAGGTCCGGAGCGCCGCCGAGCTCCGGCCATCCGCGTCCGAGGCGGCCGGTGCCGTCGAGCACGAGCAGATCGAAGTCGTGCTCCAGCGCGCCGGCGATCGCCTCGTCGAGACCGCGGCGTGAGGCGAGGAGGAGCCCGAGGAGCTGTTCGGGACGCGCCCGCGGGGCCGGCCCGGGCGCCGGAGCCCGCCCCCCCGGTACACGACTCCGGCCGCATCGGGGCTCGGAGCGTCATGGCCGGGCTCGCAGATCTGGAGCCAGGGGGCGCGAGGCCCCAGGGGCCGCACTCCCAGGCAGGCGCCGCCGGCCGCCGCAGCGCCGCCGTCGACCGCCTCCCGGATCTCCTCGTGCGCCTCGTCGAAACCCGCCACGAAGAAGGGAACGCCGAGGTCGAGGCGCCCGCCCAGCGTCCAGGTGATCCGGCAGGCCTCGCGGTAGGGGTCGATGACCAGCCGGGACAGGTTCGCGGGGAGGAAGACGAGGTCGTCGAAACTGGCGGGGCGTTCCTCGGGGAACGGGTTCTCGCGCAGGCGCAGGCGCCGGTGGAGCATCGCCGCGAGCTTGGCCCCGTCCCGCGGGTGGGTCCTGGCCATCGAGAAGATGTCCTCGCGGTGCAGCACCGAGTAGTCCGCGGAGCCGGTCTCCGCGTCGCAGCGGTAGCAGCGCGCGGCTTCGGCCCGGGCCGTGTCCGCGTCGTAGGTCAGCTCGATCTCGGGGAACTCGGCGGGCCGCTCGCCCAGGCCCCGGAACACCGGCTCCTGGACGGGGAACCTCTCCCACATGAGGTCCTGGGCGACGGGTATGCGGCGGGTGCGGTAGGGGGTGCGGTAGGGCAGAGGGTCGTCCCTGCCTTCGAGGAAGTGCCGCACGTAGTAGGCGGCGCGCTGGCCGTGGTGCATCGCCATCACGATGGTGGAGCCGCCGAAAGCCCCGTCGCCGGCCGCGAACACCTTCGGGTCCGCGGTGCGCATCGAGTCCCACTCGGTGCGCACCCGGTCCGGCGCCATCATGCCCGCCCGCTCGAGCGCCTCGCAGGTCCCGCGCTGGCCGACCGCGGCGATCACCGTCCCGCAGAGGATCTCGTGCTCGCTGCCGTCGATCGCCACCGGGCGCCGGCGCCCGTCCTCGTCCGGCTCGCCGGGCGCGGTCTTCACGCACTTGAGCGCGAGCCCGTTTCCGCGCGGAACCACCGCCACCTGCCGGGTGTGGTAGACGAACTCCACGTCTTCCTTGATCGCGTGGTGCAGCTCGATCCGGCGGGCCGGGATCTCGTCGGGGCCGCGGCGGTAGACCACCTTGACGTGCTTGCAGCCGGGCAGGCGTTTCGCGACCCGGCAGGCGTCCATCGCGACATCGCCACCGCCGATCACCACCACCGTCTCCGGCATCTCCGGGCGTTCGCCCGCGTTCACCCGGCGCAGGAAGCCCACCCCGTCGACGACCCGCTCGTCGTCCTCTCCGGGGATCCCCATCGGCTTGCCCCACCAGGCGCCGATGGTGAGCAGGACCGCGTCGTGGCGCGCCTTGAGCTCGTCGAGGCCCACGTCCCGGCCGAGCGCGGTGCCGAGGTGGACTTCGAGCCCGGGACAGCGCTGCATCAGCCGGTCGACGTCCTCGTCGATGACGCCGGGCGGCAGCCGGAAGGCCGGGATCCCCCAAGTCATCATGCCTCCGAGGCGGTCCGTCATCTCGTAGACGTGCACCGCGTAGCCGGCGACGCACAGATCGTGCGCGGCCACGAGGCCCGCCGGCCCGGAGCCCACGATGCCGACGCTCCGCCCCCGGGTCACCGGCGCCGGGCGCGGGCGCCAGGTCGCCCCGAGCTTGTCCATGACGAAGCGCTTGAGGTTGCGGATCTGCACCGCGCCGTCGCTGTCGGTGCGCCGGCAGGCGGGCTCGCAGGGGGCGTCGCACACCCGGCCGCAGATGGAGCTGAAGGGGTTGGTGGCGGTGATCGCCTCGAAGGCGCCCTCGTAGTCCTCCTCCCAGATGCGGGCGATGTACGAGGGCGCGTCCGTACCGATGGGGCAGGCGACCTGGCACGGCGCGGGCACGTAGTGGACGTCGGGGGTATGGTCTTCGTACTCCGGCGGCGCGTCGGGCACGAGGATGCGGTGGATGTCGTAGACCGCCACCGCCGTCAGCCCACCTGCACCCGCAGCTCCGGGGTCTTCGCCCGGCGGGCCGGCTCGAAGGGCAGGCCCGTGATCTCGGCCGCCTCCGGGGTGAGCGCCACCAGGTCGTCCCGGCCGAGGGCGCGGAAATCGTCATGCCCGAGGGCGTGGACGAGCGCCGCGATCTGCCAGCGCACTCCCTCGAGGAAGCGGTGGATGTTGTGCGATTCGAGCTCCGGGTCGTAGCGCTTCTCGTGCTCCGGGTCCTGGGTCGCGATGCCGGTCACGCACTGCCCCGCGTGGCACTGCATGCAGGCGATGCACCCGCCCGCGATGATGGTCGAGGTGCCGAAGGCGACCGCGTCCGCTCCGAGGCACAGCGCCTTCACCGCGTCGACGCCGTCCCGGATCCCGCCCATCAGCACGATCTCGATGTCCTGCCGGCGCCCGATCTCCTCCAGGGCGTCGATCGCTTCGATGATGGCGGACAGGGTCGGGATTCCGACGTAGTCGATGACTTCGGCGCTGCCCGCGCCGGTCGAGCCCTGCATGCCGTCGAGCTCGATGAAGTCGAAGCCGTCCTTGACCGCGATCTTGACGTCGTCGCCGACTCGGCCCGCCCCGAGCTTGACGCTGACCGGCAGGCGGTACCCGGTCGCCTCGCGCATCTCCTCCACCTTGATGAGGAGGTCGTCGCCGCCGAGGATGTCGGGGTGGCGCGACGGGGAGCGGAGATCGATGCCGGAGGGGATGCCGCGGATGCGGGCGAGTTCGGGCGTGACCTTCTTCGCCATGAGCTGGCCGCCGAGGCCGGGCTTCGCGCCCTGGGAGATGTAGATCTCGAGACCGTCGGCGCGGTTCATGTCGTGGATGTTCCAGCCGAGCCGCCCGCCGAGCATCTGGAAGACGAGCTGGCTCGCCGCACCCCGCTGCGCGTCGCTCATGCCGCCCTCCCCGGTGTTCTCGGCGATGCCGGCGAGGGTCGAGGCGAGGCCGATCGCGCGCTTGGTCGATGCGCTGAGGGCCCCGTAGCTCATCGGGGCGATCATCACCGGCATGGAGAGCCTGAGGGGGTTGGCGCCGTTCAGGCCGCCGATCCAGGTCTCGAGCGCGACCTTCGACACCACGTCCTTGTCCTTGCCGGCATGGGAGACGTCACGCCGGAACGCGAGGTCGGCAAGGTGCGGCAGGGGACGCGCTCCACCGTAGCCGCGGATGCGATAGCGCCCGATCTGCGACTTGATGTGGATGTCTTCCTGGATCTTCGGGTTCCAGTACTCCGAGGCTCCGGAGAAGGTGAAGAAGGGGATGCTGCGCATCTGCCGTTCGCTCGTCGCGTAGCGCAGCTTCTTCCCGGCGTTGGCGATCTTCGTGAACGTGCCCTTGAAGGGTAGCGCGTAGCGGTCGAGGAAGGCCCGGAGGTCGTCGTCCTCGCCGTCGTCGAGATCGACGAGCTCGGCGTCGGAGCCGAGGCCCTGCACCCTGCCGCCGACGAAGATGTGCCCGCCGGTCATGTCCTCGCCGACCTTCTCGCCGGAATCGCCGAGGATGATGATCCGCCCGCCGTACATCATGTACCCGGCCATGAAGTTCGCGTTGCCCGCGCAGGCGAGGGTGCCGGCCTTCATCACCTGCCCCGCCCGCGAACCCATGTTGCCGTGGATGACGATCTCGGCCCCGCGGATCGCGACGCCCGGGATCGCCCCCGCGTTGCCGCGCACCACCACCCGGCCGGTGTACATGTTGTCCCCGACGCCCCAGCCGACGTTGTTGTCGACCTCGAAGCTCGCGGCGTCGGTGAGCCCGGCGCAGAAATACCCGGCCGAGCCGCGGATGCGCACGTTGATCGGGTGCACCAGCCCCACGCCGAGGTGGTGGCGGGCGTCCGGATTGACCAGCTCGACGTCGGTACCGCCGGCGCCGTACTCGCGGATGAGTTCGTTGGCGTCGCGGACCGCGGTGCGCGCTAGATCGATCGTGACCATGTGGCGCAGGTGCCCGGCGGCGGCTCCCGGGTGTCCAGGGCCTGTCCGGGGAAGAGGCGGTTGAGCGACACCTCTTCGGAAGCGACCGCAACCAGGTCGTCGGTCTCGTACATGATCATCGGCTTCACCGCGAGGCGGTCCTTGGCGTAGCCGATCTCGTCCCGGGTGGAGACGAGGAACGAGAAGGTGCCGTCGAGGTCGTCGATCGAGGTCGCGAGCGCATCCTTCAGGGCGACTCCCCGGGACAGCTTGTCGGCGAGGTAGACCGCGATCAGCTCGCTGTCGTTGTCGGTGGTGAATTCGTAGCCGCGCTGCTCCAGGCGCCGGCGCATCTTCCAGTAGTTGGTGATCTGTCCGTTGTGCACGATCGCGACATCGGCGAAGCCGGTGGCCCAGAAGGGATGGGCCGCCTCCGGCCTGACCGCGGACTCGGTGGCGAGACGGACGTGGCCGAGCCCGTGGGTGCCGTGG
Organism: Gammaproteobacteria bacterium; assembly: GCA_965215295.1. Lineage (GTDB taxonomy): Bacteria > Pseudomonadota > Gammaproteobacteria > HK1 > HK1 > HK1. Next base: position 2,070,846 of record OZ244045.1, read on the forward strand.
AACGCGCTGACGCCGTAGCGCGCGTCCACGTCGTGGGCGCTGCCCACATCCTTGACGATCTCGAGGCTCGATCCGATCGAGATCACCCTGGCGGCGTGCTCGACGTCCCGGGCGAGCCCGCGGATGTCGCCGTCGAAGGCGGCCCGGACCCGGTAGTTGCCGCCCACCCGCTCTTCGTCGGCGACCCGGGCGCCGTGCCTGGCGAGCACGTCCTCGATGCGCGCGACGGACCGGTCCGCCTCCTCTCCCTCGCCGACGAGGAAGCGCAACCGCAGCCGGCCTTCACGGGCGTCACCGTAGAGGGCGAAGCCGGTCGAATCGGGGCCCCGGTGCTGGCAGCCGTCGAGCATGTCGATGAGCGCGCGACCGGCCGGATTGGCGCCACCGCCGTTCTTGAACATGATCCCCGCGATTCCGCACATGAGCCGTCCCCCCTCCCGGGCGCGTCCAGGGACGCGCAATCATAATCGCAAGCGCCACCGCGCCGCGACCGCTCCGGCCGGCGCCGGATCGGCGGGTCGGCGCGGCGCCGACCGGCGCCGAGCGTTCAGGTCGCTTCCAGGGCGACAAGGGACTCGCCGGGGGTTCGACAGGCGTGGGATGCGTGGGGTCGGCGGCGGTTTCGGTACGAGATCGATCAGGGTCCGTCCGGCCCGCAACTGGTGGAGCCAGTGGTCGGGAAGCTCGCGTTCCGGGGTGCGGCCGAGCGCGTCGACGCGGAACACCATCCTCGCACGCTCAGAAACGGAGGTTGCCTCTCAGCCGGATGCCGTGCTCGGGCGCTACGCCAGAGTTCTCGTGACGCTCGGCTTCGAGACTCATCGACGCGGAACGCCATCGTCGCGCGCTCAGAAACGGAGGTTGCCCGTCAGCCGGATGCTGTGCTCGGATGCCGCGCCGGCGCTCTCGTAACGTTCCGCTTCCAGACTCATCGACAGGACGTCGAGCTCCAGTCGCCTCCCGACGCGATACTGCCGGGACGCGCCGCCGGCGGACGAGAACGCGCCGTAGGTGGTGAGGGCGCCGCGACGGACCGGCGTGGGCGTGGTGTAGCCGAGCTCGGAGCTCAACCGCATCCGCGGGTCGAACCGGTCTTGTCCGCCGGACTCGCCCGCTGTCGTCTCCCGGCCCTCCCACACCGACCGGGCGCCGCTCGCCGTGCTCCCCCACGAGGGCGTCAGCGCAAAGTACACCCCCCGGCCGGGCTCGCCCGGGTCGAACTCCAGCCCCAAGCTCACCCCCGCGTCCTCCAGACCCTCTTCCTCATGCGACAGCAGCACCCGACCGCTCGCCTCCACCTCGATGCCCAGGTCCGCACGTCCATACCCGACGCCCCCGCCCAGCTCCATCCCCACTCCGCTCTCCGCATCGCCACCATCGACCCGCGCCGCCAGCTCGACGTTGCCACCCAGCCCCGAAACCCCGCCGAGGTCCTCCCCCGCACTGCCTTCCAGCAGCAGCCGCACCTGCCAAGCCTCGGACTCCAGCACCGGCAGCAGCTCCGCCTGTCCGTCCGCATCGAGCTGCACGAAGAAGCCGCTCGTCCCCACCGACCAGTCGACACCCCACAGCGACGCCACCTCGTTGCTCCCCCCCGCCGCCGCCATCATCATCTCGATGTCGGTCTCGATATCGGTCTCTGTCCGGGCGGAGAAGCCGTCCGTCAGGACCGCCTCGCCCGCGCCGTAGCCCAGCATCGCCCATGTCCTCAGCCGCCGCAGCGACCACTGCGCATAGGGGTGCACACCGACGAGGTCCGTCTCCACCTCCGCATCAAGCGCCCCGTCGAACTCCACCTCCCCGGCGCTGCCGCTCAGCATCACGCCGAGCGACGTGTCTTCCCGAACACGAAGCTCCAGCCCCAACTGGCCGGAGAGCGCCTCTCCCCTCGTCGTCACCTCCGGGTCCAGCCTGCCCCGCGTCCAGCTCCGGCTGCCGCGACCCCACAGCACCAGGGCGTCCGCTCCCGTACCGGCCGCCTCTCCTTCGCCGCCCAGGGAAAGCTGGAAGCTGCTCTGCGACAGCAGCTCCCGCCACGCGGCCGCACCCCGCAGGTCACCGTCGGGACCGACATATCGCCGCAGCGCCCCGTACACCCCCTCTTCGGACCGGAGCGAGACCAGGGGCATCCCCGCAAGCGTCGCCGTCGTCCCCGACGACGCCGACCTGTCCTCCACGGCCGTGGCCAAGTCCTGCACCATCGTGCGCCCGAACGACGCCAGCGCGTACTCCAGCCTGCGTTCACGCGCGTCGTCGACCTCGTCGTCCACTATCGTGCACGTCGCCGACGCCTCCGACAGCTTGAGCACCGGATTCCCCCCGCCGGGGTCGAACATGACATCGAACGTGACCTTGAAGGTCTCGTTCCTTTCCATCGCATCGTCATCCACCAGGGCAACGCGCAGCTCCCGCTCCGTCTCACCCCGGCCAAACACCACCCGGTCTTCATTCGGCCGGTAATCCTCCCCTCTCCTCGCCGTCTCGTCCGTGAAGGTGGCCGCCACCTCTATCTCGCGCTCGCTCGGATGGCTCAGCTTCAGCGTGAACACCACCTCCCCCGCATCCTCCCGTACCACCACATCGTCCACGCTCAGCGACACAGCGTCATCGTCCGTCACCGTCACCCGCGCGCTCGTGACCTCGAATCCCTGTATACATCCGCCACCCTCCCGCAAACAGCCGCCCACCTCCAACGTCTCGTCCAGCTCATCACGCTCGTCGTCCTCCGGACTCAGCACGAACGTCCCCGTCCCACTCTCCGCGCCCGCCGGAATCATCACCGGAAAATCCGCCACCTCCGCAAAGTCCACCGCACGGCTCTCGCCGCTTCCCGACACCGTCACCGTCACCGTCCGCGCCACTCCGAAACGCATGCCTCCCATCACCGTCGCCGTCACCGTCACCGTCGTCTCTCCGGCGCCCTCCGACACCGTGTCCGGCGTGACGCTCAGCTCGATGCTCGTCGGTGCTTCGTCGTTGTCGGTCAGGACGAGCATGGGTCCATCCCCACTCTCTATCGCGTCCGGCACTATCGCGCCATTCACGTCACGCACAATGCCCGACACCCGCAAGGTCGTATCCGCCTCGGCCACCTCGTCGTTTTCCGGAACCAGAACAAACGATGTCGTCGCGCTTGTGCCGGGCGGTCCCGCGGGAAGGACGATCGGGGGGATGTCACCAATCTCCGCAAAACCCACCGCCCCGTCCTGACCGCTTCCCGTCACCGAGACCGTCACCGTCCTCTCTTCGCCCAGCGGCGTGTCTCCCGTCACCTCCGCCGTCACCGTCACCCTCGTCTCTCCGGCGCCCTCCGACACCGTCACCGTCGTGTCTCCGGTGCCCAGCGACGTCGTGTCCATCGTGTCCACAGATACGCTCAGCTCGATGGTTGCCTTGTCGTCATTCTTGATCGTCAGCGTCACGTCCTGCGGGGCCGTCACCCCCAGGCTGTTCGTCGCCGTGCCCGATACCGTCACCTCCCTGTCAGCCGCGTCCACGTCGTTGTCCACGGCAGTAATCGTCACCGTGCCCGTGCTCGTCGTCGAACCCGCCGGGATTGTCAGCTCCGTGTTCACGCTCAGCGTGTAGTCGCCTGCCACCGCCGGCGACACCGGCGATGCCGAGATCGTCACCGTCGTCGCATCGCTCGACGAGTGGGACAGGCTCGCCGTCACCGTGCTCACTCCACCCGCCTCCGAAATGGAATCCGGGGACAGGTGCAACGCCACCGCTGCCGCGTCGTCGTTCGTGATCGTCAGCGTCACGGCCTGCGGGGCCGTCACTCCCTGCGCGTTCTCCGCCACGGCCGACACCGTCACCCTCTTGTCCGGCACGTCCACGGCGTTGTCCACGGCGGTAATCGTCACCGCGCCCGTGCTCGCCGTCGCACCCGCCGCAATCGTCAGCTCCCGGTTCGCGCTCAGCGTGTAGTCGCCCGCCACCGCCGGCGAGTCCGGCGACACCGAGACCGTCACCGTCGTCGCCTCGCTCGACGGGCGGTCCAGGGTCGCCGTCACCGTGCTCGCCCCACCGTTCTCATCGATCGAGGCCGGGGTCAGCACCAGCGTCACCGTCGGCTCGGCGTCGTCGTCCCTGATCGTTCCCGTCGCCGTGCCATCCCCGATGGTCGCGCCCGAGGCGTTCGACAACCTCACCGTGAGGGTCTCGTTCGGCTCGTCCACGTCGTCGCCCGTCACCGTCACCGACACCGTCTTGCTGGAATCCCCGGCGTTGAACGTCAGGCTTCCGTTCCCCGCCGTGTAGTCCGTCCCGGCTCGCGCCGTCCCGTCCGCCGTCGCCCAGTCCACCGTCACCGGCGACACCGCCGCCGGGTTCAGCATCACCGTGAACGTCAGCGTCGCGCTGGCGCCCGAATCGCCCTCGTCCACGCTCGCGTCAGCGATCGACAGGCCCGGCTCGTCGTCGTCCGTGATTGTCAGCGTCACGTCATCCGGGGCCGTGACACCCTGGCCGTTCGTCGCCGTGGCCGACACCGTCACCGTCTTGTCCGGTGCGTCCACCGTGTTGTCCACGCCCGTGACCGTCACCGTGCCCGTGCTCGTCGTCGCACCCGCCGCAATCGTCAGCTCCGTGTTCCCGCTCAACGTGTAGTCGCCCGATACCGCCGGCGACACCGGCGCCGCCGAGACCGTCACCGTCGTCGCCTCGCTCGACGGATGGTTCAGGCGCGCCGTCACCGTGCTCGTCCCGCCAGCCTCGCTGATCGTGTCCGGGCTCAGGTGCAGCGTCACCGTCGGCGTCGCGTCGTTGTCCCTGATCGTCAGCGTCACGGCGTCCGGGGCCGTCACCCCCTGGCTGTTCGTCGCCGTGCCCGACACCGTCACCGTCTTGTCCGGCGCGTCCACCGTGTTGTTCACGCTCGTAATCGTCACCGTTCCCGTGCTCGTCGTCGACCCCGCCGCAATCGTCAGCTCCCGGTTCGCGCTCAGCCTGTAGTCGCCCGCCACCGCCGGCGACACCGGCGACACCGAGACCGTCACCGTCGTCTCCTCGCTCGACGGATGGTCCAGGCGCGCCGTCACCGTGCTCTGCTGATTGACCTCCGTGATCGAGTTCGAAGACAGCACCAGCGTCACCGTCGGCTCGTCGTCGTCGTCCCTGATCGTGCCCGTCGCCGTGCCATCCGAAATGGCCGCGCCCGACGCGCTCGACAGCCTCACCGTGAACGTCTCGTCCGGCTCGTCCACGTTGTCGCCCGTCACCGTCACCGACACCGTTTTGGTGGAATCCCCGACGTTGAACGTCAGGCTCCCGTTCCCCGCCGTGTAGTCCGTCCCGGCCCGCGCCGTCCCGTCCGCCGTCGCCCAGTCCACCGTCACCGGCGACACCGCCACCGGGTTCAGCGTCACCGTGAACGTCATCGTCGTGCTGCCCGAATCGCCCTCGGCCACGCTCGCGTCAACGATCGACAGGCCCGGCTCGTCGTCGTCCCTGATTGTCAGCGTCACGTCACCCGGGGCCGTCACCCCCTGGCTGTTCGTCGCCGTGCCCGACACCGTCACTTCCTTGGCAGCCGCCACCACGTCGTTGTCCACGCCCGTGATCGTCACCGTGCCCGTGCTCGTCGTCGCACCCGCCGCGATCGTCAAGTCCAGGTTCCCGCTCAGCGTGTAGTCGCCCGCCACCGCCGGCGACACCGGCGATGCCGAGACCGTCACCGTCGTCGCCTCGCTCGACGGATGGTTCAGGGTCGCCGTCACCGTGCTCGTCCCGCCGCCCTCCGTGATCGAGGCCGGGCTCAGCACCAGCGTCACCGTCGGGGTCGCGTCGTTGTCCCTGATCGTCAGCGTCACGTCATTCGGGGCCGTCACCCCCTGGGTGTTCGTCGCCGTGGCCGACACCGTCACCGTCTTGTCCGGCGCGTCCACCGTGTTGTTCACGCTCGTGACCGTCACCGTGCCCGTGCTCGTCGTCGACCCCGCCGCAATCGTCAGCACCCGGTTCGTGCTCAACGTGTAGTCGCCCGCCACCGCCGGCGAGTCCGGCGACACCGAGACCGTCACCGTCGTCGCCTCGCTCGACGGATGGTCCAGGGTCGCCGTCACCGTGCTCTGCTGATTGACCTCCGTGATCGGATTCGGGGTCAGAACCAGCGTCACCGTCGGCGTCGCGTCGTTGTCCCTGATCGTCAGCGTCACGGCGTCCGGGGCCGTCACCCCCTGGCTGTTCGTCGCCGTGCCCGACACCGTCACCGTCTTGTCCGGTGCGTCCACCGTGTTGTTCACGCTCGTGACCGTCACCGTGCCCGTGCTCGTCGTCGCACCCGCCGCAATCGTCAGCACCCGGTTCGTGCTCAGCCTGTAGTCGCCCGCCACCGCCGGAGACACCGGCGACACCGAGACCGTCACCGTCGTATCCGCGCTCGACGCACGGTCCAGGGTCGCCGTCACCGTGCTCTGCTGATTGACCTCCGTGATCGAGCTCGAGGACAGCGCCAGCGTCACCTTCGGCGTCGCATCGTCGTCCGTGATCGTCCCCGTCGCCGCGCCGTCCCCGATGGTCGCGCCCGACGGGTTCGACAGCGTCACCGTGAAGGTCTCGTTCGGCTCGTCCACGTTGTCGCCGGCCACGGTCACGGACACCGTCTTGCTGGAATCCCCGGCGTTGAACGTCACGGTTCCATCCCCCGCCGTGTAGTCCGTCCCGGCGGTCGCGGTACCGTCGGACGTCGCCCACTCCACGGTCACGGTTTCCGTGGCCGCGCTGTCCAGCGTCACCGTGAAGTCCAGCGTCGCGCTGCCCGTATCGCCCTCGTCCACGCTCGCGTCGCCGATCGAGAGCGCCGGCAGCGCCGCCACCGCCGAGGTCGGGGCGCTCGTGAACGTCGCCTCGTGGCCCTCGTCGTCGGTGACCGTCACCCGCACCTTCAGCGTCGCCCCCGCGTCCGCGGACACCGGCACGTAGGTCTCCGAGGTCGCGCCGGAGATGTCCTCGTCACCGCCGCCGGACGGTGTCCGAATCCACTGGTAGACATAGGCCGCAGTGTCCAGTCCTCCGTCCTCGTCGGCGATGCCCGACGTGTCCGCCGTCAGCGTCTCGCCTTCCCTCGCCGTACCCGTCACCGTCACCGTGCCCGTCGCCGGCGAGTCGTCGTCGTCCTTGACCAGCACCCTCGCCGTGGCGTCGGTCCCCAGCTCGTACGCCGCATCCGCCGTCAGCGTCACCGTCACCCGGCTGTTGCGCTCGTGGAGGTTGTCGAACACCGTCGGCACCGTCACCGTCACACTCGCCGTGTCGCCCGAGAAGTCGACGGTCTGCGCCCCCTTGTCGCCCGACCTCACCATGGTGCCCGTCTCGACCACGTTGTAGCGCACCGTCAGCGCACCCGTCGTCACCCCCGTGCGCGTCACCGTGAACTGCGCGTCCTCGCTCTCCACCACCGGACTCGCCACCGGCGCCACCGTCACCGTCGGAAGCGACACCTCCTCGTCGTCGGTGATCGTCAGGGCCACGTTCTGCGGAGCCGTGATCCCCTGGCTGTTCGTCGCCGTGGCCGACACCGTCACTTCCTTGGCAGCCGCGGCCACGTCGTTGTCCACGGCCGTGATCGTCACCGTGCCCGTGCTCGTCGTCGCACCCGCCGCAATCGTCAAGTCCAGGTTCCCGCTCAGCGTGTAGTCGCCCGCCACCGCCGGGGACACCGGCGATGCCGACACCGTCACCGTCGTCGCATCGCTCGACGGATGGTTCAGGGTCGCCGTCACCGTGCTCTTCCCGCCGGCCTCCGTGATCGTGGCCGGGGTCAGGACCAGCGTCACCGTCGGGTCGTCGTCGTCGTTGGTGATCGTCCCCGTCGCCGTAGCGTCCCCGAGGGTCGCGCCCGACGGGTTCGTCAGCGTCACCGTGAAGGTCTCGTTCGGCTCGTCCACGTTGTCGCCGGCCACGGTCACGGACACCGTCTGGCTGGAGTCCCCGCTGTTGAACGTCACGGTTCCGCTCCCCGCCGTGTAGTCCGTCCCGGCGGTCGCGGTTCCGTCGGAGGTCGCCCACTCCACCGTCACGGTGGCCGTCGCCGCGGAGTCCAGCGTCACCGTGAACTCCAGCGTCGCGCTGCCCGAATCGCCCTCGGCCACGCTCGCGTCGCCGATCGAGAGCACCGGGAGCGGCGCCCCCCCGACCGGGTCCGTCGCCGCGCTCTCGACCGTCTCCGTGGTCCCGTCCTCGTCGGTGAAGGCCGCCTCCGCCTTCAGCGTCGCGCCCGCGTCCGCGGCGACCACGGTGTAGGTCGCCGAGGTCGCGCCGGGGATCGGCGTGTCCGTCCCGCCCGACACCCGGAGCCACCGCCAGGTGAAGGTCAGGCTCGCCGGCCCGTCCGGGTCGGAGACGCCCGAGGCGTCCGCGGTCAGGGTCTCGCCCACCATGGGCGTCGTGTCGTCGATCGTCACCGTGCCCGTCGGCGGCGCGTTGTCGTTATCCTCGACCGTCACATCCGCCGTGCTGTCGGTGCCCAGCTCGTAGGCCGCGTTCGCCACCAGCGTCACCGTCACCACGCTGTCCGCCTCGTGGGCGCCGTCGTCGACGGTCGGCACGAACAGGTTCGTCGAGGCACCGCCGGCCGGGATGCTTGCCGGGAGGTCTTCCCCCTCGCGGGAGTCCTGCACCATGTCGCCCGTTTCCGAAATGCTGAGCCGCAGCCGCAGCCGCGCGGCCGTGTCGCCGGTCCGCGCCAGCCTGAATACCGCGTCGGTCCCCTCCGTCACCGGAGTCGTCACCGGCGTCACCGTGACCGTCGGCAGCGCCTCCCCCACCGCCGCCGTCTCCGCGCTCTCGACGGCCTCGTCCGTGCCGCCGTCGTCGGTGAAGCTCGCCTCCACCTTCAGCGTCGCGCCCAGGTCCGCGGCGACCACGGTGTAGCTCGCCGAGGTCGCGCCGGGGATCGGCGTCTCCGTGCCGCCCGACACCCGGATCCACTGCCAGGTGAAGGCCGGGCTCGCCGGCCCGTCCGCGTCGGAGATCCCCGAACCGTCCGCCGTCAGCGTATCGCCCACCCTGGGCGTCGTGTCGGAGATCGTCGGCTTGCCCGTCGCGGGCGTGTTGGGTTCGTCGTTGTCGTTCACAAGTGTGGTCGCCTGATCAGGGCTACCCACCTCGTAGGACGCGCCAGCCCGCAAGCTCACAACCACTCTGCTGCGCTGCTCGTCCAGGCTGTCATCCACGGTCGGCACCGTCACTGTCTTCTCGGTATCACCGGGCGGGAGAACAAGCGTTTTATCGCCCTGATCGTCCGACGCCACCATGTCCCCCGGTGTTTCGCCCACAGCGCCCGGTAATACGCTCACGCGGTAGTTCACCGTCAGCGACTGGGAGGTGTCGCCCTCCCGCGTCACCCTGAACGTCAAGTCCGTCCCCTCCGTCACCTGCAACGGTGATACCCGCTCGATCGTCACCACCGGGAGAACTTCGGTTTCGGTCCCCCTGATCTGGAACTGGTAGGAATCGGTTTGGTCCACCCAACCCGTTCCGCCCGTGCTCGTACGGCGCCCGCCGATGCTCCAGCCGGACGCGGCTCCGGGGTCCGTGCCGTCTTCCGCGGTAGTCTCCCACCATCTAAATTGCCCCGGCGAGGAGAAGTCACGCGCCACAACATGGTAGTCGGTGCCGGCCTCGAGCATGGCGCCCGCCGGGGCCTGCCACTCGTAAAGACTGCCGCCCTCATCGGACGGGGAGCGGCCGAGGTCGTAGACGATGTCGCCGGGAGCTCCGTCCGCTTTGCTTTCCCTGATCGTCACCTGGATCCTGCCGCGGGGGTTGGCGATTTCAAGAACCACGCTGGAGAGGTCGTAGCCTCCGGGCGCGTCCCCCGTGGTGAACGATTGAGCCTTGAAAAATTGATTATCCCTACGGGAGTTATCCGTTTTGCCCGTATTGCTGACGAGAATATCCTCCGGAGGCGGCGGAGGCGCGGGAAGCTCGCCCCGGACCGCGGCCGCGAGCGCACGGCCTGGACTCGCTGCGCTCCACGCGGCTGCGCCGGATTTCCTCAGATAGTCAAAATCGATACCCCAGCCCCCCACGTTGTCAATCGTCGCGGAGCTGCGACTGAGTCTGCGCCAGCGTGCTGCGCTGCCACTGGTCGACTCCGCCACGATGTGGTAGGTGGTGTCGGCCTCGAGCGTGGCATTGGGCGGCGCCGTGAAGGTGTTCTGGCCCGAGCTCAGGGAAGAAGGGTTGGTCAGCGTGTAGCGAGTTGTGCCGGGAACGTTGCGGCCAGCGCCGTCCGAATTCTCCCTGATCGTCACCTCGATCGCTCCGGTGCCAATGTCCGAGAGGGTCAGTACGACTTCCGAAAGCGGGTAGCCGCCGCTCCGGTTTCCCGTGCGAAACTCTTGCGAAAAACGACGAGAGGTAGTGATTTCATTCCCACTCGCGCTGGAGGAACCCAAGGCGCTTCTCAAGTTGCTGATGTAGTCCTCGACCTGCGCTTGGGCCGATGCCGGCGCCAGGCCGGCGAGCGCCAGCAGCACGCAGGCCGCCGGCGCCAGCCGCCGAAGCGGCGCGACACCGTTTCGAGCCGTCGCCGTCATGGCGCTCCGGTCCCGATGCCTTGGGGACGACGCCCGGACTCCGACCGCGTTGCCGGGGACCGCGGCCATGCGACGGAATCCCGGCCACCAGCGGGACCCCGTCCACCAGCGCCACAGGGCCGCCAAGGCGGGAATCGTTGTCCTGCGGTTCGACGAACCCGACCCGCGTGTCTTGCCGATGCCGGCCCCCTTCACTCCGAGGTCCGCCCCCATCATCCCGAATCCCCCGGCTTGCCCAGGGCATTGCTCGGGGACAGGCGACGCTCTCCCGGCCCCGGACAACGCCCGGACTCCGGCCGCGTTGCCGGGGACCGCGGCCATGCGACGGAATCCCGTCCACTGGCGGGACCCCGTCCACCAGCGCCACAGGGCCGCCAAGGCGGGAATCGTTGTCCTGCGGTTCGACGAACCCGCCCCGCGCGTCTTGCCGATGCCGGCCCCCGTCATCCCGATGTCCGCCCCCATCATCCCGAATCCCCTGGCTTGCCCAGGACATTGCCCGGGGCATTGCTCAGGGACAGGCGACGTTCTCCCGGACTCGACCGGGGAGAACGGCGGGGGAGCCCGTCGACCGGGGTCGGGGGGGCTAGTGGCTGGTGTTCGGGGGGGGGGGGGGGGGGGGGGGGGGGGGGTAGGGATCAGTGCCGGTGTCCGGCGCCCCGGCCGGGGCGTGTCGGCGCCGCTCGAAGACGGCCGGGTCTCCGTGACGCCCGCTCCGAACGCAGCGGTGAGCGGGGACCCCGGACTCCTCGCGAGCCGCTGCCGGCGCCGCGACGGCGACGGCCACCGCCCGCGCCGCGACGGCGGTGGATTTCGAGGGGAGTCGAACCAGTACGGCCACGGCAGCTTTGCTCTCGGGTGTCGGGCCCCATTCCGGGTCGGCGCCGAATGATACCCAATCTTGACGGCGTGTCGATGCCCCGTACCGGTTCACGACCGTCAGCCGCGGCGCGGCGCCGGCGCCGTGCCGCTCTCGCCCGACGGCGCACCGCTGCTGACGGTCATCGCCCCCTACCGGTTGCTTGACTCGCGGCGGGCGGCGGCTGACGATTCGACCGAACGCAACCCCGCGCTGGCGGTGCTCGGCGTCGAGGGCGCGGCCTCCCCGGCGCAGGCGGCGGCGCGGATGCAGGCGATGGCGGCATGGCTCCCGCAGGTGCTCGCCGACCGGGACGCACGGCGCGAATTCGGCGCCTCGGTGGCGATGTGGCTGGCGGTGACGATGCCGCGGCTGTTTCGGTCCGCCGATGACGAGGAGATCGAGAGCATCGCACTTGGGCTGTTCGAGGAGGAGGACGAGATGACGACGCTGCACCTGAGGGCGAAGGAGTGGGAGGCCGAGTGGCTGCGCCAAGGCATCGCGCAAGGCATGGAACGCGGCTTGGCCCAAGGCGTGGAGCGCGGCATGGCCCAGGAACGGGCGTTGCTGCGTGAGATTGCCGCACGCAAGTTCGGCGCCGCGGTGGGCGAGGCGCTCGCCCGACGCCTGGAATCGGCATCGGACGCCGAGGCGCTTCGGGACATCGGTGTCCTGATCATCGACTGCGCCGACGGCGCGGAACTGCTCGCCCGCGTCCCCCCGCGCGGAGACGTTTGAGGGTCCCGTCCCCGACCTTCACGACCTCCAGCCCCGGGCGGCGGGTCCCTGCGGTCCGTCCCGATCATCATCAGGGCGACGTTGCGTTCCAGGCAACGGAACTCGGCGCATCGTGCGCCGGTGGACGAGGGGGTGCGCAGCGACCTCTCGGAGCTGCCGGGACGCACTGTCCCGATACGAAATCCCCTGCGAACTCCCCACGCTCCCGGCACGATCTCCTACATGTAATCGAGGTGTTCTCCTACGTTCCGAGGGCGGATCTTCGCTTTCGTGCCCGTGCGCGGGGCCGATACCGTGCCCTCCCATGGAGATCGATGCCGCCTGGAAACGCCTGTTCGCGCTCCCCGCGATGGTCGAGCACCTGCTGCGCGCCGTCGCCCCCGAACTCGCCCGCCGGCTGGACTTCACCGCCATGGAGCAACTCGCCGCCAACTGGACCCGCCCGACGGGTGGCGCCGACCCGAACACCGGCGCCCACCCGACAGACGGCGCCGAACCGCGCACCGGCCCCCGACCGACAGACGGCGCCGAACCGCGCACCGGCGCCCACCCGACCGGTGGCGCCGAACCGCACACCGGCCCCCGACCGACAGGCAGCGCCGAACCGCGCACCGGCACTCGCCCGACCGGCAGCGCCGACCCGCACACCGGCGCCCACCCGACCGGTGGCGCCAACCCGCGCACCGGCGCCCAGCGCTACGCCGACGCGGTCTGGCGCATCCGCTACGACGGCGCCGATGCCGGCGCCAATGCACGCACCCTCGTGCTGCTGCTCGAGTTCCAGTCCACGGTGGACCCCGACATGGCGGCCCGCACACTCGCCTACACCAGCCTGCTGCGCGAGCATCTGCGGCGCCAAGGCCGGCTCGACCCCGACGGCGGGCTACGTACCCTGGCCGTGGTGGTCTACTCCGGGCCGAAGCCGTGGTCGGCGGCGGGCGCCGCCGGCGCCGTGCCGCTCTCGCCCGACGGCGCGCCGCTGCTGACGGTCATCGCCCCCTACCGGTTGCTTGACTCGCGACGGGCGGCGGCTGACGATTCGACCGAACGCAACCCGGCGCTGGCGGTGCTCGGCGTCGAAGGCGCGGACTCCCCGGCGCAGGCGGCGGCGCGGATGCAGGCGATGGCGGCTTGGCTCCCGCAGGTGCTCCCCGACCGGGACGTACGGCGCGAATTCGGCGCCTCGGTGGCGGCGTGGCTGGCGGCGACGATGCCGCGGCTGTTTTCGTCCGCCGCCGACGAGGAGATCGAGAGCATCGCACTTGGGCTGTTCGAGGAGGAGGACGAGATGACGACGCTGCACCTGAGGGCGAAGGAATGGGAGGCCGAGTGGCTGCGCCAAGGCATCGCGCAGGGCATGGAACGCGGCTTGGAACAGGGTATGGAACGCGGCATGGCACAAGGCGTGGAACGCGGTCTGGCGCAGGGCATGGAGCGCGGCTTGGCGCAAGGCATGGAACGCGGTCTGGCCCAGGAACGGGCGTTGCTGCGTGAGCAGGCGGCGCGCAAGTTCGGCGCCGCGGTGGGCGAGGAACTCGCCCGACGCCTGGAGTCGGCCTCGGACCCCGAGGCGCTTCGGGACATCGGCGTCCTGATCATCGACTGCGCCGACGGCGCGGAACTGCTCGCCCGCGTCCCCCCGCGCGGAGACGCTTGAGGTCCCCGTCCCCGACCTTCACGATCAGAGCGGATTTTGTTCAGGCCGCGGCCGGCGCTCCGGTGCGTTGCGCCGCGGGCCCCGCCTCCTCTCCGATGCGGAGCAGGCTCGGGAGCAGCAGCAGGGTGAACGCGGCGCTCACGCACATCCCGCCGATGATCACCGCGGCGAGGCCGCGGTAGAGCTCGCTCCCCGCTCCCGGGACGACCAGCAGGGGAAGCATCCCGAAGATGCTCGTCAGCGTGCTCATGAGGATCGGGCGTAGCCGCATCCCGATCGCCTCGGTCACCGCGGCGCGCCGCGCAAGGCCGCCGCGCTCCATCGCCCGGGTCTGGTGCACGAGCAGGATCGCGTTGTTGACCACGAGGCCGAGCAGGATGATGAACCCGATCATGGTCAGCAGGTCGAGGGGCTGGCGCACCCCGAACACGTCGTTCATCAGACGCAGCGCGACGAGGCTGCCCACGGTGGCGAGCGGCAGCGCGAGCAGCACCAGGACGCTGTCCCTGAACGACCGGAACAGCGCCGCCATCAGCAGGAAGAGGATGGCGATCGCGAGCACGAAACTCCCGCCCATGCTGCCGAGAGCGGTCTGGAGCTTGTCCGCGGTGCCGCTGAAGCGCACGTCCCCGTCGTCGGGGAGCCGGGCCTCGACGAGCGGGACGACCTCCGCCCCGAGGACCTCGATCACTTCTTCGAGCGACATCCCGGCCGGCGGCGTGACCTGCAGGGTGACGGTGCGGCGCCGGTCGAGACGGCGGATCTCGCTGGGACCGGCGGTGCGCACGATCCGGGCGAGCTCGCTCACGGGGAGCACTCCGCCCGGGGTCGCCAGCGGGACCGACGCGAGCTCCTCGGGGGTCTCCCACCGCGGGACCCGGACCACGATGTCGAGGCGTTGCTCGCCGTCGAACCAGTCGCCGACGTAGAGCCCCTCGCCGAGCGCGCGGGTCACCGACGCCATCACCGCGCGACTCCAGCCCGCCTCGGCGAGCCGGCGCTCGTCGGGGACGAGCCGGAGCTCGGGATCGGCGAGCTCCAGCCCCGGGAACGGGCGCACGTTCGAGCCGGGCAGGGCCTGGCCGATGCCGATGAACCCCCCGAGCGCCGCCTTCAGCAGCGCCTCGATGTCGCGGGCCTGGATGTTGACGTCGATGGTGTTGCCGGACCCGAAGCCGCCGAACAGCGAGGCGCGCCTCGCGAACGCGATGGTGTCGGGGAACCCGCGGATGGTCTCGTTGATGATCGGGATCAGCTCGTCGGTGCGCGCATCGTCCTGCGTCCTCGCCCCCATGAACACGCCGCGGGAGAACGCGACGAAGAAGTAGCTCTCGACCTTCGGCTCCCGCGTCCCGTCGAGGTAGGGCCGGATCCGCTCCGCCACCACCCTTCCCATCTCGGTCTCGAGGTGGTCGATGTTCACCCCGGGCGGAGGGATGATGAACGCGAAGACGAGGTTCCGGTTGCCCTGGGGCAGATAGCTCGCCCGCAACGCCCACGGAGACTCCGGAACCAGCGCGGCGAGTCGTTCCGGGACCGGGACGAGTCCCAGGATCGACCGCGGCGCGAGCGCGAGCGAGACGCCGAGCGGAATCGCGATCAGGGCCGCGATCCAGAACGCCCGTCTCGCCGGGCCGTCGGTGAGCCACACGATCGTCGAGGTGACGCCCTCCCGCCAGCGCGCGTGCCCGTCCGCGAGCGGCGCGCGGGCGAGCCACTTCGACGATGCGGCGGGGATGACGGTCAGGGCCACCACCATCGACGCGACGACCGCCATCGCGATGGTGAGGGCGAGGTCGGCGAAGAGCTGGCCGGCCTCGTCTTCGAGGAACACGATGGGCAGGAAGATGGCGACGGTGGTCGCGGTCGACGCGAGCAACGCGCCCCACACCTGCTCCGGCCCCGCGAGCGCCGCCGCGTCCGCGTCCATGCCGCGCTCGCGCAACCGGACGATGTTCTCGAGCACCACGATGGCGGCGTCCAGGGTCATCCCCACCGCAAACGCGAGACCCGCCAGCGAGATGATGTTGACGCTCCGCCCCGCCGCGTCGAGGCAGATGAACGCGACGAGGAGCGACACCGGGATCGCCATCGCCACCAGCACCGTCGCCCGGAACCGGCGCAGGAACCACCACAGCACGACGATGGCGAGCGCCACGCCGAGGCCGAGGTTGTTGCGGACCATCTCGATCGAACGATGGATGTAGACGGTCTCGTCGTAGACCTGCCTGAAGCGCAGGTTCGCCCGCGCCAAGGGGCCTTCGACGAGTTCCTCCGCAGCCTCCCTGAGCCCCGCCATCACCTCCAGGACGTTCACCCCGATCTCGCGATGGGCGTTCACCGCGAGCGACCGCACGCCGTCGGAGAGGACGAAGCTCTTGCGGTCGACGAGCGCGACCTCGATGTCGGCCACGTCGCGCAACCGCACCGGGAGGCCGTCGCGCCAGTCCAGGATCAGGTCCCCCAGCTCCCCGGCGCCGAACGCGCCGGTGAACCGCAGCGTGTAGCGGCGCTTGCCGACGCTCACGTCCCCGCCCGAGATGTCCTGGTTGGAGCCGGTCAGGCGGGCCGCGACCGGCAGCTCGACGCCGAGGCTCGCGGCCCGGTAGGGGTCGAAGGTGATGCGGACCTCGCGCTCGCGCCCGCCGTAGACCTCGGAGCGCGCCACCCCGGGCACGCGCTCGAGCCGGGTCCGGACGACCTCCTCGGCGTAGTCCTTGTAGCTCTGGATGTCGCGGGGGTTCCCTTCCCCGGTGCGGGTGATGAACCATGCGATGGCGCGGCTGTTGCCGCCCACGGTGTCGATGACCGGCTCGTTGGCGTCCTCGGGATAGCGCGGGACGCGGTTCAGGCGGTTCAGCACCTCGATCAGTCCGCGGCGCAGATCGTGCCCGACCACGAACTCGATGGAGACCTCGCCCTGCCCGCGCTGGGCCTTGGAGACGATGCGGCTCACCCCCGACAGCCCGCGGAGCACCTTCTCCTGCGGCTCGACGATCTCGGCTTCGACCTCCTCGGGC
Source organism: Gammaproteobacteria bacterium (assembly GCA_965215295.1). GTDB lineage: Bacteria > Pseudomonadota > Gammaproteobacteria > HK1 > HK1 > HK1. The sequence continues at coordinate 2,087,664 of OZ244045.1, forward strand.
GCGGCGGCGCGCCACCCGGTGCGAATGGTGATCTCGGGCCTTTCGACCTCGGGCGTGAGCTGGATCGGCAGGCGCGACAGGCTGAGTGCGCCGAACAGGGCCACGAGCAGCACCGCGACCAGCGTCGCGGTGGGATTGGAGAGGGCGAGACGGGTCCAGCTCATGACGGCGGTCCGGACGGCATGATCGTCACCGGCTGCCCGGGCCGCAGCCGCTCGCCGCCACGGATGACCACCCGGTCACCGGGAACGATGCCCTCGACCTCGATGAGCTCGCCCTGGGCGACCCCGGGCGTCACCGCGACCCGGTCCGCCAGGCCGTTCTCGTCGACGCGATAGACGGCGGCGCCGTCGCGACGCAGGACCAGCGCATCGCGAGGAACCGCCACGACGGTGCGCGCGGCGGCGGTCGGTATCGCGACCCTCACGTCCTGCCCGACCGGCCAAGACCGGTGGTCGAGCCCGACCCGCAGCTCGTAGAGCCGTGACCGGTTGTCCCCGACCGGCACGATGGTGCGGACCCTGCCCGTGGCGTCGCCCGGATTGGTCTCCAGGGCGAGCTCGCTGCCTTCCTCGACGAACGCGAGCGCGGCGATGGGAATCCATAGCTGCACCTCGAGCGACTGCGCATCGACGAGCCGCACGACGGTTTCGCCGCTCTCGGCCCATTCGCCGCTCTGGCGCAGCCGCTCGGTCACGATCCCGCCGAACGGCGCCTTGATCTCCGTGCGCCGCAGACGCTCCCGGGTCGACGCGACGCGAGCGCGGGCCGCGCGCAGCTCGCTGCGGGCGACATCGCGCTCCGCGACCGCTTCATCGAGGCGGCTGCGGGTCGCGGTCCGGCCGGCCACCAGCTTCTCGACCCGCCCGACCTGCGCTTCGAGGAAGGTGAGCCGGGCGTGCTCGCGGGCGACCGCCGCCTCGTCCTCCGCGAGCGACTGGCGCAGGAGCGCGTCGTCGAGCCGCGCGACCACCTCCCCTTGCGCGATCGATGCTCCGACCTCGGCGACCCATACCAGGCGCCCCTGCACCTCGGCCGCGACTCGCGCCCGGTTGCGGCTGATCACGGTGCCGGGGTACCAGGTGACGGGGGCGAGCATGCGGTTCTCGGCCACCGACACCACCACCGGTGCGGGCGGCCGGCCTTGCGCGTTGCCGCCGCCCTGCCCGCTCGCCGGCGCGGCGGCCAGCGCCAGCACCGACACCGCGAGGAGGGTCGCGGCGGTTCGACGCGGAAGCGGGGCGGGATTCGGGATCATGGTGCGCCTGTCGGCCCGGGTTCGCGGGAACGCCGGCCACCGGCTATTGTGCCGATGGCGCGAGCTTTGCGCACGCGCGGAAGCCCGCCGGGATACTCACGAAGGCGGGATGGATCCGGGGCGGGCTTCGCACGCGCGCGGAGCCCGCCGCGGCGTGCCGCACACTGTCCGTTTCTGCCAGAATGCGCGCCGTCCGGCGGCCTGCTCCCAGCGATGACCTCGGCGATGACCTCGACACTGTTCGCCATCTACGCACGCCTCGTGCTCGCGCACCCTGCGCGCGTCCTCGTGACGATGCTCGTGGTGCTCGGGTTCTTCGCCTGGCAGGCGCGCCACTTCGAGCTCGACGCGTCCGCCGATTCGCTGCTGCTCGAATCCGACCGCGATCTCCGGACCTGGCGAGAGCTGCAGGCGCGCTACGCCTCGAAAGATCAGCTCGTCGTCACCTTCGCGCCGGGCGCCGGCGTCTTCGAGGAGTCGTCCCTCGCCCGGTTGCGCGCGCTACGCGACCGGCTGCGCGCCGCCCCCGGCGTCGAAGCGGTCGTCAGCATCCTCGACGTCCCGTTGCTCGACAACGTCGAGGGCGTCTCGCTCGCCGGGATCGCCGACAACCTCCGCACCCTCGACGACCCCGGGACCGACCGCGCCCGCGCCAGGGAGGAGCTGCTCGCGAGTCCGGTGTTCGCGCAGGCCATCGTGAGCGCCGATGCGCGGACCGCCGCGCTCCTGCTCACGATGCGCGACGACGAGGCGTACCGCACCCTGCTCGCGAAGCGCAACCGGCTGCTGATCGCGCGCTTCGGGGAGGGTCTCGACGACGCCGCGCGCGCCGCCATCGACGCCGAGCTGGAAGGCGTCCAGCCCTTCTACGAGTCCGCGAAACGCCGCGTCACCGCGAGCTGGCGGGCCGAGATCGCGGCCATCCGGGGCGTGCTCGCGGACTTCGCCGACGCCGGCGCCGTGCACCTCGGCGGCGTGCCGATGATCGCCGACGACATGATCACCTTCGTGCGCAACGACCTCGTCGTCTTCGGGGTCGGAGTGGCGGTGTTCCTCGTGATCGTGCTCGGCCTGATCTTCCGCCGGATGCGGTGGGTGGCGCTCCCGCTCGCGGGCTGCTTCTACGCCGGCCTGCTGATGATCGGGATGCTCGGCCTGCTGGGGTGGAAGGTCACGGTGATCTCGTCGAACTTCCTGGCCCTGATGCTCATCATCACCATCTCGATGAACATCCACCTGACGGTGCGCTACCGCCAGCTCCACCGGGACTTCCCCCGACTCTCCCACCACGACCTCGTCGCCACCACGGTGCGGCGCATGGTGTGGCCCTGCCTGTACACCGCGCTCACCACCATCATCGGGTTCGGCTCGCTCGTGTTCAGCGGCATCAAGCCGGTCATCGACTTCGGATGGATGATGAGCATCGGGCTCGCGGTGACGTTCGTGACCGCGTTCACCCTGTTTCCCGCCGTCGTGCTGCTGCTCGGGCGGGCCGGCGCGTCCGAGCCGGCCGGCGCCGAGCGCACGTTCACCCGGGGGGTCACCCGCGCCCTGGCCCTCGCCGCCGAGCGGCGCGGCGGGCTGGTGCTCGCCGCCGCGGGAGTGCTGCTGGGGGTCTGCGCGCTCGGCGTGTCGCGGCTCACGGTCGAGAACAGCTTCGTCGACTACTTCAGCGAAGACACCGAGATCTACCAAGGGCTCGCGCTCATCGACCGCGAGCTCGGAGGCACCACCCCGCTGGAGGTCGTCCTCGATCTCGACGAGGACCGCATCTTCGACGACGAGCCGTCGCCGAAGCCCGCCGAGTACGACGCCGAAGCCGAGCGCGAGAAGGCCGGGTACTGGTTCACCGGGTTCAAGATCGAACGCATCAAGGAGGTCCACGACTGGCTTGCGAGCCATCCGGAGGTCGGCAAGGTGGTCTCGCTCGCTTCGCTGGTCCGGGTGGGAGAGAAGCTCAACGACGGCGAGCCGCTCGACAGCCTCCAGCTCGCGCTCGTGTACCGGCGGGTGCCCGAGGACCTGAAGCGAAGCCTCATCGATCCCTACGTCGACATCCTGCGGGACGAAGCGCGAATCTCGCTGCGCATCCATGACACGATGCCCGGCCTCCACCGCAACGAGCTGCTCGGCCGGATCCGCACGGGCCTGCGCGACGAGCTGGAGCTCGGCCCGGACGACGTCACCGTGAGCGGGCTGCTGGTGCTCTACAACAACATGCTGCAGAGCCTGTTCACGTCGCAGATCTCGACCCTCGGCGCGGTGCTCGCGGGGGTCGCGGCCATGCTCCTGCTGCTCTTCCGCTCCGCGACCCTCGCGGTGCTCGGCATCGTGCCGAACCTGCTGGCGGCCGGGGCGGTGCTCGGCACGATGGGCCTGCTCTCGATTCCGCTCGACTTCATGACCATCACCGTCGCGGCGGTCACCATCGGCATCGCCGTCGACAACGCCATCCACTACATCTACCGGTTCCGCGAGGAGTTCGACCGGTCCGGCGACTACACCGCGACCATGCACGTGTGCCACGCGAACATCGGCAAGGCGGTGTTCTACACCTCGGCCACCATCATCTTCGGCTTCTCCATCCTGACGCTCTCGAACTTCCTGCCCACCATCCACTTCGGACTGCTCACGGGGCTCGCGATGTCGATCGCGCTGCTGGCGGCGCTCACGCTGCTGCCGAAGCTCATCCTGCTGACCAGGCCCTTCGGGACGGGGTAGCGGCGAATGGGATCGTTGACCGTCGCGTGGAAACATCCGCCGTCACGGAGTCTTCGCATCGGCCGTCTTTGATATACGCTTGGCTTGGCGCGGCCCGACTCGCCGCGCCCGCCAACGACAACCCGGGTCGAGAGGAGACACCCCATGAACACAGGAAGCATCATCCGCCGCGGCGTCGCCGCCACGGTTGCCGCGGCCGCCTCGCTGGTGCTGGCGGCCGGCGCGCCGGCCGCCACCTTGACCGTGTACACCGCGGTCGAGGCCGAGGACCTCAAGAAGTACGCCGCGCGCTTCAACGAGGACCATCCCGACATCGAGATCAAGTGGGTCCGCGACTCCACCGGCATCGTCACCGCGAAGCTCCTCGCCGAGAAGGACAACCCCAGGGCCGATGTAATCTGGGGGCTGGCGGCGACGAGCCTGTTGCTCATGAAGTCGGAAGGCATGCTGCATCCCTACCGGCCGAAGGGCGTCGAGCGGCTCGACCCGAGGTTCGTCGACAAGGACGACCCGCCGACGTGGACCGGCATGGACGCGTGGGTCGCGTCGGTGTGCGTGAACACGGTGGAGCAGGAGAAGCACGGGTTCCCGACACCGACGTCGTGGAAGGACCTCACCAGGCCCGAGTACAAGGGCCACGTCGCGATGCCGAACCCGAACTCGTCCGGCACCGGCTTCCTCGACGTCTCTAGCTGGCTGCAGATGTTCGGCGAGGAAGGCGGCTGGCGGTTCATGGACGCGCTGCACGCGAACATCCACCACTACACCCATTCGGGCTCCAAGCCGTGCAAGCAGGCGGCGCGCGGCGAGATCCCGATCGGCGTCTCGTTCGCGTTCCGCGGCGCGAAGTCGAAGGCGAAGGGCGCGCCGATCGACATCGTGATCCCATCGGAAGGCATCGGCTGGGACATGGAGGCCACCGCGATCGTGAAGGGGACCGGGAACCTCGAGGCGGCCAGGACCCTCGTCGACTGGTCGGTCACCGAGAAGGCCAACCGGCTGTACAACGAGGGCTACGCGGTCATCGCCATCCCGGAGCTCGCGAAGCCGGTGGAGCATTTCCCCGACGGCATCCTCGAAGCGATGATCGACAACGACTTCGAGTTCGCGGCGAACAACCGCAAGCGCATCCTCGCCGAGTGGCAGAAGCGCTACGACTCGAAGTCGGAGGCGAAGTAGCCGAGCGCCGTCCCGGAGCGGCACGAGGCCGGAGAGGCGCCCGCCCTCCGGCCTTGCGCGCCGCCCCGGGCGCCATGAGGGACGGCCCGGGCCGGACTCCCCCACCGACAGCATGCATCCGACCAACCCCCCTTCGAACGCTCCCTATCTGCGCATCAGGCGCCTGACGAAGAAGTTCGGCGAGTTCACCGCGCTCGCCGACGTCTCGCTCGACGTCCGGGAGGGCGAGCTCGTGTGCTTCCTCGGCCCCTCGGGCTGCGGCAAGACCACGCTGCTGCGGGCGATCGCGGGGCTCGACATCCAGACCGCGGGCACCGTGGAACAGGCCGGCGCCGACATCTCCGCCCTCCCGCCGTCGGAGCGCGACTTCGGGATCGTGTTCCAGTCCTACGCCCTGTTCCCGAACATGACCGTCACGCGCAACGTCGCCTACGGGCTCGAAAACCAGAGGCGCTCGCGCACGGAGGTCCGGGACCGGGTGCGGGAGCTGCTCGCACTCGTGGGGCTCCCCGATCAGGGCGACAAGTACCCCGCCCAGCTCTCGGGCGGGCAGCAGCAGCGCATCGCGCTCGCCCGCGCCATCGCGACGTCGCCCGGCCTGCTGCTCCTCGACGAGCCGCTCTCGGCCCTCGACGCGAAGGTGAGGGTGCGCCTGCGGCACGAGGTGAAGGCGCTGCAACGCCGGCTCGGCATCACCACCATCATGGTCACCCACGACCAGGAAGAGGCGTTGACGATGGCGGACCGCATCGTGGTGATGAACCACGGCGTGATCGAGCAGGTCGGCACCCCGACCGGGATCTACAGCGAGCCCGCGAGCGTGTTCGTCGCCGATTTCATCGGCACCATGAACTTCCTCGCCGCGGAGATCACCGGAGATTCGGGAGTCAGAGTCGGCGGACTCATGCTGGCGTGCGATACGTCCGGCTTTTCCGTCGGTGAGCGGGTCACGGCCGCGATCAGGCCCGAGGACATCGCCCTCGAAGGCACCGGCAGCACCGAGACCGCCGATCGGGACAGCATCATCGACGCCACCGTCGACCACCTGGAATTCCTCGGCTCGTTCGTCCGCGCCGGGCTCGTGAGCGCCGGCGAGCGTCTGCTCCTGGACCTGCCCATCGCACAGATCCGCCGCTTCGACATGCAGGAAGGAAGCACCGTGCGGGCGGTGGTGCCGCGCGACGCAGTTCGCATCTACGCCGGTGCGCCCCCCGATGGCTGAGGTCTTCCGACTGCTGAAGCGGTCCCCTGCACTCTCGCCGCACCGATCGGGCGCTGCGGTGTGAACGGGCAAGGCGCCGTGCGGTTGGTGGCGGTGCGAGACCTGGAACACGTCCACGCCGGAGCGCCCCCCGATGGCTGAAGCCGTCCTCGCCGCTCCGGCTCCGGCCGTCAGGCCACAGGTCAGCCGGGACGATTGGGCGATGCGCGCCTTCATCGGCGTGATCGGCCTCTACCTCGTCATCACCCTCGCGCTCCCGCTCTACACCATGATGTCGAAGAGCGTCCGCGACCACGATGGCGTGTTCGTGGGGCTTTCCAACTACCTGGAGTACTTCGGCACCCCCGCCCTCACCTGGTCCATCGGGAACAGCCTTCAGATCGCGACGATCACGACGCTCATCACCGTCACCATCGGGTTCACCTTCGCGTACGCGCTCACCCGGAGCTGCATCCCGCTGAAGGGGCTGTTCCAGTCGATCACGATGATCCCGATCCTGGTGCCGTCGCTGCTCCCCGGTATCGCGCTCGTCTACCTCTTCGGCACCCAGGGGCTGATCAAGGAGCTGCTGTTCGGACACTCCATCTACGGCCCCATCGGCATCGTGATCGCGGAGGTGTTCTTCACCCTGCCGCACGCGATCATCATCCTGATCACCTCGCTGTCCATCGCCGATGCCCGCCTGTACGAAGCGGCGGTCGCGCTCCGCGCGAGCCGGCTCAGAATATTCTTCACCGTGACCCTGCCCGGCTGCCGCTACGGCCTCATCAGCGCCGCGTTCGTGGTGTTCACCCTCGCCATTACCGATTTCGGTGCCCCCAAGGTCATCGGTGGCGATTTCAACGTGCTCGCCACCGACGTCTACAAGCAGGTGATCGGGCAGCAGAACTTCGAGATGGGGGCGGTGGTGAGCGTGGTGCTCCTGATCCCGGCGGTGCTCGCGTTCACCATCGACCGCATCGTCCAGCGCCGTCAGGTCGCCCTGCTCTCGTCAAGTGCGGTCGCGCTGGACCCGAAGCCGCACCGCACCTTCGACGCCGCGATGCTCGGCTTCTGCCTGCTCGTGAGTGTCTTCCTCGTCGGCATGCTCGGGGTGTGCCAGTACGCCGCGCTGGTCAAGTTCTATCCCTACGACCTGAGCTTCGGCCTTCAGAACTACGACTTCGACGTGATGGACGGTGGTGGCTGGGATTCGTACTGGAACTCGATTCGTCTGGCGAGCCTGACCGCCGTCTTCGGCACCGTCGTCGTCTTCGTCGGCGCCTTTCTCGTCGAGAAGGGCCGCGGCTTCCGGGCCGGGCGGACCCTGTTCCAGTTCCTCGCAATGATGCCGATGGCGGTCCCCGGGCTGGTGCTGGGGCTCGCCTACATCTTCTTCTTCAACCACCCGGACAACCCCCTCGGGTTCCTCTACCACACGATGGCGATCCTGGTGATCAGCACTATCGTCCACTTCTACACCGTCGCCCACCTGACCGCGGTCACCGCGCTCAAGCAGATGGACCCCGAGTTCGAATCGGTCGCGGCATCGCTCAAGGCGCCGTTCTACAGGACGTTCTGGCGGGTGACGGTTCCGGTGTGCCTGCCCGCGATCCTCGACATCATGATCTACCTGTTCGTGAACGCGATGACGACGGTGTCCGCGGTGGTGTTCCTCTACGGCCCGGACACGACCCTCGCCTCCGTCGCGGTCCTCAACATGGACGATGCGGGCGACCTCGCTCCCGCCGCAGCCATGGGGATGATGATCTTCTACACCGCGGCGTCGGTGCGTCTGGTGCACTACTTCGTGTCGAAGTTCCTGCAACGCCGGACCCAGGCCTGGCGCGTGCGGTGAGAGGCCGGCGGCAGCTCGTCGTCGCCACCGTCGCGCTCGCGGTCGCGAGCTTCGGCCACGGGCTCACGATGCCGCTCCTCTCGCTGGTGCTCGACCACCAGGGGGTCGACGAGACCCTCATCGGGCTGAACACCGGCGCCTACTTCATCGCGGTCTTCGCGGTCGCTCCGCTTGCGACCCGTCTGCTGCGGGCCCGCGGTCCGGCGCTGCTGATGCTGGCGTCCATACTCGCGACGGCGGCGCTGCTCGTGCTGCTGCGCGCCTTCCCGAACGTATGGCTCTGGTTCCCGTTGCGCTTCGCGCTCGGGATGGCGGCGAGCTTCCTGTGGATCGCGGGCGAGGCGTGGGTGAACCACGAGGCGGACGAAGCCCGCCGGGGCCGCATCATCGCGATCTTCGGCGTCGTCGTGTCCGCCGGCTTCGCCCTGGGACCGATGATCCTGTCGATGACCGGCACCGGCGGATGGGCGCCGTTCCTGATCACCAGCGCCGTGCTGCTCGTCGCCGCGGCGGTGCTCGCCACCGCGCTCGGCTCGTCCCCGAAGCTCAGGGGAAAGACCGGGCCGCTCGCGCGCTACGTGCTCCTCGCGCCGGTGGCGATGTTCGGGTACTTCGTGTTCGCCGCCGGCGACGCGGTGCTGCTGACCTTCCTCCCGATCTACGCGTCGGGGATCGGGCTCGAGGAGGTGAACGCGGTCCGCCTGCTCGCCGTGCTCGCGGTCGGCAGCATGGCGTTGCAGTATCCGATCGGATGGCTCGCGGACCGCACCGACAATCACGCGATCCTCGCCGCCATCGGGGTCGCGCTGCTCGCAGGCTCCGCGGCGCTTCCGTGGGTGCTGCCGCACGCCATGATCGGCGCCGTGTTCATGTTCTTCTACGGCGGCGCGCTCGGCGGGCTCTATACGATGTCCCTGATACTGCTCGGCCGGCAGTTCAAGGGCGCCGACCTGAGCGCCGCATCCGCGATGCTCAGCGTGATGTTCTGCATCGGCGCGTTCATCTGGCCACCGCTGGGAGGCGCCGTGATGGAGCACTTCGGCGAACGCGCGATGCCCGTCTCCCTCGTCATCGCCTACGCCGTGTTCCTGCCGATCGTGCTCGCGGCGTGGATCCGCGGTCCTTCATCCGCGCGCCCCGCCCGCCTTCCCGCCGGCGCAACGGCAGCAACCGAAAGCCCGGTTCGAGGGGATTCCGGCGGTCCGGGAAACAATCGGGACACACCTTGACCGGGCCGCCGGGCGGTCCGGAAAGGTGGAGCCGCACCGGTCCCCGGCCCGGATTCCTCACCGGATCGCGAAGCGAGGGCGCGCAGTACTTGACGGTACGTCGAGTACCCTGGCTGCATTCAACGCAGTCGATGCCGGTCGATCCGCGTCCACAGCCGTGAGATGGGGAGAAATCCGGGCTGGTCCCGCGCTCAGCCGCGCATCCGCTCTCCTTCCGGATCGACGGGTGGCCGGTCGAGCCGGCGCGCGGGGCGGGGCCTGCCGATCACCTCCACGTCGAAGGGGGCGTTGGATGCGGCCGCGTCGCCGCGGACGTACCCGAGGGCGAGGGTCTTGCCGATGGTGTGGCCATACCCGCCCGACGTGAGGTAGCCCACGCACTCACCGTCGCGCAGCACCGGCTCCCCACCCCACGGATCGGCGTCCTCGGCATCGATCTCGAACAGCGTCAGGCGCTCGGCCGGCTCGCGCCCGGCCGTCCGCAGCGCGGCGTCGCGCCCGACGAACTCGTCCTTGTCGAGCTTGACGAACCGCCCGAGTCCGGCCTGGAACGGGTCGTAGTCCGGGGACAGCTCCCGTCCCCATCCCGCAAACCCCTTCTCGAGACGCAACGAGCCGAGGGCGCGCATACCGGCGTGGCGAAGCGCGAGATCGGCGCCCTCCCGGCGCAGCGCAAGCAGGAGCGGGATCTGGTGCTCGGGGGGGAGGTACAGCTCGTAGCCGAGCTCGCCGGAGTACGAGACCCGCAGCACGATGACGTCCGGCGTCGGACCGACCTGCATCCGGGCGCCGGTGAAGAACGGCAGCGCTTCGTTCGACACGTCGCGGTCGGCAAGCCGCTCCAGCAGGTCCCGGGCTCGCGGTCCCGCGATCGCGAAGCCCGCGAGCCGCGTCATCATCGATTCGAGCGCGACGCCGGCCGCCGGCAGCCACCGCTCCCACCAGCGCAGGTGAAAGCGCTCGGTGCTGCCCGCCCCGACCAGGAAGTATTCCTCCGGGCCGAGCCGGGTGACGCTGAAGTCCCCGATGATGCGCCCGGCCTCGTTCAGCATCGGGGTCAGCACGATGCGCCCGTCCTCGCGCGGCATGCGGTTGGCCATGACCCGGTCGAGCCATTCGCACGCCCGCGGCCCGCGCACGGAGAACTTGCCGTAGATCGACGTCTCGAACAGCCCCGCCGACGTCCGCACCGCGCGCGCCTCCTCCCCCACCGGGCCGAACCAGTTCGGGCGGTGGAAGGTCAGGGCGTCCCTCGCCTCCACTCCCTTCGGCGCGTACCACAGCGGATACTCGTAGCCCCAGCTCGCCCCGAACACCGCGCCCGCCTCCTTCAGCAGCGGATAGATCGGCGTGGTGCGCACCGGACGCCCCGCATCGCGCTCCTCGTAGGGGTAGTGGGTCTGGAAGCGCGTGGAATACATGTCGGCGGTGCGGGCCATGGTGTACGCGCGGCCCGCCCAGTCGCCGTACCGGGCCACGTCCCACATGAAGAAGTCGAGGCCCGGATCGCCGTTCGCCATCCATTCGGTGAGCACCTTGCCGATCGCGCCGGCCTGGCTGAACGCGGTCATCACCCCGCACGCGCACCAGTAGTTGCGCAAGCCCGGCACCGGGCCGACGAGCGGGTTGAGGTCCGGGGAGAAGATCATCGGGCCGTTCACCACCCGCTTGATCCCCGCACGGCCGAGCACCGGCACGCTCTCCACCGCCTGCGCCATGTTGTGCTCCATGCGGGCGACGTCGTCGGGCAGCAGCTCGTGGCCGAAGTCCCGGGGGGTGCCGTCCACCGACCAGTGCGTGCACGGCGACTCGTAGACGCCGAGCAGCAGCCCCTGCCCTTCCTGGCGCATGTAGAACCCCGCATCCGCGTCGTTGATCATCGGAAGCTCCCGCTCCATCGCCTCGATCTCGGGGATCGGCTCGGTGACGAGGTAGTGGTGCTCGACCGGCATCAGGGGCAGTCGGATTCCGGCAAGCGCCGCCACTTCCCGCGCCCACAGTCCCGCCGCGTTCACCACCTGCTCCGCGACGACGGTGCCGTGCGTCGTCACCACCTCCCACGTGCCGTCGCGTCGCGGATTGGTCTCCAGTACCGGGCAATGACGCACGATCTCGGCGCCGCGGGCGCGGGCGCCCTTCGCGAATGCGTGGGTAACGCCGCTCGGATCGATGTGCCCGCGGTCCGTGTCGTACAGGACGCCCTCCACACCGGAGAGATCGAGGATCGGAACGAGGGTCCGGGCCTCCGACTCGTCGAGCCAGCGCGGCGTGAAGCCCACCCGGCGCGCTTTCGAGCGAAACAGCTCCAGCTCTTCCATGCGCCGCCCGGTGCGCCCGAGCATCACTCCGCCCACGTGGTGAAAGCCGCACGACTGGCCGGTCTCCGCCTCGAGTTCCGGATAGAGCTCGAACGAGTACCGGTGCAGCCAGGTCATGGTCGCGTTCGCCGCCAGTGCGGCGGTGGCGCCCGCCGCGTGCCACGTCGACCCCGACGTCAGCTCGCTGCGTTCGATGAGCAGGCAGTCGTCCCGGCCGGCGCTCGCCAAGTGGTAGAGCACGCTGCAGCCGGTGACGCCGCCGCCGATGACGACGACTCGGGCATGGGTTCTCATGGGGACGGGGCTCTCCTCGGATCGGTCCTCCGCGGGCGCACCGGAGGGTGGGGTGCGCGACGCGCGGGGCGTGTTGCGATTGTCGCATGGCGAGGCATGCGCCTATCCGATCCGGCAGCCTGTGCCTCCATCGACCGGCAACGCGACGCCGGTGACGAAGCGGGCTTCGTCGGAGGCGAGGTAGAGGGCGGCGTACGCGACGTCCCACGCGGTGCCCATCCTTCCGCCGAGCGGCACGCGGGCGTCGCGCTCCGCCGCGACCTCCTCGCGCGGGCGGTTCCAAGCGCGGGCCCGGGTATCCACCGCCATCGGCGTATCCATGATCCCGGGCAGGATGACGTTGGCGCGGATCCCGTGCTCCGCGTTCTGGATGGCGATCTGCCGCGTGAACTCCACCATCCCGATCTTGCTCGCCTTGTACGCGACCCAAGGATAGCACTCGATCGCGGCGATCGAGGAAATGTTGACGATCGCCCCGCCCCGCTGCTCCCGCATGATCGGGATCGCGTGCTTGCACGCCATGACCGCGCCGCGCAGATTCACCGCCATCACCCGATCGAATGCTTCCTCGGTGATCTCGGTCACCTCCGCGTCGCCGCCCGCGACGCTGATCCCGACGTTGTTGTGCACGATGTCGAGCCGGCCCCACCGCTCCCGGCATTCCCGGATGGCCGCCGCGATCTGCGCCTCGCGGGTCACGTCCGCCTCGAACGCCGCCGCCTCGCCGCCCTCCCTCGCGATCATCCCGGCCGTCTCCTCGGCCGAGGCAGGATCGCGGTCCACGCACAGCACCCTGGCGCCTTCGCGCGCGAAGAGCAGCGCAACGGCGCGACCGTTGCCCACGCCCTGACCCGGGCTCTGTCCCGCCCCGACGATGACCGCGGTCTTCCCCTTCAGCCGCATCGTTCCCTCCTCGTATCGATCGACGGACGGCGGGCGGACGGTGTTCCGCCGACCCGACGCCCGTCTCCGGTTGATCGAGATCCCCGCTCTCGATGTCTGCCGTGAAAATATACTCGGGAAGGGCGATGTCCGGGATGTCCGGGGAGCGCGGGCGGAGAGGGCATCGCCAATGGGGGCGGGACGGCCGCGCAGCCGGGAGCATCGTCTTCGCGACGCCGGATCTTTTCATGCGCGGGGCGAGTCGGTCCTTCCGGGAGTGCTTCGCGCCGTTGCACCAGTGCCTCCACCGCGTGCGCTACCATGCGATGAAGACCTCGATCGCCCGCGCAGGTCGCGGGCGTCTCTGCCTCACGAAGTCCAGGCAACGGGAGCTCGGCCGCCGCATCCGGCCCGAACCGGCATGACGAACAAGACGGAGACGTTGATCGCGTTCGACTTCGGCGAGAAACGGATCGGGATCGCGACCGGACAGACCGTGACCCGCACCGCGACGCCGCTCGAGACGATCCCGGTCCAGGGGGGGAAACCGGACTGGAACGCCATCGACCGGCTCGTCGACGCCTGGAAGCCCGACGCGCTCGTGGTCGGACTGCCGCTCAACATGGACGGCACCGAGCAGTGGATCACCGCGCACGCGCGCCGGTTCGCGAACCGTCTGCGCGCGCGCTCGGGGCTTCCGGTCCACCTCGCCGACGAGCGGCTCTCCACCCGTGAGGCATGGACCCGCCTCGTCGAGAGCGGCGCGCGCCGCGACGGCCCCGATCCGGTCGCGGCGCAGGTCATCCTGGAGGGATGGTTCGCCGAGTCCGACCGTCGCGAACAACGCACGGGAGACCGGCACGAAGCGGCGGAACCCGATCCGGCGTAGCCGGAGCCGGACTTTCGGGATTTCCGCGATTCGTGGCGACTCGATCTACCTGAGCGGGCAATCGCCGGCATGGACGGAGCCGGACTTTCGGGATTTCCGCGATTCGTGGCGACTCGACCTGCCTGAGCAGGCAATCGCCGGCATGGACGGAGCCGGACTTTCGGGATTCACGCGATTCGTGGCGACTCGACCTGCCTGAGCAGGCAATCGCCGGCATGGACGGAGCCGGACTTTCGGGATTCACGCGATTCGTGGCGACTCGACCTGCCTGAGCAGGCAATCGCCGGCATGGACGGAGCCGGACTTTCCGGACTCTCGCAGCGGTGGGAACGAGCGGCGGAAGCGTCCGGCGCGGGAATGGCGGGGAGCGGCATGACGACTCCCGGCAACGACGCAACGCCGCCGCCCGGCACGACCCTCGCCATCGTCACGGACGCGCTGTGCGCTCGACCCATGAGTCGACGTACGCGGCAACGCGCTCCGCCGCGTCCGGCGCGTGGCAATCGACGCGAACCGCGGTCCGATCCGAGCGCAGCCACGTGAGCTGGCGCCGGGCGAGCTGCCGGGTCGCGGCAACCGCCCGCGCCGTCATCTCGTCGCGCGGGCATCGTCCTTCGAGGTACGTCCACACCTGCCGGTAGCCGACGAGGCGCATCGAGGCGCTGCGCTCCGTCAGCGGCCAGTGCCGTCTCAGGTCGCGAACCTCGTCGACCAGCCCGATGTCCAGCATCCGCATGAACCGGGCCGCGATGTCCCGGTGGAGTGCGGCTCGATCCACCGGATCGAGCACGATGCGACACACCGGCCCGACGAGCCCGCCGCGACGCCCTCGGGCGAGCAACTCCGACATCGGCCGGCCGGCGAGCGCATGGACCTCCAGCGCCCGCTCGATGCGCTGCGGATCGTTCGGATGGATGCGCCGCGCCGACGCCGGATCGACGCCGGCGAGCCGTGCATGCATCGCCGGCCACCCTGCGCGGTCCGCCTCGCGTTCGATCTCGGCCCGCACTGTCGGATCCGCCGGCGGCAGCGTCGTGAGACCGCTCTCCAGCGCCCGGAAATACAGCCCCGTGCCCCCGACGAGCAGCGGAATCCTCCCCGTGGCCCGTATGTCCGCGATCGCGCCCATCGCATCGTCGCGGAACTCGCCCGCCGAATAACGTTCGTCCGGGTCCCGGATATCGATGAGCCGATGCGGCGCTCGGACCAGCACTTCGCGGCCGGGCTTGCCCGTGCCGATGTCCAGGTGCCGGAACACCAGCGCCGAGTCCACGCTGACGATCTCGTAGGGACCATGCTCGGCGAGTGCCGCCGCGATCCGGGTCTTGCCGGCCGCGGTGGGCCCCATGAGGAAGACCACGGGCCCCGTTCCCGGACGTTCTTCGTCCCCCACCTTCATCGTCTCGTTCCGGGCCGACGAGGGGGCATCGGCGTGGCCTCCGTACTCCGCGAGCCACCGCTCGCCAGCCTCGAAAGCTCCTCGGGAGTCGAGGCCGCGGCTGCCTCTACTGGGGGTCGGTCCGGTCCGGCGGACGGGCGGCCGTGAGAGAGGCAGGAGCCGGACGGGAGGTCCGGAATCACGATGGACATGTAACGCCGGCAGTGTCCCGGTTCGGCTTCTTCAAGCCGGGACACTACCGTCCTCCCGCCACGGCAGGCTCACCCGATCAGGCGGCCGGGCCGGTCGCGAGGTCGGGGATCCCGGTCACCGGCAGCACGCTGACCCGCTCGTCGAGCCGGTACGGCTCGGGGCCGGGATAGACGATCCACAGGTGCCGCAGGGGCAGGTCGCGCAGCACCGCGCGGATGCCCTTCGTCATCCCGGGCGCATCCTGGTACTTGAACTCCATTCCCCACAACGCACCGTGTGCCTGCCACACCAGATCCAGCTCCGCGCCGGTGTGGGTGCGCCAGAAGTACGGATCGGCCACACCCATCAGGCGGACAGCCTGCTCCATGGCGAAGCCCTCCCATGATGCGCCGAGCTTCGGATGGGACTCCAACTGCAAGGATGTCGCGATGGTGTGCAGGGCGTGAAACAGGCCGCTGTCCCGGATGTACAGCTTGGGCGCCTTCACGAGCCGCTTGCCGACGTTCGCGTGCCACGGGGGCAGCAGGCGGATCATGAACGTACCGCTGAGGATTTCGAGGTAGCGGCGAACCGTGTGATCGGAGACGCCGAACGATCGGCCAAGCTCGGAAAGGTTGAGCGTCTGGCCGTGGTAGTGGCTCACCATCACCCAGAATCGACGCAGGGTCTCCGCCGGAACGGAGATCCCGAGGGCGGGGATGTCGCGTTCCAGGTGGCTGCGGATGAAGTCTTCCCGCCAGAGAGCGGAGGCGGTGTCGCCATCGGCCAGATAGCTTCGAGGGAACCCGCCCCGAAGCCACAGCTTGCGCCATTCGCCGACGCCGGTCTCGTCGAGCGCCAGGGGACCGAGGTCGTGGTACGCGACCCGTCCGGCGAGACTCTCGGAGACCTCCTTCACGAGATCCGGCGAGGCGCTGCCGAGCAGCAGGTACCGTGCGGCCGACTGGCGATCCGCAAGGACGCGGAGCAGTGGAAAGAGATCCGGCTTGCGCTGCACTTCGTCGATCACGACGGTACCGTTCAAGCCCTCCAGAGCGGTTTGCGGCTCGTCCAGGCGGGCCAGGCTCCTCGGGTCTTCGAGGTCGAAGAAATGCTCCGCCTTCAATGAGCGGGCCAACGTCGTCTTGCCGCACTGCCGGGGACCGAGGAGTGCCGTGACGGGCGAACGGCGGAGCCCGGCCCGAATGGCCTCCAGCTCCCGTGGACGAGGCAGGTGAAGCATGGAGGCACGGTAACACGGAAAACCTGAAAATTCGAACTATTCATTCGAATTTTCAGGTTTTCCTGCTGTCCGAGGCGAAGCTCGTCTTCGTCACCATGCGCTTCATCGACGCGACGCGGGGAAGAGACGGCGCAATGCCGCCTCGTCGATGCCGGCCACTCCGGCGCTCAGCCCGCCTGCGAGCGCCGCCTCGATGACCTCGTCGGCGTCGCCACCGGCGAGGCCCGGTCCCGCGAGGGCGACGAGCGCATCGACGAGGCTCGCAACCGGTCCCCGGGCCTTCGCCCACCCGACGACGGCGTCGAGCAGCTCCTCCGCCTCGACTCCGGCGAGGCACGCGGGTACCGCCCGGAGGGTGAGCGCGTCCGGCGCGCCGCGGCGGATCTCGACCCCCAGCGACCGGAGGGAGGCGCTCGCCTCGTCCACCGCGTCGGCGTCGGCCTCGGACACCGCCGCCGTGTGAGGAATCAGCAGCGGACGCGAGGTCGGGGGAGCGGTGCGGACAGCCGCGTCGAGCCGGTCGCGGACCAACGCCCGGCGTCCGGCTCCGAGATCGATGAGCAGGAGCTTCCCCCGATCTTCGACGAGCACGTACGCGCCGAGGCGGACCCGGCCGCGCGCGGCGCCGGCCTCCCCGGAGCGAGGCGCCGACGACAGCGCCGCGTAGGCTGAAAGGTGCTCTGCGACCCGGCCCGGGCCGGGCCGCGCGCCGCCGGCCGGATAGGGGACCGGACCGGCGGCGGCCGGCGCCGGCGCGGCGCCTTCCGCCGGCGGCATGCCGGCCTCCAGCGCCATCGGAACGGTCTCCGGCGGGGTCTGCGAGGAGAACCCGCCGAGCGCCCGCGCGGTCGCGTGGCGGACGAAATCGTGGACGTGGCGGGGCTCGCGGAAGCGGACCTCGTGCTTGGTCGGGTGCACGTTGACATCGACCGCGGCCGGAGCGATGCCGAGATGGAGGACGAACGCCGGATATTCCGCGCCCGCGAGGGTGTCCCCGAACCCGACGCGAACCGCGTGCCGCACGACGTCGTCGCGCACGCTCCGCCCGTTGACGAAGAGGAACTGCAGGTCCGGGCGAGCCCGCGCCGCGCGTGGCGGGGCCAGGAATCCGTGGATCGAAAGATCGCCCGCGTCGAAGGAGATCTCGAACGCGCCCGCCGCGAACTCCTCCCCCAGCAGGCGCGAGAGACGGCGCGGAGGCTCCATGCGGCGGTTTGCGTCGAGGACCTTGCGGGCATCGTGGTGGAGCGTGAACGAGACGTCGGGGCGCGCGAGGGCGAGGCGGCGCACCGCGTCCTCGGCGTGCCGCAGCTCGGTGCGGGGCGTGCGCAGGAACTTGCGGCGGGCCGGAACGTTGAAGAACAGATCGCGCACTTCCACCGAGGTCCCGGCCTTCGACGCCGCGGGCTCCACCGCGGCGGCCACCCCGCCCTCGACCCGCACCCGCGCGCCGTTCGCGGCGTCCCGCGGACGGCTCTCCAGGACGAGCCTGGACACCGAGGCGATGCTGGGCAGCGCCTCCCCTCGAAACCCCATGCTCGCGATGCGGTCCAGATCGTCGAGGGTCGCGATCTTGCTGGTGGCGTGGCGCGAGAGCGCCAGCACGAGCTCGCCGGAGGGGATCCCGAACCCGTCGTCACGCACCCGGATCAGGCGGGTCCCGCCCGTCTCGAGCTCGACGGCGATCGTCTCCGCACCCGCGTCGAGGGCGTTCTCCACGAGCTCCTTGACCACGGACGCGGGCCGCTCCACCACCTCCCCCGCCGCGATCTGGTTCGCGAGCACCCCGGAGAGGGCCCTGATCGGGGGCCGCGCCGCGTGTTCACTCGCCCCTGCGACCGCTTCCGGTTTCCGACCGTCCATCACACCCGCTCCTTCCCTTCAATCAGTCCGATGTCCGGCTCGTGGCCTTCGATCACCACCGTCCAGGCCCACCAGTCCGGCGCCCGCTCCCGACTTCGTCCCTCGGCGGTCGCCGCACCGGCGCCTGCGAGCGGGACCTCTGCGTCGAACCGCTCCCGACTTCGTCCCCCGGCGGTCGCCGCACCGGCGCCGTCGCGGCGCCGCGGTCATTCCGCCGGTACCGCTCCGCCGTCACCGGATTCACCTCTCGGGCCACCGGCGTGGCGACGCTTCCGGTCCCGATGACCCCGGCACCCGTCGCGGTGCTCGGCCAGCTCGAACTCCGCGACCGACTCGATGTGGCTCGTGTGCGGGAACATGTCCACGAGGCCGGCCCGGGTCAAGGTGTAGCCGTGCCCGTGGACGAGGCGCGCGGCGTCACGCGCCAGGGTGTCGGGATTGCACGATACGTAGACGATGCGGGACGGCGGGGCGAGAGGCACGTGGTCGACGAGCACCCCGGCCCCGGCCCTGGGCGGATCGATCAACAGCTTGACCCATCCGCGACGCAGCCAGTCCCGTACCACCGCCTCGTCGCCGAGGTCCGCGCGATGGAACGACGCGGGGAGCCCGTTGCCGGCCGCGTTGGCGCGCGCGCGCTCGACCATCTCGGCCCCGACCTCCAGCCCGGTCACCGCCGCGCCGCGGGCCGCCAGCGGCAGGCTGAAGTTGCCGAGCCCGCAAAAGGCGTCGAGCACCTTCTCGCCCGGCGCGGGAGCGACCATCGACACCACCCGCTGCACGAGGGCACGGTTCACCTCGGCATTGACCTGAACGAAGTCGAGCGGGGAGAAGGCGAGGCGGATTGCGCCGCCCTCGCGCGGGTCCTGCCGGTCCGTGGCCGCGCGGGGGCCGGGTCGAATGACGACGCCGGTGACGACCTCGGGGTCGTCGAGGGAGTCATGCGGGCCGGAGGACGCGGCGACGCCCGGGCCTGCGTCGGCGCCGGCCACGAAGCCGGATGCGGCGGGCGAGCGGTGCGGGTCCGAGGCCGGGGCGGGAGGTACGCCGGGGTCGGTGGCGAGCGTGACGCGGGGAGCGGCGAGCGTGTAGCGCAGACCCGAAGCCGCGGGGACGAACGCCCTGGCGGTGTCCGGGCCGCCCGGCTGTAGCCAGACCCCGACCCCGTACCGGTGTCCGAACGCCTCGATGGCCGCGAGGTCCTCGGTCGAGAGTGGATCCAGGTGGCGAATGACGAGGACGGCGGCGTCCTCTCCCGCCGCGACCTCGATCTGGGGGATTCTCGCGTTTGCGTCCAGTGAGCCCACGAGCGCGCGCAGAGGCATGACGAGCGGACCGAGCGGGTCCGCGAGCACCTCGCAGTCGGTCATGTCCGCGACCCGGTCGGGGCGGCGCTCGCGAAACCCCACCAGCGCCCCGCGGCCGGTGACGTAGCGCGCGCCGAGCCGCGCCTTGCGGCGATACCGCCAGGGAGACCCGGCGAGCGGCGGCAGGACCTCCCGCGGTGCGACATCGCCTCCGGTGGAGAGCGTCCGGAGCAGGATGCGCTCCTTGTGACGCAACTGCGCTTCGCGGGACAGGTGCTGAAGGCTGCATCCGCCGCAGCGCTCGTAGAAGCGGCATCGCGGCTCGACCCGGTCCGGGGACGGCTCCAGGACCTCCTGCACGACCGCCTCGTCGTAGCTCCGGCGTCGCCGCAGGCGCCGGTACACGACGGTCTCGCCCGGCAGCGCCCCGTACACGAACATCGTCTTCCCGTCCACCCGGCCGACCCCGCGCCCCCCGGGGTCGAGGTCGTGGATGCGCGCGGTGCCGACCCCGCCTCCCGCGGTTCCGGCTCGGCTCATGGCCGACAGCTCGCGTTCGACCGCCGTCTCGCACCTGATCGCCGCCTCGCGCTCAAGACGACCCCCACGCCCGGAGGAACTCCGCGAGGTGGTCGCGCCCGTCGTCCCTCAACGCCTCTCGCACTGTCTCGCACTCGCGTTCGCAGGCGTCGGGCAAGAGCCGCCCGCGCATCAGCTCGTAGCGGAGATGGACGAGGAACGTGTTCAGCGCGTCGACCTCGCAGTACGCGCGGATCCGCTCGACCTCACCGGCGACGTGCGCATCCCACACCCCGGAGCCGTCCAGGCCGAGCTTCCCCGGAAAGCCCAGCATCTGCGCCACCTCGTCGAGCGGGGCGAACGCGCGGTTCTGGTAGCCGGCGAGCACGTCCATCAGGTCGGTGTGCCGGGCGTGAAAACGATTGAGGTAGTTGTTCCAGCGGAAGCTCTGGTCGTCGTCTCCGGAGTCCCAGTAACGTGGAGCGCCGACACCGTGCAGCAACGCCCGGTAGTGCAGTACCGGGAGGTCGAAGCCGCCGCCGTTCCACGACACGAGGTTCGGCGAGTACCGCTCGATCCCGTCGAAGAAGCGCTCCACGAGCTCGCGTTCCGAAGACTCCGGGTCGCCCAGCGCCCACACCCGGAAGCGGTCCCCGGCCCGCAGCACCACCGCGATGGCCACGATCCGGTTCAGGTGGTGGGGCATCATCTCCGTGCCCGCCGCCTGCTGCCGGCGCTGGCGCATGATCCGCGCGACCTCGACATCGCCGAGTCCGTCGAGCGCGAGCAACCGGCGGCCCGTGTCCACGTCGGGCACCGTCTCGATGTCGAACGCGAGGACGTTCACTTCAAGGCGGCGGCGCGGGATCGGAGAGCATCGAACGCAGCCTCGCCAGATCCGTCCATGCCTTGCGCTTTTGCAGGGGACTGCGCAGGTAGTAGGCGGGATGGTACGTCACGAGCACCGGGAGGCGGTCTTCACCGTACCGGTAGGTGCGGCCGCGAAGTTGTCCGACCGGCTTCGTCGTCGCCAGCAGCGATTGGGCCGCGACCCTTCCGACCGCGACCAGCAGGCGGGGGGAGACCGCCTCGATCTGGCGTTCGAGGTACCCCGAGCAGGCGGCGATCTCGTCGGCCTGGGGATCCCGGTTGCGCGGTGGCCGGCACTTGACGATGTTCGCGATGTAGACGTCGCCACGCTCCAGGCCGATGGCGGCCAGCATGGCGTCGAGCAGCTTGCCGGCGCGGCCGACGAACGGCTCGCCCCGGGCGTCTTCTTCCGCCCCGGGAGCCTCTCCGATGAACATGCACTCCGCGTCCGGCCGGCCGGTGCCGAATACGGTGTGCGTCCGGGTTCCGTGCAGCGCGCACTTGCGGCACTCGCGCACCTGCGCGTCGATCGCTTCCAGTGCGGGGGACGCGGGAGCCGGCGAGGCTCCGGCTCCGAGCGCGGCTGGCGGGACATCCGCCCGCTCCGGCGCGGAAGCCGGCGCAGCCCCGGTCTCCGTCTCCGCGGCGGGCGGCGGGACCTGCGCCCGGCTCGTCGCACGGGGGGCGCGGCGCAGTGCCCAGACCGGGATCCCGATCGCGTCGAGATGGGCGCGCGACGGATGCGGCAACTCGGCTCCCCGGACCGTGGCGGCCGACCCTCAGCGCGTCCCGGCGTCGCGCGGCGGCTCGCCGGCCCCGGCGGCGCCGGCGCGGCGCGCGGCGCGGCGCTTGCGGATGATCCACAAGGTGAGGACCGGTCCGGACCCCGCGTACGCGAGCATGCCGAGGAAGAGCACGAGCGGCGGATCGCTCGACACGAACACGAACAGCGCCACGACGACGAGGATCGTCATGAACGGCACGCGGCCGCGCAGATCCAGATCCTTGAAGCTGTGGAACCGCACGTTCGACACCATCAGCACGGCGACCGCGACGACCAGCCCGAGTGCGAACGGCGCGATCTCCTCGGGCCGCAAGCCGTAGTCGTTCGCGAACCACACGAGCCCCGCCACGGTCGCCCCCGCGGCCGGACACGGCAGTCCCTGGAAGTACCGCTTGTCGGCGATGCCGAGCTGGGTGTTGAACCGGGCGAGCCGCAACGCGGCCGCGGCGGCAAAGAAGAATGCGGCCACCCAGCCGGGCTTGCCCATGCCCGACAGCGCCCACTCGTACACGATGAGGCCCGGCGCGAGACCGAAGCAGATGACGTCGGAGAGGGAGTCGTACTCGGCGCCGAAGGCGCTCTGGGTGTTGGTCAGTCGCGCGATGCGCCCATCCGCCCCGTCGAGCACCATCGCGACGAAGACCGCCGCGGCGGCGACCTCGAAACGGCCGTCCATCCCGGCGACGATCGCGTAGAACCCCGCGAACAGGGCGGCGGTGGTGAAGAGGTTGGGGAGCAGGTAGATGCCGCGGCGCGGGGGCTGCGGCCGGGGACGCGCATCGGTCATGGCGGGACATCCGGGGCGAATGGCGACGCACGCATGATAAACGTCCCGGCTCCGATGGTCAGCCACCCGCCGCGGCGGGAAGGGTCCGCGCCCCGTCCCCGCCGGCGCCTCAGAGCCGGAGTCCCTTCTCTCCGCGTCCGATCGCCAGCGATCCGGAACGTACGAGCTCGATGATGGAGCTCCGGTCGAGCGCACCGATGAAGGCGTCGAGCTTGGGACCGTCCCCGGTGACTTCGATGATGTACGTCGGCTGGGTCACGTCGAGAATGCGGGCCCGGAAGATGTCGGCGATGCTCCTCACCTCTTCGCGCGCCTTGCCGGCCACCCGTACCTTGACCAGCATGATCTCGCGCTCGACGTGGGCGTCCCCCGTGATGTCCAGGAGCTTGACCACGTCGACGAGCTTGTTCAACTGCTTGGTGATCTGCTCGATGATCTCGTCCGGGCCCGAGGTGACCAGGGTCATCCGGGACACGGACTCGTCCTCGGTGGGAGCGACCGAGAGCGACTCGATGTTGTAGGCGCGCGCGGAGAACAGGCCGGCCACGCGGCTCAGCGCACCCGGCTCGTTCTCCAGCAGAATCGAGATGATGTGACGCAAGGTATCGATACTCCGGCGGGGGTCAGGCGAGCTCTCGCTGCCGCGACTGGTCCGAAAGCACCATCTCCGTCTGGCCCTTGCCCGCCATCATCATCGGATAGACGTTCTCGGCCGGATCGGTGATGAAGTCCATGAACACCAGGCGGTCCTTCATCGCGAACGCCTCGCGCAGGGCGCCTTCCACGTCCTGCGGCCTGTCGATGGTCATTCCCACGTGCCCGAAGCTCTCGGCCAGCGCCGCGAAATCGGGCAGGGAGTCGAGGTAGGAGTGCGACTCCCGGTTCTCGTACATGAACTGCTGCCACTGCCGGACCATGCCGAGATAGCGGTTGTTGAGGTTCACGATCTTGATGGGAAGGTCGTACTGCTTGGCGGTCGAGAGCTCCTGGATGCACATGATGATGCTGCCTTCCCCGGTGACGCACGCCACCTGGGCATCGGGCCAGGCGAGCTGGACGCCGAGCGCGGCCGGCATCCCGAACCCCATCGTTCCCAGCCCGCCGGAGTTGATCCACCGCCGCGGCTTGTCGAACGGATAGAACTGCGCCGCCCACATCTGGTGCTGTCCGACGTCCGAGGTGACGTAGGCGTCTCCGCCCGTCACTTCGTGGAGCTTCTGGAGCACCGCTTGCGGCTTGATCAGCGTCTCGGAACGGGAATAGGCGAGGCAGTCGATGGACTTCCAGCGCTGAATGCGCTCCCACCACCCGGCGAGCGCCTGCGCATCGGGACGGAGGTTCGTGTCCTGCAACATGCCGTTGATCTCGCCGAGCACGTTCGAGACCGAGCCGACGATCGGGACGTGCACCTTGACCGTCTTCGAAATCGACGCGGGATCGATGTCGATATGGACGATGCGCGCCTCGGGGCAGAACTTGTTCACGTCCCCGACCACGCGGTCGTCGAAGCGGGCCCCGATCCCGATGAGCACGTCGCAGTGGTGCATCGCCATGTTCGCTTCGTACGTGCCGTGCATCCCCAGCATGCCGACGAACTGCGGATCGGTTCCGGGGTACGCGCCGAGGCCCATCAGCGTGTTGGTGATGGGGTAACCGAGGGTGCGGGTGAACTTGACGAGCTCCTCCGCCGCATCGTCGAGCACGACGCCGCCGCCGGTGTAGATCATGGGGCGCTTCGCGGACAGGATCAGATCGAGCGCTTTCCTGATCTGTCCCGGGTGGCCCCGCACCACGGGGTTGTAGGAACGCATCTCGACGCAGGCCGGGTACTCGTACGGAATCTTGAGATCGGGCCGGGTCACGTCCTTCGGGATGTCGACGACGACCGGTCCCGGCCGTCCGGTGGTGGCGACGTAGAACGCCTTCCTGAGGGTAACGGCGAGGTCCCGGACGTCCTTGACGAGAAAGTTGTGCTTCACGCACGGGCGCGTGATCCCCACGCAGTCGACTTCCTGGAACGCGTCGCTGCCGATGGCGTGGGTCGGAACCTGCCCGGTGATGACCACCATCGGGATCGAATCCATGTGGGCGGTCGCGATCCCGGTGACCGCGTTGGTGGCGCCCGGTCCGGAGGTGACGAGCACCACGCCGGGCTTGCCCGTGGCCCGGGCGTAGCCGTCGGCCATGTGGGTCGCGCCCTGTTCGTGGCGGACGAGGATGTGCCGGACGTCCTTCTGCGCGTGGATCTCGTCGTAGATATGGAGGACCGCGCCGCCCGGGTAGCCGAAGATGTACTCGACCCCTGCGTCCTTCAGGAACTGCATGAGTATCTGCGACCCCGAGAGTTCCACCTCCGTCCTCCCTCCGAATGCAAAAAAGCCCGCGGGGCGGGCTCCGGACACACCACACGACCTGCCGGCAACCTAGCCGAGAGAACAACGGCGGGTCAAGATCATACGGGAAACCGGTCCGCCGTGGCCCGGCCGCGCGGAGCCGGATGGTGGTATCACGCCCATGCAGCCACTACGATATCCGCGTGCGACGGGGGGAACGGCGCCGTATCGATGGCGTGTCGTTCGCGACCCCCCGAGCCGCCGGCACGATCCCGGTCCGGCCACGACCCCGGAGAGCCTTTCCGATGCGCTGTACGCAGATGCTGCTCGCCACGATGCGGGAAACGCCGACGGAGGCGGAGATCGTCAGCCATCGGCTGATGCTCAGGGCCGGCCTGGTCCGCCCGCTCGCGTCGGGCCTGTACACGTGGCTGCCGCTCGGGATGCGCGTGCTCCGCAAGGTCGAGGCCATCGTTCGCGAGGAGATGAACGCGGCCGGCGCCCAAGAAGTCCTGATGCCCGCCGTCCAGCCGGCCGGGCTCTGGGAGGAGTCCGGGCGGTGGAACAACTTCGGTCCCGAGCTCCTGCGCCTGAAGGACCGGCACGAGCGCGATTTCTGCGTCGGCCCGACCCATGAGGAAGTCATCACCGACATCGCGCGGCGCGAGGTGCGCAGCTACAAGCAACTGCCGATCAACCTCTACCAGATCCAGACCAAGTTCCGCGACGAGATCCGCCCGCGCTTCGGTGTGATGCGCGCGCGCGAGTTCATCATGAAGGACGCCTATTCCTTCGACCTCGATGCGGACGGTCTCGAACGCTCGTACCTCGCGATGCATGGCGCCTACTGCCGGATCTTCGAGCGGCTCGGGCTCGACTACCGCGTGGTCGATGCCGACTCCGGAGCGATCGGCGGTAGCCGGTCGCAGGAGTTCCACGTCCTGGCCGACTACGGCGAAGACGCGATCGCATTCTCCGCCGGCGGCTTCGCCGCGAACGTCGAACTGGTCCCGTGCCCGGCGCCGGGCGAGGCGCGCCCCGAGCCGGAGCTGGCGCTCGAAACCGTCGACACCCCCGACGTCCACACCATTGCCGAACTCGCCGAGCTCCTCGGCGTCCCCGCGCGGCGCTGCCTCAAGACGCTGCTCGTCGAGGCCGAGGACGGCGGCCTGGTCGCCCTCGTCCTGCGCGGCGACCACGAGCTCAACGCGGTCAAGGCGGAACGGACCGACGGCGTGCTCGCACCGCTCGCCTTCGCCCAGCCCGAGCGCGTGCGGGAGATCGCCGGGTGCGGTCCCGGCTCGCTGGGGCCGGTGGGTGCGGGCGTGCCGGTCATCGCCGACGCATCGGCCGCGGCGCTCGCGGACTTCGTGTGCGGAGCCAACCGCGACGGGGTCCATCTCGCCGGCGTGAACTGGGGCCGGGACACCCCCGAGCCGGCGGTCGCCGATCTCCGCAGCGCGGTGGACGGCGATCCGAGCCCGGACGGGTCCGGACCGATCACGGTCCGCCGCGGGATCGAGGTCGGACACATCTTCCAGCTCGGCGACAAGTACAGCGAATCGATGGGCGCGGTCGTCCTCGACGACGGGGGACGCGCGACCCACCCGATCATGGGCTGCTACGGGATCGGGGTCACCCGGGTGGTCGCCGCCGCGATCGAACAGAACCACGACGAGAAGGGGATCATCTGGCCGACCGCGATCGCCCCGTTCCACGCCGTCCTGCTGCCGATGAACATGCACAAGTCGGTCCGGCTGCGCGTGGCGGCGGAGAAGCTCTGCGCCGATCTGGGCGCGGCCGGCATCGAGGTGCTGTTCGACGACCGCCCGATCCGGCCCGGCGTGATGTTCGCGGACTCGGAGCTGATCGGCATCCCCCACCGGATCGTGATCGGAGACCGCGGGCTCGACGCGGGCACCGTGGAATACCGGCACCGGCGCGACACCGAGAGCACCGACGTCGCGCTGGACGAGATCGTGCCGCACATGCGCGGTCTCGTGCCGCGGGGGTGACCCCGGCCCGAGGGAACCGGCCCGATGCCCGACATCCTGGTGCTCTACGACAGCCGGCACGGAAACGTCGCGTCGATGGCGCGCTGCGTGGCGCGCGGCGTGGAGCGGGCCGCCGGCATGAGGGCGTGCGTGCGCACCGTCCCCCCCGTCTCCGCGACCTGCGAGGCGGTCGATGCTCCGGTCCCGGACGCGGGGCCTCCCTACGCGACGTTCGAGGACCTCGAACGGTGCGCCGGGCTCGCGCTCGGGAGTCCTGGCCGGTTCGGCAACATGACCGCGTCGATGAAGCACTTCATCGACTCCACCTCGGCGCTGTGGCTTTCCGGGAAGCTCGCCGGCAAGCCGGCCGCGCTGTTCACGTCGACCTCCTCGATGCACGGCGGGCAGGAGACGACGCTGATGTCGATGATGCTGCCGTTGCTGCACCACGGGATGGTGATCTGCGGCCTGCCGTACCGCGAGCCGGAGCTGATGCGCACGCGCAGCGGAGGCACGCCGTACGGCGCCTCGCACGTCGCGGGGCCGGACAGCGCGCGGCCGCTCGACGAAGACGAGAAACGGCTCTGCGCCGCTCTCGGGCACCGGCTGGCGGAGCTCGCCCGGCGCCTCGCGTCATAGCTCCCCGTCCATGCCCGCGAAGCCGGTCGCGATCCTCGGCGCCGGGAGGGCGAATGACCGGACGGGTTCGACAGCCACACCCGGGACAGGCTCGAGGTCGGATGGCGAGCGGAGTGTGAATGACCGGAAGGGTTCGACGGCCACACCGGGGCCGGGCGGGACTCAGTCCGTCTCGATGAGTCCTCGGACGAAGGGCACGGTGAGCCGGCGCCGGTGCGCCATCGAGTGGTAGTCGAGCCGATCGAGCAACGCGACGAGGCTCGGCATGTCCCGGCGGCAGCGCGTGAGCACGTAACCGACAACATCGTCCGGGAGGTCGATGCCCCGCGCGCCGGCATGCCGGCGAAGCGCTCTCGCCCGGCTCTCGTCGTCCAGCTCGCGCAGCCGGTACCGCATCGCCGCGTTCAGCCTGGACTGCAGGTCGGCGAGCGCGAACCGGACGTTCGAAGACGAAGCGCTGGCCAGCACCCGGGCCCGCCCGAAGGCGGACGCCTCGAGGAGCGCGAGCAACGCCTCCTCCCACCCGCGGTCGCCGGCCACCGCGTCGACGTCGTCGATGCACAGCAGCCCGCACCGGCCGAGTCCCCGGACTGCATCGACGTGCTGCGCGCGCCAGTCGCGCATCGGCACGAACGCCACCGAGTCGCCGCCGGCGCTCGCCGCCGCGCTCGCCGCCTCCAGCAGGTGGGACTTCCCGGAGCCGGCATCCCCCACGAGCAACACCCGCTCCGGCGTCGAGTCGGCGGCGATCCTCCGGACCGCGTTCACCAGCTCCGCATTGTCCGGCGCCACTTCGAAGTTCGTGAAACGCCGCCCCCTCGACAACGCCAGGCGCAGGGGAAGCTGCGCGGCATCCGCGGATACCGGATCGTCGCCGCCGGGCCGCTGGTCGCCGCCGCCCCGCTGGTCGCCGCGCGGGGTCACGGCACTAGCCGGAGCGCCAAGGCTCCGTCCACGTCCCCGATGTCCTCGGCCAGCGTCGACCCGAGGGCGATCAGGTCACGCAGGCCCGACACCCCCGTGCGCAGCTTCAGCCCGACCCGCACCCGCCCCGAAACGACCGCGAGCACCTCGACGGATTCGACCTCGTCCAGGGATTCCAGGTACCGCATCGTGCGTGCGTATCCCGCGAAGTCGTGCACCCCGCTGACCGACGCCACGATCGTCGCTCCCCCCGTCTCGGGCGCCGGGCTCGCGTAGTGGCCGGCGAGAGCGTCGATCGCCTCCTGGACGCCTTCCTCGACGACGAGATCGACCACGCCCCCCTCGGTGCTCCATCGCTGCGCCGCACCGGGGAGCAGCAGCGACCACCGGGCTTCCGACAGCACCCCGTCCCGGACCCGGCCGATGAGGATGCTCCCGGGCCGATAGCGTCCGGAGGCGGCGCGGAGCCGTTCCTCGGCCTCGGTCCAGGACTCCGGCGGACCGGCCGCCACCCGGTCCTCCAGGTCCAGCAACGGCAGGGCCAGCGACACGCCTCTCGATGCGGCGCCGCGCCGGAGGATCCCGGCGATCCCCTCGGAGCCCTCCGACCCCACCATCAGCAACGTTCCGTCGCGCTCCGTCGCGACCCATGCCAGGACGGACGGACGTGGCCTGTTCCACACCGGCAACCCCGCCTCGCGCACGACGCGTTCGACCGCTCCCTCGTCGAACCGGGCCCACAGGCGCGGCTCCTGCACGGCGGTCTCGCCGACCCTCACCTCCACGGTGCGCAACTGGTACTGCTGCACGAGTCCCTGCGCGTTCTCGACCAGCGACTCGATCCGCCCCGTATCCTCGAACCGGCGCAGGCCCGTCACCTTGACCAGAACCTGGCGCAGCGCCTGGCGAAAGGCGCGGGCGCGATCCCCCTCGCCCTGATTGGACCACGCCACTTCGGCTTCGTAGAGAGCGATCTCCGCACGCGCCGACGGCCCGCTCGCCAACGCGAGCAGACCGCACAGCACCAGGAGCGCGCGGCGATTCGGAGACAGGATGCGGGACACTGCGAAAACCATTTCCGTTCGAGGGACGCCGTCGCGTGCACCGCACGGCATCGGAGCCGGACGCTATTGGAAGCGTCGGCGGCAAGTCAAGCGGGAGTCTCGTCCCGCGCAGGGCCATCTCGATGTCGTTCGCACCCCGATGAGCCATTGGGTGATTCCACGAGGCTGAACCTCCGGGCTCGAAGGGGCCATGGTGCGGGCCCATGGCGAGGCGCGGACATGCAACGCCCAAAGGCGCGACGAGGGGCCTGGGTTTTGCGTTGTCGCAGGTGGTGGTGCGCCCGGTCCGCGACGCGGCCGAGCGGGCGCAGTGGGACCGTCGGATGGACGAGCGGCATTACTTGGGGTTCCGGGGCATGATTGGCGACGGCCTCCGGCACCCGGAGTGCAGGACCTGATACTGTTCACCGTCAACATGCAGCACAATGCCCCCGCCGTCGCGTCGCTGCCGCCGATGGTCGGCCCCGGCACTGTGGCTCTCACCCTTCAGAACAGCATGGACAATGGGGAACAGATGGCCGCTGCGGTAGGCCCGGAGCCGGTGATGATTGGCTCCGCCTTTATGGAGGGGCGCATATCCGAGTCGGGCGTGGTCACGCAAGGCGGGCCGGGAGCCGTCGGGTCGGCGAGATGACCGTCGGCATTACCGAGCGGGGCGAAAGGCTGCACCGCGAGTTCCTTGATGCGGGATGGAGAGTTGAACTGCACGAACATATGCCGAGGACGCTGTGGAAGAAATTTGCCTATACTGCCACCGGACGTCTGGCTGTGGCATCGACGACGAAATCTAAATCTGATAGAGGTTGTTATGGGAATTTTGGGAATTGAGAACAGGACGGAGAATTGGAAGACGGCGCGTGTTTTCTCGCCATTCTTTGAAGATGACACGGCGCGTTACCGGTTAGCAGAAAAGCTCGGCGCACCCCCAAGAGATTCGTCGGGCGAAACAAGGTTCGAGTTGTACTGGAAGGGGATGCGGGACTATATCAAATCGCCACTGAACGGCGCATCCGTGCCCACTCGCCAAGGCTTGACAGAGTGCTACAATTGTCTGTTTCCCGACCTGCGGGATGAGATTAAGGAATTCGGTGGATTCAAAAAATTGAAAGACCACAACTATCTCGCTTCGGAAGATACGCAGGAGCGTCTGTACAGCAATCTTCGCCACACGGAAATCGACATTGTTCTGGAAACTCCAAAGCGCCTTTTCGTTGGCGAGGCTAAGCACGAGTCCAAACTGGCTAGCAATGGAAACAATATCCTCGTTCATCAGATCATCCGCCAGCACGTAATGGCGAAAATCCTGATCGAGATCTGCGTCTCCAAGAAAGAAGTGACGCATTTCTTAGTTGGGGACAGAGACAAGCTGAATAAATCCGAGCAGGTCAAATTCATGAAGAAGCAAGGGTGGATCGAGGAGGGAAATGTGCTGTCTTGGGATGCTGTAGAAAAGCTGGCCCAATCCAAAATTTCATGAACCCCAACCATCTACCTAGTGTAATATCACGAACAGAATATTGTTTATTGGATTGGAAAAAATTACTCTGCTCTGCGTTAGGATAGTGAGGACTATGCGCAACCGCGGTGAGTTTCCGCGCCGCAGTTGAAATGCGTAGCAATCCTGCGAACTGCATCATGACTTGGTAAGCAGCGTATAGCTCTGGATGGGCTCGTTGCGGATCTGCATCCGGCGCGACTTGCGGCTTGCATCGAGAAGTGGAACGGTGTCCGGAATCGCGTTTTTTGATGTACCAGCCAAGGTACATGTGGAGCGGAGACTTGCCGGGCAGGCCACTCTGGTAGGCTTGCCACCAACCACTGTTTCGTAGTCGGCCCAAAATTGCGGGTCGGTCATGAGGTCGCGAATGACCCTTAGGAGATTGATCGAAATTAAGTTTCCAATTTCACCGCGGGCGAAGTTCATAGTTCCAGTCACCGTGGAACTCATTTCGATGTAGAGACAAGGCGTCCATCTCCGCATCCGTCGTCGTCACTCCTTTGGGGTACTTTTTCGTATCAAGTTCGGCTCTGACCTGAAGCCCTGCATCGGTGCGTGTATTGCCGATCAAATCGACAATGGTCTCAAAGGTCCGCAGCGGCTTGCCTCGCCAATTCTGGGTGATGTGACAGAACAGCCGATGTTCAATCTTGTTCCACTTGCTGGTGCCGGGCGGGAAATGGCTGACGTGCACGCACACGCCGGTCTCGTCGGCAAACTGTTGTAGCTCGTGCTTCCACGCGCGAGAACGATACCCGTTGCTCCCGCCCGCATCGGCGGTGATGAGCAGCTCCCGTGCGTTGGGGTAGCGGCTCGTGCCCATCTCCTCCCACCACCGTCGCAGCGACGCCACCGCGAAGGAAGGGGTGTCATGGTCACATCCGACACTGACCCATGCTTCGTTGCGTCCCATGTCGTAGATGCCGTAGGGAATCGCCTTACCCGCCGCATCCTGGGGAAAGTCGTGCACCAGGGATTTCTCGGGTCGCCCCTTCGGCTGCCACTCCCGGCCAGCGTTCTTGAAATCCCCGACCAACTCCTTCTTCTTCGTATCGACAGAGACCACCGGCTGGGCGCGTTGAAGGAACTCATCGGCCTTCGCATTGATATGTTCGAACTGTGCGTTGCGGTCCGGGTGCGACGTCCCTTCGCGACTCTTGCGTACCGATTGCAGCCGGTAGCCAAGCTCGTGCAGCAATCGGCCCACCGTCGTCGTGCTCACCTTCCAGCCTGCGTTCGACAGCGCCGCGGCGAGCTTCGCCCGACTCTTGCACGTCCACCTCAGCGGCGACTGCGGGTCGCCACGCGTCATCGGGTCAACCAATTTCTCCAGCGCTTGTTTGATACCCGGCTGCGATTGCTTGATACCAGGACGTCCGGCCCCCACACGACGAATTCGACCGCACTCGGCGCCGCCCGATTCCAGCTCCCGGCGCCCCTTGCGGATGGTCGGGCGCGACAACCCTGTCGCGTCCGAAACCAGAGCATCGCCTCCATACCCGATGGCACGTGATTCCGTGGCTGCCCAGATACGACGCCCGCGCTCATCAAGATACGCCTCGACCGCCGCGTACTTCTCAACAATTGTCGCTTCGAGTTCAATATCGCGTCTCATCGGAGGAGGAGAACACAAAACCCATCAGATGACAATGTAATTTACGCCTGCGTCCTTAGCGTAAAGTGCTCGTCGAATGCGCCGGCCTCATCAAGACCTCGTGCTCGCCGAACGGCAGTCGCGAGAATGTATCGCGAACATGCGGCGTTACCGCCGGACCGGGGCCGGGACGGCGGCAGGCTGGCGATGCCTCGTGGAACGCGGGACAGGAGTTGACGGGCTGTAGCCTGACGGCTACGTTGTGCGCATGTTCGAGGTCCGCAAGACCGAGGTCTACGCCAAGTGGCTTGACGGACTGCGGGATACCCGTGCCCGGGCGCGCGTCCTCGTCCGGGTCGAGCGTCTGGCGGCCGGAAACCCCGGGGACGTCAGACCCGTCGGCGAAGGCGTATCGGAACTGCGGATCGACTACGGACCGGGCTACCGGGTGTACTACAGGCAGCAGGGCCGCACGGTGGTCGTGCTGCTGGCCGGCGGGGACAAGCGTTCCCAGGACGACGACATCGCGACGGCCTTGCGCCTCGCACGGAACCTGTAGGTGGACGACATGACCCGGACCGCGACTTCACCCTACGACGTGGCTGAGCACCTTCGCACGCCGGAGGACATGGCGGCGTATCTGGAAGCCGCCATCGAGGAGGCCGGTGACGACGCCGCGTTCGTCGCCCGGGCGCTGGGCGACATCGCCCGCGCCAAGGGCATGTCGCAGGTCGCATGCGATGCCGGCCTGTCGCGCGAAAGCCTCTACAAGGCGCTCTCAGGAGAACGCAATCCCACATTGGACACGGTTCTCAGGGTCATCGCCGCCTTGGGTCTGAAGCTGCGTGCCGAAGCGGCGCCCGTCTCGGGCTCGACTGTACCGGGGGCGGCGGCGCATCGGTGAAATCGAGCGCCCGGCCGGCGCCGCAGGCACGGGCGGCCGGCCATACGCGGGTTGTGAGCGTGGACCGCCGGCGCGCGCCATGTGGCCGGTCTCCGGGTTCTGCATCCGGGTCTCCACGATGTTCTTCTCGACCCAAGCGAGCGTGCGCTTCACGGCCCGGTCGTGCGCCTCGCTCGACGCGCCGGTCGGCGACGACGAGCGCCGCCGAGGAGACGGACTTCGGGGCGGAGAACGTGACGCCGCGTCCGGGACGGTGATGAATGCCGCCGTCCTGATCCTTGCGCCCGAGATGCCGCCCCGGTCCATCCGGCACCCGGCCTTCGAGGACCGCGCCTTGCACGTCTCCGGATCGACCGGGCCGGACAGGCCGAGCGCCTCCGCGCCCCTGCCGGCCCAGGCGCTCGCTTCCCGATGTTCGGAATCGTCTTTCGCGCAGCCGTCCCGTTCGCAAGGGGGTCTGGCTGTTCCGCGAGGACGGCGCGTCGCAGGATTCGGCCGTAAAGGAGATCGAGCTCAACCGCATCTCGGACAGAAACCGCAGCATTTGCAACTGAACGCCACCAGCTTCTCATGCCGGCAGGCATCGCGCTTGACGCGCAGGAATCCGTATTCGAGACGCCACGGCTACGCGTTTGAGCACCGCAGCTTCCGTGACGGCTACGAAGCCCTCCTCGCGGACACCTTTGGCCAGACCACCGCGCGTCGGACACCTGCGCTGTAAACTCGGGGCTCGGCTACCTTGCCGCGGGAAGCCCCGGGGCGATCATGAACACACTGGAGCGGCCTGCGCGAGACCGTTGTCCGCGGCTCGGCTCGCGGAGACAAGAGACCAACCATGTCGCAGCACGGCACCCTGGATTGCACGCCCGCCCCGGACTCGCCTGTCGACGCGCCCGCGTGGCCCTGCCCGCTGCTTCCGTTCCTGTTAGCAGCCTCCGCTTGGCTCGCCGCGGTCTACGCCGTCTCGCGGGCGCAGACCATGGAGGTCGTGTTCGTAGGCACCAGCATGCTGCTGGTGGGCGCACCGATCTGTCTGGCCGTGGTCTACACGAGGACGCTGCGCCGGCAGTTCTGGCTGGTGCTGTTCCAGAGCAAGGGCTGGCTGTACGCCCTTTTGCCCCGCCGGCGGCTGGCCTCGCTGTTCTGGACCATCTGGGCGCTGGCGGTCTCGTTCGTCCTGCTGCTGCGGTTCCACGTCTACGGCTGGGTGGAATGGGGCGTCTTGGCGGCGACAATTCCGATGTTCGCGCTCGTCTTCGCGGCGTTTCACCGTGTGTTCGCGAAGGAACTGCGCCCGGATGTGGCCGTCACGGAGGCGCTGGTCTGGTCGCGCCGGATCTGGGCCTGCCCAGCACTCATGCTGCTGCTGTACATCGTCGCGCTGGCGTACTGGGGCGACGAACCGCGGTACGCGTCGCTCGACTTGGCGATCGAGGCCCACCGGAGCAACGCGGCCGCCTGGAGCGGGAGCGCGCTGGTGCGGGAGGCGCTGCACTGGGGCGCGTACTTCGACGGCCTCGAGGCGTACGCGCTGAGCCGCTTGGGCAGCGTCGACTCGCTGTGGGTGCTGCTGGCGATGGGCGCGGGCAACCTCTTCATCTTCTACAACGTCTGTCTCGCCCTGTCGTGCTTTCGGATTCCGCGGGCCGGGTTCGTACAGGCGCGCTTGGTGCCGCGCTCGTTCGAGAACGTCTTCGCGGCCGCGGCGGTGGCCACCTTCCTCTACTTCTCGCTACTGGCGCATCTGGACGAGTACGTGGCGCGGTCACCCGATCCGGCGCACGTCCGGACGCGCGTGGAGCAGGTGACGATCGCGGTGGCGCGGCAGGTCGAGGGCATCGACGACGGCTACTACCGGCCGGGGACGTGGGAGCAGATCGTGAACGCACGCGCCGCAGCCCTCGACCCAGTCGGTGCGGCCGCCGAACGGTTCCGGCGCGAGGTGGACGCCGCGTTCGAGCGGCTCGAAGACGAGGCCGTCGGGGAGTACCTTGATTGGTACTACAGCCTGCCGGCCGAGTACGGCCGCGTCGCCATGATGGTGCAGGGACGCGTCGAGGATTACCTGGCCGAGCAGGCGCGCCAGACATTTGAGCAGGAGAAGTGGTATCGGAGCATGGAAGCCGTGTTCGAGACGATGCTGTCCGTCGAGGGGCAGGCACGCGCGGCGTACGAGCGGACCGTTCGCGACATACTCGACCGGAACCGGGTGCGTCCAGAGCGCGCCGCGTTCGACGTAACGCTCACGGCCTCGCTGGATGATATCGTCCAGCCGTCCCTCCATCAGGACGTCATCCCGGCCGCGCACCGGCTGGGGGCGGCGGGGGTCGCCGCGGGCGGCATCCCGTTCGTCATCGTCCAGAAGGTCACTGCGAAGGTGCGAAAGCAAGT
Organism: Gammaproteobacteria bacterium; assembly: GCA_965215295.1. Classification (GTDB taxonomy): domain Bacteria; phylum Pseudomonadota; class Gammaproteobacteria; order HK1; family HK1; genus HK1. The sequence goes on from OZ244045.1 coordinate 2,123,777, forward strand.
CCTCAAGTCGGCTGCAAAGGCACTGCTCAAGGCGACCGCCGGCAAGGTGGCCGCTGGCAAGGCGGCCGCCGTTGTCGGCGGCCCCGTCGGGCTGCTTCTCGGCGGCGTCGTGGACTTCGCGTTACTGGAGCTCGAGGAGGCGCTCAGCCGGGACGACTTCGAGCGCGAGCTCGCCGCCGCCATTCGGCAGGCCCGCGACGAGTTCGCCGACGAGTTCCTCGGCCAGCCGGCGAAAAGCGCGTCAGGTTGAATTTCCACCGGGCGCGTGTTCTAGCTCAGACACATATGGCACGGAATCGGCGATGACAATTTGAGTGGCACCGGGGTGTTGTTTCTCACATTCCGTCTTGGGGTCCCCACGGGAATGGGTCGGACTATTCCGTAGACGGATTTCCTGGGATATGACGAAGGAATCCGGGAACCGATCGGAGCTGGTGCGGTCCCCTGTTGCAGGGGTCGTTGCGTAACAGGTGCTGAGGATGTCGTCGCCCGCTCTGACGGTCCACCACCGCCACCGTGCGCCCGGCGTAGTCGACGAACCTCTTCTCGCCCGCGCGGTGCTCCTGACGCATCACCGCGTCGAGCGTCGGCGCCCAAGCCCGGTACCGTTCACAGAATCGGCTGTTCGGAATTCCAGCGACCCGGCGGCGGTCCGCTTGGCTTGTCCGATAAAACTAGACCAAGATGACCAAGCTTACTCGGAGCCAGCCATGCGTACAGTCAACATGCAAGTGGCCAAGACGAATCTGTCGCGGCTCGTCGAGGCCGCGGCCAACGGCGAGCCGTTCATCATCGCCCGCGCCGGCAAGCCGATGGTCAAGGTGGTCGCGATCGATGCACCGACTACCTGCCTGCGCCGCACGGGATTCCTGGCCGGACAGATCGCCGTACCGCGCGACTTCGACCGGATGGGATCGGACGCGATCCGGACCTTGTTCAAGGGCGGCGAGTGAGGGTTGCGCCGGGGGTTGCTGGAGAACGGCTACACGGAACTCGCGGTCACCGGCTCTCATGCGGTCGCGCTGGATTCGCTTGCCCTCGGCGTCGGACCGCTGACGAATGGGATCCGATACCCCGAATCGCGGCCAGATTGATGGACGCACGACCGATCGCGCACCATGGAAGTCAAGCAGCCGCTGCCGGTTTCCCATCCTGGCCAACCTTCGCGACACGTCGACCGACACCGTGACTCGACCCGCCGCCCTCGGCATCCCCGCCGCCCGCGACTGGCGCGTTCAGGTCGCGCGCGCGGCTGCGGCAGACGTCGGGCGGGCCTCCGAGGCCGAGGCGATCGCGCAGGCACGGAAGCTGGCCGACCGGGGCCGGCGGTACGCGGCGGCCGGGCTGGCGGTGCTGGCCGTGCTGGGCGCGGTCGCCGGCTGGACGACGACCGCCGTGCAGCTCCGTCCCGGCGAGGGGCCGGTGAACGCCGCGCTGGCGCTGCTGGTGATTGCCGGCGGGCCATGGCTGCTGCTGTTGCTGCGGAGCCTCGTCCTGCTGGTGCTCCGTCGGCGGGCGTCGCCGATCCTCGGCCGTCTCGTCACCACCGGACTGGTGCGCGCCGCGGGACGGGACGCGGGGGCCGGGGATCTCGACACGGGGGCCAAGGATCTCGCGGCGGCGACCGCCCGCCGCATCGGGGGCATGCTCGCGGCCGGCAGCGGCCGGCATCTGGCGGCGGCGGGGAGCGGGATGTTCTGGACGGCGTATGCGGTCGTGGCCGTCGCCACGATCTGGATCGTCACCATCCGCGTCGCGCTCGACTTCGGCTGGGAGTGGGAGAGCTCGTGGGTTCCGCCGGGCTTCGGCCAGACGGTCGTCGAGCACGCGGCGGCGTCGCTGGCTCCGCTCATCGGCAGCGACGGGCTGACGCCGATCGCCGCAGCGCCCGACAGCCCCGCCGACGACCCCGCGGCGCTCGCGGCGCGCCGGGTCTGGCTCGTCTTCCTGACCGCCGGCGTGGCGGTCTACCTGCTGCTCCCGATGGCGGTCTGTACGTTGTGGCATGCGGTGTTCGCACATCGGTGCGCGCTACGCTGGCGACCTGCGGTCGCCGTGATCGCCCGGTCCACCGCGTCCGCGGCGGCGCCTCCAAACGGCTCGACCGCGCCGCCGCCGAGTCCGCCCCCCGGCGGCGGGCCGTGTACGCACGTCGTCCGGCTGGAGCGGCCCACGCGGGCGGTCGGCCTGCCGGCTCCGCTCGACCGCCTCGACGATCTCGGCCGCGTCGACGCGGCCACCGACCTCGAGCGCGTGCGCGACATCGTCCACGCCGGCCCGGCCCGGCTCGCCATCGTGGGCTGGCTGCCGGCGACACCGGACCGCGCCATCCGGCGCAGGCTGCGGACGCTTGCCGATGCCTCCCACGACACGCCGCTACTCGTGCTCGACGGCGGCGATGCGCTGCGCCGCACCGAGCCTGCCAGCACGGCGGCCGTGCGCTTGGCGGACTGGCACGCACTGGCCAAGGACACGGGCGTCGACCCCTTCGAATGCGACCTGGCGGAGCTGACCGACGCGAGCCGCCTCCACCTCGCCGGCGCCATCGGCCGGCAGGCCGCCCCCAACGGCGGCGAGCCGACGCCGGTCCCCGCGCCCGGTCCGGAGGCGGCCGGGACCGGTCCGGCTCCCGCCGGTCTCGACCCGGCTCCCCTCGATGCCGCGTTCGGCGCAATCGGGCAGCATCTCGAAGGCAATGACCCGCTGCCGTCCGACGCGGCCCTGGCGTCCTGCCTCGCCGAGGTCGCGCGGGCGTTCCGTGCCGAGGCGGGGGACGAGTCGCGCACGGCAGCCTGGAGCGCACGTCTCGCGGCCCTCCGCGGCCTCGATCAGTCGGACGCCTCCGGCCTCGCCGCCTCGCTGGCCACGACCGGCGTCGGCCTGCTGCCCGCCGCCCTGCGCCAGCACGCCGTCTGGGCTGGCCTCGGGGGGCTGCTTGGTGCGGCCGCCTGCGCCGCCGCCGCGATCGTCGCGCCCGCGGCGTTGCTGGCCCTGCCGGGCTGGGCGACGGCCGGGGCCGGGGTGGCCGGCCTGCTGTCATTCGCCCGGCGCGGCGGCGGGCAACCGGGCTCGCCGCCAGCGGATGCAGCGCCTGACGGTCCGCAGCGGCTGGGCGAGGCGGTATTCGCCGCGGCCGCGAGCGCGGTGCTCTGGTGGTCGCAGGGCGCCGACGAGGCGCGGACGACGCGCGCGCTCGAGGCGCTCGCCCCGGACGACATCGTCCCGGCGCTCGACGATCCGGACGGGGCGCGGCGGTGGCTGGCGACGGCGCGCGACCGTGTGCTGGCGGCGGCCAGGAGAGAGGCATGAGCGGGCCCGGCCAGCCGTTGCGGATCGCCCTCGTCGGACATACGAACACCGGCAAGACCTCATTGCTCCAGACGCTGCTGCGCCGGCGCGACATCGGCGAGGTGAGCCCCCACAGCCGCACGACCCGTGCGGTCGAGGCGGGCGAGGTGGCCGACCACGAGGGCGTCATCGCCGTTCTGCTCGACACGCCGGGGATCGAGGAATCGGACCGGCTGCGGGACGCGCTGGAGTCCGGGCAGACCGACCGCTACGACGATCCGCGGACCCTGCTCGACCGCTTCCTCGCCTCGCCGGCCGCCGCGGACGTCAACGACCTGGGACTCGAAGCGGCGTCGGTGCGGGCCGCGCTCGGCGCGGACGTCCTCCTGTACGCCATCGACGCGCGCGACGAGCCGAAGCCGAAGCATCTCGACGAGCTCGCCGTGCTGGCGGCCACGGCCCGGCCGCTGGTGCCGGTCCTCAACTATGCCGCCCATCCCGCCGCCCAGCCGGCCGCCTGGCGCGGCGAGCTCGCGCGGCAGGGTCTGCACGCCACCGTGGCCTTCGACGCCGTGGTGTACGACGATGCCGGCGAACGGCGGCTGCTGGCCGCCCTCAAGGTCCCGGCGCCCGGCCACGAGGCGGCCCTCGAACGCTGGCTGGCCTTGCGTGCCCGCGAGCGGCAGGAGGCGATCGACGCGGCGGCCGATGTCGCCGGGGAGCTCCTGATCACTGCGGCCGCGGCGGTCGTGGTCACCGCGCCCGGGTCGCGCGACGAGGCCGCCCGCCGGGTTGCCGTCGAGGACGCCACCGAACGGCTGCTCGCGGGTCTGCGGCAGCGCGAGACGGCCGCCCGGGACCGGATGGCGGCGACGCTCGGCTTCTACGGCGCCGAGGCGCGGGCGGTGACGCTGGAGGTTACGGAGGCGCTCGGCGGCGTCGACTTCCTGAGCCCCGCCAGCCTGGAGCGCGCCGGGCTGTGGGCGGCCGGCGCCGGCGTCGCCGGCGCGGGTCTGGCGGCGACGGGCGCGCTGGTCGGCATCGCCGGCGGCGTCCCCCTGGTCGGCATCGTCGTCCTCGGGGCGGCCGTCGGAGCGACGCTCGGCGCGACCGGCGCCAGCGCCCCCAAGGTGCTCCGGCGGCTCCGCGGGCAGGAAGAGGTCCGGCTCGGCGACGCATGCGTGGAGCTGCTGGCGGCCCGGGCGGTGGCGACCATCCGGGCCATGCTGGCCCGCGGTCACGCGGCCATCGAGCCGGTCCCGATCGAGAAAGCGGTGAACGAGAGCCTGGAGCACGACGCGGGCCCGGCTTGGCAGGCGTCGTGGGCGACGGCACGCGGGCGGGCCGAATGGAGCGAGCTCTCCCACCCCCGCCCGAGCGGCGTACCCGGCCCCGCCCGAGCGGAAGCCGTCAGGAGCGTGGCGGAGGTTCTCGCGGGCCGCATCCGCGAGCTCCCGGATGCCCCTCCTCCCGGATCTCGGTGGCGAGTCGGTGCGTGGCGGCGGCTCGCGGACCGCATCCGCGAGTTCCCGGGGCCCGGCTGAACGCCGTCGCAGATCGGACCGGCCGCACGCGGACCGCATCCGCGAGTTCCCGAGGCCCGGCTGAACGCTGTCGCAGATCGGGCCGGCCGCACGCGGCAACTATGGCCGACACCCCCACGCGCCGAACGGCACGTCGGCGATGAAGCGGAAATCGGGATCCTCCAGGCGGGCGAGCACGTGGTCGAGGTCGTCCTGCTCGTCCCGCGAGACACGAGCCTGACCGGGAGGAGCCAGATCCTGCGAGAATGCGCGAACCGCCGGCGGGCCGCAGGGGATACGAGAGCGAAGCATGCGCGAACCGCCGACGGGCCGCGGGGGGTACGAGAGCGAAGCCTGCAAGGGTGCGGAATCCAGTACCATCGCAGGCCGGATGAGCCGCCCGCCACGCAACCGCCTCAGCTACCGGGACGCCGGCGTGGACATCGATCGCGGCCGGGACCTGGTCGCGCGCGTTCGAGCCATCGCGGACCGCACGCCTCGTGAAGGCGTCATCGCCGGACTCGGCGGCTTCGGGGCGCTGTTCGAGCCGCCGCTGGAGCGCTACCGGAACCCCGTGCTCGTGTCCGGCGCCGACGGGGTCGGTACCAAGATCAGGCTCGCGATCGCCGAGGACCGGCACGACACCATCGGAATCGACCTCGTGGCGATGTGCGTGAACGACATCGTCACGCTCGGCGCGGAGCCGATGTTCTTCCTCGACTACTTCGCCACCGGCCGGCTCGACGTCGGGGTCGCCGAGCGGGTGGTGGCCGGAATCGGCCACGGATGCGCGCTCGCCGGCGCCGCGCTGGTGGGGGGAGAGACGGCCGAGATGCCGGGCATGTACGCCGACGGCGACTACGATCTGGCGGGGTTCTGCGTCGGCATCGTGGAGCGCGGCGCGATTGTCGACGGGACCCGGGCGGCGCCCGGGGACCACCTCGTGGCAATCGCCTCGAGCGGCCCCCACTCGAACGGCTACTCGCTGATCCGCCGTGTCGTCGATGCGAGCGGCGCCGATCTCGACCGGAACGTCGGCGGAACGCGCCTCGGCGACGCACTCCTCGCCCCGACCCGGATCTACGCGGCGAGCGTCCTTCCGCTCGCCCGCGAGGGTGCGGTGCGCGCGATGGCGCACATCACCGGGGGCGGCATCGTGGAGAACCTGCCCCGGGTCCTGCCGCGGGGAACGCGCGCGGTGGTCGATGCGTCGAGCTGGCGCCGGCCGGCGGTCTTCGACTGGATCCGGGACGCCGGAGCCGTCGCCGAGGACGAGATGTGGCGCACCTTCAACTGCGGCGTCGGCATGCTGCTGGTGGTGGCGCGGGAAGCGAGCCGCACCGTCGTCGACGCGCTCCGGGCAAGCGGCGAGGATGCGTGGGTGGCCGGCCGGATCGAGCCGGGCGAAGACGCCCCCGAGGCAAGGATCGAATGACCTCGCGCCTGGGGATCGTGACGCTGATCTCGGGCCGCGGCACGAACCTCCGGGCGATCATCGACGCCATCGCCGACCGCACGCTGCCCGTCGATCTGCGCGCCGTGATCTGCAACCGGCCGGACGCGCCCGGCATCGAGCTGGCGCGCCGGGCGGGCTGCGAGGTGACGGTCACGGACCACCGCGACTTCCCGTCCCGTGAGCGTTTCGACGCCGCCCTGGCCGAAGCGATCGATGGATTCGACCCGGAGCTGGTGGTGCTCGCCGGCTTCATGCGCATCCTCACCCCCGGGTTCGTGCGGCGCTACGCGGGCCGCCTCATCAACATCCACCCTTCCCTGCTTCCCGAGTTCCCGGGGCTGGACACCCATGCGCGGGCGATCGCGGCGGGCGCCGCGGTCCACGGTGCGACGGTCCACTTCGTGACCGAAGCGCTCGACGGCGGCCCGATCATCGCCCAGGCCCGGGTTCCGGTTCTCGCCGACGACGATCCGGACACCCTTGCGGCGAGAGTGCTGGAACGCGAACACGTCCTCCTGCCGCGCACGCTCCTGTGGTTCGCCCAGCGGCGGATCGAGCTGGTGGGGAACGGTGTCCTCATCGACGGCGAGCCGGCCATGAATCATTCCGGCGCGTCACCCGCCGCGTCGTCGCCCGGCTGAGGCGAGCCGGCCATGACTCACTCCGGCGCGTCGCCCGCCGCGTCGTCGCCCGGCTGAGGCGAGCCGGCCATGACTCACTCCGGCGCGTCGCCCGCCGCGTCGTCGCCCGGCTGAGGCGAGCCGGCCATGACTCACTCCGGCGCGTCGCCCGCCGCGTCGTCGCCCGGCTGAGGCGAGCCGGACCCGAGCGGCGGCGCCGCGCTCGCGGCGCGTCTCGAAGCACGGGTTGCCGCGGTCAGGATGCCGCGAAGGATGTTGATCTCCGCCCGGTCCGGTCCGGCCCGGCTGAACAGCCGGCGCAGCCGGCGCATGAGCAGCTTCGGCGCGGCCGGATCGAGGTAGCCGACGTGGACCAGCGTCGCTTCGAGGTGCCGGTAGAACCCTTCGAGCTCGTCGGCGGTCGCGGCCCGGTCTTGCGGGACGGCCGCGACGACATTGCCGCCATGCGCCGCGAGCCTCGTCTCGTAGGCCACGATCTGCACCGCCGCGGCGACGTTGAGGGAGCTGAAACGCGGGGCGGCGGGGATCCGGATCAGCGCATGGCACCTGTCGATCTCGGCATTGGTGAGTCCGGAGCGCTCGCGCCCGAACAGCACCGCCACCGGCGTCCGCGACGCCTGCTCGACCGCCCGGCGCGCGCCTTCGCGTACGTCGACCACCGGCCACTCGATCCTCCGGAGCCGCGCCGTGGTGCCGAGCACGAGGCCGCAATCGACGAGCGCCTCGTCAATCGAATCGACGACCTGGGCCGCGTGCAGCACGTCGTCGGCGCCCGCCGCCCGCGCGGTCGCCTCCGCGCTCGGAAACCGCTCCGGAGCGACGAGGCAGAGCCGATCGAGCCCCATCGTCTTCATCGCGCGAGCCACCGCCCCGATATTGCCGGGATGGGTGGGCTCGACCAGCACGATACGCAATCGATTCAGGAGCTTTCCGTTCATGGCGCCGCCGGAACCGGACACGTCGAGCCACGTTGCCGATCCGGTGGCCTCGAAGTCCGGGGAGCTTTCCGCTCATGGTACCGCCGGAACCGGACACGTCGAGCCACCTTGCCGATCCGGTGGCCTCGAAATCCGGGGAGCTTTCCGCTCATGGTACCGCCGGAGCCGGACACGTCGAGCCACGTTGCCGAGCCGGTGGCCTCGAAGTCCGGGGAGCTTTCCGTTCATGGCGCCGCCGGAACCGGACACGTCGAGCCACGTTGCCGATCCGATGGCCTCGAAGTCCGGGGCGCTTTCCGTTCATGGCGCCGCCGGAACCGGACCCGGGCGGCAGGCCGGCAGCCGCGGCCGCATGGTCCCCGCCGGTTCGCCCGCACATGCCGCCGAAGACAGTCCCGGACACGGCCCGAACCCGGGACTCATGCCGCGAGCCTCGGATTGCACTTACAATGCCGAATCCCTCCGGACGGCTCGAACCGTGTCCAACCACCCGCTGTTGAACATCGCCGTCCGTGCCGCCCGGCAGGCGGGGAACGTGATCGCGCGCAACATCGACCGCTTCGACACGTTCGCGGTTACGGAAAAGGCGGAGAACGATTTCGTCACCGAAATCGACCGGATCGCGGAACGGCGGATCATCGACACCATTCGCAGGAGCCATCCGGACCATGCGTTCCTCGCGGAGGAAAGCGGTGCGCACGGGAGGCACGACTTCGAGTGGGTCATCGATCCGCTGGACGGTACCGCGAACTTCATGCGTGGATTTCCCCATGTCGCGGTATCCATCGGAGTGCGGCGCCGGGGCCGGATGGAGCACGGGGTCGTCTTCGATCCGTTGCGGCAGGAACTGTTCATGGCCTCCCGCGGCTCGGGAGCCCGGCTCGACGATCGGCGACTGCGGGTATCGACGACGGGCAACCTGAAGGGCGCCCTGATCGGCAGCGGGTTCGCAACCCGCAGACTCGACCGGCTCGAGCCGTATCTCGCGGTGCTGAAGGCCCTGATCTCGGGCTCGGCACACGTCAGGCGCAGCGGGTCCGCCGCGCTGGACCTCGCGTACGTCGCGGCCGGGCGTCTCGATGGCGCCATGGAGCTGGGCCTCGCTCCCTGGGACATCGCCGCCGGTACGCTGATCGTGCAGGAAGCGGGCGGGATCGTGGCCGAGCCGAACGGCGGCAACGACTACATGCGATCCGGAGATGTGGCCGCGGCGAATCCGAAGGTGCTGCGCGCGATGCTCAGGGCGATGGGACCGCCCGCGCCGGCAAACCACCCCACCGAAACGCCGGCGAAACCCCGATCCGGGAAGTCCCGGGCGAAATGAGGAAGAACCGCACGCGGGCCCCGCGTCCCCCGGGCGTCAGCCGCCCGACGAACCTGGTTCCCGGGGCACGTACTCCGGCGGCACGGTGCCGCCGACGGTCCAGCGCATGCCGTCGGCGCCGCATACACCGGTGTAGACGATCTCCCCGCCTTCGGCAATCACTCCGCTGATGGAGCCGAGCGTGACGGTCACGGTTCCTTCGGTCGCACCCAGCCCCACCGCCGCGATGCTCCGGGTGTGCTCCCCCGAATGGGCGCTCGGCGGCGGCAGGCCGAGTGACCGGTTGTCCGCCCCCGCCAGCTCGCCTTTCGAGCAGGCGATGCCGAGCGCGGTCCGCGCCGGATGCGCGAGGTTCACGGCTTCGCGCACCTTGTCCCTGACCCGATGGTCGCGCCAGGCGGAAACGGCGACGGTCGCGAGGATGCCGATGATGGCAAAGACGATCATCAGCTCGATGATGGTCAGACCCTTCCGGGCCGATCGCGTCACGGACTTCCCTCCTCGCCGCCCGTCGCCGTTTCCGACCGGCATGTGCCCGCCCCGGGCCCGTCGATGGCGCAACGCCGGGAAAGGAGCGGCGCGGCGCTCGACGGTCACCGAAGTCCCCGGAGCGGGACGATATCATCAGCCGGGCGCCGGCGCGGGCGGCATGGTGGCGGCCAGCCCCGGGCAGGGAGCGGGAGCGGCCGTGGACACGCACGATGGCGATGGCCGCGTCGGCCGGACAGGCGAGAGTGCGGGGCGGGTGGCGCGTGGACGCCCGGCCGGCGTTGTGGAACGACCGTCAGAGCGCTGTTAGGCTTGTCCTTGCGCGCAGGCGCCGCCCCGCAACGAGACGAGCCCACCCGATGAACCTCCACGAATTCCAGGCCAAGGCCCTCCTCTCGGCCTACGGCGTCCCCGTGCCCCCGGGCCACCACGCGACGAGTGCCGCACAAGCGCGTACCGCAGCCGAAACGCTGGGGGGAGACGCTTGGATGGTCAAGGCGCAGGTCCACGCGGGCGGGCGCGGGAAGGCCGGTGGGGTCAGGCGGGCGGGCTCCCTCGACGAGGTCGCGGCCTTGGCGGAAGCGATGCTCGGCACCCGGATCGTGACCGCACAGACGACGGCGCAGGGCCAGCCGATCTCCACCGTCCTGATCGAAGCCACGTCCGGCATCGGGCGCGAGTTCTACCTGAGCCTCCTCGTCGATCGGAGCCGGCGCCGGATCGCGATCGTGGCGTCGGCGGCGGGGGGCGTGAACATCGAAGAGGTGGCGGCGACCGAGCCGGAGAAGATCGTCACCGAATTCATCGAGCCCGCGGCGGGCCTGCAGCCGTTCCAGGTGCGGCGGATCGGGTTCGCGCTCGGCCTCGACGCGGGGCAGCGCAAGCAGCTCGGCGCCATCCTCCACGGGCTGTACCGGCTCTTCGTGGAGAAGGACCTCGGCCTCCTCGAGCTGAACCCGCTCGCAACCACGACCGAAGGCGCGTTGCTCGCGCTGGACGCGAAGATCGACGTCGACGACAACGCGCTGTTCAGGCACGAGGACCTTCGAGCGCTCGACGACCCGTCGCAACACGACGAAAAGGAGGTGCGGGCCAAACGGTTCGACCTGAACTACATCACCCTCGACGGCGACATCGCGTGCATGGTCAACGGCGCCGGACTCGCCATGGGAACGATGGACATCATCAAGCTCTACGGCGGGGAGCCCGCGAACTTTCTCGACGTCGGCGGCGGGACCGACTCCGAGAAGGTCAGCGAAGCGTTCAAGCTCATCACGAGCGACCCGAACGTGAAGGCGATCCTCGTCAACATCTTCGGCGGCATCGTCCGCTGCGACCTGATCGCGGAGGGGATCATCAAGGCGGTACGGGAGACGGCGGTCGACATTCCGGTCGTGGTGCGCCTGGAGGGCACGAACGGGGAACGCGGCCGGGCGTTGCTCTCGGAGAGCGGCCTTTCGGTCATCCCGGCCGAATCGCTCGCCGACGCGGCCGAAAAGGCGGTCGCCGCAGTGAAGTGAAGGCCCTCCCCCACCCCTTTCGATTCGAGCGCCACCCACCATGAGCATACTGGTCGACGAGAACACGCGGGTCATCTGCCAGGGATTCACCGGCCGCCAGGGGACGTTCCACTCCGAGCAGGCGATCGCTTACGGGACGAACCTCGTCGGAGGCGTCACGCCCGGAAGGGGCGGGTCCGAACACCTCGGGCGCCCGGTGTTCGACACCGTGCGGGACGCGGTACGCGAAACCGGCGCGGACGCGTCGATGATCTACGTGCCGGCGGCATTCGCGGCCGATGCGATCCTCGAAGCGGCGGCGGCCGGGGTACGCATCATCGCCTGCATCACCGAAGGCATCCCGGTGCTCGACATGCTGAAGGTCAAGGCCGCGCTCGCCCGCTATCCCGGGACCCGCCTGATCGGCCCGAACTGCCCCGGCATCATCACGCCCGGGGCGTGCAAGATGGGGATCATGCCCGGCCACATCCATTCGAAGGGGTGCATCGGGATCGTGTCGCGATCCGGCACCCTCACCTACGAGGCGGTACACCAGACGACGGGTTGCGGACTCGGGCAGAGCACCTGCATCGGGATCGGGGGCGACCCGATCCACGGAATGAGCTTCATCGACTGCCTGCGCGAGTTCGAGTCGGACCCGGACAGCCGGGGCGTGGTGATGGTGGGCGAGATCGGCGGCAGCGCCGAGGAGGATGCGGCCGAATTCATCGCCGCCGAAGTCTCCAAGCCGGTCGTCGCCTACATCGCCGGGGTCACCGCCCCGCCCGGCCGGCGCATGGGCCACGCCGGCGCGATCGTCTCGGGCGGCAAGGGCACCGCCGAGGCGAAGTACGAGGCGCTGGAGGCGGCCGGGGTACGGACCGTGCGCTCCGCCGCGGAGATCGGCGCGACGATCCACGCCCTGGTCGATGGATGACGGCGCTTCGGGCCACCGATGCGAAAGGCCGGAGCCGTTGTCGGGCCATTCCCGGCCGGCGACACGCGGGAGGCTCGTCGGGCCCGGCAAGCTCCGGGTAGCTCAGCTCCCCTCGCCGGGGTAGTTCAGTCTCAGCACGCGGGCCGCATCGGCGGAGAGATCGTCGAGTCCCATCTCCCGGTACGCATCGACCAGCACCGCGAGCGCGTCGGAGATCGCCGGCGTTCTCTGGTAGTGCTCGACCACGTAACGCGCCCGGTTCGCGGCGGCGAGCCAGGCTTCGCGTCTCATGTAGTAGCGCGCCACGTGGACTTCGTGCGCGGCCAGCAGGTTCTTCAGGTACAGCATCCGCTGCCGGGAGTCGTCCGCGTACCGGCTTTCGGGAAATCGTCGAACCAGCTCTTCGAACGCGCGGAACGCTTGCAGCGTAGCGCTCGCATCGTGTTCCGACATGTCCTTCGAACCGAGCCGGTCCAGAATGGATTCGCCCCCGATGAAGTGCGCGAGCCCCTTCAGGTAGTAGGCGTAGTCGACGTTCGGGTGGCGTGGATGGAGCTTGATGAACCGCTCGGTGGCGGCAATCGCCGAAGCGCGCTCGTCGAACTTGTAGTACGCGTAGACGAGGTCGAGCTGGCCCTGCATCGCCAGCGGGCCGAACGGATATCTGACGTCGAGCTTCTCGTAGTACTCTATGGCCTGCTCATAGGCGCCGCGGTCCAGATGGCCCTTCGCGGTGTCGTACAGGAGCCGCGCCGACCAGTCCTCGGTAGGGTCGTGCTCCTCGCCCCACGTGGAGCATCCGGCCAAGGTGACGGCAGCGAGGGCGAGAGCGATGGAACGCCTGATCCGCATCATGTCCGAAGGTTAGCAGGATATCCCGCCCGATGCCCGGCGTGATCCCGGCTGCGTGGCGCCACCGGCCCGCCCGCCTTCCCGCGACGGGCCGCACCGCGCTCCGGACCGCCGCCCCCGGTGTGGCCTCGCGCGCCGCCCGATGACGACGCACATCCGCATCGACGGAGTCGTGCCCGGCTCGCTGTCCGGACTGAGGGCGGACCAGGCGCTCGCGACGCTCTTCCCGCAGCACTCCAGGTCCCGGATCCAGGAGTGGATCCGCGCCGGCGCGGCAACGCTCGACGGCGCCGCGGTCCGGGTCAGGGACCGGGTCGCGGGCGGCGAACGGATCAGCATCCTCTGCGCCGTCGAAAGCGACGATCGGTCGGTCGCCCAGCCGGGGCCGCTTGCCATACTCCACGACGATCCGGACCTGCTGGCGCTCGACAAGCCCCCGGGGCTCGTGGTCCATCCCGGAGCGGGCAACCGCGACGGAACGCTCCTCAACCGCCTGCTCGCACATGATCCGGGACTGCGCGAGGTCCCGCGGGCCGGCCTCGTGCATCGACTGGACAAGAACACGTCGGGGGTCATGCTCGTCGCCCGGTCGCTGCACGCGCACACCCGCCTCGTCGCACAGATCAGGGCGCGCGAGGTGACGAGGGTCTACGACGCCGTCGTCAGCGGCTCACCGCCCGCGCGCGGGACGGTGGAGGCGCCGATCGGGCGGGACCGCGCACGCCGCACGCGGATGGCGGTGGAGGCGCGCGGCAAGCACGCGGTCACCCACTACCGGGTCGTCGAGCGGTACCGGCGCCACGCGCGTCTCGAGGTCACGCTCGAGACGGGAAGGACACACCAGATCCGGGTGCACCTTGCCCATGTCGGGCATCCGGTCGTCGGGGATCCGACGTACGGGAAGCGCCGGTCCCGCGCCCGCGCGACCGATGGACCGGACGCGGCCGCTTCGTTCTCCCGCCAGGCCCTCCATGCCCGGCGCGTGTCCCTCCTCCACCCGGTTTCCGGCCGCGCGCTGACCATCGCGAGCGATCTCGCCCCCGACATGCGGGAACTCGTCGAAGCGATTCGCGCGGACACCGCCGATTCCCGATGACCGTGGCCCCTCACGGGTGGATCGCGCCGGACTGGCCGGTCCCGCCGGGCGTGCGCGCAGTCACCACGACCCGCCCGGGCGGAGAGAGCCGGCCCCCGTATGCCTCGCTCAACCTCCAGGCCGGCGCCGGCGACGTCGCGGCGGCCGTCGCCCGGAACCGCGCCCGGGTACGGGCGTTCCTGGGGATCGAACACGAACCGTGCTGGCTCGATCAGGTGCACGGCTCGGCCGTCGTCCGCGCGGCGCGCTACGACCGTGCGCCACGGGCCGACGCCAGCGTCGGGGAAGCCGGCTCGCCGCCGTGCGCGGTGCTGACCGCGGACTGCCTCCCGGTGGTGCTCTGCGACACTGCGGGGACGCGCGTCGGAATCGCGCACGCCGGGTGGCGCGGACTCGTTCGCGGGGTCATCGCGCGCTGCGTCGGCTCCATGGACCGCCCGGCCCGCGAGCTGCAGGCGTGGCTCGGCCCCGCGATCGGACCGGAGTCCTACGAAGTCGGCCCGGAGGTCCGGGACGCGTGCCTGGCGGCCACTCCCGGCGCCCGGCTCGCGTTCGTCCCGTCTCCGGCCGGAGCGGGCCGATGGCTCGCGGACCTGTACGCGATCGCGACGCGCCAGCTCGAATCGCTGGGGGTGGAGCGCATCTACGGCGGCGGCTTCTGCACCTATCGCGACAAGAGCCGGTTCTTCTCGCATCGGCGCGACGGAACCACCGGACGATTCGCGACCCTGGCATGGATCCACGAGTCCGGCCGTCGTCCGCGCGCCGCCGCGGAGCTGCGCGGTCCCCCGTCCCTTGCTTGATTCCCGCACCCGCAGCCGCATCTATCGGGTATCGGCAACCTCGGCCCGGCACCCGCACTTTTTTCCGGCTTCGAGCTTCGGTAGGGGAAGCACGCGATGAGAATGGACAAGCTCACGACCAAGTTCCAGATGGCGCTCTCGGACGCGCAAAGCCTTGCAGTCGGCCATGACCACCAGTTCCTGGAGCCGGTGCATGTGATGGCGGCACTGCTCGACCAGCAAGGCGCCACGGTACGCCACCTCCTCGCCCAGGCGGGGGTGAACGTGAACGCGCTGCGCTCGCAGCTCGGCATCATGCTCGACTCGCTGCCACGGGTCGAAGGCGCGGCCGGCGACGTCCAGGTGTCGAACGAGCTCGGACGCCACCTGAACCTGTGCGACAAGCTCGCGCAGCAACGGAAAGACCAGTTCATTTCGAGCGAGCTGTTCGTGCCCGCCTGCCTGGAGGCAGGGGGACCCATCGCCGATCTCCTGGTGCGCAGCGGTGCGTCGAAGGAATCGATCGCGGAGGCGATCGACGCGATCCGCGGCGACGAGTCCGTGGCCGATCCGGACGCGGAGGAACACCGCCGGGCGCTCGAGAAGTTCACCATCGACCTGACCGAGCGTGCCGAGCAGGGCAAGCTCGACCCGGTCATCGGACGCGACGACGAAATCCGCCGGACCATCCAGGTGTTGCAGCGGCGGACCAAGAACAACCCGGTGCTGATCGGCGAGCCCGGCGTCGGCAAGACCGCGATCGTCGAAGGGCTGGCGCAGCGGATCGTCAACACCGAAGTCCCGGAGGGCCTGAAGGGCAAGCGCCTCCTGGCCCTCGACATGGGCTCCATGATCGCCGGGGCGAAGTTCCGGGGCGAGTTCGAGGAACGGATGAAGTCGGTGCTCAACGACCTGGCGAAGCAGCGGGGCGGGATCATCCTGTTCATCGACGAGATCCACACCCTCGTGGGCGCCGGCAAGGCCGAAGGCGCGATGGACGCCGGAAACATGCTCAAGCCCGCACTCGCGCGCGGCGAACTGCACTGCGTGGGCGCGACCACGCTCGACGAGTACCGGCGGTACGTCGAGAAGGATGCCGCGCTCGAACGGCGCTTCCAGAAGGTCCTGGTCGACGAGCCCGCCGTCGAGGACACGATCGCGATCCTGCGCGGACTGAAGGAGCGCTACGAGGTCCACCACGGGGTGGACATCACCGATCCCGCGATCGTCGCCGCCTCGACGTTGTCCCACCGCTACATCTCCGACCGGCAGCTCCCGGACAAGGCAATCGACCTCGTCGACGAGGCCGCGAGCCGGATCCGGATGGAGATCGACTCCAAACCGGAGCCCATGGATCGGCTCGAGCGGCGGTTGATCCAGCTCAAGATCGAACGCGAGGCCCTCGGCAAGGAGAGCGACGACGCGTCCCGCGAGCGGCTTGCCAGACTCGAATCCGAGATCTCCGAGGCGGAGCGGGAGTTCTCCGACCTCGAGGAGGTGTGGAAGGCGGAGAAGGCCGAGGTCCAGGGCGTCCAGCACGTCAAGGAGGCGCTGGAGCGCGCGAGGATGGAGCTCGAAACCGCGCAACGCGGCGGCGATCTCACGCGCATGGCGGAGCTCCACTATGGACGCATTCCCGAGCTCGAGAAGCGGATCGAGCGCGCGGGCCGCGCCGGGACCCGGGAGATGCGGCTGCTCCGGCACTCCGTGACCGAGGAGGAAATCGCCGGCATCGTGTCGAAGTGGACGGGCATTCCGGTGGCCAGGATGCTCGAGGGTGAACGCGACAAGCTGTTGCGCATGGAGGACGCGCTGCATGCGCGGGTCGTCGGCCAGGACGAGGCGGTCGGGGCCATCTCCAACGCGATCCGCC
Source organism: Gammaproteobacteria bacterium (assembly GCA_965215295.1). Lineage (GTDB taxonomy): Bacteria > Pseudomonadota > Gammaproteobacteria > HK1 > HK1 > HK1. The sequence continues at coordinate 2,140,475 of OZ244045.1, forward strand.
GGTCCCGCGCCGGGCTCTCCGACCCGCGCCGCCCCAACGGCTCGTTCCTGTTCCTCGGGCCGACCGGGGTCGGCAAGACCGAGCTCACGAAGGCGCTCGCCGAGTTCCTGTTCGACACCGAGGACGCGATGGTCCGGATCGACATGTCCGAGTTCATGGAGAAACACTCGGTGGCGCGCCTGATCGGCGCGCCGCCCGGATACGTCGGATTCGAGGAAGGCGGGTACCTGACCGAGGCGGTCCGGCGCCGCCCCTACTCGGTGGTGCTGCTCGACGAGGTCGAGAAAGCGCACCCCGACGTCTTCAACGTGCTCCTGCAAGTGCTCGAGGACGGCCGGCTGACGGACGGTCACGGACGCACCGTGGACTTCCGGAACTGTGTCGTGATCATGACCTCGAACCTCGGCTCCCACGTCGTTCAGGAGCTTGCGCTGCAGGGCAACGCCCACGACGAGCTCCGGCGCGCGGTCATGGCGATCGTGGCCGAACACTTCCGCCCGGAGTTCGTCAACCGCATCGACGAGGTCGTGGTGTTCCATGCTCTCGACGCCGACCAGATCCACGCGATCACGCGGCTCCAGCTCGACGTTCTCGCCGGGCGCCTCGCCGATCAGCATCTCGTCCTCGACGTGTCGGACTCCGCGATGAAGCTGCTCGGCGACGCCGGATTCGATCCCGTCTACGGAGCGCGCCCGCTGAAACGCGCGATTCGGCAACGCATCGAGAACCCGCTCGCGCAGGCGATGCTCGCCGGCGAGTTCTCTCCCGGGGACACCGTGACGGTGGACGTCGCCGCGGGGAAGATCGAGTTCACCGGACGGCACACGCAAGCCGCCTGAGCCGTCGGCCCGATGACGGACCTCCCTCCAGCACCTCGTATTGGCGCCCGCGCAGGCTGCGGCACGCAAGCCGCCTGAGCCGTCGACCCGATGACGGACCCCGTGGTGTTCGTCGTTGCGATGTCCCTGCTCGGCCTCGCGGCCGGGAGCTTCATCAACGTCGTGGTCTCCCGTCTCCCGCGCATGATGGAGGCCGCATGGCGCGCGGAGTGCGCCGGGACCGCGGGGGAGGCGGCGCCCACCGGCGGGTCGTCCGGGCGCTTCGACCTCCTGCATCCGCCCTCGGCCTGCCCGGCGTGCGGGCGCCGGATCCCGGCGCTCGAGAACATCCCCGTCGTGAGCTACGTCATGCTCCGCGGAAGGTGCTCCTCATGCCGGTGGCGGATCCCGATGCGTTATCCGGTCGTCGAGAGCTGCGGCGCACTCGTCGCGGCCGTGGCCGCGCTGCATTTCGGCCCTTCGGTCGAGGCGGCCGGCGCCTGCCTGCTCGGATGGGCACTGCTCGCGGCGGGCGCGATCGACCTCGAAACGCGGCTGCTGCCCGATTCGATCACGATGCCTCTGCTATGGTCGGGGCTCGCCTTCAACCTGAACGGGACGTTCGCGCCACTGCGCGACTGCGTCATCGGAGCGATCGCCGGATACGTCGTTCTCTGGGCCGTCTACCAGGGTTTCAGGCGTCTGACCGGCCGGGAGGGACTGGGATACGGTGACTTCAAGCTGCTCGCGATGCTCGGTGCGTGGCTCGGATGGCAGGCGCTTCCGGCCGTCCTGGTGCTGGCGTCGTCGGCCGCGGCGATTGCGGGCGTGATCCTGGTCGTGCGCGGCCGGGCCTCGCGCGACACGCAGCTGCCGTTCGGCCCCTGGCTCGCGGCGGCGGGCCTGCTGGCGCTCTACGGCGATGATCTCGCGATCTCGATCCTGACCGGAACCATGGCCGAAACGACATGACGCGGAACCGCCCGATGATCGTCGCGCTCACCGGTGGTCTCGCCTCGGGCAAGAGCTCGGTCGCGCGAATGTTCGAGGCGCTGGGAGTGCCGGTGATCGACGCCGACGACGTCACCCGCCGGCTGGTCGAGCCCGGTGCGCCCGCCCTGGCGGAGATCGTGGCCGCGTTCGGGGGCGGCGTTCTCGATGAGCGGGGACACCTCGATCGCGCAAGGATGCGCGCGCGCGTCTTCGGCAACGACGCCGAGCGGAGAAGGCTCGAATCGATCCTGCACCCCAGGGTACGCGACGCGATGCGGGCGTTCGCCGCGTCGTCGGATGCGCCCTACGTCCTGTTCGTGATCCCTCTGCTCGTGGAAACGCGCCAGGCCGGCACGATGGACCGGGTCATCGTCGTGGATACGCCGCGCGCGCTTCAAACCGCCCGCGCGGCGGCCCGCGACGGAAGCCGCCCGGAGACGATCGCGGCGATGCTCGACAGCCAGGCGACGCGCGCCGACCGTCTCGCGGTCGCCGACACGGTCATCGAGAATGCCGGGGACCTCGCAGGTCTGCACGAACAGGTCGTCGCGGCGCACAGGGAATGCCTCGCGCTTGCGGATACATGGAACTCGGTGAAAGAATCGCGCAGTCGTCGAACGCGGGCCGGCCCGACCGAGAGCGCATGATGCAGGACCCAGACAGCGGGCCCATCATCTACGAGCAGCCTCTGAGCGAGCGGATCCGCACGTTCCTCCGTCTCGAATTCCTCTTTCACCGCGCACGCTACCTGCTCCGGCAGGACTCGCCCTGGGCGAGCCGCCTGACCTTCGAGGTCATCATCGACGTGATGGCGGTACTGGGCCGGGCCGACCTCAAGAAGGAAGTCATCAAGGAGCTCGAGCGCCACTCCGCGACGCTGTACGCGCTCAGCCGCAATCCGAAGGTCGCCCAGGAGCGGCTGCAGGAGGTTCGCGACGAGGTTCACGCCATGCTGCAGACGCTGCACGAAAGTGAGACCGCGTTCGGGAACGAGCTGCGCCACAACGAGCTGCTGAATGCCGTGCGCCAGCGCAGCAGCATCCCTGCCGGCACCTGCGACTTCGATCTCCCCGCGTTCCACTACTGGCTCGAGCAGCCCGGCGATCAACGGCTGCGAGACCTGAACGACTGGTTTTCCGCATTCGGCCCATTCGAATCATCCATCGGACTGTGCCTGCGCATCGTGCGCGAGAGCGCTGCCGCCACCCGCGAAATCGCGGACGGCGGTTTCTTCCAACGCAACCTCGGCTCTTCCACGCCGTGCCAGATGATCCGCGTCGCGCTCGCCCGGAAGGCCCCCCTGTATCCTGAAATCAGCGCGGGAAAACAGCGCTTCGCGATACGGTTCCTGCATCCCGGCGGCACGACTTCGCGACCGAGCCAGACCGAGCAGGACGTCGAGTTCGACCTTCTCTGCTGCGTCATCTGAGCCGGCCGGCGGGGCGGGCTCCGGGCGTCAGGCGGGTCAGGCGGGGAAGTCGTCACCGAGACCGAGCTCGGGCTCCCGGACCAGGGACGAGATGTCGGCGACCGCGTTCCGGTAGGCCGTGTCGAACGCGAGTCGTTCGAAGGTCGGCGCACCGCGGCCGTGCATCCTGGCGAGCCGGGCGGCCCGGACCGGGTCCGGATCGACCTTCAGCGCCTCCGCGACCGCAATCGCGCCTGGCCAGTCGTTGCACACCAGCACCATGTCGCAGCCCGCCTCAAGCGCCGCCCGGGCCCGGTCGGCGTGTCCGTCGCCGACCGCGGCGCCGGCCATGTCGAGATCGTCACTGAACACGACCCCCTGAAATCCCAGCTCACCGCGAAGCACGTCTCCGATCCAGCGGCGGGAGTAGCCTGCGGGACGGTCGTCCAGGCACTCGAACACGACGTGCGCGGGCATGATGCCCGCCAGCTCCGACGCGCCGAGGTGTTCGAAGGGGACCAGATCGGACGACCGGACGTCCTCGTACGAACGGCCGTCGATCGGGAGCGCGACGTGTGAATCCGCCGCGACCCCGCCGTGCCCCGGAAAGTGCTTGCCGGTCCCGCCGACCCCCGCGTCCCTCATCCCGGCCAGGAATGCGCGGGCAAGCACGGTCACCACGTCGGGCTCGTGATGGAACGCGCGGTCACCGATGACCGTGCTCAAGCCGCGGCCGAGATCGAGGACCGGGGCGAAACTGAAATCGACCCCTGCCGCACGCAGCTCGATGGCCATCACCCACCCGCCGGCGCGCGCGGCCCGGCACCCGGCCTCCCGGTTCCGGTCGTGGAGCTTCCCGTACTGCGCCGCGGCGGGAAGAGCGGTGAACCCGTCCCGGAACCGCTGCACCCGGCCGCCTTCGTGATCGACCGCGATCAGCAACGGCGGCCGCCTCAGCGAGTGGATGGCGTCACACAGCGCACGCAACTGTTCCCGGGTGCGGTAGTTGCGCGCAAACAGGACGACGCCGCCGACGCAGGGATGGCGCAATACCTCCCTCTCGGCCTGATCGAGGTCGGGGCCGGCAATACCCACCATGAGAGGACCCAGGGACACGGTGTGCGCTACACGTTCGCGGCTTCCGGCGGCCGGAACGGCACCGTAGCCTCCATGCCGTGGTGAACCGGCGCACCCCCCGCTTCGCCCCACACGACCTCACGGGAGAGCATTCGGCCGAGCGATGCGGCGAATCGCCGGCCCGTCTCTTCCACACTCCATCGAACCGCGAGATCGGCGAGCCGCGTCACCGGGAGATCGGTGAACCCGCAGGTGTCTATTCGGCCGAAGGGGGAGAGGTCGAGATCGACGTTGATCGAGACGCCATGGAACGCATGTCCGCCGCGTACGCGAAGCCCCACCGACGCGATCTTGCCCCCCGCGACGTACACACCGGGGGCCCCCGCGCGTCGCTCCGCCGCGACGCGGGCATCGCCGAGCATGTCGATCACCGCCTCCTCGAGCGTCTCGACGAGGCGGCGTACTCCGACCTTCGCGCGGCGCAGGTCCAGAAGCAGGTACGCCACGAGCTGCCCGGGACCGTGGTACGTCACCTGGCCTCCCCGATCGGAGCGAACCACGGGAATCGCTCCCGGGTCGCGCACGTGGCCGCGTCGCCCGGCCTGTCCGAGCGTGAAGACGGGAGGGTGTTCCAGCAGCCGGAGCTCGTCGGGTGTCTGCGCACCCCTGGTTTCGGTGCGGAGCCGCATCGACTGCACCGCCGCGCAGTACGGCACGCACCCGAGCCAGCGGGCCGGAAGGCGCCCGGACCGGGGCACGGTGGTGGTGGCCGCGTGGCCCGACGAGTCCCCGACGTTCACGGACGACGGCGCCATCCGGAGCGACCACGGCCAGCGACCATGGCGTCGCCGCCGTAGCCGGACGACGCCGGACGGCGCACGGTTCGCATGGCCGGCGAGAGGGTCCGGACTACTCGAACATCAGCCGGACGTGGTCGCTCACCTTCCGCCACAAGTTGCCCTCCGCGACATCTTCGAGCGCGACCAGGGGCTGCTCGATCGAAAGTTCGTCACCGAGAGCCAGACGCAGGACGCCCTGTTGCTCGCCCGCGCGGACCGGGGCCATGGGCCTCGACACGACCTCCATCGTGGCGTCGATCTCGTCGTACCGTCCCCGCGGCACCGTGACGTACAGACTCCGGTCGAGGCCGAGCGCAAGGCGCCTGGTGTCGCCCTTCCACACCCGGACATCGGTCACCTCCTCGTCCGACGCGAACACGCGCCGGGTCTCGAAGAAGCGGAACCCGTAGTTGAGCAGCGACTGTGCGATGCGGGTTCGCGCCCGGGTCGACTCCGCCCCCATCACTACCGCAATGAGACGCATTCCCTCGCGTTCCGCCGAGGCAACCAGTCCGTAGCGGGCGGCCCTCGTATATCCCGTTTTCAGTCCATCGACCGAGTCGTCCTGAAAAAGCAGGGCATTGCGGTTCTTCTGCTTGATCCCCCCGTACTCGTACTCGCGTACCGAGTTCCATGGATAGTATTCCGGGTAGTCGCGAATGAGTGCGGAGGCCATGCGCGCCATGTCCCGGGCCGTCGAATAGTGATCCGGTTCGGGGAGTCCCGACGCGTTCGTGAAGTGGCTGCCGGACATTCCGAGCCGGCGGGCATGGCGATTCATCAGATCGGCGAACGTGCTCTCGTCTCCGGCCACGAACTCGGCGAGCGCCACCGCGGCGTCGTTTCCGGACTGCACGATGACCCCCATCAGGAGAGCCTCGACCGACACCCGGGTGCCGACCTCGATGAACATCCGCGAGCCCTTCATCCGCCACGCCTTTTCGCTCACCAGGACTTCATCCGAGAGGCCGAACTTCCCTTGCGCCATCTCCTGGAAGACGACGTAGGTCGTCATCATCTTCGTCAGGCTCGCCGGCTCCAGCCGCTCGTCGGCCCCCCCCTCGGACAGCACGCGTTCGCTGTGCATGTCAACGAGAAAGTGCGCCCTTGCATCGACCTTCGGAGGCTCGGGGACGCCGGCCGCCTGGACGGCGCCAAGACAGAGGGCCGGAACGAGGAGCGCGACGAATCGGCACGGCATGGAGAAGGGTCGCCCGTGGCTGGAATCAGGTGGAGTACGCACTCGCCGGCGTCACGATTGTGGCGCCGGTCCCGGCGCGAGATCCGATGTTCACGGTGCGGACCGGCTATTCGACGACGATGCGCGGGCTTTCGATACCGAACACGCCGAGCCCCCTGGAGACTCGATCCGCCTCCTCCGCGCTCGACACGGGCCCGAGCCACACGCGATACATGACCTGGCCGTCGGACACCGCCCGCCGCACTCGAACCGGCAGCTCCGTTCCCGCCGCGAGCCTGTTCCGCAACCCGGCCGCCCGCGTCTCCGCCTGAAACGCACCGGCCTGAATGAAGAGCCTGCCCGGTCCGGAGCACGTCCGCGCGGAGCGCCCGTCCTCCCCGGCGCTCCGCGCCGAAGTCCGGGGCTCCAGCGCCCGCACCTCGACCAGTCCGGTTCCCCGGCGCGCGATCCCCAACCTGGTTGCCGCCGCATAGGAGAGGTCGATGATCCGGTCTCCGTGGAACGGGCCGCGATCATTGACCCGGACCACGATCTCCCGTCCGGTCGCGACGTTTCGCACCTGGACGTACGTCGGCAGGGGCAACGTCTTGTGGGCCGCGGTCATCTCGTACATGTCGTAGGTCTCGCCGCTCGAGGTGCGGAGGCCGTGGAACTTCGGTCCGTACCATGACGCGATCCCGCGCTGTACGAAGCCGCGGGCGGAGGCGAGGGTAAAGTATTGCCGGCCGTTGACCACGTAGGAGCACGGGTTTCCGAGACGGCTCAACGGCTCCGCCCGCGGCACCGGGTCGGAAACCGAGGGCCGGCCGGCGCCGGGTTCCGGCGGCCGGTCCCGTTCCGGTATGAGCGTGCATGCGCTCGACATGGCCACCCATGCCAGCACCGCGAGGCCGCGGAGGGCCTTCCCCGTCTCCGGCATGCGCCGCTCAGCCGGACACGTACCGCTCGCGTATCCGCTGTGCGAGCCGGAAAACCGCCAGCGCGTAGAGGCGACTGTGGTTGTACCGTGTAATGACATAAAAATTCGTCAATCCGACCCAGTACTCGTGCCCGTCCCTCGTCTCGAACTCCAATAGCGCCCCCAGCTCTTCCTCGGCGGCATACGTCGCAAAGTCGACCCCACTCGCGCGGATCGACGCGAGCGACGCATGTGGCTTCATGCCTTGCTCGACCAGCGCGCGAAAGGCGTCTCCTTCGACCTCGGCGGGAACCGCGATCGCCGCCCCCGGACGCCAGCCATGCTCGGCAAGATAGTTTCCGATGCTTCCTATGGCGTCTTCCGGAGACTGCATGAGGTTGCGCGAGCCGTCGCCGTCGAAGTCGACGGCGTAGTGCCGATAACTGCTGGAGATGAACTGCGCGATACCCATCGCCCCGGCGTAGGAACCCTTCACGCCCCGGGCGTCGATACGCTCTTCATTGGAGAGCAACACGAACGCTTCGAGCTCCGACAGGAAGAACGCCGAGCGCCTCGGATAGCGAAATCCCAGGGTTGCCAACGCATCGAGCACCCGGATCCGGCCGCGATGCACACCGTAGAAACTTTCGACGCCGATGATGGCAACGATGATCTCGGGCGGAACACCGTACCGGTCCGCCGCCCGGGTCAGGGAAGGTGCGTGCTCGCGCCAGAACTCGGCGCCTCTCGCAATGCGCTTCTCGGTGATGAATATCTCGCGATACTCGTGCCACGGCTTGGCCTCGGCAGGCCGCTGCACCGCTTCGAGCACGGAATCGAGCACCCTGGCATCGGCCAGCAGGGCCCGGGTCCGAGTCTCGGGTACGCCATGAACCTCCGCCATGCGCGCGACGAACGGCTCGATCTCGACGGTGGAGTCGAGAGCCTCCGAGCCGGATACGGAGCCCGGCCCCCAGGCGAGCAGGGCAGCCAGCGCAACCGCGATCGGAGAGCGGCAGGCCCTCGCCGCAGTTCGTGCGGACGGATGCCACGGGAAACGTCTCGGCAGCATGGTCCCCCACAATCGCCACGCCTCGGCGAACGCCTGCGGCGATATCGACGGGTGCGGAACGCGGAGCGAGAGGCGACGCCGCCAACCGGCCGCTTCACGAACCGTCCCGGGGCATGCGCATCCGGTGAATTCATGCATTCGGATCCGGCGCTCCATGGGTCAACGTGAAAGAAGCAGGCGATGGGTGTGAACGGACATCACGATACCCAGCCCCGTCATCAGGGTCACCATCGAGGTGCCGCCGTAGCTCACGAGCGGAAGCGGAAGCCCCACCACCGGAAGGATACCCGACACCATCCCCATGTTCACGAACACATAGATGAAGAACATGAGCACCAGCGCCCCGGCGAGCAGCCTTCCGAACGAGTCCTGAGCCTGCGCGGCAATGTAGAGCCCACGATAGACGATGAACAGGTAGGCCGAAAGCAGCACCAGGGTTCCGAGCAGCCCGAACTCCTCGCCGATCACGGAAAAGACGAAGTCCGTCGACCGCTCCGGCAGGAAATCGAGTTGCGACTGGGTGCCGCTCAACCAGCCCTTTCCGTACATGCCTCCCGAACCGATGGCGATGGTCGATTGAATGATGTGGTATCCGGCGCCGAGAGGATCCTGCTGCGGGTCCAGCAAGGTCAGCACGCGCTGGCGCTGGTAGTCGTGCATGAAGTGCCAGAGTACCGGTACGCACGCCACCCCGGATACGGTCAGGGCCGTGATGTAGCGCCAGCCCGTCCCCGCCAGAAAGAGCACGAACGCCCCCGATGCGGCGATGAGCAACGCGGTACCGAGGTCCGGCTGGAACACGACCAGTGCGGCCGGCACGAGCGTGAACAGGGCGCCGAGCAGGATGCGCCACAGTCGAGGCGGCATTTCACTCCTGGAGACGAACCAGGCGACCATCAGCGGCACCGTCAGCTTCACGAACTCCGAGGGCTGGAAGCCGACGGGGCCAATCCGCAGCCATCGCTGCGCCCCCTGCGCCGTTTCTCCGAAGAGGAGCACGACGCACAGCAGCAGCACGCCGGCCAGATAGAGCGGCAGCGCCCAGCGGAAAAGCCGCCGGGGGGCAATCTGGGCGATCAGGAACATCAGCCCGAATCCGATCACGAGCCGGATCGCCTGTCGTACCAGGAGGTCGGCGTCCCGCCCCCCGGCGCTGTAGAGCGCCACGAGTCCGAACGCGGAAAGCACCAGCACGCCGAGCAACAACGGCACGTCCAGGTGCAACCGTTCGGCGAAGGCGGCGCGAGACTCCACCGGTCCCTCAGCCCGGCCGCGGAGGAGCCGGGGCGTCGCCGCTCGCCGCCGCCCTCAGCGTAGGTTGCTCCGGCGCCGCCGGCCGGGACGTGTCGTCGAGGTGGACGTCGACCACTTCGCGGGCCAGCGGCGCCGCCGCCGTGCTTCCGCTTCCACCGTGCTCGACCACCACGGCGACGGCGATCCGCGGCTCCGCGACCGGAGCGAACGCGATGAAGAGTCCATGGTCGTGCAGCTTCTTGTCGAGCTTCTCCGGGTCGTATTCCTCGTGCTGGCCGACGCTGAACACTTGCGCGGTTCCGGTCTTGCCCGCCATCCGGTATGCGATTCCGTCATTGATTCCTCGCGCGGTGCCTCGCGGGCCGTGCACGACTCCGGTCATCGCCTCGACAATCCGCTGCCAATTGGAAGCGTCGAGCGACTCGATGGTCGCAATGGTGTCGGGCCTGGTCTCCTCGATGTCGCCGCTCTCGGGGTCCATCGTCCGGTCGACGATCCTGGGACGCAATCGCGCGCCACGCGCCGCGATGGCGGCGGTAGCCGATGCGAGCTGGAGCGGCGTCGCCAGCATGTAGCCCTGTCCGATTCCGGTGTTGAGGGTCTCACCGGGATACCACGGCTCACCTCGCGCAGTGCGTTTCCAGGTGCGCGACGGCATCAGCCCGCGGCTCTCGCCCCCGAGCCTTATGCCGGTACGCTCACCGAAGCCGAAACGCGACAGGTGCCGATGCATCCGGTCGATGCCGAGCGCAAGCGCGAGTTTGTAGAAATACACGTCACAGGACTGCGCGATTGCACCGTGCAGTCCGATTCGGCCGTGTCCCTCCTTTCGCCAGTCACGGAACTTGCGTTTGCCACGCGGCAACCTGAACCAGCCGGGACACCACACCTCTTGCCGCACATGGTCGACGCCGCCTTCGAGTCCGGCGAATCCCAGGAACGGCTTGATCGTGGAGCCGGGAGGGTACTGCCCGTTGAGTGCGCGATTGAACAGCGGGCGATCGGGGGAGCGCTGCAGGCTTCTGTATGTTTCGAGATCGATCCCGTGCACGAACAGGTTGGGATCGAACCCCGGCGCGCTCGCCATGGCGAGCACCGCACCCGTCCCCGGATCGATTGCCACGATCGCGCCATTTTCATCGCCGAGGGCCGATTCGGCGGTCCGCTGCAAACCGGCGTCCATCGTGAGGAACAGGTTCTTCCCGGGCACCGGGTCATGGCGCTCCAGCACACGCAGAATACGCCCCTGGGCATTGGTCTCCACACGCTGGTAGCCCACTTTGCCGTGCAGCCGGTCCTCGTGGGAGGCTTCGACGCCCGTCTTGCCGATGTGGGACGTTCCGCGGTAGCCGGCCTGATCGATACGTTCGAGGTCGCGCTTGTTGATGCGGCCGACATAGCCGACGAGATGGACGCCGAGTTCGCCGAGCGGGTAGTCCCGGATCAACCGTGCGCCGATATCGACTCCGGGGAACCGGTGCCGGTTGACCGCGAACCTGGCGACCTCCCGGTCATCCAGCCGCAGGCGCAGAGGAACCCTCTCGAAACCACGCTTGCGGGCAAGGGCGACCCGGAATGCATCTTCATCCGCATCGGTGATTTCGATGATCTCGCGCAGGTCCGCGATCAGCGTGTCAAGGTCTTCGACCAGCTCGGGGACGATCTCGAGGCTGTATGCGGGCAGGTTCTGCGCCAGGATCTCGCCCTGGCGATCGAAGATGAGCCCTCGGGTGGGCGCGATCGGGACGGTCCTGATGCGATTGTTCTCCGACAGCGTGGTGAAGTGCTGATACTTGAAGATCTGCAGATGGACGAGCCGCCCGACGAGTACGAGGGTGAGCGCTCCGACAACGATCGCCGCGAACAAGGCGCGCATCGAGAACAAGCGCGACTCGCGGGATGAATCGGTGATTGTGAGGTGCGGCACCATCGCCGGTCGGGGATCTGATGCGGTACCGGATGTCGGCGGGCGCGGTGAGACGGTTCGGCGGCGCCGGGTGCGTCACACGACGGCGTACCGGCGCCTGACGACTCGCAGGACAACGAATACCCATGGCCACAGCAGCGCGCTGAGCAACGGAGAGGTCCAGTACGCCGGGGCCTCGACCGGCAGGCCACGAATGCCGTTGCTCCAGAGGACGAGCGCCTGGTAGAGGAAGACCAGGGCGAAGACGGTGACTGCCTGTCGCCATAGCGGCAGCACCCGTACGCTGCGATGGGTGCGATGTGCGATGTAGGCGACAACGCTCAGCCCCAGGGCGTGCTGGCCGAGCAGCGTCCCGGTCATGACGTCGAGAAGCAATCCGACGGTCCAGCCGACCACGACACCGACTCGTTCCGGCGCGGCTATGCACCAGTAGACGAGCGCCAGAGCCACCCATGCGGGACGCCAACCGGCTACCGCCTCCGGCATCGGAAGCGCCGTCAGCAACAAGGTCACCACGAACGAGGCCGGGATGACCCAGCGACCCTGGTGGAGCTGGAGGGCCCTCTCGATCACCATCTCCTCCAGCGCGCGTATTCCTCCAGGGACGGGCTCTCGTCGATTTCCGGAGCCGCGCGGACGAGGAGCACCTCTCGGGTTCGTTCGAGCATCGCGCTCGGCTCCACGTACACCTCGACGAACGGCTGACCTCGATCCCGCCGTATCTCGACCACTTTCCCGACCGGATAACCCGGCGGAAACCGGCGGCCGAGCCCGGAGGTGACGATCCGGTCGTCGATTCGAACATCGGCGTTGTGCGGAACGTACGAGAGCGTCAACAGATTGGGCGGACCGGTGCCGAGTGCGACCGCTCGCAAACCGGTGCGATGAACCTGCACCGGAAGTGCGTGGCTCTGATCGGTAATCAGCAACGCGTTCGAGGCAAACGGGCCGACGTGGACGACCTGTCCCATGACGCCATTGGAGTCGAGCAGGACCTGGCCGGGCGAAACACCGTCCCGCGCGCCCTTGTCGAGAACGATTCGCCGGCTGAACGGATCCATGTCGACCGAGATCAGCTCCGCCATGAGCACTTGCTCGGCAACCCTCTCGGAGCTGCCGAGCAGACTGCGAAGCCGGCGGTTCTCGGCTTCGAGCGCGCCGAGCTTTCCCAGCCGGGCACGTGTCCGAAGCCGCTCTTCACGCAGCCGGGCGTTCTCGGCCAGTATCGTGCGCCTCGTGGACAACTGTTCGGAGAGCCACTCGCCGGTACGGAGTGGAAGGTGGACTGCAAGCTGAAGCGGATAAAGCGCCGTCGAAAGCAGGCCGCGTACCGACTCCAGATGATTCGCGCGATGATCGAAGCTCATCAGCACAATCGACGCAACGGCCGCGACCACAACACGAATCAATGCTGAAGGCCGGCCCGCGAACAATGGCGCTATCGATGCGATGACCCGCCTCCGAGCGGTCGAACCGAGTGCTCGCGCATTCCCGTCACGTCACTCGGTCGTGAAGATGTCGATGATTTTCTCGTCGACCATTTCGAGCGCCCGCCCGCCTCCGCGAGCAACACAAGTGAGAGGATCGTCGGCGATGATCACGGGGATGCCCGTCTCTTCCATCAACAGTCGATCGAGGTCCTTGAGCAAGGCGCCGCCCCCCGTGAGCACCATGCCGCGTTCCGCGACATCGGAGCCGAGGTCGGGCGGTGTCCGTTCCAGTGCGGCCTTGACCGCGCTCACGATGCCCGCCAGCGCGTCCTGCAGCGAATCGAGGATCTCGTTGCTGTTGAGCACGAAGCTGCGCGGAACTCCCTCCGCCAGGTTCCGGCCCCGCACCTCGATCTCCCTGACCTCGTTGGCGGGATAGGCGGAACCGATCTGGTGCTTGATGTGCTCCGCCGTCGCCTCTCCGATCACGGTCCCGTAGTTGCGCCGGACGTAGCTGATCACCGACTCGTCGAAGCGGTCGCCACCGATTCGAACCGACTCGGAATAGACGATCCCGTTGAGCGAGATCACGGCCACCTCGGTGGTACCGCCACCCACGTCCAGCACCATCGTGCCGCGGGCTTCGCTCACCGGCATGCCGGCGCCGAGTGCGGCCGCCATCGGCTCTTCGATGAGGAACACCTCGCGCGCTCCCGCCCCCGAAGCGGATTCGCGGATCGCACGGCGTTCGACCTGGGTGGACCCGCAAGGGACGCAGACCAGTACCCTCGGGCTTGGCCGCAGGAACCTGTTCTTGTGCGCCATGTGGATGAAGTGCTGCAACATCTTCTCGGTGACGGTGAAGTCGGCGATCACGCCGTCCTTCAGCGGCCGAACTGCCTGGATGCTGCCTGGTGTGCGTCCGAGCATGCCCTTCGCGGCCCTGCCGACCGCGATGATGCTCTTGCCGCTGCCATGGTCGTGCCCCTGCCGGATGGCCACGACGGACGGCTCGTTGAGCACGATACCCGCTCCACGGGCGTACACCAGCGTGTTGGCAGTACCGAGATCGATCGAGAGGTCATTGGAGAACAGACCCCTGAGGCGCTTGAACATGAACGATCCGATTCCCCGAGCCGGTTACCAGCGGTGAAGGATGCCTACTATAATCAGGCTTCCGCTCTTCCCCAGGGGCAGAGGCCGGATACCGCGCTCGACGGCGATCCGGCGGATCTCGAAGCGCCTTTGGAACAAGCGCTCGGACTGTAGCAGGAACGACCGGACACCATCAAGCAATCTAATCGGTTAAGCCGCATTCTTGAGATTTGACGATAAGATGCCGATCGAATCCGCAAGCGTTCTGAACATCGCCCACCTGGCGCGCCTGCATGTCCCGGAAGACGACGTTCAGCGGTATGTCGGCGAGCTGTCCGCGATTCTGAGGTTCATCGAGCAGATGAACGCGGTGGATACCGGTGGCGTGGAACCGATGGCGCACCCACTGGACATGACCCAGCCGCTTCGCGCCGACGTCGTCACCGAGCCGGACCGGCGCGAGGAGTACCAGGCCATCGCCCCGGCGGTGCGCGACGGGCTCTACGTTGTCCCGAAGGTCATCGAGTAGCCGTCCGGGCACGACTCGCGTACGCCGGACTTCCACGAGCGCAACCCGCCTCACCGGCCCATCGGCTCAGGACCATGCACACGCTGTCCGTTTCCGCCCTCGGCGACGCCCTCCGGCGAAAGGAGTTTTCGAGTGTGGAGCTCACGACGCACTTCCTCGATCGAATCGCGGCCCACGACCCGGAACTGAACTCTTTCATCACCGTCACCCGCGACATCGCCCTGGCCGACGCGGCCCGGGCGGATGAACGGCGGCGCGCTGGCGAAGACCATCCGTTGCTCGGAATCCCCATTGCGCACAAGGACATCTTCTGCACGCGCGGCGTGCGGACATCGTGCGGTTCCAGGATGCTGGACACCTTCATCGCACCGTACGATGCGACCGTGGTCGAGCGATTTCGCGCCCGCGGAACGGTACTGCTCGGAAAGACGAACATGGACGAATTCGCAATGGGTTCGTCCAACCAGACGAGCTGGTATGGCCCGGTTCGCAACCCGTGGGATTCGAGCCGCGTGCCCGGCGGATCTTCCGGCGGGTCCGCCGCCGCCGTCGCCGCCGGCCTGGCGCCCGTCGCCACGGGCACCGAGACCGGAGGCTCCATTCGTCAACCGGCCGCCCTCACCGGGTTGACCGGGCTGAAGCCGACCTACGGCCGCGTCTCGAGATTCGGCATGGTGGCGTTCGCATCGAGTCTCGATCAGGCCGGGCTGCTGGCCCGGAGCGCCGAAGACATCGCCCTGACGTTCGGTGCGATGGCCGGACACGATCCGAACGATTCCACTTCGGCGGACCAGCCGGTGGCGGACTATCCGGCCGCACTCGGGTCCGACCTGTCACCGCTGCGCATCGGAATCGCAAAGGAGCACTTCAATGACGGGCTCGACCCGGAGGTCGGGAGCCTCGTCGAACAGGCGATCGCCGAACTCGAGCGACTCGGTGCGACGCTCGTGGACGTGTCGCTGCCGAACAGCGCCCTATCCATCCCCGTGTACTATGTCGTCGCACCCGCCGAAGCGTCATCCAACCTCTCCCGATACGACGGCGTACGCTTCGGCCACCGTGCATCGTGTCCGGTCGACGTGGAAGACCTGTACAAGCGCAGTCGCAGCGAAGGGTTCGGCAGCGAAGTCAAGCGCCGAATCATGATCGGCACATACGTACTGTCGGCCGGCTATTACGACGCATACTACTTGAAGGCACAGCGGTTGCGCCGCGTCATCAGCGCCGACTTCGCGCGAGCTTTCCGGCAGGTCGACCTCATTGTGGGGCCGACGTCTCCGTTCACCGCGTTCCCGCTCGGAGAGAAGATGGACGATCCCGTTGCGATGTACCTGTGCGACGTGTACACCGGCGGCATCAATCTGGCAGGTCTTCCCGCGCTGTCCGCGCCGGCCGGATTTGCACGAGGCCTCCCGGTCGGACTGCACCTGATGGGGCCTCCCTTCCGTGAAGACCTGCTGCTCTCGGTCGCCCACAAGTACCAACAGGCCACCGGCTGGCACCTCGAACGCCCATCCCGGTTCAGCCAGGACCTGTCCGATGCCAGATGAACCGGTCCGGCCACCGTTCTTCTCCCAGTGGTCCGTCCGAATCCCGATCGCCCGCCAATGACCGACCGGCATGTCACGGACAACCGACAACCCCGACGATCAGGAAGCTCGAAGATGACTTGGGAAGCCGTAGTGGGCCTTGAGGTTCACGCGCAACTCGCGACCCGGAGCAAACTTTTTTCTGGCGCCTCCACCAGTACGGGCGCCGAGCCGAACCGACAGGCCTGCGCCATCGACCTGGGGTTGCCCGGCGTGTTGCCGGTACTGAACAAGGACGTGTTGCGCATGGCGATCATGTTCGGGCTGGCCACCAACGCCACCATCGCACGTCGTTCGATATTTGCACGCAAGAACTACTTCTATCCCGATCTTCCCAAGGGGTACCAGATCAGCCAATACGAGCTTCCCGTTGTCGAGCACGGCAAGGTCGAAATCGCTCTCGAAGACGGATCCACCAGGCGGATAGGCATCACCCGCGCCCATCTCGAGGAAGACGCCGGAAAGTCCACCCATGGCGCCTACCCCGAAGAGACCGGGCTGGACTTGAACCGCGCTGGAGTCCCGTTGCTCGAAATCGTATCGGATCCCGACTTGCGCTCTCCCGCTGAAGCCATCGCGTACATGCGCACGATTCATTCCCTTGTCCGTTATCTGGGAATCTGCGACGGCAACATGGAGGAAGGGTCCTTTCGATGTGACGCCAACGTATCCGTCAGACGAGCCGGGGACACGGCTCTGGGCACTCGCACGGAGATCAAGAACCTGAACTCATTTCGCTTCGTCGGCCGTGCCATAGCATACGAAATCTCGCGCCAGACCGAGGTGCTGCGCAACAACGATGCCGTAATGCAGGAAACCAGGCTGTACGACCCCGTTGCGGACGAGACGCGGGCCATGAGGGGCAAAGAAGAAGCAAACGACTACCGCTACTTTCCGGATCCGGATCTGCTGCCGGTCGAACTGAGCAGCGAATACATCGAACGTATCCGCGATACACTTCCCGAACTACCCGACGCAAAGATGGCGAGATTTCGTACCCGATATGGACTCGGAGAAAGCCACGCCCGCAGGCTTGCCAGCAATCGAGACGTTGCCGAATATTATGAGGTCGTCGCCAGGGAGTCCGAACATCCGACGATTGCCGCCAACTGGATCACCGGAGACCTCACCGCCGCATTGAGCCGCGAGGAGCTGGAAATCACTCAATGCCCCATCAAGCCAGGTGATCTCGCGGTCCTCATCGTTCGCATACTGGACGGAACACTCTCCACCAGGATGGCGAAAGAGGTATTCAAGGCTCTCTGGAGACGCGAGGGCCACCCGGATGCCATCATCAAGGAAAGAGGACTGGCTCAGATTACCGACCCGGGAACCATCGACAGCCTGGTCGAACAAGTACTGGACGCCCATCCGGATCAAGTTCGACAGTTTCGAGCGGGGAAAGAAAAGATCCTGACTTTCTTTATCGGCAAAATCATGAAAATGACGCATGGACAGGCAAATCCAGACCAAGTCAACCAAGCGCTACGTCGAAAACTGTAATGCCTCCGGCTTCATCGTTCAGACAAACTAGACACTCTCGACATCTTCGGAAACAGGTCGGTCGATCAGCTCCACGTAGGCCATCTGCGCTTTGTCACCCGCCCGATATCCACATTTGACAATCCGGACATATCCACCCGGTCGTGTCTTGTAGCGCGGTCCCAAATCCGTGAACAACTTGGAAACGCCCGACCGATCCCGGAGTCGCGCAAAGACGATTCTCCGGTTGCAGACCGTGTCAACCTTCGCTCTGGTGATGAGCGGTTCTACCACGCGCCGCAATTCCTTGGCCTTGGGCAGCGTGGTCTTGATCAATTCGGCTTTCACCAATGATGCCGCCATGTTGCGAAACATCGCGTGATAGTGGCTACGGCTTCTGTTCAAATGACGGCCGGACTTCCTGTGTCGCATCACACTCTCCCGATGTTCGGCATCGTATTGGGAATCGACCGAGATGCCCGGCCACCACTCGACTGCTTCAATCCGCACGCAGTGAATTATCGATCTCGGCCTTGTCCGTAGAGTCCCGGTGGTGGCCAGTTGTCAATACTCATGCCAAGCGAAAGTCCCTTCAGTGCCAAGACGTTCTTGATCTCCGTCAATGACTTCTTGCCGAGATTCGGCGTTTTCAGCAATTCCACTTCCGTACGTTGCAGCAAATCTCCGACGTAATAGATACTCTCCGCCTTCAGACAGTTTGCCGACCTGACAGTAAGCTCCAGATCATCCACGGGGCACAGCAAGATCGGTTCCATTTCCGATTCCGCGTGCGCAGGTACAGCCTCCTGCCTGTCACTCAAATCGACAAAAACCGCCAGTTGCTCCTGCAGCAACCTGGCTGCTTGACGAACGGCATCCTCCGCCGCAATCGTCCCATTCGTCTCGATCTCCACGACCAGTTTGTCCAAATCCGTACGCTGTTCCACCCTCGCCGAATCGACGACATACGATACACGGCGAATCGGACTGAAGGATGCATCGACGAACAGCTTGCTGATCGGCCTGTCTCCTTCCTCCGATATACGAGCCGCCGCCGGTTGGTATCCCCTGCCTTTCTCGACTTTCATCGCCATGTTCAGCTCACCTTCCTTCGTCAGGCGCGCGATGAAATGATCCGGATTCACAACCTCTACATCGTGATCCAATACGATATCACTCGCGTAAACCGTGCATGGACCCTTCTTGTTCAGCGTCAAGACCGATTCGTCACGTGCGTGCATACGCACATCCAGACCTTTCAAATTCAACAGTATCTCCGTAACGTCCTCCTGTACGCCTTCTATCGTCGTATATTCATGAAGCGCGCCTTCGATTTCCACCTCGGTCACCGCACAGCCAGACATGGAAGAAAGAAGGACACGGCGCAGTGCATTGCCGAGCGTGTGGCCGAAGCCCCTGTCCAGAGGCTCAAGCGTGACTTTCGCGGTATTCTTCCCGATCTCCCGGACGTCCACGATGTTGGGCTTCAGGAGTTGAGTGGCTGTCGACTGCATGAATTTATCTCCGTGCGTCAGAACTACTTCGAATACAGTTCAACTACGAGCTGCTCGTTGACGTCGGAAGGGAGCTCGTCGCGTTCGGGAAGCGCCTTCAGGGTTCCTTCCATCTTGGAGGTATCCACTTCCACCCACCCAGGAAAGCCGTACTGATCCGCAAGTGCAAGCGAGTCCTGGATCCGCTGCTGCTTGCGTGCCTTGTCTCGAACTGTCACGACATCCGAACTGTCCACTTGGTAGGATGGGATATCCACACATCGACCATTGACCATGATTGCCCTGTGGTTCACCAACTGACGACATTCCGCACGTGTCACCCCAAAGCCCATTCTGTACACGACATTGTCCAATCTGCCTTCGAGAAGACGGAGGAGGTTCTCTCCCGTTGCTCCCTTCTGCTTTGCTGCTTTCTTGTAGTAATTGTGGAACTGCCGCTCCAATACGCCATACAGCCTTCGCAATTTCTGCTTTTCCCTTAGCTGCAATGCGTAATCGGACAGCCTGCGCTGCCGCCTCGCACTATGCTGCCCTGGCGGTGTATCCAGTTTGCATTTCGAATCCAGCGAACGAGTGCGACCGGTGAGCAAAAGGTCCATCCCTTCACGCCGGCTAAGACGGCACCGAGGTCCTGTATATCTCGCCATTACCGTGTCTCCAGAATCTTTCTACACGCGTCGCTTCTTCGGCGCACGGCATCCGTTGTGAGGTATCGGAGTCACATCCGAAATACTGATAATCTTGAATCCCGCGTTGTTCAGTGCGCGAACAGCCGACTCCCTTCCCGGTCCGGGTCCCTTCACCATCACTTCCAGGTTCTTCAAACCGTACTCCGCCGCCGCTTCACAGGCCTTTGCAGCAGCTATCTGGGCCGCGAATGGCGTACTCTTTCGGGATCCCTTGAATCCACTCGCACCCGCGGTGGACCACGCGAGTGCATTACCCTGTCGATCGGTAATGGTGATCAACGTATTGTTGAATGAAGCGTGCACATGAGCTACTCCGTCGCTCACCGTGCGGCGAACCCGCTTCTTCGTTCGTGCTTTCGATTTCGCCATTGTTTCGTCGCGTCCCGAGGTCTATTTCCTGACGAGCCTCCGAGGCCCCTTCCTTGTACGACCGTTCGTGTGAGTCCGTTGCCCTCGTACGGGCAACCCGCGCCGATGGCGAATCCCTCGATAGCATCCGAGGTCCATCAGGCGCTTGATATTCATCAAAATGTCCCGTCGCAGGTCTCCCTCGATCATGCCCCGAGCCACCTCACTCCGCAGAGCATCAAGCTCGGCGTCCGTCAAGCTGCGAATGGCCACATCAGGCCCAACGCCGGTCCTTTCGCAAATATCCAACGCACGGGTCCGGCCGATACCGTAAATGTGCGTCAGCGCCACCCAGACATGCTTCCTGTCCGGGACATTCACGCCGGCAATTCTCGCCATTGCAATCCTCTCTCTTCGTCGAACAGGAACGGGCTGGCAGATTCTTCCTTGTCAACCTTGCCTTTGCTTGTGCCGCGCATCCTTGCATATCACACGCACGGTCCCCTTGCGGCGGACCACCTTACAGTTCCTGCACAGTCGCTTGACAGACGCTCGCACTTTCATGTCCAGTCACCTTCCCGTGTCACCGGGGAACTCCAGCGCGTCCATATCCCTTCAGATTCGCTTTCTTCAAAAGACCTTCATATTGGTGCGACATCAGGTGCGATTGCACCTGCGCCATGAAATCCATTGTCACCACGACAATGATGAGGAGGGAAGTCCCGCCGAAATAGAATGGTACATTCCAGCTCACAATCATGAATTCCGGCAACAAGCAAACGAGCGCTATGTAGCCGGCGCCGAATACCGTCAATCTCGTCATTACTCCGTCGATATAACGCGCAGTCTGCTCTCCAGGGCGGCGTCCGGGAATAAAGGCACCGGATTTCCGCAAGTTGTCCGCCGTTTCCTTGGGGTCGAATACCAGAGCAGTGTAAAAGAAGCAGAAAAAGATGATCGCCGCCGCGTACAGCATGACGTAAATCGGTTGGCCAGGTTGCATGGTTGTCGACAGATCCCTTAGCCAAGTCATGCCTTCCGCACTTCCGAACCAGCCAGCGAGTGTACCGGGGAAGAGGATGATGCTCGATGCGAAAATCGGTGGAATGACGCCCGCCATGTTCAGCTTCAAGGGCAAGTGGCTGCTCTGGCCCGCATAAACCTTCCGTCCTACTTGGCGACGAGCGTAGTTGACCGTAATTCGTCGCTGTCCCCGTTCTATGAAAACGACAAAGCCGGTGACCGCGATGGCCAAGCCAAGCAGAACCAATACCATGATGACGTGCAGCTCACCCGTCCTCGCCAGCTCCAGGGTCCCGCCAATTGCCGACGGCAACCCCGCCACGATACCCGCGAAAATGATGATCGATATGCCGTTGCCTATCCCGCGCTCACTCACCTGTTCGCCGAGCCACATCAGGAATATCGTTCCCGCGACCAGTGTCGTGACGGCGGTAATGCGGAAACCCCAACCCGGCTCCACGACTACCGGCAACGCCCCGGCCTGTTGTGCTTCCAGGGCGATGGCAACCCCGAGCGACTGGAACATCGCCAGTGCGACGGTGCCATATCGAGTATATCGGGTTATCTTCCGGCGTCCCGCTTCACCTTCCTTCCGAAGCTCCTTCAGCCGCGGATCGACATGTGTCAGCAACTGCATGATGATGGAGGCGGAAATATACGGCATGATGCCGATCGCAAAGATGGAGAACCGTTCCAGCGCACCTCCGGAAAACATGTTGAACATGTCGAGGATGGTTCCCCTTTGCTGGTCGAACAGTATCTCGAGCGCAACCGGGTCGATCCCCGGCACCGGGATGAACGTGCCGATTCTGAAGACGACAAGGGCACCAAGCACGAACAGCAAGCGTTGCTTGAGCTCGACCGACGTCCCACCACCGCCAGCGGGGGCACGGACCTCTGGATTACGCTTCGCCATGTCCGATCAATCCTCGACTCGCCCGCCCGCGGCTCCGATCGAGGCGCGGGCACCCTTCGTGAGGGGTATCCCCGACACCTCATATCCCCGATCCAGCCGACCTTCCCCGAATATCTTGACGTACTTCACATTCCTTCCGATCACACCAGCCGCGCGCAAGGAATCCAGAGACACGATCGTACCCTCAAGTCGTTCAAGTGCATCAACACGGACCCCGGCCCGCAGAAGCGACTTCCGCGAGGAAAATCCGAACTTGGGCAGCCTGCGCTGCAGCGGCATCTGACCGCCTTCGAATCCCCTGCGCACCCCTCCTCCGGCTCTGGAGTTCTGGCCCTTGTGACCACGTCCGCCAGTCTTGCCGAGACCCGACGCGACGCCTCGACCGCGGCGTCTCCTGCCACGTTTTGCGCCAACACCCGGACCGATGTCATTCAACCGCACTTCAGGACTCCTCAACTTCAAGGAGATAGGACACCTTGCCAATCATGCCTCGAGTGCAGGGTGTGTCCTCGACCTCGACACTATGGCGAATCCTTCTGAGCCCAAGACCCCGCACACATGCGCGATGACTCTCCAGACGGCCATTGACACTCTTCTTGAGTGTAACCTTCAGCCGCCCTCTCGCTTTGTCGGTATTCATCACTCAACCTCGAAGTGTCTTGACGTCCATCCCGCGCTTCGCCGCTATCTGGTCAGCCGACCGCATCTTCTCCAATCCGCCGATAGTCGCACGAATCACGTTGATCGGATTGTTCGACCCGATACACTTCGCCAGTACATCCTTCACACCAAGCACCTCGAATACCGCACGCATCGGCCCGCCCGCGATGATTCCCGTCCCTTCCGATGCGGGCTGCATGTAAACACGGGCGGCACCGTGACGGGCCATCACCGGATATTGCAGTGTATTTCCCTTCAACGGGATACTGACCAAACTACGACGTGCGCTTTGCATCGCCTTCTGGATAGCGGCGGGCACTTCCCGCGCCTTTCCACGCCCCATCCCTACACGGCCCTTTCCGTCGCCAACTACCGTCAGTGCCGTAAAGCCGAACAACCGTCCTCCCTTCACGACCTTCGCGACACGGTTGATCGTCACCAGCTTTTCAAGCAGATCATCTTCGGTCAAGGAATTCTGATAACCCGCCATCGTCTACAGCTCCCGAATCATCTGTGTTGGTATAGGAAACTTTCGCAATGCGTCAGAATTGAAGGCCCGCCGCCCTGGCGGCATCGGCCAGTGCCTTCACCCGGCCATGGTACTTGAACCCGGACCGATCGAAGGCGACGCGCTCGATGCCTGCAAGCATCGCCCGCTCCGCAATGACTCGTCCAACAACCGAAGCCGCAGCTCGATTTCCTCCATATCCTGCTTCGCTGCGAACCGTCTGTTCCACTGTCGAGGCACTCGCTACCGTATTTTCCCCGTCGGACGAAAGTACCTGAACATAAATGTGGCGCGGCGTACGATGTACGCACATCCTGGGTACTCCCAGTCCCTGGATGTGCTTCCGCGTCCGTTTCGCCCGCTTGATACGGGCCGATTTCCTGTCTCTGGCCATGTCTCTACTGCTTCTTCTTCGCTTCCTTTCTCGCGACTACCTCTCCGGCATACCTCACACCCTTGCCCTTGTATGGTTCGGGTGGCCTGTAAGCCCTTATGTCGGATGCCGTCTGCCCCACTCGTTGCTTGTCCATGCCCCGTATCACAATCCGCGTCTGACTCGGTGTCTCGATACGAACGTCCGTCGGACACTTGAATTCAATCGGATGAGAGAACCCCAGCGACAGATGCAATACATCACCCTGCATCTGTGCCCGATACCCTATGCCTGAAAGCTGCAACTCCTTTTCAAAGCCCTGTTTCACTCCGGTCACCATGTTGGCAATCAGTGACCTCGCGGTACCCGCCTGTGCGACCGCATTCCCCATGCCATCCTTGGGTGAACACTCGACGGAATCGGCCGCACACCTTACATCTACAGAAGGATGGATCCGCATTTCCAACGTGCCATTCGGACCGTTTACCGACACCCGTCCCTTGTCAACGGATACCTTGACCTCCGCCGGGACATCGATCGGCATCTTTGCAATTCTCGACATATCGACATCCTCAAGGACTACGCGACTACGCACACGACCTCGCCACCATGACCTGCGGACCGAGCTTCGTGATCCGTCATCAGCCCTTTCGGAGTGGAAATAATGGCCACACCCAGCCCATCCATCACTCGTGGAAGATCGTCCTTGCGCTTGTATACTCTCAGCCCAGGTCGACTGACACGTTTCAAGAGGGCTATGACCGGTTTGCCTTCAAAGTATTTCAGCACAACCACCAGATGAGAGGTGCTCTCCAGTTCTTCGACCGAGTAGTCGCGAATATAGCCTTGCTCTTTCAACAAACGGGCAATGGCCACCTTCTGTTTCGACAAAGGCATGGCCACCCGGGTCTTTCCTGCCCGTTGCCCGTTGCGGATTCGTGTCAACATGTCCGAAACCGGATCCTGCATGGTCATTGTGTCGCCGCTCCGCCGAAAATCCAGTTTCTACCAGCTTGCCTTGACCAATCCGGGGACATCCCCGGACATCGCGGCCTCACGCAGCTTGTTCCTGCCGAGGCCGAATTTACGGTAGTATGCATGAGGTCGACCGGTCAGACGGCATCGGTTCTGTACGCGAACGGGAGACGAGTTTCTCGGCAGTGCGTTCAGCATCATCTGCGCATTTTCGCGTTCTTCATACGTCGCATTCACGTTTTTGATGATCTCTTTGAGAGATTTGCGCTTCTCGGCAAATCTGGCAATCAACCGGCGCCTCTTCTCTTCCCGATTCACCACCGAACGTTTCGCCATTTCCCCGATCCCTCTATCCCGTCAGTTCTGTCGGAATGGAAAATCAAGTCCACTCAACAAGGCAAATGCTTCCGCATCCGTAGACGCGGACGTCGTAATTGCGATGTCCAGTCCTCTTATCGCATCAACCTGGTCATAGTCGATCTCCGGAAATACTATCTGCTCTCTGATTCCGAGATTGAAATTCCCCCTTCCATCGAAACCTCTCGGACTGAGTCCCCGGAAATCCCGGATTCTGGGCATCGCAATGTTGATCAGCCGGTCCAGGAATTCGTACATTCGACTTCTTCGAAGGGTTACTTTGCAACCAATCGGCCAACCTTCCCGTATCTTGAATCCAGCAACAGATTTCCTCGCAAACGTCACTATCGGCTTCTGACCAGATATGAGTCGCATGTCATTCATGGCACTGTCGAGAACCTTCTTGTCCCCTACCGCCTCTCCGACACCCATGTTCAATGTAATCTTCACGATCCCTGGCACCTGCATGGCGCTCGCGTAACCGAACTGTTCTGCCAATGCTTTCGCGATTTTGGCATTGTACAACTCTCGAAGTCGCGCCATTTCACTGCTACCTGTAGATTACATCCGTCATCCGTTGTTCGTATCTTCAGATATCCACAACTTCTCCGGTAGATCTGAACATGCGAACTTTTCGCCCATCTTCCATCTTCCGAATGCCGACCCGATCACCTCGAAGCGTTACTGGATTGAACAGTGCAATGTTTGAAATATGAATCGACATCTCCTGCTCGATTATTCCACCCTTTGTTCCCTTCTGCGGATTGGGCTTCGTGTGCCGCTTCGCCACGTTGACACCTTCCACGACAACTCGATTTTTTTCAACATCAACCGACAATACCCTGCCTCTCTGCCCGCGGCTTCGGCCGGTGCGGACGACCACCTCGTCCCCTTTCCTTATTTTGCGAATGGCCATGACGCTACAGTACCTCTGGTGCCAATGACACTATTTTCATGAATCGCTCACGCCGCAACTCGCGAGTCACCGGACCGAATATGCGTGTACCAATAGGTTGCAATTGATTGGTCAGCAATACCGCTGCATTACGATCGAATCTGACAAGAGAACCGTCAGCGCGGCGCACACCCTTCTTCGTACGCACAACCACCGCATCGTACATCTCTCCTTTCCTGACCTTCCCCCGAGGAATCGCTTCCTTGACCGTCACTTTGACTATGTCGCCAATGTGGGCGTACCTGCGCTTCGAGCCTCCAAGCACCTTGATGCACATCAGACGTCGGGCGCCGCTGTTGTCCGCCGCATCCAGTATTGATTGCATCTGTATCATCTGCTGGCCCCAATCGGCATCGAAATACCGTGCTATGTACTATTTCGCCAGCGAGACGATGCGATGCACTCGCCAAGCCTTCGTCCGGGACATGGGTCGACACTGTACGATTGAGACAGTATCTCCCGTCTTGCACTCCCCCGTCTCGTCGTGCGCATGTATTCGGGTCGAACGGCGAATGTATTTCTTGTAAAGAGGATGCTTTACACGTCGCTCGACCAGCACGGTCACGGTCTTGTCCATTTTGTCGCTGACCACCCGCCCGACAAGTGGCCGGGTAGTCATCTTCGCATCGCCCGAATCGGGATTCTGCGCGTTCGCTTGACTCATGTCCGCTTCCGCTCCGTCAGAACCGTCTTCAATCTGGCTATGTCACGACGCTGCGACCTGAGCTGATTCGGTCGCAACAGTTGTCCGATGCCCTTTTGCATGCGCAAGTTGAAGACCGCACGCTGCAACTCCAACAGCTCGCCGCGAAGCTCATCGTCGCTCTTCGCCCTCAGATCCTGCACCTTCATCAGATCGCCGTCCGAGTCACAAATGTCGTCTGCACGGGCAACTTTGCAGAAGCGAGCCGAAACGCCTCACGGGCCAGCTCTTCGTCAACGCCCTGCATCTCGTACAGCATCCTGCCCGGCTGGACACGTGTCACCCAGTATTCCACGTTACCCTTGCCCTTGCCTTGGCGAACCTCAAGCGGCTTCTTGGTAATGGGCTTGTCAGGGAAAATTCGTATCCAGATCTTCGCTCCCCGCTTTACCTTCCGCGTAATCGCGCGTCGTGCAGCCTCGATCTGCCTGGCGGTAATCCTTCCTCGAGTCACGGCCTTCATTCCATACTCGCCGAAACTCACACGATTCCCGGTTGTGGCCAACCCCCGATTTCGGCCCTTTTGTTGCTTGCGGTACTTGGTCCTCTTTGGCTGCATCATCGTGAGCAGACTCCCTTACGCAGTCGCGGCGGCGGACTGTGTTCCCTTGCCCGTATCACGAGAGCCAAGAATCTCTCCCTTGAAAATCCACGTCTTGACCCCGATGACACCGTAGGTCGTCCGAGCTTCCGCAAAGCCGTAGTCGATGTCAGCGCGCAACGTATGCAGTGGAACACGTCCCTCCCTGTGCCACTCCGACCGCGCAATCTCCGCACCGTTCAAGCGACCGGAAACCCTCACCTTGATACCCTCGGCGCCCAGTCTCATTGCGTTGGTCACGGCACGACGCATTGCACGCCGGAACATGATGCGTCGCTCGAGTTGATTGGCGACGCTCTCGGCGACCAGGTACGCATCAAGCTCGGGTCTTCTGATTTCCTCGACGGTGATATTGACCGGAATGCGCATCATGTGGGAAATCTGCGTCCGCAAGGCCCCGATATCTTCACCCTTCTTGCCGATTACAATACCCGGCCGTGCGGTATGAATGACTATGTGTGCGTTCTTGGCAGGTCGTTCGATATGGATACGACTGACGGACGCATGGCTCAGCTTCTTGCGGATGAGGTCACGCACGGCGATATCGGTATTCAGGTTGTCCGCATACTCGCCCCGCTCCGCATACCAGGTCGACGACCAATCCTTCACGATTCCGAGCCGAATTCCGACAGGGTGTACTTTCTGGCCCATTCCCATCACCCCCGCTGGTCGGTTACGGTCAACGTGATGTGACTCGTACGCTTGGTGATCCTGCCGACCCTCCCGCGGGCGCGGGCGCGGTGCCGGCGAAAAGTCGGCCCCTGGTCGACATGAGCGACCCCAACCCTCAATTCATCGATGTCCGCACCCTCATTGTGTTCCGCATTCGCTATCGCCGACTCGAGCACTTTCTTCAAGACCGATGCGGCCTTGGGCTTGCCGAACGTCAGAACCTCGATTGCCCGTTCCACCGGCATGCCTCGAAGTTGGTCGGCAACGAGTCGAGCCTTCTGCGGAGACACGCGCGCACGTCGCAATGTCGCTGAGACCATCATTCACATCGGCTCCCGTTGCCCTACTTCTTCGCCTTCCGATCGGCCGCATGACCCCGGAACGTACGAGTCGGAGCAAACTCGCCGAGCTTGTGCCCCACCATGTTCTCCGTAACCAGCACGGGAACGTGTTGCCTGCCGTTGTGGATCGCGATCGTCAGTCCAATCATGTCCGGGACGACCATCGACCGTCGAGACCAGGTGCGGATGGGCCGCCTGCTGCCCGCCGCCCGAGTCGCCTCGACCTTGCGAAGAAGGTGATTGTCGACAAACGGACCTTTCTTGATCGAACGTGGCACAGTACCACCTCTTACCTGCGTCGATTCCGGCGGCGAACGATCATCGTTTCGGTTCTCTTGTTTCGCCGCGTCTTGTGTCCTTTCGTGGGCACCCCCCAAGGCGTGACCGGATGGCGCCCCCCCGACGAACGACCTTCTCCCCCCCCGTGTGGATGATCAACCGGGTTCATCGCAACTCCTCGTACCGTCGGCCGGCGCCCCCGCCAACGCGCGGCACCGGCCTTGCCCAGTGAACGCAGCGAATGCTCGGAATTGCCGACGTCACCGACTGTCGCGCGGCACATCACCGGTACCTTGCGCAGTTCACCGGACCGAAGCCGCAATGTCGCGAACTTTCCTTCCCGGGCAACCAACTGGACACTCGCACCGGCGCTCCGTGCGATCTGCGCTCCCTTTCCCGGCTTGAACTCGACACAGTGTACCGTGCTGCCTACCGGAATATCGCTCAACAACAGACAGTTTCCCGGTCGTATGGGTGCGCCGCGGCCCGACATCAACTGATCACCGGCGACGACACCACGCGGAGCGATGATATACCTCCGCTCGCCGTCGGCGTACAACAGCAAAGCGATATGGGAGCTACGATTCGGATCGTACTCGATCCGCTCGACCCTTGCCGGAACACCATCCTTTGTCCGCTTGAAATCCACGATTCGATAGCGTCGCTTGTGACCACCACCTCTATGCCTGACGGTGATTCGACCCTTGTTGTTGCGGCCACCACTTCGACTCTTCTTGGCAACCAGAGACCTGTACGGCTCGGCCTTGTGCAGCTCCTCCGTCTTTACCCTGACGACGAACCGCCGACCAGCAGATGTAGGCTTTGCCTGAATGACGGTCATGGATCCGAACTCCGTGCGGCTATTCCACGGGACCGACAAAATCGATGTCGTGGCCAGCCTTCAGTCGTACATAGGCTTTTCGCCAGTCTGGCCGCCGACCTCGATTCCTGCCGCGGAATCCCTTGCTCTTTCCCTTCACGTTCAACACCGAAACCGATTCCACCTCGACTTTGAACATCTTCTCGACCGCTCGCCGAATTTCAGGTTTGCGTGCATCGGTCCGAACCTTGAAAACTACCTGATTCGAGCCATCCGCCACGCGAGTGCTCTTTTCCGACACATGAGGAGCGACAAGGACATCGATCAGTCGTTCGTCGTTCATCCGAGCCGCTCCCCGATTCGCTCCGCGGCCGCCATGGTCATCACCACCTTGTCGAACGAAAGCAGACTCACGGGATTCACTTCCGCGAAATTCTGTACAGCAACGTTGTGCAGGTTGCGTGATGCGCGGCTGAGCGCCTCATCTTCTTCTGCCGTTACAATGAGCACATCGGTGAGGCCCATCTGCGCGAGCCGAGCCGCCATATCCTTCGTTTTCGGCTTCTCCAAAACAAACTCTTCCACGACAAGGAGCCGTTCCTCGCGTATCAACTCGGAAAAAATGGAGCGCATCGCACCCCTGTACATCTTGCGATTCACCTTTTGCTCGTAGCTCCTGGGCTTTGCCGCGAATGTCGCTCCACCCCCCCGCCATATCGGGCTGCGTATGCTGCCGGCTCGTGCACGGCCCAATCCCTTCTGACGCCAGGGTTTGGCTCCACCGCCTCGTACCTCCGCACGCGACTTTCTCGATTTCGTCCCCCGGCGACCTCCGGCCAGGTACGCACAGACGACCTGATGCACGAGAGCCTCGTTGTAATCGACCGCAAACGCACCGTCGGCGAGCTCCGCCGAACGGGTATCTCCCGCACTCGATACGAGGTCGATCCGCATCCCGCTTTCCTTTCCGCGCTCTACCGCGACTTGACGGCCGGGCGTACAACGATACGCCCGCCCCTCGGACCCGGAACCGCACCCTTGATCAGGATCGCATCCCGTGCCGCATCGATCCGCATGATCTCGAGGTTCTGCGCAGTCCTGCGGACGTTGCCCATATGTCCGGACATCCGCTTGCCCTTGAACACACGTCCCGGGGTCTGATTCTGGCCGATTGAACCAGGGGCCCTATGCGCAAGCGAATTCCCATGCGATGCATCCTGAGTCCGGAACTTGTGCCGTTTGACCGCCCCGGCGTAGCCCTTGCCGATGCTCGTCCCCGTCACGTCAATCTTCTGGCCCGCCTCGAATGCCGTCACGTCCAGCGTGTGTCCGGAGTCCAATCCGTCACCTTCACCATCGGCGAGACGAAATTCCCACAACCCATCTCCCGCCTCGACACCATTTTTCGCAAAATGCCCCGCTTGCGTCTTCGACACCCGGCTCGGTTTCACCGCCCCCGTGGTCAATTGGACGGCACGATAGCCGTCCGTCTCCCGCGTCTTGACGCGGACGACCCGGTTTGGCGCCACGACGACAACCGTGACCGGGACCGATTCACCCGCATCGGTGAACAGGCGCGTCATCCCCGCCTTTCGTCCCACCAGTCCAATAGGCATGTGTCGTCCCGCCCCGCATTCAGTTCAGTTTGATCTGGACTTCCACACCCGCGGCGAGGTCGAGCTTCATCAATGCATCGACCGTCTTCTCGGTCGGATTCACGATATCGAGAATCCGTTTGTGGGTCCTGAGCTCATATTGATCGCGGGCATCCTTGTTCACGTGCGGGGATACCAGGATCGTGTAGCGCTCCTTTCTCGTCGGCAGCGGGATCGGTCCTTTGACCATCGCCCCGGTCCGCCGGGCGGTATCGACGATTTCGGCCGCCGATTGATCGATCAGCTTGTGATCGAAAGCCTTCAGGCGAATTCTGATGATCTGGTTTGCCATTGCCATTATTCGATGATTCTGGCGACGACGCCGGCGCCGACCGTGCGACCACCCTCGCGCACCGCAAACCGCAACCCCTCCTCCATCGCTATCGGCGCTATCAGCTTCACTCCCATCTGCACGTTGTCTCCCGGCAACACCATCTCCACTCCCTCTCCCAACTCCACCTCTCCCGTCACGTCCGTCGTACGAAAATAAAACTGCGGGCGATATCCCTTGAAAAACGGCGTGTGGCGGCCCCCCTCGTCCTTCGACAACACATACACCTCCGCCTCGAACTCCGTGTGCGGCGTGATGCTCTTCGGCTTCGCCAGTACCTGGCCACGCTCAATCTCGTCTCGCTTCACTCCTCGCAACAACACCCCGATGTTGTCTCCCGCAACTCCCTCGTCCAGCAACTTGCGGAACATCTCCACTCCCGTGCACGTCGTCTTCGTCGTCTCCTTGATACCGACGATCTCCACCTCCTCTCCCACCTTCACTATCCCTCGCTCCACACGTCCCGTCGCCACCGTCCCTCTGCCCGATATCGAAAACACGTCCTCCACCGGCATCAGGAACGCTCCGTCCACCGCCCGCTCCGGCTCCGGGATGTACTCGTCCAGCGCTTCCACCAGCGCAACCACCGAACCCTCTCCCTGCTCCGTCTCCTCCCCCTCCAGCGCCTTCAGCGCCGAACCCCGGATCACCGGCGTCTCGTCGCCCGGAAACTCGTACTTGTCCAGCAACTCACGTACCTCCAGCTCCACCAGCTCCAGCAACTCCTCGTCGTCCACCATGTCGCACTTGTTCAGGTACACCACGATGTACGGAACCCCCACTTGGCGCGCCAGCAGGATGTGCTCGCGCGTCTGCGGCATCGGGCCGTCCGCCGCCGACACCACCAGGATCGCCCCGTCCATCTGCGCCGCGCCCGTGATCATGTTCTTCACGTAGTCCGCGTGCCCCGGACAGTCCACGTGCGCGTAGTGCCGCGCCTGCGACTCGTACTCCACGTGCGCCGTCGCTATCGTGATCCCGCGCGCCCGCTCCTCCGGCGCGTTGTCGATCTCGTCGAACTCCTTCACGTCACCGCCGAACTGGCGCGCCAGCACCTTCGTCATCGCCGCCGTCAGCGTCGTCTTGCCGTGATCGACGTGGCCTATCGTCCCCACGTTCACGTGCGGCTTGTTGCGCTCGAACTTCCCCTTGGCCATAACGGTTTCCTCGAAAGACTCTATCCAGAGACCGTGCTGCTAGACGCGGGAGACAACACCGTCCGCGATGCTGGACGGCATTCCCGCATATTTCCCGAATTCCATTGTGAACGTCGCCCGTCCCTGAGTAAGCGAGCGAAGATCGGTCGCATATCCGAACATCTCCCTAAGCGGAACTTCGGCGCGCACCGAGCGCCCCGCGGCGCTCTCGGTCATGCCCTGCACGACACCACGGCGCCGACTGAGATCGCCGATGACATCGCCCATATATTCTTCGGGGGTCACAACCTCCACCTTCATGACCGGTTCGAGCAGAACCGCACCCGCCTTTTGCGCCGCTTCGCGGAAGCACATCGACCCTGCCACCTTGAAGGCCATCTCGCTCGAATCCACGTCGTGATAGGAGCCGTCGAACAATGTCACCTTGACATCGACTACCGGATAGCCGGCAATGACACCGTTCTCGAGTTGCTCTTTGACGCCCTTGTTCACGGCGGGAATGTACTCTCGGGGAACCACGCCTCCGACAATCGCATCCTCGAACTGGTACCCGGACCCCGGATCCAGGGGCTCGATGCGCAACCAGACGTGACCATACTGACCGCGACCACCCGTCTGGCGGACGAAACGGTACTCATGCTCCACGCTCTTGCGGATGGTCTCGCGATACGCCACCTGGGGGCTGCCGGCATTTGCCGCCACTTTGAATTCACGGCGGAGCCGGTCGATGATGATTTCGAGATGCAGCTCGCCCATCCCGGAAATGATCGTCTGCCCCGACTCCTGATCGGTACCGACCCTGAACGACGGATCCTCATGCGCAAGTTTCGACAGGGCAAGTCCCAGTTTCTCCTGGTCTCCCTGAGTCTTGGGCTCGATGGCAACGGAAATCACCGGCTCGGGAAATTCCATCCTCTCCAGCGTAATCCGGTGTCCGGGGTCGCAAATCGTTTCGCCGGTCGTAATCTCCTTGAGACTCACCGCAGCAGCGATATCCCCGGCTCGAACCTCCGTGATCTCCTCTCTGCTGTTGGCATGCATCTGCAAAAGACGTCCAACCCTCTGGGTACGATCCTTCAACGGGTTGTAAACGGTGTCACCGGACTTGAGCACGCCTGAGTACACGCGGAAGAAAGTCAGGCTTCCGACGAACGGATCCGTCGCAATCTTGAACGCCAGTGAAGCGAACGGAGCCCCGTCACTCGATTCCCTCGTCTCGTTCCTGTCTTCTCCATTTGCGACGATGCCCCGTACCGGAGGCACGTCGTTCGGCGCCGGCAGATAGTAGATCACGGCATCAAGCAAGGCCTGCACACCCTTGTTCTTGAACGCCGACCCGCAGAGCGCAGGCACTATTTCGTTGCGGAGGGTGCGAAGGCGGATGCCTCGACGAATGTCGTCGGCCGACAGATCGCCATCCTCCAGGTACTTCTCGGTCAGCTCATCGCTGCCTTCAGCCGCCGCCTCTACGAGAGTCTCCCGCCACTGCCTGCAGAGATTTTCCATTCCGACCGGGATATCGCGAGCCTCGTAGGTCATGCCGAAGTTCCCGGACTCCCAGTAGATAGCCTTCATGGTCAAAAGGTCGACGACGCCCGCGAATTCCTCTTCGGCGCCAATCGGAAGATGGGTAGGCACCGGATTCGCGCCGAGATGTTCCCGCATCTGATCGAGGACGTTGAGAAAATCAGCCCCCTGCCGATCCATCTTGTTGACGAACGCGAGGCGGGGGACGCCGTATTTCGATGCCTGTCTCCATACCGTCTCGGACTGCGGCTCGACCCCTCCGACCGCACAGAACACGGCGCATGCCCCATCAAGCACACGCAAGCTCCTCTCCACCTCGATGGTGAAGTCGACATGTCCCGGGGTATCGATGATGTTGACACGGTGTTCATCGAACTGCTGATCCATCCCGCGCCAGAAACAGGTGGTTGCGGCAGACGTGATGGTGATGCCCCGTTCCTGCTCCTGGACCATCCAGTCCATGGCCGCCGCGCCGTCATGCACCTCGCCGATTTTATGGGAGATCCCCGTGTAATAGAGAATCCGCTCGGTCGTGGTCGTCTTGCCGGCGTCGATGTGCGCCATGATTCCGATGTTTCGGTAGCGCTCGATGGGGGTCTTGCGGGGCACCGGGAAGTTCCTGTTGGATGTCAGCCGTTCCGAGAATCGTGCGAATCAGTGCGCAACATCACCAGCGATAGTGCGAGAACGCCTTGTTCGCTTCCGCCATTCGATGCGTGTCTTCACGTTTCTTGACCGCGGTTCCCCGGTTCTCGGCAGCGTCGATGAGCTCCTGGGCGAGGCGCTGTCCCATGGATTTTTCGTTACGCCGCCGCGCCGCATCCACGAGCCAGCGCATGGCGAGGGCGGTTCTGCGTGACGAGCGCACTTCCACGGGAACCTGATACGTGGCGCCACCGACGCGACGTGACTTCACCTCCACCACGGGGCGCACGTTGTCGAGCGCACGATTGAAGACTTCAATCGGATCTTCCCTGGTGCGATTGGCAACGGTGTCAAGCGCACCGTAGACCATTCGCTCCGCAACGGACTTTTTTCCGTCGAGCATGAGGACGTTCATGAACTTGGCGAGCGTGCCGTCCCCGAATTTGGGATCGGGGAGAACGGTGCGTTGAGGAATTTCACGGCGGCGCGGCATTGCTCGTTACCTCAACTCTTGGGGCGCTTCGCGCCGTACTTCGAGCGGCCTTGCCGGCGGTCCGAAACACCCGACGTGTCCAGGCTGCCGCGAACGACGTGGTACCTGACGCCCGGGAGATCCTTCACACGTCCCCCGCGAATCAGAATGACCGAGTGCTCCTGAAGATTGTGTCCCTCACCGCCGATATACGTGATGACTTCCTCGCCGCTCGTCAACCGGACCTTCGCCACCTTTCGCAGAGCGGAATTCGGCTTCTTCGGCGTCGTGGTATACACGCGCGTGCATACCCCCCTGCGCTGCGGACAGCTCTGCAGCGCCGGGACGTTGGACTTCTTGCGCTGGTGCTTTCGCGGCTTGCGCACCAACTGGTTGATCGTCGCCATTCGTTCTCGCTCGTTCCTGGATGAATGGTCTCTGCGTCCCGGATCCAGGAGAAGCCATGGACACCAGGGAGGTCAATCGGCCGAATCCGCGATCCTGGCCGCGGATGCGCGATGTCACGGACCCGAACCCGGCTCACGGAGTGCAAGCCGACGGACCATATGGGAATGCCCTCGAATCGTCAAGCCCTGTGCCGGCAACAGGGAGAACCCGTCCGAATGCGGTCGTCATCGCCCGCGGCACGCGGGCAACCGGCAGACCACTGCGAATCGCCGATTATCCCGATTGCTCGGAAGGCGCACCCTCTTCCTCTTCGGCCAGCGCACTTGCGAAGGCCGCTTCCACGGCTTCCGGTTCCAGCGATTCTTCCTCCAGCGCATGACGCCTGCGCCGATCCTCGTGATACGCCAACCCGGTACCGGACGGAATGAGCCGGCCGACGATGACGTTCTCCTTGAGCCCGCGGAGCTCGTCGAGCTTCCCGTTGACGGACGCCTCGGTCAGCACCCGGGTCGTCTCCTGGAACGATGCGGCGGAAATGAAGGATTCGGTCGCCAGAGACGCCTTGGTGATGCCGAGCAACACGGGTGACCAAGTCGCCGGCTCACCATCCTCGGCCTCCACTTGCTCGTTCTCCTCCAGTACCCTGGCGCGGTCGAGCTGCTCCCCGCGCAGGAACTTCGTGTCACCGGGCGCATCGATCTCGGCCTTGCGCAGCATCTGGCGCACGATGACCTCGATGTGCTTGTCGTTGATCTTCACACCCTGGAGCCGGTAGACCTCCTGCACCTCGTTCACGATGTAGTTCGCAAGCGCACTCACCCCGAGCAAACGCAGGATGTCATGCGGACTCGGCATCCCCTCGACGACCACCTCTCCCTGCTCGACGTGCTCGCCCTCGAACACGAGGATGTGGCGCCACTTCGGCACGAGGATGTCGTGCGGGACGCCCTCCTCGTCGGTGATGATGAGGCGCTGCTTGCCCTTGGTCTCCTTGCCGAAGCTGACCGTCCCGCTCACTTCGGCCAGTACCGCCGCCTCCTTCGGCTTGCGCGCCTCGAACAGGTCCGCGACCCGGGGCAAACCGCCGGTAATGTCGCGGGTCTTGGTGGACTCCTGCGGCATCCTGGCGATCACGTCGCCGATCCCGACCTCGCCGCCTTCCTGTACGGTGATGATTGCACCGGACGAGAGCAGGTAGTGGGCGGGAGCGTCGGTGCCCGGCAATCGGAGTTCTTCCTCGTGCTCGTCGACCAAGCGCACCATCGGGCGCAGGTCCTTCGCAGCCGCGCTGCGTTCCTTCGGGTCCATGACCACGATCCGGGTCAACCCCGTCAGCTCGTCGACTTGCGACTGCACGGTCACCCCGTCCACCGCATCACTGAACCGGACACGGCCGGCGACCTCGGAGACCACCGGGTGCGTGTGCGGGTCCCACTTGGCCACCATCCGGCCACCGGCGACCGCGTCGCCATCGGCCACCGACAGCTCCGCACCGTAGGGAACCTTGTACCGTTCACGCTCACGGCCATGTTCGTCGGCTATCGACAGCTCACCCGACCGGGTCACGGCGACATAGTGTCCGCCGGCGTGCCGAACGACTTTCAGGTTGTGGAGCCGAACCACCCCGTCACCCTTGACGGAGACGTTGTCGACCGCCGCGGCCCGCGAGGCCGCACCGCCGATATGAAACGTGCGCATCGTCAACTGGGTTCCGGGTTCACCGATGGACTGCGCAGCGACCACACCCACCGACTCTCCGATATTGACCGGCTCTCCGCGCGCAAGATCCCGCCCGTAGCACATCGCGCACACCCCGAACCGCGTCTCGCACGTAATCGGTGAACGAACCCGCACTTCATCAATGCCGAGCTGCTCGATTCGATCCACCCACCGCTCGTCGAGCAGGGTTCCCGCCTCGACGGCGACCTCGGAATCACCGGGGCGGTGCAGATCGGTTGCCGTGGTCCGGCCGAGCACGCGTTCTCGCAGCGGTTCGACGACATCACCGCCTTCGATGAGGGGGGTGAGTACCAGGCCGTTACTCGTCCCGCAATCCTCCTCCGTCACGACGAGATCCTGCGCGACATCGACGAGGCGCCGCGTGAGATAACCCGAGTTCGCGGTCTTCAACGCGGTGTCGGCCAACCCCTTGCGGGCGCCGTGGGTCGAGATGAAGTACTGCAGAACGTCGAGACCCTCTCGGAAGTTCGCGGTGATCGGTGTCTCGATAATCGAGCCGTCGGGTTTCGCCATCAGGCCCCGCATGCCCGCGAGCTGTCGAATCTGAGCCGCAGAGCCGCGTGCTCCCGACTCGGCCATCATGTAGATGGAGTTGAACGATGGCTCCGGCTGCGTAACTTGCAAACGCCGGATCTCCTCTTGTTTGTCCTTGAAAATGCCTGCGATACCCTTCTCTATCGCAGCCACCGCCGGCACGGGATCCTCGCGTTCACAAGCCTCCTTCATCTTCTCGATGGTTTCATCCTTATCCACGTGTTCCCACAATAACTTCCCGAGCTCGGTCTTCGAGATCTCCGTGTCGAATGAAGGGCAATCGTAGCCAATGCGCTTCTGGTACACAGCGCCCGTTTTGAAGAATCCCTCCTTCGAACCGACCGGTGCAGATTCCTTTACCAATTTGTAGCCGCAAGATTCGAGTATCTGACGTATCATGCGGCCGACCATTCGCTTGAATTGGTCCACGGTGCCTAATCTGCTCTTCTCCATTTTTTCCCTGAAATTGTTGGCGATACCCTTCTCTATCTCAGCCACCGCCGGCATGGGATCCTCGCGTTCGCAAGCCTCCTTCATCTTCTCGATGGTTTCCTCTTCATTCAAGTATTCCCACAACTCCCATCCGAGGAGCTTGGGCCCATAGATCTGCTTATCGAATGAAGGGCAATCGTAGCCAGTGCGCTTCTGGTACACAGCGCCCGTTTTGAAGAATCCCATCTCCGAATCGACCGATGCAGATTCCTTTACCAATTTGTAGCCGCAAGACTCAAGTTTCTGACGTATCATGCGGCCGACCATTCGCTTGAATTGATCCTCGGTGCCAGATCCGATCTTCTCCATCATCGCTTTGGCGACCCGCTCATTGGTATACGACCAGATATCGACGACCTTGTTGTAGCGTTCGCCTTGCGTAACTAGGCCGGACGCATACTGATCCTCTATCTCCTTGACCTCTTTCTCCGCTGTGCCAAGAATCGATTTCTTGTCGGTCGGCACCGCCATGTCCTCGACGCCAATCGAAATACCGGCCCGCGTTGCGTAGTTGAAGCCCGTATACATGAGCTGATCCGCGAATACGACCGTTTCCTTCAATCCCACCTGGCGGTAGCAGGCGTTGATCAACGACGAAATCGCCTTCTTGTTCATCAGGCGATTCACCAAGTCGAACGGAAGGTTCGGCGGCACGATCTCCGACAACAGTGCCCGTCCTACTGTCGTATCGCACAACTGCGCCCTTTCAGCCGGGCCTTTCGAAGCACGAAGAACTACCTCCGGCTCGAATTCGGCACCCTCGCTCTCTTTCAGCACTAGATACCGTCTTTCGAATTCCGAGAGCCATGGCGCTTCCCCGGCCCGCAGCTTCCACTTCGAAACTACCTCGCCCAAGTCGACCGATGAGAACGAGGACTTCACTTTGTCTTCGTCGCGCAGGAGCTCACTATATCTCTCGATCGTGCTAAGGCAATGGTCGTCTTCCGGGTGATACATGACTACCAATCTGCCCTCAGTATATTTCGGATTAGGCTGGTGCAGCAGTGCCCATGCGAGCAAATGGTTGCGCGCGAGCTGACTGTGCTTCCGCTGTTTGAAGATCTTGTCGTATCCTGCTTCAGCCTTCCATGGACTCTCCTTTTCCTTGTACCATTCCTGATACTTCGGATTGTCGTAGAGCTCCGTGGTAAACGGCTCGGTCAGCTTAGTCTCGATTCCAACGAAACCTTTCTGCCTACTCCCCGTTCTATACTCGATGAACACATCGAACCTCGTGTTATCGTCCAGATACTTGTCCTTCTCGGCAGGCTCCGGCCATTCGAAGCACACATTCGTTACCTCAGCGATGTCCAAGTCCTCCCCCCAGAGGGTTCTCGCCAGATCGGTCGCCAGCTTATAGTCGCACTTGAGTTGGCCGAATAGATTGAAACACATCGGCTGGCTCGCCAACATGTTCCGCCAGAGCCGAGTGCGTTTGTTGGGAAACTGTTCCTTGACCTTTTCGATAATGTCATGTGTCAGGAAATTGCGTCCGGCATCCGCCGACTCCTCGGCCAGTATGTGTCCGTAATGAGTGTGCTTGGTATCTGCGCGTTCGGATTTGCCATACGACACACCGAGCACTTGATCCCGGTACCAACTCTGATGCAGCTGCATTCGCTGCAGGAACTTATCCCCCGTCGATCGCGGACCGATTCCGCGTATTCCGTCATTGATGCGCACCTTGATTCTGGCGTGCAGGTCCACCGCTTCGCATTGAAACGCCCGGTGCACCTCGGCGACGTCGGCAAACACCATCCCTGTCCCGCGCGCATCCACCCGCTCGCGCGTCATGTAGTACAGCCCGAGCACGACGTCTTGGGTCGGCACGATGATCGGTTCGCCATGCGCCGGAGACAGGATGTTGTTGGACGACATCATCAGCGTTCGAGCCTCTAGCTGGGCCTCGATGGACAGCGGAACGTGAACCGCCATCTGATCGCCGTCGAAGTCCGCATTGAATGCGGTGCAGACCAGCGGGTGAAGCTGTATCGCCTTGCCTTCGATCAGGATGGGCTCGAACGCCTGAATGCCGAGCCGGTGCAACGTGGGCGCGCGGTTGAGGAGAACCGGGTGTTCGCGGATCACCTCCTCCAGAATGTCCCACACCTCGGGACCCTCCCGCTCGACGAGCCTCTTCGCGGCCTTGATCGTGGTCGCGAGGCCGCGAAGCTGGAGCTTGCCGAAGACGAACGGCTTGAACAGCTCCAGCGCCATCTTCTTCGGCAACCCGCACTGGTGAAGCTTCAGGGTCGGGCCGACGACCACGACCGAACGCCCCGAATAGTCGACGCGTTTCCCCAGCAGATTCTGCCGGAACCGGCCCTGCTTTCCCTTGATCATGTCGGCGAGCGACTTGAGCGGCCGCTTGTTGACCCCGGTAATCGCGCGGCCCCGTCGTCCGTTGTCGAGGAGGGCATCGACCGATTCCTGCAGCATCCGCTTCTCGTTGCGCACGATGATGTCCGGCGCATTGAGGGCCAGAAGCCGCTTGAGGCGGTTGTTGCGATTGATGACACGCCGGTAGAGGTCGTTGAGGTCGGAAGTGGCAAAACGTCCGCCGTCCAGCGGAACGAGCGGCCGCAACTCCGGCGGCAACACCGGCAACACGCGCATGATCATCCATTCGGGCTTGTTGCCGGAGCTCTTGAACGCCTCCGCCAGCTTGAGGCGTTTCGAAAGCTTCTTGATCTTCGACTCCGAACCGGTTTTCGGCAGCTCCTCGCGCAACTCCGCGATCACTTCGTCAAGATCGATGGCGCGCAACAGTTCGTAGATGGCCTCGGCGCCCATCTTCGCTTCGAAATCGTCGCCATACTTTTCAAGCGCATCCAGGTACATCTCGTCCGTAAGCAACTGGCCCTGTTCCAAGTCCGTCATTCCCGGATCGCTGACGACGAATGCTTCAAAGTAGAGAATCCGTTCGATATCGCGCAGCGTCATGTCGAGGAGCAGTCCCATGCGCGACGGCAACGACTTCAAGTACCAGATATGAGCCACCGGGCTCGCCAGCTCGATGTGTCCCATCCGCTCGCGACGGACCTTCGCGAGGGTGACCTCGACTCCGCATTTCTCGCAAATCACCCCCCGGTGCTTCAGACGCTTGTACTTGCCGCAAAGGCATTCGTAGTCCTTGTTCGGGCCGAAGATTTTGGCGCAGAACAATCCGTCGCGTTCAGGCTTGTAGGTGCGGTAGTTGATGGTCTCGGGCTTCTTGACTTCGCCATAGGACCAGGAGCGGATCTTGTCCGGAGACGCGAGTCCGATCCGGATCGCATCGAACCTTTCCACCTGACCTTGCTGCCTCAGCAGATTGAGTAGATCTCTCATCTCGGCCTCCGTCCTCGATCAAGGGCCACGTTGCCCACCCGCTCCGGACCTTGGTCCGAATGCACCGCCCATATGCGATACGGCGTCAGTCGTGCTCCAGCTCGATGTCGATCCCGAGCGATCGAATTTCCTTCATCAGCACGTTGAAGGACTCCGGCATCCCCGCTTCCATTCGATGCGCGTCGTCGACGATGTTCTTGTACATCCTCGTGCGGCCGGTCACGTCGTCCGATTTCACCGTCAGCATCTCCTGCAACGTATATGCCGCGCCGTAGGCCTCCAGGGCCCACACCTCCATCTCCCCGAAACGCTGGCCGCCGAACTGCGCCTTTCCGCCCAACGGTTGCTGCGTGACCAGGCTGTACGGCCCCGTCGACCGCGCGTGCATCTTGTCGTCGACAAGGTGGTTGAGCTTCATCATGTACATGTAACCGACCGTCACGGGCCGATCGAACGACTCTCCGGTCCGGCCGTCGAAGAGCTGCGTCTGGCCGTCCCGGGGAAGCCCCGCGAGCGCGAGCAGGTCCTTGATCTCGGACTCGCTCGCGCCGTCGAACACAGGCGTCGCCATGGGAACCCCACCTTGCAGATTGTCCGCGAGCTCCCGAAGTTCGCTGTCCTCCAGTCCGGCCACCGGATCTTCCTTGCCTTTGATCGCATACACCTTTTGCAGGAACCGGCGAAGCTTGGAGAGCTTGGAGAGCTTGGAGACCTGCTCGATCGACTCCAGCATCCGCGCCACCTCGTGACCCAGCTCTTTCGCGGCCCAGCCGAGGTGCGCCTCCAGCACCTGTCCGACATTCATTCGCGACGGCACCCCGAGCGGGTTCAACACGATGTCGACCGGCGTTCCGTCGCTCATGTACGGCATGTCTTCCACCGGTACGATCATCGAGATCACGCCCTTGTTGCCGTGCCGTCCCGCCACCTTGTCACCCGGCTGCACCCGCCGTTTCACCGCAAGATAGACCTTCACCATCTTCAACACGCCCGGCGCGAGATCGTCACCGGAGGTCAGCTTTACCTTCTTTTCCTCGAAGTACTCATCGAGCAACGCCTTCTGTGCTTCGAGCTGCTCACGAGCCTTCTCCAGTTGCTCGTTGGCATCGTCACCCCGCAACCGGATTTCGAACCACTGCTCCCGATCGATGCCGCGGAGGTAGTCTTCCGTGATTCGGCTGCCACTGCCGAGACCGTCCGGACCGCCATCCGCGCGCTGGCCGACAAGCAACCGCTCCAGTCGGAGGAAGATGTCGTCCGCGAGGATTCGATACTGGTCGTCCAGGTCCTTGCGAACCTTGTCGAGTTCCAGCTCCTCGATCTGCCTGGCCCGGGCGTCCTTTTCCACCCCGTCCCGGGTAAACACCTGGACGTTGATGATCGTCCCGTTCATTCCCGACGGGACGCGCAGCGAGGTGTCCTTCACGTCCGACGCCTTCTCGCCGAAGATCGCACGAAGCAGCTTTTCTTCCGGCGTGAGCTGGGTCTCCCCCTTCGGCGTCGCCTTGCCGACCAGGATGTCTCCGGCCTTGACCTCGGCGCCGACGTAGACGATGCCCGACTCGTCGAGCTTGGAGAGGGCGCTCTCGCTGACGTTCGGGATATCCGAGGTGATGTCCTCCGGGCCGAGCTTCGAATCCCGTGCGAAACACACCAGCTCCTCGATGTGGACCGTGGTATAGCGATCCTCTTCGACCACCCGTTCCGAAATCAGGATCGAGTCCTCGAAGTTGTAGCCGTTCCACGGCATGAACGCGACGAGCATGTTCTGTCCGAGGGCAAGCTCTCCCATGTCCGTCGAAGGCCCGTCCGCAAGCACGTCGCCGCGCGCAATCCGGTCGCCCGGCTTCACGAGCGGACGCTGATTGATGCACGTGTTCTGGTTCGAGCGCGTGTACTTGATGAGGCTGTAGATATCGACCCCCGGCTCGCCCGCGACCGTCTCCTCGTCATCGACTCGGACCACGATGCGCGCCGCATCGACCGAATCCACCATGCCGCCCCGCTTGGCGACCACCGTCACCCCGGAGTCGATCGCG
Organism: Gammaproteobacteria bacterium; assembly: GCA_965215295.1. Lineage (GTDB taxonomy): Bacteria > Pseudomonadota > Gammaproteobacteria > HK1 > HK1 > HK1. The sequence goes on from OZ244045.1 coordinate 2,184,151, forward strand.
ACCTTCCGTTCCATCCCGGTCCCGACCAGGGGCTTCTCCGTCTTGAGAGTCGGCACCGCCTGGCGCTGCATGTTCGACCCCATCAACGCCCGGTTCGCGTCATCGTGCTCCAGAAACGGAATCAACGACGCCGCCACCGAGACAATCTGCTTGGGCGAGACGTCCATGTACTGCACCCGATCCGGCGACGAGAGCGTGGCCTCGTTCCGGTGACGACAAGTCACGAGGCTGTCGACAAGCCGTCCTTCGTCGTCGAGCGTGGCGTTCGCCTGGGCGATGACGTACTGCCCTTCCTCGATGGCGGACAGGTAGTGGATCTCGTCGGTGACACGTTCGGACTCGACCTTCCGGTAAGGAGTCTCCAGGAATCCGTAGTCATTCGTCCGGGCATAGACGGCGAGCGAGTTGATGAGGCCGATGTTCGGACCTTCCGGGGTCTCGATCGTGCACACCCGTCCATAGTGGGTGGGATGCACGTCGCGGACCTCGAAGCCGGCGCGCTCGCGCGTCAGTCCGCCCGGACCGAGTGCGGAGACGCGGCGCTTGTGCGTGACCTCGGAAAGCGGGTTGTTCTGGTCCATGAACTGCGACAGTTGGCTCGAACCGAAGAACTCCTTGACCACCGCCGACACCGGCTTGGCATTGATGAGTCCCTGTGGCATGAGCTCTTCGGTTTCGGCCAGACTCAACCGCTCCTTGACGGCCCGCTCGACTCTCACCAGGCCGATACGGAACTGGTTCTCCGCCATCTCTCCGACGCTTCGAATGCGCCGGTTCCCGAGATGATCGATATCATCGACCATTCCGATGCCGTTCTTGATGTCGACGAGGGTCCTGAGCGCACGGACGATGTCCGATTCGTCGTCGTACTCCAGTACGAGAGCGGCCATCTTCTCGTCGTCCCGACGAGTCTGGAACACGTCGATCGACTCCTGGCCGGCGTCGAACGCCCGGTGGAGCAGCTCCTCGGTGACGGGCTCGCTGCGTTTCGCGACGACCTTCCCGTTCTTCCCGTTGCGGACATCGTGCTTGAAGCGCCACTTGCCCTTCGAATCGACGCGCAACTTGCCCTTCACCTTCTCGACCGTCTTCTCCTCGTACCCGAGATAGGACTTGATGTACCTCCCGTCATAGATGATCCCCGGGCCTTCTTCTCGGGTGCGCCCGATACGCCGATTGAACTTCATCCGCCCTACCGACGAAATGTCGTACCTCTCCGCGCTGAAGAAGAGATTGTGGAAAAGCGACTGGGCCGCCTCCTTCGTGGGAGGCTCTCCGGGGCGCATCATCCGGTATATCTCTACCTGGGCGTCGAGCTGGCTCTGCGTCGGATCGGCCGTCAGGGTTCGGGACATGTACGGTCCGCGGTCGACGTCATTCGTATAGAGGGTTTCGAACGTCTCCACGCCGTGCTCGCGGAACGTCCCGAGCAACTCTCCGGTCACCTCGTCGTTCGCATTCGCGATGATCTCTCCGGTTTCCGTATCCACGACATCGAGGCCGAGACTCTTGCCGAATGCGTAGTCGTCCACGACCTCGAGCGTGTCGAGGCCCGCCTTCGTCATCTGGTTGATGTGCCGGGCCGTGATCCTCCGGCCGGCTTCGACGAGCACCGAACCTTCCTTGTCCTTGATGTCGAATGCCGCGACTTCACCTCGCAACCGCTCCGGGATGAGCTTGAACCGAAGCCCCTCCGGCGCCAGCCCGAACGAGTTGAGGTCGAAAAAGCGCTCCAGAATTTCCTCGGAGGAATAGCCGAGGGCGCGCAGCAGAACCGTCGCCGGAAGCTTCCGGCGCCGGTCGATCCGGACGTAGACGAGATCCTTCGGGTCGAACTCGAAGTCGAGCCATGACCCCCGGTAGGGGATGACCCGTGCGGAGAACAGCAGCTTGCCCGAGGAGTGGGTCTTGCCTCGGTCGTGCTCGAAGAACACACCCGGAGAACGGTGGAGCTGTGCGACTATCACGCGCTCGGTGCCGTTGATGATGAAGGTGCCGGTATCGGTCATGAGCGGGATCTCGCCCATGTAGACTTCCTGCTCCTTGACGACCTTCACCCTGCGCCCGGCTTCCTTCGACGCGCGCCCTCCCCCCGTCTCCTTCTCGTAGAGCACCAACTGCAACGTCACACGCAGCGATGCGGCGTAGGTCTTTCCGCGAAGCCGGCACTCGCTTACGTCGAACACGGGCTTCTCGAGCCGATAGCTCACGTAGTCGAGCGCGGCGTCTCCGGAGTAGCTCTCGATCGGGAAGACGGACTTGAACGCGGCATGAAGGCCCTTCCTCGCGCGCTCATCCGCAGCGATCCCTTCCTGGAGAAAGTCGCGGTACGAGTCGAGCTGGATCTCAAGCAGGTACGGCACGTCGAGAATGCTCGGACGCTTGCCGAAATCCTTTCGGATTCGTTTCCTCTCGGTGAAGGTGTACCCGGGTGTGGCGGGTTCCCCGGCGGCAGGTTGCTCGGTGACGGCGGGTGGCGGGGTGGTGGCGACAGACTTCTCGTCGGCATCTGGAATGCTCGGACGCTCGGTGAGGCTGTACTCGGGCGCGACGCTGTCTCGCACCAGCAGACACGGACGGCCGTCCTCGTCGAGTTTCCATGTTTCGATCGGGCTGACGCCCTTGGGGAGACAAGCGTTGACGGCGTCGAGTGCCTCATAAAAATCGGACTTTACGTTGCTCAGCCCTTCGCTACCGAAACAGATCGCGGCCCGAATAGGGCGATCCAGGTCCAAGCAGGGAACATTTTGGGGTGTGAGTCCAAATTTCTTACGCGCATCGATCAAGTTCTGTAGATCTTCTCGCACCTTCGATTGTTGGAGCGCCCTGTCCCATTCTCTTATGTATTCCAAGAGTTGCTCTGGCGCATCGTAGATGTCTTGTGGTTTTGCTGTTGCTGGATCCTTGATCTCGAGAAGCACCAAGCTACCATCACCACCGACGGCAAGCTGGTCAACCTCGCCCCTACTACCTCCTTTCAGGGTGGCTTCACGATCAAAGGGAGTCCAGCGATCTTCGACACGGACCCATTTCTCGTGGACACAGGCCCATTTCTCATGCCACAAAGCTTCTCCGGTAATCAACGTTCCGAGCACTGCCGCTTCCTTGTCCTTGTAGTCCTTCTCCAGCCGCCTCAGGTGGCTGTTCAATTCATCCTCGAAACCGGACTCGTCGGTTTTCCAGGCGACGTAGGTGGATCCCCCCTCCTTGATCAATTTTCCGTCTTTCTCGCCCTTGATGGTCGAGGCGTAGTCCTTGCTGATGTTATTTTCGGGGACCTTGAAAGCAAGGAGGCTGCCGTCCTTTTTTCCCTTTCTTCTTTGGACCTTGAGCAATCTCGTCCTACCACAGTAGACCATGATCTCGTCATCGGGGCGAAAATGAACATCCAAGCGACGATCCACCAAGTCGCCCTTCTTTCCTTTTCGATCTCGAACTCGAACATACAGCTTGTGGTTATCGAGTTTGAGAAGCGAAGCGAGAGGTCCCGGGCGCAAGAGCTTCTTCAAATCCTCTGAAGGCGCGCGGGAGAAGGTGTACTCGGGTGCGACGGGCTCCTCGGCGGCCGGCCGGGTGGTGGCGACAGGCTTCTCGTCGCCATCTGGAATGCTCGACCGCTTGCCGGAATCTTTCCGAGAACGTTTCTTCCCGGTTGATGGAGGTTGAGGGTGCGTTCCGTCCTCCGAAGCCGAGGATGCGGATTCGACAGAGCCGATGATTCCTTCGGCCCCCTTCGAATCCCCGCGCACGGGCGAGAGATCCAGATACCGACGCTGAAACTCGCCGGCCCATGACCGCAGATTGGCCATGCCGGCGAACTTCGACATCAGTTCTTCGTAGGTCGCAGCTCTCAACAGCGATGAAGGTTCGTGAAGTTGGCTCTCAAGGCCCTTGACCGCCCCCTCCGCGCCGGGGTCCCCTTCGCACGAAAGAACGACTACATGCCCGTCGTCGAACTCGTCGGGCGTGCCGCCGGACACACCATTCGACCGCAGACTGCATACAAGGAGTGCGTTCCGCCAGGGCTGGTTCGTCTTCGATTCGCGCAGATGGTCCTCAGCCCCGGATTTGAATCCGCTGGCGGGATCCCTCGTGATGCGGTCGTAGCGCTCGGAGTCGTAGGGTTTCGGGCTGAATGATTCGGTGTATTTCGTCTCGACACCGAGGAACGCCTGTCGTCCATCGCTGGTGCGATAGCGGACGAACGCGTCGAACGCCGTCCGGTCGCCCAAGTGGGCATCAGGGTCCGGAGCCCATTCGACAACCATGTCGAGGATCTCGTCGATGTCGAGATCCAGCACGGCGGAGAGACCCTGCGCCGCCTCGACGGGATGCCTGCGCAGGTAGCCGAACAGATTGAAACACAGGGGCATGCTGGAGAGCATGTTGCGCATGAGGCGGTCGCGATCGATCGTTCCTCCTTCGTCCTTTACCTGCCCGGCCCGCTCGACTGCATACTTCGCGATATCGTCGTCAAGAAAATTCAGTCCCGGATTCCGCTCCACATCCTCCTTCCGAAGCATGTTCGCCCGAGTGACGTTGCGCTGATCGGCCCCGGGAGACGCCTCGAGGACAGTCTCCCGATACCACGATTGCAACCGTCGGTACTCGGCCTGCCGCTTGTTGTCCCTTTTCACTTCGAGCTGCGGATCATTCCACGAAGGCTGAATTGTCATCACATGCTCCGGTGTTCAACAGTTCGACCGCGTTGTCCTGGCTCGCGCCCCGCCACGCTCCGCCTTCATGCGGCTCGCATCCACCCCGACCGCTCTGTCCGGTTTGCGGGCCGATGAGGAATGCGACCGCACGGAAACGACCAGCTACTTCACCTCCACCGTCGCCCCGGCCTCTTCGAGCTGTTTCTTCACGTCCTCCGCCTCGTCCTTGGAAACCCCTTCCTTGATGTTCGCGGGGACCGCCTCGACGAGGTCCTTCGCCTCCTTCAGACCGAGGCCCGTGAGCGCCCGCACGACCTTGATCACGCCGACCTTCTTCGCGCCGAAGCTGCTCATGACCACGTCGAACTCGGTCTGCTCTTCGGGGGCCGCGGCCTCGGCCGCGCCGGGCACCGGGCCGGCCGGCATCGCCGCCACCGCGGCGGCCGATACACCCCACTTGTCTTCCATCTGTTTGACGAGCTCGACGATCTCGATCAGAGGCTTCTGCTCGATCGCTTCGATAAGCTCCGCATTGGATAGCGCCATTGTCATCGACTCCCTGAATCAGTTTCGGATGGTTCAGTCCCTGTCCGGCTCGGCCCGGCAGTGCCGGGTCAGTCCGTTTCCGCCCGGGCCGCACGCATCGCGTCCACGGTGCGCACGAGACCGGCATGAGGCTCGGCGAGGGTGCGGGCGAACCGGGTCACCGGAGCGAGGAGCACCGACATCAGCCTGGCCAGCGCCTCCTCACGGGTGGGGAGGCTGGCGAGCTGGTCGATCGCGGGGGCGTCCATCGCCTTGCCGTCGAAGGCCACGAAGCTGACCACCAGCTTGTCGTTGCTCTTCGCGTAGTCCCGCACGACCCGTGCCGCGGCGCCCGGCTCGTCGCGGGAGAACGCGAGCACCAGGGGACCCCTGAGGCGGTCCTGCACACACTCGAACTCCGTGCCCTCGACGGCCCGGCGAGCCAAGGTGTTGCGAACCACCCGCAGGTAGACTCCGGACTGCTTCGCCTTCTCCCGCAGCTCCGTCATCTCCATCACCTTCAAGCGGCGATACTCGGCCGCAACGACCGAATGCGAGGACCGCGCGACTTCCGCGACCTCTTCGACCACCGCTTTCTTCTGCTTCAGTGAAAGAGCCACGTCACGTACCTCCCCGCACGAACCCCGCCCCCGCCGTCACCGGCTTGCCGGCTTTTCGCCTCACAACAATCGCGTCCCCGTTGCTCGAACGAAGACGCTCCGCACGGCGACCGGACGAACTGCCGGGTTGCCGTCTGCGCAGGCAGGCAAGGCCATGAAGTCCGACATCGCTTCCGGTCCCCATGTCCATCGCCGAATTGAGGATGCAGCATCCACCTGCGGTCTTTGACGTCCGCCGGGACGTGCGGAGATGCGACTCTCCAGCAAGCCCCGACGGCTCAAAGTCGATGCGAGACGGCCGCACGCCGGCCACTCGCCGTTCTCGTTGAAGAATTCGCAACGCCCGCCCTAAAGCCCCAGGGTTGCCTTGTCGATTCCGATCCCGGGCCCCATCGTGGTCGACAGCGTGACCTTCTTCATGTACACGCCCTTGGAGGCGCCGGGTTTGGCCTTGTTCAGATCACCGAGCAGGGCGTCGAGATTCTGCTTCAGCGCCTCGACCTCGAATCCCACCTTGCCGATGGTGCAGTGAATGATTCCGGCGCGGTCGGTCCGGTACTGGACCTGTCCGGCCTTGGCGTTGCGAACCGCCCCCGCGACATCGGGGGTGACGGTGCCGACCTTCGGATTGGGCATCAGGCCGCGCGGGCCGAGGATCCTGCCGAGCCTGCCCACCACCCGCATTGCGTCGGGCGCCGCGATCACGATGTCGAAGTCGAGGTTCCCGGCCTGGACCTGCTCGGCCAGGTCGTCCATCCCCACGATGTCGGCGCCGGCCTCGCGCGCCTCTTCGGCCGCCGCCCCCTGCGCGAATACCGCGACCCGGGACTCCTTGCCGATCCCGTTGGGCATGACGGTGGAGCCGCGCACGACCTGATCGGACTTGCGCGGATCGACCCCGAGGTTGACGCTCACGTCCACCGATTCGGAAAACTTGACCGACGACAGGTCCTTCAGCAGGGCGAGGGCCTCCGAAACGTCATGGAGCTTGCCGCGCTCGACCTTCTCGTGAATCGCCTTCAGCCGGCGGGTGTCCTTGGCCATCAGTGCGCCCCCTCCGAATCCAGCCCCATGCTGCGAGCGCTTCCGGCGACGATGCGCACCGCCGCATCGATGTCGTCGGTGTTCAAGTCCGGCATCTTCTGGCGCGCGACCTCTTCCAACTGTTCGCGCGTCACCTTTCCGACCTTCCTGGTGTTCGGGGCGTCGCTCCCCTTTTCGACACCGGCGATCTTCCGCAGCAACACCGAAGCGGGTGGCGTCTTGGTGACGAAAGTGAACGTCCGGTCCTGGTAGACGGTGATCACGCACGGGATCGGAAGCCCCGGCTCCATGTTCTGCGTCTGGGCATTGAACGCCTTGCAGAACTCCATGATGTTCACGCCGTGCTGGCCGAGAGCCGGCCCCACCGGCGGAGTCGGCTTCGCCTGCCCGGCAGGCACCTGCAGCTTGATGTACGCTTCGACCTTCCTGGCCACGCCAGTGCTCCTCCTGCCGCTTCAAGGTCCCCGACCAGAGGCCGCCGAGGCTCCGCCCATCCGGGTGGCGCCCGCGCGCCTCCCGGCTCAATCCTTCTCGACCTGACCGAACTCCAGTTCCACCGGCGTCGAACGGCCGAAGATGGTCACCGCGACCCGCATCCGGTTCTTCTCGTAGTTCACTTCCTCGACCACTCCGTTGAAGTCGTTGAACGGGCCATCGACGACCCGCACCGCCTCCCCCGGCTCGAACAGCACCTTCGGCCGCGGCTTGTCGACGCCTTCCTGCACCCGCTGGAGTATGGCGTCGGCCTCGCGGTCGGTGATCGGAGCGGGCCGTTCGCTGCTCCCCCCGATGAAGCCCATGACTTTCGGCACACCCTTCACCAGGTGCCAGGTGCCGTCGTTCATCTCCATGTTCACCAGCACGTAGCCGGGAAAGAACTTCCGATCGCTTCGACGCTTCTGGCCTTCACGCATCTCCACGACTTCTTCGGTGGGGACCAGCACCTCACCGAACTCGTCCTCGAGGCCGCTGCGCTCGATTCGCTCCTTGAGCAGGCGCATGACCTGCTTCTCGAACCCGGAGTAGACATGGACGACGTACCAGCGCATCGACATGCCGTCAGGCCCCCGTTCCGAGCAACAGCTTCACGAGCCACGCGAGCAGTCCGTCGAGCATCCACAGGATGATCGCCACCAACCCCACCATCGCGATGACGATCAACGTCGTCTGGGTCGTTTCCTTGCGAGTCGGCCAGACGACCTTGCGGACCTCCGTGTGCGCATCGCGGGCGAATTCCCATGCGGCGCGGCCCTTTTCCGTTTGCACCGCGACGAACAGCGCCAAGGCGCTCAGCACGAGCAGGCCGACGACTCGCCACAGCAGCGACTCCTCGGACCAGTAGTAGAACCCGGCGAGCCCGCTCGCGAGAATGACGAACGCGACGAGCCACTTGGCCAGATCGGGAACCGCTCCCGTCGCCTGCACGCCCGCTCTCATCGGTGGCCGGGCCGCCACGTCACTCGCCGCCGTTCATCGCCGCGCAATCCGGCAACGCCCCCGCGACCCGGACCACTCTCCGGGACGTTGCCGCTCGCACTGTCGCGTTGGCAGGCCAGGAGGGAATCGAACCCCCAACCTGCGGTTTTGGAGACCGCCGCTCTGCCAATTGAGCTACTGGCCTTGATGTTCGAATCCGGGGCGGGCGTCCGGCCCGGCCTCGCCGGATCTCCAGTCGAATTCATTCGATGATTCTGGCGACGACGCCGGCGCCGACCGTGCGACCACCCTCGCGCACCGCAAACCTCAATCCCTCCTCCATCGCGATCGGCGCTATCAGCTTCACTCCCATCTGCACGTTGTCTCCCGGCAACACCATCTCCACTCCCTCTCCCAACTCCACCTCTCCCGTCACGTCCGTCGTACGAAAATAAAACTGCGGCCGATACCCCTTGAAAAACGGCGTGTGGCGACCTCCCTCGTCCTTCGACAACACATACACCTCCGCCTCGAACTCCGTGTGCGGCGTGATGCTCTTCGGCTTCGCCAGAACCTGACCACGCTCGATCTCGTCACGCTTCACTCCACGCAACAACACACCGATGTTGTCTCCCGCCACTCCCTCGTCCAGCAACTTGCGGAACATCTCCACTCCCGTGCACGTCGTCTTCGTCGTCTCCTTGATACCGACGATCTCCACCTCCTCGCCCACCTTCACAATCCCCCGCTCCACACGGCCCGTCGCCACCGTCCCTCTGCCCGATATCGAAAACACGTCCTCCACCGGCATCAGGAACGCTCCGTCCACCGCCCGCTCCGGCTCCGGGATGTACTCGTCCAGCGCTTCCACCAGCGCCACCACCGAACCCTCTCCCTGCTCCGTCTCCTCTCCCTCCAGCGCCTTCAGCGCCGAACCACGGATCACCGGCGTCTCATCGCCCGGAAACTCGTACTTGTCCAGCAACTCACGTACCTCCAGCTCCACCAGCTCCAGCAACTCCTCGTCGTCCACCATGTCGCACTTGTTCAGGTACACCACGATGTACGGCACCCCCACCTGGCGCGCCAGCAGGATGTGCTCGCGCGTCTGCGGCATCGGACCGTCCGCCGCCGACACCACCAGGATCGCTCCGTCCATCTGCGCCGCGCCCGTGATCATGTTCTTCACGTAGTCCGCGTGACCCGGACAGTCCACGTGCGCGTAGTGCCGCGCCTTCGACTCGTACTCGACGTGCGCCGTCGCTATCGTGATCCCGCGCGCCCGCTCCTCCGGTGCGTTGTCGATCTCGTCGAACTCCTTCACGTCACCGCCGAACTGGCGCGCCAGCACCTTCGTCATCGCCGCCGTCAGCGTCGTCTTGCCGTGATCGACGTGGCCTATCGTCCCCACGTTCACGTGCGGCTTGTTGCGCTCGAACTTCCCCTTGGCCATCAGACGTTCTCCGAATGCAGTGCTTTTCGAGATCGATCCCGTTGACGGATCTGCCCTTTGGTGCCCATAACTGGACTCGAACCAGTGACCTCTCCCTTACCAAGGGAGTGCTCTACCACCTGAGCTATATGGGCTGAATACTCGCGTCGAGTCGGGAATGCATGGGTGTGGACGCCGGCATGGACGCCGGCATGAGGCCGATCGAGGCCGCGCCGCGGCCCGCCGGCCCCGCATGGGCGAGGGCCATGCCCTTCTCCGGTCCTTTCTTCGGGAGGGGAGGTGAACATGGATTCAATCGCCGGGGCCATGTCGTTTCGGAGCCGAAATCGGATGCCTGGGCCTGACGCCATCGGAACGCCCCCACGCTCTGGAGCGGGTGATGGGAATCGAACCCACGTCATCAGCTTGGAAGGCTGAGGTTCTACCATTGAACTACACCCGCGAGGCCTTCCGCCGATATCCGTCCACCCATCCCCGGGTCGAATCCGGCCGGTCTCGCCCGCACTGGTGGAGGGGGTAGGATTCGAACCTACGAAGGCTGAGCCGCCAGATTTACAGTCTGGTCCCTTTGGCCGCTCGGGAACCCCTCCTCAACGCAAGCGGCGCATTCTGCTGGACGGCCGAAACAGTGTCAACCCGAACCCCTGTCCGAACATGAGCCTGGAGGGGCCCGCCGCCGGGCACGGTATCGAAACGGCCGGGAGGCCTTCGCCGGACGAGCCCGAGGCCGACACGGACAACGGCGCGGAGCGCATGGCCGAGACGCCGGGAGGCACCACCGTCGTATCGACGCCTCCACCCCGCGCCGGCCAATATCGCCATGTGTCCGCCGGTCGATCGGCCCGTGATCATGTCCGACTCCTCCTCTCTCGCCGAATCCGACCTCCACGGCTGGCTCGCGATCGGGCGCGCCGCGTGCTGCAACGGCCATGCGGTCCTGCGGGCGCTGGAGGCATTCGGAAGCGTCGGCGGGCTGTTCGAGGCCCGCGAACGCGAGCTCGCGACGCTGGGGTTCTCGCGCACGGCGGTCGCAAGGCTCCGCGCCGCCGATTGGGAGGCGATCCGCCGGGAGCGGGAGTCCCTCGGGGACATCGGAGTCTCCATCGTGCCGATCGGAACGAGCCACTACCCCGCGCAACTCGCCGCCATCTCCAATCCGCCCCCGGTGCTCTACTGCCGCGGCGACCCCGGGATCCTCGGCTGTCCCCAGATCGCCATCGTCGGCGCCCGGGCCGCCACGCGCGGCGGTCGCGAGCGGGCCCGGTCGCTTGCCGGCGAACTCGCCGCGTGCGGGCTGATCGTCACGAGCGGGCTCGCCCGCGGGATCGATGCCGCCGCCCATCGGGGGGCGCTCGACGTCGAGGCGTCGAGCGTGGCGGTCGTCGCCACCGGTCCGGAGCGCATCTATCCGCGTTCGAACGCCGGGCTCGCCCGCGAGCTCCTCGAGGCGGGTGCGGTGATCACCGAGCGCGCGCCGGGAACGCCGCCCCTGCCCGCGAACTTCCCGCGGCGCAACCGCCTGATCAGCGGACTCTCCCTCGGGGTCCTGGTCGTCGAGGCGTCGCTGCGCAGCGGCTCGCTGATCACCGCCCGCCTCGCGGCGGACGAAGGACGTGAAGTCTTCGCGGTCCCCGGGTCGGTGGACAGCGGCCTGTCGCGCGGCTGCCATGCGCTCATCCGCGATGGCGCGAAGCTGGTGGAGTCGGTCGTGGACGTGCTGGAGGAGCTCACCCATCCCGGTGGACTGCCGGAACCGCCGGTTCGCCCGCAGCCGGCGGCGCCGGATGGCTCCGCCGACGGGGCCGGAGGTCTCGGCGAACCGGAACGGAGCGTCTTCGAGGCGGTCGGCCATGATCCGGTCTCCCTCGATCGACTCGTCGTCCATACCGGACTGACGGTCAACCGCCTCGCCCCCATCCTGCTGGCGCTCGAGCTCGACGGCCGCATCGAACCGCTTCCCGGCAACCGTTACGTCCGGGCGGCCAGGCGGAGGCGCTGAACCCGCATCGCCGCCGGAGACCGGACCGCGTGGCCCGGCCGGGACGGGATACGGGGGCGTGTCCATTCGGGTGGAGAACGATCGTCCGCGGGCCCGGATTCGCGGCCGGCGGCCGGCGACTCCGACACCGCCCCTTTCGCCGGCGCTCCCGTTTCGCATATCTTGTCGCGCGGCAGTGCAGCCGACCCGTGTCCGACAGAACGACAGCGAGCACCTTCGTCGATGACCCGAAACCTCCTGGTCGTTGAATCTCCCGCCAAGGCCCGCACGATCAAGAAGTACCTGGGGTCCGACTACGAGATCCTCGCCTCGTACGGGCACGTGCGGGATCTGGTCCCCAAGGACGGTGCGGTCGAGCCGGAGAAGGGCTTCCTGATGCACTACGAGCCCATCGAACGCAACGAGAAGCACGTCAGGGCCCTGAGCCGCGCGATGAAGAAGGCGAAGGCGCTCTATCTGGCCACCGACCCCGACCGGGAAGGCGAGGCGATCTCGTGGCATGTCGTCGAGTTGCTGCGCCAGGCGAAGGCGCTCGACGCGAAGCCCGTGCACCGGGTCGTCTTCCACGAGATCACCCGGCACGCGATCGAGGAGGCCGTCGCCCACCCCCGCGACATCTCGACCTCGCTCGTCAACGCCCAGCAGGCCCGGCGGGCGCTCGACTACCTCGTCGGCTTCAACCTGTCGCCCCTGCTGTGGAAGAAGATCCGCCGGGGACTGTCGGCGGGGCGGGTGCAGAGCCCGGCCCTGCGCATGATCGTGGAGCGCGAGGACGAGATCGAGCGGTTCGAGAAGCGCGAGTACTGGACCATCGAGGCCGATCTGGAGAGCGGCGGAGCCGGGTTCGCGGCGAAGCTCGCGCGACTCGAAGGAGAGAAGGTCGAGCAGTTCAGCATCACCGACGAAGCCCGTGCCGGACGGGCGCGGGACCGGGTGGCCGGATTGAGCTCGGCCGGCGGGACGGCGCGTCTTCCCGGGGACTCGCGGGCCGGAGCCGGAGGCGCCGCCGGCGCCCTGTGCGTGCACCGCGTCGAGAAGAAGCAGCGCCGGCGCAACCCCGCCGCGCCGTTCATCACCTCGACCCTGCAGCAGGAGGCGGCGAGGAAGCTCGGCTTCTCCGCGAACCGCACGATGCGGGTGGCCCAGCAGCTCTACGAGGGCGTGGATGCGGGGGGAGGCGCGGTCGGCCTCATCACCTACATGCGCACCGATTCGACCTCCCTCGCGGCCAGCGCCGTCGCGGAGCTTCGAAAGTACATCGCGGACACCTTCGGCCCCGCCGACGTGCCGCGCGAGGCGCGCGTCTTCCGCACCCGCGCCAAGAACGCGCAGGAAGCGCACGAGGCCATCCGGCCGACCTCGGTCATGCGGACCCCCGAATCGCTGGCCAAGAGGCTGGCCGGCGATCAGGCGAAGCTCTACGAGCTCATCTGGAAGCGGACCGTCGCCTGCCAGATGCGGCACGCGACGATCGACACCGTGGCCGTGGACCTCACCTGCGGCGCCGACCCCCGGCCGGACGTCCCCGTCCCCGACGACCTCTTCCGCGCCACCGGATCGACGGTGGCGGTCCCGGGCTTCCTCGCGGTGTACGAGGAAGGCCGCGACGACCGGAAGGCGGAGAAGGAGCGGCGGCTGCCGCCTCTCGAGAAGGGCATGGCGGTCGGGCTCGTGGCATTGCGCCCGGAACAGCACTTCACCGAGCCGCCGCCGCGCTACTCCGAGGCGAGCCTGATCCGCGCGCTGGAGGACTACGGAATCGGCCGTCCTTCGACCTACGCCTCGATCATCTCGACGCTTCAGCAGCGGGAGTACGCGGAGCTGGAGAACCGCCGTTTCCGGCCCACCGACGTCGGGCGCCTGGTCAATGCGTTCGTGACCGAACACTTCGCCGACTACGTGGACTACGACTTCACGGCCCGTCTCGAAGACGATCTCGACGCGGTCTCGCGCGGCGAACGCGACTGGGTGCCGTTGCTCGATCGGTTCTGGAAACCCTTCCACCAAAAAGTCTCCGAAAAGGAGGCCAGCGTCACCCGGACCGAGGCGTCGCAGGCCCGCACGCTCGGCGCCGACCCGAAATCCGGCCGCCCGATCTCGGTGCGGGTGGGGCGGTACGGACCCTACGCGCAGATCGGGAGCGCGAGCGACGAGGACAAGCCGAGGTTCGCCAGCCTGGGACGCGATCAGCGGGTGAACACCATCACGCTGGAAGAAGCGCTCGCCCTGTTCGAGCTCCCGCGCGAGCTCGGCCGCACCCCGGACGGAGAGCCGGTCCTGGCGAACGTCGGCCGCTTCGGTCCGTACGTGAAATACGGTTCGAAGTTCGCGTCGCTCGGACCGGACGACGACCCGCACCGGATCGACCTCGCGCGCGCGCTCGAAATCGTCGCGGAGAAGAAACGCACCGACGCGCAACGGGAGATCAAGGAATTCGAAGGCGGGGCGATCCGGATCCTCAAGGGCCGCTACGGCCCCTACCTCACCGACGGCAAGAAGAACGCGCGGGTACCCAAGGGCCGGGACCCGGCCCTCATCGATCTCGCCGAAGCCAGGCGGCTGATCGAAGCCGCGCCGGCGCGGCGTCCGCGCCGGCGCAGGAACCCCTGACTCCTCCTGGAGCGTCCATGATGACTCGAAAGCCTTTCGTTGCGGTGTTGATGGGATCGGATTCCGATTTCCCGGTGATGGAGCCGACCCTCGAGGTGCTGGACACGTTCGGCGTCCGGTACGAAGTACGGGTGAGCTCAGCGCATCGAACCCCCGCCGCGACCCGCGACTACGTCCTCGATGCGCAGACCAGAGGGTGCGCGGTGTTCATTGCCGCGGCCGGCATGGCCGCGCACCTCGCGGGCGCGGTCGCCGCGCTCACGGTGCGGCCGGTCATCGGCGTGCCGGTCGATGCCGGTCCGCTGCGAGGTGAAGACGCCCTGCTCTCCACGGTGCAGATGCCCGGGGGCGTTCCCGTCGCGGCCGTCGCCATCGGCAAGGCGGGGGCGAAGAACGCGGGATACCTCGCGGCGCAGATCCTGGCGCTCGCCGACGATGCGATCGCCTCCGAGCTGGCCGCGGAGCGCGAGCGCAATGCGGCCGGGATCCTGAGGAAGAACGACGCCCTCCAGGAGAAGCTGCGCAAGCGATGAATCCGCTCGCGACGGGGGCCGGATGACCGACTGGCGTCATCGCCGCGCGGTCGCCACGCTGCGGACCGGCGGAATCGTCGCGTACCCGACCGAATCGGTCTACGGAATCGGATGCGACCCCTGGAACCGCGCGGGGGTCGCGCGGGTGTTCGCGATCAAGCGCCGGCCGGCGCGCAAGCGCTGCATCCTCATCGCGTCGGACCCGGGCCAGCTCGATCCCCTCGTCGACGTCCAGGCGCCCGTGCTCTCCGGATTCGCGTCCCGCTACTGGCCCGGTCCCGTCACCCTCGTGGCGCCGGCCCGCGCCCGGGCGCCCGCGTGGCTCGTCGGCGCCGACGGGACCCTGGCGATGCGGGTGACCAGCCATCCGGTGGCCCGGGACCTCTGCGCGCGTTTTCGCGGACCGCTGATCTCCACGAGCGCGAACCGCGCCGGCGGTTCCCCCGCCCGCGACGCACTGCGCCTCCGCGCCATGTTCGGCGCCGAGATCGACTGGTACGTCGCGGGACCGGTGGGAGGGCTGGACACGCCCACCCGGATCATCGACATCCGTGATGGCCGGACGATCAGGCCCTGAGCCGGCCGTGTCGTCGCGCACGCCTCGGGTACGGACGTGGCTGCGGGCGCTCCAGGACCGGATCATGGATGCGTTCATGAGCGAGGACCCGGCCGCGAAGCCGGCCGAGGACGTGTGGGAGCGGCCCAGCGGAGGCGGGGGCCGGACCCGGGTCATCGCGGACGGGGAGGTGATCGAGCGCGGCGGCGTCAACTTCTCGCACGTGTACGGCGACGCGCTGCCTCCGGCCGCGACCGCCCAGCGGCCCGAACTCGCGGGCCGCGCCTTCCAGGCGCTCGGGGTCTCGGTGGTCGTCCATCCCCTCAATCCCTACGTCCCGACATCGCACTGCAACGTGCGCTACTTCGAAGCCGGGGCGCCCGGGGAGACGCCGGTGTGGTGGTTCGGTGGCGGCTTCGACCTCACGCCGTACTATGGCTTCGAGTCCGACGCGCGGGACTGGCACCGGGCCGCCGCCGCGGTGTGCGGGGAGTTCGGGGACGACGTGTACACGCGGTTCAAGGAGTGGTGCGACCGGTACTTCTTCCTCCATCATCGAAACGAGGCCCGGGGCGCCGGGGGGCTCTTCTTCGACGACCTGAACGAGTGGGGGTTCGAGCGGTGCGAACGGTTCGCCAGGCGCGTCGGGGACGGCTACGTCGACGCCTACCTCGCGATCGTGCGCCGCCGTCGCGGGACGCACTGGACGGAGCGCGAGCGCGAGTTCCAGTTGATGCGCCGCGGGCGATACGTCGAGTTCAACCTCGTCCACGACCGGGGCACCCTCTTCGGGCTCCAGTCGGGAGGACGGACGGAATCGATCCTGATGTCGTTGCCGCCGCTGGTACGGTGGCGGTACGACTGGAAGCCGGAGCCGGGAAGCCCGGAGGCCGGCCTTGCCGAACGGTTCCTGCGTCCCCGTGACTGGCTCCGCGTCACGTAGCTCGCTCCGCACCGGATCGCGGGTGGCGCAACGACCCCGGTTTTCCTACCATGGCGCCCCCATTGGGCGCATTGCCGCCGCGAGGGCCCGCCGATGTCCCGACTCGAAATCCTCCACTACCCGGACCCGCGCCTGCGACGCCGCGCGGAACCCGTGAAAGTGGTCGACGACGACATCAGGCGCCTGATCGACGACATGCTCGAGACGATGTACGGCGCGCCGGGGATCGGCCTCTCCGCCACCCAGGTCAACGTCGCGAAACGGGTGGTGACCATCGACGTCTCGAAGGACCGGAACGCGCCGCTGTGTCTCGTCAACCCCGAGGTCCGGCCGCTCGGCGGCGAGACGGAGACCGAGGAAGGATGCCTGTCGGTCCCCGGCGTCTACGAGATCGTGAAGCGTCCGGAGAGGGTCCGGGTCCGCGCCCTCGACCGTGACGGGCGGCCTTGCGAGATCGAGGCGGAGGGACTGCTCTCGGTCTGCATCCAGCACGAGGTCGACCACCTCGACGGCCGGCTGTTCGTCGACTACCTCTCCCGGCTGAAGCGGCAGCGGATCCGGAAGAAGGCGGAGAAGGCCCTGCAGCACGCATGAGCCCGTGCGGATGAAGCTCGCATTCGCCGGCACCCCGGAGTTCGCGGCGGTCATCCTGGACGCACTGATCGGCTCCGGCCATTCGATCGAGGCGGTGTTCACCCGGCCGGACGCGCGCGCCGGGCGCGGCAACCGGGTGGCGGAAAGCCCCGTCAAGCAGCGCGCCGCCGCCGCCGGCATCGACGTCCACCAGCCCCGCACGATGCGCACCCCCGACGCGGCGGAGGCCCTCGCCGCGCTCGCGCCCGACGCGCTGGTGGTCGCGGCCTTCGGGTTCCTGCTGCCGGCCCCGATCCTCGCCATGCCGCGGCTCGGCTGCATCAACGTCCACGCATCGGTCCTCCCGCGCTGGCGGGGCGCCGCCCCGGTGCACCACGCGATCCTCGCGGGCGATCCGCGGACCGGGGTCTCGATCATGCGGATGGACGCCGGCCTCGATACCGGGCCGGTCCTCGCGACGCGGACCTGTGCGATCGGTCCGGAGGACACCACCGGCTCGCTGACCGGCCGGCTCGCGGAGCTCGGCGCGACAGCCCTCGTCGACACCTTGCGCGCTCTGGAGGACGGCGCCGTCGAGGCCCTGTCGCAGGACGAATCACGCGCCACCATCGCTCCCAAGCTCTCGAAACCGCAGGCCGCGATCGACTGGACGCGCCCCGCGACCGAGATCGAGCGCATGGTCCGGGCGTTCGACCCGTGGCCGGTCGCACACACGTGCCCGGCCGAAGGAGGCGCGCCCGCGTTCAGGGTCTGGCGCGCGGAGGTCGTCCCCGGCGATCCGGCCCGGGCACCGGGCACCGTGCTCCGGTGCGATGAAACGGGACTGGTGGTCGCGACGGCGCGCGACGCCCTCGCCATCACCGAGCTCCAACCGCCGGGCGCGCGCCGGATGTCCGCCGCGGAGTTCGTCCGGGGACGCCGGCTCGCTCCCGGCACGCGCCTCGGCGCCGAGCCGCCGGCCGGCCGGCGAAGCGCGCGGGGCCGTCCCGGCGCGGCACGGACCGGCGCACGCACGCCGGCCCGGACGGCGTCCTCTTTCCGATCCGGAGGGCCACGCTCTCCGGCCTGAAGACTTGCGGGCGGCCTTCCCGGAACGAGGATGCCGCATGGCGCTTCGCCAATACCGACGCACGCCTTCCGGCCCGGACGGCGTCCTCTTTCCGACCCGGAGGTCCGCGCTCTCCGGCCTGAAGACTGGCGAGCGGCCTTCCCGGAACGAGGATGCCGCATGGCGCTTCGCCAACCCGGCCCGCGGTCCGGCCGGCGCGGGACGTTCCTGGGGTGGCGGCGACGGGGCGGGAATCCATGCCGAAACGTGAACGTCACCCCCATCCGCGGCGACGGGGCGCCTCGCACGGAACGGCGCGGGGCGTCGCCCACGCCCTGCTCGTGGGAGTGCTCCGGGACGGCCGCTCGCTCGGCGCCGGCCGGCGCCCCGAGCCACGGCTCGACCCGCGCGACAAGGCGTTCGCCCAGGAGCTGGTGTACGGAACCCTGCGCTACCTTCCGCGTCTGGACGCCTGGCTGGCGCACGTTGCGGCGCGTCCGCCCCGCGACGCCGACGTCCGCGTCCTCGCCCTCCTCGGGCTCTATCAGCTCGGGTTCACCCGGGTGCCGCCGCACGCGGCGGTCAGCGCCACGGTGGAGCTGGCCCGATCCCTCGGCAAGCCGTGGGCGGCCGGATTCGTGAACGCGGCCCTGAGGCGCTTCGCCGCCGAGCGCGACGCGATCCTGCGCACCGAGGGCACCGCGGCCACCCGGCTCGCGCACCCCGCCTGGCTGCTCGAAGCCTTCGAGCGGTCCTGGCCGGCGGCCTGGGAGTCCATCGCCCGCGCCAACCTGGAACGGCCGCCGATGACCCTCAGAGTCAACACGCGCCGGACCTCGCGCCGGCGCTACCTCGAAGATCTGGCCGGCAACGGGATCGGGGCGCGGGCGACCCGCCACTCCGCCGAGGGCGTCACCCTGGAGTCGCCGCGGCCGGTCGAGTCCGTTCCGGGCTTCGGCGACGGGCTGGTGTCGGTCCAGGACGAAGCGGCCCAGCTCGCCGGAATGCTCCTCGACGCACCGCGCGGGAGCCGGGTGCTCGATGCGTGCGCCGCGCCGGGCGGAAAGACCGCGCACGTCCTGGAACGCGGCGTGGGCCGGGTCGACGTGGTCGCGCTCGACGACGACCCGCGCCGCGTCACGGACCTTCGAGGCACGCTGGCGCGCCTCGGGCTGGCCGCGCACGTGCAGTCCGGGGACGCGGGGAAGCCGGACGACTGGTGGGACGGGCGGCGGTTCGACCGCATCCTGCTCGACGCGCCGTGCTCGGGCACCGGAGTCATCCGGCGCCATCCCGACATCAAGGTCCTGCGCCGGCCCGGGGACATCGACCAGATGGCGAGCCGGCAGAGCGCCATGCTCCGCGCGCTGTGGCCCCTTCTGGCTCGCGGCGGATGCCTGCTGTACGCTACCTGCTCCGTGCTGTCCCGTGAAAACACCGCGATCATCGAGAACTTCCTGACCGCGCGCGCCGACGTGGAAGTGGTCCCGATCGATGCCGCATGGGGCCGCCCGGCCGGACACGGCCGCCAGATCCTCCCCGGCGAGGACGCGATGGACGGGTTCTTCTATGCCGTTCTGGCGAAGCATTGACCCCCGCGCCCGCGCCGCGCCGCCGCTCTTCCGGTTCGTGCCGGGCCTCACGCTGCTCCTGCTCGTCTCCCCGGCCACCGGCCGCATCGCGCAGGCGGCGCCGCCGGCCGGGGCCGGGTTCACGGTCGAGCACGCCGCGCTCCGCGCGGTAGACGGGCGCTACGTCGCCGACGTGCGCATCGACTTCGCGTTCAGCGACGACAACCGCGAGGCGATGCGCAACGGGGTCGCCCTGACGGTCATCGTCGACATCGAGGTGCGGCGCGAGCGCGGGCCCCTGTGGAACGAGACCCTTGCCGAGCGCAAGCTCCGGTACCGCATCGAGACGAACGTGCTCACCGAGCGCTACCTCATCCGCGACCTCGTGCGCCGGAGCACGCGCCACTACCGCTCGTTCGAGGAGATGGTCGATGCGCTCGGCCGCGTGGAGTCCGTCCCGGTCGCGGCCGGGGACCGCCTCCCCCCCGGGGTGCGCTGCACCGCGCGGGTCCGGGCGCGCCTCGACATCGAGGCCCTGCCCTCGCCGCTGCGCCCCCTCGCCTACTTCAGCCCGCAGTGGCGGCTGAGCAGCGGGTGGTTCGAATGGCCGGTCGAGCGATGAGCCGCTTCGGACCGGGCGCCGGCCCGATCATCGGCCTCGGCCTGGTCCTGCTCGGGTCGGCGTACCTGATGAGCAACGCCACGCAGGACTCCGCGCGCTTCGGCGAGCTCTACTCGGTGCTCCTCGCGATCAACGCCGTCGCCCTGATCGGCCTCGGGCTCCTGATCGCCTGGAACCTGTACCGCCTGCTCCGCCAGGCCCAGCAGCGGCGTCCGGGCGCGAAGCTCACGGTGCGGATGGTGATCGTCTTCGTGGTCCTGTCCGTGACCCCGGTCACCGTCGTCTACTACTTCTCGCTCCAGTTCCTGCACCGCGGGATCGACAGTTGGTTCGACGTGCGCATCGAGGGAGCGCTCGGCGACGCCCTGGAGCTCAGCCGCACCGCGCTCGGGGTGCGCATGCGCGAGCTCCTCGCGCAGACCGCGAGGATGGCCTCGGATCTCGAGCCGCTGAAAGACGACGACGCCATCCTCGCGCTCGACGACGCGCGGCGCCTGAGCGGCGCGGCCGAGCTCACCCTCATCGGCGGGAACGGACGCATCGTCGGCTCCAGCAACGTCGATCCGACCGCGGTGGTCCCGAACCCCCCGGCCGACGCGGTGATGCGGCAGGCGCGGGGGTCCGGCGACTACATCGGGCTCGACGCCATCGGCGACGGCGGGCTGCACGTGCAGATCGTGGTCCTGGTCCCCCCCCGGGAGGCAACCGGCGAGCCGCGCCTGCTGCAGGCGCTCTTCCCCGTGACCGAGCGGATGAACGTCCTCGCCGACAGCGTGGAGTCGGCGTCGGCGAAGTACCGGGAGCTGGCGTACCTGCGCGAGCCCCTGAAGCTCAGCTTCACCCTTACGCTCTCCATCGTCCTCCTCGCCAGCCTGTTCACCGCGGTATATGCAGCTTTCCACTCGGCGCGGCGCATGGTCGCCCCGTTGCGGGACCTCTCCATGGGCACCAAGGCGGTGGCCGGCGGGGACTACGAGACCCGGCTCCCGGACCGGACCCAGGACGAGATCGGCTTCCTCGTCGCGTCGTTCAACGAGATGACCCGCGCGCTGCAACGGGCCCGGAACGAGACCCGGGAAAGCCAGCGTCTCGTCGAGGCGCAACGGGCGTACCTCGAAGCGGTGCTCCGGCGCCTGTCCACGGGCGTGCTGACGCTCGACGTCGAACGCCGGATCGTCACCGCCAACCACGCCGCGACGGAGATCCTCGGCGTCGACCTCGACGCGATGGCCGGCACCACCCTCGACGCCCTCGCCGGCGCGCACCCCACCCTCGACGCCCTGGTCCACGCCCTGGCCGGCCGGCTCGACACGGTCGCGCCCGAAGGCCCGCGCGACCGGCGCGAAGAGGTCGGCGTCGACACGCCGAGGGGCAAGCGCACGCTCGTGTGCAGCACCGCGTCGCTCGCCGGGGGCGAAGGACACGTCGTCGTGTTCGACGACGCGACGGAGTTCATCCATGCGCAGCGCAACGCCGCGTGGAGCGAGGTGGCGCGGCGGCTCGCGCACGAGATCAAGAACCCCCTCACGCCAATCCAGCTTTCGGCGGAACGTCTCCGGCACAAGTACCTCCACAAGTTCCAGGCCGCCGACGCGGAGCAGATGGACCGGCTGACCCGCACCATCGTCCAGCAGGTGGAGTCCATGAAGGAGATGGTGAACGCGTTCTCCGACTACGCGCACATGCCGGCCATGCGCTCGGCGCCGGTCGACCTGAACGCCCTGATCCTCGATGTCCTCGAGCTGTACCGCACCGCGTCGCCGGCGGTGCGCTTCGAGACCCGCCTCGGACCGTCCCTCGCCCCGGTCCACGGCGATCCGAACCGCCTGCGCCAGGTCCTGCACAACCTCGTGAAGAACGCGGTCGAGGCGTGCGGCGACGGCGACGAGCCGTGGGTGCGGACCGAGACCCGGGCCGTCGCCGCCGCGACCATGGTGGAGCTCTCCGTGCGCGACTCCGGAGCGGGGTTCGACGACGACACCATCGACCGGATCTTCGAGCCCTACACGACGTCGAAGCCCAGGGGGACCGGCCTGGGACTGGCCATCGCGAAGAAGATCGTCGAGGAGCACGGGGGCACGATCGCGGCCGGCAACGCGCCGGAGGGCGGCGCGCGGCTCGCCGTCCGCCTGCCGGTCGTGACAGGATCGCCCGCGCCGGCGCCGCGTCCCGAGGTCGCGACGCCCTCGGACGCCTGAGCAACGAACATGCCGCCACCGAAACCGTCAAGCATCCTCGTCGTGGACGACGAGCCGGACATCCTGGAGCTGGTCAGGGACATCCTCAGGGACGAAGGCTACGAGGTCGATCTCGCGGAGGACGCGGAATCCGCGCGGGCGGCGCGCCGCAACCGCCGGCCCGACCTCATCCTCCTCGACATCTGGATGCCGGACTCGGACGGGATCTCCCTGCTGCGCGAGTGGTCCGAAAGCGGCACGGGAGACGCTCCGGTCATCATGATGTCCGGCCACGGGACGATGGAGACGGCGGTCGAGGCCACGCGCCTCGGCGCATACGACTTCCTCGAAAAGCCGCTGTCCATGGCCAAGCTCCTGCTCACGGTGCGGCGCGCGCTCGAAGCGGCGGAGCTGAGGAGGGAGAACATCGGGCTCCGGCGCGAAGCGCTGCGGGTATCGGAGCCCGTCGGGCGCAGCCCCGCCATCGACAACCTCCGGGAGCGGGCCAGGCGCATCGCCGAGCACGACACGCCGGTGCTCGTCACCGGCGAGTCGGGGAGCGGGAAGGAGGTGATCGCACGCTACCTCCACGCCCACAGTCCGCGCGCGTCCGGGCCGTTCGTCCGGGTCCACGTCGCCGGCCTCGTCGGTCCCGCCGGCCAGGCCAAGCTCTTCGGGGCCGAGGACGGAGCCCACATCCGTTACGGAGCGATCGAGAAGGCGAACGGAGGCACCCTCTTCCTCAAGGACATCGCGGACATGGACGCGGAGCTCCAGGCCCGCCTCGTCACCGCGCTCCAGGACCGGGCCTTCCTGCGCCTCGACGGCGTCACGCCGGTGTCGTTGAACGTGCGGGTCGTCGCCGCGAGCCGCAGCGACCTCGTCCGGGCCGTGGCCGCCTCGCGGCTGCGCGAGGACCTCTACTACCTGCTCAACGTCGTCCCCCTCGCCGTGCCGCCGCTTCGCGAGCGCCGCGAGGACATTCCGGAGCTGATGTCGCACTTCGTCGACATCCTCGTCACCCGCGAGAACCTCCCCAACCGCCGCCTGACCGTCGGCGCGCAGAACCGGCTCCGCAACCACCCGTGGCCGGGCAACGTCCGCGAGCTGGCCAACGTGCTCCAGCGCCTGCTCATCCTCGGCAGCGGCTCCACGATCGAGCTCGAGGAGGTCGAAGCGACCCTGGGCACCGTCCCCGAGATCGAGCGCGCGGACGAGGTCGCGGAGTTCGAGCTGCCGCTGAAGGAGGCGCGCGAGCAGTTCGAACGCGCCTATCTCGAATACCGGCTCCGCAAGGCGGGGGGCAGCGTGAGCAAGGTGGCGGCGGCGGTGGGGGTCGAGCGCACCCACCTCTACCGCAAGCTGCGCGGGCTCGGCATCGATCCGAAGCTGCCGGCGGGCGGCGGCTGACGGCCACGGAGCGGCGGGCCGCCATGAAGATCATCATCCTCGGCGCCGGGCAGGTCGGCTCGACCGTCGCGGAGACGCTGGCGCACGAGGCGAACGACATCACCGTCGTCGACGTCGACGCCCCCAGGCTGCGCTCGCTCCAGGACCACCTCGACATCCGGACCGTCCACGGGCACGCATCGCACCCCGACGTGCTGGAGCGGGCCGGCGCCGAGGACGCCGACCTCATGCTCGCGGTGACGAGCAGCGACGAGACCAACATGATCGCCTGCCAGGTCGCCTATACCGTCTTCCGCACGCCGACGAAGATCGCGCGGGTGCGGTCCGCGGAGTACTCGAAGCACCGGGAACTCTTCGCCCGGGACGCGCTTCCGGTCGATCTCCTCATCAGTCCCGAGCAGCTCGTCACCGACTCCATCCACCGCCTCATCGAGACCCCGGGCGCCCTGCAGGTGCTCGACTTCGCCAAGGGAAGGGTGCGGCTCGTCGGCGTCAAGGCGTACTACGGCGGCCCCCTCGTCGGCCACGCCCTGCGCGAGCTCCCCATCCGCGTGCCGGGCGTCGATGCGCGGGTCGCGGCGATCTTCCGCAGCGGAGTCGGGATCATCCCCGAGGGCGGCACCGTGATCGGCGCCGACGACGAGGTGTTCTTCGTCGCGGCGCGCGAGCACAGCCACGCGGTGATGGGGGAGCTGCGCAAGTTCGAGCGGCCGGTGCGCAGGATCATGCTCGCGGGCGGCGGCAACATCGGGCAGCGGCTGGCCGCGGCGCTGGAGCGGCAGGCGACCGTCAAGCTCATCGAACACTCGCCCGAGGGAGCCCGGCGGCTGTCCGAGATCCTCGACCGGACCATCGTCCTGCAGGGCGACGCGGCGGACGAGGACCTGCTCCGCGAGGAAGGCATCGCCCAGATGGACGTCTTCTGCGCGGTGACCAACGACGACCAGGTCAACATCCTCTCCGGGATGCTCGCCAAGCGCATGGGCGCCCGCAAGGTGATGGCCCTGATCAACCGCAGCGCCTACGTCGACCTCATCCACGGCGAAGCCATCGACGTCGCGATCTCGCCCCAGCAGACCACGGTGAGCGCGCTTCTCGCCCACGTGCGCCGCGGCGACGTGGTGGCGGTGCACTCCCTGCGGCGCGGCGCGGCGGAAGCGATCGAGGCGATCGCGCACGGAGACCGCCGCACCTCGAAGGTGGTGGGCCGGACGGTCGGGGCCATCAAGCTGCCGGCCGGGGCCTCCATCGACGCGGTGGTGCGCGGCAACGACGTCATCATCGCCCACCACGACACGGTCATCGAGAACGCCGACCACGTCATCCTCTTCCTCACCGACAAGAAGAAGGTGGCCGAAGTCGAGAAGCTGTTCCAGGTAGGTGTCACGTTCCTCTGAAACGGATTCGCCGGCCCTTCCCGGCTTGCGGGCGCTCCGCGCGCAGGCGCGCTCCGGGCGCCACCGGGCGGCGGCACGCCCCGTGATGCCGGGGCGCCTCCGCGGCGATGCGCCGGCGAGAAGCGCGGGCGTCCGGAGGTAGCCAT
Source organism: Gammaproteobacteria bacterium (assembly GCA_965215295.1). Taxonomy (GTDB): domain Bacteria; phylum Pseudomonadota; class Gammaproteobacteria; order HK1; family HK1; genus HK1. Next base: position 2,209,473 of record OZ244045.1, read on the forward strand.
GCAGCTCGGCTCCGTGCAGCGCATCCTCGGACTCCTCCTGATGCTGTTCAGCCTCACCATGCTGCCGCCCGTCGGCATCGCGTGGATCTACGAGGAGTCGTCGGCGCCGCCGTTCATCGTCTCGATGCTGCTGATCGCCGGGGCCGGCGCCGCGCTCTGGTTTCCGGTGCGGCGCTCGCGAGGTGACCTCCGGCTGCGGGACGGCTTCGTCATCGTCGTCGCGTTCTGGCTCGCGCTGGGCGTCACCGGCAGCGTCCCGCTGCTGCTGAGCGACACCCCGGACCTGTCGCTCGCCGATGCGGTGTTCGAGTCCGTCTCGGGCCTGACCACCACGGGAGCGACGGTCATCACCGGGCTGGACGACCTTCCCAGGGCGGTCCTCTTCTACCGCCACCTGCTCCAGTGGCTCGGCGGCATGGGGATCATCGTGCTCGCGGTCGCCATCCTCCCGATGCTCGGCATCGGCGGGATGCAGCTCTACCGGGCCGAGACGCCGGGGCCGATGAAGGACTCCAAGCTCACGCCGCGGATCACCGAGACCGCCAAGGCGCTGTGGTACCTCTACCTGCTGCTCACCGTGTCGTGCGGCCTCGCGTACCTGGCCGCCGGAATGGATCCGTTCGATGCGACTGCCCACGCGTTCTCCACCGTGGCCATCGGCGGATTCTCGACCCACGACGCGAGTGTCGGGCAGTTCGACGCCCCCCTCGTCGAGCTGGTGGCCATCGTGTTCATGACCGCCGCGGGCGTGAACTTCGCCCTGCACTTCACCGCCTGGCGCTCGCGCGGCTTCCGCGTCTACGGCATGGACCCCGAGCTCAGGTGCTACCTGCTGCTCCTCGGCGGGGTCGCCGCGGTGACCTCGGCCTACCTGTACGTCTCCGGCACGTTCTCCGATCCGTTGACCGCCCTTCGCATCGGCGTCTTCCAGGCGGTGTCCATCAGCACCACCACCGGCTTCACCACCGCGAGCTACCACGAGTGGCCGAGCTTCCTGCCGGTGCTGCTCCTGTTCGCGAGCTTCATCGGCGGCTGCGCCGGCTCGACCGGCGGCGGCCTGAAGGTGATCCGGGTCCTGCTGCTGTTCAAGCAGGGAATGCGCGAGATCGTGCGGCTCGTCCATCCGAGCGCCCAGGTGCCCATCAAGGTGGGCGGCACGGTCATGCCGCCCCGCGTGATCGATGCGGTATGGGGCTTCTTCGCGACCTACGTGGCCACGTTCTCGCTGCTGCTCCTCGCGCTCATGGCCACGGGGCTCGATCAGGTGACGGCGTTCTCGGCGGTGGCCGCCTGCATGAACAACCTCGGCCCGGGCCTCGGTGAAGTCGGCTCCCACTACGCCGGCGTCAGCGACACCGCGAAGTGGCTCCTGTCGCTCGCGATGGTGCTCGGGCGGCTGGAGATCTTCACCCTGCTGGTGCTGCTTTCGCCGACCTTCTGGCGAGGCTGAACGGTTCTCCGAACCGGCGATCGCCCAGCCGGCGCAGAGGGCAGTCCGGTCCGCGCGTGCCCGGCTCCTGATGCATCGCAGGCTCACGGGATCGGGAATCAACGGGACATGGGGATGTGCAATCATTTTCGCAGGCAGGACACGGGTCCCGGCGGACCTCGCGTGCGCAATGAACCGGCGATTGCGGCGGCCTTGTCCGCACCGGCCGCGGAGGAGCCCTGGCAATGAACCTCGACGCACTCATCGCGAACCTCGAAGCGCTGGTCGCGGATGGGTCCTGGCAATGAACCTCGACACCCTCATCGCGAACCTCGAAGCGCTGGTCGCGGACGGACGGGACGGCCCGGCGGTCCGTTTCGGGCTCGGCAAGGCCTGTCTCGAACGCTCCGATCCGGCCGCGTCCAGAGCGCACCTCGAGCGGGCGGTGGAGCTGGACCCCTCATACTCGGCCGCGTGGAAGCTTCTGGGCAAGGCGTGCGCCGAGGCAGGCGACCCCGGCGCGGCGGCGGACGCCTACCGGCGCGGCATCGCCGCCGCGAACGCCAAGGGCGACCGCCAGGCCGCCAGGGAGATGGAGGTGTTCCTGCGCCGCCTGGAGCGCGCCGGACGTGCGCATCCGGCGCGTACCGGCTCCGCGAACCGTCGGGAATGAGCGAACGGGCGCGATCGGGACGGGCGCCGTGCCGGGGCCCGCGAAGAACGCGAGCCGAAGCTCGAACACCGCGGTGGACGTCGTTCCGGCCGGACAACGCCCGCCCTTCCGGACATTGGATGCGACTTGCGGGACCGCGGGGGACATCGTTCCGGCCGGACAACGCCCGTTCGGGGGCCGGCGCCCCGGCTACCACGCACCGGGGTCCGGATCGAGCTCCAGGGTACCGACGAGGCGGGAGACGCGGTCCAGATCGTGCTCGCGCGCATGGCGCGCAAGCCCTTCGTTGATCCGCACGCACACGAGCGGATCGTAGAACAGCGCGGTGCCCACCCCGACCGCGCTCGCCCCCGCGATCATGAACTCCAGCGCGTCCTCGGCGCTCGCGACCCCGCCCTGGCCGATGATCGGGACGCCATGCCCGCGGGCCACCCGATGGACCTCGTGCACCTTGAGCAGGGCCATCGGCTTGATCGCGGGCCCGGACAGGCCGCCCTGGTTGCCGCCGAGCACCGGGCGCCGGGTCCGCAGGTCGATCGCCATGCCCATGAACGTGTTCACGACCGCGAGCGCGTCGGCGCCGGCCTCGATGCAGCGGCGCGCGTTCTCCGCGATGTCGGTCTGGTTCGGCGAGAGCTTGGCGACGAGCGGCTTGGCGGTCGCGGCCCGGCAGGCGGCGACGACGCGGTGCGACATGCCGGGGTCGTTGCCGAACGCGACGCCGCCCTCGCGCACGTTCGGACACGAGATGTTGATCTCCATCGCGTCGATCGGGGAATCGTCGAACCGCCGCGCGAGCTCCGCGTACTCCTCGACGGTCGACCCCGACAGGTTGGCGAAGAACCGGGTCTCGGTGAAATCGAGCGAGGGGAGGATCTCGTCGATGACCACCCGCGAGCCGGGGTTCTGCAACCCGATCGAGTTGAGCATCCCCGCCGGCGTCTCCCACACCCGGTGGGGCGCATTGCCGAGCCGCGGCTCGAGGGTGGTCCCCTTCAGGCAGACCGCGCCGGCGTCCCGGTTCGAGAACCCTTCGACCCGCGTGTACTCCTCCCCGAATCCCACGCAGCCCGAGAGCAGCACGAGCGGGGTGTTGAACGGCATCCCGCAGAACTCGACCGCGAGCCGCCGGCGGTCACGCGAGTCCAGGGCCATGTTCCCCATCGTCCTCTGTCAACCGGAGATCCCTCCGGACACCGGCAACATCATACGGCTCCGCGCCAGTGCCGGCCGCATCCCGCACCTCGTGGCGCTCCGGGTCCGCCACGTCATTCGCGATCGAGCGCGGATATCCCCGCCGCGAGCCGGTCCATCCCCTCCTCCATCGCCGCCGCGTCCACCGCGCCGTAGCCGATGCGCAGATAACATCCGTCGTCCATCCCGAAGGCCGGGCCCGGGATCGCCGCGATCCGGTATTCGCGGATCAGGCGCTCGACCAGGACCAGCGGGTCGCCGCCTCGATGCACCCGGATCAGGAAATAGAACGCCCCGTCCGTGCGCGGCACCGTCACCCGTCCTCCGAGGCTCGACAACGCATCGAGGGCGATGCGGCGCACCGCCGCGATCGACCGGAGCCGCTCCTCGACCCACCGCCGCCCGGCGTCGAGCACTCCGACCGCCGCGTGCTGCGAGACCGCGGGCGCGCAGATGACGTTGGTGTCCTGGATCTTCTTCACCGCTTCGAGGAGCGGCGGCGGGAACAGCATGTACCCGACCCGCCAGCTCGCGAAGCCATACGACTTGCTGAGCGAGTAGATGCACACGGTGTGCGCTGCCGCGCCCGCGATCGCCCCGGGGGAGAAGTGGCGCGCGCCGTCGAACAGGAAGTACTCGTAGACCTCGTCGCTCAAGTGGTACAGGCCCCGGTCCGCGCACAGCGCATTCACCGCCCGCAGGGCGGATTCCGGATACACCGCCCCGCTCGGATTGTTGGGCGAGACGGTGACCACGGCCCGCGTGCGCGGACCGATGGCCGCCTCGAGCGCCGCGAGATCGAGCTGGTAGTGCTCGTCCGCCGCGACCACCACCGGGCGGCAGCCGATGATGCGCACCGCCATCTCGTGGTTGAAGAAGTAGGGCTTGACCAGCACGACCTCGTCGCCCTGGTCGCAGATCGCGAGCAGCGCGGTGAGGAACGCCATGTTCCCGCCGGCCGTCACCATCAGCGCGAACCGGTCGACGTCGATGCCGTTCTCGGCCGCGAGCCGGGCCGCGATGCGTTCCCGGAGTTCGGGGATCCCGAGCTCGTGCTGGTACTTGTGCCGCGCCGGTGCCGCACAGAAACGCACGAGCGCCTCATGGGCGGCCGCGGGCGGCGCATAGTCCACGACCCCCTGTCCCAGCGAGATGGTGCCGGGAGTCCGGCGGATGAGGTCGCCGACCCAGGGAATGATCGGCATCTGCACGTCCCGCATCCGCCGCGAGACCAGGGGCTTCGGACGTCCCACCGAGGCTTGCGCTCCAGGTTCCCGGACGCACCGGCGGCGTCCGCACGACGCCGGGGAGGATACGCGAGTCCGGTGCGCTCGGCGCACCGCACACCGATACGGGACCACTGTTCCCCGGCCCCCCGACCGGCCGGCGGGAAGGTCGGCGGATGCGAGGCGGCGGTCAGGTCAGGTCGAAGTGCTCGCCGGGGAAGTACTTCGCCAGCCGGTCGTCACCCGCGTAGGCGTGTCCTTCCATCCCCTCCGCGCGGGAGATGCGCGCGCTCGCCGGCCCGATGGCGCGGTTGGCGTCGCGGGTCATTCGTTGCCAGGTCACCGTCTTGATGAACTTGGCGACGCCGAGGCCTCCGGTATAGCGCGCCGCCCCCCTGGTCGGCAGGATGTGGTTCGGGCCGGACGACTTGTCGCCGTAGGTGACGTTCGTCTCCTCCCCGAGGAAGAGCGAGCCGTAGTTGCGCAGGCGGCCGAGCCACCAGTCGAGATCCTCGGCCTGTACCTCCAGGTGCTCCGGAGCGTAGCCGTCGCTCAACCGCGCCGCCTCCTCGCGCGACTCCGCCAGCACCACCTCGCCGTAGTCCCGCCATGCGCCGGCCGCCGCGGTGCGGTTGGGCTCGCCCAGGCGTTCGATGTAGTGCGGGATCCGGTCCATGACGCGCTCGGCCAGCGCCCGGGAGGTGGTCACCAGCCATGCCGGGGAATCCGGGCCGTGCTCCGCCTGCCCCACCAGATCGCTGGCGACGATCTCCGCGTCCGCGGTGTGGTCCGCGATGACCGCGATCTCCGTCGGTCCCGCGAACAGATCGATGCCCACCCGCCCGAACAGGACGCGCTTGGCTTCCGCCACGAACCGGTTGCCGGGGCCGACCAGGATGTCGGCGGCGTGGCCCGTGAACAGCCCGAAGGCGAGCGACGCCACCCCCTGCACGCCGCCGAGCGCCAGAATGGTGTCGGCGCCCGCGAGGTGGGCGGTGTGCAGGATGGCCGGATGCACACCGCGGCCGGGAACCGCGGGCGAACACGCAATGACGTGCCGCACGCCCGCCACCCGGGCCGTGGTCACGCTCATGATGGCGGAGGCGATGTGCGCATATCGTCCTCCGGGGACGTAGCAGCCCGCGGTGTCCACCGGGATGAGCTTCTGGCCGGCGGTCACGCCCGGGTGAAGCTCGGTCTCGAACTCGCGCATGCTCGCGAGCTGCGCCTCGGCGAAGGCCCTGACCTGCTCGTGCGCGAACGCGATGTCGTCCTTCATGCGCTGCGGCAGGGAATCCGAGGCGCGGGAAATGTCCTCCGCGCCCACCACGATGTCGCCGGTCCAGCCGTCCAGCGACTGCGCGTAGTGCCGTGCGCGCGCCTCGCCGCCGGCCTCGATGTCCTTCAACAGCTCGTCGACCCGTTCGCGGGTATCGTCCTCACCCGTCGCGGGAGTCTTTCCGGCCTGCTTGAGGTATTCCATCGGTGCTGATCGTCCTCGATGCGGAGCCCGCGGCGATCATCCGCAGTCGCACCCCGGCCCGCAACCCGCGGCCCCTTCCCGAGCGAGACGCGCCACGATGCCGCGGGCCGCATCGGCCCGCGCCGGGCGCGGCCCGAAGCTCGGGACTCCTTGGCAGTCCACGGCCCGGAACCCGCGAGCGATTCGTGTTCGGCGCCGCCCGCCGCGGCGCTATACTCTCGCTCATCCGACCGGAGGCGCACCATGGACATCACCGGCGAATACCGCGTTCCCCTGTCCCGCGAGGCGGTGTTCGAAGCCCTCAACGACCCCGAGGTGCTCGGCCGGTGCATTCCGGGATGCCAAGCGCTCGAGCAGGTGGGCGAGCACGAGTACGACGCGGACGTGGTGGCCAGGGTCGGCCCGGTCAAGGCGCGGTTCCGGACCCGCATCGCGGTGTCCGACCTCAACCCCCCGGAGAGCTACACGCTCTCCGGCGAAGGCCAGGGCGGCGCCGCCGGATTCGCGGCGGGAAGCGCGGACGTGAGCCTCGAGGCGGTGGACGGGGAGACGGTGCTCCGCTACGCCGCCCGCATCCGGCCCGGGGGCAAGATCGCCCAGGTGGGCTCGCGGCTCATCGGCGGCACCGCCCGCAAGATCGGGGCGGACTTCTTTTCCCGCTTCGTGGAAGTCGTCACGCCGGACTCGTCCTCCGAGGAGGGCGAGCCGGCAGATCAGGAGGAGCAAGGCACATGTCGGTGAATGTCTCCATGAACGTGAACGGGAGGGCGGTCTCCGAAGAGGTCGAGGACCGCACCCTCCTGGTGGAATTCCTGCGCGAGAACCTGCGTCTGACCGGTACTCACGTGGGCTGCGACACCAGCCAGTGCGGCGCCTGCGTGGTGCACGTCGACGGCCGGTCGGTGAAGGCGTGCACGATGCTCGCGGTCCAGGCCCGGGACGCCGACGTCACCACCATCGAGGGGCTCGCGGAAGACGGAACGCTGCATCCGATGCAGGAGGCGTTCCGCGCGAACCATGGACTGCAATGCGGCTTCTGCACTCCCGGAATGGTCATGAGCGCACTCGACCTGGTTGCCCGCAACCCGGACCCGAGCGGCGCCGAGGTCCGCGAGTGGCTGGAAGGGAATCTCTGTCGATGCACCGGCTACCACAACATCGTGAAGTCGATCCTGGCCGGTGCGAGCGCGATGCGCGGAGGTGGGCGACATGACTGAGAACGGCATCGGGGCATCGGTCCCCCGCACCGAAGACCAACGGTTCCTCACCGGCACCGGCGACTACACCGACGACACCACCCTCCCCCGCCAGACCTGCGCCGCGTTCGTGCGATCGACCCGTCCGCACGCCACCTTCACCGTGGACACCGCGGATGCGGCCGCCGCACCGGGCGTGGTCGCGGTCCTGACCGGGGCGGACATGGCCCGCGACGAGGTCGGCTCGCTCATCTGCGGCTGGGTGGTCACGGGCAAGGACGGCGAGCCCCACAAGGCGCCGCCCCACCCCGTGCTCGCGGTCGACACGGTGCGCCACGTCGGAGACGCGATCGCCATCGTGGTGGCGGAGAGCGCCCGCGAGGCGCGGGACGCGGCGGAGCGGGTGGTGGTGAGCTACACCCCCCTTCCGGCGGTGGTGTCCATGCGGGACGCACTCGCGGACGGCGCGCCGCAGATCCACCCCGAGGCTCCCGGCAACCTCTGCTACGACTGGGAGATCGGAGACCGCGCGGCCACCGACGAAGCCTTCGCCCGCGCCCACCACGTGGCGCGCCTCGACCTCGTCAACAACCGGCTCATCCCCAACGCGATGGAGCCGCGGGCCGCGCTGGGGGACTACAACCCCGCCACCGGCGACTACACGCTGCGTCTCACGAGCCAGAACCCGCACGTCCACCGCCTGGTGCTCGCCGCGTTCGTCCGGATCGCACCCGAGCACAAGCTGCACGTCATCGCGCCCGACGTGGGCGGCGGGTTCGGGTCCAAGATCTTCATCTACCAGGAGGAGACGGCGGTCCTGTGGGCGGCCGGAAAGGTCGGCCGGCCGGTCAAGTGGACCGCGGACCGGTCCGAGTCCTTCGTCGCCGACGCGCACGGACGCGACCACGAGACCCACGTGGAGCTCGCCCTCGACGCGGACGGCCGGTTCCTCGGCCTCAGGGTCGAGACCCGGGCCAACATGGGCGCGTACCTCTCGACCTTCGCGAGCTGCGTGCCGTCCTACCTCTACGGCACCCTGCTCCAGGGCCAGTACACCACCGAGGCGATCTACTGCGAGGTCAAGGCGGTGTTCACCAACACCACTCCGGTGGACGCGCTGCGCGGCGCGGGCCGCCCGGAGGCGACCTACGTGGTGGAGCGCATCGTCGACCAGGCGGCGCACGAGACGGGGATCGACCCCGCGGAGCTCCGGCGCCGCAACTTCATTCCCGCCGACGCCTTCCCCTACCCCACCCGGGTCGCCCTGGAGTACGACTCCGGGAACTACCGGCTGGCCCTCGACCGCGCGCTGGAGCTGGCGGACTACGAGGGCTTCGCCGCGCGCCGCGAAGCGTCCCGGGCGCGGGGGAAGCTCCGGGGGATCGGGCTCAGCGCCTACATCGAAGCCTGCGGCATCGCGCCCTCCCAGGTGGCCGGCGCACTGGGGGCGGGCGTCGGCCTGTGGGAGTCGGGCGGCATCCGCTTCAATCCCACCGGCAACGTGCTCGTCTACACCGGCTCCCACAGCCACGGCCAGGGGCACGAGACCACGTTCGCGCAGCTCGTCTCGGACTACCTCGGGGTGCCGTTCGAGAACGTCGAGGTGGTGCACGGCGACACCGAGAAGACCCCGTTCGGCATGGGCACCTACGGCTCCCGCTCGCTCGCGGTGGGCGGCTCGGCGCTCGTCAAGGCGATGGACAAGATCATCGCCAAGGGGCGCAAGATCGCGGCGTTCTCGCTCGAAGCCTCCGAGGAGGACATCGAGTTCGCCGGCGGCAACTTCACGGTGGCCGGCACCGACCGCGGCATGAACATCGCCGAGGTCGCGTTCTCCGCCTACGTTCCCCACAACTACCCGCTCGACGAGCTGGAGCCGGGTCTGGAGGAGACCGGCTTCTACGACCCCGCGAACTTCACCTTCCCGGCCGGCACCCACGTGTGCGAGGTCGAGGTGGACCCGGACACCGGCGCCACCGAGGTCGTCAACTGGGTCGCGGTGGACGACTTCGGCAACGTCGTCAATCCGATGATCGTGGAAGGGCAGGTGCACGGCGGAGTGGCGCACGGGATCGGCCAGGCGCTGCTCGAAGGCTGCGCCTACGACGCGGACGGCCAGTTGGTGACCGGCTCGTACATGGACTACACGATGCCGCGGGCGGACGACCTCCCGGACATGACGGTCGAGACCACCTGCACCCCGTGCCCCCACAATCCGCTCGGAGTCAAGGGGTGCGGCGAGGCGGGAGCGATCGCCGCCCCGGCCGCGGTCATGAACGCGATGATCCACGCGCTCGGCACGAGCGCCATCGACATGCCGGCCACCCCGCAGGCGGTGTGGCGGGCGCTCAACGGCTAGTCCGGTCCGGGCGAAAAGGAGCAGACCCATGTACGCATTCGACTACCACCGCCCCGCCACCCTCGAAGCGGCCGCCGCGGCGCTCGCCGCCGCGGAGGACGGACGGCTGCTGGCCGGCGGGCAGACCCTCCTCCCGACCCTCAAGCAGCGGCTCGCGAGCCCGTCGGACGTGGTCGATCTCGGCTCGGTCCCGGGACTCGGCGGTATCGGCCGCGAAGGCGGCGCGATCGTGATCGGGGCGATGGCGCGGCACGCGGACGTCGCTTCCTCCTCCGAGGTGCGGGACGCGATACCCGCGCTCGCCTCGCTCGCGGACGGCATCGGCGATCCGCAGGTGCGCAACTGCGGGACCCTCGGCGGCTCGATCGCGAACGCCGACCCCGCCGCCGACTATCCCGCCGCGGTGGTCGGACTCGGCGCCACCGTGCGCACCGACCGGCGGACGATCACGGGCGACGACTTCTTCACCGGCCTGTTCGAGACCGCGCTCGCGGACGACGAGATCGTCGTCTCGGTGCGCTTTCCCGTTCCGCGCCGGGCGGCCTACGTGAAGTTCCCCAATCCCGCGTCGCGCTACGCCATCGTCGGGGTGATGGTGGCGGAGACCGGCGACGGCATCCGGGTGGCGGTCACCGGGGCCGGGGATTCGGTATTCCGGGTCGGCGCGATGGAAGCGGCGCTCGCCGGCAGCTTCAGCGCCGACGCGATCCGGGGTATCCCGGTATCGCCGGACGGGCTGAACGAGGACATCCACGCGAGCGCCGGGTACCGCGCCCACCTGGTCGGGGTGATGGCGCGGCGCGCGGTCGCAGCGGCGGCCGGCTGACACGGCCGGGGGTGCGATTCCCGGGGCAGGGCCAAGGACCACGGACCAGCACGCGGCCCGACGCGGCCGGGGGCGCGATACGGGCGGGGGTTCCCCGGCTCGTTCCCCCCCGGCCCTCGACCATGCGCCCCGGAGTTCCCGGCCGGCTCCGGAGGCGCATCGACACCCTCGGCCGAACCGGGACCTGCCGTTTCCCGGCGTTGTCCACGATTCGGCCGATCGGCGAGCGCGCATGACCCTTCCCCATTCCGTCGACGAAACGCTCGGTCGGCTCGCGGAAGGCGACTACGTCGCCGAGCGGAGCCTCGCGACCGCGGTGTTCCTCACCCTGCGCATGAGGCGTCCGCTGTTCCTCGAAGGCGAGGCGGGGGTCGGCAAGACCGAGGTGGCGCGGGTCCTCGCGCGGGTGCTCGGCCGGCGGCTCGTCCGACTGCAATGCTACGAGGGGCTGGACGTCGCCTCGGCCGTCTACGAGTGGAACTACCCGCGGCAGATGATCCGCATCCGGCTCGCCGAGATGGCCGGCAAGGGTGACGGAGGCGCGTCGACGGAAGCGGTCGAGGAGGACATCTTCACGCGCCGGTACCTCATCGAACGTCCCCTCCTCCAGGCCCTGGACCCCGGTCCGGGCGGCGCCCCCGTGCTCCTCATCGACGAGCTCGACCGCGCGGACGAGCCGTTCGAGGCGTATCTGCTGGAGCTGCTGGCCGACTTCCAGATCACCATCCCCGAGCTCGGGACGATCACCGCCGGCGAGCCGCCCGTCGTGGTCATCACCTCCAACCGCACCCGCGAGATCCACGACGCCATCAAGCGCCGCTGCTACTACCACTGGGTGGACTACCCGGACGCGGCGCGGGAGCTGGAGATCCTGCGGGTGCGGGCGCCGGGAACCGGGGAGGCGTTGAGCCGCGAGGTCGTCGCCTTCGTGCAGAGCCTGCGGGGGATGGACCTGTTCAAGGCGCCGGGCGTCGCGGAGACCATCGACTGGGCCCAGGCCCTCACCCAGCTCGACGTCCTGGCCCTGTCGCCGGACGTGGTCGACGACACCCTCGGCTCCCTCCTCAAGTACCAGGACGACATCGCCCGCATCCGCGGCAGCGAGGCGGCGAGCATCATCGAGAGGATCAGGAGCGAGCTCCGGACCGCGGACGCGGTCTGAGACCGCCCGCCGCGGCGTCGGGACCGGCCCGTTTCGAGTCGCATCGTCATCACGGGCGCCTCCCGAAGAGCACGGGACACGCCACGCCGACCGGAGCGCGGGATGATCGAAGCGTCATCGATCGGAGACGCCGCGTCGGAGGTCCCGTCCCGAGCCGTGCCGGGGGCCCCACCTCCCGAAGAGCGCGGGACACGCCACGCCGACCGGAGCCCGGGATGATCGAAGCGTCACCGAGCGGAGACGCCGCGTCGGAGGCCCCGTCCCGAGCCGTGCCGGGGGTCCCCGGCCGCCTCGGCGCCAACCTCATGTACTTCGCACGCACCCTGAGGGCGGCGGGCCTTCCCGTGGGGAGCGGCGCGGTTCTGGATGCGCTGCGGGCCATCGAGGCGGTGGGCGTCGCCCGGCGCGACGACTTCTACTGGGCGCTGCACGCGGTCTTCGTCCGTCGAGCCGACCAGCGGCCGCTGTTCGACGAGGCGTTCCACGTCTTCTGGCGCAACCCGAAACTGCTCGAACGGGTCGCCAGCCTCCTCCTCCCCACCGTCCACGTCCCCCCGCGGGACGACGCGCGGCCGTTGAGCCGCCGGCTGAGCGAAGCCCTGTTCGCCGGCCGGGAACGCGAGGCCCGGACCCGGGAGGCGGAGCAGGAGATCGAATTCGACGCCACGCTCACCTGGTCGGACCGGGAGGTGCTGCGGGGGCGCGACTTCGAGCAGATGTCGGTCGCGGAGCTGGCGGCGGCGAAGGCGGCCATCGCCCGCCTTCGCCTCGCCATCCCCCGGGCTCCCACCCGGCGCTACCGCCCGCATCCGCACGGCGCCTTCGTCGACATGCGGACCACCTTTCGGCGCAGCCTCCGGCTGGGCTCGGGCGCGGTGCTCCTCGCGCGGCGGCGCCGCCGCCGGAAGCCCGCTCCCCTGGTGGTGATCTGCGACATCTCGGGGTCGATGAGCCGCTACTCGCGCGTGCTGCTCCACTTCGCGCACGCCCTGGCCCGCGATCGCACCCGGGTGTCCTCCTTCGTCTTCGGCACCCGGCTCACCAACATCACCCGCCAGCTTCGGGACCGCGACGTGGACGCGGCGGTCGAGCAGGTGAGCGCGGAAGTGGCGGACTGGGACGGCGGTACCCGCATCGGACAGTGCCTCGATGTCTTCAACCGGGACTGGTCCCGCCGGGTCTGCGGCCAAGGCGCGGTGGTGCTGCTCATCACCGACGGACTGGACCGGGACGTGGGCCGGGGCCTGGAGCCCCAGGTGGATCGGCTCCGCAAGTCGTGTCGCCGGCTGGTGTGGCTCAACCCGCTCCTTCGCTACGAGGGGTTCGAGCCCAGGGCGGCGGGGATGCGCGCCCTCCTGCCCCACGTGGACGAGCTGCGCCCGGTGCACAACCTGGAAAGCCTGGAGGACCTCTGCGCGGCGTTGCTGGAGACGCCCGCATGGCCGGCCCGTGACGGGAGGAGAGACCGGCGCCAGCCCGGTTCCTTCACATCTCCCGCAGCCGCCGCGAGGCGACGCCCGCACCGACCGCGACCAGCACCAGCGCCGCGCCGTTGAGCAGCAGCGCCCCGGCGGTTCCGACCCGGCCGGCGAGGAGCCCCATCTCCAGATGCCCGATCGGAGAGAATCCGACCGCGACCTGCCATGCGCCCATCGCCCGGCCCCGCAGTGCGCTCGGCACCGAGAGCTGCATCATGCTCTGGGTCAGCACGTCGCTGGCTACCGCGCAGAGCGCGATGGCCACCGTCACGACGACCGCAATGGGCAGTGTCGGCGCAAGTCCGAGGGCCATCACCTCCAGCCCGAAGGCCGCAATCATCGCAAGCCAGACCACGCCCAACCGGCGGCTCGGACCCGCCATCGCCATCACGATGCCGCCGATGATTCCCCCGGCGGAACGCGACGCGTGAAGGATGCCGAGTCCGGTCGCGTCGAGTCCCAGCCGATCGACGGCGAGGTCCGGCAGCGCGGTCAGGAAGGAGAACCCGAACACCTCCACCCCTCCGGTCACCACGAACAGGATGAGGAGCGGACGGTTCGCGCCGAGCTCGCGGAAGAACTCGACGAGTCCGGTCCGCATGGGCCGTCGTTCGGCGCGGGGCGCCGGCGGGGCGGCACGCTGCCGCCCGAACGCGGCGAGGGCCAGGACGTGCGCCGCGGCCATCATCAGGTAGGCGGCCCCGATCCCGATCTCCGCTGCCGCCCATCCGGCCACCAGTGCGCCCGTGAGCTGGCCGACCCGCACCGAGATGTTGAGCGTGCCCAGCGCGGACACGACGCGCTCGGCGCCCGCGAGATCGAAGGCGTAGCTGGAGCGCGCCGGATTGTAGGCGGCGCGGAACACGCCCGAGACCAGGGTCAGCACGAGGATGGCCGCGAGGCCCGCGCCACCGCTCAGGAACAGGATGCCGATCACGAGGAGGTTGACCCCGAGCGCCGCCTCCACGGTGCGCAGCACGAGCGCCCGATCGAAGCTGTCCGCGATGGTCCCGGCGATCGCGCCGACGAAGAAGTTGGGGCCGAAGTAGAGCGCGAGCGAGAGCCCGACCCAGGCGGTCGAGCCCGACAGCTCGTACACCGCGAGGCCGAACAGCAGCAGCTCGCCGACCATCGACGCGCCGTTGAAGAACGTCATGGCGAGGAGCCGGCGGAAGCGCACGCCGCCGAGCGTGACGAATTGGCGCAGTCTCCGGATCAAGGGCGTGGGGGTTCCATCAAGGGCGCGGAGGCCCCGGCCGCCGACTCCGCCATCGGAGTCACGGCGTGCGGGGCGGGCGGTTGTGGTGGCGATGAGCGCAGGTCGGGCAAGGCGGTTCCCGCAGCCCTGCCTGCTTCGTCGAGCCGAAGCCATGACCGGACATCGTGTCACCGTACTGCGTCGGGTTGCGTTTCGCCAATTCGACCCACCGAGACGGACTCCCGCTTCCACGGGACTCGCCGGTTCACGACAAGTCAGCCCGGGTGGAGTCGCAGGTTTCCCGGAGCGTCTCGGGGGACGCCGATTTCTTCACACGACACGGCTGTCCTTCATCTCCCGCACCAGGGGCCCGAGACCGGCCACCCGAATCCCCTCCGCCAGCGGGTAGGCGTCGTCACCCGGATTGACGATGGTGATCCGATCGAGATCGAGGTCCTCGAGCGCCGAGTACATCGATCGGGTCACCTTCGGCGCCGACGAACGCTTGAATTCGAAAGCCATCTTCCTGGCGCCGCGCACGATCAGCAGATCCATCTCGGCGCGGGTGTGTGTCGCCCAGAAATAGCACTCGTTGGCGTCGGCGCGACAGACCTGGATGACCTGCTCCAACGCGAACCCCTCCCAAGACGCGCCGACTCCGGGATGTGCGTGCAACGCGGCCTGGTCCGGCAGGTTCAGCAGCGCGTGCAGGACTCCGGTGTCCCGGAAGTAGATCTTCGGCGACTTGACCTGGCGCTTGCGAACGTTCGCGTACCAGGGCTGAAGGGTGCGCACCATGAAGGTGCCGTCGAGTATGTCGAGGTAACGCCTGACGGTGGGCGCCGAGACGTCCAGCGAACGCGCCAGATCGGACGCATTGAAGACGTTTCCGTGCCAGTGCGCCAGCATCGTCCAGAATCGGCGCATGGTGTTGGCGGCGAAGCCGATGCCCAGGGCCGGCACGTCCCGTTCCAGGAAGGTGGTCACGTAAGCCTTTCGCCAGATCATGCTGTCGTCGTCGGACGACGCGAGATACGCCGGGGGAAAGCCGCCCCGCAGCCACAGGCGCGAGAAGTCCTCGGCCTCGAATGCGGTGAACGGAGGCAGTTCCAGGTACGCGATCCTGCCCGCCAGCGTCTCGGAGGACTGGCGGATCAGCTCGCGGGACGCACTGCCGAGGATCAGGTACCGCTGGTTCAGGGGTTTCCGATCGATCAGCACCCGCAACAGCGGGAACAGCTCGGGACTGCGCTGGACCTCGTCGATGACGATCAGGCCCTCCAGCGGCTCCAGGGCGAGCTTCGGGTCCGCCAGCCGGTCGAGGTGCCCGGGGTCTTCCAGATCGAAGTAATGCACCTGCCGTTCGGAAAGCGCGGCGATGTAGTCACGCGCCAACGTCGTCTTGCCACACTGGCGCGGGCCGAGTATCCCGACCATGGGGTGGCTCCGGAACAACGTCCCGATGTGTTCCAGGAAAACGGGCCTGTCCATCTCACAACCCTGAAAATTGAAAACGGCACTTTTGATTTTCAGGATTGAATCGGAGCAAGTCAACGCGGTGACGGTCCCATGATGGAGCCATCACGCGGTACGTTTGCGTGGAAACGCCACCATGTCGTCCGGGATTCCTGCCTCTCGGCGGGACGTGCTTGATGCCCGCTCCCGGGCCGAGTCGAAGCTGCGTCGGTAATCAGGGCACTTCGCGGCCGGCCAGACGTACTCGATACCCGTTCCCGGGCCGAGTCGAAGCGTCCGCCTTGCACGAGTGCACGAATCGTCCCGGGACGGCCTGCTCCCGGCATGACGGCAGCGCACTCCCGAGTACCCGGTCCGGTGCCGCCGAAACCGCGCTTTCCGGATTCCTGCGGAAGCGGGAATCCGGCAGCCCGTCTTCAGGCCGACTCAGCCCCGGGAATCGAGCTTCACGAGAGGTTCGAGAGGTTTCATCACGAGGCATCGGGGGCGCGGGGGGCACGCGAGGCCCGGTCGGCCCAAGCGCGGACGTGACGCTTGAGCTCGGACAGGTCGCAGTCGCGCCAGCCCTTGCGCCGTCCGTCCTTGAATACGTCGTAGCGCTCGACCTCCATCGTCCGGGGGTCGCCGAGGATCACGAGGATCGTGAACTCCGGGTGCTTGGTCAGCCGCTGGAACATGATCCTCTGGCCGACCGGTACGTCGCCGCCCCGCTTCCACTCGATGAACAGGAACTGGCTGTTGATCTCCACCAGCCCGTCGACGTCCGTCATCGCGATCCGGCCCGGAAAGCACTCGTCCAGAGCCGTCAGATCCGGCTGGCCGAGCTGGCGGTAGCAGCCGTCCTTGTCCGGGCTGCAATCCCATCGCATTCGGCCTCTGGACATGCATCCTCCTCCAGGCGCCACAGCCGCGATCCGGCGCGCCCTCGTCCCTCGGCTTCACCATACGCTCCGCGCATCCGGGGCGCCGCAACCAAGCTCCGAAACTTCCGCTTCCGAACCGATTTTCTCCTTCACTTGCAGACATTCACATCGATACTGCCGGCCAGATGTTTCATTGTTTCAGTTTTCGATCACACCGTGCAGCGAGGATGCTCCAGTTGGCGCCCGGTGTACAAGCTCAGTGATGCGTGTACCGTCGGGTACATGTACATGCGTCAGTCCAAGCAGAAGCGTGCCGACGGCTCCGTGCCGAGTCACCTCCGGATCGCCGAGAACGTCCGGGACCCTGTCAAGAAACGCTCGCGCGTTCGCATCGTCTACAACTGCGGACGTAGTGACGACTCCGGCGCCACCGAACGTCTGCGCCGTCTCGCTCGCAGCATCCTCGAACGCTGCTCGCCCGAACAGCTCGTCGCCGACGACCCGTCGTTGCGCGTGGTCGATGCTTGGCCCTGCGGCGATGGCTACGTGCCGAGCACCTGTGGCGGCGGGTGGGACTGCCCGAACTCATCAGCGAGCTCGTCGGCAAGCGAAAAATCGAGCTCCGCATCGAACGCGCGGTCTTTGCGATGGTGGCCAATCGTGCCTGTGCGCCGTCGTCGAAGCTGTATTGAAGGCGAAGCCGAAAGTGCGGTTGGAACTCACGGCGCGGTACTCCCTGGAGACGTGGCTACAAGGTCCGGTCCGGGGAGCCGGTGGTGGCGGCCCGCTCCGTGTCCGGCGCCCGGCCGGCGCCGAACGCGAACTCTTCGTGCCAGATCCGTCCCTCGCCGGCAATGAACTGCCCTGTGCTGATGCGTACGATGTCGTAGCGAGGGAGCCGAGCGCTCGTGACGCATATGTCACCATCGAAGATCAAGCCCTGGAAATGGAACCTGAAGTCCAGGTTGTCGAAACCGTACCGTCGGCGGGCAACGGGCAGGGCGTTCACGTCGGCCGGATGGACATGCAGAAAGAATCTCGCTTCGGTGTCCGCCGGAGCGCAGGGGGCCTTGGCATAGATCAGCCGGTCTTCGCCGAGATACAGATCGAAAGTGGAACGAGCAACCAGGCGGCCGTGTTCAAATACCCCTGATATCTGCGATGTCCGTGATACCTCCTTTCACTAGTGTCCCAACAATTATTCGAATAAAATCAACTGGTTAGAGTTTTCGAGATTCGATAAATTGTAGTCGGTGTCAGAAAACAGCCTGAAAATAGACGTTTTCTCGAATAGCGTCAGGCTCAAAACCTGCAAAATTGTGTAGAGGTCAGCCGTGATGCCCAGCCGCTTCCTGAGCACCGCCACCAGCACATACACTGTCACCGCAATCCATATCTGAGTCTTGACCGCGTTCTCCGTCGTGCCGAAGAACGACTTGATGCGCAGGTGTTGCTTGACCCACTTGAAGAAGAGCTCCACTTGCCATCGGTAACGATAGAGCTGTGCAACGGTGGACGCCGAGACGGCAAAGTGATTGGTCAGAAAGTTGAACGTCTTTTCCGTTCCCTCATCATAGTACTTGACTCGACGCATCGGCTGCGGATAGTGCTTTCTGCCCTTCGCGCCAGTCAACACCACCGTCTGGTCGCAACGCACCCCGGTCGTCTTGTCGATTGAATGGGAATACCGGCGCTGGTAGCGAGTGTTGGACTTTGCGCGGATAATGAAGAATGCCCCGATGGTGTGCAGGAGAAACAAACGCTCGAAGTCCACGTACCCGCGGTCCATGATGTAGAACGCGCCGGGCTCGGGCACCAGGATGTCGAGGACGTTCACATCGTGCATCTTCCCGTCAGAGACGTGAATGAACGCCGGAATGTTGCCCCGCAGGTCCAGTAGCGTGTGCAGCTTGACGGCCGACTTGGTGGAGCGAAACAACGCCCACGGAAAGACCGACAGGCACAGGTCGATGGTCGATGCATCCAGGGCGTAGACGGTGTGGTCGAGCTCCAGCCCCAAGTCCTCGTCGGCATACAGCGGGCGGGCGATGCGAATCATGGCCTGCGCGAGCTCCGCGTAGATGCGCCAGTCCCGGCGTTGATTGGCGTTGGCCAAGGTGTTGCGCGACATCCCGCCACGAATGCCCATGTGATAGAGCTTGTCCTCGTGTGCTCGCAGACATGCTTCGATATCGCGCAGGCTCTCGCGGAAGGTGAGCTGCGCAAATGCCATGCAGAGAAACTGGTCAAGGCAGGTGAAGGATTGGAGATGACGATTGCCTTGGTAGCGTTGAACGCATCTGCGAAATGTCTTCATCGGCAGATGGTCCATCACCTGAGAAAATACCAGTCGGCCCGAGTACATGACCATCTCCTCTGACAGTGGAGGTGCAATGGTCGCAGAGGTCTGGTGCTGCTCAAGTCGATGCCCTGTGGAAAATCTATATTTAATCAATCAAATCAATGTTTTACAGAACTATCCTATAGCTTTGTTGGGACAGCAGTGACCTCCTTTGCCAGGTACTTGCTTCGAATGGCGGCCAGATCCCGAGGTCGAACCGACGTCGACGTCGGACTGGTCCACTCTTCGGGAGGCATCCACGTCTGAAAGGTGGGCCTGTGAAGTCGCTCGAGAAGTCTGTCGATATAGGTCGAATCCCGTGGACGAGTCGACGTCGGGGTGGTCGAATGGTTGCGGTGGCCCTCGTCCTGAAAGGCTGCGTAGTACCTGTGAAGCTGCTCATGAAGTTCGGCGATGGAGCGCACGGGAAGATCCAGTTCCCGCTCGAGGAACCTGTAGAGGCATACGGCGGCGAGCATGTTTGCCTGTTCGTTCCAGTGCCAATCGTTGACGAACCTCCAGTCCGGTGCATAGCTGTATTCGGCGACGTGTTCGTTGAAGCACTCGAACAGGTTGACCGTGTCAATCTCCGGAGGAATCATTGCAGCAGCCATCCGGTCTTCCGCTGGCCTCGGCAGGATGGCGACGACAAGTCGTCCGCCCCGCTCTTGCACCATTTGTTGCCAAGTGCGAAGCAGGGACTGAAAAACGACGACGACGTCCTTTGCGAATTCGGACTCTGCCTCCCCGTCGAGAACGTCGGCCTCGAGTGCCATGGCCTCGGTGCCCCTGAACCTCTCCTTGAACCCTTCCCTGAGAAGTTCGACATTGATGTCCTCGCTCGCTTCGAGAAATTTGTCGACTACGTCTCCGACTTTTCCTTGGCCAGACTCGCGAGTCGTCTCGTCCCGTCGATGACGAGGTATGTCATGTGGAGCCTGGACAACAGCGAGACCCACGGCGACCGCTCAATGGCGGGGTTTCGTGTCAACGCTCCGGTTTCGTCGAGATGAAACAGTCCGTTTTCGTAGATGCCCCTCAGATCGTTGGCATAGAACACGTAGAACACCACGTCGAGATCCGATGCGTGCCGGAAGTCTTCGTAGTGAAGGAACAACTGGCCGGTGGCGTAGCCAGCCGTACCAAGATTCAGAACGTTGATCCTGTCCCGTGCTTCGTTGTCTCGGGGGGGGGGGGGGGGGGGGGGGGGGGGGGGGGGGTCAATAGATAGTCCAGCACTTCGGTGAACGAATACGGGCTGGGCAGACGCATGTTTTCGGTAAAGGAATCCCCGAAAACGCCTATGTTGACGGCGTCCGCAAGGTCGTCTTCGCTGAAGTCCCGATGCTGCCTCAGGGCCAGGTTGTTGTGGATGACGAGGTGACGCATGTCGGTGTCGGGATGCCGCTTGGTCGACATCGAATGCGCCCGCCGCGCAAAGATGCGCCGGCGGTCGAGGTCGTATCGGGATTCCGCGGCGTACTCGTACACCGGATGAAAAAGGCGCAGGTACCCTTCCCCAGCGGCGAGGCATACCAGGAGTGACCCCAGTACCAGGGAGAGGTTGACGGCCGCCGTTCGGGCGAGCGCCCACGGACCCGCACGCATCAGCCGTGATCCTCTCGCCGGCGCACCTGGAGCACACGTTCGAAAAGATGCTCTTCGATCGAAGGACGTACTCGCACGGCCACTCGTTCCGCTTTTGGCATTGTCAGGAGCACGTAGCCTGTTGTTGTTTTTCACATTCCGTCGTGGGACCCCCACGGGAATGGGTCGGACTATTCCGTAGACGGATTTCCTGGGATGACGAAGCAATCCGGGAACCGGTCGGAGCGGGTGCGGTCCCCTGTGGCAAGGATCGTTGCGTAGCAGGTGCTGAGGATGTCGTCGCCCGATCGGGCGGATGCGTGCCCATCGTCACCGCTTGGCGTCGGGCCAGTGCCGCCGTAGTCTCGCCACCCCTTGGGACGACAGAGGAGTTGGCCCGCGCGGGGGGACGAACCCCGCCGGGCCACGGCCGGTGCAGCTTCGCTACGAGACGGGGCTTACCGGCGAGCAATACGTTAAGGCCCAGGCGTGGCGCGCTGCAACCCTTGAGCGGTGTCCGAATCACCCCCACGGGGGATGTTCACTGGCACGCCACGGCACCTACGCGCGCAAGAGCCCGCGCGGGACACGCATCGCTCGCTGGTACTGCCCTGAGAGCCACACCACCTTCAGCCGGCTGCCGGACTGTCTGGCCGCACGGCTGCCCGGTGAGCTCGACACCGTCGAGGCGGTGGTGGCCCACGCCGAGCAGGCCCCGAGCCTGGCCGCCGCGGCCAATGAGCTGCGCCGCGACGCGGTCGAGCTTGCGGGGGCGATGCGCTGGGTCGAGCACCGGGTCCGTCTTGTCCATCACGTCCTGAGTATCGTCATCGGGCTACTCCCCGACCTCCTCGCCCGGTGTGTCGCCGAGGTGGGCGCGGTGCGCACGCGGCTCGAGACCGACACCGCGTTGCGGACGTTGCGTACCCTCACCGACGCGCAGCTCCCCATGCTGCCCGCCCCCTTGGGGTTCCACCCCCACCGCCTCAGCACGACGAATCGCAAGCCAGCGCGCCAACACAAGAGGGGGCCTGACCCGCCGCCGTCGCCTGCGTAGCGTCTCGTCCCCCGGGCCGATGCGCCCCACCGACGAGGACTGCACCGATGAACGACCCCGACGAGACGCTGCGCAACGCCGTGGCGCTGTTCCGCTACGGCCTCATCGCCGACGTGCTCCCACTGCCGCCGGGCAGCCGCGACATCCGCCGCGCCCTGCACGAGAAAGCTCAACGCACCTACACCATCCCCGGCACCCGCCGTACCCGCGTCGCCGTCGAGACGATGCGCGACTGGCTCAGCCTGTATCGCAACGGCGGGTTCGAGGCGCTGTACCCGAAGACCCGCGCCGACCGCGGCCAGCCCCGGCGCCTGCCCCCCGAGGTCGCCGAGTGGCTCGTTGCGCTCAAGACCGAGCGGCCTGCACTCTCGGTCAAGGCCCTCATCCGCGCCGCCCGCGAACGCGGCGTCGACCATCCCCTCGCGCCGTCGACCGTGCACCGGCTGCTCTCGCGCGAAGGACTGCTCGACAAACGCCCCGGCGACCCCGTCGCCACCGACCGGCGACGATTCGCCTTCCGCAACGCCGGCGAGCTGTGGATGAGCGACGTGATGCACGGACCGAAGGTGCGCGACGGGCGCCGGCGCCGAAAGGCCTTCCTCATCGCGTTCATCGACGACGCCACCCGCGTCATCCCCTTCGCCGCCTTCGCCTACGCGGACAACACCACCGCCTTCCTGCCCGTGTTCAAGCAGGCCATCGCGCGGCGCGGCCTCCCCGCAAGGCTCTATGTCGACAACGGGGCGAGCTTCCGCTCCCAGCAGCTCGCACTGGTATGCGCCAAGCTCGGCATCGCGCTCATCCACGCCCGGCCCTATCAGCCCGCCGGAAAGGGAAAAATCGAGCGCTTCTTCCGCACCCTGCGCGCCGCCTGGCTCGCCCACCTCACCGCCGAGGCCACCGAGAGCCTGGAGACGTTGAACCGCACCCTCTGGGCCTGGGTCGAGGGCGAGTACCACCGCTCGCCCCATCGCGGACTCGACGGGCGCACCCCCCTCGACCAGTGGGCACTCGCCGGGCACGACGTGCGCTTCCCCGGCCCCCGCCTCGACCTCGACGACCTCTTCCTGTTCGAGGCCAAACGCCGCGTCATGAAAGACCGCACCGTCAGCCTCCACGGACGACTCTACGAGGTCGACGCCGTGCTCGTCGGCCAATCCGTCACCTTGCGCTACGACCCCGACGCACCGCCTGCGCGCCCCATCGAGGTCGTCCACGACGGCAAGGGTGCCGGGAGGGCCACCCGCCTCGACGCCTACGCCAACACCGCCGTCAAGCGCCACCGACCCTCCTGGCAGCTCCAGTGCGACACCCCCGCATCCGAACCACCCACCTCGCCTCTGACGATGCGCACCCTCAAGGAGAACCCGTAATGTACCTGCGACACTTCGCCCTCACCCGGCTCCCCTTCGAGACCCCGGCCCACACCGATGAGCTGTTCGAGTCGAACTCCCGGCGCGAGGCCCAGGCACGGCTCCATCACCTCATCGAACTCAAGGGCATCGGCCTCATGACCGGAGAGGTCGGCTCGGGCAAAACCACCGTGTGCCGTCACGTCACCGCCGCCCTGCATCCGGGCCTGTATCGGGTGGGCTACGTCTGCCTGACCACCGGAAACGTCCTCGACATGTACAAATCCATCGCCTGGGAACTGGGACTGCCCACCGAGCGCTCGCGCGCCACCGCCTACCGCGCCATCCGCACCGAAATCACCCGATTGGTGTGCGAGGCCAAGCAGCTCCCCGTGCTCGTCATCGACGAAGCCCAGCACCTGCGCAACGACGTCCTCGAAGACCTTCGCTTGTTGACCAACTTCGCCATGGACAGCGACAACCGCCTGTGCCTGCTACTCGTCGGACTCACCGAGCTGCGCCGCCGCCTCGCCATGGCCGTGCACGAATCGCTCTCCCAACGCCTCGTCGTACGCCACCACCTCGCCGGCATCGACCGCGAGGAACTCCACGCCTACCTCGCCCACCGCCTGCGTCTGGCCGGCTGCGAACTCCCCCTGTTCGACCCCCCCGCCGTCGAGGCGCTGGCGCACAGCGCTCGCGGATTGCCCCGGCTCATCAATCGCATCGCCCACTACGCCCTCACCGCCGCCGCCGCAACAGGCGAGCGCACCGTCACCGCCGTGCACCTCGAGCACGCTGTCGCGGAGTTGCGGCTGTGAACCGGTCTTGACTCGTCGTGCACCACGACATCAGCGACGAGGCCACCGCTCATCTGTGCGAACTCCTCAACGACCTCGCCTTCGCCTTCGACCACCCCCCGCACCCACCAGCGCGCCCGTTCAACGAACACGGGCGCGCTGGTGAACTCACCGTCACCACGAGCACCGTGATCGTCGCGACCGCCGCCGCGATCCCGGTGAACGCAGGCGCTCGGCCCGCACTGGCACCGCTCTCCGACGATGGGGGGACAATGTGAGAAATCAGCCCTCAGCCGATCAGAAATAAACCGACAAATCCCTTACGAAATTACGTGCGACGCAACACCACCGCGCAGACCCCAGTACAACGGCTGCGTAGAACGCGCCAACCGCTCCGCCCGAACCGAATTCTGGAACCTCTACAACGGACCGCTCACCGTGACGAGCGTCGCCTCCCGCCTCGCCCAGTACGAGTTCTTCTACAACTACCAACGACCACATGCATCACTCGCCTATCGAACCCCCAACGAGTACCTTGTCGCATTGGAGGCCACCTGAACGCTCAGTGCCAAAGGTCGTGAGCCGGTACAGATGCTGGCAATCCCGCGCATCGGGGCTTACACTTCGACCACCACGCATCGGGGGCGAAATGGCTTCGACGTGGGTGACGAAACCCGAGGTGCATGCCGAGGACGCAGCTTCCTCGCAAATCCGGCTGCAACACATTAGTTGCCAACGACGACAACTACGCTCTGGCTGCCTGAGTAGCAGCCAGCCTCCGACCGTAACGTGCTTGTGCGTTCGGATACCGGAGGTCGACTCACACAAGCCCGCGGCATCGGGCGCCTCACCCGATCCCGTCAGATCCCTGGAGGCTCGCCGCTTCGCAGCCTTGCCCGTCGGGTAGCGATGCGGTCAAACGAAAAGACGAGGCTAAGCATGTAGAGCCGAAGGCGGAGTGCTCGCGGACGCGGGTTCGATTCCCGCCGCCTCCACCAACCTTCAGATGCCCGGCGACACGCATCGCCGGGCATCCGGAGGCGCCGGGCGCGTTCGGAGCATCGGTGGGAATTCCGGGACCCGCCCGACCGCGCACCGCGCAGGGTTTGCGGCAAGACGTGACGGGCGGCGGGCCGGTTCCGGGGAGTTCAGCCCGGCGAGCCCAGCATCCCGAGTCGTTCGAGGGCACTCGCCGCCAGCTCTCGCGTCAACTCCCGCGCACTGCCGGAGCGCGAAAGACTTGCAGCCTGTCCCGACCACAGCGGCGAGAACTCGCTTGAGCCCGCTGCTTCGGCCGCGGTCCTGAGCGGCGCCATTGCCCCTCCCGCGGTCGGGAATGCCGGTGCATCCGGTGAAATCGGCCCGATTTCCCGCACAATCCGATTGACCAGTCCACGAGCGGGCCGGCCGGTGAACACGTTCGTCAGCGCCGTGCCATCGTCACGGGCACTTCCGAGTGCGATGCGATGCAGGCCGGAAACAGTCGACTCGGACGTCAGCAGGTACGTGGTACCAATCTGCACGCCCGACGCTCCGAGCGCGTGGGCGGCGGCAATGCCCCGGCCATCCGCAATACCGCCGGCCGCGACGACCGGCACGTCAATCGCGTCGACGACCTGCGGAACGAGCGCCATGGTGCCCGGTTGCGACTCCACCGCATCGGTCAGGAACATGCCACGGTGGCCACCCGCTTCATATCCTTGCGCAATGACCGCGTCACAACCTCGATCTGCCAGCCAGCGGGCTTCTTCGACCGTGGTGGCCGAGCCGAGCACCTTGCAGCCGAGCGCCTTCACCCGGTCGAGCAGGCGTGGTTCCGGAAGCCCGAAGTGAAAGCTCGCGACTTCGGGCTCGTACTCTTCCAGCAGATCGCACATGTCGTGGCCGAACGGGGCCCGATCGAGTCCCGGTGCATCCGTCGAAGGATCTGCCCCGAGCTCCGCACGGTACGGAGCCAGCCGCGACCTCCAGGCTTGTTCGCGCACGGCGTCGGGCGACGGCGTCGAGTGGCAGAAGAAGTTGACGTTGAGCGGCCGGTTCGTGCACTGGCGGATCACCCCGATTTCGGCACGTGCCTTCTCGACCGTCAGCAGCGCGCACGGCAACGAGCCGAGGCCGCCTGCCTCGCTGACCGCGATCGCCATCCGGGCGCCGGTCGCGCCCGCCATCGGCGCCTGAATGATCGGCAGCTCGATACCGAGCAGATCGAGCAATCGACGGTCGGGCCACATCGCGGTCTCCCTGGATATCGAGCGCAGGCCGGCGGTGCAGGTGCCGCCGCACGGGCCGGCGCACGCGCCGAACGGGACCCATCGGCATCCCTCACCCGCAGGCGAATCTGCGATAGAGGAGCGGAGCAAGCTCCTTCAACGCACGGCGATAGACGCCACGCTTGAAGAACACGACCTCGCGCGTCGGGTGCCAGTAGTTGACCCATTTCCAGTGATCGAACTCCGGCCGTTCGCTCGCATCGACCTGCACGTCATCCTCGTCGCCGA
Organism: Gammaproteobacteria bacterium; assembly: GCA_965215295.1. Lineage (GTDB taxonomy): Bacteria > Pseudomonadota > Gammaproteobacteria > HK1 > HK1 > HK1. The sequence continues at coordinate 2,235,671 of OZ244045.1, forward strand.
GCAGGCGCAGCAGAAACCATCGTTGTTTCTGTCCGACGCAGACGGTACCGGGCCTGCGTCGGATGTACCGTCGGGGAAGACGGTACCGAAGCCAGTCGCGCGTCTGGCCGATGAGTTCGACATGGACCGGAGACAGGCCGAGTTCTTCCCGGAGTTCCCGATACAACGCATCCACCGGCGATTCGTGCGCCTTGATCCCGCCCTGCGGGAACTGCCAGGCATCCTGGCCGATACGGCGCGCCCAGAGCACGCGGCCCGCGTCGTTGTGAACGATGATCCCCACATTGGGCCTGAATCCGTCTTCGTCGATCATCGCGCCTCTCGGACCGGACCGGTTCGGATGACCGGCAAGTGTTCCATCATCATCCGGAGGAGGCAATTCGGCACGAGCCGGGACGGAACCGCGAACCCGGTCCGGGTCTTCGGCGACCGCCGTGGCACACGCTCGAGGCACTGCCTCCCGGTTCGCGCCATGGGGGTCCCGTGCAGCCGGCACCATAGTCCGGCGCCACGGGATTCGTCACGGCACCAGGGTCCGTCATTCCCGGTCAAGTGCCGCAAACACCCGCTCGCGTACCTCCTCGAGCGTGCCGAGGCCGTCGACTCGCGCAACACGCGGCGCCGACTGCGGACTGTCCTTCTCCCATTGCCGGTAGTAGTCGATGATGGGCGCGGTCTGTTCGTGGTAGACCTCGAGCCGGTATCGCACCGTCGATTCCCGGTCATCGTCGCGCTGTATCAGCGGTTCCCCGGTGGCGTCGTCGACTCCTTCGACCGCAGGCGGATTGAACCGCACGTGGTATGTTCTTCCCGAGCCCGGATGGACGCGACGCCCACTCATGCGCTCGACAATGCTGTCATCGGGAACCGTGATTTCCACTACGACGTCGATGTGGAGGTGCCGAGCGCGCATCGCCTCCGCCTGTGGAATCGTGCGCGGAAACCCATCGAGCAGGAATCCGTTCGCACAGTCGCCGGCCGTGATGCGCTCCTCCACGAGACCGACGATGATTTCGTCGGGAACGAGACGCCCCGCATCCATCAGAACCTTCGCTCCGGCGCCGAGTTCGCTGCCGGAGCGTATCGCCGCACGCAGCATGTCACCGGTCGATATCTGGGGGATCTCGTAGCGTCCGGTGATGAACGCGGCCTGGGTGCCCTTTCCTGCGCCCGGCCCACCAAGGAGAACGACCCGCATGTCGTTACCTCGCCAGATGACCGAATTCGGCCTGCCGTTCGGATACGCACGCACAGGAAGCGGGTTGCCCCCCGGTGGTTTCCCGCCCGCGCTTCCTGTCCCGTATCCTCCGGGTCCCGTCTTCCCGAGCGGAACACACGTGAACTCGTGTATCGGGGCAACGCGGAGGAGGACGGCCGTCGAAGAGTATACAGCCGCCGCGTCCCGTCCCCGTCATTCCGTGCATTCGACGAACCGGTCAGGCGCCGGTTCCGAATCGCGCCGGCTGCTCATGGGGCCGACATGAAGCTCCATTCGGACCCGACGACCACGAGCGGACAACGGATCAGCGCGTACGGCGCCGGATTCGTCACCGTGAACGAGGTCACGATCACGGGCACGGTCATGGTCGGTCCGCACGCGAACGCAACGGATTTCAAGGAGCGCGGACCGGATGACCTGAGTGCCGCCACAATCGGACGGCTCTGCGAACAGAGCCCCGAAATCGTCATCATAGGTACCGGCTCACGCCATGTATTCCCGTCGCCCGAACTTCTCGCTCCGCTGGGGCGCGCCGGTATCGGGGTCGAAGTCATGTCAACCTCCGCAGCGTGCCGCACTTACAATATCCTCGGCGCAGAAGGACGCAAGGTCGTGGCGTTGCTGCTGCCCATCGAGTAACGCGGCCGCCCGTTTCCGGCCGCCGCGAGCGGCTCTTTCGGGGCTGGACACCCCTCCCCCCACTCTCTTCCGGATCCTCTCAGGGCAGGAACCGGAAGGGATCGACCGGCTTGCCGTCACGCCGGATCTCGAAGTGCAGCATCACACGCCCCTTGCCCGAACGTCCCATGTCGGCAATGTGCTGCCCTCCCTTCACTTCGTCTCCTTCTCTCACGTGCAGCCTGTCGTTGTGGGCATAAGCGCTGAGAAGCCGGCTGCCGTGCTTCAGGATGACGAGCTTGCCGTAGCCGACGAGTCCGCTGCCCGCGTAGACGACGCTCCCGCCGGCCGCCGCGCGTACGGGTTGCCGGAAGTCGCCTGCGATGTCGATCCCCTTGTTGCTGCCGCGTCCGAATTTTCCGATGGTCCTGCCCTCGGCAGGTGGTGTCCAACGCACGCCCGCCACGGTTCTGGCCGCACCCGTCGATGCCGAGGCCGCTTTCGATACCGGCTCCGGCGCGGACTGGCGCCGTTGCGCAGACGCCACCCGCGGAGCCGCGGGTGGTGAATCGACGGCAGGAGCCGATGCGGGTTCCGGCACGGACGGCCGGGGCCGGACCGGGGAGTGGCGCGGCGGGTCCGCCGACTGCGCCGGCTCCGGAGACGATGGCGGAAGCGGTGCGACCGCTTCGGCCGTGCCGGTCCCCGGGGTCGATACATCGCTCGATCCGGCCGGCTCGCTCCGTACCACCGGGGGTTCCGATACCGACGGCACACTGTCACCCGGCTCGGGGATGAGAAGTCGTTGTCCCGGATAGATCGTGTAGGGATCCCGAATCGAGTTGGCCTCGGCAAGCACGCGGTAGTCGAGGCCGAGACGCCAGGCGATCGAGTAGAGCGTCTCGCCCCTGCCCACGACATGCCCGCGGTCACGGCCCGGCATCTCCGCCTCGGCCGGCGCCAGTACCGGCGCAACGGCACCGCTGCCAACGCACCCCGCGACAAGCCCCGCCAGACCCGCGATCAGGCACAAGCCGGCGGCTGCGCTCGCGCGGGTCCCACGGCCGCGAACCGCAGCCGGCATTCCGCGCCGACGCAGAAAAGCGGCCGTCACTGCTTTCCCCTGAGCATGGGAACGAAGCTCACATCGGCAATCGCGTCTTCATCCACTCCGGATTCGGTACGTGTGTACACCTTGAGCCACTGCCCGCGGGAGTCCCCTACGGGAATCACGATTCGTCCGCCGAGGATGATCTGCTCGACGAGCTTCTCGGGAAGGCGGGGGGGTGCCGCGGTCACGAGCGCCGCATCGAATGGCGCGCATTCGGGCCAGCCCAAGGTGCCGTCGCCGTGCCTGAACCACACGTTGCCCACTTCGAGTGCCCGCAACCGTTGGCGGGCCCGGGCGAGCAGCAGCTCGATCCGTTCCACGGTATACACGCGCGATACGAGCGAAGCGAGCACCGCGGTCTGGTATCCGCACCCCGTACCGACTTCCAGCACCCGGCGTGGCGTCGGCGCAGCTACGGTGGCCTGTGTCATCAGGGCCACGATGAACGGCTGCGAGATCGTCTGTTCCATCCCGATCGGAAGGGCGACGTCTTCATAGGCGCGACTTGCGAGGGCTTCATCGACGAAGATGTGGCGCGGCACGCTGCGAATGGCGTCGAGCACGCTTTCGTCGCTGATTCCCTGGTCACGCAGGCGGGACACGAGGCGCTCGCGCGTGCGCATCGACGTCATCCCGGAGCCTTCGAACATCCCGGTCACGGCAACTCGATCTCCGAGAGCCAGCGCCCGGCCGGGTCGAGTGTCTGATGCCGCGTCAAATCGACGTGCAAGGGGGTCACGGAGACGAAACCGGCACGCAACGCGTCGAAGTCGGTGCCCGGGCCTGCGTCCTGCTCGGCTCCGGACGGTCCGACCCAGTAGATGGACTCTCCGCGAGGATCGGTCATGCGGATCACCGGCTCCGAACGGTGCCGATGCCCGAGTCTCGTGGCGCGGAATCCACGAAGTGCGCCGACCGCGACATCGGGGACGTTCACGTTCAATATGACGTTCGAGTCGAGCGGATGCTCGACGAGCCGTTCGACGAGCCGGCACGCAATCCTGGCCGCGGTATCGAAGTGGCGGCAACGCCGAGACGCAAGGGACACCGCAATGGCCGGAAGCCCCAGCAACCGTCCTTCCATCGCCGCCGCCACGGTTCCCGAGTAGATCACGTCATCGCCTAGATTGGCGCCCGCGTTGATCCCCGACACCACGATGTCCGGTTCCGGGTCCAGCAGTCCCGTGACGGCCAAGTGCACGCAGTCGGTCGGGGTTCCGTCGACGAATACGAATCCGTTCTCCGCAGTTCGCGGTCGAATGGGGTTCCTCAGGGTCAGCGAGTTGCTCGCTCCGCTGCGGTCCCGATCCGGCGCCACGACGACGACTTCCCCAAGCGAGGCCAAGGAATCGGCCAGGCTTCGCAACCCGGGGGCAAGATAGCCGTCGTCATTGCTGACCAGGATTCTCATCGGCGGGATCCGGTGCCCCGATTCGGCAAGACGCAGAAGCGGCCGGCGCACTCATGGCTACCGGCGGACGCGCGGGACACCGCGCGCGTGGGAACCGCGGAGATCGTCCGGCGCCGCTGGCTAGCGCCCTGCCACCGACCGCCGCCGCACGTGCGGCAGGCCTCTCGTCCCCGCGCTACGCGAAAGCCGTCCGGAGAGCCACCGGAAACCCGTGGTCACCTGCGGCTGCGGGACACCCGCTCGATTTCGAACGGGGATCCCGAACCGTCACCGCACATTCCGTCAGTACGGCAATCCGTGGGCGGACGCTCCCATGAACAGCAACATCGGAATCGACAGCAGCGTGTTCGTACGCGAGGCGAGCAGTGCGACCCGGCGAGCCCGGTTCTTTTCCTCGTCGGAGGCGGAGACGATGCCGAGCACCTTCTTCTGGTTCGGCCAGATGAGGGCCCAGACGTTGAACAACATGATTGTCCCGAGCCAGGCGCCCACCCCGATGACTTGGCTGGCGCCTTGCAGAGTGAAGGCGTCGACGAGACTCAGATGAGGCGAGCTTTCCAGCAACGCCGCCCCCGACAGCCAGGTCACGACCGCGCCCCAGCGGAACCAGAGAAGCGCTCGCGGTGCGACGTACTTGTTGATTGCGCCCGGACCCGGGCCGTCCTTGTCCGCATTCGCCGCGGCAATCGCGGGCACCTGCACGAAGTTGAAGTAGTAAAGCAGTCCGACCCAGGTCACGCCGGAGAGAAAGTGGATCCAGCGCTCTATCGCCAGTACTAGAACATCCATGGTCTGATCTCCCAGAAGTCTGTTTCAGTCACTTCCATCGGCCCGCTGCCCGAAAGGACTCAAAACAGCGCAGCCAGGATCAACGCCAGAATGACACCGCTGACGATGGTTCCGGTAATGCTGTCCAATGGGTTCATGTTCCCCTCCGTCGTCGGTCTGGTCGTCCAGGTACCACCCCATGCGCTCCCCGAGCGGGAGCGCACGAAGATCATCCCCCGATTCTACGCCGGGACTCGTCCGAAATGCCATGCACGGCGGGCGACTCAGCCACCTTCGAGCTGCAACCAGAGGCAGTGTCCGCCGCTCTTTTCATCGATGTCGGCGAGTCGAGCCGCATGCGCCCGGCTTTCGTCGCGGCTCGCGCGTACCACCGGAATCGAGCCGACGCTTCGCCTGCGCGATTCGCCGCGCAGAGCGCTGGCGGCCACCGTGGTCTCGCCGGCGCTGTCGAGCTCCAGCACCGCCTGGCCTCCGGTCATCGCCAGATACACGTCTGCGAGGATCTCGGCATCGAGAAGCGCACCGTGGAGCTGACGCGCCGAGTTGTCGATCCGGTAGCGCCTGCACAGCGCGTCGAGGCTGTTGCGTTGCCCGGGATGAAGCTGACGAGCCAGCGCAAGACTGTCGAGGATCCGGCAACAGCGCTCCATCCGCAGGTCCGGGTCCCCGAGCCGCGCGAGCTCGTGATCGAGGAACCCTACGTCGAACGGGGCGTTGTGGATGATGACCTCCGCACCCGAGACGAATTCCAGAATATCCGCGTGGACGTCCGCGAACCGGGGCTTGTCCTGCAGGAACTCGCGAGTGATGCCGTGCACCTCGAGCGCACCGTCGTCAATCTCGCGGTCCGGTTGAAGGTAGTAGTGGAGTGTTTGTCCGGTCAGTCGACGATTCACCAGCTCGACGCCACCGATCTCTATGACCCTGTGCCCCAGCTCGGGCTCGAGGCCCGTCGTCTCGGTATCGAGAACCACCTGTCTCACGACGTGCGCTCCTCGGCGGCAGAGCGAGCCAGCGCATCGGCCATCTCATTGCCTTCGTGGCCAGCGTGGCCCCTCACCCACACCCACTCGACATCATGCGGCGACGCCGCCTCGTCGAGGCGCCTCCACAGATCCACGTTCTTCACGGGCTTGCGGCCGGCGGTTCTCCAGCCCCTGCTCTTCCAGGCGCCGAGCCACCGCGTAATCCCGTTCCTCAGGTACGTCGAGTCGGTGACGAGCCTTACGCGGCACGGTCGGCGCAACGCCTTCAGCGCCTCGATCGCGGCGGTCAGTTCCATTCGATTGTTCGTCGTGTCTTGCGAGCCTCCGCGCAGCAGCTTCTCGTGTCCGTCGCAGCGCAGTACCGCTCCCCAGCCGCCGGGGCCCGGATTTCCGCGGCACGCTCCGTCGGTGAAGATCTCGACCGCGTCACTCACCGCCAAGGACCCTCGCCGACGGTCTGGCGAGCCCTACGCCGACCAGCCGCCGTCTCGGCTTCCAGCGCGAACGCACCGGCAACACCGCATTGACGCGCTTCTTCGCAAGAATGAGCTTCGCACTCGCCAGAGCCGGAGGTATCCATTCGGCGAGCGAACGCCCTCGGGATCGCCAGGGAAGCACTCCGTGTTCCGACGCGAAGCAGGGGCGCTGATCGACGATGTCGAACCCGAGCAGGCCGAGCCAGTCGCGCAATCGCCCCGTTCCGAAGTAGGTACCGCACCACGGCGCACCCGCCGCACGATACCTGAACACACGCCGCAGTCCGATGATGCTCACCGGGTTGAATCCCAGGACGACGAGGCTGCCTTCCGGGACCAGCACGCGGGACGACTCCCTGAGCGCCTCGTGAGGCCGGGATTCGAACTCCAGCACATGAGGCAGAATGACCACGTCCACCGCATGAGAGTCGATCGGCAACGACGTTGCGGCCCCCGTCACGAGCGGATACGAATTGTGCGGCGCACCGCCGTCGATGTCGACGACCGTGCGACCCGGAATGCGGCTCGCACTCAGGAGATCCACTCCTGCGAGGTCCCCGACCTGGAGGCAGTGGTAGCCGAAGAGATTGCCCACCGCGGCATGCACACGTTCGACCTCCATCCGGAGCAACCCCGTTCCGGCGGGGCTTTGCATCCACCGTGCGAGCCCCGACCGCAACGGTGACGCGACATGTCGGCTTCGCATTCGGCGAGCGTTGGCGATCTCGTTCATCAGGACGCCATTATGCGGCAAAACCGCGGTGGTCCACTTGGGCCGCCCCGGATTCGTCCTCCCCTCCCGGCAGTGTTCTTGACCGGACCGGTGCCGATCCATAGCATTGCGGACCGTCTCGCAGCCGCGTGGTGTGCTTGTGATGCCAGGAACCGGCACGCCCGAGGGCGTGGCATCGATCGCTCCGACCTCTTCCGTTCTCCGGCGTGGAGCCCGGGCGAGCGCCCGGGTGCCGGCCGCGTTCCTGTGGGCGTCGATCATGCTGGCGGGGTGCACCTCGCAGCCGTCCGGCCCGGATCTCTCCGCGAACGCGAAACCGGGATATCCCGTGTCCGGCACGGGGAGGAGCGAGCCGGACCCGCCCCCGACGAGCGAGACGGCGCGCAACAGGCGCGACCAGCTCCCGGCAACCGGGAGTCGTCCCCAAGTACCGATGGAACTGGCCACCATCGGCATGCCCGGACGTGATGCCGCAACGAGACGGCCGGAACCGCGCGCCGACAGGGACGCGGCGGTCCCCCGCGACTCGTGGACACGCATTCGCGACGGTCTGGCCTTTCCGCACTCGATGAACTCGCGAGTCGAACGCGAGATCGACTGGTATCGAAAGCACCCGAACTATCTCCGTCGCGTGACCGAGCGGGCGCGGCCGTACTTGGCATACATCGTGCGGGAAGTCGACAAGCGTGGAATGCCCATGGAGTTCGCGTTGTTGCCGGTCGTCGAGAGTGCGTTCCGGGTACGCGCGTACTCTCGAGCCGGTGCGTCGGGCCTGTGGCAGTTCATGCCATCGACGGGAAGGCGATACGGACTGAAGCAGAACTGGTGGTACGACGGGCGCCGCGATGTCGTCGCATCGACCCGTGCCGCACTCGACTACCTGACGATGCTCCTGGAAGAGTTCGACGGCGATCCGTTGCTTGCGGTCGCCGCATACAACTGGGGTGAAGGCAACGTCAGGCGCGCGATGTCCCGGAATCGTGCGCGAGGGAAGCCCACGGACGTCTGGTCTCTGAGACTCCCCAGGGAAACACGGTCCCACGTATCTCGCCTGCTCGCGATCTCCGAGATCGTCGAGGACCCGGACCGGTACGGCGTCACCCTCGACCCGATTCCTGACCGCGTGTCTTTTCGGCCGGTCGCTCACGACGGCCAGATCGACCTCGGCATCGCGGCGGCTCTCGCCGGCATTACGCTCGAAGAAGTCCGCCAGCTCAATCCGGGTTTCAAGCGGTGGGCCACCGATCCGGCCGGTCCACACCGGCTGCAGCTTCCCGCCCACACCGTCGAGCGGTTCAGAGCGGGACTTGCGGAGACTCCGACCGGGAAGCGGATGCGCTGGGAGCGCCACAGGATCGCGTCCGGAGACACGCTCGGCGCCATCGCCAGACGCTACGGAACCAGTGTCGCGGCATTGAAAGACGCCAACCGGCTCGCCTCCGACCTGATTCGCGCCGGACGCGATCTCCTGGTGCCTGTCCCGATCGCAACGTCGGAGGCGTTCCGGCACGACGGTACGATGCAGGCGCGGCTCGGCCCCGGGGCAACCGAGGGACCGATCGAAACGATCCACCACGTACGCAGCGGGGACAGCCTGTGGCGGATTGCGCGCAACCATGGGGTCGACATGAAGCAGCTTGCGGCGTGGAACGATCTGTCGATGACGACGGTCCTCCGGCCGGGGCAACGGCTCACCGTGTACCGCCGAAACGGCAAGTCCCTCAATGCCCGTACCTCCGGGCCGACGGCGGGGCCGCTCGATGCGTCATCCTCGACCGGCGTCCATGTGGTCGGATACGGCGATACGCTCTCCGCAATCGCGAAGCGGCATGGAACGACCGTACTCGAACTCGCCGAACTCAATCGCATCAACGAGAGCGCGATCCTGAGACCGGGCCAGGAGTTGCGCCTGATGCCGGCCGTGGACTCGAACGGCTCCGGAGGCCGTGAGCGCATTCGATACCGAGTCAAACGCGGCGATTCACTCTGGGAGATCTCGCGGCGATTCGGGGTGTCCGTCGCCAGCTTGCGCAAATGGAACCAGCTCCCGAAGGGCGATCTGCTGATGCCCGGACGCGAGCTCGACGTGCATCTGACGCACGCACCCGCGATCTGAACCCGAGGGCGGTGGGAGCCCTTGTGAAGCGATACGATTCCGGCTCCGATTCTCCATCCGAAACAGTCGGCAATGTCTCTTCTCGACGGTAAACGAGCCCTCGTTCTGGGGGTTGCGAGCAATCGCTCGATTGCCTGGGGAATCGCGCGTGCGATGCATCGCGAGGGCGCCGAGCTGGCATTCGCATGCCAGAACGAGCGTTTCGGGAAACGTGTCGCCAAGCTGGCGGCCGAGGCGGGCTCGAACATCGTTCTGGAATGCGATGTCGCGCACGATTCCGAGATCGAACGCATGTTCGAGGCGTTGCGCGCGTACTGGGACACGCTCGACATCGTCGTCCACGCAATCGCGTTCGCACCACGCGAAGCGCTGCATGGCGACTATCTCGAGTCCCTCACCCGGGATGCGCACTCGATTGCACACGACGTGAGCGCATACAGCTTCGCCGCACTCGCCAAGGCGGCACGACCCATGATGCAGGGGCGTAGCGGCGCTCTGCTGACTTTGACCTATCTCGGCGCCAATCGAGTCATCGCGAACTACAACGTGATGGGTGCCGCCAAGGCGAGCCTGGAAGCAAACGTGCGCTACGTTGCCGCGGCACTGGGTCCCGAAGGCATCCGGGCGAACGCCATATCCGCCGGCCCGATCAAGACCCTGGCCGCGGCCGGCATTTCCGACTTTCGCGAAATCCTCGCACAGGTCGAAACCAGGGCCCCTCTGCGGCGCAACGTCACGATCGATGACGTGGGAAACGCCGCGGCGTTCCTGTGCTCGGACCTCGCGGCGGGCATCACCGGCGAAGTCGTCCACGTCGACGCCGGTTTCGGCATGATGGGCATGTCCATGCCGTAACGGACCGCCGGCGGATGTCCGGGCTGCTCCGATTGATGCAGAATACCGACACTTCCCACAAAGAACCCTCCCGCGCACCGGCCGACATCGCGAATCCAGTCATGGACCCTCTCATCCTCCGACTCGACATCGCGGGCCGGCCTCAGCGCTGGGTCCCTTGGCAGGATGCGGTGGTTCTGCATTCGCGGGAGATGATCGCCTGGACCGCAGGCGAACGGACCTTCACCTTCTACGGCGGCATCAACCGGCTCAGCGGATGCCGGTCGCGAATTACCGTCAACTCGATCATCGCGGTGCGCGGCTACTCCCGCAACATCGACGGCGAGCGGCTGGTGCCGCCGCTGTCGAACCGCGAGCTGTTCCTGCGCGATGAACACCTGTGCATGTACTGCGGACAGCAGTTTCCCGATTCCCTGCTCACCCGCGATCACCTCATGCCTCTCTCGCGGGGCGGTACCGATTGCTGGAGCAACGTCGTGACCGCCTGTCGCGGATGCAACCACGCCAAGGGGTCGCGCACACCCGAGGAAGCGGGAATGGGCTTGCTGGCGGTGCCGTACGTCCCGAATCGCGCGGAGTATCTGGTCCTGTCGAACCGGCGAATCCTCGCCGACCAGATGGAATTCCTGAAGAAGCGCTTTCGCAGATCGAGCCGATTGCGCGCCGCGTGACGACCTTTCCCGTGAAGCGTGCGCTCAGCTTTCCGGATTCTGCTCGACAATCCTTACGTCCGCCGCCTGCCGGCGGCCGCGGACGAACGCATCGAGCATGCTCCGGCCGTCGTCGGATTCCAGGGCTTGCCGCATGGTGCGGGTTTCATCGTCGCTCATCGAGGAGATGTCGCCTTCGTCCACGCTCGACAGCGACACGATGACGAAATCCCCACCGCCATCGACCGTCCCGTCGAACTGCGGGGCCCCGGAGCCGGGGCGAGGCATGCGAAACGCGAGCTCGGTCAGTTGCCGGGCGAGTCCACCGCCGGTCCGGCCGACATCCTCGAACCGGCTCCATTCGAGTCCGGCATCGGCCGCCACCGCATCCGCATCCCGCCCGCCGCGCAAGTCGGCCAGCAATGCACGCCCACGTTCGGTCACCGCCCCGCGTCTTGCTTCGGCCTTCATGGCGGCAACGATGTCGGCCTGCGCCTCCTCCAGGGTGAGCTGGCGCGAAGGCTCGTGATCGAATACACGCATGACGACGATCCGGCCCGATTCGAACTCGATGGGCTCACTGTTGTTGCCCTCATCAAGCACCTCGCTCGAAAACGCCGCCGCCACCACCACAGGCTGCGAAGCGACCGGATCATCCGATTGTCCGTCGCGCGTCACCGGACCGGTTTCCCGAATCGTCAACCCGAGCTCCCGTGCGCCGGCCTCGAGTGATTCGGGATGCTCGTAGGTGACGTTGGCAAGCGTCTCCACGCGCTCCACGAAAATCCGCTCCGCTTCCCGTGACTGGTACTGGGCGAGCACCTGATCGCGAACCTCTTCGAACGTTGCGCCGCGGGACCCCTGAACCGACGTTACCTTGATCAGGTGCCATCCGAAGCTCGACCGTACCGGAGCGCTCAGCTCGTCCGGGGCAAGGGCAAACGCCGCCTCTTCGAATTCGGGGACCATCATTCCGCGCTCAATGAAACCGAGCGCTCCGCCGGCCGCCGCGGACCCCGGGTCGTCGGAGTTCTCCCTCGCCAGATCCTCGAACGACTCGCCGGCGGCGATTCTGTCCGCCAGCGCAGCCAACCGCTCTCGCGCCTGTCCGTCCACGTCCGTTCCCGCATCGGGCGGGACGGAAACCAGAATGTGGGAGGCTTCACGCTTCTCAGGCGTGACGAACCGTTCCGGTTCGGCTTCGAACAGGGCACGAAGTTCCACGTCGTCCGCCTTGATGCCGGCAGCGATTTCATCCAGGGCGATTTCCAGGTAGCGCAGCCGCAGACGCTCCGGAGCCGTGTACTCGTCGCGGCGCTGTTCGAAGTGCGCTCGAATCTCGGAATCGGCCGGCTCCGGACTCTCGAAATCGGTGGACGGGATGGTGAGCAGCGAGAACGTACGCGTCTGCAGACGGACCCGCACCGCGTCACGCAACTCGCTCCCGGAGACGAATTCCGACCCGGATATGCCGAGGGCGATTTGCTGCTCGATCAACGAGCGCCTGAGGTCTTCCTCGAACGCGCCGGGAGAATAGCCTTGGCCCCGCAGCCAGCCTTCGTAGACATCCTGCGAAAATCCGCCGGCGCCGGACTGGAAAACTTCCTGGGTCCGGATGGAACTCGCAAGCTGTTCGTCACCCACCCGCATGCCCATGGCAATCCCCGATCCGACGAGGACTTCGGAATCGATCATCCTGTCGAGCACCTCGCGACGCAGTCGCGCCTCTTGGTCCGCATCGATGATCCCGGTGCCGAGAGCAGCCTGAAGCTGCTGACGGTGACGTGCATAGAACCGCTGGAAGTCGTAGTGCCCGATCTCCGCATCGTCGACGGTCGCCACCGCCACGCTGCTGTCGGGAGTCACGTACTGGTGGATCCCCCAGAGCGCGAACGGAATGCTGATGAGAATCACGATCCCCCACGCTATCCAGCCGGTCGCGTTGTCTCGAATGAACTGGAGCATGGGATCAACCCCGGTGCGGCGCACGCCGGCGCATCGATTGGACACGGCCAACGGGCCCGGAGTTCGACCGGCGCCGAAGGGTGGCGCCGAGGGTCCGTGCGCAAGGGGAAACGCGTCCGCCGGGGGGAACGCAGTCACCGTGGTGAGTCGGGTGGCGGAGTGGACGGGACTCGAACCCGCGACCCCCGGCGTGACAGGCCGGTATTCTAACCAACTGAACTACCACTCCGAAAATCTGCTGCCGGACCGAAACCTGGTGGGTGCTGAGGGGTTCGAACCCCCGACCTTCGCCTTGTAAGGGCGACGCTCTCCCTGCTGAGCTAAGCACCCGGAAGGCGCCGGGAGTCTACGGCAACTTCCGGGGGTCGACCAGACACCCCGCAGGCGTCGTGCGCACCGGTGGTGCGGCTGGATCCTCGCCGCCTTCGCATGCGGATATATAGCAAGCGCCTGAAACCACTGTCAACGATCGACGTTGCGGTCAGTGCGTGGTCAGACCATTGCGGTCCAGCTCGTCGTCGCCCGGATCGGACGACTCCACCCGCGCGTCTTCCACCTCGTCGTCCGCACCGGACGGTTGTCTCGTCAGTGCGATGTCCAGCACCTGATCGATCCACTTCACCGGCCGGATATCGAGATTGGACTTGATGTCGTCGGGAATCTCGACGAGCTCCTTCGCGTTGTCCTCGGGGATCAGCACCAGTCGAATTCCTCCGCGAAGCGCCGCGAGCAGCTTCTCCTTCAACCCCCCGATCGGCAGAACCTCGCCCCGAAGCGTAATCTCTCCGGTCATTGCCACATCGGCGCGCACCGCGATCCCGGTGAGTGCGGACACCACCGCGGTACACATGCCGACCCCGGCGCTCGGTCCGTCCTTCGGCGTCGCACCTTCCGGGACGTGGATGTGGATGTCGCGCTTCTGATAGAACTTCTCCTCGATGCCGAGGATCGCGGCCCGCGCGCGCACCACCGTCATCGCGGCCTGGATCGACTCCTGCATCACTTCTCCGAGCTGGCCCGTATACGTAGGCTTGCCCTTCCCCGACATCACCACCGCCTCGATCGTGAGGAGGTCCCCGCCAACCTCGGTCCAGGCAAGCCCGGTGACCTGACCGACGCGATCCTCCTCTTCCTTGCGCCCGAACCGGTATCGCTTGACGCCGAGATAGCTCTCGAGATTGTCCGGGGTGATCTCGACCGCGCCCTCCACCTTGTCACCGACCTTCTGCTTGACGACCTTGCGGCAGATCTTGGCGATCTCGCGCTCGACGTTCCTCACCCCCGCCTCGCGGGTGTAGTAGCGGATGATGTCGCGAATCGTGTCCTCCGGGATCGACAGCTCGTTCGTCTCGAGACCCGAGTTCTCCATCTGCTTCGGCAGGAGGTACCGCAGCGCGATGTTGAGCTTCTCGTCCTCGGTGTATCCCGAGAGCCTGATGACCTCCATGCGATCGAGTAGCGGCGGCGGAATGTTCAGCGTATTGGCGGTCGCGACGAACATCACGTGGGAAAGGTCGTAGTCGACCTCGAGATAGTGATCGTTGAAAGCGTGGTTCTGTTCGGGGTCGAGCACTTCGAGCAACGCCGAGGACGGGTCGCCACGGAAGTCCATCGACATCTTGTCGACCTCATCGAGCAGGAAGAGCGGGTTGCGCACCCCGGCCTTCGCCAGGTTCTGCACGATCTTTCCCGGAAGCGCGCCGATGTAGGTGCGCCGGTGGCCACGGATCTCGGCCTCGTCGCGGACGCCTCCCAACGACATCCTGACGAACTTCCGATTCGTCGCCCGCGCAATCGATTGTCCGAGCGAGGTCTTGCCGACTCCCGGCGCCCCCACCAGGCAGAGTATGGGCCCCTTGAGCTTCTTCACTCGTGTCTGGACCGCAAGGTATTCCACGATCCGTTCCTTGACCTTCTCGAGACCGTAGTGATCGGCTTCGAGCACCTCCTCCGCCTTGCCGAGGTCGCGGCCGATGCGGGTACGCTTCTTCCACGGCACGTTGACCAGCCAGTCGACATAGTTGCGCACCACGGTGGCTTCGGCCGACATCGGCGACATCATCTTGAGCTTGTTGAGCTCCGCCGTGGCCTTGGCGCGCGCCTCTTTCGACATGCCGCCCGATTCGATCCGCTTGGCGATCTCTTCGATTTCGTTCGGCGACTCGTCCATGTCGCCGAGCTCCTTCTGAATCGCCTTCATCTGTTCGTTGAGGTAGTACTCACGCTGGCTCTTCTCCATCTGCCGCTTCACGCGGCCGCGAATACGCTTCTCGACCTGCAGCAGATCGATTTCCTCCTCGATGCGCGCGATGAGGTGCTCGAGCCGTTCGCGCGTGTCGTGGATTTCGAGAATCGCCTGCTTCTGCTCGATTTTGAGCGCAAGGTGGGCAGCGACGGTGTCGGCGAGCCGCGAGGCGTCCTCGATGCTCGAAAGCGAAGCCAGAACTTCCGGTGGAGTCTTCTTGCTGAGCTTGACGTACTGCTCGAAGTGAGTGAGCAAGGATCGAGTCAGCGCTTCGACCTCGCGCCCGTCCTCGGGTCCCGATTCGAGCTCGGCGATACTTGCGCCGAGGAAGGACTCTCCGTCCGCGAACTCGTCGATGCGCGCCCGCTCCACTCCTTCCACCAGAACCTTCACCGTGCCGTCAGGAAGCTTCAGGAGCTGGAGGATGGTGGAGACCGTCCCGATTCGATGGATCTCTTCGACATCCGGATTGTCCTGGCCCGCATCCTTCTGCGCGACGAGCAGGATCCGCTTGTCCTGCTCCATCGCCCGCTGGAGTGCCTGAATGGACCGATCCCGGCCGACGAATAGAGGGATCACCATGTACGGATAGACAACGACGTCACGCAGAGGAAGCACCGGGATCATGTCGAGCACCTCCGAGGGGTGTTCAAGCGGAAGTTGCGCGGGCCCGACGGCGCCGGACAGGCAGTCGGGGAGGTTCCGGAACCCGCGATACGCGGTACATGGCGCCACGGCTGGCGCATTTCAAGCAGTCGCCCGGTGTCGTCCGCTGCGTTGGGGAGACGGGGATGCTCCCGCGCACCGCCACCTTCCGGCATCAGTCCGGGGCCGCGCGTTGCTTCTCGCCTTCATAGATGAGCAGAGGTGCGGACTCCCCCTCGATTGCGGACTTGTCGACGACGACCTTCGCGACGTTGTCCGTCGACGGCAGGTCGTACATCGTGTCCAGCAGGACGTGCTCGAGAATGGATCTGAGGCCCCGCGCGCCTGTCTTGCGCTCCATCGCCTTGCGGGCGATCCCGCCGAGGGCCTCCGCGCGAAACTCGACTTCGGTGCCTTCCATCTGGAAAAGGCGCTTGTACTGCTTGACGAGCGCATTCTTGGGCTCGGTGAGGATCTGGACAAGCTGGGCTTCGTCGAGCTCCTCGAGCGTGGCGAGTATCGGCAGCCGCCCGACGAACTCCGGGATCAGGCCATAGTGAACCAGATCCTCGGGCTCCACCTCCTCGAGAATCTCGCCGATCTTGTTCGCGTCATCCTTGCCCTTCACGTCCGCTGCGAACCCGATGCCGCCGTGCTGCGTGGCCCGGCGCTCGATGATCTTGTCCAGTCCTCCGAACGCGCCACCGCATATGAACAGTATGTTCGACGTGTCGACCTGGAGGAATTCCTGCTGCGGATGCTTGCGTCCACCCTGGGGCGGCACCGATGCCACGGTACCCTCGATGAGCTTGAGCAACGCCTGCTGGACGCCTTCACCCGATACGTCCCGGGTGATGGACGGGTTGTCCGACTTTCGCGAGATCTTGTCGATCTCGTCGATGTACACGATGCCGGTCTGCGCCTTCTCCACATCGTAGTCGCACTTCTGGAGAAGCTTCTGAATGATGTTCTCGACATCCTCGCCGACATATCCGGCTTCGGTCAGCGTCGTCGCATCGGCGATGGTAAACGGGACGTCGAGCAGACGAGCCAGCGTCTCGGCGAGCAAGGTCTTCCCGCAACCGGTAGGACCAATGAGGAGTACGTTGCTCTTCGACAACTCCGCCTCGTCGGCCTTGACCCCGGACTCGAGCCGTTTGTAGTGGTTGTATACCGCAACCGACAACACCTTCTTCGCGTGGAACTGGCCAACGACGTAGTCGTTGAGAATGCGGTCGATCTCTCGCGGAGTGGGTAGCCGGCTCGACGAGCCGTCGCCTGCATTTTCCTGGATTTCCTCGCGGATGATGTCGTTGCAGAGATCGACGCACTCGTCGCAGATGAACACCGACGGACCGGCGATCAGCTTGCGGACCTCGTGCTGGCTCTTGCCGCAGAACGAGCAGTACAACAACCGATCGCCGCTGCCGCTCTTGCCTTGCTTGTCGCTCGCCATCAGGTGCGCTCGTACATTGCCTTGCCGCTGCGGGTGTCAACCGCCACTGGTACCGGCGCCGCCGGCCGCGCGCGCTTCCAGCACTTCGTCCACCAGTCCGTACGCCTTGGCCTCGCTCGACTCCATGAACCGATCACGATCGGTGTCGGCCTGGATGCGCTCGAGCGGCTGGCCGGTGTGCGTGGCGAGAATGGCGTTCAGGCGCTCGCGGGTCCGCAGGATTTCCTTCGCGTGTATGTCGATGTCGGACGCCTGGCCCTGGAAGCCGCCGAGCGGCTGGTGGATCATCATCCGCGAGTGAGGAAGGCAATACCGCTTCCCCTTCGCTCCCCCGGCAAGCAACAGCGCTCCCATGCTCGCAGCCTGTCCGACGCACATGGTGCTCACGTCCGGCTTGATGAACTGCATCGTGTCATAGACCGCGAGCCCCGCGGTGACCATCCCGCCCGGAGAATTGATGTAGAGATGAATGTCCTTGTCGGGGTTCTCCGACTCGAGAAACAGCATCTGCGCGACCACGACATTCGAGACCGGATCATCGACCGGCCCGCACAGAAAGACGACCCGTTCCTTGAGCAGGCGCGAGTAGATGTCGTAGGACCGCTCGCCCCGCGCGGACTGCTCCACGACGATGGGAACCAGGTTGAGTGCGCGGGTCTGCGTCGCTCCGGACATCTCAGGTCATCCACTCCTGCTTGTCGAGGCGTCGGGGTGCGCCGGTTCCGGCCCGCCGTCCGGCCAGCCCGGATCGACGCCCACCCCGCTCCGGAATATCGCGAAACGTCGAACGGTGCGAGTGCACGAGAGCTTCCCGCGACCCTTCCTCACGCGCTCTCCGTGTCAGTCTGCCCGGGATTCAGGATCCGGTCAAACGAGGTCGGTTCGGGTGTCATCTGCGCGCGCTCCAGAATCCAGTCCACGACCTGATCCTCGAACACGAGCGACTCGATTCCGGACAGGCGCTCGCGGTCGGAGTAGTACCACTCGACAATCGCGGCAGGCTCCTGATAGGTCGATGCAATCGTTTCGACGCGGGTGCGGACCCGTGCATGGTCGAGTTCGATCCGGTGCTCCTTGACGATCTCCGCGATCAGCAACTCCAGTGAAATTCCGCGCCTGACCGGCCCTTCGAACGTATCCGGCTCCAACTGCACGTGTTGCGGGTCGACTCCGGAACGTGCGAGGTCCTCTCGCCGCCGCTGCATGGCACGCTCCACCTCGCCGCGAACCATCGACTCCGGCAGCTCCACCTCGGTTCCGGCAAGCAGGGCTTCCATCACGCGCTGCTTCAATGTCCTGCGCAGTCCTTCGGCGAGCTCGCGCTCCATGTTCGCGCGCACTTCGCCTCGCAAGGCCGCGACCCCGCCGTCCGCAACGCCGAAGCTCTCCGCAAAGGCGTCGTCGATGTCCGGAACCTCGGGTTCCTCCACCCGGTGCACCTTGACTTCGAACGTGGCCGGCTTGCCCGCGAGACGCTCGGGGTAGTCCTCCGGAAAGGCAAGGTTCAGCGTCCTGGCCTCACCGGACCGCACGCCGAGAAGGGCGTCCTCGAAGCCGTCGACCATGCGCTTCTCGCCAAGCTCTACCGGCAGTTCCGTGGCTCCAGCCTCATCGAGCCGTTCACCGTCCACGGTGCCTTCGAGATCGATCACGATGCGATCGCTCGAAGTCGCCGCACGCTCGACCGTCTTCCATGTCCGGCGCTGGACGCGCATCGTCTCCAGCATGCGGTCGACGTCTTCGTCCTCGACCTCCGCCACCGGTTGCGCGATCTCGATCGATTCGAATTGCGGCAGCGAGATGTCCGGCAACACGTCGAACGTCGCCGTATAGCTCACGCCGGCAACCGTCTCCAGCGGTGCGATTCGCGGCGGAGCGGCGGGACGAAGCTGTTCCTGGCCAAGCGCGTCGATGAGCGATTCCTGCACGATCCCGCCGACGACCTCATCGCGCACCTGCCGGCCAAAGCGTCGCGCGACGACCTTCACCGGCACCTTTCCCGGACGAAAGCCCGGGACCCGGGCGCTTCTCGCGAGATCTTTCAGCCGCCTGTCGATCTCGTCCTTGACCCTCTCCTCGGGTATCTCCACGCGCATGCGCCGCTCGAGCCCCTGCGTCGTTTCCACCGTCACCTGCATTTCATGCGGCTCCGTCGTGTTCGTCACGATGACCGACCCTTTCCAGTATACCGATTGGGGAAATCCGGATGCAGTCCATCCGTCTTCAGCCGCGCGCCGACGCATTCCCGTCGAGTCCGCGGCGGCAGGCTCCCCGGAGGACGGCAGCGAGACGATGGAACGAAAACGCGAGACGGAGACGCCCGTGCGGAACCTCGTCGATCCGGGCAAGACGGCGATGCCCTTTCGGCAGGTCCGGTTCGGGAGGAGCTCCGGGTCCATTGCCGGGACATGAGGCGAGACCGGAGTGCCGAGCCCATGACGACGTTTCGTGCGGTGGTTGGTGGGCCGTCCAGGGCTCGAACCTGGGACCCGCTGATTAAGAGTCAGCTGCTCTGCCAACTGAGCTAACGGCCCGCGTCATGGGGTGAGCGAAGGGATTCGAACCCTCGACCGCTGGAGCCACAATCCAGAGCTCTACCAACTGAGCTACGCCCACCATGGACGACATCTGGCGCGCCCGGCAGGACTCGAACCTGCGACCCGCGGCTTAGAAGGCCGCTGCTCTGTCCGGCTGAGCTACGGGCGCGAATCGAGGAAACGGGCCGGGAGAGGCGCCACACTGGTCGGGGCAGAGGGATTTGAACCCCCGACTTCCTGCTCCCAAAGCAGGTGCGCTACCAGACTGCGCCATGCCCCGCAGCCTCGGCCGGAGGATGATACGCACCGCCCGCATCACAATCAATTGCATGCACCGGCTCACCGCCTCATGCGCGGCCCGGCACTGCCGACGCCGATGCCCGGGGAACACCGTCCATCACTCAGCCCCGTGGATGATGACGCGCGTGGAGGACCTTGAGCCGTTCTCGTGCGATGTGGGTGTAGATCTGGGTGGTGGATATGTCTCGGTGCCCGAGCAGCATCTGGACCACGCGGAGGTCCGCACCGTGATCGAGGAGATGAGTGGCGAATGCGTGTCGCAACGTGTGAGGGGAGATCTCTCGTGAAATTCCCGCTCGTACGGCGTAACGCCTGACGAGGTGCCAGAATGCCTGCCGGGTCATCGCGCCCCCGCGAGCGGTAGGGAAAAGCGCGTGGCTCCGCTTCACGCCGAGAATTTCGGAACGGCCTCTCTCGAGAAAGCGCTCCAGCCAGTCGGTGGCCGGCTCGCCGAGGGGAACGAGCCGCTCCTTGTCGCCTTTGCCGACCACCCGCAAGACGCCCTGGAGCAGGTTCACCTGCTCCGGACGCAGGTGTACGAGCTCCGACACCCTCAGCCCGGTCGCATAGAGCACCTCCAGCATCGCCCGGTCCCGGAGCCCGGACGCGGTCTCGAGATCGGGTGCGGCAAGCAACCGCTCCACTTCCCGCTCCGTCAGCACACCGGGCAAGGGCCGCCCGAGTCTCGGTGCATCGACCCGGTCGCATGGATTGTTCCCGATCCGCCCCTCCCGCTCCAGATGCCGGTAGAAGGTCCGCAACGCGGACAGGCGCCGGGCCACGGTGCGGGGGGGCCAGTGTGCGTGTTCGCTGAGAAAGTCGAGGACATCGAGCCGGCGCGCCTCCTCGAGCCCGAGTCCACGACATGAAAGCCAACGCGAAAATCGGGAAAGATCGCTGCGGTACGCGGAAAGCGTGGCAGCCGCAAGCCCGCGCTCCATCCAGCTCGCATCGACGAACTCCTCGATGCAGCGGGCATCGGCCGCACTTGCCGGCGGCGCGGCTGCGGGCGGGTTCGCCATCACGGTTCGATGCTTGCGAGACCCGCATGTTTCGGCGGGTGCGTCATGAATGCCCCCGTGCCGACGGTGTGCCATCGAGGATCGTGGTGCGGATGCCCCGGCGCCCATCGCGCCCCGGCCGGGGCGGGTGCAAGCGCGCAAGAACGGGCGCGGCGCCCGTTCGAGACGGCCCGGGAGTCAGATCTTCTCCCGGATCCTGGCGGCGTTTCCGGACCGGCCGCGCAGGTAGTAGAGCTTGGCCCGACGCACCGCCCCCCGACGCTTCACCTCGACGCCCTCGATCTGCGGGCTATGGGTCTGGAACACACGCTCGACCCCTTCGCCGTGGGAGATCTTCCTCACGGTGAACGAAGAGTTCAGTCCGCGATTCCGCTTGCCGATGACAACCCCCTCGAACGACTGGAGCCGTTGCCGGGTGCCTTCCGTGACCTTCACCCGGACAACCACGGTATCCCCCACCGAGAACTCCGGCACTACGTCTCGAAGCTGCTCCGCTTCGATCTCGCTGATGATGCTGCTCATCTCATTCGCTCCTGTCTCCGATCACCGCCGGGTCGTCGGCCGACGCAACGCGTTCGCCGATGTATTCGTCCAGCAACATCCGCTCCTCCCGGTCGAGACCGCGGTCGCGGAGCAAGTCGGGCCGGCGCTCCCAGGTGCGGCCGAGAGACTGTTTCAGCCGCCAGCGTCGAATCGCACCGTGGTCCCCGGAGATCAGGACCTCCGGCACCTTTCGCTCCGCCACCGTCTCCGGGCGCGTGAAATGCGGCCAGTCGAGCAGGCCGTTCGAGAACGAGTCCGCACCGGCGGAGTCGTCGTGCCCGAGCGCCCCCGGGATCAGCCGGGTCATCGCGTCGATGACGACCATCGCGGCAAGTTCACCGCCGCTCAGGACATAATCGCCCAGCGAGAGCTCCTCGTTCACTTCCGTCTCGAGCAACCGTTCGTCGACCCCCTCGTAACGGCCGCAGAGCATCACCAGGGGCGGACCCTGCGCGAGACGGCGAATGTCCTGCTGGCCGATCCTCCTTCCCTGGGGCGAGAGGTGGATCGTATGGCTCGCGCCGTCCACCGCATCACGCGCCGCACCGATTGCGGCTTTCACCGGCTCGTACATCATCACCATGCCGGGGCCTCCGCCGTATGGCCGGTCATCGACACGCCGATGACGGTCGCGGGCGTAGTCACGCGGGTTCCAGCAGTCGAGTTCAAGGAGTTCCCGGCTCACCGCCCGCGCCGTCACCCCATACCGGGCGACGGCCATCACCATCTCCGGGAAGAGGGTCACTACCGCGACTCTCACTCCCATTCCTCAGTCGTCGGGATGCCAGTCGACGATCATGGCTCCCCGCTCGATATCGACCGTTTGCACAACCGTCCCCGGAAGAAACGGGATCAACCGTTCGATCGCTCCCCGGACCACCATCACGTCATTGGCGCCGGTCTCCAGGAACCGGACGACCTTGCCGAGATGGACGCCGCTCGAGGTGGAAACCCGCAACCCGACGAGATCCGCCCAGTAGAACTCGCCATCGTCCACATCCGGGAGCTGCGAACGTTCCACCGCGATCTCGCATCCCCGGTAACCGAGCGCCTCGTCGCGATCACGGCACCCGTCGAAACGCGCAATCACCTCGCGTCCATGCGCCCGTCCTTCGGCAACGCCCACCGGGGACCAGCGTCCGTTTCGGCCGACCTGCCATGGGGTATACCGAAGGATGTTCTCCGGCGGGTCCGTGCTCGAACGAATCCCGACCCATCCCCGCGTACCATACGACCGGGTGATGCAGCCGAGCACGATACGCCGGTGCGCTCCCGCCGCCATCCGTCACCGCCGAGCCGGACCGCCGTCGGCGGGGCCGCTTGCCGGACGCCTACTGCGAGCGCAGCAGCTTCGCCACCGCATCGCTCGCTTGCGCACCGCAGGACTTCCAATGCTCGACGCGAGCGGAATCGATCCGGAGCCGCTCCTCGTTCCCGGTCGCAATCGGGTTGAAGAAGCCGACGCGCTCGATGAACCGTCCCCCGCGCTGGCGGCGGCTGTCCGCGACGACCACGTGATAGAAGGGCCTGTGTTTCGCGCCCGCACGGGCGAGTCGAATTTTAACCATGATTCGAAGTGCTTCCTGTCGCGTCGCTTCATGAAGGCGACGGTTGGACCCTGAAGGCAGACGGCGGAGTGTAGGCTCCCATGGAGCGTTTTCGCAATGCTCGCCCACCCGCCGGCCTTCGTGCGGCGGCGCGGATCAGCCCGGTCCGTGCGGCACGCCGCCACCCATCCCCTGCAGCATGCGCGCCATGCCGCCCTTTCCGCGCATGCGTTTCATCATTTTCTGCATCTGGGTGAATTGCTTGAGCAGCCGGTTCACGTCCTGCACCCGGGTGCCCGAACCCGATGCGATCCGGCGCTTGCGGGAGCCCTTGATCACTCCCGGGTAGCGGCGCTCGTGCAGCGTCATCGACGAGATGATCGCCTCCATGCGGATGAAGTCCCGGTCGTTCACGCGGTCCCGCATTCCGGCAGGCAGCCCCGGGAGACCGGGGAGCTTGTCGAGCATGCTGCTCAAGCCTCCCATGTTCCGCATCTGCGCGAGCTGTTCGGCAAAGTCCTCGAGGTCGAACCGCCTGCCCTTCGAGAGCTTCCTGACCAGCTTCTCGGCCTTCTCCCGGTCGACCTTCTGTTCGACTTCCTCGATCAGGCCGAGCACGTCTCCCATGCCGAGGATGCGCGACGCGACTCGATCGGGGTGAAAGGCCTCCAGCGCGTCGGTCTTCTCGCCGACCCCGAGGAACTTGATCGGCTTCCCCGTCACGTGGCGCACGGACAGCGCGGCACCGCCGCGCGCGTCGCCGTCGGTCTTCGTCAGCACGACCCCGGTGAGCGGGAGCGCGGCATCGAACGCCTTCGAGGTATGCGCCGCATCCTGGCCGGTCATGCCGTCGACCACGAACAACGTCTCCACCGGGGAGACCGCGGCATGGATGCGCCGAACCTCGTCCATCATCGCCTCGTCGATGTGGAGCCGGCCAGCGGTGTCGACGAGCAGCACGTCGGCGAAGCGCCGGCGCGCTTCGGCGAGCGCGCCGGTGGCGATCGCGACAGGATCGTCGCCGGACGCGCCGGAAACGAAGCCGACGCCGACCTGATCCGCAAGCGTCCGAAGCTGGTCGATGGCGGCCGGCCGGTACACGTCGCAGCTCACCGTGACGACGGTCTTCCCCGCCTGCTCCTTGAGCCAGCGCCCGAGCTTCGCGACGGTCGTGGTCTTGCCCGATCCCTGGAGGCCGGCGACCAGCACGACCGCCGGCGGCTGCACGTTGAGGGCGAGTCCGGCACTGCTCCCGCCCATCAGCTCGATCAGCTCGTCGCGGACCACCCGAACCAGCGCCTGGCCCGGAGTGAGGCTCGCGAGCACGTCCTGGCCCACGGCCCGCGCGCGCACCCGTTCGATGAACTCGCGCACCACCGGCAACGCGACATCCGCCTCCAGCAACGCGGTGCGGACCTCGCGCAGCGCCTGCCTGACGTTGTCGTCGGTCAGCCGGCCTCGGCCGCGCAGGCGATCCAGGGTCGCGCCAAGCCGTCCGGTCAGATTCTCGAACACCGAACCTCCTCCCGTCTCGTGACTTCGCCGTGGGCGATTGTATCCCGTCGCCAGCCGGCCCCGGTCACGACGCCGCTCCCGGACCCTGTTCGTACCCGCTCGTTATTGGCACCATTCGCGGCGTCCGACAGTCACCCGGCTCAGGTTGCCCATGGCTTCGTTGCTCGCAGTGCTCGCGGCCGTCGTGTACCTCGTTGCGGCGGGGCTGATCGCCCGCCATCTCGCACAGCCGCCGGCCGAGCGGCCGGCGCGTGATGCGTTCGCATGCGCCACGGTCTGCGGTGGAGTCGTTCTCCATGCCGCGGCGACATGGCCCGCGCTCACGCTCTGGAGCGGACCGAGCCCCGATCTGCCCGCGACGGTCTCGATTGCGGGCCTGGCAATGGCCGCGGTGTTCGGGATCGCCCTGCTGTGGCGCATCGACCACATCGTCGGCGCACTCGTGCTCCCACTGGCGGCAATCACTCCACTCGTTCCGATCGTGTGGCACGGACAGGCGATCCCGGCCGGCACCGCGTCCTCCCACATCCACATCGTGATCTCGATCCTGACGTACGCGGTATTGGCCCTCGCCGCCCTGCAGGCGCTCATCCTCGCGTATCAGGAATACCGGATTCGCACCAAGCGCCCGGGCGGAGCGCTGCGCACCCTGGCCGCGCTCGACACCCAGGAGCGCTGGCTGTTCCGGCTCGTGGGGATCGGGTTCTTCCTGTTGAGCCTGAGCCTCTCGAGCGGCTTCATGTTCGTCCATGACATGTTCGCCCAGCACCTTGCCCACAAGACGGTGTTGTCCTGCATCGCCTGGGCGATCTTCGGCGTTCTGCTGTGGGGACGCTGGCGCCACGGGTGGCGGGGACAGACCGCGGTGCGATGGTGTCTCGGAGGATTCGCGGTACTGGTGCTCGCGTATTTCGGCAGCCGCTGGATCCTGGAGGTGCTGCTGGACCGCCGCTGGTATTCGGCCTGACGGGGCCCTTCCTTCCAGCAATTCTCATTTTGCTCGTCGGGTCCCGCGGCAGGACCGGCACGACCGTCGATCTACCCCCGATCTGCCCCCGATCTGCCCCGGATCGAGTCGCAAGGAGAAGACGGCTTGCGGCTCAGGGTGAAGTCAGGCGCCAAAATGAGAACTGCTGCCTTCCTTCCGCGTCCCTTGACAGCCGGCAACGGCTGCCCCCGTAATAGGACTCCGCACCACGCGAGGGCCCCCCGCGTTTGAGCGACGTTCCGCTAGGGATCCTGATCGGCGCCCTCGTCGTTCTGATCATCCTCTCGGCGTGCTTCTCCGGCTCCGAGACCGGGATGATGGCCCTCAACCGCTACCGGTTGCGCCACCTCGCCCGATCCGGGCATCGGGGCGCACGGCGTGCGAGCCGGCTTCTCGAACGCCCGGACCGGCTCATCGGCCTGATCCTCCTCGGGAACAATTTCGTGAACATCGCCGCATCGTCGCTGGCGACGGTGCTGGCGCTGCGTCTGCTCGGCGAGGCCGGCATCGCATTGGCGGCAGGGCTCCTGACCCTGGTGATACTGATCTTCGCCGAAGTGGCGCCGAAGACGTTCGCGGCATTGCACCCGGAGCGGGTCGCCTTTCCCGCGGCACACGTCCTCACTTGGCTGCTCGCGGTATTCCAGCCGCTGGTGCTGGCCGTCAACTGGATGGCGAACGGGGTGTTGCGCCTGCTCCGGCTGTCCCCGGCCGGGACCGACCGGGATTCGTTGAGCCGCGAAGAGCTTCGAACCGTCGTCGCGGAAGCCGGTGCACTGATCCCGCGCCGTCACCGGCAGATGCTCATGAGCATCCTGGATCTCGAGAAGATCACCGTCGACGACATCATGATTCCGCGCCAGGAGATCGACGCGATCGACCTCGACGATCCCCCTTCCGAGATCATCGAGCAGATCGTGCATGCGCAGCATACGCGCATCCCGCTCTATCGGGGGGACATCAACGAAATCGAGGGGATCCTCCACTTGCGCCGCGTGGTCACCCGACCGCAGGAGGAAGGCCTGATCGAATCTCTGAGAGGGCAGGCGGACGACCCTTATTTCATCCCCGCGGGCACGCCGTTGAGCACGCAGTTGTTCAACTTCCAGCGAGCCCATGAACGCATCGGGCTGATCGTCGACGAGTACGGCGAAATCGAAGGGCTCGCCACCCTGGAGGACCTCCTCGAGGAGATCGTGGGACAATTCACCACCGACCCCACCGATTACAGCTCCGACGTTCATCCCCAGGCCGACGACACCTACCTGGTCGATGGCTCCGCAAACGTGCGCGAACTCAACCGCGCCATGCACTGGGAACTTCCCACCAACGGCCCGAAGACCCTGAACGGGCTCATCATCGAGTATCTGGGCTCCATTCCCGAGCCCGGCACGAGCATCATGATCGCGGGCTATCCGATCGAGATCATGCAGACGACCGGCAATGCGGTGCGAACCGCACGAATCGTCCCGGGCCTGCGCAAACCGCCCGCCGCGGCCGGCGGCTAGCCGGGAACGGACCGCCCCGAGCGGTGGCCCCGCGACGTTCAGACAAGATCGAGCGCACGGTCGACGCGCTCGACTCCGACGATCTCGATGCCGTCCGGAGCGCGCCGGGGAACGTTGGCGACTGGCACGAGTGCCCTCGAAAAGCCATGCTTGACGGCTTCGCGCACCCGTTCCTCGCCACCGGGTACGGGCCGGACCTCACCCGACAGTCCTACCTCGCCGTACACCACGAGGCCGCGGTCGACCGGGCGGGTACTCAGGATCGAACGGACTGCGGCCAGGATTGCCAGGTCCGCGCTCGTCCCGGCGATGCGTATGCCGCCGACAACGTTCGCATAGACGTCGAGGCCCCGTGTCGATATCCCGGCATGCCGGTGGAGGACCGCGAGCAGCATGTTCAGGCGCCCCTGATCGAGTCCTGTCGTCAGCCGCCGCGGCGGACCGGAAGCCTCGTCGACGAGCGCCTGGATCTCCACCAGCAATGGCCGGGTACCTTCGCGCACTGCCGTCACCACGCTGCCCGCAACGTCCTCGGTCCCGCGCGCGAGGAAAATTGCGGAAGGGCTGCGGACCTCGCGCAGCCCGTGTTCCGTCATCGCGTACAGGCCGACCTCGTTCGCGGCTCCGAAGCGGTTCTTGACCGACCGGATGACGCGGAACCGGCGATCCACCTCGCTCTCGAAGTACAGCACGGTATCGACCATGTGCTCGAGCACCCGCGGGCCGGCGATTGCCCCGTCCTTGGTGACGTGGCCGACGAGCAATACCGACACGGAGCGGTCCTTCGCGTGGCGCACGAGACGCGCCGCGCTCTCGCGCACCTGGGCCACGCTGCCCGGAGCGGACTGCAACGCATCGGTGTACATGGTCTGGATCGAATCGACGACCACGACCCGGGGCGACTCTCGCTCGATAACGTCGAGGATCGACTCCACCCGCGGCTCGGCCAGCAGCCGCACCCGCTCCGATGCCACCGCGAGCCGTTTCGCCCTCAGCGCCACCTGGCGAACGGACTCCTCTCCGGTCACGTACAGGGCACCGGGAACATCGGCGGCGAGGTTCCCCAGGATCTGGAGCAGCAGCGTCGACTTTCCGATCCCCGGCTCCCCGCCGACGAGGACGACCGCGCCGGCCACGAGCCCGCCGCCGAGCACGCGGTCGAGCTCCGTCGACTTCGTCCCGATCCTGGTGTCCGGAGCGAGGTCCACGCTCGACGCCGCAACCGGCGGCCGCGCCGCCGGCGCTCGCGGGCGCGCACCGGCCGTGTCCTCCACTCCTTCCTCGAGCGAGTCCCACGCGCCGCAGTCGGGACACTGTCCGAGCCACTGCCGTGTGCTCGCGCCGCACTGCGTGCACGCGTAGACGATGCGCTGCCTGGCCATGCCGGTTCGAACCCACGGTTGCCGCACGAGCGGGAACCGGCGAAAGTCGCTCCCTTGCCGACGAGGCCTTCGGCAAGGTGACGAAGGATCGTCCGACAATCGCTTTCCGGTTCCGGTCCTGCCGGGTCAGGGTATAGAACGGCCGGGCAACGCGCACCTCTCCCGGTCGTTCCGGGCAAAATGCCGAACCTGCAAACGGCCGCGCGGATCCAGTAAGTTTGGCGCCCGCCACACCGGCTTCGGGACATTGCGAACGATCATGCAGGCTCATCGATCATGCAGGCTCAAGGGGACCCACGTGCCGCTGAAACCACACCTTGTCGGCGAGGCGGAAGCGGAGAGGCTGAAGAGCGAGTCGCTCGACATGCCGTCGGTGACGCTGTCGCAACGGCAGCTCTGCGATGTCGAGCTGATGATGAACGGCGGCTTCACGCCCCTCGACGGCTTCATGGACCGGGAGTCGTACACGCACGTCCTGGAATCGATGCGCCTTCCCGGTGGCGAGCTCTGGCCCATGCCGGTGACGCTCGACATCGGACGGGAGCTGGCGAAGAAGATCGGACCGGGCGCGCGGATTGCGCTGCGCGATCAGGAAGGCCTCATCCTCGCGGTGCTCGACGTCTCCGCCACTTGGGAGCCGGACAAGCGCGCCGAGGCGCAGCAGGTGTACGGGACCACGTCCGGGCGCCACCCCGGCGTGCGCCATCTCTACGAGCGCACCGGAGAGGTCTACGCAGGAGGCCGGGTCCTCGGGATCCAGCTCCCCACCCACTACGACTACCAGGAGCTGCGCCATTCGCCCCGGGAACTGGGCCGCTTCTTCGACCGGCTCGGGTGGCGGAGGATCATCGCCTTCCACACGAGCCGCCCGATGCACAAGCGCGAGCGCGAGTTGACGCTCCAGGCGGCTAGGGAAGTACAGGGGCACCTGCTCCTGCACCCCGTCGTCGGCGTCACGATGCACCACGATCTGGGCCATTTCGCACGCATCAAGTGCTATCAGGAGATCCTGCGGCACTACCCGCAACAGCTCGCGGTCCTTTCGCTGCTGCCGCTCGCGGTACGCGGAGCCGGTCCGCGCGAGGCCCTGTGGCACGCGATCGTCCGGCGGAACTACGGATGCACGGACTTCATCGTGGAGCGCGACCACGCCAGTCCCGGGCATCCCGCCGTCGCCGCCTCGGAAGACTTCTATCCGAGCCACGCCGCGCAGGAGCTCGCCCGCCGGCACGAGGACGAGCTCGGGATCTCGATCGTCTTCGCCAGCCGGCTCGGCTACTCGCCGAAAGCGCGCCGCTTCGTTCCGATCGGAGACGGGGGGATCCCGGAGGAAGACTCGGTGCCGTTCGGCGACGCGGAGCTGGCCGCCCGGCTCTCCCGCGAGGAGGAGGTGCCCGACTGGTTCACCTACCCGGAAGTGATCGACCGGCTGCGCGCGGTCCATCCCCCGCCCCGCGAGCAGGGCATCACGTTGTTCTTCACCGGACTGTCGGGCTCCGGGAAGTCGACCCTCGCCAAGATCATGTACGGCAAGTTCATCGAGGAAGGCAGGCGCTCGGTCACCCTCCTCGACGGCGACATCGTGCGCCACCACCTGTCGAACGAGCTCGGATTCTCCAAGGCGCACCGGGACATCAACGTCCGCCGCATCGGATTCGTCGCCAGCGAGATCACGAAGAACGGCGGAGTCGCGATCTGTGCGCCGATCGCGCCGTATGCGGGAACCCGCCGGGACGTGCGCGAGATGGTCGAGGCCCACGGCGCGATGATCGAGATCTACGTCTGCACGCCGCTGGAGACATGCGAGGCGCGCGACCGGAAGGGGCTCTACGCCAGGGCGCGCAAGGGGATCATTCCGGAGTTCACGGGAATCAGCGATCCCTACGAGGAGCCGGAACACCCGGAGATCACCATCGACACCACCGACCTCACGCCCATGCAGGCGGCGCAGGAGATATTCCTCCACCTGTTCGCGAAGGGGTTCCTGGACCCCAGGACCTGAACCTCGCGCGGCGGCGGCGCGACCCGGCGCCCGGCCCCTCCCGGCCGCGCGGGGGCCGGTCCACTCCGGCCATCCGGTCACGCTGCCCGTCCACGCGCCTCCCGGCCGCGCGGGGGCCAGCCGTTCACCCCGGGTAATCCCCCGAATAGTCGGCCGAAGCATAGTCCTCGAACCGGGCGTAACGGCCCAGGAACGCGAGAGGGACCTTTCCGATCGGGCCATTGCGTTGCTTGCCGATGATGATTTCCGCCTTTCCCTTGTCCTTGCTCTCCTCGTCGTACACCTCGTCGCGGTAGATGAACAGGATCAGGTCCGCGTCCTGCTCGATGGCGCCGGACTCGCGGAGGTCCGACATCACCGGCCGCTTGTTCTGGCGTTCCTCGAGACGCCGGTTGAGCTGCGAACACGCGACCACCGGCACCATCAGCTCCTTTGCGAGCGCCTTCAGGGAACGGGAAATCTCGGAGATCTCGGTCGCGCGGTTCTCTCGTGTTCCCGGGATGTACATGAGCTGGAGGTAGTCGATCACGACGAGATCGACACCGTGCTCCCGCTTGAGCCGGCGGCAGCGGGCGTGGAGCTCGGTGGGGGTCAGGGCGGAATCGTCGACGATGAAGATGTTGGTGTCGCTGAGCATCGCGACCTGCGAGGACAGCCGCGGCCAGTCGTCGTGGTCCAGTCGGCCCGTACGGACCTTCTGCTGGTCGATCCGGCCGAGTGACGAGAGCATCCTCATGGTGAGCTGCTCGGCCGGCATCTCCATGCTGAACACGATGACCGACAGCTTTTCCCGAATTGCCGCCTCCTCGACGAGGTTCATCGCGAACGCGGTCTTCCCCATGGAGGGACGCCCCGCGACGATGACGAGGTCACCTCGTTGCAGGCCGGCCGTCGTCTGGTCGAGGTCGCTGAATCCGGTCGGCACGCCGGTGATCGGGTTCTCCTGCCGGGACAGCTCGTCTATGCGCTCCACCACGTCGGAGAGCACGTCCCTGATGGCCGTCGATTCGCGCCGGCCCGTCCTGCCCTTTTCCGCGATCTCGAAGATGCGCCGTTCCGCGTCGTCGAGCAGTTCGAGAGCGCCGCGCCCCTGCGGACGAAACGCCGATTCCGCGATTTCGGTACCGATCCGGATCAGCTCGCGCAGTACCGCGCGCTCACGGACGATCTCCGCGTAGGCGACGATGTTCGCGGCGCTGGGCGTGTTCTCGGCGAGCTCGGCGAGATAGGCGAGCCCTCCCGAGGACTCGAGCTGGCCGCTGCGGTCGAGCCGCTCCGCCACGGTCACCGCATCGCACGGCCGCCCCTCGTCGCAAAGGCCGGAAACCGCGTCGAACACGGCACGGTGGTCGTTGCGGTAGAAATGCGCCGAAGTGAGGACCCCGGCGATGCGATCCCAAGCGTCGTTGTCGATGAACACCCCGCCCAGGACCGCCTGCTCCGCCTCGACCGAGTGCGGCGGAGCGCGAACCGCCCCGGCGCCGGACTTCGACGGACCGTCATTGAGCAGCGGATCTGCCATATCTGCGACGACTCCGGCCGTTCATGCCGGGCCACCCCGAACGAAGACGGCCGAATGCAGGATAGCCCGCGGGCGGCCGGAAAACGATCCGGCGCGCCTACCGATCGACCGGTGCCGGCTCCTGCTCCTGCTCCACCTTCACCCTGATGGAGGCTTCGACTTCGGTGCTCACGTGGACCGTCAGTTCGAACTCGCCGAGCTGGCGGATCGAGTCTCCGTCCGGCATCCGGATCTCCTGACGGGCCGCTTCGTGACCGGCCTCGGCGAGGGCCTGCACGATGTCCACCGGCCCCACGGAGCCGAACAGGCGGCCGCTCTCTCCCGCCTTGCGAAACACCGTGACTTCGACACCATCGAGGGCGGCGGCCCGGTTCCCGGCCGCCGCGAGCGCCTCCGCTTCCCGGCGCTCGAGCTCTTCCCGGCGGGCCTCGAACCCGGCCATGTTCGCCGGCGTCGCGGCGACCGCAATTCCCTTGGGAATCAGGTAATTCCTGGCGAATCCGGCTTTCACCGACACCTTGTCGCCAAGGCCGCCGAGCCGTTGCACCTTCTCCAGCAGGATCACGTCCATCATGCCACCTCAGTCTGTTGCGCCGAGCCGCAGCTCCGCGTCGCGGTCACTGCGAACGGCCGAATCGAGCCCGATAGTCGATCCAGGCATCCGAGAAGCCCGCCACCGAGAGCGCCAGCACGGCGGCGGGCGTCACCAGCAACAGGCTTGCGTACATGGCGACGATCCAGCCGCGGGCACTGCCCCGCAGCGCCACGAGTCCGTGTACCAGCGCAATGCCCTGCATGGCGCAGGCCGCCACGATCAACATCAGCAGGTCGTGGCCGAGCCCGGCGCCACGCGGCGCCGCGAACAACGCCACGACCGCCACCCCTCCCGCTCCGGCCGCGAAGCCCCGTCCGAGCCGCAGGGCCCGGAACTCGCGGCCGAATCCCCCGGGATTGTCCAGCGCCGCATTGGCCCAGCGAGCCAGGAGCACGATGCACATCGAAGTCACCATCACCGCAATCGGCAGCCCCGTCACCACGGCTCTCAGCAATTCGGAAAGCTGTTCGTACGCCCGGGGATCGACTCCCGCGGTCCGCGTCGCGAGGAACGCTTCGAACATGTCCAGCCACCATTGCGCGGGGTCCGGAACCGCCAGGTACAGCACCGCGATCATCGCTCCCGTGGCGAGCGTCGCCACCACGAGGACCACACCCTGGGACGCCGTGGCCCGAAGCAGCGCGCACAGCGCAAGGACCGGCAGGGCCGGTCACCACCACGAAGATCGCCGCGGGCACGATCGACCCCGCCAACACCCACATCACGAGCGCGAACGCGGCGGCCGATCCGGCGAGCACCGCCATGCCTTCGGCCGAACCGTAACGAAGCGTCGCCAGTCCGATCACCGCCCCGCCGACGAAACTGAACGGCGGCATCAACAGCGACAGTGTCGATACACCGATCGCGTGATAGCGGGTTCGCGTGACGAATCGGAGAAATCCGCCCACGCGGTCCTCCCTGCGTCAACGATGCTGATCGGTATAGGGGAGCAACGCGAGAAACCGTGCGCGTTTGACTGCGCGCGCGAGCTGGCGCTGGTATCGCGCGCTCGTCCCCGTAATCCGGCTCGGAACGATTTTCCCGGTTTCCGAAACATAGGCCTTGAGGGTGTTGAGATCCTTGTAGTCGATCTCCTTCACCCCCTCGACGGTAAACCGACAGTAGCGCCGCCTGCGAAAGAAACGCCCCATGCCATTCTCCTTCAGTTCGCTGGGGATGCACGCGGCAAGGCGGCGTGCAGTCCCGGAAGCCGCCTATGCGTGCCCCTCCCCGGAAACCGGCTCCGCGGAATCTCCGGCGCCGGCCGGCGCCGCCGCCGGTTCGGCATCCGGCGCCCGCGCACCCTCGCGCTCGCCCGGGGCCCCGGACCGCTCGTCGTCGGACCCGCGGCGCCGGCCGCGGCCTCCCCGCTCGTCCTTTCCACCCTTCTCCTTCGACTTCGCGAGCGGCGACGGTTCGGTCGGAGACTCGTCGCGTCGAATGATGAGGTGGCGGATGACCGCATCGTTGAACTTGAACGCGCTCGTCATTCCGTCGAGGGCGCCGGCCGTGCACTCGACGTTCATGAGGACGTAGTGCGCCTTGTGAACCTTGCTGACGGGGAAGGCGAGCTGGCGCCGTCCCCAGTCTTCGAGCCGGTGGATCGCGCCGCCATCGGATTCGATCATGGAGCGGTATCGCTCGATCATGGCGGGGACCTGCTCGCTCTGGTCCGGATGGACCATGAACACCACTTCGTAGTGCCGCATCGGTCGCTCCTTGCGGGTTTGCCTCCCGAGCACGCCGGCACGGTGAGGCAAGGAGTTGACGAACAGTGTCCGGCGGACACCGCCGAACGGCGGCGCATGGTATGGAATTCCCGCGGCTCCTTCAATGGGCCGTCCCCGCCGCCGCATGGTTCATGGCGAAGCACCGTCGATCTCGCCGGGCGGGGGCCGCCCCGGCACCGCGCATTCGAGACCGCGGCGTTCGCGTTGCCGACCGCCGGTGCGCCGCCCCGGGTCGGACCTCGAACCCGTCCGACCGGAGCCTCGGCGCCAACCGCTCCCGAACCCGCCACCCTCCCGGGCCCCCGTCACTTCGCCTCGTTCCGGGCGGCGGCATCGCCCGGCGGCCTGGCCGCCGAACGTTGGCGCACCGCTTCGAAAAGGAGCACGGCAGCCGCCACCGAGACGTTGAGGC
Organism: Gammaproteobacteria bacterium; assembly: GCA_965215295.1. Taxonomy (GTDB): domain Bacteria; phylum Pseudomonadota; class Gammaproteobacteria; order HK1; family HK1; genus HK1. The sequence continues at coordinate 2,270,549 of OZ244045.1, forward strand.
TCTCCACGGGACCGCGCAACGGAATCGATACGATCCGCTGGCACTTCCCGCGGACGAGCCGGCGCAGGCCGCACGCCTCGCCACCGAGCACGATGGCGTGCGGCTCGCCGAGATCGACGTCGTACAGGGACTGTTCCGCGTCCGCCGCGGCGCCGATCACGAGCAACCCGGCCTGGGCAATCCGCTCCAGCGCACCCGCGAGATTCGTGACGGACACGAGCGGAAGGTGTTCGGCCGCGCCGCTCGCCGCCTTGCGGGCGGCCGCGGTCAGGGCCGCGCTCCGGCGTCTGGCGACGACCACCGCATCCGCGCCCGCCCCTGCCGCGCATCTCATGCACGCGCCCAGGTTCCGCGGGTCCTGGACCTCGTCGAGGACGACGATCAGGCTCGGCGGCGGCGTTCGCTCGAGAAGCTGATCGAGCGTCGGGACCGGCGCCCCCGTACTCGACCGGTAACGTGCGACGACCCCCTGATGAGCGACCGGCCCGACCATCCGGTCGATCGTCTCCCGGGCGACGCGGTGCACCGCGATGTCCGACGCGGCGCGAAGCGACAGCGCGCGACGAAGCGCCGGAGGCTCCCGTCGCGCCTGCATCCATACCTCCCGCACTCCGGCCGGGTCCCGTTCCACCAGGGTTCGGACCGCGTGCACCCCGAAGACCAGCTCCGTCTTCGCCATGCGCCCTCCGTTACGGCCCCGGACAGACCGCAATCCGACCGGAGCGCTTTCGCGCGATGCCGGGCCACGCGATCATTCGACCCGATCCGCAGCGGGGTCCCGCCCCGCCGCCGCCCGGAGCCACGCTTCCCGAGTCCGGCCGCGGTCTGCCCGGCACGCCCTACCGCCGCTCGGAGCCACGCCCGCGGCGGCCACCCCGTCCGCGCACCCGGGGGGTTCGATGTCCGTTCCCTCGACGCACGAACTCGCTTCCCACCGGCTCGAAGTCCACCCGGCGCTCGTCGAGGTCCACCCTCGCGACCCGGACCCGCATCCGGTCCGCGAGCCGGCAAGTGCGCCGCGAACGCTCCCCGCTCAGCCGGTGCCGCACCGGATCGAAATGGAAGTAGTCGGAGCCGAGCGCGCTGACGTGAACGAGACCCTCGACGAACACGTCGTCGAGGGTGACGAAGACGCCGAAGGCGACGACACCGGTGATGGTCGCATCGAACTCCTCGCCCAGCTTGTCGAGCATGAACTCGCACTTGAGCCAGGCGATGGCGTCCCGGGTGGCGTCGTCGGCGCGGCGCTCGGTCATCGAGCAGTGGTCGCCGAGCATCGCGAGCGATGCACCGCGCGCCGGCTCGAAGTCTCCGGGCCGGCCACGCCGCAACACGTGGCGAATGGCGCGGTGGGCGACGACGTCGGGATAGCGGCGGATCGGCGAGGTGAAATGAACGTACGCGCGGTGCGCGAGGCCGAAGTGCCCGACGTTGCCGGGGGAGTACGCCGCCTGCGAGAGCGAACGCAGCAGCACGGTCTGGACGAGGTCGGCGTCGGGTCGCGAAGCGGCGCTCTCGATGACCGCCGCGAAGTGGCGCGGCTCCGGCGCATCCCCTCCCCCGAGCCGCAGCCCGAACTCGTCGAGGAACGCCCGCAACTCCTCCACCTTGTCCGGCGCGGGACCTTCGTGGACGCGAAAGAGCGCCGGCAGCCGATGGCGTTCCAGGAACCTCGCCGCCGCGACGTTGGCCGCGACCATGCACTCCTCGATGATCCGGTGCGCGATGTTGCGCACCGCGGGCTCGAGCCGCTGTACGCGGCCATCCGGACCGAGCACCACCCGGGTCTCGGTCATGTCGAAGTCGATGGCCCCGCGCCGGTCGCGGGCGCCGCGCAGCGCCACGTACGCATCGCGGAGCGTATCAAGCATCGGCGCCGTCTCGCCGAACCGCTCGCGCACCGCCTCCCCGCCCCGCTCCAGCGCGTCCGCCACCTCGGTGTAGGTCAGCCGGCCCCGCGAGCGCATCACGGCCTCGAAGAACCGCGAGCGGTGCACCCGCCCCTCCCCGGTCACGATCAGCTCGCAGCCGAGGCAGAGCCGATCCTCGTGCGGCCGCAGCGAGCACAACCCGTTGGAGAGCGATTCGGGCAGCATCGGGATGACCCGGTCGGGGAAATAGACGGAGTTCCCGCGAAGCCGCGCCTCCTCGTCCAGCGCCGTCCCCGGATGGACGTAGGCGGCCACGTCGGCGATGGCCACGAGCACCCGCCACCCTCCGGCGGTCCTCTCGCAATGGACGGCGTCGTCGAAATCGCGCGCGTCCTCACCGTCGATGGTGACGAATCCGAGGCCGCGCAGGTCCTCGCGACCTTCGACGTCGATGCCGCGCACCCCGGCGGGCAACGCCGCCGCCTCCGAGGCCGCGTCCTCGGACCACGCGACCGGCAGCTCGTACGTCCGGATGGCGACATCGATCTCCATCCCGGGCAGCACCCGGGATCCCAGCACCTCCTCGACGACGCCGATCGGCGGATGGCGCCGGGTCGGCGGCTCGGTGACACGCACGACGACGTAGTCTCCGTCGCGCGCCTCGGAGCCGGCATCCGGCGGAACGAGGACATCGTGGTGGATCCGCGAGTTGTGGGACCGCACGAAGGTCACGCCGCTCTCGCGCCACAGACGGCCCACCACCCTGCTGACGCCTCGCTCGACGACTTCCACCAGCGCCCCTTCACGGCGTCCGTCGCGATCCACCCTCACCACCCGGGCCACCACGCGGTCTCCGTGCATCAGCGAGCGCATCTGGCGGGGAGAGAAGAACAGATCGGCGCTCCCGTCGTCGGGCCGGACGAATCCGAAGCCGTCGCGATGCCCGATGACGCGCCCGGTGACCAGGTCCATCCGTTCGACGAGCCCGAACTCCCCGCGACGATTGCGGATGATCTGGCCGTCCCGTGCCATTGCGCTCAGCCGCCGTTGCAGCGCCTCCTGCGCGGCGGGGGTCCGAAGGTCGTGCGCACCGGCGATCCGGGCGAACGGGACAGGGGTTCCGACGTGTGCGAGAAACTCGATCAGAGTATCGCGTTCAGGCAGGTTCGCGACGCGGGCGCGGGTGCCGCGACGAGGGTACGGGGGACTCGTTGACAAAGGATCGGGGCGGTGAGTAAGGTCCGCGCGTCGTTCAGTCCGGCACCCGCGCTGTCTTGCCAGCGCGCCCCGGCAGCGGCTGCGCCGAGGTGGCGGAAGTGGTAGACGCGCATGGTTCAGGTCCATGTGGGGGCAACCCCGTGGAGGTTCAAGTCCTCTCCTCGGCACCACTTCCGGCCCCGGCATCGTTTCCGGCGCCATTGCCGGCGCTCGAAGTTCGAGATGCGGGCCTCGCCGGAGTGCGGACCGCGATGGGCGGGCTTGCGGCCACCCGCGTCGCGGCGCCCGCTCCCATCCATGGAACCCCGGCCCCGCCGGTGAAAAGGCGCCGAGGCCGAATCACGGCGCCCGCTCCCGTCCACCGGACGTTTCCGGCCGCGCCGCGGACAACGAGCAGGGCGGCATGACCAAGCTGAGAACCGAAGATCCGTGGATGCCGGCCCCGGAGTACGCGCGCTCCCTCACCGGGCTCGGCGTCAACCTGCTGGTGCGCGACATCGGCGCGGCGCTGCCCTTCCACCGCGAAGTGCTCGACGCCGAGGTCGTGTACAGCGACCCCGACTTCGCGGTGCTGCGCCGGCGGGGCGCCGAGTGGATGCTGCACGCCCACCACACCTACGACGCCCATCCTTGGCATCCGATCGTCGTGTCGGATGCGCCACGCGGCGTCGGCGCGGAACTGCGCCTGCACGGACGCGACCCCGACGCGGCCGAGGCCGCGGCGCGGCGGCTCGGCTGTGAGATCGTCCAGAGCGCCGCCGACAAGTCCCACGGGCTGCGCGAGGCGTTCATCGCCGACCGGGACGGCTTCGTGTGGGTGCCGGACGTCCCGCTCGGGTCGATCGAGTAGCCCGTGTCCTCCCGTCGGAGGCTTCCGGCCGCGACGGCTTCGACCACCCCGATCCCGCCCGAACGTCGACCCCGGCCCTACCCGGCGATCGAAGAGCGCAGCACCCCGAGGGTGTCGTCGAGCACGCGCAGATCGTGAACGAGCGCCCGCTGCTCCGGGCGCGAGAGCCGCCGCACCTCGATCCGGCCGCTCGGGGACACCCCGGTCGCGAGATCCGCGAGCTGCTGTTCGAGGACCAGCGTCAGCAGCGACTGGTGGACCCGGACGAGGGTCCGGGCGTCGGACGATGACACGCGCCCCGCCGCGTTCGCGTCCTGGATGCGCTCGGGGGTCGAGCGCGCCCGGGAACCGACCCGCAGGGCGAGAGTACGGGCGATTCCGACCAGGGGAAGCAGCCCGCCGATCTTCAGATCGACCCGCCCATCGCTTGCGCGCAACCGGCCGAACAGGCCGATCGACGGCGTCATCGCGGCCACCGAGTCGGCGAGCAACGCGATGAACACCGGCGCTTGTCCGGCCGCGTCGACCGCCGCGGCGTGCAGCTCGCGCCCGAGGTCGGCGGCGCCCGCGACCGGCAGCAGGTCGTAGAAGATGTCGACGTGGAGCAGGTCCTCGGGGTTCGAGCGCCGAAGCCACCCCGCGATCCGCTCGCGCCACACCGGGAGGCTGCCCCGCCATTCGGGATTCGACCCCATGATCCCGCCTTGGCAGCGGCGCACCCCCGCTTCGTCGAGCAGGTCCGCCACGCGGGACCCGAGCGCCGCGAACCAGGCATCGTCCTCCTCCGAGCCGGCGTGGACGATCGCATTGTCCTGGTCGGCCGAGAGCAGGCTCTCGCCACGCCCCCCCGAGCCGAGTACGAGCACGCACCACGGCGCCGGCGCGCGACCGTATCCCTCGCTCTCGAGCCGCTCGACGGCGATCGCCGCCGCCCGCGCGGTGAGGGCGCGGATCTCGTTCGAGATGAAGCGGGCCGCATCGGCGCCGGTCAGCCCTTCGGCGACGAGACCGGCCGCGACCTCCGGGAGGCGGCTGTGCGCGGCCGCGAGAGCGGCGGCATCGCCGGCACAGGCGACCGCATCCCCCAGCTCGGCCGCGGCGCTTGCGCGATGGTGGAGCAGGTCGCGCTGCGAGACCATTCCGAGCGCCGCTCCGGCCGCGTCCGCGACGCAGAGGTGCCGGACCCCGAGACGATCCATGCGCCCCAGCGCACGATAGATCATCTCGCTGCCCGACATCGTGTGTACCGGTGTACTCATCACCGACGACACCGGCGCCGCGTCCAGATCGATCCGGGGGTCCGTCGTGGCTCGCAGCAGGTCGCGTTCGGTCACGATTCCCGCGGGACGCGATCCGCCACCCCCGACCAGGAGGGCGCCGATCCCCTGCTCCGCCATGAACCGGGCGGCTTCCCGCAGGGTCCCGTCGGGCCGGATCGACTTCGCGGGCGCACTCATGACCTCATGGAGCCGGCGCAGGTAGAGGAAGCTGTCGATGCGGACGGACGGCGACGGCTCCGCGGCCGACCGCCCCGGCAACGAGTACCAGCCCGCCTCCCTTTCGCGGTGGACGAGGTCCGTGCGGCGCGCGGCCAACGCTTCCGCCTCGCCGAGGGTCCGCACGTCCGCCTCCCGCAGCCGCGCGATGAGGGCGGCGAAGATTTCGGCCGCGGCGAGGCTGTCGCCGAGGGCGTCATGCCGCGCTTCGATGGTGACGCCGAACCGGGTCGCGAGCGACTCCAGACCGAGATCGACGAGCCCGCGGTCGAGTGCGCCGGCGAGATGCGCGACGTCGAGCGCGGGCGGGTCGTGCCAGGACAGCCCCGCGCGGGCCGTCTCGTGGCGCAGCACCGCGAGGTCGAAGCGGATGTTCTGGCCGACGACCACCCGGCCCGCGAGCATCTCCGCAAGCGGGCCGATCAGCTCCGCGAGCTTCGGCGCGCCCGCGACCCCGGGGTCGGTGATTCCGTGGATCCGGGTCGATGCGGCGGAGATCGGAACCCCGGGGTCGACGCGCGTGTCGAGGCGCGGCTCGTCCAGAACGACGGGCCCGCGCATCGATACCGCTCCGATCTGGACGATGCGGTCGTTCGCGACGTCCAGCCCCGTGGTCTCCAGATCGAGCGCGACCACGGGCAGGGCCGCAAGCGCGGTATGGCTCGGCGGCCGGCCGGTGCCGGGCATCGGGACCCGCCCGCCCTCAGTCGAACGGATGGCGCTCGACGATGGTCTCGTCGCGCCCCGCCCCGGTCGAGATGATGTCGATCGGGACCTCGACGAGGGATTCGATGCGATCGAGGTACGCGCGCGCTTGCGGCGGCAGCACCGCGCGGGACCGGATCCCCACCGTCGACGATCTCCAGCCCGGCATGTCTTCGTAGATCGGCTCGCAACGCGCCAGGTCCTCGGCGGAGCTCGGCGGGACGTCCCGCGACTCCCCGCCGAACCGGTAGCCGGTGCACAGGCGCACCACCGGCATCTCGTCCAGAACGTCCAGCTTGGTGATGCACAGCCCCGAAACGCCGTTGATCCGGGCCGCACGCCGCAGACCCGCGATGTCGAGCCACCCGCAACGGCGGGAACGCCCCGTGGTGGCGCCGAACTCGTTGCCCCGGGCCGCGAGGTGGCTGCCCGTCTCGTCGCGCAGCTCGGTGGGAAACGGCCCGGCGCCCACCCGCGTCGCATACGCCTTGGTGATTCCGAGAACGTAGCCGATGTTCCGCGGACCGAGCCCGCTCCCCGTCGCGGCGGCGCCCGCGGTGGTATTCGAAGAGGTCACGAACGGGAACGTGCCCTGGTCGATGTCCAGATACGCGCCCTGGGCCCCTTCCAGCAGCACGCCCGCACCGGCTTCGATGGCTGCGTGCAACACGCCCGGTACGTCGGCCACGAGCGGCCGGAGCCGCTCGATCGCCGCTTCGAGCGCATCGCGGACTTCGGCCATGTCCACCGGGTCGGCGCCGAGCCACCGGGTGAGCATGAAGTTGTGGTACTCGTCGAGGATCCGGAGCTTCGCGTCCAGCCGCGCGGGGTCGAGGAGGTCGCCCACGCGCATCGCCCGGCGGGCGGCCTTGTCTTCGTATGCGGGGCCGATCCCGCGCCCGGTGGTGCCGATCGCGACCGCCCCGCGCGCCGCCTCGCGGGCTCGATCCAGGACCGCGTGGTAGGGGAGGATGAGCGGACACGCGTCACTCACCTTCACACGCTCGGCGGCCGGGACGCCACGCTCGGCGAGCATGTGCAGTTCGTCGACGAGCGCGGTCGGCGACAGCACCACGCCGTGGCCGATCAGGCACTGCACCCCCTCCCTCATCACCCCGGAGGGGACGAGGTGAAGCACGGTGCGCTCGCCGTCGATGACCAGGGTATGGCCGGCGTTGTGCCCCCCCTGGAACCGCACCACCACCGAGGCCCGGTCGGTCAGGTGGTCGACGATCTTGCCCTTGCCCTCGTCTCCCCACTGCATGCCGATGACGGCGACCGCACCGGTCATCCCCGATCCCCCTCCGCCCCCGCTACCGGAACGCGGTCCGGGGACTCCTCGTCGACCACCACCCACTGCCCCGCACGCCGCTCCAGGACGCGGGCGCCGTGGACGGCTTCACCCGGCAAGCGCTGGACCACCCGCCCCCCGGCCAGCCTGAGTTCACGGATGGCGGCGAGCAACGCGGGGTCGTCCGACCAGGGGGCGGTGACCACGTCCCGGTCCTGCACCCCGGCGTCATCCTCCGCGGCCCGCAGGGCGATCAGGGTCTTCAGGTCCGCGCTGAACCCGGTGGCGGGCCGCGCGCGTCCGAAGACGCTGCCGATCTCGTCGTAGCGCCCGCCCCGGGCCACCTCCCCCCCGTATCCCGGCACGAACGCGGCGAAGACGAAGCCGGTGTGGTAGCGGTACCCCCGGAGCTCGGCCAAGTCCACGTGCAGCTCGGCATCGGGACGGCGCGCGCGGACCGCGCGCACCAGCCCGGCGAGCTCTCCGAGCTCGCGCTCGACGTGCTCGCCGCCGGGCGCGAGCTCGCGTCCGGCACGCTCCAGGATCGCCGGGTCCCCGTCCAGATCGACGAGCGCGAGCAACGCGCCGGCGTACCGGGCCTCGACTTCCCATTCGCCCAGCCGCTCCCCGACCTCCGTCCCCGCCTTGCGCTGCAATGCCTCGTGCAGGACGAGCTCCCGCTCGCGCGACAGCCCCGCGCCGCGGGCGAGGGCGCGGAAGATCCCGACATGGCCCATGTCGAGGTACACCGGCCCGACGCCGGACACGTCCAGCGCTTCGAGCATCAGGCAGACGATCTCGCAATCGCTCTCCCGGCCCGCGTGGCCGTAGAGCTCCGCTCCGATCTGCACCGGGCTGCGCCCGCCCGAGATGCCCTCCGGCAGCGTGTGCAGGACGGTCCCGGCATAGCACAGGCGCGACGGGCCGGCGCGGCGCAGGCGGCGGGCATCGATGCGGGCGACCTGGGGGGTCATGTCCGCCCGGACCCCCATCATCCGGCCCGTCAACTGGTCGATCAGCTTGAAGGTGTGGAGCTCCAGGTCCTCGCCGGTGCCCGTCAGCAGCGACTCCAGGTACTCGATGAACGGAGGGGTGACGATCTCGTAGCCCCAGCGGGAGAACAGATCGAGCAGGGAACGCCGCATCCGCTCGAGCCGCAGCGACTCCGGAGGCACGAGTTCCTCCACGCCTTCCGGCAGCAGCCATCGTTCCGTATGCGGTTCCATCGGACGGGCGGCTGCGGCGACGAATGGCGGACCGCCCGGGCGCCGGCTCAGCGAACGACGTAGAGGAGCAGGCACCCGGCCACCATCACCGTGAGGCCCGCGAACCGCAGCGTGTTGTCATTCATCTTCGCCAGCGCGAGCATCGCGCGACGCATCGCCCCCGGGTTCAGGAAGGGCACGACGCCCTCGAGCACGAGCACGAGCGCGAGCGCAACGAGCAGTTCGTGCCACACGTAGCGCCCTCTGGAGGTCAGCGCCCGGGGGGCGGCGCGGGCTCGCGGGGCGGGATGCGGTTCACGGCCGCGCTTCCGAGCCCTTGAAGTAGTCGAAGAACTCGCTCTTCGGCTCGAGCAGGAGGATGTCCGCGGTGCTGCCGAACGCCGTACGGTACGCGTTCAGGCTGCGGTAGAGCTTGTAGAACTCGCGGTCCCGGCCGAACGCCGAGGCGTAGATTTCGGTCGCCCGCGCATCCCCCGCGCCACGGGTGATCTGGGCCTCCCGATCCGCCTCGGCGATGATGACCTCGCGATCCTTGTTCGCGTTCGCCCGGAGCTCGCGCGCCTCCTCCTCGCCCTCGGACCGGAACCGCTTGGCCACCTCCAGCCGCTCCGCCCGCATCCGGTTGTAGACCGACTGGCCCACGTCCTCGGGCAGGTCCACCCGCTTGATGCGCACGTCCACGATCTCGAGCCCGAGCTCGTCCGCCTGATCCTTGGCCGCGACCCGGAGCTCGTCCATGATCTCGCCCCGCTCCCCCGAGACCACCTGCTGGATGGTGCGCTTGCCGAACTCGTCCCGCAGCCGCTTGAGGATCACCTCGCCGAGCCGGTTGTTCGCCTGGAGGATGCTGCCGCCGGCCGAGGTGTAGAACCGGCGCACGTCCGCGATCCGCCACTTCACGAACGAGTCCACGATCACGTTCTTCTTCTCGAACGTGAGGTAGTTCTGGGGATCGCTGTCGAGGGTCTGGATCCGGGCATCGAACTTCAGGACGTTCTGCACCACCGGCACCTTGAAGTGCAGTCCCGGCTCCAGGTTCGTGCGTTCCACCTTGCCGAACTGCAGCAGGATGGCCACTTGGCGCTGATCGACGGTGAACACGCTCAGTCCGCCGAGGATGCCGAGTCCGGCCAGGAGGACCAGCAGGGCCTTGAGGTTCATCAGCGCGTCCTCCCGAGCGGGTTGTCCCGCGTGCGTCGTTGATCGCCGGTCGAGGCGCCGCGCGTGGTGGAGTCACCCGCCGCTCCGAACGACTGGCGCTCGGGAGCCGGCGAAGCGCCTCGCGACTGGATGATCTGGTCGAGCGGCAGGTACATGAGGTTGTTGCCTTCCGGTATGTCGACGAGCACCTTGCTGGTGTTCGCGAGGACCGACTCCACCGCTTCGAGGTAGAGCCGGTCGCGGGTGATCTCCGGCGCGGTCCGGTACGCGTTCAGGACCTGCTCGAAACGCGACGCGTCACCGAGCGCGATGGCTTCCACCCGCTGCCGGTAGGCTTCGGCCTCGGCGAGGATCGCATTGGCCTCGCCGCGCGCCTTGGGGACCACGTCCGCCTGGTACGCCTTCGCTTCGTTGATGATCCGCTCCTGGTCCTCGCGTGCCTTGATGGCGTCGAGGAACGCGTCCTGGACCTGCGTCGGCGGCTGCGCGTTCTGCATGTTGACGCTCATCACGTGCAGGCCGGTCTTGTACCGGTCGAGGATCTCCTGGATCAGCCCCTGCGTCTCCGCGGCAACCGCGCCGCGGCCCTCGGTGAGCACGAAGTCCATCTTCGACCGGCCGACGATCTCGCGCACCGCGCTCTCCGTCGCCTGGCGCAGCGCGATCTCCGGCTGGCTGTTCTCGAAGAGGAACTGCGCGGGGTCCTTCACCCGGTACTGGACCGCGAACTGCAGGTCGACGATGTTCTCGTCCTCGGTCAGCATGAGCGCCTCGCGGGGCACCGCGGCAACGCTGCTGCCCTGGTTGCGGAACCCGATCTCGGCGTTGCGGACCCGGTCCACGTTGACCGTGATCGCCGAGTCGATGAAGTACGGCGCCCAGTTGAAGCCCGGGTCCATCGTGCGGTGGTACGCGCCGAAGCGCAGCACCACGCCCTTCTCCGGCTCCTGGATGATCCATATGCCCGCGAGCCACCAGGCCACGACCAGCACCGCCGCGACGAGCCCGGCGCCCAGGAACCCGCCGCGGCCGAATCCCGAACCGGAGCCGCCGCGGCCCGACCGCCCGCCTCCGAGCGGGCGCCGGCCGAAGACCCGGCCCCACTGCGACTGCAGCTTGCGGAGGATTTCGTCGAGATCCGGAGGCCCCTGCTGCCGCCCGCGGTTCCCCCACGGATCGCGGTCTCCGTTCCCGTCAGGTTGATTCCAAGCCATCCGGTCGCTCCCGTGCACCCGTCCGGGTGAAGCGTCCTTCCGCGGCGAGACGGCCGCGTCGGAGAGAAAATGGAGACCCGATCTTAGCCTGCATCGCCCGCCAGTTCACGATGGCGCCGCCTCGCGGTCGCCGGCGGGCTCCGGCGCGGAAAGAAACTCCGCGAGCCCCATCTCCCGATGCAGCCGTTCCAGGACGGCCGGTTCGATGCGAAACGTCATCCGGCTCGCGCCGTCCGGCGCTCCCTCTTCCTTCACGACGTTCGCGCGGGCGTGGATCGCCGCGCGCAACCGGCCTCGGGAAGGCGGAATGCATGCGACCCGGGTGACTCGCGAGCGCCCGACGTGCGAGCGGATCGCTTCGACGACGAGGTCCGTTCCGGCCCCGGTCCGCGCGGACGCGAGCACGCGCGCGGGGCGGGCATCGGGTCCCGGCTCCGGGTGCGACCGGCCGGAGCCGGCTTCGAGCCGCTCGGGCGCAAGCGCGTCGCACTTGTTGAACACCTCGAGCCTGGGGATCTCGCCCGCGCCGATCGCGCCCAGCACGTCGTGCACGTCGCGCACCCTGTCGTCCCGGTCCGGTGCGGTCGCATCGATGACGTGCACCAGAAGCTGCGCCTCCTTCGTCTCCTCGAGAGTCGCCCTGAACGCCGCCACCAGATCGTGGGGAAGCTGGCGGATGAACCCGACGGTGTCGGCGAGCACCACCTCGTCGCCGCCTCCGAGCTCGAATCGGCGCAGGGTGGGGTCGAGCGTGGCGAACAGCCGGTCCTCGGCGAGCACGCCGGCGCCGGTGAGCCGGTTGAACAGGGTCGACTTGCCCGCGTTGGTGTAGCCCACCAGCGCCACCACCGGGGTCCCGGAGCGGAACCGCGCGCGCCGGCTGAGCCGGCGGCGGACGCGCACCTGCTCGAGACGTTCGCGCACCACGCGTATCCGCCTGTCGACGAGGCGCCGGTCCGTCTCGAGCTGCGTCTCGCCCGGCCCGCGCAGGCCGATGCCTCCCTTCTGGCGCTCCAAGTGCGTCCATCCCCTCACCAGCCGGGTGGACAGGTGTTCGAGCTGGGCGAGCTCCACCTGGAGCTTGCCTTCGAAGGTACTTGCGCGTTGCGCGAAGATGTCGAGGATGAGAGCGCGCCGGTCGAGGACCCTGCACGCGACGTGGCGTTCGAGGTTGCGCTCCTGCGCCGGACTCAGCGGCTGGTCGAAGAGGACGACCTCGGCTTCGCACGCCGCCGCCGCGTCCCTGATTTCGTCCGCCTTGCCGGCGCCCACGAAGAACTTCGGATCCGGACTCCGCTCCGGATAGTGGACGGCGCCCGCAACTCGTGCGCCGGCGGATACGGCAAGTTCCCGGAACTCGTCGACCATGCTCGCCGCGCCACGCTCGTCCACGTGCACGAGCAACGCCCGTTCGCCGGTCGCGGGCCTATCGAACATCGAACCGTCCCGGTGGAGCCCGGGTCATCGGAGACGAAGCATCCGGGCGCCGGCGACGAGCGGACACGGCGCCGGCCTCCCGGGTCCGGCCGGCCGCCGGCGGGCGCCGGGGACGCCGGGAACGCACGCACGCCGCGCGGCGAGGGGAGATGCGGCCGGCGGCGAGAGCGCGCGGCCCGGACGCCACGCGCCTCGAACCCCGCCGGCGCCGATCGCGGAACGAACGCTCAGGGGCTGTCCGCCTCGTTCTCGACGGCGTTCGGGCGGGGAAGCCTGACGTCCCGAGACGGCACCACGGTCGAGATCGCGTGCTTGTACACCATCTGGCTCACGGAGTTGCGAAGCACCACGACGAACTGGTCGAACGACTCGATCTGGCCCTGGAGCTTGATTCCGTTGACGAGGAATATGGAGACGCGGACCCGTTCCTTCCTGAGCATGTTGAGAAACGGATCCTGCAGTGAGTGTCCCTTGCTCATGGTCGTTCTCCGACGCTGTGCCGCTGGTTGTCCGTCCGGGCTCCTTCCCGGTGCGACCGGAACCGGACGGGCCGCCACCGCGCGAGGCCGTCGCCGGCGCGGGCCCGGATGCGGCGCTCTCCGGCCCGCAACGACGCCATGGCGAGGGGTCTCGTCTCACGCCCGGCCCTTCCCCCGAAGCCGTTCCCGATGGGCAAGGGGGCCGATTCCGCTCTTCGATGTAGTGGAATGCGGAATCGCGAGCGAGTCAAGCGCAGCGGGCCCGAAGCAGCGGTTCTCATTCATCGGGCGCGGGCGCAGTCGGCGAGTTCGGCGACATTGTCGCGGTCGACATTGAGGCTGGTGAGGAAGGCGCCGAGGCAGGCGACGGTGCCGTCGGGTCGGGCGCTGGTGCTCTCCAGCCAGTTGACGCGCAGGGCGTCGTCGCCGTCGCGGATGGGCAGATCGGTCATCCAGCGGTAGCGGTGGATGCGGCGCTTCGCGCCGCGTCCCGCGGTGCGGCGGTGCGTGGGCGGGCGGATGCCGTTTCGGGACGCTCGCGTTCCAGGGTGCGGCCGAGCGCCTCGACGCAGAACGCCATCGTCGCGCGCTCGGAGTTGCTCGACCGCCCCGACCGCCGCGGGGCCGCGTCGCACCTGGCCCGGCGGAGCCGGTGGCCCCGCCCTCCGGGTCGAGCTCGTTCAGAACCTCGCTTCGTACCTCAACCCGACGGTGCCCGAGGAGAACCAATCCGACCCCAGGCCATCGAAGTCGACGGACAGGTCGAGCGAACTCCCCTTGTCGAACTGCCAGCGGTGCCCCACCTCCAGCGAAGCCGAGATCTCCTCCGTCCGGCCCTCGTCCGATTCCAGGTTGTGGGCATCCAGGTTCACCCGTAGCTTCCCGTGCATGGTGCCGCCCTCCCCCAGGTTCCAGGTCACCTTCGGGCCGAGCCCCAGCCGCGCCAGCCACAGACGTTCCTCCGGCCCCTCGCCACCCACGCTGTCCGTGAACGCGTCCAGACCCTCCTCCGCATAGAGCAGGCCGATCTGCGGCTCCACCCGCAGCCCCTCACCGCCCCAACCGAAGTCCCCCGTCAGGTCCCCACGCACCGCTATCCGCTCCGAGCGGTACGAGGCCGTCACCGGAGCCCCCTCGACCAGTGACAGGTCGCCCTTGCCGCGGCCCCAGCCAACGGCGCCATCAACCGTCAGGGTCTCGCTCAGCCGGTGCGCCCCGTACAGTCCGAGCTGCACATGCTCCGCCTCCAGCCGCACACCTTCCGCCGTCACCCGGCCGGGCTCGTAGCCGAGCAGGGCGCCATAGGCCGTGCGCCCGTCCGCGCCGAGACGATCCGCTCCCGCGTAGACGTCCCACACGCTTCCATCCGCCGACCCGTTCAGCTTCGAATACCGGACGCTGGCCCAGCCATCCCACCCCGACGGCAGAGCCATCGCGACTTCACCATTCGCGGTCACTCCGCCATCACCGACATCCACATCGACCGTCGATGCCTTGGGGTCCCCGTCAAGACGCCCCAGCGCCACATCCGAGGTGAGCTGCGAGAACCTCTGCACATGACGGCGCAGAAGCGACGCCGCACCCACACGGCGACCCTCCGCGAGAACGCTGACCTCCCCCGCATCGTCCTGAATCGTGCCCGCGACCCGTGACGGCATGTCCAGCGTCACCTCCCGGGGAACCGGCGACAACAGCATGAACTCGACCATCCCACCCTGCTCGACGATGCGGTCATTCACCGTCTCCAGCGAAATCTTCTGCTCCGTATTGTCCGGCGCGAGAGCGTCCGGATCGAAGGTCACGGTGCCGTCGAAGGGACCTTCATAGTTGTTCTCCGCCTCCGCCGTGACTTTCACGGTGTAGCCCACCGTGATCTCCACGGCGCTCGGGTGGGTCAGTTTCACCGCAAACACGAGCGGGTCGCCCTCCGTCACATCCGTCACCGACTCGTCAACGTCAATGAACACCATGGGCGCTTCGTCATCGTTCTCCACCGTCACCATCACCGTCCGCGGGGACGACGTGTCCAGGTCATAGCCCGCGCCCTCCCGCAGCGTGATCTCGATCGTCTCGTCGTTCGGCGAGTAGCGGTTGTCCTCCGTCTCCAGAGAAACCTCCTTTTCCTCCTCTCCCGGCTCGAAGGTCACGTCACCCTCTACCGCTCCAAGCGCAAGGCTGGTGGTCATGTCGGTGGCGCTGCCTCCGGCATCGTCGTCATCCCCCGTCAGCGCCGTTCTGGTCAGGGTGTACTGCACCGTAACCGGCACGGCACTCCGGCGGCTCAGCTCCACCATGAACGTGAAGGGGGCGCCCTCCTGCTTTGTCGACCCATCATCGGCACTCGATATCTTTGCCGTGGGCGGGTCCTCATCGTCCCGCACCGTGACCACGGCCCGTGACGGCGGCGTACCCGGGTCATAAGCCCCGCCGTCGTCCAGCGTGAGCGTGAGCATGGCATCCGGCTCGTCGGTGTCGTCATTCAAGGTCGCCAGCGTCACGCGCACCGTGTCCTCATTGGCCCGGAAGGTCACACTGGTCGGTGGTGACACACCGGTCGGTGGCAACTCGTTGGTCAGCACCGTGTCGCCGCCCGTCACCTCGAAAGTCACCGCCAGCTCGTCCGACAGCACCCCCGTCCGCGTCAGGATGAAGACCGCATCATCGCCTTCCGGGACCGTCTCCGTCTCCGCCGCAACCGTCACCATCGCCGCTTCGTCATCCGTGATCGTCAGCGTCACGTCACCCGGATCCGTCACCCCCTGCGCGTTCGTCGCCGTACCCGACACCGTCACCGTCTTGTGCGGTGCGTCCACCGCGTTGTCCACGCCCGTGACCGTCACCGTGCCCGTGCTCGTCGTCGCGCCCGCCGCAATCGTCAGCACCCGGTTCGAACTCAGCGTGTAGTCGCCCGCCACCGCCGGCGACACCGGCGCCACCGAAACCGTCACCGTCGTCGCCTCGCTCGACGAATGGTCCAGGCGCGCCGTCACCGTGCTCGTCCCACCGTTCTCATCGATCGAGTCCGGGGACAGCACCAGCGTCACCGTCGGCGTGCCGTCGTCGTCCGTGATGGTCCCGGTCGCCGTGCCATCCGAAATGGCCGCGCCCGACGCGCTCGACAGCGTCACCGTGAACGTCTCGTTCGGCTCGTCCACGTCGTCGCCCGTCACCGTCACCGACACCGTCTTGCGGTCCTCTCCGGCGTTGAACGTCAGCCTCCCGTTCCCCGCCGTGTAGTCCGTCCCGGCTCGCGCCGTCCCGTCGGCCGTCGCCCAGTCCACCGTCACCGGCGACACCGCCGCCGGGTTCAGCATCACCGTGAATGCCAGCGTCGTGCTGCCCGAATCACCCTCGTCCACGCTCGCATCAGCGACCGACAGGCCCGGCACGTCGTCGTCCGTGATTGCCAGCGACACGTCATCCGGGTTCGTGACACCCTGGCTGTTCGTCGCCGTGCCCGACACCGTCACCGTCTTGGCGAGCGCGACCACGTCGTTGTCCACGGCCGTGATCGTCACCGTGCCCGTGCTCGTCGTGGAATCCGCCGCAATCGTCAACACCCGGTTCGAACTCAGCATGTAGTCGGCCATCACCGCCGGCGTCACCGGCGACACCGAGACCGTCACCGTCGTCGCCTCGCTCGACGGATGGTCCAGGGTCGCCGTCACCGTGCTCGTCCCGCCGCCCTCCGTGATCGAGGCCGGGGTCAGAACCAGCGTCACCGTCGGGGTCGCGTCGTTGTCCCTGATCGTCAGCGTCACGTCATTCGGGGCCGTCACCCCCCGGCTGTTCGTCGCCGTGCCCGACACCGTCACCGTCTTGTGCGGGGCGTCCACCGTGTTGTTCACGCTCGTGACCGTCACCGTGCCCGTGCTCGTCGTCTGACCCGCCGCAATCGTCAGCTCCCGGTTCGTGCTCAGCGTGTAGTCGCCCGCCACCGCCGGCGAGTCCGGCGACACCGAGACCGTCACCGTCGTCTCCTCGCTCGACGGATGATCCAGGCGCGCCGTCACCGTGCTCTGCTGATTGACCTCCGTGATCGAGTTCGAGGACAGCACCAGCGTCACCGTCGGCTCGTCGTCGTCGTCCCTGATCGTCCCCGTCGCCGTGCCATCCGAAATGGCCGCACCCGAGGCGTTCGACAACCTCACCGTGAAGGTCTCGTCCGGCTCGTCCACGTTGTCGCCCGTCACCGTCACCGACACCGTCCTGGTGGAATCCCCGGCGTTGAACGTCAGGCTCCCGTTCCCCGCCGTGTAGTCCGTTCCGGCTCGCGCCGTCCCGTCGGCCGTCGCCCAGTCCACCGTCACCGGCGACGCCGCCACCGGGTTCAGCGTCACCGTGAATGCCAGCGTCGTGCCGCCCGAATCGCCCTCGTCCACGCTCGCGTCAGCGACCGACAGGCCCGGCGGCGCCTCGTCATCGGTGATCGTCAGGGTCACGCTCTGCGGGGCCGTGATCCCTTGGCTGTTCGTCGCCGTGCCCGACACCGTCACCGTCTTGTTCCCTGCGTGCACGTTGTTGTTCACGGCGGTCATCGTCACGACGCCGGTGCTGTCCGTCTCGCCCGCCGCGATCGTCAAGTCCAGGTTCCCGCTCAGCGTGTAGTCGCCCGCCACCGCCGGCGACACCGGCGCCGCCGAGACCGTCACCGTCGTCTCCTCGCTCGACGGATGGTCCAGGGTCGCCGTCACCGTACTCGTCCCGCCAGCCTCCGGGATCGAGGCCGGGGTCAGCACCAGCGTCACCGTCGGCGCCGCGTCGTTGTCCCTGATCGTCAGCGTCACGTTCTGCGGGTCCGTCACCCCTTGGCTGTTCGTCGCCGTGCCCGACACCGTCACCGTCTTGTCCGGCGCGTCCACCACGTTGTTCACGCTCGTGACTGTCACCGTGCCCGTGCTCGTCGTCGCACCCGCCGCGATCGTCAGCACCCGGTTCGAACTCAGCGTGTAGTCGCCCGCCACCGCCGGCGACACCGGCGCCACCGAGACCGTCACCGTCGTCTCCTCGCTCGACGGATGGTCCAGCGTCGCCGTCACCGTGCTCTGCTGATTACGGGACTCCAAGATCGAGTCCGGGGACAGGACCAGCGTCACCGTCGGCGCGTCGTCGTCGTCCCTGATCGTCCCGGTCGCCTCGGCGTCCGCGATCGTCGCGCCCGAAGCGTTCGACAACCTCACCGTGAACGTCTCGTTCGGCTCGTCCACATCGTCGCCCGTCACCGTCACCGACACCGTCTTGCGGTCCTCTCCGACGCCGAACGTCAGCCTCCCGCTCCCCGCCGTGTAGTCCGTCCCGGCTCGCGCCGTCCCGTCCGCCGTCGCCCAGTCCACCGTCACCGGCGACACCGCCGCCGGGTTCAGCATCACCGTGAACGTCATCGTCGTGCTGCCCGAATCGCCCTCGGCCACGCTCGCGTCAGCGACCGACAGGCCCGGTACGTCGTCTTCCCTGATCGTCAGCGTCACGTCATCCGGGGCCGTGACACCGTGGCTGTTCGTCGCCGTGGCCGACACCGTCACTTCCTTGTCAGCCGCCACCACGTCGTTGTCCACGGCCGTGATCGTCACCGTGCCCGCGCTCGTCGTCGCACCCGCCGCAATCGTCAAATCCAGGTTCCCGCTCAGCGTGTAGTCGCCCGCTACCGCCGGCGACACCGGCGACACCGACACCGTCACCGTCGTCGCCTCGCTCGACGGATGGTTCAGGGTCGCCGTCACCGTGCTCGTCCCGCCAGCCTCCGTGATCGAGGCCGGGGTCAGCACCAGCGTCACCGTCGGCGTCGCGTCGTTGTCCCTGATCGTCAGCGTCACGTCATCCGGGGCCGTCACCCCCTGCGTGTTCGTCGCCGTGCCCGACACCGTCACCGTCTTGTGCGGTGCGTCCACCACGTTGTTCACGCTCGTGACCGTCACCGTGCCCGTGCTCGTCGTCGCGCCCGCCGCAATCGTCAACACCCGGTTCGAACTCAGCGTGTAGTCGCCCGCCACCGCCGGCGAGTCCGGCGCCACCGACACCGTCACCGTCGTCGCCTCGCTCGACGGGTGGTCCAGGGTCGCCGTCACCGTGCTCTCCTGATTGACCTCCGTGATCGAGTTCGAGGACAGGACCAGCGTCACCGTCGGCTCAGCGTCGTCGTCCGTGATGGTCCCGGTCGCCGTGCCATCTGAAATGTCCGCGCCCGACGGGTTCGACAGCGTCACCGTGAAGGTCTCGTTCGGCTCGTCCACGTTGTCGCCCGCTACCGACACCGACACCGTCTTGCTGGAATCCCCGGCGTTGAACGTCAGGGTTCCGTTCCCCGCCGTGTAGTCCGTCCCGGCGGTCGCGGTCCCGTCGGCCGTCGCCCAGTTCACGGTCACCTGCCCCGATGTCGTCGGGTTCAGCGTCACCGTGAACGTCATCGTCGTGGTGCCCGAATCGCCCTCGGTCACGCTCGCGTCAGCCACCGACAGGCCCGGCGGCGCCTCGTCGTCGGTGATCGTCAGGGTCACGCTCTGCGGGGCCGTCACCCCCTGGCTGTTCGTCGCCGTGCCCGACACCGTCGCCGTCTTGTTCCCTTCGTGCACGTTGTTGTTCACGGCGGTCATCGTCACGACACCGGTGCTGTCCGTCTCGCCCGCCGCAATCGTCAAGTCCAGGTTTCCGCTCAGCGTGTAGTCGCCCGCCACCGCCGGCGACACCGGAGACACTGACACCGTCACCGTCGTCGCCTCGCTCGACGGATGGTCCAGGGTCGCCGTCACCGTGCTGACTCCGCCGGCCTCCGTGATCGAGTTCTGGTCCAGGTTCAGTGTCACCGTCGGCGTATCGTCGTCGTCCGTGATGGTCCCGGTCGCCGTGCCATCCGAAATGGTCGCGCCCGACGCGCTCGACAGCCTCACCGTGAAGGTCTCGTTCGGCTCGTCCACGTTGTCGCCCACTACCGACACCGACACCGTCTTGCTGGAATCCCCGGCGTTGAACGTCAGGGTTCCGCTCCCCGCCGTGTAGTCCGCCCCGGCGGTCGCGGTCGCGCCGCCCTGGGTCGTCCAGTTCACGGTCACCGCTTCCGTCGCCGCCTGACTCAGGGTCACCGTGAACGTCATCGTCACGCTGCCCGAATCGCCCTCGTCCACGCTCGCGTCGTCGATCGACAGCATCGGCAACGTGACCGTGTCCGTCTCTGCGCTCTCGACGGCCTCCGGGGTCCCGTCGTCGTCGGTGAAGCTCGCCTCCACCTTCAGCGTCGCACCCACATCCGCGGCGACCACCGTGTAGGTCGCCGAGGTCGCCCCGGCGATCCGCGTATCCGTTCCGCCCGACACCCGGATCCACTGCCAGGTGATTGGGTTCGTCAGGCCGTCCGGGTCGTCCAGATTCGACCGGGCCGCCGTCAGCGTCTCGCCGACCACGGGCGTCGTGTCGTCGATCGTCGGCTTGCCCGTCGGCGCCGCGTTGTCGTCGTCCTCGACCGTGACCGTTGCCGTGGCGGTCCCCAGGTCCCAGGCCGCATCCGCCGTCAGCGTCAGGGTCACCACGCTGTCCGCTTCGTGAGCGTTGTCCTCCACCGTCGGCACGGTCACCGTCTGCTCGGTGTCGCCGTCCGCGAAATCGACGGTCTGCGCGCCCTCCTCGCCCGACGCCACCATGGCGCCGCTCTCCGATACGCGGTAGTTCACCGTCAGCGCACCCGTCGTCACCACCGTGCGCGTCACCGTGAACTGCGCGTCCTCGCCTTCCGCCACCGTGCTCGCCACCCGCGCCACCGACATCCGCGGAAGCGGCGGCACCTCGACGGTCGCCGTCTCTGCGCTCTCGACGGTCTCTTCGGTCCCGTCGTCGTCGGTGAAACTCGCCTCCACCTTCAGCTTCGCCCCCACGTCACCGGCGACCACCGTGTAGGTCTCCGAGGTCGCGCCGGGGATCGGCGTGTCCGTACTGCCCGACACCCGGATCCACTGCCAGTCGAAGGTCGCGCTCGTCAGCCCGTCCTGGTCGTCGATGCCCGACTCGTCCGCCGTCAGCGTCTGGCCGACCACGGGCGTGGTGTCGTCGATCGTCGGCTTGCCCTTGGGCGCCACGTTGTCGTTGTCCCGAATCGTCGCCGTCGCCGCGCCGGGGGTTCCCACCGTGTAGCCATTGCCCGGCTGCACCGTCACCGTCAGCGAGCCGTGCGCCTCGTGCGCGCCGTCGTTAACCGTGATCAGCAGAAGCTGCGTCGTGGAGCGGTTCGCCGGGAAGGTCGCTGTGCTCGTGTGCGGCGTGATGCCGAATTCACCGGTGGCGGTGACCCTGACGCCCACGTCCAGCTTCCGCGCCCTGTCGCCCGTGCGCGTAAACGTGAACGTGACCCTCCCGCCCTCCGTCACGTCGCCGGACGAGGCCACCGTGACCGTCGGCAGCGGTGGCGCCACCGTCGCCGTCTCCTCGCTCTGCACGGCCTCGTCGGTGCCGCCGTCGTCGGTGAAGGACGCCTCCACCTTCAGCGTCGCGCCCTCGTCCGCGGCGACCACCGTGTAGGTCTTCGAGGTCGCCCCGCTGATCCGCGTATCCGTTCCGCCCGACACCCGGATCCACTGCCAGTCGAAGGCCGGACTCGCCGGCCCGTTCGGGTCGGAGACTGTCGATGCGTCCGCCGTCAGCGTATCGCCCACCCTGGGTGTCGTGTCGTCGATCGTCACCTCGCCCGTCGGGGGCTTGTTGCCGTCATCGTCCTCGACCGTCACCTCCGCCGTGGCCGTCCCCAGGTTGTAGGCCGCATCCGCCGTCAGCGTCACGGTCACCGTGCTGGCCACCTCGCGGTCGCTGTCGTCCACCGTCGGCACGGTCACCGTCTTTTCGGTCTCGCCGTCGCCGAAGGTAATGCTCTTCGCGCCCTCGTTGCCCGACGCCACCATGGCGCCGCTCTCCGACACGCTGTAGTTGACCGTCAGCGTGCCCGCCGTCTCCACCGCGCGCGTCACCGTGAACCGCGCCCCCGCGCCCTCCTCCACCGAGGGCGCCGCCGCCGCCACCGACACCGTCGGAAGCACCGGGGCTTCGGTTCCCCTGAGCCGGATCTTGAGCGCCCTATCCGGACTCCCGCTCGGGTTCCAGCGTGACCTCCTCGTTGCCAAGTGCTTCTGGTCTATTTGCCAACCCGCATCCGATTCGCTGTCAAGGCCGCC
Source organism: Gammaproteobacteria bacterium (assembly GCA_965215295.1). Lineage (GTDB taxonomy): Bacteria > Pseudomonadota > Gammaproteobacteria > HK1 > HK1 > HK1. The sequence continues at coordinate 2,292,646 of OZ244045.1, forward strand.
GGAGAGTGCCGCTGTCGACCAGTTCGGACCGCTCGCGTTCGAATGCTGCAACACGATCCAGTACGAGGTTCCGGGCTCGAGGTGGACGGGCGAGGAAGGCGTGAATGTCCTGGAACCCAGGCCGGGGGTGTCCCGCGTCATCGTGGCAAGGATGGCATTGGGATCGGCGGGATTCCCCGAAGTGCCGCCCCTGACCTCCACCGTGGTCGTTCCGCTCTGCGGGGGGGGAGCGTCGTCAACGTGCAGAATCACCTCGGAGATGTCGTAGCCGCCGGATGCGGATCCCGTGCGAAACTCCTGGGCGAACCTCCAGCGGCCGTCAGGCTTTATAGAAGAGCCGAACGTAGGCTTGTCCAGGTTGCTGACGAGGATCGGATCCGTCTGGGCCGCGAGAGGGGGGGCAAGACCGACAAGCGCCAGCAGGAGGCAGGCCGTCCGGACCGCCGGCGCCAGGCGACCGGAGGGAGGGGGTCCGTCCGTCGCGCCGCGACGGTTCCGCCGCTTTCGGGAAAACGTTCCCGGCATCCGCGCGAACGGAACGGGCAACACTCGGGGGCCGGCGTGGGGGACATGCATCTCGGGCGTTCCTTCTGCGGGGGAGCTTTCCGCCCGGACTCCGGCCGCGTTGCCGGGGACCGCGGCCATGCGGCGCAATCCCGTCCACCAGCGCCGGAGGGCCGCCAAGGCGGGAATCGTTGTCCCGCGGTTCGACGGACCCGACCCGCGCGTCTTGCCGATGCCGGCCCCCTTCACCCCGATGTCCGCCCCCGTCATCCCGAATCCCCCGGCTTGCCCGGGGCATTGCTCAGGGACAGGCGACGCTCTCCCGGACTCGGCCGGGGAGAACGACGGGGGAGCCCGTCGACCGGGGTCGGGGGGGCTAGTGGCTGGTGACGGGGGGGGGGGGGGGGGGGGGGGGGGGGGGGGTAGCGATCAGAGTCGGGGAGAGGGAGCAGCCGGCGGAGTCGGCCGCGCCGCCTGTCATGGCAGCGAGCGTCACACCATGGCAACGAGTGAGCTCGTTCACGGCAGCCCGCCGGTGTCCGGCGCCCCGGCCGGGGCGTGTCGGCGCCGCTCGAAGACGGCCCGCCCTCCGCGATGCCCGCTCCGAACGCAGCGGTGAGCGAGGGCCCCGGACTTCTCGCGAGCCCGTGCCGGCGCCGCGCCGGCGGCCACCGCCCGCGCGCCCGCGTCGCGATGGCGTGGATTTCGAAGGGAGTCGAGCCGGTGTGGCCATGGCGGCTTCCTCTCGGGTGTCACCTCTCGGGGGCCAAGCCCCGCTCCGTGCCGGGGCTCGCGGAACACGAACCGGGTTGCGGTGCGGGCCGCAGGTCGATGCTTCCCGTACCGGCGCTGAATGGTACAAAATTTTGACGGCGCGCAGATAGCCATGTACCGCCTCACCAGCAATTCCCATTTTGCTCGTCGGGTCCCGCGGCAGGACCGGCAGGACCGTCGATCCGCCCCGGATCGAGTCGCAAGGAGAAGACGGCTTGCGGCTCAGGGTGAAGTCAGGCGCCAAAATGAGAACTGCTGGGCCCGAAGCTCCCGGTCACGCCGGCGGATCGAGAGCATCGGTCCTCGGCCGCCGGAAGACAAACGACGGTGTCGGGGAGGCGAACGACGGCGACGGAGGGGCGAACGACGGCGCCGGGGGGCGGTGCGGCGCCCTCAGTCGGGCAGCTCGCCCTCCACCCCGAAGATCTTCACCAGGAGCGCGACGCGCATCCACATGCCGTTGCGCTCCTGGCGCCAGTACATCGCCCGCGGGTCGCCGTCCACGTCGGGATCGAGCTCGGGACCGCGCGGAAGAGGGTGCATGATGACCGCGTCGGGCCTGAGGGACGGAAGCTGCTCCGGCCCGACCCGGAACCGGGCGTGCTCGAAGCCCTTCGACTCCTCGCCGACATCGTGCTCGGTCTGGAGGCGCGTGACGTAGATCGCATCCAGATCCCCGATCACGGAGTTCAGATCGTCGGTCTCGTCGAAGGGGATCTCCCGCTCGCTCAGGTGCTCCTTGAGGTCGCCGCCCATCGCGAACGCCTCCGGCGCGATGAACACCAGCCGGACGTCGCGGTAGTTCTTCATGAGATACGCGAGGGAACGCGCCGTACGGCCGCGGCGGAGGTCGCCCATCAGGCCGATCGTCTTGCCGTCGATTCCCCCCCGGTCCTCGAAGCTGCGCTCGAGGGTGTAGATGTCGAGCAGCGCCTGGGTCGGGTGCTGGTCCTTGCCGCTACCGGCGTTGATGATTGGAACCGGCCGCTCGATGCGGTCCATCAGCGCCGCGGACTGCGCCGCCATCCCCGCCCGGTGGGTGCGCATGATGATCACGTCCACGTACGAGCTGAAGGTGCGGATACTGTCCTCGAAGCTCTCGCCCTTGACTTCCGACGAGATCGACGGGTCGCGGATCTCGCTCGTGCGTACCCCGAGCAGGTGGCAGGCGTTGTCGAACGAGAGGAACGTCCGCGTGGACGGCTGGGTGAAGTAGAGCATCGCCCGCTTGTGGGGGAGCAGCGTCTGCAGCGAGCGGGCGCCGAGCCTCGACTTCGCGTGCTGCCGCAGCCGGGTGGCGAGGGCGCAGAGGTCGTCGAGCAGGGCACGGTCGAACTGGCGGGGATCGAGGACGTGGAAGAGTCGATCGTTGCGCTGGCTCAATCCGCGTGCTCCGGCTCCTGGGGTGGCGCCCTTGTACCAGACCGCCCACCAAGGCGCCATTCGCCGGGCGGAGGCGACGGCCGGAAGCGGCGGCCGGAGCCGGCGGACGACCTCGCCCGGGCCGCGGGCCGGTCCGATGCGCCCATGCCGCTGTAGTACACTCGCCGCCCGCTTGCGCGGACGACCCGCGTCCGGGAACGGCTGGAAACGAGCTCAAGTGCATCGCGGCACCATCTTCGTCGAAGACTGCGAAATCCAGGCCCGTGAAGCGCATCCGGCCGGCCAGTGGCGGTTGCTCATCCACGCACCGAAGATCGCCGCGAACGCCGCGCCGGGGTCGTTCGTGCACGTGAGCTGCGACCCGTTGCTCGCGATGCGCCGTCCCATGTCGCTGATGCGCGCCGATCCCCGGGGCGGCCGGGTCGAGATCCTGTACAAGGAAGTCGGCCACGGCACGAGGCTCCTCGCCGCGAAGCGCCCCGGCGCCCGGCTGAGCGTCATCGGACCGATCGGCCGGCCGTTCGAGGCGGTCCCCGGCCGCCCTCGGGCACTGCTCCTCGGCGGCGGGGTCGGCATTCCGCCCATGGTCTTCCTGGCCGACCGGCTGCGGCGTGATCGAACGATGTCGCTGTTCGCGGTGATCGGTTCGGAGGTCCCGTTCCCGTTCGAGACGCGGGCGTCGGACATTGCGGTCCCCGGGCTCGCCGGCGACACGAACGCGACGATGTCCCTCCTGGAACGGTGGGGAGTCGCGGCCCGCCTTGCGAGCGGGGCCGGATTCCCCGGCTGTCACCGCGGCCATGTCACCGATACCGCACGGCTGTGGCTCGAAGCGCTCGGCGAGGACGCCCGCGGCGAGGTGGCCGTCTACGCCTGCGGGCCGGTCCCCATGCTCGAAGCCTGCGTCGAGCTCGCCCGCGAGTACGCGTTGCCGTGCCGCGTGTCGCTGGAGGAGTACATGGCCTGCGCGGTAGGGGGGTGCGCCGGGTGCGTGGTGCCGGTGCGCACCGGCGACGGCCCGGCGATGAAGCGGGTGTGCGTGGACGGTCCGGTGTTCGACGGCCACTCGATCGTCTTCCGGACCTGATCGCGGACGCCTTCGATGCCTGCGACCAGCGCCGCGCCGAAACCCCTCGCGGGCATCCGCGTGCTCGAGCTGGGGCAGCTCGTCGCGGGACCGTTCGCCGGGTGCATGCTCGCGTACTTCGGGGCCGAGGTCGTCAAGATCGAGCCCCCGCGCACCGGGGACCCGCTGCGCAACTGGCGCGTGCTCAAGGACGGCACGTCGCTGTGGTGGCGCGCGATGGGGCGGAACAAGAAGTGCGTCACCCTGGACCTGCGCGAGCCCCGCGGCCGGGAACTCGCCCGGGCGCTGGCGTTGCGCTCCGACGTGCTCATCGAGAACTTCCGGCCGGGGACGATGGAGAAGTGGGGGCTCGGCCCCGACGAGCTCCTGGCCGAGGTACCGGAGCTCGTCTACACGCGCGTGTCGGGCTACGGCCAGACCGGCCCCCGGGCGGCGGCGCCGGGGTTCGCGTCGGTCTGCGAAGGTTTCGGCGGACTGCGCTACGTCAACGGCTTCCCCGGCGAGCCGCCGGTGCGTCCCAACCTGAGCCTCGGTGACACCCTCGCGGCCCTGCACGCGGTGATCGGGGTACTGCTCGCGCTCGTGCACCGGAACCGCGTCGACGCGAAGGCCATCGGCGGCGCCGGCCAGGTGGTCGACGTGGCGATCTACGAATCGGTGTACAACGTCCTCGAAGCAATGGTGCCGGAGTACGACGGCGCCGGGATCGTGCGCGAGCCGTCGGGCTCCACCCTGACCGGCATCGTCCCCACCAACACCTATCCGTGCATGGACGGGCGCTACGTGATCATCGGCGGAAACGCGGACTCCATCTTCAAGCGGCTGATGCGCGCGGCGGGACGGGAGGACCTCGCCGGCGACCCGCGGCTTGCCGACAACGCGGGCAGGGTCGCGCACCAGGGCGAGGTGGACGACGCGATCGCGCGGTGGACCCGGACCCTCGACTCCGACCGCGTGCTCGGGATCCTCGACGGCGCCGGCGTCCCCGCCGGACCCATCTACAGCGTCGCGGACATGATGGAGGACCCCCACTACAACGCCCGCGGGCTGTTCGAACCGGTCGAGGTCGCGGGCGAGCCGCTCAGGATCCCGGCCCTGACCCCGAAGCTCGACCGCACGCCCGGCGCGACCCTGTGGCCCGGGCCCGAGCTCGGGGCGCACAACCGCGAGATCTACATCGACGTCCTCGGCCTCGACGAAGCCGAACTCCGCTCGCTCCGGGACGAGGGGATCGTCTGAGTCCGGCACCGGGACCATGCGCGGGAAGATCCGCGTCGGCGGCGCGCCCGGGCCGTTCGCATGTCCCGCACCGGGAACGCGCGGGAAAGGAGAACCCCATCAGCCACTGGAACGGTCCACCGACTCCGCACCGGGCGCGCGCGGAAGGACCGTGACCCGCTCCGTGGAGGCCGCCTGGGATTCGCCCCGCGCCGAGAGCGCGCGGGAAAGGATCTCCGGCGCGCCGACCCGGATGCGGGAGCCGCCGGAGAGGCCCGGGTTCAATGACTGCCGGACCATTGCTATCGTGCACCGTGATCCGCACCGGAGGAACGACATGACCACAGACCGCCTGGCCGTGAACGGCGCCGACTACCGCTGGCCCGGACGGCCGGTGGTGGTGGTGTGCATCGACGGCGGAGATCCGGCCTACATCGAGCACGGGGTGAACGCCGGGATCATCCCCAACGTCGAGCGCTACATGGCCGAGGGCTTCCACACGGTGGCGCACGGCACCATGCCGAGCTTCACCTGCCCCAACAACATGTCCATCGTCACCGGACGTCCGGCCTCGGTGCACGGCATCTCCGGCAACTTCTACCTCGACCGCGAGACGAACCGGCCGGTGGTGATGACCGGTCCCGAGCTGCTCAGGGTCCGTTCGGTGATGAGCGAGTTCTCCCGCCACGGGGCGCGGGTGGTCTCGATCACCGCCAAGGACAAGCTCCGCCGGCAGCTCCAGAAGGGCATGGATCTCTCCAACGGATCGGTGAGCCTCTCCTCGCAGCACGCCGACCGCTGCACGATGGAGGAGAACGGCATCGAGGACGCGCTCGACTTCGTCGGACGGCCGCTGCCGGACATGTACTCCGCGGACCTTTCCCTGTTCGTGCTCGACGCCGGTCTCAGGCTGCTGGAGGAGCGCCGCCCGGACATCCTCTACCTCTCGCTCACCGACTACATCCAGCACGCCTTTGCGCCGGGCCATCCCGAGGCCGACCGGTTCCATGCGGAGATGGACATGCGCTTCGGCCGGTTCGAGGCGCTGGGCGCGACCGTCGCGCTCACCGCGGACCACGGCATGAACGAGAAGACCAACGACGACGGCACGCCCTGCGTGGTGTGGCTGCAGGACGTCCTCGACGCGGAGTTCGGCGAGGGCGCGAGCACCGTCATCTGCCCCATCACCGACGCCTTCGTGGGCCACCACGGGGCGCTCGGCGGCTTCGTGCGCGTGTACGGCCGCGAGGGACTCTCCAGCGAGCGGATCATCGACGCCATCGCGGACCTGCCGGGCTTGGAGCGGGTGCTGTCGCGCGAGGACGTGGCGCGGGAATTCGACCTGCCCGTCGGTCCCGAAGGCGACGTGGCGGTGCTCGGGGACAGGGACACCGTCATCGGCGCCCGCGAGGCGGACCACGACCTGAGCGGACTCAAGGGCCAGCGGCTGCGCACCCACGGCAGCCTCCACGAGGCCGACGTGCCGATCATCCTCAGCCGTCCGGTCGGCGACGAGTACGCGCGCCGCGCCGAGGATGCGCGGCTGCACAGCTACCAGGTATTCGACTACGTGCTCAACGGCGTCGTCGAATGACCCGGCGGAGAGCCATCGACGGCCGGTGGGACCGGCCGGAACGGACGAGGAGGCATTGCCCGTGGAGACACCCACGCATGCGACGGCCGGCGCGGTCGGCCCGGCACTGAACTTCACCCCGCGCGGGCTCTGCATCGGCGGCGAGTGGCAGGAGGCCGCGGAGGGCGGGCGCCTGGCATCGATCAATCCGTCCACCGGCGAACACCTGGGCGAGGTGCCGGCCGCGACCGGGACCGACGTCGACCGCGCGGTGCGCGCCGCCCGCGCCGCCTTCGAGTCGGAGTGGGGAAGGATGCCGATGCGCGAGCGCGCCGGGTACCTGGAGCGCCTCGCCGACCGGCTGCACGCGCACCGCGACGAGCTCGGGCTCATGGACTGCGTCGACGCCGGCAACGCGCTCGCCGGCATGGTCGGCGACGTGGACTGGACGGTGGACACCCTGCGCTACTTCGCGGGCCTGGTCACCGAGGTCAAGGGGGAGACCTCGTCCTACGGCCCGCGGCACCTGAACTTCACCCGGCGCCAGCCCTACGGCGTGGTGGCCAGGATCAACCCGTTCAACCATCCGTTCCGCTTCTGCGCGGAGAAGGCCGCGGCGGCGCTGGCGGCGGGGAACACGGTGGTGGTGAAGGGCTCGGAGCAGGCGCCGCTCTCCAGTCTGCGCTTCGCGGAGCTGTGCGAGGGCCTCCTGCCGCCGGGGGTGGTGAACGTGCTCACCGGCGGCGCGGAGACCGGCTCGGCCATGGTGCGGCATCCGCTGGTGGAGCGCATCGGCTTCGTGGGCTCGGTGGAGACCGGGCGCATCATCGCCCGCGAAGCGGCCGAGGGGCTGAAGGAGGTCACCCTGGAGCTCGGCGGCAAGAACCCCGTCATCATCTTCCCCGACGCCGACCCGGCCGAAGCCGCGAAGGCCGCGGTGAAAGGGATGAACATGAACCGCCAGGGGCAGTCGTGCAGCTCGACCTCGCGGGTGTTCGTACACGAATCGCTGCACGGCGCGGTGCTCGAGGCGCTGGTGGCGGAGGTCGAAGCGTTGCCGGTGGGGCTGCCCTGGGAGGACGGCAAGGAGGTCGGGCCGATCGTGTCCGCCCGGCAGTTCGAGCGGGTCATGGGCTACATCGCTTCGGGCCGCGAGCAGGGGGCCCGGCTCGTCACCGGCGGCGGCCGTCCCGCGGACCCGGCGCTCGCCGCCGGGTTCTTCGTCTCCCCGACGGTATTCGATGGCGTCGACGACTCGATGCGCATCGCCCGCGAGGAGATCTTCGGCCCCGTGATGTCCGTGTTCACGTGGTCGGACCACGAGGACATGCTGGCGCAGGCGAACGCCCTCCACTACGGCCTCACCGCCGCCATCGTCACCAACGACCTCGACCGGGCGATGGAGACCGCCGAGCGGGTGGAGGCGGGCTACGTGTGGATCAACTCCACCGGCCGCTACATCGGCGTCCCCTACGGCGGCTGGAAGCAGAGCGGATCGGGCCGCGAGGAATGCTTCGAGGAGCTGCTGAGCTACACCCGCATCAAGAACGTGAACCTGCGCTGGTGAGGCCGGCGGGCCGCGATCCCGTGCGTTCGCGAGCCGCCCCGGGCGCCGTTCAGCGCTTCCTGCCGCGCGCCGGCTCTCGACCCTTCGCAACCCGATCGACCTGATCGACCTGGTCGAGCGCGCTCGCCGCGGCGTCGATGATCGTGTCCTTGTCGCCCGCGCAGAGCGCCTTCGTATCGATGAGTTCGCGGCCGACGCTGACGAACGCGGCGCCGGCCCGGAGATACGATGCGATGTCGTCGATCTCGATCCCGCCGGCGGGGGCGAGCGGGGTATCCGGGAACATCGCCTTCAGGATCCTCACGTAGGGGACGCCGCCGAGGCTGTGGACCGGAAAGATCTTCACCGCGTCCGCTCCGAGCCCGATCGCCTGCATGGCCTCGCTCGGCGTCGATGCGCCGAGCACGCACGCGACTCCCGCCTCACGGCAGGGCTCGACGATGCCCTCCGCGATCCCGGGGGTCACGATGTAGCTCGCTCCGGCCTCGATGCAGGTACGCGCCTGTGCGGCGTCCATCACCATCCCGACGCCGACGTCGAGCTCCACGTGGCTGGAAAGCTCTTCGACGAGACCGATGATCCCGCAGATCGACGCCGAAAGCTCGAACGTCCGGAAGCCTGCGTCGTTCAGCCACTCGACGGCGCGGTTCGCGCGCTCCGCCGATCGCGTGTGGACCACCGGGACGACGCCGCACTCGCAAAGCGGATCGATCAGACGGTCACTCATCGGTCCATCCCTGCTCCGGGACGACGCAGGTCATCCGACTATACGAAACCGATACGGCGCTTGGAACCGCATTTTGCGATCGTGAATGCCCGGATACCCATGCGTCGCGGGTCGTTCGCGGACACCGGACTCGATGAATTCGACGCCGGGCTCGACGCACTCGGCGGGCAACCCTCGACCGTCCACCGATACGGAGCAAGCCCAGTCGAGGAGTTGCGGCACCACAGCGCCGGGCGCCTCGAACAGCCATCGCCCTCAAGATGGGCGTGGGTTGGCGCATCCAGGTGATGGCGCGTCTCGGACGCGAGGTCCCCCGAGTTGCTCGGTGAGCTCCTGTTCTCCGGCACCGAGTTGCGCGTATTTGGCACCTTCGCCCGCTCGCGCAACGCGTCGTCACCGACCTGTCTTGGCGAGGCCATCGAGTGGGTCGCGCGCCTGAGCGGAAAGCTCGGGCGCCCCCAGGACCCGCCCGGCGCACAGCTTGTGTGACACGGCCATACTCAGCTCGTACCTTCGCCTTCGAGCTACGCGACGAATGCGGATAGCCTCACGATGCATCACAAGTCCGGCGAACGGTTGCGGGGCAGGGCTAGAGAGACCAGATCATCGATCCCGCGCATCTTGCGGCCATCCGCGAGATACGAGATTCCGCGATGCAAGTGCAGGCGGAACTGCCGGGAGACGGCTTCGGGATCGAGAGGAAGGCCATCGCGGCACATCCGTTCCTTCAGAAGCGCGATGTAGAGGTCGGCGTGACGGCCACCGAATACCCGCCAGCTCATCTCGACGTTGCTGTCCAACGGAATCTCGGTGGCCGGGGGGACACCCGGCTCCGAAAGCGACAGGCAGAAGCCCCAGCGACACAATACGTTCCAGTGCTGAATTCCAGTCACGCGCTTGAGTTTTGCGAGCTGGTCCTTCGCCCGCCGCGAAACCCTGACAGTGTCGATTGCCGTCACGTCGCCTGCGCTCCGTCGAAGTACCCTTCCTCGATCCTGGTGCTGCCGCTGGCGTCGTCGTAAGCGAGGCGATAGCTGCGGCCGATGAAGGGCCGGAGTTTCTCCAAGTACGTGCCGACGATCTCCTCGTCCGTGGAAAACAGCAGGACTTGGTGACTGGCGAAGGGGAAATACCGTTCCACGAGATGTGTGCGGTGTCCGGCATCGAGACGCCCGAGCGGCGTGTCGATGGCGGTCGGCAAGGGCCGCCCGGAGGTCTTCGCGAGACCCCACAACAAGGCGATCGCCAGCAACTGGCGCTCGCCGGCGGACAGCCTCTCGGCGCTCAACTCGCGTCTGTCCCGCCCATACAGCGTGAGGGCGAATGTCTCCGGATCGATATCAAGGCAGGTTACGAGAGACGCCTTGCGGAGCAACTGCTGGTAGCTCTCCAGGACAAGCTGCTCGATCTTGCGAATGTGCCGCGCGATCACGGCCTTGCGGAACGCACCAAGCGTCGTCTGGACGCGCGTCGCGTGCCGGAGGACGCGGGCGCGATCCTGACGCAGGCCCTCCGCTCTCGCGCCGGCCTCGAGAAGGCGCGAGAGCACCTCTTCACCCCGTTCGACTTCCCGATACAGGCGGTCGATCTCGCTCTCCTTCATCGCGTAGTCGGCCTTGAAGGTGGCGATGTCGCGGACCAACTCGTCCCTGCGGCGCGCGATTTCGGAAATCGCGTCGCTGGCAGGAACGCCGTCCCGTACCATCCGCACATGGTCTGCCCGATCCTTTGCCTCCACCCACCCCGTCAGCTCCGAGCTGGCCTTCCGTTCGAGTTCATCAAGCCTGCCGTCCAGTATTCCCCGGAGGTCGCCGCGGACATCGGGCGACAAATTCAGGACGGTGCTGCTGCTGCCAGCCCTGCGGTGCGCCTCACGATCCGCGTCCAAGTGGGCTACGATGGCTTCGAGGTCGTCGGCGGTGAGACTCCGGCCACGTATGAATCCCAGCAGTCGCCTGTCACGCTCGTCGAGGATGGCCGACATGTCCCGTGACCGGTGGGTTTCTTCTTCCGCGAGATCGCGCCTGCGAGCGTCGTCCAGAAGGTCGCGGACCACCAGCAGTGGCAGCTCGCTCGCGGCGAGTTCCCGCAAGCGCGTGGCGCTTTCGTCGAGTACACGCTCCGCCTCTTCCACATCGCGCTCGATCTCGACCCGCTTCTCATAGAGCTCGCCGCCGAGGTTCCGGTACTTCTCTTCGACCGCGCGGAGGCTGTCGCGAGCCGGGTCGAGCCGGGCCGTCTTCAGCGCCGCTTGCTCCTGCTTCAGGTCGGAAATCTTCGCGCGCAAGATCTTCAGCGCTGCCTCGGACCTCTCGATCTCGCCCCGATTCGGGTCGTCCTTGTCTTCTCCTCGCTTCCGTCGCTGGTAGGTCCGCAGGTCTTTCTCCAACTGATCGACAACATCGAGGCCGAGGAGATTGCGGATCGCTGTTCCGATCAGTTGCATGGAGCTGTCCCGCGCCGCGTAGCCCTGAACCTGCTCACCATCGAAGAGGAACAGGTTGGCGATATTCGGCGGAATAAGGTCTTCGACTTGGCTGATCCAGTTCTCGGCCAGCGCGGCGTCACGGCGTCGATTCTTGACCACCTCGAAGTGCTCACGGTAGCCGCTGGCGCCCTTGCGCCACGACCGGTACAGCCGGAAGCGGTCTTCCTTGCCATCGATGGTGTGGCGAAACGCGAGTTCGACGGCAGCCTCGCACGTATCCGAGCCGCGATGGACGCTGCGGGACAGATAGTCCTGATAGGACAGTCCGTTCCGGTTGGATATCTTCCCGAACGGCCCGTACAGGCAAAGCTGCACGGCGTCCAGCAGGGTCGTCTTGCCGTGGCCGTTGAGCCCCCCGAAGAGAATGATCGACCGGTCGGGGTCGGGTGGAGTCAAAGCGACCGTCTGGCGCTCGGCGTAGAGCCCGAAGTTATGCAGGACGATCTCGTCGAGGATCATGACCTGACGGCCGCCGCCTCGTCAGTCGGGGGAAGGTCGAGCATCGTCTGGATCATGGGATCGTTCCCTCGGGACGCCCGCTCGCGTGCGTCCTCGATCGCCTTGCGCCGGGACAGCGCCCGCTCGGTGGCGTCTTCCTCGTTCTCGTAGAAGTGGCGGTGGAATGCCTGGTCTATCGCCTCGAAGAGTCCGGAGCGGCGCAACATGGACTTGTACTTCTTCTCGACCGACAGGAGCTCCCGCGTCAACTGGTAGTGGAGCTCGTCCCCGTCGCAGACCTCCCGGAGGGCCTCCATCTCGTCGGCGCCGAAGATGCGGTTGTCGTCCAGGCTGCGACCCGGATAGGGCTCGCCCACCGCCTCCTCGTAGATGCGGGGCAGGCAGTCCTCGATCTCGTGCTTCTCGACGACCCAGATGCGGCGGATCTCCTCGATCTCCCTGCAGCCGATCAGCTCGATGTCGTGGACCTCGGCGGGGCCGTGCTCCCTGATGTAGCGCTGGGCGCGAAGGACCTTGCGAAGCCAGTCCGCACGGACCTCCTGCTTGTAGGGTCCCGGGATGGGGCGGCCACGGAACAACTGGACGGCGCCGCTCATACGCCGGAAGTCGCGCAGGTGCCGGTCGGCGTCGGGGGTGTTGGGCGGATCGAGCTCGTTGCGGAGCTCGAGGAGCGGCAGCATCCACTCCTTCTCTTCGTCGTTCTGGATCATGGCCTGCATCGACTTGTCCTTCTCGACGAGCGTGCAGACCCAGCAACCGAAGCGGCTGTCGCCGCAACTTGGAGTCGTCGTGTCCACGACCAGCGGGCACTCGCCGTCGGCGGACGCGCCCTGGTACATGGTCAGGAGATCCTTGTTCCTGTACCCCCACGGGTTGGCGACCTGCATGAGGAATAGCCACACGTCGTCATTGCTCCAGTCCTCGAGCGGCGTGTAGACGAAGGAGTTGGGCAGGCTGCCGTTGGGACTCAGCTTCTCGCGGATTCGCCTGCGCTCGAACTTCTCCATGACCAGCGCCCGCTTCCGGCTTTCCGCCTTGCGGGAGCCGAGGACCAGGATCGTCTCGCCGTGATTCTGGACGACAGAGCTTATGAAACGGGTGGACGGCAGGATTTTGAGGCGTTCGGTACACCAGCGGAACTTGGGCCGGGGGGCGGGGTAGCCGCGGCCGATGAGGTTCACCCAGAAAGTGTTTTCGGGTTCAGGCGTCAGACGGTGGGCCGTGAGGGGAAGCCCTTGCTCGACTGCGGCGGCCTCCATCTTCTCGAGCGACTTCGAGACCCAGAGTGCGACGATGGGATTTTCGACCAGGGTGTCGGTGCTGATGACGTGGACGGGCTTGGTCAGCCTGTCCTTCGGGAGCGCCGACAGCGCGAGCCACACCAACTGGAGGGCTGCGGTCGAGTCCTTGCCGCCGCTGTAGCCGACCACCCACGGGATCTGGTCGCTCTCGTAGAGCGCGACTACCTCGTCCAGCAACCGGTCGACGGTCTGCTTGAAGCCTAGCCGCTCGAAGGCCGATGCCGCCCTGCGGATCTCAGATCCCGTCATGATGGTCCCTCCCGAAGGCGTCCTCGATCCGCTGCTCGTCGGGAGACAGCGACAGCCCAAGGTGGGCCTTTATGGCGTTCGCCGTCAGCGTGACGTTGTTCTGGGACTTCCGGAGCCTGCCGGCCAGCAACGCACGGCCTTCCCACAGCTCCGCATTGTCGCGTCTCCAGTCGATGCCTGCGATCCTCCCGAGCTTCTTCAGCCAGTCCCGGGGATGCCGTCGAATGAGGGCGTTGCCGGCGCGGGCCAACGCCTGCAGGACGACGCCGTGCGTGTGGATGTAGTCGGTCCTGACCTCGCCCGCCGTAGCCTTTCCCGCCCGGACGAGTTCCCATTCCACGATGTGCCGGGCAACCTCCTCCCAGAAGGTGAGCGCGAGCTCGGCCGCCTCCTTGGGGTCATCGAGATCGAAGTCCTTCACGAATTCGGCAGTCGCATTGTAGATCGCGCTCAGTGTGAACAGCCGCCTTGAGCGCCGGGAGAGGGTGGTCTTCTCGATCTCCACGAGACCACCGAAGACTGGCGATCGCTTGATGAGCGTCTTGGCGAGCTCCACGGTCTCGTCGCGGTGGTCATAGAGGAGGCCGAGTGACTTGGAGGGGCGCACGGCATAGCGGTTGAGATCAGCGAACATCTGCTGGCAACGCTCCAGCCCCACATCGCGGAAGAAGACGATGGCGATGGTCTCCTCGCCGATCTCGGGCCGGTGCTCCAAGGCCATCTCGATGGCGGCGCGCCGGTGCTGACCGTCGTTGATGACGAAGCGGGCGGCCATCGGGACGTGGAGGAGCCCAATCCGGTCGGCTCGCTCCTCGAAGACGACCTCGCCGTCGATGGACGCAGTCAGGGCGGAGAAGACGTAGTCGTCGGGGTTTTCGGATATGTAGCGAGACATCTCCGGGATGCGGGCCTTGTTGAGGTGCCGTTGCGCGCGGAGCTCGGGAGCCACTTCCTCGCCATCGAAGATGAACAGTCGCGGGATGAGCCGGAGGGGGCACATGGAGGCGTAGTATTCCCTCCGGGCCTGTATGCCACGTATGGCCGGAAAGACGTACTTGAAGTCGGCTGTCATCGAGCGATCCTTGTTTGTTTGCTTTGATGCAAACATACAAACATACTATGCGAACACCTGTCAACAGCAGCCGTGGCGCGGGCCGGGAAGCGCCGGCTGCGGGGTCACGGGCGCTCCGGGCGGGCGGGGCGGATTCGCGAAGGAGCGTTTCGGGCAGCCGAAGACGCCGCCGGGATGTACGCTCCATCGGTACGGCATTCGCCCGTGAGAACGAGCCGCGAGTCGGATACCGCACTCGCTTGCCGCGAGGCGGGTTCGATTGCAGGCGGCGGGGACGAGGTGCTACAGGGTCGCCTGCGTTGCCGGCCAAGGCCACGCGGACGGGCCGGGAGAGGAGGCAACCATGAACCATGTCGTCGTGTCCGCTCGCGTCGAGACCACCGGCCCGATCTATCTCGATTGCAACGCCACAACGCCGATCGAACCGGTGGTGCTCGAAGAGATGAACCGGTTCTGGACCGAAGGGCTGGGCAACGCCGGCAGCAGAACCCACGAATACGGGCTACGGGCCAAGAAGGCCGTTCAGAAGGCGCGCGAACAGGTGGCTTCCGTCGTACGGGCCGAGCCCGAGGATGTGCTGTTTACGAGCGGCGCGACGGAAAGCAACAACATTGCCATCCTGGGTCTTGCGGCTTACGCGGCCGAGTCGGGCCGCCGCCATGTGGTCTCGACAGAAATAGAGCACAAGGCGGTCCTGGAGCCGCTGGAAGAGCTCGAGAGGCGCGGCTTCGAGGTCACGCTTGTTCGCCCCGACGAGTCGGGGGCGGTAACGGCGGACGCGGTGGGCGATGCGCTACGGCGGGATACCGCGCTGGTCTCGGTCATGCACGTCAACAACGAGACCGGCGTCCTCCAACCGATCGAGGAGGTCGCGGCCGTCCTCGGAGACCACCCCGCCTATTTCCACGTCGACGCCGCACAGGGGTTCGGCAAGGAGTTCGAGGCGCTTCGCAACGGTCGCATCGACATGATCGGCATCAGCTCCCACAAAGTCTTCGGACCTGTCGGTGTCGGGAGTCTGATCGTCCGTCGCCGCGGTTTCCGAAGGGTGCCCCTGAAACCCATCACCTTCGGCGGGGGACAGGAGCGCGGGTTACGGCATGGGACGCTGCCGGTTCCACTCATCGCCGGGATGGGGTTTGCCGCGGAAATCGCCCTGCGGGACCACGCAGTCCGGCGCGAGCGGTGCCTGGAGATCCGGGCCGCCGCCCTTGCCGCGCTCGCCACTCTCGGAGTCCGCCTGAACGGCGCCCCGGAGTGCGTCTTGCCACACGTGTTGAATTTTTCGGTGGAGGGAGTGGACGCAGAGGCACTCATGGTGGCGCTCAAGGACCTGATCGCGGTCTCGAACGGCTCGGCCTGCACGTCGCAAAGCTACGAGCCGAGCCATGTCCTGACCGCGATGGGACTCACCGACGCGGAGGTCGCGGGCGCCGTCCGGATGTCCTGGTGCCATATGACGCCCGACGTCGATTGGCCGGCAGTCGCCAGCCGCATTGCGTCCATCGCCTGACTCGTGTCCAGCTCCGGCCCGGCCGACCGCGCCGGGATGCCGGATCAGGCTCCCCCGGGCATCCAGTCCTCCGGGTCGAGGGACTGGCCCCGGACGAAATTCGGATGGGTCCGGATCAGTACGTCCTTCAGATTGCTGCTGTCGGTGACGCCG
The DNA here is from genome assembly GCA_965215295.1 of Gammaproteobacteria bacterium. GTDB lineage: Bacteria > Pseudomonadota > Gammaproteobacteria > HK1 > HK1 > HK1. The sequence continues at coordinate 2,308,714 of OZ244045.1, forward strand.
ACGAGGAGCAGGGCATGAAGGCCCCGCTGGGACTCGTGATAGCGAAGGCGCCTGACCGCCCCGGCGATGTCGGTTCCGCAGGGGTGGAAACCATACCGGTCGGCGGGCGGATCGACCCACGCGACGGCCAGATTGTAGGGATCGACGAACGGCGGTAGCCGCTGCTGCGATTCTCCCTGGTGCGCCTCCTCCCAGCAGGCGACCGCCCGCGAGCGGCCGATCAGAGTCCGCTTCACGTCTTCGACGGTCTCTTGGTCGGTGCGCTCTCTGTTCGTGAATCCTTCCTTGGCCTGTTCCCCGTGGCTTTCGCACCAGCATGCCCAGAGGTGCTGGTACCAAGTTCGGATCTGGATCTCGAAACGCACCGTCACATGTCTATCGAGTAGCGGTTGCTGGAACCTCGCAATCCCGTGAATCGCACGGTATCCGACGCCGACCCCGTGACTATTCTCAATGTAGTTCTTCATCTTGGCCGGCACGTTGCTGGCGACCTGATGCCCGAAGGCCACGGCCTCATCGAGGGACTCGCAAACAACTCGGAATCCAATGATGTCGTCCATCTCGTTGACTGGCATGGACTGATCCGGGTGTCGCCTCATTTTCCGGTGCGTGCTTCCGAGGCGCTTCAGCCTCGCGCTGACGAGGACCCGGTCAGGCAGGCTGGCTCTCCGTAGCAGGGACAGGCTCGTCCGGATACAGGCGAGCCTGTATTGTCGGTAGGAGTCCAGGATCGAGCGCGCCTCGATATTGCCGGAATCCTCGCAGAACGCCTTGCTGGCGCGACGGATATCGCCCATGCTTCCGAAGCGAAGGTTCTCCGACTTTGGACACTCCGTAGTGGACGCAACGTGCATGACTATTGCCATGGATCGGGAAGAGAGAATTCGGCTTCCGTCTTTAGCTCGTCCGACAAATTCCGCGCCATCGGCTCGCCGGAGTCCTCCCCGCCTATCCTCGCTTCGAAGAAGTCCTTACGGAGCTTGTTCAGGCGCTGCTCGTCGTCGAAACCGCCGCCGAGGAGATAGGTCATCATCTCGACGCACAGATCTTCGTACTTCTTTTGACGACGCACCTTCTCGAATACTGGATCGCACAGGACTCCGAACCATGGCGCTTTCCTGTTCGTGAGATCAAGTTCGCCCGATTCTTCACGGATAGCCAGAGTCGCCATCAGATTTTTCAGATCGACTCCCTTGTCCCTCTGAAGACGAGCGGTGGTCCGCGCCAGTGCTGTCTGCGCAATAGGCCGGAACAAGATATTTCCGCCATTGCCGCTTCGGAGTTCAGCCGGCGACTTGCCTTCCTTGGCATCTGAAGAGAAGTACAAGATCATACTTTGGTGAGATGGTAGCGTCGACAGCGCACTGAAGTACATGAATAACTGCGCCAGACCTTTCTCGATCTCGTCATCGGTGGGACGGAGAAGTCCGATGCTTCGCCTCCCTCTCAGATCAAGCACGGTGTCCTTCCACTCGATGAACTCGGACTTTTCTCCCAAATAGGCTCGTGCGATAGACACAAGTGCATTCAAGATTGTATAGTTCTGGGATTTCTCCGAGATCTGATTACTCTTGGTGTCGACATTCAATTCGTGAGGTTTTCCCTTGAACAACGGGTGCTTGGTCATGACCGTCCGTGCCACGATCCTGAAGGCGTCGTTTTCCTCAAGCAGTGTAAGCTCACCCTTCTCCAGTCTTTTCGCGTTCTCGTTCACATCGACGAACACGTTCCGTAGGCGCGATACGGATTCCCTGAAGGTCTCCCGGTCCTGCACGGCGGGAATGATCTCGACTCCCATTACCTCTTCCATAGCGCCCTGGAGCTTGTTGAAGGCAAGGCCCCGTTCCTCAAAATATCCCTCGATCTCATCCCGGGTCACGTCCTTGCCAGCAATAGTCGTCCCGTCCTTTTTCTTGGAGCTCAGGCGACCATTATCCAATAGATCCTTCAATCCCTTGATAGCCATGAGACGGTGCTGGCCGTCGAGTGCGAAGTATTGTGTATTGACGACGTCCAAGTCCACTACACAGGCCTTCGTGTCGAGGTTCTCGACGTTGAGGGAATTTGCTCTGGCGCGCCCGTGCGAATCCCACATGTCGTGGGCCTCGTCATATACCCATTCCTGATAGGCGACGAGCAGGAGCGGGGGGAATTTGTGATGCTCTCTGGTGGCCAGATACATCGCCATCGGTAGCTGCCGCGTGTAGTCGGGTGCCCGCTGTTGAAGGTATTCGGCGGTCAGGTCGTTAATGTTGATCGCCTTCGAGTCCTTGCGCTGGTGCGCCTTGAAGATGGGAAGGTCGCGAGCAAAATAGACGTTCGCAGCAATCCAGCCGAGAGACACCGAGACAAGATAGGATTTACTCGTTCCCATTCTCGTCGGCAGGGCGATATGATGGCCTTCCCTGTCCCTTTGCCAGTCCAACAGAAGACGCAATGCCTCCTTGTAGTTAATTTCCCTTTCCAGCAGTTCTTCAGAAGTCTGGCGGACTTCATCCACATCGACATCACCACTCATTGCAGGATCTCCGATTTTTCATGGAAGCTGCGGCGTTCCGATCGACGGCTTGGGTTCGTCTTCGCAGCGAACCGGCGGGACTCGCTGCTTGCGGCCACGGGGCGACCCACCTGTCGTCGCTGATAGCCAGGATTGGTTGATGCCGGGCTGTCCAGATAGCGGGTCGGGTTCGGCATGGCCCACGCGATGTCGGACGTGCCAATGTACCCACGTTACCGGAAACGCCTCAAGTCCGAGTACATGCGCCGACTCTTGGACATCGCATCCGGCGTTGCGCGAAGCATCCACCGGCTGGACTCCCTATTCGCCTTCTTCGGCGGCGAACGTCTCGTCGATCCGGAGCTTGAAAGTTCGCAGAAACGTCTCGAGCGAGGTCGGACGGTCGTCGAACCAGTCGAGCAGAACATCGAACCCACCGAAAGAGTACTTGTTGAACTCGCGCACTCCGTCATCGCTCAGAAGATTCTGCGCCTGTGGCTGAACCAGTTCCGACAAGACATCTCGGACTCGTTGGCGTTCCGTCGGATCCACTCCTCTGCTCTTCAGCTCGTGGCTCAGGAAAAGAGAGACCAGGAGTCCGCCACGGCTTTTGTAAGCTTCGGGGAATCCCGGAACGAGTTGCGCGGTCTCTTCCTGCGGCAACGATTCCTTGCGATTCGCGGCGATGCCCGCGATGAAGCAGAAATAGAACGCGTCGAAATCCGGGGCGGCCCTCGCGCCCGGGGCACTGAACTCGCCCTTGATGCCTCGGAACCAGTCGCGTGCGCTCTTGCGAATGAAGAAATCCATCAGGTGGACTCGCTCTCTACTTGAAAATCGTTGAAGAACGCCTCTCCAGCGACGCGGCACCCGTCCTGCGTCTTCTCGATACCTGAAGATATCTCAGAAGCTCGATCTTCCAGGTAGGTCGCGACCCTCCTGAACAGCGTAATGTATTGTATATCGCCATTGCTCGCGCGCTTGAGGCTCGGAAGAAAGCCGTCGCGTTCAGTCGAGATCATGAAGGCGACGACCTGCCCGGTGAGTCTGGGCACAAGGTCGCCGATGGTTGGACGAATATCCCCGTCTATGGGCACAACCGGCGAATCGACTACGAACGGCAGTTGATGCTGGTTCGCACGATTGAACAGAGTTGCCAGAAAGGCGTACCCAACCGACAGGTTCTCGCCGGCGCTACCGCCTGTTTGACCGCGCAACAGAAGCGCATCCTCTATCTTGTCCACGCGGATTGCGTTGTTCGGCATCAAGCAAACGATCCGCTTGTTGGTCTCGTCCCGTATGTCGTCGGCGATCGCCTGCTTCGCCTTGCTGTGTGCCCGACCGAGGATTCTGACGAGAACGTCGCGCTTTCTCTTGAGCTCGAGTGTGCTCGTTCTTTGAGCGACCTCGTCTTCGAACCTCTCCTTCGCCTTCTTCGCCATCTTGATGGAGAAAACCGTATCGGGATCGACCGAACTCAGCCTCTCGGGAGGCATGCTCTCCTGACCGTTCTGGAATTTCTCTAGCTCGTCCAGAATACGGGTCCGCTCTCCATCGAGGCGACTCTTCTCACTCCTCGCGTTCGCGACGGCAGGGTCGGACGCCTCGACCTCCCGCCGTCGCAGGGCGAGATCGTTGTCAGCCTGGTGATACTCCCTGGACTGCTTGGCCAGCTTCTGTATCTGCTCGTTCAAGTCCTGAACCGGCTGGCGCGTCGAGGCCCCTACGGCGTCGGAGATGTCCGATTTGATGCGGTTCAGGAGAATAACATCCTCGGAACCGAGATATCTCTCCGCACGGTCTCGAATGACCGTTCGAATTGCGTCGTCAATGGGACGGCCGCACACGCACTCAGCTTCCTCCGACAGCTCCTCGAACCATTCCCGGGCGGCGCTCTCAGGGAGTTTGACGCGATCAAGACCCGACTTGAAACCGAGCATGGCATCGGCGAAAACGGGTGACAGGGCATGCGGTCCCCGCATTGCATCGAGAACGGATCCGGTCATCTCGTCGAGCCTGATTCGAAGGGTATCAACCTGAGCTTGGGCCTCTTTCACCTCCTCCCCCCTCACGACTTCCTTCGCTATCTTCTCCCGATATTTTTCTTCCTGACGGGCGATCAGTCCGTCGATCTCTTTGAGCGAGTCTTCGAGGCGCCGTTTGCTCTTCTCAAGGCAGGTCAAGCGGCCCGTCCACTTGTCGAGGAGGTTCTTGCTTCTCGTAAGCCCGGCTTGGCCCTTGGCGGATTCCGCTTTCGTACGGTGTTCCCAGTATTGTTTGATCTTGTCGGACATCTGATCGAGCAGATGGACTTGGAAGAGGCTCTCGACTGCCTTGCCGGCATCGGTCTTGTTGCGGTCCAGCAAGTCGTCCGCGAGCTCGCCGTCGAAGACGTAGAAGTTGACGAAGTCCTCGTTCATGAACCGACGCAGCGGACGCGGCGGCAGAAAGCCGCGTGCCTGCCCCCCCCACGTGGTCTTGTAATCGACTCGTCCAAGGGCAAAGTCGAACTCCAAGGTCACCGTGAGGGGTTTGTCGTTGAATTGGAGCCTGACTTCGAACGAACCGCAGTCATCGGCGAAGTCCTTCTTCCGGAACCGTCCTATGTCCGCGGGCCCCTCCCGCCCTTCGAGGCTTCCCGAAAGCGCCACCCGGAGCAGTTCGAGCGTCGTCGTCTTTCCCGTGCCATTCGGCATTTGAATCAGGGAGACGCCGAAGGGACGATCACGGTCTTCAAGAAGGTCGATTTCGTGGTCGGGGCACCGGAGGCCCTTGGCCTTCCACCCCAAGACCCGCAGCGTAGTGGTCATCGATCCGGACTCCCGTCGCTGTCGGACTGCTCACCGCCGCCGTCCGGCGTGGAGCCGCTCCGCAGCGTGGTGCTGTCGTAGATGAGGTCAGGGCGAGATTCGCCGTTGTTGATCCGTTCGTTACCGGACGAGAGCGCTTCGAACCAGGCGACCAGCTTTCTCGACAGCGAGGCATCTTGCCCGTCCTCTTCGACGGCAGCCTCGATTGCTTCCCTGATCCTCGGGTCCATCGTCATGTCGTCACTCCGCGGGGCGCACTCGGGACAATTCTACCAGCCAGTCTCGGCGGGTCTCGTCCGCGCTCGGATCGTTGCCGTCGCCGCCTTCGCGGATGAAGTCGACGATGTTGGCGGTCTTGCCCGGATTATCCGGATCGATGCGCAGGCAGCGTCCGAGGCGCTGGATCGTCTCCAGGCGAGCCCTGTCCGAAGAAAAGAGGATGACCGTTTCCAGAGAGCGAATATCGATTCCTTCCGACAGACGATGACACGCGATCAGACACTCGAGGTCGCCCTCGGCGAACCTTCTGAGCGTTCCGGCGTCCTCGCCCGAAAAGTATGTGTGAATATCCGACCGATATCTCTGAACGGTCTCCAGAACAGTTCGGCCGTAGCTCGTGTCTCCGGCAAAAACGATGCATCGCTTCAGAAGATTCTGACGATTTGCGATGAATTTGTCGAAGACTGGCAGCTTGGCCAGGGACGTCTTGTAAACGAGGGCAATCTCGTTCCAGACCAGTTCCTCCGGCATGGGGTCTCCGGCGGCTTCCCTCGCGGCACGCCTCCTGAAGATGGCCGCGATGCGCTCACGGTCACCGTCGCTCGGCTCATAGTGGAGGGGGAAGTAGTCGAAGGGCGCCAAGACGCCGCGTTCAATGGCTTCCTTGAGCCCGAAGGTCATGAGGACAGAACCGATGTGTTCGTCGACGAAGGCGTTGCCCTCCCGGTCATACATCCGCTCCGGAGTGGCGCTCAGTCCGAGCCGGAAGCGTATGCGGTCCGACAACCCGGCCAGACATTCGCGATTGCCTTCGCTGCCCAATCCGTGAACCTCGTCGTGGACCAATAGCGTTCGGGACGCTTGGGCGGAGGTCAGGCAGCCTAGTGCTCTGGCGCACGGTTTCCGTGACACCAGAAGGATCCTGTTTCCGGTATCGAGGACAAAGTTGTCGATCTGCTTATTGGGGCCGTAGTGGCGGGACACGACGGCACGCTCCGGGAGGCGCGCCGCGGCGCTGTGGAGCTGCGCGAACCACTGGTCGAGCAGGTCGTTGCCATCCGTAGACACGATGACGCTGTCGATGACATTGCGCTCGAACAGGGTCCGGAGGATTTTGATGGCCGTCCGCGTCTTACCGGTGCCGGTCGCCATGTCGAGCACGCCGCATTCCGCCTGAAGGAACACTTTCACGGCCTCGTCCTGATGACGCCATCTGGCAGAGGCGGTTTCAGCCCGTGAGCGTCCGGGGTCGCGTTCCGCGCAGATACGAATCAACCGCTTCCGGGCCGCTTCGGGGAAGCTGTAGACATCGACACCCCGATCCTCACGGTTCCACAGGTCTTCGAAATGCGTCCGCTTGCGCTCGGCGCGAGCCGCGCTGTCACCGGACGCCCAAGACGTGAACACGTCGATGCACTCGCGGTTGTTCTCGAATGCGCTGCGGCTCTCGTTCGAGGATCCGGTGAAGGCGACATAGTCGCTACCGTTCAGGAAGAGTCCGATCTTCTCGTGATAGATGCCGGTGCCGCTCTTGGGAACCGCGATGCGTATCTCCAGGCGGCCGATCTCCAATAGCCGGACAAGAAGCGCCGTGCCGCCGCCCATGCCGTCGGCGAACTCTTCCTCGACGATCCGAGCGATGCGATCGGCGCAGACTTGACGCTTGGCCGTGCCCGCCCTGATGGCCTCAAGGTCGGCCTCGGAAAGCTCGACCGAGGTGACGAGCCGGATGCGGCCGTCGCTCGCGACGAACTCGCCGAGGGGCGCGCCGAAGGCTTCGAAAGCCGAGCTGGAGAAGTATCCGACGGCTCGCCAGTACTCTCGCGCCTCGCGCAACGACGGCCGGAAGAAATCTTCGACGATGTCGTCGTGCCCGGATCGGTAGTCTTCCCGGTATCCGACACCTCGGAGGCTCATGGCATTCGTACCCTTCTCCGTACTCGTCGCGATACCGGCTCACTTCGTCGCCGGGAACCAGTGCATCGTGCTCCCGGAACATCACTCCGCCCTCAAGCGGCCCGATATCGTTGCCGATTATATTATTCGGCTGGTTTCCGCACCGTCAAAAGTGTTGACCGATGCTGGCCGGTGATGCATGCGACAGCGGTCTGGATGGAATCGATCCCCCGCCCGTCCTCCCCCGTCACCATGCATCGCCCCGGCTCGGCGGCCGGTCCCTTCGGGCCCGGTACTCCAGTGCGAACTTGCGCCTCAGCAACCCGCCGGGATCGTCGGGAATGCCGCGAAGCCACTGCTCGTAGGCGAGCCGCTGCTCCTCGCCGAGCGGTTGCCCGGCGCCGGAACCGCCTCGCGTACGGTCCTCGTCCGCGGCGCTGCCTCCTTCAGCGCCGGCCTCGCGCTCCTCGCCTTCACGCATCCCGGGCGTCCCTTCGGAACCCCGCGCGGCCTGCGCGCGCGAACCGCCCTGCGCTCCACCCTGCGTTCCGCCCTGCCCTTGCGGCGCACCCTCGCCGGACCCGCCGCGCTCCCCGGCCTGAAGCCCCTCGTCCGGCCGTTGCGCGGAGCGGTCCGGGACGCCGCCGCCCGCGCCCCGCGAGCCTGCGCTCTCGCCGCCGCCGTCGCGCTCGCCGCCACCGTCTTGCGGCTCCGGCCGGGCCTCGATCAGGGATTCGACGATCTGCCGGTTGTGCTCGGCGTCCTCGTGGCCGGGATGACGGGCAAGGGCCTCGCGGTAGGCGTCGAGGGCGCCGCGCAGATCGCCCGCGTGCGCGAGGGCGTTGCCGCGATTGTAGTGGTCGCCGGCGGTGTCGCCTCCGCCGAACGCCTCGGCCGACTCGTCGTAACGGCCGCCCCGGTAGAGCGCGGCGCCGCGCCAGCGATGATCGGGAGCGACCGCAACCGCGCGGCCGGTGTCCCCCTGTTCGATCGCCCGCGCCGCCTGCTGGTCGCGCCGCGCCCACAAGTCGGCGAACTCGAACGCGACGGCTTCGCGAACCGGGAGCGGAAGGGCGAGAGAGATGACGAGCGGCCACCCCAGGAGCCAGCCCCGCCGGAACGCCAGAGCCGCCAGCGGCAGCAGCGCGAGCACCAGCCACGGCCCCTCGTCGCGCCACTCGTCCGTGGTCCGGTCGGTCTCCTCCAGCGACCGGCGCCATGGATCGTCGACCCGGGTGCCGAGCAGCCAGTCGACGTCGGCATCGTCCGCGGTGAGCACCGAGAACCGCCCCTTGCCGGCGCCGGCGACCGCCCGCAACGCCGCCACGTCGACCCACGGCACGACGATCTCGCCGCCCGGACCCTTCAGGAACCCGCCCCCGGGCAGCGGCACCGGCGCGCCGTCCGCGGTCCCCACCGCGAGCACCGACACCCGGACGCCCTGCCCGGCGAGCGTCTCCGCGGTATCGCGGGTGCGGAGGCCCTCCGCCCCGTCGGTCACGAGAATGACCTCGCCGACGCTGGCGCGGCCCTTCTCCAGCAACCCGCGCGCGGCCTCGAGCCCGAGGTCGGGGCGGCTCCCCTGCACCGGCATGACACCGGTATCGACGGCCGAGAGCAGGTGGACGAGAGTGTCGGCGTCGCGGGTGAGCGGGGCGACGACGAACGCATCGCCCGCGAACACCACGAGTCCGGTACGGCCGTCGCGGCTGCGCCGGAGGAGATCGGAGACCTTGTGGCGCGCACGCGCCAGGCGCGACGGCAGGAGGTCGCGCGCGTCCATCGAGCGCGAGACATCGAGGACGATCACCCGGGCCGCAAGGGAGCGGAACCCCGGCTGCTCCAGGCGCTCGAACGCGGGGCCGGCGAGGGCGAGTCCCGCGACGACCACCGCGACGGCCATCACCATCCACGGCCACTCGCGCCGCGGCGCGCCGACCCCGACGAGGAGGTGCGGCAGCAACGCGGGATCGACGACCGGCTCCCACGAGCCGCGGCGCGCCCAGCGGCGGCGCAGCCACCACACCAGCACGAGCCCCGGCGGAACCGCCGCCAGCCACCACGGGCGGACGAACACGAAATCAGCCACCGGGTCCACTGTCTCGCGACCTCCGGACGACAGGCATTCCGCGCTGCCGGCACACGATGCCGGCGCCTCGCCCCATGGCTGCGCGCGGACCGGACCGGGCGAGCCGGCGCGCGCTCACCGGGTCCCGCCTTCCCGGCCCCGGAGAACGGACCCGGCGAGAGCCTCCGGCACCCAGGCGATCAGGACGAAGAGGACCACCGAGAGCCCGAGCGGCCAGTGGAACAGGTCCCGGGTCGGCCGGAACACCTCGTCGTCGCCGGCCACCGGTTCGAGCTCGTCGATGAGCCGGTAGATTTCTTCGAGCTCGGCGGTATTCCGGGCGCGGAAGTACCGCCCGCCGGTCATGTCCGCAATCGCCTGCAAGGTGGCTTCGTCGAGTACCGAGCGGGCCCGCCGGCGCTGGACACCGAACCAGCGCGCCGCCGCTTCGTCGTCCGCCCCGACGCCTACCGCGTGGATGGTGATCCCCTCCGCCGCCGCGAAGCGGGCCGCGGACAGGGGATCGACCCGGCTCGCGGTATCGGTTCCGTCGGTCAGCAGCACGAGCACCCGCTCCTCCATCGGGCGCGCGCGAAGCCGCTTGACCGCGAGGCCGATCGCATCGCCTATCGCGGTCTGCTCGCCGGCGAGTCCGAGGACGGTCTCGGAGATCATCTCCGACACGGTGTCGAGATCCAGGGTGAACGGCGCCTGCAGGTATGCGCGGGAGCCGAAGAGGATGAGGCCGATCCGATCGCCGGCGCGTCGCGAGACGAAATCGCCCGCCACCCGCTTCACCACGTCGAGCCGCGCCTCGAACCCGGTACGGCTCTTCATGTCCTGCTCGCGCATGCTCCCGGAGAGGTCGAGGGCGAGCGCTAGATCGCGGCCCCGCACCGGAATGGACACCGGGTCGCCGACCCACTGCGGGCGCGCCGCGGCGAGCACCAGCGCGCACCATGCGAGCAGTGCGACGGCGATCCGGAGCCGCGACCCGGACCCCGCGGGGCGGCTGGACCAGGCGAGCACCTCCTCGAAGTAGGGAACCCTGATCGGCGCGCCCGCGCCATCGGGCGCGCGCGGCGCCAGACGCGCGACCAGAAGGGGGGCCACGACGGCGACAAGCATCCAGGGCCAGGCGAGTTGGAGCATGGACGATGGGCGACCGAATTGCGGCGAGTCCCCGCTCCACCCGACCGCGGGCCCGCCTTCGCGCACTGTACACCCGCAATCGAGCGAGTCCCACGCGTTCGTGCGGGCCTGCCTCGAACCACGCGACGGCCGCTCGGCCGGGCGCTCGATGAGGGGCGCGGCCCGCGGGCGGGGGCGGGTCCGGGCCCGCCTTCGCGCGTCAGTTCAGGCGGGTGGCGACAGGCCGCAGCTCGTCGATCCGCGCCTGGATCTCCGCCGCGTCCTCCGCATGGGGCACCAAGCGCAGATAGTGCTGGTAGTCGTGAAAGGCGGCCCGGAAACACTCGAGCCGGGCCAGGACGTGCCCGCGCTCGCGAAGCGCGGTCGCGTCCTTCGGGTCCAGCGCCACCATGCGATTGCACACCACGAGCAACCGCTCGAGCTCCTGCCGCTGCGAATAGGTGTGCAGGAGGTTGCGGAGGATCCGCATCGCGACTTCCCGGCGCGGCGCGGGCACGGTCACACGCGGCAGGATCTGCCGCGCCGGCTCCGTACCGCCGGCCATCGGCGCCAGCCGCGCCACGAGCTCGTCGGGCGCGACGCGGGCGCCGCGGTTGAACGGATCGATGAAGACACGCCTGACGCCGGTCGATGCCACGAGGAAGTGGGCCGGAAAGGACACGGGGACGAGCGGCAGCCCCAGCCGCCAGCCGACCTCCAGGTAGACCACCGAGAGCGTGATCGGGATACCGGTACGGCGATCGATCACGTCGTTCAGGAAACTGTTGCGGGGGTCCGAGTAGTCGTCCTCATTCCCCCTGAAACCTTCCACTTCGAAGAGCTGGCGATCGAGCATGCCGAGCCGGTCCGGGAGCGGCATCCGGCGGTCCGCCGCGCCGGCGATCGCTTCCGCGGTCGCGTCGAGCCACGCGAGATAGACGTCCGGGTCGAGATCCGGGTACGCATCGGCGGCGAGCGCGAGCGCGATCCGGGCGATGTCGAGCGTCTCGTCCGGCCCGGACACCAGGGATTCGAAGTTCGAAATCATCGGCTCGGACACGTCCTCGGCGAGCATGTGCGCCATCGAATCGAAATCGTTCGAGGGAGTCCGTACATTATGCTGCCGAATGAACGCCGCCATCCGTCAGCACGTCCGGTATCGCCGTCAAGCCGAATTTCGAACCACTCCGTCCGGTACCGGAATTCTGCACGTTACCGGGGCCCGGCAAAAATGGTGCCGGGCCATTGCAATCACGCACAGGTATGTGAGGATCCCGCCTATTCGCTCAGGCTCGGGCGGCCAAACCCTCACCAAATCAAGCTGTTGTATTCGGCAGGTGACCCGGCATCGCGGGTACCTGCGCATGATTGCAGGACCGAATTTACACCTGTTCGGCCGCCTGGAGTAACTTTTTTCGTGTCCGGCCCTCCGCGAACCCGCCACCACCGGGGCCGTGGACGGGACGAGGACGCCCGATCGTTCGGGAATCACCCGGAAGAAACGACGACCCCGGACGGCTGCGGATCGCGGCCGGGCCGGGGCGCTGCGTCCGCACGGGACAACGCCGCATCCCCGGGCCGGACGGGGGCCGGTGATGGCCGCGGCGCACGAGCCGCGGCGCCTCCCGGTCATGCGGGAGGCGTAACCCGCAACGTGAACGTCACCGGGCCGGGTCGAACGGGGGCCGGTGATGGCCGCAGCGCACGAGCCGCGGCGCCTCCCGGTCATGCGGGAGGCGCGACCCGCAACGTGAACGTCACCGGGCCGGGGCGCTGCGTCCGCACGGGACAGCGCCGCATCCCCGGGCCGGACGGGGGCCGGTGATGGCCGCGGCGCACGAACCGCGGCGCCTTCGGGTCATGCGGGAGGTGCGACCCGCAACGTGAACGTCACCGGGCCGTCATTGGTGAGGGTCACCTGCATGTGGGCGCCGAACCGCCCGGTTTCGACGACCGCGTGCAACGCCCGCGCCCGGGACACCACGTGAGCGAACAGGCGCTCCGCGGCGTCCGGCGGCGCGGCGTTGGAGAGGCTGGGCCGGGCGCCCTTGCGGGTGTCGGCGGGTAGCGTGAACTGCGGAACGAGCAGCAACCCGCCGCCGATGTCGGCGACGCTGAGGTTCATGCGCCCATCGGCGTCGGGGAACACGCGGTAACCGAGCAGACGTTCGACCAGGCGGTCGCCCTCGCGCTCGGTGTCCCCGCGTTCGACACCGATGAGCACCATCAGGCCGCGACCGACGGCGCCGGCGGTGTCGGTGCCGATCTCGACCTTCGCGCTCGACACCCGCTGCAACAGCCCGATCATCGCCGCATCACTCGCAGGGTGCGTGCGTCCGCCGCACGGCCGGCGCCCGCGGGCCGGGACTCGCGCAGGCGGCACGAAGCTTCGGACGAAGGGATTGGGCGCGGCTCGAACGCGGCCACGCCCGGTCCCGCCTCGCTCAGGCCGTGGCCTCTTGCGGACCTTCGACGATCCGGGTTCCGAAATTCGCCGGAGAGACGACCTCCAGAACCTCGAAGTCTTCCGAACACGCGATTTCGCGGTGCCGAATCCCCGGCGGCTGCAACACGCAGTCGCCCTTCCGGAGCCGGTGCGCGCCCTGCCCTTCGTACTCGAACTCCGCCCAGCCGTTCAGCACCAGCACGAGCTGGAAGTCGCAGTCGTGCACGTGCCACTGCCGGACCTCGTCCTGCACTTTCTTTCCGTTGGCCCTGACGATGTGCGCGACATAGTCGCCGTTGGTGCCGTCCTTGATACCGAGATCGCGGTAATCGAATATCTCCCGCAGCCCCGGCGTCCAGGTGGCGTCGTCCGCCCTGGCGTGGACGAAGTTCCATTGCCTTGCCATGTCGGCCTCTCTCTTCGGATCGGGGGGGTGGGGCCGCGAGCATGGCACGCCGAACCGGCGCCGTCTCCCCGCGGCCGATGCGACCGGGAACGGCAGGCTCGTCCACCATCGACGGCGCTTCGGAAGGATCGAACGCCGAAGACTCGGACGCCGAAGACTCGGACGCGGAAGGCTCGAATGCGGAAGGCTCGAACGCCGAAGACTCGGACGCCGAAGGCTCGAACGCCGAAGACTCGGACGCCGAAGGCTCGAACGCCGAAGGCTCGAACGCCGAAGGCTCGGACGCGGAAGGCTCGGACGCGGAAGGCTCGGGCGCAGAAGGCTCGGACGCGCCGGGACTCCCCGGACGACGGGGGCGTCCGTCACTGGCCGAACGTCGGCGCTCCGCCGGCCAGATAGTCCAGCTCCTCCCTGGTGGACTCCCGGCCGAGGATGCGATTGCGATGCGGAAAGCGGCCGAACCGTTCGACGATGTCGTGATGCTCATGGGCGTAGCGCGCGTTCTCGCCGAAGTACTCGCGCCACGCGTCGTCCGCCTCCGCCGCGAGCGCCTCGAACCGCTCGATCGAGCGGCGCTGGAGACCGAGGTCCTCGGCATGCTGGAGCGGCATGTACAGAAAGACGCGCTCGACCGGGTGCAGCGGGCGGTCCTGTCCGGACTCGATCCCGGCGACGCAGTGCGCGGCCGCCTGCTCGTCGTGCATGAAGGCGGCCGGAGAGCCGCGATGAATGTTGCGCGGCATCTGATCGAGCAGGAGCACGAGGGCCAGACGCCCTTGCGGCGTTCCCTCCCAGCCGCCGAGGACGCCCCCCGCCGCATCCTCGACCGAGGAGGCGAACCGGGCCGTACATTCCCGATCGAACCCGGGGTCGGCGCGGAACCAGACCGTGCCGCGGCGCCGCAATGCCTCGGGGCTCCGGGTCGCGTCGTCGAACCAGAAGGAGAGTACGTCGCTCGGGGTCGCCACGGTCATCGATTGACGTCGATCATCACGGCCGCACCTTATCATCGGCCGGCGCCATTCGTCGCGGCGAGTTCCTGACGGCCGACAGACGAGTTCCCGACGGACGAGCCCCCGACATGGACGAGACGGTAATCCGCGCGATGGCGAAATGGCCCGACACGCCGGCGGTATGGGGATGGCTGTCGCTCGATCCGAGGGGCGCGTGGAAGCTGAAGGGCGAGCCGATCCCGAATCGCGCCGTGGTCGAGTTCATCGGCCGCAACTATTCGTCCGACTGCCGGGGACGCTGGTTCTTCCAGAACGGGCCGCAGCGGGTGTTCGTCGACCTTGCCTACACTCCCTGGGTGTACTCGCTCGACGGGGGGTGCGCGCTGGTCACCCACACCGGCCGCGACTGCGGAGCCATCGAGAGCGCGTGGATCGACGAGGCGGGCACGTTGATCCTGGCCGGCGAGCCCGGTCCCGGCATCGTGGACGACCGGGACCTGCTGGCACTGTCCGATCGGCTCGTCGACGAGCGCGGCAGGCCGGTGGACGACGAGTTCGTGGCCGCATTCGTGGCGAGCTCCCCGGGGGCGGAGCCGGAACTCCGGCTCGAATGCGATGGCGCCCGGGTGCGGGTCGGACGCATCGATTCCGGTCAGGTCGCCGAGCGGCTGCGCTTCGACCCGCATCCGGCCAGGGACGCGACGCGGGACGGCTCGCCGTGAGCCGGACCCGACGCCGTCGCCCGTACCCGATCCGCTGCGCACCGATCGACCTCCGGTTGGAGACGGCAAGCCCGGAGAGCCGCACCGGGAGGATGCCCGCGGCGGCAACGGAATACCGGGAACGGAATACCGGGAACGGAATACCGGGAACGGAATACCGGGAACGGAGTACCGGGAACGGAGTACCGGGAACGGAGTATCGGGAACGGAATACCGGGAACGGAATACCGGGAACGGAGTACCGGGAACGGAGTACCGGGAACGGAGTATCGGGAACGGAGTATCGGGAACGGAGTATCGGGAACGGAGTATCGGGAACGGAGTACCGGGAACGGAGTACCGGGAACGGAGTACCGGGAACGGAGTACCGGGAACGGAGTACCGGGAACGGAGTATCGGGAGAACGTTCGACGGGCGTGAAATACACCGGAATCCCGGCGTCCGTCTCGCCTCCCACCGTGCCGATACACTACCATTGACGCAACGCCGCCGCGTCTCCGAGCCAACGCTGCCCGGTGCTCCTCCGCCAGACCCTCTCCTCCGTCGCGGCGCTGCTCTCGTCGTTCGGACTGCTGTTGCTCGCGAACGGGCTGTTCGGAACCCTCATCGGGTTGCGCACCCAGATCGAGAGCTTCTCGACGGCGGTGGCCGGGCTGATCGTGGCCGCCTATTTCCTCGGCCTGCTCGCGGGCGGCATCCAGACGGTGCGGGTGGTGGCCGCGGTCGGCCACATCCGCGCCTTCGCGGCGTTCGCCTCCATCATGTCCGTCTCCGCGCTCGGCATCGTCCTGGTGATCGACCACTTCGCCTGGGCGGCGCTGCGGTTCGTCGGCGGCTTCTGCATGGCCGGCATGATCGTGGCCACCGAGAGCTGGCTCAACGAGCGCAGCACCAACGAGACCCGCGGACAGGTGATGGCGTTCTACATGATCACCAACTATCTGGCGGCGGGCTGCGGGCAGTTCATCCTGCCGCTGGGCGATCCCGCCGGCTTCGAGCTCTTCTGCGTCGCGTCCATCGTCTATTCGCTCGCCCTCGTGCCGGTGCTGCTCACGCGAGCGAGCGCACCGCGGCCTTCGCCGCCGGAACGCGCCAGCATGACCGAGCTGTGGAAGCTGTCGCCGCTCGGCCTGATCGGAGCGACGGCGGCGGGCATCGTCAACACGAACTTCCAGGGGCTCGCGCCGGTGTTCGCCTACGGCGAGGGTTTCACCGTGACGCAGACCTCGGTGTTCATGGCGGCGGGGATCTTCGGGGGCCTGCTGCTGCAATGGCCGATGGGCCGGCTCTCGGACCGGGTCGACCGCCGGACCGTACTGGCCGGCGTGGCGCTCGGGACCGCGGCGGCGTCGTTCGGCGTCTGGCATTTCACCGGGGAGGGCACGGCGAACTTCACCGGCATCATGGTGCTCGTCGTCGCCTACGGGGGCCTGTCGTGCACGGTGTACTCCCTGTGCGCGGCCCACGCCAACGACTTCGCACCCCCCGAGAAACTCGCGCAGACCGCGAGCGGACTGCTGATCGCCTACGGCCTCGGCGCGTCCGCCGGCCCCGTGCTCACGTCGAACCTGATGGAGATGTTCGGGGCGTCCACGTTGTTCATGGTCAACACCTGGGTTCACGGCTCGCTCGGAGTGTTCGCGCTCTATCGCATGCTCCGCCGCGAGCCGAAGCCGAAGGCGCAGCAGCGTCCGATCGTCCCGTCACCGGGCGGCCAGTTCACTTCGGGCGAGCTCTACACGTCGATGGGGGATCGGACCGGGACCCGCCGCGACGAATGACGGGAACGGTACCGCCCTCGCCCCCGCGGGGGAGCCTTCGAGGCTCTCGACCGCCGCCGCCGCGTCGCGGCACCGTACCGCCCCTGCGGGGGAGCCGTGCTGTCCTTCGCTCCCGCCGCGATCGTCGGCGTACCGCCCTCGCCCCCGCGGGGGGCCTTCGGTGGGCCGGCGGCTCCTCGGACCCGGCGGCTCCTCAGGCGTGGCTGAAGAGGTAGTCCTGCATCCGGTTTGCAAGCAGGAAGGAGTGCCGGAGGCGGAATCCCGGCATGATCCGTTCCAGCCCGCGCGGAGAGTGCCTCATGCAGCTCCGGGTCCTTGCACCCGGGCGCTCGATGCGCAGATGCCGCTCGTCGACGATCGTGAACCGTCCGGGGGCGTCGGGGATCGTCTCCTCGGTCGATATCGTCAGGTACAGGAGCGTCCCGGTACGGCAGTGCCGATCGATCCGGTGCATGAGCGCACGGGCGATCCCGGGGTCGATGTAGTCGAAGAGGTCCCAGACGAAGATCGCGTCGAACCGCAGGTCGTCCTCGTACTCGATCAGCCGCTCGACGATCCCGTCAACGTCGCGCTCTTCCTCCGGTTCCGCCATCCCGGGCTCGTCCGCCAACGCCCGCAACACGTCCCCGATATGGAGCATGCAGGAAAACTGCGACAGGTACTCGACGTTCCCCAAGGAGGGCGAACCGAGGTCGAGAATGTCCGGACGCCGCATGGCGGCGACCTGCGTCGCGACCAACTCGAACCCCGGCGTCCTGAGCACCGTCCCCGACACCGGCAGGTCGGGCGTGCGGCGAAGCGCGGGCCAAGGGATGGTGCTCCCCGCCGGCCGGGTCCGGTCAGGTCGCTTTCCCGGATTCATCGGCCGCGGACGCCCCGAGCATGATGTCGGTGACCTTGCCGGCGCCGCCGGTGTTCGACCCCTCCATGTCGATCGATCCCTTGAAGCGGCACCCGTCCTCCAGGGTGACCCGCGGCGCAATGATGTTGCCGTTGACGCTGCCGCTGCGGGTGACGACGATCTGCTCACGGCCGCGCAGCTCGCCCTCCACGGTCCCCTCGACCTTGATGACCTGGGCGGTGACGGTGGCGTTCACGCGACCTTCCTTGCCGACGGTCACGAGGTTCTTCTTGAGCGAAACGTCTCCCTCGATGCGCCCGTGAATCACCAGGTCCTCGTCGCCGGACATTTCTCCCTGGATCAGGATCGACGATCCGACGACGGAACTCTCGCCCTTCCGGGGCGCAGCCGGTGAGGGTGTATCGATCCTCGGACTCGTGGGTTCGCGGCGGACGTCCGCCGATTTGCCTGGTTCGACGGGCTCGTTTCTCTTGTTGAACATCGGTGATCTCCTTCGCCGAGTTCTCTGTGGGAAATCCGGACCCGCTCGGCGGACTTCGTGATCGACCGGACGGCAGGCCGGTGTGAGGATGAGGAGTATAGCCATAATTCCCGAGGCCACCACCGGAAGCCGCGGCATGGACGAGCAACGATGCCTCCCCCGCATGTACTGACCGTGTACGAACGGGCCGATTGCCACCTCTGCGACGACATGGTGTCCACGCTCTCGGAGTGGAGGACGGAACTCGGATTCGAGATCGAACGCGTCGATGTCGACGGCTCGCCGGAACTCGCCGCCCGCTACGGCGCGAAGGTGCCCGTCCTCGTGCACGGCTCGTCCGAGGTCTGCCACTTCTTCCTGGATCTCGCGGCGTTGCGCCGCGCCCTGGGGGCGGGATGACGCCGGCGCGGCGCCGACCCGCCGGTCCGGACCCGGCCGCTCCTTCGCGGGGCGCGCCCGATCCATCGGGAGGAGCCGGCCGGTATCCGCGCATCTACGCGATCGTCCGGCAGATCCCGCGTGGCCGGGTCGCCACCTACGGACAGGTTGCGGCGATCGAGGGCAACTCTTCGGCGCGGATGGTCGGCTACGCGATGGCGGCGCTGTCCGGATCGGATCGGGACGTGCCCTGGCAACGCGTGCTGAACCGCACCGGCGCGGTGAGCGAGCGCAGCGGCGGCGGCGGGACCTCGCGCCAGCGCCGGGCCCTCGAAGCCGAGGGCGTCCTGTTCGACGCGAAGGGACGCATCGACTTCGACGCCGTCGGCTGGGACGGCCCCGACCTCGACTGGATGGAGTGCCACGGCTTCCATCCGGCGCCGCGGCCGGGCCCGACCGGCCGGCGGCGGAGATGACCGGAACCGTGCGGACCCGGACCGTGCGAACCCGGACCGTGCGGACCCGGACCGTGCGAACCCGGACCGTGCGAACCCGGACCGTGCGAACCCGGACCGTGCGAACCCGGACCGTGCGGACCCGAACCGTACGGACCCGGACCATGCGGACCCGAACCGTACGGACCCAGACCTTGGCGCGACCTCATGCCACCGCCGCGCACGGGTGACCGCCGCCGTCCGCCGCGCACTACAATGCAGCCGCGATGGCGATTTCCTGCATCACCTTCGATCTCGACGACACCCTCTGGGAATCGGGCTCCGTGCTCGCGAACGCCGAGGCGAAGCTCTACGACTGGCTGGTGCGCACCTGTCCCGAAATCGCGAACGCCCACTCGCACGACGCCCTCGTCGCCCACCGGCGGGCCCACTATGCGTCGATCCCCGAGATCCGCCACGACCTCACCCGCGCCCGCCTCCTGTGGCTCGAATCGCTGTTGCGGGAGTGGGGGTACGCGGCTGAGCTCGCCCAGGCCGGATTCCGGGTGTTCCGGGAGCACCGCAACGCCGTCACCCTCTTCGACGGCGTGACGCACGTACTCGGGAAGCTCGGCGAACGCTACGCGATAGGGGCGATCACCAACGGCAACGCCGACGTGCACCGTATCGGGATCGGACATCACTTCGACTTCGTGGTGACGCCGGCCGAAGCGGGAGCGGCGAAGCCCGATTCCACCATCTTCGAGTTCGCCCTGAGTGCGGCCGGCGCGCCGCCGGCGGACGTGGTCCACGTGGGCGACGACCCGGTACGCGACGTCGCGGACGCGGCCGCAATCGGGCTGCGCACCGTATGGATGAACCCCGCGGGAAGCCCCTGGCTCGGAGAGGGACGGCCCGACGCCGAGATCCGCCGCCTCGATTCGCTCATCCCGGTCGTCGACGCCTGGAACTGAACCCGGGCCATCCGCCCACCGCCGTATCGCCCTGCGCCTACACGCGTCGGGACGCCGGTCCGACGCGCGCCCGGCGACCCCCGTCTACGCTCCCCGAGGAGTCCGGGACCGAACGGTCGTGACGGACTCCCATACCATCAGCCACGAAGGACATCGCCATGAATACGTGGAAGCATCTGGTGACGGCCATAGCGTTCGGACTGTCGAGCCTGACGTTCGCCGCCGAGCCGGCCGCGCCGGTCGACGTCAACACCGCGAGCCCGCAAGCGCTCGCCGAAGCCATGCACGGGGTCGGCATCAAGCGCGCGCAGGCAATCGTCCGGTACCGGGAGCAGAACGGCGCGTTCTCCTCCGTCGATCAGCTCGCGCAGGTGCGGGGGATCAGCGTCAACATCGTGGAGCGGAATCGCCACCGCGTGACCGCGAGCGCCTCGGAGTGAACCGCCGCCGGGCCGGGGCGCACCGCCGCGCCTCGGCCCGGACTCCCCGCGCGACGAACGGCGCGTTCGACAATGCGCAGGGGGGGGATCGTGGAGGTTGCCGGATTCCCCGCGCGCGGCGCATGGCACGGCTCCCAGACCGAGGACGGCGGGGACAACCCGGATTCCCCGCGCGCGCGGCGCATGGGGATACGGGCGCCGACCCCGCCTACCTGCTCGGCCGGATTCCCCGCGCGCGCGGCGCATGGCGATCGAGAACAGCGCCAGTTGCCGCGAAGGGGGATACCCCGCGCGCGGTGCATGGACGTTGGCCGGCTTCTTCCCCACCACCTTGCCGTCGGGGACTCCCCGCGCGCGGCGCATGGATCCGCGCGTTCGAGGTGATCGCACCCGAGATTGGGGATTCCCCGCGCGCACGGCGCATGGAAGCGGCGACTCGGCGAGCTCGAGCGCAAGGCGCTGACGCAACGACAGGGGGGCGCCGACCGACGCCGACCGCCCGGCGCGACGCCGAGACCGCGGCGGCATGGAACGGTAATCATCGTCAGCGACCAGCGCTGGCGGCAGGGGAGGGTTCACGGGAGTGACCGGATGACGGACAAGAAGTCGCCGCCCGAGAGGCGGCAGAGAAAACACCAGGCGGCGCTGCGGACCGGAAAGAGGCGCGATGTCGATATCGCCACCTGCGCCGATCAGCCCGACGCGATCAGTGATACGCTCGTTCCACCCTCGAAGCCGAAACCGGAGCCGAAAGATGGCGACGACGAGCCAGACTGATCCGCATTGGACGCTGCTGTGGGGAGTGCGCCGCTCGATCCGCTACCACCGCCGGCGCGAGCGGTGGCTGGACACGGTGGACAGAGCGTGCGCGTTCGCCATCGCCGTCTTCGGCGCGAGCGCCCTCGCGTCGCTGCTGACGGGCATCAACCCGGCACTGCTGACGGTGGCGGCGGCGATCACCGCAGCCGCCGGGGCGCTGCAGCTCGCGTTCGGGCCTGCGCGGCAGGCTCGCCTGCACAGCAACCTGGCCCGGGACTTCGTCGATCTCGAGCGCGCCATGGCGCGCGCCGGGGAGGACCTGCCGGAGCACGAGCGGCGCGAGCTCGAGGCGCGTCGTCTGGAGATCGAGTCTCGCGAGCCGCCGGTGCTCCGGGTGCTCGACGCGATGTGCCACGACGAGCTCGCGACCGCACTCGGCATCGACGACCCGAAGGTGCGTGCGCAACCGCGCTGGTACCAGCGCTGGCTCGCGAACGTCGTGGACGTGGGCGCACACCGGCTGGGCGGCCAAGCCTGACAGGGCGATACCGCCCCCTCCGCGGTGGGGACCACATCCCGCAAGGGTGGCTCACCACACCTTCGCGCATGAACGGGTGATCCACGGGCAGGACGATGCCGTCCCAGGATTCCCCCCGCGCGCGGCGCATGACCCCAGCTCGCCGGGATTCGGGGGACTGTCGAGACGGATTCCCCGCGCGCGGCGCATGGAAACCTGCTCCGGGGTCAGTCGGGGCGCACCGCCACGCCTCGGCCCGGACTCCCCGCGCGACGAACGGCGCGTTCGACAACGCACAGGGCGGGATCGTGGAGGTTGCCGGATTCCCCACGCGCGCGGTGCATGGAAACCTGCTCCGGGGTCAGTCGGGGCGCACCGCCGCGCCTCGGCCCGGACCCCTCGCGCGCAGCCTGCGATCGAGTGCTTCGAGCCGCTCCGGAGTGCCCACGTCGAGCCACTCTCCCCGGTGGTGCTCGCCGCTGAGCGTCCCGGCTTCGATCGCGTCGCGCAGCACCGCGACGAGCGGGTATTCCGCTTCCGCGCGGCCCGCGAACAACCGGGGGTGGTAGCAGCCGATCCCGCTGAACGTGAGCCGGCCGCGCGCCGCCTCGATCACGCGCCCGTCGGGAGCGAGAGCGAAGTCGCCGCCGGGGTGGTGCGCGGGATTGTCGACGAGCACGATGTGCGCATCGCCCGCTCCCGCGCCTCGCAGCCTCTCCAGGGGATAGTCGCTCCATGCGTCGGAGTTGACGACGGCGAATCGCTCCTCTCCGAGCAACGGCAGCGCTCGGCCGATACCTCCGCCGGTGTCGAGCGCGCCTTCGGGCTCGCGCGAATACCGGACGCGCACACCGTACGCGGAGCCGTCGCCGAGTCGCGTCGCAATCCGCTCGCCGAGCCACGCGAGGTTGACGACGACGTCCCGGTAGCCGGCGCCGGCGAGCCGCAGGATCTGGTGCTCGATGAGCGGCCGGCCGCCGACTTCGAGCAACGGCTTCGGAACGCGATCCGTGAGGGCGCCCATGCGCTCGCCCCTGCCCGCGGCGAGGATCATGGCCTTCATCGGCGCCGCCCGCCCCGCGCGTCGGCCGGGACCCCGCACCGGGAGGCGCGTATCCGGCGCACGATGTCGAACTCTTCCAGTATCCGGACGACCGCTTCGGTCTCCGGGTAGCGCGGCGCGACCTCAGCGAGGTACGCGAGCGTGAGAGGCAGGTCGTCCAGATAGCGCGACTTGCCGTCACGATGCCACAGCCTCGCGAAGATTCCGGCGACCTTCAGGTGGCGCTGGACGCCGGTGAGGTCGAACCAGCGGCGAAACCGCTCCCGGCCGGCCTCGACCAGACCGCGCGCCACGACGCGGTCGTGGCAGGCATCGACCCAGCCGGTGACGCGCTCCTCCGGCCATCGCACGTAGACGTCCCGCAGCAGGCTGACGAGGTCGTAGGCGATCGGCCCGGCCACCGCGTCCTGGAAGTCGATCACTCCCGGGTTGCGGCGATCCAGGTGCATGAGGTTGCGCGAGTGGTAGTCGCGATGGACGAACACCCGGGGCTGTTCCCGGCAGACCCGGACGAGCGCTTCGAACGCGGCGTCGAGCGCGAGCGCGTGCGCCCCGTCGAGCTCGATCCCGAGGTGGCGGGAGAGGAACCATCGCGGGAAGAGGTCCAGCTCGTCGCGCAGCTTGCGTTCATCGTACGCGGGCACCTGGTCGCGGTGGATGCGGCACTGCATGTCGAGTAGCGCCGTGAACGCGTCCGCGTAGAGCGCGTCGGCGTTGGCTTCGTCGATCACGTCGAGATAGCAGCGCGAACCGAGGTCGTCCAGCAGCAGGAAGCCCCGCTCCATGTCCGCCGCGTGGAGCCTCGGCGCGTTGACGCCGGCGCCGCGCAGCAGGCCCAGCACCGAGACGAACGGCCGGCAGTCTTCCATCGGCGGCGGCGCATCCATCGCGACCCGCGTCCACGAGCCGGTGCGCACCCGGAAATAGCGCCGGAAGCTCGCGTCTTCGGATGCGGGCTCCAGGCGAAAGGCGGAGGTGACGAGCGTGTCGCGCAGCCACGCGGCGAGCGCCGCGCGGCGCATGTCGTGTCCGTCCGAATCCGCCATCCAGAGCAGTCTACGGGGTCATGCGGAGCCGGGCACCGCCTGGAGCACCGGCGTGAGCGGCTCCGCGCGGACCCGGACCCGCTCCTCCTCGATGACGTGTCCGAGCAGCCGCGTCAGGGCATGCACCGCGTCGATGCTCGGAGTCGGGGTCCCGGTGAGCCGGCCCAGCTCCGCCACCGCGCCGATGAGCGCCTCCGTCTCCAGCGCCTTGCCGGACTCCGCGTCCTGCAGCATCGACGTCTTGTGCCTGCCGACCCGCTCCGCCCCCGCGATCCGCTTCTCGAGCGGCACCCGGAACGAGATGCCGAGCTTGCCCGCGACATCCTGCGCCTCGGTCATCATGCGCGCCGCGAGGTCGCGCGAGGGCGGGAACCGGCAGATGTCGACCAGGGTCGCGTGGGTGAGCGCGCTGATCGGATTGAACGAGAGGTTGCCCCACGCCTTGAGCCAGATCTCCGCACGGATGTTCTCCAGCACCGGCGCCTTGAACCCCGCCCGTTGCAGTGTTTCCGACAGTGCGTTCACCCGTTCCGTGACCGAGCCGTCGAGCTCGCCGACCGGGAATCGGGAGCCCTCGATGTGGCGAATCCGGCCCGGCGCGGTGATCTCGGCCGCGGGGTAGGCGATGCAGCCGATGATCCGCTCCGGCGCGATCGCGGCCGCGATCGCCCCGCCCGGATCGAGGGAGTCGAGCGCCGTCCCGTCGAGCGGCCCGCCGTGGCGCTGGAAGTACCACCACGGGATCCCGTTCTGGGTCGTCAGCACGATGGTGTCCGGGCCGAACAGGGCGGGAAGATCGCCGGCGATGGGGGGGATCTGGTGCGCCTTGACCCCGAGGATCACCAGGTCCTGGGGACCGCATTCCTTCAGGCCGTCGGTGGCGGCGACGTCCGGGGCGTGAACGACGGCCCCGTCGTTCATCGTCACCTCGAGGCCGCCGGCGCGGATCGCATCGAGATGAGCCCCTCGCGCGACGAGGGTGACGTCCTCGCCCGCCGCGGCGAGCCTTGCGCCGAGCAGTCCGCCGATGGCTCCCGCCCCCACCACGCAAATTTTCATGGCGCCCTCCTCCTGCGCAACCGGTCCGGCCCGCGTGTGGCGCCGACCTCGGTCGTCGGCATCACGAGCATTTGCGCTACCCGATCAATTCACCCGTATGCATCGAATTTGTCAATGACCGGCCCGGCCGCGTCCACGAATCCGCCGGGAGCGGATCCGGCCGCCTGCGGGGGCCGCTGCGGGGGTGCATCGAGGGCGCCGCGCGCACGCAGCGGCCCCGGTCGCCGGCGGGGGACGCGCCAGGGACGCCGCGCCACCGCGCGGCCGAGCCCGCCGGACCTGCGTCCGCAGCAGGGAACCTGAGAGAAATGCGGGTCAGTACGGCAGTCCCACGTAGTTCTCGGCCAGCGCGGTCATCGCCGCTTTCGAGTGGACGAGGTAGTCCAGCTCGGCAAGCTGGATGCGCTCCGCGAACGCACCCTGCTCCGGGAACCGGTGGAGCAGCGTGGTCATCCACCAAGAGAACCGCTCCGCCTTCCACACGCGCCGCAGGCAGTTGTCGGAGTAGGCGTCCATCGGTCCCGTGTCGCCGGACCCGTACCAGGCGACGAAGGCGCGCGCAAGGTAGTGGACGTCCGAGGCGGCGAGATTCAGCCCCTTCGCTCCCGTCGGCGGCACGATGTGGGCGGCGTCGCCGGCGAGGAACAGGCGCCCGTGGCGCATGGGCTCGGCCACGAAGCTCCTGAGCGGCGCGATGCTCTTCTCGATCGACGGGCCGGTGATCAGCGCCCGGGCCATCTCGTCGGGCAGGCGGCGACGCAGCTCGTCCCAGAACCGGTCGTCCGGCCACTCGTCGATGTCGTCGTCGAGCGGGCACTGGACGTAGTACCGGCTCAGCGTCTTCGAACGCATGCTGCACAGCGCGAAGCCGCGTTCGTGGTGGTTGTAGGTCACTTCGGACGTGACCGGCGGCGTGCGCGACAGCACGCCCAGCCAGCCGAACGGATAGACCTTCTCGCAGGTGCGCAGGACGTCCGCCGGGATCGTCTTGCGGCTCACCCCGTGGAAGCCGTCACAGCCGGCGATGAAGTCGCAGTCGATCCGATGGACGTCGTCGCCCTTGCGATACGTCAGCCAGGGCGCGTCGGTCTCGACGCCGTGGGGCGTCACGTCTTCGGCATCGGGGATGATGGCGCCGCCCATGGCGTCCCGCGCCTCGAAGAGGTCGCGGGTGATCTCGGTCTGGCCATAGACGGTGACGCACGCTCCGGTCAGCGCCCTGAAGTCGATCCGGTGGCGCCGCCCGCCGAACGCGATGCCGATTCCCTCGTGGACCTGCGCCTCCCGATCCATTCGTCCATGCACCCGCGCTTGGCGGAGCAAGGCGACCGCGCCCTGCTCGATGACCCCGGCGCGTATCCGGCCGAGGACGTAGTCGCGGCTCTGCCTCTCGAGGACGACGCTCTCGATTCCCTGAAGATGAAGAAGCTGCGACAGCAGGAGACCGGCGGGGCCGGAGCCGATGATTCCCACCTGTGTTCTCACGCGAAGCTCCTCCCTCGCAGAGGCCCGAACCGATCATCGCCGATCACCGGAGCAACGAATTTCTCCGACCACCGGCTGCCTGCTCCTCCGACCACCGGCTACCTGTTTCTCCGACCACCGGCTACCTGTTTCTCCGACCACCGGCTACCTGTTCCTCCGACCGCCGGCTACCTGTCGATACCGGGACATTCCGGGAGCCACACCAACCCGGCCCAGCCCGGCCTACTTCGGCGGTGTTCTTTCGAGCAGGTGTCGCAGGTCCGCGACGAGGCCTTCGATGCTCTCCCGGTCGAGGCCGCTCAGCCACTCGCGCTCGCGGGCGTGCTGGCCCTCGAACGCCTTGCGGATGCGCCGGCGCCCCTTCGCGGTGACCTCCACCGTCACCACCCGCCGGTCCGACGACCGCCGCCGGCGCCGGATCATCGCATCACGCTCGAGGGTGTTGAGGGTGCTCGACACGGTGGCCCTCGAAACCGCGCACAGGCGGGCCAGCTCCCGCGGCTCGACTTCCTTCCGGACCCAGGTGCAGAACAGCACCCGGAAGCCCGCCCAGCTCATGCCGAGGGGGCGGTGGACGTTGGACTCGAAGTCCTGCATCAGGCGGTTCGCGGCCCGGAACAGGTCGAAGGTGGCGGAGAAGACCGACGGCTCGACACTCACGCCCTCTTCCGCGAGCCGGGCCAGCACGCGGCTCTCGAAGGCCGCCCCGCTCAAGGGATTCCGGCTCGTTGACATGGGCATCGCGCCCTATTAGTGTGACCCGAGATGATCAGAGATCGAATCATAAACCGAAATGACGGCGAGAAGCGGCACCGAATACATCGACGGCCTGCGCAACGACGGGCGTGAGGTCTGGCTCGGCGGAGAGCGGGTCGCCGAGGTCACCGAGCACCCCGCCTTCAAGGGCTCGATACGCGGGATCTCCGGGTTCTTCGACTGGCAGCTCCGTCACCCCGAGGAGTGCATCGTCGACGGGCCGGACCCGCACGGACCGGCCGGCGTCAGCCACCTCATCCCCCGCGGCGCGGACGACCTGCGCCGCCGCCATCGCGGACTGGAAAGGCTGGCGCGCTACAGCGTCGGGATGCTCGGCCGCACTCCGGACTACGTGAACCTCACCTTCGCGGGCTTCGCCGGCCAGCCGACGCTGTGGTCCGCCAACGGCAACGGGCAGGGCGCCGAGAACCTCGTCGCCTTTCAACGCCACATCGCGCACAAGGACCTCGCGCTCACCCATACCATCATCCACCCCAGCGTGGACGGGCGCATCGCCCCCTACGAGGGCGTCAACCGGGAGGTCGCGCTCAGGAAGGTGGGCGAGACCGGCGACGGGATCGTGGTGCGCGGGGCCCGGATCCTCGCCACCCTCGGTCCCTTCGCGGACGAGCTGGCCGTGTACCCGGGCCAGCCCATCCCCGGGGACGGCGTCGACGTCGCCCTCGTGTTCTCGATCCCCCTGTCGACTCCGGGGCTCAGGATCATCTGCCGGGACCACTACGGCGTCGACGCCGACCCCTTCGACCGGCCCTTCTCTTCCCGCTTCGACGAGCAGGATGCGTTCGTCGTGTTCGACGACGTGGTGGTGCCCCGGCACCGGGTGTTCCTGGACGGCGACCCGGCGACCTACAACGCGGTCATGGCCCGGGGCTGGGTGGGCAACGTGATGCAGCAGACCTGCATCCGGGCGATGGTGAAGCTCGAGTTCGCCTACGAGCTCTGCTGCCGCATGGCCGAGGTCACCGGCCAGTCGCGCCGGCCGGAGGTCATGCAGATGCTGGGCGAGATCTGGACCTACGCCGAGCTCACCCGGGCCGCGGTCCGGGCCGCCGAGGCCGATGCGCACGAGTTCGGCGACGGCACCTGGTTCTGCGACGAGAGGCCGTTCCGGGCGCTGCGCCCCACCCTGCCGCGATGGATGCCCCGGGTGAACGAGATCATCACCCTCATCGGCTCGCACAACCTCATTGCCACGCCCTCGCGGGCCGGCCTCGACCACCCCGAGCTCCGGCCTTGGCTCGACCGCTACCTGCCCGGCGCCGATGGCGGTGGCGCACCGGAACGCAGCCGCCTGTTCCGCACCGCCTGGGACTTTGCCGGCTCCGCCCTCGGCGCGCGCACCGAGCTCTATGAGCGCTACTACCTCGCTTCCGCCGCCCGCACCTGTGCGCTGGCCCACATCGCGGCCCGCAAGGAGCGGGAGTGGACCCAGGTGCCGGCGTTCTGGGCGCACCTCGACGCCTCGGCCCGGGAGCCGGAAGTCCGCGCCGCGGAAAGTCCTCGCGGGACGGCACCCGCACCATGAGCGCAAATGAGTGTCCATTTCGGGGATATCGCCCCTGACGACCCCATGACCATGCTCGCACCCCGCCGGATGAATCCGGCCCGCACTTCCCGCCGGACCGGGCCTTCGGGGAGGGCATCGGGCGCAGCCGGCGCCGGCCGATGACCCACCGGGTGAGCATCGCCTCCGTCGAAGTCGATGCCCGGCACTGGATCGGCGGTGAACGGGTGGCGACGCCGGAGCGCTTCCCCGTGTTCTCGCCCATCGACCAGCGGCCCCTCGGCGAGGTATGCGCCGGCTCCGGCCGGGAAGTGGACGATGCGGTGAGCGCGGCGCGGGCGGCCTTTCCGGCCTGGGCCGCCCTCGGGCCGAAGGGCCGCGGGCCGATCCTGGAGCGCGTGGCGCAGGGCATCGAAGCCCGCACCGGCGAGCTCGCCCTCGTCGAGACCTGCGACAACGGCTCCCTGCTCATCGGCAACCGGAAGAACGTGATGGCGCGCTCGGCGCACAACATCGCGTTCTTCGCCGAGCTCGCGACCCGCATGACGGGCGAGGTCATCGCCGGCGAGACCGTCGACAACCACGTCCGCCACGAGCCCTCCGGGGTGGCGGCCCTGATCACGCCCTGGAACGCCCCGCTGATGCTGGGCACGTGGAAGCTCGGCCCGGCGCTGGCCGCAGGCAACACCGTGGTGCTGAAGCCTCCCGAGTGGGCGCCCTTCACCGGCTCGATGCTCGCGGACGTCGCGCACGCCGCGGGGCTGCCGGCGGGGGTGCTCAACGTCGTGCAGGGCACGGGGGGCGAGGCGGGTGCGGCGCTCGCGGCGCACCCGGGCATCGACCGCATCTCCTTCACCGGCGCTCCCGGGACCGCGCGGCGGATCGGCCGTGCGGCGGCGCAGTCGCTGACTCCGGTCAGCTTCGAGCTGGGCGGGAAGTCGCCCTTCATCGTGTTCGCCGACGCGGACCTGGATGCCGCGGCCCGCACCATCGCCCACCAGTACGTCAACGCCGGGCAGGTCTGCCTCGCGGGGACCCGGGTGCTGGTCGAGACGGACGTCGCGGAACCGCTCCTCGCCAGGGTCCGGGTCGAGACCGGGAAGCTCCCGGTCGGCGACCCCCGGGAGCTCGCCACCCGCGTCGGTCCCCTCATCCACCCCCGCCAGCACCAGCGGGTCGCCGGCTACGTGGAGCGGGCCCTCGCCAACGGGGCGCGAGCGCTCTTCGGGGGCGAGACGCACCCCTTCGGCGCGCTGTACTACCGCCCCACCCTGCTCGCGGGCGTGGCGCCGGGGGACGAGATCTTCCAGGAGGAAGTGTTCGGCCCGGTGCTCACCTGGAACACGTTCGGCGACGAGGCCGAGGCCCTCGCGCTCGCCAACGCCACCCGCTACGGTCTCGCCGCAATGGTGTACACGAGGGATCCGGCCAGAGCGCAGCGGGTGGCGGCCGGGATCGTCGCGGGCACGGTGTGGGTGAACTGCTTCTTCGTGCGCGACCTCGCCGCTCCCTTCGGCGGCGCCGGGATCTCCGGGATCGGCCGCGAGGGAGGCCGGTGGAGCTTCGATTTCTTCTGCAACGTCAAGAACGTGGCGATCCGCAGGGAGAGCTTCGGGGGGCCCTCGCATGGGTGAGATCGTGAGCGCCGCGGTGGTCGGCCACGTCCCGACCGTGATGCTCGAGCCGGAGGTCAGGCGCAGGCTCGGCGGCACCGGGGAGGACACCACGCTGGTCGAGGGCTACCGGCGCCTGCGGGCCCACTTCGAGGCGAGGGCGGTCGATACCTGGGTGGTCTTCGACACCCACTGGTTCACCACCACCGAGCACGTGATCGCCGGCGCCGCCCACCATCGCGGCCTCTACACCTCCGAAGAGCTGCCCCGGGTCATCCACGAGCTGCCCTTCGACTACGCCGGGGCGCCCGAGCTCGCGGAGGCGATCCGGACCGCGGCCGGGGAACGGCGCATCCGCGTCACCAACGCCACCACGCCGACGCTGCCCCGCCACTATCCCACCATCAACCTCGTGCACCACCTGCACCGCGGCGAGAAGGTCCTGTCGGTGGGGGTCTGCCAGACGGCGGAGATGGACGACTACCTCGCGTTCGGGGAGGCGATCGGGGCGGGCGTGGCGCGCACCGGAGCCCGGGTCGCCCTCCTCGGGAGCGGCGGCCTGTCACACCGGTTCTGGCCGCTGCGCGAGCTCTTCCATCACCAGGGCTACGACCCCCGGCACGTCATCACCCCGCAGGCGCGGGCGGCGGACCGCTACGTGCTGGAGTGCTGGGAGCGAGGCGACCACGCCGCGGTGTGCGACTTCTACCCCGAGTACCGCGCCCACGCGCCCGAGGGACGCTTCGCCCACTACCTGATGCTGCTCGGCGCCATCGGCGGCCGGGCCTGCAAGGTCCGCGGCGAGCGCTACTCCGCCTACGAGAGCTCGATCGGCACCGGGCAGGTGCACGTGGTGTTCGATCTCGACCCGGACCCGCCGTGAAGCGACGGCCGCGGACACACGATCGATTGGAAACAGGAGACCCTGCGAGCATGACCCTCAAAGGATGGACCTTCGCGCAGAGCCCCACCGGCAAATCCTCCCTCCTGCCGCCGCCTCCCTGGCACTACTCGGGCGAGATCGTGTCCGCCGACTTCAGCGCGGACCCGGAGCGGGTCGCGGAGCTCCTCCCCCCCGGCATGGCCTCGATGGGGGACGGGAGCGGCAGCTTCGTGTTCGCGGACTGGTGCTCGGCCGCCGACCACGACCCCCGCATCCGCGACGACCCCGCGGTGGGGCAGTACCGCGAGGCGTACTGCGTGCTCTACGGGCTCTTCGAGGAGAAGAAGGTGAGCCGCATCCCCTACATCTGGGTGGACAGCGAGCTCTCCCTCGTCCGCGGCCACGTGCAGGGCTTTCCCAAGAAGATGGGGGACATCGCCATGACCCGCCCGGTGGAGCTGGGCAAGGGCGGGGTCCGCAAGGCGATCGGCTCCCGCTTCGCCGCCCACGTGTCGTCCCTCGGGCGGCGCCTCGCCACCTTGAGCGTGACCCTGGAGGCGACGCTCGAGAAGTTCTATCCGCCCTCGGTGGCGCGCCCGCCCCTGCACACGCGCCTGTTCCCGTCGATCGACGGTGACGAGCCCTCGGTCCACGAGTTCCAGCGGGCCAGGGTCGCCGGCTTCGAGATCGGCACCGTGTTCACCGGCCCCGCCACCCTCGAGTTCGGGTCCTCGGAGTTCAACGAGATCGACGCGCTCGGTCCGCTCCGCGTGGAGCGGGGCTACGTCCACTCGATGGCCTTCTCGGTGGTCGGCGGCGCCGTGCAGCCGGTCGGGGAGGCGCCGTGAGCGTGCTCGACGGACCACGGCGCGAGCGCCGCCGCATCCTGCTGGAGGGGGAGAGCCGGTGGTGCGAGCCGGACGGCGACGTGCTCGTGCTCGATGGCGGACGCCGGGTCCCGGAGCGGGACGCGGTGTACCTGGCGCCCTGCGACCCGGGCAAGATCCTCTGCGTGCACCTGAACTTCCGATCGCGGGCGGTGGAGTTCGGCCGCAGCCTCGAAGGCGAGACCCCGACCTACTTCCTGAAGCCGCCGAGCGCGCTCAACGCGCACCGCGGCGCACTCGTGCGCCCCGCCGACTGCCACTGGCTCAACTACGAGGGCGAGATCGCGGCCATCGTGGGCCGCCCGATGCGGGACGTCTCCCCGGACGACGTGTGGGACCACCTCGCCGGGTTCTCCCCCGCCAACGACGTCGGCGCGCACGACTTCCGGGAGACCGACGCCGGCTCCATGCTGCGGGTCAAGGGCATGGACGGCTTCTGCCCGATCGGTCCCGGCATCGTGAGCGGGGTGGACGTGCGCGGCTCGACGTTGCGCACCTGGCTCAACCGCGCGCTGGTCCAGGAAGGGCCGGTGAGCGAGATGGTGTGGGGGATCGACTACCTGCTCGCGGACCTGAGCCGGTACATCACCCTCGACCCGGGCGACGTGGTGCTGACCGGGACCCCCTGGTACTCGCGGCCCATGGCGATCGGCGATGTCGTCGAGGTGGAGATCGACGGCTTGGGGCGTCTCGCCAACACCGTGGTGGAAGGACCCGCGCCCGCGCATGCCGTCGGACACCAGCCCACCGGCGCCAAGCAGGTGAGAGCGGTCGCCCTCGGCAAGGACTACCACCGGATGAAGAACGAAGGCTACGGCGTCGAGCCCGCGGACTACTTCGAGGCCCGCGACGAGTTCCTCCGCCGCAGCCGCGAGGAAGGCCCCGGGCGTGCCTGACGCCCCCGCGCCCGCCATCGGAGCGCTCGGCCGCCACGCCGCGGCGATGCGGGCGACGGTCGAGCGCGCAAGGCGGGAGATCCCCTTCTACGCCGAGCACCACCGCGACACCCCCTCCCTCGACCTGCATGCGCTGCCGACCTGCAGCAAGTCGGACCTCGGCGCCTTCGGCCGCCTGCCCCTGTCCTCGCGTCCCCTGTCGGACATGTACCGCGTGTCCGCGACCTCCGGCACCACCGGAGAACGCCTGTTCATCGGTCATACCGAGGGCGAATGGCGGGCGGTCCGGGAGCAGTACGCCCGGGTCGTGCGGTGCATCGGCATCGAGAGCACCGACGTCCTGCTGAACACGCACGGCGGTGGCCTCTGGATCGGAGCGCCCTCGCTCGACGAGCTCGCGCACGCGGGCGGCGCCGGCATCGTGCCCTGCGGGCCGACCGGACCCGCCCAGGTGATCGAGTGGCTGCGAGAGCTGCCGATCACCCTCATCTCCGCCACCCCCTCCTACATGCGCCTGCTGACCGAGACGGCGGCCCGGGCGGGCGAGGACCTCGGGAGCCTGCGGCTCCGGATGGGGCTCCTCGGCGGGGAGGGCTCGAGCCCCGCCCTCAAGCGCGGCGTCGCACGCGCGTTCGGGCCCGGCTTCCGTTGGCAGGAAATGTACGGATCGACCGAGACGGGCGGACCGATCCTCGCCTTCGCCCCGCCGCGGGACCCGTTCGGGGGCCGCCTGAACGTGAACACCGAGTACTTCGTGGTCGAGCTGCTGCACCCGGACCGGGACGAGCCGGTCGCGTGCGGCGAGATCGGCGAGATCACCCTGAGCACCCCTTACCGCGAAGGCACGGTGCTGATCCGCTACCGGACCCGGGATCTGGCCGCATCCCGGCCGGAGGAGCGCGACGCCTCCGGCTGGCCCCAGATGACGAGCGTCATCGCCCGCATCGACGACGCCATCAAGGTGCGGGGCACGCTCGTCTACCCGGGCGCGATCGAGGACGTGCTCGCCTCGCGGCTGTTGCCGGGCGCGGAGTGGAGGGTCGGGATCGATCGGGAGCCGGGCGCGAACGACGTGATGACCATCCGCTACGAGCATCCCGACGATTCGCTGCACGCGGACCTCGCCGCCGCCCTGCACGCCCGCATCGGGGTCAAGCCGGTGCTGGAGGCCGTCCCTCCCGGCCTCTTCGAACGGTTCAGCGCGAAGGCGGCCCGCGTCGTGGACAGGCGCAAGCCCTGACCCCGGCCCGGGTTCCTCGCCGCTGGGGGTGTCGTGAACGTCACCCGCCGAGAAGCCCGGGAAGCCACAGCGTGAGCGCCGGGAAGGCGACCAGGACCGCCACCCGCACCAGCTCCGCCCCGAAGAACGGCAGCACGCCGAGGAACGTCTGCCGCATCGGCACGTCCGGCGCCTGGGCCGAGATGATGAAGACGTTCATGCCCACGGGGGGCGTGATGAGCCCGAGCTCGACGACGATCAGGGCCAGGATGCCGAACCAGATCTTCAGGTCTTCGGTGGTCACGCCGAAGGGCGAGTCCGCCGCCGAAACCCAGTCGCCGCCATTCAGCTCCACGAGTACCGGCCAGAAGAACGGGATCGCCAGCAGGATCATCGACAGGCTGTCCATCAGGCATCCCAGCACGATGAGCGCCGCCAGCAGGATGAGCAGGGTCGCCATCGGGGCGAGGCCCGAGCCGGCCATCCACTCCGCCATCGCCTGCGGCGCGCCGCCGCGGGACATGAAGATCTTGAGCAGCTCCGCGCCGAGGAGGATCAGGTAGATCATGCCCGTGGTGCGCGCGGTCTCCAGGAGGGCCTCGCGCCCGTCGGCCCGGGACAGCCGGCCCTTGACGATGCCGAACAGGGCCACCATGACCGCGCCCACCGCGGCGGCCGGCGTCGGATTGAAGAAGCCGAAGTAGATGCCGCCGATCACCACCCCGAAGACCAGCGCCACCGGCGCGATGCCGAGCGTGGCCGCGATGAACTCCCCGCGATCGGGAAGCGCTCCCCTCGGACCCGCGTCCGGGACGATCGTCACGTAGATCAGGATGGTGAGGATGAACAGGGCGACCGCGATCAGCCCGGGGATCAGGGCGGCGGCGAACATCGTGACCACGTTCGCCTCCACGATGATGGAGTAGATGATCAGGATCACCGACGGGGGGATCAGGATGCCCAGGACCCCGCCGGCCGCGATGGTGCCCGTGCCGAGGGTATTGGAGTACCGGTAGCGCCTGAGCTCGGGCAGCGCGACGCGCCCCATCGTGGAGGCGGTGGCGAGCGAGCTGCCGCACACGGCGCCGAATCCGGCGCAGGCGGCGATGGCCGAGACCGCGACGCCGCCACGCAGCCAGCCCAGCCACGCATTCGCCGCCCTGAAGAGGTCCGCGCTGAGACCGCAGCGCGACGCGATGGCCCCCATCAGGACGAACAGGGGCACGACGGACAGGTCGTAGGTCGAAAACTGGCCGTAGGCGAGGTCCTTGAGCTGGCTCAGGACGACCTTCGGACCGGTCAGAACGGCGATCCCGACGCTGCCCACCACGATCATGGCGTAGGCGACGGGCACCCGGATCGCGATCAGCGCAACGAGCGCCCCGAGCCCGAGCAGGCCGATGGTGGTCGGCTCCATGGTCGGCCCCGATCAGCCCGGATCAGCCCGACTTCGCCCGCGCGACTTCACCGAACGCTTCGACGAGCGTGATGACGGACGCGAGGACGAGGAGCGCCAGCGAAACCAGGGCCGGCACGAAGGCCCACCAGATCGGGATCTCGAGGATCCCGGTGAACTGCTCGTATTCGCGGTAGTCCAGCAGGCCGGCGCTCATCCGCCACAGCAGGATGGCCGCGAAGACCACCGCGATGACCGCGGCCAGCGCCGACATCACCGCCACCGATCGCGGTCCCGCGCGCATGGTGAAGATGTCGGCCGAGACGTTCGCCCCGGCGAGCTGGCAGTAGGGAAGGAAGCAGAAGGCGGCGACCGCGGCGCCCATCTCCGTCAGCTCGAAGTCGCCGGGAAAGGGCTTGCCGACGATCGCGCCGGCGAGGATCGACCAGGCGTTGACCAAGACCACGCCCACGAGCACGAGCCCGCCCAGCAGGGCCCATGCCGTGATCAGCCGGCGGGCGGGGCGGAAACGCCCCGCCCGTCCCGCGCCGACGGCCGTGGTCACCGCCTAGTTGGACATCATGTTCTTCGAGACCAGCTCGACCGCCTGATCGTAGAGCGCCTGCCCGTCGATGCCCTTCTCGTTCATCTCCGCGATCCAGCGGTCGACGACCGGCGCCACGGCGGCTTCGAACGCGGCCCACTCCTCGTCGGAGAGCTGGACGTGCTGGTTGCCGCTGTCGGTCGCCATCTTGATGCCGAAGGCTTCCGCACCGTCCCAGATGTCGCCGACCCTGGCGTGCCAGTCGCGGCCCGAGGCGTCCTCGAAGACCTTGCGGATGTCGTCCGGCAGGCCGTTCCAGCGGTCCTCGTTGATGAGGACCGAGAACGAGGTGGTGCCCAGCCGCTTGCCCCCGGGTCCCTCGATCTGGTACCGCGTCTGCTCGTGGATCTTCAGCGGCGGGATGATCTCGAACGGGATCAGCGCCCCGTCGACCACCTTCTTGGCGAGCGCGGCCGGGATCTCGCCGACCGAGGTCTTGACCGGGTTCGCCCCGAGGGCTTCGACCACCCACGCTCCGGTCCGCGACGGGATGCGGATCTTCTTGCCGGCCAGATCCGCGGGCGAACGGACCGGGGAATCCGCCATGTGGATCGCCTGGCCGCCGTGCACGTGCTGGAACAGCGCGACCACGCCCTTGAAGTCCTTGCCGAGCTCGCCGTCGTACATGGTCTCCATCGCCATGTTCACGGCGGCGCTGCTGCCCTGGTGCACGCCGGGTAGCTCGAACACCTCGGTCCGGGGGAACTGCCCCGCGGCGTAGGCGTTCACGACCCAGGCAATGTCCACCACCCCGTCGCGCACCTGGCGCGGAAGCTGCGGCGGCTTGCCGCCCAGCGTCATCGCCGGGAAGATCTCGATGGAGATGCGCCCGCCCGAGGCGTCCATGATCGACTGCGCCCAGGGCTCCAGCATCAGCCGGTGCGCCGGCGCCTTCGGCCCCAGGAAGTGGTGGAGCTTGAACTCGAACTCCGCCGCGTACGTGGCCGTCGTCCCGGCCACGGCGATCGCCGCGCCGAGGGCGGCGGCGCCCAGCTTTCGAAACACGTTCATCTTGGTTCTCCCCTGTCTGGCGTCCGTTCTCGTGTGTTCGTGGTTGGCGCCCGTTGCGGCGCCCGGTTTGCGAATTGCACCCATATCAGTCCTCCCTGGTACCGTGAAACATCGCGACGACCTCCGCGGGCACCGGACACGCGGCCAGGCCCTCGCCGTCCGCCGACTTCGCCACCAGCACCCGCTTCTCGAACCCCTCGACGGCCAGGACCTCGCCGCGCATCAGGCGGTGCTCGACGTCGAAGCTCGACCGGCCGAAGCGGGTGATCCTGGTCTCGATCGCGACCTCGTCGCCGTGTCGCGAGGGTACGTGAAAGGTGGCGCGGGCATCGACGATCGGCCATCCCACCACGTGGTAGCGCCGGATGAGCTCCGGCTTCGGCAGGCCCGCCGCCCCGAAGTGGTGTGCGGTCGAGGCGTCGAACCAGCAGAAGTAGCGGGGGAAGAACACGATATTGGCCGGGTCGCAGTCGCCCCATTCGATGGTGATGGTGCGGCGGCTAGTGAACATTCGCCAGCTCCCGTTCCGGCTTCGACTTCGGTGGCGGAACCGGCGCCGGGACCGCCACGCCGGCCGGCGCACCTTCGCCGGCCAGCATCGCATCGAGGGCCGCATGGCTCTTGCCGGCGAGCACCGCATCGAGGGCCGCATGGTTCTCGTCGGCCAGCGCCGCGGCGAGCGCCTTGCGCAGCCGATCCGCGTCCTGGGCGGTGACGCCGGCGCCCAGCGCGGGCCGGACCACCGTCTCCATGATCGCGGACCAAGCCGCGAGCCCGCGCTGCATCGTGTCGGAATAGCCCTTGCGCAGGCGCGGAAGCTCGGCCAGCGCGCCGGCGAAGGCCGCCGATGCGGGCAAGGCGGCGGTCAGGGCCTGCAGCCACTCCTCGATGGACCGCTGCTCGCGGTGGTAGCGCAGCGAGCGCCGGCGGATGCGTCGCAGCGACGCGACGAAGCGCAGCATCCAGTACCCCGGTGCGCCGTTCGAGCGAACGCGGACTCCGCGGCCGAGCCCGGGAAGGCCCTTCCCCGCTTCGACCCGCGCCATGATCCACCGGCCGATGCCCACCGGCAGGATGTCCGCCACCTCTTCGGCGCGGGGCTTCAGGTATTCGGTCACCTTGAGGATCTGGTCGGGCCGCATTCGGCTCTCCGCCCGGATCCTCCGGAAGCGTTCCCGCCGGGTCTTGAGATCGGCGACCCGGGCAACATCCTCGTACGCCATCCAGAGCGCGAGGCGGCGGCTCGCCTCGGTCACGGCGTGGAGCGCCGGCGGATCGCTGAGGTCGGCCACCGCCAGCAGCGTCCCGACCCGCTCCGCATAGATGTCCGCATAGCGCTCGTCCTGGAAGTCCAGCACGCGGGCATGGCCATGGGCGATCACGTCGCGCAGGGACGCCGGCAAACCTTCGGCGCCGAGTGGCGCAGGCGGGAACGCATCCGCCGGAGCCGCCTCCGCATCGCCCTTGCCGCTCGCCTCACCCTTGTCGCCCGCATCGCCCTTGCCGACCGCATCGCCCTTGCCGACCGCGTCGCCCCTGCCGACCGCATCGCCCTTGCCGACCGCGTCGCCCTTGCCGACCGCATCGCCCCTGCCGACCGCATCACCCCTGCCGACCGCATCACCCTTGCCGACAGCATCGCCCCTGCCGACCGCATCGCCCTCGCCGACCGCATCGCCCTTGCCGCCCGCATCACCCTTGCCGACCGCATCGCCCCTGTCGCCCATCTCACCCTTGTCACCCGCATCACCTCGACCCTCGCCGACCGCCGCGATGGCCGCGTCCATCCCTCCGAGGCTGGCCACGGCGGCGTCGGAGCGTTCCGCGCCCAGCACGCCTCTGGAGACCTCGACCGGCCAGGGCAGCACGCCGCTGGCCGCCAGCGCGCCGAACAGGGTCGCGCTGATGAAGGTCCCGTGT
The DNA here is from genome assembly GCA_965215295.1 of Gammaproteobacteria bacterium. Taxonomy (GTDB): domain Bacteria; phylum Pseudomonadota; class Gammaproteobacteria; order HK1; family HK1; genus HK1. The sequence continues at coordinate 2,347,851 of OZ244045.1, forward strand.
CGCGCCGCGAGCTCCTGCAGGTCCAGGAGATGGGCGGATTTCGCGAGCGACCGGGCCGCGGCCCCGACCGCGGCTCCATCGAACCGGCCGTCGCCCATCGCGACCTTTTCCGCGGTGGCATAGGTACGGCTCGTGGAGGCGATCAGGGTGGTGAGCCCGGGCGAGACGAAGCCGGCTTCGATCGCCCGCGCCGCCTCGGCCAGCTCGCTGGCCAGCACCACGTCCACCCGGCCCGGCATCGGCACCAGGCTCGGGACCGGAGCGGCCCCGCGTTCCCAGATCTCCAGGTAGTAGCTCGTGGAGCCGGTCCGCTGCGCCACCCCGGGCACCGATGTCGCCTGGATGCGGAAACCCGCCGAGCGCGCCGCGGCCACGATCCAGTGCATCAGCACGCCGCCCCCTTCGCCGCCGAGGGCACACACGAGGATGCGCAACGGCGTCCCGGTGTCCCGCACCGGGCTCATGCCTGCGCGACCCCCGTGAAGAAGACGAGCCGGCGCACCAGGACGCCCCCCCCTTCGCCGCCGAGGGCGCACACGAGGATGCGCAACGGCGTCCCGGTGTCCCGAGTGTTCCGGTGTTCCGGCGTCCCGGTGTCCCGTACCGGGCTCATGCCTGCGCGACCCCCGTGAAGAAGACGTCGAGGCGCGCCCTGACGCGGTCCCACCAGCCGGGATTGGTGACGATGTCGGCCCGCCAGAACGACGGGCAGAGCGTCGCCGCGTGCGCCAGCTCCCCGCACAGCCCGCACCCGACGCAGCCGTCGGTCACGTGGGCCACGGGGTCCGACTTCAGGGGATCGCGCGCGGTCCTGACGGTCAGCGTCGGGCACCCCGACAGCCGGATGCAGGAGTGGTCGCCGGTGCAGGTGTCCTCGTCGACCCCGAACCGGGTCCGCACCACGCGCTCCCCCGCGGCAAGCGCCCCGGCCCGGATCGGCTTGACCCGCCGCTGGCGTTCAAGCTGGCATTCACCCTCCGCGACGATGACCTTGAGCCCCCTGAAGGACGAACGGAACGCCTCGATCAACGTCCTGCGCATCTTCTCGACGCGGTAGGTGTGGACGGTGCGCAGCCACTTGACCCCGACCCCCTTCAGCGCGTCCTCGATGGTGGTCTCGCCGTGGGTCGCGCTCTCTTCGGCCGACGCGAGCCTCAGCGCCTTGTCCGGAGACGAGAGCAACTCCTGCGTGCCGGTGGCCGAGGTGTAGCCGTTCTTCATCACCACCAGCACCCCGTCGCCCCCGTTCTTCAGCCGCGAGGCGACACCGGACAGGAGCCCGTTGTGCCAGAACCCGCCGTCGCCCATCACCGCCAGGGGCGGCTTCTCCTGGAAGCTCGCCACGCTCGCGTTGGAGGCGAGGCTCATCCCGTAGCCGAGGATGGAGTTGCCGTAGTGGAACGGAGCGAAGGTCGCGAACGAATGGCAGCCGATGTCCGCCGAGTAGTGCACCTTGCCGATGTCCTTCTCCGCCAGCTTGAGCGCGGCGAAGAAGGGCCGTTCCGGACAGCCGGTGCAGAACCCGGGCGGCCGCGGCGGCGCCGGCGCGCCGAGAAGGCGCCTCGCCGCGGCCCTGAGACCGGCGACTTCCTCCGCGTAGACGTCGTTGCGCAGCACGTTGCCCACCGCGGGCAGGTGCTTGCGCAGGAAGGCGGAGACGCCGTCCACGAGCACTTCCGAACGGTACTCGCCGGCCATGGGCAGCACGTCCTTGCCCGACAGCGCCGTCCGCGCGCCGGCGCGGCGCAGGATCGAGCCGATCTCGTGCTCGATGTATTCCGGCTGCCCCTCCTCCACCACCAAGAGCGCCGACTTGCCCCTGGCGAAGTCCAGGATCTCCTCCGGCACCAGCGGGTAGACGACGTTCAGGTTGAGGATCGGCAGGTCGGTGCCGCCTTCGATGTCCGCGAGGCCCAGCTCGTGCAGCGCCCGCATGAGCGCGTTGCGGATCCCGCCCTGCACGACGACCCCGACCGTCCCGTGCCTCCCCTCGGACACCTCGTTGAGGCCCAGCTTGCGGATGCAGGCGCGCGCGGCGGGCATCCGCTCTTCGTACTTCCGCTTCTCGTGGCCGAAGGTCACCGGAGGATGCGCCAGATGTTCATAGCGGTGGGGCGCCGGCTCGGCCAGCACCTGCTTCATCGAGACCGCCGGCGCGACGTTGTCCTTGGCGACGAAGCTGCCCTGCACGTGGCAGGCGCGGACTCGCAGCTCCAGCATGACCGGGGCGTTCGACGCCTCGGAGAGCTCGAACGCGCTCTCGGTGCACTTCACGATGGTTTCGAGGTCGGGGCGCGGGTCCATCAGCCAGATGGCGGACTTCATGGCGTAGGCGTGGGTGCGTTCCTGGATGACGCTGGCCCCTTCCCCGTAGTCCTCCCCGACGACGATCAGCGTGCCCCCGGTCACGCCGGGCGAGGCGAGGTTCGACAGGGCGTCGGCGGCGACATTGGTGCCGACGATCGACTTCCAGGTCACCGCGCCGCGGACCGGGTACATGATCGAGGCGCCCAGCATCGCCGCCGCCGCGGCCTCGTTGGTGCATGGCTCGACATGCACCCCGAGCTCGGCCATCAGCGGGGCCGTCTGGACCATCACGTCGACGAGATGGGAGACCGGCGCGCCCTGGTATCCCCCGACGTAGGACACGCCGGACTGGAGCAGCGCCTTGGTCACGGCGAGAATGCCCTCGCCATGGAACACCTCGCCGTCACCGAGCTTCAGGCATTCGATCTCGGTTGCGAAGGAGCGTTCCACTCCGGGCCTCTCCTCGGGTCGAAGCGCGGCATCGCTTTCGACCAGCGTGCCGGTTGCCGTCGAACGGGCACTCGTTCGACATCGACGCCCCCACGATACATCTTTCGCCGTTCCATTTCGCGCGTTCCCGACCAGCTTTTTCGATCATCGGGGCGCCCCTGGGAACCGTCGAGGCACGGGCGATGCGCGCGGGCGATGGACGGTCGCGATCGCTACCCCCGAGAGCCGGCGCATCCCGTACCTCGTCACGAAGCGGCCGTTCACGAGCGGGACTCCTCCGATGGCAGGCGTGAGCCTGGATGCGTCTTCCGATCCAAAGTGATCACCCCTTCCGGCGGAATCGAGCACTTCTCCGACACCGGACGCGCCGCCGGCCTACAGACACGCCGACCGCGTGGGCCGACCATGGTCCCATGGCACACGAACGACCCTCCGCAACGAGCGGGCGCGCGCGCCGGCCCGTGCGCCACGACCCCGCCTTCAAGCGCTACTTCTCCCTCGCGACCGTGGTCGAGGACCTGCTGCGCGCTTTCGCCGCCCCGGACTGGGCCCAGAGCCTCGACTTCTCCACCCTGTCCGACGCCTCTTCGGAGTTCGTCGACGAGACCCTCCGCGCACGCTGCGGCGACATGGTGTGGCGGGTGTGTTTCCGCGACGGTGCGCTCGCCAATGGCGCCCGGCGCTACCTGTTCGTGCTGCTGGAGTTCCAGTCCTCGGTCGACCCGCACATGCAGGGGCGGATGCGCCGCTACACCGACGCCCTGCTCGAACGCCTGATGCACAACGGCGTAGAGGCTCGCGAGGGCGAACTGCCCCCGGTGCTGCCGGTGGTGCTCTACAACGGCAACGAGCCGTGGACCGCGCAAGGCTCGGCGCCGCCCGGGTGGGCGACGCGCGGCCATGCCGAAGCACTGCCCGACAGGGAGCGCCGTGCGTTGGCGCGCTTCCGGTCGCAGGCGTACCATCTGGTGGACATGGCCGAGTGGCGCGGCGGGGGCTGGCCGGAGGCGAACCGGGTCAGCGCTTGGGTGCGGCTGCAGCACGCGGACACGCCCAAGGAGTTGCTGGAACGGCTGTCGGAGGAGATGGCCCGGCGCCCGGGGGTGGGCGAAGAGCCGGTGCGCCGGGCGTTGCATGCGTGGGCGGGCGAGTGGTGGGGCCGGCTGACGGACGAGGGGGCGCAGGGACCGCAGAGGTTCCCGCCGTTCGAGGAGATGGAGAGGGCAGGAGGAGGGAGGCGCATGGCGACGATATGGGAAGCGAAAGTGGACCGGTACAAGGCCGGCTTGCTCGCACAGGGCATCGAACAGGGTATTGAGCGGGGCATCAAGCAGGGCTTGGCCGACGGTGAGCAGCGAGCACTGTGCCGGGTGGCGGCGCGGCGTTTCGGGGACGACGACGCCGAGCGGCTCCGCCCGTTGTTGCGCCGGGTGTCCGCGGACGGGCTCGCCCGGGTGGGCGACTGGCTGGTCGACTGCGAGACGGGCGAGGAGATGCTCCGCCGCGTCGAGATGCTGGCCGCGAACGGCTCGTCCGCCGGGCGCTGAGAACGGCGATACCCTGTCGGCCCGTCCGAGGACTGCGGCCTCATCGGCGACATGCACACCGTGACGCTGGTCGGGACGGACGGGTCGATCGACTGACTGTGCATTCCGCACTTCGGCAGCCCGGGCGTGTTCGACGCCGGACGACGATGTTGGTTTCTGCCGAATTCAGCCGTGAGGAGCGAGCCCGCCCCCGGCCGGCCGCGACCTCCCCCGCAGCAATCGACCCCCACAGCAATCGACTCCCGCAGCAACCGGTCGAGGAGCCATGAGAGCACCGCGAGACTACGACGACATCCCCGGCACCTACGTTCAGGACGCCGTGCACCTGCGCAAGGGATATCACCTGAACATGTTCTGCATGTCGCTCAACCGGGCCGGCAACCGGGAGGAATTTCGAGCCGACGAAGCGGCCTACCTGGACCGGTTTCCCATGACGCAGGCGCAGCGCCGGGCGGTGCTGGAGCGCGACTGGCTGGGGATGCTGCGCCTCGGCGGCAACATCTACTACACGTTCAAGCTGGCCGCCTTCGACGGCCTGACCATGCAGCACGTCGGCGCGCTGATGTCGGGCACCGGCATGACGGTGGAGGAGTTCAGGCGGATGCTGCTCGACGGCGGACGCTCCATCGAAGGCAACCGGAGCAGGAAGGAGCGCGGGCATGGCTAGGGTCATCACGGGGGTGGCCACCTCGCACGTGCCCGCCATCGGGGCGGCGGTCGACCACGGCAGGACGCAGGAGCCGTACTGGAAGCCGCTCTTCCGGAGCAGGAAGGAGCGCGGGCATGGCTAGGGTCGTCGCGGGGGTAGCCACCTCGCACGTGCCCGCCATCGGGGCAGCGGTCGACCACGGCAGGACGCAGGAGCCGTACTGGAAGCCGCTCTTCGACGGCGTGGAGCCCGTCCGGCGCTGGGCGGCCGAGGTGAAGCCGGACGTCTGCATCATCGTCTACAACGACCACGCCTCGGCCTTCTCCTTCGCGACCATCCCCACCTTCGCGCTGGGGACCGCGCCCGCGTTCCCGCCCGCCGACGAAGGCTTCGGCCCGCGCCCGGTGCCTGTGGTCGAAGGCCACGACGACCTCGCCTGGCATCTCGCGGAATCGCTTATCCTGGACGAGTTCGACCTCACCATCGTCAACGAGATGCCCGTCGATCACGGACTGACGGTGCCGCTGTCGGTGGTGTTCGGCCAGCCCGCCGCGTGGCCGTGCCGCGTGATTCCGCTCTGCGTGAACGTCATCCAGTATCCTCCGCCGACCGGCAATCGCTGCTTCAGCCTCGGGCGGGCGATCCGCCGGGCGGTCGAGTCCTACCCGCAGGATCTGAAGGTGGCGGTGTTCGGCACCGGCGGGATGTCGCACCAGTTGCAGGGCGAGCGCGCGGGACTCATCAACCAGGCGTTCGATCGGGCGTTCATGGACCGGCTCGTCGACGCGCCCCGGGAGCTCGCCGGCATCGCGCACACCGAGTACCTGCGCGAGGCCGGCTCCGAAGGCATCGAGCTGGTGATGTGGCTGGTGATGCGGGGCGCGCTGAGCGCGCGGGTCGACGAGGTCCACCGCTTCTATCACGTACCCGCCTCGAACACCGCCTATGGACTGATGGTGCTGGAGGACCGGGGGGATCGGGGGGCAGAGGACTCGTGAACATCCGCATGGTGGGCGACGCGGCGTTCGCGTACACGTACCTCGTGCCTCATGCCCGCCTCGAACACCGCCTATGAACTGATGGTGCTGGAAGACCGGGGGGATCGGGGGACTGATGGTCCGGGGGACCGGAGGAGGACGAATCCGTGAAGATCTGCATGGTCGGTGAGGGGGCCTTCGCCCGCAAGCACCTCGACGCGCTGGCGCGCATCGAGGGCGTGGAGGTCGCGTCCATCGCGGGCGGCGTCGCCGAGCACACGCGGGCGGCGGCCGCGAAGTACGGGGTTCCCCACTGGACGACGGACCTCGCCGAGGGCCTGTCGCAGCCGGGCGTCGAGGCGGCCATCCTCGCGTCGCCGACCCCGATCCACGCCGCCCAGGCCGAGCAGGTGATGCGCGCGGGCAAGCACGTGCTCATCGAGATCCCGATGGCGGACTCGCTCGCCGACGCCGAACGGGTGGTCGAGGTGCAGCGGGAAACGGGCCTGGTGGCGATGGTGGATCACGTCCGGCGCTTCAACCCGAGCCACCAGTGGGTGCACAGGCGGATCGAGGCCGGGGAGCTGCGCCTTCAGCATCTGGTGTGCGAGACGTTCTTCTTCCGCCGCACCAACATGAACGCGCTCGGCCAGCCCCGGAGCTGGACGGACCACCTGCTGTGGCACCACGCCTGCCACACGGTGGACCTCTTCCAGTACCAGACCGGCGAGGTCCCATCGCACGTCCACGCCTTGCAGGGTCCGCCCCATCCGGAGCTCGGCATCGCCATGGACATGAGCATCGGCATGGCGGTGCCGTCCGGCGCGGTGTGCACGCTGTCGCTCTCGTTCAACAACGACGGACCGCTCGGCACGTTCTTCCGCTACATCTGCGACAACGGCACCTGGATCGCCCGGTACGACGATCTGGTGGACGGGCGACAGGAGCCCGTCGACGTGAGCGGGGTGGACGTCTCCATGGACGGCATCGAGCTGGCCGACCGCGAGTTCTTCGCCGCCATCCGGGAGGGGCGGGAGCCCAACGCGAGCGTCGCGCAGTGCCTGGGTGCGATGCGGACGCTGGACCGGCTGGAGAAGAGCTTGGCCAGCGGTGCCTGACGCCTCGACTCGAGCCTCGCTCCCCCGGCCGTGGAATCCGGTGCAGAGTCCGGTGCGGAATCCGGTGCAGAGTCCGGTGCGGTGTCCGGTGCGAAGTCCGGTGCGGTGTCCCGTGCGGAGTCCGGTGCGGAGTCCGGTGCGGAATCCGGTGCGGAGTCCGGTACGGAGTCCGGTGCGGAATCGCGAGGTATCGTTCGTGGCGGTCGGATTCCCGCGCCCCGCGATGGCGGGAGGCGGGAATCGAAGAGCCCGATGATGTGACGTCGATGCCGAATCAGGCGGAAGGAACGCCCATGGTGACGCCCGGATACTTGGCCTTTCATCCGAATCCGAAGAAGCCCGAACACGCGCTGCCTCCGGACGCCTGCGATGCGCACTGCCACGTGTTCGGGCCGACGGCCAGGTTTCCGTTCGCACCCGGCAGCACCTATGTCCCGGTCGACGCGCCGAAGGAGACGCTGTTCCAGCGTCATCGCCACCTGGGCGTCTCGCGTGCGGTCATCGTGCAGGCGAGCTGCCACGGCACCGACAATGCGGCGATGGTGGACGCCTTGCGAGCCGGGGGCGACGACTACCGGGGCATCGCGGTAGTCGCCGAGGACGTGACGGAACGGGCCCTGGAAGAGATGCACGGCGCCGGAGTACGCGGGGTGCGCTTCAACTTCGTCAAGCGGCTCGGGGGCGGGAAGCCTCCGAGCGCCTACCGCCCGATCCTGGACAGGATCGGGCGGCTCGGCTGGCACGTCGTCGTCTACTTCGACGCCGAGGATCTGGAGACGCTGGCGCCGTTCCTGCGCAGCATCGAGGTCCCGGTGGTCATCGACCACATGGGCCGCGTACCGGTGGAGCAGGGCCTCGCGTCCAGGCCCTTCCGCCTGCTGCGCGACCTGCTGGCCGGCGACGGGAAGTTCCGGGTGAAGATCAGTTGCCCGGAACGCCTGTCGCGCACCGGACCGCCCTACGCCGACGTCGACCCCATCGCCCGGGAGCTGCTGCGAACCGCGCCGGACCGGGTGCTCTGGGGCACCGACTGGCCCCACCCGAACATGAAGTCCCACATGCCGGACGACGGCGCCCTGGTGGACCGGATCATGGCCATTTGCGATACCCCGGCGCTGCGCAGGCAGGTGCTGGTGGACAACCCCGCCCGGCTGTACTGGGCGGATTGACGGGTGGCCCGATGAGCGGACTGACGAATGGGTCGATGGGCAGGCCGGTACGCGGGTTGAACGATGGGTCGATGGGCAGACCGGTACGCGGATGGATCGATGGATCGACAGGCAGACCAGTACGCGGATGGATCGATGGGTCGATGGGCAGGCCGGTACGCGGACTGAGCGATGGATCGATGGGCAGTCCGATATGCAGATTGGTCGATGGACCGACAGGTAGACCGGTACGCGGATGGATCGATGGATCGACGGGCAGACCAGTACGCGGACTGATCGATGGACCGATGGGCAGACCGGTACGCGGATGGATCGATGGATCGACAGGCGGTCCGGTGAACGATCCGGGACCAACCCAGTGAACGATCCGGAACCAGCAAGGAGAACCCCATGACGCCAGTGGCCGTCCGCCACATCGAGCGCGCCGACCCCGCGACCATCGAGCGGCTCGGCGCGCTCGGGGTCGCGACGGTGCACGAGGCCCAAGGCCGCACCGGGCTGCTGAAGCCGTACCTCCGCCCGATCTACCCGCGCGCGCAGGCGGCCGGCAGCGCCGTCACCGTCCTGTCCCAGCCGGGCGACAACTGGATGGTGCACGTGGCCATCGAGCTGTGCCGGCCCGGGGACGTGCTGGTCATCGCCTGCACCGCGGACAACACCGACGGGATGTTCGGCGACCTGCTCGCGACCTCGGCCCGGGCCCGGGGCGTCAAGGGGCTGGTCACCGATACCGGGGTGCGGGACGTTCGCGACCTCGAAGCCATGGGCTTCCCGGTGTGGGCGCGGGCGGTCTCGGCCCGGGGCACGGTCAAGAGCACCCTCGGCTGCGTGAACGTGCCCGTCGTCTGCGCCGGCCGGCTCGTCAACCCCGGCGACGTGGTGGTGGCCGACGATGACGGGGTGGTCGTGGTGCCGAGAACCGACGCTCCCCGAGTGCTCGCCGCCGCCCGCGAGCGCGAAGCGAACGAGGCCGACAAGCGCGAGAAGCTGGCCGCCGGGGTCTTGGGCCTCGACATCTACGGCATGAGGCCGAAACTCGACGCGGCCGGCCTCGTGTACGTGGACCACCTCTCCGATCTCGACCGCGATCCCGGACCCGACCGCGATCCCGGACCCGACCGCGACCCCGGCTCCGACCGCGACCCCGGCTCCGACCGCGACCCCGGCTCCGACCGCGACCCCGGTTCCAACCGACCCTCCGAACCCGACCGCGACCCCGGCTCCGACCGACCCTCCGGACCTGACCGCAACCCCGGCTCCAACCGACCCTCCGAACCCGACCGCGACCCCGGCTCCGACCGACCCCCCGGCTCCAACCGCGACCCCGGCTCCGGCCGACCCTCCGAGCCCGAACACGACCCCGGCTCCGAATGAGGACGATCGTCGTGATCATCGACTGCCACGGCCACTACACCACCGCCCCCGATGCCCTCGGCGAATACCGCGAACGCCAGAAGGCCGATCTCGCCGAGGACCCGATGCACCGCCACGTCAAGGGCGAGATCCACATCACCGACGACCAGATCCGCGAGAGCCTCGAAGGCGCCCAGCTCAGGCTTCAGCGCGAGCGCGGGACGGACCTGACCGTCTTCTCGCCCCGCGCGAGCTGGATGGGCCACCACATCGGCAACGAGTCGACCAGCATCGCGTGGACCGAGCACTGCAACGACCTCATCCACCGGATCACCCGGCTCTACCCCGAGAACTTCGCCGGCGTCGCCCAGCTTCCGCAGACGCCCGGGGTACCCCCGACCGCCTGCGTCCGCGAGCTGGAACGCTGCGTCGACGAGCTCGGCTTCGTCGGCTGCAACCTCAACCCGGACCCGAGCGGCGGCTACTGGACCGGCCCCCCGCTCGGCGACCGCTGGTGGTATCCGCTCTACGAGAAGATGGTGGAGCTCGACGTACCCGCGATGATCCACGTGAGCGCCGCCTGCAACCCCGCCTTCCACACCACGGGCTCCCACTACCTGGGGGCGGACACCACCGCGGTGATGCAGATGATCACCTCGGACCTCTTCAGGGACTTCCCGACCATCAGGTTCATCATCCCCCACGGCGGCGGCGCGGTGCCGTACCACTGGGGCCGGTTCCGGGGGCTGGCCGACATGATGGGCAAGCCGCCTCTCGCCGAGCTGCTGCTCGACAACGTCTACTTCGATACCTGCGTCTACCACCAGCCCGGGATCGACCTGCTGCTCGCGGTCATCCCGGCCGACAACATCCTGTTCGCCTCGGAGATGGTGGGCGCGGTACGCGGCATCGACCCGGAGACGGGGCACTACTTCGACGACACCAGGCGCTACGTCGACGCGGCCGGGCTGAGCGATCCGGACCGGAGGAAGATCTTCGAAGACAACGCGCGCCGGGTCTTCACCCGGCTGCGGGCATAGGACGCAGGACGTGCGTTCCGGGACCACCAACGCGGCCATGACCGACCGGCAAGCGGCATGACCGGGGGCATCCCCTGCACCTGGATGCGCGGCGGCACCTCCAAGGGCGCCTACTTCCTCGCGTGCGATCTGCCGGCCGCCGAGGCGGAACGCGATGCGCTGCTGCTGTCGGTGATGGGCTCGCCCGACCCGCGGCAGATCGACGGCATCGGCGGCGCCGATCCCCTGACCAGCAAAGTGGCGGTGGTGTCCGCATCCGACCGACCCGACGCCGACGTCGAGTACCTGTTCCTGCAGGTGTTCGTCGACCGGGCGGTCGTCACCGACCGGCAGAATTGCGGAAACATCCTCGCCGGAGTCGCGCAGTTCGCGGTCGAGAAGGGACTGGTGCGCGCCCGGGACGGCCGCACCGAGGTCGCGGTCTACATGGCCAACAGCGACCAGGTCGCCGGGGTGACCATCGAGACCCCGGGGGGCGCCGTGACCTACGAGGGCAGTGCGCGCATCGACGGGGTTCCCGGCACCGCGGCGCCGGTGCTCCAGAACTTCCCGGAGGCGGCCGGATCGACCTGCGGCGCGTTGCTGCCCACCGGGAACGCCGCCGACGTGATCGAAGGCGTCGAGGTCACCTGCGTCGATAACGGAATGCCGGTTGTGGTGATGCGGGCTTCCGACCTGGACGTCACCGGCTACGAGAGCCGCGAAGACCTGGACGGGAACCGCACCCTCAAGGAGCGGCTGGAGTCGATCCGGTTGCGGGCGGGACCGTTGATGAACCTGGGAGACGTGAAGGAGAAGTCGGTGCCGAAGATGACCCTGGTCGCCCCGCCCCGCGCCGGCGGCGCCATCGCGACGCGCACGTTCATTCCACACCGCTGCCACGCATCGATCGGTGTGCTCGGCGCGGTGAGCGTCGCGACCGCCTGCATGCTCCCCGGCTCGACCGCCCACGCCTTGGCGCAGGTGCCGGCCGGCGCCGGGAAGCTGGTGTCGGTGGAGCATCCTTCCGGCGAGACCAGCGTGATGATGGAGGTGGCCGGGGAGCACGGAGCGCTCGAGGTCTCCAGGGCCGCCGTCCTGCGCACCGCCCGCAAGCTGTTCGAGGGACGGGTGTTCCCGCGTTCCGCATAGCTCGCGGCGGGGTCGCGGCATATCGCACCCGGCAAGCGCCGGTGTCACCGTTTCCGCCGGGCCGCTCCCGCCGCCCCTCGCGCCGGTGGTCAGCTCGAATCGCGCCCCTGCTTCACCCGGCCGAGCAGCTCCGCCTCCGTCTCGCACTCGATGAGCCACTCGCCCACCTCGGCCAGACGCTCCGAGTCCGTGAGCCCGTCCAGCAACCCGGTGAGCCGCTCACCCGTGCCGGCACCGAACTTCCGCGCCGCCAGACGGCACAGCAACGCCCGCTCTTCGGTGCGCCCCTCGGCCCGGCCGCGCTCGATACCCTGTTCGATGCCCTGCGCGATGCCTTCCTGCAACCACTGCGCCTCCCACTGCCTCGCCCGCGCTTCCAGCAACGTCGCCATGTCCCCTCCTTCCAGCTCTTCCCGCCCCGGCAGCTCACCGCCTTCGCGCATCAGCGGCATGTGCCGCGCCCACTCGTACAACGCCTCGCGGAATCCCCGATCCTCCGGACCCCCGAACCGCCTGAACACCTCCCGCAGCTTCTCCACCAGCGCTGCCGCCGTCGCACTGTTCTCCAGCTCCACCAGCGCCGACACCCGGTTTCCTGCCGGCAAATCCTCGACCCCGAGCGCCCCGGCGTCAACCAGCACGTAGCGCTGCGAAGGCTGATACGGCGCCAGCGCCTCCTCCACCGGCCCCACCGTCTCCCTCACCTCCACCGCCGCCGTCCAGCGCCGCTCCCCGTTGTAGAGCACGACGGGCAGCACCGGCGGGTGCCGGTCTCCCTTGTGCTGCCTGCCCTCGCCGAGCAGGCGCCGGTGCACGAGATGGGTATAGATCTGCATGCGCGTCGCCATGGCGGGGTCGACCGACGACTGGAACTCCAGCAGCACGAGCAGGGCGGTGGGCGCGCCACCACGCCCCGCCAGCTCGCGAGAGCGCACCTGCCACAGCATGTCGCCCATCCCTCGGCGCAGGTCCTCGCCCACGTACTCGGCGGAGAGTCTGTCGAGGGTCGAGAGATCGAGTGTGTCCGCCACCGCGGAGGGGACGAACCCGCGCAGCAGATCCGCCACCACGCGGCGGTCGGAGAACAGGAGCTTGTAGGCAGCGTCGTGCACGAGGGCACGCTAACGCGGCCTCGTGCCCGGCGGGATGGGCCGCCGGCCCCGTCGGTGGCAGGCGATGGGGCCGCATCGTGTAGGACTGCGGCAGGGGGGGTAGAGACTGAAGCGAACGAGTGGGCAGCGAAATTTCTGGTGTCCCGGACCGCGCCCGCGACGGCGGTGACGCCGGACGCCACACTTGGCGTCACGTCGAATCCAGCGACGATTCAGAGCGGAACGATTGGGGATCATGTACGTGAGGAAAGGTGGCCGGAGAGCACGGAGCGCTCGCGGTCTCCAGGGCCACCGTCCTGCGCACCGCCCGCAAGCTGTTCGAGGGACGGGGGTTCCCGCGTTCCGTACCGTGGCGCACGGCGGCGCGGGACATGCCGGCACCGGGCGGACTTCAGCGGCGCGCCGGCCGAGTCCTCGCTTGGTGGGTTACGTGCAGGTTCGGGATGCTTTACGGTGTGTAGCCACTACGAACCCGAGTTCCGGCGGTCATGAGCCACCGCATCAGCATCACCGTCAACGACGACACTTGGGGATTCCTGAAGGAGATCCCGCAAGGCGAGCGCAGCCGCATCATCAACCAGGCGCTGCGCGAGTGGGTTCGGCGGAGGCGGCGGCTCGATGCCGTGGCCGAGATGGATCGGCTTCGGAGCGACGCGTTTGAACGCGGTCCGGGCCGATATGTATAGTCATGCCACGGACTCCGGGAGAAGATCGGTGAGGCGCCCGCGGCAGAGACGAGAGCGGCGTAGGCTGTCCATCGACGAGCGCAGAGCTCTGGCGGCTCGCGCCCGATACGAGGGGAGTGATGAGCACAAGAACGTACGCTGGTGGGGCGGCCTGCCGAGAGCGAGGCAGCTTCGCGGCGGACGGATTGGCCGCCCGGGCAAGCAGACGACGACGGTCTGCCCGCTGGTGACCAAGCAGGACCGCCGTCGGGCGACCGAGTGGGTCCGCAATGCGATCATCGCCGGCCAGTACCGTTTCGTCGAATCCGACCAGAACTTCCCGAAGAAGATCTGGTACGAGGCCGATGGCCGGATCTGGTACGGGTACTGTTTCAATTCCGTGTCCGGCGAGTACAAGGGCTGGCCGATCGAAGAGGACGAGCGTCGTGCGGTTTTCCGTTGAATGGGTCTCCGGCGGCACGAACGCTTGCGCCGAGGAACGGGCGACTCTGTGCGATTTGCAGGTCTTCGTTGGCGAGACGAACGCCTGTGTCTTCTACGATGCCGTATCCGGGGAGAAGTTCGAGCAAGTGACCGTTCCCGCGGTCCATCTCGCCGAAGGTATCGCGGTCGATTGGTGGGCAATATTCGGCGGGCGCGACCGGGAGCACCCGCTTCTGCCCTATCGGACCGGCTTCGCGCTTCCCGGCCTGAGCTTCGAGTTCGATGGCTCGACGTTCGAAGTCACGGGAAAGCAACTCTCCTGTTCGAACCCGAATCTGAGATTCTGGCAGGCCGGCAGTGAGTCCCTTTCCCGCGAGTCCGCGGAATCCGTGTTGTCGGATTTTATCGATCAGGTGGTCGAGAAGCTGGCTGGTGAAGGTATCCTGGACAGCGAAACCGCTCTTGCCTGGTCGCGTGTTTCCGAGTCGCGGGACGAGCCGGATGAGTACGCCTTCTGTGAGGCCGCCGGAGCCTTGGGAGCCGATCCCTACGCGATTTCGGATGCCGATGCGGATTTCATCCAGCGGGCGGGCGGCCTGTTCTCGGGGGAGGCATTGATCGAATTTCTGGCGGGCGTGGAGACGAGCGGAAGGTCCTCTCCTGACACTGCCCGGAACCCTGCCGTCCGAGAAGAGATCATCGATTGGGTGCAAGCGGCCGAAGCCCGCCCGCCCGGCGAGTCCAGTCTTCCCGAGCTCCATGATGTCGCGAACCAGATCGGCGGTGAGGCGCGGCGTCGTTCCGGCGAGCGCGCGTGGGCACCGGGCTACCGTGCGGCGAGGGCATTTCGCAGTGCCATTGGCGCTGGGAGCGACGACTTTCGGGCGTCCCTTTCGTCCGTTGCGGAAAGGCTCGGCGGCAAAGGATTCCGATGCTCTCTCGGTTCATCCGGCTTTCGCGACGGCGTCCTTGCCGTCGTTTCGCGCGACGACGACGATGTGCGGATACACCTGCGGGAGCGCCGCGACTCCGAATGGGCGTCATGGGCAAAGAACTTCGCTTTCGCCAGAGCCATCGGCGACGCCGTGTGCTTCCCGGAGCCGGGACGTTCCGTGGTGAACCGCGTGCGCAATGCGCAGCGGCAGGCGGCGGGCCGTGCGTTTGGTGCGGAGTTCCTGGCGCCCGTCGAGAGAGTGCTCGACATGGTCGACGATGGTCTCGACGTTGACGAGATTTCGGGCTCGTTCAACGTCTCGCCCCAAGTGATCGCGCATCAGATCGAGAACCGGGATCGCATTCGGGACGCTTGCGCCCATCTCGCGGGGGATGCGGCGCGCCGACCGGCTGAACGTCGGCGTGGGATGGACAGGGGGCCGGACAGTCCCATCGGGGGGCGTTGAGGCGGACGGGAAAGGTAAGCCTCAGCGCGGAAGTCACCTCCAGCCTTCAATATCCAGAACACGGAGCGGGTCTGATCGGCCCGGCTCACACCAGCCGTTTGCTCAGACCGGATCCGACCTTTCCAGCCGTCCAATCCGGCCAAGCCATCGAATTTGCCATCTTTGGAAATCAACGGGCACTTCAACTCGATGGCGGTTGCGGCGATGAAGCGACCGAACGGGCTTCCAGGCTGACAGGGCTGACATGGTACTGACACGCTGAGACACGCTCGCGCTGCCTTCGCCGGTGCTGGTCGGATGACCCCACGTTGTTCACGGCCGGATCCCTCTCTGCCAACATCGTTGAGACACCGGGTACCCTTGGAATGAGTGAGGGCGGCGGAGGTGAATAGCGATGAGAGCAGACAGAGAGCCCATGACGTGGATGGACGCTGACGCGCCGGCCCTGGGGGGCGAGGAGCGCAGCGACGAGACCCCCAAGGCCGAGACCGGACAAGCACGCCGGGCGCCGGACCCGGAGGTCGTGGCCAAGCCCACTCGGCGCCAGTTCACCGCCGAGTACCGGCTGCGGATCATCGAGGAGGCGGACCGCTGCACTCGACCCGGCGAGGTCGGACGGCTGCTTCGTCGCGAGGGTCTGTATACCTCGCATCTGTCGGCATGGCGCAAGGCGCGACGCAACGGCTCGCTGCGGGGCCTGACGCCGAACAAGCGCGGCGCCAAGCCGGCCGAGCCCAACCCCCTCAGCGCCAAGGTCCGCCAGCTTGAGGCGAAGGTGGTGCGTCTGGAGAAGGAACTCGCCACCGCACACACGATTGTCGAAGTCCAGGGAAAAGTTGCCGGGCGGCTGGGATTCAGCCTCGACGCCGGGAAGGACTGCTGATGGCAGCCGCCTCGCTCGCACCGCACGTCGGCATCAAGCCGGCGTGCCGAGCGCTGGGGGTGTCCAGAGCCACGTTCTACCGTCGTCACAGGCCCTCTCCCGGGCACCAGCAGCCCCGAAAGACGCCCGCACGGGCGCTTGATGAGCACGAACGCGAGCGTGTCCTCGACGTGCTCACCTCCCCACGCTTCGTCGACCGCTCGCCCGCCGAGGTCGTCGCGACTCTGCTCGATGAAGGGCAGTACCTGTACTCGGAGCGCACCATGTACCGCATCCTCGCCGCCGAGCAGCCGGTGCGAGAGCGGCGCAATCAGCTCGCCCATCCGCCCTGCACCAAGCCCGAACTCGTCGCCACCGCCCACGAACCAGACCTGGTCGTGGGACATCACCCGCCTGCTCGGACCGAAGCGCTGGACGTACTTCTCCCTCTACGTCCTGCTCGACATCTTCAGCCGCTACGTCGTGGGGTGGATGGTCGCCGAGCGCGAAAGCGCCGCCCTGGCCAGCCGGCTCATCGAGCAATCGTGCCTCAAGCAGGGCATCGAGCCCCAGGTGCTCACCCTGCATTCGGACCGCGGCGCACCCATGACCAGCAAGTGCACCGCCCAACTGCTCGCCGACCTCGGCGTCACCCGCTCTCTGAGCCGCCCCCGGGTCAGCGACGACAACCCCTTCTCCGAGGCGCAGTTCAAGACCCTGAAGTACCATCCCGGCTTTCCCGGACGCTTCGCAGACATCGCCGCCGCGACCGTCTTAGATATCGAGATCGTCGGCATCGTGGTTGGCGCTATCATTGGAACACCGAGTGCCGACACGGAGAGAGTCGCAAGAGAGAGGGAGTAGCGAGGAGCGGCGGGCGCCAAGGTCGGAGCGAGGCACGAGAAAGGGAAGCTACGAGTGCTCGAAGCTCGTCAATCTGGACTGTCCCGAGATGGAGAACTAAGGACGCAGGCGTAAATTACATTGTCATCTGATGGGTTTTGTGTTCTCCTCCTCCGATGAGACGCGATATTGAACTCGAAGCGACAATTGTTGAGAAGTACGCGGCGGTCGAGGCGTATCTTGATGAGCGCGGGCGTCGTATCTGGGCAGCCACGGAATCACGTGCCATCGGGTATGGAGGCGATGCTCTGGTTTCGGACGCGACAGGGTTGTCGCGCCCGACCATCCGCAAGGGGCGCCGGGAGCTGGAATCGGGCGGCGCCGAGTGCGGTCGAATTCGTCGTGTGGGGGCCGGACGTCCTGGTATCAAGCAATCGCAGCCGGGTATCAAACAAGCGCTGGAGAAATTGGTTGACCCGATGACGCGTGGCGACCCGCAGTCGCCGCTGAGGTGGACGTGCAAGAGTCGGGCGAAGCTCGCCGCGGCGCTGTCGAACGCAGGCTGGAAGGTGAGCACGACGACGGTGGGCCGATTGCTGCACGAGCTTGGCTACCGGCTGCAATCGGTACGCAAGAGTCGCGAAGGGACGTCGCACCCGGACCGCAACGCACAGTTCGAACATATCAATGCGAAGGCCGATGAGTTCCTTCAACGCGCCCAGCCGGTGGTCTCTGTCGATACGAAGAAGAAGGAGTTGGTCGGGGATTTCAAGAACGCTGGCCGGGAGTGGCAGCCGAAGGGGCGACCCGAGAAATCCCTGGTGCACGACTTTCCCCAGGATGCGGCGGGTAAGGCGATTCCCTACGGCATCTACGACATGGGACGCAACGAAGCATGGGTCAGTGTCGGATGTGACCATGACACCCCTTCCTTCGCGGTGGCGTCGCTGCGACGGTGGTGGGAGGAGATGGGCACGAGCCGCTACCCCAACGCACGGGAGCTGCTCATCACCGCCGATGCGGGCGGGAGCAACGGGTATCGTTCTCGCGCGTGGAAGCACGAGCTACAACAGTTTGCCGACGAGACCGGCGTGTGCGTGCACGTCAGCCATTTCCCGCCCGGCACCAGCAAGTGGAACAAGATTGAACATCGGCTGTTCTGTCACATCACCCAGAATTGGCGAGGCAAGCCGCTGCGGACCTTTGAGACCATTGTCGATTTGATCGGCAATACACGCACCGATGCAGGGCTTCAGGTCAGAGCCGAACTTGATACGAAAAAGTACCCCAAAGGAGTGACGACGACGGATGCGGAGATGGACGCCTTGTCTCTACATCGAAATGAGTTCCACGGTGACTGGAACTATGAACTTCGCCCGCGGTGAAATTGGAAACTTAATTTCGATCAATCTCCTAAGGATGCAGGACGCCAGCAGCCGCTGGGAATGGAGCCGGAACACTACCTGCGTAAGCGCAAAGCCCGCAACCGGTCTAAAGACTGGAGCAAGCACGGGCGAGACAGGCGGGGAGTCCAGGAATGGCCGAGACGAAGCCGCTCAGGGCGTACTCGAGGCACGGATTGCTTCGGACTTCGGAAGCTGCTGAACATCGGCAAGCACGTATGGCGGCCGTGAAGTTGAACGTTGACATCCACTAATGGGATTTAGGAGCAGAGGATGGGGGAGACAAGAAAGTTCTTAAAAAGCATGGCGGCGACGTGGGGGGCGCTATGGGTGGTAGCTGAACCAGCTGCATTGCTGATGCCGAAAATAAAACCAGAAGGGTGGGGATGGTATGTCGCATACCTAGTAGTGGGAGCATTGGTAGGAGTGTGGCAAATACGAAGAAAAAAGGTGTTGAAAATCTCGGTAGAGGGACGGAATACTACAATAACGGTACGAGAGGGAGATCTATTTCACGGACCAGGAGTCAAAATAATTCCGGTGAATGACAGGATGTCGAGCAAAATCGGGCAGGCAGTAGCGGAACAGTCCGTACACGGACAGTTCCTGAGACGGGTAGTGAGATATCGAGACGAGATGAAACCACGAGGCCACGACGACGGGGAGGGGCTAAGGAAGGTCGGAAAGGTCAGATATTGGGGCGAGAACGGTGATGGGAAACACTACCTGCTGGCTGTGCTGACAGAAACAGATCCGGATACGCTGAAAGCGAGCGCCACGTTCGCACAACTACAGGTCTGCCTAAAAGGGATCTGTGACGCAGCACGACACCACTGCAACGGACAGACTCTACAGTTGCCACTGATCGGAGGAGGACAATCAAATACGGGAATTCCATCCGAGTCACTGCTGAACATAATCGTGACGAGTCTAATCGAGGAGACGAGGATTCAAGAGATCACGAAAGAGATAGAAATCGTGCTACCGAAAGAGGTAGGACGCGCCATCAATCTGCGAAAGCTAGAGGGGAGGAGATAACAGTGGCATACCGCAACGGTAACTATTCAGCATTCTATGTGAAGGAACCGTTTAGCGACGGGAACCTGGGAGCACACTCAACACGAGATTTCGTGTACTACAATCTGCTACGGGCGTGGAAAGCGAAGGATAGTGACTTCCCGTTCATCGACTCGCATGGGAAGACCTACGACGTCCGAGACGGGAGCGATTGGGAAAAGACGCTGAAACCGAGGATCAGGCAACGGCTACAAAACTCGAAAAACATTGTACTGTTCCTCAGCTCAGTGACCAAAAATTCCCGTGCGTTGCGCGAAGAAATCGAATACGGGATAGAGAAACAGGGGTTACCGGTAATAGCGGTGTATCCCGAGTATGACGACGAATCCGACATCCGGAGCTACTCAAGCGGACAGATACGGAAGAAAATCAGAAACTTGTGGGACAAGATGCCAAAATTCCGAGACTTGAGAGGAAACGTTCCTGTGCTCCATGTCCCGATGAAGAAAGCCCGAATCAAGCAGGGGCTGAAGAATCGAAAATTCACAGTGCACGACAAGAAGAAGCCTGGGGACTACAGCTACCCGTGCTAACGGGGGAAGTGCAGAATCGGTGCGAGGCAGAGCAACGGGAAGAACCACCTCCGCCAACGTTCGCTTACACGCAGGCGTCTTGGCAGTTCGCCTCGGGTATCGAGTTCGAACGGATACCCGGACGACCCCAGCGTCTCGCGTCGATTCTCGATGCGCGTGACGGCGCTCGAAACGAGGCCCTCCTCGCCTCTTTGCATCTCCTCGTCCAAGTCGGCAGGGTCGTCCGCGGCACCAATGCCCGCCTGGTTGGCCAGATCTGATACAAGCGCCGTGGAGTCGTCCGAAAAGAACGCGGTGAGTTCCAGATAATCCGCCGCGCGATCGCAGTCTGTCGATGCGCTCGTTACCTCATCGATGGGAAAGCAAAGGGAGCCCGTCGTTTCGCGTCATCCGCCTCACGTCGCTTTTCGAACATGCGGCCGTGCACGGTCTCCGCCGTCTCCTTGACGTCCTCCGCGATGTCGAGCAACGACTGGTCGCGTCCGTCATAGGCTCTGAGCGAGCCAACGGCGTCGCGAAGGTTGTCACGCGCACGAATCAGTGACGCGGTGAACCGTCTGTCCACAGGCTCGGTGCTGGCGTGGGCGGTGTCGAGATTGCCCGTTGCCTCCAGCAGGTGGCGCCCCTGGGCATGCGCGAGCACCTCGCCGAGACGCTTGATGTCGGGATTCTGGGATTGCACTACCGGCCGCACACCATCCTTTCTCGACCCGTAGATCCAGACAAGCACCTTCCGAAGCTCCTCCCGCTTCTCGCGGGGTACCTGGTTCGGCTCGGGATCTTGACGTGCCCACGCGGCGCCGAGACCCAGGTATTCCATGTACTGGGAACGGGAAAGCGCCGTGTAGAGATGGGAGAAGTCGAGCCTCCCGGCATGGCGGTCCTCGATATCGAACAAGCCTTCGTTCCTGGCTTGGTCCAGCACGTAGATCGCGGACACCATCCGCTTGATGGTGTCGTGCTTGTCGCCAATGGCTCTGGCGATACCCGCCAGACCGCCCTCGGGGCGCCCGTCCTCGTACCACTCCGCCGCAAACCGAGCCTTGGCATATGCGTCCCACTTCGCCGGACCGTTGATGTGCTTGAAGCCTATGAAGGCACGAGCACTCTCGCGGTCGGCCACCGGATATACCGACACCTCGTCGAGGGTTGCTCGCACCGAGGAAGCCGCTCAACCGGCGCCTTCCCGGTCCTTTCAAGTTCCATCCTTTCGAATTCCATCGGAATCACTCCAGCTTCAGGCGTCGTTGTCGCACCGTCATGCGCGGGCGGGGGGGCCTCGGTCGGCGCTCCCGCCCCCGAGGTACAGCCAGGTCTCCACCACCGAGTCGGGATTCAGCGACACGCTGTCGATCCCCTCCTCCATCAGCCAGTGCGCGAGGTCGGGATGGTCGGACGGACCCTGGCCGCAGATCCCCACGTACTTTCCGTGCTTGCGGCAGGCGGCGATCGCCCGGTGGAGCAACGCCTTCACCGCGGGGTCGCGCTCGTCGAACCGCGACGCCATCAGCCCGGAGTTCCGGTCGAGGCCCAGCGTCATCTGGGTCAGGTCGTTGGAGCCGATGGAGAAGCCGTCGAAGTGCTCGAGGAACTCCTCGGCGAGGATCGCGTTCGACGGCACTTCGCACATCATCACGATCCTCAAGCCGTTGCGGCCACGTTCGAGACCATTGCGGGCGAGCAGCCCCACCACCTCGCGGGCTTCGTCGAGTGTGCGCACGAACGGGACCATGAGCTCGACGTTGGTGAAGCCCATCTCGTCGCGCACCCTGCGCATGGCGCGGCACTCCAGCTCGAAGCTCGGGCGGAAGTCGTCCGACAGGTAGCGTGACGCCCCGCGGAACCCGAGCATCGGGTTCGCCTCGTCCGGCTCGTAAAGCTCCCCTCCGACGAGGTTGGCGTACTCGTCGGACTTGAAGTCCGAGAGACGGACGATCACGGGCCTGGGATGGAACGCGGCCGCGATCGTCGCCACGCCCTCCACCAGCTTCTCGACGAAGAACGACTCCGGGTCCTCGTATCCCGCGGCCCGCTCGCGCACGCGCTCGCGCAACGCCTCGGGGAGCCGGTCGAAGTCGAGCAACGCCCGCGGGTGCACTCCGATCGAGTGGCCGATGACGAACTCGAGCCGCGCGAGCCCCACTCCGGCGCTGGGCAGGGCCCGGAACGCGAACGCCCGGTCCGGGTTGCCGACGTTCATCGCGATCTTGAACGGGAGCGCCGGCATCGTCTCCACGTCGAGCCGGCGCAGCTCGAAGTCGAGCCGGCCGGCGTAGACGTACCCGGTGTCGCCCTCGGCGCAGGAGACGGTCACCTCGGCGCCCTCGCCGATGGTCCGGGTCGCATCGCCGGCGCCGACCACCGCGGGGATCCCCAGCTCGCGGGCGATGATGGCGGCATGGCAGGTCCGGCCCCCGCGGTTGGTCACGATCGCGGCGGTGCGCTTCATCACCGGCTCCCAGTCGGGATCGGTCATGTCGGTGACGAGCACGTCGCCGTCGCGCACCTTGTCCATCTCCGCCGCGCTCAGCACCAGCCGCGCGGCGCCGGCCCCGATCCGCTGGCCGATGCTCCGGCCCTCGGCCAGGACCTCCCCGCGCTCCTTCAGCTCGAAGCGCTCGACCGCCTGCCCCGTGCGACGGCTCTGCACCGTCTCCGGGCGGGCCTGGAGGATGCAGATGCGCCCGTCCACCCCGTCCCGCGCCCACTCGATGTCCATCGCCCGGCCGTAGTGACGCTCGATGGCCACCGCATCGCGGGCGAGCGCGATCACTTCGTCGTCGCTCAGGGAGAAACGGCGCCGGTCGTCGAGGGCGACATCGACGACGGCGACCCGCTCGGCCGGGTCCTCGTGACAGACCATCTTCAACGCCTTGCTGCCGCGTTCGCGGCGCAGGATGGACGGGCGCCCCGCTGCGAGGGAGGGCTTGTGCACGTAGAACTCGTCGGGGTTGACCTGGCCTTGGACCACCAGCTCGCCGAGTCCCCACGCGGCGGTGATGAACACCACGTCCTCGAAGCCCGACTCGGTATCGATGGTGAACGCCACCCCGCTCGCGCCCAGGTCGCTCCGGACCATGCGCTGGACGCCGGCCGAGAGCGCGATGTCCGCGTGCGCGAAGCCCTGGTGCGCGCGGTAGGCGATCGCGCGGTCGTTGAACAGCGAGGCGAACACCTCGCGGACCGCTTCCACCACGGCGTCCGCGCCTTGCACATTGAGCAGCGTCTCCTGCTGCCCGGCGAAGGATGCCTCGGGCAGGTCCTCCGCGGTGGCGGAGGAGCGCACCGCCACCGCGCAGTCCTCGCCGCCGGCCGCCATCCGCGCATAGCGCGCGCGCAGCTCGCGCTCCAGGGCGCCGGGCAGGGGCGTCGCCCCGATCCAGCCACGGATCTCGTCTCCGGCGGCCGCGAGCGCCCGCACGTCGGCGACGTCGAGGTCCGCGAGCCGCCGCCGGACCCGCTCCGCGAGCCCGTCACGGGCGAGAAACTCCCGGAACGCATCCGAGGTGGTGGCGAACCCCCCGGGCACGCGCACCCCGGCCGCCGACAGCTCGCCGATCATCTCGCCGAGCGAGGCGTTCTTGCCCCCCACCCGGGCCACGTCGGTCATGCGCAGGGTGTCGAAGGAAACGATTCTTTCCATGCCGGCCGCACTCCGGTCCGTCGCCGCCGGAACCGGCGGCATGCGCAGGATACCCGCTAACGAGGCTCCGGCCCGGACCGGAAAGGCACAAGGCATGAAGCGGTGGCGTCCACGTCGTCCGGGCCGGCCCGACACGGAGTCCGGGCGACTGTACGGACATCCGCCCGCCGGGCGGCGCCGGCCCCGGACCCGGCCGTGGACCCGACCGCGGCCAGGACGCGGAACCCGGGCGACTGTGCGGACGTCCGCTCGCCGGCCGGGCGCCGTCCCCGGACACGACCGCGGCGGGAACACGGAGTCCGGGCGTCCGCGCGGACAGCCGCCCGGTCAGGTCCGCACATCGATACCGCGCCGGGCCAGGCACCGCTTCGCATCGGCGATGGTGTACTCCCCGAAGTGGAAGATGCTCGCCGCGAGCACCGCGTCGGCGCCGCCTTCGACGATCCCGTCGGCAAGGTGGTCCAGAGTGCCGACGCCGCCCGAGGCGATGACCGGGACCGGCACCGCGGCGCAGACCGCGTCGGTCAACGCCAGATCGAACCCGTCGCGCGTGCCGTCGCGGTCCATGCTGGTCAGCAGGATCTCGCCGGCGCCGAGCCCGGTCATGCGTTCGCACCAGGCGACGGCGTCGATCCCCGTGGGCCGCCGTCCGCCGTGGGTGAACACCTCCCATCGCGGGGAGCCGTCGGCTCCGGCCTCCACCTGCTTCGCATCGACCGCGACCACGATGCACTGCGCTCCGAAACGCGCCGCGGCCCGGGCGACGAACTCCGGCTCGAAGACCGCCGCGGTGTTGATCGACACCTTGTCGGCGCCCGCGTTGAGCAGCCGCCGGATGTCGTCGATGGTGCGCACGCCGCCGCCGACGGTGAGCGGGATGAATACCTCGGCCGCCACGGACTCGACCACCGCGACCATGGTGTCGCGTTCATCGGACGACGCCGTGATGTCGAGGAAGCAGAGCTCGTCGGCGCCCTGCTCGTCGTAGCGCCGCGCAGCCTCCACGGGGTCTCCGGCGTCGCGGATGTCGACGAACTTCACGCCCTTGACGACCCGCCCCGCGTCGATGTCGAGGCAGGGGATGATGCGCTTGGCGAGCGCCACTGTCTCAGGGACCGGGGAGGCCGGGGAGGCCGGGGGCCAGCTCGTCGGCCAGCTTCTGCGCCTCGGCGAAATCCAGGGTGCCCTCGTAGAGCGCACGCCCCGTGATCGCCCCCGCCACGCCTTCGTCGGCGACCGCGCACAGCGCGCGAATGTCGTCGAGGTCCCGGATCCCCCCGGAAGCGATGACCGGCACCGACACCGCCCGCGCAAGGGCGGCCGTCGCCTCGACGTTCACCCCGCTCATCATTCCGTCGCGGGAGATGTCGGTGAAGACGAACGCCTCCACCCCGTCGCGCTCGAACTGCCGGGCGAGATCGAAGAGTTCGTGGTGGGACAGCTTCGACCAGCCGTCCACGGCGAGCCGTCCATCCCTGGCATCGAGGCCGACGATGACGTGGGCGGGAAATTCGGCGCACAGGTCGGCGACGAAGTGCGGCGTCGAAATCGCCCTGGTTCCGAGAATGACGAACCGGACGCCGGCCTGGACGTATGCCTCGACCGTCTCCTCGTCACGGATGCCGCCCCCGACCTGGACCGGGACATCGGGGTGGGTCTCGACGATTTCCCGGATGACCCCGGCGTTCTTCGGCTCGCCGGCGAACGCCCCGTCGAGGTCGACGACGTGCAGCCGGCGGGCGCCGGCCTCGACCCAGCGCCCGGCCATCGCAACCGGGTCGTCGGAGAACACCGTCGCGGTGTCCATGCGCCCTTCGCGCAGGCGCACGCACTTGCGATCCTTGATGTCGATGGCGGGAACGAGAAGCATCTGGCTCGTGTCGCCCGCGGCAGCGAGCGCACTCCCGGCGTCAGGCCGCTCTCTTCCCCCGAATACTAATCAGGCGCCCCGGAAAGTGCCAGACGCGGGCCCGGGCGCCAGCAATTCTCATTTTGCTCGTCGGGTCCCGCGGCAGGACCGGCACGACCGTCGATCTGCCCCCGATCTGCCCCGGATCGAGTCGCAAGGAGAAGACGGCTTGCGGCTCAGGGTGAAGTCAGGCGCCAAAATGAGAATTGCTGCCCGGACGCGTTCCGGAACCCGTCCTCCGTCACCCCTTCGCGAACTCCAGCAGGAGGTCCTTGGCCTCGACGGTCTGCCCCGCCGCCACGTGGACGGCCGCGACGATGCCGTCGCGCTCGGCATGCAGGGCGGTCTCCATCTTCATCGCCTCGATGGTCATCAGCAGATCGCCCGCGACCACGGCCCGCCCCTCGGCAACCGCCAGCGACGCCACCACCCCCGGCATCGGCGCCGCCACGTGGCGGGGCTCCCCCGCATCCGCCTTCGGCCGCCGCACCACGGCCGCGGTCGCCTCGCGGTTCTCCACCTTGACCGAGCGCGGCTGGCCGTTCAGCTCGTAGAACACCCGAACGCTGCCCTCCTCGTCGGTCTCGCCGATGGCGAGGCAGCGGACGACCAGGGTCAGTCCCCGGTCGAGATCGACCGACACCTCGCGCCCCGGCGGCAGCCCGTAGAAGAACACCTCGGTGGGCAGCGCCGACACCGGGCCGTACTTCTTGCGGCGCTCCACGTAGTCGACGAACACCTTCGGATAGAGGAGGAAGGAGTACAGCTCCTCCTCGGAGAGCGACCAGCCGGTCGCCGCCTCCGCCTTCGCGCGTTCGGCTTCGAGGTCGGCCGGCGCGAGCGCCGCGCCCGGACGGCCTTCGATCGGCTTCGTCCCCTTCAGGATCTTCCGCGCCAGCGGCTCGGGGAACCCTCCCGGCATCCGGCCGAGCTCGCCGCGAAACAGCCCCACCACCGATTCCGGGAAGGCGATGTCGCGGTCGGGGTCTTCGACGTCGGCGCGGACGAGGCCTCCGGAGACCATCGCCAACGCCAGATCGCCGACCACCTTGGAGGTCGGGGTCACCTTCACGATGTCGCCGAACATCCGGTTCACCTCGGCGTAGGCGCTCGCCACCTCGTGCCAGCGCTCGGCGAGGCCGAGCGCGCGCGCCTGCTCGCGGAGGTTCGTGAACTGCCCGCCCGGCATCTCGTGCAGGTAGACCTCCGAGGCCGGCGCGCGCATGTCGGTCTCGAACGCGGCGTACTGCGCGCGCACCGCCTCCCAGTAGTCCGAGAGCTCCCGGATGCGGGCGGGGTCGAGGCCGGTGTCGCGCGGCCGGCCGCGCAACGCCTCCACCACCGAGCCGAGACAGGGCTGCGAGGTGAAGCCCGAGAGGCTGTCCATCGCGAGGTCGACCGCATCGACCCCGGCCTCCACCGCGGCCAGCACGCTGGCGGCGGCGATGCCCGACGTGTCGTGGGTGTGGAAGTGCACCGGAAGCCCGGTCTCGGCCTTGAGCGCCCGGACCAGCTCGTGCGCGGCAGCGGGCTTGGCGAGCCCCGCCATGTCCTTGACGCCGAGGACGTGGGTACCCGCGTCACGGAGCGCGCGGGCCATGCGCAGGTAGTAGTCGAGGTCGTACCGGCTGCGGCGGGAGTCGTGCAGATCGCCCGTGTAGCAGATGGCCGCCTCGCAGATCCGGCCGGTCTCCCGCACCGCATCGATCGCGACCCGCATGTTCTCGACCGAGTTCAGCGGATCGAAGATGCGGAAGAGGTCGATCCCGGAGGCCGCGGCCCGGGCCACGAACCCCTGGACCACGTTGTCGGGATAGTTGGTGTAGCCGACTGCGTTCGAGGCGCGCAGCAGCATCTGGAGCAGGATGCCGGGGATGCGCGCGCGCAGGCGCCGGAGCCGCTCCCACGGGCACTCGCCGAGGAAGCGCAGGGCCACGTCGAACGTCGCGCCGCCCCAGCATTCGAGCGAGAACACCCCGGGGAGGTTGTGCGTGTAGGCATCCGCCACCCGCTCCATGTCGCAGGTGCGCATCCGGGTCGCGAGGAGCGACTGCGGGGCGTCGCGCATGGAGGTGTCGGTGACGAGGACGCGGACCTGGTCCCGCATCCAGTCCGCCACCGCCTCCGGTCCGTCGGAGTCGAGCAGCGCCTTCGCCCCGCCCGTCTCCGCGGCCGGCCCCCCGGCTTCGAGCAGCACCCCGGTCCCGCTCGTCTCCGCAACCGAGCCTCCGGCGTCGAGCAACGCCCCGGTCCCGCCCGTCTCCGCGGCCGGTCTTCCCGCATCGAGCGGCGCCTTCGCCCCGGGTGCGGACGACGCCGGCCGCAGGCGGGGCGGACGCGGGTTGCGGGCATGAGCGGGCGGCGCCGGCCGGCCCTTGACCTCCGGGTGGCCGTTGACGGTGGTCTCGGCAATGTAGCGAAGGAGCCGGCTTGCCCGGTCGCGGGGACGGACGAAGGCGAGCAGCTCCGGATGGTCGTCGATGAAACGGGTGGTGACCCGCCCTTGCCGGAAGGCATCGTCGCCCACCAGCCGCTCGAGGAAGGCGATGTTGGTGGCGACCCCGCGGATCCGGAACTCCCGGAGCGCGCGCCGCATCCGGTCGATCGCGCCCGCGCGCGTCGGCGCCCACGCGGTGACCTTCTCCAGAAGCGAGTCGTAATGCCGGGTGATGACCGCCCCCGAGTAGGCGGTGCCGCCGTCGAGGCGAATGCCGAAGCCGGTCGCGCCCCGGTACGCGGTGATGCGGCCGTAGTCGGGAATGAAGCGGTCGAGCGGGTCCTCGGTGGTGATCCGGCACTGCACGGCATGGCCCCGAAGCGCGATGGCGTGCTGCGGGGGACAGGCGGCGTCCGGACCGCCCCCGATGGCGCCTCCTTCGGCGACCCGGATCTGGGCCTGCACCAGGTCCACTCCGGTGACCTGCTCGGTGACCGTGTGCTCGACCTGGATGCGCGGGTTCACCTCGATGAAGTGGAAACGGCCGGTGTCGAGATCGTGGAGGAACTCCACCGTGCCGGCGTTGAGGTAGTCCGCCTCGCGGGCGATGGCCAGCGCGTATCCGGTCAGCTCGTCGCGCTGGTGCGGAGCGAGGCCGGGAGCCGGGGCGCACTCGACGATCTTCTGGTTGCGCCGCTGCACCGAGCAGTCCCGCTCGAAGAGATGGACGATGCGTCCGCCGGCGTCGGCCAGCACCTGGACCTCCAGATGGCGGGCCCGCCCGATGAACCGCTCGAAGTAGACCTCGTCCTTGCCGAAGGCGGCGGCCGCCTCCCGCCGCGCCTCGCGCAGCGCCGCTTCGAGCCCGTCCGGGGTCTCCACCACCCGCATGCCGCGCCCGCCCCCGCCCCAGCTCGCCTTGAGGATGCCGGGAAAACCGACCGCGCGAATCAGGCCGAGCGCGGCCTCCGGGTCCGCGGGCAGCGCCCCGGTCGCCGGCACGGTCGGGACGCCGGCCGCCTCGGCGATGGCCCGCGCGGACACCTTGTCGCCGAGGCGGCGCAGGGTGTCGGGACGGGGGCCGATGAAGGCGATCCCGGCCGTTGCGCAGGCCTGCGCGAGCTCCGGCGACTCGGAGAGGAAGCCGTAGCCGGGGTGGACGGCGTCGGACCCGGTCCCGGCCGCGACCCGCATGATCTCGTCCACCGCGAGATAGGCGGAGACCGGCCCCAGACCCTCCCCGATCCGGTAGGACTCGTCGGCCTTGGAGCGATGCAGGGAGAGGCGGTCCTCGTCGGCGAACACCGCGACCGTGGCCTTCCCCATCTCGTTGGCCGCGCGCAGCACCCGGATCGCGATCTCGCCGCGATTCGCCACCAGGATTTTCGTGAACTCGCTCACCGCCCCCTCCTTCTCGCCCCCGCGCCGAACCGGGGGACGATACACCCTCCCGGTCCCGGCGATGCGGCCGGATGGAACGCCGGCCGGCGGGGCCGAGACTCAGTACGGTCCCGGCACGATGGGGCTGCCGTCGGTGAAGCGCCCGAAGCGGAAGCGCGAGAGATCGAAGCCCGGCGGGCGGCCCAGCACGAGGTCGGCGAGGATCCGGCCCACGCCGGGCCCGAGCCCGAAGCCGTGGCCGCTCATTCCGGTGCCGACGAACAGGCCGTCGAGCCCGGGCGCCTCGCAGATGTACGGCACCGCGTCGGGCGTCACGTCGATCATCCCGGCCCAGATCTCCACGATGCCCGCCTCGTGCAGCCACGGCGCCCGCCTCGGCAGCCGCTCGACCAGGCGCCGGCGGACCTCCTCCGACGGGGGCGGATCGAGGACCCGCATTTCCTCGAACGGCGTGACCTCGTCGCCGGACCAGGAAGCCTTCGCCCCCCACGCGCCGGGATAGCCGGCCGGCGGCTTGAGCTTGAGCCGCAGGTCCCTGGCCGAGAGCCTCATCAGCGGGAGGAACTTCGTGAAGTACCTGAACGACCGCGCACACACGTAGTGCTCCGCCAGGTCTCCGGTCGAGACGGTGTACCCGCCGTCCGCGCGCCGGCGGACGGTCAACCCCGGCGCGTAGACGTTCGGAATGCCGCGGTCGGGTGCGGCATGGGTGCGGGCCGCGGTGGAGCGCACGACGAGCTGCGGCAGATCGAGCCCCGCGTTCCCGGCGAAATACGTCGACCAGGCGCCGCCGGCGAGCACGACGCGGTCGGCCCGCACCGGCCCACGCTCGGTGTGGACTCCGCAGACCCGGCCTCCGGCCGTCTCCACCGTGCGTACCGCGCAGTTCTCGGTGATGGAGACCCCCGACCGGTGCGCCGCGCGCGCGAGCGCCCGCACCGCGACGAAGGGCTCCGCCCATCCGTCGCCCGGGGTCAGCACCCCGCCCACCCAACGTCCCTCCAGGCCGGGCACCGCGGATCGAACCTCGTCCGCCGAGAGCATGCGGGTTTCGAGCTGGTGTTCCCCCGCAATGTCGCGCCAGGCTTCGAACCTGGCGAGGTCCCGTTCGTCCTCGGCCAGGTACGCGCAGCCCGCGACGGTGAACGCGAGGTCCTTCTCACCGGTGTCCGGGGCGAAGCTCCGCCAGATCCGGTTCGACTCCATCATGATCGGCAGTTCGTCCGGGTCCCGCCCCTGCTGCCGCACCCAGCCCCAGTTGCGGCTCGACTGCTCGCCGGCAACGCGCCCCTTCTCGCACAGGGCGACCTTCGCCCCGCGCCGCGCGAGGAACCAGGCGGTCGCGGTGCCGACGATTCCCGCGCCGATCACCACGACGTCGGCGGCTTCCGGCAGCGGATCGGAGAACGCGATCGGAGTGGATTCCGTGATCATCGGCACGTGGCGAGTCCCCCCATGGCCGGCCGCGCGTGCGCCGGCCCGAAGCATCGCAGATATCGGGGGCGGCAGCGATACGGCCTCGCGGTCACCGCTCCCCCGGCCGACGGCCGGAGCGAGCGGTTGCGAGCCGTGCGCTCGACCGGTGGCGCGACTGAGCGCGCCGCGGCGGGAGTCGCCATCGACGGCCAGCGGCGCGACTGAGCGCGCTGCGGCGGGGGTCACCATCGACGGCCGGCGGCGCGACTGAGCACGCCGCGGCGGGAGTCGCCATCGACGGCCAGCGGCGCGGCTGAGCGCGCTGCGGCGGGGGTCACCATCGACGGCCGGCGGCGCGACTGAGCACGCCGCGGCGGGAGTCGCCATCGACGGCCGGCGGCGCGACTGAGCGCGTCGCGGCGGGAGTCACCATCGACGGCCGGCGGCACGACTGAGCGCGCCGCGGCGTTCGTGGCCCGGACTACTGCCGGATGCCTTCGATTCCGAGCTCCAGCTCCATGGTCTCGCTGGCCGGACCGAGGTTGTAGCTGATGCCGAAGTCCTTGCGGGTCAGGGTGGTGGTGCCGATGAAGCCCACCCGGTAGCCGCCCCAGGGATCCTTGCCCTCTCCCAGCTTTTCGAGCCGGATGGAGATCGGCTTCGTCACCCCGTGCAGGGTGAGGTTGCCTTCGAGGGTGCCGCTCCGGGCGTCGCCGGTGTAGCCCGTGCTCTCGAAGGACGCGTCCGGATACGTCGCCACGTCGAGGAAGTCCGCGCTGCGCAGATGCTTGTCGCGCTCGGCGTGGTTGGTGTCCACGCTCGCCGGATCGATCGCCACCGAAATCGCGTTCGCCTGCGGATTGTCCGGGTCGTGGCTGAAACGGCCGGAGATCCGGTTGAACCGGCCGTAGAGCCAGCTATAGCCGAGGTGCTTGATCCTGAACTCGACGAACGAGTGGCCGGCGTCGATCTCGTAGTCGGCGGCCCATGCCACCGTCCCGATGCTCCCGAGAGCCAGTCCCAGGACGAGTCCGGGAAGTCCCGGCCCGCGCGTCTTCATTTTCATGTTGCGTTCTCCATGTGGTGTGCCCTTGCAAGGTGGTGTGCCCTTGCAAGGCATCGGCGAGTCCTCGGCGAGGCACGGGAATGCCCGGCCGGCGGCGCGGCGCGATATGATGGCCGGAACGCGGCCGGGTTTCCCCCACTGTTCCGGCCGCGCCCGAAGGCCCGGACGTCCGGCGGAGCATCGTACCCGGACGGGTCCGGCGGTTCCGCGGCAACGTCCACACGCATTCCCGCAACGAACCGGATCCCCGGAGTACGAGAGCGCGATGGCCACCACCTACGACTCGATGATGAGCTACGCGGTTCCCGACGCCGCCCAGACCCTGAGCGACACCGACTGCATCCTCTACGCGCTCGGCGTGGGCTTCGGCGTGGAGCCCGGGCATCCCGGCCATCTGCGCTACGTCTACGAGGACGGTCTCGAAGTGCTCCCGATGATGGCGAACGTCACCGCATACCCGGGGTTCTGGCTCAAGGACCCGGCGGCGGGCGTCGACTGGAAGCGCGTGCTGCACAGCGAGCAGGCGTTCACCGTCCACCGGCCGATCCCTTTCGGGGTGAAGCTGGTCGGCCGGACCCGGATCGTCGGGATCGACGACAAGGGTGCGGGGTTCGGCGCATTCATGTTCGCGCGCCGCGACGTCGTCGCGGACGGGACGGACGAAGTGGTCTGCACGCTGGAGCAGACGACGTTGCTCCGCGGCGACGGCGGCTGCGGCGGAAGCGACGAACGGCCGCGCCCCGTGCACCGGACCCCCAAGCGCGAGCCCGACCTCCACCACGATCTGGGGGTGGCTCCGGAGGCGGCGCTCCTCTACCGCCTGAGCGGCGACCGCAACCCGCTGCACGTCGACCCCGCGGTGGCGAAGGCGGCGGGCTTCGAGCGGCCGATCCTCCACGGCATGTGCACGATGGGGTACGCGGGGCACTCGGTGATGGCCGCGGTATGCGGCTACGACGGCGGCCGGATCCGCACCATGCAGGTGCGGTTCACCGCCCCCGCGTATCCCGGCGAAACGCTGCGCACCGAAATGTGGATCGACAACGGCGGCGTCTCCTTCCGCACCCGCGCCCTGGAGCGGGACACCCTCGTGCTCGGCAACGGACGGATCGAGCTCCGGTGAACGATTCACGCCCTCCTCCCCGCAAGGCAGTGATCGGCGCCGATCCGGAAGGGCCGCTCGGAGGCGCGCCCGGCTTCGAGGCCGAAGCGTCGGCGGGACCGCGATGACCCGGGACAGCCTCGAAGGAGCGCGCGCGTTCTTCGAGAAGCGCGGGCCAGAGCGCGCCGGTGGGTGAGCTGGACGTCGAAGGGCTGCAACGCGTGCTCCGGCGCTTCGCGGATGCGCGCGACTGGGAGCAGTTCCATGCCCCGAAGAACCTCGCCGCCGCGCTCTCGGTGGAAGCGGCGGAGCTGCTCGAGATCTTCCAGTGGCTCGACGATGCGCAGTCGCGCGCGGTGCAGCCCGGGCACCCGCTCCACGAACGTGTCGCCGAGGAGATCGCCGACGTACAGATCTACCTTCTGCGGCTCGCGGACAAGGTCGGCGTCGACCTCGACGCCGCGGTCCGGCGCAAGATCGCGCGCAACGAGGAGAAGTACCCGCCCGACAAGGCCCGGGGCAACGCCACGAAGTACGACCGGCTCTGACCCGTGCAGCTCACCGGCCTGCACGGGCGTCACGACAAGACAAGCTGCTCGTCCGGCCGGGACCGGCTTCCGGGCCGGCGCGGCGGGCTCGCGGCTCAGTCCGGGTCCGCTTCGAGCGGCGAGCGTCCCCCCGTCACCAGGTCGCTGAACCGCAGGAGGAGCCGGTAGGTGAGTCCCCAGATCACGCGCCCGTCGAAATCGATGGCGGGGCGCGGCCGGGGCGGGCCGGAGCGTGACCAATGCACCACGGTACGGTTGCCGGGATGATGGAGATGGGCGAGCGGGACCCAGAACGCATGGGCGATCTCCCGCGGTTCGAGGGAGAACGGGGGGCGGGACTCGCCGACGTGGAACACGCTCGCGCCGATGACTCCAAGCCCGGAGTGGACCCGTGAGATCGGCATCGGCGCGACATCGCCGACATGGTGCGCATCGGCGAGAGCGAGTCCGATCTCTTCCCGCGTCTCGCGCACCGCGGCGGCACGGAGGCTCTCGGCCTCGTGCTTTGCCCAGCCGCCGGGAAACGCGACGTCGCCGGACCAGGGATCTCCGGGGCGGCGGGCGCGCTCCACGAAGCACACACTGCGGGAGTCGCAGCCGCCGGCCAGGATGATGGCGACCGACGCGCGCCGCGCGGCCGGCCCGTTCACGGCCGGTCCGAGTCCGGAGAGTCTGTCGCGAATCCGTTCGATGCTCGACATCGCACCGCAAAGATACACCTTTCACCGCCCCTGCCGCCGACCGTCGCCATGCTCTACTTCACAATGTTCGCATCGGCATTCCTGGCCGCCACCTTCCTGCCGTTCCCTTCCGAGGCCACCCTGGCCGCGGGCCTCGCGGCGGGCGGCTCGACGCACTGGATGGTCGCCGTCGCGACGTTGGGAAACACGCTCGGCTCGGTGGTGAACTGGGGGCTCGGCCGATGCCTCGAGCACTTCCGCGACCGGAGCTGGTTCCCCGTCGACGCGCGCCGCCTCGAGCGCGGGCAGGCGTGGTTCCGGCGCTACGGGACATGGTCGCTGCTGCTCGCCTGGGTCCCGGTCGCGGGCGACGCGCTGACCGTGATCGCCGGCGCGATGCGGGTGCGCATCGTCCCGTTCGTGGCCCTGGTGGCGGCCGGCAAGGGGGCCCGGTACGTCGTTCTCGCGTTACTGGCGGAGAACGTGACGGCCGCCTGGGGCTGATCGCGTTCGCGCGTCAGTTCAGCAACCCGACCGACCGCATCGCGCTCTTCACCTTCTCCTTCGTGGCCTGCGCGGGCTCGACGAGAGGGAGCCGCACTTCGGGGGAACACTTGCCGAGCACGCTCGCGGCGTACTTCACCGGGGCGGGACTGGTCTCCGAGAAGAGCGCTTCGTGCAGCGGCATCAGGCGTTGCTGGGCGGCGAGGGTCGCCTTCGGGTCGCCCTCCATCCAGCTCGTGTGCATCTCCGAGCAGATCCGCGGCGCGACGTTCGCGGTGACCGAGATGCAGCCGTGGCCGCCCTCGACGAGCAGCGCGAGCGCCGCCGCGTCCTCGCCGGAGAGCTGCACGAAGTCCTCGCCGCACGCGATGCGGGTCTCGAGCGGGCGGGTCGAGCTGTTCGAGGCGTCCTTCACCCCGACCACGTTCGGGAGCTTCGCGCACCGCGCCATCGTCTCCACCGTCATGTCGACGACCGAGCGGCCCGGGATGTTGTAGATGATGACGGGAATGTCGACGGCATCGCTGATCGCCTCGTAGTGCCGGTAGAGCCCTTCCTGGGTCGGCTTGTTGTAGTACGGGGTGACGACCAGGGCGGCGTCCGCGCCGCACTCCCTGGCGTGGCGGGTGAGGCTGATCGCTTCCGCGGTGGAGTTCGAGCCGGTCCCGGCGACCACCGGAACCCGGCCGTTCGTGACCTCGACGCAGATCTCGGTCACCCGCTGGTGTTCCGGGTGGTCCAGCGTCGGCGATTCGCCGGTGGTGCCGCAGGGCACCAGACCGTGCGTGCCCTCGGAAATCTGCCATTCGACGAAGTCGCCGAACGCACGCTCGTCGATCGCGCCGCCGTCGAACGGCGTGATCAGCGCGACGTAGGAACCCTGGAACATGGCCTCTCCTCCCCTGCGGCCGTGACGGATGCGGCATCTTAGCAAGGCGGGAGCGGAGCCGGAGCGGGGGGATCCGGACCCGCCGATCGGGACTCCGCCGGGCATGCGGGGGGATCGCCGCGCAACCGACAACCCGGACTCTCCCGACAAGACCCCGCCGGGCATGCGGGGGATCGGGGCCGCTCCCCGTTCGTCACCGGCGCCGGGAGGCCCGGCGACACCCGCGGCCTCGCCGGCCCCGGCTCCGGGGTCCACCGCCAGGGCCGGCCGCGGGCCGCGTGCCGGAATGCGCTCACCTGGTGTACCGTGCGGCCGAGGCATTCGAGGGAGAACGACGGACATGAGCGACGGCGACCGCCCCGGCGACTTCACCGAACCGATGATGTGCCCCCGCTACACGGGGATCCCGACATTCATGCGCACTCCCTTCGCGCAGGCCCTGGCCGACGTGGACATCGGCCTCATCGGGGTGCCGTTCGACGGCGGGGTGACGAACCGCACCGGCGCGCGGCACGGACCGCGCGAGATCCGCAACCAGTCGTCGCTGATGCGCCGCATCAACCAGTCGACGGGAGTCGCGCCGTTCGATCTCTGCCGGGTATGCGACGTGGGCGACGCCATGATCAGGAGCCCGTTCCGCCTGGAGTCGAGCCTCGACGAGATCGAGCAGGCGTTCGCACGGCTGCACGCCGGGAACGTCGTTCCCGTCGCGGCGGGCGGCGACCACTCGATCACCCTGCCCATCTTCCGGGCCATCGCGCGGCACCGGCCGGTCGGCATGGTGCACTTCGACGCGCACTGCGACACCCACGACGACTACCTCGGCTCGAAGTTCCACCACGGAGCGCCGTTCCGCCGCGCGGTCGAGGAGGGCCTGCTCGATCCGGTCCGCACCGTCCAGATCGGGATCCGCGGCGGCGTGAGCGACATCGACGTGTGGAAGTTCAGCCACGACAGCGGAATGCGCGTGGTCTACATGGAGGAGCTGTTCGAGCGGGGATGGCGTGCGGTCATCGAGGAAGCGCGCGCGATCGTCGGCGACGGCCCGACCTACGTGAGCTTCGACGTCGATGGTCTCGACCCCGTCTATGCGCCCGGCACCGGCACCCCGGAGGTCGGGGGCTTCTCGACCATCGAGGCCCAGCTCATGATCCGGGCGCTCTCCGGGCTCGACCTCGTCGGCGGCGACGTCGTCGAGGTGGCGCCGCCGTTCGACCCGAGCGGCAACACCGCGCTGGTGGGCGCGACCATGATGTTCGAGATCCTGTGCGTGGTGGCGGAGGCCCGCGCCGCCCGTTCGTGACCCCGCCGTTTCCGGTGACGGCGATGTGTACGGGGCGGCACGGGTCCCGTACAATGCCGCGCCGCTCCGGCCCATGCGGAAACCGCGCTGGCCGGAACGGCTCGACCGGCGACTCCCCGCACCGCGGCGAACGATGAGTTCCGACTCGATGCTGCAACCCGACCCCGAATCCCGGCGCCCCGCCTGTCCGACCATCACGCGCAGGCCGGAGTGAATACCCGCCAGTGAACGATCGCAGCTACAGCGACGCGCTCGAAAGGGCCGACCGATACGCTGGAGATCGGTCGCGTGAGCGGCATGCGTCGATGATCGTGTTCGCGGGGTCCGCCAACCCCGAGCTCGCGAAGGAGATCGTGGGCCATCTGAACATGCCGCTCGGCAAGGCGCTCGTGGACCGCTTCAGCGACGGCGAGGTCATGGTCGAGCTGATCGACTCGGTACGCGGCATGGACGCCTTCGTGGTCCAGCCGACGTGCGCCTCGTACAGTGGAGGCGAGCACCGCTCCGTGGATCAGAACCTGATGGAGCTGCTCATACTCGTCGACGCGCTCAAGCGCGCATCGGCGAACCGGGTGACCGCGGTCGTTCCCTACTACGGCTACGCCCGCCAGGATCGCCGTCCCCGCTCCGCGCGCGTGTCGATCTCCGCCAAGGTGGCCGCCAACATGATCACGGCGGCGGGGGCCGACCGGGTCCTCACCATGGACCTGCACGCCGATCAGATCCAGGGCTTCTTCAGCATCCCGGTCGACAACATCTACGCCTCGCCGGTCCTCCTCGGAGACATCTGGAAGCACAAGTACCCGGACATGGTGGTGGTTTCGCCCGACGTGGGAGGGGTGGTGCGCGCCCGCGCCATTGCCAAGCGGCTCGACGACGCCGACCTCGCGATCATCGACAAGCGCCGCCCGCAGGCGAACCAGGCGGAGGTGATGAACATCATCGGCGACGTGCGCGGCCGGACCTGCGTCCTCGTCGACGACATGGCCGATACCGCCGGCACCCTGTGCAGCGCCGCGACCGCGCTCAAGGACCAGGGCGCGGCGAGAGTCGTCGCCTACTGCATACACCCGGTCCTTTCGGGCGCGGCGGTCGACAACATCGAACGGTCGGTGCTGGACGAGCTGGTGGTGTCGAACAGCATTCCGCTCGACGGCCGGGCCGCCGCGAGCGGCAGGATCAGGCAGTTGAGCGTCGCGGAGCTGCTCGCCGAGAGCATGCGGCGCATCAACGAAGAGGAGTCGATCGGCTCGCTGTTCATGGATTGACGCCGGTGCGCGCACGGCCCGCACCGGCGAGGCAACAACAAGTTCGAACCCGGAGCATGGAACGATGAACGAATTCGAAGTCGTCGCCCGGCCGCGCACCGCGCTGGGTACGGGCGCAAGCCGCAGGCTGCGCCGTTCGGGGCACATCCCCGCAATCCTCTACGGCGGAGACAAGGACCCGGTGCCCCTCACGCTCGAAGAGAACCGGATCAGGAAGCAGATCGAGAACGAGGCGTTCGCCGCCCACGTCCTCACCGTCAAGGTCGAAGGCGAGGAGAGCCAGGCGGTCCTGAAGTTCGTGCAACGGGACCCCGCCACGGACCGGGTCGTCCACATGGACTTCCAGCGGATCAGCGCGAGCAACGAGATCCACATGCGCGTCCCGCTGCACTTCGTCAACGAGGAGGGCTGTCCCGGAAAGAAGGCCGGCGGCATCGTGACCCACCTGCTGGTCGAGGTCGAGGTGGGCTGCCTGCCGAAAGACCTGCCCGAGTACCTCGCGGTCGACATGTCATCGCTCGACGTGGGCGACTCCGTGCACCTGTCGGAGATCGCGCTTCCGCCGGGCGTGCACATCATGATCCTCGCCCACAACCCCGACAACGATCAGCCGGTGGTGAGCGTGCAGCCCCCGCAGAAGCTCGAGGTCGAGGAGGTCGACGAAGACGAAGAGCCGGACGCGATGGAGGCTCCCGCCGCGGCGGCGCCCGAAGCCGAAGAAGACTGATACGCGCCGATCTTGGGCGCCTCCTACCAGCTCCTCGTCGGCCTCGGCAATCCGGGCGCCCGCTACGAAGGGACCCGGCACAATGCGGGGGTGTGGCTGCTCGAACGGGTGGCCCGGCGCCATGCGGACGGCTTCCGGTCGCTCCCGCGGTGCTTCGGGTCGATCGCGGACGCCGTCGTCGAGGGCACCCGGATCCGGCTGTTCCGGCCGCACACCTTCATGAACGACAGCGGCCGGGCGGTGGCGGCGGTGGCGGGGTTCTACAAGGTGCCGGTCGAACGGATCCTCGTCGCGCACGACGAGATCGACCTGCCGGCCGGCGCCGTGCGCCTCAAGCGGGGTGGAGGCCACGGCGGGCACAACGGGCTGAGGGACGTGGTGCCGAAGCTCGCGGACCCCGGATTCTCCCGGATCCGCATCGGGGTCGGCCATCCGGGACACAAGGATCGCGTGATCGGCTACGTCCTCGATCGCCCCCCGCCGGCCGAACGTTCCGAGATCGAGGACGCCATCGAGCGGGTCGTCGGCGACCTCGCGCGCATCGTGGCGGGCGACCTCGAGGACGCGATGACCACGCTGCACCAGCGCGTTCGCACCGACGCCGCCGAGTGAGGACCGGGGCTTCCACCCGGACCCTCGCCCGCCCGGCGCCGCGCCGCCCGGCCGGGTTCCTTCGCCCCGCCCGCGGGCGCCGGACCGAAGGCCGGAGGATCGGCGGAGCCGGTCGAGAGCAACGCGGAGCATGAGCGTCCGGTGCGGAATCGTGGGGCTGCCGAACGTGGGCAAGTCCACGCTGTACAACGCGCTGACCAGCGCAGCCGCCGCGGCGGAGAACTATCCCTTCTGCACCATCGAGCCGAATGTCGGCATCGTTCCGGTCCCCGATCCGCGCCTCGACCGGATCGCGGCGATCGTCCGGCCCGCGCGCGTGGTGCCGGCGACCATGGAGTTCGTCGACATCGCCGGGCTCGTGGCCGGCGCATCGAAGGGGGAAGGACTGGGCAACCGGTTCCTCGCCAGCGTGCGCGAGACGCAGGCCATCGCCCACGTGGTGCGTTGCTTCGAGTCCGGCGAGGTTGCCCACGTCTGCGGAAAGGTGTCGCCACTCGACGACATCGACACCATCGAGACCGAGCTGATGCTCGCCGATCTGGAGCAGGTGGAGCGGGCGAGGGAGAAGGCCGGGAAGGCGGCCAGGGCGGGCGGGAAGGAAGCCGGGGCCCGTGAAGCGCTGATGGCGCGTGCGCAGGCCCATCTCGCGGAGGGTCTTCCGTTGCGGGAGCTCGCCGCGAGCCCCGACGAGGCGGCCGTGCTCGCCACGCTCTCCCCGCTCACCGCCAAGCCGGTGCTCTACGTCGCCAACGTCGCCGAAGACGGCTTCGGGCCGAATCCGCTGGCGGAGGCGGTGGAGGCGAAGGCGCGCGCGGAAGGTGCGGCGGCGGTACGAGTCTCGGCCGCGGTCGAGGCGGAACTCGGCGGGCTGGAAGAGGCCGAGCGCACGGAGTACCTCGCGGCGATGGGGCTCGAAGCATCGGGTCTCGCCCGGATCGTCCGCAACGCCTACGCGGTGCTGGGCCTGCAGACGTTCTTCACCGCCGGGCCGAAAGAAGCGCGCGCATGGACCCTGAGACGCGACTCGACGGCGGTCCGGGCGGCGGGCGTCATCCACAGCGACATCGAGAAGGGCTTCATCCGGGCCGAAGTGGTCGGCTACGACGACTTCGTCGGGCTCGGCGGCGAACCGGGGGCGAAGGCGGCCGGCCGATGGCGCCTGGAGGGACGCGAGTACGTCGTCGCGGAAGGCGATGTCGTGCGCTTCCGATTCGCAGTGTGAGCAAGGCCGGTTCCGCAATGGCGCACTCCTCTTGATCACGGGA
Organism: Gammaproteobacteria bacterium; assembly: GCA_965215295.1. Lineage (GTDB taxonomy): Bacteria > Pseudomonadota > Gammaproteobacteria > HK1 > HK1 > HK1. The sequence continues at coordinate 2,388,701 of OZ244045.1, forward strand.
CGGGGAATCCCGACCATCGAGCCATGAACAGCGTCACCCTCGAGGCCGCACCGTCCCCTCCACCCGCCATGCTCACGGTGGAGCAGGCTCGCGAGTACCTGCTGCGGCGCACCCGCGGCATCGAGGAGAACGAACGCATCGCAGTGGAAGATGCGCTCGGTCGGATCGTCGCCGCAGACGTGGTGGCCCCGATCAACGTGCCGGGACACGCGAACAGCGCGATGGACGGCTACGCGGTGCGGGTCGCCGACATTCCGGACGCCGGCGAGGCGACGCTGCGGGTCACCCAGCGGATTGCGGCCGGCGAGGTCGGTTCGGCGCTCGCAGCCGGCGAAGCGGCACGGATCTTTACCGGCGCGCCGATCCCGGAAGGAGCGGACGCGATCGCAATTCAAGAGGATTGTCGGTGCGACGGCGCATCGGTGGTGGTCCCCGGCCCGCTCGCGCCGGGGACCTTCGTACGTCCGCGGGGGAACGACATCCGGTCGGGGGCGGTCGTGCTCGCGGCCGGGACCCGCATCCGGCCGCAGGAAATGGGGGTCGCCGCGTCGGTCGGGATCGACCGGATCGAGGTGCGCCGCCGGCCGCGAGTGGCCATCGTCTCCAGCGGCGACGAGCTGCGCCTGCCCGGCGAGCCGCTCGGGCCGGGGCAGGTCTACAACTCGAACCGGTTCACGCTGATCGGACTGCTCGAACGCCTCGGCTGCGACGTGGTGGACCTCGGTCTGGTCGCCGATACGTTCGAGGCGACGCGCGCCGCACTGCTCGAGGGCGCGGACCGGGCCGACGTGCTGATCACCACCGGCGGCGTCTCGGTCGGCGAGGAGGACCACGTCCGCCGCGCGCTCGAGTCCATCGGCGAGCTCGAGATGTGGAAGGTCAGGGTCAAGCCCGGAAAACCGCTCGTCTACGGCCGCATCGGGGCCTGCGACCTGCTCGGCCTGCCGGGCAACCCGGTCTCCGCCCTGGTGACGTTCTGCCTGTTCGTGCGCCCGTTCGTCCTGCGCCGGCTGGGAGCCGCCCGCGTCTTTCCGGTGCCGGTGCGGGTCGCCGCCCGCTTCGAATGGCCGCGGCCGGGAGGACGCCGCGAGTACGCGCGCGCGCGTCTCGTGATGGCCGGGAACGGCGAGGCCGGCGCCGAGATACACACCCGGCAGGGCTCCGACGTGCTCTCCGCAACGGCATGGGCAACGGGGCTCGTCGAGATCGCCGAGGGGACGACCGTCGCGCCCGGCGATGGTGTCCGTTACTACTCGTTCGGGGATCTGCTGGAATGATGGCGACGATCCGGATCCAGGAAGAGCCGTTCGACGCGGGCGCCCTCATCGCGGAAGCGCATCGCGCCAACCCGAAGGTGGGGGCGGTCGCGACGTTCATCGGGTTCGTGCGCGACATCAACGAGGGCAGCGAAGTCCGCGAGATGACGCTGGAGCACTATCCCGGAATGACCGAGCGCGCCATCGAGCGGATCTGCCGCGACGCGGCGAGGCGCTGGGAGGTGCTCGACGCCCGCGTGGTGCACCGGGTGGGAACGTTGCGGCCCACCGATCCCATCGTCATCGTGGTGGTCGCGAGCGGACACCGCAAGGACGCGTTCGAGGCGTGCGAGTTCGTCATGGACTTTCTCAAGACCCGCGCCCCGTTCTGGAAGAAGGAGCGCACCGGGGACGGCGAGCGCTGGGTGGAAGCGCGCACGAAAGACGACGAGGCGGCCGCGCGCTGGAAGTAGCGGCGCTCGAAGCGCGAGAGGCGGTCGCGGCGCACGCCCCCGGGAACGGCGGGGGCGGCCGGCACCGCCGCCCCCCGCTCAGTACATGTGCTGTCCGCCGTTGATCGACAGCGTCGACCCGGTCATGAACCCCATGTCGTCATCGACGAGGAACAGCACCGCCCTGGCGATCTCGCTGGCGTGCCCGAGCCGGCCGACCGGAATGGTGGCGATGATCTTCTCCAGCACCTTCTCCGGCACCGCCCGCACCATGTCGGTGTCGATATAGCCCGGCGCGATCGCGTTGACGGTGATTCCCCGGCTCGCGCCCTCCTGGGCGAGCGCTTTGGTGAAGCCGTGGATGCCGGACTTGGCCGCCGCGTAGTTGACCTGGCCGTACTGGCCGGCCTGTCCGTTCACCGAGCCGATGTTCACGATGCGGCCGAAGCCGCTCTCGCGCATCCCTTCGATCACGCAGCGGGACATGTTGAAGCACGAGGAGAGGTTGGTCTGGAGCACCGCGTTCCAGCGATCGAACGACATGCGGTGCATCGTCCCGTCCCGGGTGATTCCGGCGTTGTTCACCAGGATGCCGATCGGACCGAGGTCCTTGGCGATCCGGTCCACCGCATCCCGGCACGCGTCGTAGTCGGCCACGTCGAACTTGCAGGTGCGGATTCCGGTGCGCTCCTCGAAGCGTTTCGCCGCCTCGGTGTTGCCGGCGTAGGTCGCGGCAACGGTGTGTCCCGCTTCCCGCAACGCGACCGAGATCGCCTCGCCGATGCCGCGGGTCCCGCCGGTGACTATCGCTACGTGTCCCATGGTTGGCGCCTCCCTTGGTCGCCTTCGGTCAATCGCGCTCGACGCACATCGCGATGCCCATCCCCCCGCCGATGCAGAGCGTCGCCAGCCCCTTCTTCGCGTCGCGGCGCCGCATTTCGTAGAGCAGGGTGGTCAGCACCCGCGCACCGGAGGCCCCCACCGGATGCCCCAGTGCGATCGCGCCGCCGTTCACGTTGACCCGGTCGGTATCCCATCCGAGATCCTTGTTCACCGCACACGCCTGCGCGGCGAACGCCTCGTTCGCCTCCACGAGGTCCAGATCGTCGGGGCTCCATCCCGCCTTCTCGAGCGCGCGGCGGCTGGCGGGGATCGGGCCGGTCCCCATGATCGCCGGGTCCACGCCCGCGGTGGCCCAGGAAACGATCCGGGCCAGCGGCGCGACACCGCGCTTCTCGGCGGCCTCGCGGGTCATGAGGACGACCACCGCGGCGCCGTCGTTGATTCCCGACGCGTTGCCGGCCGTCACCGTTCCGTCCCTGGCGAAGGCGGGCCGGAGCTTCGCCAGCGTCTCGACGGTGGTGCCGTGCTTCGGATGCTCGTCGGTATCGACGACCTTCTCGCCCTTTCTGGTCCTGATGGTGACCGGGACGATCTCCTCCGAGAACGTGCCCGCCTTCTGGGCGCGTTCGGCCTTGCCCTGGGACGCCGCGGCAAAGGCGTCCTGCTGGTCCCTGGTGATCTGCCACCGCTCCGCGACATTCTCCGCCGTGTTCCCCATGTGGTAGCCGTTGAAGGCGTCGAACAGCCCGTCGCGCAGCATGGTGTCGACGATCTCGGTGGACCCCATCTTGGTGCCGTTGCGCAGGTGCACGCAGTGCGGGGCCTGGCTCATGCTCTCGTGCCCGCCGGCGACCACGACGTCGCTGTCGCCGACACTGATGGCCTGGTAGCCCAGCGCCACGGTACGCAGCCCCGAGCCGCAGAGCTGGTTGACGCCGTACGCGGTGCGCTCGACCGGTATCCCCGCGGCGACCGCGGCTTGCCGGGCCGGATTCTGGCCCGCGCCGGCGGCGAGGATCTGGCCCATGACGACTTCGTCGACCTCGTCGGGGGTGACGGCGGCGCGGCGCATCGCCTCCTCGATCGCGACCTGGCCGAGGGAGTGGGCGGGCACCGACGAGAGGCCCCCGTTGAACGCCCCGACAGGGGTACGGGCGGCAGCGGCAATCACGACATCGTTCATTGGAATGGCTCCTGCGAAACGACGTTCCGCGCTGATGGAGAGGTCGATGCATTGTACCGGGCGGGAGAGCCCGGTCCCATATCTCCGCCGGGTCGCGCGGCGAGGGCGCGGGTTCCGGCTACACCCTCGGCCCGCCGAACCCTATCCGCCCGATACCCGGGAGCTTGATCGCCGGCCCGAGCGGATCGATACCGAAAACCAGGCCGAGGACATTGAGCTCGATGCCCTCCTCGACGCCGATCATCACGCCGGCGAGTCCGAACACGGAGAACTGGAAGCCCCTTCCTCCCGGGGCGACGGCAAGGAACCGGCCTCCCTCGAGGTAGTCCTTGCCGATGGCGGTGGCGGGAAGCTCGACGGCAAGCTCGGGCACCCGGCGTGCGATGTACGCCGTGAAGGTGTTGCTGTTGGGACCCGGCCACAGCCGGTACACATGGGTATGGGGGTAGGTATCGACCGCTTCGAGGATCTTCGGGATGGCGCTCTCCGCGGCCGGGCCTCGAAGCTCCTTCACCAGCCTGGGCGGCTGGCCGTACCAGAAACGATCCGGCAGATCCGGGGAGGAGACGACAACGTTGCCCCCACCCCGGCCCCGCCAGCCGATCACCTGGTGGACCCTGTAATGGGGGGCGTTCCCGGGCTTGGTGGCGACCCAGGTATGCACCGCGAGGAGGCCTCGCCAGTTGAACGCGCGCGCCGCCCACACCGAGACGATCGCTTCCCGCGCCTCGTCCGGTTCCGGCGCGATGCCGGCGCTCGACCGATCCGCGGTCCGCCAGTCCTGGCCGAGCCGCACCGTGCAGCCGGCCAGCGCAAGCGCCGGGCCGACCAGCAGGACGACCAGCAGGAGCAGAAACTTTCCGATTCCGTTCATGGCGGCGATTCAGGCCACCGGCCGGGCCGCGATCGGCATGCGGCCCTGTCCGGCCGGCTCGCGCGGGACGTCCCGGCCAAGGGGTCCGGCCGCCGCCGTCCCGGCGCCGCGAGAACGTTCCGGATCACCTCGCCCCGTTTTCGTGCAATCGTCGAGACGCGCCCCGCGCCACGACCGTGCCGGCCGGACCGGTTTCACGAGACCGCCGGACCCTTCCCGCCGGCCGCGGCGCCAGCCGCCTCCGCCGATGCCCGGAAGCGGCCGGCGGCCCTTGCTCGTTGTGTCCCGGCGCGACGACGATGGTAATATGGCGCCGCTTGACACCGACAGCCGCCGGACAGGCCGGTCCGCCGATGTCTCTCACTCCACGGATCAAAGAGGTCACCTTCATGAACAACAGAATTGCCAAGTGGGCCACTGCCGCCGGTGCCGCCGTCGTACTGTCGATCGGTTCCGGGTGTGCCCCAGCCCCCGTTCAAGACGTAACCGCCCTCCAGTCCGAAGTCGAGTCGCTCAAGGGCGAGCTGGCGGCCGCGCGGAGCGCAGCGGCGAGCGCAGCGGCCGAAGCGGAGACGGCCCGCGCGGCGGCCCGTGACGCCACCATGGCCGCGAACGACGCCATGGGCGCCGCGAACGACGCCATGAGCGCCGCGAACGACGCCCGGAACAGCGGTGCCGCGAACGCCGAGAGGATCGATCGGATGTTCGAGAAGGCGATGATGAAGTAGGCCCCTGCCCATTGCGGCCGGTCAGTTCGCGGATTCACGCTGACCGTCTGCAGGTACCGTCGATCGGCTCGCCACCGCAATCGGGATCCCGTTTGCGGTGGCGAGTGCCTCGTCTATCCGCTCCCAGTCGAAGGTCGGACGCGCCCCCGCCGCGGGGACCGCGGCGACAAGCGACGACACCACTTCAGCCATGTTCGGGCGCGCCTCTTCGTCCGGAATCCCGATGTCGGGATGCACTTCGAGGTACAGCTCGTCCCCCGCCCATCCCGCCTTGACGCTCTGGTGGACAAGGGTGACGGGCGTTCCGGCCTCCACCAGCTCGTACAGCTCCACGATGTGTTCGGGATACATGCGGACACATCCGTGGCTGACCCGCATCCCGATGCTGAACGGCTTGTTGGTCCCGTGGATCAGGTATTGGGGAAACCCGAGGTACAGCGCATGGGAGCCGAGCGGGTTGTCCGGTCCGGGGCCGACGACCCGAGGTAGCGGATCGCCGTTCATGGCCGCCTCTTCGCGGATCGAGTCGGGCGGGTACCACGTCGGGTAGGCCTTCTTCCTGACGACGCTCGTCTCCCCGAGCGGTGTCTCCCAGCCGACCCTGCCGATGCTGATCGGCCACGTACGCACGATCGGCTCGTCCTCCTGGAAGTGGTAGACCCGCATCTCCGGGACGTTCACCACCAGACCGGACCGGGGGGCGTCGGGGAGTACGAACCGCGACGGCAGCCGAATGGCGGTGCCCTCGCCGGGAACCCAGGTGTCCACCTCCGGGTTGGCAAGCCGAAGTTCCGCAATCCCCATCCCGAACCGCCGCGCGATGTCGAGCAGGGTGTCCTCGTACCGTGCGATGTAGACCTGGTCGCGTCCCCCCACCGCCTCTTCCGCATCGACCCGCCATGCTCCCGAATAGGCGCCGGCAACGGGAGCCGGCATCGAGATGGCGAGCGCGATCACCCAAGGCGCGGCCAGTCGCCCCGCGGTTCGCCGCCGAACGTCAGCATCCGGGTTCATGGCAGTCGTCCGTGTCGCATGAAGGAGATGGCGGCCGGTTGCCCGCGTCGCCGACGAACCATCCCCGCCCCCCGGAGCTCCGGGCCGGGCCGCGGGACGCCGCATTCACCCGCCGTCCGGGAGGCGTTGTCGGGCGGACGTCCGGCGGGTGGACGCCCGAACCCGTCGCGGCGGCCGGCACGATCAGCCCGCCCGGAGCAGCCACAGCGCGAGGAGCGCCGAGGGGCCCGCCCGTATCGCGTGCACGATGTCGGGCGGGTTGTAGACGATCCCGCCGACGCCGGGCGCATGCCAGCCGCAACCTTCGCGATACCACTCGCCGTCGCTCATCGCGATGTAGACCTCCGCGGGGGGATGCCGATGGTCGACGTATCGCACGTGGGGCGCAACCAGGCTCGCGCCGAACCACACGTCGCCGCGCCGTTCCAGTCCCGCCGGCCCGACGACGTCCGCATTGGCATGGCCGTCGTGGAACGCCTCGCCGCCGGCTTCCGAACCGGGACGCCGGCGCCAGCGCAGCTCGGGTTCCAGCGCTTCGAACGCTTTCACGAGCGGGGAGAGGTCCGGAGCCGATCCCGCATGAGCGAGTGCGGCGGGCAGATGGCGATACGCCGGAGGCGGAACGGCGGCGACCGGCGCGATGGCGCCCGTCGAAGTCGCGAGGGCTTCGAAAACGCGCTCGACGACGACGGCGGCCGGAGTCCGTTCCTCGACACGAGCCGAGAGCGCATCTCGTGCCGCATCGAGAAACCGCTCCAGAACCTCGGGACGATCCACCCTGCACGACCTCCGGACTTTCTCGCCCGCGCGCCTGGCCGGCATGCGAGATCCGTTTCGCCATCCCTCCCGGCCGGCGCTCGCGGCGCCTCTCCCGCACGCTCCCGTGCGGCTGCCGAACCACCGTTTCAGGACAGGTCGACGGCGTAACGCTTGAGGTCCCCGAGCGAGACGATCTCGAGCGTCGCGGCATGGGTCGCCCGCAGTACGACCCGCGGCGCGGCGCCGGCTTCGAGCGCCTCCTGCCAGCGCGCCGCGCACAGGCACCACTGATCGCCCGGGCGCAGCCCCGGGAAGCCGAACTCCTCGCGGGGCGTGGACAGGTCGTTTCCACACGAGCGCGAGAACTCCAGGAACTCCCTCGTCACGCGGGTGCATACGGTGTGGCGGCCGATGTCTTCATCGGAGGTATTGCAGCAACCGTCGCGAAAGAAGCCGGTCGTCGGATCGTCCGAACACGGCTCCAGCGGCTCTCCGAAAACGTTCTCTGCCGGGTCCATCCCCGCCTCCTCGTTCCACTACGCTCCGGCCGCGCACAGCGTACCAGACCGGACGACCCGAACGGCGGCCCGGAACCGCAGGCCGCAGCCATCGCCGAAGCGCCGGCGGTGATGGCGGTTTCGCGGGCAGGGTCAGGCATCGGGGGCCGATTCGAGCGCGGCGCGGACCCGCGCGGCGACAAGCTCTCCGGTGCGGGCGTTGGCCTCTTCGGTGAGGCCCGCGATGTGCGGCGTCAGGTAGAGGTTGGGAATCCCTTCGAGCCGCGAGTGTGCCGGCAGCGGCTCGTCTTCGAAGACGTCGAGGGCGGCGGCGCCAAGCTTTCCGGAGACGAGCGCCCGCGCCATCGCGGCCTCGTCCAGCACTCCACCGCGCGCGGTGTTGACGATGCAGGCGCCGGGCTTCATCGCGGCGATCTCGGCCGGACCGACGAGATGGCGGGTCGCATCGGTGAGGGGGACGTGCAGGGTCAGCACGTCGCACGCGCCGAGCATCGCGCCGAGGTCGTCGAAGCGGCGTACCCCCGGCGCGCTCCATGCGGGATCGTCGGAAGCGAGCGCCGGATCGAACGCGGCGACGTGGACCCCGAGGGCGGAAGCGCGCTTGGCGACGGCGCGGCCGATGGCGCCGAACCCGACGATGCCCAGCGTCTTGCCGTCCGCCTCGCGACCCGTCAGCGCGGTCCGCGGCCAGTCCCCCGCGAGCACCCGGCCGGTGGCGTGGTATGCGCCGCGCAGCATCATCAGCATGGCCGCCACCACGTATTCCGCGACCGCGACCACGTTCGCGCCGGTCGCCGGATGGACCGACACGTTGCGCTCGCCACATGCATCGAGATCGATGTTGTCCAGGCCGACCCCGAGCCGGCCCACGGCGACGAGCCGCGGCCCCGCCGCGAGCAGGCCGGCATCGACCCGGGTGCGGTTGCGGACGATCAGGGCGCGGGCCCGGCCGAGAACGGCCGCAATGCCCGCCGGGTCCGCGTGCAGGTCGGGATCGTGGTGGACATCGAAACCGGCCCGCAGGGAATCCACCGCGCGCGCATCCATGAACTCGGTAATGACGATGTCGGTCATCGGACACCCGCGCGTGGAGTTTCGTGCAACATTGGCGATGCGTCTCGCATGATTGCCCGGCGGCGGCCATCCCGCATCCGGAATGGCGGCGACGGGAGGCGCGGGCGATTTTCCCGAATGCGCCGGCCGATGTACATTCGCCGCCGGTCCCGGCGGGAAGCGCGAATCGAGTGGCCTCGTCTCCGATGCTCGACGTACGGATCTGGCGCGGCGGCGACACCGGTGAGTTCGTCGCCTACGAGGTGCCGTCGGCGGAGAACCGGACGGTGCTCGACGTCGTCACATGGGTCCAGCGCCATCTCGAACCCGCGCTGGCGTACCGGTTCGCATGCCGGGTGGGGGTGTGCGGCTCGTGCGCGATGACCGTGAACGGCCGCCCCCGGTGGACCTGCCGGAGCCACGTGAAGAATGTCGTCGTCCGCAACCGGCTCGTAATCGAGCCGTTGCGCAACCTTCCCCGCATCAAGGATCTCGTATGCGATCCGGCGCCGTTCTTCGACAAGTGGCGAGATGCCGGCGGACGCTTCGAGGGCGCGATGACGCGGCGCGAGCCGATGCCCGCGCTCGACCCGGACACGGATGCGCGACGCGCGGTGGATGCGGGCATCGAATGCATCAACTGCGCGGTGTGCTACAGCGCCTGCGACGTGGTGGGGTGGCGCCCGGACTATCTCGGCCCGGCCGCGCTCAATCGTGCCTGGACGCTGGTCAACGACGAGCGGCACGTCAGGACCGGCGAAATCCTCGACCGGATTGCGGCCGGCGGCGGCTGCGCGGTCTGCCACACCCACGGAAGCTGCACCGAGCACTGTCCGGTCGGCATCAGCCCCACCGCGGCCATCGCGGGGCTCAAGCGCAGGAGCTTCCGCCGATGGCTGCGGGGAGGCCGCACGTGAGCGAAGCCACTCTCTTCGCGTTGCAGCGCCTGTCCGCGAAAGTGCTCGCGCCGCTCGTCATCGTGCACCTCGTCGTGATCCTCTACGCGGTGCACGGGGGCCTGAGCGCGGCCGAGATCCTCGGCCGGACGCAGGGCAGCGTGGCGTGGGGCGTCTTCTACACGCTGTTCGTGCTCGCGGTCGCGGTCCACGCCCCGATCGGAGTGCGCAACATCGTGCGCGAGTGGACGCGCTGGCGGGGGCGGAGCCTCGACGCTGCGAGCGTGGGGCTCGCGCTCGCCCTGCTCGCGCTCGGACTGCGCGCGGTGGTGGCGGTGGTCGGATGAAGCCGCCCCCCGCTTCGAGACGCGAAGCCGGATACCGGGCCTTCCTCGCGCACCGGCTCTCGGGGCTTGCGCTGGCGGTGTTCCTGCCGTTGCACTTCCTCACCCTGGGGCTCGCACTGGAAGGCGCGGCGCCCCTCGATCGCTTCCTCGCGTTCGCCGATCTTCCGCTCGTCAAGGCGGCGGAGTGGTGTCTCGTGGTGCTGCTCGCCGTCCATCTCTCGCTCGGTGCGAGGCTGCTGGTGCTGGAGCTCGGACCGTGGCGGGGCCTGCGCACCGCGTGGATCGGCTGGGCTGCGGGGGTCGCGGCGGTGGTCGGCCTCGCACTGGCCGCGGTCGCATGACGTGAACGTCGAGCGCCATCGCACCGACATCCTGATCCTGGGCTCCGGCGGGGCCGGGCTGCTCGCGGCGCTGCATGCGAAGCAGACCAGCCCGGCGGCCGAGGTGACGGTGGCGGTCAAGGGGTTGCTCGGCAAGTCCGGCTGCACGCGCATGGTGCAGGGGGGCTACAACGTCGCGCTCGCTGCGGAGGACTCCGTCGAACGCCACTTCATGGACACCATCGTCGGCGGCAAGTGGCTGCCGCGGCAGGATCTGGCGTGGCGGCTGGTCGAGGGCGCGATCGAGCGCATCCGCGAGCTGGAGAACGAGATCGGGTGCTTCTTCGATCGCAATCCGGACGGGACCATCCACCAGAAGGCGTTCGCGGGCCAGAGCTTCGACCGCACCGTGCACAAGGGCGATCTCACCGGCATCGAGATCATCAACCGGGTGATGGAGCAGGTGCTCGCGCTCGACGTGCGCCGGCTCGAGGAGCACCGCGCCATCGAGCTCGTTCCCGCCCGCGACGGATCGGGCATCGCGGGCGTGCTGCTGATCGACGTGCGCACCGGCGCGTACCGCTTCGTCGCGGCGAAGGCGGTGCTTCTCGCCACCGGGGCCGGCCCCACCATGTACCTCTACCACACCCCCTCCGGAGACAAGTCGTGCGACGGACTGGCGATGGCGCTGCGCGCGGGCCTCGCCCTGCGCGACATGGAGATGGTGCAGTTCCACCCCACCGGGCTGCTGGCGGGACCCGACACCCGCATGACCGGCACGGTGCTGGAAGAGGGGTTGCGCGGGGCCGGCGGGTATCTGCTGAACGGCGACGGCGAGCGCTTCATGGAGCGTTTCGACCCGGCCGCGGAGCGCGCGACCCGGGACGTGGTAAGCCGCGCCATCTACACGGAGATGCGCAGCGGGCGCACCACCGCGATGGGCGGGGTGTACATCGAGATGGCCCACCTCGGGCCCGGGAACGTCGCCAAGCGGTTCCCCGGCATGGTCAGGCGTTGCGCGGACTGCGGCTTCGACCTGGCCGGCGGCCGGGTGGAGGTGGTCCCCACCGCGCACTACATGATGGGCGGGGTCGAGTTCGAGGCGGACGGTACGACCGCGCTGCCGGGCCTGTACGCGGCGGGCGAGGACTGCGGCGGCGTGCACGGCGCGAACCGGCTCGGGGGCAACGGAGTAGCGAACTCCACCGTGTACGGGGGCATCGCGGGGGAGGCGATGGCGCGGGCGGTGCGCTCCGGAGCATCGTGGGGGGAGCCGGACGAGGCCGCGCTGGATGCGGGGGTGGCCCGGGCCGAGCGCCCGTTCTCGCTGCCCCGGGGCGATCTCGGCGGCCTGCGCGAGCGGCTCTGGCGCACCATGTGGGACGATGTCGGCGTGCTTCGCACCCGGGAAGGGCTCGAGCGGGGTCTCGGGCGGATCGAGGCACACGCCGCGGAGCTCCTGACCACCGGGCTCGCGGACGGCGACCGGGCGTTCAACCTCACCTGGCACGACTGGCTGAACCTGGAGAGCCTCGTCGAAACGAGCCGGGTGATCGCGCGCGCGGCGCTCGCCCGCGAGGATTCCCGCGGCGCGCACTTCCGCGAGGACTTTCCCGAAACGGGCGCCCTCGACACCACCCGTTACGTACGGGTCTCGCGACGGGACGACGAGCTGCACCTCGACACCGCCCCGGTCGAGTTCTCCATCGTGCGCCCGGGCGAATCGCTCATCGACGGCCAGGCCGGGGCGCCGCCGGCGACGGCCTGACGACGGCTCGGCCACGCCCCCCGGCCCGGCGGACGGTGCGGCGAATGGACTACACTGGCTGTCGACGGCGCCCGCCCACGGTTCGGGCTCGCGGAAACCGTGGCGCATGGGGCGACAGCGCACCGCCGGCCGCGGCGGAAGGACGACCCGGATGATCGCGTGCGAATCGATCGAGCAGGCCGCTTACGACGTGATGTGCAAGGCGGCCATCGACATCCCCGAGGACTATCTCGGCGGCATCAGGGGCATGACGCGGCGCGAGGAGGGGACCCTCTCGTGCTTCGTGCTCAAGTCGATGATGGAGAACTGGGAAGCGGCGAGCGCCGACCGCCGCCCGATGTGCGCCGACACCGGGCTGCCGCGCTACTACGTCAAGGTGGGCAACGAGGCGCGGGTCGGCGGCGGGTTCGTCGGCGTGGAACGGGCGCTGCGCTCCGCCACCGCCCGCGCGACCCATGACGTGCCGCTGCGGCCCAACCGCGTGCATCCACTGTGGCGCACCGACCACAACAACAACGTCGGCATCAACGCGCCGGAGGTCGAATGGAGCTTCGAGCCCGACGCCGACTGGGTCGAGATCACCACGGTGCACAAGGGCGGCCTGTTCGGCACCGACTACCGGATGCTTTTCCCCGGCGACGGCATCGACGGCATCAAGCGCTTCTACCTCGATACCCTGGTGGCCTTCGGCAAGCGCGGGCTCGCGTGCCAGCCCGCGATCGTCGGGGTGGGACTCGGCGGCTCCAAGGACGTGTGCATGGTGCTCGGCAAGCAGGCGGCGTGTCTGCGCACCGTCGGCGACCGGCATCCGGACCCGCGGATCGCGGCGCTGGAACTCGAACTCGAGGAGCTCGGCAACGGCATCGGAATGGGGGCGATGGGGTTCGTCGGCTCGTCCATGGTCGTCGACTGCCACATCGAGGTCGGCCACACCCATACCGGCGGGATGCCGATGAGCGTGCACACGTTCTGCCTGTCCTCGCGCCGGGCCACCGCGAGGGTGGAGGCGGACGGATCGATCGAGCTGCGCACGGACCCGCGGTGGTTCACCCCCTACATGCGGCGGGAGACGGTGGAATGGACGAACGGCACGCAGAGCTCGCGCAAGTCGGTCTGACGGTCCCGGCCTCGCCGGAGGATCTCGCGAAGCTCGCGCCCGGCAACGTCGTCTATCTCGACGGAGCCGTGTACACCGCCCGCGAGGGCGTCTACCGCAAGGTGCTCGAAGAGGGCGCTCCGCTCCCCGACGGTCTCGCGCAAGCGAGCAACGCCAACTTCCACTGCTCCCCGGCCGCCGCCCGGGAACCGGACGGAACGTTCAACGTCGGCGGGGTCACCGCGACCGCGAGCTTCCGGTTCTCGAAGTGGATGCCGCGCTGGTTCGAGGTATCAGGCGCGAAGGTGGTCATCGGCAAGGGCGGGATGAGCGGCGCCGACTACCGCGCGCACTTCGTCCCCGCCGGCGCGGTGTACCTCACCACCGTCGGTTACGGCACCGGAGCCCTGCTGGGACGCGGGATCCGGCGGGTGCGCGACGTGCACTGGCTCGACGAGCTCGGCATCGCGCAGGCGATGTGGGTGTTCGAGGTGGAGCGCTTCGGCCCCTTCCTCGTCGACAGCGACCTCCGGGGCAACAGCCTTTTCGAGGCCCAGGGCCGGCTCGTGAACGAGAACCTGGAGCGCGTCTACGCGGGCCTGCGTCCCCCGGCCCTTCGACGGTACGGAGAGACCGACGACCGGGAGGAGGAGCTGATCTGACACCGCCGGCCCCGGCCCGGGGACGGACCCGCATCCGGATCGCTCCAGGCGAACTGCGACATGGCGCTCTACATCGGCCTGATCTCCGGAACCAGCATGGACGCGGTGGACGCCGCGCTGGTTGCGCTCGGCGACGGCGACGCCCGCATCGTCGCGACGCATTCGGCGTCGATGCCGGCCGATCTCCAGCGTGAGCTCCATGGCCTGGCGCAGGATCCGGCGGGCGCCGCGCTGCGCTTCTGGAACGCGGACGCGCGGCTCGGGTCGGTATTCGCGGACGCCGCGCTCCAGCTCCTCGACGCCGCCGGGGTCGCCGCCCGCGACGTGACCGCAATCGGCAGCCACGGGCAGACGGTGTACCACGCGCCGGGGGCGGCGACGCCGCTCACGGTCCAGCTCGGCGATCCGAGCGTCATCGCCGAACGCACCGGCATTGCGACGGTGGCGGACTTCAGGCGCCGCGACGTCGCGGCCGGCGGCGAGGGGGCGCCGCTGGCCCCCGCGTTCCACCGGGCGGTGTTCTCCGCCGCCGGAGTCGAGCGCGGCATCCTCAACCTGGGCGGCATCGCGAACCTGTCGGTGCTGCCCGCGGACCCCGACCGGCCGCCGCTCGGCTTCGACACCGGCCCCGCGAACACCCTGCTCGACGCCTGGGTGCGCGACCGGCTCGGCGCCGACATGGATCGCGACGCCGCCCTGGCGCGCGAGGGCGAAGTGCTCCCGTCCCTGCTGGCCGCGTTGCTGGTCGAGCCCTATTTCGACCGCGCGCCGCCGAAGAGCACGGGGCGGGAGCTGTTCGGCCGGCCATGGCTCGACGCCCGTCTCGCCGCCCACCCGGGGGCGAACCCGCGCGACGTGCTGCGTACCCTGTGCGAGCTGACGGTGGAGACGGCGGTGGCGGCGGTCGAACGGTTCGCGCCGCGGGTGCGGGAGATCTACCTTTGCGGAGGCGGCGCCCGCAATCCGCTCATCGCGGCGCGGATCGAGGAACGGGCGGGCCCGGTACACGTTGACACGACCGCCGCGCTCGGCATCCATCCGGACTGGGTGGAGGCGGCCGCATTCGCGTGGCTCGCGATGCGGACCATCGCCGGGCTGGCCGGCAACGCACCCACCGTGACCGGCGCGGCCCGGGAGGTGGCGCTCGGTGGAATCTATCCCGCGTGAGCGGCGCGGCGTGCCGCGCGAACGGCATCAGCTACGTGTGGGTGAGATCTATCCCGCGTGAGCGGCGCGGCGCGGCTCGAAGAGAGCCCGGGTCAGATCGAGAACGACATCCCGCAGCCGCAGGTGGTGGTGGCGTTCGGGTTGCTGATCACGAAACGGGACCCCTGCAGGTCTTCCCTGTAGTCGATCTCCGAGCCCATCAGGTACTGGAAGCTCATCGGGTCGACGAGCAGCTTCGCGCCCTCGCGTTCGATCACGATGTCGTCCTCGCCGGGCGCGTCCTCGAAGTTGAACCCGTACTGGAACCCCGAGCACCCTCCCCCCTCGATGTAGACCCGGAGGAGCGGATCGGTTCGACCCTGGCGCAGGATGAGCTCTCCGACCTTGCGCGCCGCCTTTTCCGAGAAGGCGACGGCCGACGCGAAATCAGGATCCGACATTTCTCTTGCCTCGCCAGCGACCGGTCGTCGAAGCATGGGGGCTGCGGCGGCCCGGATCAACATTCCGGCTCCCGCCGTCCCCGCGCATTGCCGCCCGCGGCCCCGCTCCGATGCGGTATTCTCGCAGGGAAGCACCATGCGGCGCGAACACCGGGTCCCGAAGCATGAACCACCTCGTGAACCGCTGGCCGATGCGTGGCGGCCGCATGTGGTGGGCCGCGGCGTTGCTCGTGGCCGGGTGCGTTCTGGCCGCATTCGCGTTGCGGGACCACGGCTCCCCGGAGGTCTTCCCGCCCATCTCCATCTCCACCATCGACGGCCGGAGCTTCGACGGCGCCGCCCTCGACGGCCGTCCGGTGCTCGTGACGTTCTGGTCGACGACGTGCCGGGCCTGCCTGAAAGAGATGCCGCACCTCGAAGCGCTCTACCGCCGGCTCTCTCCCCGCGGATTCGAGATCATCGCGGTGTCGATGCCCTGGGACCCGCCCGACGAGGTGGTGCGGCTCGCCCGGGCGCGGGCCCTCCCCTACCCGGTGGGGCTCGACGTGGACGGCGCCATCGCCCGCGCGTTCGGCGACGTCCCGGCGACCCCGACCCACTTTCTCATCGGTCCCGGCGGTGAAGTCGCGTTCCGCCGTACCGGCACGCTCGACTTCGCCGCGCTCGACGCCCGGCTGGAGTCGATGCTTTGACGCGGGAGGCGAGCGCACGTGCTCTGGGTCAAGGCGTTCCACATCGTCTTCGTGGTGGCATGGTACGCGGGGCTGCTGTACCTGCCGCGCCTGTTCGTCTACCACGCGCAGACCGACGACGCGGCCGGCGACGAGCGCTTCAGGATCATGGAGCGCAAGCTCTTCGGGATCATGACGGTGGGCGGAGCCGGGGCGCTCGCCTTCGGCCTGTGGCTCGTCGCCGACCCCGCCGCCTGGGCGGCGTTCGCGGCCAGCGGCTGGTTCAGGGTGAAGCTCGTCCTGGTCGGCGTGCTCGTCCTCCATCACGCGTGGTGCGGTAAACTCGTCGCCGACTTCGCGGCGGGCCGCAACCGGCACGGCCATCGCTTCTACCGGCTGTTCAACGAAGTGCCGGCGCTGATCCTGATCGCGGTCGTCATCCTCGTGGTGGTCAAACCGTCCATGGGTGGGCTCGATGGCTAGAACCGTGCAGTGCGTGGTGCTGAAGCGCGAGGCGGAGGGTCTCGACAGCCCCCCGCATCCCGGCGAGCTGGGCCGGCGGATCTACGAGAACGTCTCCAGGGAAGGCTGGTCGGAGTGGCTTCAGCGCCTGCAGATGATCATCAACGAGAACCAGCTCAGCACCGCCGATCCCGGAAGCATCGACCTCATCGAGCAGCACATGCGCGGCTTCCTCTTCGGGGAGGGCGATCTGGGGGGACTTCCGGCCGGATTCCGCACCGGCCGCGCGAAGAAGTAGCGCGCCCTCAGCGCGCGACCTCGACCGCGAGGGACGGGGCGACGACCACCCGGATGGCCTCCCGGGCGCGGCGCAGCGAGTCCTCCACGCCAGCCGGATCCTCGCCGAGCGCGAAGACGAAGCCCGCCCTCAGCGCACAACCTCGACCGCGAGGGACGGGGCGACGACCACCCGGATGGCCTCCCGGGCACGGCGCAGCGAGTCCTCCACGGCAGCCGGGTCCTCGCCGAGCGCGAACACGAAGCCGAGGTAGGTCCCGCCTTCGGGGAGAGGGGTCAGCTCGTACCCTTCGCGCACCGTGATCGATACCTCCCGGACCCCCGGGATCCGGCTCGCGGCCATCACGCCCTCGACGCGGCGCAGGACGCCCGCGCCCGGCGTCGGGATCATCAGCACCCCCGCCGCCCGGCCGGCGCCGCGGAACGGGGCGTCGGGAGCACCGGGAACGCGGCCGAGCGCCGTTTGCAGCACCAGGTGTTCGAGGCTCGTTCCCGACCCGAAGGTGAACAGCCGTGCGCAGTCGCCGCCGATGGTGCGTCCGGCGATTTCGATGATCCATGCATCGCCGTCGTGGATGCGCAGCTCGGCGTGCACCGGCCCCTCGGTCAGCCCGTACGCGGCGCACCCTTCGCGCACCCGCTCGGCCGCAAGCGACCGGACGGGCGGCGGGAGCCGCGACGGCGTCACGTAGATCGTCTCCTCGAAGAAGGGACCGTCGAGCGGGTCCGGCTTGTCGAAGATGGCGAGCACGGAGAGTTCCCCACCCACCAGCATGCCTTCCAGCGCGATCTCCGGGCCGGGCACGAACGATTCGACGAGAAGGGTGTGACGCTCCTCGTCGTCGATCGAGCCGCGGGCCGGAACGGCCGTGGAGGCGCCGGCGGCGGGGGGAGGCGGGACACCTGTGGCGACGCCACTCTGCCGGGAGACCGAATCATCGGCGGATGCCCCGGCGGCAAGGGGGGACCGGACACCCGCGGCGGCTGCGGCAACCGCGCCGGCGCGCCGGCAGGCGGCTTCCAGGCCCGGGACGTCGTCGGCCCGGATGACGCCCCGGCTCGCCGACAGGGCGAGGGGCTTCACCACGCACGGAAACTCGACTCCGGCGATCTGCGGGGCGACGGGGCGACGCAGGTCCACCCGCCGCACCGCCGGGACCGGAAGTCCGGCTGCCGCGAGCGCGGCGCGGGCCAAGTCCTTGCGACGGGTGATCCTGGCCGCGGACGCGGCGTTGTGCGCGAGGCCGAGCGCGGCGGCGACCCGGTTCGCGAGTTCCACGGTGCCGTCGTCGGTGGCGACGACCCCCGCGATGGGCCGGTCACGATGGGCGCGGACGACCTGCCCGATGACCGCCTCGGTGTCCGCGAGCTCGACCCGGAGCCCCTCCCCGAGGCCCGGGACCAGCGAGTACTCCCCTTCGCTCGCGACGATCATCTCGATGCCGAGATCGCGAGCCGCCTCCAGGTAGGCGTGGACCCGGTAGCTGCCGGGCGGTGTCAGCAGCAGGACCCGGGCGGGCGGGTCCCGCATTCGGTCCGGGTTCGCCGGCGCCCTCAGCCGCAGCCTCCGCCTCCGCCTCCACCCGCCATGCCGCACGCCCCGCAGGTGCCGGCGCCGCCCGTCGTCTGGAACACGTTGTTGAACACGAAGGTCGAGCCGGTTTCGCGGGTCACGAAATCGATCTCGGCCCCCTGGAGGTAGTTGAGCGCCACCGCGTCGACATAGACGCGATACCCGTCCCCCTGGTAGACCCGGTCGTAGTCGGTGCGCCGGTCGGTGAACGTCATGCCGTAGGTCATGCCCGAGCAACCGCCACCGGCCACGTAGATCCGGATCGCCTCGATGTCGTCGTCCTCCACGCCGGAGATCAGGCGCTGGAACTGCTCGCCCGCGCCCACGCTGACCTTGATGTCGTTGTCGGAAAGAGTGTCGGGATATTCCATTTGCGTCTCCTGCTGCCTCGGCGAACGCCGTGCCGATCGTCGATACGGTTGCGGCCGTTCGGCCGGCAATCCGCGCGTATCAGATTTCGACCATCTCGAAGTCTTCCTTGCGCGCCCCGCAATCGGGACAGACCCAGTTCGGGGGAACGTCTTCCCATCGGGTTCCGGGGGCAATCCCTTCCTCCGGCAGGCCATCCGCTTCGTTGTACACGAATCCGCAGATGACGCACATGTAGGACTTCATGGGTACTTCTCCTTCCGTGGGAGCGCAAGTCGACAGGGGCGGAAATTCTCGCACGATCCTCCATGAAGGGACATGTAGTTGGTGGGCGGAATGTCCGGCGGACGTTCGCGCAGCCGGCGGTTGGAGTCGGGTGTCGAATCAGCCCGCCAGCTCTTCCGCGAGCGCCCTCAGCCCGATCGCTTCCACGCCGCCTCCCTTGGGGTAGCGATCATCGCCGCCATGGACCAGGAACGCCCTGTCCGGCTTCACGTCGTCGAGCGCCACGCGAAATCCCTTGTCCACGGCGGGCGCCAGTCCACGCTTGATTTCGATCGCCCAGACCCCGGCGCCCGGCAACTCGAGGATGAGGTCGATCTCGACGCCGCTCGCGGTCCGATAGAAGCTGGCCCGGGCACGCTCAGGGGCCGCCCGGAGCAACGTCTCGATGACGAAGCCCTCCCAGCTCGCACCGGCTATCGGATGGCCGAGCACGCCCTCGGCGTCGTCGAGCCGCAGCAGCGTGTGGACGATGCCGCTGTCGCGAACGTAGACCTTGGGCGACTTTGTCAGTCTCTTGCGGACGTTGGCGTGAAACGGCGGCAACCGCCGCACGAGCAGGAGGTCCACGAGCAGATCGACGTACCGGGCGACCGTCTTGCCGTCCACGGCGAGGCTCCCGGCCAGCGCGGCAGCGTTCCACAGGCCTCCCTGGGAGTGCGCGAGCATGGTCCAGAACCGGCGCAACGTGTCGGCCGGGACGCGAGGCCCGAGGGCAGGGATGTCACGTTCCAGACAGGTGCGGATGAAGCTCTCGCGCCAGACCGCGCTGTCGGCGTCGGTCGGGGCGAGAACACTGCGCGGGAACCCGCCTCGAATCCACAGCCGCATCGGGTCGCTCTCGGCCAGTTCGCGGATGTCCAGCGGACCGAGCTCCAGATACGCGATGCGGCCGGCGAGGCTTTCTCCCGATTGCCGCAGCAGGAGGTCCATCGAGGCCGAGCCGAGCAGCAGGAACTGCCCCGCGGGCTCGCCGCCGCGGATGCGCTCGTCGATGACACCGCGCAGCGTCTGAAACAGGTGCGGGACGCGGTGGATTTCGTCCAGTACGACCAGACGGTCACGTTTCGTGGCGAGATAGCCGCGCGCATCCGCCAGCTTCTCCCGGTCCACCGGATTCTCCAGATCGAGGTACAGGCCCCTCCTGGCGAAGCGCCGCTCACGGGTCTCCTCCGTCTCCGCGAAGGCTCGCGCCAGCGTGGTCTTGCCGACCTGGTGTGGTCCCAGGAGGGCCACGGCGGGGAACAGCCGCAACCGCTCACCCAGGCGCGCGCTCAGCAATCGCGGGACTGTGTCGCTTGTCATCCTTGCAATTATGGCGCTTGGAACCAGATTTACAAATCAACTTGAAACCACCGAGGAATCGATCGTCCCCGGTCCGAACGTGCTGCAAATCGGATCGGCGAGGACGCCACTGCGCTGGTCCGAACGACGGACGCGATGCGCCATTCCGCAGAAGTCCGCAGTCGCGTTGCTGCAATCCGCCACCTCGCAGCATATGTGCAGCGGCGGCCCACGCGATCGGTGAAGGCGTCAGGCGGGCTCGGCGGCGGCGATACGCAACTGGCCCGCGGTGTCCGAACGCGGTGGCCGGATGACGATGTCGATATCCGGTCCGAGCGTCGTCAGGAGGCGCAACAGCCGTTCGAGCGAGTACTCGCGAAAATCGCCCCGCAGAAGCCGCGAGACGTCGGGCTGGGACAGACCGAGCACACGCCCGGCCTCGGTTTGGGTGAGGCCGCGCCGGCGGACGATGGCGTCGATGCGGCCGACCAGCTCCGCCTTCAGCAGGTGGGTATCGGCATCGGGAAGGCCGAGATCGGCGAAGACGTTGCCGCCGCCGCGTTCGACGGCCGGGTCGTTGGTGTTCATGGCTTCAACCTCCACGATGCGTGTCCCGGTAGTGCCGCTCGGCGGCTCGCAGGCGGCGCCGGACCAAATCGAGCTCCTGCTTCGGCGTCTTCACGCCCCTCCGTGCCTTCTTCTGGAAGGCATGCAGGACATAGACCGCCGCCTCGAACCGGACCGTGTAGACGGCCCTGAAGGTATCGCCGTCGTGGCGCGCCACGACCTCCAGAACGCCGGAGCCGAAGCCCTTGAGCGGCTTGGCGTCGCGGTGCCGGAGCCCGGTCTGGGCCCGGTAGATGGCGAAGCCCATGCGGGCGCGCACGGGCTCGGGAAACCCCTTCAGGTCCGCTTTGCTCGAACCGACCCATTCGACCGGCCTCAACATCGCGCCGTCCATCCCGAACTATAGGGGTTCCACCATACAGAGGCAAGCCGGTCCCTGTCGAAATGCCCGGCGGCCGACGGCGTCGGCCGCCGGGCCGGCAGCGAGCCGGGTGGGTCGTAGTCCAATCTCGAATGGCGGGCGAGTATCGACTCCGGCGATTGGTGTTCCGGCCGGAGTTTCAGGCGGTCACTTGCCGTCGAGCATGCCGAGGTGGCGAAACGCCGAAATAATGCCTTCCCTCTTCTCGGGATGACATGGCTTGGCACGACCGCCTTGTGTGCGATTCCAGGCTCTGCGCGGCTCAAGTCCGGCCAATTCCTTGCAGTGGGCAATCCAGCAGCTCTGAACGGACCATCCGCAGTTGTCCCTCACCCATTCCTCGATCTGCGAGTAGGTGGCCATTGCGGTCTCTGATCGGTTGGGGGTTCCGGGACCATACTTTACAGCGTAGCGAACGCCGGGGGCGGCGGGCTGGCGATACGGATGGCGCGGGCGCCGCTCAGGTGGCGAGCGGCCAGCGCTCGATGAGGCGATCGAGCACATGGGCCGCAGGGGCGAAGGCGCGGGCGCGCCAGGAAACGATCTCGACCGTGCATCCGATGCGCCGGAGCACGGCCACGTCGGTGTCGGTCGGTACACCGCCCTCCGCCGAGGCCGAAACGGCGTACCATCGCCAACGCGAGCACACGGCGCTGGCCGCGTGACTCGCGCTGAACCGTCTCCGGAAAAGTCGGGGCGGTTCAGCGCAGAGGTACCGGAATCGAATCCGATGAGCGCTTCCGAGCTTCGCATTCCCACTGTCCTGTGCTTCTCGGGGCTCGATCCGACCGGGGGGGCGGGGCTCCAGGCGGACATCGAGGCAATCGTCTCGATGGGCGGCCATCCGTTGCCGATCGCGACCTCCCTCACCGTTCAGGATACGCACGACGTCATGGCGCTGACGCCCTGCGACCCTCGCCAGATTGCGGCCCAGGCACGTGCGGTGCTTGCCGACATCGAGGTCGCCGCGGTCAAGATCGGGTTGCTCGGCAGCGTCGGGATCGTGGACGTGCTCGAAGACATCCTGACGAATCTCGACGGGGTTCCCGTGGTTCTCGATCCCATCGGCCGGGCCGGGGGCGGCGCCTCGCTGACCGGCGACGAGCTGATGCGCTCGATCGCCTCGCGGCTCGTTCCTCTGACCACGGTGCTGACCCCCAACACCCGCGAGGCGTACGCGCTCGCGCCCGGCGCCGGGTCCATCGCCGCCACGGCCGGGCAGCTCGTGTCATCCGGCTGCGGATACGTGCTCGTCACCGGCGCGGACGAGACGACGCCCCGCGTCGTCAACCGTTTCTACGGACCCGAGGGGCTCATCGAGTCGTTCGAATGGCCTCGTGTCGAAGGCGTGTTTCACGGCAGCGGCTGCACGTTGGCCGCCGCCGTGGCCGCGGGACTGGCACGCGGACTCGCTCCTCGGGAGGCGGTGGCCGCGGCCCAGAAATTCACTCATGACGCGGTTGCGAACGGCTTCGGAATCGGCTCCGGTCAGCTCGTTCCGAATCGGCTGCACCAGTTGCGCAAAGGCGGCGCTCGGGCCGATCGAGCGGGACAACGATGACACCGATCCCTCCCCGCGGGCTCTACGCGATCACGTCGGCCGCGGACACCGATCCCGACCGGCTCGTCAGCCGGGTCGGCGCCGCAATCGACGGCGGAGCGGTCATGGTCCAGTACCGTGCGAAAGACCGGACGGACGGCGAGCGGCGCACCGCCGCGCCGCTTCTCCTCGACTTCTGCCGAGCGCGGCGGGTCCCGTTGATCGTGAACGACGCCCCCGTCCTCGCGGCCGAGATCGGCGCCGACGGGGTGCACGTCGGGCGCGACGACGGCGATGTCCGCTCGGTGCGCCGCATCGTGGGGGACCGATGCATCGTGGGCGTGTCCTGCTACGACCGCCTCGACCTCGCGCTCGCCGCGGCGGACGATGGGGCGACCTATGTGGCGTTCGGCAGCTTCTTCGCCTCGCCGACCAAACCGCACGCGGTCGCGGCACCGATTGGACTGCTCGCGGACGCGCACGCGAGACTCGACGTACCCATCGCCGCGATCGGCGGCATCACCGCACGCAACGGCGCCGTGCTGATCGATGCCGGCGCGAGTTTCCTCGCGGCGATCGGCGGCGTCTTCGGCACGGGCGACGTCGAGCAGGCGGCGCGGGACTACGCGGCGCTGTTCTCGCGAGCTGCGCCGGACGGATCGCCCGGCCCTTGTCCGTGAAGTCCTTCGCGGAATGGCGCGGCATCGTTCATGACGCCGGCATTCCCGCTCATGTGGAAGTCTCCGTCATTCGCCGTTCCTGAAAGATCCCTGCATTCGGCGGAAACAGCGCGGGTCGGCGTCCTTCGCACGCGCGAGCGCCCGGACGCGGCCGCAGAAGAGAGCGTCCTGAGATGCGGCGTCCTTCGCACGCCGAGCGCCCTGTTCCGGAGCATGGGTGGCCGAAGATTCGAGCGGCGTCCTTCGCACGTGCGAGCGCCCCCGAAGCTCCCTGCGCGAGAGCGGGGCGGGTTCCCCGGCCGTGGACGGCTTTCGCGGGAATGGCAACCTTTGCGAACATGACGCTGCGCCCGCGGAAGCGGGAGTCCAGCGGATCGAGTACCCGCCGACGATGCCGGTCGAGCCGGTGATGCCGGGCCGGCTGGCCAAGCTGGCCAAGCCGGCTCCATCCATCTCGCACGCAACGGAGACCCACATGACGAGTTCATCGCGAGAGTTCGAACGCGCGCGACAGCGCATCCCCGGCGGGGTCAACTCCCCCGTCCGCGCCTTCCGTGCGGTGGGCGGCACACCGGTCTTCTTCGAACGCGCGGAGGGGGCGTTGCTGTTCGACCTCGACTCGAAACGCTACGTCGACTACGTCGGCACCTGGGGCCCGGCGGTCGTCGGCCATGCCCATCCCCGCGTGGTGGAGGCGGTGCGCGAAGCGGCGCTCCGCGGCCTGAGCTTCGGCGCCCCGACGGTGCTCGAAACGGAGATGGCGGAACGCGTGTGCGCCCTCGTCCCCTCGATGGACAAGGTGCGCATGGTGAGCTCCGGCACCGAGGCGGCACTGAGCGCAATCCGCCTCGCCCGCGGATTCACCGGACGCGACGCCATCGTGAAGTTCGAGGGGTGCTACCACGGGCACGCGGACTCGCTGCTGGTGAAGGCGGGCTCGGGCGCGCTCACCTTCGGGGTGCCGACCTCGCCCGGCGTTCCGGCCGGCCTCGCCGGGCACACGCTGACTCTGGGGTTCAACGACGCCGCCGGTGTCCGCGAGGCGTTCACCCGGTTCGGCGACCGGATCGCGGCGGTGATCGTCGAGCCCATCGCCGGGAACATGAACTGCGTGCCGCCGGTGCCGGGCTTCCTGGAATCGTTGCGCGAGTGCTGTGACGGGCACGGCGCGGTGCTCGTCTTCGACGAGGTGATGACCGGTTTCCGGGTCGCGCCGGGCGGCGCCCAGGCGCTGTACGGGGTACGCCCCGACCTCACCATCCTCGGCAAGGTCATCGGCGGCGGCATGCCGGTGGGCGCATTCGGCGGGCGGGGCGACATCATGGACCACATCGCGCCGGACGGGCCGGTGTACCAGGCCGGCACCCTCTCGGGGAACCCCATCGCGATGACCGCCGGCCTGACGACCCTGGAGCTCATCTGCGAGGACGGGTTCCACGATCGCCTGTCGGCGGCTACGTCGCGCCTGGTCGGCGGCCTGCGCGAACGCGCGGCGGCGGCGGGGGTCGGGCTGGCCACGAACCATGTGTGCGGCATGTTCGGGCTGTTCTTCACCGACGCGGACAGGGTCGACGGCTTCGCCGACGTCATGGCCTGCGACACGGAGCGGTTCGCCCGGTTCTTCCACGTCATGCTCGCCGAGGGCGTGTACCTCGCGCCATCGGCGTTCGAAGCGGGCTTCGTGTCCGGTGCACACGCCGACGAGCACCTGGAAGCCACGTTCCGCGCCGCGGAGAAGGGGTTCGAGAGGGTCGCGACGCAGCCGTAGGCAACCGTAGGTCCGGGGGACCCGACGGAAGCGCGGCCGGACGCCCCGCCGGCCGGGCCACGGGACCCGATCCGCCTTTTTCGATAAAGTACGCGCCCCTTGAAAGTACGCGCCCCCTGCCCCGTGTGCGGGCGCGGCTTCCCATACGGCGGCAGACAACCTGATGCGTTACGAGACGGACGACCTTCGAATCGCGTCGATCGACGACGTGGCGGCCCCCGCGAAGCTCCTCGATGAGCTTCCGCTCTCCGACGAGACCTCCGGGCACATCTTCGCGACCCGGCAGGCGATCCACCGGATACTGTCCGGCGAGGACGACCGGTTGCTCGTCATCGCCGGACCCTGCTCCATTCACGATCCGGAGGCGGCGCGCGAGTACGCATCGCGCCTGCTCGGGCCCCGCCGCGCGCTCGCCGACCGGCTGCTGGTCGTCATGCGCGTCTACTTCGAGAAACCGCGCACCACCGTCGGATGGAAGGGGTTGATCAACGACCCCGACCTGAACGGCCGCTTCGACATCGACAAGGGATTGCGCATCGCGAGACGCCTGCTGCTCGACCTGAACGACTCGGGCATGCCGGCCGGGGTCGAGTTCCTCGACCTCGTCACCCCGCAGTACATCGCCGATCTGATCAGTTGGGGGGCAATCGGCGCGCGCACCACCGAGAGCCAGGTGCATCGCGAGATGGCTTCGGGGCTGTCCTGCCCGGTCGGGTTCAAGAACGGCACCGGGGGCAGCATCAAGCTCGCGGTCGACGCGGTCGGCGCCGCCAGGCATCCGCATGTATTCCTCTCGCTCACGAAGGACGCACGCGCCGCGATCTTCAAGACCGCCGGCAACGAGGACGCGCACGTCATCCTGCGCGGCGGCAAGTCGCCGAACTACGAGTCCGAGCACATTCGCGCCGCCGCCGCGATGCTGGAAGCGGGGGGCCATCGGCCCAACGTGATGGTCGACTTCAGCCACGCGAACAGCGCCAAGCGGCCGGAACGCCAGCGCGACGTCTGCCGCGACGTGGCCGGACAGATCGCATCCGGCGAGAGGGCGGTGATGGGCGTGATGATCGAGAGCCACCTGAAGGCGGGACGCCAGGACGTTGTCGACGGGCGGCCGCTCACCTACGGACAGAGCATCACCGATGCCTGCATCGGCTGGGACGATACGGTGGAGATGCTGGAGGAACTCGCCGAAGCGGTCGCGGCGCGACGTTCGAGGCGGGGCCGGAACATCGAGGACCGCTCCGCCTTGGCTTCGTGACTGTTTCGCCGCGGGCCGGTCGTCCGCGGCCTGCCCGAACATCAAGGACCGCTCCGCCCTGGCTTCGTGACCGTTCCGCCGCGGGCCGGTCGTCCACGGCCTGCCCGAACATCGAGGACGGCTCCGCCCTGGCTTCGTGACGCGCGGGCGGCGTCGCATCGACACCGAGGGCTTCGAGAAACGAAACGGCGGCCTGACGGGTCGATCCTTGTCGGGAGCCTCCGCAAGACGCAGCCGCCGGGCGCCCGGCGCGTCAGCCTCCCCCGTTACCAGTCGGCGAGCTGCTCGGTCGGAATCGCGAGGTCCTCCAGCATCACCGGGATGCCGTCGTCGACGCGATAGACGGTCCGGCCGTCGGTGGTCACCAGTGCTTCGTCGAGAGGCGCTTCGACCGTCTCGCCGCCCAGGTGCCTGACCCCGCCCTCGGCTATCGCCCGATTGAGCGCGGCGAGCTTCCGTTCGCCGAGCATCTGCACCGACACTTTCGTGATCGGGCAGACAAGTATTTCGAGAAGCTTCCGATCGACGCTCATCGTCCTCTCCCGGCACCGTCCCTGCCGCCCCGTGCCGACCGTACGCGGCGCATCCCGACCTCTCGCGACGCCGGACCGGGCATCCCCGCATCCACAGGATGGCCCTCGGCCACGAGACCGGCCGGCGCCGACGCTCCCCGCGCATGGGGACCGGACCGAGAAACGGCCGGGCCGTCCGCGGGTGTTCCGCGATGATCCCCACCGCGCATGGAGACCGGATCGAATCCGCTCGTGCCGAATGGATGGCAGCGGGCGATGCGCCGCACCGCGAGCCAGCCGCCCCGCAGGACGCCGTGCTCGCGCAACGCCTCGATCGCGTAGTCGGAACACGTCGGCAGATGGCGGCAGCTCGGTGGCATAAGCGGCGACAGCACGAGCTGGTAGAGCCGTACCGCGCCGGCGGCGATGCGCGCGGGACGGAACATCGGGGACAGGTTCCGGAACGGATATGCCATCTGGAAGCGCCGGTCGGTACCAAATGCCGAGACCGTGACGGATGCCGGTCGGAAGAAGGAGGCTAACACGCAGCGGGCGTCGAGCGCAGTTCGCGAATCGTTCTCCGCGTCTCATGCAGCGACGGCCGGAAAGCCATATGCTTCGCCGACGAAGGCATCGGGTCCGGCCGACATTCGACCCGACATCCGACCGGACCGCGCAAGGAGCACCCGCCATGCTGAAGATACTCGGACGCCGCACGTCGGGGAACGTGATGAAGCCGCTCTGGGCGGCCGACGAGCTCGGGCTCGACTACGAGCAGGTCGATGTCGGCGGGAAGTTCGGCGGCAACCGGGAAGACGACTATCTCGCCATGAACCCGACGGGACTCGTGCCGACCCTCGTCGAGGACGGCTTCGCCCTCTGGGAATCCAACGCGATCACGCGCTACCTGTGCGACCGGTACGGGCAGGGCTCGCTCTCGCCCTCCGATCCACGGGTCCGGGCCACCGCCGACACCTGGATGGACTGGCAGCAGACGGTCTGCGCACCCATGATGCGTCCGGTGTTCTGGGGACTGGTACGCACTGCGGAGGCGGAGCGCGACCATGACGAGATCAACGCCGGCATCGAGCACGGCTGCAAGGTCTGGGCGGTGCTCGACCGGCACCTCGCGGACCGCGCCTTCGTGGCCGGCGACACCCTCACCATGGGCGACATTCCCGTCGGCCCGCAGGCCCATCGCTGGTTCAACCTGGTGCGGGACCGTCCACCGATGCCGAACCTCGAAGCGTGGTACCGGCGCCTCACCGAGCGCCCCGCGTTCCGCAAGAACGTGATGATCCCGATCGAGTAGGGAGAGAAGAGAGATGAGCCTGCTTGTCAGCAACGCCACCATCCTGACGGTGGACCCGGAGGATCGAGTCATCGGGAACGGCGCGGTGTACATCGAGGGCGGCCGCATCGCGGCGGTGGGTCCGAGCGCCGAGGTCGAGCGTGCGCATCCCGACGCCGCGCGCGTCATCGACGGGACCGGCAAGGTCGTCCTGCCCGGATTCGTCAGCACCCACAACCACGTCGGTTACACCTTCTTCCGCGGCCGGTCCGAGGACATGGGGCTCGGCTGCGTGACCGGCCAGTACTTCCCGATGGCGACGGTCGCGAGCCGCGAGGAGCGCCTCGCGGTCGGGTCGCTCACCTACGCGGAGCTGCTGAAGAGCGGAGTGACCACGACGCTGGAGATGGAGGAGGAAGCCGATGTCTTCGCCCCCTTCGTCGAATCGCTCGGGGTGCGCAGCTTCATGGGGATCATGACCCACGACGTCGATGTCGACGCGATGGCGAAGGACGAATACCGCTACGACGCCGCGTTGCGCGAGGCGCAGCTCCGCCAAGCCGTCGAGTTCGCACAGGATTGGCACGGCAGGGCCGACGGCCGCATCCAGGCGATGATGACCCCGAACATGACGATCTCCTCGTCACCGGAGCTGCTGCGCGCGAGCCGGGAAGCCGCGGACCGGCTGGGCCTGCGCACCAGCATCCACCTGGGATGGGGCGAGTACGAGGCCGAGGTCATGCAGCGCCTGCGCGGCCAGACCTCGTTCGAGTATGCGCGCGACACGGGGATGCTCGCCGCGGACACGGTGTGCGCGCACTGCTACGTCGTCGGCGACTCCGACATCGACGTGCTCGCAGCCTCGAAGGCGGCCGTCGCCCACTGTCCGCTGATGAACGCGGTACGCGGCCACATCGCGCCGGTGGTCGAGTACCGGTCTCGCGGCATCCCCGTTTCGCTCGCCATCGACAACATGTTCGCCGACCACTTCGAGGTGCTGCGGGCCTGCGTGACCGTCGCGCGCATCAGGACCGGCAACGCGACGGTGATGCAGTGCCCCGAAGCCCTGCGGCTCGCGACGATGGCCGGGGCGGAAGCGCTCGGGATGGGCGCCGAGATCGGCTCCATCGAGCCCGGCAAGCGCGCCGACCTGCAGATGCTCGACTTCCGGCGGTTCGGTCTGGTCCCGGCCCTCGACCCGGTGCGGAACCTCGTCTATCACGCGCATTCGAAGGACGTGGAGTTCGTGATGGTCGACGGCTCCATCCTGGTCGAGGACTTCGAGCTGAAGACGGCGGATGCGCGCACTCTGATCGACGACGCCGAAGCGGCGGCGGGCGCCGCCTGGGAGCGGTTCGTCGCCAAGTACGGCGACATCATCGCGCGCTGACGTCGGCGCTGTCCCGCTGCGCACCGGCCGGCAAGATGGAAGCCGGGATTCAGGGAAAAAAGCTCTTGACGCAGTGCACCAATTCCGGATAGGGTAGCCCCCGACATCATCGTGATGTCTCTCCTCTTCAATCCTCCTTTGGTGATTCGGCCGGGGGCTCCGCCCCCGGCCTCTTTTTTCGTGCGCCGGGCACGACCACGACCGGCAACCTACGTTCTGGACGCCTCGTGGATGCTGGCGACGGACGCGTCGAGCATCGCGTCGAACTCGTCATCGGTCTGCTGCGCGGTGAGGCCCTCGGTCAGGGCTCGGGAGAAGCTCGCGACAACCCCGTGGTTGCGCGCCAGGCGCGCGTTGGCTTCCTCCCGGGTATAGCCTCCCGACAGGGCGGCGACCCTGAGCACGGCGGGGTGGTCCACGCACTCGGCGTAGAAGTTCTCCCGCTCGGGGAGCGTCAGCTTCAGCATCACCTTCCGGCCGGGGCCGAGGGCGTCGAGGTGCTGGAGCATGGCGTCCTTCAGCAACGCCTCCGCCTGCGCCTTCTCCGGACTGTGAATGTCGATCTCGGGCTCGATGATCGGCACCAGGCCGGCCTCCACGATGCGCCGGCCGATCTCGAACTGCTGGTCCACCACCGCCTTCACGCCGGCCGGATTGGCGAGCTTGATGACCGAGCGCATCTTCGTTCCGAAGATTCCGTGCTCCTTCGCCCGGGCCAGCAACGAGTCGAGTTCCGGCATCGGCTTCATCACCTGGACTCCGTCCGCCTCGGGCGCGAGCCCCTTGTCGACCTTGAGGAAGGGCACGACATTCCTTTCCTCCCACAGGTAGCGGGCCGACGGCCTGCCCTCGATCTCGCGGTCCATCGTGTTCTCGAACAGGATCGCGCCGAGGATCCGGTCTCCGTCGAAGCTCGGGCTCGTCACGATCCGGGTACGCATCCCGTGGACGATGGAGAACATCTCGTCATCGCCGGACCAGGCGCTCTCGTCGATGCCGTACAGGCGAAGCGCCTTCGGGGTGCTTCCCCCGCTCTGGTCGAGCGCGGCGATGAAGCCGTTCCGGTCGCGAATCTTCTCAAGTTGCTGGTCGTTCATGGTCATGGGTCCGTCTTCTCGCGGGTTGGCCGGCCGATCCGGGTCGAGGCCGCGAGTATCGCACCGTCATCCGGCTCATGCAGCCATGGCGCAACGGGAGCGGCGGGCGACGGTGACCGGCCTCCTCGCCCATGCCGTCGCGGTCACGGCCCTTTGCGGCGGCATCCATTGCGAGACGCTCACGGAGTGGCTTCCCTGACTCGTCCGGAAGGTGGCCGGACAGGGAACGCTGTGACTACTCGTTGACTTGGAACGCGGTGATGGCGGGCAAACTATTGATTCGGATGGTGGCCAGGGGCGGAATCGAACCACCGGCACGCGGATTTTCAGTCCGCTGCTCTACCAACTGAGCTACCTGGCCGCGTTGCGGGAACCGGAAGAGGATCCCGGAGGACGGCGTATTAAATCGACCGCGGGCCGGAGGGTCAAGCAACCCGGGCGAACCGGGCGGCGCAGGCTCGTCAACGTGAGAGATCGGCCATGAGTCCGCGCAGGAAGCGTTCGCATCGGTCGATCTGGTCGAGCTCGATGTACTCGTTCGGCTGGTGGGCCTGGTCGATGGACCCCGGGCCGCATATCACGGTCGAGAACCCCGCCTTCTGGAACTGTCCCGCCTCCGCCGCGTAGGCCGCCGCATGGATGGCGTTGTCGCCGGTGAGCGCGCGGGCGATGCGTTCGGCCTCGCCGTCCTCTTCGGGCTCGAGAGCGGGCGCCTGGTTGAGCATCCGGGTCTCGATGTCCGCTTCCGGCGCGACGCTCCGCATCCCGGGCAGCACCTCGGATTCGCACCAGGCGTTGAAGCGGTCCACGTGGATCATCGGATCGTCTTCGGGAATGTGCCGAACGTCCCACACGAACCGGCACCGGCGGCTGATGATGTTCGCGGCGGTACCGCCCTCGATCGTCCCGACATGGATGGTGGTGAACGCCGGCTCGAACGGCAGGGCCGAAGGACGGCCCGCCTCGGCGCGCGCCATCTCGTCGAGCTTCGAGACGAGCCGCGCCGCGGCCATCACCGCGCTGACCCCGCGATGGGTCTGGCTGGAGTGGGCCTCGTGGCCGGTGACCACGGTCTCCATCACCGTGACGCCCTTGTGCGCGGTCATCACCTTCATCGATGTCGGCTCGCCGACGATGACCGCGGCGGGCCGCGGCACCTCGGCCGCGATCTTCGCGATCATCGAGGGCGCACCGAGGCAGCCCACCTCCTCGTCGTAGGAGAGGGCGAGGTGGAGCGGACGTTCCAGTCCGCACGCGAGCATGTCCGGGACCAGCGCGAGCGCGATGGCGGAGAAGCTCTTCATGTCCGCGGTGCCGCGCCCGTAGAGGCGGCCATCGCGCTCGACGACTTCGAACGGGTCGGAATCCCACGGCTGCCCGTCGATCGGCACCACGTCGGTATGCCCGGAAAGCACGACCCCACCCTCCACGTCCGGACCGACGGTGGCGTAGAGGTTCGCCTTGGTGGCGTCCTCGTTCGGCACGATGCGCGATTCCACCCCGCAGCCGGCGAGGTAGTCGCGCACGAAACGGATCAGGTCGAGGTTGGAATCGCGCGATACGGTAGGAAAGCCGACCAGGGTCTCGATCATCTCTCGGGGTGAATGGGCCACGTCGTGACGCTCCTTCTGACTGGCTTGCTTGGCCGACTTGCTGGCCGGCTTGCTGGCTGGCTTGCTTGCCCGGCGCCCCGTGGCGGGACCCTGGATGGACATCGTGCGGAACCGCTCCGGACCTTCGCTCCCGGCACGATTGTCAGGAGTTGCCGGGGATGCGTCAAACCGGACCGGGTGGCCGGGTACGGCCGCCGCGCGAAGCGCGTCGCGGCAAGGTTGACTGCCGGTTGACTGCCCTGGCGGGTTGCCGCACCGTAGCTCGCGCGCCCGCGTCCATGCCGTCCGGGGAACGGTGGCCACCGGTTCGCCCCATGCTTCACCGCCATCCGCAGGTCGTCCGCCTCGGCGCACGACGACGGGATGGAGACGGACCCACCCGGCCGGGAGGCTGCGCACCGGCCACCCCCGGCCCGCGCATCCCGGCCGAAGAGCGCCGTCGGCGGAGCGCCTTCGCTTTCGAACCCCTGGAGGACCATGAGAGCCATGCCTTCGGACACGATCGAGATCCAGGCCGCGGTGTGCCGCGGGTTCGGCGAGCCGTTGTCGATTGAAACGCTGCGGCTCGACCCGCCGCAGGGCAACGAAGTCCGGGTGAAGGTGCTGGCCAGCTCGATCTGCCACTCGGACATCACCTACATGGACGGCGGATGGGGCGGAGAGCTGCCGGCCGTGTTCGGGCACGAGGTCTCCGGAGTGGTGACCGACCTCGGTCCCGCCGTGCCGCCGGCCGGAGTCCGCGTGGGAGAGCGGGTCCTGGTCTCCCTGCTGCGCTCGTGCGGGCGCTGCGAGTGCTGCGAAGCAGGTCTCCCCACCCAGTGCATCGCCCGGTACGACATCGATTCCGCGCCTCGCCTGACCGACGCGGCAGGCCGCCCGGTGGGCGCCGGGCTGCGCGTCGGCGGATTCGCGGAAAGCGTGGTCGTCGATTCGTCGCAGGTGGTGGAGATCCCCGGGGACATCGCCGACGAGGCCGCCTGCCTCATCTCCTGCGGCGTCATGACCGGCTTCGGGGCGGCGATCAACACCGCGAAGGTCCAGGTGGGGGACTCCGTGGCGGTGGTCGGGTGCGGCGGGGTCGGGCTCAACTGCGTGCAGGGAGCGGTGCTCGCGGGAGCGCTCCCGCTGGTGGCGATCGACGTGACCGACGACAAGCTGGAGCAGGCCAGGGCGTTCGGCGCGACGGAGACGATCAACGCCGCGACCGGGGACGTTGCCGCGCAAGCGCTCGCGCTGACCGAGGGGCGCGGATTCGATGTCGTGATGATTGCGGTGGGAAGCGCTCGGGTCATCGAGGAGGCGCTTCCTCTGCTGGCGCGCGACGGCGCGCTGGTCGTGGTCGGGATGCCGCCCGGCGATGAACGGGTCGCACTGGACGCGACCGGGCTTTCGCACCATGGCCGGAGCATCCTGGGCTGCAAGATGGGCGGCGCACGGCTCAGGATCGACGTGCCGAAGCTGTTCCGCCTGTACCGGAGCGGACGGCTCAAGCTCGACGAGTTGATCTCCTCACGCCGGCCGCTCGCCCGGATCAACGAGGCGATCGAGCTGTCACGCCACTCCCGGAACCTGCGTCACGTGATCGTGTTTCCGCCCCGGCCCGTCGTCACTCCGGGAGAAGGGCGTCGCGCAGAAACGACGACAGCGGCTCGTTGATCGCGGGCGGCGACTCCGCGAGCGCCATGTGCCTGAGACCGGGCAGGATCACGAGCCGGGCACCGGGGATGAGTCCGGCCATGGCGCGCGACATGGCGGGGGTGTTGCCCGGATCGTCCTCCCCGGTCATGACCAGTGTCGGGCAGGCGATCCGTTCCAGGCCCCGGGCGATTTCGACGTCGCCTTCGGCGAGCACCGGGTAGATCCGCGAGAAGCTGTCCGGGTCGTTGCTCGTGATCCATCGGCGGACGAGCTCGATCCGTTCCGGCGCCCGGGTGCGGAACGCCGGCGTGAACCATCGTTCGAGGGCGGAGCCCACGTTCGCCGAAGGTCCGTGCGCTCGCGTATGCCGCACCCGCTCGCGCACCGCCGCTCGTTCGGCCGGGGTGCGGTCATGCGCGGAATGCAGAATCGCCAAGGCGGAGAGCCGGTCCGGGTGATCCAGCGCGAACCGGCGCGCGATCATGCCTCCGAGAGAGAATCCGACCACCGCCGCGCGCTCGATCCCGCATCGATCCAGGAGACCCAGCAGTTGCCCGGAGAACATGGCGAGGTCCGGTGTGCCTTCGGGCGACGCGCTTTCGCCGTGCCCGAGCAGATCGTAGGTCAGTACGCGAAAGCACGGAGTCAGCGCCGGAAGCTGCCACTGCCACATCCCGCGGTTGAGCCCGAAGCCGTGAACCAGCGCGACCGCCAGCCCGCTTCCTTCGATTTCCCAGGCGGTGCCACCCGCGTCACTCGCGTCACCCATGCTCACTCATGCCTCCCGTGCATGTCCGATCTCCCCGGCAAAGACCGCGAACCCTCCCGAACCGGCGCCCGTCCGCGCCGGCCCGCTCACCGCGGCTTGCAGGCCACCACCTCGACCTCCACCCGCACGTCCACCAGCAGATCGTTCACCACCGCCGAACGGGCGGGCGGATCGTGGGGGAAGTACTCGGCATAGACGGCGTTGAAGCCCGGGAAGTCCGCCCGGTCGGTCAGCCAGACCATGGTCTTCACCACATCGTCCAGCGCGCAGCCCGCCGCGGCGAGCGTCTTCTCGATGTCGCGCAGCACGGCATGGGTCTGGTCTTCGATGGTGCCGTCGGTCATCGGCTCGCCGTCGCGCAACGGCACCTGTCCGGTGAGGAACACGAAGTCGCCGGCACGCACCGCGCGCGACAGCGAGAGCCGCCGTCCACCGATCACCACCGGCTCGCCGATCACCTGCTTCCCCGGCATGGTCGCCGCTCCTCTGCCGCGCAACGGAGATATCCACGCGGTTCGCCGGGAAGTCAATATAATTCTTCGGCGAATGTCGAACGTTCCACCGCGGCTTCCACCCGAGTCGCGACAATCGCCCGGTGCGGCGCCCCCGGCACGGAGGACAGGCAGCGATGACCGATCTCACCCGTTACCAGATGCTGATCGACGGCGCGTCGACGGACGCCGGCGACGGCGGCGCCTTCGAGAGCATGAACCCCGCGACTGGCGAGGCGTGGGCGGTGATCCCCGAGGCCACCGCGGCCGACGTGGACCGGGCCGTGCAGGCGGCACACCGCGCCTTCACCGAAGGCCCGTGGTCGCGCACCACGCCCACCGAGCGCGGACGCTGCCTGCGCCGACTCGCGGATCTCCTGGCCGAGCGCTCGGAGCAGCTCGGCCGCACCGAGACCGTCGACACCGGCAAGATGCTCAGGGAGACCCGCTGGCAGGCGAAGTACATCGCGGACTTCTTCCACTTCTACGCGGGGTGCGCCGACAAGGTGCACGGCGACACCCTGCCCATCGACAAGCCCGACCTGTGCGTCTTCACCGCACGCGAGCCGCTGGGGGTGGTGGCCGCGGTGGTCCCGTGGAACTCCCAGCTCTTCCTGGCCGCGGTCAAGCTCGGGCCGGCGCTCGCCGCCGGCAACACCGTGGTGCTCAAGGCATCGGAGCATGCGTCGGCGGCGATGCTGGAGTTCGGCCGGCTGTTCGAGGAGGCGGGCTTTCCGCCGGGGGTGGTCAACATCGTGACCGGGCATGGCGACCCCTGCGGCCGGGTGCTCACCTCCCATCCGCTGGTGGCCCGCATCAGCTTCACCGGCGGACCGGAGTCCGCGCGCCATGTCCTGCGCAACTCGGCCGAGAACTTCGCCGAGGTCTCGCTGGAGCTCGGCGGCAAGTCTCCGTTCGTGGTCTTCGAGGACGCGGATCTCGAGAGCGCGGTCAACGGCTCCATCGCCGGCATCTTCGGGGCGAGCGGGCAGAGCTGCGTGGCCGGATCGCGCCTCTATCTGCAGGAGCGCATCGCCGATCGCTTCCTGGACGAGATGGTGGGCCGGGCGAGCCGGATCGTCATCGGCGATCCCCTGGACGAAGACACCCGGATGGGGCCGCTGGCGACCACCGCGCAGCTCGATCGGATCGAGCGCGAGGTCGCGACCGCGGTGGAGGAAGGCGGCACGATCCTGCACGGCGGACGACGCCCGGCCCAGCCCAACCGCGGCTGGTACTACGAGCCGACGATCATCGACTGTCCGCGGCAGTCGATGCGCATCGTCGACACCGAGCTGTTCGGTCCGGTCCTGAGCGTGCTGCGGTTCAGGGACGAGGAGGAGGTCGTCGGTCTCGCCAACGACACCCGGCACGGCCTGGCGGCCGGCATCTTCACCCGCGACGGCGCCCGTGCGCTGCGGGTCGCCCGGGCGGTCCGGGCCGGCATCGTGTGGGTGAACACCTATCGCGCGATCTCTCCCATCGCCGAGTTCGGCGGCCTCAAGGGCTCCGGCTACGGGCGCGAGAGCGGCTTCCAGGCCATCTACGACTACACGCGGCCCAAGACGGTCTGGATGAACCTGTCCAGCGAGCCGATGGCGGACCCGTTCGTGATGCGATAGCGCGAGGTGGTGGCGGGCGCCGTGTGCGGTTTTGGAGTCGCCGCTTCAAGCGGCTTCAAGCGGCTTCAGCCTGTGAGCCGCCTCCCCGCGTCTCCCGGCGTCACCGTGCTCGCGGAACCGACCGGTGCCGCTGAACCTCGCCGCTCCAGAATGCTTGCGAAAGCGCAGATCCTCTTCATCGGAGATGTGCGAGGTGTGGATCAGGTTGGCGTCGCACACCGCCATCGTCGGCAGCGCCTCTCGCTGCTTGCGGGCACAGGCGGAACGACAATCTCGCAAGCGGGGCGGGTGGCGCGACCGAGCTTTCTGTCGAACGTGGCAAGCGGGCAGCCAAGCGCTTCGGCCAACGTTGCATACCACGCATCGTAGCTGGTCGGATTGCTCCGCAACGCCCACCCGCGTTCTCCAAACGGAGCGAAGGGAAACGGCTCCGGAACCCGGACTCACGTCCCCTCCGCATTGTGGAATGGAGATCTCGTAGCTATATTTCTGACAAATTGACCGGAGACATCAACCGATGTACGGCCTTCCCAAGCGCATCATGGAGTATGCCGAAGCCCATCCGGAGGCCACGCCGCTGTGTCCGGGCGCCCTTCTTCACCTCGGCAGGCGGGCCGCGGTGGACCAGGCTTTGTCGCGCCTGGCCCGGTCGGACAAGCTGATGCGGATCTGCCAAGGCGTCTACATGCGCCCGGTCGAGACCCGCTTCGGGCAATGTGCGCCCCGTGTCGACAAAGCGCTCGAAGCGCTGTCGGCGTTGTGGGGCGAAACCATGGTGCCGTGCGGCGGCTCCGCCGCGAATCGCCTCGGATTGACCACCCAGAACCCGGTACGGGAGGTCTACCTGACTTCGGGTCGCTCGCGGAAGCTGCACTTCGGCGGGATCACGGTGGAGTTGCGCCACGCCCCACGCTGGCAACTCGCGGCGCCGCACCACAAGGCGGGGGATGTGATTCGTGCATTGGCATGGCTCGGTCCTGAAGAGATCGAGGATGGCCTCGAAGTCGTATTGCCCGGGCTTTCCGCCGATGAGCTTGACGAGTTGGCGACCGCTCGGGCGGTGATGCCGAACTGGATGGCCGAGCCGCTGAGCGCGCGCATCGCGCATGCCTGACGCCCTCTACCAACGGCTTTCGGCCGATGACCGCCGTTACGCCTTGAGAGTGGCGCAAGACAAGGGCCGACACCGCGCGTTCCTGCTCGAGAAGGACATCTGGGTTGTCGCGACGCTCGCCGTGCTGTTCGACGCCCCGTTCGCTGCGCAATGGAGCGGTGTGCCGCGATCGAGGCACGGGCCAACGGGCTGAAATCGTGACCGCGCGCGCTCCAACGAGGCGCTGTTCCACAGCGCGCGCGGATTGCCCCGGCTCATCAACCGCATCGCCCACTACGCGCCCTGACCACCGCCGCCGTCAAAGGCGCCCGCACTGGCCCCGCCGAGCCCCTCGAGCACACCATTGAGGAGTGACGGCTGTGAACCGATCCTGCCTCGTCGTGTACCACGACATCAGCGACGAGGCCGCCGCTCATCTCTGCGAGTTCCTCGACGACCTCGCCTTCGCCTTCGACCGACAGGACTTCGCTATTCGATCACGCCGAGTGTCATGTCGCCGTTGCCCGCGGGGAAAAATGAAATGGCTCCAGTCATCGAAAATATCTTCTTGACAGAATTTCGAGTAATGATACTCTCGAATCAGGCGCTATCAAGAGGGAGGTGGTGCGATGGCAGAGGGGGCCCACATCGCCGCTAACGTCGCCCGGCTGCGGCTGGACCGGCAACTGACCCAGGAGGCGCTCGCCACAAAGGCCGGGCTGTCTCGGGTTGCGCTCGGCAAGATCGAGCGCGGATCGGTTGTCCCGCGCGCGCGGACCCTCGTCGATCTGGCCAAGGCCCTAGCGGTTCCGATCGGTGAACTTGTTACCCCCGTCCGGCCCCTCGAAAATGTGCGGTTCCGCGCCCGGACGCGGGTCCATGCGCGCGAACAGATCCTGGCGGAGGTCTCGAGGTGGCTGGACGCCTACACTGGGCTGGAAGCCGACTTGAACGAGTACCTTCCTTTCCGGTTTCAGTGCCCTTCGAGTCGGTGTCGAGACCCCGTGGAGACCGCACGGGCCGCTCGCCGGGTGGTCGGACTCGGACCCGAGGAACCGGTGCACGACATCTGTGGGTTGCTCGAAGAGAATGGGGTGAAGCTCCTGCTCCTGGAGACGAAGCGCGACTCCTTCTTCGGCTTGAGCGTCGGCGCGGATGACGGCGGCCCGGCGGTGGTCGTCAACACTTGGGATCGGATCTCGGTGGAGCGCTGGATTTTCACCGCGGCGCACGAGCTGGGTCACCTGTTGCTTCACCCCTCCGAATACCAGCGCGATGCCACCGAGCTCCCGATACAGGCGGAACGTGAAGCCGACGCCTTCGCGAGCGAATTCCTCATGCCGGAGGCGGCGTTCGCGGCCGAGTGGGACGAGACCCGCGGACACTCGCTCCTGGTGCGCGTCCTCAAAGTCAAACGAATCTTTCGTGTCAGCTACAAGACCGTGCTCTACCGGCTGGTGGAGTCGGGTCGCGATACACGCGACGTCTGGCGCGCATTCCAGGGCCAGCATCGCGGGTACTTCGGCAAGACGCTTCGCAAGACCGATGAACCCGAATGTCTCCGAAAGAGCGAGTTCGCGTGGAACTGGAGCCGATCGGGAGAACCCGCGGGCCTCATTCGCCACGACTTCATCGAGGACCGTCTGTCGCGACTCGTGCGAAAGGCGCTCGAAGCTGAACATGTATCGCTCGGGCGCGCCGCCGAGATACTGGGTCTTGCCCGGGACGAGATGAGGGTACAGGCGCGGGAGTGGGCAGGTTAGAGCCGATGCAGACTACCGCGACCGTACTCCTCGCAGATGCCGATGTGCTTATCGATTATCGCGACTCCGAGTTGGCGATCCTCGAACTCGTGAGTCGGCATGTAGGGCGAGTGGCCGTCATATCGACGGTGCTCGATGAGGTGCACCGAGTCACGACAGCGGAGTGCGCGCGGCTCGGCATCGACATCATCAAGGTCGAGACGGAATGGATGCTCCGAGCCGCGGAGGTCGAGTCGAATGTCTCCTTCAATGATCGTCTCTGCCTGGTCGTGTGCCGCGAAGAGGGATGGACATGCGTTACGAACGACCGTGCACTCCAGCGGCTCTGCAAACGCTACGCTGTCGAGACGCGCTTCGGCCTTGGCCTCATGGTGGATTTGGTCGCCGCCGGCGCCCTCTCACGACGGCGTGCCTTGAAGGTCGCACACCGTATGCAGATGTCGAATCCGTTGCACATCAACGACCAAGTGCTGACCGGTTTCTTGAACATGCTGGGTAACCGAGCTTGATAATTGGACCATGATCCAGTAGTAGAATATTGGAGCTGCTTGAAGAATGTGTTATATGCTGCGGCGAATCATGGCATTCACCCGCCGGTTTCCGTCAGCGAACCGCTCACATCAACGACCGTATTGCTACCTCTTGAATACGAACGGATCGTCCCCATACCTCAGAATTCGACAACTTCAGAAGAGACCCCGAGAATCCAAATGAACAAATACTTCAATGCACCATCGGAACTGAAGCGCCTGCCGACGACTCGGGCGGCGTACAGCGACCGATCGGCCTGGATGATGTGTGAAATGAGTGCGCTCGCATATCTGCCCTTTGAAGGTGATAGTCACTTCAAGGAACTGCTAGGCGCCATTCTCAGGCTCGCCAAATCCGCCCGCCAGCGGAGAGGAGGAGCGGAAGTAGCGAACCAATTCCAGGAGCTGGAAAAGACTCTGAAGGCTTACATCGACACCAAACTTGGCAGCAATGGTACCCCGTCTCCAAACCTCGACCAACTGGAAGCTGCCCTGGATCGCGCCAACTTCAAGCTGGTCAGGATCTTCAACGAGGCAGACACGCAGGCGTTCCTGGCGCAACGAGATGGCGATCAAATCGCCGTTCTCGCCTTTCGCGGTACCGAGGCGAACAGTTGGATTGACGTCAAAACCGACCTGAACGCTCGGTTCTACAAAGGCCAGGACGGCGTCAAAGTGCACACGGGCTTCCGCGACGCCTACAACCAGGTGAGTGAGCAGGTCCGGGACGCTGTCGACGCCCTGCCGGATGGCTGTTCCCTCTACATCACCGGACATTCTCTAGGAGGTGCCTTGGCGATTGTCGCGACCAAGGAGTTGGAGCGTGACTCCCTCGCTGCCTGCTATACGTTTGGCAGTCCACGGGTAGGCAACGAAGAATTCGGCGAGGAAATCCGCGCACCGATTTATCGCGTGGTCAACGCCGCGGACGGAGTACCCCGCGTACCTCCATCATGGCTGACCTATTGTATTGCGTTTATTCTCTCACTCGCGAGACCACGATGGGCGGAGGCCTTGGAGAGGAATTTCTGTGGCTACATGCACCAAGGCGACATGCGTTATCTGACGGCTTGCGACGGAGACAACTCCAGACTCAAGGTCATCCCGAATCTCAGCATGCCGTTTCGTGTCATCCGATTGGTAAGAAGGATGATTGCCCGTGGTATTTCTGTTCCGGGGAAAGATCACCGCATCAGCGAGTACCAACAGAAACTGAGATACTATGCCTTGAAGCGGTTGGGGGCAGTTGACAATCAGTAATTCGGCGGCTGCGTTGCAATGCAGCAGCTATCTCCAGTACCATCCGAGATTGCTGTCGATGCAGTCTGAACACGACCATTTCAAGACAACTCCAGCGTTCCCGGCAGTCTGGATTTCTCATAGCCCGACAATGCCGGAACCAGGAGTCTGCTCATAATTGTTCCTGCATTTTTCGTAGGGGTAGCGCGGCAGAGGACCGATCAGCCAACCGATGGCATCTTGGCCCACAGGGTCAACCGGAGCTCGTCGCCGAACAGTTCGTACTTCGGGCGG
Source organism: Gammaproteobacteria bacterium (assembly GCA_965215295.1). Lineage (GTDB taxonomy): Bacteria > Pseudomonadota > Gammaproteobacteria > HK1 > HK1 > HK1. Next base: position 2,430,591 of record OZ244045.1, read on the forward strand.
CGGCCGGAGTGGGCTTCGCCGTCCTGAAGGATCTTCCGCACGCCCTCGCCTCTTGATTCCAGGAACACCTGCCCGGTCCGCTTGCTTCGGAGTCTCGACAGGAAACTGACCAGGAGCTGGTTGCGGGTGAAGGTGCGGTAGGGCATGTCGTCGAGGGTGATGGTGTTGGGCAGCTTGCCGGGGCTGTAGAGCTCCAGACGGTCGGCGAACAGGAACAAGCGGACCTTCGAGCCGGAAATGGCGTAGTCGCGGTGGGCGACGGCATTGACGATGGCTTCGTCGACGACATCGAGGTCGTAGGAGGGGGCATCACGGTCGCTCGGCCGATCGCCTGCCGGCGTCTGCATGAACCGGGCGACGAAGGCGACCCCGGCGTCAATCTGGTCGGGTACGGGGCCGGCGAGGCGCTCCGCGTGGACGAGCTCGTCGGAGGAAAGCCGGGTTCCGCGATAGCACGCCGCTTCGATGGAGCCGGATGCGAGGAACTCGGTCGGCTCTCTGGCGAAGACCAGCAGGCCGGCCACGGTGGGGTGATCCGTGCCGTCCTCGTCTCGGAAGGTCACCCGCGTGTTCCGCAGCAGGTCGAGCCAGGGGATGGTCGGCGAGCGTCCGAAAAATGCTTCGAGCCGGTTGCGATTGAGATCGTCGACGGTTGCGGTGAGCACGGGTTGCTCGTCGAATACGTATTCGCGGCCCCGCTCCTGGAAGAGCCGGGCAAGTTCCGGAGGCGTGAGGTCGCGCTTCGTGGAGCCGACGCGCAGGTAGTAGCGTCCACCTGACGTCCGGTGTACGTAGAGGCCCCGGGGGGCTTCGGCCAAAAGAATACGCTGATCGTCTCCGGTAGCGCCGGGGAGCATCTCTTTGCGCAGGGTCGGCCGAATCGGTGGGTCGCAGTTGTGCGTTGCGACGTTGATGACCCAATTCTCGACCGTATCCATGCTTTCCGGGGGAACCCCGCGCACGCCGCCCGAGTTGTCGACCCCGAGGAATACGACGCCACCTTCGGCGTTCGCGAATGCGACCAACTCGCCGGCAAGAGCTTCGGTGTTGGGAGAGATCACGCCTCGGTCCCCGAGACGTACTTCCTTGAATTCGGCGCGGCCGTCTTCTCCGGCACGAAGCTGGCTCAGAATCTGGTCCTTGGTGTCGAACATCGCCTTACCCTCTCGACGGGATGGTTCGAGGTCCGCGCCAATGTTCGCAGCCCTTCTTCGCAGCCGTCATCAGCCCGCCGTCCATTGGGTCGAACATATCTGTCTGCCCATTCAAGATGGTCCCGGGATCGATGAACCATCATTTGGAAAATCGCCCACGACGTGAGCGATGATCGCCCACCTTATGGTCGATCCGCACTATCTGCCCCGGGCCGCTTCCCGACTGCTGGAGCGCACGCTCGCCGCCTTCCCCGTCATCGTGCTGATGGGCGCCCGCCAGACCGGCAAGAGCACGTTGGTGCAATCCGAGCCGTTTCTCAAGGATCGTCTCTATCTCACGCTCACGCGCCGGTGTCGGGTGGTGGGTCGAGTCGAGTAGTGTCCGGAATTGTTCGAGCCGATACGCGATGTGATTCACCAAGCTCGGGAAGGTCCAGCATGGGCTTCGCGCAGCCGCTCAGGAGGACGGCTGCGAGGATTGCTGCTCGGTACATGGGCTCTCTCCTCGGATGAGTGCCGATACCGGCGTCTTTCCGAGCTGCGCGGTCTCGTCCCCGAGCGCGCTTTCGGTCGACCGGCAAACCGCCTCGAGCCGCCGGTGGTGCGCCCGAATCAGGGCGACGAGTTCACGGATCGCTTCGCTCATGAACCACCACACCTCGCTTGCGGATGTGTTCGGCGATGTCCGCCGGGACTTTCTCCAGCTCCACGATACCGATCGGCAGGGCTGTCGCGTTCATCGCGATGCCGAGAGCCTGGAAGTACTCGGCCGGCCCGTTCAGCCCTTCGACCGCGATGTCCAGGTCGGATATCTCGCTGAAACGCCACCGATCGAGCAGCGACCCCCACTGGTAGATGCGGCGCGGATTCACCTGTGCGGCGATCTGCGAGACGATCGTCCGCACGTCCCGAGTGGCTTGCGCGTAGCGCTCGTCGACCCGCGCGCGGCGCCGTTGCTCCCGGGCCGCGAGGAACGCGCGCACCTGATCGAGGTCGACTCCGAAGTCTTCTTCCATGGCGGGCGACGATGGCCGGTTGCCGGCGGTAGCGATCTCCACATGCTGCGCCACGTGACATGCCGCGCCACGTGCCCTCCTCGCGCTCGGCCATGCCCGCCGGCGCGCTTCGTCACGCGAACGCCGGCATCACCTCGTTGATGAACAGCTCCAGCGACCGCTTCTGCTCCTTCATCCCGAGACCGAGGCTCGCGTAGTACGTGAAGTGCTCGACGCCGAGCGCCTCGTAGGCCCCGAGCTTCTCGATCACCTCGTCGGGAGTGCCGAACATGAGGTTGCGATGGAGCATGTGCGGATCGTACTCGTCGCGGTTCTCCAGCTCCGAGAAGTCGACCGCCTTCGGAAAGCCGTCGGCGACGTCACCGAGGTTCTTGAACAGGTTCTCGAACTGGCCGAGCTGGCGCATCGCGGCCTTCACCGGCACCTCCCAGTCCTCCTTGCGGTCGTACACCACCGTGTGGCGCATGGTGGCGAAGATCGGCCGCGGCTTGCCGGGATTGGCGGCCAGTGCGGTCTCCAGGTGCCCGCGGTAGAGCTCGATCTCCGACACCGGACGGGTCAGAGGCCAGGAGAGGATGTTGCACTCGTTCCTGACCGCGAAGTCGTAGGTGTCCGGCGAACGCGCCGCGATCCAGATCGGCGGATGGGGTTTCTGGAGCGGCTTGGGCACCGAGGTCGCGGCGGGGAAGGACCAGAGCTCGCCCTTGTGCTCGTAGTCGCCCTGCCACAGGGCCTTCACCGCCGGCAGCATCTCGTGCATGTAGCGGGATCCGTCGGAGCGCTTCAGGCCGGGATGCATGCGGTCGAACTCGCGCTGGTAGGCTCCGGAGCCGATGCCGAACTCGAGCCGCCCGCCGCTGTAGAGGTCCAGCAGCGCCGCCTCGCCCGCCGCCTTGATGGGGTGCCAGTACGCCGCCACCACCACCGCCGAGCCGAGCCGGATGCGGGACGTGTGGGCCGCCCACCAGGTGAGGATCTGGAACGGGTTGGGCGCGATGGTCATCTCCAGCGCATGGTGCTCGGCCGCCCACGCGATCGCGAACCCGCCCTCGTCGGCCATCTGCACCATCTCCAGCGTATGCCGTTCGACAGCGGACATGTCCAGATCCGGTGTGATGCGCTCCATGTTGATGGCTAGCTGAAACTTCATGGTCCAGGACCTCCCGGGCGGTTGGTGGGCGGGTCGATTCTAACCCTCATGCCTCGCCGATTCGCGGCTGCGGACGTGGATCGGTGAGACGGATCGGCGAAGCATGGGGCAAGTGGAATCAGGGAGCGGAAGCTCGACATCGCCGTCCGTGGCGTCGCGATCATCTCGACATCGCCCGGACGCGAACGTGCCCGAAGCGCATCATGCGCGATCGCGCCATCCTGCACGAGACGAGGGCCTGCGAAACCGTCCGGCGCGATACGGGTCGCGACGCCGGGTGGGCCTGCGCGACGCCCGCGCTACCCCGCCGGAGGAACGTATCAGTCATCCTCGACTTCACGGGCCGGAAGGCGGGACCCGCTACTCCGCCGGAGGGACGTATCCCTCGGGAGCCGCCGAGCCCTCGCCGAAGAAGAACTTCTCCAGTTCCCCTTCGAGGAACCGTCGGGCCGCGGGGTCGGTGACCTTGAGCCGGTTCTCGTTGATGAGCATCGTCTGGTGGGCCAGCCACTGCTGCCACGCGGGTTTCGACACGCTCTCGAACACGCGTTTGCCGAGATCTCCCGGCAGGGGCGGGAAGTCGAGACCCTCGGCCTCTCGTCCGAGCTTGACGCACTGTACGGTCCTTGCCATCCGGGCTGCCTCGCCGGTCGATTGCCGGGCCGCGATTGTCTCCGAAAGGACACGCTCCCGCGAGACCGAGGGACGCGGCAGGTCGGGACGCGAAGCGGCTACCCGCCCGCAAGCTGCTCGATCAGGCGCTTCACCGGCGCCGCGAGCCCGACACCCGCAGCGGCGCCGGGAGCGTACCAGCGGAGCTCTCCCGCATCGGCCACGGCATGGGCGGATGAATGCCGGCGAACACCGTCCGACCCGTCAGCGGAAGCGGCGGAGGAATACCGGCGAAACCCGCCCGCATCCACCGCCGCGGCTCCGGGCGAATCCCGGCGAGTCCCGTCCGCATCCACTGCGGCGGCTCCGGGCGAATACCGGCGAGACCCGCCCGCACCCGCCGCGGCGGCTCCAGGCGAATCCCAGCGAATCCCGTCCGCATCCGCCGCGACGGCTCTGGGTGAATCCCAGCGAATCCCGTCCGCATCCACCGCGATAACGCCGTCGCCGGCGCCGTCGTCGACCTCGACGAGAACGGGGTGCACGTCGAGCTTGAAGTGGGTGAATCCGTGGGCGATTGGCGCGAGCGCGGTGGTGGCGAGGGGGCGGATGCCGAAGCGCGAACGGCACTCGGTCTCGATGTCGGCGGCGGGGTCGCACTCCGGGAAGCACCACAGCCCGCCCCAGATGCCGCTCGGGGGCCGGCGTTCGAGGAGCAACGCGCCGTCCGGGGCGCGCAGCACCAGGAACGCGGTCTCGCGACGCGGCACGTCGCGCCGGGGCCGGGGCGCGGGGAGCCTTGCCTGGGTCCCGTCGCGCCGCGCCGCGCAGTCGGCCTCGATCGGACAGATGGAGCACAGCGGGCGCGACCGCACGCAGAGTGTCGCCCCGAGGTCCATGATCGCCTGGGTGTAGGCGGCCACGTCCTCGCGCGGGGTGTGCCGCTCGGCAAGCGCCCACAGGCTGCGCTCGACCTTGCCCTGCCCGGGCCAGCCGGCGATGCCGTGGTAGCGGCAGAGCACGCGCTTGACGTTGCCGTCGAGGATCGGGTGCCGATCTCCATGGCTGAGCGCGAGGATCGCGCCGGCGGTGGAGCGGCCGATCCCCGGCAGGGCGACCAGCGCATCGACATCGCGCGGCATCGTGCCGCGGTGCCGGTCCCGCACCGCCATCGCGGCACGATGAAGGTTGTGCGCCCGGGAGTAGTAGCCGAGCCCGGTCCAGAGCCCGAGCACGTCGTCGAGCGGGGCGTCCGCGAGGGCCGCGAGATCCGGGAACCGCGCCATGAACCGCTCGTAGTACCCGGTGACCACGCTCACCCGGGTCTGCTGCAGCATGATCTCGGACACCCATACGCGATAGGGCGTCGGGTCGTGCTGCCACGGCAGATCCCGACGGCCGTGCCGCGCGTACCAGCCGATCAGCCGGCCGGCGATCGGCTCGAAGGCATCGCTCACCTCTCGGGGTCCGCCCCGGCTTCGAGCGGCTTCTTCACGACACGCCTCCCCGGCCCGACCGACGGAATCGCCTCAATCGCCCCGGGCGGAAGCGAGCCTCGCCTTCGCCCGCTCGATCGCGGCGCGCACCTGGGCGGGGGCGGTGCCGCCCGGATGGTCCCGGGCGGCCACCGAGCCTTCGAGGGTCAGCACCTCGAACACGTCGCGCTCGATGACCGGCGAGAACGCGCGAAGCTCGTCCAGCGTCATCTCCGACAGGTCCCGTCCCGTCTCCACCGCGCGGCGCACCGCCCGCCCGACCGCCTCGTGGGCATCGCGGAACGGCACCGCCCTGCGCACCAGGTAGTCGGCGAGGTCGGTCGCGGTCATGTGCCCGAGGCGGGCCGCCTCGCGCATCCGCCCGCGCCGGCACTCGAGGGTCGCGAGCATCCCGGCGAAGACCCGGAGGCAGTCCGTGACGGTATCGACGGCATCGAACAGCGGCTCCTTGTCCTCCTGGTTGTCGCGGTTGTACGCGAGCGGCTGGCCCTTCATCAGCACCAGCAGCGCGTTGAGGTGGCCGATGACCCGCGCGCTCTTGCCGCGCACCAGCTCCGGGACGTCCGGGTTCTTCTTCTGCGGCATGATCGACGAGCCGGTGCACCAGGCGTCGCCGAGCTCGACGAACCCGAACGGCGCCGACACCCACAGCACCAGCTCTTCCGACATGCGCGAGAGGTGCACCATCGCCAGCGCGCAGTCGGAGACGAGCTCGATCGCGAAGTCGCGGTCGCTCACCGCGTCGAGGGAGTTCTCGCACGGCCCGTCGAACCCGAGCAGCCGCGCGGTCATCGCGCGGTCGATCGGATACGGTGTCCCGGCGAGGGCGGCAGCCCCCAGTGGCATGCGGTTGACCCGCGCGCGGCACTCGGCGAAGCGCGCGGCATCGCGCTCCAGCATCTCGAACCACGCGAGCATGTGGTGGCCGAAGGTGATCGGCTGCGCGGGCTGAAGGTGGGTGAAGCCCGGCAGCACGGTCTCCGCCTCGCGCTCGGCGATCGCGAGTACCACGCCTTGCAGCGCGCGAACCGCCCCGGCGATGCCGTCGATCGCCTCGCGCGCGTACAGCCGTACCGCGGTGGCGACCTGATCGTTGCGCGACCGCCCGGTGTGCAGGCGCTTGCCGGCGTCGCCGATCCGCTCGGTGAGCGCCGATTCGACGTTCATGTGCACGTCTTCGAGGGACGTGCGCCACTCGAACGCGCCCACCTCGATGTCGGCGAGGATGCCCTCGAGCCCGGTGACGATGGCGTCGCGGTCCGCACGGCTCAGCACGCCCACCTCGGCGAGCATCGTCGCGTGCGCGATCGAGCCCCGGATGTCGTGCCTCGCGAGCCGGTGGTCGAAGCTCACCGATTCGGTGAACCGCTCGACCAGTGCGTCCGTCGGCTCGGCAAACCGGCCCGCCCACGGCTTGCCGGATGGGATGTCATCGCTCATTGGATGGTCTCCGAAAGGGAAGTTCCGATCCGGCCATTCGTCGCCGTCCGAGAGCGGAACCGCGACCGCTCGCGCCGAACGAGGCGACCTGCGTCAGCGGATCGTCGAGCCATCGATACGACCCCGCTCCGAAACGGGCGGTCGCCGTCCGAGCGCGGAACCGCGACCGCTCGCGCCGAACGAGGCGACCTGCGTCAGCGGATCGTCGAGCCATCGATACGACCCCGCTCCGAAACGGGCGGTCGCCGTCGCAGGCTATCCCAGATCGCCCCATCGCGCCTGCAGCACGCCGAGCGCGACCAGTGCCGCGGTCTCGGTCCGCAGCACCCTCGGCCCGAGACGCAGCCCCGTGAACCCCGCGCCCCGGGCGCGCTCGACCTCCCGGGGAGCGAGGCCACCTTCGGGGCCGACGAGCAGGCGCACCGGTTTCCCGGACGCCGGCGGTGCGAGATCGGAGAGCGAAGCGTCCGCGCGCGGCGACAGGACGAGCCGCGGTCCCGCCCCCGGGCGCGCCAGCCACGTATCGAGGTCCTCGACCTCCGCGACCTCCGGCACCCGCGTGCGGCCCGACTGCTGCGCCGCGTGCACCGCGATCGCGCGCCAGTGGGCGACCCGGCGCTCCGCGCGCACCGGATCGAGCTTCACGACGGTGCGTTCGCAGAACACCGGGCGGATCGCCCGCACGCCGAGCTCGGTCGCCTTCTGGACGACGAGATCCATCCGATCGCCCCTGCAGATCCCTTGGCCCAGCTCGACCGCAAGCGCGGACTCCCGATCCACGGCCGTGTGCGCGCCCACCTCGACCTCCACCGCACCGCGAGAGGCGCGCGCGATGGTGGCGTCGTACTCACCCCCGCGTCCGTCGAAGACGGTGAGTGCATCGCCGACTCCGAGCCGCAGCACTCGCGTGGCGTGACGGCCCGCGATCTCCGGCAGGACGATCCTCGCCCCGGCGGCGAGCGGCGGATCGACGAACAGGCGTGGGTTTCGCATCGTCTCCGCGTCGTCTTCGCGTCGTGCAGGCGACCATTCTGCCGGCCCGGGGCGGCCTTGCGGGTCCATGATCCGCGAAGTCGGGGTCGCGGGCCAGCGTCGAACCCGCGGGGACGGGAAGGCATGGCGCTCTCGCACCGGCGAGGAGTCACCGGACGATCGTCGGCCGCCGATCCGGGTCCCGAAATCGGGGACGACGATCGGCCTCGTCGGCGAGGCCGGCTCCGGTGCGCCCGACCGGGCTGGTCGCCGCGGAGACCACGCAGATACCGCGGGCTCGTTTTGTCCGGCGACGGGTGAACCGGGCCTGTTCAGCAGGCCATTCGGGAACGCATTTCGTCGTCTGCGTGTCGGTTCGGGCGTCATGAAGCTGCCCTCGATCGCACGGCAGGCGGGTCCGCACCCGCCCTCGCACTCGGTCACGACAAAAAATGGTCCTGCGCAGATGCCGCGGGCATTGGTGCGGAACGCATCGGCCGTGCGATGATGCGCGCCTCGCACCCACGCACGATGCGATTCACGACCTGCGCGGGCCTTCAGGCGCACGGTCATCTCTCCACCAAGTGCCGGTCCGGCCGCCAAGCGCGGGTCCGACCGCCAGATGCCGGGCCGACCGCCAAGTCGCGGTCCGACCGCCAAGCGCCAGTCCGATCGCCAAGTGCCGGGCCGGCCGCCAAGTACCGAGCCGGGCCGCCCCAGCATTCGTCGTCCATCATCCGGAGAAAGGATCATGACCCACCGCCGTGAGGGCGCTCGCTCGCCCCGCCGTATCGGACCGCGCATCGTGCCGCTCGTCGCGGGGTGCCTCGCGCTCGTCGCCGTCATGCAGGCCCCCGCGGCCGACGACGGCCCGGCGCTGGAGTCGGACCTCCAGCGCCTGAGCTACATGATCGGCCTCCAGGTCGGGCAGTCGCTCCGCCAGCAGGGTCTCGACGAGATCGACGCCGCGGCGCTCGCGGCGGCCCTGGACGACGTGTTCGAGGATCGCCGGCCGAGACTCACGCGCGAGGAAATGCAGGCGGCCCAGGCGGCGCTCCGGTCGGAACATGCCGCGCGGCAGAGCCGGCAGGCGGCGGAGAACCTCGCGGCCGGCGAGGCGTTCTTCGCGTCGAACTCGAAGAACGAGGGTATCGAGCAGACCCCCGACGGAGTCCAGTACCGCGTCCTGCGCGCCGGCGAGGGAACGACTCCGTCCGCCGAGGACCGGGTCGTGGTGCACTACCGGGGCCGGCTGCTCGACGGCACCGAGTTCGACAGCTCCTACCGGCGCGGCGAACCCACCGAGTTCATGCTCGGCGCGGTGATCCCCGGCTGGCAGGCCGCGCTGCAACTCATGCCGGCGGGGTCGCACTGGGAGGTGTGGATCCCGGCCGGGCTTGCCTACGGCGAGCAGGGCGCCGGCGGCTCGATCGGTCCGAACCAGACGCTGCACTTCGAGATCGAGCTCATCGAGATCAAGCCGAAAGGCTGAGCCGGATCCCGGACCTCGCGGGTCGCGCGAAACTCCACGTCGGGCCAGCGCTCGACGGCGAGACCGGGGCTGACCATCGTCGGCGCGAGGGTTGCACTTCGAGATCGAGCTCATCGAGGTCAAGCCGAAAGGCTGAGCCATCAAGCCGAAAGGCCGAGCCGGATCTCAGACCTCGCGGGTCGCGCGAAACTCCACGTCGGGCCAGCGCTCGATGGCGAGGCCGAGGTTGACCATCGTCGGCGCGAGGTACGCGAGGTTGCCCGCGCCGTCGAGCGCGAGGCGCGATTCGTTCCTGCGGCGGAAGGCTTCGAGCCGGGCCGGATCGCCGCTGCTCACCCACCGCGCCGTCGTCACCTCGACCGGCTCGTAGCGGCTCTCCACCCCGTACTCGTTGCGCAGCCGCCACGCGACCACGTCGAACTGCAGGACACCGACCGCACCGAGGATGAGGTCGTTGGTGACGAGCGGACGGAACACCTGCGTGGCGCCCTCCTCGCTCAACTGGTCGAGCCCTTTCTGCAGGGCCTTGAGGCGCAGCGGGTCGCGGAGCACGACCCGGCGAAACAGCTCCGGAGCGAAGCTCGGAATGCCCGTGAACCTGAGCGCCTCGCCCTGCGAGAAGGTGTCGCCGATCCGGATCGTCCCGTGGTTGGGCAGTCCGATGATGTCGCCGGCCCGGGCGTCGTCCACCCGATCGCGCTCGCGGGCCATGAAGGTGATGGCGTTCGCCACGTGCACGTCCTTGCCGGTCCGCACGTGGCGAATGCGCATTCCCCGGCGATAGCGCCCCGAGGTGATGCGCATGAACGCGATGCGGTCCCGGTGCTGCGGGTCCATGTTCGCCTGGACCTTGAAGACGAACCCGCTGAACCGATCCTCCTCCGGGGACACGGTGCGCTGCTCGGCCGCGCGCGCGCCGGGCGGCGGCGCAAGCTCGACGAACGTCTCGAGCAGCTCGCGGACCCCGAAGTTGTTGAGGGCGGAGCCGAAGAACACCGGCGTCATGGCGGCCGCCCGATAGGCATCGACCTCCAGCGCATGGCTGGCGCCGCGGACCAGCTCCACCTCGTCGCGCAGCTCCTGCGCCTGCGGCCCGAGCCGATGGTCGAGGGCCGGATTGTCGATGCCCTCGACGACCTCTCCCTCCACGATGCCGCCATCGTGGCGCGCGCCGAAGAAGTGGACCCGATCGTCGAGCAGGTGGTAGACGCCCTTGAACCGCCGGCCGCTTCCGATCGGCCAGGTCACCGGCGCGCACCGGAGGTCGAGCACCCGCTCGACCTCGTCGAGCAGCTCGACGGGCTCGCGGCTCTCGCGGTCCATCTTGTTCACGAACGTCACGATCGGGGTGTCGCGCAGCCGGCACACCTCCATCAGGCGCAGGGTCCGCGCCTCGACGCCGCGGGCCCCGTCGATGACCATGAGCACCGAGTCGACGGCGGTCAGGGTGCGGTAGGTGTCCTCGGAGAAGTCCTCGTGGCCGGGGGTGTCGAGCAGGTTCACGATGCGCCCGGCGTAGGGGAACTGCATCACCGAGGAAGTGACGGAGATGCCGCGCTGCTGCTCCAGCGCCATCCAGTCGGAGGTCGCGTGCCGCGCCGCCTTGCGCCCCTTGACGGTGCCGGCCAGCCGCACCGCGCCGCCGAACAGCAGCAGCTTCTCGGTGAGGGTGGTCTTCCCCGCATCGGGGTGGGAGATGATCGCGAACGTGCGCCGACGCGCGATCTCGTCGATGGTGGCTCGGTCGGGCACGTTGTGGTCCGTCGGGTGCGGTCCGGACAGGCCGTGGCCGAGACGATACCGGGCGACACGGGAAGAGGGGACCGGGGCGCGCGTCGCGCCCCGGTCGTGTGGATGCCGCCGGACCGGAACCCGGTTCCGGCCGGCGGTACTGCCTTGCCTGCTGCTGTCGTCTAGCTCTGGAGCTCGACGTTCCGGGCCTGCAGGCCCTTCGGACCCTGCTCGACTTCGAAGCTGACGGTCTGACCCTCGGTCAGGGTGCGGAATCCGGATGCGTTGATCGCGGAGAAGTGGACGAACACGTCCTCTCCGCCGTCCTGCGGGGCGATGAACCCATACCCCTTCGAATCATTGAACCACTTTACGGTACCGATAGGCATTGATGCTTACCTCTGGACGGAACGGAAAACGCTTGCGGGCCATCTCAGCGACGAACGGGGGAACCAGGAGGCACTCCGAAGGGCATGACAGCTTTGCAGCGCGGACGGGAGTATAGCCCCAATCTCGCGAGGATAGTCAATCATTGTCCAGGGGCTCCGACGTCGCCGGTCCGGACCGTCCCGGGGTTCCGGGCGGCGGCGGAGCGTCCCGGGGAGGCCGGCCGGGGCGGTCGCCCGCACGGCGCCGGTTCGGCGGATAGAAAACGAGGGTGGCCGCCACCAGCGCGGCGAACGACGTGTAGGCCGCGGTAAACGCCCACGACGGCGCATCGTGGAAGATCAGCCGCTGCAGCCAGTACCCGACGAAACTGTCGGCCGCGAGAGGGCTCCCCGCCGCCGCCCTGAGCCGGAACTCCAGCCAGGTGAGGGGACACACGACCCCGAACCAGGACTCGAGCACCACCAGCGCGATGGCGCCGGCGTGCGTCAGGCGGAACGCCAGGTTGCGCGGCCAGTGCCAGCCGAGCATCCATCCGGCGAGGATCAGCCCCTGGCCGGCCACGACGAAGACGATGAACGCGGCATGCGCGATCAGCGTCAGGTCCGCCGCCAGGGTCAGAGCGCCTCGGGACATGTCGGCATTGTCCCTCCGCGTCGCCGCCTCTCGCCACATGCCGCCGGGGCGAAGCCGGCGGCCCGGAACCGCAGGCCCCGAGGGCCGCGGCGAGTGGAACGCCGCGCGCGGTTCCGGGGGAAGACTCGCGCCCGGAACACCTCGGACCGGGCCACGTCGCACCACGTGCCGATCACCGCGAAAGTCCCCGCATCCGGGACGTGTCGACCCGGGTGCGGGTCTTCAGGGCGCGGCGCCGGGTTGTGGTGCGTCCCCGCCGGCTTCCAGGCTCAGCATCGCGAGCTTGCGCCCCTGTCCCCAGCGGTAGCCGCCGAGGACCCCCGATGCCCGAATGACGCGGTGGCAGGGGATGATCCAGGCGACGGGGTTGGATGCGCTCGCGCGGCCGACCGCCCGCGACGCACCCGGCGCTCCGATTCGATGGGCGAGGTCGCCGTACGAGGTGACGCACCCCGGCGGGATCGTCAGCAACGCGCGCCAGACCTTGATCCGGAATGCGCTGCCGCGAAGGTGCAGGGTGATCTCTCCCGCCTTCGCCGAATGGCCGAATACCGCCTCCGCGATGCCGGCGGTGGCGCCCGCGTCCTCGACGAAGGTCGCCGCCTCCAGACCGCGCGCAAGGTCCGCGAGCGTCTCGTCGCGGCGGGCCGGGGGAGTGAATGCGAGCCCGCACACGCCACGGGCGGTGCGCATGATCAGGCACGGCCCGAACCGCGAAGGATGGACGCCGTACCGAATGGTCAGGCCCCGGCCCCGGTTCCTGAATTCGCCCGGCGTCATCGCCTCGACGTTCACGAACAGGTCGTGCAGCCGGCCGGGCCCGGACAGGCCCGAGGCGTACGCGGCGTCGAGCACGCTCCTCGACTGCGCGAGCACGTCTTTCGCGCGCTCGAGGGTGAGGAACTGGACGTACTTCTTCGGGCTCAGCCCCACCCAGCGCCGGAACATGCGCTGAAAGTGGTATTCGCTGAGACCCGCGTGGCCAGCCGCCTCGGCGAGCGAGGGCTGACGCTCGAAGTTGCGTGACAGCCAGTCGAGCGCGCGCTCCACCCGCGGCGAATCGTCCTGTCGGGGAGCGCGTACATCGGAAGTGGCGCTCGTCGCCACCGGTGCATCATGCATGGTCATCGTCTCGGTTCTCCTCGGTGCGAGTCCCCGGCGCGACGCGAGTCGAGACGTTCCGCCTCTCATCTCATCGCCCGCGCGCCGGGCGAACCGTGATCATCGCGCCGGACCAGGAGGCTGGCGACCCGAATCCTGCGCACGGGGGAAGCGTGGAGGTCGGCCTCGTTGTCTCGGCTCTCCTCGGTGCGAGTCCCCGGCGCGGCGCGAGTCGAGGTGTTCCGCTTCTCATCGCGCGCGCGTCGGGCGAACCGTGATCATCGCGCCGGACCAGGAGGATGGCGGCCCGAATCCTGCGCACGGGTGGAAGCGTGGAGGTCGGCCTCGTTGTCTCGGCTCTCCGCGGTGCGAGTCCCCGGCGCGGCGCGAGTCGAGGTGTTCCGCTTCTCATCGCGCGCGTGTCGGGCGAACCGTGATCATCGCGCCGGACCAGGAGGATGGCGGCCCGAATCCTGCGCACGGGTGGAAGCGCGGGCAACCGCGCCCCGATCCCGGCCACACCCTCGACCGCACCCCGGCCACAGCTCCGGCCGCCGCGTTTTCGCCACCGCGTTTTCATGGATCCTCGAAATAGCGCTGCCGGCGCTTGAACGCACCCGCGTCGGCCACCGTCTCCGCCCCACGGAACGCTTGGCCGGCGGCGGCCGATTCCTCGCCAAGGGCAACCGATTCCCGGCCCGTGGCGGCCGATCCCTCGCCAAGGGCAGCCGATTCCCGGCCCGTGGCAGCCGACTCCTCGCCAAGGGCAACCGACTCCCACCCGGGGGCGGAAGCCGCGCCGGCCGGGACCGCGACGACCACTCCCCGGGCCGACTCGGGGGCGGTGACGAGGTTCCGGTACGCTTCCACAATCTCGTCCCGGGTGATGGCGCGCACCGCTTCGGCGAACCGCTCGCGCCAGTCGAACCCGTAGTGCCCGCGGTCGATCTCGCTCCAGTAGCGCCCGGTGCGGTCGTCGAGCCGCGTCTCGGCCTCCAGCAGCGCGCCTTCGAGGGCGGCGCGATGGCGCTCGAAGACCGCATCCGGCATGTCGCGCAGCGCGGTCCCGAACCGATCGAGAAAGGACTCCACGTGCCGGTGGATCGCCTCGGGCGGGGTCGATGGCGACTGGACCACCAGCGCGAGGCCGGGCACGTCGAGCACCGGCATCGAGGTGGCGAAGACGACGTACCCGATCTCGCGCTCGGTGCGGAGTTCGTGGAAGAACCGGTTGCCGAGCGCCTGCGCGATCAGCGCAACCTTCGCGCGTTCGGCGAGGCCGCGTTCGCGGCCCTGGAGATAGACGGCAAGCGCGTGGTCCTCATGACCGCTCGCGAGCCGCCGGGCGTAGCGCGCCCCGGGGTCGAGCCGCACGACGCGGCCACGCGCGACCGGCGCCGCTCGCATCGATCCGGACAACCCGCGCTCCAGCACGTCGCCAAGCGCTTTCGCCCCCTCGGCGGTGATGTTCCCGTGGGCGAGGGCCACGAGCTCTCCGCGCTCGAAGAACCGCGCGGCGTACTCGCGCAGGTCCTCGAGCGCCACCGTATCGAGCGCCTCGCGCAGGGCATCGTCGGACCAGTCCGGATCGAGCAGCAGCTCGCGTACCTCGCTCATGGCGCGCCGAAACGGGCGACGCTCGCCGGTGTTCCGCAACTGGCGGGCGTACTCCGCCTTCTCCGCCTCGAACCGCCGGACGGGGAGCGGCGGCGCGCGCAGGGTCGAGACGATGCGCGCGAGCAGCAGGTCCTGCTTGTCGCTCCATCCGGAGAGCCGGACGGTGATCCCGCGGCGGTCGCGGTACAGCGCATGGGACTGCCCGGCGAGCGCGGCGGGATACGCGAACTCGTTGAGCGCATCGTTCACCATGCGGGCAAGCAATGCGCTCAGCACCGCATGCCGCGGCGAATCGTTGGCGATCGGGGAGCGGACCGTGAAGTGGAAATTCGTGCGCGGCTGTCCGAACTCGACGTCCGCGTGGTGCCACAGCTCGAAGCCCGGCCGCCGCACGATGCGGACCGGCCGTTCTCCCGCCGCCCGCGCGTCGATGAGCGCCAGATCACCGGGCACGAACGGATTCGGCTCCGGGAGCGCGAGGGCCTCGTCCGGGACCGGAGCGCGCCAGCGCGCCACCGTCTCCGCCGGCACCGGGCTCAGCCGGTATGGCGTGTCGTAGAACGGCGCGACGGCATCGGTGGCCGCGCCCTTCGCCACCACCGTCACGAGCGCGCGGTCCGGGACGAGCGCGGCTAGGAAGCGCCGCTCCAGCGCGGGGTCGAAGTCGTCGAACCGGTAGGGCCCGATCAGGACTTCGCGCACCGGGTAGGTGTGCAGGGCGCGAGCGAGCGACGCCGCGTGAGTGCGGGCGTCGGCCTTTTCGACGAAACGGAAACCGATCCGCGCCATGCGCGCCAGCTCGCCGTGGTAGCGCGGCTCGATGCCCCCTTCGCGGACGAGGTCGAGGTACGCGAAGACCGATGCGACGACGTCGTCGACGTGCGCGAGCCCCGCCTCGGTGAGCCGGACTTCGATGCCGAACGTCGCGAAGTCCGGGTGCCCGATCCCCGCCCCCGCGCTCAGTCCCTCCGCCCAGCCGCGCGCCTTCAGCGCCGAGAGCAGGCTGCCGCGGCCCTCGTGGCCGACGAGGTGCGACGAGAGGGCGAGCGGCCGCGCCCGGTAGTGCGGGCGCAACGGCGGGATCGCGAACGAGAGCCGGACGGAGCGGATCTCGCGCACCGGCTCGATGTCGAGCCGCGCCGGCAGGAGCCCTCCCGGGTAGAGCGGCGCGGTGATGCGCAGGCGCTCGACGGCGCGGCGCGGCACCGCCGCGAACCGTGCCCGCACCCAGTCCTCCAGCACCTGGAGCGGCTCGCGGCCGACGACGACCAGCTTCATCAGATGGGACGAGTAGCTGCCCTCGTAGAAGGCGATCAGCTCGTCGCGGAGGTCGGCGCCGGGACGGTCCGCAAGCGTCTCCCTGGTGCCGACCAGCAGCCGCGAGAGCGGATGGCGGGGGTCGAGGGCCCGCCTCCACGCGGCAAAGCCGCGGAGCCGGTCGCTGCGGCGCCGCGAGACGTACTCGGAGTGCACCACCTGACGCTCGCGCTCGACGTAGGCGCGGTCGAACCGGGGAGAGATGAAGAACTGGGCGAACCGGTCGAGCGCGCCTTCGAGGTGCGCGGCGTCGACGTCGAAGAAGTAGCGCGTATGGGCGAAGGAGGTCGTGGCGTTGCCGGAGCCGCCGTGCTCGGCGAGAAAGCGGCCGTACTCGCCGGGGTCCGGATATTTCCCGGTGCCGAGGAACAGCATGTGCTCCAGGAAGTGCGCGAGACCCGGACGCTCGTCCGGATCGTTGCCGCTCCCCACGTTGACGTCGAGCGCCGCCGCCGCCTTGTCGGCGCCCGGATCGGAGACCACGAGCGCCTGGAGCCCGTTGTCGAGCATGACCGCGCGGTAGTCCCGGGTATCGGCGGGGCTGCGCTCGATCCCCTCGCCGCGCGCCGCGGCGGGGCCCTGGCCGGTCCCGGCGCCATGCGTCGGGGCGGCGGCCAGGAGCAGCAGGACGAACGCCGCCGCGAGGGGGCGGTACCGGATGTTCCTCATGTCGGAGCGGGCTTCGTGGCGGGGGAACGGATCGGGTTGGACCGTGGATCGCACCGCGCGGTTCGACGGTCCGGACCGGCCGCGTGGTTACCGCCCGGCGTTCCCGCGGAGGTTCGGCGGCCCGGGACCGCGCATCTTCCGTCCGCCGCGGAGGACGCCCCGGACCCCGCCGGCATCGTCCGGGCGGTCCCCGCTCCGTCTCCGCCGTCCGCGCACCGGCGAGGCCGTGCCCGTGGACGCGCGCGAACGCGATCCGGCTTGCGCCACCGCGTGCGAGCTCCACCCGGGGTCGCGGACCGCCGGTCCGCTCAAGCGCTCTCCCGCGCCTTGCCGCCCAGGCACTTCGGAGACTCGGGGGCGGCGCCGGTCCGGGCCCAGGCATCCTCGGTACAGGTATGCACGGCGAGCGCGTGCACCCCCCCGCGCAGCTCGTCGTCCACCGCCTTGAACACCATGCGGTGCTGGGCGACCCGCGGCTTCCCGGCGAAGGCTCCGGAGACGACGACGACCTTGAAATGGGTTTCGGAGCCGGCCGGCACGTTGTGCTTCGAGCTCTCGTTCACCACTTCCAGGTGCACCGGCGCCAGCGCGGCGGCGAGCTTCTCGCGAAGACGTTGCTCTACGACCATCGCAGCTTTCCATCCGTCGGTTCGACACGCGGCAAGGATACGAGACCGGGCACCCCCGGGAAACCTCACCGCGGAGACGGCCGGTCCCGGCCTTCATGAACGGGCCCCGCGGGACCGCACCGGCCGCGGCGCGGAACGCCGGTCCCGGTGACGGGGCGTTCAGCCGGCCGGCGCACCGTCCGGAGCGACGGCCGGACACAGACGGGACAGCGCTCCCTCCGCCGTCTCCGACGAGCGGAGGATCGCCCTCTGGTCGGGAGCGAGATAGCCGGCGGCGGTCATCTCGTCGAGAAACGCGATCAGCGAGTCGTAGTATCCGTCGACGTTGACCAGCACCGACGGCTTGGCGTGGATGCCGAGCTGGGTCCACGTCCACATCTCGAACAGCTCGTCCATGGTGCCGATGCCGCCCGGAAGCGAGATGAACCCGTCGGACAGCTCCGCCATGAGGGCCTTCCGCTCCAGCATCCCGCCCACCGCGCGCAGCTCGGTGAGACCTTCGTGGAGGAACTCGCGCTGGAAGAGATCCCGCGGGATGACGCCGACGACGCGGCCGCGGGCGGCGAGGGCACCGTCGGCCACCGCGCCCATCATGCCCCGCCCCCCGCCACCGTAGACGAGCTCGATGCCGTTCTCGGCGATCGCCGTGCCGAGCGCCCGGGCCGCCTCCAGGTACGCCGGCGCTCGCCCGTCGCGGGCGCCGCAGAATACGCAGATCCTCTTCATGTCGTGGTTCGGACTCCTGTCGTTCGTTCGTCGTTTCGTCGCCGTGGCGCCACGGACCTCCCTCGACGGGTGGCGCCGGGCAGACGCATGTCCCGCGCGCCGGCGAGCCGGAGCCGGCGGGCCGGTGCCGGCGAGCGTTCCCAGCGGGCCGATGCCGACGGGCCGGAGCCGGAGGGCCGGTGTCTCGCGCACGGCCGAGCGTACGCGATTCTGCCCGATCCGTACGCCGGCGACCGGATCGATGAAGCGCGGGTCCGGCCGTCCCGCGTCCCGGCATCGCGAAAACGGGGTTTTCGAATCCCGGCCCGCGAGGGCATGGACCGCCCCGATACGGCCTGCCCCGGCCACGGCCGGCGCCTTCGACCAGCGCTCCTGCTCGTCCTGCCCCCGCCACGCCTCCCCCGGCCGCGGCCGACGCCTTCGACCAGCGCTCCTGCCCGTCCTGCCCCTGCCACGCCTCCCCCGGCCGCGGCCGGTGCCTTCGACCTGCGCTCCCGCCTGTCCTGCCCCTGCGACGCCTGCCCCGACCACGGCCGGCGCCTTCGACCAGCGCTCCTGCCCGTCCCGCCCCCGCCACGCCTCCCCCGGCCGCAGACGGCGCCTTCCCGGCCCGTGAGGGTGCGGACCGGCCCGATACGGCCTGCCCCGACCACGGCCGGCGCCTTCGACCAGCGCTCCTGCCCGTCCTGCCCCTGCCACGCCTCCCCCGGCCGCGGCCGGCGCGTTCCCGGCCCGCGAGGGCGCCGGACGGATATCATGCCCCGCCTGCCCTTCCCGCTTCGAGGAACGATCCGATGCCGGCGGACATCCGGTTCGACCGGGACCTGGACTTCGAGTACGGAGTGATCCAGACCGTCGCGCCGTCCATCCGGCGCGTGATCGCCCGCAATCCGAGTCCGTTCACCTTCCACGGCACCGGCACCTACGTGGTCGGGCACGGGCGCGTCGCGGTCATCGACCCCGGGCCGGCCCTCGACGCGCACATCGAGGCGCTCATCCGCGGGCTTCGGGGCGAGACGATCACCCACGTGCTCGTCACCCACACCCACCGGGACCATTCGCCCGGATGCGCCCTGTTGCGCCGCTTCACCCCGGCCCCGACGTACGGATTCGGACCGCACGGCTCGGGCCGTCCGCCGGCGGCGGACGAGGAGACGGTGGTCGTCGAGGAGGGAGCGGACTTCGAGTTCGCGCCCGACGTCGAGGTGCGCGACGGGGACGTCATCGAGTGCGAGGGGTTCGGCTTCGAGTGCGTCCACACCCCCGGCCACACCTCCAACCACATGTGCTACCGCCTGCGCGAGGACCGGGCCCTGTTCTGCGGCGACCACGTGATGGGCTGGTCGACCACCATCGTGTCGCCCCCGGACGGCCACATGGGCACCTACATCGCGAGCCTGGAGCGATTGCTCGACGGCGACGACGGGACGTACTGGCCGACCCACGGAGCACCGATACGCGATCCGAAGCCGCACGTCGAATCGCTCATCGAGCACCGCCGCCGGCGCGCACGACAGATCGAGGCCTGCCTGCGCGAAGGCATCGACACGATCCCGGAGATGGTGGAGCGGCTCTACCACGATCTGCCGGCGAGGATGCGCCCCGCGGCGGCGCGCTCGGTACTCTCGACGTTGACGCTCCTCATGGAGCGGGGGGACGCGACGTACCGCGACCCGGCCCCGGCGCCCGATCCCATGGACGCACGCTACGCGCTCGCGGCGCGGCGCGGCGCCGCGCTCAGAGGTAGCGAATCACGTGACGCCCGCCCCGGGACGAGAACACCGGGCGGCCGGGAGGAAGGATGGGAGCCCGCTTGATGATCTCGCCGGCGAATTCGGCCATGAAGCGGGTGATCCCGATGGTCGGGAGGGAGGCCACACCGGAGAGCGGCACCCATGACAGATCGTGCAGCTCGCCGTCTCCGCCGAGTCCGACGTGGCCGGGCCTGAGCCGGGTGAGGAAGAACCGGGCGTGGAACCGGATGGGAGAGTCCGTCGGGGTGATCGCCCGTCCGAGGTAGACGAGCCGCCCGAGCGCGGGAGCGACGCCACGGCGCCGCATCTCGTCGAAGGTCCCGCCCGGCGCGTCTCCGACCTCGCCGGGGGCCGCGATCATGACCCCGGTCTCCTCGTAGGTCTCGCGCACCGCCGCGATGCCGAGCGCGGCGGCGACGCCCGCATTCCCGCCGACCCCCATGGACCCGAGATGGGTCGTGTCGAGCGGCGATGCCGGCTTCGCGGCCCGGTCCGCCCCTTCCACCGCCCCGCCGGGAAACACGAAACAGCCGGGCAGGAACTCCGAGTCGGCGTGACGGCGCCCCATCAGGCACAGGGGTTCGCGGTCGCCGGGACGCACCACGATCAGGGTCGAGGCGGCGCGCGGTCGAACCGGCATGGCGGGAGGCGGGTCGTTCATCGAGGACCGCTTGGAGAGGCAAGGGTGATCGCGCGATCATGTCATGGAAAGTCCGTCCCGGCCCGCGTGCCGCACCAGCATCGGTCCGTGGCCGGGCTACGATGGCGAGACTGCACTGACGAGACCGCACCGACATGACTGACACGGAGGCTGGCCCGGCCGACCGCACCGCGGCCGGGGGACGACGCGGTGCGCGGACACCGGACGGAACCCCGATGAGGCGCCTTTCCGGATTCCCCGGCTCCGGGGAAGGCGCGACCGGTGGGTGGCGGGTCCTGCGATCCGTCCTGCCCTACCTGTGGCCGCGCGGCGCGCCGTCGCTGCGGGTGCGGGTGGTGCTCGCCATGGCGGCGCTCTTCGCGGCCCGGGTGGCGTCGGTGTACATCCCGGTGTTCTACGCGCGGGCGGTCGATGCGCTCTCCCTCGACGACGCCGGCCTCATCGCGGTGCCGTTCGCGCTCGTCTTCGCCTATGGCGCCGCGCGGATCCTGTCGCTCGCGTTCAACGAGGCGCGCGACGCCATCTTCGTCAACGTCGCGGAGCGGGCGATCCGCACCATCGCGCTGGAGGTGTTCCGCCACCTCCATGCGCTGTCGTTGCGGTTCCACCTCGGGCGGCAGACCGGAAGGCTGTCGCAGGCGATCAGCCGCGGCACCCGGGCGATCTCGCTCCTGCTGCGCTTCAGCCTGTTCTCGATCTTTCCCACCGCGATCGAGCTCGTGCTCGTGTTCGTCATCCTGTGGAACATGCTCGACGCGGCCATTGCGCTGACCACGATGGCGACGGTGGTCCTCTACGTCGTCTACACCTTGGTGGTGACGGAGTGGCGCATCAAGTTCCGCCGCCGGATGAACGAGGAGGAGGGACGCGCAAGCAACAAGTCCATCGACAGCCTGCTCAACTTCGAGACCGTCAAGTACTTCGGCAACGAGGGGCACGAGGAGAGACGGCTCGACGACGCGCTGCAGGGATACGAGCGCGCCGCGGTGATGAACCAGGTGTCGCTCTCGCTGCTCAACATCGGCCAGGCCGCGATCATCGCGGCCGGGCTCACCGCGGTCATGCTGCTCTCCGCCTACGGGATCGTCGCCGGAACGATGACCATCGGCGGATTCGTCCTGGCCAACACCTACCTCATGCAGCTCTACCAGCCGCTCAACATCTTCGGTTTCATCTATCGCGAGATAAAGCAGGCGCTGATCGACATCGAGGAGATGTTCGACCTCCTCGACGAGTCCGACGAGGTCCCGGACGCCCCGGAGGCCGGCAGTCTCGTCGTCGACGGCGGGCGGATCGAGTTCGACGGCGTCGCGTTCGGCTACGACTCCCGCCGCCCGCTCCTCGAGGACGTGAGCTTCGCGATCCCGGCCGGCCGCACGCTGGCCATCGTGGGGCCGTCCGGGGCGGGCAAGTCGACGGTGAGCCGGCTGCTGTTCCGCTTCTACGACGTGGACGGCGGTGCGGTGCGGATCGACGGGCAGGACGTGCGTGAAGTCACCAGGTCGAGCCTGCGGGCGGCGATCGGCATCGTTCCCCAGGACACGGTGCTGTTCAACGACACCATCTACTACAACATCGCCTACGGGCGGCCGGACGCGACCCCGGCCGAGGTGGAGCGCGCGGCGCGGCTCGCGCGCATCCACGATTTCATCGTCTCCACTCCGGACGGGTACCAGACCGTGGTGGGCGAGCGCGGGCTGAAGCTGTCGGGGGGCGAGAAGCAGCGGGTCGCGATCGCGCGCACGGTGCTGAAGAACCCGTCGATCCTCATCCTCGACGAGGCGACGTCGGCCCTCGATTCGGAGACCGAACGCGAGATCCAGCAGAACCTGCGCGAGCTCTCGCGCGGGCGCACCACACTTTCCATCGCCCACCGCCTGTCGACGATCGTCGATGCCCACGAGATCCTCGTCCTCGAGGCGGGACACATCGTCGAACGGGGCCGGCACCACGAGCTGGTGGCGCTCGACGGCCGGTACGCGGACATGTGGCGCCGCCAGCAGGAGAGCGACGACACCCCACCGCTCGAAGCGGCCACGGAAGGACGGATGCCGTGATTCCGGACCGCTCCGCAGGGCGGGACCCCGGTCCGGGAAGCCGGACGATGCCGGAGCGGCCGGCACCGGAATCGCGCCGCGACGCACTCACTCTTCCGGTATCGGAAGGACGGATGCCGTGACTCCGGGCCGCTCCGCGGAGCGGGACCCCGGCCCGGGAAGCCGGACGATGCCCGAGCGGCCGGCCCCGGAATCGCGCCGCGCCGCACTCACTCTTTCAGTATCGGGTACGAACCCTCCTCATCGTGCGTCTCCGGCCCCACCAGCGCCGGGGTGAACACGCACACGAGCCGCATGTCGGTGCTCGCGTCGATGCGGTGCCGGTCATGCCGGTCGAGGGCGTACATCGTGCCCGGCCGCAGCCGATGGACCGTGCCGGTGTCGAGATCGACGAGGTCGCCCTCGCCCTCGATGATCAGGTTCGCCTCGAGGTGGTTCCTGTACTGCATGGTCTGCGACGAGCCGGCGGAGATGGTGGTACGGGTGAGGGTGAACCCCATGCCGTCGCGGCGCAGCAGGTACCGCGCGCTGCTCCACACACCGGGCTTCTCCCGGTAGCTTCCCTGCGCCTTCAGATCCTCGACGGTGCGGACGATCATGACGTGCCTCCCTGTTCGGTTGTCGATTCGACTTCGAGAGCCAGCCTGATGAGCCGGCGGACCGGCGGGTCCATCGTGCCGGCGGCATCCGGGCCGGCGAGCCGGACGTTCCGGAGATACCGCGGCCCCCGGCGGCGGGAAGGTCCCCTCCGTCCCGCGGATCGTTGCGATCGACCGAGGCGCGGCTCCCCGGCCGCGGGAAGGTCCCGGGCCGCAATCACCGAGGCCGACGTCGTGTCCGGGCCGCTCCCCCGGCGGCGGGGAGGTCCCCGCGCGGCATCCGAAATCACAATCCCGGAAACACTTGGCTCCCCGGCCGCGGGGAGGTCCCGCCCGCGTCAGTCGAAGTACAGCAGCCGCACGATCTCGGCGACGCAGGCGGGCTTGTCGCCGGAGTCGAGCTCGACCGTGAACCGCTCCACCACCTGCACCGCGCGGTCGCGCTCGGCCGCGCCGACGAGCTCGAACCGCCCGCGCAGACGGGCTCCGGCCCGGACCGGGCTCGGGAACCGGACCCGGTTCACGCCATAGTTGATGGTGCGGGTCACACCCGGAAACGGGGGCGTGTTCCTGCCGTCGTGGCCGCGCAGGCCCGGATACAGCGAGAGCACCAGGTATCCGTGGGCGATGGTCGCGCCGAACGGCGACTCCGCCCGCGCGCGCTCCGGGTCGACGTGGATCCACTGGTGATCGCCGGTCGCGTCCGCGAACCGATCGATCCGCTCCTGGGTGATGGCGACCCACGGACTCACGTGGAGCTCGGTGCCAATCTTCGGCGCAAGCTCGGCAAGGGCGGACTCGAGGTTCATGGGCGCTTCGTCGCGTGATGTCCAGGAATCACGATATCAGGCCGTGAGGAACGGTGTCCGCGAACGCAGGTCGGGGCAAGTATCGATCCCGCTGTTGGAAGGGTAGACGGATGGCAGCGATGACGCGATACGTGATGTTTCGGAACAGCAGTTCTCATTTTGGCGCCTGACTTCACCCTGAGCCGCAAGCCGTCTTCTCCTTGCGACTCGATCCGGGGCAGGTCGGGGGCAGATCGACGGTCGTGCCGGTCCTGCCGCGGGACCCGACGAGCAAAATGAGAATTGCTGGTTTCGGAAGAACCTCTTCAAACCGACCCTCCCGGCGAGGGCGGAGAAACTTGGCGGCGGGCCTCCACACAGGTGACCCGCCGGGCCCATGCCCGCGCAGGCGGAGGGAACCTCATGTCCCTCGGGGGTGAGACTGATGGTGCCCGTACCCGCTCCGGCAAACCCCCGGGGCCCCTCTCTGACAACGGTGCACTCGAATCAATCCGAACTCGAATTGACAATGGTAGCTTCTGGAAGCTACCTTTATCGAATGCGAACCATCGGTCTGAAAATTCTGAACAGCAAGCTCAGCGAATACATCCGCCTGGCTGCCTCGGGCGAGACCGTGCTGGTGACCGACCGCGACCGGGTGGTGGCCGAGATCGTTCCTCCGCGCCAGGAGCGAAGCCCAATCCTGGCAGATGCACTCCTGGCCGAAGAGGTGCGCCGGGGGCGGCTGACCCCACCCACGCTGGCGAACGCGGGACCACCCCCCATGCCGACGCCGGTTGCGCCGCTCGACGTGCTCATGGCGGAGCTGGATGCAGACCGCGCGGACCGGTGATCTATCTCGACACGTCCGTCGCGCTCGCCCATCTTCTCGCGGAAGATCGCCGCCCGCCGGCTTCGTTCTGGAACCATCCGCTGGTCTCCAGCCGGCTGTTGGAGTACGAGCTGTGGACCCGTCTTCACGCGCGCAATCTGGCGCACTCTCATGGCGAAGCGGCTCAGGGACTCGTCGGCCGCCTTGCGTTGCTGGCGCTGTCGCCGCCGGTGCTCGCACGCGCCCTCGGCGCGTTTCCCATCCCGCTTCGCACCCTCGACGCGCTGCACCTGGCGTCGCTCGACCATCTGCGTGGCCGGCGCCAAACCGTCGAGCTGGCCAGCTACGACCGTCGGATGACGACCGCCGCCCACGCGATGGACATCCCGGTGCATGACCTGAACGTCTGAACGAGTTCGGGTCGGCGGACGCGCGGCAGGCGAGATCGGAATCCCGGATCCCGCGGCTGCCTGGAGTCCGGCCCGCAACGACGCGCGGGAACGCCCGCCCGCAGCATCACCGGAACTACGAAGTACCCGCCCGATCCGGGATACTACGCGCCCTTTCGCCGCCACACCGACGACGAACCGTGAGCACCCCCGCGCGCAAGACCGGGAAGCAGGCCGAGCTCGATGCGATGGTCGAGGAGCTGCACATCGGGCAGGTCCGGCGCCACGTCCTGCTGTGCAGCGACCAGACCAAACCCAAGTGCTGCCCGAAGGCGCTGGGGCTGAAGTCGTGGGACTTCCTCAAGGCGCGGCTCGCCGAGCTCGGACTCGCGGACGCCGGCGGCGTCTATCGCAGCAAGGCGAACTGCCTGCGGGTGTGCGTGCACGGCCCGATCGCGGTCGTCTACCCCGACGGGACCTGGTACCACTCGTGCACGCCCGAAGTGCTGGAGCGCATCATCCAGGAACACCTGATCGGCGGCCGGCCGGTGGAGGAGTACGTCTTCGTCGAACATTCGCTGCCAACCCCGGAGCGAACGACGACCAGTCCGTGACGGCACGGTTCACCGCCAACCCCGGAGCGAACGCCCACCGGACCCGGACCGCCCGGGCCGAAGACGAGGCATCAACGAGGCAGCCATGACCACGCTTTCGAAGCAGGCCGAAGAGGCGGGCCGCATCATCCTCCGGTGCTGGACAGGCGGCGAAGTGATCGATGCACTGCCGGACGGATGCCGCCCGCGCACCATTGCCGACGGCTACGCGGCGCAGCGCGCCCTCGTTGCCGCGAGCGGCGAGCCGGTCCTCGGCTGGAAGATCGCGGCCACGAGCGCCAGTGGCCAGCACCACATCAACGTGGACGGCCCCATCGCGGGACGGCTCCTCGCGAGCCGCGTGCATGGGAGCCCGTGCGAAGTGGTGTTCGGGGCGAACCGCATGGCGGTCGCGGAGGCGGAGTTCGCGTTCGTGATGGACAACGATCTTCCGGCCCGGGAGGACGCCTACACGGTCGACGATGTGCTTGTGGCGGTCGCCACGCTGCACCCGGCCATCGAGCTCCCGGACTCCCGGTTCGCGGACTTCACGCGCGCGGGCAACGCGCAGCTTGCGGCGGACAACGCCTGCGCGCACGAGTTCGTCCTCGGACCCGCCACCGGTGCGGACTGGCGCGCCATCGATCTCGCCGCCCAGCGGGTCACGCTTTCGATCGACGGCCGCGTCGCGACCACCGGCACGGGCGCCGACACCCTGGGCGACCCCCGCGCCGCGCTCGCCTGGATCGTGAACAACCACGCGGCACAGGGCGCGGCGCTTCGTGCCGGCGACATCGTCACCACCGGGGTCTGCGGCAAACCGAGCGCGGTCGCCGCGGGCAACCATGTCGTCGCGGACCTCGGGGCGATCGGCGCCGCCGAGGCGACATTGAAATAGCGCACACGAAGGTCCGCTCCGGGCCGCGTGGCCGGCACGACAGCGGCACGGAACGGCCGCACCGCACCCGGAGAGGGCAGGGTTACGGACAAGGCGGGACTCGGATCAGGACACGGCACCATCGTCGCCGTTGGCACCGTCGTCGCTTGACGGGTCCGTTTCGAGGCGACACATTTGTGCGCATGGAACAGATCGGAATCCGCGACCTCCACATCAAGACCGGCGAATGGGTGCGTCGCGCGGCTCGCGGCGAAGGTGTGGTCATCACCGAACGGGGACGGCCCGTGGCGTCCTTGATACCGTTTCGCGAAGGTGGTCCGGGTCGGTCGTTCCGCGAACGCCACATGCTCCCCGAGTTCGAAGCTCTGCCCGTCGTCCCCGGCGATGCAACCGCATACGTATCCGACGACCGCAATCGCCGATGACCTGTTTCGATACGGCTTACATACTCAAGTGCTATGTGAAGGAACACGGCTGGGAGCAGGTGCGAACATTCGCCCGCGGCCGCGAGCGTATCGCCTGTTCCGTATACGGACGACTGGAACTTCATGCGGCGCTGCACCGCAAGCTGCGTGAAGGCGAGCTCACCGATCGGCAACTGAATGTCGTCTTGCGGCAACTGGATGTGGACGAGTCGGGGAGACTCTGGGAGTGGCTTCCGTTGACGTCCGCCACCATGAGCGCGGTCGCCGGCGCGTACAGGAATCTGTCTCGGAACGTATTTCTGCGCACCGGCGATGCCGTGCACCTGCTCTCCGCCAAGGAGCGCGGATTCACGGAAATCTACAGCAACAACACAGGCACCTGCTTGCAGCCGCACCGCACGTGGGAATGACCGGCCGCAACGTGATTGAACCATTCGAAGTGCCCGAACGCCCCTGAACGCCCTTCGCACCGCCCGTCACTCTTCCGTCTTCTCCGTCTTCGTGATTGCTCCATGTCGAGCCCGGCTCCGTGCGCAACCGCTCGGTGCGCCGGCGTCGGTCCGCACGCTCGGCATGCAATCGGTCATTGTCGGTATCGTTCGATTGCCGCGCCGACCCGGGTCGGAACCCGATGAACGCCAGCGTCCTCCAGACGGCCACGAAGCCGATCGAATCCGGCGTCGCACGCCGTTCCAGGGCGGTCGGAAGCATCGATCGCGAGAGGTTTCAAGAGGACCGAACCTGGCGCACGCCGGCCATTGCAGGGCCTGAGCCGCCATATTTCACCGATTCACGGCCGCGAGGGCGACCGGTGTCGCATTCCCCATCCCGGGATTCCCGCTCGGGAAATATCGGGTCTGCACGGTAGCGGCCGGGCGCAATTCTTACCGATCGGGACAATTTCGCTTGCCGGCGGTGGTGGGTACCTCTATATTTACCGATCGGGAAATCGAGCCATGACCCCGAAACGGATAGGACGGATCATTCGCGAGACGCGCCGCGCCCAAGGTCTGCGGCAGGACCAGTTGGCGGGAGCGGCCGGCGTCGGCGTGCGCTTCATCGTGGACCTGGAAGCCGGGAAGCCGACTGCCCGGATCGGCAAGGCGCTCGAGGTCCTCGAAGCGCTCGGCTGTACCCTGCACGTCGAACCGCCCCCGCCGCCAAGCGCCGGGAGCGACGGCCCGCCGGCATGACCCGGGCGCTCGCGGTGTGGTGGGAGGGGACCGTCGTCGGCTCGCTCACGGTGGACCGGCATGGCGCGATGCGGTTCGTCTACGACGGCGACTGGCTCGCCGATCCCTCCGCGCCGGCGCTCTCCGTCTCGCTGCCCAAGCGCCCGCGGCCGTTCCTTCCCCGAGAGTGCCGCCCCTTCTTCGAGGGACTCCTGCCCGAGGGCGTCCAGCGCGATTCGGTGGCGGCCGTGCTCGGCGTCTCGCGCGCCAACGAGTTCAAGCTTCTGGAGCGGTTGGGCGGCGAGGTGGCGGGCGCGCTTGCCCTGTGGCCCGCGGGCGAAGTGCCGCCCCCGGCCGCCACCGAGGCGTCCGCGACAGCGCTGTCGGAGGGTGAGCTCGCCTCCCTTCCGGAGCGTCTGGAAACGCGGCCCTTCCTGGCCGGAGAAGGAAAGCTCCGGCTATCCCTCGCAGGCGCTCAGTCGAAACTGCCGGTGGTCCTTGTCGAAGGGCGGGTCGCGCTTCCCGCCGCCGGCCAGCCGAGCACGCACATCCTAAAGCCCGCAATCGCCCGCTTCGAGGCGACGACCGAGAACGAGGCATTCGCCATGCGGCTCGGCGCTCGCATCGGACTCGACGTGGCGCCGGTGGAGCCGTATGCCGCCGCCGCGGACCGGCCGCCCTGCCTGGTGGTCGCCCGTTACGACCGCCGGCCGGGGCCGGACGGGGCCATCCGGCGCCTGCACCAAGAGGACTTCTGCCAAGCGCTCGGCATCGACTCCAGCCGGAAGTACGCGGTCGAGGGTGGCCCCGGATTCCGGCAATGCTTCGATCTGGTCCGGCGCGCCTGCACCAGACCGGCCGTCGAGGTGCTGAAGCTGCTGGACGCGGCCATCTTCCAGGTGCTCATCGGAAACGCCGATGCGCACGGAAAGAACTACAGCCTCTTGTACCGAGATGGAAGTATCGGGCTCGCGCCCCTGTACGACCTGCTCTGCACCGTGGCCTACCCCGATCTGTCCCCCAAGTTCGCCATGAGGGTCGCGGGGCGCGCCACCCTGGAGGCACTTCACCCCGGCGACTGGGACCGCTTCGCGCGCAGCGCGGGACTTGGCGCGCCCATCGTCAGACGGCGGGTGAGCGAGCTGGCCGGCCTTGCCCTGGAACGGGCCGATGCGGTAGCCGAAGAATTGGCCCTGCCGGGATTGAGTCAGGAGGCGCTCGCCGGCTTTGCGACCCGCACCCGAGATCGGGCGCGACGGCTCGCGCTGACCGTCCGATTCGGAGGAACGTAAAGCTGCATGAGCCATCACCCCACCGACCGACGGCACCGGGGCGGCAGGGTCAGGTGGCAACCATCTGCGTACAGTGGATCTCGTCATCCCTGGTCGTCACGCCAGGACCGGCACGATCGCCCCGCAGGTCCTTTGCCGATGCCTCGCCGCGGTCCCGTGGTACGGGCCGCGCATCAGGCGGAATCGTCGCTCCGCACATGATTTGGCATACAATCGGCCGCCTCGATATCACCCTCGCCGGCACCGATTCGATTGCCGCGCCGACCCGGATCGGAACCCGATGAACGCCAGCGTCCTCCAGACGGCCACGAAGCCGATCGAAGAGATCGACTCCGTGGTGGTGCGCTTCGCGGGCGACTCCGGCGACGGGATGCAGCTCGCCGGTAGCCGGCTCACCAGTACCTCCGCCCTCGCCGGCAACGACGTCGCGACCTTTCCGGACTTCCCGGCCGAGATCCGCGCGCCGAAGGGGACGCTCGCCGGGGTGTCCGGCTTCCAGGTCCACTTCGCGGCGCGCGACATCCATACGCCGGGGGACATGGCCGACGTCCTCGTCGCGATGAACCCCGCCGCACTCGTGGAGAACCTCCGCTTCCTCCGGCCCCACGGCACCCTCGTCGTCGACGAGGACGCGTTCGACACCAGGGGCCTGAAGCTCGCCCACGTCGAATCGAACCCGCTCGACGACGGCAGCCTGGGCGAGTTCAATCTGGTTCGAGTCCCCCTCACGAGCCTCACCCGCAAGGCGGTCGAGGGCCCCGGCGTGGGGCGCAAGCTCGCCACCCGCTGCCGGAACTTCTTCGCGATGGGCCTGATCTACTGGCTCTACGGGCGCGATCTCGAACCCACCCTGCGCTGGGCGCACAAGCGGCTGCGCGATGAGCCCGAGGCGCTCGACGCGAACGTCAAGGCGCTGCGCGCCGGCTGGGCCTTCGGCGAGACGACGGAGGCGCTGGCCCGCAGCTACCACGTGCCGCCGGCCGCGCTGGCGCCGGGGGAGTACCGGAACATCACCGGGAACCAGGCCCTCGCCTGCGGCCTGGTCGCAGCGGCCGAGCTTTCCGGAAAGCCGCTGTTCTACGGCTCGTACCCGATCACGCCCGCGAGCGACATCCTCCACGAGCTCGCCCGGCACAAGCGCTTCGGGGTACGCACGT
The DNA here is from genome assembly GCA_965215295.1 of Gammaproteobacteria bacterium. Taxonomy (GTDB): domain Bacteria; phylum Pseudomonadota; class Gammaproteobacteria; order HK1; family HK1; genus HK1. The sequence goes on from OZ244045.1 coordinate 2,461,353, forward strand.
TCCAGGCCGAGGACGAGATCGCCGCGATGAGCTCCGCCATCGGCGCCGCATACGGCGGCGCCATGGGGGTGACCGCATCGAGCGGCCCCGGCATCGCGCTCAAGACCGAGGCGATGGGGCTCGCGGTGATGCTGGAGCTTCCGCTGCTGGTGCTGAGTATTCAGCGCGGAGGGCCGAGCACCGGGCTGCCGACCAAGCCGGAGCAGTCGGACCTGCTCCAGGTGATGTTCGGGCGAAGCGGCGAGTCCCCCCTGCCGGTGCTCGCGGCGAGCGGCCCGACCGACTGCTTCGACATCGTCATCGAAGCGTGGCGGATCGCGACCCGCCTCATGACGCCGGTGGTCGTGCTCTCGGATGCGTTCGTCGCGAACGGCGCGGAGCCTTGGCGGATCCCCGACGTGGCGAGCCTGAAACCCATCGAGGTGGAGCATCCGGCTCCCCCGGACAACGGCGGCAACGGCGCCACACCCTTCCGGCCGTACGCGCGCGACGAATGGCTGGCCCGCCCGTGGGCGCTGCCGGGCGCCCCCGGCCTCATGCACCGGGTGGGGAGCCTGGAGAAACAGGACCTCACCGGCAACGTGAGCTACGACCCGGACAACCACGAGCACATGGTGAAGCTCCGGGCGCGGAAGGTCGCGAACGCGGTCAACCTGGTTCCGGACCTGGAGGTCACCGGCCCCCGGAGCGGAAAGTTGCTCGTGCTCTCGTGGGGCGGGACCCTGGGAGTGTGCCGGCAGGCGGTGGAGCGGGTCCGTGCGAACGGCGGCGCGGTCGCCCACGCCCATCTCCGCCACATGAATCCGCTCCCCGCCAACACCGGCGAGGTGCTCGCGCGCTACGAGCAGGTGCTGGTGCCGGAGCTCAATCTCGGTCAGCTCGCGATGATCCTGCGCGCTCGCCATCTCGTGGATGCGGTGTCCCTCGGCAAGGTGCGCGGTCGCCCGTTCTGGGTGAAGGACGTCGCCGGGGTCATCGAGGAGATGCTTGCGTGAGCCGGCATCCCTTCGCGCGGACGCGGGGCCGGGGAGCCGTCTCACGCCGATGGCTCCCGCCATCATCCTTGTCGCGCGCCTGCGGGGCCGGGCACGGGGAGATCGAGCCGATGCCCGACGCGCCCATCCCTGTCGCGCGCCCGCAAGACCAGAGGGCAACATGCATTGGCCAACCCCCAAGACCTTTCAGTCCTTGCGCGCGCCTGGCAGGGGCCGGGGGCGGCGGGCGGGGGCGCTCGCGCGCCATTGGAATCGCCGACCACAGCGGGCCCCGTGAGGTCGTTCAGGCTGTGGCGCCCGTGCGTGGCCGGGCTCGTCCATGGCGGGAGATAAACGGAAATTGCCGAAAATAGCCGGAGATAATCGGAGATGGCCGGAAATAGTCGGAGATAATCGGAGATAACCGGAGAACGCAGTGCAGACCAAGGCCCGCAAGCTCACCGCCGACGACTTCGCATCCAGCCAGGAAGTCCGCTGGTGTCCGGGTTGCGGGGACTTCTCGATCCTCGCGCAGATGAAGAAGGTGCTGCCCGAGATCGGCGTCGCGCCCGAGAACCTGGTGTTCGTCTCCGGCATTGGCTGCTCCAGCCGGTTCCCGTACTACCTGAACACCTACGGCGTGCACGGCATCCACGGCCGCGCTCCCGCCATCGCGACGGGATTGAAGACGGTGCGCCCGGACCTCCAGGTGTGGGTCGTCACCGGTGACGGCGACGCCCTCAGCATCGGCGGAAACCACCTGATGCACGCGATGCGGCGCAACGTCGACATCAAGATCCTGCTGTTCAACAACCGCATCTACGGGCTGACCAAGGGCCAGTACTCGCCGACCTCCCTGCCCGGGCACGTCACCCGCAGCACCCCCCACGGCTCGGTGGACGCGCCGCTTCATCCGCTGTCGATCGCGCTCGGCAGCGAGGCGACGTTCGTGGCGCGCGCGGTGGATACCCACACGAAGCACCTCGGGGCGGTGCTGCGCCGGGCGGGTGCGCACCGCGGCACCGCGTTCGTGGAGATCTACCAGAACTGCAACGTCTACAACGACGGGGCGTTCGAGTACGCGAAGGACGCGAAGGTGCGCTCCGACACCCTGGTGGAGCTGGAGCACGGACAGCCGGTGGTGTTCGGCGCGCAACGCGACAAGGGGATCCGGCTGAACGGCTTCACCCCCGAAGTGGTATCGCTCGGAAACGGGACGGGCGCATCGGATCTGCTGGTACACGACGAGACCGCGGCCGAACCGGCCCTGGCCACGGTGCTGGCCCGGATGCGCCACCCGGCACTGCCCGAGGCGATCGGCGTGCTCCGCGCGATCGAGCGCCCGACGTTCGATGCGCTCGTCAACGAGCAGGTCGAAGCGGCGCGCGCCCGCGAGGGCAAGGGCGAGCTGGCCGACCTGCTCCGGGCCGGCGACACCTGGACGGTCGGCTGAGCCGCGGCCCGGACGACGAGGCTTCCCGTGACCGGCATCGACGACTCCGCCGCCGAGAGGTTTCGGCGCGATGGCGTCGTCCATCTCGAAGGCGCCTTCGGCGAGTGGGTCGATGTACTGCGCGCCGGCGTCGAGCGCAACATGGCTTCCCCCGGACCCTGGACGAAGGAGTACGAGCCGGACGGCTCGAAGGGCTATTTCTTCGGCGACTACTGCAACTGGGCGCGCATCCCCGAGTACCGGGACTTCGTGTTCCACTCTCCCGCGGCGGAGATGGCGGCCCGGCTCATGGATTCGGGCACCGCGCGGTTCTTCCACGAGCACGTGCTGGTGAAGGAGCCGCGAACCGGCTCGCGCACGCCCTGGCACCACGATCTGCCCTACTACTGCATCGACGGGACGCACACCGTGAGCTTCTGGACCCCGCTCGACCCGGTGCCGCGCCCGGTGTGCCTGGAGCTGATCGTCGGGTCCCATCGCTGGGGGAAGTCGTTCCTGCCGAGGAAGTTCGTCGGGGTCGACTACGAACGCGAGGACGAGGCCCTCGATGCGATGCCGGACATCGACGCGCGCCGGGACGAGTTCGAGATCGCGTCGTTCGACATGGCGCCGGGCGACGCCATCGCGTTCCACTTCCTCACCGTGCACGGCGCGCCCGGGAACGCGTCGAAGTCGGAGCGGCGCCGGGCCTTCGCCCACCGGTGGGTCGGTGACGACGTCCGCTTCAGGGTCCGCGGCGGCGAAGTCTCGCCCCCGTTCCCGGAGGCGCACCGGCGACTGCGCGACGGCGACCCTCTCGACGATCCGGAGTTCCCGCTCGTGTGGGAGGCGAGGGGCTGATACGGACGCCTTCCATCCACCGGGCGCGGTCCGCGCGCATTCGGGACCGACCGGCGGACGATCCGGATGCGGGGGCGGACCGCGGCAAGTGCGGACCGCGTGAGGATCGCCGGCGCTGATAGAATCGCCCCGCCGTCCGGACGGAATTCCCGATGCGATACGTCAGCACCCGCGGCCGCGCGCCGGTCCTCGACTTCGAAGGCGTGCTCCTCGCCGGGCTCGCCTCGGACGGCGGGCTCTACGTCCCGGAACGGTGGCCGTCCCTCACCCGCGACGAACTGGCCGCGTTCCGCGGCCGCGACTACGCCGATGTCGCCCACGCGATCATCTCCCGCTTCACCGGCGAGACCATCGAGCCGCCGGCCCTGCGCTCGATCGTCGACGACGCGTACGCCGGATTCGGGCACACCGCGGTGGCGCCGCTCGCGCAGCTCGGCCCGAACCACTGGTTGCTGGAGCTGTTCCACGGGCCGACGCTCGCGTTCAAGGACATCGCGCTGCAGGTGCTCGGCCGGCTGTACGACCACTTCCTGGAACGCCACGACACCCGCATCACCATCGTCGGCGCCACCTCCGGAGACACCGGCTCCGCCGCCATCGAGGCGATCAGGGGCCGTGAACGGGCCTCGATCTTCATCCTTCATCCGGCGGGCCGTGTCTCGGAGGTCCAGCGCCGGCAGATGACGACGGCCGACGCCGGCAACGTCCACAACATCGCGATCGACGGGACGTTCGACGACTGCCAGGCGATGCTCAAGACGATGTTCAACGACCGCGCATTCCGCGACGAGCTGCGGCTGTCCGGTGTGAACTCCATCAACTGGGCGCGCATCGTTCCCCAGGTCGTCTACTACGTCACCTCCGCGCTCGCTCTGGGCGGGCCCGGCGTCCCGGTGTCGTTCTCGGTGCCCTCGGGGAACTTCGGCGACGTGTTCGCGGGGTTCGTCGCGCAGAGGATGGGCCTCCCGGTGGAGAGGCTGGTGGTGGCGAGCAACGAGAACGACATCCTCACCCGCGCCCTGACCACCGGCGACCACCAGCTCACCGAAGTGACGCCGACGTTGTCGCCGTCGATGGACATCCAGGTCTCCAGCAACTTCGAGCGGTTGCTGTTCGAGATGCACGATCGCGACGCCGAATGCACCGCCGCACTGATGGGCCAGCTCGCCGAGCATCGCGCGTTCCGGATCGGCGACGAAGCCGCCGCGAGCGTCCGGTCGCTGTTCCACGCGGGCCGTTGCACGCAACGGGAGACGCTCGAAACCATGGCCGCGGTGCACCGCGACACCGGCATCGTCGTCGACCCGCACACCGCGGTCGGGGTGGCCGTCGCGCAACGACTGCGCGGCGCGCGCGAGACCCCGATGGTCACCCTCGCCACCGCCCACCCCGCGAAGTTCCCCGACGCGGTCGAGCGCGCGATCGGAATCCGGCCCGCCCTCCCCGGCCCCCTCGCCGACCTCCACGAACGCGAGGAGCGCTGCACGATGCTCCCCAACGACCTGCCCGCGGTCATGGACCACATCCGCGCACACGCGGCGGTGGCGAGCTCGACGTAGCCCTCAATCTGCGGGCCGGCATCACATCCGCACGCGGTGGCGGCGGTCGCAGAGACCCGTCTTCGGACCGGGGGACAGACAGAGGCCACCACGGACACGCTCATGGAACTCGCACCGCTTCGACCGCACGACTCGCGGTTGGGCCCTCCGCCGTTCGGGCGGATTGTCAAGTCCCCTCCGGACCTGACCGGGCCCCTGGACGCAGGCACGCTCCACGACCTCGATGGCGCGCTGGCCGCACACGGCCTGCTGGTCATCGAAGGGCAGTACGAGCTCCGTCCGGCCATGGAATGGTCCTTCCTCTCCTCCTTCCCGTGGCTGGACCCGGAACATGCCCCCTCGCTGAAAACCGCCGACGTGGGGTGGTGGCAGTTTCCGGACTGCCCCATGGTGAGGCGTCTCGGTGACGCGGTGGATGAAGCGGGCAATCCGGCCGGACTGCTCAACCGGATCGGATACGAGTGGCACACCGACGGCGGCGGGGCGACCTTGCTCTACTGTGAGCGCGCGCCCGAGTCACCGCCGCGGACGACGTTGTTCGCCTCCGGAGCGGCCGCGTACGAAGCGCTCCCGCATGACGAACGAATGGAGGCCGAGACCATCCTGGTGTGCTACTCGACCCGGTTCGTCACGGGAGACACCGCGACCATCGACTACGAGGCGGGAGTGCGCATGACGCCGAACGGCCTGCGGCTGGCCAAGACCGCCAGGCCCGACGCGGTTCGAGGCCGCCGCGGCAAGGCGGCGCACGAGCGGCCCCTGGTGCGGGTGCACCCGCCAACCGCAAGGAAGGTGCTGTGGGCGTCGCCGAAGAACATGGACCATCTGGAGATCGGGAAACGGGTGCTCCCGGTCGAGCAGTCACGGACCAGGCTCGAGGAGCTGCTGCGATACGGCACCGCCGTCGAGGAAACCGCGCTGGTGTACGAGCACCGCTGGCAGCCGGGCGACGTGGTGCTGATGGACAACCGCCAGATCCTGCACTCGACCACACCGTACGCGAACGACCGGCACGGTCGCGGCCGGCAACTGATGCACCACGTCTTGATGAAGGCGCGGCGGCCCCAGGAGGGCTGGACGGATGTCGGGGTGCTGCGCCGCGCGGGGTGACGAACTACGCCGCGTCGCAGCGAGTCCGGACCCGGCGGCCGCACCGGCGAACGTGGCCCGGCCTTCCGGTCCGGGCCGCGGGAAGGGGGCGCCCGCGGCCGGCCGGCATCGGGGTCGTCACGCCGCGGCGTGCAACAGCACGACAAGGACGGCGAGCGAGGCGGCGTAGGCGAATCCGACCCGGGTGACTGCTTCGACGAACATGGCTCCAGTCTCCTGATGCAAGGGGCCGCCGGAACATCCGTGGCCTTCCTGGAGCGTCATTGTCGGGGATGGGAATCATAAATCAATTGACAATTTTCTATTGTACGTATTAGTTTTCTTGATTGTTGTCCACGGCGGGCCCCGTCGCCATGAACCTCGTACAGCTTCGCGCCTTCGACGCCGTCGCCCGCGCCGGCAGCATCACCGAGGCGGCGCGCCGCCTCCACGTCACCCAGCCGGCGGTGACGAGCCACGTCAAGACCCTGGAGCACACCTACGACGTCGCCCTCCTGCGCCGGCGGGGCCGCGGCGTCGAGCCCACCGAGCTCGGGCACTCGCTCGCCGCCATCTCCCGGGAGCTGTTCGCGGCCGAAGACCGTGCGGTGGAGCTGCTGCGCGCCCACGAACGCCTCACCAAGGGCACGTTGCGCATCGCCGCCGACGGACCCTACATCGCGGTGCCCCTGGTGGCGGAGTTCCGGAGCCGGTTTCCCGGGGTGCGGGTCTCGGTGGAGATCGCGAGCACGGCACGGGTACAGGCGAGCCTCGAAGCGGAGCGGTGCGACATTTCGATCCAGGGAAGCCTCGTCGAGGCGGACGCGCTGCACGTGGTCGAGCTGACCGATTTCGACATCATCGCCTTCGTGAACCGCGATCATCCCTGGGCCCTCGACGGCCGCGAGTCGGTGCCGTTCCGGGAGATGGACCGACAACCGGTCATTGCCCGCGAGCCGGGCTCGACGATGCGCCAGCGCTTCGACGCGGCCTGCGCCGAGGCGCGCATCGAGCCCGAGTACTTCATCGAGACCACCAGCCGCGAGACGGTCAAGGAAGCGGTGGCGGCGGGGCTCGGCATCGGGCTCATCTCCGAGGCGGAGCTGCGGCCCGACCCGCGCCTGTGGCGGGTGCGGCTCGCCGGAACGAGCTTGCGCTACACCGAGCACGTGGTCTGCCTCCGGCGCCGCCGCACGCTTGCCGCGATCCGCGAATTCCTGCGCATCGCCGAGGAGACGCGGGAGCGTGATCGCGCGGCGCCCGGATGAGTCGGCGCGGCCCGCGCCGCGCCCCCCGGCCGGGGTGGTCCACCGGCACCGCCTCTTCCCCGCAACACGCCGGCGGCATGGTTTCGGGCGCCCCCGACTCGCGAACCTTCATCGTCCCAAGCCGGCGAGCGGCGGCGCGGTCCGCTTCCACCGGGATGGTCATGGCCCGTTTCGCCGCCGGACGGACGGCCCCCGCCGGTTGCCACCGGCCGGTGAAGTGCGGTAGTTAGGCGGGGAATCGAGAAAGGCCGCGAGCGTCGGGGGCGCGGATCGCCCCGTCGAGCCGCTCACCTCAGCGCTGTACGCAGCCAGGGACAAGGCCGCATGATCGCGAACCTCATCGTCCGACGGCTCCTGCTCGGAATCGTCACCATCTGGGTGATGTCGGTCCTGGTCTTCTTCGGGATCGAGATCCTGCCGGGCGACATCGCCGACGCCATCCTCGGACAGGGCGCCACCGAGGAGACCCTGCACGCCATTCGCGTGGAGCTGGGGCTGTACCGGCCGGCCTGGGTGCGCTACCTCGACTGGCTCGGCGGCCTGCTGCGCGGCGACGTCGGCAACGCGCTGGGCACGGGACGCTCCATCGTCGAGATGATGGCCATCCGGCTGCCGACCACCCTGACCCTCGGCGGCCTCACCGCGGCCATCGCGGTGCCGCTCGCGCTGAGCCTCGGGCTGCTGGCCGCGATGTACCCCGGATCGTTCTTCGACCGCACCGTCACCTTCGGCACCCTGATCGTGATCTCCGGTCCCGAGTTCCTGATCGCGACGCTGCTCGTGATGCTCTTCGCGATCGAGCTGCGCTGGGTGCCGGCGGTGTCCTACCTCTCCCAGGACCCGACCTTCCAGCAGCTCGCGCGGGCGATGTTCCTGCCGGTGATGACGCTGGTGTTCGCGGTGCTGGCGCCCATGACCCGCATGACCCGCAGCGCGGTGCTCAACGTCATGACCTCGCCGGCGATCGAGATGGCGATCCTGAAGGGCGTGCCCCGGATGCGGATCGTGCTCTGGCATGCGCTGCCCAACGCGTTCGCGCCGATCGTCAACGTCATCGCGATCAACCTCGCCTACCTCATCACCGGAGTCGTCGTGGTCGAAGTGATCTTCTCGTTTCCGGGCGTCGCCAAGCTGATGGTGGACGGGGTGCAGAGCCGCGACATCCCGGTGGTGCAGGCGTGCGCGATGCTGTTCTGCGCGATCTACGTCGGGTTCTACATCCTCGCCGACGTCATCTCCATCCTGAGCAACCCGCGGCTGAGGCATCCGAAGTGAACCGGACCGCCGATACGGCCGCCGCCGATCCGGTCCGGCGCGGGTTCCGGTTCCCGCCCCTGGGGGCCTACGGCTACTTCTGCATCCTCATCCTGGTGTTCTGGATCTTCATCGCGCTGTTCGCTCCGTACATCGCGCCGCATACGGAGAGCGCGATCGTGACCGGGACGTCGTTCGCGCCGATCGGGGCCGAGGGGCTGCTGCTCGGCTCCGACTATCTCGGACGGGACCTCGCATCACGGCTCATCCACGGCGCGCGGACCACGCTCACCCTGGCCCTCGTCGCCACCATCCTCGCCTTCGTCCTCGGCGTGGTGACCGGATTCATCGCGGGGATCGCGGGCGGCTGGACCGATTCGGTGATCAGCCGGATCGTCGATGCGTTCATCTCGTTCCCCACCATCATGCTCGCGCTGCTCATCGTGTCGATCTTCGGCACCTCGCTCCCGGCGCTGGTCTGCGCCATCGGCTTCATCGAGGCGACCCGGGTGTTCCGCATCTCCCGCGCCCTCGCGGTGAACACCATGACCCAGGACTTCGTCGAGGTGGCCCGCGCCCGTGGCGAGAGCCTGTGGTGGATCCTCTGGAACGAAGTGCTGCCCAATGCGTTCGTCCCCCTGTCGACCGACTTCGGGCTGCGCTACACGTTCTCGATCCTGCTGCTGAGCGCGCTGTCGTTCCTCGGGCTCGGGGTGCAGCCCCCCGAAGCCGACTGGGGGTCGATGGTGAAGGACAACATGACGGGCATCTTCGTGGGCGCGGCGGCGGTCCTGCTGCCGGCGCTCTCGATCTTCTCGGTCACCCTGTCGATCAACTTCCTGGTCGACTGGAACCTCGCCCGCGCGCAGAAGGACATCTCGGACGAGCTGGTGAAATGACCGCCCTGCTCCGGATCAGGGACCTCCACATGGAAGGCCGGCGCCCGACCGGCGAGTGGATGCCGATCGTGCGGGGCGTCTCGCTCGAAACCCGCCGCGGGGAGGTGCTGGCCCTCATCGGCGAGTCGGGCGCCGGGAAGTCGACCATCGCGCTGTCGTCGCTCGCGTATGCGCGGCCCGGCTGCCGCTTCACCGGTGGCGAAGTGCTGTTCGACGGCGCCTCGGTGCTCGACCTCTCGCTCGAGGAGAAGCGCGACATGCGCGGCAAGCGCGTCGCCTACATCGCGCAGTCGGCCGCCGCCGCGTTCAACGTCGCCCACACCCTGGGCGACCAGATCACCGAGGGTCCGTCGGTCCACGCGACGATGTCCCGGGCCGAGGCGGAAGCGCAGATGGCGGACCTGGCCGAACGCATGCGGCTCCCCGAGCCCGGCCGCATCGGCCGCAAGTATCCGCACCAGGTGAGCGGCGGGCAGCTCCAGCGCCTGCTCGCGGTGATGGCGATGTCGTGCGGACCGGACATGCTCGTGTTCGACGAGCCGACCACCGCGATCGACGTCACCACCCAGGTCGAGGTGCTGGCCGCGTTCAAGGACGTGATCCGGCAGTCGGGCGCCGCGGCGCTCTACGTCACCCACGATCTGGCGGTGGTCGCGCAGATGGCCGATCGCATCATCGTGCTCTACGGCGGCGAGATCATGGAGCAGGGCGAGACCGGGCAGATCCTCCACGAGCCCGAGCACGAGTACACCCGGCAGCTCATGGCGGCGGTGCGCCCGCCTCCGCGCGCGAGCGCGCCGGGGGCCGATCTGGAGTCCGGCCGGGAGCGGCCGGTCCTCTCGCTGCAGGGCATCGACGCGGGGTACGGAGGCGTCAGGGGCGGCAGGCCCGGCGTGCAGATCCTCTTCGACGTCGAGGTCGACATTCCCCGCGGGCAGGCGGTCGGGGTCATCGGGGAATCCGGCTGCGGCAAGTCCACCCTGGCCCGGGTCGTCTCCGGCCTCACCCCCGCGTTCGAGGGCGAGGTGCGGCTCGACGGGAAGGCGCTTCCCCCCGACGTGAAGCATCGCGACAAGAGGGACCTGCAGCGTGTGCAGCTCGTGCTGCAGATGCCGGACGTCTCGTTCAACCCGAAGAAGATCGTGGCGCAGGCGCTCGGCCGGCCGCTCGAGTTCTACCTCGGCATGAAGGGAGAGGAACGCGACCGCCGGGTGGGAGAGCTCCTGAACATGGTGGAGCTGCCGGCGAGCTACGCCGGGCGCTTCCCGCACGAGCTCTCGGGCGGCGAGAAGCAGCGCGTGAACCTCGCCCGCGCACTCGCCGCGGAGCCGGACGTCATCCTCTGCGACGAGGTGACCTCGGCGCTCGACACCGTGGTCGGCGCCGCCATCATCAAGCTGCTCGAATCACTGCAGGAACGGCTGAACACCGCGTTCGTGTTCATCAGCCACGACCTCTCCACGGTGGCCTCGTTCGCCAACCGCATCGTGGTGCTCTACGCGGGCCGCGTCGCCGAGCAGGGACCGACCCGGCGCATCCTCTCGCCGCCGCACCACCCCTACACGCGGTTGCTGCTCGGCTCCGTACCCGAGATGCGCACCGGCTGGCTCGAGGACCACCGCGCGACGAAGGAAGCGGAGCGGGCGATGGCCGACGTGGTGAACATCGGCCTGGCCGGCTGCCCGTTCCACACCCGCTGTCCGCTCGTGATCCCCGGCACCTGCGACGCGGAGGCGCCTCCGGTGCACCGGTTGGAGCAGGGCCACCGGATCGCCTGCCACCGGGGGATCGAGGAGCTGCGGGAGGCTCCGAGCCTCCACGACCAAGACCGCCGGCACGCCGGGGCGGAGTCCGCCAGCCTCCGGAACGGCCGCGAAAACGGCTCGTGAAGCCGTGCTCCGGAGCGGTCGCGGGGCTCGCCGTCCGGCCGTGGCCGATCGTGACAGCGCCGGTGGCGGTTGTTAGTCTCGACGCATCAGGGCTGCCTCCGGGCGCCTGATCACGACCATCACGAGACGGAGGACCCTCATATGGGGAACCTGTTCACTCACGGAATCGAGGAGCCCACACAATGACGAATCCACTCATCAGGTACTACCAGAAGGAGTACGAAGCCCGCCGCATCACCCGCCGCGAATTCGCGGGAAGGCTCGGGGCGGCCGGGGTCGCGGCCACCGCGGCCACCTCCCTGCTCACCGCATCCGACTCGGTGCTCGCCGACACCCCGGTCAAGGGCGGCCGGATGCGGATCGGCTGGTACACCCACAGCGCGAACGACACGCTGAACCCGAACCGGCTGACCACCTCGCTCGACTTCATGCGGGCCTACCAGATCTGCAGCCCGATCGTGCGCTACTCGACGAAGCTCACGGCGGAGCCGGACCTCGCCACCGAATGGAACGCATCCGCCGACCTGAAGACGTGGCGGTTCAAGATCCGCAACGGCGTCGAGTTCCACAACGGCAAGTCGCTGACCGTCCAGGACTGCATCTACACGCTGAACCGCCACCGGGGCGAGCAGTCCGACTCGATCATCAAGGCGTGGCTGGACGTCATCTCGGACATGAAGGCGGACGGTGACTGGCTCGTGATCGAGCTGAAGGCCCCGAACGCCGACTTCCCCATGTACCTCGGCGACATGCACGCGGTCGTGGTGCCGGACGGGTTCGAGGACTTCGACAACCTCGTCGGCACGGGCCCCTTCGCCCTCGACAGCTTCCGGCCCGGGGTCGGCATGCTCGCGAAGAAGAACCCGAACTACCACCACGAGGGCTATCCCCACGTCGACGAGGTGGAGTCGTTCGGCATCGGGGACACCGCGGCGCGGGTCAACGCGTTGCTGGCCGGCGACATCCACATCACGGTGCGGGTCGACCCGAAGTCGATCCCGATCATCGAGGGTGCGCCGAACACCGCGATGGCGAACTCGCCGTCGAGCCGGCACCTGACGTTCCCGATGGTCTCGGAGCGGCCTCCCACCGACAACCGCGACTTCCGCCAGGCGATGCGCCTGCTGATCGACCGCAAGGCGGTGCTGGACAACATCCAGAAGGGCTACGGGTTGCTGGGCAACGACACCCCCATCTCCGAGCTGGACCCGTACCACTGTCCCGAGATCCCGCAGCGCGACATCGACCTCGACAAGGCGAAGTTCCACCTGAAGAAGGCGGGGATGGACGGCGGCAAGGTCAACCTGCACACATCCGAGGCGGCCGGCGGCGTGCAATCGATCGACATGGCGCTCATGATGAAGGAGAACGCCGCGAAGATCGGTTTCGACCTCAACTTCGTGCGCGAGCCCACGGACGGCTACTGGGCGAACATCTGGCTGAAGCCCGACTATCCCATCGTCGGCTCGAACTGGATGCCGCGCCCCACCGCCGACCTGCGTTTCTCGCTCGCCTACGTCTCCGAAGCGAAATGGAACGAGGCGTTCTGGAGGCACGAGAAGTTCGACGCCCTCATCGAGGAAGCGAAGGGCACCAAGGACGGCCCCGAGCGCAAGGAGCTCTACTGCGAGGCGCAGCAGATCATGTGGGACGAGGGTGGCTCCATCATCCCGCTGTTCACCCACTGGCTCGATGCGAGGTCCACCAGCCTCGGCGGGCACCGCCGGCACCCGGTCGGCGAGGGTGACGGGTTCCGCATCCACGAGTGGGGCTACCTGATGTCCTGACGCGGCCGTCGCGACCGGCTGGTCCTGTCGCCGCACCACCGAGGGCCGTCGCGCACGCGACGGCCCTTTTTTTCCTCAACCCTTTGAAAATACTGATGTATTTTCGATTCTTAATGTGGAACAAGGAAGTTGACTGAATTTAGTCGATTGAGTAAATTTATCTTCCTGTGTAAGGAGCACTGAGGATCCAGTCGACATGACCGAGTTCACGAATCCGTTCCGACCGGGGGCCGGGCATCAACCGCCCTACCTTGCGGGCCGGAAGGCGGAAAAACGGGAGTTCGCCCGACTCCTCGAACAGGAGACCATCCTCGAGAACATGGTGCTTACCGGTCTGCGCGGAGTCGGAAAAACGGTTCTTCTCGAATCGTTCAAACCTCTCGCCGTCGAGAAAGGCTGGCTATGGATAGGAGCCGACCTCAACGAGTCCGCCAGCATGAGTGAAGAGCACATTGCGGTTCGACTCTGCACCGATCTGTCGCCATCGACCTCGGCCATCGTGATGTCGACCAAGCGGTTCCGCGCTCCGGGGTTCATGGCGAGGGAAGAAACCGTAGATAGAACCCTCACCTACCAGGCATTGGAAGGCATCTATACGGGAACGCCGGGACTTCCGCTCGACAAGATCAAGACCGTTCTGGAAACGGCATGGGCCGCCCTCTCGGAGACGGGCGCCGTACGTGGAGTGGTCTTCGCCTATGACGAGGCCCAGAACCTTGCGGACCATTCCGAAAAAGAACAGTTCCCCCTCTCGCTTCTTCTGGACACGTTTCAGTCCCTTCAAAGAAAAGGACTCCCGCTGATGCTCGTACTGACGGGACTGCCGACTCTCTTTCCGAAACTGGTGGAGGCGCGAATGTTCTCCGAGCGCATGTTTCGTGTTGTTTTCCTGCAAAGCCTTCCGGATGAAGACAGTCGCGAAGCGATCCTGAAACCAATCGCAGCCACACGGGGCGCCGTAAACCTGAGCGACGGGTCCGTGGATACGGTTGTCGAAATGTCCGCCGGTTATCCGTACTTCATCCAGTTCATATGCAGGGAAGTATATGACGCATTCATCCAGCGCCTGGACAAGGGGAAAAAGGCGAGCGTGCCGGTTCGCGAGATCGAGCAGAAGCTGGATACGGACTTCTTCGCCGGAAGATGGGCGCGAACGACGGATCGGCAGCGTGATCTGATGTTCGTCATCGCGCGCCTGGAAAACCGTGACGACGAATTCACCGTTCAGGAGATTGTGGAGAAATCGCGCGAAGTGCCCGGGAAGCCGTTCGGCAGCAGCCATGCGAACCAGATACTGGCGGCGCTCGGCGCCCAGGGGCTGGTTTTCAAGAACAGGCACGGGAAGTATTCGTTCGCCGTTCCGCTCCTGGGCCGCTACATCCGCCGGCAGCTCTCGGGAGCATGAGCACCCACCCATGAACGTCGCCGGCAGCTCCAGCAGATCCGGCAACATCGGCGGCTCCGGCAGATCCGGAACAACCGGGTGTCGCCGGCTGCCCGCGGGTCCGCCCACGTTGCACCCGCCGGAATCCGCCCCCCGCGGTGCCCGGCTCCCGGCTGCCATTTCGCCCGGCTGATCTGCCGAACCGGCACCGTCACCGGTTGCCGATCCGCTACCCGGTCCCCGGCTCGCGCAACGCCACCGGCACGCCGCCCCGGTAGAACACCCGCGGGATGTCGGGGCTCAGGTGGTTCATCAGGCTGTACACCATCCAGCCCGCCGCATCGGCCATCGCCCGCAACGTGTTCCCGCCCTCGCGCGCGAACACTTCGACCACGTCACCGGCCACGGCGCCGGTCCCGCCGAGATCGAGCAGGGCGTGGTTCAGGGCGATGGTGCCGACGCCGGGCACGATGCAGCCGCCGACCCCGTAACGGGCCTTGTTCGCGAGCTCGCGCGGCAGCCCGTCGCGAAACCCGACGTGCAGGGTGCCGATCCGCATCGGGGCCGGGGCGGTAAAGGTGCCGAAATAGGTGACGGAATCGCCCTTCGCGACCTCCTTGACGTACTCGACCCGCGCCTTCATCGAGAGCACCTGGCGCAGCTCCAGTCCGGACGCCGAGTCCCCGTCGAACGGATAGACCCCGTAGAGGCACATCGCCGGGCGTACCATGTCGAGCCACGCGTCGGGGTCGTGGAAGATGGCGTTGGTGCTGGCGATGGTGCGGAACGGAATCTCGACGCCGCGCCGTTCGACCTCCGCGCACACCGCCCTGAAGCGTTCCAGCATCTCGTGGTCGCGGTCCGGATGCTGCATGAAGCTCGAGAACACGCCGGCGATCCGGACGTTCGGCAGCGCGGCGATCCGTTCGATGAGGTCGGGTGCGAGGTCGTGGCGCACCCCGACCCGGCGCAGCCCGGTATCGACCTTCACGAACACCTGCGCGACACGGCCCCGCCGGCCTCCCGCCGCATCGAGGCGCCGCGCCGCCTCCTCGGTGAACACCGCCATCGTCAGCCCCTGCTCGACGACGCGGTCGCACTGCGCGTCGGTGAACAGCACGTCCATCACCAGCACCTCGCACTCGATCCCGGCGGCGCGCAGCCGCTCGGCCTCCAGGAGCTTCGCGACCATCACCCACCGGACGCCCTCGGCGACCAGGTGCGCGGTGATCGGAACGAGTCCGTGGCCATAGGCGTCGTTCTTCACCACCGGCATCACCTCCACCCCGACCCGTTCCCGGATCCGGGCGAGGTTGAAGCTCAAGTGGTCGAGGTCGAGCTCGATCCACGACGAGAACCCGTCGAGCCGGCGGACGATCTCCGCGGCACTCGGCCGGGATCGGAACCAGGGGTGGAAGTCCGGCATCGGCGTTGATCCGTTCATGGCGGGCGCGCAGACTGAGCATATCCACATCCGGAATCGCGGGCGACTCGCGAAGCCGCTCCGGCCCGCGGCCCGGTGCGCAGGCTGGCGCGCGGGAGTGCGGGCGAGACGGGAACGGTCCGCTGCTCCATGCAGGCGCAGGCTGGCGTGCAGGAGTGCGGGCGAGACGGGACGGTCCGCTTCTCCATGCAGGCGCAGGTTGGCGCGCGGGAGTGCGGGCGAGACGGGAACGGTCCGCTGCTCCATGCAGGCGCAGGCTGACGTGCGCGGGAGCGCGTCCCGGGAATCCACCGGTCCGCCGAAGCGCATGGCGGCGCGGGTCAGGCAGCGCCCGCCGCGTGCGGCTGCCATCCGTGGCCGGCCCGTGTCCCCGGTCGGCCCGTGTCCCCGATCGCAGAGGGAGAGACATTGCATCCGGTGCGATCCCTGCTCCGCTTGTTCCGGGTCCCCGTCCCCGCCGCCGTCCTGCTGGCGGGAATCCTCGCCGCGCCCGCCACGGAGGCGGGCCTGTACCGCGTCACCTGCAAGGGCATCCACAAGCTGTCCTCCGACCCGGCCGGAGACTCGTGCGCCGAAAGCGGCATGCTCGACGACGGCCAGGGCCGCTTTCTGCCGAGCCTTTCCGAGGCGCGTGCGGACCTCGGCCGCGGCATCCTCGCCGCCACCGCGGGCGGCGGCGCGATTCGCGACGTCGGCTATGGCGGACGCGAAGCGACCTCCCTGATCATCGAGCGATTCCGGCTGAACGGCTCGTGGACGGGCAAGATGCCCGTCGAGATCACCATGAAGCTCCGCTACCGGTTCGAGGGCGACGGAGAATCCCGGCTCGGGGTGCTGCTCAGGAGCTCCGCCCCCAACGCGGTCCGGGGCGAGCACCAGGCCGCGATGTGGATGCACTACACGGGACTCGGCGGCGCGGTGGTGCTCGCCGGCCGCACGCGGGGCCGTTTCGAGCAGCCGGCCGACGGCGGCATCGCGGATCGGACGACCATCGAGCTCAAGGTCGTCCAGAGCATCGACGCAGCGGCTCCCGAACTCGCGATCCGTGCCGACCTCACGGCCTACGCGATGCCGAACCTGGGGCTGTTCGAGGAGTCGCTCACGTCGCTGGTGAACGCGCACGGCGAGATAGAACTCGCCGCACCTTGTGCGTTTCGCGCCGAAGTCCGGCTGCACGTGAGCGCCTGGAATGCAAGGACCGCAACCCGGACTCCCGGTGATCCGGGCTTCGAGTGCTGACAGGACACGACCGTCCCCTCAAGGGATTCCGGGCGTGAGCGCCGTGGCATCCTCCCCCGACATGCTTCGAGAACGGCTGAAGACCAGGATGGACACGATGAACGAAAGAACGACAGTGGTCATACAGGGCGTCGAATCCGCCGGCGAGGTGCCCGGCGTCGAGGCGCTCGCGGACGAGGCATCCTTGCGCTGCGCGAACGGCCTCGATGCGCTGCGCGATGCGCTGCCGGGCGCCGAGGTGCTGCTCGGATGGAACTTCGCGGCCGATGACGTCACCCGCGCCTTCGACCGCGCGGACCGGCTGCGGTGGATCCAGTGGGGCGGCGCCGGGGTGGACGCGGCCCTGTTCCCCGCCCTCGTCGAGAGCGGCGTCACTCTGACCAACGTCCGCGGCGTCTTCGACCAGGCGATGGCGGAGTACACGCTGGGCATGATCCTCGCGTTCGCGAAGGACCTCCGGCGCACCGATGCGCTGCAACGCGAGCGGACGTGGGCGCACCGCCTGACCGAGCCGGTCGCGGGCACGCGGGCGCTGGTGGTCGGCGCCGGCAGCATCGGGCGCGCGATTGCCCGCACGCTGCGGGGGGCCGGCATCGAAGTCGAAGGGGTCGGGCGCTCCGCGCGCGCCGGCGACCCCGATTTCGGCCGCGTGCACGGCAACGAGGACCTGGATCGGCGGCTCGGGTCCGCGGACTGGGTGGTGCTGATCACCCCGCTCACCGAACGGACCCGCGGCATGTTCGATGCGGCCCGGTTCGCCGCGATGAAACCCACCGCGCGGTTCTTCAACCTGGGCCGCGGCGCGCTGGTGGACGAGCCGGCCATGATCGAGGCCCTCGGGAACGGGGTCATCGCCGGCGCGGGCCTCGACGTCTTCGCCGAGGAGCCCCTGCCCGCCACGAGCCCGCTGTGGGCGATGGAGAACGTGATCGTCTCGCCGCACATGTCCGGCGACTTCCACGGCCACGAGACGGCCATGGCGGAGGTGTTCATCGAGAACTTCCGCCGCTACCGCGCCGGCGAGCCGCTCATGAACGTCGTCGACAAACGCCTCGGCTTCGTCCCCGGGTGAGGAGCGGGGTCGCCGCGCGCTCCCGGGCTTTCCCGTCTCCACATGCCTCGTTCGACCGCCATGTTTCACCGATTCGCGAAGCGATGGCGTGGAGATGCCGGAAGCGGCCCGGCGAATATCGTCCCTTCTCCCTTGCCCCGGACCGCGCCGCGCTCACGACATGAAGTTGCGCGTGATCATCGCGGCCAGCCGCTTCATCACGATGAAGCCGTCGGCGGGGCTTTGCTCCAGCACGTCGAGCAACGCCTTGCCGGGGATCACGAGGAGGCGGGTCGGCTCCAGGCACATCGCGGTGGCGATGCGCCGGGGCTGGTCCGCGACGAGCGCGGCCCAGCCGATGACCATGCGCGAGGTGAAGACCGAGTGCCCCTCGCCGGGCCGGTTGCCGACGCCGAGCGAGAACCGCACGCGGCCGTTCACGAGCACGTAGACGTCGGCGGCGTCGTCGCCGAAACGATAGACGGCCTCGCCTTCCTCGTAGTCGTGCGGGGTGCACAGCCCCGCGATGGCGTCGAGGGTCGCCGTCGAAAGGCCCTGGAAGAGCTCGGCCCGGGAAAGTGCGCGCAACGCGTCGGCATCGGTATTCATCGGGGGATCCTCAACTGAACTTGTCGTAGCGGATGTCGGAGGCCGGGAGCCGGGCCTCCATGACCAGCATGCGCAGCGCACCGTCCACCATCGGGGGAGGACCGGCCACGAAGGCCGCCGGGTCGTTCCAGGCCCCGGCCATGCGCTCGCCGGCGACGAGATGCACGAAGCCGCAGGCGATGTCGATGCACCCGGGAATGCGTGCGCCGCGCGCCGCGTCCCTCTCGTCGGAAAACGCGACGGTCACCGAGAGCCGTCCCGGCGCGGACTCGACCAGTCCGGCAAGCTCGTCGATGAAGAACACGTCCTCGTGCGAACGGACTCCGAAGAACACGTCGCCCCGACGATGCTCGAAGTGGCCGCTCGACGCGGCATGCGACAGGATGGACATCATCCCGGCGATGCCCGAGCCGCCGGCGATGCACAGCAGGTTCTTCTGTTCCTCCGGGTGGTAGGTCGCCTTGCCGAGTGGCCCGAACACATCGAGGGCGCTACCCGCGCCCGCGCCTTCGAGCCAGCCGGAGAAGCCGCCCCCGGCCTTGTGCTTGACGATGAAGTCCAGACGGTCGGTCCGGGCGGGGGGGTTGACGATGGTGTACGCACGGTACCCGTCGAGCCCGGGGGCCGAGAGCACCGCGAACTGCCCGGCGGCGAACGCGACGCGGCGGTCGAGCGCGACGCGGAACGCGGTGACGTCGCGGGTCAGCGGCCTGACGCCGGCGAGGACGCCGGCCGCATGCCGCGGGCGGAGCGCGTCCCCGGCGCCCGCCTCCTCGATGCGCGCCGGAGCGAGGATCTCGCAGTCGCCGAGCGCGGCGCCCTGGCACATGAGGAACTCGCCCCGCTCGCGTTTGAGGTAGGCATGTCCCGGCGCCTGCGGCCAGAGGTCTTCGACCGTGCCGGGGCGCGCACGCGCCTTGCAGGTACCGCATGAGCCCGTCGCGCACTCGTAGGGAACACCGACGCCGGCGCGCAACGCCGCATAGAGGATCCGCTCGCGCGGCCCGCACTCGATGTCGTGGTTCGACGTCCTGGTCCGGATCGTGACCTTCAACGCCGCCCCTTTGCGCCGGACCCCGGACAGTGCGCCCTACCACTCGAAGTCGTCATCCCCGTCGTCTTCGTCCTCGTAATCGTAGAGAAGCTCGGTCTCGATGCGGGCGAGCACCGCGCCGTCCTCGACCTTCGAGTCGTAGCGCAGCAACACGCGGTCGTTCTCCGCCGGGGCGGCCGCCTCCCCGGTGCGCATGTCCCACTGCCACAGGTGCTTGCTGCACGTGAGGACGGAGCCGGCGCACATCCCGGACTGCACGAGAGGCTCCTCCATGTGGGGACACGCGGGAGGGAAGACGCTGAAGGCGCCGTCGCCGAGGTTGGCCACGATGACCGTGATGCCGTCCACGACGAACGCGCCGAGACGGTCCGGCGCGACATCGCCCGTCGAGCACACGCTTTTCCACGCCATCGCCGTCCCGCCTCCATGTCTCCAGGCACCGCCCGGGCGCCGTCCTGTCGCGCTCCTTCCCGCGCGCCCGGGCCCGGGCCCGCCCCCGGCGATCTCCCCGGGCCGACCTGCCCGCGGGTCCGGCGCAACCCTCGCCGGCCCGTCGCACCGGCTTCAGATCGGCCAGTGCGAACCCTTGTCGAGACGGCGCGTGTCGAGCCGCACGATGCGCTCGACGAACTTCGGGCTTCCGTTGTCGAGCCTGAGACGGTCGTGGTACTTCCCGACGAGGAAGAGGTTCGACGACCCCGCCTCGACGTGGGAGGCCATGCCGTCGAGGATGGTGCGGTAGACGGCGAACGACGAGACGGCCGATGCGCCCGTGCCGTCCTCGTCCACCGCGACCCGGTAGACCACGGTATGGCGCGAGAGCGGGGAACAGTCCGTGTTGTGCTTCGGCAGCATCTCGCACATCGACGCAAGCTCGGCCCGGCTGCCGTCGAGGTAGATCATGTCGCTGCGGATCTCCGGGCTGAACGCCTTGATCGCGTAGTGGAACTCGTCGCCGCACAGCGCGAGCCAGTCCTCCCAGCGGCACTCGTCGAGGGCGAGGCTCGCCTCGTAGATCGTCGCGCGGACCGCGTCCTCCGGGATATCCGTGCGCATCGCCGGGAGTCCTCAGGCGGCAGCCGCGTAGGGCTTTTCCGGATCGGAGGCCCGGCGGTTCATCCACCTGCCCCACTCGTCGTAGAAGTGGCGCATCCCGATCTCGTCGTGGATCGTGTTGTTCTCGTGGCGGCCGTGCAGGATGCGCCGCGGCTCGGCGTGCTCGTTCATCGCCGCCTGCTGCATCGTCACCGCGAGGAGGTCCTCGTGCAGGTTGCGGCCGAACGGACCCCAGATGCTGTTGTGGTGGCGGACCCGCACGAGCCGCTCCTCGGGCGTGTCGCTCGCGAGCCCCAGCCCCCGGAACTCGATGAGCACCCGGTCCGGCGCGAGCGGGGTCATGATGTCGCAGCGCAACGCCGAGCCGCGCAGATTGAAGTTGATCCCCGGGAACATGTCGATCATGTACCAGTGGTTCGGCGGCAACCCGGGGAAGGAAAGCGCTTCGCGCGACTCGAAGCCCTCGTACTTGTCGTACTGCACCTCGAACGAGCCGACGGTGACGTGGCCGTTCTCGAACCCGGTGTTCTGGCGTGCGAAGTATGCGTCGTTGAAGCCGGTGATGCGGTTATGGTAGTGCAGGTAGTCGTGGTAGAACTCAGAGTTCGTGTCGTGCCAGAGCTTGTAATTGCAAGGGATGATCGCCTTGTGATAGTGGAAGACCTCCAGCGGCTCGGCGTCCACGTGTTCCTGCAGGCAGTCGAAGCAGCCCGCGCCCCATTCGCCCACCGACGCCTGCATCGAGTCGTCCAGAGTGACCCAGACGAACCCCCCGAAGTGGATTTCGCAGCGCAGGCGGCGCAGCCCCACGTCCTTGCGCTCGAGCCGGTTCTGGTAGCCCTCCTTCTCGCGCGAGATGTGCGCGCAGTTGCCCTTCATGTCGAACTGCCAGCCGTGGTACATGCACGTCATGTGCCGCGGCGCGCCGGAGGCGGTCCCGTCCCTGAAGCTGCCGGCGGGACGATTCTCGATGGTGTTGCCCCGATGCGGGCAGACGTTGAGGAACGCGCGCACCTGCCGGTCCGGCCCCCGCGTCACGATCACCGGCTCGCGGGCGATGGTCGTGGTGCGGAAGTCGTACGGCTCGGGGATCTCGGATTCATGGCAGACCGCGATCCAGCTTTTCCTCCAGATCTTCGCCAGCTCTTCCTCGAAGATCTCCCGGTCGGAGTAGATCCGGCTGTCGATGTATTCGCCGTCCCGGAGCTCTCCGGGCACTTCGTTCCAACGCTTGTGGTTCCTGGCTGGCATCTGTCGAATCCTCGCTGGTTCGTCCAGTGATCGGCGAGCCGGCGCGTCAGCGTCCGGCCTGCTCCATCGTTTTCCTCGCGGCGGCCTTCTTCCCGGGGCGCGGAGCGCTTTCAGCCCGCTCGGCGACGGTTCTCGATCTCATCGAGTTTCGCGTCCCAGTGCATCGCCTTCGCGAACTTCTCCAGCTCCGGCTCGTCCATGAACACCGAATGTTCCGGCCCCGGGTAGACCTTCGCTCTGACCTCGTCGCGGTAGCGGGTGAAGACGTCCTCGATGATCGGGATGAAGTCGGTATAGATCTTCGAGTGGCGCGGAGTGTGCTCCGGATAGAGGTGCATCAGATCGGACGTGATGATGTGGACTCCGTGTCCGCCCTGGCCGCCGCCGAGGCTGATGACCGGCACCGGCAGGGTCTGGGCGAGGTACTCGGTGACCTCCTGGGTCGTGACCTCGGTCATGATGGAGAAGCACCCCGCCTCGACGAATGCGATCGCATCGTCGACGAGCTCGCGGGCGCGGTCCGCGGTCTTGCCCTGGGCGAAGAAGCCGCCCAGTTGGGCGATGCGCATGGGGGTGATGCCGATGTGGCCCTGAACGGGGACGCCGGCCCTGACGATCGCCTCGATGTTCTTCGCGTGGTGGCGGTTGCCCTCGCACTTCATCACCTCGGCGTTCGCCTCGTGCACGAAGCGCCCGGCGTTCTCGACCGCCTGCTCGGCCGACGTGTGGAAGCTCCAGTACGGCATGTCCACCATCCGCAACCCGTAGCGCGAGCCCCGGTCGATCGCCTTGGCCATCATCATCACCTCGTCGAAGGTGACGGTGACGGTACTCTGGTGGCCGAAGAGGATCATGCCGCCGGTATCCGACACGCAGAGGATGTCGACGCCGAGGTCGTCGGCGATGACCGCGCTGCGGTAGTCGTAGATCGCCATCTGGACGATCTGCTCGCCCTCGCGCATCTTGCGCGCCAGGGTGCGCAGCGTGACCTTCCTGCGCTTCACCGGTGCCTGTGCCGCCATCGTGATGATCTCTCCCGGGTGGTGGTCCCTGCCGGCGGGCGCGCCGCCCGTCCCGGCCACGACCGATACGGGATGTTAGGGGCGGACTCCCTGTGGTGTCCAAGAGATTTCGATTATCAATTGATAGGCAGAATAGTATTCAATCGGAATTTGATTATCGCGGCCAATCGCATGTTGCGATCTTCCTGTATAGATAGAAATAATCATTTCATTGAAGTGAACGATTTTACAAATCTGCGAAAGTCCGTTGCCATAGTAGGCATGGAGGGCTCGGCCCCGGCCGGTGTTCTCCCGCAACAGCGGTTCTCAGCAACCCTGAACGGCAGATGCCACATAAAGACGAGCGAGGAGGAGACCCGATGTCTACTCGAATGAAGGCGAAGCGGGCCGCGGCGGCGGGAGCCGTGCTGGCGGCGTTGATGGCGGCGCAGGGCGCATCGGCGCGTGTCGATTTCGGCAAGGCGGGCGAGGCGGTGGACCTGGTCATCGGTTACCAGCCGTATTACACCGAGTCGTGGTCCGGGGTGGTGAACAACGGCAAGGGCTTCTGGAAGAAGTACCTCCCCGCGGGCTCGACCGCGAAGTTCGAGATCGGGCTGCAGGGCTCGGTGATCGTCAACGCGATGACCGGCGAGAAGCAGCACATCGGCTACATGGGCGACATGCCGGCGATCGCGTCCACGTTCCGCAACATCAAGGAGCGCGGAGGCACGGACATCCGCGTCGTCTCGGTGCTCGGCACGTCGAAGCAGCAGTGCAACATCTTCCTCGTGCGCAACGACGCGCCGGAGTTCGCCAACGGCAGGGAGGCGGTGGAGTGGATGGACGGCAAGGTGACCTCCGCCCCCCACGGCGCGTGCACGGACCGCTTCGCGCGCCTCGCGTTCCAGAAGGCCGGCATCGAGCCGAAGCGCTACCTCAACCAGAACATCGAGGTCATCACCACCAACTTCCGCGCCGGCAAGCTCGACGCCGCCGCGATCTGGGAGCCGACCGCCTCGAAGATCGTCATGGCCGGCATCGCCCGGCGCGCCGCGAGCGGCGAGGATTTCGACGCCCTCGACGGTGGCTTCATGGTGATGCTGAACGACCTCATCGCGCAGCGTCCCGACGTGCATCGGGGCTGGCTCGAGGCGGAGCTCGACGCGCAGCTCTACATGCTCGACCCGGCGAATGCGGACGACGTCGCGGCGATGGCGGAGGCGCAGACCGAGCAGATCGACCGGAGCGTGCTCAAGCACTCGCTGTTCGGGGGCTGGCCGGAGAATCAGGGCGGGGGCGACGTGAAGGTGCAGCTCGACTTCATCGTCACCGACCGGGTACAGGGGTTGCTCGACGACGCGACCGCGTTCCTGTACAGCCTGCCGAAGAAGCCCGCCGCCGCCGCGAAGATCCGCGATGGCGGGGTGACGGACGCGGTGGCGCGCGACGTCCTCGAGGCGCGCGGCCTGTCGAGTCCGCTCGGGGTGATCAAGGCGCAGATGTGAGTCGGAGCCGTGCCGTGGCCGCCCCGCGCGGCCCCGGCGCACGCGAGCGCGGGTCGGGGCGCCGCCCCGGCTCGCCTGCCGACCGTCCCGGACGCACGAAGCGGCTCCGGCGTCGGAGCCGGAGCCGCCGCACCGGGCATCCGTGCGGTCGATGCGCCCGCCACGACGCGGAGCGCCTGTACATGACGGCAGCCCCGTGTACCCTTCGCGGAGAAGGAGTCCGATACCCATGAGCACCGGTCCCGGCGACAGCGCGCACGGCCCGGCCCCCGGCGGGTCGCCGCGCGGGGGCGCGATGATCGCGCGGCGCGTCCGGCGGGTCGTGGGGACCTCCGGCCCGTACCTGACGGTACTCGGCATCGCCGCGTGGCTCATGACGTGGTGGCTGTTCTGCGAGGTCTGGGAGCTGCCCCGCTTCGTCAAGATGCCCGGCCCGGTCGCGGTGCTCACTGACCTCTTCGCCCGCGAGCCGTTCCAGGGCATCTCGGTGTTCACCGCGGAGTACTACGAGCACATCTGGGTGAGCTGCCGGCGGATCCTCTTCGCCTTCTGCATCGCCACCGGGGTCGGAGTGCCGCTCGGGCTGCTCATGGGGTGGTCGCTCCCGTTCCGCCACTACACCTTTCCCATCCTCGAGACCCTGCGCCCCATCCCGATCCTCGCGTGGGTGCCGCTGTCCATCCTGATGTTCAAGGGCTTCGAGGCGCCGGTCATCTTTCTCGCGACCCTCGCGTCGCTGTTCGTGACCACGCTCAACACGATGCTCGGGGTGCAGTCGATCGACGAGTCGTACTACCGCGCCGCCGGCTGCCTCGGCTCGAACAAGTGGCAGGTCTTCCGCCATGTCGTGGTGCCCGGGGCCCTGCCGTTCATCTTCACCGGCCTGCAGATCAGCGTCGGGGTGGCGTGGTTCTCGCTCGTGGCGGCGGAGATGGTGTCGGGCGACTGGGGTCTCGGCTACCTCATCGTCGACGCCTACATGAACAACGTGACGGTGCCGATGGTGATCGGCATGGTCACCCTCGGCTTCGTCGGATGGAGCACCTCGGCGCTGGTGCGCCTCGCCGGCAACCGCATGATGCAGTGGCGCACCCGCGCCCTCGCGCTGGAGGGCCGCTGATGTCCGGGGGCGTGGCCACGGGTGCGATCGACATTCGCAACGTGACGAAGATCTACGACCCGGAGGGGGTCAACGTGCTGGCGGTGGACCGTTGCTCGCTGGAGATCGGCGCGGGCGAAGTCTGCATGATCGTGGGGCCCTCGGGGTGCGGGAAGACGACGCTCCTGAACGCCATCGCGGGCTTCCACTCGATCACCTTCGGCGAGATCCGGCTCGACGGCGAGGTGCTGTGCAACGAGGAGCGCCCCCTTGCGAGCCAGGGCGCGGACCGGGTGGTGGTGTTCCAGAACGGGGCCCTCTTCCCGTGGAAGACCCTGTGCGACAACGTCGCCTACGGCCCGATGGTCCAGGGTCTCCTGTCCGCGGCCAAGGCGCGGGAGACCGCGCGCGAGAGGCTCGCCGAGGCCGGGCTCGCCGATGTCGCCGACAAGTATCCGGGGGAGGTCTCCTCGGGTATGGCGCGCCGGGCGGAAATCGTCCGCGCCCTCATCAACAACCCCCGGGTCCTGCTCCTCGACGAGCCCTACCGCGCGATGGACGCGCTCACCAAGTCCATCATGCACGAGGCGTTGCTGGAGATGTACGACCGCACCGGGGTCACGATCTTCTTCATCACCCACGACCTCGAGGAAGCGATCTTCCTCGGCGACCGCGTGGTGGTGATGACCACCCGCCCGTGCCGGGTCAAGACCATCGTGGACGTGAACATCCCGCGCCCGCGCGACTACCACCTGCTCTCCTCGGAGGCGTTCCGGGTGCTGGTGGAGGAGGCGAAGGACGCGGTCCACGAAGAAGCGCTGAAGGCGTTCGAGGCCGGCGAGCGCGAGCTCGCCTGAGCGGCCCGGGCGCCACGAATCCCCGGAGCTTGCGATGACGGCTGCATCCGAAACGGCGGGGAAGACGGGCGTGCTCAGGCAGCGCACCCGCTTCGAGCGGCTGAAGGAGAACCGCAAGCTGTGGCGCGGCGCCGCCGCCGTCCTCGCCGCGCTGGTCCTCTGGGAGATCGGGTCGCGCTGGGATCAGTGGTCCGGATACACGCTGCCGTTCATCGGCCTGATCCCCCCGCCCTCGGACGTCGCGGTGGCGTGGGCGTCGGTGCTGCCGCAGCCGGGGTACTGGGAGAGCTGGTACCTGAGCTTCAAGCGGGTGCTCGTGGGCTTCGGCTTCGCCCAGCTCGTCGGCATCCCGCTCGGGCTCGCACTCGCCGTCAACCGCTACTTCCGCGAGTTCTTCTTCCCGGTGTTCGAGGTCCTGCGCCCGATCCCGCCGCTCGCGTGGGTGCCCGCGTCGCTCATCTTCTGGCCCACCAACGAGATGTCGATCGCGTTCGTGACATTCCTCGGCGCGTTCTTCACCATCGTCATCAACGTGCTGGGCGGGGCGCGGACCATCGACATCTCGCTGCTGCGCGCCGCGCAGTCGATGGGCGCGACGCAGTGGGACATGTTCTGGAAGATCGTGCTCCCCGGCACCCTCCCCTCCATCTTCACCGGCGCCGCCGTCGGCATGGGGATCACGTGGGAGGTGGTGCTCGCGGCGGAGATGATCTCGGGCGGCGGCACCCAGGGTGGCGGCGGCCTCGGCTTCTTCATCTGGAACTCCTACATGGGCGGCTCGCTGCCGCACATCGTGGTGGGAATGATCAGCATCGGCATCGCCGGCTACCTCTCGAGCAGCGCGATCCGCTGGATCGGAGAGTGGGCGATGCCGTGGCGGCGGCTCTTCTGAAGCGGGGGCGGGGATGATGACCGACGATGCACCCGCGCGCTCGCCAGACGCCCTCGTCCCTGGCGGCGCGCCGACCCTTGCGAGAGGCGGGCCGGGGCGATGAATGACCGGACACCCGCGCGGGCGCAGGGCGCGATCGTCCTCGACGGCGTGCGCAAGGGCTACGGCGACGAATGGAGCTGGCAGCAGGTGATCGAGTCGGTGAGCCTCGATCTCCCCCCCGGCCAGCTCACCGCCGTGGTGGGGCCGTCCGGGTGCGGAAAGACGACCCTCGTCAACCTGCTGGCCGGCTTCGAGCGCCCCGACGAGGGCAGGCTCGCCGTGGACGGGCGCGTGGTCTCCGGCACGAGCCGGGATCGCATGGTGGTGTTCCAGGAGTCGGCGCTCATGCCGTGGCTGACGACGTACCAGAACGTCGCGTTCGGCCCGAAGCTGCGCGGCGACCTGCGCGGCGCGGCGCTCGACCGCGAGATTGGCCGGCTGCTCGACAAGGTCGGCCTCGCCGACTTCAAGGACAAGTACCCGCTGCAACTCTCGGGCGGGATGCAGCGCCGGGCGGAGCTTGCCCGCGCGATGATCAACAGCCCGTCCATCATGATCATGGACGAGCCGTTTCGCGGCCTCGACGCGATGACCCGCGAGCTGATGCAGGAGTTCCTGCTCAGGCTGTTCGAGGAGACCGGCCGCACCCACTTCTTCGTCACCTCCGAGATCGAGGAGGCGATCTTCCTCGCCGACCAGCTCGTGGTGCTCTCGAACCGGCCGGTGACCGTGCGCACGGTGATCGACATCGCCCTCCCCCGGCCGCGCGAGTTCCACATGCTGAGTACGTCCGAAGCCTACGAGTACAAGCGGGAAGCGCTGGAGATCCTGCACGAGGAGGCGATGAAGAGCTTCGGGGGCGGCAGCGCGCAAAGCGAGCTCGTCGAGGCGATCGCCCGCCGCGGCTGACGGCCTCTCCGTGCGGGACCCCTCCTTCCGATCCGGCGGCCGTGAACCGGTGAGGGAGGCAGGCCCGGCCGCCGGGAGGGCCCCATGATCCTGGAATGGCTCGGGCAGCTCGCGCAACGCCCGAACATCATCGCCCTCGCGGTCGTCGGCGCGGTCCTCGCGACTCTCGGGACGGGCGCGGTGGCGAGCCGGCTCCGCATCGGGCGGCGCGGGGCGCGGTGGCTGCTGCGCTGCGGATACGGCGTGATGTGGACGAGCGTCGCGCTGTTCATCGTCGCGGGGTTTCTTCAGGCATGAGCGGCATCCCCTGCCGGGCGATGAGGCTCGTGGCGCTCACGACCGCCGAGTCTCCTCGACGGGCAAGCATGCGCGCCGTCCCCTGCCGGGCTCCCATCGGGTGAAAGCGCCACCGCCATGACGTCAGCGGGATCAGCGGGCAAATCGGCCGCACACGCGGGCGGCGGGAGGGTCCGGCGCATCGGTGCGCCGCGGCGGGCGGCAGGTTCGCGATGATCGAGGCGCTCGGGCTCACGATGCGCTTCGGCCGGCGGACCGTGATCGACCGGCTGTCGTTCCGGGTCGGACGCGGGGAGCTGTGTGCGTTCCTCGGGCGCAACGGCGCCGGCAAGTCGACCACGATGCGCCTGCTCACCGGCATCCTGCGGCCGGTGGAGGGCGGGGCGCGCATCAACGGCCGTGACGTGATCGCCGAACGGCGCGCCGCCGCGGCCTCGGTCGGGTTCCTCCCCGAGGCGGCGGCGGGGTTCTCCCGCCTCACCGTCGACGAGTTCCTCAGGTTCTGCGGCGAGTCGCGCGGGCTCGCGGGTCGCGCGCTCGGGAAGGCGGTGGACCGGATCACCGAGCGCGTGCACGCACGGGACGCGCGCGGGGCACTGCTCGGCGAGCTTTCCAAAGGCTGGCGCCAGCGGGCCTGGCTCGCGCAGGCGCTCCTGCACGACCCGCCGGTCCTGATCCTCGACGAGCCCACCGACGGCCTCGACCCGGCCGAGCGGCGACACGTCCGCGCGTTGCTCGAGGACGTGTCGCGGCACAAGGCGATCCTGCTCTCGACCCACGTTCTCGAGGAGGCGGAAGAGATCGCGACGCGCGCCATCCTCGTCGCACGGGGCCGCATCGTCGCGGACGACGCACCCGCCGCCCTCGCCGACGAACGGGGCCGGCTCGCACCCGCCTTCCACCGGCTCACCGGCGGCGATGCCGGGAACGTGCATGACCGGCGGTGAGTCCGTGTGCGTGTCGGCCGACGGCATCCGCACGGCGGCCATGGGCTCATGACCGTGGCGAGTCCGCGCGCGCCGGCCGACGAGACCCGGCACAACCCCGGCACGTGTGCATGACCGGCAGCGAGTCCGTGCGCGCGCCGGAGTGGGTCCGAGCCGCCGCGGCGGTGATGCGCCACGAGGTCCGGCTCGCGTTCCACTCCCCCATGAGCTACGTGCTGGCGCTCGGGTTCGCGCTCGCCGTCGCCGTCGCCGTCTTTGTCATCGGCGAGTTCCTCACCACCGACGAGGCGTCGATGCGGCTGTTCACGCTGTTCCTTCCGTGGGTGGCGATCGTGTTCGTCCCGGCGTTGGCGATGCGCGCGTGGCCGGCGGGGTCCGACGATCGCGGCCTCGAATTCACGATGTCGCTGCCCGTCGGCGACGGCGCGCTGGTCGCCGGGAAGTTCCTCGCCGGGCTGGTGGTGCTCGCGTTCGTGCTCGCGCTGGGCGCGGCGTTCCCCGCCACCGTCCTGTACCTCGGCGAGCCGGACCCCGGCGCAACGGCGGGGGCCTGCATCGCCGCGCTCGCACTGCTCGCGGCCTTCTACGCCGTCGCCCTCGCCGCGGCGGCGGTGACCACCGACGCCACCGCCGCCTTCGTGGCCGGAGCGTGCGCATTGTTCGGGCTGGTCATGCTCGGCAGCGACGGCGCCGTGCGCCGCCTCGACGCCTGGCTCCCGCCGGGAGGCGTGGACGCGGTGGCCTCCCTCGGCCCCCGGCGCTGGGTCGAAGAGCTGTCGAGCGGACGGGCGGGGGCCGGCTCGCTCGCGTACTTCGGGATCATGCTGGTGCTCGCACTCGTGACCGCCCGCGGCCTCGTCGCCTCGCGCCGGGCGGCGGCGCCGGGACGCGCGGTGGCGCTGCGCGGGATCGGCGCGTTCGCCGTGCTCCTCGCCGCCCTCGGCGCGGGCGCGGGCGTCGCGGACCGGTGGGGCCGGTTCATCGACCTGAGCGAAGAGCGCGAACATACCTTGGCGCCGGGCACCCGGGAGATCCTCGAAGGGCTCCCTCCCGGCGTCACCGCGACCCTGTTCTGGAGCGCGGACCAGACAGGCATCCCCACCGCGATCCGCACCCACGCGCGCCGCGCCGACGCGATGCTCGACGCCTTCGCGCGCGCGAGCCGCGGGAGGCTGACGGTGCTCCGGCGCGACCCGCGCCCCGATACCGGGACCGAGATCGCCGCCCTCGGCGCGGGAATGCGCCGGGTCCCGATGACGAGCGGGGAGGCGTTCTTCCTCGGTGTCGAGCTGCGCCGCGGCGACCGCGTCCTGCCGGTCCCGTATCTCGACGTCGAACGCGCCCGGCTCCTCGAATACGACCTCGCGTCCGCACTGGGCGTGCTGCGGCGCGAGCGAGCGCCGAGCGTCGCGGTGCTGAGTCCGCTCGTCGCGCCGCGGGCGGCCGAGGCGGGGCGCGCGGGGCTCTCGTTCCTCGCCGAGCTGCGCACGGGCAGCGACCTCTCGGTGGTGCCGTACTTCGCGGACGAGCTGCCGGCCGGCATCGACGTGCTCGTCGCCATCGACGCCACCGTGCTGAAGCGCTCGATGCTGCGCTCCATCGACCGCTTCGTGGCCGGAGGCGGTGCGCTCATCGTGCTCCTCGACCCGTTCGCCCGGCTCAACCGGGCGAGCCGGTCGGCGCTGCGGCCCGCGCCGTCCGAAGATCTCGACGACATCGCCGATCTCCTCGCCACGTTCGGGATCCGCTTCGGGGCAGGTGAGGTCGTCGGCGACGAGGCGTTCGCGGCGCCGGTGTCGATCGGCGGGTCGGGCGCGACCGGCTACCCGTTCTGGATCGAGGTGCCGGAGAAGGGACTCACGGCCTCGCACCCGGTGACCGGCGCGTTGCGGAGCCTGCTGTTCGCGGAGCCGGGCGCGCTGGAGATCGACACCGCGCGCGGCGTCGTCCCTCTGGTGACGACGAGCGCACGCGGCGGGACGCTCGCCCGCGGGCGCTTCCCGGAAGCGGCTCCCGAGGTCCTCGCCTCGGAGTTCGCCCCGCACGGGGGCGCCCGCGTGCTCGCGGCATATGTCCCCGGCCCGCTCCCGAGCGCGGTTTCCGGAGCGCCGGGGGCGGAAGAGGCCCGGGTCTTCGCGGTCGCGGACGTGGACTGGATCTTCGACCCCTTCTCGGTCGAGGTCGCCGATGCGTCGGGGGGCGGAACGCTCACCCGTCCCATCAACGACAACCATGCGTTCCTCGCGAACATGGTCGCGTTCGGGAGCGGCGCGGCTCCGCTCGCGGAGATCCGCTCGCGAGGGAGGCTGCGCCGACCGTTCACCAGGATCGAGACCCTGTTCCGGGCGGGTGAGGCGGACACGCGGGAGGAGCTGGCGGAGCTTGCCCGCGCCATCGCGGAGGGCGAGCGTCACATCGAGAGGCTGCTCGCCGCGTCCGGGGCCACCTCGACCGGACGGCCGCGCGGCGAGGCCGCGGCCACGATTGCCGAGATCCGCTACCGCCTTCTGCCGTTGCGCCGCCGCGAGCGGGAGATCCGCGCGCAGGTTCGGGCTGGAGTCGATGCGCTGCAGGCGCGCCTCCTCGCCGTCAACTTCGCCGCGCCGGTCGTGCTCGCCGCGGCCTTCGCGGGCATCGTCGCGCTACGCCGGCGGCGGGTGCGCGCAAGGGTGGCGGGCCGTGACTGAGGGGCGAATTGCATCTCGGCGCGCTTCGTAGTTTGATAGCCTGGACCTATCAAATTCTCATCCGCCCGAAACGGGTGCGACCACCGCCGGTCACGGGGACGGACGCGACGCCATGTTCCTCAGGCAGTTCCAGTACCTGATCGCCCTGGAGCAGGAAGGGCACTTCGGCCGGGCCGCGACTCGCTGCAACGTGTCGCAACCCACCCTGTCGAGCGCCATCAAGCATTTCGAAGAAGAACTCGGCGTACCGATCATCCTTCGTCACCGGCGGTTTCAGGGGTTCACCGAGGAAGGCCACCGGGTGCTGGAATGGTCGAAGCGCATCCTTGCCGATCGCCAGGCGATGGTCGAGGAGCTGGGGATCATGCGCGACCAGCTCCACGGGCACTTGCGGATCGCGGCGATGCCGATGAGCATGCCGATCACCGGCCTCATCGATCGCCTGTTCTCCAAGCGCCACCCGGCCGCCCAGGTCAGCATCCAGTTCGTCGGCCTGGAAGAGATGCGGCTCGGACTCATCAGCTTCGAGTTCGACGTCGCGATCACCTACCTCGAACAGCTCTCCCTCGAACGGCTCAACTCGCTGCCCCTCTACGAGGAACCGTTCCACCTCCTCATCCCGGACAACGACTGGTTCCGCGGACGTACGAGCGTGAGCTGGTCGGAGGCCGCGGCCCTGCCACTGTGCCTGCTCTCCCCCCAGACCCACGAGCGCCAAATCACCGACAAGGCGTTCGCGAGCGTCGGCTGCGCGCCGCGCCCGCGGCTCGAATCGAACGCGATGATCGCGCTGGCCGTCCACGCGATCCAGAGCGAGAGCGCCACCGTGGTCCCGCGCTACTTCATCGAGAGCATCGGCGGCATGACGAAGGCGCGGCTGCTCCTGCTGGAGAGGCCGGCGCTCTCCCAGCACGTCGGCCTCGTGTGGCTGAAGGGCAACCCGATGCTCCCGATGACCAAGGCGGTGGTCGAGCTGATGGAGAACGCCCTGGAGGAAGGGCTCGTCGCGCGGGAGCTTGCGCAGGCCCGCACCAGTGACGGACGAGCCGGTCCTTGAACGCCTCGAACCCTTCGACGGGGCCTGCATCCGCGCGCCGGTGACAGGTGGGCTTTCGCCCGCGCGTCTTCAATCCCGGACGGACCGCGCCGGCGCGGGCATCGCGCAGTTCGGCGCGCCGCCTCGAAGCCTGTCCGCAAGCTCCAGCACCGCCCGTGCGAGGGCGTCCTTGTCCGCATCGGTGCGCATCAACGTCCGGGCATTGCGCAGTTCGGCGCGCCGCCTCAAAGCTCGGCCGCAAGCTCCAGCACCGCCCGTGCGAGGGTCTCCTTGTCCGCGGCGCTCCGCATCAGGGTCGGAGCGACGCGCACGGGGCGTTCGAAGCCGGCCGCGTCCGCGGCGTCCGCCGGGTCGATGATCCAGGCATCGACGACTCCCTCGTAGTGGCGCTCGATGCCGCGGTTCGAGGCCTCGATACCGAGCTCGCGCATCATCTTCGCGGTGGGACCCTTGACCGCGCGGCCCCCGATGATCGGCGAGACCCCGATCACCGGCGCCGCGGCGGCGCGGATCGCGGCGCGCATCCCGGGCACCGCGAGGATCGGATCGATGCTGATGAAGGGGTTCGACGGGCAGACGACCACGCATCGAAGCGAAGGGTCGGCGAGGGCTTCGAGCGCCGCGCCGCACGGTCGCGCCTCCGCCGCGCCCTCGAACTCGAAGCCGGTGACCGCCGGCTCGCACCGGTCCCGAACGAAGTAGTGCTGGAAAGGCAGCCGCCCGTCCCGCGTCCCCACCATGGTGCGCACCGGCGCATCGCAGGCGGGCACCACCCGCGCCCGCACCCCGAAGCGCCGCGCCAGATCCTCGGCGACGCGCGACGGCGGCTCGCCGGCCGCGATGCGGCGGGTGCGTTCGACGTGCAGTGCAAGGTCACCGTCGCCGAGCCGGAACCAGGCCTCCCCGCCGATGTCCGCGAGCACCTCCATGAAGGTCCAGGTCTCGCCGGCGCGCCCCCAGCCGGTCTCGGGATTCGCGATCCCGGCCAGCGTGTAGAGCACCGTGTCCGCGTCGGGACAGATGCGCAGCCCCAGGTGATCGAAGTCGTCGCCCGGATTGCAGATCACGGTGAGCGTATCGGGCCGCAGGACGCGGTACAGGCCGAGCACGAGCTTCGCGCCCCCGATGCCGCCGGACAGCGCCACCACCGGCCCGGCGCTCATCGACGGTCCGGGACGGCCGCGCGAAAACGTCCGGCGGCGAAGACGGACGGGCTGGTCGTGCGCCCGGACACCGTCCGGTCCCGCAGCGCGCCCCCGATGCCGCCGGACAGCGCCACCATCGGCCCGGCGCTCATCGGCGGTCCGGGATGGCCGCGTGAAAACGTCCGGCGGCGAAGACGGACGGACTGGTCGGGCGCCCGGACGCCGTCCGGTCCCGAACCGCCTCGACGACGGCCGCTCCCTTCCGGTCCCGCAGCCGGTGAGCCGGCAGGATGCCTCCCTTCTCCACCACTTCGAGCATCCTCTCGTTCCCGGCCGCCCCTTTATCGCCGCGGAACACCACTTGCGCCCGACCCGCCCCCGCAGCAGTCCGGGCTCGTTCAGAACTTCAACTCGTACCTCAGTCCGACGGTGCCCGAGGAGAACCAGCCCGACCCCAAGCCATCGACGCTGACGGACACGTCGAGGGTGCTCCGTTCGTCGATCTGCCAGCGGTGTCCCAGCTCCAGCGAGGCCGAGACCTCCTCCGACCGGCCTTCGCCCGATGCCAGGTTGTGGGCATCCAGGTTCACGCGCAGCTTCCCGTGCGTGGTGTTCTCCTCCAGGCGCCAGGTCACCTTCGGACCGAACCCGAGCCGCGCCAGCCACAGACGTTCCCCCGGCGCCTCGCCACCCATGTCGTCCGTGAACGCATCCAGATCCTCCTCCGCATAGAGCAGGCCGATCTGCGGCTCGACCCGCAGTCCGTCACCGCCCCAGCCGAAGTCCCCCGTCAGGTCCCCACGCACCGCTATCCGCTCCGAGCGGTACGAGGCCGTCACCGGATACGGACCCTCGATCAGCGACAGGTCGCCCTTGCCGCGGCCCCAGCCGACGGCGCCATCAACCGTCAGGGTCTCGCTCAGGCGGTGCGCCCCGTACAGTCCGAGCTGCACGTGTTCCGCCTCCAGCCGCACCCCTTCCGCCGTCACCCGGCCGGGCTCGTAGCCGAGCAGGACCCCATAGGCGGTGCGCCCGTCCGCGCCGAGACGGTCCGCTCCCGCGTAGACGTCCCACACGCTTCCATCCCCGGATCCGCCCAGATCCGAATACCGGAGGCTGGCCCAGCCATCCCAGCCCGACGGCAGAGCCATCGCGACATCACCTTTCGCGGTCATCCCGCCATCATCGACGTTGACATCGACCGCCGGAGCCCTGCGGCCCCCGTCGAGACGCCCCAGCGCCACATCCGAGGTGAGCTGCGAGAACCGCTGCACGTGACGGCGCAGAAGCGACGCCGCACTCGCACGGCGACCCTGCGCGAGAACGCTGGCGCCTCCCGCATCCGCTACCGTGACCGTCGCGGAGTCCGGATCGCCCACCTCGTAGGAGTCATCACCTTCGTCACCCGGTAGAACAACCTCAACCGTCACCTGGCTGTCCGGCTCGGCGATGCCATCGTCGTCGGTGGTCACAGAGACCTTCTTCGACTCGCCCGCCTCGAACATCACACGCCGTTTCCCTTCCTGATCAGCCGGGACCATGTCCCCGCCCCGCTCCGACACTTCCAGCACCACCGTCAACGCCGCCGACACGTCTCCCGTCCGCGTCAGGACGAAGACCGCGTCCTCGCCTTCCGTGACCGTGTCCGTCTCCGCCGCAACCGTCACGACCTGCCGGTCATCGTCCAGCACCGTCACCTCCACCGTCACCGGGAGCGACGTGTCCAGCTCATAGCCCGTGCCGAGCTGCACCAGCGTGATCGTGATCGGCTCGCCGTTCGGCGAGTAGCGCTCATCATCCGTCTCCAGAGAGACCACCTTTCGCGTCTCTCCCGGCATGAAGGTCACGGTGCCGCGGACTTCTTCGGCACCGCTGTCATCCTCCGCCATTGCACGCACAACGCGGGCGGTCCCGCCGGCGGCGCCGCTTCCGACAACGTCGCCATCCCCCGCCGCCGCCGGTCTGGTCAGGGTGTAGCCCACCTCGACCTCCTCGGCGCTCGGGTGGCTCAGACTCACCACGAACTCGAGCCTTTCACCCTCGTTTATCGATATCGATTCCCCGCCGTCGCGCGGCGACACCGACACCCTGGGCGGCCCCTCATCGTCCCTGATCGTCAGCGTGACGGGGACCGGGGCCGTGACACCCTGCGCGTTCTCCGCCACCGCCGACACCGTCACCGTCTTGTCCGGTGCGTACACGGCGTTGTCCACACCCGTGACCGTCACCAGCCCCTCGCTGTCCGTCGCACCCGCCGGGATCGTCAGCTCCCGGTTCGCGCTCAGCGTGTAGTCGCCCTCCACCGCCGGCGACACCGGCGCCGCCGAGACCGTCACCGTCGTCGCCGCGCTCGACGAGTGGGACAGGCGCGCCGTCACCGTGCTCTCCCCACCGTCCTCCGTGATCGAGGCCGGCGTCAGGACCAGCGTCACCGTCGGCTCGCCGTCGTCGTCCTCGATCGTGCCCGTCCCCGTGGCATCCCCGATCGTCGCGCCCGACGCGCTCGACAGCGTCACCGTGAAGGTCTCGTCCGGCTCGTCCACTTCGTCGCCCGTCACCGATACCGACACCGTCTTGCCGGTCTCTCCGACACCGAACGTCAGGCTGCCGCTCCCCGCCGTGTAGTCCGTCCCGGCTTGCGCCGTCCCGTCGGCCGTCGCCCAGGACACCGTCACCGGCGCCGACGCCGCCGGGTTCAGCGTCACCGTGAACTCCAGCGTGGCGCTGTCGCCCGAATCGCCCTCGGCCACGCTCACGTCAGCGATCGACAGGCCCGGCACGTCGTCGTCCGTGATTGCCAGCGACACGTCATCCGGGGCCGTCACCCCCTGGCCGTTCGTCGCCGTGCCCGACACCGTCACCGTCTTGGCGAGCGCGACCACGTCGTTGTCCACGGCCGTGATCGTCACCGTGCCCGTGCTCGTCGTCGCACCCGCCGCGATCGTCAAATCCAGGTTCCCGCTCAGCGTGTAGTCGCCCGCCACCGCCGGCGACACCGGTGACACCGACACCGTCACCGTCGTCGCCTCGCTCGACGGATGGTTCAGGAGCGCCGTCACCGTGCTCGTCCCGCCAGCCTCCGTGATCGAGGCCGGGCTCAGCACCAGCGTCACCGTCGGCGTCGCGTCGTTGTCCCTGATCGTCAGCGTCACGTCATCCGGGTCCGTCACCCCCTGGCTGTTCGTCGCCGTGGCCGACACCGTCACCGTCTTGTGCGGGGCGTCCACCGTGTTGTTCACGCTCGTGACCGTCACCGTGCCCGTGCTCGTCGTCGACCCCGCCGCAATCGTCAGCTCCCGGTTCGTGCTCAGCGTGTAGTCGCCCGCCACCGCCGGCGAGTCCGGCGACACCGAGACCGTCACCGTCGTCGCCTCGCTCGACGGGTGGTCCAGGCGCGCCGTCACCGTGCTCTCCCCACCGTCCTCCGTGATCGAGGCTGGCGTCAGGACCAGCGTCACCGTCGGCTCGCCGTCGTCGTCCTCGATCGTGCCCGTCCCCGTGGCGTCCCCGATCGTCGCGCCCGACGCGCTCGACAGCGTCACCGTGAAGGTCTCGTCCGGCTCGTCCACATCGTCGCCCGTCACCGTCACCGTCACCGTCCTGATGGAATCCCCGGCGTTGAAGGTCAGGCTCCCGCTCCCCGCCGTGTAGTCCGTCCCGGCGGTCGCGGTTCCGTCGGCCGTCGCCCAGTCCACCGTCACCGGCGACACCGCCGCCGGGTTCAGTGTCACCGTGAATGCCAGCGTCGTGCCGCCCGAATCGCCCTCGGCCACGCTCGCGTCAGCGATCGACAGGCCCGGCACGTCGTCTTCCCTGATCGTCAGCGTCACGTTGCCCGGGGCTGTCACCCCCTGGCCGTTCGTCGCCGTGGCCGACACCGTCACTTCCTTGTCAGCCGCGACCACGTCGTTGTCCACACCCGTGATCGTCACCGTGCCCGTGCTCGTCGTCGCACCCGCCGCAATCGTCAGCACCCGGTTCGAGCTCAGCGTGTAGTCGGCCATCACCGCCGGCGACACCGGCGACACCGAGACCGTCACCGTCGTCTCCTCGCTCGACGGGTGGTCCAGGGTCGCCGTCACCGTGCTCTGCTGATCGACCTCCGTGATCGAGGCCGGGGTCAGAACCAGCGTCACCGTCGGCGTCGCGTCGTTGTCCCTGATCGTCAGCGTCACGTTGGCCGGACCCGTCACTCCCCGGCTGTTCGTCGCCGTGCCCGACACCGTCACCGTCTTGTGCGGGGCGTCCACCGTGTTGTTCACGCTCGTGACCGTCACCGTGCCCGTACTCGTCGTCTGACCCGCCGCAATCGTCAGCTCCCGGTTCGTGCTCAGCCTGTAGTCGCCCGCCACCGCCGGCGAGTCCGGCGACACCGAGACCGTCACCGTCGTCTCCTCGCTCGACGGATGATCCAGGCGCGCCGTCACCGTGCTCTGCTGATCGACCTCCGTGATCGAGTCCGGGGTCAGCACCAGCGTCACCGTCGGCTCGTCGTCGTCGTCCCTGATCGTCCCGGTCGCCTCGGCGTCCCCGATCGTCGCGCCCGACGCGCTCGACAGCGTCACCGTGAACGTCTCGTCCGGCTCGTCCACATCGTCGCCCGTCACCGTCACCGACACCGTCCTGGTGGAATCCCCGGCGTTGAAGGTCAGGCTCCCGCTCCCCGCCGTGTAGTCCGTCCCGGCGGTCGCGGTTCCGTCGGCCGTCGCCCAGTCCACCGTCACCTGCCCCGATGTCGTCGGGTTCAGCGTCACCGTGAACGTCATCGTCGTACTGCCCGAATCGCCCTCGTCCACGCTCGCGTCAGCGATCGACAGGCCCGGCGGCGCCTCGTCGTCGGTGATCGTCAGGGTCACGCTCTTCGGGGCCGTGATCCCCTGGCCGTTCGTCGCCGTGCCCGACACCGTCACCGTCTTGCCCCCGTGCACGTTGTTGTTCACGGCGGTAATCGTCACGACGCCGGTGCTGTCCGTCGCGCCCGCCGCAATCGTCAAATCCAGGTTCCCGCTCAGCGTGTAGTCGCCCGATACCGCCGGCGACACCGGCGCCACCGAGACCGTCACCGTCGTATCCTCGCTCGACGGGTGGTCCAGGGTCGCCGTCACCGTGCTCGTCCCGCCGGCCTCCGGGATCGAGGCCGGGGTCAGCACCAGCGTCACCGTCGGCGTCGCGTCGTTGTCCCTGATCGTCAGCGTCACGTCATCCGGACCTGTCACTCCCCGGCTGTTCGACGCCGTGCCCGACACCGTCACCGTCTTGTGCGGGGCGTCCACCGTGTTGTTCACGCTCGTGACCGTCACCGTGCCCGTGCTCGTCGTCTGACCCGCCGCAATCGTCAGCTCCCGGTTCGTGCTCAGCGTGTAGTCGCCCGCCACCGCCGGAGACACCGGCGCCACCGAGACCGTCACCGTCGTCTCCTCGCTCGAGGGGTGGTTCAGGCGCGCCGTCACCGTGCTCTGCTGACCGACCTCCGTGATCGAGTTCGAGGACAGCACCAGCGTCACCGTCGGCTCGTCGTCGTCGTCCCTGATCGTCCCGGTCGCCTCGGCGTCCCCGATCGTCGCGCCCGACGCGCCCGACAGCGTCACCGTGAAGGTCTCGTCCGGCTCGTCCACGTCGTCGCCCGTCACCGTCACCGACACCGTCTTGGTGGAATCCCCGGCGTTGAACGTCAGGCTCCCGCTCCCCGCCGTGTAGTCCGTCCCGGCGGTCGCAGTTCCGTCGGATGTCGCCCAATCCACCGTCACCGGCGACACCGCCGCCGGGTTCAGCATCACCGTGAACGTCATCGTCGTACCGCCCGAATCGCCCTCGGCCACGCTCGCGTCCGCGATCGACAGGCCCGGCACGTCGTCGTCCCTGATTGCCAGCGACACGTCATCCGGGGCCGTGACACCGTGGCTGTTCGTCGCCGTGCCCGACACCGTCACTTCCTTGGCAGCCGCCACCACGTCGTTGTCCACGGCCGTGATCGTCACCGTGTCCGTGCTCGTCGTCGCACCCGCCGCAATCGTCAAATCCAGGTTCCCGCTCAGCGTGTAGTCGCCCGCCACCGCTGGGGACACTGGCGATGCCGAGACCGTCACTGTCGTCGCCTCGCTCGACGGATGGTTCAGGGTCGCCGTCACCGTGCTCGTCCCGCCGCTCTCCGTGATCGAGGCCGGGGTCAGCACCAGCGTCACCGTCGGCGTCGCGTCGTTGTCCCTGATCGTCAGCGTCACGTCACCCGGGTCCGTCACCCCCAAGCTGTTCGTCGCCGTCCCCGACACCGTCACCGTCTTGTCCGGTCCGTCCACCGTGTTGTTCACGCTCGTGACCGTCACCGTGCCCGTGCTCGTCGTCGCACCCGCCGCAATCGTCAGCTCCCGGTTCGCGCTCAACGTGTAGTCGCCCGCCACCGCCGGAGACACCGGCGCCACCGAGACCGTCACCGTCGTCTCCTCGCTCGACGGATGGTCCAGGGTCGCCGTCACCGTGCTCTGCTGATCGACCTCCGTGATCGAGTTCGAGGACAGCACCAGCGTCACCGTCGGCTCGTCGTCGTCGTCCCTGATCGTCCCGGTCGCCGTGCCATCCGAAATGGTCGCGCCCGACGGGCTCGACAACCTCACCGTGAACGTCTCCTCGTCCGGCTCGTCCACGTTGTCGCCCACTACCGACACCGACACCGTCTTGCTGGAATCCCCGGCGTTGAACGTCAGGGTTCCGTTCCCCGCCGTGTAGTCCGTCCCGGCGGTCGCGGTCGCGCCTTGGGTCGTCCAGTCCACGGTCACGGTTGCCGTCGCCGCATGACTCAGGGTCACCGTGAACGTCATCGTCACGCTGCCCGAATCGCCCTCGTCCACGCTCGCGTCGTCGATCGACAGCATCGGCAACGCGACCGTCGCCGTCTCCGCGCTCTCGACCGTCTCATCGGTCCCGTCGTCGTCGGTGAAGCTCGCCTCCACCTTCAGCGTCGCGCCCACGTCACCGGCGACCACCGTGTAGGTCGCCGCGGTCGCACCGGAG
Source organism: Gammaproteobacteria bacterium (assembly GCA_965215295.1). Lineage (GTDB taxonomy): Bacteria > Pseudomonadota > Gammaproteobacteria > HK1 > HK1 > HK1. The sequence goes on from OZ244045.1 coordinate 2,502,902, forward strand.
ATCGGCGTATCCGTTCCGCCCGACACCCGGGTCCACTGCCAGGTGAAGGTCGCGCCCGTCAGACCGTCCGGGTCGGCGATGCCCGACGGGTCCGCCGTCAGCGTCTCGCCGACCACGGGCGTCGTGTCGTCGATCGTCGGCTTGCCCGTCGGGTCCGCGTTGTCGTCGTCCTCGACCGTCACATCCGCCGTGGCGGTCCCCAGGTCCCAGGCCGCATCCGCCGTCAGCGTCACCGTCACCGTGCTGTCCGCCTCGTGGACACTGTCCTCCACCGTCGGCACCGTCACCGTCTGCTGGGTGTCGCCGTCCGAGAAATCGACGATCTTCGCGCCCTCCTCGCCCGACGCCACCATGGCGCCGCTCTCCGACACGCGGTAGTTCACCGTCAGCGCCCCTGTCGTCACCACCGTGCGCGTTACCGTGAACTGCGCGCCCTCGCCTTCCTCCACCGTGCTCGACACCCGCGCCACCGACACCCGCGGAAGCGGCGCCGCCTCGACCGCCGACGTCACCGCGCTCTCGACCGTCTCCGCGGTGCCGTCGTCGTCGGTGAAGCTCGCCTCCACCTTCAGCGTCGCGCCCTCATCGGCGGCAACCACGGTGTAGGTCGCCGCGGTCGCACCGGAGATCCGCGTGTCCGTTCCGCCCGACACCCGGACCCACTGCCAGGTGAAGGTCGCGCCCGTCAGCCCGTCCGGGTCGGCGATGCCCGACGGGTCCGCTGTCAGCGTCTCGCCGACCACCGGCGTCGTGTTGTCGATCGTCACCGCACCCGTCGGCGCCGCGTTGTCGTCATCCCGGACCGCCGCCGTCGCCGTCGACGGGGCGCCGAGCAGGTAGGCGGGGTCGGCGCCCGTGTCCGCCGTCAGCGTCAACGTCACCGAACCGTGCGCCTCGTGGGCGCCGTCGCCCGTCGTGGGCACCGACACCTGCACCGTGGCGCTGTTCGCCGGGAAGGTCGCCGTGCCCGCGCCGGTCGCGGCGCCGAAAGCCCCGGAGGCGGTGACCTCGTAGGCCACATCCAGCGTCTGCGCCGTGGCGCCCGTGCGCGTCAGCGTGAACACTGCGGCGCTGCCCTCGGTCACGTCGCCGGCCGAGACCACCGTCACCGACGGCCGCGGCAGCGCCGCCACCGCCGAGGTCGAAGCGCTCGTAAAGGTCGCCCGGTGGCCTTCGTCGTCAGTGACCGTCACCCGGACCTTCAGCGTCGCCCCCACATCCGCGAACACCGGCGTGTAGGTCTGCGAGGTCGCGCCGGAGATGTCCGCGTTGCCGCCGCCGGATGGCGTCCGCACCCACCGGTAGGCGTAGCTCGCGTTGGCCAGTCCGTCCGCGTCGGCGAGGCCCGACGTGTCCGCGGTCAGCGTCTCGCCTTCCGTCGGCGTGCCCGTGACCGTGACCGAGCCGGTCGCCGGGGAGTCGTCGTCGTCTTCCACCGCCGCTGTCGCCGTCGACGGGGCGCCGAGCAGGTAGGTGGGATCGGCGCTCGTGTCCGCCGTCAGTGTCACCGTCACCGAGCCGTGCGCCTCGTGGGTGCTGTCGCCCGTCGTGGCCACGCTCACCTGCACCGTGGCGCTGTTCGCCGGGAAGCTCGCCGTGCCCGCGCCGGTCGTGACGCCGAAGTCCCCGGTGGCGGTGACCTCGTAGTCCACGTCCAGCGTCTGCGCCGTGGCGCCCGTTCGCGTCAGCGTGAACAGGGCGGGACTGCCCTCCGTCACGTCGCCGTCCGAGGCCACCGTCACCGACGGCCGCGGCAGCGCCGCCACCGCCGAGGTCGAAGCGCTCGTGAAGGTCGCCCGGTGGCCTTCGTCGTCGGTGACCGTCACCCGCACCTTGAGCGTCGCCCCCACGTCCGCGAACACCGGCACGTAGGTCCGCGAGGTCGCGCCGGAGATGTCCGCGTTGCCCCCGCCGACTGGCGTCCGCACCCACCGGTAGGCGTAGCTCGCGTTGGCCAGTCCGTCCTCGTCGGCAATGCCCGACGTGTCCGCCGTCAGCGTCTCGCCTTCCGTCGGCGTGCCCGTGACCGTGACCGTGCCGGTCGCCGGGGAGTCGTCGTCGTCTTCCACCGCCGCCGTCGCTGTCGACGGGGCGCCGAGCAGGTAGGCGGGATCGGCGCTCGTGTCCGCCGTCAGCGTCACCGTCACCGAGCCGTGCGCCTCGTGGGCGCTGTCGCCCGTCGTGGCCACCGACACCCGCACCGTGGCGCTGTTCGCCGGGAAGGTCGCCGTGCCCGCGCCGGTCGTGACGCCGAAGGCCCCGGTGGCGGTCACGTTGTAGGCCACATCCAGCGTCTGCGCCGTGGCGCCCGTGCGCGTCAGCGTGAACGTGACGGTGTCGCCCTCGGTCACGTCGCCGTCCGAGGCCACCGTCACCGAGGGCCGCGTCGCCGCCGCCACCGTCGAGGTCGGGTCGCTCGTGATGGTCGCCTCGTGGCCTTCGTCGTCGGTAACCGTCACCCGCACCTTCAGCGTCGCGCCCACGTCCGCGAACACCGGCACGTAGGTCTGCGAGGTCGCGCCGGAGATGTCCGCGTCGCTGCCGCCGGATGGCGTCCGCACCCACTGGTAGACGTAAGCCGCGTTGTCCAGACCGTCCGCGTCGGTGAGGCCCGACGTGTCCGCCGTCAGTGTCTCGCCTTCCGTCGGCGTGCCCGTGACTGTCACCGCCCCGGTCGCCGGCGAATCGTCGTCGTCCCGCACCGCCGCCGTCGCCGTCGACGGGGCGCCGAGCAGGTAGGCTGGGTCGGCGCCCGTGTCCGCCGTCAGCGTCACCGTCACCGAGCCGTGCGCCTCGTGGGCGCCGTCGCCCGTCGTGGCCACCGACACCTGCACCGTGGCGCTGTTCGCCGGGAAGGTCGCCGTGCCTGCGCCGGTCGTGACGTCGAAGTCCCCGGAGGCCGTCGTCTCGTAGGCCACGTCCAGCGTCTGCGCCGGGTCGCCCGTGCGCGTCAGCGTGAATACGGCAGGGCTGCCCTCCGTCACGTCGCCGTCCGAGACCACCGTCACCGACGGCCGCGATGCCGCCGCCACCGCCGAGGTCGACGCACTCGTGAAGCTCGCCTCGTGGCCCTCGTCGTCGGTGACCGTCACCTTGACCTTCAGCGTTGCACCTGCGTCCGCGAACACCGGCACGTAGGTCGCGCCCGTCGCGCCGGAGATGTCCGTGTCACTGCCGCCGGACGGCGTTCGGACCCACTGGTAGACGTAGGCCGCGTTGTCCAGACCGTCCGCGTCGGTGATGCCCGAGGTGTCCGCGCTCAGCGTCTGGCCTTCCGTCGGCGTGCCCGTGACCGTTACCGCCCCGGTCGCCGGCGAGTCGTCGTCATCTTCCACCGCCGCCGTCGCCGCATCATCGGTTCCCAAGGCGTAGGCAACCGGGTTCGCCTGCAAGGTCAACGTCACCGAGCCGTGCGCCTCGTCGGTGGTGTCGCCCGTCGTGGCCACGCTCACCTGCACCGTGGAGCTGTTCGCCGGGAAGGTCGCCGTGCCCGCGCCCGTCGTGACGCCAAAGTCCCCGAGGGCCGTCGTCTCGTAGTCCACGTCCAGCGTCTGCGCCGTGTCGCCCGTGCGCGTCAGCGTGAACACCGCGGCGCTACCCTCCGTCACGTCGCCGTCCGAGGCCACCGTGACCTCGGGCCGCGCCCGCGCCGCCACCGCCGAAGTCGCCGCGCTCGTGAAGGTCGCCTCGTGGCCCTCGTCGTCGGTGACCGTCACCTTGACCTTCAGCGTCGCACCTGCGTCCGCGAACACCGGCACGTAGGTCTTCGAGGTCGCGCCGGAAATGTCCGTGTCACTGCCGCCGGCCGGCGTCTGGACCCACTGGTAGACGTAGGAAGCGTTGTCCAAACCGTCCTCGTCGGCGAGGCCCGACGTGTCCGCCGTCAGCGTCTGGCCTTCCGTCGCCGTGCCCGTGACCGTTACCGAGCCGGTCGCCGGTGAGTCGTCGTCGTCTTCCACCGCCGCCGTCGCCGTCGACGGGTCGCCGAGCAGCCAGGCGGGATCGGCGCTCGTGTCCGCCGTCAGCGTCAACGTCACCGAACCGTGTGCCTCGTGGGCGCCGTCGCCCGTCGTGGCCACCGACACCTGCACTGTGGCGTTGTTCGCCAGGAAGGTCGCCGTGCCCGCGCCCGTCGTGACGCCGAAGGCCCCGGTGGCGGCTACCTCCCAGGCCACATCCAGCGTCTCCGCCAAGTCGCCCGTCCGCGTCAGCGTGAACACCGCAGGGCTGCCCTCCGTCACGTCGCCGTCCGAGGCCACCGTCACCGAGGGCCGCATCGCCGCCGCCACCGCCGAGGTCGCTGCGCTCTCGAACGTCGCCTCATGGCCCTCGTCGTCGGTGACCGTCACCTTGACCTTGAGTGTCGCACCCACATCCGCGAACACCGGCACGTAGGTCTTCGAGGTCGCGCCGGAGATGTCCGCGTTGCCGCCGCCGGCTGGTGTCCGCACCCACTGGTAGACGTAGGCCGCGTTGTCCAGTCCGTCCCCGTCAGTGAGGCCCGACGTGTCCGCCGTCAGCGTCTCGCCTTCCGTCGGCGTACCCGTGACCGCCACCGAGCCGGTCGCCGGCGAGTCGTCGTCGTCCTCCACAATCACCCCCGACGCAGCGGTGCCCACCTCGTAGGCCGCATCCGGAGCCAGCCTGAAGGTCACCGTGCTGTTCGCCTCGTGGACGCTGTCATCCACCGTCGGCACCGCCACCGTCTTCTCGGTCTCGCCGTCCCCGAAGTCGATGGTCTTCGCGCCCTCTTCGGACGCCGCCACCATGGCGCCGCTCTCCGACACGCCGTAGCGGACCGTCAGCGCCCCCGCCGTCACCACCGTGCGCGTCACCCGGAACTCCGCGTCCTCGCCTTCCGACACCGGGCTCGACACCCGCGCCACCGACACGCTCGGGAACACCGCCGGCACGACCGCATCCGTCTCCGCGCTCTCGACCGTCTCCTCCGTCCCGTCGTCGTCGGTGAAGGACGCCTCCGCCTTCAGCGTCGCCCCCACGTCCGCGGCGGCCACCGTGTAGGTCGCCGAGGTCGCCCCGGCAATCCGCGTCGCCGTCCCGCCCGATGTCCGGATCCACTGCCAAGCGAAGCTCCGGCCCGTCAGGCCGTCCGGATCGCCCAGGTCCGACGCGTCCGCCGTCAGCGTCTCGCCGACCACCGGCGTCGTGTCGTCGACCGTCACCGCGCCCGTCGGCGCCGCGTTGTCGTCGTCCTCCACAATCACCCCCGACGCAGCGGCCCCCACCTCGTAAGCCGCATCCTGATCCAGCCTGAAGGTCACCGTGCTGTCCGCCTCGTGGACGCTGTCATCCACCGTCGGCACCACCACCGTCTTCTCGGTCTCGCCGTCCCCGAAATCGACGGTCTTCGCGCCCTCTTCGGACGCCGCCACCATGGCGCCGCTCTCCGACACGCTGTAGCGGACCGTCAGCGCCCCCGCCGTCACTGCCTCGCGCGTCACCAGGAACTCCGCGTCCGCGCCTTCCGACACCGGACTCGACACCCGCGCCACCGACACCGTCGGCAGCGGCGCCGCCTCGACCGCCGCCGTCTCCGCGCTCTCAAGCGTCTCCCCGGCCCCGCCGTCGTCGGTGAAGGACGCCTCCACTTTCAGCACCGCCCCCACGTCCGCGGCAACCACCACATATGCCGCCCCGGTCCCCGCCTCCGTCTCCGCGCCGCCCGGCGCCACCCGGAGCCACCGCCAGGCGAAGGCCGCGCCCGTCAACCCGTCCGTGTCGCCAATGCCCGACGGGTCCGCCGTCAGCGTCTCGCCGACCACCGGCGTCGTGTCGTCGATCGTCGGCGCGCCCGTCGGGGCCACGTTCTCGTCGTCCCGGATCGTCAGCGTCACGTCCTGCGGGGCCGTGATGCCTTGTGTGTTCTCCGCCGTGGCCGACACCGTCACCGCCTTGTTGGGCGCGTCCACGGCGTTGTTCACAGCGGTAATCGTCACCGCGCCCGTGCTCGTCGTCGCTCCGGCCGCGATCGTCAGCGTCTTGTTCGTGCTCAGCGTGTAGTCGCCTTCCACCGCCGGCGACTTCGGCGCGACCGTCACCGTCACCGCCGTCTCCTCGCTCGACGGGTGGTCCAGACGCGCCGTCACCGTGCTCCGCCCGGCCGCCTCCGTAATCGAGGCCGGCGTCAGGACCAGCGTCACCGTCGGCGCATCGTCGTCGTCCCTGATCGTCCCCGTCCCCACCGCCTCGCCGAGCGATGCCCCCGACGCGTTCGACAGCTCCACCGTGAACGTCTCGTTCGGCTCGTCCACATCGTCGCCTGTCACCGGCACCGCTATCGTCTTGCTGAGCACGCCGCTGCTGAACGTCAGGGTTCCCTCCCCCGCCGTGTAATCCGTCCCGGCGGTCGCCGTTCCGTCGGCGGTCGCCCAGTCCACCGTCACCTCGACCGCCGCCGCGCGGTCCAGCGTCACCGTGAACCGCGCCGTCGTGTCGCCCGAATTGCCTTCACGCGCGCCCGCGTCGCTGATCGACAGAACCGGCGGCGGCACGTCATCGTCTTCCACCGTCACCGTCGCTGCCGACGGCGTGCCCAAGTCATAGGCATCGCCGTCGGTCAGCGTCAGCGTCAGCGCGGCATCCGCCTCATGGGTGTCGTCATTCTCGGTCCCCAGGGTCACGCGCACCGTGGTCGCGCTGGCTTTGAAGGTGACTTCGGTCGGGGGATCCTCGCTCAGCACCGCCTCCCCGCCCGTCACCGCGAAGGTCACCGCCAGCGCGTCCGTCACAACCCCTGTCCGCGTCAGGATGAACACTGCGGTCGTGCCTTCCGTCACCGTGCCCGTCTCCGCCGCCACCGTCACCGAGGGCCGCGCCGCCGCCACCGCCGAGGTCGGGGCGCTCGTGAAGGTCGCCTCATGGCCCTCGTCGTCGGTGACCGTCACCTTGACCTTCAGCGTTGCGCCGACGTCCGCGAACACCGGCACGTAGGTCGCGCCGGTCGCGCCGGAGATGTCCTCGTCACCGCCGCCGGCCGGTGTCCGGACCCACTGGTAGACGTAGGAAGCGTTGTCCAAACCGTCCTCGTCGGTGAGGCCCGAGGTGTCCGCCGTCAGCGTCTCGCCTTCCGTCGCCGTGCCCGTGACCGTGACCGAGCCGGTCGCCGGCGAGTCGTCATCGTCCCGCACCTCGATACTGGCCATGGAGGGCGTGCCCGGCATGTAGTAGTTACGTTCAAGGACCTCCACGGTTACCGTGCTGTTCGGCTCGGCCGTGTCGTCATCATCCGTCGGGTAACTCACTGTCAAGGTTGTCTGGTTGGGGCCAAACACTACAACCGACCTCCCCAAATTGTTCGGGAACATCATGTTGCCTGTTTCCGTCCTTCTGATATTCACACGCAACGGGATATCCCCGATTGTCTTCGACAGGGTGAACGTGAAAGTCGCGACTCCTCCCTCGGTGATGGGACTGCCGCCGTGCACAACGGACACCCTGGGCAGCGCCGCCACCGCCGAGGTCGGGGCGCTCGTGAAGGTCGCCTCGTGGCCCTCGTCGTCGGTGACCGTCACCCGGACCTTCAGCGTTGCGCCCGCGTCCGCGAACACCGGCACGTAGGTCTGCGAGGTCGCGCCGGAGATGTCCTCGTCACTGCCGCCAGCCGGCGTCCGCACCCACTGGTAGACATAGGAAGCGTTGTCCAGACCGTCCTCGTCGGCGATGGCCGACGTGTCCGCGGTCAGCGTCTCGCCCTCGGTGAACGTGGTCGCCGTCGTGACCGTGACCGAGCCGGTCGCCGGGGAGTCGTCGTCGTCCCGCACCTCGACACTGGCCATGGAGGGCGTGCCCGGCATGTAGTAGTTACGTTCAAGGACCTCCACGGTTACCGTGCTGTTCGGCTCGGTCGTGTCGTCATTATCCGTCGGGTAACTCACTGTTACGGTTGTCTGGTTGGGGCCAAACACTACAACCGACCTCCCCAAATTGTTCGGGAACATCATGTTGCCTGTTTCCGTTCTCCTGATATTCACACGCAACGGGATATCCCCGATTGTCTTCGACAGGGTGAACGTGAAAGTTGCGACTCCTCCCTCGGTGATGGGACTGCCGCCGTGCATGACGGACACCCTGGGCAGCGTCGGCGCCGCCACGACCGCCGCGGTCGGGGTGCTCTCGAACATCGCGTCGTGGCCCTCGTCGTCGGTGACCGTCACCTTGACCTTGAGCGTCGCGCCCACGTCCGTGGAGACCGGCGTGTAGGTCTGCGAGGTCGCACCGGAGATGTCCGCGTCACTTCCGCCCGATGGCGTCCGAATCCACTGGTAGGTGTAGTCCGCGTTGTCCAGGCCGTCCGCGTCGGTGAGACCCGAGGTGTCCGCCGTCAGTGTCGCGCCCTCGGTGAACGTGGTCGCCGTCGTGACCGTCACCGCCCCGGTCGCCGGGGAATCGTCGTCGTCCCGAACCGTCGCCGTCGCTGTCGACGGATCGCCGAGCACATAGGCGGGATCGGCGGCCGTGTCCGCGGTCAGCGTCAACGTCACCGAGCCGTGCGCCTCGTGGGCGCCGTCGCCCGTCGTGGCCACCGACACCCGCACCGTGGCGCTGTTCGCCGGGAACGTCGCCGTGCCCGCGCCCGGCGTGACGCCGAAGTCCCCGGTGGCCGTCACGTCGTAGGCCACGTCCAGCGTCTGCGCCGTGGCGCCGGTGCGCGTCAGCGTGAATACGGCGGGGCTGCCCTCCGTCACGTCGCCGTCCGAAACCACCGTCACCGAAGGCCGCGCCCGTGCCGCCACCGCCGAGGTCGGGGCGCTCGTGAAGCTCGCCTCGTGGCCCTCGTCGTCGGTGACCGTCACCCGCACCTTCAGCGTCGCCCCCACGTCCGCGTACACCGGCACGTAGGTCGCGCCGGTCGCGCCGGGGATGTCCGCGTCACTGCCGCCGGCCGGTGTCCGGACCCACTGGTAGGTATAGGCTGCGTTGGCCAGACCGTCCGCGTCGGTGAGGCCCGACGTATCCGCGGTCAGCGTCTCGCCTTCGGTGAACGTGGTCGCCGTCGTGACCGTCACCGCTCCGGTCGCCGGCGAGTCGTCGTCGTCTTCCACTGCCGCCGTCGCCGCCGACGGGTCGCCGAGCACCCAGGCGGGATCGGCGCTCGTGTCCGCCGTCAGCGTCACCGTCACCGAGCCGTGCGCCTCGTGGGTGTTGTCACCCGTCGTGGCCACCGACACCCGCACCGTGGCGCTGTTCGCCGGGAAGGTCGCCGTGCCCGCGCCGGTCGTGACGCCGAAGTCCCCGGTGGCCGTCGTCTCCCAGGCCACGTCCAGCGTCTGCGCCGTGTCGCCCGTGCGTGTCAGGACGAACACCGCGTCCTGGCCTTCCTTCACCGTGTCCGTCTCCGCCACCACCGTCACGACGGGCTTGACCGCATCCGAACCCGACGGATCCGTCACCGTCACCGTCGCTGCCGACGGCGTGCCCAAGTCATAGGCATCGCCGTCGGTCAGCGTAAGCGTCAGCTTGGCGTCGGGATCCTCGACGTCGGCGTCGGTGTCGGTCGCCAACGGCACGCGCACCGTGGTCGCACCGGCGTCGAAGGTGGCTTCGGTCGGCGGATCATCGCTCAGCACCGCGTCACCGCCCGTCACCGCGAAGGTCACCACCAGCGCGTCCGTCACCACCCCTGTCCGCGTCAGGATGAACACCGCGTCCTGGCCTTCCTTCACCGTGTCCGTCTCCGCCGCCACCGTCACCGAAGGCCGCGATGCCGCCGCCACCGCCGAGGTCGGGGCGCTCGTGAAGCCCGCCTGGTGGCCCTCGTCGTCGGTGACCGTCACCCGGACCTTGAGCGTTGCGCCCGCGTCCGCGAATACCGGCACGTAGGTTGCGCCGGTCGCGCCGGAGATGTCCTCGTCGCTGCCGCCGGACGGTGTCCGGACCCACTGGTAGACGTAGGCCGCGCTGTCCAGACCGTCCGCGTCGGTGAGGCCCGACGTGTCCGCCGTCAGTGTCTGGCCTTCCGTCGGCGTGCCCGTGACCGTCACCGAGCCGGTCGCCGGCGAGTCGTCGTCGTCCTCGACCGTCACGTCCGCGCTGGTGGTCCCCAAGTCGTACGCCGCATCCGCCGTCAGCGTCAGGGTCACCGTGCTGTCCGCCTCGTGGTCGGTGTCCGCCTCCGTCGGCACCGTCACCGTCCGCTCGGTGACGCCGTCACCGAAATCGATGGTCTTCGCGCCTTCCTCGCCCGACGCCACCATGGCGCCGCTCTCCGACACGCCGTAGCTGACCGTCAGCGCGCCCGTCGTCACCACCGTGCGCGTCAACGTGAACTGCGCGTCCTCGCCTTCCGCCACCGGGCTCGCCACCGGCGCCACCGACACCGACGGCAGCGGCGCCGCCTCCACCGTCGCCGTCGCCGCGCTCTCGACCGACTCTTCGGTCCCGCCGTCGTCGGTGAAGGTCGCCTCCACCTTCAGCGTCGCGCCCACGTCCGCATCGGCCACCGTGTAGGTCGCCGCGGTCGCCCCGGTGATCGGCGTCTCCGTTCCGCCCGACGCCACCCGGAGCCACCGCCAAGTGAAGGTCGCGCCCGTCAGCCCGTCCGAATCGCCGATGCCCGAGGCGTCCGCGGTCAGCGTCTGGCCGACCACCGGTGTCGTGTCGTCGATGGTCGGCGCGCCGGTCGGGGCCGCGTTCTCGTCGTCCCTGATCGTCAGCGTCACGTCCCGCGGGGCCGTGATGCCCTGGTCGTTCGTCGCCGTGGCCGACACCGCCAACGTCTTGTTGGGCGCGTCCACGGCGTTGTCCACGGCGGTGATCGTCACCTCGCCCGTGCTCGTCGTCGCGCCCGCCGCAATCCTCAGCTCCGGGTTCGAGCTCAGCGTGTAGTCGCCCTCCACCGCCGGCGACTCCGGCGCCACCGACACCGTCACCACCGTCTCATCGCTCGACGGACGGTCCAGGGTCGCCGTCACCGTGCTCTTTCCGCCGTCCTCGCTGATCGTGTCCGGCGTCAGGACCAGCGTCACCGCCGGCGCATCGTCGTCGTCCGTGATCGTCCCCGTTCCCTCGGCCCTCCCGAGCGATGCGCCCGACGGATTCGACAGCGTCACCGTGAAGGTCTCGTTCGGCTCGTCCACGTCGTCGCCCGTCACCGGCACCGACACCGTCTTGCTGGTCTCTCCGGCGCCGAACGTCAGGCTTCCGTTCCCCGCCGTGTAGTCCGTACCGGCGGTCGCCGTTCCGTCGGCGGTCGCCCAGTCCACCGTCACCTCGCCCGTCGCCGCCGGGTCCAGCGTCACCGTGAACTCCATCGCCGCGCTGCCCGAATCGCCTTCAAGCACGCCTGCGTCGCTGATCGACAGGCCCGACGGCGGGTCGTCATCCTCGGTCACCGTCAGCAAGACAGCCTCCGGGCCCTTCACTCCCAGCGGGTGCGTCGCCGTGGCCGACACCAGGACCTGCCTGTCCCCCTGGTACACGTCGTCGTCCCTGGACTGAAGCGACACATGCCTCGTGCTCGCCGTCGTGAACGCCGGGATCGACAGCCACAGGTTCGAGCTCGGCCGGTAGGGACGCGGCGGCGGGGTCCCTACCGGCGTGAACGTGACGTCCACCCGCGTAGCGGCGCTCGACCGGCGGTCCAGGCGTGCCGTCACCGTGGTCCTTCCGCCGTCCTCCGTCATCGTGTCCGGCGTCAGGATCAGCGTCACCGTCGGCGCGTCATCGTCCCGCACCGTCACCGTCGCCGTCGCCGGGTCGCCGAGCACCCAGGCGGGATCGGCGCCCGCGGCCGGCGTCAGCGTCAGCGTCAGATTGGCGTCCGCCTCATGGGTGTTGTCGTCCACGGTCTCCAGGGTCACGCGCGCCGTGTCCGCATCGGCCTCGAAGGTGACCTCGGTCGGCGGCTCTTCGCTCAGCACCGCGTTACCGCCCGTCACCGCGAAGGTCACCACCAGCTCGTCCGACGGGTCCATCGTCCGCGTCAGGATGAACACCGCGTCGCCGCCCTCGGTCACGTCGCCGTCCGGGACCACCGTCACCGAGGGCCGCGGCAGCGCCGCCACCGCCGAGGTCGGGGCGCTCGTGAACTCCGCCTCGTGGCCCTCGTCGTCGGTCACCGTCCCCTTGACCTTCAGCGTCGCGCCCACGTCCGCGAACACCAGCACGTAGGTCGCGCCAGTCGCGCCGGAGATGTCCTCGTCGCTGCCGCCGGCCGGCGTCCGGACCCACTGGTAGACCCAGGCCGCGCTGTCCAGGCCGTCCCCGTCGGTGAGGCCCGAGGTGTCCGCGGTCAGCGTCTCGCCCTCGGTGAACGTGGTCGCCGTGGTGACCGTCACCGCCCCGGTCGCCGGCGAGTCGTCGTCGTCTTCCACCGCCGCCGTCGCCGTCGACGGATCGCCGAGCAGCCAGGCGGGATCGGCGCTCGTGTCCGCGGTCAGCGTCAGCGTCACCGAGCCGTGCGCCTCGTGGGCGCCGTCGTCCGTCGTGGCCACCGACACCCGCACCGTGGGGCTGCCCGCCAGGAAGGTCGCCGTGTCCGCGCCCGTCGCGGCGCCGAAGTCCCCGATGGCGGCCACTTCGTAGTCCACGTCCAGCGTCCCCGCCGTGTCGCCCGTGCGCGACAGCGTGAACGTGACGGTGTCGCCTTCCGTCACGTCGCCGCCCGAGGTCACCGTCACCGAGGGCCGCGGCAGCGCCGCCACCGCCGAGGTCGGGGCGCTCGTGAAGGTCGCCTCGTGGCCCTCGTCGTCGGTGACCGTCAATCGAGCCTTGAGCGTCGCTCCCGCGTCCGCGAACACCAGCACCCAGGTCTCCGAGGTCGCGCCGGCAATGTCCTCGTCACTTCCGCCGGACGGCGTCCGCACCCACTGCCAGGCGTAATCCGCGTTGTCCAGACCGTCCGCGTCGACGATGCCCGTCGCTTCCGCCGTCAGCGTCTCGCCTTCCGTCGCCGTGCCCGTGACCGTCACCGCCCCGGTCGCCGGCGAGTCGTCGTCGTCCCGAACCGCCGCCGTCGCCGTCGTCGTATCGCCGAGCAGATATACGGGGTTGGCGCCCGCGTCCGCCGTCAGCGTCACCGTCACCGAGCCGTGCGCCTCGTGGACTTCGTCATCCGTCGTGGCCACGCTCACCCGCACCGTGGACTCGTTCGCCAGGAACGTCGCCGTGGCCGAGGCTGCCGCAACGCCGAAGTCCCCGGTGGCGGTCACCTCGTAGTCCACGTCCAGCGTCCCCGCCGTGTTGCGCGTGCGCGTCAGCGTGAACACCGCGGGGCTGCCTTCCGTCACGTCGCCGTCCGAGGCCACCGTCACCGAGGGCCGCGGCCCCGCTTCCACCGCCGAGGTCGGGGCGCTCGTGAACTCCGCCTCGTGGCCCTCGTCGTCGGTGACCGTCACCTTGACCTTCAGCGTCGCGCCCGCGTCCGCGAACACCGGCACGTAGGTCGCGCCGGTCGCGCCGGCAATGTCCTCGTCACTTCCGCCGGACGGCGTTCGGACCCACTGGTAGACCCAAACCGCGTCGTCCAGGCCGTCCTCGTCGGCGATGCCCGAGGTGTCCGCGGTCAGCGTCTCGCCTTCGGTGAACGTGGTCGCCGTCGTGACCGTGACCGTCCCGGTCGCCGGCGAGTCGTCGTCGTCCGCCACCGCCGCCGTCGCCGCCGACGGATCGCCGAGCACCCAGGCGGGATCGACGCCCGTGTCCGCGGTCAGCGTCAGCGTCACCGAGCCGTGCGCCTCGTGGGTGTCGTCGCCCGTCGTGGCCAGGCTCACCCGCACCGTGGAGTCGTTCGCCAGGAAGGTCGCCGTGCCCGCGTCCGTCGCGACGCCGAAGTCACCGGTGGCCGTCACCGCCCAGGCCACGTCCAGCGTCCCCGTCGTGTCGCCCGTGCGCGTCAGCGTGAACGTGACGGTGCCGCCCTCCGTCACGTCGCCGTCCGAGGCCACCGTCACCGAGGACCGCGGCTCCGCCGTCACCGCCGAGGTCGCCGCGCTCTCGAACGTCGCCTCGTGGCCCTCGTCGTCGGTGACCGTCACCCGGACCTTCAGCGTTGCGCCCATGTCCGCGAAGACCGGCGCGTAGGTCTGCGAGGTCGCGCCGGTGATGTCCTCGTCACTGCCGCCGGCCGGCGTCCGGACCCACTGCCAAGCGTAGTCCGCGCTGTCCAAGCCGTCCTCGTCGTCAATGCCCGAGGCGTCCGCGGTCAGCGTCTCGCCTTCCGCCGCCGTGCCGGTGACCGTCACCGCCCCGGTCGCCGGCGAGTCGTCGTCGTCCCGGATTGTCAGCGTCACGTCCTGCGGGGCCTTGACCCCCTGCGTGTTCTCCGCCGTGGCCGACACCGTCACCGTCTTGTCCGGCGCGTGCGCGTCGTTGTCGACGGCGGTGACCGTCACCTCGCCCTCGCTCTCCGTCGCGCCCGCCGGGATCGTCAGATCCAGGTTCGCGCTCAGGGTGTAGTCGCCTTCCACCGCCGGAGCCTCCGGCGTGACCGTCACCGTCACCGTCGTCGCTTCGCTCGACGGATGGTCCAGGGTCGCCGTCACCGCGCTCGTTGCGCCGCTCTCCGCAATCGAGGCCGGGGTCAGGACCAGCGTCACCGTCGGCTCGTCGTCGTCGTCGGTGATCGTCCCCGTCCCCACCGCCTTCGCGAGCGTCGCGCCCGGCGCGTTCGACAGCTCCACCGTGAAGGTCTCGGCCGGCTCGTCCACATCGTCGCCCGTCACCGTGACCGTCACCGTCTTGCTGGTCTCTCCGGCGCCGAAGGTCAGGCTGCCGCTCCCCGCGGTGTAGTCGGTCCCGGCTTCCGCGGTCCCGTCGGCGGTCTCCCAGTCCACCGTCACGGTCTCCGTCACCGTCTCCGTCGCCGCCGGGTTCAGCGTCACCGTGAACTCCAGCGTCGCGCTGTCGCCCGGACCGCCCTCGGCCACGCTCACGTCGTCGATGGACATCTCCGGCAACGGCGGTCCCTCGTCGTCGAGAATCGTCAGCGTCACGGCCTGCGGGGCCGTGACCCCCTGCGTGTTCTCCGCCGTGGCCGACACCGTCACCGTCTTGTTCGGCGCGTCCACGGCGTTGTCCACGGCGGTGATCGTCACCTCGCCGGTGCTGTCCGTCTCACCCGCGGGGATCGTCAGCTCCAGGTTCGCGCTCGGCGCGTAGTCGGCCTCCATCGCCGGGTCCACCGGCGCCACCGTCACCGTCACGGTCGTCGCCTCGCTCGACGGGCGGTCCAGGGTCGCCGTCACCGCGCTCTGCCCGCCGGCCTCCGTGATCGAGGCCGGGGTCAGGACCAGCGTCACCGTCGGGGTCGCGTCATCGTCCTGCACCGTGACCGTCGCTTCCGGCGACGCGCCCAGGTCATGGTCGTCGCCGTCGGCCAGGGTCACCGTCACCGTGGTGTGGGGCTCGTCCGTCTCGTCGTCGTCCGTGCCCAGGCGCAGCTCGGCCGTGGCGTCCCCGTCCCCGAAGCTCACGCTGGCCGGCGGCGCCGTACCGGCAAGCACCGCGCCGTCATCGGTCACCGTGATCGGCACTTCCACCTCGACCGACAGATCCCCCGCCCGGGTCAGGGTGAAGACCGCGTCCTCGCCTTCCGTGACCGTGGCCGCATCCGCCGCCACCGTGACGACCGGAATGTCGTTGTCCAGGATCCGGCCCGTCGCCAGGAAGACCGGCGGGTCGGGCCGGTAACTCTCGTCGTACAGAATATCGACGCTGACCGTCTCCTCCCCCTCGTAGTCGCCGTCATCCACCGTCGCGAGCGAGATCGTCTTCCGCAACTCTCCCGGCGCGAAGCTGAGTGTCCTGTCACCGGAGACGACGGTAACGTCGGTGTAGTCAGTCCCCCTCTTCGCCGTGTCGGTGCCGTCCTGGTTCAATTGGTAGAAAACCCTGATCGCCTCGTTGTAGGGCCGGCTCAGCGTCACCGGGAATTCGAGCGTGCCGCCCTCCGTCACCGGCTCCGCGTCGGCGATCGACACCTCCGGCGCCTCGTCGTCGTCCCGCACCGTCACCGTGGCCCGCGACGGCGTGCCCAGGTCGTACTCCGCGCCGTCGACCAGGGTCAGGGTCACCGGCCTGTCGGCTCCGTGATTCCCGGGGGCGTCCTCCTCCGTGCCGAGGCGCAGCGCGGCGGTGGCGTCCCCGGCCCCGAAGCTCACGCTGGCCGGCGGCGTGGCCGTCAGCAACGAGCCGGCATCCGTCACCTGGATCGACACGTCCAGCGCGGCCGACAGATCCCCCACCCGCGTCAGGGTGAAGGCCGCGTCGGCGCCTTCCACCACCGCATCCGCGTCCGCCGCCACCGTCACCACCGGAGGATCGTCGTCCCGTACCGACACCGTGGCCTCCGACGGCGTCCCCAGCGCATAGGCCGCGTCCGGCCGCAGCGCCAGCACCACCTCCGCGGTCGCCTCGGAGACGGTGTCGTCCCGCGTGCCCAGGCGCAGCTCGGCGGTGGCGTCCCCGGCCTCGATACGCACGCTGGCCGGCGCCGTCGAGGCCAGCGCCCCGTCCGCGTCCGTCACCTGCACCGACACCACCAGCGCGCGCGACACGTCCCCCTGCGCCCGCGTCAGGGTGAACACCATGTCCTCGCCTTCCGTGACCGCGTCCGCCTCCGCCGCCACCGTCACCACCGAAGACCCTTCGTCGTCCTCGATCCGGCCCGTCGCGCTCGACGGCGCGCCCAGCGTCGCCACGGCCGGGTCCGGCGCGGTCAGCGCGACCTCGACCGTCTCCTCCCGCTCGTCTTCACGGTCGTCGATCGTCGCCAGCGAGATCGTCCGCTCCGTCTCCCTCGCCGGGAAGGTCACGGCGCCGGCGCCGCCGTCGGTGTAGTCGCCGCCCTCGGTCGCCGTGCCGGACAGGGTGTAGTTCACCGTGATCCGCGCGTCGCTCGGGTGGCTCAGGCGCACCGGGAACGCGAGCGTGCCGCCCTCCTTCACCGTGGGCGCATCGGCAATCGTCACCGCGGGCGCGTCGTCGTTGTCCCGCACCGCCACCGTGGCCCGGGACGGATCCCCCAGCCGGTCGCCGGCGCCCGACACCAGCCACAGGACGAAGGTGCGTTCGGCACTGTCGACGTCGTCGTCCGGGGCCAGCGGGCGCACCTGCACGGTCGACTGCCCGGCCCCGAACGTCACGGTCGCCGCGCTCTGCTCGTCCCCCGCTTGCGGGACCGCGCCGTCCCCCGCTCTCCCGGCCGCACCGTCCCGCGCGATCCGGAACGCATACGCGACCTTCAGCGTCCCCGACACGACCCCCTCGCGCGTCAGGGTGAACACCGCCTCCTCGCCTTCGGTGATCGCGGTCGCGTCCGCCGCCACCGTCACGACCGGGAGATCGTCGTCCGTCACCGTCACCGCCGCCGTCGCCGGATCCCCGACGCCATAGGCGGCGTCCTCGCCCAGCGTCAGCGTGAGCGTGGCATCCACTGCGTCGACGGCGTCATCGACCGTGCCCAGGCGCAGCTCGGCCGTCGCGTCGCCGGGGCCGAAGGTCACGCTGGCCGGCGGCGTATCCGCCAGCACCGCGCCGGCATCCGTCACCGCAACCGTGACCTTCAGCTTCTTCGACGCGACCCCGGCCCGGGTCAGGGTGAACACCGCGTCCTCGCCTTCGGTGACCGCGTCCGCCTCCGCCGCCACCGTCACCACCGGGAGATCGTCGTCCGTCACCGTCACCGTCGCCGTCGACGGATCGCCCAGGGCCCAGGCATCGTCCTCGTCCAGCGTCAGGGTGAGCGTGGCGTCCGCCTCGTCGGCGCCGTCGTCGTCGATCGCCAGCGACACCTCCACCGCGGCCTTGCCGGCCCCGAAGGTGGCCTCGGTCGGCGGCGCATCGGCCAGCACCGCGTCGCCGCCGGTCACCGCGAAGGTCACGGTCAGCGCGTCCGAGGGGTTCCCCGCCCGGGTCAGAACGAAGACCGCGTCGCTCTTGCCTTCCACGACGGCGTCCGCCTGCGCCGCCACCGTCACGGCCGGAAGGTCGTTGTCCAGGATCCGGCCGGTCGCCAGGAAGTCCGGCGGGTCGGGCTGGAACTCCGCTCTGTAACTGAGATCGACGCTGACCGTCTCCTCCCCCTCGTGGTCGCCGTCGTCCACCGTCGCGAGCGAGACCGTCTTCCGCACCTCTCCCGGAGCGAAGCTGAATTCCCCGTCGGCGTGGGCGACGGTGACATCGGTGTAGTCGGTCCCCTTCTTCGCCGTGTTGGGACCGTCCCGGCCGACAAAGTAGAGAACCGTGATCGCCTCGCTGTACGGCCGGTTCAGGGTCACCGGGAACTCGATCGTGCCGCCCTCCGTCACCGGCGCCGCGTCGGCGATCGACACCTCCGGCGTCTCGTCGTCGTCCCGCACCGCCACCGTCGCCCGCGACGGCGTGCCCAGGTCGTACTCCGCGCCGTCGACCAGGGCCAGGGTCACCGGCGTATCGGCTTCGCCCGGCCTGGTGTCGTCCTGCGTGCCGAGGCGCAGCGTGGCGGTGGCGTCGCCGGCGCCGAAGGTCACGCTGTCCTCCGGGTCGGACGCCAGGACACCCTCCGCGGTCTCGACCCCGAAGGACACCTCCAGCGTCTCCGACAGGTCCCCCTCGGTCCGCGTCAGGGTGAAGACGGCGTCCGCCCCTTCCGCCACCGCGTCCGCGTCCGCCGCCACCGTCACCACCGGGGGATCGTCGTCGTTGATCGTGCCGGTGGCCTCCGGCGACGGGTCCAGCGCCCAGGACGCGCCGGCGCCCAGCGTGACCTCGACCGTCTCGTCCGGCTCGTCGGCGCTGTCGTCCACGGTCGCGAGCGAGATCACCGTGCGCAGCTCTCCCGGCGCGAAGGTCACGACGCCGGCGCCGCCGTCCGTGTAGTCGTCCCCCGCCGTCGCGGCGCCGCCCAGGGTGTAGGGCACCGCGATCCGCGCGTTGAACGGCCCGCTCAACGTCACCGGGAATTCGAGCGCGCCGCCCTCGGCCACCGACCCCGCATCGGCGATCGACACCGTGGGCGTCCCGTCATCGTCCCGCACGGTCACCGTGGCGGCCGACGGCGCGCCCAGGAGATGGGCATCGCCGGCGGTCAGGGTCAGGGTCAGGGTGGCGTCCGCCTCGGCGAGGGTGTCGTCGTCCGTACCCAGGCGCAGCACGGCGGTGGCGGCCCCGGCCCCGAAGGTCACGCCGGCTGGCGCGGTACCGGCCAGCACCGCCCCGGCATCGGTCACCTCGACCGCCACCGTCAGCGCCGCCGACACGTCCCCGTTCAGCCGCGTCAGGGTGAAGACGGCGTCCGCCCCTTCCACGACCGTGTCCGCCGCCGCGGCGACCGTCACCTCCGAAAGGCCGTCACCGTCCAGGATCCGGCCCGTGGCCGTCGCACTGTCCAGCATCGCCGGGGAGTCGGCCGGCAGCGACAGCGTGACCTCGACCCGCTCTTCCGGCTCGTCGTCGCTGTCGTCCACCGTCGCCAGCGAGATCACCTTGCGCAGGTCCCCCGGCGCGAAGGTCAAGACGCCGGCGCCGGCGTCCGTGTAGTCGTCGTCGACCGTCGCCGAGCCGCCGAGGGTGTAGTCGACCGTGATCTCATCGACATGCGGACCGCTCAGGGTCACCGGGAACACGAGCGTGCCGCCCTCCGTCACCGCGTCCGCATCGGCGACCGAGACGTCCGGCATCGGGACACGGTGCCGCACCGTCAACATGGCCCGTGACGGATCTCCCAGCCGATACGCCGCTCCCGGTCGCAGCGTCGCGTGCCAGACGGTGTCGTCGCTGGGCTGCAACGAGGATGAGTACTGCGCCGTCGATTCACCGACCTTGAAGGAAATGACGGACGGCTGCACGAAAAACGTGTCCGGCTCGAATCCGACCCAGAGGGTGACGTCCAGCCCTGCCGACAGATCCCCCACCCTGGTCAGGACGAACACCGTGGCCTCGTCCTCCGTGATCGTCTCCGACTCCGCCGCCACCGTCACCACCGGGAGGTCGTCGTCCAGGATCCGGCCCGTGGCCGTCGCCGCGCCCAGCGTCGCCAGGGCCGGGTCCGGCGCCGTCAGCGTGACGGTGACGGTCTCCTCCGCCTCGTCGGCATCGTCGTCCACCGTCGCGAACGAGAGCTCCTTGCGCACCTCTCCCGGCGCGAAGGTCACCGTGCCGGAGGCGGAGCCGTCGTGGTCGTCGCCCGCCGTCGCCGTGCCGCCCAGGGTCCAGTCCACCGGGATCGGCGCGTTGAACGGCCGGCTCAGGGTCACCGGGAACGCGAGCGCGCCGCCCTCCGTCACCGACCTCGCCGCGGCCACCGACACCTCCGGCATCGCGTCGTCGTCCCGCACCGTCACCGTGACCCTGGGCAGCGGCCCCAGCAGCCGATAGCCCGCGCCCGGCCGCAGGTTCAGACTGACAATGGCATCATCCTCGCCGGCCATGTCGTCGTCGCGGGTCGGCACCTCCACCCGCACCGTCGCCTCGTCGGCCCCGAAGCTCACGCTCGACGGCGGCGGCGTCGATACCCGGACCTCGAGTTCGCGCACAATCGTGATGTTCACCGCGAGGGCGCCCGACAGGTCCCCCGTCCGCGTCAGGGTGAACGCCGCGTTCGCGCCCTCCGCAATCGTCTTTTGCACCACCGCCACCGTCACGATCGGAACGGGGCTCACCGTCACCGTGGCGGCCCCCGGCGGCGTTTCCAGCCGATAGCCCGTGCCCGACTGCAACGTCAGCGTCAGCGTGGCGTCGGTCCGGTCGAGGGCGTCCTCCCGCGTGGCCAGGCGCAGCACGGCCGTGCGCACGCCGTCCGCGAAGGTCACGCCGGCCGGCGCCGGCGAGGCCAGAACGCCGGCCGCATCCGCAACCGCGAACGACACCTCGAGCGCGCCCGACACGTTCCCCGTCCGCGTCAGGGTGAACTCCGCGGCCTCGCCCTGCGCGATCACGTCCGCGCCGGCCGCAACCGTCAGGAGCGGGTCACCGTCATTGTCCCGCACCGTGACCGTGCGCGATTGGGCGCCGGCCCAGGTGTATCCCTGCGGGAAGAGGGGCAGCGACACGGTCACCCGCTTGTCGCCCGGGTCACTGTCGTCGTTCGTGGGCAGGCGCAGCGTGACCTCGGCCTCCCCGACCCCGAAGGTCACGCTCGACGGCTCACCGGGCGCCAGCGCATCGTCGCGGTCGCGGTAACTCAGGCCGCCCACCCGCAGCTCTCCGGACAGATCCCCCTCCGTCCGCGTCAGACGGAGCAGCACGTCCTCCCCTTCCGTGAACAGGTCCGGATCGCCCACGGTCAGGAGCCTCACGACCGGAAGATCGTCGTCCTCGACCGCCACCGTGGCCGCGAACGGATCGCCCAGCTCGTAGACGGCCGCATCCGCCTGGAGGGTCAGCGTCACCGTGGCGTCGGGTTTGTCGGTGGTGTCGCTGCGCGTGGGCAGGCGCAGCGTGGCCACAGCCTCCCCGGCCCCGAAACGCACGCCGGCCGGCGGCGCCGTCAACGCCAGAACCCCGAAGTCATCCGTCCCGGCCTGCGTCACGGCAATCGACACGTCCAGCGCCGCCGACACGTCCCCGGTGCGCGTCAGGGTGAACACCGCATCCGCCCCTTCGGTGACCGCGTCCGCCTCCGCCACCACCGTCACCACCGGCAGATCGTCGTCCTCGACCGTCACCGTGGCCTCCGACGACGCGCCCAGGTCCCAGGTCGCGCCGTCGGCGAGGGTCAGCGTCACCAGGGCATCCGCCTCGCCGATCAGGTCGTCGTCGCGGGTCGCCAGGGTCACGCGCGCCGTGGTCGCATCGGCCGCGAAGGTCACGCCGGCCGGCGCATTCGACACCAGGATTCGATCCGCGTCCGTGACCGTGAAGGTCACCGCCAGCGCCGCCGACACCACCCCCGCCCGCGTCAGGACGAACACCGCCGCCTCGCCTTCGGTGACCGTGGCCGCCTCCGCCGCCACCGTCACGACCTGGAGATCGTCGTCGGCGATCGCGCCCGAGGCGACGGACGGCGCGCCCAGCGTCGCCACGGCCGGGTCCGGCGCGGTCAGCGTGACCTCGACCGTCTCCTCCGGCTCGTCGGCGTCGTCGTCCACCGTCGCCAGCGCGATCGTCGCCTCCGTGCTCTGCGCCGCGAAGGTCACGCTGCCCGACCCCGCGTCCGTGTAGTCGTCGCCCGCCGTCGCGGTGCCGGCCAGGGTGTAGGCCACCGTGACGGCCGCGGCGCTCGGGTGGCTCAGGCGCACCGGGAACTCGAGCGTCCCGCCCTCCGTCACCGTGGCCGCCGCATCGGCAACGGACACCGCGGGCGGCGCGTCGTCGTCCTCGACCGTGACCGTGGCCGCGGACGCCGCGCCCAGGTCCCAGGAATCGCCGTCGGCCACGGTCAGGGTCAGGGTCGCGTCCGGCTCGTCGGTGGTGTCGTCCACGGTCTCCAGGGGCACGCGCACCGTGGCCGCATCGGCCTCGAAGGTGGCCTCGGCCGGCGGCGCGCCGGCCAGCACCGTGCCGCCGCCGGTCACCTCGACGGTCACCGCCAGCGCCTCCGACAGCAGCCCCGTCCGGGTCAGGACGAAGGCCGCGTCCGCGCCTTCGGTGACCGTGCCCGCCTCCGCCGCCACCGTCACCACCGGAGCCTCGTCGTCCAGGATCGCGCCCGAGGCGACGGACGGCGTGCCCAGCGTCGCCAGGGCCGGGTCCGGCGCGGTCAGCGTGAGCTCGACCGTCTCCTCCGTCTCGTCGGCGTCGTCATCGACCGTCGCCACCGACACCACCTTGCGCACGTCCCCCGCCGCGAAGGTCACGCTGCCGGCGCCGCCGTCCGTGTAGTCGTCCCCCGCCGCCGCCGTGCCGGCCAGGGTGTACGCAACCGTGATGGCCGCGGCGCTCGGGTTGCTCAGCGTCACCGGGAACTCCAGCGCGGCGCCCTCCGTCACCGGCTCCGCGTCGGCGACCGACACCTCCGGCAGCCCGTCGTCGTCCTCGACCGTGACCGTGGCCTCGGACGCCGCGCCCAGCTCCCAAGCCGCGCCGGCGGCCAGGGTCAGGGTCAGGGTGGCGTCCGGCTCGTCGGTGCGGTCGTCGTCGGTCGCCAGGGCCACGCGCGCCGTGGCCGCATCGGCCGCGAAGGTCACCTCGGCCGGCGGCGCGCCGTCCAGCACCGCGCCGCCGCCCGTCACCTCAAAGGCCACCGCCAGCGTTTCCGACACGTCCCCCGCGCGCGTCAGGGTGAACACCGCGTCCGCGCCCTCGGTGACCGTGGCCGCGTCCGCCGCGACCGTCACCGACGGAAGGTCGTTGTCCAGGATCGTCGCCCGCGCCGTGTCGGGCTCTCCGGGGCGGCCCGGGTAGAAGACGAAGAACTCGACCTCGACCGTCTCCTCCGCCTCGTCGACGTCGTCGTCCACCGTCTCGATCCGGACCGTCCGCTCGGTCTGCGGCGGCACGAAGGTCAGGGCGCCGGAGGCGGCCGGGGTGTAGTCGTTCCCCGCCGTCGCGGTGCCGCCGAGCTGCCAGGCGACCTCGATCTCCTCGTCGAACGGGCCGCTCAGCCGCACCGGGAACTCGATTGCCTCGCCCTCCGTCACCGGCCCCGCGTCGGCGGTCGTCACGAGCGGACGGTCGTCGTCCTCCACCGTGACGGTGGCCGCGGACGGATCGCCCAGGACGTAGCCCGCGCCGGCCGCCAGCGTCAGGGTCACCGAGGCGTCGGGCTCGTCGGCCTCGTCGTCGACGGTGGCGAGGCTCAGCGTGGCGGTGGCCGCATCGGCGGCGAAGGTCACGCTGGCCGGCGCCGCATCCGCCAGCGCCGCGTCGGCGTCCGTGACCGCGACCGCCACCTCCAGCGCGGCCGTCAGGACCCCCGCCCGGGTCAGGACGAACTCCGCGTCCGCGCCTTCCGTGACCGCGTCCGCAGCCGCCGCCACCGTCACCGACGGAAGGTCGTCGTCCTGCACCGTGACGGTGGCCGCGGACGGATCGCCCAGGGTGTAGCCCGCGCCGGCCGCCAGCGTCAGGGTCACCGGGGGGTCCGCCTCGTCGACGGCGTCGTCGACGGTGGCGAGGCGCAGGGTGGCGGTGGCCGCACCGGCCTCGAAGGTGACCGCGGCCGGCAGATCCGCAGCCGCATCGACCAGCGCCGTATCGGCGTCCGTGACCGTCACCGTCACCGTCAGCGCGCCCGACGCGTCCCCGTTCGCCCGGGTCAGGGTGAACACCGCGTCCGCGCCTTCGGCGACGGTGGCCGCATCCGCCGCGACCGTCACCTCCGGGAAGCCCTCGTCGTCCTGGATCGTGCCCGAGGCGACGGACGGCGCGCCCAGCGTCGCCAGGGCCGGGTCCGGCGCCGCCAGCGTGACCTCGACCGTCTCCTCCGGCCCGTCGGTGTCGTCGTCCACCGTCGCCAGCGCGATCACCTTCCGCGTCTCCCGCGGCGCGAAGGTCACGGTACCGGCGCCGCCGTCCGTGTAGTCGGTCCCCGCCGTCGCGGTGCCGCCCAGGGTGTAGTCCACCGGGATCGCCGTGGCGCTCGGGCGGTCCAGCGTCACCGGGAATTCGAGCGTGCCGCCCTCCGTCACCGTGGCCGCATCGGCAACGGACACCGCGGGCGGCGCATCGTCGTCCTCGACCGTCACCGTGGCCGCGGACGGATCGCCCAGCTCATACGCGGCGTTCGCCAGCAGCGTCAGCGTGAGCGGGGCGGCGGGCTCGTCGACCGTGTCGTCGTCGGTGGCGAGGCTCAGCGTGGCCGTGGCCGCATCGGCCTCGAAGGTCACGCCGGCCGGCGCCGTACCGGCGAGCGCCGCCCCGGGATCCGTCACCGCGACGAACACCTCCAGCGCGGCCGACACGTCCCCCCACCGGGTCAGGGTGAACGCCGCCGCCTCGCCTTCCGCCACCGTGTCCGCGTCCGCCGCCACCGTCACTTCCGGCAGGCCGTCGTTGTCCAGGATCCGGCCCTCGGCCCGCGACACCGCGCCCAGGTTCCAGGTCGGGCCGTCGGCCAGGGTGACCACGACCGTCTCCGCCGTCTCGTCGTCGGTGTCGTCCACCGTCGTCAGCGAGATCGTCGCTTGCGTCTCCCTCGGCGCGAAGGTCACGCTTCGCTTCTGTACTTTGTAGTCGTCCCCCGCCGTCGCGGTGCCGCCCAGGGTGTAACCGACCGCGAGCGGCCCGTTGTACGGCCGGCTCAGGCTCACCGGGAATTCGAGCGTGCCGCCCTCCCGCACCGCGTCCGCATCGGCGACGGACACCTCCGGTACCGCACTGTCGTCCCGCACCACCGTGGCCTCCGACGGCGTGCCCAGCCGGTATCCCGCGCCTTCCCGCAACGTCAGCACCCAGGTCAGACCGTCATTGCCCCCCGACCCCCCGGCTTCGACCCGCGCGGTCGCATTGCCGGCCGCAAAGGTCACGGTCTGCTTCTTGGGGCGCCCCGCCACCGCGAAATCGGCGGTGACGGTCAGCGCCTCCGACCGATCCCCCACCCGCGTCACGATGAACGACACAACCTCCCCTTTGAGGATCCGCTCCACCTCCGCCACCACCGTCACCACCGGGAGGTCGTCGTCCTCCACCGTGACCGTGGCCGTGGCCGAAGCGCCGGGCGCCCAGGCGGGGTCCGCCGACTCGTCGGGCACGAGGTTGAGCACGACATCGGCATCCGCCGCATCGACGTCGTCGTCCGTGGTCGCCAGCGCCACCTGCGCGGTGGTGGCGCCGGCCTCGAAGGTCACGCTGGCCGGCAACGGCGTCGAAGTCACGACGCCGCCCGCATCGGCCACCTCGACCGGGACCGTCAGCGCTTCCGCGGTATCCCCCGTCCGCGTCAGCGTGAACGCCGCGTCCGCGCCTTCGGTGACGGTGGCCGCATCCGCCGCGACGGTCACCAGCGGAAGGTCGTTGTTCAGGATCCGGACGGTCGCGCGGAAGGGCAGCCCGCCCCCGGCGCTCGTGGTCGGGAAGACGCCCGCGATATCGAGCCTGACCGTCTCCTCCTCCTCGTCGACGCCGTCGTCCACGGTCACGCGCGAGACCACCTTCTCCGTCTCTCCCGGCGCGAAGACCGCGACGCCGGTGTCGGCGCCCTGGTAGTCGGCCCCCGCCGTCGCCGTGCCGAACAATTCGTAGACGACCCTGACCTCCTCGGCGTTCGCGCGGCTCAGTCTCACCACGAACGTGAGCGTCCCGCCTTCCGGCACCGCATCCGGATCCCCCGCGACAACGGAAGCCCTGGACTGCCCGCCATCGCCCTCCCGCACCGTGACCGAAGCCCGGGACGGGTCCCCCGGCTCGTACTCGGCGCCGGCCCCCAGCACCAGCGTCACCACGGCGTCGGGCTCGACGACCGTGTCCGTCTCCGTGTCCAGGCGCAGCGTGGCGGTGGCGCTCCCGGCCCCGAAGGTCACGCCGGCCGGCAACGGCGTCGTGGTCACGACGCCGTCCGCGTCCTCGATCGTGAAGAACACGGCCAGCGCCTCCGACACGTCCCCCGCCCGCGTCAGGGTGAACGCCACGTCCTCGCCTTCGAGGACGGTGGCCGCATCCGCCGCCACCGTCACCACCGGACGCTCGTCGTCCTCCACCGTCACCGTGGCCGCGGACGGCGCCTCCAGATCCCAGGCCGCGCCGGCCTGCAGCGTCAGCGTCACCTCGGCGTCGCCGAGCTCGTCGGTGGCGTTGTCCCGCGTGGCGAGGCGCAGCACGGCGGTGGCGTTCCCGGCCCCGAAGGTCACGCCGGCCGGCAGCGGGGTCGTGGTCACGACGCCGTCCGCGTCCGTCACCTCGACCGCCACCTCCAGCGCCACCGACACGTCCCCCGCCCGGGTCAGGACGAACACCGCGTCCTCGCCTTCGGTGACCGTGGCCGCCTCCGCCGCCACCGTCACGTCCGGCAGGTCGTCGTCCAGGATCCGGCCGGTCGCTTCGGTGGTCGGTCCCGCGCGCGCCGGACGGAAGACGACGAGCTCGACCCCGACCGTCTCGTCCGGCTCGTCGGCGGTGTCGTCCACGGTCGCCAGCGAGATCACCTTGCGCAGCTCTCCCGGCGCGAAGGTCACGGAGCCGCCGGCGGCATCGGTGTAGTCCCCCGCCGCCGCCGTGCCGCCCAGGGTGTAGCCGACCGTGATCGGCGCATCGAACGAATGGCTCAGGCTCACCGGGAAGGCGAGCGCGCCGCCCTCCGTCACCGACCCCGCATCGGCGATGGAGACCGAGGGCGCGGACTCGTCGTCCGCGACCGTCACCGTCGCCTGCGCCGGCGCGCCGAGCGCCCAGCCCGCGCCCGGTTGCAGGGTCAGCACCACGGCGGCGCTGGCTTCCGCGACCTCGTCGTCCTCCGTGCCCAGGCGCAGCGCGGCGGTGTCCGCACCGGCCGCGAAGGTCACGCCGGCCGGCGCCGCGCCGGTCAGCACCGCGCCGGCATCCGTCACCGCGACCGCCACCTCCAGCGTCTCCGCCACCACCCCCGCCCGGGTCAGGACGAACACCGCGTCCTCGCCTTCCGTGACCGCGGCCGGCGCGGCCGCCACCGTCACGACCGGCAGGTCGTCGTCGAGGATCCGGAGCGTGGCCGCCGACAGCGCCGGCGGGTCCGTCCTCCCCAGAAGGACCTCGATCGTCTCCTCCGGCTCGTCGGCGGCGTCGTCCACCGTCTCGATCCGGATCGTCTTCTCCATCTCCCCCGGCGCGAAGACCACGGCGCCGGCGGCGGCGCCGCGGTAGTCCTCTCCCGCCACCGCCGTCCCGGCGAAGCCGTAGTGCACGGTGATCGCGCTGCTGCCGGGATTGGACAGGCCGACCGCGAGCTCGAACGCGCCGCCCTCCGTCACCCGCGCCGGCGTGCTCACGGCGGAGGGAACGGCCTCGTCGTCGTTCCGGATCGTCACCGTGGCGGTCGACCGGCTGCCAAGCTGATAGGCCGCGCCGCCTTCCAGCGCCAGCGTCACCACGGCGTCGGGTTCCTCGATGTCGTTCTTGCGGATGCCCAGGCGCAGCGTGACGCGATCGCGCCCGGCCGGGATGGTGGCGCTGGCCGGCGCCGTACCGGTCAGCGCCCCGTCGGGGTCCGTCACCGCAATCGCCACCTCCAGCGCCTTCGAGGTATCCCCCGTCTGCCTCCTCAGGTTGAACGCCGCACCCGCCGAGCTTTCGGGGAACGAGGTCCTCTGCGCCGTCACCGTCACGACCGGCAGATCGCCATCGTCCCGAATCCGGCCTGTGGCGTCTATCGTCCTGGGGGTGGGGGACAACAGGTCCTCGACAACAGGATCACCGACGATATGGGCGTGTGACACCACGATCCGGGTAATCATCACCACGATCCGCTCATCCGACTCTTCGGCGTCGTCATCCAGCGTCTCGATCCGGATCGTCTTCGCCGTCTCTCCCGAGAGGAAGGTCACGGTGCGGTTCGCGGTCGCGGGCTCCCGGAAGTCCTCGCCCACCGTTGCCGAGTCGGCTGAAACACGGAAGCCGAGGCGAATCGTGCCATCGAACTCGTGGGCCAGGCCGACCGGAAATTCGAGCGTGCCGCCCTCCGTCACCGGCGCCGCGTCGCGCATGAACACCGTGGGCCGGCTGCCGTCGTCGTCCCACACCGTCACCTCGGCCCGGCGCGAAGCGCCCCGCCGATAGCCCGTGCCGTCGGACAGCGTCAGCGTCACCGTGGCGTCGTCCTCGTCGACATTGTCATCTTCGGTCGCAAGCTCTACTTCCACCACGGCATCGTTTGCTTCGAACCTCACGCTGGTCGGCAGCGGCGACGTCGTCAGGACGTCATCCTCGTCCCCGATCGTGAAGGTCACCGTCAGCGGTTTCGAGAGCTGGTCGTGCTGCGTTCGACGGATGCGGAACACCGCCCTCCCCCTGGTGGCGTTCCATTCCCCGATCGCGCCCGACACCGTCTCGACCGTCACCACCTGAAGATCGTTGTCACGGATCACGCCGATGGCCGTGGGCGCGCCCCTCGGCGGGAACTTCGCCAGGCGCGAATTCGGGAGCCGCAGCGTGAGACCGAGATGGCTGGCGGACTCGTCGACGTCGTCATCCACCGTCCCGATCGATATCTGCTTCCGTCTTTCGCCCGGGGCGAACGTCAGGGTTCCGGAGGCGGGTCCCAGGTAATCGGCCCCTGCCCGCGCAGTGGTGTCGCGGCCGGACACGACGTATTCGACCGGGACCTCCGCGGCGCTCGCGCGGTTCAGCCTCACCTCGAAGCGGAGCGTGCCGCCCTCCGTCACACTCGTGCGGGGGTCCATCGAGACCGTGGGCCGCCCTTCAGTGTCCCGCACCGTCACCGTGGCCTCCGCCGGCGTGCCCAGGTCCCAGGCCGCGCCGGCGGCCAGCGCCACCGTCACCGTCACCGTGGCGGCGTCGGGTTCATGGACATCGTCGTCGTCCGTGGCCAGGCGCAGCGTGGCGGTGGCATCTCCGGCCAAAAAGCCCACACTGGTCGGCGCCGCATCGGTGAGCACCCCGCCGGCATCCGTCACCACGACGGCCACCTCCAGCGCCGCCGACGGATCCCCGACCCGCGTCAGGGTGAACACCGCATCCCGGCCTTCCCCGACCGTGGACACATCCGGCGCAATCGTCACCACCGGGCGCTCGTCGTCCTCGATCCGGCCCGCGGCCGTCGCCCGCCCCAGCGTCGCGAGCGCCGGGTCCGGCGCCGCCAGCGTGGCCGTGACCGTCCGGTCCGCCTCGTCGGTGTCGTTGCCCACCGTCACCAGCCGGATGCTCTGCTCCGTGACCCCCGGCGTGAAGGTCACGGTACCGGTGGCGGCGCCTTCGTAGTCGGTCCCCGCCACCGCCGTGCCGCCGAAGCCGTAGTCCACCGTGACCGTCGCGTGGCTCGGGTGGCTCAGGCTCACCACGAACTCGAGCGTGCCGCCCTCCGGCACCGCATCCGCGTCGGCGACCGACACGGCCGGCGGCGCTTCGTTGTCCCGCACCGTCACCGCGGCCTCGGACGGCGCGCCCAGGGTCCAGGCCGCGCCGACGGCGAGGGTCAGCGTCACCCTGGCGTCGGGCTCCTCGACGTTGTCGTCGTCCGTGCCCAGGCGCAGCGTGGCGGTGGGCGCACCGGCCTCGAAGGTCGCGCTCGTCGGCGCCCCCGGGAGCAGGACGCCGGCCGCGTCCCCGATCGCGACGGGCGCCTCCAGCGCGCCCGACGCGTCCCCGTCCTCCCGGGTGAGGATGAACACCGCGTCCTCGCCTTCGGTGACCGCGTCCGCAGCCGCGGCGACCGTCACCTCCGGGAGGCCCTCGTTGTCCAGGATCCGGCCCGAGGCGGCGGACGGCGCGCCCAGGGTGTAATCCGCGCCGGCGGTCAGCGTGACTTCGACCTCCTCCCTCGCCTCGTCGGCGCTGTCGTCCACCGTCGCGAGCTCGATCGTCCCCTCCGTATCGCCCGACGTGATGGTCAGCGCGCCGGCGCCGCCGTCCGTGTAGTCGTCGCCCTCCGCAGCGGTTCCGCCGAGGGTGTAGGCGACCGTGACGTCGGCGTTGTACGGACCGCTCAGCGTCACCGGGAACGCGAGCGTGCCGCCCTCCGTCACCGTGTCCGCGCCGGCGATCGACACGGACGGCGGCGCATCGTCGTCCCGCACCGTCACCGTGGCCTCGGACGGCGTGCCCACCCGGTATCCAGGGCCTGGGCGCAGGGTCATCACGTACTCGACATCGCCCTCGAAGTTCTGCGCCGAAAATCCGCCCGCCCGATGTGTGGAGTCGCCCGGCAGGATCCTGTTGCGCCCTTCCGTAGCTTCCTCCCCCGGCTGCTTGAACAAGACGTGGACCTCCAGCAATCTCGACAGGTCCCCCTCGGTCCGCGCAATGATGAACGCCAGATCGGCACCTTCCTCGACGATCTGCTCCGACTCCGCCACGACCGTCACGACCGGAAGGTCGTCGTCCCGCACCGTCACGGAAGCGGAAGCCTCCGACGCATCTCCCAGGTCATAGTCGTGGCTGTCGACAAGGGTCAGCGTCACCGTGGCTTCCGGGTCGTCGACATCGTCGTCGTCCGTGCCCAGGCGCAGCGTGGCCGTGGCGTCCCCGGCCCGGAAGGTCACGCCGGCCGGCGCCGCACCGGCAAGCACCGCGTCACCGCCCGTCACCTCGACCGACACCTCCAGCTCCCTCGCCACGAACAGCGTCCGCGTCAGGGTGAACACCACGTCCGCGCCT
The DNA here is from genome assembly GCA_965215295.1 of Gammaproteobacteria bacterium. Lineage (GTDB taxonomy): Bacteria > Pseudomonadota > Gammaproteobacteria > HK1 > HK1 > HK1. The sequence continues at coordinate 2,534,021 of OZ244045.1, forward strand.
TCGGTGATCGTGAGCGGAGCCTCCGCCGCCACCGTCACCACCGGGTTCTCGTCGTCCCGCACCGTCACCGTGGCCGCGGACGGCGTGCCCAGTTCCCAGGCCGGATCGGACTGCAACGTCAGCGTCACCACGGCATCCGCCTCGTCGGCCTCGTCGTCCTCGGTCGCCAGCGTGACGCGCGCGGTGTCCATGCCGGCCCGGAAGGTCACTTCGGCCGGCGCCGTCGAGGCCAGCACCGCGTCGCCGCCCGTCACCTCGAAGGACACCGTCAGCGCGGCCGGCAGATAGCCCGTCCGCGTCAGGGTGAACGCCGCCGCCGCGCCTTCGGTGACCGTGGCCGTGTCCGCCGCCACCGTCACCACCGGAAGCTCGTCGTCCAGGATCCGGCCCGTGGCCTCGCCCTTGCTGCCCGGTTGCGCCTGCGGGGACGGAGCGAGGGACGGGTCGATCAGATCGACGGTAATCGTCTTCTCCGGCCCGTACTCGCTGTCGTCCACCGTCACCACCCGGAACGTCTGCTCGGTCACGCCCGGCGGGAAGGTCAGTACGCCAACGCGGGGGCCTTCATAGTCCACCCCCGCCGTCGCGCCAAAGATCTGCCAAGTCACCGGGAACTCGGCGGCGGCCGGACTGGTCAGGCTCAGCACGAATTCGAGCGTGCCGCCCTCCGCCACCGGCGCCGCGTCGGCGATCGACAGCTCCGGGAGGTCGTCGTCCCGCACCGTGACCGTCGCTTCCGACGGCGCGCCCAGGTCATGGTCGGCGCCGTCGGCCAGGGTCAGCGTCACCACGGTGTCGGGCTCGTCCGCCTCGTCATCGTCCGTGCCCACGCTCAAGGTGGCGGTGGCGTCCCCGGCCCCGAAGCTCACGCTGGCCGGCGGCGCGCCGGCAAGCTTCGCACCGGCATCGGTCACCGTGACCGGCACATCCAGCGCGCCCGATATATCCCCTGTTCTCGTCAGGGTGAAGACCGCGTCCTCGCCTTCGGTGACCGTGGCCGCATCCGCCGCCACCGTCACGACCGGAATGTCGTTGTCCAGGATCCGGCCCGTCGCCACGAAGACCGAAGATTCGGACTGGAATATCTCCGGGTACAAGATATCGACGCTGACCGTCTCCTCCCCCTCGTACGAGTCGTCGTCCACCGTCCGGAGCGAGACCACCTTCCGCACCTCTCCCGGCGCGAAGCGGAATTCCCTGCGGGCGTGGGCGACGGTGACATCGGTGTAGTCGGACCCCTCCGCCGTGGCGGCGGGGTCCTGGTTGAGCTGGTAGAGAACCCTGATCGCCACATCGTGCGGCCGGGTCAGCGTCACCGGGAACTCGAGCGTGCCGCCCTCCGTCACCGGCTCCGCGTCGGCGATCAGCACCTCCGTCGACCGGTCGTTGTCCCGCACCGTCACCGTCGCCCGCGACGGCGCGCCCAGGTCGTACTCCACGCCGTCGATCAGGGTCAGGGTCACCATCGGATCGGGGTCTTCCCGCCTGGTGTCGTCCTCCGTGCCGAGACGCAGCGTGACGGTGGCGTCCCCGGCCTGGAAGGTCGCGCTGACCGGCGGCGGATCCGCCAGCGCCGAGCCGGCCTCCGTCACCTGGACCGACACCTCCAGCGCGGCCGACCGATCCCCCGCCCGCGTCAGGGTGAACACCACGTCTTCGCCTTCCGCCACCGCGTCCGCCGCCGACGCCACCGTCACGACCGGATGCTCGTCGTCCCGCACCGTCACCGTCGCCCGCGACGGCGTGCCCAGGTCCCAGGCCGCGCCGGCGGTCAGCGTCAGCGTCACCGCGGCGTCGGGCTCGTCGACGGTGTCGTCCAGCGTGCCCAGGCGCAGCGTGGCGGTGGCGGCCCCGGCGCCGAAGGTCACGCTCGACGGCGCCGCCGACGCCAGAACGCCACCCGCGTCCGTCACCGTCACCGGCACCGTCAGCGCGGCCGACACGTCCCCGTTCGCCCGCGTCAGGGTGAAGGCCGCGTCCGCCCCTTCCGTGACCGCATCCGCGACCGCCGCCGCCGTCACCTCCGAAAGGCCGTCGTCGTCCAGGACCCGGCCCGTGGCCCGGGACGCCGCGCCCAGTACCGCCAGGGCCGGGTCCGGCGCCGCCAGCACGACCTCGACCGTCTCCTCCCCGTCGTCGGCGCCGTCATCCACCGTCGCCACCGAGATCGTCTCCTCGAGGTCTCCCGGCGCGAAGGCCACCGTGACGGTCACGGCGCCGCCCGCCGCCCCGGTGAAGCGATAGTCCGCCCGCACCACGACCCGCGTGTCGCCGGCGTGGCTCAGGCGCACCGGGAATTCGAGCGTGCCGCCCTCCGTCACCGGCGCCGCGTCGGCGACCGTCACCTCCGGCAGCCCGTCGTTGTCCCGCACGGTCACCGTGGCGGAGGACGGATCGCCCAGGGCATGACCCGCTCCGGCCCGCAGCGCCAGAGTCACCGCGGCATCGGGCTCGTCGACGGCGTCGTCCCGCGTGTCGAGACGCAGCGCGGCGGTGGCGTCCCCGACCCGGAAGGTCACGCTGGCCGGCGCCGCGTTCGCCAGCACCGAGCCGGCATCCGTCACCTCGACCGGTACCTCCAGCGCGACCGTGAGATCCCCGGCCCGCGTCAGGGTGAACGCCGCCGCCGCGCCTTCGAAGACCGCGGCCGCGTCCGCCGCGACCGTCACCACCGGAAGGTCGTCGTCGCGCACGGTCACGGAAGCCGAGGACGGATTCCCCAGGGCATGGTCCACGCCGGCGGCAACGGCCAGCGTCACCGTGGCGTCGGCCTCGTCGACCGCGTCGTTGTCCGTGCCCAGGCGCAGCGCGGCCGTGCTCTCCCCGGCGCGGAAGGTCACGCTGGTCGGCGCCGTATTCGCCAGCACCGAGCCGGGATCCGTCACCGCGACCGGCACCTCCAGCGCCGCCGAGAGATCCCTCGTCCGCGTCAGGGTGAACGCCGCGGCCGCGCCCTCCGTGACCGCGTCCGCGTCCGCCGCCGCCGTCACCGTCGGAACCGACCGGTCCCGGATCCGGCCGATCGCCCTGTATTGCTCCGTCTCGACCTGCGGCCCCCCCGGCCTCCAAACCAAGATATCGAGCGTCTCCTCCCCCTCGTCGACGCCGTCGTTCGTCGTCGCGAACCGGATCGTCCGCTCCGTCTCCCCCGGCGGGAAGGCCACGGTGCGGCTGCCGAGGTCCTGGAAGTCGTCCCCCTCGTCCGCCGTGCTCGTCAGGACGTAATAGCTGTAGGTGAGCCGGATCTCGTCGCGGTACAACGCGGTCAGCGTCACCGGAAACACGAGCGTCTCGCCCTCGGTCACCGTCGCCGCATCGGCGATCGAGAAGTCCGGGAGCGTGTCGTTGTCCCGCACCGTCACGGAAGCCGAGGACGGCTGCCCCAGGACATGGCCCGCGCCTTCCCGCAACGTCAGCACCACCGAGGCGTCCGCTTCGATCTCGGTGTCGTCCGCCGTGGCCAGGCGCAGCACGGCCTCGGCGTCCCCGGCCGCGAAGGTCACGCTGGTCGGCGCCGCGTTCGCCAGCGCCGAACCGGCGTCCGTCACCGCAACCGGCACCTCCAGCGTTGCGGACGGATCCCCCGCCCGCGTCAGGGTGAAGGCCGCGGCCGACCCTTCGGCGACCCGCTCCGCGACCGCCGCGACCGTCACCACCGGGAGCTCGTCGTCCGACAACCCGTCATTGTCCCGCACCGTCACCGCGGCCCGATGCGGATCGCCCCGGTCGTAGTCCGCGTCCGCTTGCAGGGTCAGCGTGAGCGTGGCGTGCGCCTCGTCGGCTTCGTCGTCGTCGGTCGCCAGGGTGACGCGCGCGGTGGCCGCGTCGGCCTCGAAGGTCGCGCCGGACGGCGCCGCCGAGGACAGGACGCCGGCCGCGTCCTGAATCGCGAAGGACACCTCCAGCGGCGCCGACAGGTCCCCCGCCCGCGTCAGGGTGAAGGCCGCGTCCTCGCCTTCCGTGATCACGGCCGCGACCGGGGCGACCGTGACCGACGGCAGGTCGATGTCCAGGATCGCGCCGGTGGCGGTCCCGCCACCCGACGTCACGACCTCGACGAAGCCCCCCACGTCCACCGTGACGACGTTCACCCGGACGCTCTCCTCCGGCTCGTCGACGCCGTCGGCCAGCGTCGCGACCCGGATCGTCCGCTCCGTCGTGCCCGGCGCGAAGGTCACGGTGCCGGAGGCGCCGCCCGCATAGTCGGCCCCCGCCGTCGCCGTGCCCGCCAGGCTGTAGCCCACCGTGACCGTCGCGGCGGCCGAGGCGCTCAGGCGCACCGGGAACTCGAGCGCGCCGCCCTCCCGCGCCGCCGCCGCATCGGCGATGGAGACCTCCGGCCGCAGGTCGTCGTCCCGCACCGTCACCACCGCCCGGGACGGGTCGCCCAGGTCGTACTCCTCGCCGTCGAGCAGCGCCAGCAGCACCGCGGCGTCGGCTTTGACGACCGCGTCGTCCCGGGTGGTCAGGCGCAGCGTGGACGTGGCGCCCCCGGCTCCGAAGTTCGCGCGGAACGGCGTCGCGGCCGGCGACGGCGACGTGCCGTCGATCAGGATGGTATCGACCGTCAGGGGCGCCGACAGGTCGGACCCCCGCCGCGTCAGGGTGAACACCACCTCGCCGCCTTCCACGATCCGCTCCGCAGCCGCCGCGACCGTCACGACCGGAGAATCGCTGCGCCGGATATGGCCGGTCGCCCGGGTCGACGAGCCGAGCGTCACCCCGGCATCGTCGCCAACGACCAGCTCGACCTCGACCGTCTCCTCCGGCTCGGCGGCGCGGTCATTCAGCGTCTTCAGCGTGATCTCCTTGCGGGTATCGCCCGGCGCGAAGGTCACGCTGCGGGTGGGGGTTCCGCTGTAGTCCGCTCCCGCCGCCGCCGTGCCGGCCAGCCGGTACCCGACCCGAACCTCCTCATCGGACGGGATGTCCAGCCTCACCTCGAACGTGAGCGCGCCGCCCTCGCTCACCCTGGGCGCGCCGGCAATGGTGACCACGGGATCCCTGCCGGCGACCACCGCCAGGACCGTGGCCCTGTGCGGCGTGCCCCGGGCATACGACGAGTGGGAATTCACCCTCACCGTGGTGCTGTAGTCCTCGGAGGACTCCGCCAGGGAATAAGTCTGGCTGAACCGGTACGTGTCGATGCCGGGCGGAAAGGTGATGTTGATGTTGCCGGATGTGTTCCCGCTCCCGCGCCTCCAGAACGATCTGCCTTCCGTCACGGTGGTCCGCACGATCACGGGTTCCGACCTCTCCCCCTCCAGCTTGAGGACGAACGGCACGCGCTCCCCCTGCGAGATCCAGTAGTCCGCCACCTCCACCGTCGCCACCGGAAGGCCGTCCTGATTGTCATCCTCCTGATCGTCATCCTCCTGATCGTCGTCCCGAGGTTCGTTGTCCCGGATCCGGCCGGTCGCTTCGGTGGACAGCCCCGGGAGTCCCGGCGAGGCGACGAAAATGGCGGCCTCGACCGTCTCTTCCTGCTCGACGTCGCTGTCGTCCACCGTCGTCACCGTGATCACCTTGCGGGTCTCTCCCGGCGCAAACACCAGGGCGCCGAAGCCGCCGCCCGCATAGTCGGCTCCCGCCACCGCGGTGCCGCCCAGACGCCAGGCGACCGGGACCGCCACGTCGTTCGAGTGGGGCATGCTCACCACGAACTCGAGCGCGCCGCCCTCCGTCACCGTTCCCGCGTCGGCGATCGACACGAGCGGAAGATCGTCCTCCCGCACCGTCACCGCGGCCGTGGACGGGGCTCCCGGGACGTAGCCCGCGCCGGCGCCAACCGTCAGCGTCACCACGACGTCGACGTCGCCGGTGGTGTCCTCCCGCGTGCCGAGGCTCAGCGTGGCGGCGGCGTCCCCGGCTCCGATGGTGACGGTGGACGGCGCCGCCGCGGCCAGGGCGCCGTCCGCGTCCGTCACCGCGACCGCCACCGTCAGCGCCGCCGACAGGTCCCCCGGCGTCCGCGTCAGGGTGAAGGCCGCGGCCTCCCCTTCCAGCACCGCGTCCGCAACCGCCGCCACCGTGACCATCACCGGGTCGTCGTCCCTGACCGTCACCGTGGCCTCGGACGGGTCCCCCGGCGTCCATCCGCCACCGTCCACCACCGTCAGCGTGAGCGGAGAGTCCGGCTTGTCGACGGCGTCGGCCCGCGTGCCCAGGCGCAGCGTGACCATGGCCGCGCCGGGCCCGAAGGTCACGCGGGCCGGCGCCGCCGAGGCCAGGACGCCGGCCGTATCCGCCACCGCGACCGTCACCTCCAGCGCTTGCGACACGGCGCCCGTGCGCGTCAGGGAGTACACCGCGTCCGCCCCTTCCGTGATCGCGCTGCCGGCAGCCACGACCGTCACCACCGGGAAATCGTCGTCCAGGATCCGGCCCGCGGCCACGGACCGGCCCAGCGTCAGGGGCGGAGCCGGCGCCGCCAGCGTGACCAGCACCCGCTCCTCCGGCTCGTCGACGGCGTCGTCCACGGTGACGATCCGGAGCGTCCGCTCCGTGGCGCCCGGCGCGAAGGTCACGCTGCCGATCGCGCTACCGTCATGGTCCTCGCCCGGCGCCGCGCTGCCGCCGAGCCGGTAGCCGATCGTGACCGGCGCATCGAACCGCGTGCTCAGGCGCACCGCGAACGCGAGCGTGCCGCCCTCCGTCACCGGCGCCGCGTCGGCGATCGACACGGTCGGAGAATCGTCGTCCCGCACCGTCACCGCGGCCGTGGACGGATCGCCGGAGCGATACCCCGCGCCGTCGGCGAGGGCCAGGGTCACCACGGCGTCGGGCTCGTCGACGGTGTCGTCCCGCGTGCCCAGGCGCAGGGTGGCGGTGGCCGCGCCGGCCCCGAAGGTCACGCCGGTCGGCGCCGTCGACGCCAGGACGCCATCGGCGTCGGCGACGGCCAGGGAGACCGCGAGCGCTTCCGACACCACCCCGGCCCGCGTCAGGGTGAACACCACGTCCTCGCCTTCCGTGACCGTGGCCGTATCCGCCGCGACCGTGACGACCGGCAGGTCGTCGTCGGTGATCGTGCCCGCGGCCGTTGCCGTGCCCAGCGTCGCCACGCCGGGGTCGGGAACCGGCAGCGACAGCGTGACCTCCACCGTCCGGTCCGGCCCGTCGGCGTCGTCATCCGTCGTCGCGAGCCGGATCGCCCGCTCGATCGTCCCCGGCGCGAAGGTCACGGCGCCGGTGGCGGCGCCTGTGTAGTCGGTCCCCGCCGCCGCCGTGCCGCCCAGGGTGTAGTCCACCGTGACCTCGGAGTGGTAGGGGCCGCTCAGCCTCACCGCAAAGGCAAGCGTGCCGCCCTCCGGCACCGCCTCCGCATCGGCGACCGACACCTCCGGCACCGTGTCGTTGTCCAGGATCCGGCCCGCGGCCGTTGCCGTGCCCAGCGTCGCCGCGCCGGGGTCCGGGTCCGGCAGCGACAGCGTGACCTCCACCGTCTTCTCCGGCCCTTCGGCGGCGTCGTCCACCGTCGCGAGCCGGATCGTCTCCTCCACGTCTCCCGGCGCGAAGACCACGCTGCCGGAAGCGGCGCCTGTGTAGTCGGTCCCCGCCGCCGCCGTGCCCGCCAGGGTGTAGTCCACCGTGACCTCGGAGTGGTAGGGGCCGCTCAGCCTCACCGCAAAGGCGAGCGTGCCGCCCTCCGCCACCGCCTCCGCATCGGCGACCGACACGCTCGGCACCGCATCGTCGTCGCGCACCGTCACGAAAGCCCGGGCCGGCTCTCCGAGGTCGTACTCCGCACCGGCCGTCAGCGCCAGCACGTAGGTGGTGTCGGCGCCGACATCCGGCGCCGTGCGGTCCAGCCGCGCCGTGGAGGCGCCGGCGGCGAACGTCGCGGCTTGGAACTCGGTGAACGAGTCCGGCGCGATCCCGAACGCGGCCAGGACGAGCAGCTCTTCCGACAGGTCCCCGGTCCGCGTCAGGGTGAACCGCAGCGGCTCCCCCTCGATGAGCCGCTCCGACTCCGCCGCAACCGTCACCAGCGGGAAGTCGTCGTCCCGGATCCGGCCCGTGGCCGCCGCCCGGTCCAGGGTCGCGAGGGCGGGGTCCGGCGCCGACAGCGTGATCCGCACCCCTTCCGGCTCCCGCTCGATGACGTCGTCGTCCAGGGTCGCCAGCGGGATCGTCTTGCGCAGCTCTCCCGGCGCGAAGGTCACGAAGCCGAGCCGGACATCGGCATAGTCCGCGCCCCGCACCGCCCCATCGACGCCGGCCACGACCCAGGCGACCGTGATCGCCGCGGCGCTCCGGTTGCTCAGCTCCACCGGAAATTCGAGCGTCTCGCCCTCCTTCACAGACGCCGCATCGGCGATCGATACGGTCCTGAGCTCGTCGTCCCGCACCGTCACCGCGGCCTGCGACGGATCCCCCAAGGCATGGCCCGCGCCCGGGCTCAGCGCCAGCGCCACCGCGGCGTCGGGATTGTCGGCGGTGTCGTCCCGCGTGCCCAGGCGCAGCGTGGCCGTGGCCGCGGTGGCCCCGAAGGTCACGCTCGGCGGCGCCGCCGAGGCCAGGACGCCGGCCGCATCCGTCACCGCGACCGGCACCTCCAGCGCCTCCGACAGCACCCCCGCCCGGGTCAGGGTGAACACCACGTCCTCCCCTTCGGTGACCGCGGCCGCCTCCGCCGCCACCGTCACCACCGGAACGTCGTCGTCCTCGACCGTCACCGTGGCCGCCGACGGGTCCCCGAGCCGGTAGTCCGCACCGAACAGCAGCGTCAGCGTGAGCGGGGCGGCGGGCTCGTCGGCGGTGTCGTCCTCGGTGCCGAGGCGAAGGGTGGCGGTGGCCGCATCGACCCCGAAGGTCACGCTCGACGGCGCCGCCGAGGCCAGGACGCCATCCGCATCCGCCACCGCGACCGCCACGTCCAGCGTGACCGACAGGACCCCCGCCCGGGTCAGGGTGAACACCGCGTCCGCCCCTTCGGTGACCGCGGCCGCCTCCGCCGCGACCGTCACCACCGGCAGGTCGGTGTCCTGGATCCGGCCCGTGGCCATGGACCTGCCCAGCGTCGCATGTCCGGGGTCCGGCGACGGCAGCGTCAGCGTGACCTCGACCGTCTCCTCCGGCTCGTCGACGTCGTCATCCGTCAAGCTCCGCGAGATCACCTTCCGCACCTCTCCCGGCGCGAAGGTCACGTTGCTGCCGGCCCCGCCGACGGCGGCATGGTCGTCCCTTGCGGAGGCCGTGCCGCCAAAGACCCTGTTCACCACGATCTCCGAATGGAACGGCCCGCTCAGCGTCACCGGAAATTCGAGCGTGCCGCCCTCCGGCGCCGACCCCGCATCGGCGATCGACACGGACGGCCGCGCGTCGTTGTCCCGCACCGTCACCGTGGCGCTGTGCGGGTCGCCCGGGTCGTAGCCCGGGTCGTCGGCAAGGGCCAGCGTCACCGTCGCGTCGGCTCCGACGGCCGTGTCGTCCTGGGTGCCGAGGCGCAGCGTGGCGGTGGCCTCGGTGGCCCCGAAGGTCACGGTCGACGGCGCCGTCGAGGTCAGGACGCCCGCCGCGGCCTCGACCGTGAAGGACACCTCCAGCGCCTGCGACAGATCCCCCTCGGTCCGGGTCAGGGTGAACACCACATCCGCCCCTTCCGCCACCGCGTCCGCCGCCGCAGCCGCCGTCACCACCGGAAGATCGTCGTCCTGCACCGTGACCGTCGCCCGCGACGGACTGCCCGCCCGCCAGGCGGCCGCATCCGGTTGCAGCACCAACACCACGTCGGCGTCCGCCTCGTCGACCCCGTCGTCCGCGCTCGCCAGGGTCACGGGCACCGTGGCCACGCCGACCCCGAAGGTCGCGCCGGCCGGCGTCCCCGGCGCCAGCGCGCCGCCCGCATCCTCGAACGTGAAGGACACCTCCAGCGGCACGGACAGGAGCCCATCCCGCGTCAGGGTGAAAGCCAGATCCCCGCCTTCCGTGACCGCGGCCGCATCCGCTGCGACCGTCACCGCCGGACGGTCGTCGTCGTCCCTGATCGTCCCCATGGCGGTGGACGGCGCGCCCAGCGTCGCCAGAGCCGGGTCCGGAGCCGCCAGCGTGACCTCGACCGTCTCCTCCACCTCTTCGACGAGGTCATCCACCGTCGCGAGCCGGATCGTCCGCTCGGTCGTCTCCGGCGCGAAGGTCACGACGCCGCCCGCGGCATCGGTGTAGTCCTCCGCCTGCGCCGTGCCGCCCAAGGTGTAGCTCACCGGGATCTCCGCGGCGCTCGGGTGGCTCAGGCGCACCACGTAGTCGAGCGGGTCGCCTTCCGTCACGGACCCCGCATCGGCGACGGAGACCGTGGGCGGCGCGTCGTCGTCCCGCACCGTCACCGTGGCCGCGGACTGCGCTCCCAGCCCGTACCCCGTGCCGTCGCGCAGGGTCAGCGTCAGCACGGCGTCCGCCTCGTCGACGAGATCGCCCACGGTCGCCAGGGTCACGCGCACGGTGGCCGCATCGGCCTCGAAGGTGACGCCGGTCGGCGGCGGCGACGCCAGGACCCCCGCCGCGTCCTCGACCGTGAAGGACACCTCCGGGGCTCCCGACAGGTCCCCCGTCCGCGTCAGGGTGAACGCCGCATCCGCGCCCTCCGTGACCGTGGCCGCGACCGCCGCGACCGTCACCTGCGAAGGACCGTCATTGTCCAGGATGCGGCCGGTGGCCGCGGCCGGCGTGCCCGGATGGTAGTTGGCGCCGTCCGCAAGGGTGACCGTGACCGCCTCTTCCGCCTCGTCGGCGCCGTCATCCACCGTCTCGAGCCGGATCGTCCGCCGCATCTCTCCCTTCGCGAAGGTCACGCTGCCGCCCCCGGCATCGGTGTAGTCCGCCGCCGCCGCCGTGCCGCCCAGGGTGTAGGCCACCGCGAGCGGCGCGCCGTACGGGCGGCTCAGCATCACCGGGAACGCGAGGACGCCGCCCTCCGTCACCGCATCCGCATCGGCGATCGACACGTCCGGCGGCGCTTCGTCGTCCAGCGCCGTCACGGAAGCCAGGGCCGGCTCTCCGGGCCGATAGTCCGCGCTCGCCTTCAGCCCCAGCCAGTAGGTGGTGTCGGCGGGGCTGTCCGGCGCGGGCGCGCCGCCGGCCCGACCCGTGGACTCGCCGGCCCTGATGGTCACGATGCTCTCGACACTCAAGGCGTCCGGCGACGCCCCGAACAGGGTCGTGACCGTCAGCGCCGCTGACAGGTCCCCCGTCCGCGTCACGGTGAACCGGATGGGCTCCCCTTCGACGATCCGCTCCGCCACCGCCGCCACCGTCACCACCGGCAGGTCGTTGTCCTGCACCGTGACCGTGGCCGCAAACGGATCGCCCAGCGCATAGCCGGCGCCGCCTTGCAGCGTCAGGGTCACCGCGGCATCCGCCTCGTCGGCGTCGTCGTCGTCCGTGCCCGGGCGCAGCGTGGCCGTGGCCGAATCGACCTCGAACGTCACGCCGGCCGGCGCCCCCGGTACCAGCACGGAATCGGCATCCCCGAACCGGACCGACACCTCCAGCGGCACGGACAGGTCCCCCGCCCGGGTCAGGGTGAACGCCGCCGCCGCCCCCTCCGTGACCGCGGCCGCATCCGCCGCCACCGTCACCACCGGCAGGTCGTTGTCCCGCACCGTCACCGTGGCGGTGGACGGAGCGCCCGAGGCATGGTTCGGGCCGGCCTCCAGGGTCAGGGTCACCGGGGCGGCGGTCTCGTCGGCCTCGTCGTCGTCGGTGGCGAGGCGCAGCGTGGCGGTGGCCGCGTCGACCTCGAAGGTCACGCTGACCGGCGCCTCCTCCGCCAGCACCCCGCCGGCGTCCGTCACCGCCACCGGCACCGCCAGCAGCACGGACAGGTCCCCCGCCCGGGTCAGGGTGAACACCGCGTCCGCCCCTTCCGTGACCGCGGCCGCATCCGCCGCGACCGTCACCGACGGCAGGTCGTCGTCCCGCACGGTGACGGTGGCCGCGGACGGAGCGCCCAGGCTGTAGTCCGCGCCGGTCTCCAGGGTCAGGGTCACCGGGGTGTCCGCCTCGTCGGCGGCGTCGTCGTCGGTGGCGAGGCGCAGCGTGGCGGTGGCCGCACCGGCCTCGAAGGTCACGCTGGTCGGCGGCGCACCGGCGAGCACGGCGCCGGCATCCGTGACCGCCACCGTCACCGCCAGCGTGCCCGACACGTCCCCGTTCGCCCGGGTCAGGGTGAACACCGCGTCCGCCCCTTCCGTGACGGTGGCCGCGACCGGGGCCACCGTCACCTGCGAAGGACCGTCGTTGTCCAGGATCCGGCCGGTGGCCGCGGCCGTGCCCAGCGTCGCCAGGCCCGGGTCCGGGTCCGGCAGCGACAGCGCGACCTCGACCGTCTCCTCCGGCTCGTCGGCGCTGTCGTCGGTCGTCGCGATCCGGATCGTCCGCTCCGTGGTCCTCGGCGCGAAGGTCACGGCGCCGGAGGCGGCGCCGGCATGGTCGTCCCCCGCCGTCGCCGTGCCGCCGTCGCCGACGCGCCAGTCCACCGTGATCTCCGTATGGAACGGCCCGCTCAGCGTCACCGGAAACTCGAGCGCGCCGCCCTCCGTCACCGCGTCCGCATCGGCAATCGACACGCTCGGCGTCGCATCGTCGTCGCGCACCGTCACGGAAGCGCGGGACGGCTCTCCGAGGACGTACTTCGCACCGCCCGACAGCGCCAGCACGTAGGTGGTGTCGGCGCCGACGTCCGGCGCCGTGCGGTCCAGCCGCGCCGTGGAGGCGCCGGCGGCGAACGTCGCGATTTGCAGATCGATGAACAGGTTCGGCGCGATCCCGAACCCAATCAGGACGGCCAGCTCTTCCGACAGGTTCCCGATCCGCGTCAGGGTGAACGCCAGTGCCTCCCCTTCCGTGACCGTGTCCGCCGCCGCCGCGACCGTCACCACCGGAAGGTCGCCGTCGCGCACCGTCACCGTCGCGCGGGACGGGTCGCCCAGCGTATGGGCGGGTCCGGCTTGCAGCGCCAGCGTCACCGTGGCGTCGGCCTGCGCACCTTCCTCGTCCCGCGTGCCCAGGCGCAGCGTGGCCGTGAGCGAGCCGGCCTCGAAGGTCACGCCGGCCGGCGGCGCACCGGCCAGCACCGCGCCGGCGTCCGTGACCGCCACCGGGACCGTCAGCGCGCCCGACGCGTCCCCGTTCGCCCGGGTCAGGGTGAACACCGCGTCCGCGCCTTCCGTGACGGTGGCCGAGGCCGCCGCCACCGTCACCTCCGGGAGGCCCTCGTTGTCCTGGATCGCGCCCGTGGCCGTCGCCGTGCCCAGCGTCGCCAGACCCGGATCGGGAACGGGCAGCGACAGCGTGACCTCGACCGTCTCCTCCGGCTCTTCGGCGGCGTCGTCCAGCGTCACGAGCCGGATCGTCCGCCTGGTCTGTCTCGGGGCGAAGGTCACGGCGCCGGAAGCGGACGCGCCGTAGTCCTCGCCCGCCGTCGCCGTGCCCCCGCCGAAGCGGTAGTCGACCGTGATCTCCGCTTTGAACGGTACGCTCAGCGTCACCGGGAACTCGAGCGTGCCGCCCTCCGTCACCGGCGCCGCATCGGCGACGGAGACCTCCACGGACGTCTCGCCCGGGGTGGCGTCATCGTTCCGCACCGTGACCGCGGCCGTGGACGGATCACCCAGGACGTGGTCCGCGCCGGCCTGCAGCGTCAGGGTCACCGCGGCATCCGCCTCGTCGGCGTCGTCGTCGTCCGTGGCGATGCGAAGGGTGGCCGTGGCGTCCCCGGCCGCGAAGGTCACGCCGGTCGGCGCCGCACCGGCCAGCACCGCGCCGGAATCCGTGACCGCAACCGGCACCTCCAGCGTCCGCGACAGTTCCCCCTCGGTGCGGGTCAGGGTGAACACCGCGTCCTCGCCTTCCGTGACCGTGGCCGCCTCCGCGGCAACCGTCACGACCGGAAGATCGTCGTCCGTCACCCTGACCGTCGTCCGTTCCGACGTGCGCACGTCGTACTCCGCGCCGGGCCGCAGCGCGAGGGTGAGCGTGGCGTCCGCCTCGTCGACCGTGTCGTCCACGGTGTCCAGGCGCAGCGTGGCCGTGGCGTCCCCGGCTCCGAAGGTCACGCTGGTCGGCGGCGCACCGGCCAGCACCGCGCCGGAATCCGTGACCGCGAACGACACCTCCAGCGCTTCCGAGTGGTCCCCTCCCGTGCGCGTGAAGGTGAACGCCGCCTGCTCGCCTTCCGTTATCGTGCCCGCGACTCTCCCGACCTTCACGATCGGACGGTCGCTGTCCAGAATCCGGCCGGTGGCGGTCAGCCGCCCCTCGCGTGCCGGCGACCAACTGGTAATCGTGACCGTGACCGTCTCCGGACTCTCGTCGATGCCGTCCGGCAGCGCCACGTACCGAACGATCCGCTCCGTCACCCCCCGGTCGAAGCGCACTCTGGTTCCAAATCTGGTTTGAAATGTGGATTCCAGACGATCCCAGTCGCCCCCCCCGAATGACGGCGAGACGGTGAGGCTGACCTCGAATGTCCTGTTGAACGGCCTGCTCAGCGTCACCGGGAACGCGAACACGCCGCCTTCCACCACGTCTCCCGCATCGGCAATGGAAACCGTCGGCGCCTCGTCGTCGTCCCGCACCGTCACCGTGGCCGTGGGCGGCGTGCCCAGGCCATAAGCCGCGCCGCCGTCGACCAGCGTCACCGTCACCCCGGCGTCGGTCCCACGGGCAACGTTTCCCGTGGCCAGGCGAAGCGTGGTCGTGGTCTCCCCGGCCCCGAAACGCGCGCCCGACGGCGCCGCCGACGCCAGAGCGCCATCCGGGTCCTCGACGCGCAGCGACACGTCCAGCGCTCCCGACACGTCCCCCGACCGCGCCAGCTCGAACACCGCATCCGCGCCTTCGACGGTCTGCTCCGACACCGCCGACACCGTCACTTCCACCGCACCGTCATCGTCCAGGATCCGGCCCGTGGCCCGCGCCGTGCCCAGCGTCGCAAGGCGCGAGTCCGGCGCCGTCAGCGTGACCTCGACCGTCTCCTCCGGCTCGACGGCGCCGTCGTCCACCGTCGCGATCCGGATCGCCTTCTCCGTCTCTCCCGGCGCGAAGGTCACGGCGCCGGAAGCGCCGCCGTCATGGTCTCCCGCCGCCGCCGTGCCGCCAAGCCGCCAATTCACCGTGATGTGCACGCCGAACGGTGTTGTCAGCGTCACCGGGAACGCAAGCGCGTCCCCCTCCGTCACCGCCCCCGCATCGGCGATCGACACGACCGGGGGCAATTCGTCGTCCAGCACAATCACGCGATCCAACTGAGACCGAATCCGATAGGATCCTCCGAATATGCGCACATCGACAAAGCCGGAGGGCAAGTGGGAGGTCGCGTTGTCCCGCGTCGGCCAGGCCACCCGCGCCGCTGCCTCGCCGGCCTCGAACGTCGCGGGCACAAGGGCGAGAGCCCCGCTTCGATCACTGACCGAATATCTGAATGCCAGTGGTTCCGACAGGTCCCCCTCCCGCGTCACGATGAACTCCGCGTCCTCCCCTTCCACGATCACGTCCGCAACCGCCGCAATCCCCACGCTTGGAAGATCATTGTCCAGGACCCGGCCCGTGGCCCGGGACGCCGCGCCCAGCGTCGCCAGGCCCGGGTCGGGAACGGGCAGCGACAGCGTGACCTCGACCGTCTCCTCCGGCTCGTCGGCGCTGTCATCCACCGTCACGAGCCGGACCACCTTCTCATCCTCTCCCGGCGCGAAGGTCAGAGAGCCGGAGGCGGCGCCGTCATGGTCCTCCCCCGCGACCGCCGTGCCCCCCAGCGTGTAGTCCACCGTGATCCGCGTATGGAACGGGCCACTCAGGCTGACCGGGAACTCGAGCGTCCCGCCCTCCGTCACCGACCCGGCATCGGCGACCGAGACTTCCGGCGTCCCGTCGTCGTCCCGCACCGTGACCGTCGCTTCCGACGGCGTGCCCGACCGCCAGGTCGTGCCGTCCCCCATCGCCAGCGCCAGCGTCACCGTGGCGTCGGAGCCGTCGACCTCGTCGTCCACCGTGCCCAGGCGCAGCGTGGCCGTGGCGTCCCCGACCCCGAAGGTCACGTTCGACGGCGCCGCGGCGGCCAGCACCCCGCCGGGGTCCGTCACCGTCACCGGCACATCGAGCGCCTCCGACACGGCTCCCGCCCGCGTCAGGGTGAACGCCGCATCCCCGCCTTCCGCGACCGCGGGCGCATCCGCCGCCACCGTCACCACCGAAGTATCGTCATCCAGGATCCGGCCCGTGGCTTCGATGCTGCCCGGGCTGACCAGCTCGAAGGAGCCGGTCCTGGCGACGCTGACGACCCGCACCCGGACCGTCTCCTCCGGCTCGTCGATGGCGTCATCGAGCGTCACGACCCGGATCGTCCCCTCCGTCACCCCCGGCGCGAAGGTCAGGACGCCGGAGACGTTGTCCGTGTAGTCCGTTCCCGCCGCCGCCGTGCCCGCCACCAGGGTGTAGTTCACCGTGACCTGCGTATCGAACGATTCGGTCAGCGCCACCGTAAACACGAGCGTGCCGCCCTCCGTCACCGGCGCCGGGTCGGCGACCGTCACCGGCTTCCGGCCTTCGTCCCGCACCGCGACCGTCGCCCGGGACGGAGTCCTGGTGTCGTATGCCGCGCCGTCCCGCAGCGCCAGCGTCACCGTGGCGGCGGCCTGCGCGCCTTCCTCGTCCCGCGTGGCCAGACGCAGCGCGGCCGTGGCGGCCCCGGCGGCGAAGGTCGCGCTGACCGGCGTCACCACCGGCGGCGATCGGGTGCCGTCCGTCAGCGTGGCGGCGACGGTCAGCGGCGCCGCCGGATTGCCCACCCGCGTCAGGGTGAACACCGCATCCTCGCCGTGCTCGACGGCGGCCGGCGTCGCCGCGACCGACACCTCCGGCGTGTCGTCGTCCCGCACCGCCACCGTCGCTTCCGGCGGCGTGCCGGGCACCCAGGCGTCGCCCGACCGCACCGTCAGCGTCACCGGAGCGTCATCCTGCGCGCCTTCCCTGTCCCGCGTGGCCAGGCGCAGCGTGGCGGTGGCGGCCCCGTCCGCGAAGGTCACGCGCGACGGCGCCCGCGACGCCAGGACGCGATCCTCGTCCGTCACCGCGACCGACACCTCCAGCGCTTCCCGCCGCACCGCCGCCGCATCCGGCCCTCGCGTCAGGGTGAACACCGCGTCCTCCCCTTCCGTGACGACCGGCCGCCCCGGAGAGACGGAAATCCTGGGGAGAACCGTCAAGGCCAGGGACACGGGTTGCCCGGCTCGAAACAGGTTGGGGGCAGCAACGGACCAGCTAAAACTGCTTGCGGTCGTGCTGGACTCGGGGACGGACGCGCTCTGCCGGTCCAGCACGAAGCTCCGGCCGGCGATGGTCAACGTCAGCCTGTCGTCGAGCCGTATGTTCGCGGTCCCGCCGGATCGGACCGGTTCGAACGCGACATGCAGAGAACGGTCGGCGCCGGGTTGCCCGCCATCGTGCGTATGCTGGATCCACTCGAATCGCAGTGTCTGTCCGCGATAGTCGAAGCTGAGGTCGCCCAGGACATCGGGGCGGGTGCACGACCTGTCGTCTCCCAACACGGCAAAGTCATTGCGGCAACCATCTTGCAGGAAGTGCAGGGAGACAGGCGTGAAGGTCGTGGACAGAAGCTCCCTGCCCTGGGCCTGGGCCTGCGCATCCGCCGGCGGCAACGAGAGGATGGCCGCAAGCATCAGGAGTCCCAGGAGCCGCGGCGGCAGCGCGTGAGAGAGCCGCGTCAGGGCGATGCGCGGCACCATGAGCCGTCGCGGCGCCGGCAGTGCGATGGTGTCCTCGGGGCGTGCATCGGCACCGTTCATCGGGGCGGCCGCGGCACCCGTGGGGCGCATCGCGTTCACGCCGGGGCCGCCGCGGACGGTGTCGATGTCGAGCCGAGCGCAAGCGGGCGGCTCGACCGATGCGGGAGAGGGGCGTGACGGGGATGTCGAGGCGCAAGGGGACGCGGACCACGTGCCGGCGCCGCGACGGCGCCGTTCGTCCGGCATCGGGTCTCGTCGAGCGCCGACTCGAAGCCGATGCGCCCGACCCGTTCCAGGGTCACCGACATTACCGGATTACCGGGGGGGGGGGGGGGGGGGGGGGGTAGTAGAGTGCTGGATGCACACGACCCGACTCCGGGCCGACTCCGGCGACCCGACTCCGGGCGTCCCGCTCCGGGTCGCCGACATTCCCTGCGTGACCTGCGTGCCGACCCGGGCCGGATTCCTGTACCCGACGGTCGCCATCGACGCATTCGGCCGCCGGGTCGCGGGCGGGTCGATGGCCGTTCGTCCGCGCACCAAGCCGGGGCTCGAGGCGCTGCACATGGCGCGGCGGCGGCGATGTCCCGATAGCGTTGTCCATCACTCCGACCAGGGCCGCACTATACGTCGTACGAGCTCGAGAAACGTTGCCGCGAGACGGGGATCGTCGCGTCGACGGGTTCAGTGGGCGAGTGCCGCGGCAACGCGATGGCCGAGGGCTTCTTCACCACCCTCGGATGCGACCTCATCGACCGCCGCAAGTTCCCTGCCCAGACCGAGGTTCGCATGGCGAACCCCGAGTACATCGAAGGGAGGCACAACCCGCGCCATCGCCATTCCGGCCTCGGTTGCCGATCACCGGCCAGCTTCGAGAAGAGCCGCCGACAAGCGGCTCGGGTTCCAGGCGCTGGACCATCCACGCCAACGTGAAATTCCACAACGATCTTGTTCCCTTTGTCAATCATGGGATAGATTCCGGCGGGCTCGTCCCGAAGTCGGCACATCCCACTGGTTCGCCTCGTTTTCCGGCGCCGTCCGAGTCGCTCGTTTTGTATTGGAATCAGTTAGCTATGACGGAGGACGGGATGATTCCGCAGACTCCGGTCCGGGAACCGGCGGAGGGGTGAGGGAGTGTTCAGCGAGGCAGTTTCCGTTGCCGCGGGCTTCACGCGGCCGGTAGTCATCTCCAGCCGCACCACGAAAGGCGTGTGCAGCAGCGCCATCGGCGCGTACGTGGTGCTCAACCGCGACGGGTGGATCCTCACCGCGGGCCACCTGCTCGACATCGTGCGCAGGCATCAGGAGAGCGCCCGGCGCTATCGGGGTTACCGGGGGAACGTCGTCGAGTTCCAGCGCGACATCGCGGCGGACAAGCGTTTCCGCAAGAAGGGGGTGCGCACGTTTCACAGGCCGGCCGTGGACTCGGTTCGCAACCATTCGGTCTGGTGGGGCATGGACGGTGTCCGTCTGGTCGAGGCCGGGACCGTGCTCGGGGCGGACCTCGCCTTCGGACGCATCGAGCCGTTCGACCCGGCGAGCGTGGTTCGGTTCCCGGTGCTCAAGGACCCTTCACGGGGCTACGCGCCGGGGAGGAGCCTGTGCAAGCTCGGCTTCCCCTTGCACCACATCGAGCCGGTCTACGACGAGAAGACGAAGACGTTCACCTTGCCCCCGGGGTCGGTGCCGCTGCCGATGCTTCCTTTGGAGGGGATGTTCACGAGGGTGGTCAGTACCCGGGCGCCGGGGAGCGGGGACGGCGACCCGAGCCCGTTCATCGAGACCTCGACGCCGAGCCTCATCGGGCAGATGGGCGGACCGGTGTTCGACGCCGACGCGGTGGTATGGGGGATCCAGTCCCACACCAGGCACCACGCGACCGGATTCCAGCCGCGAGTGCCGGGCGGGGCGCCGGGGCAGGTGGAGCCCCAGTTCCTCAACACCGGCCTCGCGGTGCACGCAAGCGTCATCCGCCGCTGCCTCGACGCCGAGGGTGTGGAGTACGAGAGCGGCGGATAGGGGGCGCGACGCACGTACGTCGGGCCTGTGGGGCCGGCGATGCGGGCGGACAGGGGCGAACGACGCATGTCGAGCCTGCGGCGCTGGCGATGCGGGCGGGCGAGGGGTCGCAGAGGTTCCCGCCGTTCGAGGAGATGGAGAGGGCAGGAGGAGGGAGGCGCATGGCGACGATATGGGAAGCGAAAGTGGACCAGTACAAGGCCGGCTTGCTCGCACAGGGCATCGAACAGGGCCGCGCCCAAGGCATTGAGCGGGGTATCGAACAAGGTCGAGCCGATGGTGAGCGAGCACTGTGCCGGGTAGCGGCACGGCGTTTCGGGGACGACGACGCCGAGCGGCTCCGCCCGCTGTTGCGCCGGGTGCCCGTGGACGGGCTCCCCCAAGTGGGCGACTGGCTGGTCGACTGCGAGACGGGCGAGGAGGTGATCCGCCGCGTCGAGAGGCTGGCCGCGAACGGCTCGCCCGCCGGGCACGCATAGCTGGCGACGCGGAACGAATAGGGGGCGTAGCGGGAACGGAATCGGCGATGACGATTTCGAGAGACACCGGGGCTGGCAAACGCCGTCCCGGCGCCGGTTCCGGCAGCCTCCGGTGAGGGCCGACCTGCCGAGGAGACCCGAACCATGAACATCGAGTCCATGCGCATCGAATCGCACCGCAGTTTCAAGGCCGTCGAGCACGTGCCCGCAACGGTATGCTGTCAGTCATGATCGCATGCGGCCGTATCCTGTCCCGATACGGACCGGGAAGACTTCTCAGGGCCAGAGGTCGCCAAGGCTGAAGGTGACCGCATCGAAGGGACGGATGCCGACCGGATCGTCGTCCTTCGCACTCGCAATGAGTGCCCACCGTCCTTCGTGCGGCTCGAATGCCTCCAGCGTGCGGTCCGTCGGGTCCACGAACCCGGGGGTGCGCATTCCGGCGATAGTGATCACCCATTCCGGCGGAAAGTGATCAGTCATTCCGACGCAAAGTGAGCACCTCTCCGACGAACGACGCGCCCCCGGCCTACAGACACGCCGACCGCGCAGGCCGACCATGGCCTCATGGCCCAAGAACGACCCACCGCAACGCGCGGGCGTCGACGCGGGCGCCAGCGCAGGCACAGACGCGAACGCGGCGCGCGCCGGCCCGTGCGCCACGACCCCGCCTTCAAGCGCTACTTCTCCCTCGCGACCGTGGTCGAGGACCTGCTGCGCGCTTTCGCCGCTCCGGACTGGGCCCAGAGCCTGGACTTCTCCACCCTGTCCGACGCCTCCTCGGAGTTCGTCGACGAAACCCTCCACACACGCTGCGGCGACATGGTGTGGCGGGTGTGCTTCCGCCACGGCACGCTCGCCGACGGCACAAGGCGTTACCTGTTCGTGCTGCTGGAGTTCCAGTCCTCGGTCGACGCGCACATGCAGGGGCGGATGCGCCGCTACACCGACGCCCTGCTCGAACGCCTGACGCACAACGGCGTGCACACCCGCGAGGGCGAACTGCCCCCGGTGCTGCCGGTGGTGCTCTACAACGGCAACGAGCCGTGGACCGCGCAAGGCTCGGCGCCGCCCGGGTGGGCGACGCCCGGCCATGCCGAGGCACTGCCCGACAGGGAGCGCCGCGCGTTGGCGCGCTTCCGGTCGCAGGCGTACCATCTGGTGGACATCGCCGAGTGGCGCGGCGGGGGCTGGCCGGAGGCGAACCGGGTCAGCGCTTGGGCGCGGTTGCAGCACGCGGGCACACCCAAGGAACTGCTGGAGTGGCTGTCCGAGGAGATGGCCCGACGCCCGGGGGCGGGTGAAGAGCCGGGGCGCCGGGCGTTGCATGCGTGGGCGGGCGAGTGGTGGGGCCGGCTGACGGACGAGGGGCCGCAGGGACCGCAGAGGTTCCCGCCGTTCGAGGAGATGGAGAGGGCGAGAGGAGGAAGGCGCATGGCAACGATATGGGAAGCGAAAGTGGACCGATACAAGGCCGGCTTGCTCGCCCAGGGCATCGAGCAGGGCCGCGCCCAAGGCATCGAACAGGGCATCAAGCAGGGCATTGAGCGGGGTATCGAGCGGGGCATCAAGCAGGGCTTGGCCGACGGAGAGCAGCGAGCACTGTGCCGGGTGGCGGCGCGGCGTTTCGGGGACGACGACGCCGAGCGGCTCCGCCCGCTGTTGCGCCGGGTGCCCGCGGACGGGCTCGCCCGGGTGGGCGACTGGCTGGTCGACTGCGAGACGGGCGAGGAGGTGATCCGCCGCGTCGAGAGGCTGGCCGAGAACGGCTCGCCCGTCGAGCGCGCATGGCCGGCGACGCGGAACGAACGAAGGGCGTAACGGGAACGGAATCGGCGATAACGATTCGAGAAGCGCCGGGGCCGGCAAACGCCGTCCCGGCGCCGGTTCCGGCAACCTCCGGTGAGGGCCGACCTGCCGAAGAGACCCGAACCATGAACATCGAGTCCATGCGCATCGAATCGCACCGCAGTTTCAAGGCCGTCGAGCACGTGCCCGCAACGGTACGCTGTCAGTCATGACCGCATGCGGCCGTATCCTGTCCCGATACGGACCGGGAAGACTTCTCAGGGCCAGAGGTCGCCAAGGCTGAAGGTGACCGCATCGAAGGGACGGATGCCGACCGGATCGTCGTCCTTCGCACTCGCAGTACCCACCGTCCTTCGTGCGGCTCGAACGCCTCCAGCGTGCGGTCCGTCGGGTCCACGAACCCGGGGGTGCGCATTCCGGCGATAGTGATCGCCCATTTCGGCAGAAAGTGATCAGTCATTCCGACGCAAAGTGAGCACCTCTCCGACGAACGACGCGCCCCCGGCCTACAGACAACGCAGGATGCACGGGCCAACCATGGCCCCATGGCACACGAGCGACCCTCCGCAACACGCAGGCGCAGGCGCGAGCGCGGCGCGCGCCGCCCCGTACGCCACGATCCCGCCTTCAAGCGCTACTTCTCCCTCGCGACCGTGGTCGAGGACCTGCTGCGCGCCTTCGCCGCCCCGGACTGGGCCCAGAGCCTGGACTTCTCCACCCTGTCCGACGCCTCCCCGGAGTTCGTCGACGAGACCCTCCACGCACGCTGCGGCGACATGGTGTGGCGGGTGTGCTTCCGCCACGGTGCGCTCGCCGACGGCGCCCGGCGCTACCTGTTCGTGCTGCTGGAGTTCCAGTCCTCGGTCGACGCGCACATGCAGGGGCGGATGCGCCGCTACACCGACGCCCTGCTCGAACGCCTGATGCGCAACGGCGTAGAGGCTCGCGAGGGCGAGCTGCCCCCGGTGCTCCCGGTGGTGCTCTACAACGGCAACGAGCCGTGGACCGCGCAAGGCTCGGAGCCGCCCGGGTGGGCGACGCGCGGCCATGCCGAGGCACTGCCCGACAGGGAGCGCCGCGCGTTGGCGCGCTTCCGGTCGCAGGCGTACCATCTGGTGGACATCGCCGAGTGGCGCGGCGGGGGCTGGCCGGAGGCGAACCGGGTCAGCGCTTGGGCGCGGTTGCAGCACGCGGACACACCCAAGGAGTTGCTGGAGCGACTGTCCGAGGAGATGGTCCGGCGCCCGGGGGCGGGCGAAGAGCCGGTGCGCCGGGCGTTGCACGCATGGGCGGGCGAGTGGTGGGGCCTTCTGACGGACGAGGGGCCGCAGGGACCGCAGAGGTTCCCGCCGTTCGAGGAGATGGAGAGGGCGAGAGGAGGAAGGCGCATGGCAACGATATGGGAAGCGAAAGTGGACCGATACAAGGCCGGCTTGCTCGCCCAGGGCATCGAGCAGGGCCGCGCCCAAGGCATCGAACAGGGCATCAAGCAGGGCATCGAGCAGGGTATCGAGCGAGGCATCGAGCGGGGGATCGAACAAGGCCGAGCCGATGGTGAGCGGGCGTTGTGCCGGGTGGCGGCACGGCGTTTCGGGGACGACGACGCCAACCGGCTCCGCCCGTTGTTGCGCCGGGTGCCCGTGGACGGGCTCCCTCAAGTGGGCGACTGGCTGGTCGACTGCGAGACGGGCGAGGAGGTGATCCACCACGTCAAGGTGCTGGCCGCGAACGGTTCGTCCACCGGACGCTGAGGACGGCGATACCCTGTCGGCCCGTCCGAGGACTTCGGCCTCATCGGCGAGATGAGATGGCCCGGCGCCCGGCGGGTGGGCGGGCGAAGAGCCGGTGCGCCGGGCGCTGCACGCATGGGCGGGCGAGTGGTGGGGCCGCTGGGCCGCTGGACACGTACCCGCGGCGGCGGCCGTCCCGGGCAGGCTTCGCCCCGGCGTCGCGCATGACGCTCAACGGAAGAGATCACGCTCGCGTTCGCGAACGAGGGCGCGGGCGGGCGCCGGTGGGTCGCTCCACGCGAGTCCGCGCACGTACACCGCCGGCACTCCTTCGCCGGCCTCGCCGGCGACGAGGTTCGCGGCCGATGCAATCTGGTCGGCGAAGCCGGTCAACGTGACCTCGAGCGGCGTGCCGAAGAGGTCCGGCGCGCCGCGGAGATCGGTGAGCGACGGCAGCCCCGCCGCGCCGATCGCGAGCCCCACCACCCCATGCCGCCACGCCCGGCCCACGCTGTCGCCGATCACCACCGCGAGACGGCATCCGAACCGCGCTTCGAGCGCGCGACGGAGCGCCGCCGCGCTCGCGTCCGGATCGAGCGGCAACCGCAGCACCGTCTCGCCATCGCTCGCAGGCCCGACGTTCGAGCGATCGACGCCGGCGTTCGCCATGACGTGTCCACTGCGATGCTCGGCGATCAGCACGCCATGACCGTGGGCGACGACGTCGTTCGATTCTCCGAGCACCACCTCCACCATGCGCGGGTCCTTGTCGAGGGACGCTGCGAGCCCGGTCGCGCGGGGCGACGGCTCGACGCCCGCAAGCCGCACATGGCGCCCCTCCGCCCTGGAGACGATCTTCTGGGTCACGACCACGACGTCGGAGTCGATCGGCGCGATGCCGGCGGCATCGATCGCGTCGCCGACGAGGCGCGCCACGTCGTCCCCTTCGCGGACGAAGGGAACGTCCGCGAGCGGCGTCAACGTAACGGCGCCGGTCCCCATCGTTCACCCGTTCACGGACGCGGCTACGGCTACGGCTGCGGCTGCGGCTACGGCTGCGGCTACGGCTGCGGCTGCGGCTACGGCTGCGGCTGCGGCTACGGCTGCGGCTGCGGTTACGGCTACGGCTGCGGTTACGGCTACGGCTGCGGACGAGCCGGACATGGCGACGACCGGACAGGCCCGCGAAGGATGGCGGTGGACCCGGGCAGTTTCGAGCCCCGCGGGGCCGCACCGCGCCAAGAACGGCGACGGCACGCCGAGCCCCGCGCGACCGCACCGCGCCGACAACAGCGACGGCACGCCGGGCCCTGCGCGACCGCACCGCGCCGACAACGGCGACGGCACGCCGGACCCCGCGCGGGCGCACCGCACCGACAGCGGCAACGGCGCGCCGGACCCCGCGCGACCGCGTTGGACCGGGAGCCGTGGCATCACTTCGTTCGCGAACCGGTGAGACGTACGGGCCGGGGCCGGGCTCGATTCAGCCGACCCCGGATCGCACCAGCGGCACGGACGAGGCGCGCTCGAACCGCCGTGCGCGACGATGCACCGGTTCGGCCAGCGCGGGGGCGCCGAACGACACGCTCCGCCGCTCCGCCAGCGCGTCGGAGTAGCGGGTGGTGCGTTGCCGGGGGGAACGCCCGGCCTCGCGGATGACGGATTCGAGCCGCTCCGGCGGCATCTCCTGTCCGAAACCGGCGCCCGCCGCGCGGGTGATCGACTCGTTCATGAGGGTCCCGCCGACATCGTTGGCGCCCGCCGCGAGCGCCATGCGCATCCCGTCCGGCCCCATCTTCACCCACGAGGTCTGGATGTTCACGATCCACGGGTCGAGTGCGAGGCGGGCGACCGCGTGCATCAGCACCGCCTCGCGCAGCGTCGGTCCGCGCCGGGCGCGGCCGCGGAGATACATCGGCGATTCCATGTGCACGAACGGGAGCGGCACGAACTCGGTGAATCCTCCGGTGCGCTCCGCCAGCGCTCGCACCCGCAGAAGGTGCCGCGCCCAGCTCCGGTAGCCGTCGACGTGCCCGAACATGATGGTGGCGGTCGACCCGAGGCCGGCACGATGGGCCGTCTCCATGACCTCGAGCCATTCGGCGGTCGCGATCTTGTCCGGGCAGAGCTCCCGGCGCACCTCGTCGTCGAGGATCTCGGCCGCGGTACCCGGCAGCGACCCGAGCCCCGCCTCGCGGAGCCGGCCGAGAAATCCGGGCAGATCGATGTCCAGCGTCCGTGCCCCTTGCCAGACCTCCAGCGGCGAGAAGGCGTGCACGTGGACCTCCGGCGCGGCGTCCTTCACCGCGCGGCAGATGGAGAGGTACGTCTCGCCGGTGTAGTCGGGATGGATGCCCCCCTGCAGGCAGATCTCGGTCGCGCCCCGATCCCACGCCTCGCGGGTGCGGCGGGCGATCTCGGCGAGGTCGAGGTCGTAGGGCCGGCCGCGCAGGTTCGCGCTCAGGCGTCCCTTGGAGAACGCGCAGAACCGGCACCTGAAGTAGCAGACATTGGTGTAGTTGATGTTGCGGTTGACGACGTAGCTCACGATGTCGCCGTTGCGCTCGCGGCGCAACGCATCGGCCGCCTCGCACACCGCGCGCGCCTCGCCGCCGCGGGCCTCGAACAGCCGCACGACCTGCGCTTCGTCGAGCGGCGCCCCTTCACGCACTCGATCGAGCACCCGGCCGAGCGATGGTGAGATGCGGAGGGAGACGCGGGGTGCGACGACTCCCGCCATGGAGCTCCCCGGCCTCCGGTTCCCATCCCCGCCCCGACGGCCCGACCCGCCCGCCGGCCGTCCCGGCCCGGCGCCGTCCGCGAGGCCCGATGGCGCCTGCTCCGCCTCCCCCGCATACCACCTGGTCTCCCGCCCGAGCCCCCGGCCGTCGCTCGCGGCGAGCACCGCGCTGCGCAGTTCCGGGGCGACCCATCGTTCGGGGTCGAGCACGAACCGCGGATGGAGCGGGAGGCGCGGCGCGAGCGACTTGCCGGCCGCTTCGGTGGCGCGCTCCAGCTCGATCAGGTGCGGCCACGGCGCCTCCGGGTTCACGTGGTCGGGGGTCACCGGTGACACCCCGCCCCAGTCGTCGAGTCCGGCTTCGACGAGGCGGGCGAGCGCGCCGGGGCGCAGGTTCGGCGGGGCCTGGACGCTCGTGCCCGGCCCCAGGACGAGCCGCGCCACCGCGATGGTCCACAGATGATCCTCGAGCGAGGGCTCGGGGGCCGCCGCCATCGGCGTACCGGGCTTTGCCCGGAAGTTCTGCACGATCACTTCCTGAACGTGGTGGCGCCGGTCATCGAGGGCGCGGATGGCGAGCAGCGACTCGACGCGCTCGCGCCGGGTCTCGCCGATCCCGATGAGGATCCCGGTGGTGAACGGCACCGCCAGCTCGCCCGCGCGCTCCAGCGTCGCGAGCCTCACCGCGGGGTCCTTGTCCGGCGAGCCGTAGTGCGGCCCTCCCTTCCCGCACAGCCGGCGGGACGCCGATTCGAGCATGATCCCCGCCGACACCGAGACCTCGCGCAGGCGCGCCAGCTCCGCGCGCGTCATCACGCCGGGATTGACGTGGGGCAGGAGTCCGGTTTCCCGGTGAACACGCCGCGCGGCGTGGACCAGATAGTCGATCGTCGACTCGAAACCCATCCGGGCCAGCGCTTCGCGCGCCACCCGGTACCTGCGCTCGGGCTGGTCCCCCAGGGTGAACAGGGCCTCCGTGCAGCCGGCCGCGGCGCCACGGCGGGCGATGTCGATCGCGTCGTCCACCGCGAGGTACGGCGCACCGACGTTGCCGGGGGTCTTCGCGAACGCGCAGTAACGGCACACGTCGCGGCAGAGCTCGGTCAGGGGGATGAAGACCTTGGGCGAGTACGTCACGACGTCGCCCGAGCGCCGGTCGCGCACGCCGCGCGCGGCTTCCATCAGCGCGCCCAGCGCGCCGGCATCCTCGAACGCGGCAAGCGCGAGCGCCTGCGCCTCGTCGAGACGGCCGCCGCTCGCCACCGCATCCAGGATCGAGTCCATCGTCATGATCATGACCGTCGCCGGATCCGAATCAAGCCCGGGCAAACGCCCCGCCTACAGCGGCAGACGACCCTGCAACGCGTCGAGCTCGCGGCGCCGCTGCCGGTAGTCGGGAACGGCCCCGGACACCATCGCCCAGAAGCGCGGGGAATGGTCCATGTGCCGGAGATGGCACAGCTCGTGGACGACCACGTAGTCGGACAGGGCGCTCGGCACCATCATCAGCCGCCAGTTCAGGCTCACCGTCCCCTTGCCCGAGCAGCTCCCCCAGCGCGAGCGCTGCCCGCGGATCGTCACCCTCGACGGCCGGACACCGAGCCGCGACGCATGGTGCTCGACCCGCTCCGCGAAGTAGGCCGCCGCTTCCCGGCGATACCAGCGTTCGATCAGCGCCCGCAGCTCGCCTTCGCCGAGCGAAGCGGCGCCGACCCGCAGGACCGCCCCGCGGCGTTCCACGCGGCCCCGTCGCGGCCCGGCGCATTCGAACAGGTCGATCTGCGCCCGCGGCCGGACTTCGAGACGCAGCGACCCGTCGAGCAGCGGAAGGCGGGCGCCGGTGACCAAGCGGGGACGCTGCGCCAGCCGTTCCCGCACCGCGCTCCGAGCCTGCAAGACCCAGTCGGCGTGTTCGCGCAGCATCTCCCGGGCCCTGTCCAGGCCGAAACGCCAAGGCGCGCGGACCTCGATTGTCCCTTCGTCGTTGACGAGGATGTGCGCGTGGCGCCGCCGCGACACGCGCTTGAAGACGTAGGGGGCATCGACCGTGCCGAGACGCACGGTGTCACTGCGCTCGATCGTCGTCGCCACCGCTCGTCTCCGTCATCTCCGCGCGTCCTTGCTCCGCGATCCGCCCGTTCCCCCGGACCGCGCCCGTTCCCGGCGGACCGCGGAACGGGCGGTCCGCCGTCCACCCCCAGCGCCTCGTCATGGCCGCCAGTTGATCCGGCGAACCGCGGAGCGAGCGGCCCGCCGCCCGCCGCCGCGCCGGAACCTCCTCCCGCCGGACCTCAGCCGAACACCGCGCCGGCGATCATCGCCCACTGGCGATCCAGGTCCTCGGTGGGGCGGCGGCGCAGTCCGCTTGCGCTGTACTGGTGCATCCGGCCGAGGACGAACGCGACCACGAGGTTCGCGCTCACGCCCGCCCGGCTGCGCTGGGCGAGGGTCGCGTCGCCGGCGTCGCGGACGACCATCCGGAGCTGGGTCTCGAGCCGCTGGAAGAACCGGCCGGCCCGGTCCGAGAGCGCCCGCTCCTCGCCCACCAGCGCTTCGCCGAGGAGCACGCGCATGATGCCGGCGTTGTGCTCCGCGAACCCGAGCACCACGCCGACGATCCGCTCGCAGCAACGCCGCGCCGAATCGGACTCTTCGGCCACGATCCGGTTGACGAGCCCGAACACCGCATCCTCGGCGAACTCGATGAGCGCCTCGAACATCGCCGCCTTGCCGGAGAAGTGGCGGTAGAGCGCCGCTTCCGACACCCCCACCACCCCGGCGAGGCGCGCGGTGGTGATCCTCGAGGCGGGATGCAGCTCGATCTCCCGGGCAAGGGCCTCCAGGATCTGCTGGCGGCGCGGAACCGGCCGACGGTCCGTCAAGTCCGGCTCCACCGGCTGATGAAGGTGCCCATGCCGGCGTTCGTGAACACCTCCAGCAGCACCGCGTGCTCGACCCGGCCGTCGACAATCTGGGCGGTGCGGACACCGCCCTGCACCGCGTCGAGTGCGCATCGCACCTTGGGGAGCATCCCGCCGGCGATGGTGCCGTCCGCGACGAGGGCCTCCACCTGCTTGACGTCCAGCGAAGAGATCAGCTCGCCCTCCCGGTCGAGCAGGCCGGAGGTGTTGGTGAGGAGCATGAGCTTCTCGGCCTCCAGCGACTGCGCGAGCTTTCCCGCCACCAGGTCGGCGTTGATGTTGTAGGACATGCCGTCCTCGCCGACCCCGATCGGGGCGATGACCGGGATGAAGTCGCCGTGCGCGAGGTGCTCCAGCACCCCGGTGTCGATGCTCGCGACCTCCCCGACGTGGCCGATGTCGATGATCTCGGGGGCGTCGAGCTCCGGGCGGTTGCGGGTCATGGTGAGCTTGCGGGCATGGATGAGCCTGCCGTCCTTCCCGGTGAGCCCCACCGCGTTGCCGCCGTGACGGTTGATGAGGTTCACGATCTCCTTGTTGACGAGGCCGCCGAGCACCATCTCGACGACGTCCATCGTCTCGGAGTCGGTGACCCTCATGCCTTCGACGAACCGCGTCTCCTTGCCGATGCGCTCCAGCAGCCTGCCGATCTGCGGCCCGCCCCCGTGCACGACCACCGGATTCACGCCCACCAGCTTCATCAGGACGATGTCGCGCGCGAAGCCGGCCTTGAGGGCCTCGCCCTCCATCGCGGCCCCGCCGTACTTGATGACGATGGTCTTGCCCTGGAACCGCTGGATGTAGGGCAGCGCCTCGGCGAGGACCTTCGCGGTTCGCACCGCCGCTTCGGGGTTACGGTTCACGGGATGGCTTCCGGGATCCTTTCACGCTACGGATCGGCATGATTCAGAACGGCAGCTCCAGCGCGGGATCGACGCCGAGCAGCACCTGCCTGAACTCTTCCTCGATGCGTTCCAGGGCATCGTCGTCCACGCCCTCGAAACGCAGCACGAGGACCGGCTCGGTGTTGGAAGCCCGGGCGAGCCCCCAGCCGTCGGCGAAGTCGACCCGCAGGCCGTCGATGGTCGTCTTCTTCGCATCGGCGAAACAGTCCCCGGCGAGCAGGGACTCGATGAGCCGCGACGGCTCGCCCCGGCCGACCGCCAGACGGATCTCCGGAGTGCTCTTCGCGGCCGGGAGCCGCGCGAAGACCCGGGACGACGGTTCGCCGAGACCGATGAGGATCTGCACGAGACGCACCGCCGCGTAGAGCGCGTCGTCGAAACCGTACCAGCGGTCCGCGAAGAAGACGTGCCCGCTCATCTCGCCCGCGAGCGGCGCGCCGCTCTCCTTCAGCTTCGACTTGATCAGCGAGTGGCCGGTCTTCCACATGACGGGCCTGCCCCCGTGCTCCGCGATGTATTCCGCGAGCAGTCCCGAGCACTTGACGTCGAAGACGATCTCGGCCCCGGGGCGGTCGGCCAGCACGTCGCGGGCGAACAGCATCATCTGCCGGTCCGGCCAGATGACGGTTCCGGCGCCGTCCACCACGCCGAGGCGATCGCCGTCGCCGTCGAACGCGAGCCCGAGGTCCGCCCCGTTCTCGCGCACCGACGCGATCAGGTCCTTCAGGTTCGCGGGCACGCTCGGGTCGGGATGGTGGTTGGGGAAGTCGCCGTCGATGTCGCAGTAGAGGTCGATCACGTCGTGCCCGAGCGCCCGGAACAGTTGCGGCGCGACCCCGCCCGCGACCCCGTTGCCGCAGTCGATGACGATCCTCCTGGCGTCGGCGCCGCGCGCGGCCGGGACCTCTTCGCGGATGCGCCGGATGTAGTCCCCGACGATCTCCCGGTGGCGCAGGCCGCCCTGCCCGCGAACGTCCTGCCCGGGGCCGGGATCGTCCTCCTCGATCCTGCGCCCGAGGTCCCGGATGGCGTGGCTGTGCAGCGTTTCGCCGGCCAGCATGATCTTCAGCCCGTTGTAGTCCGACGGATTGTGGCTCCCGGTGACCATGACGCCGCTGCCGGTCCCGAGGTGCTCCGCCGCGAAATAGAGCACCGGGGTCGGCACCTGCCCGACGTCGACGACGTCGCGGCCGCGCTCGCGCAGCCCCCGCACGAGCGCCCGGAGCAGCTCGGGGCTCGAATGCCGCCCGTCGCGGCCGACGACCAGGGTCCGCACGCCTCGCTCCTGCGCCTCCGCGCCGATCGCGCCGCCGATCCGGCGCACGACCTCCGCGGTGAGGGTGTCGCCGACGATGCCGCGGATGTCGTAGGCGCGGAAGATCCCGGCGGACGGCCGGCCCGCCCCTTCGATGGTCATGCGTCGCCTCCCGGCGGCGCCGGAGCCGCCTCCCCCGCCCCGACCGATGCCGCCGCCGCGCCCCGGTGGTCCCACCGCCGGCCGGGCATGGGAAGGAGTGTGGGAACCCGGGCCTCCCCCGCCCCGGCCGATACCGCCGCCGCGGCCCGATGGTCCCGCCGCCGGCCGGGCATGGGAAGGAGCCCGCCGGGGATCCGGGCCGTCCCCGCGCTCCTTCCCATGCCCGGCCGGCGCGGTTCAGGCACGGCCCGAGTGGCCGAACCCGCCCTCGCCGCGCCCGGTCTCGACGAAGGTGTCGACGACTTCGAACCGGACGCGCGCGACGGGAAGGAACACGAGCTGGGCGATCCGGTCGCCCGGCTCGATCGTGAAGGGCTCGCCGCCGCGGTTCCACACCGAGACGCCGACCGGTCCCTGGTAATCGGAGTCGATCAGCCCGACGAGGTTGCCGAGCACGATGCCGTGCCGGTGTCCGAGCCCGGAGCGGGGCAGCACCACCGCCGCGAGGCCCGGATCGGCGACGTGGACGGCGATGCCGCTGGAGACGAGCAGGGTCCCGCCCGGCGCGAGGACGGCGGGCGCGTCGATGCACGCCCGCAGGTCGAGCCCCGCCGCGCCCGCCGTTTCGTATCGCGGGAGCGGGAACTCGCTCCCGATCCTCGGGTCGAGGACCTTAAGCCGGATGCTCTGCACGATACCGCTCGGCGACGAGGCCGACGAGGCTCCGCGCCAGCTCGGCCTTGGGAGCAAGCCCGAGGTCCCGGTGTCCGCGCTCTCCCCACAGCACGCTCATCGCGTTGTCCTCGCTCGCGAAGCCCCGATCGGGAAGCCCCACCCGGTTGGCCGCGATCATGTCGAGGCCCTTGCGCTCGAGCTTCTCCCGGGCGTGCGCCTGCATCGACTCCGTCTCGGCCGCGAACCCCACCGTGAACGGGCGATCGTCCATCGCCGCGACGCCGGCGACGATGTCCGGCGTCCGCACGAGGTCGAGCGCGGCGGAGCCGCCGCCCTTCTTGATCTTCTGCGCCGAGAAGTGCGCGGGGCGGTAGTCCGCCACCGCCGCCGCGGCGATGAAGATGTCGCAACGGGCCGCACGCGCCATGACCTCGGCGTACATCTCTTCGGCGCTCGCCACGTCGGTGCGGTCGACGCCGGGAGGTGTCGGCAACGCGGTGGGGCCACTCACCAGCGACACGCGGGCGCCCTCCCGCGCCGCCGCCGCCGCGACCGCGTACCCCATCTTCCCGGTGCTGTGGTTGGTCAGGAAGCGCACCGGATCGAGGGCCTCCCGCGTCGGACCGGCGGTGACGAGCACCTCGACGCCGGCGAGCGCGCCGCCATCGAACCGGGCCATGACCCGGGCCGCGATTTCCTCGGGCTCCAGCATCCGGCCCGGCCCGACCTCGCCGCACGCCTGGTCGCCGTCCCCGGGACCCAGCATCTCGACGCCCCGGTCGAGCAGCGCCAGCACGTTCGCCCGGGTCGCACCCGCCTGCCACATCTGCCGGTTCATCGCCGGGGCGAGCACCAGCGGCGCCGTCGTCGCCAGGCACAGGGTCGTGAGGAGATCGTCGGCGAGCCCGTGTGCGAGCCGCGCGAGCACGTTGGCGGTGGCCGGCGCGACCAGCACCACGTCCGCCCACCGGGCCAGCTCGATGTGTCCCATCCCGGCCTCGGCCTGCTCGTCGAGCAGCTCGCAGTGCACCGGGTTGGAGGAGAGCGCCTGGAACGTCAGCGGCGTCACGAACTCCCGGGCCGCCGCGGTCATCACCACCCGCACGTCGCACTCACGGACGCGCAACCGTCGAACCAGGTCGGCAGCTTTGTAGGCCGCGATGCCGCCTGCGACACCCAGCACGATTCTGCGGTTGGGTAACCTCGACATGGCGGCTAGAGTCTAACCCGTATCCCCCATCGGCATCACGGTCGCGGGCCCGGCGATCGACGACGGCGGCGGAGGCGGAGCCACCATGTCCATAGCCGACTGGCCGCGCGACGAACGGCCACGCGAGAAGCTGCTCGCCCGCGGCCCCGCGGCGCTGTCCGATGCGGAGCTCCTCGCGCTGTTCATCCAGACCGGCACCCGCGGCTCCTCCGCCCTCGACGTGGCGCGCACGGCGCTCGATCATGCGCACGGGCTGCGCGGACTCCTCGACCTCGACCCCGCCCGCCTCGCCACCCTCCCGGGGATCGGGCCGGCCCGTTCGGCGCTGCTCAAGGCCGCGATCGAGCTCGCCACCCGCTATCTCGAAGCGCGGGTCCGGCGCAGCGACGCCCTCACCAGCCCCGCCCATACCAGCCGGTTCCTGCGCGCCCGGCTGCGCTCGCGGCCGCACGAGGTGTTCGCCTGCCTGTTCCTCGACAACCGGCACCGGGTCATCCACTTCGAGGAGATGTTCCGGGGCACCATCGACGGCGCGAGCGTGCATCCGCGCGAAGTCGCCAAGCGCGCCCTGGAGCTGAACGCGGCCGCCCTCATCGCGGCGCACAACCACCCCTCCGGCGTCGCCGAGCCGAGCCCCTCGGACCGCGCCATCACCAACCGGCTGTACGACGCGCTCGCGCTGGTGGACGTGCGGCTCCTCGACCACTTCGTGATCGGGGACGGAGAGGTCGTCTCCTTCGCCGAACGCGGCTGGCTCTGAGCCGCGGGCGCGCAACGAGGCCGGCTGCGAATCCACCCTCCAATGGGGCTACCATAGAGGCTCGACACCGCGCCCATACCGCCGCGAGCCTTCCTCCCATGCAGCAGCCGAGCTTCACTGTCGGGATCGAAGAGGAGTACCTGCTCGTCGATGCCCGTACCCGCGACCTCATCCACGAGGCGCCTCCGACGATGCTCGCGGAGTGCGAGGCATTGCTCGAAGGGCAGGTGACGCCGGAGTTCCTGCAGTGCCAGATCGAGGTGGGCACCCGGGTGTGCTCCACCATCGCCGAGGCCCGCTCCGACCTGAAGCGGCTACGCGGCACCGTCGCGGCGGTGGCCCGGTCCCACGGGCTGCGGCTCGTCGCGGCGTCGACGCACCCGTTCGCGGTGTGGGGCGAGCAGAGGCGCACCCGGAAGGAGCGTTACCAGACGATCGAGCACGACCTCCAGGAGGTCGTGCGCCGCCTCGTGATCTGCGGCATGCACGTCCACGCCGGCATCGACGACGACGAGCTGCGCATCGATCTCATGAACCAGGTGAGCTACGTGCTCCCGCACCTGCTTGCGCTCGGCACCTCGTCCCCGTTCTGGCAGGGGCACGATACGGGGCTCAAGTCCTACCGGATCTCGGTGTGGGACGAGATGCCGCGCACCGGCATCCCGGAGCAGTTCGAGAGCCATGGAGAGTTCCGGCGCTTTCTCGAGGTGCTCGTCGGAACCGGGATGATCGAGGACGGGACGAAGATCTGGTGGGACGTCCGCCCCAGCGTGCGGTTCCCGACCCTGGAGATGCGGATCAGCGACATCTGCACGCGGCTCGAGGACACCGTATGCGTGGCGGCGCTGTACGTGTGCTGGCTGCGCATGCTCTACCGGCTGCGCGTCAAGAACCAGCGGTGGCGGCGCTACCCGCGCATGCTCATCGCCGAGAACCGGTGGCGCGCCCAGCGGTACGGCATCGACCGGGGACTCGTGGACTTCGGCCGGGGCGCGGTCGTCGACTACCCGGTGCTGCTCGAAGAGATCATCGAGCTCTGCGCGGAAGACAGCGAGGCGCTCGGCTGTACCGCGGAAGTCGAGCATGTGCGCACGATCGTCGCGCGCGGCACGAGCGCACACTGGCAGGTCCGCACCTACCGTGACGCCATCGCCGGCGGCGCGAGCCAGCGCGAGGCGCTCGAAGCGGTCGTCGACATGCTCATCGAGGAGACGATGCACGGCATCGAGTAACCGGCATCGAGTAACCGGAGGACGACACCCTCATGGCCACCGACACGCCCCAGCGCGCGATCTTCGACGAATCCGCGCGCCACCACAGGTTCCTGGAATACCGCATCGACGGGGAGCTCGACCGGGACCGCGCCGCGGGCGCCGTCGCCTCGGCGCTGCACGCGGCCGGGAGCGGCGTCGACCGGCCGGCCCGCATCGTCGTCGCGTTCGGCCGCCGGCTGTGGTCGGCGCTGGCTCCGGATGCGGTCCCCTCCGATCTGCGCGACTTCGAGACCATCCGCGGGGTCGACGGCCACGTGGCTCCGGCGACCCAGCGCGACCTGTGGGTCTGGCTCCAGGGCGACGGCGAGGACGAGAACGTCGCCCGCACCTTCGCGCTCCACGCGGCGCTGCGCGACGACTTCGATCTGGCGCTGGAGCAGCCGGCGTTCACCTACTTCGAATCGCGCGACCTCATCGGCTTCGAGGACGGCACCGCGAACCCGAAGGACGACGACGGCCGCACCGAAGCGGCGGTCGTCCCCGGCGGACCGGGCGCCGGCGGCAGCATCGTGCTCACCCAGCGCTGGGTGCACGATCTCGACAAGTTCGCGGCGCTCGACGTCGCCGCCCAGGAGGCGGTGATCGGCCGGACCAGGGCCGACAGCATCGAGCTCGAAGGCAACGCCCTCGCCCCCGACTCCCACGTCGCCCGGACCGACGCGGAGAAGGACGGCGTTGCGCTGAAGGTCTACCGGCGCAGCGTGCCCTACGCCACCCTCGCCCGCCACGGACTGTACTTCCTCTCCTTCGCCCGTACGCGGGAACGCCACCAGGTCCAGCTCGAACGCATGTACGGCGTGTCCGGGGACGGGCTCCACGACCGCCTCATCGAGTTCTCCCGCGCCGACACCGGGAGCTACCTGTTCGCGCCGGGCGAGCGGGCGCTGGCCGAAGCGATCGGCTCCTGACGTTCCGGATTCGGGGCCACCAGACCATGAACGACACGGTCCTCCCCGGAATCAGCGTGATCACCCTCGGGGTCGCCGACATCGAACGGTCGGAACGTTTCTACATGGACGGCCTCGGGCTCGAACACGCCCGTCCGCCCAAGGGGATCGTCTACTTCAAGCTCCCGGGGACCCTCCTCGCGCTGTTTCCGCGCGACGAGCTCGCCCGCTACGCCGGCGTCGAGCCCACCCCGCCCGGCGGCTTCACCGGCACGACGCTCTCCTGCAACGTCGGGTCGAAGCCGGATGTCGATGCGCTCACCGCCCGGGCCGAGGCGGCGGGCGCGGGCGTGGTCAGGGGCCCCGAGACCGTACGCTGGGGCGGCTACTGCGCCTGGATCGCCGACCCGGACGGCCACCTGTGGGAGATCGTGTGGAACCCGAAGTGGCACGGATGAGGCCGCCGCACCGGCGGCTCGCGGCGCCCGCTCGATCACGGCCGCGGGCGGGCGTCGGCCGGCGCCATCTCCGGCCCGCCGAGCGATAGCGACGTTCATGCGCAAGGTCTACGCATCGGACAACATCGCCATCGTCGGACACGTGCGCCAGGTTCTGGACCAGCAGGCCATCCGCTGCATCGTCCGCAACGACTTCCTCCTCGGCGCCGCCGGCGAGCTGCCCGTCAACGAGACCTGGCCGGAGATCTGGGTCGTCGACGATCGCGACTTCGACCGCGCCCGCGCCCTCGTCGATGCGATCGTGGCAACGGCGCACGCATCGGAACCGGAGCCGCCGTGGCGGTGCGCGTCCTGCGGCGAACGCATGGAAGGCCAGTTCACCGACTGCTGGCACTGCGGCGCGGCCCGAATGGCATAATCCGCCGCGGCATCCAGCGATCGCTCCGGAGGCACCACCCATGGACTACACCCTCGACCGGTTCGCCGCCGACTGCCGCGCCGCGCTCCGCGAGCAGGAGGCGAAGACGGCGCGCGAGACCATCCGGGCGTGCTGCAGCCGCGCCTGCAACGACGACGGCTTCATCGCGGCGCACTTCGGCCCGGACAACACCTCGGACCGCAAGATCCTCTACGAGGACCCGGAACTCGGGTTCTGCATCCTGTCCCACGTGCAGGACGGCGCCAGCGACAGCCGCCCGCACGACCACGGGCCGAGCTGGGCGGTCTACGCGCAGGTGGAAGGCAGCACCGAAATGACCGACTGGCGTGCGGTCAAGTCATGCGACGGCGATGCGCCCGGCGTGGCCGAGGCGGTGCGCACCTACACCCTCCACCGCGGGGACGCCCACGTCTACCACGAGGGCGACATCCACTCGCCGCGCCGCGACGGCTCGACGAAGCTCATCCGCATCGAAGGCATGAAGCTGGACGGGGTGCCGCGCGGCTACTTCGATCCGGCCTGACCTCGCGACCGCGAGAGCCGGCCGCGGCGCGAGCCGCGGAACCCCTCCGATCCGTCGCCCGGCCGTGCCTCGACGGCGGACGGACCCGGTTCCCCGGATGAACCCCGCATCCGGGAGCGCGCGTTCCGGGCCGTGCGCCAGGCCCTCCGGAGGCCCGCTCCGCAGTCACCACCGGAGAGATTCCGCCATGGCCCGAACCGCCGAACAGACCCGGACGGCTGAACAGGCCCGGACGGCTGAACAGACCCGAACCGCTGAACAGGCCCGGACGGCTGAACAGGCCCGAACCGCTGAACAGATCCGAACCGCTGAACAGACCCGGACCGGCCCGAACGCCTCGGCGCCGCGCTTCGACTGAGGCCTGCTCCGCAGTCACCACCGGAGAGATTCCGCCATGGCCCGAACCGCTGAACAGACCCCCGGTACCACCTCCAATACCGGCCCGAACGCCTCGGCGCCGCGCTTCGACTGGAGCGATCCGCTACTGCTCGAAGCCGCGCTCACCGAGGAAGAGCGCATGGTGCGCGACACCGCGCGCGACTACGCGCAGGGCGCGCTGATGCCCCGCATCCTGGAGGCGAACCGCACCGAGCGCTTCGACCCCGCGATCATGCGCGAGATGGGGGAGCGCGGGCTCCTCGGGGCCACCATCGACGGGTACGGCTGCGCCAACGCCGGACACGTCAGCTATGGCCTGATCGCCCGGGAGATCGAACGGGTCGATTCCGCCTACCGCTCCGCGATCAGCGTGCAGTCGAGCCTCGTCATGCACCCCATCCACGCCTACGGCGACGAGGCGCAGCGCACGAAGTACCTGCCGAGGCTCGCGACCGGCGAGGCCATCGGCTGCTTCGGCCTCACCGAGCCGGACGCCGGCTCGGACCCCGGCTCGATGACGACCCGGGCGCGCAAGGTCGACGGCGGCTACCTGCTGACGGGGACGAAGACCTGGATCAGCAACGCCCCGGTCGCCGACGTCT
The DNA here is from genome assembly GCA_965215295.1 of Gammaproteobacteria bacterium. Classification (GTDB taxonomy): domain Bacteria; phylum Pseudomonadota; class Gammaproteobacteria; order HK1; family HK1; genus HK1. The sequence goes on from OZ244045.1 coordinate 2,572,991, forward strand.
TCGTGGTATGGGCGAAGAACGATGAAGGAGTCATCCGGGGCTTCATCCTGGAGCGGGGCATGAACGGCCTGTCCACCCCGAAGATCGAAGGCAAGTTCTCGTTGCGGGCCTCGGCGACCGGCCAGATCGTGATGGACAGCGTCTTCGTCCCCGCCGGGAACGAACTACCGGGCGCCTCCGGGCTCAAGGGTCCGTTCGGATGCCTCACCCGCGCCCGCTACGGCATCGCCTGGGGGGCGCTCGGCGCCGCGGAGTTCTGCTGGCACAGCGCCCTCGACTACGTGCTGGAGCGCCGGCAGTTCGGCCGGCCCCTCGCCGCCAACCAGCTCGTGCAGAAGAAGCTCGCCGACATGCAGACCGAGATCGCCCTCGGCCTCGCCGCGTGCCTGCGCCTCGGCCGCCTGTTCGACGAAGGCGCCGCCCCGCACGAGGCGGTGTCGATGCTCAAGCGCAACTCGGCCGGCAAGGCGCTCGACATCGCGCGCATGGCCCGCGACATGCACGGCGCCAACGGCATCGCCGACGAGTACCACGTCATCCGCCACCTGATGAACCTGGAGACGGTCAACACCTACGAGGGCACCCACGACGTCCACGCCCTGGTCCTCGGCCGGGCGCAGACGGGCATCGCCGCGTTCGCGGGATAGGCCCGGACACCGGACGGCGCCCGGATGCCGTCCGGCGGGAATCGCCGCGTTCGCCCAAGGGGCCGGACCCGGAATTGCGGTAGGCTCGCCCGCGACGCATCGGATCAAGACCGACATTGAGCCAGGCCACCACAGAGGGCAGCCTGCTGCCCGAACGCCCCCCGCGCGCCGGCGAGCTCGTCGAGGTTCGCTCGCGGCGCTGGCTGGTGGAGGCGGTGGAGGACACCGCTCCGCCCGCTTCCGCGCGCGTCAGCCTCGCGTGCGCCGACGACGACGCCCAGGGGCAGACCCTGGAGGTCTACTGGGACTTCGAGATCGACCGCCGCATCCTGGAGCAGGAAGCGTGGAGCACCATCGGGGACCGGGGCTTCGACCCGCCCCGCCACTTCAGCGCGTTCCTGCACACCCTGCGCTGGAACTGCGTCACCGCCACCGATCCGAACCTGTTCCAGTCGCCGTTTCGGGCCGGCATCAAGATCGACGCCTACCAGATGGAGCCGTTGCGCAAGGCGCTCCTCATGCCTCGGGTGAACCTCTTCATCGCCGACGACACCGGCCTCGGCAAGACCATCGAGGCCGGCCTCATCGCCCGCGAGCTGCTGCTCCGCAAGAAGGCCAGGACGATTGTCGTCGCCGCGCCCGCGTCCGTGCTGGAGCAGTGGAAGGCGGAGATGGAGGAGCGCTTCGGCCTCCTCTTCGTGATCCTCGACCGCGCATACCTCACGCGGGTGCGCCAAGAGCGAGGCTTCGGCATCAACCCGTGGCGTACCCACAGCCGCTTCCTCGTGTCGCACAACCTGCTCATCGAATCGACGTACGCGGACCCCATGCGCGAATGGCTCGGCGAGATGCAGCCGGGCGGCCTCCTGATCCTCGACGAGGCCCATCACGCCGCCCCGTCGAGTGGCGGGCGTTACGGGATCGAGACGAAGTTCACCCGCGCGATCCGCGATCTCGGAGGGCGCTTCGAGCACCGCCTGTTCCTGTCCGCCACGCCTCACAACGGCCATTCCAACAGCTTCTCGACCCTGCTGGAGCTGCTTGACCCCCACCGGTTCACCCGGGGAGTGCCGGTCCGGGGCAGGAACGCGCTCGAAGAGGTGATGGTGCGACGCATCAAGGAGGACGTTCGCGAGGTCCAGGGCGGCTTTCCCGAACGAGACGTGCGGCGCATCCCCATCGAGGACCTGCCGGAGGACGCGCCGGAGCTCGTGCTCTCCCGCCTGCTCGACGAGTACCGCGGCGTGCGCGAGGAACGGCTGAAGGACGCCCCGGCACGGGCACGGGCCGCCGGCGGCCTGCTCGTAACGGGCCTGCAGCAGAAGCTGCTCTCGTCCATCGAGGCGTTCGCCATCTCCCTCGCGCGTCATCGGGCGACGGTGCGAACGCAATGGGAACGGACGATGGCCGGCGAGACGGCCGAGACGGCCACGTCCGGTCAGGTGGACGCGCTTGCGAGCGCCCGTCTGTTCGCCAGCCCCCCGGACGCGGACGACGAACGCGCCGAGTACACGGACGACGACCTCGAAGCGGAGGAGACCGCACAGATCGCCACCATCAACGCCGCTGCCGTGGGCGACGTGGCCGGGGACGCGCAGGCGGCGGCGAACCGGCGCAAGGAGGAAGCCCTCCTCGACCGGATGCAGGAGGTGGCCGCCGCCGACCGCGGCCTCCCGGACGCCAAGACACGCCGCCTGATCGAATGGATCCGCGACCATCTGTGCCCCGGTCTGCCCCGTTGCGGCGAGCGGTCCCGTGCCGGAGGCGGCGACGGCGCCCCGGCTCGCTGGAACCATCGCCGGGTGCTCGTCTTCACCGAGAACGTCATCGGCACCAAGCGGTACCTCCGCGAGATGCTCGAACAGGCCATCGCCGGCACCGACCTCGCGGAGGAACGCATCGAGACCATCGACGGGCAGACCGTCGGTGCGAAGCGCAAGGAGATCCAGCGCCGGTTCAACGCCGACCCCGCAAGCGACCCGCTGCGCATCCTGCTCGCCACCGATGCCGCCCGCGAAGGGCTGAACTTCCAGGCGCACTGCACCGACCTGTTCCACTTCGACCTGCCTTGGAACCCCGGCCGCATCGAGCAGCGCAACGGGCGCATCGACCGCAAGCTCCAGCCGGCGCCGAAGGTGCGCTGCCACTACTTCGTGCTCCCGCAGCGCGAGGAGGACCGCGTTCTGGAAGTGCTGGTGAAGAAGACCGAGACCATCAAGCGCGAGCTCGGCAGCCTCTCCAAGGTGATCGACGACGACATCGAACGGCGCCTTCGCGGCGGCATCCGTCACCGGGACGCGAAGCGCCTCGCGCGCGAGATCGAAGCGGCGGACCTCGACCGGGAGAAGAAGCGGGTCGCGGCCGAGGAGCTCGAAGCCGCCCGCGAACGCCGGGAGGACCTCAAGGCGCAGATGGAGCGATGCTGCGAATTGCTGAAACGGTCGCGACGCTGGGTGCGGTTCTCGGCCGAGCCATTCCGTGACGCCTTGTCCTGCTCCCTGGAGCTGATGGGCGCCGCGCCGTTGCGGCAACGCCGCGCCGGGGACGGCGGCGCACTCTGGACGCTTCCCCCGCTTGCCGGAAAGGCCCAGGCGGATGCGAGCTGGACCGCCACCCTGGACACCCTCCGCGCCCCGCGCAAGACCCACCAGAAGCTCGCCGAATGGCGGAAGGAGGCGCCCATTCGACCGGTGGTGTTCGAGGACGCCGGGGTGCTCACCGACGACACCGTGCACCTGCACCTGGAGCAGCGCATGGCGCAGCGCCTGCTGGCGCGGTTTCGCGCCCAGGGGTTCGTGCACCACGACCTCTCCCGCGCCTGTCTGGTGCAGGCCGCCGACTCCATCCCCCGCGTGGTGCTGTTGGGACGGCTCTGCCTGTTCGGGCGCCGGGCCGAGCGCCTGCACGAGGTGCTCGTTCCGGTCGCCGCCCGCTGGATCGAACCGTCACGCCGCACCGGGCCGCTCAAGGCGTATGCCGAGGAAGCCGAGGCGAGAACGCTGGAACGCCTGGAGGCCGCCTTGCGGAACGCCAGGGCGGCTGGCGAGACGATCCACCGGCGGCTGCTGGAGACCGCCGCCCGGGACATCGAAGACCTGCTGCCGCAGTTGGAAGTGCGCGCCGACCTCGTCGCCGGAAGCGCGGCGGACCGGTTGCGCGGGCGTGGCGAGAGGGAGGAGCGGCAGCTTCGCGAAACCCTGGAAGGCCAGCGCGAGCGCGTGGAGACGGAACTCCGCAAGGTGGAGACGGAACTCCGCAAGCGCGAGGGCGGAGGGGTCCAGCTCCCCATCAAGTTCAGAGAGGAAGACAAGTTCAACGAGGACGAAAAACGCCAGCGTCAGGCCGACATCGCCTCCTGGCGCACCCGCCTCGCCCAGTTCGACCGCGACCTCGCGACGGAGCCGGGCCGCATCCGGGAGTTCTACGAGGTGCGGGCGCGGCGGGTGGAGCCGATCGGGCTGGTCTATCTTTGGCCGGATACGGGGTGAGAGGGAATGGGCATGAACGAACGAAACCGCCAGTTCAAGGAGATCGTGCTGCGGGATTTCCGTTGCTTCCGTGAGCGCCAGACGGCGCGTCTGGCGCCGCTTACGCTTCTCGTCGGCGAGAACAGCACCGGCAAGACTTCGTTTCTGGCCGCAGTGCGGGCGATATGGGATACCGCCCACGGGAGCCGCGCTCCGGACTTCCGCGCGGCCCCATACGACCTCGGCGCGTTCCCGGAGATCGTGCACAACCAGGGCGGACGCGGGAGCAACGTGACTTCCTTCACGATTGGCTGCAAGGAGCTGACGGCCGGGAATCGTCTCCTTGATTTCGAGGCGACGTTCGAATCCCGCGACGCCGCCCCGGCGCCCGTGACGACTGCGTGGCGTGACGGGACGGTGTCGGTGTCGGTGGAGTCTCGCCGTCCGAGCGGTGAGAGTTCCCGGGCTGTCCTCAAGTCTTCACGCGGCTCGTGGCGCCACTCGGATTCAGGCGAACAGCCAATGTTCGGTGGTCCCTGGTTCACCGGATTTTTCTCTCGCCTTCACCAAGCCGCGGCGGACAACGATCCCATAAGTCTCATTGACGACCTGGAACCATTGCCGGACACCATCGGGCGGGCACTGGGTTCGGAGGACCTTCCTGCCTTCTCGTTCCTGGCGGGTCTGTTCACTCGCTTCCCGCCGCAAGACCCGCCGTTTGCCGGCGCCCCGGATCATCCGGCCCCTCGGAGAACCTACGACCCTGTGAAACTGGATGCGGACCCCTGGGGCAACGATGTTCCTTCTCGTCTCGCGAGTCTTCAGTTCCAGGACAAGGCCGAGTGGACGGCACTCAAGGAAAAACTGGATGCGTTCGGCCGTGAGTCGGGACTGTTCGACGACTTTTCGGTGAAGCAGCTCACCCGAGTCGAGGGAGGGCCGTTCCAGCTCCAAGTGCGAAAGTTCGGCAAGAGAGGGAGGAAGGGACCCGGACGAAACCTGATGGACACGGGATTCGGGGTCAGTCAGGTGCTGCCGGCGCTCGCAGCCCTGTTTCGTGCGGACGGACCGCCCATGTTCCTTCTGCAACAACCCGAACTGCATCTGCATCCGAGCGCCCAGGCGGCTCTGGGAAGCCTGTTCTGCCGGACGGCTGAAGCGGGGCGGCAGCTCATCATCGAAACCCACAGCGAATACATCGTCGATCGGATTCGCATGGACATCCGCGACAAACGGACGGACCTGAAACCGGATGACGTGTCCATCCTGTTCTTCGAGCGTTCCGATCTCGACGTCCGCATCCACTCCTTGCGTTTCGACGATCAAGGCAACGTTCGGGATGCGCCGTATGGCTACGGGCAGTTCTTCATGGAAGAAGTACGGCGCTCGGTCGGTCTGTGATGTGCGGGATCGTCGATGCCAACGTGGCACATGAAGTGTTCGGTGACGAGCGACCTCCGGCGGGCGAACGTTTCTTCAATTGGCTTGCGAGCCCACGTGGACAGTTGGTCGTCGGCGGTGAACTTCTGCGCGAGCTCGACCGAAACCACGGATTCACGCGATGGCTTGGGAAGGCGATCGGGTATGACCGTGCGCGAAGGATGGCGGACGAAGACATCGAGGCGCACACGGACGCGCTCCGGCGGAGCGAGGTCTGCAAATCCGACGATGAGCACGTCCTGGCCCTTGCCGTCGCAAGCGGCGCTCGTCTGCTCTTCACGAACGACAGCCTGCTGATGGATGACTTCAGGAACCCGGACATCGTTCCCGGCCCACGGGGGAGAATCTATACGACGAGGGAACGCAAGGACTTCCGGCCGGCGCACAAGAAGCTGCTTCGCATGAAGAACCTCTGCCGCGCGCCCGGGCACGGATAGATCGGCCCCGGCGAACATGCCCGCCCCCGACTCCGACACCCGCGCCCACCTCGAATGGCTCGGCTTCATTCAGCCGAACGGCCTCGTGGTCTCGGCGCCCGCGCTGGTCAAGGCGGGTGCGATCCTCAACCGGCAGGATGCGGAAGGGCAGAGTCGGCTGATCGGCTGCCTCCAAGAGCGCGAGCTCGACCCCGCGCGCGGCACGGAGCCCTGCCTCCCGGACTTCCGCGCGTTCGCCGCCGCCGTGCTCGGCTGGGACTTCTCATCCCGCGGGTACGCCGGCACGGAGGAAGCCCCGATTCCGGGCAAGCTCGAAGTCCCTCTCCCGGACTACGGCGAGACCCTCCGCCCCGACTTCGCCGTCCGCGAGCGCGACCCGCGGAGCGGCGAGCCGCCGTGGCAGCTTCTCGTGCAGGTGCTCGACGCGGGGCAGGACTTCGACGCGCCGGCAACTTCCGGCGCCGGCGCCGGACCGCGCCGCCTCGACGCTTCGCCCCAAGGCCGCGCCGAGCGCCTGCTCCGCGGCATCGGGGTTCCCGCCGGCCTGCTCTTCAACGGCGTCGCGCTTCGCCTCGTCTCCGCCCCGCGCGGCGAAAGCTCCGGCTGGATGGACTTCCGCGTCGCCGACATGAGGAGCACCGCCGGGCGCCCCCTCTGCTCCGCGCTACGCCTGCTCCTCTCCGAACAGCGCCTCCTCGCGCTGCCCCGCGCCCAACGGCTCGCCGCCCTCCTCGAGGACAGCCGCAAGTACCAGAACGAGGTGAGCGAGCGCCTCGCGGAGCAGGTGATGCACGCGCTCTACGAGCTGCTTCGCGGGCTCCAGGCCGCCCACGACGCCTCCGGCGGGGAACTGCTGCGCGAACTGCTGCGCCGCGAACCGCTCTCCGCCGACGGAGACCGCAACGACGTCTACCGCGGCCTGCTCTCCGTGATCCTGCGCCTCGTCTTTCTGCTCTACGCAGAGGAGCGCGGCGTGCTGCCGGAGGACGAGACCTTCAGCCGCCACTACTCGCTCGCCGGCCTCTACCAGCGCCTGCGCGAAGACGCCGCCCTCCACCCGGACACCATGGACCAGCGCTTCGGCGCCTGGGCGCAGCTTCTCGTGCTGTTCCGTCTCATCCACGACGGGGCGCGCGCCCACCGCACCGGCGGCGCGGTCAGCCTGCCGGAGCGCCGTGGCGCGCTGTTCGACCCGGGCCGCTTCCCGTTCCTCGAAGGCCGCCGCGCCCGCGCAGGCGCCCGGCAGACCGTCGAGCGCGTCCGGCCGCCCCTCGTCTCCGACGGCGCCGTCTACCGGGTGCTGGAGAAGCTGCTCGTCCTCGACGGCGAGCGCATCTCCTACCGCACCCTGGACGTCGAGCAGATCGGCTCCGTGTACGAGACCATCATGGGCTTTCGCATGGAGGTCGCGACCGGCCACTCGGCCGCCATCAAGCCCGCGAAGAAGCTCGGCGCGCCAAGCACCGTCGATCTCGACGCGTTGCTGGCGCAGCCGAAGGGCGGACGCGCGCGATGGCTTCAAGCGCGCGCGGACCGAAACCTGACGGACACCGTGGCGAAAGGGCTCCGGGCGGCGGAGACGGTGGACGACCTGCACGCGGCGCTGGACCGCGTGCTGGACAAGGACGCGACCCCGGACCTCATCCCGCTCGGCGCCCTCGTGCTGCAACCGAACGAGGAGCGCCGCCGCTCGGGCTCCCACTACACGCCCCGGGAGCTGACCGAACCCATCGTGCGCCATACCCTTGAGCCAATCCTCCAACGGCTCCGTGGTGTGGACGGCCGGGCGCCGGCCCCGACGCAGATTCTCGACCTCAAGGTCTGCGACCCGGCGATGGGCTCCGGCGCGTTTCTGGTCGAGACCTGCCGCCAGCTTGCCGACGCCCTGATCGATGCGTGGGGCGCGCACGGCGAGATGCCGGCCATCCCGCCCGACGAGGACGAGGTGATCTTCGCCCGCCGCCTCGTCGCCCAGAAGTGCCTGTACGGTATCGACCGGAACCCGATGGCCGTGGACCTCGCCAAGGTCTCGCTGTGGCTGAGCACGCTCGCGCGAGACCATCCGCTGACCTTCGTGGACCACGCCTTCCGCCACGGGGATTCGCTGGTGGGGCTGTCGCGGCGGCAGATCGAGGCATTCCACTGGCTCCCCGACACCCGGCCCTTGCAGGCGGGCTTCGAAGTCATGCGGGTGCGCGAGCACATGGCGAGGACGGCGGCGCTCCGCCGGCGTATCCGGGAAGCGGGCGAGGAGGTCTCCGATCGGGAGCGGCACGATCTCTGGCACGATGCGCGCGACGAGATTGACGCGGTGCGGCTTTTCGGCGACCTGGCCTTGGCCGCGTTCTTCGCGGAGGCGAAGCCGAGACCGCGGGAAGCAAAGCGGCTCGAATTCGCCGGCGCGGTCGTGAACGGCGAGGCGATCCGCTACCTGAGCTGGATCGAGGAGCAGCGCCACGGCGACCCGCCGCTCGCCCCGTTCCATTGGGAGATCGAGTTCCCCGAGGTGTTCGAGCGCGAGAACCCGGGCTTCGACGCCTTCGTTGGGAACCCGCCGTTCGCGGGGAAGAACGCCCTCGCGGCCGGCAACGTCTCCGGCTATCCCGACTGGCTCAAGGCCGTACACGAGGAGAGCCACGGCAACGCGGACCTCGTGGCGCACTTCTACCGGCGCGCGTTCAACCTGATGCGGGACGGCGGCGCCCTTGGCCTCATCGCCACCAACACCATCGCCCAGGGCGACACCCGTTCCAGCGGCCTGCGTTGGATCTGCGAGCACGGCGGCGAGATCTACCGCGCCACCAGGCGGGTCAAGTGGCCGGGCGACGCGGCCGTGGTGGTGAGCGTCCTGCACGTCGCCAAGGGTGGGTCGGCCGGGGACAAGGCTACCGGGAGTGAGGGTGTCGGGGGCGAGACCGCCAGGAGCGAAGTTGCCCGGGACGACCTTTTCGGAGAAAGGTCGGCCAAGGGCGGGCTTGCAACCGGCCGCTTTGCGGGGGACGACCTTTTCGAGGAAGGGTTGGTCAAGGACGAGCCTGCGACGGGCCGCTTTGCGGGGGACAAGGTGCTCGACGGCGCAAAGGTCGAGGACATCACCGCCTTCCTCTTCCACAGAGGCGGTCACGCCGACCCGGTACGACTCGGGGCCAATGCCGGCAAGAGTTTCCAGGGCAGCATCGTCCTCGGCATGGGGTTCACCTTCGACGACACGGACAGGAAGGATGTCGCCTCGCCGCTTGCCGAGAGGCAGCGGCTGATCGACGAGAACCCGCGCAATGGGGACGTGATCTTTCCTTACATCGGCGGCGAGGAGGTGAACAAGAGTCCGACCCATGAGCACCACCGGTATGTCATCAACTTCCACGACTGGCCGTTACGCCGCGCCGATCTCGGAGCGACATGGCGGGACGCCGACGAGGGGCGGAGGCGAGACTGGCGGCGTGACGGGATCGTGCCGCTGGATTACCCAGGGCCGGTGGCGGCGGACTGGCCGGAGCTGCTGGACATCGTCGAGGAGTGGGTGAAGCCGGCTCGCGCTCACCTGACAACCAACGCCATTGGCCGCAAGCGGGCGAAGTTCTGGTGGCACTATGGTTCGTCCGCAAGCGAACTTTATGCCGCCATCGACGGCCTGGACCGAGTGTTGGTGACTCCGCAGACGTCGAACGTTCAAGCGCTAGTTTTCCTTCCTTCGGAAATGGTTTTCTCGCATACATTGATTGTCTTTCCATTGCCCGGCTACGCCTCATTCGCTGTTCTTCAATCACGGTTCCACCAAATCTGGTCGGCATTCCTGGGACCCACCATGAAGGACGATCTCCGCTACACCCCCTCCGACTGCTTCGAGACATTTCCATTCCCCGAGAATTGGGAAACCCACCCCGCCCTCGAAGCCGCCGGGAAGACCTACTACGATTTCCGCGCAGCGCTGATGGACGAGAACAACGAGGGCCTGACCAAGACCTACAACCGCTTCCACGACCCCTACGAGAACAACCCGAGGATCGCCGATCTCCGCAAGCTGCACGCCGCCATGGACCGCGCCGTCCTCGATGCCTACGGCTGGAACGACATCCCCACAGACTGCGACTTCCTCCTCGACTACGAGATCGACGAGGCTACTTGGGGCCGGAAGAAGAAGCCGTACCGCTACCGCTGGCGGGACGAGGTCCGCGACGAGGTGCTCGCCCGCCTCCTCGCCCTCAACGCCGAGCGCGCCGCCGAGGAAGCCCGCGCCGGCAAGACACCACACGCGACTCGCGGAACATCTACACCGGAACCGGGACGCTCCCGATATCGACCAGCGCCTGCGCCCCGCCCCGACCTCATGGTCGCGGAGCCGAAATCCCTCTGGCCTCCTCGCGATGACTGAGCCCGCTGCCATGCTCCGTGCCCGTATCTACCTCCCTGATGCCTCCTGTGCGCCATCAATCGCATCTGAGAGACAACCGAGGGGGCGAACCACAGAAAAATGCCGACGCCATCGCGTTTGGGATATCTACAATGACTGAGAAAATCCTCAAGGCGCCCATGGAGGTCGAAACCTATATCGACCGAGTCCGTCGTTTGGCGGATGCTAATCGATCTGCATTGGGTTTTCTTCCTGCCAGTGCATATCACGAAGCGGCCATGAAAGGAAACCTTTGGATCGCTACGGAACCCAATACACAAACCTTGATGGGATATCTACTTTTTGGCGGTGTGTATCCTCATTTGAAGGTATTTCAAGTCTATACGTGTCCCGAGTTTCGTTCCGACGGTATGGCACGAACGCTAATGGAGGAGCTAAGGAAATACGGAGAAGATCTGAATTACCTGACTATCACCGCCAGAGTGGCCGCTGAATTGGAGGCGAATAAATTCTGGAAAGATATCGGCTTCGGAATTATACGTCAAGTTCCTGGCAGTGCAAAAACCGGAAGGACGATAAATATCTACATGCTTGAATTGGACGTCCCATCACTCATTCGAGAGGATCGAGTCAGCTTTTCATCATCTGCTGAAAATGTCCGACAAATAACTTATCCTTCTCGACCAATCTTACAGACGAATTCGTATGTGATAGATCTCAATGTATTCCTCGATGTTGTAAAAAAACGTGGCGCCGGTGAATCAGCACATATATTGTCATCAGCCTTTAGCAATGAAATCAAATTGGCCGTCACCTCTGAATTCACCAAGGAATTGGAGCGACATTCGCACAATTTCGAAAATGATCCTGTTTTGGAATTTTCGAAGAAACTGCCAACCCTGCCAGAGATAGAGGAGGATATATTGACGAGCTTGATTGAGAAGATAAGAAATATTTTATCTCCAAATTCGACCAACACAGGAAGACGGCCAGCGAATGTTGTATCGGATCTGATTCATCTTGCTTCCTGTATTCATCATAGGGCGTATGGTTTCATTACTCGCGACGCCGCAATTCTTCAACGCGCTGCGCAATTGTACGAAAAATTCGATCTCAGGATCATCTCGCCAGCGGATATTTGCGATTCGTACGAGGATGCAGCTACTCCTTCAGTGCCAATAAAGGTAGCCATCGGACAACAGGAAGTCAGCGTTTCGGAGCTTGATGAACGCGATCGAGCGGAAGCCGAGAAATTTCTCGACGAGATGGGGATCGCAACAGACAATATATCTCCCTGCCTTGCGCCAGGAACGACACATTCCTCCAGGGTTAGGCTGGTAGTCCGGGCAGAGAATGAAATAATAGGAATAGGTTCGTGGTCTCGGAGTCGTGGGCTCGGCCAAGACACGGCAGTATACCTGTACATCAACGAAGATCACGCGGATTCCGACAGCGCAATCAATCATCTTCTGGAATCTTCGGTAACTGTCGAAAGCTACGGACAATTGTCTTGTCTGGATCTGAAAATTGACCCCAGACAGATAAAGACTCGTGAAGTCGCTATCAGTAGGGGCTTCCATCCATTGAAGCTTCAAGGAGGGAACATTTCCAGGGAATTGCGCAAGGCATCATGGAAGGGGATAGTTACAAGAGATAGTTGGATCTCTCTCAGAAACGGCCTTAGAGAAACAACCGGCTTGAAACTCCCGGGTAACATGCCTCGATATGAAGAATTGACCAATACGGGTATTTTATTGAATGAAGAAGCCAGTGGTAAAAAGTTGATTATTTCTTTGTTTGATTTTGAAACTCTAATCTCACCAGGAGTATTGATTTGCCCCGGACGTCCCGCGGTAATGATTCCCATAAGGGAAGAATATGCAAGTAATTTATTCCCATCGATCATGAGCCAGCCATCGTTCCTTCCTGGTCAGGAAGCAGCTTTACGCCTGGAAAGGGCCTATTTCTCAGGAACCGGTAGATATAGTTTGCTGACACCGGGAAAGATTGTCGTATTCTACGTCAGCCATGGACAGATGGAAGCCGTAGCGGTGGCCAGGATAACGTTTTCTGATAAACTGACAAGAACCCAAGCAGTATTGAATTTAGGAAGACAAGGAGTACTGACGGAAGATGAAATACACCAGAGGGCAAATCGCAAGGGCGAGGTCACTGCGTTTACGTTTGATAACGTCATTGTGTTCCCTACATATATTCGTTACCGGGAGCTTAAAAGGATGGGATGCATTGGAGGGGCAAATCTGGTTACGGCTCAGAAATTGTCTCACAAATCACTTCTCAAGATCATCGAACGAGCTTTCGAGTCGAATCACTGATGGATCAGGCACTCATTTCTCTCAAGCCGCATTACGCGGATCTGATCCTTTCCGGGGAAAAAACCGTAGAGCTCAGGAATAGAGTCGTCAGACTGAAACCGGGGACCAGGATCTGGATATATGCAACTCGACCGGTGAGTGGCATAGTCGCGTTGGCGGAAGTAGACTCGGTCGTGCATGCTTCTCCGGCGGAAATTTGGATTCGTTTTGAAAGGGAGATATGTATTGACAAAATACAATTCGATTCCTATATCGAAAATAGAGAAAATGTATCGGCGTTAATTCTGACATCTATAAAAAAACTGCACAAATCAATAACGCTGGACTGGATACGGCGATCAGTGAGCAACTTTCATCCGCCACAGTTTTACACCTACCTGTCATTGGACAGTCGATTGTCCAGTACGCTAAACAGGGTTTTGCATCCTGGCGGTTTTTCGGCTCCGGAATTGGCAGCTATCGCGGATGCCCAATGAAAAAGAATGGACATTCATGGACTCTGAAGACATGTCTATTCGATCATCCGGCCCTATCCGTCGACTGAAGGAACCGGGCAAAGCGGAGGAGCTCATTACGGTCAACGGTCGAGAGATCGGCGGAGGCTTGGTCCAGAGCGGGAAACGACTCCCATCCCGATTTCTCTTGCCCGCTGCCGATAAGAACCTCCACGCGGATCTGATAGAGCTTGGCGAGGCGGCGGAGTTCCGATTCCCCGGCTTGGCGCGACCCTTTCTCGATGCGGGACATTTCTGCTTGCGACAGCCCCAGATGGCGAGCTACTTCCTCTTCGGAGAACCCGACATACTCCCGTACTTCCCTGAGCCGGGCGCCAAGGGTTTCGTAAGGGGTGCGACGGCCGTTCACGATTCAACCTCCTGTTCCACCGCGACAACCATCTCCGTTGGCGTTGTTCGAGGTGTTTCTGGGTTCAGGGTTCATCCGGTTCCTGTTCCTTCCGCAAGGATGAACTCTCCAAGCACTCTGTCGTGCCATCGCCTCGTATATGCCGTACGCAGGGGGATCCTTGCCCGATAGCCGATGTCGCCGAGGAGGCCCTCCAGGGACACCAAACTGTCGCGAAACCCGAGCCGGATGCCGCAACGAAGACTTGCCCTGTCCGGTCCGCACAACATCCATGCATCGTCCCGACTCAACGCGTGAGCCCAAAGTGAAGCCTCGCCGACGTCCAGCGCGATATCGTGGACCCGAACCACCAACTCGGCGCGTTCCCGAGTTCCGACCGAATGGACAGCCCCCATCGTTGCACGCAACTCCCCCTCGTCGATCTGTCGTTCCGGTCGCCTGCGCTGAAAACCAGTCTGCGTTTCGGTCACGCAGTCCTCGACGGTCTCCACACGGTAGCCACCGGCAAGCGCCCGCCACGACCCCGACCGATGAGCTTCCAGGATGACGTTCGTGTCTACCAGCACCGCGCCACGAAACCGGACCATGACGGCTCACAGGTCGGCCGGTCGCTCGACGCCATGCGCCGCAAACAGGTCCCCAAGGTCCTCGATGGTCAGTTCGAGCAGAGCGGCGATGCGCCGTATCGAGACGTAGCCCCGGTCGATGGCAAGCCCGATCACCTCTACGAAAGGTCTCGAGAACAAGGCGGGTGGAGCGTCCTCGCGATCATCGTGTCCGTTGTTGCGCAACAACGCGTCCGGCAGCGCGCGCGCCGCGGCCTGTTTCAGCGCGCCGAGTGCGACCAGCCGCCATTTCAGTGCCGGTGCGGTCACGTACAGCTCGTCCGACGCCGCGTTCAGCCTCGAAATCAGCGCCTCCTCGCCCAAACTCGCCCAGTTGCCGAACCGCTCCAGTGCACGGGCCGGCATGAGCACCGCCGCCGCGAAGTTGTTGGCGAGTTGCTCCACACGATTGCCCCCGGTCTCCCCCGCCTCCTCGAAGTGTTCGGGCGGCATCGCATCCCAGGTCAGGATGTGAAACAGCTCGTGGGCGAGATCGAAATGGCGCCGCCCGGCGACCTCATGGCGCGCGATCAGCACCGCGTCCAACTCGGGCAGGCGGCAGGCTGCGCCCGAGATACCTCGCTCGGAATCGACCATGACGACCAGGATGCCGAGCTCCCGCTCCATGACATGAGCCAAGCGGGTTGCTGGCGTATCGCCCAAGTCGAACTCCGCGGCGAACCGCTCCCCGGCTCGCATGGCGTCCTCGAAGCTCGAACGGCGGCTGAGACCGAGCGCGCGGCGCATCAACGGGGCCCCGCGGTCGACCCGCGGCGCCAGGTACCGGAACGCGGCGATCCAGCGACCGGCCCTCTGCTCGTACGCCTTCAGCCGCTCCACGTCGACCCCGGTCCGACGCCAGGAAAAGCGGCCCTCGCCGGCGAGCAGGAACGGATCGGTGAAATAGTCCAAAGGCGCGCCCAGCTTCTCGACCGCGACCACGAGCTCCTCCGCCGACACCCGTCTGGCGCCGGTCTCGATGGCCGAAACGGTCTGTCGATCCTTGAAGCCGAAGATCTCCGCTACATCGTCCTGGGAGAGGTTCCGCGCTTCGCGTAACGCCCTGATTCGCTTGCCGACAAGCTGGGCCGCCATCTGAACCTCCGCACATGTCCAAGAGGGATGCATTCTTCTGGTTGCAAGATATTCTAGCGAAATGGCTTCTGCGCGCAATGCGTATTCTCGACAGAACCAACCCTCGAACGTTGACATGGCCTGACCATGTTAGGCATTTGTATGACATGAAATCGTTCAACGTCCGTCACATCCAGCACCATCTCGCCGCCGTGCTTGCCGACGTGGAGAGGGGTGAGGTGATCGAGGTACGTCGTCGGGGGCGGCCCGTTGCGCGGATCGTTCCGCTGTCGTCCAGCCCGCTGCGGTCCGGCCCGCTGCGGTCCGACTGGAGCGGCGCGGAGAAACGCTTGCAGGCGGCCTGCCCGACCCCCGGCGGCGGGACCACCGCGGCGCAAACCATCGCGGATGGTCGCGGCGAACGGTGAGTCTCCACTACGACTCGGGCGTGCTGGTGAAGCTCTACCGGTTGAACCTTTTCCGCGACGAGGCGTGATCCTTGGCGAAGAGCACCACTGCCCGTCCGACGGAACCCGCCGAGGTTCGCGAGGAGATTGTCCGGGCGCTTCGGCTCGATCTGGTCGGCCCGTGGGCGGGACATCCGCTGGCGGACGAGCGCCTGCCGGGATGGGTACGGCCGTCCAACTGGTATCTCACGGGTTTCCTGGTCCCCCGAGGGGCGCCGGTCGAACATCGCGCCGACGCGGACGTGGACGACGAGCCCGAGGTCGCGGGAGAAGCAGGGCTCGGCGACGATTCCACGGAAGATCGCAGGGCTGCGAAGAAGGGCTTCTTCCCCTCGTCCATGGGGCTGAGC
The DNA here is from genome assembly GCA_965215295.1 of Gammaproteobacteria bacterium. GTDB lineage: Bacteria > Pseudomonadota > Gammaproteobacteria > HK1 > HK1 > HK1. The sequence goes on from OZ244045.1 coordinate 2,589,029, forward strand.
TTCCTCGTCCGCGAGGAGGTCGAGGTGATGGACGTCCTCGTCCGTTGGGGCGATTACCGCCGGGTGGAGGCGGAGGGCGGCGACCCGGACGGCAGCCGTGACGAGCGAGACGACCGGGCGGGAGCGGGAGGCGGCCGGCGGGACACGAGCGGAGGCCGGAACGGGGACGGGACCGGAGACGAGGTCCGCGGTGACGACGAGGCGGAGACCGGCGTCGACGGAACCGACCCGAGTCGAGTCCGAAGCTGGTGGCAACGTACTCCCCGCACCGAAACGGTCCGGGTGATCCTGCCGGCGACAGCCGGCGGCCCGCGCCCCCAACCCGTCCCGAACTCGGGCGGGCTGGTCCTTCACGCGGTCGCACGTCCGGTGGACGTCGCGAGCTTCGCGGACCGAATCGCACCGGGTACGCGCTCCGTGTCCCTGTTCCTGGTGAACGACCGCACCGCGTCGCCGGATCGCGAGCGGGACGAGACGTTCGCCTTTCAGGCCGAAATCGAGGTACGGAGCGCGACTCCGTTCGTCCCGCGTCCCGACCCCCGCGATGTCTCCGGCGATGACTGGGACGAGCGCGTCGCGGACCTGCACTACGCCCACACCCCCGAGTACGCCGCCGGCCACGGGGTCTCCGCGGACTGGGAGCTGGTGGACGGGGCCTGCCGGGTACTCCGCACCACCTGGACTCCCGCCGCCGAGGTCGAGAAGACGGAGACCTTCGATCCGCCGGGGGCGATGCTCGACATGCGGGCGCTCGGCGCTCTCGCCGGCGGCTCCGCGGTCGAGGCGGCGTTGATGCCGCTCGTGTCGGGCTATCGGTCGTGGATCGAGGACCGGCACGCGGGTCTCGACGGCTTGGCGGGCGAGCGCCGCGAGGCGGCCGAGGAACTCCTGCGTCTCGCCGGGACCGCCGCGGACCGGATGGAGCGCGGCATCCGGGTGCTGGCGGACGATGCGGGCGCGCTCGACGCCTTTTGCACCGCGAACCGGGCCGTGGCCGCCGCTCTCGCGCGCCGCCTCGCCCGCGAAGGCGCCGCCGGGACGGCGCCCCCGCCGACGCCCCGCTGGCGGGCCTTCCAGCTCGCCTTCATCCTGCTGAACCTCCCGGGGATCGCGGACCCCGCCAATCCCGAACGCGATTTCGTGGACCTGCTCTTCTTCCCCACCGGCGGCGGCAAGACCGAGGCGTACCTCGGCCTCGCCGCGTTCACCATGGTGCTGCGGCGGCTCCGCAACCCGGGCGAGAACGGTCGCGCGGGAGCCGGGGTCAGCGTCATCATGCGTTACACCTTGCGGCTGCTGACCCTCGATCAGCTCGGGCGCGCGGCCGGCCTCGTCTGCGCCCTGGAGCTGGAGCGCCGGGGGGACGCTGCCGGCCGGCTCGGCGAATGGCCGTTCGAGATCGGCCTGTGGGTCGGCAAGGCGGGCACGCCCAATCACCTCGGAGTGAAGGGCGACGGGCGTTCGGACTCCGCGCGCGCCAAGGTCAACCGGTACAAGAACAATCCGCGCGGCAAGCCGTCGCCCATTCCGCTGGAGAGCTGCCCGTGGTGCGGCGAGGACTTCACCCCGGATTCCTTTGCCCTGCTGCCGAATTCGGAGCAGCCGACCGACCTCCGCATCGCGTGCGCGCACTGGCAGTGCGAGTTTTCCGGCGACCATCCGCTGCCCATCGTCGCCGTGGACGAGCCCCTCTACCGGCGTCTGCCCGCGTTCCTGATCGCCACCGTGGACAAGTTCGCCTCCCTGCCGTGGGTGGGGGAGTCCGGCGCGCTCCTCGGCGGGGCGGACCGGTATGACGACACCGGGTTCTACGGAGCCGCGGAGCCCCGTCGGGGCAACCGCCTCGCGCACCCGCTTCCGCCGCCCGATCTCGTGATCCAGGACGAGCTGCACCTGATCTCCGGCCCCCTCGGCACCATGGCCGGCCTCTACGAGACGGTGATCGAAGCGCTGTGCGGGCGGGCGATCGACGGACGGCGGATGCCGCCCGCCGCGCAAGCCCGCCTGGTGAAGCCGAAGATCGTCGCCTCGACCGCCACCGTCCGCCACGCCCGGGAGCAGATCCAGGCGCTCTTCGCGCGGCCCGTCACGCATGTGTTCCCGCCACCGGGGCCGGAGCGCCGCGACACCTGGTTCGCCCGCACCATGCCCGCGTCCGACAAGCACGCGCGGAAGTACCTCGGCATCGCCGCCCAGGGCCGCAACCCGAAGGAGGCGATGCGCCGGGTGCTGCTCGCGCTCATGGGCGCGGCGGAGCGGGCCTTCCGCTCCGCCGGCGGCCCTCGGAACCGGGACAATCCGGCGGACCCGTACATGACCGTGCTCGGGTACTTCAACAGCTTGCGCGAGCTCGGGGGCGCCCGGCGGATCCTCGAAGAAGAGGTGCAGAACACGCTCAAACGGTACGGCGATCGCAAGCGGCTCGGCGAGGCGGAGGGCCTGTTTCGCGATCGATCCAGCTTCTCGGACGTGGTCGAGCTGACCTCGCGGGAGGGCACCGACAAGGTGGCCGAGGCGCGGAGGCGTCTTGAATGCACCTTCCGCGACCGCAAGCAGCGGGTGGACTGCGCGATTGCGACCAACATGATTTCGGTGGGCCTGGACATCCAGCGCCTGGGCCTGATGCTGGTCTACGGGCAGCCGAAGACCCATTCGGAGTACATCCAGGCCACCAGCCGGGTCGGCCGGGACGATCGGCGCCCCGGACTGGTGGTGACCCTCTACAACGTTCACAAGCCTCGGGATCGTTCCCACTACGAGCGTTTCCGGCACTACCACGAAACGTTCTACCGCGCGGTCGAGGTCTCGAGCGTGACGCCGTTCGCCGCGCGAGCCCTGGACCGGGGCTTTGCGGGAGCGCTGGTGGCGCTTGCCCGTCACGCGCGGCCGGCGATGACACCGCCGGCCGGGGTGGAGGGAGTCGAGGCGGAACGCGCGGCGCTCGAACGGCTGCTGCTCGACGCATTCGGCGCCAGGGTCGACGAGCAACCCTTCGCCGATGACGCCGAGCGCGACGAACGGCGGCGCAGCGTCCGGAACCGCATCGGCGACCTGCTCGATTCGTGGTCGGCGATATACGGCGACTACCACCGTGACGGGGTGCCGATGCAGTATCAGAAATACGAAGTCTCGACCCGCAAGCCGCTGCTCCGGGAGATGCTGGATACCGGCTTCGAATCCCTCCACCACCGGAAGTTTCGCACCAACCGCTCGCTTCGCGACGTGGAGCCGCAGGTCAATCTGTTTCTGAGGGATCTCTCCAGTCGAATGAGCGGAGGCGGCGGCGCGTGAACGGCAAGGGTCATGGGCAGTTGCGCCGCAGCCAGGTGATCACCACGTTCGGGCCAGGTGCGCTGATCGACCTGCCGAAGGACTCGGCGATCGTGGGCGGGCTCGACACCTGGGGCAGCGAGACGAGCCTTCAGAGGATCGACGAGCCGCGCCTTTCGGCCAAGCTGATGTCCATGACGGGCGTTCCCGGCCCGCGGCTCTACGCCCCTCCGCCGGAGCCGGAGGGCTGGCAGGAGGGGCAGCGAGGGATCGGCGCGTTTCGTTTCCCCGAGTGGTTCGTGGTGCAGGAGTCCGGCCCCGGCGCCGGTTCGAGCTCGCGTTCGCGGCGCATGGTCCCGCGCACCGCCCTCGCCGCCGACGGCCGCTACGACAAGAAGCCGGTGGTCGCCACCCGGTTCGTCCGCGCGTGCTCGAAGGGCCACGTCGACGACATCGACTGGTATCGGTTCATCCACGGGTCGGACGATCCGTGTCGCGGGCGGCTATGGCTCGACGAGCGCGGCACCAGCGGCGACCTGGCGGAGCAGATCGTGCGCTGCGATTGCGGCAAGTCGCGGCGCATGCACGAGGCGGTGGATTTCGCGAGCTTTCCGCTGGGGGTGTGCCGGGGCGCGAGACCCTGGCTGGGACGCCATGCGAACGAGGAATGCCGCGAGCCGAGCCGGCTGTTGATCCGCACCGCCTCGAACGCCTGGTTTCCGCAGGTGGTCAGTGTGCTGTCCCTGCCGGACCGCGGCAGCGAGGTCGAGCAGGCGGTCGAGGCACTGTGGGACCGCCTTCAGGTCGTCAGGGACGCCAACGCCCTCGGGGTCATGAAGAACTTTCCCGACGTGGCGAACCGTCTGGCGTCGTTCTCCGACCGGGAAGTGCTGGACGCGATCGCGGCCCGGAGTTCGGGCGGCGCGTCCGCGGAACGTCCCATCAAGCACGCGGAGCTGGATGCCCTGCTGGCCGTCCCGGAAGGCTATGGGGACGACGTTCCCATCGACCCCGACTTCCACGCGCGTCGCCTGCCGGAATCCGCATGGCGCCGCTCGGCGCGGCTCGACGCCATCGAATCCGTCATTCAGGTGCATCGGCTACGGGAAGTGCTGGCGTTGGCCGGGTTCACGCGGTTGGAACCGGTCATGCCGAACGTGGACGGCGAGTACGACGGCGAAGTCGAGCCCGCTGCAATCGCCTTGGAGCCGGCGTGGTTCCCGGCGGTGGAGAACCGCGGCGAGGGCATTCTGGTCCAGCTTCGAGCCGATGCGGTCACCGACTGGCTCGGCCGCGCACCGGTGCGGCGGCGGCTGAACGAACTGGTTGCGGGTCACAACGCCTGGGCGGCCCAACGCAAGAGCGAACGATCCTTCCCGGGCGGTCCCTACGTTCTGCTCCACACCCTGGCCCATCTGCTTGTCGAGTCGCTGTCCATGCGATGCGGTTATCCGGCCGCTTCCATCCGGGAACGGATCTTCGTGGACGAGGCGAGCTCGCGCAGCGAGCGGAACCCTCACGGCGGGCGTTACGCTCTGCTGCTCTACACCGCGAGCCCGGATGCCGAAGGCACGCTGGGTGGTCTGGTGCAGGAGGCCAGGCGGATCGAGGACCATTTGCGGCATGCGCTTCGGACCGCGGCGCTCTGTTCCAACGATCCGGTGTGCGCGGAGCACGTCCCCGGCCACAGCATGGAAGAGCGCTGGCTGCACGGCGCCGCTTGCCACGGCTGCACGCTCATCGCGGAGACCTCCTGCGAGATGCGAAACGAGTACCTCGACCGGGCCCTGGCGGTGCCGACGCTGTACGCGGCGGGCGCCGCGTTCTTCGACCCGCCCTGAGCGTGGGGGGTGCCGGCGGGGACATCGGGAACGGCAGAGGTTGCCGGCTTGCACGCACGCGGCTTGTTTGAGGGGGAATTGGGGGGGATCCTGCTCGAACTGTCCGGACAACCCGGACCACCTCACTGTCTTCAGTCAGGACAGCTTGTCGAGAATCTTCTCGACGATTTCGTCGAACGCCTGCTCCACGAAGGTCTCTCGGGGTTGCGTTCCGTACGGAACGAAGTACGGATACCCCGCCTCGGTGATCCAGAACTCACCATGGCGATTGCTGGAACCTTCCATGGGAGCGAGGCCAAGGAGACGCAGAGTCTCCCTGCCCTCGGAGGCATCCCTGTCGCCAAGCCTCACGCAGCCACTTCCGCGAAGACAGAGAAGTCATGCGACGGACTGCGCATGATGCCCAGCGCGTTGTGCCGGAACTGCCGTGGTGTTTGCGCGCGCTCGATTCTGCGGACTTCCGCCTTCAGGTAAACGTGGACGAACTCCATGAGCGTCGGCTTCATGGTGCTCAAGGGGTCTTCGCCCGGCGGCACGACGAAGTAGAAGCCCTCCAGGTCCGGACTCCTGACCAGAATCCGTCCATCATCGGCCTCTTCGCCGTGAAGTTCGATTCTGAGGATGGCTCCCGTAGTCTTCATCGCTCACCTCCGTCTCTCTGCAGCGGCCTGCGCGCAAATGACATTTCGCACATACCTCGCAATCCGTCGCTGCGAGGAAGTGTTTTCATCATCGGGTATGTCGGGACCAAGCGCAAGCAGGCAAGTTCCTCGGACGAAAGGGCTGAACGAGCACCGAAAACCCCACCGGATACACCACACGACAACCGCCAGATGCCGAAGAGCGTGACGGGCACGTGGCGCGAGTGACCATCAATCGCCCGGAACAACGCGAGGAGTGTGACCGAATGCCCGTTCCGGAACATTTCCGGGCCTTCCGGGGCCTTGCCGGGGTCTTCTACCGCACCGGAACGGCCAGTCCGAACGCCGTCGCGACCTTGCGCAGCCGTTCGCACTGCCAGTCGTGGAGCCCGGTACTGTGCGCTCCGATGCGCTCGTTCATGAGGTTGCCGGGATCGGTCTCGTGCCGGCCGAGGTCGGCGAGCACGTGGAACAGCTCGTGCGCGAGCACGATTCCGACATCCCGGGCCGCCCGGGTAATCCAGACCGTGTCGCGCAGCGCGGGCATGCGGCGGGTGTTCCCTTGGCCGAACGCTTCGGCCTCGAAGGCGGGTTGCCGCAGCGTCTCCTCCACGAAGAACACCGCGGGGCGGGCCGGGTCGAGCCGCCTCGCGAGCCGCCGGCTCCACGAGTCGTGGAGGTACCGGTACCGGCGAGGCGCTTCGACGGTCCTTACCCGCGCCCGCGCGACCGAGACCTCGCATTGGGCAAGGATTTCCGCGGCGCGTCTCACTGCGCGATGGATCTCCGGAATCCGCCAGCCCGCTCCGCTCAGGACCATGATGTCGAGGCCGATGGCGTGTCCGTGAGGGGGCTCCGCTCCCCCGGGATAGAGGTGTTCCGCGGTCCAGGTGGCGAACGGGATTTCGGTCACCGTCGCGGGCTTGGCGGCGCAGGCGCCACGGTCGGCGCCGATCGGGTCGTGCAGCGTCCCGGCGCCCACGTAGGCGACCATGTCGCTCGCCGGCTTCTCGGCGCGGGCGAGGATCGCCGACTTGAGCTCCGGTGCGGTCCAGTCGGGATGCGCCGCGAGCAGGCATGCCGCGAGGGCGGACACCCGCGCCGCCGCATAGCTCGACCCGGACACCACCCGCACCCGGCCGTGGAAGCCGGTGACCGGAACCTGCTCCGCGGGCACCGCGAGATCGACGCTCTCGCGCCCCCGGTTGGAGCCGCGCGCGGGTAGCCCGAAGCGGTCCGAGGACGTGACGGTGAGCAGGTTGTCGAGCGGGAGGGATGCGGGATAGACCGGCTCCTCGTCGATGTCGGCGTCGTCGTTGCCGGCGGAGACCACGAACAGGATCGCCGGACGGGCCCGCGCCGCGGCCTCGAAACCGGCCCACTCGGAGCGGCGGCGGCTGCCCATCGAGACGTTCATGATGCGCACGCCGGCCGCCGCCGCATGCTCGACGAGATCCGGCATCCTCGACATGTCGCGGCGCGGATAGCGGTAGGGCACGAGCACCGCGACCGGCGCCTCCTCCAGGAGCAGCGATGCGGTACGGGTTCCGTGGCGCCGGGGATGGAACGGGCCGCGCGCGGGATCGGCGTCGAACGGACGCGCATCGAGATCCTGGAAGTCGAATCCGATCAGGGCGCCGTCCTCGTCGCGGGCGAGCCTCGATGCGATCTCCGGCAGCAGGTAGTTCACTCCGGAGTCGACGAGCCCCACTCGAACGCCGGGGCCTTCGACCGCGCGTGCCGGCGCGGCCGGCACCGGGGGATTCAACGGTTCGACCCGCACCACCCGGTCCATGCCGCTCGGCAGGAACTCGATCGAACGCGGCATTCCATCCGCGTAGTACGCGATCCGCCGGCCCGCCATGACGTTGCAGGCGCCATCGGCGATCGCGAGGAGCGCCGGGCGGCGCCCGGCCCCCGTCGGCTCGTCGTAGCTCGCCACGACCCGGCGCAGGACACCGTCGGTCTCGATCCGGTCGAGCCGGATGCGGGCGCCGTCGGGGAGCATCAGCCGGTGGCGCGTGCCCATGACGCGGTCGCGCCCGCGCAACGGCTCTCGCGAAAGCTCGATGGCCCCGCCCAGCGGGAGGGTGAGGGCGGCGGGCGGCGGCTCGCCGGCGCCGCACACCGCGGCGATCACGGCGCGGAGCCGCGCCAGGATCGTCGCCGGTTCGGACCCCGAAGCCGCAGGAGCCGGCGGCTCGGGACCCGATCCCGCCGCGGCCGGGAGACCGGCAGTGAGCAGCGCTGCCACGATCAGGGCACGCGTCCCGGCGATGAACGTGTCAACCGGCAATGGAGGTCCACCCCATGTTTGCGAGTCGGCGCTCGTCGAGGAAGGAGAGAATCGGTCGAACCGTATCCGGCCTTTTCGACTTGGCATCAGACCGCCCATGTGCGTCAACTGCTCTATCGGAGCTCTCGGCGAGATGCTTCAACGTGCGGACGATCCGGAAGCCCCATTCCATCGCGGTCCCCGACATGACCCGGCTCCGCGGCCTCCGGGAACCGCTCCCTGCGCTTGCCGGGAAGCACACCGATATCCGTGCGCTGTCCGTCGACGCGGACGGCACGGCCATGGGGAATGGCAAGTTACCGCTGCGAGGCAAGATGAGAAGCACCGGAGGAAGCCATGAGGAAGCCATGAAGAGGACGCCCGGAAGTGGTGGGACGGACAGCGCCGACGGTGGGTAGAAGAATTGGTCGAGAATATCCGACAATGAGATCGAAGACGGCTCGGCGCGTCAACCGGCGTCGAGCATCGACGACAAGGCATCCGGACGTATCGGAAATCGTCATGGGAGGTTCGAGCGGTGAGCAATACCTACACGGCAATCTTCGAACGAGACGGCGAATGGCACATCGCATACTGTCCGGAGGTGCCGGGAGCCAATGGCCAGGGCCGAACGAAGCAGGAGGCTCGGGAAAGCCTGGCGGACGCGATCGACCTCATCTTTCAGGATCGTGGAGATTCCCAATCGCCTCGCGAAGAAGATTTGCAAAGAACTCTCTCTACCGGGGATCGGCGGCTGACTTCACCGAACCATGCCGCCCCGCCGGACCGTTCGCGGTCTCCGGCTCACCCGCATCCGCCGCCGTGAGCGGATGAAGCGTACCGACTGATATTCGCGCGAGAGCGGCCCGTTCATCGTCTCCCCCTCGTCCCCTGTCGCCGCTCGTCACTCCTCCGACTCGATCCCGTCATGCCCCCCACCGAGAAGCCGCCTCGCCTCCCGCCGCAGTTCGAGCTGGTGGCCCTGGACCGCGTCCGCAGCGTCGTGGACGCGGCGCTGGCGAGAGCCGCGAGCGGCGCCGGCGAAGGCACCCTCGTCTGGGCCCGGGAGCAGACGGACGCACGCACCCGGCGGGGCAACGCATGGCGCGGGTACGAAGGCAACCTCCACTGCGCGCTGGTCATCGAGCCGGACTATCCGAACGAGGACGCCTGGCAGTTGGCCTGCGTCAATGCCCTGGCGGTGGGAAGCGCAATCGCGGAGATGGTCTCGCCGATGACCGGACTGCGCTTCGCGTGGCCGAACCGGCTCCTGATCAACGACCTGCTCGCGGCGCGGCTGGACGTCGCCGCCACCGATCCGGCGCGCGATCCCTACCCCGCGCTGGTGCTCGGAGCGAGCGTCAACGTCGGGGTGCACCCGCCGCAGCCCGAGCCGGAGGAGTACAACTCCATCCACGCCAGCGGCGCCCACGGCATCACCGTCGTCGATGTCCTGGAGGCGTATGCGAGCCACTTCCTCGCCTGGTCGAGTCGCTGGGCCGACGACGGCTTCGAACCGCTGCGCCGCGCCTGGCGCATTCGGGCCGACGGACTCGGCTCCGGTTCGGACTCGGAGATCCGGCTGCTCTCCGGACCGATCCACGGCCGCATGGACGACATCGACGACCGCGGCGCGCTCGTCCTCCACACCGGTGAAGGGGTGCGGCGCATCACGATCGGAGAGTACTTCGGCCTGGATGCGGCGCCCGCGGAGTAGCGGTCCGGGTCGGACCCGATCCGGGCCGGGCCGGATTGGGCTCAGCGGATACGCCCCAGGATGCCGTCGAGGGCTTCGAGCGAGCTGTAGTGGATGGTGACCGAGCCGGCGCCCTTCGTCTTGTGGTCGATCCGGACCCTTGCGCCCAGACGTTCCGCCAGCTCGGTCTCGAGCTTCACCACGTCCGGGTCGCGGGCTCTGCGCTCGGCGGGCGCCTCGCCCCTGACCTTCGAGCGCACCAGCTTCTCGGTCTCGCGGGCCGACAGGCCTCGCCGCACCACTTCGGCCGCGGCCTCGCTCTGAGCGGCGCCGGAGAGCGCGAGGAGGGCGCGCGCGTGTCCCATGTCCAAGTCGCCCTGCTCCACCAGGGCGCGGACGTCCTCTTCGAGATCGAGCAGCCGGAGCGCGTTCGACACCGCGGAGCGCGAACGCCCCACCGCATCCGCAAGCTCCTGGTGGGTCAGCCCGAACTCGTCCGCGAGGGAACGGTAGCCCTGCGCCTCCTCGATGGGGTTCAGGTCTTCGCGCTGGATGTTCTCGATGAGCGCGACGGCCGCTGCTTCCTGGTCCGAGCACTCGCGCACGACGGCCGGTACTTCGTCGAGTCCGGCCATCCGGGCGGCCCTCCAGCGCCGTTCTCCCGCCACGACCTCGAAACGGCCGGCCCCGAGCGGGCGCACGACGATCGGCTGGACGATGCCGCGGGCCTGCACCGACTGCGCCAGCTCCTCCAGCGCGGACTCGTCGACGATGCGGCGCGGCTGGTGCCTGCCGCGGTGGATGAGGTCGATCGGCAACCGCCGGAAGCCGTCGTCGCCGGCCGCATCCGCCGGGCCGGACATCGCGCTCCCGCTCGCCGCGGCGTCCGTCACGCCTCCGAGCAGGGCGTCCAGGCCTCGCCCGAGTCCACGCTTCTTCGCCATCACCGCACGCTCATTGATTCGCGGCCTGGAGGTGGGTTCCGTCGCGCCGGAGCACCTCGCCCGCAAGGGCCAGATAGGCAAGGGCGCCGCTGGAGTTCCGGTCGTAGAGCAGCGCCGGAAGGCCGTGGCTGGGCGCCTCCGCGAGACGGACGTTGCGCGGGATGATGGTGCTGTAGACCTTGTCCCCGAAGTGCTTCACGAGTTGCTGCGACACCTGGGCGGAGAGGTTGTTGCGGGGGTCGTACATGGTCCGGAGCACCCCGTCGATCCGCAGGTTCCGATTGAGGAGCCGGCGGATCTTCTCGATCGTGTCGAGCAACGCGGACAAGCCTTCCAGCGCGTAGTACTCGCACTGGACCGGGATCATCACGGAATCGGCGGCGGCCAGCGCGTTCACCGTGAGCATGTTCAGCGCCGGCGGGCAGTCGATGATGATGTAGTCGTGCCGTTCGCGCACGGGTTCCACCGCATGGCGCAGGCGGAGCTCCCGCCCGATCTGGTCGAGCAACCCGACTTCCGCCCCGGTGAGGTCCGCATTGCCCGGAGCGAGGAGATACCTGCTGTGCTCGACGGGGATCGAGATCCCTTCCAGGGTCGCCTCCTCCATCAGGACATCGTAGTTCGACGCTGCGAGCGAAGTCTTGTCGACACCGCTGCCCATCGTCGCGTTGCCCTGCGGGTCGAGGTCGATCAGCAGCACCCGGCGCCTTGCGGCGGCGAGCGACACCGCAAGGTTGATGCTGGTCGTCGTCTTTCCGACGCCGCCCTTCTGGTTGGCTACCGCAACGACCTTGGCCATGAATCGCCTCGTAACGGTGTCCGGTCGCTCGTGATTGTTCCGGCGCCCGCCTTCCCGCACGCCTCACGCCTGCCGGCGATTCCTGCCGGTCCGGAGCGCGGGAGCACGTGCCGGTCCCGGTTCCGCGGGTATCGAAGGCGGCCCGATTGTGACACTCCTCCGCGCCGCAACGCCATCGGCGCGGCCGGCGAGGTCCATGAGCACGAGCGTCGCGGCGGCCGGCCGGGACCCGGCCTCCACCGGCTCCACGCGGATATCGAGCCCCTCGCGGTCGCGTTCGTGGAGGGCGCGGAGCTCCGCTTCCGGTCGCGGCCCCTTCATCGCGACGATGCGTCCCGGGGTATCGAGCAGGGGCCGGGCGCCGGCCACGAGGTCCGCGAGGGTCAGGGCGGCGCGGCTGATCACGGTCGAGTAGCGGTGGACCGGCCGGTGCGCGGCGAGCCGCTCCGAGGCGACCTCGACGTTGTCGAGTTCGAGGGTCATCGCGGCATGGGCGCAGAACCGGGTCTTCTTGCGCACGGGATCGAGCAGGGTGCACCGCACGTCCGGGCGCGCGATGGCCAGAACGAGGCCGGGCAGCCCCGCCCCGGTGCCGGCATCCAGCAGCCGCGTGCCGACGAGGGAGTCGAGGGCGGTGAGGGAGTCGAGCACGTGCCGGTCGATCATCGCGAACGGGTCCCGGACCGCGGTGAGGTTGTAGGCGCGGTTCCACTGCGCGAGCAGCGCCACGTACCGGGCCAGTGCGCGGCGCTGCGACGCGGTGACGCCAGGACCCGCGCGCTCCAGCGCGGTCGCGAGACGGCGCTCGATGTCCCGGAGGTCCGGCGGGGCCGTGGTCCGCATCCGGACGTCGGAATCCGTCGCCGGACGACCGCGCGACGCGCGCCGGGCCTTCACGCTACGCGGCGTGCCCGGAGCACGCGCCGCGCCGGGGGACCCGACGACGTGCGCCGAGGCGGCGCGCGCGGGGCCGGGGCAATGCGCCCGTGCGATTCGCCGCGCCGGGGCCTGCAAGGCACGAGCCGGCCTCGTGCGATTTCGGCGCGCGGCGGCCGGCTCTCATGGTGCGACCGAAAGCGGCCGCCCGGATGCCTCACGCGCTGCGTCGCTACGCGGCGTGCCCGAAGCACGCGCCGCGGCGGGGGAGCCGACGACATGCGCCGAGACGACGCGCAGGGGTCCGGTGCAATGCGCCCGTGCGACTCGCCGCGCCGGGACCCGCAAGGCACAAGCCGGCCTCGTGCGGTTTCGGCGCGCGGCGTCCGGCTCTCTCATGGCGCGACCGAAAGCGGCCGCCCGGATGCCTCACGCGCTGCGTCGCGCACCGCCGGACCGTGCGAGCCCGGTGCGGCCCGACAGCCCAGTGCGGCCCGCCACCCCGTGCTTCTTCAGGTGCACGAGCAGCAGGGAGACGGCGGCCGGGGTCACTCCGGCGACGCGGGCCGCCTGGCCCAACGAGGCGGGGCGGTGCCGTTCCAGCAACTCGCGCACCTCGGTCGAGAGGCCGCGCACCACCCCGTAGTCGAGATCGTCGGGAAGCGCCTTGTCCTCGTGCTCCAGCGTCTGCTCGATCTCCTCCCGCTGCCGCCGGATGTAGCCGTCGTAGCGGGCCTGGACTTCCATCTGCCGCGCGAGCGCCTCGTCGTCGACGCCGGGACCGAGCCCGTCCACCCCGACGAGCGTCCGGTACGACATTTCCGGACGCTTGAGCAGGTCGAAGGCGCTGCAGTCGCGGGCGAGCGGCGCCCCCAGCACCCCGGCGAGCGCCTCCGCGCACCGCGAGGACGGCCCGACCCGCAACGCCTCCAGGCGCGCGCGCTCGGCATCGATCCGGTCGCGCTTGCCGGAGAACGCGCGCCAGCGGGCGTCGTCGACCAGCCCGAGGCCGCGGCCGGCCTCGGTGAGGCGCAGGTCCGCATTGTCCTCGCGCAGCATCAGGCGGTATTCCGCGCGGCTCGTGAACATGCGGTACGGCTCGCTCGTGCCGCGGGTGACCAGATCGTCCACGAGCACACCGACATAGGCTTCGTGACGGCGCGGATACCACGGCTCGCGGCCCCGTGCGCGGAGCGCGGCGTTCACCCCGGCCACGAGCCCCTGGGCGGCCGCCTCCTCGTAGCCGGTGGTGCCGTTGATCTGGCCGGCGAAGAACAGGTTCCCGACCCGGCGCGTCTCCAGCCACGGCCTGAGCTCCCGCGGGTCGAAGTAGTCGTACTCGATGGCGTAGCCCGGGCGCGTGACGTGCGCGCGCTCGAAGCCGGGGATCGTGCGCACGAGCTCGATCTGGACGTCGAACGGAAGGCTCGTGGAGATGCCGTTGGGGTAGATCTCGTCGGTGTCGAGTCCTTCCGGCTCGACGAAGACCAAGTGTGAATCGCGCTCGGCGAAGCGCACCACCTTGTCCTCCACCGACGGGCAGTACCGCGGCCCGGCCCCGTCGATCGCGCCCGTGTACATGGGCGACCGATCCAGCGCGGCACGGATGATCGCGTGGGTGCGCTCGCTGGTGCGGGCGATGTGGCACGGCACCTGCGCGGGATGCCAGTCCCGGCTTCCGAGGTACGAGAACACCGGCCGCGGCTCGTCGCCGGGCTGGGGCTCCAGCCGGGAGAAGTCGATGGTGCGTCCGTCGATGCGCGGGGGCGTTCCCGTCTTCAGGCGCCCGACCGCGAATTCGCGCTCGCGGAGCCTGCGCGCCAGCGCGTTCGACGGCGGGTCGCCGGCCCGGCCGCCTTCGTGGTTCTCCATCCCCACGTGGAGCCGTCCGCCGAGGAAGGTGCCGACGGTCATCACCACGCAGGCGGCCTCGATGCGGACCCCGATCCCGGTCACCACCCCGCGCACCGCGTCCCCGTCGACGACGAGGTCGGAGACCGTCTGCTGCAGCAACGCGAGCCGGGGCGTACGTTCGAGGACCCGGCGGACGTGGCGCCGGTACAGCGCCCGGTCGATCTGGGCGCGGGTCGCCCGCACCGCGGGACCCTTGCGCGCGTTGAGGGTGCGGAAGTGGATTCCGCAGCGGTCCGCGGCCATCGCCATGGCCCCGCCGAGCGCGTCGATCTCCTTGACGAGGTGTCCCTTGCCGATCCCGCCGATGGCAGGGTTGCAGCTCATCTGCCCGAGGGTCTCGATGCTCTGCGTGAGCAGCAGCGTCTCCGCCCCGGCCCGCGCCGCGGCGAGCGCCGCCTCGGTGCCGGCGTGGCCGCCGCCGACCACGATCACGTCGAATGTCCGGGGATAGAGCATCGGATTGGAGGTTCGGGGCGGTGCGTTCGGGGCAGTGCGACGATCCGGAACCGCGATGGTAGCAGGGTCGCGCTCCCGTACGCGCCGCCGGATCGGCGCCGGCGCCGGGGCGGCCAAGCCGCCACGTCGCGGGCCGGCGGCGGTCGCGGGCCGGCGGCGGGCTCGAGTCCCGCTCTCTCCGCCTCTCGGATGGAGTCTGCCCGGCTGCCGTACGCGCCGCCGGGGTCGGAGAGAGGCCCGGTCAGGGTCGAGCGGGCCGCGTCGACCGGCGCGATGGCAGCGAAAGCGCCAGGGCGAGGCCCACCGCGACCATCACGGCGAGACCTGAAAAGGCGTAGGCGTAGCTGCCGGTGAGGTCGAAGACCCGGCCCGCCATGGTCGGTCCGATCGCGGCGCCGAGGGTGCCGAAGAACAGGATGCTCCCGAAGGTCGCGCCGTGGGCGCGAGTGCCGAAGAACTCGGCCACCGTCGGCGAAACGACGGTGAAGAACCCGCCATGCCCGAAGCCGTACACCGCGACGGCCGCGAACACCAGCCAACGGGTCTCGGCCGCCAGCAACGAGAGCAGGCCGGCGAGCAACGGCACGAAGCAGAGCACGTAGGCGTTCCTCCCGCCGATCCGGTCGACCAGGGCGCCGACCGTCAACCGGCCGACGATGCTGGACCCGCCGATCACGGTCAGCAGGGCCGCCGCCGTTGCGCGGGTCATGCCGAGGTCCATGCCGTGCACCGCGACGTGCAACGGCACGGTCATCAGGGCGGGGAAGAACAGGAACTGGATCGCGCACAGCGTCCAGAAGACGCGGCTGCGCCGGACATCGGCGGGCTCCCGGCCCGAGGGCCCGGAGGGCCGGCCGGGCGCATGGCTCTTCGGCGGGGCCGTCATGGAAACCGCGGCGACCAGCAGGAGCGCGGTCCCCGCGCAGCCCAGCGCCAGCGCCGCGTGGCGCCAGCCCACCCAGGCCATCAGCAGCGCGGCCAGCAACGGCAACACCATCTGGCCGGCCGCGGTTCCGACCTTCACGACGCCGGTCATCATCCCGCGCCTGCGCCCGAACCAGCGCGCGATGGTCGAGAGGGTCACGACGTCGTGGGTGCTCAGGCCCAGCCCGATGCAGATCCCGAAGAGGGCGACGAGCTGCCAGGGCTCGTCGACGATCGAGATGAGCGCGTACCCCGCTCCGTACAGCACTCCCGTCGCGCCGAGGACCACCGTCGGTCCGAACCTGTCACTGAGGCGGCCGGCGAACCAGGCGAACAGCCCCATGACCAGAAAGGCCAGTGAAGCGCTCCCCGAGAGGATCGTCCGCGACCAGCCGAGCTCCGCTTCGAGCACGTCGAAGAACAGTCCGACCGAGAACAGCAGACCCACGATCGTGAACTGCGTCAGGCAGGCGCCGAAGACGACCGGATATCGCGGATCCATTGGCATCCTTTCCGAAGACGGCGCCGCCGGGGCCGGGACGACCGCCGGCCGATACTACCCGCGGGGCCCGGGCAACAGGCACGCCCCCCGCAACGAGCCGGCCCGCCGCCGGCCGGTCACGGTGTTCCCGCCAGCCCCGCCCACCACCGCCGGCCGGTCATGGTGTTCCCGCCGGCCCCGCCCACCACCGCCGGCCGGTCATGGTGTTCCCGCCGGCCCCGCCCACCGCCGCCGGCCGGTCACGGTGTTCCCGCCGGCCCCGGCCACCACCGCCGGCCGGTCACGGTGTTCCCGCCGGCCCCGGCCACCGCCGCCGGCTCAGCTCACCGGCGCGGCGCCGCCTTCCTCGACCCGGCGCGCAATGAAGGCGTCGATGGATTCGACCGTGCCGGGGTCCACCACCGGCGGCTCGAACCGCGCCAGCGCCTGCTGCCAGAGCTCGTGCGCGCGCTCGGTGGCGGTGCGCCCGCCCGCCTCCCGCCACTGGCCGAAGTTCGACCAGTCCGAGACATAGGGTGCGTAGAAGGCCGTCCTGTACCGCTCCATCGTGTGCCGCGCGCCGAAGAAGTGCCCGCCCGAGCCGACCTCGCGCAGGGCCTCGAGCGCCAGCTCGCCGTCATCCCAGCGCACCGGCTGCATCAGCTCCGCCATGTGCCGGAGCTGCTCGATGTCGAGGATGAACTTCTCGTAGGAGGCGCTGAGCCCACCCTCCAGCCAGCCCGCGGCGTGGATCACGATGTTGGCGCCGCCGGTCAGTGCGCCCCACAGCGACATCTGCGTCTCCCAGATCGCCTGCGCGTCGGGGGCGTTGGACACGCACGACGCCGAGGACCGCCACGGCAGCCCGATCAGGCGCGCGAGCTGGCCCGTGCCCCAGCACGCCCGTACGTACTCGGGGGTGCCGAACGCGGGCGCCCCGGACTTCATGTCGACGTTCGAGGTGAAGCCGCCATAGACCACCGGCGCCCCGGGCCGGACCGTCTGGGTCAGCACCAGGCCCGCCAGCATCTCGGCATGCTGCTGGACCAGCGCCCCCGGAATCGTCACCGGCGCCATGGCTCCGGAGAGCGTGAAGGGGGTGATGATGGAGATCTGGCCGGCGCGGGCGAAGTCGATCAGCCCCTGGCACATCGGAGTGTCGAGGATCAGCGGGGAGTTGGTGTTGATCACGGTGTAGGTGTGGGGCCGGGCCCGGAACGCGGCGTCGTCGAGGCCATGGCGCAGGCGCAGGATCTCGAATGCGTCCGCAACCTGTCCGGCGCCGCGGGCGTAGACGAAGGTGGGCTTGTCGGAATCCAGCACCTGGACCCGCATCATCCGCAGATGGCGCAGGTCGGGCGCGATGTCCTGCGGCTCGACCGAGGGCCCGGTCATGTGGACCACGTCGAACGTCTGGGCCAGGCGCACGAAGTTGCGGAAATCCTCGAAGGTGCCCGGGCGCTTGCCGCGGGCGGTGTCCATGGCGTAGGGCGGGCCGCCGACGGGGGTGAACTGGGTGCTGCGTCCTCCGATGCGGAGCGTGCGGGCGCTACCGGTCAGGGTGAACTCCGGCGGAGACGAGGCAATGGCCGCCTCGACCATCTCGCGCCCGAAGCGGATCTGCTGCCCGGACACCGCCGCGCCGGCGTGCGCCAGGAGGTCCCGGGCTCCGCCATGGTTCACCTGGACGCCCAGCTCCTGCAGCACGGTGAGGGCCGAGGCGTGGATGTCGGCGATCCGGTCGTCGGACCAGCCCCTGGCCAGCGGGAAGGGGCTGGTCAGGTGGTGGTAGTCGACCGGGCGGACCGGCGGGGCGACCGGGCCGTCCCCGCTTCGACGCCGGCGTGGCCGGGTTCGTTCGTCCATGTCCTGGCTCCCCGGATGTCGTGCCACGGCTCGCCCGACGCTTCTCCGGAACGACGGTGCGCAACGATCCGGGCGACGGGATTCGGACCGTGCGCTCGCCGGTGGCGGCTTCCAATACTACCGGCCGCTCGGCCGGCGGGGGGGTCACGCGCCCAGATAGGCGCGGCGGACGTGGTCGTTCTCGTGCAGCTCGGACGCCGGGCCGTGCAGGGCGACGGTGCCGGTCTCCAGCACGTAGGCATAGTCCGCGAGCCGCAACGCCAGCTCCGCGTTCTGCTCCACCAGGACCACGGGAACCCCGCGTGCGTGGATCTCCCTGATGATCCGCGCCATCTCCTGCACCAACACCGGGGACAGGCCGATGGTGGGCTCGTCGAGGAGCAGGAGCCTGGGGTTCGACATGAGCGCACGCCCGATGGCCAGCATCTGCTGCTCGCCGCCCGACAGGGTCTTGGCCCACTGCCGGCGCCGCTCCATGAGCCTCGGGAAATGGCCGAACACGTCGTCGAGATCCCGGGCCATCTGCTCGCGATCACGGCGCAGGTAGGCGCCGGTGTCGAGGTTCTCCTGCACGGTCAGGTCGGGGAAGATGCGCCGGCCCTCGGGCACTTGGGCGATCCCCAGCGCCACCACCTTCTCGGGGAGGGTGCCGTCGATGCGCCGGCCGTCGAACCGGATCTCGCCCTCGGACAACGTCTCCAGACCGGAAATCGCACGCAGCAGCGTGCTCTTCCCGGCCCCGTTGGCGCCGATGATGGTGACCACCGAGCCGTCGGGAACGTCCATGCTGACGCCGCGCAACGCCGCCACCTTGTGGTAGTGCACGGTGGCGTCCCTGACCTCAAGGAGCATGGGTCACGGCTCCATCGTTCGGGCGCGGCGCCGTGTGGCGTCCCGGGGATCAGGCGGCATTGGTCGCGGCCCCGAGATACGCCTCGATCACTTCCGGATGGCGGCGCACCTCTTCCGGCGTCCCCTCGGTGAGCAGCTTGCCGAAGTTGAGCACCGTGATCCGGTCGCACAGTCCCATCACCGCCTGCATGTCGTGCTCCACCAGCAGCAGCGTCACCCCGCGGTCGCGCACCTTGCGCGCGGTCTCCATCATCTGCCGGGTCTCTTCGGGGTTCATGCCGGTGAAGGGCTCGTCGAGCAGGAGCAGCTTCGGGTCCGCGGCGAACGCCACCGCGACCCCCAGGGCACGCTGCAAGCCGTGGGGCAGGCTCATGGCGGGATCGTCCCCGCGCTCGCCCAGCCCGAAGAAATCCAGGATCGCGAGCGCCTTGTCCCGCGCCGCGGCCTCCCGGCGCCGGTCCGCTCCGACCAGGGCCCGCAACGGACCGATGCGAGCGTGCAGGTGACAGCCCACGAGCACGTTCTCCATGACCGAGAGTTCCTGGAACAGCGTGGTGGCCTGAAACGTCCTCACCAGGCCGCGGGCCGCGATGGCGCTCGTGCGCATCCCGGAGATGTCCTCGCCCCGGAACAGCACCTTGCCGGCGCTCGGCGGGTAGAAGCCGCTGATCACGTTGAACGTGGTGGTCTTTCCCGCGCCGTTCGGTCCGACGAGGCCCCGGATCTCGCTTTCTCCGACCGAGAAGGAGAGATCGGAAACGGCGACCAGGCCGCCGAAGCTGCGGGAGAGGTTCCGGATTTCAAGCATCGCTACGGTCGGCGTCGAACGGGCCGGGCTCCATTTCCGTCAGTGCGAACCTGCCTCGGCTACAGGCCTCGCGCGCACCCGACGGCTCCGGCAATCGCGACACCGCGCCGAAGCAGGCGCTCGGGAGTGAAGTCGGCTCGCGGAACCGATCGGGGCCGCTCGCGGCCGGCGCCGCGGGGGCGCGATCAACAGGCCCGGCCATGGCTTCGCTCCCGGGCCCGCGCAAGCGCCCGCTGCAACTTCGGACCCAGGCTCTCGAGCCCGTCGGGAAGGAACAGGATGGATGCAATCAGAATGGCGCCGTAGATCAGCGGACGCGCCTGGTCCACTCCCAGCTCGCGCAGCACGATCTCGTTGATGACGGTCAACACCGCCACCCCGAGGATCGGGCCGTAGATGGTGGCGGTTCCTCCCACGATGACCCAGACCAGCACGTAGACCATGAATTCCACGTCGAACTGGTTCGGGTTCACGGTGCCGAGGTAGTGCGCGAGCAGGGCGCCGGCCAGCCCCGCGAAGAACGAGGCGATGACGAAGGCCAGGGTCCGGTACCGGCGGGTGTCGACGCCCACCGCCTCCGCCAGCTTGTCCTGCCAGTGGATGGCGTGGAAGGTGAGGCCGATCCGCGACTTCTCCAGCCGGTAGAGGACGACGAGGGAGATGGAGACGACGACGAGGCACAGGTAGTAGTAGTTGACGGGCTCGAAGAACACCACCTGGAGGCCGCCTATCTCGATGTCGGGCACCGAGGGAATGAGCTTGATGCCCTTCGGCCCGCCGAACGGCTCGCGGAACCGCTTCCAGCACAGCCGGATGATCTCGCCGGCCGCGAACGACCCGATGAGGAAGTAGAACGCCTTCATCCGCAGCAGCGGAAAGCTCAGGACGTAGGCGGTCAGAGCCGCGATGCCGGCGCCCAGCAGCATCGCCGGCGGGACCGGAACGCCCAGCCGCTTCGCGAGCAGCGTGCTCGCGTAGGCGCCGACCCCCATGATGACCACGTGAGCGAGCGACCACTCCCCGGTCAGGGTCAGCAGCCGGTAGCTCACCACCACCAGGACGTTGATGACGAGAAAGACCGCGACCTCTTTCTGCGAGAAGCTGAGCAGGTGGGGCAGCACCACGAGAACCGCGTAGACCGCCGCAAGCGTCGCCCAGAACCTCCAGCCGTGGGTGGCGCTGCGCACGGGCGGTCGTCTCCGCGGCCCGGGCTCAGGCCCGGTCCCGGACCCCGAGCAGGCCCGTGGGCCGCACGATGAGCACCACCAGCATCAGCAGCAGGCCGACGATGTCGGCGACGACTCCGTCGTAGAACGTGGTCACGAAGGTGTGCACGAATCCGTAGAGGATCGCAGCCACCACCGCGCCTTCCAGACTGCCGAGTCCGCCGACGATGGTGACGATGAAGGCGGTGACGATCACCGAATGGCCCATGTAGGGATAGGTGCGGACCAGGGGCGCCGCAAGGGCGCCGGCAACCCCCGCCATGGCCGCGGCGATGCACATGGCGAGGCGCGCGGACTGGGTGATCGAGATCCCTTGCAGCGCGGCGGCTTCCGGATCCTGCGCGCAGGCCCGGAGTGCCCAGCCGAAGCGCGTGCGGCGCAGGAATACCCAGAGCGCGCCCAGCACGACGACCGCGCCGATGATGACCCAGAGACGCTGGAGGGCGACCACCACGCCGGAAATACCGAACAGATTGAACGTCGTCTGGGTCGACGGCGCGATGTGCTCCATGCGCACCCCGAAGCCCATCGCCACCGCCGCCTGGAGCATCAGCAGCAGCCCGATGGAGACGATCAGCCCGGCCAGGGGATTGTCCCGCACCGGCCGGAACAGGGTGCGCTCCATCGCGATCCCGAGCGCGCCGACGAAGACCAGCCCGAGCATCACGGCGAGGAAGTAGGGGTACGACTGGTCCGCGTACGCGAACACCACGCAATAGGCGCCGAGCATGAACAGCTCGCCGTGGGCGAAGTTGACGACGCCCATGACGCCGAAGATCAGCATGAGCCCCACCGCGATCAGCGCCATGAAGCTCGCGGCGTAGACGGCGTTGACGCAGGTCTGTAGCAGCAGCTCGATCATCGGGTCGGACAGTGCCCTGCTCGATGGAAACGCCGGTGGGAAACGCCGGTGGGAACGCCGCCGGCCACGGCCCCGGAGACGAACGGTCGGAGGGGCGGGGCCGCCCCTCCGATTTCAGTCCGACGAACGTGCGATCGGGCCGGCCGATCCGCCTCAGCGCTGGTGGTACATCTCGCCCATCGCGGTGAAGTGCTTCACCAGCAGATCACCGTGCATGGCCCACCACTCGGGGATGTTGCGGAACTCCTTGATGACGGCCTTGCCGTTCTCGATCACCACCACCGGCCAGTTGCCGACCAGCGCGTTGTCGATCCCGAACAGCTCCTTGCCCCACCAGCTCGCGTCTCCGAAGGCGTGCTTGCCGGTGCCGCCCTGCTTCATGCCGGCCAGCACGTCCTGGGGCTCCACGCTGCCGGTCCGCTGGGCGCCCTGCACCCAGAGATCCATGATCGACGCGTACTCCCACGACACCGCGCCCCACTCGCCGGGCCAGCGCTTGCTGTACTCGGCGTAGAACTCCCCCGGGGCGGCGAAGTTGATCCCCTCCTGATTGAGCGCCGGATCGTCGAAGTCGGGGAACTGGAAGATGAAGCCTTCCATGAACTCCTTGGACGTCTTCTCGACGATCTTCTCGTAGAAGTCCGCGGTACAGGAGATGATCTTGCCCTTGAAGCCCTGCTGGTACGCCTGCTCGCACAGCGGATGCACGTAGTCCGCATAGGCAGTGTCGAGGCACAGGATGTCCGGGTTCTTCGCCAGCATCGACGTCATCACCGGCGCGAAGTCGGTGGTCGAGAGATCGAAGAAGACGGTGTCGAGGACGTCGATCCCGTGCGCCTCGAAAGCCGCGAGGTAGGTCGCCACCGAGGGCCGGCCCAGGGCGTCGTCCTGCGCGCAGATCACGGCCGACTTCAGATCGGGCATCTGATCGGCGAGCCACCACACGCCGGTGACGTTGTAGATGGGATGGACTTCGCAGGGCGCGATCAGGGTCTTGGTGTCCGGCGACAGATCGCTCGGAAGCAGGGTGGACACCAGCATCCCCGACTTGTTGGCGATGGGCTGCACCGCCGGCCAGGTGTCGCCGCCCAGCATCATGATGAACTTGACATCGTCCTCGAAGATGAGCTTCGTGGCGCCGGCGCGCGCCTTCTCGGGCGCGTACTCGTTGTCGTAGGAGACGAACTCGAAGGTGCAGGTGTCGTCCCCGATCTTCACCCCGCCGGCGGCGTTCACCTTCTCGGCCCAGATCTCGCATCCGTACAGGCCCGGCAGACCCCAGGCCGCGACCTCGCCGGTCAGGGGCGCGAGAAATCCGATCTTCACGGTCTTGGTGGCAGCGGCGGCGGTCGAAGGAACCAGACCGCCGGCAAGGGCCGCGCCGGCCGCCGTCGTACCGAGGAAAGTGCGCCTGCCTATCCTCTTCTGAAATAGCTGTTTCGCCATCGGCCTTCTCCTCGTGGTCGGGTAGTGAGCATCGTTGTCGTCGTTCTGCGGACGCATCCCTTCGAGATATGCTCCAGGCTCCATCCGAAACGCAGGTTCGCGGAATCCGCAACGAAAAGCGTGTGCGAGAACCGTCGAACTACCGTTACCGTACCACTTCTGGATCGATCATCAAGCAGGAAATGGACCAAAAATGCACCAACCCTCGCCCCGTACATGACCAATTGCGCTCTCCGGGGGTAATATCGGGAGCGTTCGCGCAGCGCACCGGCTCGCGACACGTCTCTCGGGCTCGAAGGGCCGTGCCCGATGGCCGGTGCGTCGGGGCCGCGGGTGCATGTTCCGGGCCCGCGACGACGCAGCGCCGGCGCACCGACCCCGGCGGCGACGGCCCCGGCAGGATTCGACGCCCTGTGCGAGCTGTGATACTCACCGAATCGACTTTTCAGAAGATTGGACAGGGAGCGAGCGATGAACAAACGTGTGGCCATCATCGGGGCGGGGCCCTGCGGTCTTTCGCAGCTTCGCGCCTTTCAGCGGGCGCGGAACGGGGGCGCGGACATTCCGGAGCTGGTGTGCTTCGAGAGACAGTCCGACTGGGGCGGCCTGTGGCACTACACTTGGCGGACCGGCCTCGACGAGCACGGCGAGCCCGTGCACTGCAGCATGTACCGGTACCTGTGGACCAACGGACCGAAGGAGTGCCTGGAGTTCGGGGACTACTCGTTCGAAGAGCACTTCGGGAAGCCCATCCCGTCCTTCCCTCCCTACGCGGTCCTCAACAACTACATCCTCGGCCGGGCGGAGAAGTCGGACGTGCGCAAGTACGTGAGGTTCGATACCGCGGTGCGGGACGTCCGGTACTCCGAGGCGACCGGCCGGTTCTCGGTGCGCTCGACGGACCTGAACGAGCAGACGGACCGGGAGGAGGAGTTCGATCACGTCGTCGTGGCGATCGGCCACTTCTCGGTCCCGAACGTGCCGAGCTTCGAGGGCATCGACCGCTTCCCCGGCCGGGTGCTGCACGCCCACGACTTCCGGGACGCCCTCGAGTTCAAGGGCAAGCGGCTGCTCATCGTCGGCAGCAGCTACTCCGCCGAGGACATCGCGCTGCAGAACCTGAAGTACGGCGCCGCGTCGGTCACCTGCACGTACCGGACGGGCGCGATGGGGTTCAAGTGGCCGGAAGGCATCGAGGAGCTGCCCCTGGTGACGAAGTTCGAAGGCAACACCGCGCACTTCGGCGACGGCAGCACGCGCGAGATCGACGCGATCATCCTCTGCACCGGCTACCGGCACCACTTCCCGTTCCTGGAGGACTCCCTGCGGCTGCGGACCGGCAACCGGCTGTGGCCGCCGAACCTCTACAAGGGCGTGATCTGGATGGACAACCCGAAGCTCGCCTACCTCGGCATGCAGGACCAGTACTACACCTTCAGCATGTTCGACGCCCAAGCCTGGTACGTCCGGGACGTCATCCTCGGCCGGATCGAGCTGCCTTCGCGCGGGGAGATGGAGAAGGACGTGGCCGAGTGGCAGGCGCGCGAGGAGGCCCTTCGGAACCCGATCGACGACATCGACTTCCAGACCGCCTACTGCAAGGACCTCGCCGCCGCGACCGACTACGACATGGACTGGGACGTCCAGTGCGACAACTTCAAGCACTGGGAGCACCACAAGGACGAGGACATCGCGACCTATCGCGACCACTCGCATCCGTCGCCGGTCACGGGCGTGCGGGCGCCGGTGCACCACACGAAGTGGTGGGAGGCCCTCGACGACACGCTCGAGACCTTCATGGACACGAAGTAGC
Source organism: Gammaproteobacteria bacterium (assembly GCA_965215295.1). Taxonomy (GTDB): domain Bacteria; phylum Pseudomonadota; class Gammaproteobacteria; order HK1; family HK1; genus HK1. Next base: position 2,614,019 of record OZ244045.1, read on the forward strand.
CCGGCTCCGCGCGGGGCTCGGTGCACCCTCCGGGCCCCGCGTTCCTCGGGATCTTCGGCCTGCCGCGTCGCGGCCATCGCTCCCGCCGCCCGCGGCCACGCCGGCCGGGGCACTGCGCCTCAGCCTTCCCCCGCGGCGATCAGGAGCACCGCCCCCAGCAGTTTGCGCCAGTCGTCGAAGCCGCCGGGGCGCTCCCGCCGCCCGCGGCCACGCTGGCCGGGGCGCTGCGCCTCAGCCTTCCCCCGCGGCGATCAGGAGCACCGCCCCCAGCAGCTTGCGCCAGTCGTCGAAGCCATCGGGACGCTCCCGCCGCCACCGGTCGAGCCGATCCGATTCGTCGGGGAGGCCATCGCGCCTTGCGGTGAGGATCGCCCGCCCCTCCCTCGCCAGTGTCCGACAACGCTCGCGCGGGAACCGGTCGTAGCCGCCCGGGTGCTTCGATTGCAGACGCAGGTGAAACGTCGAGCTGCGTACCATGGCGGCGGGCTTGAGGGACTCGATCCATTGCTCGCCGGCATCCCAGAGCGCCAGCGCTTCATCAAGCATGCAGCTCGCGGCCACGGCATCGCCCGTCCGCCGCTCGGCGACCGCGACGTTCGCGACGCTGGTCGCCACCCGCAGATCGCTCGCCGGCAGATGTTCGCGAGCGAGCTCCAGGGCGCCGCGCCACAGCTCCGAGGCGTCCGCATGGTCGCCCGCCCGCTCGCTCTCGGCGGCGGTCTCCTGGATCTGCTCCCAGATGACCTCCGCGTTCGTCCAGCCGGCGCGCTCCAGCAGGCGCGGGTCGTGGACCGGAGCTGCAATGGTCCGGGAGCGGTGGTTCGAATCGACGGCCATGGGAAGCGCGTCCGTTCCTGGCGACATGAAGGCCATTGTATCGCCGCCCACGCCCGTCCAGCGTCGGATGCCCGCGCGCTCGGCGAGGTGTGCCCGCATCCGTTTCGGGGTGCGATGGCCGCTCCGGTGTCGGCACGGACCGGAACCCGCCCGAATCGGCGGTGACGTTCGACCATGCGCAGCCTTCTTCGCAAGGCCGAAGCACTCTTGCCCCGGCGTACCCTCGCGTCGGCGGCCCGCATCCCGCATGACGACGAATCGCTATACTTCCGCGCTCGCGCGCGAGTAGCGGGAGAGCCGGACGGTGGCGGGACGCGACTTCGATCTTCGGACCTTCCAGGGGCTGATCCTCGCCCTGGAGGACTACTGGGCGGGACAGGGCTGCGTGCTCCAGCAACCGTTCGACATGGAGGTCGGTGCGGGCACCTTTCACCCCGCGACGTTCCTGCGCGCGATCGGGCCGGAGCCGTGGAGCGCCGCCTACGTCCAGCCCTCCCGGCGCCCGACCGACGGGCGCTACGGCGAGAACCCGAACCGGCTCCAGCACTACTACCAGTACCAGGTGGTCATCAAGCCGTCGCCGATCGACGTGCAGGACCTGTACCTGGGGTCGCTCGCGATGCTCGGGTTCGATCCGCTGGAACACGACGTCCGGTTCGTCGAGGACAACTGGGAGTCGCCCACCCTCGGGGCCTGGGGCCTGGGGTGGGAGGTCTGGCTCAACGGCATGGAGATCACCCAGTTCACCTACTTCCAGCAGGTCGGCGGCCTCGAGTGCCGGCCGGTCACCGCGGAGATGGCCTACGGCATCGAACGCATCGCCATGTACCTGCAGGGCGTCGACAGCCTGTTCGACCTGACGTGGGCGGACGGACCGTCGGGCCGCGTGACCTACCGCGACGTCTTCCATCAGAGCGAGCGCGAGATGTCCGCGTACAACTTCGAGCACGCCGACGTGGACGCGCTCTTCGCGCAGTTCGACGTCTGCGAGCGCGAGTGCGGCAAGCTGGTCGGGAAGGGGCTCGGCTATCCGGCCTACGAGCAGGTGCTCAGGGCTTCGCACACGTTCAACCTGCTCGACGCGCGGCACGCCATCTCGGTGACGGAACGCCAGAGGTACATCCTGCGCGTGCGTTCGCTTGCCCGCGCGGTGGCCGAGTGCTACCACGCCTCGCGCGAAGCGCTCGGGTTTCCCATGGACAGGACCCGCTCCCGGGCCGCGTGAGCGGGTCGGCACGCGCATGGCGACGGTTCCCGTTGCGCCCGCCCTCGTCATGCGCCGGCGCGGCGGCATCGGGAACGACACATCCGGGAGCAAGGCTCGACATGGACAGGACCCGCTCCCGGGCCGCGTGAGCGGGTCGGGGCGCGCATGACGATGGTTCCCGTTGCACCCGCCCTCGTCATGCGCCGGTGCGGCGGCATCGGGAACGACACATCCGGGAGCGATGCTCGATGACGAGGCAGGCTGATCGACTGCTGGTCGAGATCGGCGCCGAGGAGCTGCCGCCGAGAGCGCTGCGCATGCTCTCCGAGGCGTTCGCGGCCGAGCTGGCGGCGGAGCTCGACGCGGCCGGGTTGGCCCACGGCGTCCCGGCGCCCTGTGCGACCCCGCGGCGGCTGGCGGTCCTCGTTCCCGACGTGCCCGGCGTGCAGCCCGACCGTGATCTGGAGCGGCGCGGTCCGCCGCTCGCCCGCGCGTTCGACGAGGACGGCCAGCCGACGCAGGCGGCCCTCGGCTTCGCGAGATCGGTCGGGGTCGAGGTGGACCGGCTGGTGCGGATCGAGACCGGAGACGGCGCGTGGCTCGGCTTCCGGTCCACCATCCCCGGCACGCCGCTCCGTTCGCTGCTGCCCGGGATGGTCGAGCGGGCGCTGGCGAAGCTGCCCGCGCCGCGGCGGATGCGGTGGGCGGACCGCGATACCGAGTTCGTCCGCCCCGTGCACTGGGTGGTGCTGATGCACGGCGCGGAGGTCATCGAGGCCGAGGTTCTGGGGATCCCTTCCGGGCGCGCCACCCGGGGCCACCGCTTCCACCACCCCGGAGACATCGTGCTGGAGGATGCGGGCGACTACGCGACGGCGCTCCGGAGACAGGGCCATGTCGTGGCCGAGTTCGACGAGCGCATGGAGATGATCCGCGAGCAGGTCGAGCAGGCGGGGAAGGCGCTCGGCGGGCGGGTGCTCATCGACCCGGCGCTCCTCGAGGAGAACACCGCGCTCGTCGAATGGCCGGTCGCGGTCGCCGGCCACTTCGACACCGACTTCCTCGACCTCCCCGACGCGGTGCTCGTGGCCACGATGCAGGGGCACCAGCGCTACTTCCCGGTCGCCGACCGCAACGGCGCGCTGATGCCGCACTTCATTGCGGTGAGCAACATCGAAAGCCGCAATCCCGCGACGGTGCGCGAAGGCAACGAACGGGTCGTCCGCCCCCGGTTGAGCGACGCCGCGTACTTCTTCGACACCGACCGCGGCCGGAGCCTCGAGTCGAGGCTGGGAGAGATCGAGGGCGTCATCTTCCAGCGCAGGCTCGGCTCGCTCCGCGCCAAGGCGCAGCGGGTGTCGAAGCTGGCGGGCCGCGTGGCGCGGGCGATGGGCGGGTCCGACGAGGCGGTGGCGCACGCCCGCCGCGCCGGCCTGCTCTCGAAGTGCGACCTCGTCACCGAGATGGTGGGCGAGTTCCCGGAGCTTCAAGGCGAGATGGGCCGCGAGTACGCGCGCCTCGACGGCGAGCCGGCCGCGGTGGCGGACGCGGTCGGGGAGATCTACATGCCGCGCTTCGCCGACGACGGCATTCCCGCCACCACCGCCGGGCGCGCGATCGCGATCGCCGACAAGATCGACACCATTGCCGGATGCCTGAGCTTGGGCCTGGTCCCGTCCGGAGACAAGGACCCGTTCGCGCTGCGCCGCGCCGCCCTGGGAACGCTGCGCATCATGATGGAGGGCGAGCTCGATCTGGACCTCGACGAGGTGATCGAGGCCGCGTTCGAATGCTACGCGGACCAGATGGACGAGGCGCCCGGCGCCGCGGCGCCCCAGGGCCATCCCGAGAGCATGGCCGTGTCCGCCGACACCGCCTCCGCAGGCACCCCATCTGCCGACACTCCGTCTGCCGACACCGTGTCCGCCGGCACCCCGTCCGCCGACACCCCGTCTGCCGACACCCCGTCCGCCGACACCGCCTCCGCCGACACCCCGTCCGCCGGCACCGTCTCCACCGGCATCGGAGCCGAGGCGCGCCGGTTCATACTGGACCGGCTGCGCGCCTATTTCGCGGATCGATCGATCCCGACCGACGTCTTCAACGCGGTGCTCGCCCGGGAACCGACCCGACCGCTCGACTTCGCGAATCGTGTGCGCGCCGTCGAAACGTTCCGGGCGCTCCCCGAGGCGGCGAGCCTCGCGGCGGCCAACAAGCGCATCCGCAACATCCTGCGCCAGGCGGAGCAGGGACACATCGACGTTCCCGATGCGGTCGATCCGGCCCTCTTCCTCGCGAACGCGGAGCGAAGCCTCGCCGACGCGCTCGCCGGCATCGAACCGCAAGCCCGCGCCATGCTGGATGCGGGCGAGTACGCCGGCGCCCTCACGAGCTTGGCGAAGCTGCGCGACGACGTCGACCACTTCTTCGACACCGTAAAGGTGATGGATGACGACGCCGCCCGGCGCGGCAACCGCCTCGCGCTCCTCGCCCGGATTGGCGCCTTGTTCATGGAGACGGCGGACATCTCGCTACTGCAATCGACGGGCGGATGAACGCCGGAGACCTCATGGCCGCGATACCCGCCGGCGCACGAGCCATGCCCGATGCGCGGCCCGCGAACGCCCGGACTCCGCGACCCCCCGGCACCAGGCGCGGACCCGGCACGGAACGGGGGGCGTGAACCGTGCGGCCGGTGTCCCGGAGTGCACGGGTTCCGACCGAGTCGCCCGGATGCCCGTGAGCGCCGGAGACCTCATCACCGCGATACCCGCCGGCGCACGAGCCATGCCCGATGCGCGGCCCGCGAACGCCCGGACTCCGCGACGCCCCGGCGCCAGGCGCGGACCCGGCACGGAACGGGGGGCGTGAATCGTGCGGCCGGTGTCCCGGAGTGCACGGGTTCCGACCGAGTCGCCCGGATGCCCGTGAGCGCCGGAGACCTCATGGCCGCGATACCCGCCGGCGCACGAGCCATGCCCGGCGCGCGGGCCACGAACGCCCGGACTCCGCGACCCCGCGGCGCCAGGCGTGGACCCGGCACGGACCGGGGGGCGTGAACCGTGCGGCCGGTGTCCCGGAGTGCACGGGTTCCGGCCGAGTCGCGCAGATGCCCGTCGTGAACCGGCCGGCGGTGTCCGTCGATCGCGACCGCGGCGGACCGGGACCGCGGCATCCGCGCACCGGCGGACCCCGCCCGCTCCCGAGACGGCGGATGCTCGCAACGCTCGCGGCTTCCGCCGCACTGGTCCCCGCGAACGTGCGCGCACTGCGCCTCTTCAACCCCTGCCTCGACCCCGTACTCCCCGAACCGCTCGCCACCCACGAGATCGTCGTGCGCGCGCTCGACGGCATCGACCCCGCGCAGGTCATCGACGCCCACGTGCATCTGCTCGGCGTCGGCGGAGGCCCGGACGGCGCCTGGGTCGGCGAGCAGATGCTGCGGCTGCGCAACCCGCTCCTGTACGCACGGTACCGCTTCTTCCTCAACGCGAGCTGCGTGCCGGCGGACGAGGCTTCGAACCGCGCCTACCTCGACCGCCTCCTTACATGCCATCGCGCGGCCGTGCCCGGCTCCCGCCTGATGCTGCTCGCCTTCGACCAGGTCCACGATGCGATGGGCCGCGCCCGGCCGGAGACGTCCGCGTTCCACGTTTCGAACGCCTATGCCCGCGCGGTCGCCGCCCGCCACCCCGACGAGCTGGTGTGGGCGGCGTCGATCCACCCCTACCGCGCGGACGCGGCGGAGGCGCTCGACGAGGCGGTCGCGGGCGGCGCGCGGGCGGTGAAGTGGCTGCCGAACGCGATGGGCATCGACCCCGCCTCGCGGCGCTGCGATCCGTTCTACGAAGGGCTCGCCCGACACCGCATCCCTCTGCTCACGCACGGTGGGCGGGAAGGCGCGGTCCGCGGCGCCGGCGCCGACACGCTCGGGAACCCGCTCAGATTGCGGCGGGCCCTCGACCACGGGGTGCGGGTGATCGTCGCGCACTGCGCATCGTTCGGCGCCGGCATCGACCTCGACGCCGGTGAGCGGGGTCCCGTGGCGCCGAACGTCGATCTCTTCGCCAGACTGATGGACGAGCCGCGCTACGAGCCTTTCCTCATGGGGGACATCTCGGCCCTGACGCAGTCGAATCGCACCGCCGACGGGCTCGGGAAGGTCCTGGAACGGACCGAATGGCACGATCGGCTGCTGAACGGCTCCGACTATCCTCTGCCCGGTGTCCCCGCCCTGTTCGACCTCGGCGACCTGGTGGAACACGGCTTCCTCCCGGCGGGCGCGGTGCCGGTGCTGGAGAGGATCCAGGACCACAATCCGCTCATGTTCGACTTCGTGCTCAAGCGCACCGTGAGCCGGAACGGCGCACGCTTCGCGCCCCGGGTGTTCGAGACCGCACGGCATCTGGCCCCGCCGGCCGGGGCCTCGGCGGATGGGAGCCGGCGCGCCACGGCCTGCCGCGGGACGGGCCGCCGCAGTCCGGGACGGGCGGAGAGGGAGATGGCATGACACGCTCGATCGGCCTTCTCCATCCCGGAGAAACGGGAGCGCCGGCCGGGGTCTCGGCGGATGCCGGGGCACTGCCTGCCGGGGCAGCTCCACGGAAGTCCTCCGGCGCGGGCTGAGCCCTTTCGCACATGCGAGGAAGCCGGCAGCGAAGACGGCGCAGGAACTCCCGACCGAAGGAGACGGTCCGTTGACGGCGAAGAACGTCGGGCGCATCCCTCCCGCACGGACGGTGACCCCCGGCGTGGTCCTCGGCTCCTCCCTGTTCGCGCTCGGTCTCGTGGGCTCGACCCTGGTGTTCACCCCGATCGCGCTGGCCTCGACGCTGCTGCCCTATCGATTCCGATGGCGGGTGGTCACGCAGTGGAGCCGCTTCAACCTGTACTGGCTCTCCGTGACATGCGGCGTGAAGTCCGAGATCGAGGGTCTCGGGAACATCCCCGCGGAGCCCACCGTCATCCTCTCCCGGCACGAATCCACCTGGGAGACCCTCGCCCTGCAACGCTACTTCGCACCGCAGGTCTGGGTGCTGAAACGCGAGCTGCTGCGGATCCCCTTCTTCGGGTGGGGACTCGCGACGCTGCGTCCGATCGCGATCGATCGCGACGCCGCGCTGGACGCCTTCGAGCAGATGCTCGCGCAGGGCAGGGAGCGGCTCGCGGACGGGTGCTGGGTGGTGGTGTTCCCCGAGGGCACCCGCACCCCTCCCGGCGCGAGGCGGCAATTCAAGAAGGGCGGGGCCCGTCTCGCCGTCCACACCGGCCGCCCCGTCGTCCCGGTCGCGCACAACGCCGGTGACTGCTGGCCGCGCAACAGCTTCTGCAAGTTCCCCGGCACCATCCGCGTAGTCATCGGCGAACCCATCGAGACCGCCGGGCAGAGCGCGCTGGAGGTCAACCGGATCGCCGAGCAGTGGGTCCACGACACTCTCGATCGCATCCGCGGGGAAGATTGACCGGTTGCGGCGAGCGCGGAATTCGCCGGGCGTGGCCGTTCAGAAAATCAGCACGGGACACTGAGCCGGTACGATGTTGCGGCGAGCACGGAATTCGCCGGGCGTGGCCGTCGAACGGTCGAGCCGCGATACGGGTACCATCGAGCGCGGCGGATTCGGCATGGATTCGGGATCGATCGCATGCTCCAAGGTGTGGTGTGCTCCAGGGTGTAGTGCCGGCAGCCTCCGACCGAGCCGGGGGATTCCGGGGGTTCCGGGGATTCCGGGGATGCCTCGGAGGTCTGGCGTTCGGGATGACGCTGTGGCTGGCGGCCGGGGCCGCGTGCGGCCTGGAAGCCCGGGAGACCGAGCTCTTCGCGGCGCTCGACCGCTTCCACTCCGGGGATCGCGCGGGCGCGATCGAAGCGCTGGAGCGCGTGACCGAGAGCTATCCGTACTTCCGCGCCGCACGACTCATCAAGGGCTCCCTGGGCGAGACGATGGACCTCCGGGCGGCACTGGCCGATCTCGTTCCCCGCGCCGTGTTCACGCTGCTCGAGGATCCGACCGACGAGGCGCATTCCCGGCTCTCCTACTGGTTCGAGCGCCCGCCGCCCGGCCATCTGCCGGCGGTCCTGATCGACGCCGCTCCCGACCGCACCACGGCGGTGGTCGCCGATGTCGCGCACTCGCGCCTGTACCTCTTCGACCGGACCGGCGAGGGCTGGACGATGCGGGGGGACTGGTATGCCTCCATGGGACGCGGCGGCTCGGCGAAGCGGCGCGAAGGCGATCTGAGGACTCCGCTCGGGGTCTACTTCGTGACCATGTGGGTCGCGGGCCGCTACCTGCCGGACCTCTACGGGGCGGGAGCCCTCGGGCTGAACTATCCCAACGAATGGGATCGGCGGCGGCGGCGGGACGGCTTCGGCATCTGGATCCACGGCGAGCCCCGCGGCCTCAACAGCCGCCCCCCGCGCTGGAGCCAAGGCTGCCTCGTCGTCTCGAACCCCGCGCTCGAGACTCTGGTGGAAGCGATCGGTGAACGAAGCGTCCCGGTCATCATCGGCGACCGTCTGCGCTGGCTCGCACCGGGCGACCACCGGAGCCGCAGGGACGAGTGGCGCGACCGGATCGCGTCCCTGAACGGCGGGAACGGGACGAGCGGCGGTCTCGGCATCTACGGCTATCCGGTCGGGTCCGGAAAGGAGTCCTCGATGGTCCTCGCGGAGTTCCGGGCCGGGCCGAAGGGCGCCGGCCGCTGGTGGCAATACTGGCGGGAGCACGGAGACGGCGAGTGGCGCATCGCTCACGAAGGGCGGGCCTCGTTCGACGAGGTCCACCTGAAGGGGCTGCCGCCGCGGATGCCGCCGGCCGGCCTCGACCTCTACCGCCCGTGACGCGATCCATCGTCCTGCCCGCATCCGGGACCGGCTCGCGTTGCTCCTTTCCCGGGAAAGGCTCACCGTCCATGAGTTCGCTCGCGCCATTCACCCGTCCGGCACTTCCGCCGCCGCGGACACGGCTCGGCGGGACTTGCGGACCGGGACCGTAGCGTGAGCCGGCGCCGATCAAGCTATCATGGGCACCCGCAATCACACCGAACGCTAGACGACGACCCGATGACTCGACTCTCCGGTATCCAGCTTCTCGCAGCGAGCATCGTCCTGTGGGGGCTGGCGGTATGGCTCTTCCCGGCGCCGCAGCCGGCCGAGACGGATGCGGTGGCGGCAACCGGGACCACCACGCCGGCGACCGGCGAGAAGGCGGAGGAGCCCGGAGCCGGCGCAGACGAATCGGCCGTTGCCGAGGTCACGACCGCTCCGGCGGCGGCCGGGCCGACGAATCCGGATCCGGGAGCCGGCGACTCTGCACTCACGGACGCGCCGGAGCACACCGGCATCGCGACGGCCGCCGCACCGTCCACCACCACCGCCACCGCCGCCGCGACGGCGACCCCTCGGGCCGATGTCCGGACCCCATCCGCCACGGCCGGCGGCAGCCCGGACATTGCTCCGGTTCCGGCGCCAGCGGGCGGTGGTCCGAGCGCCGCACCGGCGGCGGCCAAGCCGGCGATTCCGGGCGGGTCCGCGACGGGAACTCCACCGGGCGGCATGGAGAGGCCGGAGGTCCCGTCCGGCGCGACTCGGCCACACCCCTGGTTCGAGCATCCGCTGTCCCTCCCGCCGCCGCCACCGGGTTTTTCGGCGGGGGACGGCGACCCCGTGGCGGGCCAGATCGCCGCGGCTCGGCGCGCGGCCTGGGAAGGACGGTACATGGATGCCCTCTCCCACTACCGCGCGGCGGCTCGCATCAGGCCGAACGACTACGTGGTCTGGGGAGAGATGGGCAACGTGCTGTGGACGATGCGGCGCTGGCCGGAGGCGGCGTATGCCCTTGAAGGAGCGGCCACCCTGCTCGTCCGGGCCGGGGAGCTTCGCGCCGCGAGCGAGCTGGTGCCCGCGGTCGGACGCATCGATCCGGAGGCGGCGCACCGGGTGCGGCAGCGCCTGTGGGCCGCCACCCGGCGTCCGTCCGAATAGGCCTCTCGCCACGGTTGCGGCCCGGAGGACATGGACGGTCCCATGCGCGAGTTCCTGACCACCCCCCTCGCAGACCCCGCCGCGTGGCGCGGCGATCGAATGGCCGAGCGCTCCGACTGGATCGTCACCCTCGATGCGCGGATGGTCGCGGAGCTCGAATCCGCGGTGGCCGCGGTCGCCGCGCGGGGTACCGACCTGTTCGCCGCCACCCGCGACGACTTTCCGCTCGCGACGATGAGCGGATGTTTCGAGACGGTACTCGGAGCCCTGGAGGGCGGCCGGGGCTTCGTCCTCCTGCGGGGACTTCCCGTCGAGCGCTGGAACGAAGCCGGGAACCGTATCGCACTCTGGGGGCTCGGCACGCACCTCGGACTGCCGGTCGGCCAGGACCTCGCCGGCAACCTGCTGCACGACGTACGGGACTCCGGCCGCAAGTTCGGCTCCGACGACTCGATCCGGTACTACCAGACCAGCCATGCGATCCGCCTGCACACCGACGGAGGGGACGTCTTCGCGCTCGGATGCGTACGCCAGGGCGCCAGCGGGGGACGGAGCCTCGTGGTGAGTGCGGTGGAGGTGTTCAACGAGGTCGTCCGCCGACGCCCCGACCTCGCCGTCGTGCTCCAGCAGGACTTCTGGATGGACGCGCGCGGCCAGCGCCCGGACGGCGCCCGCTGCCAGGTACTGCCGATCTACACCCGCCACGATGGCCACCTGAGCATCCTGCTCAAGCCCGAGTACATCTACTCGGCGCAACGCTTCGGCGACGTGCCGCGCCTGACCGGGGCGCAACACGAGGCGCTGGAGCTGTTCCATGCCGTCACGCGGGAGCCGGGCATCGCGCTCGAGTTCGACCTGCGGCCGGGGGACGTGCTGCTCGCGAGCAACCACACCATCATGCACGGCCGCACGGAGTTCGAAGACGCGCCGGACCCGGCGCATCGCCGCCACATGCTGCGGCTGTGGCTCACGATCCCCAACGGCCGCCCCCTGCCACCCCACTACGCCGACACCCGGGAGTACGCGCAGACGTACCGGCAACGGATGCCGGCCTGAACCGGCACGGCCGCACCGGGCAACCGTTCCGAACGTCCTCGCGCCGCCGCACATCCTCTGCGAAAGGCTCGTGTTCCGGTCGCCCGGGGCGGAGAGCGTGACGGGATCGCCGGTCCGTCACTCTTTCCGCATCTCCGGCTTCGCACCTTCGGCGCGAACGCGGCCCCCCGGATCTTCCGCGCATCGCGGGAGCGCGGCTCCACGTTCGGGCCTGCGGGATCGCCGGTCCGACACTCTTTCCGCATCTCCGGCTTCGCACCTTCGGCGCGAATGCGGCCTCCCGGATCTTCCGCGCATCGCGGGGGCGCGGCTCCACGTTCGGGCCTGCGGGATCGCCGGTTCGTCATTCTTTCCGCATCTCCGGCTTCGCACCTTCGGCGCGAATGCGGCCTCCCGGATCTTCCGCGCATCGCAGATGCGCGGCTCCACGTTCGGGCCTCGCCTCCGGCGGGGCCGTAGCGCGTGCGGGAACCCGCCCGGATCGGAGTACACTCTGTCCATGGCAGCTTCATTGCACCCGAAATCGGACCCGGCGCCGCCTCCCGGACTGCCGAACAGCGGTTCGGGCAACCCGGGCCAACGCAAGCCCGCCCGCCGGACATCCTGTCTCGCCGTGCTGCTGTTCGTCGTCGCCTTCGCGTGGTCGGCCGGCCTTCTCGACAAGGCCGCCGCTCTCGGCGTGCGGTTCTTCGAGCTCTATGCCCAGTCCCAGCTCGCAATGCTCAGAGCCGCCGACAACGTGGCCGACGGGCGCGCCGAATATGCGGTGCTCCTCCACAACGCGACCAGCCTTGCCGCCCTTCGGGCAAAGCTCGAACCGATGACCGCGATGCGATACGAGCGCGAATCGGCAATCCCGGGCTGGATCGTGGTGTCGGTGGAGGACGGCGACCGCGACGCGGTGGCGGTATTGAAGTCTGCCGACTTCGCCCGCCTCGTGGTGCCGAACCGGGGACTCTGGATCTGTCACTGATCACCGATACGGGCGCGGAATCGACGCCGTGCGGTGAATCCCCGCACTGCGCGCCGGATCATCGACACCATCGGTAACGCAGGATGCCGACCCCCATCCACTATCGATCCATCGTCGAGCTGGGACACGCGCTCCGCGCCGGGGAGCTCTCGGCCACGGCGATCACGGAACGTTTCCTCGAAAGGATCGACACCCTCGAACCGCGCCTCGGCGCGTTCACCGTCGTCTGCCGCGATCGGGCGATCGCGCAGGCGCGGGCCGCGGACATGCAGCTCACCGCGGGCATCGACCTCGGTCCGCTGCACGGCATCCCCTACGTGGCCAAGGACCTGTACGACGTGGCGGGCTTGCCGACGACCGCGGGCACCCGTCTTCTCGCCGACAACGTCCCGGCCTCCGACAGCACCGTCGTCGCCCGGCTGGCGCGCGCCGGCATGGTGCTGCTCGGCAAGACGATCACCGTGCAGTTCGCGTACGGCGGGGCCGGGATCAACACCGATCAGGGGACCCCGCACAATCCATGGCATCCCGAGCCGCACCTGCCGGGCGGGTCGAGCTCGGGCACCGGCGTCGCGGTGGCGGCGGGCATGGCGCCGACGGGACTGGGCAGCGACACCGGCGGGTCGGTGCGGATCCCCGCGAGCATGTGCGGGATCACCGGCCTGAAGACGACGGTGGGACGGGTGAGCCGCACCGGCATCTACCCGCTCAGCTCCAGCCTCGACAGCGCGGGCCCGCTGGCCCGCGACGTGGCCGACGCCGCGCTCGTCTACGAGGCGATGCAGGGCCCGGACCCCGCCGACCCCACGACCCGCGGCCAGACCCCCCACGACGTGACGAGCGGGCTCGATCGCGGGGTGGCCGGATTCACCCTCGGCGTGCCGCGCGCGGTGTTCCGGGAAGACTGCGACGCGGAAGTCGAAGCCCGGGTGGGCGAGGCCATCGCGCACCTCGAATCCCTCGGCGCGAACGTCGTCGAGATCGAGTTCGAGGAGGCGGAATCGGCCCGCCGGCTCAACCCCCGGGGCCTCGTCATCGCGGCCGAGGCCTACTCCGTCAACCGCCGCCTCATCGAATCGAGCTTCGACGACCTCGATCCCGTCGTCGCTTTCCGCATCGTGAAGGGCCGCGACATCTCCGCGCCCGACTATCTGGCCACCGTGCAGGCATGGGAAGCGCTCCGCGCGCGCACCGCCGCGACCCTCGCCGACTTCGACGCCCTCCTCTGCCCGACGGTGATGGCGCCCCCCGCACCGGTTGCCGAGGTCATGACGAGCACCGGGACCTACGCCGAACACAACCTGCGGGCGCTGCGCAATACCGCGATCGGCAACGTCCTCGGGCTGTGCGGGCTGAGCGTCCCCTGCGGGTTCACCGAACGCGGGTTGCCGGTCGGACTGATGATCTACGGCAAGCCGTTCGACGAGGCCCGCGTGCTTCGCATCGGCCACGCCTACCAGCAGTCCACCGACTGGCACCGGCGCCATCCGGCCCTCGACCGGCTCGGCTGACCGCCAGTGCCGCGTCCGCCGGACGGGAGCCGGAAGCCGCGACCGCATCGGGAGGCCATTGCCCCGGGACGCGCCGCCCGCCCGGCGGAGCACGCCGCGCCGGAGCGCGCGACGACGACCCGGTGGCTCGTCGTGGGCGCCCTGATCGCAAGCGGAGTGGCGGCCTCGCTCCACGTCGGCAAGGTCCCGCCCGCGCTCCCGGCCCTGCGCGACGAGCTCGGCCTCGGCCTCGTGCCGGCCGGATGGGTCGCCTCGATCTTCAACCTCATCGGCGCGACCCTCGGCGTCGCGAGCGGGCTCGTCGCCGATCGGCTCGGCGCGCGGCGCGTACTCGCCGCCGGCCTCTTCTTCCTCGTGGCCGGATCGATCGGGGGCGCCGCCGCCGATTCGGGAGTCGTCCTGCTCGCGACCCGCGTCCTCTCCGGCCTCGGCCTCGTCACCGTCGCCGTCTCCGCTCCGCGAATCATCGTCGCCACCGCGTCCGTGCGCGATTGCGGGCTCGCGCTCGGAGCGTGGAGCATCTACATGCCGACGGGGATGGCGATCGCCATGCTCAGCGCCCCCTTCGTGCTGCCCGGCGTCGGCTGGCGCGGCCTGTGGCTGCTCCATGCCGGGGTCACGGCGATCGTCCTCGTGGCCGTGCTGGCCGCCACCGCGAACGTGCCGGCGGGCCGGAGCTCCCGGGGCCGCATCAGCACCGAGGCGCTGCGCCGCCCCGGGCCCTGGCTGCTCGCCGCGGCGTTCGCCTGCTACACGGTCCAGTTCTTCGCGGTGGTGACCTGGATGCCGACGTTCCTCGTCGAATCGCATGGCAGTACGCGCGAGGCGGCGGCTCTCGCCGGCGCGCTCGTAGTCGGGGCCAACGTGATCGGCTGTCTGGCCGGCGCCTGGCTGCTCCACCGCAAGGCCGCTCGCTGGAAGCTGCTCGCGATCGGCTACCTCGTCATGACCCCGTGCGTGGTCGGCGTCTTCTCGGCCTTCGTCCCGGTCGTGCTCAAGATCGCGCTGGCGGCGCTCTTCAGCGCCGTCGGCGGCCTGCTGCCCGCCGCCATCCTCGCCGGAGCCTCCGTCCACGCGCCGAGCCGCGACCACGTCGCCACCGTCAACGGGTTCATCGTGCAGGGCTCCCATGCCGGTGTCGTCGTCGGCCCGCCGGTCTTCGCCATGCTCGTCGCATCGTCCGGGGACTGGGGCGGGGGCTGGGTCCTGCTGGTCGTGCTCGGGCTGGCGGGGCTTGCGGTGACGGCCGGGGTCCGGGCGATCGAACGACGTCACGCCGGATTCCCCGAGACGGCGCGGAGCCGGGCGTAGCGCGGATTTCTCGCCATCTCACGGCTGCGGACGCGGATCTACCGGCATCTCCACGCCCTCGCTTCGCGATCTGGTGAGAAATCCGGGCTAGCGCCTCCGGACCCCGCCCGGCCGGCTCCGCACTTCGTCGCCGAGCCTCGACGCGCGGGATCGTGCGTGACGGGTCCGGGGCTTCGCCCGGAGCGTGACCGTCCGGGCAGGCGGACGGTGTGCTCGGCCCCCCGCCGCCGCGCGGAAGCGGAAGACCGCCTCAGTGCGAGAGGATCTGGCTCAGGAAGAGCTTGGTGCGGTCGTGCTGCGGGTTGGAGAAGAACTCGGTCGGCTCGTTCTGCTCGATGATCTCGCCGCCGTCCATGAAGATCACGCGGTTCGCGACCGCGGTCGCGAAGCCCATCTCGTGGGTCACGACCAGCATCGTCATGCCGCTCTCGGCGAGCTCGACCATCACGTCGAGCACCTCCTTGATCATCTCCGGGTCGAGGGCCGAGGTCGGCTCGTCGAAGAGCATGATGCGCGGGTTCATGCACAGCGAGCGGGCGATCGCGACCCGCTGCTGCTGGCCGCCGGAGAGCTGGCCGGGGTACTTGCCGGCCTGCTCGGGAATGCGGACCCGTTCGAGGTAGCCCATCGCGGTCTTCTCGGCTTCCGCCTTCGGAGCCTTGCGCACCCAGATCGGAGCCAGCATGCAGTTCTCCAGCACCGTGAGATGGGGGAACAGGTTGAAGTGCTGGAACACCATGCCCACCTCGGAGCGGATGATCTCGATGTTCTTGAGGTCGCTGGTGAGCTCGGTTCCGTCGACGACGATCGCGCCCTGCTGGTGCTCCTCCAGCCGGTTGATGCAGCGGATCAGGGTCGACTTGCCCGAGCCGGACGGTCCGCAGATCACGATGCGCTCGCCGCGCCCGACCTCCAGGTGGATGTCCTTGAGCACGTGAAACTCACCGAACCACTTGTGCATCCCGCGGATCGAGATGATGCTCCCGGAGGCATCCATCGTCGAATCGAGCCGCGGCCCGCCGGTCGTCCGTTCCGCCTCTGTCATGGATCCGACTCCTCTATCGATCGATCCCGGCCGCACCCCATGCCGGCGGCGCGGGCGGGCGAAACGCTCCGCCGGCCGGCCCTTCGCGGCGGTCCTTGTCCGCCGGAGCCGGCACGACCCCATGCGCGGGGTCGTGCCTCGGAGGCGCCGGAGCACGGAACACGGCGGACATGGCCGCTACCTCTCCTCGTGGCCGGTGTGGAGCTTGCGCTCGAGATACAGCGAGTAGCGCGACATCCCGAAGCAGCACAGGAAGAAGAAGATGGCGATGAACAGGTACACCTCGCGGGCGAGCCCCGCCCACTCCGCGTCGGCCAGCGACGCGCGGCCGATGCCGAGCGGGTCCAGCATCCCGATGATGAGCACCAAGGTGGTGTCCTTGTACAGCCCGATGAAGGTGTTGACGATGCCGGGGATCGAGATCTTCAGCGCCTGGGGCAGGATGATCAGCCGTTGCGCCTTCCAGTACGAGAGGCCGAGCGAGTCCGCCGCCTCCGTCTGGCCCCTCGGAACCCCCTGCAGGCCGCCGCGCACGACCTCCGCGATGTAGGCGGCGGAGAACAGGGTCACCATGATCAGCACGCGCATGAGCAGGTCGAAGGTGGTGCCGGGCGGCAGGAAGTAGTTGAGCATTGTCGATGCGACGAACAGCAGGGCGATCAGCGGCACGCCGCGGATGAACTCGATGAACAGCACGCACAGGATGCGCAGCGCCGGCAGGTCGGAGGTGCGTCCCAGCGCGAGGGCGATGCCGAGCGGCAGCGAGAACGAGATCCCGGTGACCCCGATGATGAGGGTCAGCATGAAGCCGCCGAACAGGTCGGTCTCCACCGGCGGGAGGCCGAACCCGCCGACCAGCAGCCAGCCGGCCAGGAACGGGAACGCGGCCACGTACCAGAACCAGTGCCGGCGCCCGGGGAGCTTGTCGTAGAGGACCGGCAGGAGCGCGAAGATCAGCAGCACGAACGACAGGTTGACCCGCCAGCGTTCCGCCTCGGGGTAGAACCCGTAGATGAAGATGTTCAGCCGGCCCTTGATGAACGCCCAGCAGGCCGCCTCTTCCGGCACTTCCATCTTGTCCCAGCAGTCGACACGCGACTGCGCCGTCCAGACCGACTTCAGGAGCGCCCAGTCCACCATCGGGGGGACGATCAGGTAGAGGACGTAGAACCCGAACGCGGTCAGCGCGACGTTCAGGGGAGACGAGAGGAGGTTCTCGCGCACCCAGCCGGCAACGCCGGTGGTCCGCCTCGGCGGCGGCAGGTCCGGGTGGGTCCCGGGGGCGTAACGCGCCGCGTTCGTCGTCCCGGTCATGAGGGGCGGCGGCGACGCGGCCGGTGCGGATGGGACGGTCCGGACGGCATGCTATCGCTCCTTGAGCCTGATGCTGCGGTTGAACCAGTTCATGACCGCCGAGATGGTCAGCGAGAACACGAGATAGACCCCGAGCACGATGATCATCGTCTCCACTTCCTTGCCGGTCTGCATCAGGGAGATGCCGCCGATGGTGGCGACGACGTCCATGTAGCCGATGGCGATGGCCAGTGAGGAATTCTTGGTGAGGTTCAGGTACTGGCTCACCAGGGGCGGCACGATGATGCGCAGCGCCTGGGGGATGACCACGAGCTGCAGGGTGCGGTTCGGCCGCAGGCCGAGGGCGTGCGCGGCCTCGGTCTGGCCGTGGCTGATCGCCAGGATGCCGGCCCGCACGATCTCGGCGATGAAGCAGGCGGTGTAGTAGGAGAGCGCGAGCCACAGGGCCAGGAACTCCGGCTTGAGCGCCATTCCTCCGCGGAAATTGAAGCCCTTGAGCTGCGGGACGTCCCAGGACAGGGGCATCCCCGCCGCGAGGAACGCGACCGCCGTCGCGCCGACGACGATCCCGGCGCAGATCCGGAACACCGGGTAGATCCTTCCGGTCTCGTCCTGCACGCGCTTCGCCCATCCGCGAAAGAGCATCGCGGCGACGATCGCGATCGCGAGCACCACGCCGACGATGCCGGCCCCGTCCTCCAGCACCGGAGAGGGCACGTAGAAGCCGCGGTTGGAAACGAACGCCGTGTCGCCGATGCCGATGGCGTTGCGCGGCGGCGGCAGGGTGGTCACCACGATCCCGTGCACCAGGAGGATGTGCAGCAGCACCGGGACGTTGCGGGTGAACTCGATGAATACGTACACCATGCGGCTGATCAGCCAGTTGCCGGACAGCCGCAGGACTCCCATCGTGAAGCCGAGCACGGTGGCCAGCGCGATGCCGCAGACCGCGACCAGCAGGGTGTTCAGGATGCCGACCGCAGTCGCGACCAGGTGCGTGTCGCGGGAGGTGTAGTCGATGAAGGGCGAGAAGGTGATGTCGTAGGCGGCCGGCGCGGTCAGGAAGTCGAAGCTGAAGTCCTTGCCGATCGCTTCGAGGTTGACTTGCACGTTGTGCAGCGCGAGCGCCACCAGGGCGAACACCACCGCCAGGGTCACGATCTGGACGATGACCGATCGTACCTCCTGGTTGCGCCAGAGGCGTACGATCGAGATGCGGTCGTTTACGGAGGCGACTGCCATCGACGGCTGGCCGGAGAAGGTGCGCCGGCGCGCTCGCACGCGCCGGCGCCTGTCTCGGGCTCGGGCCGGCCCGTGCTCAACGGAACGGCGGCGAGTACTGCAGACCTCCGTCGGTCCACAGCGCGTTGAGTCCGCGCTCGAGGCCGATGGGCGTGTCCACGCCGATGTTGCGCTCGAAGATCTCCCCGTAGTTGCCGACCGACTTGATGATGTTGTAGGCCCAGTCGGCGCTCAGGCCCAGCTCGGCGCCCTGGTTGCCTTCGACCCCCAACAGGCGCAGCACCTCGGGATCCTTGGAGTTCTTCATGTCGTCGACGTTGGCGGAGGTGACGCCCTTCTCCTCGGCGGTGACCGTCGCGTTCAGCACCCAGGTCACGATGTCCGACCACTGGTCGTCGCCGTGGCGGGTGGCGGGGCCGAGCGGCTCCTTCGAAATGATCTCCGGCAGGATCGCGTGGCTCCCCGGATCGGTGAAGGTGGAGCGCGTGGAGGCAAGGCCGGAAGCGTCCGTGGTGTACACGTCACAACGGCCGGCCACGTAGTTCTGGCGGGCCTCGTCGTTGGTCTCGATGGCGACCGCCTCGTACTTCATGCCGTTGCTGTGGAAGTAGTCGGCGAGGTTGAGCTCGGTGGTGGTGCCGGTCTGGATGCACACCGAGGCCCCGTCCAGCTCCTTCGCGCTGGTCACCCCGAGCGACCTGGGCACCATGAAGCCCTGGCCGTCGTAGTAGTTGACGCCGTGGAAGCGCAGCTTCACACCGACGTCGCGCGAGAAGGTGATGGTGGTGTTGCGCCACAGCACGTCGCCTTCCCCGGCGTTCAGCTTGGTGAAGCGGGTCTTGCCGGTGGAGGTCACGGCCTTGATCGCCTTCGGGTCGCCGAGGACCGCAGCCGCGGTGGCGCGGCAGAAGTCGACGTCGAAGCCGTGCCACTCGCCCGCGTCGTCCGGATAGGCGAAGCCGGCGATCCCGGTGCTGACGACGCAGTTCAGTACGCCTCGGGCCTGGACGTCCTCGAGCGTACCGGCCTGCGCGCCGCCGGCGAGGACGAGTGCGAGTACTCCGGCGGTTGCTCTGATGGTGGTTTTCATGGATTCCTCCTTGACGGGATGATGCGGAAGTGATGCGGACCGCTCCTGAAGCCGGATACCGACGGTCCAGGGGGGGATCCGCGGTGATGAAGGCGACGCACTGTCCCGCGCCCCGGAACCGGTGTGCGGTGCGCGCCGCGGAGATCGGATGTTAGCGCCAGTCTTTCGGCGTTGTCCATCGGACAAGCCGTCGAGCCGGCTGCGCCGCCGGTCCGCGGTCCGTTCGGACCGGGGTCGTCATGCCCGGGCGTCGCGGGGATGCCGCCCGGTTCCCGACGACGTGCGCACTGGCCGGCGGATCGCCCCGGCCCGCCGCGCGAGGCGGGCCCGTTCCGGCGCCGGGAAGCCGGCTTCTTCCGGAATGCGCGCCTGCTACCATCGGGCGGTCGTATCCCGGCCCCGTTCCGAAGACCGGCCATGAAGCCCACGATACTGTCCTGCGCGGTGACCGGCAGCCATACCACCCGCGCGCACAACGAGACCCTTCCGGTCACTCCGGCCGAGATCGCCGGCGACTGCATCGCGGCCGCGAGGGCCGGCGCCGCGATATGCCACATCCACGTGCGCGATCCGGAGTCCGGCAAGCCGAGCATGAACATCGAGTACTACCGCGAGGTCGTCAAGCGCATTCGCGAGAGCGGCACCGACCTCGTCATCAACCTCACCACCGGACCCGGGGGGCGGTTCGTGCCGAGCGACGACGACCCGAAGGTGGCGGCGCCGGCGACGATGCTGACCACCCCGGAGGTCCGCACCGAGCACGTTGTAGTGCTCAAGCCCGAGATATGCAGCCTGGACCTGAACACGATGTGGTTCGGCGGCGGAGCGGTGATCAACAGCCCGCGCAACATCCGCATCATGGCCGAGCGCATCCACGCGGCCGGGGTGAAGCCCGAGCTCGAGGTCTTCGACAGTGGCGACATCCAGCTCGCGCACGAGCTCATCCGCGACGGCACCCTGCGCGAGCCGACCCTGTTCCAGATCGTCACCGGGGTGAAGTACGGCTTCTCGCCCGGCAGTGAGACGATGCTCTACGCGAAGTCGCTCCTGCCGCCGAACTGCGAATGGGCCGCGTTCGGCGCGAGCCGGTGGGCATTCCCGATGCTCGCGCAGGCGTTCCTGCTCGGCGGCCACTGCCGCATCGGCATGGAGGATGCGGTGTACCTCGACCGTGGCGTGAAGTGCAGGGGCAACCGGGAGCTCGTGGAGAAGGGCGTGCGCATCATCCGCGAGCTCGGCGGAAGAGTCGCGACGGTGGAGGAAGCGCGGGGGATCCTCGGACTGCGATGAGCGGAACGGAACCGGCGGCCGGCGCACGAACGCGCGTGCGCATCGACGTCTTCTCCGACACCATCTGTCCGTGGTGCTGGATCGGCAAGCGGCGGCTCGAACGCACACTGGAAGCCCGCCCCGACCTCGATGCCGAGACGGTCTGGCACGCGTTCCAGCTCAACCCCGCGATGCCCCCCGAAGGGATGGACCGCAAGGCGTATCTCGAAACGAAGTTCGGCGGGACGAACAACGCCCGCGCCGTCTACGACCGGGTGATCGCCGAAGGCGCCCGCGAGTCGCTTCCCTTCGACTTCGGCGCCATTCCCCGCACCCCGAATACCCTCGATTCGCACCGGCTCGTGCGCTGGGCGGCAGGCCAGCCGCCCGGCCAGACGCCGATGGTCGAGGCGCTGTTCGACGCCTACTTCGCCCGCGGACAGGACGTGGGAGACGCCGAGGTGCTGACGCGCGTCGCGGCGGCGGCCGGCTACGACGAGGCCGTCGCGCGCGAGCTCCTGTCCGGCGACGAGGGACGCGCCGAGGTGGCCCGCGAGGACATGCGCGCCCGCGATGCCGGCATCACCGGCGTCCCGTGCTTCATCCTCGACGGCAAGGTCGCGGTCCCGGGCGCGGTGGAGCCGGACGTGTTCCTGCGCGTGTTCGAGGAGCACGGCATCGGAGCCTCCACCTCGCACGCGATCTGACGGCACCCCCCGGCCCGGCGCGGAAACGCATGAGGCGGCCAAGCGGACCGCCATGGCCGCGGCGCGGGGCCGCCGAGGAGGAGCGAACGTCCGATCGGTTCATCCCGCACGGCGGGTGGACAATGGCCGCGGCGGGATCGCCGAGGAGGATCGAACGTCCGATCGGTGCATCCCGCACGGCGGGTGGACAATGGCCGCGGTGGGGTCGCCGAGGAGGATCGAAAGTGCCGGAGCTGCCGGAGGTCGAGCGGGGACGCAGGCTCGCCGAAGCCGTGGTCGTCGGGCGGCGGATCGAACACGTATGGTGCGACGACGATTCCATCGTGTTCGATTCGGTCACGCCGCGCCGGTGGCGCAGCGCGCTCGAAGGCAGGCGGGTCGAAGCGGCGCGGCGCTGGGGGAAGCAGCTCTGGCTCGAGCTGGCCGCGCCGCCGCATCCGCTCTTCCACTTCGGGATGGCCGGCGGGTTCAGGACTCCGGACGCGACGCCGTTGCAGCTCAAGTCCGGGCCGCGAGAAGACCCGGCGGCCTGGCCGCCGCGTTTCGTGAAGATCCGGTTCCGCCTCGAAGACGGCGGCGAACTCGCGATGACGGACGGACGCCGGCTGGGGCGCATCCTGCTGCGCGACGATCCCGAACACGAGCCGCCCATCGCGAAGCTCGGTTTCGACCCGCTACTGGCGATGCCGTCGCCGAAACGGTTCTCCGGGATGATCCGGGCGCGCTCCGGCAACGTGAAGTCGCTCCTCCTCGACCAGGCGTTCGCGGCCGGGGTGGGCAACTGGATCGCGGACGAGGTGCTCTACCAGGCCCGGATCGATCCCCGGCGCCGGGCGTCCTCGCTGACCGACGCGGAAGCGCGGCGCGTGAGGGCCAGACTCGCCTCGATCGTCAAGCGTGCGGTCGGCGTGAATGCCGACGACTCCCTCTATCCGCGCACATGGCTGTTCCACCGGCGCTGGGGCAGGCGCGGCGACGCAAAGACGCCGCGCGGCGACCCGGTCGAGCACCTGGTGATCGGCGGGCGCACCACCGCATGGGTGCCGAGGATGCAATGCTGAACCGATAGCCGATGTCCGGGAGACGTTCGGGGCATTCCGGTCTTTCGAGCTCTCCGGCACCCGCGAGGTCCGCGACGAGCGGCACCGGAGCGGCATCGATCACGGTACGACGACCGGAACGCATCGCGCGACCGGACGCCTCAGATCATCGCCCGCGCGGCCCGCGCACCGACAGGCCGATGCGCCGAATACCTACACCGCTCGCGCGCTCGGCTGATTTACCCGTGGCCGGAACGAATGCCATGGTGACGGCGCCTTTCGCCCGCAATGGGCGCACGCGATGGAGGTACCGCACCATGCTCACCCGCCAGGACTGGCTCCTGCTTGCGCTGTCGAGGTCTCCCGGTGGAGTCATGAGTCCCGTCCAGATCCAGAAGGTCCTGTTCCTGTTCGGGCAGGAAGCCGGCGGCTCGATCGGGACGAAGTTCTACACCTTCGAACCCTACGACTACGGACCGTTCGACGCGGCGATCTACGTCGACCTGCGCCGGCTGATGAACAAGGGTCTCGTCAGAAGGGAGTGGAACCCCGGCCGAAGCTGGAAGAACTACACGATCACCAGGACCGGCCGGAAGGCGGTGCTCGCCCTGGAGCAGCACGCCGAGGCCCGGCTCATCGAGTTCCTCGGACGCATCGTCGAATGGGTCAGGCGGCGGTCGTTCTCCGATCTGCTTCGCAGCGTCTACGCCGCGTACCCGGAATTCACGGTGAACAGCGTGTTCCGCGGGCAATGACGGTCCTCGTCGGCATCCTGGCCAGCGACGGCGCCGCGATCGCCGCCGATCGGCAGGTCACGGTCGGGCACGTCGGTCTCCCGATGTCCAAGATCGCCCCGATCGGCGGCCGCAGCCTGGTGGCGACCAGCGGCTCCCTGGCGCTCGGGCAGAAGATCCGGATGGTGTTCGAGACCTACCACGCGGAGCTCGGGGCCCACCCCTACGGCGAACACCTGCCGGCGATCGAGCAGGCGATCCGCATCGCCGTCACGCCCGCGCTCCAGATGGCCGAGAAGACCAGGTACGTCATCCCGGGCGCCGAGAACAACGCGCTGGCCTGCTCGCTGGCGTGCATTCCGTTTGCGGACGGCCTTCGCCTGTGCCATGTGGACTATGACGGCTCCATCTACTGCCTGAACGAGAACCTTCCCTATGTCACGGCGGGCTCCGGAAAGATCAACGCCGATCCCTTCCTCCGGTTCATCTGGGACGTGTTCTGGCCCGATCCGGGTCGCCTTCCGCCGCTGCGCGAAGCGATCTTCGCCGCGTACTGGACCGTACAGATGAACATCGAGTACCAGTCGACCGGCGTGGGCATCGGCGTCGACGTGTGGACGGTCCATCGAAACCCCGGCGGCAGCTACGCCGCCGCGAAGACGAACCGGGAGCGGCTCGAACCATCCGGGATGTTCATCGAGAGCATGAAGCAGGCCATGCGCGCGCAACGCGACCGCACCTTCGGCGACGAGGACGTCCCGGCGGAAGCGCCGCCGAAACTTTGACGACCGGCCTGTCGTACGCACTCGGGCGGACCGTCGCCGACGAGGCGCAGCGCTGCCTTGCCGAGGGCCTGTCGTACGCGCTCGGGCGGACCTCGCCACCCTGGCCGTGTCTTTGATGGCGAGCCGGGAGCGCGCGACTTCCGGACCCGCCCGGCAAGCGGCTCAGCCGATGATCGCGCACGCCCCGCCCCGCCTCGGATCGCCGGCGCCCTCGACGCCGCGCGGCCCGGACGCAACGGTGTGGGCGCCGCCGAAGAACATGTTCGGCGCGTCCCACAACTGGTGGTCCGGCCACGCCGCGAGCACCGGCGCGATACGCTCGGGGTCGAAGCCGCCCTCGACGCTCAGGAACGCATCCTCCACGTGGACCCGCGGAGCGATGACCGCCTCCTCGACGTCCATCGCGAACTCCACGAGGTTGACGAGCACTTGCAGCAACGCGGTGCGGATCCGGTTCGAGCCGCCCGAGCCGGTCGCGACCGTGCGCCCGTCGCGCCATGCCAGCGCGGTGGGCGCCATCATCGACGTCATCCGCGCATCGGGCGTCCATCGATGGAACCCGCCCGGGTTGAGATCGTCCTCCCCCAGCATGTTGTTCATGACGATGCCGGTCCCGGGCACGACGTAGCTCGACCCTTCGCCATTGGAGACCGTCGCGCTCGCGACATTGCCGGCCGCGTCGATGACGCTTGCGTGGGTGGTGCCCCGGAACGCGCGCATGCGCCACGCGACCTCCTCGCGCCACCGCTCGACGGACGCCGCGGGGAGCGACGCGAGCGCCTCGATGGAATGCTCGATGCGCGCCGCGGCCGTGGCCTCCATCACCGCGGCGAGCCGCCCGACATGGGCCGCGGAGCCGAACTGCCCGGCGCGGAACGATCCGGCGCCGAAAGACCCGGCACCGAGCCCTTCGTCGCCGGCGCCGGCGTCACGGGCGCCGAGCAGACCGAGACCGAAGCGGATCAGGGTCCCGCCGGACGACGGGGGCGGGTTCGTGAGGATGCGCACCCCGCGGTAGTCGAACGACAGCGGCGCGCGCTTCTCGACCTGATAGCCGGCGAGGTCCGCCGCTCCGAGGTGTCCGCCGGCTGCCATGTCCGCGACGATGGACGCGGCGATCTCCCCCCGGTAGAACAGGTCCGGGCCCTCGATCGCGAGCGCCTCCAGCACGTCGGCCAGCATGGGGTTGGTCGAGCACTCGCCGGCCTGCGCCAGCCTCTCCGGCGCCTCGACGCTCGCGAAGATCGAGCGGCACGCCTCGTCCGCGCCGATGATCGCCTCCACCACGCGGCACAGGTACGCCTGAAGCTCACTCACCGCGACCCCCTCGACCGCGAGGCGGCACGCCGGGGCCACGAGTTCGCGCAACGGCATCGTCGCGAGGTCGGCGTGGACCTCGGCGATCCCCCGCATCATTCCCGGCGTCGCGACCGTGCCCCGACCGATGTGGAACTCCTGCTGCGCGGCGCCGAAGTCCGCGATCACCGGATGGAACTCGACCTCGCCGGCGGGCCGGCGCTCGCGCGGGGTCTGCACGAAGAAGTCATAGACCCGCGGGCGTTCTCCCACCGGCGCCGCGAGCAGGAAGCCGCCTCCCCCGGGCGAGGAGAGCACCGGCTCGGCCACGAAGCTGGTCGCGAGCGCCGCGATGACCGCGTCGTAGGCGTTGCCGCCGGCGCGGAGCACATCCTCCGCCGCCGCGACGGTGAGCGCATGGCCGGCCGCGACGACGCTGCTCATCGCGGCTCCGATCGGCGGGCCACGCCTGGGAGCCTGCACCGCAGGAAATTCCGCCGGGCGCTCCCCCCCGCTTCAGAGGCGACGTGAGGCCGGAATCGGGGCCACGGATCCACACACACGGATATTTCCATCATCGTTCGGAAGTTCTGCGGGATCACGTCCCACCGATACCTTCCGGAAAGGTTCCGCGGCGCAGACTCCTAGCGTCCCTTCCACACCGGATCGCGCTTCTCCGCGAACGCGCGGAACCCTTCCATCTGATCCTCGCTGTCGTAGAGCCGGTCCACGGTCGGGAACTGGCGCTTGCCGATCCGGCTGAGCGCGTCGTTGACGCGCATGTTCTCCGCCTCGCGCACCACCTCCTTGATGGCGGCGAAGACCAGCGGCGGGCCGCTTTCGAGCAGCCGCGCCAGCTCCCACGCGCGGTCGAGCAGCTTCGCCGGCTCGACGACCTCGTTGACCACCCCCCACCGGTGCGCCTCCTCCGCGTCCATCCACCGGCCCGTGAACAGCAGCTCCATCGCGACGTGGAAGGGCATGCGCTTCGGCAGCTTGATGGTCGCGGCATCGGCGAGGGTGCCGGCCCGGATCTCGGGCAACGCGAACGACGCGGTGCTCGATGCGAGGATCAGGTCGCACGAGAGCGCCAGCTCGAATCCGCCGCCGACCGCCATGCCGTTGACCGCCGCGATGACCGGCTTGTCGAGCCCCGGCAATTCCTGCAGGCCGGCGAATCCGCCAACGCCATAGTCGCCGTCCACCGCGTCACCGTCCGCAGCCGCCTTCAGATCCCAGCCGGCGCTGAAGAACTTCCCGCCCGCACCGGTGACGATCGCGACCCGCAACGCCGGGTCGTCGCGGAACGCCTTGAACGTCTCGCCCATGGCGCGACTCGTGGCAAGGTCGATGGCGTTGGCCTTGGGACGGTCGAGGGTCACCTCGATGACCCCGCCCTCGCGCCGGGTCCTGATCACTGTGTTCATGTCCTGATCTTCCTCGTTCTTGCGGGTGCGTCGAGCGCGGCCCCTCCCCGGCGGTCCGGCCGAACCGCGCCATGCCCGCCGGCGAGAGGATTGGCGGTGGGGACGTCGGGCCCGCGCCGGATCCCGGCCACTTCGCTCACGCATCGACCTCCCGGGTTCGAATGAGGGCATCGAGCGCGACCGCGCCCCGCCCGTGTGCGCGGACCCCGAGCGGGTTGACGTCGAGTTCCTCGATACGGTCCCGATTCTCGACCGCGAAGCGCGCGATGCCGAGGATCGCCGCGACCGCCGCGTCCACGTCGGCAGGCGCGCGGCCGCGCCAACCCTGAAGCATCGGCGCACAGCGAAGCCCCGACAAGGCCCCGCGGACTTCGTCTTCGGACACCGGTAGCGGCAGGGTGACGCTGTCCGCGGCCAGCTCGACGAAGATTCCGCCCGAGCCCACCACCAGCAGCAACCCGAGCTGGGGGTCGCGGTGCAGCCCGACGATCAGCTCGACGGCAACGTCCGGCACGAACCGCTCGACGAGCACCCCGCCGCCGGACACTCCCTCGCCGACCGATCCCGCGCCGACCGATCCCGCGCCGACCGATCCCGCGCCGACCGATCCCGCGCCGGACGTCCCGCCGCCGAGCGCCAGCAGCTCGTGCGCCGCGGTGCGCACCTCGCCGGGCTCGCCGAGCCCGAGCCTCACCGCGTGCCGCTCGGTCTTGTGCGCGAACCCGAGCGCCTTCACCACCACGGGAGCGCCGAGGGACTCGGCGACCGCCACCGCCTCGTCCACCCCGTACGCCACCGCGCCCGGCGGAACGTCGACTCCATGGTCGGCGAGCCGTGCCTTTGCCGTCGCCTCGTCGAGCAGGACCGGCGCGGCGGGGACGCATGCGCGATCGATCAGCGGGGCGCCGGGGGGCGAACGCCACGCGGCGCCGAGCGTCGCCGCGCATTCGAGCGCGGCCAGTGCCTCTCGCACGCCGGCGAGCGGCGCGATGCCGCGCTCGATCAGCCGGGCCGCCCTCTCTTCGGGAAGATTCTCCGGGAGGGTGGCCGTGATCACGCCCTTGGCCCCGGTCGAGCCCATGGCGCGCCCGAGCGCATCGACCGCCACCTCCCAGTCCGCATCGTCGCAGCGGTCGGGGCGCGGGAAGTCGAGCACGAGCATGGTCGCGTCGAAGCCTCCGCGCGCGAAGGCGGTGAACGTCTCGGTCAGTGCGGCCTCGTCGCCCCAGTCGAAGGTGTGGTAGTCGAGCGGATTGGCGACGGTGACCAAGGGATGCACGGTGGCCCGAACCGCCGCGGCGTGCGCGGGCGCGAGGTCCGGAAACGTCAGCCCGGTGTCCTCGATGGCGTCGGAGAGCACGCTCGCCTCGCCGCCCGAGCAGCACATCGCGCCGAGCCGCGCACCGCCCAAGGCCCCGTGCACGTGGAGCAGCTTCAGCGCTTCGAGCAGCTCCGGGATACCGTGCACGCGGGCGAATCCGAGCCGGCGCAGGAACGCGCCCGCACCGGCGTCGGACCCGGCGATGGATGCGGTGTGCGCAAGGTTCGAGGCTCGACCCCGCTCCGAGCGGCCGGTCTTCATGACCACCACCGGCACCGCCCGCCCACGCGCCTTGCGCGCCAGCGCCTCGAACCCCGCCACCGAGTCGAACCCTTCGACGTGCAGCCCGATCGCACTCACCCGCGGGTCGTCGAGCAGCGCCGAGGCGAGGCCCGAAACTCCAACCTGCGCCTGATTGCCGACAGTGGCCAGATATGCGACGGGCAACCCCCGTTGCTGCATCGTCAGGCTGATCCCGATGTTCGAGGACTGGGTCACGACGGCAACGCCGCGCTCGTCCGGACCGAGCCGCCGCCCCCCGTGCTGATCCGGCCACAACGGCGTGCTGTCGAGGAAGTTGATGAGCCCGTAGCAGTTCGGCCCGACGATCGGCATGTCCCCCGCCGCCTCGACCAGGGCGCGTTGCAGCTCCCCGCCATCGTCCGATTCGAGAAAGCCCGAGGCGTAGCAGACGGCTCCACCCGCGCCGGCGCGCGCGAGCGCGGCGACCGCCTCGACGGTTGCGTGCCGGTTGACGGCCACGAAGGCGGCGTCCGGCGCGCCCGGCAGCTCGGCGATCGATCGGAACGCCGGGTGTCCGGCCACGGACTCCCGCTTCGGGTGTACCGGCCACAGGGCGCCGCCGAAGCCCATCCGGTCGCACTGCTCGGCGACTCGCGCCGCCTCGCGCCCCCCGACCACCGCGATGCTCCGCGGGCGCACGAGACGCGAGAACCTCGCGGCGTCGGGCACGGCCGCGGCGGACATGCCGGCGCCGCCGGACGACGAATCGGGGGCGGCGTTCATGCGGGAAGTGTCGGCGCCGGACGACGAACCGGGGGCGGCGTTCATGCGGGAAGTGTCGGCGCCGAACGACGAGCCGGGGGCGGCGTTCATGCGGGAAGTGTCGGCGCCGAACGACGAGCCGGGGGCGGCGTTCATGCGGGAAGTGTCGGCGCCGGACGACGAACCGGGGCCGAAGGGCACGCCAGCCGCGGACATCGCACTCGCGTTCAGGCGCCGAGCGGGCGCAGGAGATCGCGCCCGATGATGTGGCGCTGGATCTCGGAGGTGCCGTCCCAGATGCGCTCGACGCGGGCGTCGCGCCAGAACCGGGCGAGCGGCAGGTCGCTCATCAGCCCCATGCCGCCGTGGATCTGGATCGCCTCGTCGGTCACCCGCGCGAGCATCTCCGAGGCGTACACCTTCGCGGAGGCGATCTCGCGGTCCGCCGGGAGGCCCTGGTCGAGGCGCCAGGCCGAGGCCAGGGTCAGCCAGTCCGCCGCGTCGATCCCGGTGATCATGTCGGCGAGCTTGAACGAGACGCCCTGGAACTTTCCGATCGGCTGGCCGAACTGGTGGCGTTCGGCCGCATGGGCGAGCGCGAGGTCGAACACCCGCCGCGCGCGCCCGACGCACATCGCCGCCACCGTGATCCGCGTCGCGTAGAGCCAATCGTTCGCAAGCTCGAACCCGCGGTGCGCCTCACCCAGGATCTGCGCGGATGGGAGCCGGCAGTCGTCGAAGGTGAGGATGGAGTTGTGATAGCCGTGGTGCGAGACCGAGTCGTAGCCCGGCCGGATCTCGAAGCCGGGAGTGCCGCGGTCGACGAGGAAGCAGGTGATGCGCTTCTTCGGCCCGCGCGCGGTCTCTTCCTCGCCGGTGGCGACGAACACGATGACGAAGTCGGCGAGGTCGGCGTGCGAGATGAAGTGCTTGGTGCCGTTCACGATCCAGTCCCCGCCGTCGCGGCGCGCGAAGCACTGCATCCCGCGCACGTCGGAGCCCGCGCCGGGCTCGGTCATCGCGAGGGCGTCGATGCGCTCGCCGCGCGCGGCCGGGTAGAGATAGCGCTCGCGCTGCTCCCCTTCGCAGCCCATGAGAATCCCCGACGGCCGGCCCCAGAACACGCTGAGCGCCATCGACGCGCGCCCGAGCTCGCGCTCCAGCAGGGTGAAGGTCAGGTGGTCGAGGCCGCCGCCGCCGACCTCCACCGGCAGGTTCGGCGCGTAGAAGCCGAGGTCGATGACCTTGCGCTTGATCGCCTCGCCGAGCCCGGGCGGCACTTGGCCGGTGCGCTCGACCTCATCCTCGTGCGGATAGAGCTCCTTCTCGACGAAGCCCCGCACGGTGTCCACCACCATCTGCTGCTCGGTCGCAAGCCCGAAGTTCATGTGCAGTCCTCCGGCAACTCTTCGAGATGGCGCTCCCCGGCCTCCTGAAGCCCGGCCGGAGCGGGCCCGGCGCTCCCGTCCCGCGCGGCGGCGCCGATCTCCGGGTCCATGGCGACGGATCCACCTTCCTGCCCGGCAGGAGCATTGCGGCCGACATCATGGACCATTCTCCCCGACGCCTGCGCATCCACCGATGGCGCGACCGACCCGACGGCGACGGCGCCTCACCCTCGCGATGGCAGGGCTCCCGCGGTCGACGTCATGGGATGTCCTCCCCGATGCTGCGGCGGGCCGGGCGGACCGGACACCACACCGGGTATGCTGCACCTTGCGCCGACAGACGGATATTCCGAAGGATCGAGCGGAGATGCCGATGAATATACCCGACAAGGGGCGCGAGGAGATCACCGATGGCCGGAACGAACATGTTGAACACTCGGACGATCAACTATCTCGAACTGATCGGTAACGGCAAGTCGTATCGGGTTCCGCCGTACCAGCGCGACTATTCCTGGTCGGAAGAAGAATGGGAAGACCTCTGGACCGACATCGTCGAGCTCCGGCCACACCCGGAAGCCCGTCACTATCTGGGGGCTCTTGTCGTCGAGGGGAAGAGCGATCGTGAGTTCCTGATCATCGACGGCCAGCAGCGTCTTGCCACGTTGAGCCTGCTGGCGCTTGCGGTGATCGCCCGCCTGCACGCCATGGCCGACGCCGGAATCGACCCTGATGCGAACAGGGAACGCGGCCGGGAGCTTCGCAACCGCTTCATCGGCGAAAAAGACCCGGCCTCCCTCACCGAAAGCAGCCGACTCCGTCTGAACGATACGGACGACGCGTTCTATCAGGACTACATGGTCCGGATCAGGCCGCCGCTCAATCCGCGAGGGCTGCGCAGGTCGAATCGGCTGCTCTGGGACTGTTTCAGGTATTTCGTCGATCGGCTGAAGGAGCTGGACGATCTGCGGGCCGAAGGACGGGCGGTGGCGAGCCTGCTCTCGGAGACGGTGTCGCGTCAGTTGCTCTTCATTCTGATCACCGTGGACGACGAGCTGAATGCCTATACCGTCTTCGAAACCCTGAACGCGCGTGGCCTGGAGCTGACGACCACGGATCTGCTCAAGAACCACCTGTTTTCGCGAATCGCCGTTCCCGCCGATCTGGAGGCCGTTCAACGCCGGTGGCGAACCCTCGTCGCGACGGTGGACCAAGCCCGTTTTCCGGAGTTTCTTCGCTATCACCTGCTTTGCGAGCAGCCGAAAGTCAGGGGTCGACAATTGTTCAAGCTGGTGCGGGAGCGGGCGAAGACGCCGCAGGGCGTTTTCGCACTCCTCGACGACCTCGCGCGGCGCTCCGAGCTGTTCGCCGCGGTCCTGGATCCGACCCATGAGTACTGGACGGAGAGGCCCGACGCGAAGCCCCACATTCGGGACATCAACCTGTTTCGGGTGCGGCAGTCGATGCCGTTGCTGTTCGCGGCCTGGGAATCCTTTTCCAGGGACGACTTCGTTCGAGTGCTGAAGCTCGTCGGCGCAATCTCGTTCCGTTACACCGTGGTCAGCCGCCTCAATCCCAATACCCTCGAGCCCGTCTATCATGGCGCCGCAAAGGCGGTCATGGACGGAGATGCCGAAACACCGGCTGACGTATTCCGGCGTCTCGTGCCGATTTACGTGGACGATGAGAAGACGAGACAGGACTTCTCTCTCCTGGCGGTCGATACTCGCCGGAAGAAGAAGCTCGCCAGGTACATCCTCGCTCGACTCGAAAGTGACACCTCGGGCCGCGACTGCGATCCGGACACCGACCCCGGCACCATCGAGCACATCCTGCCGGAAAATCCGTCGGATGCATGGAGCGAGACGTTTCCGGCCGAGAGATGGGACGCTTCGGTGTATCGCATCGGCAACCTGACCTTGCTCGAGGCTCCCATCAATCGCCGGATCGGAAGCGGAACGTACGACGACAAGCGGGCCGCCTACCGGGACAGCCGGTACGCCATTTCCACCCAAGTCCCGGACATGGCGCCGGAGCAATGGACACCGGATCTGGTCGGCGAGCGTCAACGCAAGTTCGCGCGACGTGCGGTGCACCTGTGGCGTTCGGACTTCGCTTGAAGGGCCGAGTGCCCTGATCCGGGCAGGCCGGGGGAAGAAGCCCGGTCGTGGGTCCGAAGTGCATGCCTGGTCCTGTCCGGCGAGTGCCGCGGCCATGCGGTTCCGGACGATGCGATGCCGGACCGTCCGCCGGGCTCCCGCTCCCGCCCGGGTGGCGCCGGCCGGGCCGCTTGGAGGCGCGTCATCCGACGCGGTCGCGCATCGTGCGCCTCGCCTCGCGCAGCAGGGCGCCGGCGCCCCAGCCGGATTCGCCGGTGCGTTCGAGCGCCTCCATGATCCCGACGAGGTTGTCGTCGCGAATCCGCTCCAGCTCGCGGACCGACCGCCCCGCCGCCTGCGCGTCGGACTGCCCCGCGATCCTGTCGATGAGCGCGTCGTCGAGGTCGGGGACGTCGGTGAGCTTCGTCCACGGCCACGCGAGGCACGGCCCGAACTGCGTCAGGAAGTGGCGCATGCCCGCCTCGCCCCCGGCGATCCGGTACGTCTGGAAAACGCCCATCTGCGCCCACCGCAGGCCGAACGAGTAGCGGATGACGTCGTCGATGTCCTCGACCGTCGCGACGCCGTCGTGCACCAGCCACAACGCCTCGCGCCACAGCGCCTCCAGGAGCCGATCGCCGATGAACGCGTCGATCTCCTTCGCCACCACCACCGGCTTCATGCCGAGCGCCGCATACACCTCGCGGGCGCGCTCGACCGCGGCGGCGGACGTGGCCCGCCCGCCCACCACCTCGACGAGGGGAAGCAGGTACACGGGGTTGAACGGATGTCCGGCCAGCAACCGGCCGGGATGCGCCAGATCGCGCTGCATGTCGGTCGGCCGGAGCCCGGACGTCGACGACCCGATCACCACGTCCGGCGCCGCCGCCGCGTCGACCTCGGCGAGGACCGCGCGCTTGAGGTCGAGCCGCTCCGGCACGCTCTCCTGGACGAACCCGGCGCCTTCGACCGCGTCGCCGACGCTCCGTGCGATGCGCAACGCTCCGCGGGCGGGGCGTTCCTCGCCGAACAGGCGCGCGAAGACCCGTTCGGCGTTGTCGAGGACTTCGTTCGCCTTGCGTTCGGTCTCCGGGTCCGGGTCGTAGACGGCGGCGTCGATCCCGTTCAGGACGAACCGGGCCGCCCACCCGCTGCCTATGACCCCGCCGCCGATGCACGCGGCGCGTTCGATACCGGTCATCATGATGCTCCCATGCGCCCGCCGACCGCGCGTGCGGCGGGACGCGGTCCTGGCGCGGTCTTCCCGCGGATCGGCGTCACGAGGCTCCCCGAATCCCCGCCGGCGCGGTTGCCGTCGCCGGCCCGGAGCAGACGGCCCCGGCGGGACCGCGACGCCACGATATTCCCGTTCCTGTCAGCGCTTCCGCAGCGAGAGCTTCTCCCGCACCGCCTCGGGGCCGAGCACCCGCACCCCCATGTTCTCGGCGATCGCCACCGCCCGCTCCACCAGGTCGGCGTTGGTGGCGAGGAGGCCCTTGGCAAGCCAGATGTTGTCCTCGAGGCCCACGCGGATGTTGCCGCCCGCGAGCACCGCCAGCGCCACGTAGGGGAGCTGGTTGCGGCTGATCGAGAACGCCGAGAACGTCCATCCCGCCGGGAGGTTGTTCACCATCGCCATCAAGGTGGGGATGTCGTCCGGCGCCCCCCACGGGATCCCCATGCAGAGCTGCACCATCACCGGCTCGTCGATGAGGCCCCGCTCCACCAGCCACTTCGCGAGCACGAGGTGGCCGGTATCGAAGACCTCGATCTCCGGGCGCACCCCGAGCGAGCGCACCCGTCGCGCCATGTCCGCGAGCATCGCCGGGGTGTTGGCCATGATGTACTCGCCCTCGCCGAAGTTCATCGTGCCGCAGTCGAGGGTGCAGATCTCGGGCAGGAGCTCGGTCACGTGGGCAAGCCGCTCCTCGGCGCTGGCGAGATCGGTGCCGGCCTGGGAGAAGGGCAACGGCCGGTCCGCCGGCCCGAGGGTGAGGTCGCCGCCCATGCCGGCGGTCAGGTTCAGCACCACGTCGACGCCGGAGTCGCGCACCCGCTCGACCACCTCGCGGTAGAGCGCGGGATCGCGCGCCGGCTGCCCCGTTTCCGGATCGCGCACGTGCACGTGAATGACCGCGGCCCCGGCCCGCGCCGCATCGATCCCGGCCCGGGCGATCTGCTCCGGGGTCACCGGCACCTTGTCGGATCGGCCCGTGGTATCTCCGGAGCCGGTCAGTGCGCAGGTGATGAAGGCTTCGCGGCTGGGTGTGAGTGCCATGTCGTGCTCCTCCCTCGCAGTCCTCGCCGATGGCGAGAGCATCGCTCAATTGCCGCCCCGTGGGTATCCCCGGCGAAACCGGCGATCCCGCCGAGGGTGGACGTGCGGACTCTCCGACGGGACGGCCGGGACGGTGGATGTTTCCATGCGATTGAGCTAAATTAGCTAGACATATCGGACAAGCTGAATGACGAGGAGGACGCCCATGCTGCAAGTCAACATGCATCACGCCAAGTCACAGCTCTCGAAACTGATCGCGGCGGCCGAAGCAGGGGAAGAGGTGGTCATCGCCCGCAAGGGCAAACCTGCCGTCAAGCTGGTTCCGCTCAGGTCTGCCGGCTTCCGGTTCGATACGTTGAAGCATCTCGTCCACACCGTCCCCGACTTCGACGAACCGATGAGCGAGGACGATCTGGCTCTCTGGGAAGGAGAGCCGTGAGCACCGTTCTGCTCGATACCCATGCCTGGATCTGGAGCCTGATGGACTCCGCCCGGCTGCCGGAATCGGCCAAGGCCGCGATCGTGCGCTCGGACTCCGTCCGTGTCAGCCCCGTCAGCCTGTTCGAAGTGACGCAGAAGGCACGGCTTGGGAAATGGCCGGAGATCGAGCCTCACCTCGATGCCTTGGTGGCGGATGAACAGGCGCTGTCAGCGCCGTTCACACGGACCATTGCGGCTCGCGCCGGGATGCTGGACTGGTCGCATCGGGATCCGTTCGATCGTCTCATCGCCGCAACCGCCATCGAGCTGAAGTGCCCCCTGATTTCCAGGGACGACGAATTCGACGGCCCTGACGGGACTGGACGGCTGGAAAGGCCGGATCTGGTCATGACGGACCGCCGGCGTGGCCGGGCCGGCTTCGCCAGCCTCGGCCGGCATCCTTCGCCCGCTCGCGGCTACGAGCACGTGGCCGCCTGCTCCCGGACATCGCCTCGGAATGTCCCGCGATACGGACTCCCCGATCCGACCGGCCGGTCAAATGGATGACGGCGCCCGGGGAGCGACATGCGGCGCGACCTCGCTCGCCGCGAGCCGGGCGTGGAAGGCGTCGAACGCGGTGATCGGCGCATCGCACACGCGCCCTTCGCAGACGTAGGCCACCGCGGAACCGCGCGGCGCCCGTTCGGCGAGCAGGGCCGGGAGGCCGGTCGCGTCATTGGGAATGGCCATGACGACCCGGCGCGGGGCATGGCCCGCATTCGCGCGGTCGCGCCAGGACTCGAGCTCCCCGGGCTCGGCACGGATGACCACGATTTCCGGGGGATCGAGAAACTCTTCCAGCGCGACGAGCAACGCGGTATGCGCATGCGGGAAGCGCTCCAGACCTTCCCGCGCGGCGTGCAGCACGCGCTCGGCCGCGTCCAGGTACCGGGTGTCGCCGAGCAGGTGGCCGAGCCGTCCGAGGACCGTCGCGGCGACGCCGTTTCCGGACGGGAGCGAGTCGTCCGTCATCGGCTTCGGACGGTGGATGAGGCGCTCGTGGTCGTCGGCGGTGAAGAAGAAGCCGCCGTTCTCCCGGTCTTCGAAATGCTCCAGCATCGCGTCCGCGAGCGCCACCGCAAGCTCCAGGTCGCGGGCGCTCCATCGCGATGCGAGCAGCGCGAGAAGGCCGTCGGCGAGGGAGGCGTAGTCGTCGAGGTAACCGTTGAAGCGCGCGCGGCCGTCCTTGTATGTGGCGTACAGCCGGCCGTCGCTCCACATCGCGTCACGGATGAACTCCACCGCGCGTTCGGCGGAGGCGACGATCTCCGGAGCCCCGAGGATGCGTCCGGCCGTCGCCATCCCCTTGATCATGAGCCCGTTCCACGAGGTGAGGACCTTCTCGTCGCGGCCGGGGCGAACCCGGCGGGAGCGGGCTTCGAAGAGCTTCGCGAGCGCGCGGTCGATCCGCTCCGCGGCCTCGCCCTCCGTCGCCGCGATGTCCCGGGCAACGTCGGCGACCTCGCGAAACGCATGCAGGTGCCAGTGCGAGCCTTCGAAGTTCGCCGCGCGATCAAGCCCGAACCGGGATGCGAGCGCCGGGAACTCGTCCTCCGAGACGAGGCCGCGCACCTCGTCGGGCGTCCAGACGTAGAACTTGCCCTCCTCGCCTTCGGAGTCCGCGTCGAGAGTCGAGTAGTACCCGCCTTCGGGCGACTGCATCTCGCGCATGACCCAGGCCGCGGTTTCGCGGGCGGCCCGGGCGAACACCGGATCACCGGAGATCCGATACAGCTCCGCCACCACCGAGAGGAGCGGCCCGTTGTCGTAGAGCATCTTCTCGAAGTGCGGGATCATCCACTCGGCATCCACCGAATAGCGGCAGAACCCGCCGCCCACGTGGTCGTACAGGCCGCCGCCGCACATCTTGCGCAACGTGAACGTGGCGGCCGCGAGGCCGGCGGCGCCGTCCGCGCTCGCGGGACGCGCCGCGTGGTCGCGCATCAGCCGCTCCAGGTTCGTCGGATGGGGGAACTTCGGCGCATCCCCGAAGCCGCCGTGGCGCGGGTCGTACGATTGCATCAGCGCCGCCCGCGCGGCGCCGAGCGGCGCATCGGTCAACGGCGTCGCCCCGGCTTCGGCGCCGGTCGCGGGCTCCAGGCTCGCGAGCGCTTCGACGAGCGAGGCGTTCTGGCGGCGAATGTCGTCGCGCCGCTCGCGATAGAGCCGGGCCACGCCGTCCAGCACCTGACGGAATGACGGCATGCCGTGGCGCGGCGAATCGGGAAAGTAGGTGCCGGCGAAGAAGGGGGCGTGGTCGTCGGGAGTCAACACCACCGTCAGCGGCCACCCGCCGGTGCGCCGGGCGAGGAGCTGGTGGGCGGTCTGGTAGATCCTGTCGATGTCGGGGCGTTCCTCGCGGTCCACCTTGATGTTGACGTACAGCGCGTTCATCAGCCGCGCGGTGTCCTCGTCCTCGAACGATTCATGCGCCATGACGTGGCACCAGTGGCACGCGGAATAGCCGATGGACAGCAGGATCGGCTTGTCTTCGCGGCGGGCCCGCTCCAGCGCCTCCGGACCCCACGGCTGCCAGTCGACGGGGTTGTCGGCGTGCTGCAGCAGGTACGGGCTCGTCTCGTTCGCGAGGGCGTTGGCCGGGGCGTTGGCGGGGGCGGAACCGGACATGGAATCGTGACTCCGGAGGGGGAGCGGCAGTATAGCCCGGCCGGCCCGGGCGACACCGGCGGCAAGGGTTCGCGGCCTCCGGTCGCTCCGCATCGAGGCTGCCGCGCCGGGGACGAGGGAAAGGGCCGGCGCCGTCGGATATGATTCCGAAGATGCTCGTGCACCCGAACTTCGACCCCGTGGCCATCGCCATCGGACCGGTCAAGGTCCACTGGTACGGCCTGATGTACCTGATCGCATTCGCGCTCGGATGGTGGCTCGGGCGGGTCAGGGCCCGGGACGCCCGGCGCGGCTGGGGCCGGGACGACGTGAGCGACGTGCTGTTCCGGGTCGCGCTTGGCGTCATCGTGGGGGGCCGGCTCGGGTACATGCTGTTCTACGATCTGGAGCGCCTCCTTGCGGACCCCGTGTCGGTGTTCATGGTCTGGCAAGGCGGCATGTCGTTCCACGGCGGGCTGATCGGCGTCCTGCTCGCGATGTGGGGGTTCGCACGTTCCCGCGGGCGCGGATTCTTCGATGTCGCGGACTTCATCGCCCCCCTGGTGCCGCTGGGCATCGCGGCGGGACGCCTGGGGAACTTCATCAACGGAAGGCTGTGGGGAACGCCGTCGGACCTCCCCTGGGCGATGGTGTTCCACGGTCCCGGCGCGGGAGACGTGCCCCGCCACCCTTCGCAGCTCTACGAAGCGCTGCTCGAAGGAGTCGTCCTGTTCGCGGTGCTGTGGTGGTTCACGCGGCGCCCGCGCCCGGCGATGGCCGCATCGGGGGTGTTCCTCATCGGCTACGGTCTCGCCCGGACCCTGGTCGAGTTCGTCCGCGTCCCGGACGCCCATCTCGGATACCTCGCCTTCGGATGGGTGACGATGGGGCAGGTGTTGACGCTGCCGATGATCGCGGCGGGCGTGGTTCTCGCGGTCATGGCGGCGATGCGGCCCGGGCCAGCATCCGAACCGGCTTCGACGGCACGCGCCCGCGGGACGCGAGGCCGCGGCTGAGGCCACGCCACGGCCAGGTTCGGTTCTTCGGGAAAGAGGGACCCGTCTTCGTCGACGGGAGGGTACGGCGGGAACGGGCCGGGAAGGTTGGCTGGGGGACTAGGATTCGAACCTAGACTGGCGGAGTCAGAGTCCGCTGTCCTGCCATTAGACGATCCCCCAGTTCGATGCGCCGCGTCACCGCTTGGAGTACTGGGGCCGCTTGCGCGCCTTGTGCAACCCGACCTTCTTGCGCTCGACTTCGCGGGCATCGCGGGTCACGAAGCCGGCCCGGCGAAGCGGACCGCGCCAGCTCTCGTCGTAGCGGATGAGCGCCCGCGTGATGCCGTGGCGGATGGCGCCCGCCTGCCCGCTGCCGCCCCCGCCGCGAACCGTGACCCGGATGTCGAACCGGTCGGTCATGCCGATCGTCTCGAGCGGCTGGCACACGATCATGCGTGCGGTCTCGCGGCCGAAGTAGGTATCGAGCGGACGGCGGTTGACGGTGATCCGTCCGCTCCCCGGGGCGAGGAAGACGCGCGCGGTCGCGGTCTTGCGCCGTCCGGTGCCGTAGTGGATGTTGTCTGCCATCGTCGTTCCGTCCGCCGGTCCGCACAGATTCAGGAGAGGGAGAGGGGAATGGGTTGCTGCGCCACGTGCCGGTGCTCGGGTCCCGCATAGACACGGAGCTTGCGATACATGTCCCGTCCGAGCGGCCCCTTGGGCAACATGCCCTTGACCGCGATCTCGATCACCCGGGTGGGTTTTTCCGCGATCATCTTCTCGAACGACATGCTGCGCAGGCCGCCCGGGTAGCCGGTATGCCGGTAGTAGGTCTTCTTGGCGCGCTTGTTGCCCGTGAGCGCGACCTTCTCCGCGTTGACCACGACGATGTGGTCGCCGGTGTCGACGTGGGGAGTGAACTCGGCCTTGTGCTTGCCCCGGAGCCTGTGCGCGATCCGGCTCGCCAGACGTCCGAGAGGTTGTCCCGTCGCATCGACGACGAACCACTTGCGCTCGACTTCGTGCGGCTTGGCGGAATAGGTGCCCATATCCGATCGAGGTCCGTCAGTGCCCGCGAAAAAGGTGCGAAGCCTATCCGGCGCTCCATGAAGTGTCAATTTCGATTCCGGGACAACGCCACGGGCAATGCCTCGTCATTTCGCAAAAGATCTCCGAGGTGATCCGGAGACCCGGAGCGACCCCGCCTTCCGGGAATGTCCGGTAGACTGCGGCTTCGCACCTGAAGACGATGTCCGATGCCTGAACGTACCGATCGCCACGTGAGCCGACTCGATCGGCTCATCATCGCGTTCGACCGTGCCCTGCGCAGCGCAGCGCGAACGGATCACGGTTCCGGCTCGGAGAATCCGGCCGGCGGCATCGAGGACGGGACGCTCGACGAGCGCGAGCGCCGGCATTCGGCGGGGCTGATGCGGGTCAATCACGCCGGCGAGATCGCCGCCCAGGCGCTTTACCGGGGGCAGTCGCTGGTGGCGCGCGACGCCGAGACCCGGGAGGCGATGGAGCAGGCGGCTCGCGAAGAGAACGACCACCTCGTCTGGTGTCGCGCGCGCCTCCGGGAACTCGGCTCGGCGCCGAGCCGGCTCGACCCGCTCTGGTACGCGGGCGCTCTCGCCATCGGCGCCGCGGCCGGACTGGCAGGCGACCGGTGGAGCCTGGGATTCGTGGTCGAGACCGAGCGTCAGGTGGTGGAGCACCTCGACGATCATCTGGCGCGGCTCCCGGACGGTGATCGTCGAAGCCGTGCCCTGCTGCGGCGGATGCAGGACGACGAGCGCCACCACGCCACCCGCGCACGGGCGGCGGGAGGGGTCCCGCTGCCTTCCGTCGTGCGACGCGCCATGCGCGCCGCCTCCAGGGTCATGACCCGCACCGCCTACCGGATCTGAGGCAGCGCCGGACCGCCGGGCGCGCGCTTGCCTGCGGTGGACGATGCGTGACCGCGGCGCTGGGCGCCACCGGGAGGAATCCAGGTGTGGCGCGACGGTACCCAGGCGATGGGCCGCGGGCCCGGGCGCCACCGGGACATGTCTGGATCGGGACACACCGGATGTAGTGGAATTCCGGGCTGCCATCACACAAGCGGCGGGGCCGGGGAATGGGTGTCGAGATCGAACGGAAGTTCCTCGTCGTCGATGACTCCTGGCGGGAGGCGGCTTCGGCCGGAATGCGGTATCGGCAGGGCTACCTTTCGACGGACCCGGGCAGCTCGGTGCGCGTGCGGGTGTACGAAGACAGGGCCTGGCTCAACATCAAGAGCGTGACGGTGGGCGTCGCGCGTCGCGAGTACGAGTATGAGATCCCGCCGGCCGACGCGCACGAGCTCCTCGAGGAGCTCTGTGTGAAGCCGCTGATCGAGAAGACGCGCTTCATTGTCGAGCACGAGGGGCGCACCTGGGAGATCGACGTCTTCGAAGGAGACAACTCGGGCCTCGTGGTCGCCGAGATCGAGCTCGAATCGGCCGGCGACGGGTTCACGCTCCCCCGGTGGGCGGGCGAGGACGTGTCCGGCGACGTCCGCTACTACAACCAGCGCCTCGTCGAGCATCCGTACTCGCGGTGGGCGACGTGACGATTCCGGGCCTCGACTCTCTCGTGGAGGCGAGGATCGAGCGGGCGCGCGATCGCGGTGAGCTGAGCGACCTGCCGGGACAGGGCCGCCCGCTCTCTCCGGACGACGATGCCTGCGTGGCCCCCGAGCTCCGGCTCGCCTACCGTATCCTGAAGAACGCGGGCTTCGTGCCCGAGGAGATCGAGCTGCGGCGCGAGATCGCGGACCTCGCCGCGCTGATCGACGCGACGCAGGGAGCCGAGCGGGTCCGCGCGATCGCGCGGCGGGACTGGCTTCGCGCCAGGCTGGCGCTACGCGGACGTGCCGGGACGACTCTGTTCGAGCACGGCGGGTACGCGGAGCGCGTCGCCGCGCGGTTCGAGCGGCGTCGTGACGATCCCGGCTGAGTCGCGGGGCGGGAGCCGGCCGCTCCGGGTTCGGGCCTTGCCGCCGGGCGTCAGAGCTTGTCGCCGCTGGTGGGGTACATCGGGATCGGGAACGGCGTGACGTTGCCGCCTTCCCCGGCCTCGATGATCTTGTTGCTCCCCTCGCGCCGGACCTCGTCGATGCGCATCACGGCGTGGAAGGGGACGTAGGTGCGCTGCACCCCTTCGAACTCGGACTTGAGCTTCTCCTCGGAGGGATCGACGAGGATCGCGGTGCGCTCTCCGAAGATGATCTCGCCGACCTCGACGAAGCCGTAGAGCTCGCCGTGGCCCACGCTGCGGGCATACAGCTCGTAGATTTTTCCGTGGCTGTGGAAGACGACCCGGTAGACCTGTTTCTTTGCCATGCTGCGCCGCGCTTCGGAGATCGGAGGGGGGGTGTGCAGTGGCGCGCGATTATACGGGATGGCGTCCGAATCCGCTCAGGGTGCTCCCGACGCACATGACTCCGCACATGGCTCCCCGAATCGATTCGAGGTCGTCAGGAAAACCCGTCAGCCTTGCTCGCCGGGTCGCGAGCTATTGCGCCGCGAGGAATCCCCGGTAGTCGTCCACCGCGTCTTCGACCGCCGCGTGAAAGAGCTTCTCCCCGGCTTCCGGCGTCGCGAGCGAGGGATCCGACCCGATACGCCCGTCGGGGAAGCGGCGGCGGTAGTCCGCAGCGTCCAGGATCGGCCCGGTGGGCGCGATGCGGGGAGTCATCGGTGCGTGCTTGATCGCCTCGGGGTAGGCGTAGAACGTGAGTGAAACCTCCGAAGGGGTGGCGTGGCTGCCTTCGGCGCCACCGAACAGCTCCTGCGAGAGCGCGCGCACCCGGTGCCCGTCGTACCAGTTGCCGAGCCGGCACCGCACCCCCGGCTGGTTCCCGGCGCGGCGGTTGAAGCTCGAGTCCGCGTAGATCTCGGAGAACGCCGCGTTCACGGTGGCGACGTTGCCGCCGTGCCCGTTGAGGAAGTAGCACCGCTCGAATCCGTGCCGGACGAGGGACTGGACGACATCGCGCACCACCGCAATGAGGGTGCTCGGCCGCAGGGTGACGGAGCCGGAGAATCCGAGATGGTGCTGGGCCATGCCGATGCTCAGTGTCGGTGCGACGACGACGTCGATCTTGTCGCCCATCCCGCGCGCGACGGTTTCGGGACACAGCGCGTCGGTGCCGATGAGTCCGTTGGGTCCGTGCTGCTCGGTCGATCCGATGGGGATGACGATGCCGCGGGATCGTTCGAGGTAGGCGTCGATTTCCTGCCAGGTGGAGAGCTGGAGCTGCATGGGCGGCCTCGCCGGTGTCCGTGGGTGGTGGCCGGCAGGTATCCGCCGGCCGGACCCGATTGTAGGGATGCGTGCAAGTGCGTGTCATGCGCGGGGCGACGATGCCCGCCGTGGTCCGGCCGCGCCGTCCGCCGCGAGGGACGGGGGATTGGAGGCACGCATCGGACAGGCCCGGGCCGGCCCGGTGAAATGCGCAATCCGGACATGCGCGGCGCCGAAGCTCGTGGCACCCTGTACCGGATGAGAGCGTACGGACTCCACGCACCACACACCGGAGGCAGGCCATGAGCGAGCTCGCGATCATCGTCGGGGCAGGGCCGGGGCTGAGCGCATCCCTCGCGCGACTGTGCGCGCGGGAAGGCATGAGAGTGGTGCTCGCGGCGCGCAACGTCGAGAAGCTTTCCACGCTCGCCGCGGAAACCGGCGCGAGCGTGCATGCCTGCGATGCGAGCCGGCGGGCGGACGTCGACGCCCTGTTCGACACGACGCTGGCGGCCGAGGGAATCCCGGATCTCGTGGTGTTCAACGCGGGCGCGCGAGTGCGCGGCGCGGTCGCGGACATCGATCCGGAGAGGGTCGAGCGGGCAATCGCGATCTCGGCCTATGCGGGCTTTCTCGTCGCCCGCCGCGCCGCGATGGCGATGCGCGAACGCGGGTCGGGCTCGATCCAGTTCACCGGCGCGTCGGCCAGCGTGAAGGGCTACCCGGAGTCGGCCTGCTTCGCCATGGGCAAGTTCGCGCTGCGGGGTCTCGCGCAGAGCATGGCGCGCGAGCTGGCGCCGAAGGGAATCCACGTCGCGCACTTCGTCATCGACGGAGGCATCGAGAGCGCCGTCCGTGCCCCCGATCACGACGAATGGCTCGATCCGGACGCAATCGCGCAAACCTACCTGCATGTCCACCGCCAGCCGCGCAGCGCGTGGACCTGGGAAGTCGAGCTGAGACCCTGGGTCGAGCATTTCTGAGAATTCGAAGCAACCGTCGGGAGGTA
Organism: Gammaproteobacteria bacterium; assembly: GCA_965215295.1. GTDB lineage: Bacteria > Pseudomonadota > Gammaproteobacteria > HK1 > HK1 > HK1. The sequence continues at coordinate 2,658,298 of OZ244045.1, forward strand.
CGATGTCGCTCCAGAGAATGCTGCTCGCGAGCGGATTCGCGCTGTGCGTCGCGCTGATGGCGGCGGCGTTGTGGCTCCAGCACGTCGAAGGACTCGAACCCTGTCCGCTGTGCGTGCTCCAGCGCGGAGCCGTCATCGTGCTCGGGGTGGTGATGCTCGCCGGCGCGGTCCACGACCCCGGCGCGACGGGCCGCCGCGTCTACGGGGTGATGATCACGATTGCCGCGGCCGCCGGGGCGGCGGTGGCGGGCCGCCACGTGTGGCTCCAGAGCCTGCCTCCCGGCGAGGCTCCGGAGTGCGGCCCGGGCCTGGAGTACATGCTGGGCGCCTTTCCGCTCACCCAGGTGATCGAGATGGTGCTGCGAGGCTCCGGAGAGTGCGCCGAGGTGCAGTGGACGTTCCTCTCGCTCTCCATCCCCGAATGGACCCTGCTCGTGTTCGTCGCCTTCGCCCTCTTCGGACTCGCGCTGATCGCCGTCCGGGGCCCGGGACGCACTGCCACCGAAGAGACGTCCCCATGAGCAAGGGGACGCACGAATACCGCTCCGATCCCCGCAACGAAGAGATCCTCGTCTATGTAAACGGCGAGCACCTGCGGCGGGAGGAAGCCAGGATTTCGGTCTTCGACAGCGGGTTCGTGCTCGGAGACGGGGTCTGGGAAGGGCTGCGGGTGCATCGCGGCCGCATCGCGTTCCTCGACGCCCATCTGGACCGGCTCCTCCCGGTGCGGATGCCGCCATGAACGGCGAGCGCCCGACGGCGCCCGCCGGCATCCGGGGTCAACCCTCGATCAGCGAATCGCACCGCTTGGCCAGCGCGAAGTCGATCTCGTGCAGGCCCTTGATCTTGTGGGTCCACCACTCGACGGTCACTCGGCCCCACTCGGTCACGAGCAGCGGATGGTGGCCGATGGTTTCCGCAAGCTCTCCGACCCGGTTCGTGAACGCCAGCGCATCGGCGAAGTCGCGGAACTCGCAGGAGCGATGAAGCCGGGGGACCCCGTCGACGGTTTCGACCCGCCACTCCGGCAGTTCCCGGGCATAGCGGGCGATCTCTTCTCCGGTGAGTTTCCGCGCGTCGATGCGGCAGGCTTCGCATTCGGGAATGGTGGTGGTCATCTGCTGCTCCTCCACGGTGCATCCTGCGTTCGGAAGATCTCCGAGAACAGGGCCTGCATGTCGTCCCACGAGCGCTTGTCGACCGTTTCGTCGTACCTGAGCGGCAGGCCGTACTTCTCGCCGTTGGCGGTGGCCCCGGGGTTGGTGAAGCCGTGAAGCGCGCCCTCGTATGCGACGAAGCGGAAGTCGGCGCCGGCGTCAGCCATCTCCTGCTTGATGCCGGCGACCTCCTCGTCGGAGACGAGGGAGTCGGCGGCCCCGTGGCATACCAGCACCTTCGCCTTCACCTCACCCCTCGCCGGCTTGTGGAACGAGCCGAGCGAGCCGTGGAAGCTCACCACGCCCTTGAGGTCCATGCCGATGCGCGCACCGTGCAGGACCATCGCGCCACCGAAGCAGTAGCCGATCGCCGCCACCCGGTCCGCATCCACGGTGGGATGCCCGCGGAGCACGTCGAATGCCGCCCCGAGCCGGGCGGTACCGGCCTCCATGTCCTCCAGCACGGAGGTCATCAGGGCGCCCGCGCCTTCCGGGTCGGCGGCGGTCCGTCCGTCCCCGTACATGTCGACCGCCAACGCCGTACAGCCCATCTCCGCCAGGGTGCGCGCCCGCCCGCGAATGTAGTCGTCGAGTCCCCACCATTCATGCACGACGAGCACGCCGGGGCGCCGTCCGCCGACGGCGCCGTCGTACGCGATGCAGCCCTTGCAGTTGGTGTCACCCGCGGTGTACGTCACGTCTTCGGTTCTGATGTCCGCCATTGTCGACTCCTCGTTGATGGGTTGCCGCGAAGTTCCTTCAATGCTTCCGATGCTATCGCATCATCGCGCCCGTCTTGCGGATCGGCGAAGGAAGGAACGCCTGCCGGGCTCCCCGCGCGGCTCCCTCCGGGAATCGGCCCGCCGCGCACGCTATAGTTGCGATGCCGACCCATCGACCCGGAGGTCGATCATGGATGCCCCGACGAGACTCAAGACGGCCCGCCCGCTGCGCAACCGGCCACGCCGTCTCCGGCACTCCGCGCGGCTCCGTGCGGCGGTGCGCGAGACCGTGCTCACGCCCGCCGATCTCATCTATCCGCTGTTCATCGTCCATGGCCGGAACGTTCGTGATCCGATCCCGTCGATGCCCGGCATCTGCCAGCTTTCCGTCGATCGGGCAGTCGAAGAGGCGGGCAGAGCGGCGGCGGCGGGGGTCTCCGCGGTGCTGCTCTTCGGCATCCCGGCCTCCAAGGATCCGATCGGCAACGAGAACTTCGACGACGACGGCATCATCCAGCGCGCGGTCCGTGCACTGAAGGACGCGGTGCCCGAGCTTCTCGTCGTCACCGACGTGTGCCTGTGCGAGTACACCGACCACGGCCACTGCGGGGTGCTGAACCACGAGAATCCGATGCTCCCGCCCGGCTACGTGCTGAACGACGAGACCCTCGACGTTCTCGCCCGGGTCTCGGTGAGCCACGCCCGGGCCGGCGCCGACATCGTCGCGCCGAGCGGCATGATCGACGGCATGGTCGCCGCCATCCGCGAAGGGCTCGACGAGTACGGCCACGACCACGTCCCGATCATGTCGTACGCCATCAAGTACGCCTCGGCGTTCTACGGCCCGTTCCGGGACGCCGCGCAGGGAGCGCCGAAGTCCGGCGACCGGCGCACCCACCAGATGGACCCCGGGAACGTGCGCGAGGCGCTGAAGGAAGCCGCGCTCGACATCGAGGAAGGGGCGGACTTCCTGATGGTCAAGCCCGCCCTCGCCTACCTCGACGTCATCCGCCGGGTGCACGATGCGTACCCGGAGGCGTCGATGGTCGCGTACAACGTGAGCGGCGAGTACTCGATGGTCAAGGCGGCCGGCGAACGCGGCTGGCTCGACGAGCGCGCGGTCGCGCTCGAGAACCTCACCGCGATCAAGCGGGCCGGCGCCGACCTGATCATCACCTATCACGCGCTCGAAGCGGCGGGGTGGATCGACGGTTAGCCTCCGCGGCGTCTTCCGCCACCGGAGGTTCGTTCCACCGATGCGGCCCGGTCCCCACCCTCGGGTGCGTCAACGGGTCACGCGGCCACCACACGGCGGGAGGATCGCACCGGACATTCCGGCTCCTGCACCGCCATCGGCACGGCGCGCCGCACACCGGGTCCCATCGGCGGCGCCGGCGCACGATGCGCATGCGGATACCACGATCCGGAGGATGCGGCGCCCGCTCCGGCCATCGCTCAGGCCGCGCGCACGTAGTACAGATAAGTGTCGAAGTCGAACGGCTCCTCGATGCCGCTTTCGGGATGGAACAGCGACCGCGGCCGGGAGTCGAGCGGGCCCAGATAGACGTGCAGTGCGCGGCAAGGTCCGCCGGCTTCGGCGCTGATCGCATGCACGGTACGCTCGCGGAGCGCGATCACCTCGGCAGGGCGGACCACGCGGCGAGTGGCGAGCCGCGCCCGGCCGCCGGTGCGGCGATAGAACCGGTTCCGCTCACCGCCTTCGAACACCCCGATCACCGCACACATCGAGTGATCGTGCGGCGGCTGAAAGTGGCCCGGCTCGGTCTCGACGACGACCACCGTGGTCGCGTCGTCTTCGAACAACGTCCGATCGTGGCCGAGCAACAAGTGGCCGCTGCGTCGAGCGCAGGTCGAATCAAGCGGCGGCAGGGTGGCGCCCCCGGAGGCGAGCGCCCGTACCGCCTCGCGCACCACCGCCCGCGTCGCGGCCACGGGGTCCTTCGCCGTGGCCGCCTCCCGGCATTCGTTCACGAACCGTCCGGTATCGAATGGCATGGCCATGATGCGGCTCCTGTCGCTGATGGGCGGGAGTACGGGGGCCAGGTCCGGCCCTTCGAGCCGCCGTCGCGCGGTCCGGCTCCGGACTTTGGACGGCCTCCGTGCGCGGGCGTCGGTTATCCGCCGGCGAGTACTCGCTGCAGCCAGTTCGCGATGTCTCCGACTTCCTCCGCACATACCGAGTGGGGCATCGGATACGTATGGACCTCGACGACGTACCCGAGCCCGGCCATCGCCGCCCGGGAGCGCTCCGAGAACGCGAACGGGATCACCGGGTCCTGGCTGCCGTGCGCCAGGAAAATCGGCACGTCGCGATTCGCGGGATGCGCCTGGGTCGCCAGCGACCCTGCCGCCGGCAGGTAGGTCGAGAGGGCGAGAACGCCGGCGAGCCGGAACGGAAAGCGCAGCCCCGCATACAGGGCGATGGCGCCCCCCTGGGAAAACCCGGCGAGGACGATGCGCTCCCCGGCGATGCCGCGAGCGATCTGCTCGTCGACCAGCGCGCGGGCAATCCCGGCCGACTCCCGCACCCCCTCCTCGTCCACCCCGCGATCGAGTTCGGGACCCGCGATGTCGTACCAGGCGCGCATCGCCATGCCGCCGTTGATGGTGACGGACCGCACGGGCGCGTGCGGGAACACGTACCGGACGTCATCGAGCCCTTTGTTGGCGAGCTCCGCCGCGACCGGCTCGAAATCGTGTCCGTCGGCGCCGAGGCCATGGAGCCATACGACGGCGGCGGTCGCGGGCCTCGACGACTCGACGACGACCGGCGGGTCGAGCGCCTCCGGGTACGCCGCACTCACGAACGGCGTTCCCGGGACCGGTGCCGCCCGTCGCCGCGCCGTGCGCCGGAGCCGCTTCGACTCCGGCTCCGCCGCCGGTCCGGCTGTGATTGATACCGGCGCCGGGCCGGTGGCTCGGGATCGGCCATCAGCTCCGCGCTCGCCACCTCGGCCGGGATCGATTGCCCGATGAAGGCCTCGATATCGGTGAGCGAGTAGCAGAAACGCTCGCACGAGAAGCTGACCGCGTCACCCTTCGCCCCGGCGCGGGCAGTCCGGCCCACACGGTGAACGTAGTCCTCGGCGTCCTGCGGCAGGTCGTAGTTGAAGACGTGGCTCACGTCCGGTATGTGCAGCCCCCGCGCCGCAACGTCGGTGGCGAGGAGAATCGGCAGCTCGCCGCGCTTGAACCGATCGAGCAGTTCGAGGCGTTTCTTCTGCGGAACGTCACCGTTCAGCGTGCCGGCGATGAACCCGTTCCCGGCGAGCCAGGCATCGACCTTCTCCGCCTCGCGCTTGGTGTTGAAGAAGATGATGGTGCGGGTGACGTCCATTCGTCTGAGCAGTCCGACGAGGAGTGGGATCTTGTCCTTCTCGCCGACGTGGTAGAGACGCTGGCTGACGGAGGCGACGGTGACGTGGTTCTCGGGGGTCGCGTCCACCATCGTCGGCGAGTTCATGTGCTCGTACGCGAGCTCGCGAACCCGCATCGAGAGCGTGGCGGAGAACAGGAGGCTGAGCCGTTCCTGCGGGGGCGGCATGCGTCTCAGCAGGTAGCGGATGTCACGGATGAAGCCCAGGTCGAACATCCGGTCCGCCTCGTCGAGCACCACGACCCTCACCGCCCCCAGGTGGAACACCTTCTGCTTGAAGTAATCGATGAGTCTTCCCGGGGTGCCGATGAGCACGTCGAGGCCGTCGCGAAGCATCTGGCGCTGCGACTCGTAGCCGGTCCCGCCGAACACGACGCCGAACCGCAGGCGGGTATGCAGCCCGAGCTGCTCGGCATCCCGGTGGATCTGGACCGCCAGCTCGCGCGTGGGCGCGATGACGAGGGCGCGGGGCTGTCCGTCTCCGACCGCCGGATCGCGCGGCTCGCGCAGCAACACGTTCATGATCCCCACCAGGAACGCGGCGGTCTTTCCGGTGCCGGTCTGCGCCTGTCCCTCGACGTCGCGGCCGGCCAGCACCGCCGGCAACGACTGCGCCTGAATCGGGGTGCAGTATTCGAAGCCGACGTCCTCGAGGCCGCGCAGGATCTCCGGTTCGAGATCGAGACTCGAGAATCGGACCGCGGTGAGCAGCCGGTCGGTCATCGATCGCTCACCGGGAAGCTGTCGCGGTCATGCGCGGGCAATGCGTGACCCGGCCCGCTGTCGGGCGGAGTGTCCATGCGAAATGAGTCCATCCGGATGGTCATGATGATGCCGATTCGACCTTTGGAGAATAACGTATTGAGTTTCAGTCAGTTCCATTCGACAACGCGATCCGGACACGCCGAACGCCCCGGAAATCGGCTCGAATCCCGCTTGAATTGCCGAATGGAATCCGATCACAATCGCTCATGCTCGACACTTTGGAGGCGACCGCAGTGAGCGACAGGATCGTTCATGTCACCGACGGGAGCTTTGAGGAAGACGTCCTCAAGGCCGAGGATCCCGTACTCGTCGACTACTGGGCCGAGTGGTGCGGTCCATGCAAGGCGATCGCACCGATTCTGGGCGAGATCGCCGAAGAATACGCAGGACGGCTCAAGATCGCAAAGCTGAACATCGACGAGAACCCGTCCACACCGCCGAAATACGGCATCAGAGGCATCCCGACCCTGATGCTCTTCAAGGACGGCAACGTCGAGGCGACGAAAGTCGGCGCCCTCTCGAAGTCCCAGCTCTCGGCGTTTCTCGACAGCAACATCTGATCCGCCGCGCTTGCGGGTGCATCGTCCGGTGCACCCGCAAGCGTCCGGGAACCGCATCCTCCACCCCGATGTCCTGCGCATGCCCGCGGCGGTAGAGGGGCTTCACGGTCCACCCCTCGCAATGCTCGCGGTACGGCGCCCCGGCTCCCACCACTTCATCGATCGGCGCGCCGCGCCGAGACCCGGCCCGGGCGCTTGCCCGCCAGCCCGCCGCACCCCTTGTCTTCGCAACGCCCGATGGAGCCCGCGCCCCCCGGCCGGCGGACCGCCTTCTTTCGGGCCGGCCGCCGGGCCGCCCCCCGCAGGCTTCCTCGAACCTCGTCCGCCGGACCTCCGGTGAGCGGCTCCATGCGCGTCATCGGGCACCCCCTCCCGGTGCTCCGGACAACTCGCGCGCCACCATGCCGGACGGACCATCCACCCTCGACATCCGGGTAGACGATACCGAAACACCGTGATAGCGTTGGTCTTCACGGGCGGCATTCCGAAGCGCCGCCCGGCGTTCCCGACACTCCGAACGGCCTCACAGTCAAGATCCAGCGTCGCAGCGTCGACCTCCACGCACCCCACGCGTTGGCGTTCGTCCGCCTCAATCCGTTTCCCACGCGCCGCAACCGCGCCACGTCATCAGTGCGAAATACATGAACCTTACCGAACTGAAGCAAATGTCCGCGCCGGAGCTTCTCAACCTCTCGCAGCAGATGGGCATCGACGGTGTAGCCCGGCAACGAAAGCAGGACATCATCTTCACCATCCTCAAGAGTCACGCAAGGCGAGGTGAAGACATCCATGGGGACGGAGTGCTCGAAATCCTTCAGGACGGATTCGGGTTCCTTCGCTCGGCCGACAGCTCCTATCTTGCCGGCCCCGACGACATCTACGTCAGTCCGAGCCAGATCCGGCGATTCAGCCTGCGCACCGGCGACACCATCACCGGCAAGATCCGCCCCCCGAAGGAGGGGGAGCGCTATTTCGCGTTGCTCAAGGTCGACGCCATCAACTACCACAGCCCCGAGGCGTCGAAGAACAAGATACTGTTCGAGAACCTCACCCCGCTCTTTCCGAGCGAGCGCCTCCACCTGGAACGGGGCAACGGCAGCACCGAAGATCTCACGCCGCGAGTCATCGACCTGGTTGCGCCGATAGGCAAGGGCCAGCGCGCACTCGTCGTATCTCCTCCGAAAGCGGGCAAGACGATGATGCTCCAAAGCGTCGCCCACTCGATCATGTCGAACCACGAGGAGTGCTACCTCATCGTTCTGCTCATCGACGAGCGGCCGGAGGAGGTCACGGAGATGGCTCGCTCGGTACGTGGCGAGGTCGTTTCCAGTACCTTCGACGAGCCGGCGAGCCGTCACGTCCAGGTCGCGGAAATGGTGATCGAGAAGGCCAAGCGCCTCGCCGAGCACAAGCGCGACGTCGTGATCCTGCTCGACTCGATCACGCGCCTGGCTCGCGCATACAACACCGTGGCGCCTTCGTCGGGCAAGGTCCTCACCGGCGGCGTCGATGCGAACGCCCTTCAGCGGCCGAAACGATTTTTCGGCGCGGCGCGCAATATCGAGGAGGGCGGGAGCCTCACCATCGTCGCTACCGCGCTCGTCGATACCGGCTCGCGCATGGACGATGTCATCTACGAAGAATTCAAGGGTACCGGCAACAGCGAGATCCACATGGAACGAAAGATCGCCGAGCGGCGCATCTTTCCCGCCATCAACATCGACCGCTCCGGAACCCGGCGCGAGGACTTGCTGGTCAAGGCCGAGGTTCTCCAGAAAGTGTGGATTCTGCGCAAGCTGCTCGCGCCGATGGAGGAAGTCGCGGCGATAGAGTTCCTCATAGACCGCCTGAAGGCGACGAAGACGAATTCCGAATTCTTCGACGCGATGAAACGGCAATAGCCGGCCCACGCCGTCCGATTCGGGCTCGAGTCCGGAAGCGCTGTACGCATTCCCGTCCCTGCCTGGTACTTCCCCGCATTCCCGTCAATGGAGCGGACCGAGCGGTCCGGAGAACGGCCCTCCGCAGGGTCCGGTCGGGCGGAACGCTCTCCTCGCACCACCGGATGAGGAAAAAGCCCGGCCCGCCGTGCGGGCGAAGCGGCGAACGATCGTCCCGCTTGCGTAAACATCCGGGATGGACTTCGCGCGCGGGGAGGACGTGTTTCCCGCGCGCCAGACGATTGATCATTGCAAAATAGATGTAGTAGCCTTGCGGCGTCGCAGGTACGGCACGGACGGAAGCAATCGGCCACACATGCGCGGATTGCCCGAGTCGTCGGCAAGATGAATGCCTGACTGGGGCCGTTTCCCCGTACAAGTGCTACAGTCTGAACCGATAACCACCAGAGGGTAGAGGCATCTCATGGCAAATTTTGCAAGTGCTTTGAAGGACGAGATCAGCCGGATCGCACGCAGTGAAATCCGGAAACAGACGGCGGGAACCGCAAAGGCGGTATCCCAGGGGCAGCGTGACGTTGCCGCCTTGAAACGCCAGATTGAAGATCTCCAGAACAAGCTCTCGTCCCCGCGCGCTCAGGACGCACCCCAGCAGAAGGCCGGCAGGAAAACGTCGAGCCGGAAAGCAGCGACGAAGAAGAAGGCCGCCCGGGCAGCATCCGGTTCCGGCCAGAAGTCTCCGCGCTCGCGATTCTCCGTGAAGGGCCTGAAGGCGCATCGGGAACGTCTCGGACTTTCCGCCGACAACTACGGCAAGCTGATCGGTGTCTCGGGGCTGTCGATCTACAACTGGGAACAGGAAAAGGCCCGCCCCCGGGAGAGCAGCATCGCGGCAATGATGGCGATCAGGGGGATCGGAAAACGCGAAGTCGCCGAACGCCTGAAGGCGCTCGCAAAGCCGCAGCCGAAAGCCAACCAGAAGGCGAACGGCAAGGCCGGCAAAGCCAGCAAGGCCGACAAAGCCAGCAAGGCCGACAAGGGCTAGACCGAAAGCCGATCGACCGATGGCACGCGCCCGCTTCCGCACGGAGCGGGCGCAGTAGTTACGCCCTTCCCCTTCCCCTTCCCCTTCCTCTGTCCGACCCGGCGAGGCGACGCTACGCCCACGGCGGCTTCACGTTCCACCGCTCCCAGCTCGTGGTCTCCGACGTTGGAAACCTCCTCGTCGGTCCGAACCTTCCCCGCGGATAGCCCAGGGGGATACAGCAATGGAACTCCACCTCCCGGGGAATCCCGAACATCGAGTACACGCGCTCCATCACTTGTGGATGCAGCGTCGTCAGCACCGATCCGATACCGAGCGCGCGCGCGGCGAGCAGAAGGTTCTGCACCGGGGGGAATACCGAATGGGCGGCCTGGTTGCCGCCGGCCGAAAGCGCGAGGATGACCGCCGGCGCATCCCCGATCTCGTCAGCGAGCCGGGACGGCATTTCATAGACGGACCCGGATGGAATGTCCTCCTTGCCCGTCCATCCGTACTCGTCCCGGCGCTTCGCCCACCAGGCCTCGTGGTAAAGCGCCCCGAACTCCCTGAGCCGTTCCTTGTTCCGCACGACGAGGAACCGTGCGGGCTGGGCGTTGCCACCGCTCGGCGCCTTGGAGGCGGCATCGAGGACGATTTTCAGATGGGCCTCCGAAATCGGTCGATGCGGGTCGAGACGACGGATGGCGCGCTGGGTGAACATCGCCTCCCCGATCGGCATGTCGAGTTCGAGCGGCGCCTCTGCGCGTATCATTTCCATGGAGCGGCCTCGGGCGGCTGGAGTCGTCCGGCGAATGTCGCACACATGGGCGACGAAACGGAACCGGAAACAGGACGGACGGCCGAGCCGGAGCCTTCGGCGGGCACGAGGACCGGGGGTCCGGTCTTCATCGATGCCGCCACCACGATGGAGAATCCCGCGGCCGGCATGATGCCGGAAGACGTTCGGACACCTCGACGCCGCAGCGTGGGCGGGCGTCCCGGAAACAGCCGATCGCGACCGCCTGTCGCTGCCGTTATCGCGGCATAAGGAATCCTTGGGCGCATTTCGGCCCCGGGTGAACGACAATCGACCTCCATCGAGAATTCCCCGCAGCGGACGACAGCGATCCAGGGAACGACTTCCATGTTCACCAACAACCCCTTCGCCGAACTTTCGGCGTCCATACCACCGGCCATCATGCAGACGTACGTGGTCGTGATGGTGGTCCTGGTGGTCGCCGGCACCCTGTTCGACGTACTGCACAAGAGGAGCGCCAGGTATTTCTTCGACAACTGGCGCAACGCGAAGAACAGGGGATCGAGACACGTCGGTGGCGGGGAGATGGCGTCCCTGGCGCTCCGGACGCTCTTCGTGGAAGTGCTGACGTCGGCGGAGTTCTGCACCGTGCGCCGCAGAATCGCCCACCTCCTGACGATGTACGGATTCCTCGCCTACGTCGTCACCACCGCGGTCATGGTCTTCTGCTACGCGACCACGGACACCCCCACACCCGCCATGCTTCCGTCGCTGTGGCACATCGGGGCCCTGATGGTCTGCGTCGGCGGGTACTGGTTCTGGTTCTTCATCCGCGCCGACGTCTCGGCCGAAGGCAATTCGCCGTTCCGGGTCATTCACGCCGATCTCTTCATCCTCTCGCTCCTCGCCAGCACGACTCTCGGCCTCGTCTGGTCGTTCCTGCAGAACGCGGGAGCATCCTGGTGGACCGACGTGTTCTTCACGCTCTACGTCATCGCCACCACCGTACTGTTCGGATCGGTGCCTTGGTCCAAGTTCGCCCACATGTTCTTCAAGCCCGCCGCGGCACTCCAGAAGCGCGTGTCCGAAGCGGACGGGTCGCGGAGCAAGCTGCCGCGGCCGTCGGACAGGCCCGAGATATTCGGCGGCGCACGCGGACTGCCCCGGAACTACTGACCACCACCTCAGACCATTTGGCGGAATCCGATGCCTACATTCGTCTACATGACCCGGTGCGATGGTTGCGGACACTGCGTGGATATCTGTCCGTCGGACATCATGCACATCGACAAGACCTATCGCCGTGCTTACAACATCGAGCCCAACATGTGCTGGGAGTGCTACTCCTGCGTCAAGGCTTGTCCGCAAAACGCCATCGATGCTCGCGGCTACGCCGACTTCGCCCCGCTGGGACACAGCGTGCGGGCGTTGCGCGAGGAGGCGAAGGGCACGATTTCCTGGCGGATCGAGTTCCGGGACGGGCGGGTGAAGAACTTCGTCTCCCCGATCCGGACCACGCCATGGGGATCGATCCCGTCACCGGCCGAGCTGGCTCCGCCGAGCGCCGATGCCATGCGGTCCCAGGAGCTCGCGCACGAGCCGGACGCTCTCAACATCCCCCACCTGCCGGCGTTGGCGCCGGACCAACTCAAGCAGGGAGTGCTCTAGTGGGACTCTTCAACCGGCGGAAAACGGTCTTCGTGGACTCCGACATCCTCGTGGTCGGCGGCGGCATGGCCGGCTGCGGCGCAGCGTACGAGTCCAGGTACTGGGGACGCGACCTCAAGATCGTGTGCGTCGAGAAGGCGAACATCGAACGCAGCGGCGCAGTCGCGCAAGGCCTGTACGCAATCAACTGCTACATGGGCATGCAGTGGGACGAGAACCAGCCCGAAGACCATGTCCGGTATGCGCGAAACGATCTCATGGGCCTCGTGCGCGAAGACCTCGGCTACGACATCGCGCGGCATGTCGACGCCACGGTGCACAAGTTCGAGGAGTGGGGCCTGCCCATCATGCGGGACCCGGATACCGGACGTTACCAGCGCGAAGGCAAGTGGCAGATCATGATCCACGGCGAAAGCTACAAGCCGATCGTCGCCGAGGCGGCCCGCAAGGCCGCCACCGAAGTCTACAACCGGATCATGGTGACCCATCTGCTGATGGACGAGGGCAAGCCCGACCGGGTCGCCGGAGCCGTCGGCTTCAACGTGCGCACCGGCGACTTCCACGTCTTCCGGGCGAAGGCGGTCATCGTCTGCGCCGGTGGCGCGTCGCACATCTACAAGCCCCGGGCGGTGGGCGAAGGCATGGGCAGGACATGGTACGCCCCGTGGAGCAGCGCCTCGGCCTACGCGCTGCCGATTCTCGCCGGCGCCAGGATGACGCAGATGGAGAACCGGATCGTCCTCACCCGGTTCAAGGACGGCTACGGGCCGGTCGGCGCCTACTTCCTCCACCTCAAGACCTACACCGAGAACGCCTACGGCCAGGAGTACGAGTCGAAGTGGTACGACCACACCAGGTCGATCGTCGGGGACTACGTCGATCGGCACCCGGTGCCGACCTGCCTGCGCAACCACGCCTTCCTCGAGGAGGTGAAGGCGGGCAACGGGCCGATTCGAATGGTGACGAAGGAGGCGTTCCAGGACCCGCACAAGGAAACCGTGGGTTGGGAGAACTTCCTCGGCATGACCATCGGGCAGGCGGTGGTGTGGGCGTCCCAGAACATCGATCCCAAGTACATCAATCCCGAGCTCACGACCTCGGAGCCCTACGTCATGGGGTCGCACGCCACGTGCTCCGGCGCGTGGGCGAGCGGGCCGTCGGATTACGCACCCGACGAGTACCAGTGGGGATACAACCGGATGATGACGATCGAGGGCCTGTTCGGCGGCGGCGACACCATCGGTGGCACCGCCCACAAGTTCTCTTCCGGATCCTTCACCGAGGGCCGGATCGCGGGCAAGGCGGCCGTCAACTACGTGGCGGACTTGGGCAACGAACCGCTCCGGGTCGGCGAACGGCAGTACGAAGAGCTCGGAAAAACGATCTTCCAGCCACTGGAGAACTACAAGGTCGGCCGCAACGAGATCGTCGCGGGGACCGTGTCACCGAGCTACATCCTGCCGATCAACGGCCTTCAGCGGCTCGAGAAGCTGATGGACGAATACGTCGGCGGCATCAGCGCCCACTACACGACCAACGAGCCGTTGCTCACCCGGGGACTGGAACTGCTGGGGATGCTGAAGGAAGACCTCGACCATCTCGCGGCCGAAGACCTTCACCAGCTTCAACGGGCATGGGAACTTCACCATCGCGTCCTGGCCTCGGAGTCGGTGGCGCAGCACACGTTGTTCCGCACCGAAACCCGGTGGCCGGGCTACTACTACCGCGCCGACCACCCGAAGCTGGACGACGACGACTGGCACTGCTTCACCCTGTCCCGCTACGACCGGCACTCCGGCGAGTGGGAAATGGAGAAGGCTCCGGTCTATCACATCGTGGACTGACGGGCCGGCCGCTCCCTCGGCCCGCTCCCTTGGCGTGTCCCCCGCGCCTTCATCGAGAAGGCATCGGGCGCGGCCCGCACGGGATCGGTACCCCGCGCCGCGCATTGGCCGCTTCCGGCACGGCGCGATTCGGTGCGAGGGCTTCGACGTGATCCCGCGCCGCACCTTCCGCCCGCGGGCGGAGTTCACGCCCCCGAGTGGCCCTTGAGCTCCACCTTGACGTTCTCCTCCGCCGACAGGCCCTCGTAGTACTCCCGCAGGATGCCGAGAACCTCGGGGCGACTGAAGGCGTCAGGCACTTCGTCGCCTTCGGAGAGCATTTTCCGCAGCTTCGTCCCCGAGAGCAGCAGCCGGTCCCCCGGGTCGTGCGGGCAGGTGCGCATCGACGCCATCTGCGCGCACCGGGCGCACCAGAAGGTCCAGTCGATCCGGATCGGCTTCGTCTCCAGGGCCCCGGCATCGATCTCGTCGAAGACGTGATGCGCATCGAACGGCCCGTAGTAGTCGCCGACCCCCGCGTGGTCGCGTCCGACGAGCAGGTGCGAGCAACCGTAGTTCTGGCGGAACAGTGCGTGCAGCAACGCTTCTCGCGGTCCTGCGTAGCGCATGTCGAGCGGATAGCCGGCGTGCAGGACGGTGTTTGCCACGAAGTAGTTCTCGATGAGCGTGTCGATCGCGCGGGCCCGCACCGAGGCGGGGACGTCGCCGGGCTTGAGGTTGCCGAGGAGCGAGTGGATGAGCACGCCGTCGCAGACCTCGATCGCGATCTTGGCCAAGTATTCGTGCGAGCGGTGCATGGGGTTGCGGGTCTGGAACGCGGCGACGGTGCTCCAGCCGTTCGCTTCGAACCGTGCCCGGGTCTCGGCCGGCGTCAGGAACAGCTCGCCGAATTCGTCCGGGAAGCTTCCCGCCGATAGCACCGTCAGGCGCCCGGCGAGGTTCACCTCCCCCTGCTCCATCACCATCTTCACTCCGGGGTGCCCGGAGTCCGTGGTGCGGAATACGGAGCGGCACTCGCGGGCCTTGTCGATGGTGTACTTCTCGGAGACCTTCAGGATCGCCATCGGCGCCGGGTCGCCCGGACCCTGGAGCGCGATCTCGTCGCCCTCCGCGACCCCGCCGGCCATCTCCGCGTCCACCGACAACGTGATCGGAATCGGCCAGAACAGTCCATCCGCGGTGCGCATCTCGTCGCACACGCCGCGCCAGTCCGCCTCGCCCATGAAGCCCGCGAGCGGTGTGAACCCACCGATGCCGAGCATCACGATGTCGCCGGCCTCCCGGGACGACACCTCCACCCTGGGCAGCCGACCCGCACGCTCGCGGGCAACGGCAAGGGCCTCGCCTTCGGGCATCAGGGGCCGTAGTGAAGTTCCGCCGTGCGGGCGGACCAGACTCGCCATCGAAGATCCTCCTGGCCGCGATTGCGCGGACCGCAGAGCGGGACGAACTCGTGGGCCGGCCGCGTCGTCCCGGTCGCGAACCGGGCCGGAATCTCCTGGCCGGGCACGCCGTGCGACGCCGGGGCCGCACCACGTCGGCCCGGCCATGGGCTGCCGTGCCGCTTTCCGGCGGGACAGGGGCCCTCGCCACGGAACTCAACGATAGGCAGATGTACGGCGGCGGCCAAGCAGTTTTCCCTTAAGCCGGCATAAACTACGCTTATCGTCCGGGCGAGGCC
The DNA here is from genome assembly GCA_965215295.1 of Gammaproteobacteria bacterium. Classification (GTDB taxonomy): domain Bacteria; phylum Pseudomonadota; class Gammaproteobacteria; order HK1; family HK1; genus HK1. The sequence continues at coordinate 2,673,771 of OZ244045.1, forward strand.
CGAAGGAGCGGCCAACCAGCCAATGAGACTGCGCATCACCGGCGCCGGCCGCGCCACCACGGAGGGCGGCGGGAAACGTTCACCGCCGGCCCGGGTCGTGCGGGGGGCCATCGGGCGATGCGCCCCGCGTCGTCGGCCCGTGCGCGGCCTCTTCTCCCCGCATCATGCCGTCTCCGCGAGGCGCGCGACGTCCCGGCGCCGCGTTGCCGGCCGCGGTTGCGCCGTACCTCCACCCGGCGACCGCGCCCGATGATCGACCGCCGGCTGCAAGTCTTCCACGCGGTCGCCGAGCTCAGGAGCTTCACGCGCGCGGGCCGACGGCTGCACATGACGCAGCCGGCCGTGACATTCCAGATCCGCCAGCTCGAGGAGCACTTCAACATCAGGCTCTTCGATCGCGTGCACAGCCGGATCGAGCTCACCGCGGCGGGACGGCAGGTCTACGAGTACGCCCGGCGGATCCTTGCGCTGTACGCCGAGATGAACGGCTCGCTCAGGGAGCTGACCGACGACATGGCCGGTACGCTGACGCTCGGCGCGAGCATGACGATCGCGGAATACGACCTGCCGCGGTTGCTCGTGCGCTTCAAGCGGCAGTTCCCCGAAGTGAACGTCCGCCTGCTGATGTCCAACACCGACGGCATCGTGCAGATGGTGGTGGAAAACCGGATCGATCTCGGCCTGGTGGAAGGCCCCGTGCACAACCGCAGCCTCGCGGTGCGGCGCTACGACCTCGACCGGCTCGTCGTCGCACTCCCCCCCGGGCATGCGCTCGCGGGCGAGCCGCGCATTCCGTTCGCGGCACTGCGCGGCGTCCCGCTGATCCTGCGCGAGGAAGGCTCGGGAACCCGCGAGGTGTTCCTCGATCACGCGCACACGGCCGGCTTCGAGCTCGACGACTTCGACGTGGCCATGGAGCTCGGCAGTCCCGAAGCGATCAAGGGTGCGGTCGGGGCCGGCCTCGGCGTCACCATCATCTCCATCGCGACCCTGCGAAAGGAGATCGAGCTGGGCGCCCTCCGGGCCGTCGATCTCGATCCGCCGATCGAGCGTCCGTTCTCGTTCGTGCACCAGAAGCAGAAATTCCGGGTCCCCGCCGTCGAGGAGTTGCTGCGTTTCGCCACCGGCGGCCGGCGCGCCTGATCTCCTCGCCGAGCCCTGCGCCGTCGAACCGGCGGGCGTCCCGCGACGCCCGCCGCGGACCGACGGGTGATGGTCGAATGGTCCGCGTGCCCCCGCATCGCCGGGAGGTCGGCGGTTCCGGATACGGTCCGCTCCGGCAATGGTCCGCGCGCGCCCGTGTCAGCGCACGGTGCCCGAGTACGAAGCCTGGATGTCGCCGCTTTCGCGGACATAGAGCCGCGATGCGTCGCGCAGGGGCTGAAAGTCCCAGGGGGTGCGGGTTCCGGTGTCGAGGGCGGCGCCGACCAGGCGGCGGGCCGACTGGCTCTCGCGCACCGCACGATCGAGCGCTTCGACATCCCAGGTCCCGGCAACCACCGCTTCCAGCTCGGCGCGTACCCCGGCGCAGGCCGGATGCGCGGCGAGATCGTCGAGCTCGTCCGGATCGCTGTCGAGGTCGAAGAGCATGGGGGGATCGGCAGGGCTCGCGATCAGCTTGTACGGACCCTTGCGGACCATCAACAAGGGAGCGCGCACGCCCTCCGCGGTGTACTCCGCGCACACGAGATCCGGCCAGTCCGCCGCCCCGCCCGATGCGAGGGGCGCGAGCGATCGGCCGTCGATCGGAGCCGCCGGCTCCGGACACGCGCCGTCGCCCGCCACTTCGAGCAGGGTCGGGAAGAGATCGAGGTGGGAGACGTTCGCGCGCACCCGCCGCGGCCCGAAGGCGAACGGCGCGTGCACGATCAGGGGCACCCGGACCGACCATTCGAAGAACGACATCTTGAAGAACAGGCCACGCTCGCCGAGCGAATCGCCGTGGTCCGACGTGAACACGACCAGGGTGTCGTCCGCCGCGCCAATCTCGCCGAGGGTCTCCATCAGCCGGCCGACCTTCGCGTCGACCCAGCTCGTCAGCGCGTAGTAGGCGCGCCGCATGGACAGGACATCCGACTCGCGGACCTCGGCGCGGTGGCGCCCGGTGAGGAACCAGTGCCGCCGGCTGTGCGGGTCGCGCTCCTCCAGCCGGATGTCCGCGACCCGCGGCGGATCGATCTCGACGCCGCGATACCGCTCCCACCAGGGCGGCGGCGCGAGGTAGGGATCGTGGGGCGAGATGAACGAGACGGTGAGCGCGAACGGCCGGTCGTCGCCGCCGTCCGCGTGCTCGTGCAGCCAGCGCACCGCTTCGAACTCGACCTCGTCGTCATAGGCGACGTTGACGCTGCGCCGGTGCGGTCCGGCATCGAGCACCCGGCTCATGTCGTGGTACCACTCCAGCCAGGTCTCGTCGTCGAGCCGCCAGTCCGGTGTCCACAGGAAGTCGGCCGGATAGACGTCGGTGGTGACCCGCTCTTCGTAGCCGTGGAGCTGATCGGGACCGACGAAGTGCATCTTGCCGGCCAGGCAGGTCCGGTAGCCGGCGAGGCGGAGACAGTGGTGGAAGGTGGGTGTCGAGGCGGGGAATTCGACCGCGTTGTCGAACGCGCCGATCCTCGACGGGAGCCGTCCGCTCAGCATGGAGAACCGCGCCGGCGCGCAGAGCGGGTAGTTGCAGTAGGCGTTCTCGAACACGACGCCCTGCTCGGCGAGGCGGTCGAGATGCGGGGTCCGCACCACCGGGTGGCCGTAGGCGGGCAGCACCTGCGGCGCGAGCTGATCGGCCATGATGAGGAGAATGTTCGGACGTCGGGACATGCGCGTGCTCCAGTGACGGGACTGTCGTTGTACCGCGGTCATCCGTATTCGTAGAACCCGCGTCCGCTCTTGCGCCCCAAGCGGCCCGCATCGACCATCTTGCGGAGCAACGGGCACGGCCGGTACTTCGAGTCGCTGAACTCCCGGTACATCACGTCCATCACGTAGAGGCAGACATCGAGCCCGATCAGGTCCGCAAGCCGCAGAGGCCCGATCGGATGGCTCAGGCCGAGCTGCATCGCCAGATCGATCTCCTCCGCCCCCGCGAGCCCCTCCGCGTACACGCAGACAGCCTCGTTGATCATCGGCACCAGCATTCGGTTGACGACGAACCCGGGACTGTCCGCCACTGCCACCGCGGTCTTGCCGAGGCGCTCCGCGAGCGCCGTCGCGGCCTCGAACGTCGCATCGGAGGTCTGCAGCGCGCGAATCACTTCGACGAGCTTCATCAACGGCACCGGATTGAAGAAGTGCATCCCGATCACGCGCTCGGGGCGGGCGCATGCGCCCGCGATCTTCGTCAACGAGATCGACGACGTATTCGAAGCGAGGATCACATCCTCCCGGCACACCGATTCGAGCGCACGGAAGAGATCGAGCTTGACCTCGGGGTCCTCGGTCGCGGCTTCGATGCAGACATCGGCTCCGGCCATCGCTTCGATGCCGGTCGCGGTCTCGATGCGGGCCAGGACCGCGTCCTTCTCCGCCGCGCTCATGCGTTCCTTCTCCACCGCCCGCGCGAGCTGCTTCTCGATCGCGGCGAGTCCCGCGGCCACCGCTTCCGCACTCGCGTCGCTCATCACCACGTCGAAGCCGCTTGCGGCACCCACTTGGGCGATGCCCCGTCCCATCGTTCCGGCGCCGACGACGCCGATGCGTTTCACGTCCATACGTCCTCCGTCCGACACGAATGCCGTCCGCCGCGGCTCGATGCGGGCGCCACGCGCATCGCGGATTCGAAGTCCGCCCGGGTGATGGGCACGTGGCCCGGCTGGGCGGCGACCCGGGCGAGCCAAGTCCGCACGGCCGGGTAGAAGGCGAGGTCGAAGCCGCCCTCGCCGGCGACGTGGGTGTAGGCGTAGAGGGCGAGGTCGGCGACCGTGCAGGCGTCGCCCACGAAGAAGTCGCGGCCCCCGCCCCCCGCGAGACGGTCCTCCATCACCCTGAGCGCCGCCCGGCCGCCGGTCATGCGCTCCTCGAGCGCGCGCTCCCAGTAGGGATCGCCCGCCCGCTCGGCCCACAGGTGGTGGCGCCAGAAGCGTGCGACGGCGATGTTCGGCTCGTGGCTGTACTGCTCGAAGAAGAGCCACTGATGGACCTCGGCCCGGGCGAAGGGGTCGTCCGGCAGGAAGGGCGTGCCATCGGCGAGGTAGAGCAGGATCGCGCCCGACTCCGCGATGCGCCGTCCGTCGTCGAGCTCCAGCAACGGGACCCGCCCGTTCGGGTTCATCGCCAGGTACTCGGGCGTGCGCGTCTCCCCCTTCAGGATGTCGAGCAGCACGAGCTCGAACGGCCGGCCGAGCCGGCTCAGCAGCAACCGGCACTTGTAACCGTTCCCCGACTCCAGGAAGTCGTAGAGCTTCATGGGCCTCCCTCGATTCCGCCAAGCTCGCACGCCGGGCCACATCTTCCGATGTCCGCGGAGTTCACCGGCCGAACTCCGTTCCGCGGGCCGGAGAATATTGCAGAAACGTCATTCCACGTCTCCCGCATCAGCTTCGACAACCCGACGGCATCCCGTTCCGGTATCGGAGGAAATGTGACGGCGAGCCCTCTACACGCCCGTCCGGGGCGATTATCATCCGGCGTCCCTACACGGCGCGAGGACGCGAATGCACACGCTGCAAGCGAAGAAACGATGTCCGGGAGAGTGAAGATCGGCGGCCTCGACGTCGCCAGGTGCCTGCACGATCTGGTCAACGACGAGATCGCCCCCGGAACCGGGGTCGAACCCGAAACGTTCTGGCGTTCGCTCGCCGACATCGTCCGGGACCTCGGGCCGCGGAACCATGCGTTGCTCGAACGGCGGGACCGGCTCCAGGCGCAGATCGACGCATGGCACTCGACACGCGCCACACAGCCCCTCGACCCGGCCGAATACCGGGCCTTCCTGGAATCCATCGGCTACCTGCTCCCGGCCGGTGACGACTTCCGCATCGAAACCGGGAACGTCGACGACGAGGTCGCCCTGATCGCCGGACCCCAGCTCGTCGTTCCGGTCGACAACGCCCGCTACGCCCTCAACGCCGCCAACGCCCGCTGGGGCAGCCTGTACGACGCGCTGTACGGCACCGACGTCGTTCCCCGTGACGAGAACGGTTCGGCATCCGGAGGTTTCGACCCCGCGCGAGGAAAACGGGTCATCGCGTGGACGCACGAGTTCCTCGACGAGACCGCGCCCCTTGCGGGCGGCTCGCACGCCGCGGTGACCGGCTACGCGTTGCGCCGGCGCCACGACGGCGAAGGAGTCGAGCTCGTGGCGACCCTTGCCGACGGGTCGCAGGCGGGGCTCGCCGATCCCGGACAGTTCGCCGGTTACCGGGAATGCGCCGGCCAGCTCTCGTGCGTGCTCCTGAAGAACAATCGGCTGCATGTCGAGCTGCACATCGACCGCGACCACACGGTCGGAAAACTCGGTCGGGCCGGCGTCAGCGACATCACGCTCGAGGCGGCGATCACCACCATCGAAGACTGTGAAGACGCGGTGTCGGCGGTCGACGCCGACGACAAGACGCAGGTGTACCGCAACTGGCTGGGGCTGATGAAGGGCGACCTCGAAGCCTCGTTCACCAAGGGAGGCAGGGAGGTCGTCCGGCGGCTCGTCCCGGACCGCACCTGGCGCGCTCCCGGCGGCGGAACCATCGAGCTTCCCGGGCGCAGCCTCATGCTCGTGCGCAACGTGGGGATCCACATGTACACGGATGCGGTCCTCGACGGGAACGGCGAGGAGGTCCCCGAAGGCTTCCTCGACGCGATGGTCACGGTGCTCGCCGCCAAGCACGACCTCGACGGACGCGGCGGGTTCGCGAACAGCCGCAAGGGCAGCGTCTACATCGTCAAGCCGAAGCTCCACGGCCCGGAGGAGGTCGCCGCCACCGTCGAGCTGTTCGAGCGGGTCGAGGACGCGCTCGGCCTGGACCGCGACACCATCAAGCTCGGCATCATGGACGAGGAACGGCGCACCACCGTGAACCTCCCCGAGTGCATCCGCGCCGCGAAGTCCCGCGTCATCTTCATCAACACCGGCTTCCTGGACCGCACCGGAGACGAGATCCACACGTCGATGGAGGCCGGCCCGGTCATCCCGAAGGCGGAGATGAGGGCGCAGCGCTGGATTGCGGCCTACGAGGACTGGAACGTCGACGTCGGGCTCGCGGCGGGACTCGCGGGCCGCGCGCAGATCGGCAAGGGCATGTGGGCCGCCCCGGATGCGATGGCGGACATGATGGCGCAGAAGGTCGACCATCCGCGCGCCGGCGCGAACACCGCATGGGTGCCCTCGCCGACTGCCGCCGTCCTGCACGCGGTGCACTACCACCGCGTGCACGTGGCCGAGCGCCAGCGGGAGATTGCCGGACGCGAGCGGGCCGCGCTCGGTGACATCCTCTCGATTCCCCTGCTCGCCGGCCGGAACCTCGGGCCGGAGGAAATCCGGAACGAGCTCGACAACAACGCGCAGGGGATCCTCGGCTACGTCGTACGGTGGATCGGCCAGGGGGTGGGATGCTCGAAAGTGCCCGACATCGACAACATCGCCCTGATGGAGGATCGGGCGACCTTGCGCATATCCAGCCAGCTCATCGCGAACTGGCTCCACCACGGGGTGACGGACGAGGCACAGGTCCGGGCCACCTTCGAACGGATGGCCGCGGTGGTGGACCGGCAGAACGAGGGCGATCCCGCCTACCGCCCGATGGCCACGGACACGAACGCCAGCATCGAGTTCGAGGCCGCGCTCGAACTCGTGTTCACGGGACGCGATCAGCCGAACGGATACACCGAGTGGATCCTGCACCGCCGCCGGCGCGAGGCGAAGGCGGCGCGGGCCTGAATCCCGGCCCGGCGTGAATGGTCCGGAACGCCCTCGAATTCGGGATGCGCGCTCGCGGCCGGAGCCTCCCGTGCTGAAGCGTTCGACGCCACGGGCGGTGCTGCTGGACGCGGCAGGAACGCTGATCGACCTGGCCAGGCCGCTCGGCGATACCTATTCGGAACTCGCACGGGAATTCGGCGGCGATCTCGACCCCGGCACCCTGACGGCCGGATTCCGGAACGCGTTCACCGAGGTCCCGACGATGGCGTTTCCCGGCCGGAGCGGCGCGGACCTCGACCGCGCCGAGCGCGGCTGGTGGCGCGCGGTGGTGGAACGGGCGACCCGCGCGGCCGGAGGGGTACCCGAGTTCGATGGCTACTTCGATCGCCTCTATGCCCACTACGCGAGTGCGCGGGCCTGGAGGGCATACCCCGAGGTCCCGGACGTGCTCTCGGCGTTGCGTGGCCGAGGGTTCGAGCTCGCGGTGGTATCGAACTTCGACTCGCGCCTGCCGCCGCTGCTCGACGCGCTGGGGCTCGCGCCATTCTTCGATGCGGTGGTGTGCTCCGCGCAGGCCGGGGCGGCAAAGCCGGACCGCGCGATCTTCGCCCATGCGCTCGCGGCCCTCGGAATCGAGGCATCCGAGGCGCTGCACGTCGGCGACAGCCGCGAGGCCGACTACGACGGCGCGCGCGCGGCGGGAATCGAAGCACTCCTCGTCGACCGCGGCGCGACCGCGCATCGTGCCGGCGCCATCACGGACTTGCGCGGGATCCTGGACGTCCTCGGCTGAGTGCGCCCGGTGGTCCGGCCCGGGACCACGCCTGCGTTGCTCCGGGCGCCGGCGCCGGTGTCCTCCTCGCACCCACGCTTCGGCCGGCGCGATTGCCGGCGCCCCCGGCCCGGTCGAGCCCCAGAACCTCCGCGATCCCGATGGCGGACTCGCCGCCACCGCAATAGAGCAGGAACGTCCGGCCCTCTTCCTCGTACACGCACGGGTCCCGGAGCTGGCGCACCGGGCGATTGATCTCGCCGCGCACCGACGGCTCGATGCGCAAACCGGCTCCTTCCCATGCCCGTTCCGGTTCGAGCACAACGCAGGCCGCCCCCTCTTCGCGCCACCGCGTCCAGTCGCCATCGAGCCGGACGCGCGAGTGGAGGATGCGTTCCGGTGCGTCGCCGACCCGCGACCAGAAGACGTCGAGCGCATCGCCGGTGCGGCGCACCGCGGCATGGCGCATCTCGGGACAGAACAGCACCGGACCCGGCTCGAAGCCGGTCAGCCCGTCGCGCGAGCGGCGCAACTCCCCGGGCATCACCAGCGCGTAGTGCCATCCCCGGTGCCGGAACACCCGAAAGTACGAGTCGCCGAGGATCTCCGGGCGGGCCTCGAAGGCGATGCCGTCCGCCGACACCGCGACCCGGGTGCGCTGCGCTCCGTTCTGGAGCATGCCGTGGTAGTACATCCGGACCTCCCGGCGGTCGTGGTCGACGTGCACGTCCGGTGACGCGATGTGCGGGCAGAGGGGGTCCTGCTCGAGCGACCCCGCCGCCGCACCGCGTGTTTCGTCGCAGACCGCCGCAGGGTCCGGCCGCTCGATGGCGAAGTGCGACGCCGCCAGCGTGAGCGTCCCCGGCGTGTGCATGCGCCAGGGGCCGGTGAGGGCGTCCGCGACGGCGAGCCGGATGTAGGCGCCCTTGTGGTCGGCGAAGTACAGGTAGTACCGGCCGAGCGGCGCCTCGATCCAGTCGGGGACCCGGACAAGCGAGGGGCCGTTGATGTTCGTGCCCATCCGTTCGTCCATGCCGGGCCGGACGATCGGCTCGGTCGAAAGTCGAACCACGCGCATCGCGTTCACCTGTCCGTCTCCCTTCGCACTCGCGCAACGGTACCGGCCGGCAACCCGGCGCCGGTACGCCCGATCGAACCCTGCATGGCGACAGTCGAGCTTGCAAGGGAGGCGGGCGCGGAGGTCTCCGGCGCCGACCCGGGGCGGCGGTCCAGCGGTGCCGACCCGGGGCGACGGCCGGCGGCGCTCTCCCGGCGGGACCCGGACCGCGACCACATGGATGCCGGGTCGCCGCATTCGACGGCGCCCTCACCCTCGCGGCCCGCACCGCGCCCACACGGATGCCGGGTCGCCGCATTCGACGGTGCCCTCGCCCTCGCGGCCCGCACCGCACCCGCACGGATGCCGGGTCGCCGCATTCGACGGCGCCCTCACCCTCGCGGCCCGCACCGCACCCACACGGATGCCGGGTCGCCGCATTCGACGGCGCCCTCGCCCTCGCGGCCCGCACCGCGCCCGCATGGATGCCGGAAGCACCGCATCCGAAGGTACGATGTACGGCCGCATCCTTGCCTGCTTCCGGAACCATGAACGACCGCGACGCCTGCGCGACGCTCGCCACCGCCATCGAGGAGACCGGCGCCGGATTCCTCGTCGTCGTCACCGGCGCCGGCGTCAGCTTCGCGAGCGGCATCCCGACCTTCCGCGGCGCCGACCCCGGCGCGGTGTGGAAGCGCGACATCACGGAGCTCGGCACGAACCGGTACTTCATGGAGGACCCGGCCGGAAGCTGGTCGTGGTACACGAGCCGGTTCGACATCGTGCTGGAGAAGCGGCCGAACCCCGCCCATCGCGCGCTCGCCGCCATCGAGCGCTGGCAGGCGGCACGCGGCGGGCGGTTCCTTCTCGTCACCCAGAATGTCGATCCGCTGCACGAACGCGCGGGCAGCGAACGGCTGGTCAAGGTGCACGGCTCCGCCGATCGGGTGCGTTGCTCGAAACGCCGCTGCGTCCACGGCGCGCCGCACGGGTCGCTCCCGCGTTCCGGCGTCGACATGCTTGCGTTCAAGTCGGACCCGGTCGCCGCGAACGTCCCGCGCTGTCCGTCGTGCGGTTCGCTGCTCCGCCAGCACGTCCTCTGGTTCGACGAGTTCTACGACGAGCACCGCGACTACCAGTGGGACCGCGTCGTCGAGGCGGCGCAGTCCATGGATCTGTGCCTGTTCGTCGGCACGTCGTTTTCGGTCGGTGTGACCGACCTGTTCCTGCGCGGCGGGTTGACGGCCGGGCGGCCGATGCTCGCGATCGACCCGGGTGCGACCGCATCGCCGCACCCCTCGGTCACGCTGTTCCGCGAGCCGTCGGAGGTCCTGCTGCCGGCGGTCTGCGAGAGGATCGGAGCGGGTCCGGGGAAGCCGGTCCGGGTGGACGGAGCGCCGTGACTCCCCTTTCCGTCAAGCGCGGGTGAGGTGTCCCGCAATCCGGTCTTCGTCCGCAAGCACGGGGACGAAGCCCCGATCGCGAGGTCGTAGACGTACAGCGCTTCTCTTCGTCCGTGCACACGGGGACGCAGCGACCGGAGGGCGATTGACGAAACGCCGGCGCCACCTCGGGGGGTGGAAGCCGTGCGGACATCCTCGACTTCGAGGACCTTCCGGCGGGCGGGCGCTTCGACCGCGGCAAGCGCCGCCCGCGCCGCGCGGATCAGTCGCCCGGCCGGATCATGTGCGCCGGCACCACCACTTCGTCGAACCGCTCGCCGCTCATCAATCCCTTCTCGACCACCACCTCGCGCAGGGTCTTGCCCTGGGCGTAGGCGGTCTTGGCGACGTCGGCCGCACGGTCGTAGCCGATGTGCGGATTCAGCGCGGTGACCAGCATCAGGGATCGACGCAGGTTCTCCTCGATCCGCTCCCGGTTCGCCTCGATGCCGGCCGCGCAGTGCTCGTTGAACGAGTCGGCGGCGCCCGCGAGCAGGTCGACCGATTGCAGCACCGTGTACCCGATCACCGGCAGGTAGACGTTGAGCTCGAAGTTGCCCGAGCCGCCCGCCACCGTCACCGTCACGTCGTTGCCGATGACCCGGGTCGCCACCATCGTCAGCGCCTCCGACTGGGTCGGGTTGACCTTCCCGGGCATGATCGAGGAGCCGGGCTCGTTGGCGGGGATGAGGATCTCGCCGATGCCGCAGCGCGGACCGCTCGCGAGCCAGCGCACGTCGTTGGCGATCTTGTTCAGGGCGCCGGCCGCGGTCTTGAGCGCGCCCGATACCGCCACCAGCCCTTCCTTGCCGGCCATCGAGGCGAAGCGGTTGGGCGCCTCGACGAATGCGATGCCGGTGCGCCGGGAAATCTCCTCGACCATCTTCTGCGCGTAGCCGGTCCGGGTGTTCAACCCGGTTCCCACCGCGGTGCCTCCGATCGGCAGCTCCACGACGAGCCGCAAGGTGGCACGGATCGCGTCCTCGCTGATGCGGATCTGGTCCGCATGGCCGGAGAACTCCTGGCCGAGCGTGAGCGGCGTCGCGTCCTGGAGGTGGGTGCGTCCGATCTTCACGATGTCCTCGAACGCCTGCGCCTTCGATTCCAGGGTGGCCCGCAGCCGCGCGAGGGCCGGCAGCAGCCGCTCGCCGATCTCCACCGCGACGGCGATGTGGATCGCGCTCGGGAAGACGTCGTTGGTCGACTGCGAGCGGTTGACGTGATCGTTGGGATGCACGCTGCGGTTGGCGCCGAGTGCGTCCCCCATGCGCTCCGCGGCCCGGTTCGCGATCACCTCGTTGGCGTTCATGTTGCTCTGGGTGCCGCTGCCGGTCTGCCAGACCACCAGCGGAAAGTGGTCGTCCAGGCGCCCGTCGATCACCTCCCGGGCCGCGTCCCGGATCGCCTCGGCGACCTCGGCGGGGAGGTCTCCGAACTCCTGGTTCACCACGGCCGCGCACTGCTTGACGAGCCCCAGGGCCCGGATCAGGGGCCGCGGCAGGCGCTCGGCGCCGATCCTGAAGTTCTCCAGCGAGCGCTGGGTCTGCGCTCCCCAGTACCGATCCGCGGGCACCCGGACCTCGCCCATGCTGTCCTGTTCGATACGCATGCTCATTGCCGGCCGCTCCCTCCCTGCCTGACTCGGTTGATGAAACCGATGCTGGAATATAGTACAGAGCCACTGCGAAGCACCGGACCGGACTTCGCCCCGCACCGGCGGCATCCCCGCGCTCTTCGTCTCCACCGCAACGACCGCGGCGGACGGGAGCACGGTCGGGTTGCGCTCCCGCGCTCCTCGCGCCGCCGCCGCCGTCCCTCGCCCCGCACCGGCGGCATCCCCGCGCTCTTCGCCTCCATCGCAACGACCGCGGCGGACGGGAGCACGGTCGGGCTGCGCTCCCGCGTTCCTTGCGCCGCCACCGCCGTCGCCTCGCCCCTTGCGGTCCGGTCTTGTATTCTCGCGGCCGATGGGCCGGCATACGGGAGGGGGAACTCCTGCGACTCGATCTCATGAACGGCGTGCCCGATCGGAGCCGTCGGTTCCTCTCCGACGAACACGACCACCGGCGCTGCGTGGCGGACGCGCTCGAAGACGCGAAGACGATCTGTGCCGAGCGTGGAGCGCGGCTCACCCCGGTGCGGCGGCGGGTGCTCGAGATCATCTGGCAGAGCCACCGGCCACTGGGGGCCTACGCGATCCTCGAGGTCCTCTCCGGAGAAGGACATTCCCCGGCGCCGCCCACCGTCTACCGCGCCCTCGAGTTCCTGCTCAAGCACGGCCTCGTGCATCGGCTTTCGTCCCTCAACGCGTTCATCGGCTGTGCGCATCCCGGACATCCCGGCGCCGGGCAGTTCCTGCTCTGCACCGCGTGCGGCACCGCGGCGGAACTCAACGACCCCCGCATCGAACGCGCGATCGAGCGCAGCGCCGCGACCGAGGGCTTCACCTCGCAGGTGCACACCGTCGAGATCAGAGGGCTCTGCCCCCACTGCCGAGGCGCCTGATCCTGCCGCGCCGCGTTCCGGCGCCGGCGACGAACGCGGATACTCCGTCCATCACGCACCGATCGATGCCCCCCCGACCCCGGATCGTATCCGTCGCAAGGACACTGGCGCGCCGGGTGGACGCACTCGTGTTCGCGCCTCCGGTGACCCACGTCTACAACCCGCTCCGGTACGCATGGGCGCCGCACCGGGCGTACCTCGTGCGTTACGGGACGGGGTCGCCAAGGATCCTGATGCTCGGGATGAACCCCGGTCCGTTCGGCATGGCGCAGACCGGCGTACCGTTCGGCGACGTCGAGATCACCCGGGACTGGCTCGCGGTGCGCGGAAAGGTCGCGCGGCCGCAGGTCGAACATCCGAAGCGGCCCGTTGCCGGCTTCGACTGCCCGCGCGGCGAGGTGAGCGGGCGGCGGCTCTGGGGCTGGGCCCGAAGCCGGTTCGGCGAGCCCGAGCGCTTCTTCGAGCGTTTCTTCGTCTGGAACTACTGCCCGCTCTGCTTCATGGAGGACTCGGGGAGGAACCGCACTCCCGACAAGCTGCCGGCAGCCGAGCGGGCGCCGCTCTACGAGGCGTGCGACGCCGCGCTCGCGCACGTCGTCCGGATCCTCGGAACCCGGCACGTGATCGGAATCGGGCGATTCGCGGCGGACCGCGCCCGCGCCGCGCTGGATGCGGACTCGGTGACCGTGAGCGTCGCGCCGCACCCGAGTCCGGCGAGCCCGCTCGCCAACCGGGGATGGACCGAGGCATTCGAACGCGCGATCGAGAACGCGGGAGTCGCGGTCTGAACCCCGTGGCATCGCGCCACCGCGGGGCGGGAATCGACGGGTGAGCGGAGGTCCCATGCCAGCACGGCCGACGAGTGCGAGCGACCACCGCCGGGACTCGCAGCGTCCACGATGACGGACCCCTCCCCACCGCTCCAGAACCGCATCCACTATCCCGGTGGCGCATGGGAGCACTCGCACCCCGACCGCATTGCGGCCAACGCCCGGATGTACGGGCTGGACCCGGCGCCGGTCGAACGCTGCCGGGTCCTGGAACTCGGATGCGGCACGGGCGGGAACCTCGTCCCCATGGCCTGCGGGCTTCCCGATGCGCGCTTTCTCGGCATCGAGCTCGCGGCCCGGCCGGTCGCGCTCGGGCGCGGACTCGCGGCCCGGCTCGGACTCCGCAACCTGGAGCTGCAACAACGCGACCTCCTGGATCTCCCCGCGGACCTCGGGGAATTCGACTACGTCATCGCGCACGGCGTGTACTCATGGGTTCCGGCGCCGGTCCGCGACGCACTGATGTCGGCCTTCGCGCGCCATCTCGCGCCCGGAGGGATCGCCTACCTGAACTTCAACGCCCTGCCCGGCGGCCATCTGCGGAACCTCGTCCGCGACCTGATGCGGTTCCGGCTCTCGGCGTTCGACGACCCTGAAGCGCACGGCGAGGACGCGGTGCGGTTCGTGCGGCTGGTCGCGGGCGCACAGCCGGAAGGATCGCCCTACCGCCGGATCCTCGAAGAGGAGCTCGATCGCCTGGAGCACAATCCGGTCAACGTGCTCTTCCATGACGATCTCGTCCCGGCGCACCGGGCGTTCCACTTCCGGGAGGTCGTCGAGCACGCGGCGCGGCACGGCTTGCAGTACCTGTGCGAGGCGCGGCCCGCCGACATCCACCCGGGCCGATACCCGAAGCCGGTCCGGACCGCGTTGCGCCGGTTCGGCGGCGGCCGCATCGCGCGCGAACAGTGCTTCGACTTCCTCGTCTGCCAGATGTACCGGTGTTCGCTGTTCTGCCGCGAAGGGATCGCGCTCGCGCCGGTCGAGACCCTCGACGGGATGCGCGGCCTGCGGGCCGCGTCGCCGGCCGGACCCGCCGAGTCGCCCGCGGACCTCACCGACGGCATCGTGACGACGTTCCGTGCGCCGGACGGCGCCGGCGTGCGCCTCGACGACTCGGCGGCGAAGGCCGCGCTGGAGATCCTCGCCGAGCGCTGGCCCGCGAGCGTCGGGGTCGAACCGCTGCTCGGGGATGCGCGCAGGCGGGCCGGCCGCACCGGCCGGCCGACGCCGCTCGAACTGCGCGAGTTCGCCGGCTTCCTCGTCTCGCACCACGCCCTGGGATTCGTCGATCTCCACACCTGGGAGCCGCGGATGACGACGGTGGTCGGGGATCGGCCCGTTGCGAGCGCGCTCGCACGCATCGAGATCGAGCGCGGCGCCCGAGTCACCAGCCTGCGCCACCGTTCGGTGGAGATCGACGACCCGATGGCCGCCGCGGTGCTCGCGCGCCTCGACGGGACCAGGGATCTCGCGGCGCTCCGCGAGGACCCGGGCCGGGCGTTCCCGGCCGGGACGATTGCCGGAAAGCACATCGAGACGGTGCTTGCGGGACTCGCGCACCACTGCCTGCTGGAAGGCTGAACGGATGCCGCCGCCGATGGAGCGGCAACGGAGTGTCGGGCCGGTATCCGCAGCGAAGTAGACGATATCGTCGGACGCCGCGAGGGAGCGGCAGCGGAGTGTCGGGCCGGTATCCGCAGCCGGTTCCGGTGGCCGGCCCGCGCCCGGCGCCGTCGGCGCCCGGCCGCATGGACTTCCACGAAGCATGTATCCACGCGAAAACGGGGACGCGGACCGGTAGCGGATTCCCGATGCCGAGCGCGTCTCGTGAGGGCTCGGGGGAGTCGTGTAGACTTCCCGGCCCTTTGCTTCGCAGGGACGGTGGTGGCTGGTGGCGACGCCCTGCCGCGCAAGGCGGCGCCGGGCGCCACCGGCGCATCGGCGAGACAGGCCCTGCCCGACCCGCGCAGCGAGTCGCGGAGGCGCACGGGTTTCGGAATCGGAGCATGCGAGTCTATCTGGGGCTGGGCTCGAACCTCGGGGATCGACGGGGCCACCTGTCGCGAGCCATCGATGCGCTGGAAGCGGACGGACTGACCGTCACGCGAGTGTCGCCGGTGGTCGAGTCACCCGCCCTGCTCCCCGACTCCGCGCCCTCCGACTGGAACCTGCCCTACCTCAACCTCGTGCTCGAGTGCGTGGCGCGATGCTCCCCCGAGCAGCTCCGGGTCCGGATCGACGGGATCCAGCGGGAGTTCGGTCGCAACCGCGGGTCGCGCTGGTCACCGCGCCCCATCGACATCGACATCCTGCTGTGGGGCCGCGAATGCATCAGGACCGAGCGGCTGACCATCCCCCACGGCGACCTGACCTGCCGCAGCTTCGTGCTGGCGCCGCTGGCGGCCCTGGAGCCACGGCTCACGATCCCGGGTCTGGGCGAACGGACGGTGCTCGACTACTACCGGGCGCTCGACCAGCACATTCCGCTCTGGATGGGCATCCTCAACGTCACCCCGGATTCGTTCTCCGACGGGGGCCGGTTCGTCGACCGGAACCGGATCGAGCATCACGTCGATCTCATGGTCGAGGCCGGGGTCCACGTCCTCGACGTCGGGGGGGAATCGACCCGGCCCGGCGCCACCCCGGTGGACCCCGCCGCGGAGTGGTCCCGGGTCGGCCCGGTGCTGGAGCGGCTGATCGAGCGGTCGGCGGGACACAGGCTGCGGCCGCTGTTGAGCCTCGACACCCGCCACCCCGAGGTCGCGGAGAAGGGTCTGGCGCTCGGGGTGGACATCATCAACGACGTCGGCGGACTGGCTTCTCCGGCCATGGTCGCGCTGGCGAGGGACAGCGGCAAGGACTGGGTCGCGATGCACCACGTCACGATACCGGCCGACCCGCGGGCCACGCTGCCCGCCGGTCTCGACCCCTGTGACGGTGTCGAGCGCTGGCTGCTGGCCCGGATGGAGGCATGGGATGCGCAGGGCCTCGACCTCGGGCGCATCATCTTCGACCCCGGGATCGGCTTCGGCAAGGATCGCCTGCAGTCGCTGCGGCTGCTGAGGCGCGCGGGCGAGTTCCGCCGCCACGGGCTGCGCGTGCTGGTCGGCCACTCGCGCAAGTCCTTCATGAAGGGCTTCGCGGGAGGGAACGAAGCCGGCGGCGATCTGGTGACCCTCGGCGCCTCCCTCCACCTGTGCGCCCAGGGCGTGGACATCATCAGGGTCCACGACGTTCCGCTCCACGCCACCGCTTACCGGGGGTGGTCGCATCTGGCCGGCTGAGAGGGCGGACCTCCGGCGCCGCATCCGCCGGAGCGCGGCCGCCACACCGAAGGGGCGGATGCGCGCGGGACCGGAGCGGGTCCGGACATCGCCCGATGAGCGCATGACGGCGCTCCGCGACGGATGCATTCGTCCCGGCCGGGGGACGCGGCGGCGCCGACATTCGCCTTCCCGGCGCGTGCTACGATGCGCCCGGTCCTGAAGATGCCGCGGTCGAGATGAACAGCGCAACGCTCGGATACGGCCGGGGTCTCCTGTGGCTCGTGCCGGGTGTCCTGATCGTCGTTTTCGCGGTCTATGTGGCGCTTCCCGTCGGGCTCGCCCGGTACATCCCGCAAATCGGCGCCCAATACGGAATCCGTCTCGACGTGGGGCGGGTCCGGGTCGAACCGTTCACGTCCACGCTCGTGCTCTCCGATGTCCGGGTCGCGACCTCCGGCGGTGCGTCGATCGAGTGGTCGAACGTCGAATCACGGGTCGATCTCGCCGCGCTCCTGTCTCGCCGGCTCGTGCTCGACGGCATCCGTCTGAGTGACGCGAAGATCCACGCCGGCGAGGCCGGGACGAACGGGCCGGGAGGACTGCCGGAAGTGCCCGCCGCACTGCCCGGGGACGTGAGCGTCGGCGAGCTCG
This sequence comes from Gammaproteobacteria bacterium, assembly GCA_965215295.1. Lineage (GTDB taxonomy): Bacteria > Pseudomonadota > Gammaproteobacteria > HK1 > HK1 > HK1. Next base: position 2,691,150 of record OZ244045.1, read on the forward strand.
TGATCCGCGGCGTCGAGTTCGCGGCGATGTCCGAGGCGCTCGAACGCCCGGTCGCCATCGACTCGCTCCGGATCTCGTCGCTCGACGAGGTGTTCCGGCCCGAGGGCGCGGAGATCGAGGCGGACCTCATCATCGGGAAAGGGCGGACGAGGCTCCGGGGACGGCTCAACCTCGACGACGCCGGCTGGGTTCTCGACGCGGCCGACATCGTTGCGAACGACGTGCCGATCGACGGGCTGCCGGCCCTGCTCGGCGCCGGCGGGTCGTGGGGCGGACGGCTCGATGGCGCGGGACCGGTGCGCGTCGTCTACTCGCCGGGCGACGGGGCGTTCAGCGCCACCACCGGTGGCCGGTGGGCAATCGAGGGACTGGAGCTCGGAGTCGCACAGGTCTCGATCTCCGGAGCGCGGGCCGACTGGGACGGCGCCGCGTTCCTGACCTCCTCCGGGGATGCGGTGCGCGCACTCGGCGTCGATGGGGAAGTCGCCTTGCGGGAGTTGCGGATGGACGTGGCCGACGTGTTCGAAATCAGGGCGCCGGAGCTCGTGCTGGTCGTCGATGCTTCGCAGGCGCCCGAAACCCGCCTGTCGATGGCGGGCCATGTCCCCTTGGCCCGTCTCGACGGCAAGGGCGGCGCGTTCGAGGCGGTCAGTGCGGAGGTGACGAACCTCGTCTCGCAGCTCGCTCTGACGTTCGCCCGGGACGTCGGCATCGAGATCGACCGGCTGAAGTCCAGCGGGCTCGCGGTGAAGCTGCCCGCCGGCCGGTCGATCGACGTGGAGCAGTTCGAGCTCGAACGCGTGGTGGTCGAATCCGGCGCGAACGTCGTTTCCGCCGCGGCGGGGACGGCGGAACGAGTCGACTGGCGCGGCTTGACCGGACCGGGGAGCACCGGGTCGGCCACACGCCTCGCGATGCAACGGATCGAACGACACGGGAACGGCGAGCTCCGGCTCGCTCTCGCCTCGACGGATACGGTCAGGGACGGAAGCGACGATTCGGTTCTGCGGCTGAGCGAGGTCGTGCTCGAATCCACGACACTCTCGCCGGCGGGCACGGTCGCGGTCGGCGGAGCCCGCGCCGCGGATGCGTGGCTTGCGAACGACACCGGTACGCTGATCCTCGAACGGCTCTCCCTGGACGGCGTGGAGCGGGACGAGGGCGGCGTGGTGAGCTTCGCGTCGGGACGCGCCCGCGTCCTGGACCACACGCGGACGGGAACGTGGTCGGTGGTGGGCACGGGGTTCGAGCTCGCCGGCGCCACGATGGAAGATCAGGCCTGGGGGGCGAAATACGTCCTGCTCGACGAGGCGGACATCGGAACGGGCGCCGCGAGCTACGCGTTGCGGGGACTCGCGCTGGTCGATGCAACGGGCGAAGGCGAACGCTGGAATGCCCGTCTCGCCAGGCTCGGCACGCTGGAGCACGCCCGGGGGGGCAACCGTGTGGTCGTCGAAGACCTGTCCGCGGACTCGCCGGCGTGGCGCGAAGGCACGGGGGACGCCCGGGCGATCGAAGCCGTCTCGATCACCGTCGACACCCCGGACCTGCGCCGGTGGGAGTCGAGCGGCTGGCGGCTGACCGGGGTCGAGAGGACGGCATCGGGGCGGACGAGCGCGGATACGGCGTCGCTGGAGAGCCTCGTGCGGAGTGCGGCCGACGACTCGACGGCCGGTGCGCGGCGTATCGCGCTCGACGGGCTGGTCTTCGACGGCGAATCCGCCGTACACGCGACCGGCGCCTTCGCGGAGCGGACGTACTTCCGCACCGCCGACGGCTCCGGCGTCGACGTTGCCGGACTGCGTACCGGCGCCGTCGACTGGAGCGGCGGGACGCTGGCCGCCGAGCGGGGCGCGGCGCCGCTGATGATTGTCTCGGCGTCCCCGGTTCGTGCATCGTTCGACACCGTCGCGTTCACCTCGGCCCGCTTCGGAGCCGGCGGCATGCGCGAGTTCGGAACCGTGACCGCCGCATCCGGTCGAGGCAAGGTGGAGCACGGGCTCGAATGGTCCGCGGGAGCGGTGGCGCTGGCCGGCTACAGTGCGCCGCCCTTCGGTGAGGCGATGCTCGACTTCGTCGAGACGCGCGATGTCGAGATCGTCGACGACGCCGAAACGCGCCTTCGGGCGGAGCGCGCGGAGGTCCGGGGAGCCCGCGTCGATCCATCGGGCACGACGGTGTTCGCGAACGCGGAGGTCGAGGGCATCACGCTGAACGATTCGCGCGGCGCCGGACGCACGTCGGCACGCACGCTGCGGGCGAGCCCGCTGACGGTTCGCGAGTCGGCACTGGAGATCGGAACATTGCGCCTCTCCGGCATCGAAAGCGCGATCGGACTGGACGAAAGCGGCGGCTGGGAGCTCCCGCCGCTACCGCTCCGTACCGGCGGAGACCAGCCGGCATTCCGGATCCGGATCCGGGAGGCAGGCATCGCGGACCCCGGCTCCGTGATCCGGCTCGTCGACCGAACGACGGAGCCGGACTTCGCGACCCGCGTCCACGTCGCGAGTGCCGCGTTGCGCCAGCTCGACACCGAAGCGATCGGCGTGCCGGCCCGCTTCTCGGTCGAAGCGGCCGGGGACATGTTCACCGCCTTGCAGGCGACCGGGGCGTTGACCCCGGGCCCGACCGGGACCGATCTGAACCTGAACGCCACGATCCGGGGGCTCTCGTTGCGCGAACTCTCGCCGTACTCGCGGCTGCACCTCGGCCGGTCCGTGGAGGGCGGACGCGCGGACGTGGCCCTTGATGCCGCGGTTCGGACCTCCGACCTCGAAGGCGTCGCGGACTTCGCCTTGAGCGAGGTCGTGCTCGGGAATCCCGGCTCGCCGGCGGGGGTCTCCGGATTCGGTGCGGAGGGGACGTCCACCCTCGACATGGCCCTGGATTCGCTTGAGGACCGACGGGGCCGGATCGAGGTCGAGGTGCCACTGCGCGGCAAGCTCGACGCCCCCGACTTCGACTTCGACGGTCTCGCGGTCCGGGCGTTCGCGAACGCGGTCCTGGAGACCGCCGAGGCGCGGTCGAGGGCCGAGTGATGGACGTCACCGACATCCTCGATCCCCTGAACGACGCCCAGCGCGAGGCGGTCACCGCCCCCGCCGGACACCTGCTCGTGCTCGCCGGGGCCGGCAGCGGAAAGACGCGGGTGCTCGTGCATCGCATCGCCTGGCTGCTCGCCACCCGCGAGGCGACGCCGTTCGGGGTCCTCGCGGTGACGTTCACCAACAAGGCCGCGTCGGAAATGCGGAACCGGATCGAATCGATGCTCGGCCGGCCGGTGGGCGGCATGTGGGTGGGAACGTTCCACGGGCTCGCACACCGGCTGCTGCGCGCGCACCGGCAGGACGCCGGACTGCGCGAGGACTTCCAGATCCTGGACAGCGACGACCAACTGCGCTGCATCCGTCGCGTGCTGCGCGATCTCGACCTCGACGAGCAGCGCTGGCCGGCGAAGCAGGCGCAGTGGTTCATCAACGCGCGCAAGGACGACGGGCTCCGCGCCGAGCATCTCGAGGAGTCCCGCGACATGTGGACGGACCGCATGCGGCACATCTACGCGGCGTACCAGGAGACGTGCGAGCGTACCGGCGTCGTCGACTTTGCGGAGCTGCTGCTCCGGTGCCACGAGCTGCTTCGCGACCGCGACGACATGCTCGCGCACTATCGGGCGCGCTTCCGCCACATCCTCGTGGACGAGTTCCAGGACACCAACACCATCCAGTACGCATGGCTGAGGCTGTTGGCGGGAAACGAAGGCCACGTATTCTGCGTCGGAGACGACGACCAGTCCGTCTACGGCTGGAGAGGCGCCCGCATCGAGAACATCCTGCAGTTCCCCAACGACTTCCCGCAGGTGCTGACGGTGCGCCTCGAGCGGAACTACCGGTCGACCGGGAACATCCTCGCGGCGGCGAACGCCCTCATCGCCAACAACCAGGGGCGGATGGGGAAGAACCTCTGGACCGAGGACGGCGACGGAGCGCCGATCTCGGTCTACGCGGGGTTCAACGACATCGACGAGGCGCGCTTCATCGTGGCGCGCATCCGGCAATGGGTCGATTCGGGAGGCCGCCGGGACGACATCGCGATCCTCTACCGGATCAGCGCCCAGTCCCGCGTGCTGGAGGAGGCGCTCCTCGCGCAGGGTGTCGCCTACCGGGTCTACGGCGGCCTTCGCTTCTACGAGCGCGCCGAGATCAAGAACGCCCTCGCCTACTGCCGCCTGATCGTGAACCGCGACGACGATGCCGCGTTCGAAAGAATCGTCAACCTCCCGCCGCGCGGAATCGGGGCGCGCACGGTGGACATCCTGCGCACCGAAGCGAGAGCGCGGGGCGAGTCGCTGTGGGCGGCGGCGCTCGGGGTGATTGCCGAGGGCACGGCGGGGGCGCGAGCGACCGGCGCCCTGCGGAGTTTCGTCGCGCTGGTCGACGACCTCGCGGGCGGTTTCGACGGTCTCGAACTGCGCGAGCAGATCGAGACGGCCATCGAGGGCAGCGGCCTGTTCGACCACTACCGGCAGGAGAAGGTCGATCGCACCCGGATGCGGATCGAGAACCTCCAGGAGCTCGTCATTGCGGCGGGACAGTTCGCTCTCGACGGCGATGACCGGGAGCCGGGGGAGTCGCCGCTGACCGCATTCCTCTCCCATGCGGCACTGGAGGCGGGCGAGGAACAGGCAGCGGACGGCGAAGACCTGGTCAGCCTGATGACCCTGCACTCCGCGAAGGGACTGGAGTTTCCCGTCGTCTTCATCTGCGGGATGGAAGAAGGCCTCTTCCCGCACAGCCGCAGCAGCGACGACCCGGGGAAGCTCGAGGAGGAACGACGGCTGTGTTACGTGGGGATGACCCGTGCGAAGCGCAGCCTGTGCCTGTCCTACGCGGAGTCGCGGCGGCTGTACGGCGGCTCCGACCGGTATTCGACGCCATCGCGCTTCCTGCGCGAGCTGCCGCCCGACCGGATCGAGGAAGTGCGCCTGCGGGGCACGGTGTCACGGCCCGTCACGCGGGCTCCACCCCGGCGGCGCACCGGTTTCGAGCCGATTGACGACGAGCCGTCCGGACTGCGGCTCGGACAGCGCGTCCAGCATCCGAAGTTCGGCGAGGGGGTGGTGACGATGTGCGAAGGGCAGGGAGCCCACGCCCGGGTGCAGGTCAATTTCGAATCGTCCGGCAGCAAGTGGCTGGTTCTCGCCTACGCCAACCTGGTACCGGCCTGACCCCGACCGGTGGCCGGACCGCGGCCCGACAGGTCAATTTCGAAGAGTCCGGCAGCAAGTGGCTGGTTCTCGCCTGTGCCAACTTGGTACCGGCCTGACCCCGCCCGGTGACCGGACCGCGGCCCGAGCCGCGTCCGGACCCGGGTTCGGGTCCGGCATCGAAAACGCCCTACCCGCCGGCCGAAACGCCTGCCTTGTCGAGCATGAACCCGACAGCGTTGCGCAGGTCGTCCTCGGTCAGGTGCGCAAAGCCGCCCTTCGGAGGCATCGCCCCTTTTCCATTGATGACGGCCTGGACGAGTCCCGACATCCCTTGGCCGAGGCGCGGCTCCCAAGCGGCCGGATCGTCGAGCTTCGGCGCATCGGCCACGCCGCTCAGGTGGCACGCGAAGCAAGCGCTCTGGTAGACCTTCTCCCCCGCCACCACGTCGACGGGACCGGCCGCGGCGGCGACCACCTGCCCCTCGGCACTCGCCGCGCCGGCCTCCGGAGCAGCCGGCGCCGTCTCGCTCTTCGCGACCTCGACCTGTGCAGCGCTCGCGGCCGGGGCGGCCGATGCGGTCTGCGCGGCAGGGTCGCCAATGCGTGATCGACCCACCGGCGCGATCCGCGCAACCACCGCGTCCGGGTCGCCGCGCATCTTCGCGTACGCTCGATCGCCGATCGAATTCGCGACGAAGTACATGGCGAATCCGAACACGGCAAGAAGAATCAGCACCACGCCGAACTGGCGCCAGAAAACGTCGTCAGCCTTGCTCACGTAAGCCTCCGGAGTGTTTCGCGTCAGCCCGGATATGGTTGCAGAAGGCCGCGGTCCGGGACAAGTGCGGATGCGGGCAATCGCGGCTGCCGCCAACCCCCGGTCCATGACCTCATGACCCGGACTTCGCGGGAGTTCCGTCGTTCCCGCCGTCCGCTCGCGGCGGGTCCACCGGCGTCTGCGGGCTCGGCGGCAATTCCCGGGCCGGCATCTGTCGGAGGTGGCGGCGACGGGCCCTCTCGAACGACAGCAGTTCTCATTTTGGCGCCTGACTTCACCCTGAGCCGCAAGCCGTCTTCTCCTTGCGGCTCGATCCGGGGCAGATCGGGGGCAGATCGACGGTCGTGCCGGTCCTGCCGCGGGACCCGACGAGCAAAATGAGAATTGCTGCTCGAACGAAAAGCGGCTTGCCCGCCGGCGCCGGGATCGACTAGGGTTCCCGCATCGTAGCGGATGTCCCGTCGGCCCGGACACCGCGGCGAGTCCGCCACGGAACCCGGCGGCGAGGCGTCCGCCTCGATGACGGCGCACCGCCGCGTGACGTTCGTTCGCCGCGCCCCGAGGGTCGATGCGGCGAGAGCGGTTCGTTCCAGCGCCCGTAGCTCAGTTGGATAGAGTGTTGGCCTCCGAAGCCAAAGGTCACAGGTTCGAATCCTGTCGGGCGCGCCATCTCCCGGACGCTGCACGCCTGATCCCGCGGGAACATCCGGACCCCTCGGGTGTTCCCGGATCGGCGAACCCGGCCGCCCCCGTCCGTGAAGCCGCGCACGGAACCCCCGCGGACGACCCGGCCACTTCTCGTTGCCTGCAAGGATCCGGCGTCGCGGAGACGGCTCTCCCCAGTACACGGGCGTCCCGCCGACTCCCGGCCGACGGCCTGCGGCATCCGTGATCGGTTGACGGAATCGTGCGCGGGACGGGTCGCCGAATTGCCGATTCCTGCGTGCGCTTTCACGAGAGCGGGAGTCCATGCGCCTGAATCCGGCGCCAATGCCTGCCACGGGAGCAGGCCGGGAGGAAGAGGGAAGAGAAGAGCCCGGGGTACCCGCCCTTCCCGAGCGTGACTTCACTGCAACGCCGCGAAGGTCGTTCGTGGCCCGCGGCGGGCCTCGGTGGTGCCGGGGACAGGGGCAGGAGGCCCGAAGGAGCCGGCGGTCCGGGCAATGGCGCCCGGGACCGCCGGGAGGAACGACTCCATCCTGTGGAGCCCCCGCTCCATGTCGTCAGGCGGCTTTCGGCAACGTCTCGTTGACGGACTTGACGCTGTCGACAACGACGTCCTTGAGCTCGGCGCCGGTCTCGCGCTGAATCTCGGCGAGCTTTCCGGTAGTCGCGACGAACTTCTCGCTCAACGCCTTCCACGCATCCACCTGCACGGCCATCACCTCTTCCGGCTGCTTGGTAGTGGCGAGGGGGCGTACGGAATCGATGGCGGCCTCGAACAGCCCGAGCTGCTCCTCCAGGGTGCGTTCGAAGCCCTTCGCCACGATCCGGTTGACACGGATCGACTGGTCCAGGATCGCGTTGTACAGCTCGACCGGCTGCTTGAAGGGCTGTGTGGTCTTCTTGGCGCTCATGGTGTGCATCTCCTGTGGCCTGTGGCCTTCGTGTGTTTGTTGCGTCGCAACAATGGTGCGTTGCAACATAGGGCCGGACAGGATGAATGTCAAGGGGTTCCGGATCGAATGGCGCCGGAATCCGTTCCGCCTCGGGCTCCCACTTGTCGCCGGCCCATGGCCGCGCGAAGATCGCGCGCCGTGCCGGGAAGTCCGTATCCGGTCCGGGCCGTCCGCCATGCTTCGGCGGTCGGCATTCGATCCCGCCCGCATCCACCGGGCTGTCCCGCAGTCAGCGAACGAGAGGACGAAGAACGATGACGATCAAGGTTGGAGACAAGGTCCCGAGCGTGACGCTCGCGCACATGACGGAAAACGGACCGGGCGCACTCGCGAGCGACGAGTTGTTCGGCGGCAGGAAGGTAGTGGTGTTCGCGGTGCCGGGCGCATTCACCCCGACGTGCTCGGCCGCCCACCTGCCCGGCTTCGTCGCCAACGCCGACAAGATCAGGGCGAAGGGCGTGGACGACATCGTCTGCATCTCGGTGAACGATGCCTTCGTGATGGATGCGTGGGGCAAGACGCAGAACGCCGACGCCATCCACATGGTCGCCGACGGCAGCGGCGAGTTCACCAGGGCGGCGGGCCTCGAGCTCGACCTCGTGAGCCGCGGTCTCGGCATGCGCTCCCAGCGCTACGCGATGGTCGTGGAGGACGGTGTCGTCACCCACTTGCGCGTGGACGACACCGGCAAGCTCGACGAATCGAGCGCGGAATCGGTGCTGAACCTGCTCTGAGCGGCCGGCTTCTCCGCGAAGCCTCTTCGGGATCGGTCCCCGGCGCCCCGCCGCCGGGGCCTCCGTGGTTCGAGCCGCATCGATCGCCTGCGGTGCGCGCGGGCGCTCCGATTCGAACCCGGGAGGTGCTTCCGATCCGTCGGTGCCCCGCGCCGGGATGCGTCCCGGCGCGGGTCGCCGGTCATGATTTCGACAGCTCGGCGCTCAGATCCGGCACCGCCTGGAACAGGTCCGCGACCAGTCCGTAGTCCGCGACCTGGAAGATCGGCGCCTCTTCGTCCTTGTTGATCGCGACGATGACCTTGCTCTCCTTCATCCCGGCAAGGTGCTGGATCGCGCCCGAGATCCCCACCGCGATGTAGAGATCGGGGGCGACCACCTTCCCGGTCTGGCCGACCTGGTAGTCGTTGGGGACGAATCCCGCGTCGACCGCGGCCCGGGAGGCGCCCACCGCGGCCCCGAGCTTGTCGGCGACCTCCTCGAGGAGGGCGAAGTTCTCGCCGCTCTGCATGCCGCGCCCGCCGGAGATCACGATGCGGGCGGAGGTCAGCTCCGGGCGTTCGGACTGCGTGAGGTCCTGGCCGACGAACGCGGACAGGCCGCTGTCCCCGGCGGCCTCGACCGTCTCCACCACCGCGGCGCCGCCCTCCTCCGGAACCGCGTCGAACGAGGTCGCCCGGACCGAAACCAGCTTGATCGAATCGCTCGACTGCACGGTGGCGATCGCGTTGCCCGCGTAGATGGGCCGCACGAACGTGTCGGCCGACTCGATGCCGCTGATGTCCGAGATCGGCGAGGTGTCGAGCAATGCCGCGGCGCGCGGCAGCACGTTCTTGCCCGTCTTCGTGGCCGCAACGAGTACGTGCGAGTACTCGCCCGCGATGCCGGCGATCAGGGTCGCGACGTTCTCGGCGAGCTGATTGGCGTAGACGGCGTCGTCCGCGACGCGCACCTTGCCGACGCCACCGGCCTTCGCCGCGGCATCCGCCACCGCGGCGCAACCGGCGCCGGCGACCAGCACGTGGACGTCGTCGTCGAGCTCGCGCGCGGCGGCGATCGTGTTCAGGGTGGCCGCGGCGAGCGCGGCGTTGTCGTGTTCCGCGATGACGAGGACGCTCATCTAGATCACCTTCGCTTCGTTCTTCAGCTTGTCGATCAGTTCGGCCACGCTCTCGACGCGCACTCCGGCGTCACGCTTCGACGGCTCGGTGACCTTGAGGACCTTCACCCGGGGAGCGGTGTCGACACCGAGCTCCTCCGGGGTCAGCGTATCGAGAGGTTTCTTCTTCGCCCGCATGATGTTGGGGAGCGACGCGAAGCGCGGCTCGTTGAGCCGCAGGTCGGTGGTCACCACCGCCGGCATCTTCAGCCTGATGGTCTCCAGCCCTCCATCGATCTCGCGGGTCAGGTCCATCCCCGCGTCGTCGATCTCGATCCGGTAGGCGAAGGTTCCCTGCGGCCAGCCGAGAAGGGCGGCGAGCATCTGGCCGGTCTGGGTGTTGTCGCCGTCGATCGACTGCTTGCCGGTGATGACCAGCCCCGGCTGCTCGCGTTCGACGACCTCCTTCATCAGCTTCGCGATGGCGAGCGGTTCGAGCGCCTCCTCGGTCCGGATCAGGATGCCCCGATCGGCGCCCATCGCGAGCGCGGTGCGGATCGTCTCCTGGCATTGCTGCACCCCGATCGAGAGCGCGACGACCTCATCGGCGGCCCCGGCCTCGCGCAACCGGAGCGCCTCCTCGACCGCAATCTCGTCGAACGGGTTCATCGACATCTTCACGTTCGCGAGCTCGACCCCGCTCTGGTCCGCCTTCACCCGGACCTTGACGTTGTAGTCGATCACCCGCTTGACCGCGACCAGGATCTTCATCGTTGCCACTCCCCCGCGCCACGGTGTCCCGCGCGCCCGAACCGGAAAAAAAACGACGCGCAAGCTTAATTCCGGCTCTGCCGGCGCGCAATGCGCGGCGCCCCGCTCCGGGACCGTTTCGCGCGGCCGGCCGCGGCCCGGTCCGGACGCTGGCGGACCCGGTTTCGCACGGGGGCGCTCCCGTCCCTCCGGAGCCGGAGCCGCGGTGCGGCCTTTCGCCTTGCTCCCCTGCCGCGGCGCGACGAAAATGCCCGCCACACGTGTGCATCGCAGCTCCGCAAGGGGGTGGACGTGGAACGCGAATCGATGGAGTTCGACGTGGTCGTCGTCGGGGCGGGACCTTCCGGGCTCTCCACCGCCATCAGGCTGCGGCAGCTATGCAACGAGCACGGAACGGACCTGTCGGTCTGCGTCGTCGAGAAGGGCTCCGAGGTCGGCGCCCACATCCTGTCCGGCGCGGTGCTGGAGCCGCGGGCGCTCGAAGAGCTGTTCCCCGACTGGAAGGACCGCGGCGCGCCGCTCCATACGCCCGCGCGCGAGGATCGGCTCCTCCTCCTCACCAGAGGCGGCGGGGTACGGCTTCCGACGCCGCCGCAGATGCACAACGAAGGCAACTACATCATCAGCCTCGGCAATCTGTGCCGCTGGCTGGGCGAGCAGGCGGAGGCGCTCGACGTCTCGATATTTCCCGGCTTCCCCGCCTCGGAAGTGCTCTATCGCGAGGATGGATCGGTCAAGGGAGTCGCCACCCGGGACATGGGGGTGGGACGCGATGGCCAGCCGAAGGGGCACTTCGAGCCGGGGGTCGAGCTGCACGCCCGGGTCACCGTGTTCGCCGAAGGCTGCCGCGGGCATCTGACCAAGTCGCTGTTCGAGCGCTTCGACCTGCGCGCCGGCGCGGACCCGCAGACCTACGGGCTCGGCATCAAGGAGCTGTGGGAGGTCGATCCCGCCAGGCACGAGCCGGGGCTGGTCGTGCACACCATGGGATGGCCGCTCGACCGCTCCACTTACGGGGGCTCGTTCCTCTACCACCTCGAAGACAACCAGGTCGCGGTCGGGTTCGTGGTCGGGCTCGACTACGCCAACCCGCACCTCGACCCGTTCGAGGAGTTCCAGCGGTTCAAGACCCATCCCCGGATCCGCCCCGCGTTCGAGGGCGGGCGGAGGATCGCCTACGGCGCGCGCGCGATCAGCGAAGGCGGCCTGCAGTCGCTTCCGAAGCTGACGTTTCCGGGCGGACTGCTGGTGGGGGACACCGCCGGCTTCCTCAACGTCCCCAAGATCAAGGGAACCCACACCGCGATGAAGTCCGGCATGACCGCGGCGGAAGCGATCTTCGACGCGCTGGGCGACGACTCCTCCCCCGGCGAGATCGAGGACTACCGGTCCCGCCTCGAGAGCACTTGGCTGTGGGACGAGCTGCGCCGCGTGCGCAACCTCCGGCCATCGTTTCGCTGGGGGCTGTGGGGCGGGATGCTCTACTCCGGGCTCGACACCTACGTGCTGCGGGGCAAGGCGCCATGGACACTGCACCATCATGCGGACCATGCCGCGCTGAAGAAGGCTTCGGAGTGCCCGCGCATCGAATACCCCAAGCCGGACGGCGTGGTGAGCTTCGATCGGAACTCGTCGGTCTTCCTCTCCAATACGAACCACGAGGAAGACCAGCCGGTGCACCTCACGCTGAAGGACGCTTCGGCGCCGATCGCGGTCAATCTCGCGCAGTACGACGCTCCCGAGCAGCGGTACTGTCCGGCGGGGGTGTACGAGATCGTGCGGGACGAGGGACTCGGGCCGAGGCTGCAGATCAACGCGCAGAATTGCGTACACTGCAAGACCTGCGACATCAAGGATCCGACGCAGAACATCCACTGGGTGGCCCCGGAAGGCGGCGGGGGGCCGAACTACCCGAACATGTAGCCCGCGCCCTTCCCCGCGATGCCGGGGAAGGCACGGACGTTCAACCACCTTGCATCGATCGGAGACCAGGGCAGATGGCAACTTACCAGGCACCGTTGCGGGACATGCGTTTCGTGTTGCACGAGCTCCTCGGCGCCGAGCGGGAGTTCGCGGCGATGCCCGGATTCGAGGAAACGACCCGGGACATCATCGACCCGGTGCTCGAGGAAGCGGCGAAGCTCTGCGAGAACGTGATGTTCCCGCTCAACCGGAGCGGAGACCAGGAAGGCTGCGCGTACGAGAACGGAGAGGTGCGCACGCCGGCCGGGTTTCGCGACGCCTACCGTGCCTACGTCGATGGCGGGTGGGGCGGGCTGACGTGCAACCCCGAGTTCGGCGGACAGGGGTTGCCCCACACCCTCGCGGTGTTCGTCGAGGAGATGATGCAGTCGGCGAACGTGGCGCTCGCACTGTATCCGGGACTGACCCACGGCGCCTGCATCGCGATCGACAAGCACGCCAGCGAGGATCTGCGCCGGCGCTATCTGCCGAAGCTGATCGACGGCACGTGGTCCGGCGTCATGTGCCTCACCGAGTCGCACTGCGGCACCGACCTCGGGTTGCTGCGCACGCGGGCCGAGCCCGCCGGCGACGGGCGCTACCGGGTGACCGGCACCAAGATCTTCATCACCGGCGGCGAGCAGGACCTGAGCGAGAACATCGTCCACCTCGTCCTCGCCCGGTTGCCGGACGCGCCCGCGGGGAGCAAGGGCATCAGCATGCTCCTCGTGCCCAAGTACCTCGCCCGGGAGGACGGCTCGCGAGGGGAGCGAAACGCCGTCCACTGCGGCTCCATCGAGCACAAGATGGGCATCAGGGGAGCGAGCACCTGCGTGATGAACTACGAGGGCGCGATCGGCTACCTGATCGGCGAGCCGCACCAGGGCCTGCGCTCGATGTTCTCGATGATGAACTACGAGCGCCTCATGGTCGGCCAGCAGGGGCTGTCGCTCGCCGAGGTCGCGTACCAGAACGCCGCCGCCTATGCCCGCGACCGGCTCCAGGGCCGGAGCCTCAAGGGGCCGGCGGCGCCGGACCTGCCGGCCGACCCCATCATCGTCCACCCCGACGTGCGCCGCATGCTCCTGACCACACGCGCATACAACGAAGCCGCCCGCGCCCTGCTCGGATGGGTTTCCCTCCAGGCCGATCGTTCGGCCCGCCATCCGGATGCGGCGGTGCGCGAGACGGCCGGAGACGCGGTCGCGCTGTTCACCCCGGTCGTCAAGGCGTTCTTCACCGACTACGGCTTCGAGGGCTGCAACCTGTGCCAGCAGGTGTTCGGCGGCCACGGGTACATTTCCGAGTGGGGCATGGAACAGCTTGTCCGCGACGCCCGGATCTCGCAGATCTACGAGGGCGCGAACGGCATCCACGCGCTCGACCTCGCCGGCCGGAAGCTCCCGATGAACGGAGGACGCGCCATCCAGGCGTACATGGAAGGAGTGTCGGCATTCATCGCCGATCGGCGCGACGACCCCGAGCTCGAGGAATTCGTCGAGCCCCTGGGAGCCGCGCTCGCGCGGCTGGCGCAGGCGACACAGTGGCTGAACGAAGCCGCGAAGGACGATCCGGACGAGATCGGCGCCGCGTCGTACGACTACCTCCGACTCCTCGCGCTCGTCGCATTCGGGCGGATGTGGGCCGAGAGCGCGGAGATCGCACTTGCAAACCAGGACGGGGACAACACCGGGTTCTACCGCGCGAAGCTCGCGACCGCGAGGTTCTTCGTCCGGCGCCTCCTGCCGAACACCGCCTCGTTGCTCGCCACGCTCAGCGCGGGCGCGGACACGGTGATGGCACTGGAGGCCGAGGCGTTCTGAGCCGCTGATACATGGAGCTGCCGCGACTGGGCAGGCCCTCGCTCACCGCCACCCGGCGTCGCCGGAGCCGAACTGCATGGATTCCCGCTTCCGCGGGAATGACGGAGAATGCGCGCGATGCCGCTCCCCGTGGATATGACCAAAAAATGCGCGGCGTGTCGCTCCCCGGTGGAAATGACGGAAAGTGCGTGCCATACCGCACTTCGTCATTCCCGCGGAAGCGGGAATCCACGAGTCGCTGACTTTTCCACGTGAACTCGCGCTCCGCTTCACGGACAAGAGGTTGACCGAGCCGACGCCATGAAAATCCTGTTCGCCGATGCCTTTCCGCTCCCGCAACTCGAACGGCTCCGTGGCGAAGGCCACGAGTGCGAGCTGACGCCGAACCTCACCGCCGACGATCTCCCCGGCGCAGTGCCCGGGTTCGAGGCGCTGGTGGTACGCAGCACCCGGGTGGGGGCGGCGGCGCTGGAGGCCGGCGACTCGCTGAAGCTCGTGGTCCGGGCCGGGGCGGGGGTCAACACCATCGATACCGCACGCGCGCGCGCGCTCGACATCGACGTATGCAACGTGCCGGGCGCGAACGCGCTGGCGGTTGCCGAGCTCACGCTGGGGCTGATCATCTCCGCGGATCGGAAGATCCCGGACAACGTGGCGGACCTGCGCAACGGCGCCTGGAACAAGCGGCACTATTCCCGGGCCCGCGGGCTGTTCGGGCGCTCGCTCGGGGTGGTGGGCACCGGCGCGATCGGCATGGCGGTGGCGGAACGGGCCGCAGCGTTCGGGATGCGGATCCTGATCCTCGCGAGCCCGCGTCGAGGCGAATCCACCCGGGCCCGCCTCGCCGCCCTCGGGGCGACGGAGGTTCCTTCGCTCGCGGCGCTTGCCGAGCGGAGCGACTTCCTCACCCTGCACGTCCCGGGCGGCGCGCAGACCAGGGGACTCGTCGATCGTGACGTCCTGGCGCGCATGCGTCCCGGCGCGGTCCTCGTCAATACCTCGCGCCCGGACGTGCTCGACGAAGCGGCGCTGATCGAGGCGCTGGACACGAAGGGGATCCGCGCCGTCGTGGACGTCTTCGACGGCGAGCCGGCGAGCGGCGAGGCCCGGTTCGACAGCCCGCTCGCCCGGCATCCGGGCGTGTACGGCACCCACCACATCGGCGCCTCGACCGAGCAGGCCCAGCTCGCGGTCGCGGACGGGGTGGCCAGGGTGATCGCCGCCCGCGTGGCCGGCAAGGTCGTCAACTGCGTCAACGCCGCGCCGAACACCACCTGACCGGGACGGGACGATGTCGAATCGAAAGCACAATTTCTGCGCCGGGCCGTGCACGCTTCCCATCAGCGTGCTCGAAGAGATGCGCGACGAATTCCTGGACTACCACGGAGCCGGCCTCTCGCTCATCGAGATGAGCCACCGGGCTCCGGAATACGACACGGTCCACCAGGAAGCGAGGCGTCTGGCGCTCGAGGTCTTCGGGGCGCCGGAGGACTTCGACGTACTGTTCATCCAGGGCGGCGCAATCCTGCAGTTCGCCATGGTGGCGATGAACCTGCTCCGCCCGGACAAGCGCGCAGGCTACGTGGACACCGGGGCGTGGGCGAAGGGCGCCATCGCCGACGCCCGCCACTACGGCGAGGTCTACACCGCTTGGGACGGCGCCGCCGACGGGTATGCGCGCACTCCCGACGACTCCGAGATCGAGCTGCGGGACGGCACGCGCTACCTCCACATCACGTCCAACGAGACCATCGGCGGGATCCGTTTCCCCGAGTTCCCGGTGGTGGACGTACCGCTCGTCGCCGACATGTCCTCGGAGCTGATGGCGCGCCCCATTCCATGGGACCGGTTCGATCTGGTCTATGGCGGGGTGCAGAAGAACCTCGGCCCGGCCGGGATGGCCATGGTCTTCATCCGCAAGTCGGCCGCGACGCCGGGCAACGAATCCATCGCCCGGTACCTGCGCTACGACGTCCACCTCGACAAGGAGTCGCTGTTCAACACTCCTCCGATGTTCACGATCGCGATGGTCGGCAAGGTGCTGAAGTGGATGAAGGCCAAGGGCGGCCTGGACGTCATCGAGCGCGAGGCGGCCGAGAAGGCGGCGCTCCTGTACGGGCGGATCGACGAGAGCGAGGGCTTCTATTCCTGTCCCGTGAGCCCCGCCTCCCGTTCCCACATGAACGTGGTGTTCCGGCTGCCCGACGAAACGCTCGAGGGCCGCTTCCTCGCCGCGGCGAAGTCCGAGAACCTGCTCAACCTCAAGGGCCATCGCAGCGTGGGAGGATGCCGGGCGAGCATCTACAACGCGATGCCGCGGGCCGGGGTCGAGGCGCTCGCCGACTTCATGCAGCGATTCCGCACCGGGCGCCGGTGACCCGGCCGGCCGGCGACGGGCGTGGCGTTCATCCATCCATTCGAGGGATACCTCGTTGCGGCGGGGTGGGCTGGCGCCGTCGTCGCGCCGCCCTATGACTCCCTCACCCCCGAGGAACGGCGCCGGCACGCCGACACCCACCCCGAGAACTACCTGAACGCGATGCGCTCCGTCGAGGAGTACGCATCGGACGATGCGCCCGACCTGCCCGCGCTCCTGAAGCGCAACGCGCGTTTCGTGCGCAGGTACCTCGAAGCGGGGAGGTTCGTGGCGCAGTCGCCGTGCGTGCTCGTGTACCGGCTCGCGAGCCACGGACACGTGCAGCGGGGCGTGGTCGCGGAGATGTCGATCGACGCCTATCTGGACGGCCGCATCAGGCGCCACGAGTTCACCCGGGTCGCACGGGAGGATGCGCTCGCCGCGTACATCGATCGCGTCCGCGCCGCATCGAGCCCCGTGTCCCTCGCCTATCGCGCCGACGACGGGATCCGGCAGCGGCTCGACACCGCGACGGCCACCGCTCGACCCGCGATATCCCATGTCACGGAGGACGGCGTCGAACACGACATCCGGGTTCTCGACGGTGCGCAGGCGCGCTCGCTCATCGCCGCCTTCGATTCGGTTTCGACCGCCTACCTCACCGACGGCCATCACCGGTGCGCCGCAACGGCCAGGTTCTCGACCGCGGGGGCGGACGCCCGGCTCCTCGTGGTGCTCTTTCCCGACGACGAGCTGCGGATCCTGCCGTACCACCGGGTCGTGCGCGACCTCGGTGGACATTCCACCGACGCCTTCCTCGCCGGCCTCGCCGAGCGCTTCGTCGTCGAGCCGTTGCCGGACCGCGACCCGGAAGCCGCGCGGCCGCGGGCGCGCGGCGAGTTCGCGCTCCATGTCGACGGCCGGTGGTTCCGTTTCCGGTTGCCCGACGAGCAGGCCCGGCCGCCGGGTCCGGCGGACGCCATCGACGCCGCGATCCTGCAGGCGCAGGTCATCGGACCGCTGGTCGGCGTCACCGACCCCCGCGACGACGACCGCCTCGGCTACGTCGCCGGAGCGCAGGGCCTCGACTCGCTCGAACGCGCGTGCCGGGAGGGCTGGCGGGCCGCGTTCGCGCTCTACCCCACGAGCATGGACGAGCTCGTCGCGGTCGCCGATGCCGGGGCGGTGATGCCACCGAAGTCGACGTGGTTCGATCCCAAACCTCGTTCCGGATTCTTCTTCCACGACCCGCTTCGATTGTGCGGGAGCTGACGCCCGTTCCCGTCCGGCGGGGTCCGGTTGTGCGCGGCGGCGCATCGTGGTGTCGGTCGCGACGCCGGGCGCCCGGACTTCCGTGCGAAGAACGGGGCGATCTCGCCCGGGAGCGGTTCCCGCCATGAAGACCCTCCCTTTCGGGACGTGGCCGTCTCCGATCACCCCCGACGCCATCGTCGCCGAGACCATCCGGCTCGCCTCGGTCAGTCTGGAAGGGGGCCGGCTCGGCTGGCTGGAAGGGCGCCCGGCAGAAGGAGGGCGCAACGTCCTGGTTCGGGTCGATGCCGCGGGGCGGCTCGAAGACGTCACCCCGGCGCCGTTCAACGTGCGCTCGCGCGTCCACGAGTACGGCGGCGGCGCCTATGCCGTGTCCGGCGAACGGGTCTGGTTCTCCAGCGACGAGGACGGCCGGGTCCACGCGCAGGCAGGCACCGCCGCACCGGTCCCCCTGACCGGGGAAGGCCCGGCCCGGTTCGCGGACCTGACCGTCGATCCGGGACGGCGGCGGCTGCTCGCGGTGCGCGAGTCGCACGACAACGGCGCACGTCCGATCAATGACCTGGTTGCGATATCGATCGACGACGGCTCGGTGCGGGTGCTCGCCTCGGGCCACGACTTCTTCGCGGCGCCGGCCCCGAGCCCCGACGGACGGCGGCTCGCGTGGCTCGCATGGAACCAGCCCGACATGCCCTGGGACGCGGCGGCGTTGTGGCTGGCCGAGCTCGACAGGGACGGCATGCCCGGGGCGCCGGTGCGGATCGCCGGCGGGTCCGGATGCTCCGCGTTCCAGCCCGCGTGGTCCCCCGACCACACCCTGTGGTGCGTCACCGACCCCGACGGCTGGTGGAATCTCCACCGCTGGCGCGACGGCGAGCTCCGCTGCATGCATCGCGCCGACCGCGAGTTCGGCAAGCCCTTGTGGCAGCTCGGGACGACCACGTTCGGATTCGACGCAAGCGGACGCGTCGTATGCACGTGGCGCAGCGGTGGCGCCTGGCGACTGGGCCGGCTCGAGCCCGACGGTGCGATGACCGGGATCCCCTCGCCATGGACGAGCATCGATTCGCTCGTCGTCGAAGGCTCCACCGTCGCGTTCATCGGTGGCGCACCGGACCGCGGCGCCGCGGTGGTGAGCGTCGATCTCGAGTCCGGCGAGACCCGCGTGCATCGCGAATCGAGCGCGCTCGCCATCGACGACCGCGTGCTCTCGCGCCCCGTCGCCTTCAGCTATCCCACCGGAAACGGCGAAGAGACGGCGCACGGCTTCTACTACCCGCCGCGCAATGCGTCGTGCCGGGCGCCGGCCGGCGAGTCTCCGCCGTTGCTGGTCATGTGCCACGGCGGCCCGACCGGGGAGACCTCCGACACCCTGGATCCGATGACCCAGTTCTGGACGAGCCGCGGCATCGCGGTGCTCGACGTCGACTATCGGGGCAGCACCGGATACGGCCGCGCCTATCGCGAGCGGCTCTACGGAGAGTGGGGAGTGGTCGATGTCGAGGACTGCGTCGCCGGGGCGCTGCACCTGGCCGGAACCGGCCGCGCCGATCGGAAGCGTCTCGCCATCCGCGGCGGCAGCGCCGGCGGCTATACGACGCTGGCCGCCCTCACGTTCCACGACGCCTTCCGGGCCGGCGCGAGCTACTACGGGATCTGCGACCTCGAAGTGCTCGCGGCCGACACCCACAAGTTCGAGGCCCGGTACCTCGATCGACTGGTCGGCGAGTGGCCGGCGGACCGGGACGTCTATCGCGCCCGCTCGCCGCTGTACCACGCCTCGCGGCTCCGATGCCCGATCATCTTCTTCCAGGGACTCGACGACCGCGTGGTCCCTCCGAACCAGGCCGAGCTGATGGCGGACGCCCTCGACCGCCAGGGACTGCCCGTCGCCCATCTCGTGTTCGAGGGGGAAGGACACGGGTTCCGCAAGGCCGACACCGTCCGGAGGTGCCTGGACGCGGAGCTGTCCTTCTACGCGCGCGTGTTCGGGTTCGAGCCGGCGGATGCGCCGGCGCCGGTGGAGATCCGGAACCTGTAGCCCTGCCCCCGGAGGCCGGAGGGACGCCGGATGGCGCCCCGGAACCCGCGCGGAACCCGCGCCTCAGCCGGCCCCGAAGACCTCGTGCACCGAGTCGCGCACGATGGCGACGATGTCGTCGAGGACTTCGTTCGACGCCATGATCGGCGGCGCAAGGCAGATGACGTCCTCGCCCTTGAGCCGGGTGAAGAGCTTGCGCGAGACCATCGCCCTCATGAGCCTCGGGCCGACCCCGTCCTCGGGGACGAACTGCGCCTTGGTGGCACGGTCCTTCACCACCTCGACGGCGCACATGAGGCCCAGGCCCCGAATGTCGCCGACGTTGGGGTGGTCCGCCAGCGCGTCCTTCAGCCCGACCAGCAGCCGCTTGCCCTTCTCCCGCGCCTGGGCGGGGAAGTCCTCGCCCTCGATGATGTCGAGGGTCGCGAGCGCGACCGCGCAGCCGACGGGGTGGGCGCTGTAGGTGTAGGCGTGCATCCAGGGCTTGCCGCTGCGCTCCATGGTGTCCGCGATCTCGTCGCTCACCCCGATGCCGCCGAGCGGGAAGTAGCCGGAGGTGATCGCCTTCGCGTACTGGATGAGGTCGGGCTCCACCCCCCAGTGCTCCAGCCCGAACATGCGGCCGGTGCGCCCGAAGCCGGTGATGACCTCGTCGGAGCAGAGCAGCACGTCGTACTGGTCGCAGATCTCGCGGATGCGCGGGAAGTAGTCGTCCTGCGGCGGGATGACGCCGCC
This sequence comes from Gammaproteobacteria bacterium, assembly GCA_965215295.1. Lineage (GTDB taxonomy): Bacteria > Pseudomonadota > Gammaproteobacteria > HK1 > HK1 > HK1. The sequence continues at coordinate 2,711,546 of OZ244045.1, forward strand.
CGCGCCGTGCACCGGCTCGGCGATGAACATCGCGACGGTGTCCGGTCCCTCCTCCAGGATCTTCTTCTCCAGCTCGTTGGCGGCGGCGATCCCCTGGCTCGTCCCCTCCGGCGCCTCGTACCGGTACGGGTAGGGCGAGGGGATGTGGGAGAAGCCCGGCACGCGCGGCTCGAACATCGGCCAGTAGGTGGAGATGCCGGTCGCGCACATCGCGGCCAGCGTCACTCCGTGGTAGCCGAGCTCGCGCGAGATGACCTTGAACTTGCCCGGCTTGCCCCGGAGCTTCCAGTAGTAGCGGGCCATCTTGATGTTGGAGTCGGTCGACTCCCCGCCGCCGGAGGTGAAGTAGAAGTGGTTGATGTGCGGGTAGGCGAGCCGGGCGAGGCGCTCGGCGAGCTCGATCGCCTTCGGATTGGAGCTGCCCGCGTAACCCGACGCATAGCCGAGCTCGTTCATCTGGGCCGCCGCCGCGTCCGCGAGCTCCCGGCGCCCGTTCCCGCAGGTGTTGTTCCACAGCCCCGCGAGCCCGTCGATGAAGGCGTCGCCGTTGGCGTCGAAGAGCATCGCGCCCTCGCCGCGCACCCAGACCCTGCCGGTCGCGTGCACGGAACCGCTGTGCAGCGGATGGATCAGGTGGTCCCGGTCCCGCGCGATGAGCGCGGCGTTCGTGTCGTTCTTCATTGGGGGGATTCCTCGTCGTGCGCCGGCGGGCCGCGATGGCGCGGCCGGCATTCGTGAGTACGTTCATAGCCTACCACCGGCATGGGCGTCGACCACACATTCATCCGGGACATTTCGCACCGCGATGCACGGACGATGCCCATCCGCCTCACCACTCCGAGGCGAAACGGGCCAGATAGTCCATGGCGCGAATCGCCCGCGAGCCGTACCACGACGCCATCTCCCCATCGAACAGCCGGACGGGCGGACAGCGAGCCCCCGCGTGGGCGCGGACCTCGGCGACGTGGCGTTCCCTGAACGGGAACGGCTCGCTCGAGAGCAGCACCAGGTCCACCCCGGCGAGAAGGCCGGGGGCGAGCTCGAGCTCCGGATAGCGGCGGTGCGGATCGTCGCCGACGGTCAGGAGGCCGGCCAGCGCGAGGGTCCTGGACACGTAGGTGTCGCGCGAGACGGTCATCCACGGATTGCGCCAGATCAGGTACAGCACCCGCCGCTTCGGGAACCCGCGCACGGCGGACTCCAACGCGGAAACGGCCTGCGCGAACGCGAGGCACAGGCGCTCCGTGGCCGCGCGGCTCGCGAAGATTCCACCCAACAGCCGGTACAGGGCGGTGTTGTCGCGGGGGCCGAGCGGGTGGGTGACGACGACGCCGGGAACGAACGCCGCGAGCGCTTCCGCATCCTCGCGGCGGTTCTCGTCCACGTTCACGATGACGTGGGTCGGCTCCAGGGCCCGGATGCGTTCCAGGCGCGGGGTCTTGGTGCCGCCCACCGGCGGGACCTTCGCAACGCCGTCGCGGGGATGGACGCAGAACGACGTACGTCCGACCACACGGCTCCCGGCCCCGAGGTCGAAGAGGAGCTCGGTGATGCTCGGGACGAGGGAGACGATCCGGGCGTCGCCGGACGCGGGCGCATGCACCGTCCCCGCCGCATCGCGCAGCGCCGGGTCATGCATCAGTCGCCGCCGGTGTAGAACTCCGGCCAGTGGTGCCTGACCACCGGACTGTCGCTCGCGAGCGCGTGGCAGGTGTCGAGGAAACGCGGGCGCTGCGAGCCGCGGTCGCGGTCCGTGCGGTCCTCCCCATCGTGGCGGTGGCGTGTGGACATGGCCTGAAACGCGGTGGTCGCGATCGGATCGACAAGCTCGACGAGATGCGTGCAGCCCTCCGTGCCGCCGACCCGCTCACGCACCGCGCGCCGGAATCCGGGGCCGATCGTCAGGCCTTCCAGCCGTCTGAAATTGCCGGTGATTGCCGGACACAGGCCGAACGGTCCGTAGTCGGTCACGGCTTCCACCTCGCGGATCCGCATCGCGTCGTCGATGGTGAGGCGCAGCCACATCTCGTGCACGGGCTCGCCCGCTTCGACCTCGCCCCGGTGGCGGTTGGGAAAGGCATAGGTCTTGGTGTCGACCATGCGTCCTTCGATGTCCCAGAGCCCGTCGTCGCGAAGATAGCCGCGGCACTCGACGTTGCGGGTGTGGAGGTGCTTTCTCGGAACGGGCTCGGACAAGGGCATCGCTTGGTGGCTCGACGGGCGGGACGAGGCGGGCGAAGGTACGGGCGACGGGCGGCGACGGTCAAGGCCGGACGTGCGTTGCGATGCCGCCGCGAGCGGCTGCGCAGGGTCGCAGGTCCCGTCCGGCCCGCAACTGGTGGAGTCCGAGATCGGGGAGCTCGCGTTCCGGGGCGCAGCCGAGCGCCTCGACGCAGAACGCCATCGTCTCTCGCTCAGAAACGGATGCTGCTTCTCAGCCAGACCCCGTGCTCGGGCGCTACGCCGGCGCTCTCGTAACGTTCCGCTTCCAGGCTCATCGACGCGATGCCGAGCTCCAGCCGCCGCCCGACGCGATACTGCCGGGACGTACCACCGGCGGACGAGAACGCGCCGTAGGTGGTGAGGGTGCCCCGACGGAGCGGCGTGGGCGCGGCGTAGCCGAGCTCCGAACTCAACCGCATCTCCGGCTCGAACCGGGCCCCACCGCCGGAACCGCCCACCGTCGGCTGCCGGTCCTCCCACATCGACCGCGCTCCGCTCGCCGCGTTCCCCCACGAGGGCGCCAGCGCAAAGTACGGCCCCCGACCCGGCGCGCCCGGGTCCACCTCCAACGCCAGACTCACACCCGCGTCCTCCAAGCCCTCTTCCTCATGCGACAGCAGCACACGACCGCTCGCATCGACTTCGATGCCCAAGTCCGCACGTCCATACCCGACGCCTCCGCCTACCTCCATCCCCAATCCGCTCTCCGCGTCCCCACCATCGACCCGCGCCGCCAACTCGACGTTGCCCCTCAACCCCTCGACCCCGCCGAAGTCCTCCCCCGCACTGCCTTCCAGCAGCAGCCGCATCTGCCACACCTCCGACTGCACCGCCGGCACCAGCGCCGCCTGTCCTTCCCCATCGAAACGCACCTCATCCGCGTCAAGCTGCACAACGAATCCGTTCGTCCCCAACGACCAGTCGATTCCCCACACCGACGCCACATCGTGGCTCCCTCCCCCCGCCGCCATCATCATCTCCAGGTCGGCCCCCGACAGAACGGAATACTCGTCCGTCAGCGTCGCCTCGCCCGCTCCGTACCCCACCATCGCCCACGTCCTCAGCCCCCGCCGCGGCGACCACTGCGCATAGGGGTGCACTCCCAGAACATCCGTCTCCACCTCCGTATCGAGCGCACCGTCAAACTCCACCTCCCCCCCGCTACCGTTCAACATCACCCCCACCAACGTGTCTTCCCGCACACGGAACTCCACCCCCAACTGACCGGACAGCACTTCTCCCTGCGTCCCAACCTCCGAGTCCAGCCTGCCCGCGCTCCAGCTCCGGCTGCCACGGCCCCACAGCACCAGAGAGTCCGCTCCCATACCGCCCGCCTCGCCTTCGCCGCCCAGGGAAACCTGGAAGCTGCTCCGCGACAGCATCTCCCGCAACGCGGCCGGACCCATCACCAAGTCACCGTCGGAGTCGGTATGACGACGCAACGCCTCGTACACGGCCTCTTCGGACAGGGGCAGACGGGTCCCGGCAAGGGTCGCCGTCGTCCCCGACGCCCACCTCCTGTCCTCGACCGCCGTCACCAGATCCTGCACCACCGTGCGTCCGAACGACGCCAGCGCATACTCGAGCTTGCGTTCACGGTCGTCGATAACCTCGTCGTCGACTATCGTGCACGTCGCCGACGTCGTCGACGCCTCCGACCGCACGAGCTCGAAGGCGACTTCGAAGGTCTCGTTCCTTTCCATGTCCTCGTCATCCACCAAGGCAACCCTCAGCTCCTGCTCCGTCTCGCCCTTGGCAAACACCACCCGCTCCTCATTCGGCCGGTAATCCTCCCCTTTCTTCGCCGTCCCGTCCGTGAAGGTCGCTGCCACCTCTATCTCGCGCTCGCTCGGACGGCTCAGGTTCAGCGTGAACACCGCCTCCCCCGCATCCTCCCGTACCACCACGTTCCGCGGCGTTACGCTCAGCGACAGAGCGTCATTGTCCGTCAGCTTCACTTCCGCAGGGATGACCTTGAAATCGAGCTCCTCCGGCACACACTCCGGTTCCTTGTCGTCGGTCCCGACCTCCAGCAAGCATGTCTCCGCCCCCCCGACCATCACCGTCTCGTCCAGCTCATCGAGCTCGTCGTCCTCCGGAGTCAGCTCGAACGTCTCCATCCCGCTATCCGACTCCGCCGGGACCGTCACCGTGAAAGCCTCCACCTCCGCGAAATCCACCGCCGCGTCTTCACCGCTTCCCTCCACCGACACCTTCACCGTCCGCGCCACTCCGAACCGCGTCTCTCCCTCCACCATCGCCGTCACCGTGACCGTCCTCTCTCCGGCACCGGCGCCCTCCGACACCTCCTCCGGCGTGACCATCAGCTTGATGCGCGTCGGCGCTAGGTCGTCGTCGGTCAGGAGGATCTCGGCTTCCTCCACTCTCACGCCTTCCACGCCTTCCACCCTGCCCGACACCTGCAAGATCGCATCCGTCTCGTCCACCTTGTCGTTTACCGGGTCCAGGTCAAACGACGTCCTCCCGCTCGTGCCGGGCGGACCCGCGGGAATGTCGATCTCGAGTTCACCGATCCCCACGAAATCCACCGCCGCGTCTTCACCGCTGCTTTCCGTCACCGATACCTTCACCGTCCTCTCTTCACCCAGCGACTTTTCTCCCGTGACCGTCGCCGTCACCGTGACCGTCTTCACTCCGTCGTCCTCAGACACCTCCAACATCTCTCCGGGGCCCTCCGACACCATCGCCTGCGTCTCCCCTTCGCCCCCCGACATCGTGTCCAGAGATACACTCAGCTCGATGGTTACTCTGTCGTCGTTCGTGATCGTCAGCGTCACGGCGTCCGGACCTGTCACCCTCCGCGCGTTCGTCGCCGTGGCCGACACCGTCACCGTCTTGTGGGGCGCATCCACATCGTTGTTCACGGCGGTGATCGTCACCTCGCCCGTGCTCGCCGTCTCGCCCGCCGGGATTGTCAGCTCCCGGTCCGCGCTCAGCCTGTAGTCGCCTTCCTCCGCCGGCGACTCCGGCTCCACTGAGACCGTCACCGTCGTCTCCTCGCTCGACGGGTGGGACAGGCTCGCCGTCACCGTGCTCACTCCACCGGCCTCCGAGATGGAATCCGGGGACAGGTGCAACTCCACCACCGCCGCGTCGTCGTTCGTGATCGTCAGCGTCACGGCCTGCGGGGCCGTGACTCCCTGCGCGTTCTCCGCCACGGCCGACACCGTCACCCTCTTGTCCGGCACGTCCACGGCGTTGTCCACGGCAGTAATCGTCACCTCGCCCGTGCTCGTCGTCGCGCCCGCCGGGATTGTCAGCTCCCGGTTCGCGCTCAGCGTGTAGTCGTCCGCCACCGCCGGCGACACCGGCTCCACCGACACCGTCACCGTCGTCGCCTCGCTCGACGGATGGTCCAGGCGCGCCGTCACCGTGCTCGTCCCACCGTTCTCATCGATCGAGACCGGGGTCAGCACCAGCGTCACCGTCGGCGTATCGTCGTCGTCCCTGATCGTCCCGGTCGCCGTGCCATCCGAATCCGAAATGGCCGCGCCCGATGCGCTCGACAGCGTCACCGTGAACGTCTCCTCGTCCGGCTCGTCCACGTCGTCGCCCGTTACCGACACCGACACCGTCTTGCTGGAATCCCCGGCGTTGAACGTCAGGCTCCCGTTCCCCGCCGTGTAGTCCGTCCCGGCCCGCGCCGTCCCGTCCGCCGTCGCCCAGTCCACCGTCACCGGCGACACCGCCACCGGGTTCAGCGTCACCGTGAATGCCAGTGTCGTGCTGGTGCTCTCATCGCCCTCGGCCACGCTCGCGTCAGCGACCGACAGGCCCGGCACGTCGTCGTCCCTGATCGTCAGCGTCACGTCATCCGGGGCCGTCACCCCTTGGCTGTTCGTCGCCGAGCCCGACACCGTCACCGTCTTGTCCGGTGCGTCCACTGCGTTGTTCACGCTCGTGACCTTCACCGTACCCGTGCTCTCCGTCTGACCCGCCGGGATTCTCAGCTCCCGGTTCGAACTCAGCCTGTAGTCGTCCGCCTCCGCCGGCAACACCGGCGCCACCGAGACCGTCACCGTCGTCGCCTCGCTCGACGGATGGTCCAGGCGCGCCGTCACCGTGCTCTCCTGATTGACCTCCGTGATCGAACTCGGGGTCAGCACCAGCGTCACCGTCGGCTCGTCGTCGTCGTCCCTGATCGTCCCGGTCGCCTCGGCGTCCCCGATCATCGCGCCCGACGCGTTCGACAGCGTCAGCGTGAACGTCTCCTCGTCCGGCTCGTCCACGTCGTCACCCGTTACCGACACCGACACCGTCTTGCTGGAATCCCCGGCGTTGAACGTCAGGCTCCCGTTCCCCGCCGTGTAGTCCGTCCCGGCGGTCGCGGTTCCGTCGGATGTCGCCCAGTCCACGGTCACCTGCCCCGATGCCATCGGGTTCAGCCTCACCGTGAACGTCATCGTCGTGTTGCCCGAATCGCCCTCGTCCACGCTCGCGTCAGCGACCGACAGGCCCGGCGGCAACTCGTCGTCGGTGATCGTCAGGGTCACGCTCTGCGGGGCCGTGATCCCCTGGCTGTTCGTCGCCGTGCCCGACACCGTCACCGTCTTGTCCCCTTCGTGCACGTTGTTGTTCACGGCGGTAATCGTCACCGTGCCCGTGCTCGTCGTCGCACCCGCCGCGATCGTCAGCACCCGGTTCGAACTCAGCGTGTAGTCACCCGCCACCGCCGGCGCCACCGGCGCCACCGAGACCGTCACCGTCGTCTCCTCGCTCGACGCATGGTCCAGGGTCGCCGTCACCGTGCTCTGCCGATTACGGGACTCCAGGATCGAGGCCGGGGTCAGCACCAAAGTCACCTTCGGGTCGGCGTCGTCGTTGGTGATCGTCCCCGTCGCCGTATCGTCCCCGAGGGTCGCGCCCGACGGGTTCGTCAACGTCACTTCGAACGTCTCGTCCGACTCGTCCACCTCGTCGCCCGCCACGGTCACGGAAACCGTCCGACTGGAGTCCCCGGCGCCGAAGGTCAGGGTTCCGCTCCCCGCCGTGTAGTCCGTTCCGGCGGTCGCGGTGCCGTCGGAGGTCGCCCAGTCCACGGTCACGGTGGCCGTCGCCGCGCTGTCCAGCGTCACCGTGAACTCCAGCGTCGTGTTGCCCGAATCGCCCTCGTCCACGCTCTCATCGCCGATCGAGAGCACCGGCGCCCCCCCGACCGGGTCCGTCTCCGCGCTCTCGACCGTCTCCGCGGTCCCGTCCTCGTCGGTGAAGGCCGCCTCCGCCTTCAGCGTCGCGCCCGCGTCCGCGGCGACCACCGTGTAGGTCGCCGCGGTCGCGCCGGGGATCGGCGTGTCCGTCCCGCCCGACACCCGGATCCACCGCCAGGTGAAGGTCAAGCTCGCCGGCCCGTCCGGGTCGGAGACGCCCGAGGCGTCCGCGGTCAGCGTCTCGCCCACCATGGGCGTCGTGTCGTCGATCGTCACCTCGCCCGTCGGCGCCGCGTTGTCGTTGTCCTCGACCGTGACCTCCGCCGACTGGTCCGTCCCCAGCTCGTAGGCCGCGTTCGCCGCCAGCGTCACCGTCACCACGCTGTCCGCCTCGTGGGCGCTGTCGTCGACGGTCCGCACGGACAGAGTCGTCGAGGCTTGGCCGGCCGGGATGCTTACCGATGTGGTTGCCCCGTTGCAGGCATTAGTCCCGCGGCACATGTCCCCCGTTTCCGAAATGCTGAAGAACAACTGCAACCGCGCGGCCGTGTCGCCGGTCCGCGTCAGCCTGAATACCGGGACGCTCCCCTCCGTCACCGGAGTCGTTCCCGGCGGCGTCACCGTGACCGTCGGCAGCGCCTCCCCCCCCACCGCCGACGTCTCCGCGCTCTCGACCGTCTCCGGGGTCCCGTCCTCGTCGGTGAAGGCCGCCTCCGCCTTCAGCGTCGCGCCCGCGTCCGCGGCGACCACCGTGTAGCTCGCCGTGGTCGCGCCGGGGATCTCCGTCGCCGTCTCGCCCGACACCCGGAGCCACCGCCAGGTGATGGTCAGGCTCGCCGGCCCGTCCGGGTCGGAGACGCCCGAGGCGTCCGCGGTCAGGGTCTCGCCCACCATGGGCGTCGTGTCGTCGATCGTCACCGTGCCCGTCGGGGCCGCGTTGTCGTTGTCCTCGACCGTCACATCCGCCGTGGTGTCGGTCCCCAGCTCGTAGGCCGCGTTCGCCGCCAGCGTCACCGTCACCACGCTGTCCGTCTCGTGGTCACCGTCGTCGTCGGTCTTCACGATCAGATTCGTCGAGGCATCGCCGGCCGGGATGCTTGCCGATGCGGCTGCCCCGTTGCAGGAGGAACCCCGGCACATGTCTCCCGTTTCCGAAATGCTGAAGAACAACTGCAGCTTCGCGGCCGTGTCGCCGGTCCGCGCCAGCCTGAATACCGCGTCGGTCCCCTCCGTCACCGGAGTCGTCACCGGCGTCACCGTGACCGTCGGCAGCGCCTCCCCCACCGCCGCCGTCTCCACGCTCTGCACGGCCTCGTCCGTGCCGCCGTCGTCGCGGAAGCTCGCCTCCACCTTCAGCGTCGCGCCCAGGTCCGCGGCGACCACGGTGTAGGTCGCCGAGGTCGCGCCGGGGATTCGCGTGTCCGTGCCGCCCGACACCCGGATCCACTGCCAGGTGAAGGCCGGGCTCGCCGGCCCGTCCGCGTCGGAGATCCCCGAGCCGTCCGCCGTCAGCGTATCGCCCACCTTGGGCGCCGTGTCGGAGATCGTCGGCTTGCCCGTCGCGGGCGTGTTGGTGCTGGCTTCGGTCCCCCTGATCTGGACCTTGAAGGAAAGACCAGCACTCAGCCAATTGCTTCCCGAGCGGCTAAGGAACCTGCCGAGTGTCCAGCCGGGCGCGGACCCGGCGCCCGCGCCGACGCTATCCGCGAAACTCCAAAGTTTGCGCGTACCGCTCATGCGCTCCGCCACGATGTGGTAGTCGGTGCCGGCCTCGAGCGTGGCGCCCGCCGGGGCCTGGTACTCATGCAGACCGCCGCCCAGATCGGTGGGAGGGCTGGTGAGCGTGTGGACGGTGGCGCCGGGATTTCCGCTCCCTCCGCTTTCCCTGATCGTCACCTCGTAGCCGGAACCAGGGGACGCGATTTTGAGAACCACGCTGGAGAGGTCGTAGCCTCCGGGTGCGTTCCCCGTGGTGAACGGTTGAGCCGCCTCGTTGAATACATTCGTAGAGGAGTGATCCGGTTTGTCCGTATTGCTGACAAGAACATTCTCCGGAAGAGGGGGGGGAGGCGCCGCCGCGACCGTCCCCGTCTCCGCGCTCTCGACGGCCTCGTCCGTGCCGCCGTCGTCGGTGAAGCTCGCCTCCACCTTCAGCGTCGCGCCCAGGTCCGCGGCGACCACGGTGTAGCTCGCCGAGGTCGCGCCGGCGATTCGCGTGTCCGTCCCGCCCGACACCCGGATCCACTGCCATGTGAAGGCCGGGCTCGCCGGCCCGTCCGCGTCGGAGACGCCCGAGGCGTCCGCCGTCAGCGTATCCCCCACCCTGGGCGCCGCGTTGTCGATCGTCGGCTTGCCCGTCGCGGGCGTGTTGGTGCTGGTTTCGGTCCCCCTGATCTGGAACTGGTAGTAGGAACCGTCGCGGTCCCTCCAAGCCGTTCCGCCCGTGCTCGTACGGCGCCCGCCGATGCTCCAGCCGGACGCGGCTCCGGCGTCCGTGCCGTCTTCCGCGGTAGTCTCCCACCATCTAAATTGCCCCGGCTGGGAGAAGTCACGCGCCACGACATGGTAGTCGGTGCCGGCCTCGAGCATGGCGCCCGCCGGGGCCTGCCACTCGTAAAGACTGCCGCCCTCATCGGACGGGGAGCGGCCGAGGTCGTGGACGATGTCGCCGGGAGCTCCGTCCGCTTTGCTTTCCCTGATCGTCACCTGGATCCTGCCGCGGGGGTTGGCGATTTCAAGAACCACGCTGGAGAGGTCGTAGCCTCCGGGCGCGTCCCCCGTGGTGAACGATTGAGCCTTGAAAAATTCATTATCCCTAAGGGAGTTATCCGTTTTGCCCGTATTGCCGACAAGGACATCCACCGGAGGCGGCGGAGGCGCGGGAAGCTCGCCCCGGACCGCGGCCGCGAGCGCGCGGCCTGGACTCGCTGCGCTCCACGCGGCTGCGCCGGATTTCCTCAGATAGTCGAAATCGATATCCCAGCCCCCTGCGTTGACAATCGACGCCACATTGCGGGTGAGTCTCCCCCAGCGCGTTGCGGTGCCGCCGGTCGATTCCGCCACGATGTGGTAGATGGTGTCGGCTTCAAGCGTGGCATTCGACGGCGCCGTGAATGTGTTTCTGCCCGATGCGGTGTAGGTATCGTGGGTCAGCGTGTAGCGGGTGCCGCCGGGAACGTTGCGGCCGCCGTCGGCCGAATTCTCCCTGATCGTCACCTCGACCGCCCCGGACGACTGGACCTGGAATAAATGCAGCACGACTTCCTGAAGCGGGTAGCCGCCGCTCCGGCTGCCCGTTTCAAACGCTTGCGAAAAACTGCGGGAAGCAGTGATCTCGAGTGAAGTGCTGGAAGTTATGCTGCTTCCCAAGTTGCTGATGTAGTCCTCGACCTGCGCTTGAGCCGGCGCCGGCGCCAGACCGGCGAGCGCCAGCAGCACGCAGGCCGCCATTGCCAGCCGCCGATGCGGCGCGACGCCGTGCTGAGCCGTCGCCGTCATGGCGCTCCGGTCCCGACGCCTTGGGGACAATGCCCGGACTCCGGCCGCGTTGCCGGAGACCGCGGCCATGCGGCGCAATCCCGGCCACCAGCGCCGGAGGGCCGCCAAGGCGGGAATCGTTGTCCCGCGGTTCGACGGACCCGCCCCGCGCGTCTTGCCGATGCCGGCCCCCGTCATCCCGATGTCCGCCCCCGTCATCCCGAATCCCCCGGCTTGCCCAGGGCATTGCTCAGGGACAGGCGACGCTCTCCCGGACTCGGCCGGAGAGAGCGACGGGGAAGCCCGCCGACCGGTGTCGGGGGGGCTAGTGGCTGGTGTCGGGGGGGGGGGGGGGGGGGGGGGGGGGGGGTAGTGATCAGCGTCGGGGAGAGGGGGTAGCCGGCGGAGTCGACCGCGCCGCCTGTCATGGCAGCGAGCGTCACACCATGGCAACGAGTGAACTCGTTCACGGTAGCTCGCCGGTGTTCAGCGCCCCGGCCGGGGCGTGTCGGCGCCGCTCGAAGACGGCCCGCCCTCCGTGACGCCCGCTCCGACTGCAGCGGTGAGCGGGGACCCCCGGACTCCTCGCGAGCCGGTGCGGGCGCCGCGACGGCGACGGCCGCCGCCCGCGCCGCGATGGCGGTGGATTTCGAGGGGAGTCGAACCGGTGCGGCCACGGCAGCTTTGCTCTCGGGGGTCGGGTCCCATTCCGGGTCGGCGCCGAATGGTACCCAATCTTGACGGCGTGTCGATACCCCGTACCGGTTCACGACCGTCAGCCGCGGCGCGCCGCCGGGCGCGACCGGCCCGGCAACGGCGGCGCCCACCGCCGACCACGGCTTCGACCCGGCCCGGCGCACCCGCTTCCGCGATGAAGGGCTTTGTCAGGAGCAAAGCCCTCTACGAAATCCCCACGTTCCCGGCACGATCTCCTACATGTACTCGGGGTGATTTCCTACGTTCCGAGGGCGGATCTCCCGCCGTGCCGCTCTCGCCCGACGGCACGCCGCTGCTGACGGTCGTCGCTCCCTACCGGCTGCTTGACTCGCGGCGGGCGGCGGCTGACGATGCGACCGAACGCAACCCGGCGCTGGCAGTGTTCGGTGTCGAGGGCGCGGCCTCCCCGGCGCAGGCGGCGGCACGGATGCAGGCGATGGCGGCTTGGCTCCCGCAGGTGCTCCCCGACCGGGACGTGCGGCGCGAATTCGGCGCCTCGGTGGTGGCGTGGCTGGCGGCGACGATGCCGCGGCTGTTTTCGTCCGCCGGTGACGAGGAGATCGAGAGCATCGGACTTGGGCTGTTCGAGGAGGAGGACGAAATGACGACGCTGCACCTGAGGGCGAAGGAGTGGGAAGCCGAGTGGCTGCGCCAAGGCATCGCGCAAGGCATGGAACGCGGCTTGGCCCAGGAACGGTCGTTGCTGCGCGAGATTGCCGCGCGCAAGTTCGGCGCCGCGGTGGGCGAGGCGCTCGCCCGACGCCTGGAGTCGGCCTCGGACGCCGGGGCGCTTCGGGACATCGGCGTCCTGATCATCGACTGCGCCGACGGCGCGGAGCTGCTCGCCCGTGTTCCCCCGCGCGGAAACGCTTGAGGTCCCCATCCCCGACCTTCACGACCTTCAGCCCTGTCCTTCAGCCTCCGAACGCATGCGAGGAGCACGAATGAACCAGGATTCCGCAGTAACCGACCTCGCGCCGGAGGAGCCGCCCGGCCCGACCCGGCGGCCGGGCCCCACCGCCGGCTCCCGAACGGCGCCCGGACCGGGCGCTTCCGGCTTCGGTGCGCCACTCGACCCGCTACGCCTGAACGACGCCATGCGGCGGCTCTGGTTCGAGCTCGCGGCCGATCCCTCGCCCCTGGCCGCGATGTGGCTCGACCTCGCCCAATCGTGGGCAAGGCTCTGGACGTACGGCGCCGCACGGATAGTGGGCGCCGGGATGGAGCCGGTAGCGCGTCCGGACGACGGCGACCGCCGCTTCCGGGACCACGCCTGGGACGACGTCCCGTGGCTCGACGTACTGAAACAGGCGTACCTCGTCGGCACGCGCGCCTGGGTGGGGTTGCCGGACAAGGTCGCGGGGCTCGACGAGTCCGGTCGGCGCCGGCTCGGGTTCGCGCTCCGACAGATGGCCGATGCGCTCGCTCCGACGAACTTCTTCCCCACCAACCCCGAAGCGGTCCGCGCCGCTCTGGACTCCGGAGGAGCGAGCGCCGTCGAGGGCATGCGGCAGTTCGTGCGCGACCTGGACCCGGAGACCGGCCGGCTCGACGTGCGCATGTGCGCGCCGGACGCCTTCAGGGTCGGCGAGACCATCGCGGCCACGCCGGGCAAGGTGGTCTTCCGGAACGACCTCATCCAGCTCATCCAGTACGCGCCGGTCACCGAGACGGTCCATCGCCGGCCGATGCTGCTCGTCCCGCCGTGGATGAACAAGTTCTACGTCATGGACCTGCGCCCCGGAAACTCCATGGTCGAGTGGCTCGTCGGCCAGGGCCACACGGTGTTCATCATCTCGTGGGTGAACCCGGATTCGTCGTTCGCCGACAAGGGCTTCGACGACTACATGCTGGAAGGACCCCTCGCCGCGCTGGAGGCCATCGAACGGGCCACCGGCGAACGCGAGGTGAATGCGGTCGGGTACTGCCTGGGGGGAATACTCCTGAGCGCGCTCTCGGCCTGGCTCCACGCCAGGGGCGACGCCAGGCTCGCGAGCACCACGTATCTCGCGACGATGGTCGACTTCTCCGACGTCGGCCCGGTCGGGGTGTTCATCGACGAGGACGGGCTGCCCGCCCTCGAAGCCGCCATCTCGGACCGGGGCTACCTCTCGGGACGGCAGGTCGCCGACACCTGGCGGGCGGTGCGGGCCAACGAGCTCGTATGGTCGTTCTACGTGAACGCCTACCTGCTGGGCAAGGAGCCGCCCGCGCTCGACCTCCTGTTCTGGAACTGCGACCCGACCAACATGCCGGCCGCGACGCACACCTTCTTCATGCGCAACATGTACATCGGGAACCGGCTGCGCGAGCCCGGCGGCCTCACCATCGCGGGCGAGCCGATCGACGTCACCCGCATCACGACTCCGTCCTACGTGCTGTCGACGGTCGAGGACCACATCGCACCGTGGAGGACGACCTACGCGACCACCCGGCTCTTCGCGGGTCCGGTGGAGTTCGTGCTCGGCGGGTCGGGACACATCGTCGGCGTCATCAACCCGCCGGCGAAGGAGAAGTACGCGTACCGGACCGGCTCGAAGACCCCCGCTTCGCCCGATGAATGGCTCGCCGCGTCACGCGGGCACGAGGGCTCGTGGTGGCCGCACTGGAACCGGTGGCTCGAAGCGTTCGCCGGTGGCGAGGCGCCGGCCCGGGTTCCGGGCGACGGCCCGCTCCCCGCGCTCGAGGATGCGCCCGGCAGCTACGTCATGGTGCCCATGCCGCGAGACTGACGCCCCGGGGACCGGCGTCCCGGAGGCTGACGCCTCAGTACGGCTCGATGATGGTCGCCTGCATGGTGTACCCGGCGTCGCCGACCTCGTTGAGGTGCGCCTGCGTGTTGATCACGCCGGTCACCCACACCGGGTCGAACAGTGCCTTCAACGGATAGCCCGAGACCGTCTTCACGTAGACGATCTGGTTCGAGGGCGGCGGGGGGACGTGGATGCACGCGCCAAAATACGGGACGAGCAGGAACTCCGAGGTTTCCCTGGCTTCGAAGTCGAGCGGGACCACGAATCCGGGGAGCCGTACCTGCTGGCCGTCGAGCTTCTCGACCACCGGCGCCGAACGAACCGCTTCCTGATATGCGTTGAACAGCTCCACCGCCCGGATGCTGCTGTCGGAGAGGTTCTGCACGTCGCCACCCGCCAGGGCTTCGAGCGCGGCGAACGGGTCCCAGTCCGCGGGCATGAGCTCCTCCCATTCGAGCTCGCGCACCTCGCCCTGCGCCGCCGCCAACTGTCCGGCCAGGGCCAGCGCAATGGCGAGGGAGACGAACCGCACCACACCGGCCGTCGTGATGGCGACCGCGGCGAATTGCCGTCGTCGTGGGTCGTGCATGGTCAGATCCTCATCGAAAGACCGTCGGCGAGGGACAGCCGACAGGCGCGCGCCGCGGGGACGCCGCCGGCCGCGAAACCCGCCAGCACCACTGCCGCGATGATCCACCAGTCCGCGGACACGGGCATCCCGATCGGCATGTGCAGGCCGAATTCGCGCGTCACGATCGGCTGGCCGATCAGGAGCGCCACGTAGAGCAGGGCCACTCCGGCCGCCGCCCCGAGCATGGCGAGCACGCCCGCTTCACTCATGAACAGCGCCAGGACGTGCAGGGGCCGCGCGCCGACGGAGCGGAGCACCGCCATCTCCCGTCGCCGCGCTTCGAGACTCGACAGGATGACGGTCAGCATCCCGAGCAACCCGGTCGCCACCACCATGGTGGACACGATGCGCAGCACGTTCTCCGCAATGCTCATCAAGTCCCACAGCTTCTGGAGCGCGACCCCGGGGATGATCGCCAGGAGCGGCTCCTCGCGGTACCGGTTGACGCGCCGCTGCACGCCGAAGATGGCGATCTTCGTGTCGAGTCCCACCAGGAAGGCGGTGACGGTCTTCGGAGTCAGATCCATGGTGCGCGCCTCGTCGGCGGAGATCGTCGCTCCGGGCACCGGGGCGCCGGCTCTCCAGTCGATGTGCATCGCGGTGAAGCCGTCGGTGCCGATGTGCACGGTGCGATCGGCCGGGGTGCCGGACCGCGCGAGGATCCCGGCCACGCGGAAGGGCTTGTCGTCGTGGTCCACGAAGCTCACCTCGCCGGCCCCGTGGGAGACGACGAGCTCGTCGCCGAGCGCATACCCGAGCCGTTCCGCGACCTCGGCCCCGAGCACCGCGTCGAAGACATCGTCGAACGGTCCGCCGGCGGCGAACGCGAGCGATTCGGTGCGAGCGTAGCGGTAGTGCTCGAAGTACGCGGGCGTGGTCCCCATCACCCGGAAGCCGCGGTGCGAGTCCCCGAGCAGGATCGGCACCGTCCAGCGGACCCGGGGGAAGCTCGCGACGTCCCGGTAGCTCTCCCAGGAGATGTTGCTGGTGGCGTTCCCGATGCGGAAGACCGAGTAGAGCAGGAGCTGGATCGCGCCGCTGCGCGCCCCGACGATGAGGTCGGTGCCGGAGATGGTGTTGGCGAACGCGCCGCGCGCATCGCGCCGCACCTTCTCCACGCCGAGCAGCATCGCGACGCTGAGGGCGATGGCGAGCAGGGTCAGCCCCGCGGTGACGCGGCGGTTCAGTACGCTCAGGAGCGCCAGCCGAATGATCGCCATCGGTCGTCCGGGTCCGGGAGGTTCACCGGTTCATGGTCGCACACGCGCCGCGGCGGGCGGCATCGGCGAAGAGGTGCGTGTCCATGGAGGCCGCTCGGGAATGGACTCCGGGGCGGGTCCCGGCCCGCCGTCGCCGGCCCGCTTTCGCCATGGTGCGCGCCACCGGTTCACGTCGCGCCGGTTCGGGCGGGCGGGTCCCGGCCCGCCGTCGCCGGCCCGCTTTCGCCTCGGTGCGCGCCACCGGTTCACGTCGCGCCGGTTCGGGCGGGCGGGTCCCGGCCCGCCGTCGCCGGCCCGCTTTCGCCATGGTGCGCGCCACCGGTTCACGGCGCGCCGGTCCGGGCAGGCGATTCGCTCCGGCCGGGGCCGGCGCGGTTCAGCTCGGTGAGCGACACCCGGCGATCGAACAGGGCGCCGAGCCGCGTATCGTGGCTCGCGAACAGCAGCGACGCTCCCGCCTCGTCGCACTGCGCGAACAGGAGCCCGAGGAAGCGCTCGCGGGTGCCTTCGTCGAGGGCCGAAGTCGGCTCGTCGGCGATGATCAGCTCCGGCCCGCCGATGAGCGCCCGCGCGGCGGCAACGCGCTGCTGCTGGCCGATGCTGAGGTCGGTGACCGCCCGTCCGGGCGACTCCTCCCGGTCGAGCCCGAGCCGGGCGAGCAGGCGGCGCGCCTCGGCTTCGGGCGCTCCCGACCGCGCACTCGCCCGTTCGCGCCTCCGGCGCGAGAAGCGGCACGGCAGGGTGACGTTGTCGAGCATCGACAGGTAGGGCACCAGATTGAACATCTGGAACACGAAGCCGATGTGGTCGACCCGAAACCGGTCCCGCCGGCGCGCCGGCATCTCCGAGATCCCGGCGCCGAGAACGCGGACCGTCCCCTGCCGCGGAATCGACACCCCACCGAGCAGGCTGAACAGCGTGCTCTTGCCGCTGCCACTCGGCCCTTCGATGAACACCCGCTCCCCCGCCGCAACCTCGAAGCGCGCAATGTCCAGAACGTCACGCTGGCCGGCGTTCCAGGCAAACCGGATGCGGTCGATCTCGACGGTTGTCGTTTGTTCCGCGTTCACCGTCTCCGCCGTGACGGCAGCCGCCGCCAACCCCGATGGCGCTCCCGGCTGCTTCCCGTCCGCGGGCGATTGTGCACGACCACGACGATTTTCTCGCCGCCCGCGGATTCCGGCATCCGCGGAGACGGCGGCGGCCGCGCGGAACGCCGATCAGCGCATTCCCGCGCCCGGCCCGGCCTCGCCGGGTACTCGACCCCGTACATGCGGGATCGGCGCCTGACAGGGAATCACCAGCGGCTCCTCCAACGACCCGACCCCTGCAATGCGGGATCGGCGCCCATGCGGCTCAGTCGAGGGAAGGCCGGCGATGCCGGGTCACGGCGCCAGCTCGACCACGGTCGAACCCGGATGCAGTTCCATCGCCCGTTGCGCCGACGGCGTCACCACACGTACGTCGAACTCCTCGGCGCCGTGCAGATGCTCGAACACGCGCACGTCGACCCGGTCGAGCCGCTTCGGTTCGTGGCAGTGGAATCGATACGTCGCGCGCAGCTCCGAATGCGCCTCCGCGCCGGAGTCCGGGTCCGGCTCCTCGTGTGCTTCGTGTTCCTCATGCGCATGCTCGTGCGCCTCGTGCGCCTCGTGTGTCTCGTGCGCCTCGTGTGTCTCGTGCGTCTCGTGCGTCTCGTGCGCCTCGTGTGCCTCGTGTGTCTCGTGCGTCTCGTGCGCCTCGTGTGTCTCGTGCCGGTCGCCCTCGTGGTCGTGGCCTTCGTGCGTCATGCTCCGGATGCCGGCCTTCGCCTCCTCGACCTCGCACTCGGCCTCCGGCGGCGCCATGACGATCGACGCCGCGTCCCCGAACGGCACGAGGGCCCGGCGGACCGCCTCGCGTTCCGCATCGTCTCGCGGGGCATGCTCGAAGCCGACCACGTTCACCGCGGGAACTCGAAACTCGACCACCATCTCTTCACCTTCGACGACGATGTCGAGCGTTCCGTGTCCGTGCTCGTGAGCTTCATGCTCGCGGTGCTCGCCATGCGACGCCGCGAACGCGGCGCCCGCCAGGATGGCGGGTACGAGCGCAGCCGCGGGCCGCAGCCGGCGTGCGATGTCCGATCTCGACAGGGTTTCCACTTGACGCTCCCTCCTCGGCGCCGCCATGCGGCGCCGGTGTCTCTCACCGAGTCGAACGTTATGTTATTACTCGTCCGAGAGCCGCACCAGAGGCTGCACGCCAACTCAACGAGGCCCGAGAACGACTCTTCGAGTCCATCCGCAACGCCCATGCTACCGCCGCCTGATGGCTCCACCCGGGGGTCCCCTACCTCCCCCCGTGCCCACCGTTCAGGCTCATCTCCGGATTGGAAAGGACTGATCGCCGTGCACCGCGTGCCGGGAGCAAGTGGTCTTCCGGTGCAGCAGCACATGTTCTGTCCGGTGCGGTAGCCCACGAATTGTCCCGAGTTGTCCGGTTTGATGGGCGCCGAAGAGGCGCCCATGACCCGGACACGGGTGCCGGGGTGATTCGCCGGACATCGTTCGAAGAGACCTGCGGCGCCCGGCACAGGTACCTCGCGACCCGCCCGCCACCGCCCGTCGCGGGTCGCCGATTGAAGCCCGGGGGCCGATCGTCTGGTGAGCGGTCGCGCTTCGCGCGTATAGTCACGGCGTATTCGCGGCATGCCCGGCGCCGGCGCATACCGGCGCATACCGGAGGGACCCGACCCATGGACGATCCGTCCGTTTCGACTCCGGCGAACCCGGACCCGCAACGCCTGTACGAGGCGATGGGCCGCATCACCGAACAGAGCCGGCGCATCATGCAGGCGTTCATCGAGCGGCAGGCGAACGCCCCCCTGGAGTTCAATCCGCTCGACCCCGGAGTGGTGTCGAAGGCGTACCAGGCGCTCTGGCGGCAGATGCTGACCGATCCCGAGCGCCTCGCCAAAGCGCAGGTCTCGCTGTGGCAGGACTACGCGAAGCTGTGGGAGACCACGGCCCGGCGCATGGCCGGCGAAGATGTGGAGCCGGTGGTGGCGCCCGAGCCGGGGGACCGCCGGTTCGCCGACGACGCCTGGTCCGAGAACCCGCTCTACGAGCACATCAAGCAGAGCTACCTGCTCGCGTCGAGGTTCATGCTCTCCACCGTGCGCGAGACGGCAGGGCTCGATGCGCATACCGCGCACAAGGTGGACTTCTATACCCGCCAGTTCATCGACGCCCTCGCCCCGACGAATTTCGCGATGACGAACCCCGAGGTGGCCAGGCGTACCGTCGAGACCGGCGGCGAGAACCTCGTGCAGGGCCTTTCCAACATGCTCGAGGACCTCGAACGGGGACAGGGGCGGCTCCGGGTCAGGATGACCGACCTGGAGAAGTTCAAGCTGGGCGAGAACGTGGCCGTCACCCCCGGCAAGGTCGTCTTCGAAAACGACCTGATGCAGCTCCTCCAGTACACGCCCACCACGGAGACGGTGCGCAGGCGGCCGCTGCTGATCGTCCCGCCGTGGATCAACAAGTACTACGTCCTGGATCTCCGCCCGAAGAATTCGTTCATCAAGTGGGTGGTGGACCAGGGGCACACCGTGTTCGTGATCTCGTGGGTGAATCCGGACGAGAAGCTCGCCGGGAAGCGCATGGACGACTACCTGCTCGAAGGCCCGGTCGCGGCTCTGCGCGCCATCGGGCAGGCGACCGGAGAGTCCGCGGTCAACGCGATCGGCTACTGCCTGGGCGGCACCCTGCTCGCCGCGACGCTGGCGTACCTGAAGGCCCGGAACCCGGCGGACCCGGCCGGGCCTGCGAATGCCGCCGACACCGAGGAGGCCATGGAGCCTGCGAACGCCGCGATGGCCGCGGAGGGAGCGGAGGCTGCGGAGGCCGGTGAGGCTGCGAAGATCACGGAGACGCCGGGCGCCACCGGAGCCGCCGGCGAAGCGGCGAGCGCCGCCACGCGGGACCCGGAGGCCGCACCGGCCGCCGGCCCGCTTCCCGCCATCGAGTCGGCGACGTTCCTCACCACCATGGTCGACTTCGAGGAACCCGGGGAGCTGGGGGTGTTCATCGACGAGGAGCAGCTTGCGCTCGTCGAGGAGTCGATGGAGGAGAAGGGCTACTTCGACGGCGCGAAGATGGCCGAGGCGTTCAACCTGCTGCGCGCCAACGACCTCATCTGGAGCTTCGTGATCAACAACTACCTCATGGGCAAGGATCCGTTCCCGTTCGACCTCCTGTACTGGAACTCGGACTCCACCCGGATGCCGCGCGTGATGCACTCCGCGTACCTGCGCGAGATGTACCAGCACAACCGTCTGCGCGAGCCCGGCGGAATCACCCTCGACGGCGTGCCCATCGACCTCGCCACCATCGACGTGCCGGTCTACATCCTCTCGACCCGCGAGGACCACATCGCTCCGTGGCGTTCCACCTACGCGGCCACCCGGCTCTACCGCGGGCCGACCCGTTTCGTCCTCGCCATGTCCGGACACATCGCCGGGGTCGTGAACCCGCCGGCCGCGAACAAGTACGGCTACTTCACGGGCGAGATCGCGGACACGCCGGAGGCATGGCTCGAAGCGGCCACCGCCCGTGACGGTTCCTGGTGGCCCGACTGGGATGCCTGGGTGGGTAGGCACGACGGCGGGGAGGCGCCGCCGCGCGAGCCCGGAGACGGCGCCCTGCCGGTCATCGAGGACGCCCCCGGGCGGTACGTGAAGGTGCGGATCGAGTAGACGGGCGACGCGGTACTCCTCCGCCGCGCGAGCCACGGACAGGCGGGGCCGGGGCCGGTCCACGAACCACGGCGGCTCGATGCGTGCGGTTCGCGCGCATTCCCGGGGCGCCGGCGGGGGCCGGCCCGCCGCCCCCCGATTCCCCGCCGCCCCCCGATTCCCCGGCGCACACCGGCCCCTGTATGATTTCCGCCCGCGGCCGTCGCACGCTTCCGGAGGGCCAACGTTGAGTGACGACATCCCCACCCTGCGCCGGATCCTCGCCGAGAACCGGGTGGTCGCCATGGTCGGCCTGTCCGCGAGCTGGTACCGGCCGAGCTACTTCGCCGCGAAGTACCTCCTCGATCACGGCTACCGCGTGATCCCGGTCAACCCCCGGTACGAGGAGGTGCTCGGGCAGCGCTGCTATCCGGCCCTGAAGGACATCCCCGACCCCGTGGACGTGGTCGACTGCTTTCGCCCCGCCCGGGACATCCCGCCGCTCGCGCGGGACGCGGTCGACATCGGCGCCGGGGTGCTGTGGATGCAGCTCGGCATCGTCAACGAGGAAGCGGCGGCGCTCGCCCGCGACGCCGGCCTGGAAGTGGTCATGGACCGCTGCATGAAGATCGAGTACGCGCGGCTGTTCGGCGGCCTGGGGTGGGTCGGGGTGGACACCGGGGTGATCTCCGGCAAACGCTCCATGTACGTCACCCGTTGACGCCTCCACGCCCCCTGCCGACAACCGAAGGCGCGCGCGATGCTCGAGGAGTTTCTCGTCACCCGTTGAGGCTTCCACGCCCCCGCGCCGGCAACCGCCGCGGCGGAATCCTCCAGCGATGCCGGTGAGGCACGGCGGCCACCGAGACCCGCCGGAACCCGGAGAGTCCACACCCATGGCAGACCACGAATACGACATCGAGACCCTGTGCCTGCATGCCGGGCAGCTTCCCGACACCGCCACCGGCTCGCGGGCGCCACCGATCTACCAGACCACCTCCTACGTGTTCGACGACGCCGACCACGCCGCGAGCCTGTTCAACCTCCAGACCTTCGGGAACATCTACACGCGGCTGATGAACCCGACCACCGCGATGTTCGAGGAACGCATGGCGGCGCTCGAAGGGGGACGGGCCGCGGTGGCCACCGCGTCGGGGATGTCGGCCCAGATGACCGCGTTCCTGACGCTGCTGCAAGGGGGAGATCACGTCGTCTCGTCGAGCAGGCTCTATGGCGGGAGCTACTCCCAGCTCGAGGTGAACTTCCCCAAGCTCGGCATCGAGACCACGTTCGTGGACCCGGACGACCCGGAGAACTGCGCGCGCGCCATCCGCGACAACACCCGGGTGCTGTACGCCGAGACCATCGGCAACCCCCTCATCAACGTGCTCGACATCGAGCCGGTGGCGGCGATCGCGCACGACGCCGGACTGCCGCTGATGATCGACAACACCTTTCCCACCCCCTACCTGTGCCGCCCGTTCGAGTGGGGCGCGGACATCGTCACCCACTCCGCCACGAAGTTCATCGGCGGGCACGGGACGTCGATCGGCGGCGTGGTCGTCGAGTCCGGCAGGTTTCCGTGGGACAACGGCAAGTTCCCGGGCATGACGGAGCCCTCGCGCGGCTACCACGGAGTGCGGTTCTACGAGACCTTCGGAGACTTCGGCTTCACGATGCGCGCGCGGTGCGAGACCCTGCGCACCTTCGGACCGTCGTTGAGCCCGTTCAACTCGTTCCTCTTCCTGCAAGGGCTGGAGACACTCCACGTGCGCATGGAACGCCACTGCGAGAACGCGCTCGCGGTCGCGCGCTTCCTCGAATCCCACCCCCTGGTGGGCTGGGTGAACTACCCCGGCCTGGAGTCGAGCCCCTGGCACGCCCTCGCCCGGAAGTACCTGCCGAAGGGCGCGAGCTCGATCCTCACCTTCGGGATCAGGGGAGGGCGCGACGCGGGAGAGGCGTTCATCGAGGCGTCGCAGTTCATGAGCCACCTCGCGAACGTCGGCGACGCCAAGACCCTGGTGATCCATCCCGCTTCGACCACCCACCGCCAGCTCTCCGAGGACGAGCAGGTCGCGGCCGGGGTGACGCCGGACATGATCCGGCTCTCGGTGGGCATCGAGAGCCTCGACGACATCCTCTGGGATCTGGATCAGGCGATGGAGACGGCGGCCGGGCGGACCCGGGTGGCCGCGGCACGGTAGCGGTCGCCGCCGATCGCGTTCGCGCCCTTGCCGGCGAACAGACCGACCGGCCGGAGAGCGTGTGTCGCGACCGGCGCCCACCGGCGCGGCCGGCGGGCTTCGAGAAATCCCGGCCCTTCCGTCCTCCCGGGGGCTCCCCGTCCGCTCCGGAGCGCGCCTGAATCGAGCCCTGCTCAGTGCGCGGGGTACGGCGCTTCCTCCTCGCGCACCCGCACACTGGCGCGCTGGCGCCGGCGCACGATGCCGGCGACCGCCTCCGTCTGCTCGTCGCGGGTCAGGCTGAGCCGCACCCTTTCCACCGCCTCGCACACGTCGCCCGGCGTAAGCCCTTCGAGCACTTCCGAGGCATCGAGCCGGCGGGGCGCACTGCCGGGATGCAGGGCGATGAAGTCCGCCCGCAACTCCCGCGAATCCTTGTGACCGTGCAGCCGCCACAGCTCCCGCACCCCCAGCTCGGCGTAGCGTTCGGCCTTGCCCGCATCGGCGCTCGTGATCTCGGCTTCCACCACCAGATCGGGCGCGGTGCGTTCGAGGAAGGCATCGGCCACCGCCTTCCCCTCGATGAGGGCGGCACGATAGTCCCTGGCGCGCTCGCCGACGTAGAACGCGCAGTCGGGCTCCATCCCGGTACCGGGGGGCTCGCCCCGCCCGCGAAGCCGGGGGCTGCGAAGCCCCCTCCTGGCGCCGGCGAGGACACTCCCCGCCACGTCCACGATGTCGTCGAAGATCTTGGTCAGGTCCTCGTGCTGGCGCGAGGGCGACATCAGGGTGATGAGCCCGCGCACCGGGTCGAGGCAGACCCGGCGGAAGTGACGGTTCCAGTCGATGGCCGCGAGCTCGGCGATGGTGCCGGCGTCGGCGCGCAGGACATGGATGGTGGAGCCGAGGGGTCCGGTGTGCGTGGTGACAGGGTCGTTCATGGCGGCAACCCCTCCGGGGCGCGGATGTGACTGGAGAAGTGACCACGGAGCATACCCCGCGTTCGACCCCGCCGCACCGGTGGGCATGGCGTCGGCGCCGGGGACTGCCGCGCGCCCGCCGTTCGCGTTCTTCGCCGACCTCGTCCGGTTCGTCCGGTCCCCGTCGGCTCGCCGGCGAACGGGATGCTCGCCGGCGGGTTTCGCCAACCTCGCCCCGTTCGCCCGATCTCCGCCGGACCCTCCACCTCGCCGAATCGTGGTGCGATTCCAGGGCAGCTTCCGCGCGCACCCCGGATCATGTCCCGAGGCCCGTCCCCGGTGCGCCGGGACCGCTGCCGGCGTAGGCTATGGCCGCCTCCTCCCCGAGCAACGACGATGACCCGAACCGACAACCCCTACGAGCACGGGCTCGACAAGCGGCCCGCGAACTTCGTCCCGCTTTCGCCCATCAGCTTCCTCGAGCGGTCCGCCATGGTCTATCCGGACAAGACGGCGGTCGTGCACGGACGCCGGCGGACCACCTACGCGGAGCTCCACGCGCGCTGCCGCCGCCTGGCCGGAGCGCTCGCGGGACGCGGCGTCGGCGTCGGCGACACCGTCTCGCTGATGGCCCCGAACGTCCCGGAGATGCTCGAAGCGCACTTCGGGGTGCCGATGAGCGGCGCGGTGCTGAACGCGCTCAACTACCGGCTCGACGCCGCCACGATCCGGTTCATCCTCGGACACGCCGAGACGAAGGTGCTGATCACCGATCGCGAGTTCTCGCCCGCGATCACGCAGGCGCTCGAGGGGATGGACGCTCCGCCGGTGGTGATCGACATCGACGACCCGATGTGCGAGAGCGGCGAGCGGCTCGGCGAGAAGGACTACGAGGCGTTCATCGACGAGGGGTCGCCCGGGTTCGAGTACCGCCTGCCGGACGACGAGTGGCAGGCGATCAGCCTCGGCTACACGTCGGGGACCACCGGCAACCCCAAGGGCGTCGTGGCCCACCACCGCGGCGCGTACCTGAACGCGGTCGGGCAGATGCTCGCGTTCGGCATCGGGGCGCGCTCGCGCTACCTGTGGACGCTGCCGATGTTCCACTGCAACGGCTGGACGTACACCTGGGGCGTCACCGCGGCGGGCGGAACCCACGTCTGCCTGCGGACCGTCGATCCCGCCCTGATCTTCGCGCTCATCGAGGAACACGGGGTGACCCACATGTGCGGGGCGCCGGTGGTGCTCAACCTGCTGCTCCATGCCCCCGATCCGGTCAAGCGCCGCTTCGGGCACATGGTCGAGGTGGCCACCGGCGGCGCGGCGCCGCCGAGCGCGGTCATCGAGGGGATGTCGGAGATGGGGTTCGACGTCACCCACCTCTACGGCCTCACCGAGACCTACGGGCCGGCCACCGTCTGCGCGTGGCAGGAGGAGTGGGACGCGCTGGACATGCAGGAGCGCGCGGCCCGGATGGCCCGCCAGGGCGTCAACTACCACACCATGCACGCGATGATGGTGGCGGACGGCGAGACGATGGCCGAGACCCCCCGCGACGGCGCGACCATCGGCGAGCTGATGCTGCGCGGCAACACGGTGATGCGCGGCTACCTCAAGAACCGGGAGGCGACGGAGGAGGCGTTCCGCGGCGGCTGGTTCCACACCGGCGATCTCGCGGTGCGCCATCCCGACGGCTACGTCGAGGTCAAGGACCGCGCCAAGGACATCATCATCAGCGGCGGCGAGAACATCTCCAGCCTGGAGGTCGAGGAGTGCCTCTTCCGGCATCCGAAGATCATGGAGGCGGCGGTGGTCGCCCGGCCCGACGAGCACTGGGGCGAGACCGTATGCGCGTTCGTGACCCCGCGCGGCGACGCCGGCGATCTGACCGAGGAAGAGGTGACGGCATGGTGCCGGGAGCGCATCGCGCACTACAAGACGCCGCGCACCGTAGTGTTCGGCGCGTTGCCGAAGACGTCCACGGGGAAGATCCAGAAGTTCGTGCTGCGCGAGCGCGCCAGGGAGCTCTGAGAGCCGAGTGGAATCGTCGCAATCGCGGCCCGGCTCCCGCCGTCACCGTACGCCGGTTGCGGGGTAGAATCGGCGCGTCTCCGGCGAGAACGGACCGTCGGCGCTTGCCGCCGGCCACTCGCCGCACCTCCTTCGTCGCGGCCACGCGACCTCACGATTCCCCGGAGCTCCGACCATGGACGCCAAGACGAAAATCCCCCTCGCCGACCCCGCGCTGTTCCGCCGGCAGTGCTACGTGAACGGACACTGGATCGACGCCGGGAGCGGCGACGCGATCGAAGTCGACAACCCCGCGACCGGCGAGGTCATCGGCGCGGTCCCCGCCCTCGGCGCCGCGGAGACCCGCGAAGCGGTCGAGGCCGCGGATGCGGCATGGCCCGCGTGGCGGGCGCGCCCCGCGAAGGAGCGCGCGAACCTGATGCGCGGGTGGTTCGATCTGGTCATGGCGCACCAGGAAGACCTCGCGGTGCTGATGACGAGCGAGCAGGGCAAGCCGCTCGCCGAGTCGCGCGGCGAGATCGCCTACGCGGCGTCGTTCATCGAATGGTTCGCGGAGGAGGGGAAGCGGGTCTACGGCGACGTCATCGACCACCCCCTGCCCGGCCGGCGGATCGTGGTGCTGAAGCAGCCGATCGGCGTCGTCGCCTCGATCACCCCGTGGAACTTTCCCGCCGCGATGATCACCCGCAAGTGCGCCCCGGCCCTCGCGGCGGGCTGTCCCGTGGTCATTCGTCCGGCGTCGCAGACGCCGTTCTCGGCGCTGGCCCTCGCGGAGCTCGCCGACCGGGCGGGGATCCCGCCCGGCGTGGTCAACGTCGTCACCGGCCCGTCCGGCCCGATGGGGGCCGAGCTCACCTCGAACCCGACGGTGCGCAAGCTCTCGTTCACGGGCTCCACGCAGGTCGGCAAGCTCCTGATGTCGCAGTGCGCCTCGACGGTGAAGAAGGTCAGCCTGGAGCTCGGCGGCAACGCCCCGTTCATCGTCTTCGACGACGCGGACCTGGACGCGGCGGTGGCCGGGGCGATGGCCTCGAAGTACCGCAACGCGGGGCAGACCTGCGTGTGCGCCAACCGGGTGCTGGTCCAGGACGGGATCCACGACGCGTTCGCCGCGAAGATGGCCGAGGCGGTCGCCGCGCTCAAGGTCGGCAACGGGCTGGAGGACGACACCCGGCAGGGGCCCCTCATCGACATGCGCGCGGTCGAGAAGGTCGAGGAGCACATCGCGGACGCGACCGCGAAGGGCGCGAGGGTCGCCGCCGGCGGCGGTCGCCATCCCCTGGGCGGCCGCTTCTTCCAGCCCACCCTGCTCACCGGCGTCACCCCCGCCATGGCCGTCGCGCGCGAGGAGACGTTCGGGCCGGTGGCGCCGCTGTTCCGCTTCTCCAGCGAGGACGAGGCGATCCGCATGGCCAACGACACCGAGTTCGGCCTCGCGGCGTACTTCTACAGCCGCGACATCGGCCGCGTCTGGCGGGTCTCCGAGGGCCTGGAGTACGGGATCGTGGGCGTCAACGAGGGGATCATCTCGAACGAGGTGGCGCCGTTCGGCGGCGTGAAGGAGTCGGGAATCGGCCGTGAGGGTTCCAGGTACGGGATGGACGACTTCGTGGAGATCAAGTACCTCTGCATGGGCGGGATCGACGGCTGATCCCGCCCCCGGACCACGGCTCGTGCGGAAGCGGCCGCGGTGGGACGAGCCCCCCGGATGAAACCGTCCATCGAGGTCGAGGAGCGGAGCCTCGCGTGCCTCGCCGCCGGCTCGTCCCTTCGGTCCCGTCCGGGCATCGTCGGAGCGGGTCCTTGCGCAGGCACGCTCCGGTGTCCGCGGCGACGGATCCGACCCGGGAATGCCGCGGGCCGGGCGGCCCGAAACCGGCGAGCACTTCGATGATGCGCAGGGAGCGGGAATGAGCCGAACGGCCCTCGGGCCCGTCCTTCGTCCCGGCGAGTTCGTTCCCCTCATCGCCCTCCTGATGTCGCTCGTCGCGCTCGCGATCGACGCGATGCTGCCCGCGTTGCCCGCGATCGGCCACGACCTCGGGGTCGCGCGTCCGAACGACGTCCAGTACGTCATCACCTCGCTGTTCCTGGGGCTCGGGCTCGGCCAGGTGCTCTTCGGCCCACTCTCCGATCGCATCGGGCGCAAGCCCGCCATTCATGCCGGACTCGTCCTGTTCATGGCCGGATGCCTGGTGAGCGTCTTCGCACCCACGTTCGAGGTGATGATCGCGGGCCGTGTCCTGCAGGGTATCGGGGTCGCGGGGCCGCGCATCGTCACCATGGCCCTGGTGCGCGATCAGTACCAGGGCCGCCAGATGGCCCGTCTCATGTCGTTCGCGATGGCGGTGTTCATCCTGGTCCCCACCGTCGCCCCGGCCCTCGGACAGGGGATCCTGTGGCTGGGGGGCTGGCGCGCGATATTCGCCACCTTCTTCGCCGCCGCCGCGGTCGCGTTCGCGTGGTTTGCGATCCGCCAGCCGGAAACCCTGCCGCCCGCCCGCCGGCGACCCTTCTCGCCGCGGGTCATCGGCGGGGGCGTCCTGGAGATCCTGAGAATCCGGGCCGCGCTCGGATATACGCTGGCCACCGGATTCGTGTTCGCGCCCTTCGTCGCCTACCTGAGCTCGGCGCAGCAGATCTTCCAGGAAGCATACGGGACCGGCGCACTCTTTCCGGTCTATTTCGGGGTGCTGGCGCTGGCCATCGGAGGCGCCTCGCTCGCGAACGGCCGCCTCGTGATGAAGCACGGGATGCGCCCGCTTTCGAAAGCGGCGGCGGTCTCCATCACGGTGATCTCGGCCATCGCGTGGGCCGGCGCGTTCGCCTTCGGCGGCCTTCCCCCGTTCTGGCTGTTCATGGCCTACCTTCTCCTCGTCTTCCTCTTTATCGGGCTCCTCTTCGGGAACCTCAATGCGCTCGCAATGGAGCCCCTCGGCCACGTCGCCGGGGTGGGAGCCGCGGTGGTCGCTTCGC
The DNA here is from genome assembly GCA_965215295.1 of Gammaproteobacteria bacterium. Lineage (GTDB taxonomy): Bacteria > Pseudomonadota > Gammaproteobacteria > HK1 > HK1 > HK1. The sequence goes on from OZ244045.1 coordinate 2,740,568, forward strand.
TCTCCACCTTCATCTCGGTACCGCTCGGAGCGCTGGTGGGCCAGAGCTTCGACGGGACCATGTACGCCCAGATCGGCGCCTTCGCCGTCTTCGGAGCGGGTACGTTCGCCGCCATGCGGTGGGCCGAGGGCGGCGCACGCGCACCGGGCGGTTGAGGCGCTCGCGCCGCTCCCGCCTGTGGGCGGACGAGTCGCGGGTGGACCGCGAGGCCGTACTCCCGTCGTTCGGGCAGATGCTCGCCGACCACGTCGGCCTGCCCAATGGCGAGGCGGGCGCTAGAAGCGTACCCCGCCTCTGAGCACTAGGGCGTGCTCGGCCGGACCGCCGCCGGACTCGCGGCGCTCGCCCACCAGGTCGAGGTCGATGCGCGAACCCGCCTTCCAGCTCACGCCGATGCGATACCCTTCGGTCGCACCCACCGTCATCCCGGTGTACGGCGTGAACACTCCGGTGTAGCCGGGCAGGAACACGCCATAGCCGAGACGGGTCTCCACACGCGCTTCGTCGTCCACGGCGCGACTGCCGCCATCGTCCGACACCCCCTGCCGCCACAACTGCTCGATGCCGCCTTCGCCGCTGTCGCCGTAGCCCGGGCGCACGCTCAACGACACCCCCCGTCCCCCCGCGCCGGGCAACACCCCGAGGTGCCCCTCGATGCCCCATTCCTCGTACGCACCGTCATACCCCGCCACCAGGGCCCGCACCCGACCCTCCGCCGTTATCCTCCCGGACGGATGCCGATAGCTCAGCCCACCACCCACCTCGGCTCCGGTGCCCGTCTCCCCGTCTCCGCCGTCATGGCGCACCCCCGCCTCCAGCGACGGCTCCAACACCCCACCATCGGCCAAGGGGTGCGTCTGGCCGGCCTCCACCGTCACCCGCACCCGCGTCGCCTTCACCTCCACCCCCTCGATGTGGACGCTCTCGTCCACCTCCAAGGCGCTGTACATGGCCTCGCCCTTGAGCCGCACCGTGTTCACCCCGCGCTCCAGCAACACCCCGCTGCCGCCAACGCCCACCGTGCGCATCCCGAGGTCGCTCGCCCGCCCATCACGCCCCGTCGGCGTGACCTCCAGCTCCCCCGCACCGAGGCCCGCGGTGGCCCACACGTCCACCTCACCAGCGCGCCAGCCGAGGTACGGATGCACCCCGGTCAGCTCGGCCACGTGCGCGCCCCCGCCGAAACCACCGTCGGCCACGGCCGTCGCATCCTCGTAGTCGAGGTCGCTCGACAGCCACGACACCGCCACTCCGGCCAGCAGGTCTTCGTGCGGGCGCGCGTCCACGCCCAGATGCACCCCCACCAGCGCGCCGTCCCAGCCCAGCGTCCCGCTCTCGCCCGACAGGCTGCGGTACTCGCCGCTCCCCCACAAGGCCACCGACGACGCCATCGCCGCCCCGGCGGCGGCAGCGTCCAGCGGCAGCACGAAGCCGCTGCCGGACAGCAACTCCTCGAAGCCGCGACGGCCCTCGCTCACCGCCTCGCCGTGGGTGCGCAACGCCGCCCACCCGTCCTGCCCGCCGACGCTGAGACCGGGGGCCTCCGCGCCCCGCGCGGCCTGCCCAATCCGCCGGGCAATGGCCCCGACGGTGCTGCCCGCCATCGCACGGACCACCTCCGGCAGGAGGACTTCGTTGAGGGCGGCGGGAACCACACTGGTGATGGTGACGGTAAATTCCATGGAGGTGGCGTTGCCGTGTTCGTCGGTGGCCGTATAGGTCAGGGTCGTGGTGCCGGCCCGGGTCGGGGTGCCGGACAGGACGCGAGTGGCCGCGTCGAAGGTCAGACCGGGCACCGCTTTGCTCACATCCTCTCCGTCCGGACCGTCGGTCAGAGCGTATTCCACGCCGACGCCACTGGCTTTCGGCAGGGTCAGGGAGTCGATGGGCACATCCACCGCGTACCTGTAGGTCCGGCCTTCCACCTCGGCGACGGCGTCGGCGTCGAACATCGGCCCGGTGACGGTGACGGTAAATTCTATGGAGGTGGTGCCATTGCTGTCGGTGGCCGTATAGGTCAGGGTCGTGGTGCCGGCCCGGGTCGGGGTGCCGGACAGTTCGCGGGTGTTCGGGTCGAAGGTCAGTCCGAGCACTTCGCTCAAATTCGTACCGTTCGGCCCGGTCAGGGCGTAGGTCACGGTGTCGCCGGCGCCGCTGGTGGCTTTCGGCAGGATCAGGGAGATGGCCGCGCCAGCCGGGTAGGAATCTTCCACCTCGGCGTCGGCGTCGAACATCGGCCCGGTGACGGTGAAGTCAAAGGCTGTGGAGGTAGAGTTGCCGTATTCGTCGGTGGCCGTATAGGTCAGGCGCGTGGTGCCGGCCCGGGTCGGGGTGCCGGACAGTTCACGGGTGTCTCGGTCGAAGGACAGTCCGGGCACCGCTTCGCTCACATCCGTACCGTTCGGCCCGGTCAGGGCGTAGGTCACGCCGACGCCACTGGCTTCCGGCAGGGTGGTCAGGGAGATGGCCGCGCCAGCCGGGTAGGAATCTTCCACCTCGGCGTCGGCGTCGAACATCGGCCCGGTGACAGTAACGCCAAAGGTTGTGGAGGCGGCGTTGCCTTCGCTGTCGGTGGCCGTATAGGTCAGGGTCGCGGTGCCGGCCCGGGTCGGGGTGCCGGACAGGACGCGGGTGTCCGGGTCGAAGGTCAGTCCGGGCACCGCTTCGCTCACATCCACATCGCTCGGCCCGGTCAGGGCGTAGATCACGGTGTCGTCGGTGTCGCCGGTGGCCGCCGGCAGGCTCAGGGAGTCGATGGACGCACCGGCCTCGTAGGTCTGGTCGTCCACTTCGGCGATGGATATCGGCCCGGTGACAGTAACGCCAAAGGTTGTGGAGGTGGCGTTGCCTTCGCTGTCGGTGACCGTATAGGTCAGGGTCGCGGTGCCGGCCCGGGTCGGGGTGCCGGACAGGACGCGGGTGTTCGCGTTGAAGGACAGCCCGGGCACTTCGCTCAAATCCGTACCGTTCGGCCCGGTCAGGGCGTAGGTATGGGGTGGGGTGCCGCCGGTGGCCGCCGGCAGGGTCAGGGAGGCGTCCTCGCCGGCCTCGTAGGTCTGGTCGTCCACCTCGGCGATGGATATCGGCACGGTGACGGTGACGTCAAAGGTGTGCGTGACGCTATCGCGCTGCTGGCGGCTGAGACTGGCTTCGGTGACGGTATAGGTCAGGGTCGTCTCGCCTGTCTCGGTCGGGGTGCCGGACAGTTCACGGGTGGCAGGGTCGAAGGTCAGCCCGCGCACCGCTTCGCTCACATCCACATCGCCCGGCCCGGTCAGGGCGTAGGTATGGGGCGGGAAGCCGCCGGTGGCCTCCGGCATGACTTCCGACACGTTCACGCCCACGGTGTAGTCCCGCGAGTCGAAGGGCACCGATACCGACAGCGGCTCGGGCTCGGTGACGGTGACGGTGAAGGTGTGCGTGACGCTCGCGGGCGAGGGGGCGCTGTCGGTGACCGTATAGGTCAGGGTCGTGGCGATTTCCTCGGTCACGGTGCCGAACAGGGTACGGCTTGGCTGATTGAAGCTCAGTCCGGGCGCCACTACGCTCACATCCTCGCCGTTCGGCCCGGTCAGGGTGTTGGTGTAGGGCTCGATGCCGCCGGTGGCCCTCGGCAGGGTATGAAAGAAATCGAGTTCGCCGTTCTTCCTCAAGAGATCGACCACGTTTTCAGGCGCTGGTACCGACAGCGGCTCGGTGACGGTGATGGTGAAGGTGTGCGTGACGCTCGCGGGCGAGGGGGCGCTGTCGGTGACCGTATAGGTCAGGGTCGTGGTGCCTTCCTCGGTCACGACGCCGACCAGGAGACGGCTTGGCGGATTGAAGATCAGTCCGTCTCCGCCGGGCACCGCTACGCTCACATCCTCGCCGTTCGGCCCGGTCAGCGTGTAGGTATAGGGCTCGATGCCGCCGGTGGCCCTCGGCAGGTCCCAAAGGAAATCGACTTCGCCGTCCTTCAAGAAGGTAGACACGTTTTCAGGCGCTGGTACCGACAGCGGCTCGAGGTCATCGTCGGTAATCGTCACCGCGGCCTCGCTGTTGGACGAGTCGATCCGGTACGCGCTGTCCGCCGTCCTGATGCCGACCGTCACGGAGCTGTTCGGCTCATCGTCCGAGTCTCCCTCGGTTGTCACGGAATAGTCCGCGGAGGCCATTCCCATTGGAATTTCCACCTGCTGGTTGCCTTCCTGCCCCGAAGCGACCATGTCTCCGCCGGTGGCTTCCGCGACGTCCAGCAGAACCGTCAGCGCGGCGGTGATATCTCCCGCACGGCTGACGGTGAACACCGCCGGCGAGCCTTCCGTCACGGATTCGCCGCCGGCCTTCGGCGTGATGGACACTTCGGGCAGGTCGTCATCGGTAATCGTCACCGCGGCCTGGTCGCCGCTTGAGTCGATGCTGTACGCGCTGTTCGAGCTGACGCTGACCGTCACGGAGCTGTTCGACTCGTCTTCCATGTCCCCCGTCGTCGTCACCGAGTACTCGGCAGAGGCGCTGCCTATGGGGATCACCACCCGCTTGTTGCCTTCTTGCCCCGAGTCGACCATGTCTCCGCCGGAGGCTTCCGCGACTCTCAGCTGAACCGTCAGCGCGGCGGTGGTTGCTCCCGTGCGACTGACGGTGAACACCGCCGCCGAGCCTTCCGGCACGGTGGAGCCGCTGGATTTCGCCGCGATGGACACCTCGGGAAGAGTTCTGGTGCCCCTGACTCTTATGATGAACTTTGCGTCTGTTTTGCTGGACCATGTTGTCGTGCCCGTGGGAGTGCCCGTTTTGGTCGGACCGAATACCCAGCCGGAAACCAACGTGGTCGGGGTGCTCTTGGTAGGCGCCCAATTGGGACCTCCGGGATCGTCTCTGCCGGGGCTGTAGTCCGCCACCACCCAGTATTTCGTGCTCGCATCCACCGGGAGGGGCGTCGAGAAAGTGAAATTGGTGATACCGGTGCGGCTGCTGTGGTAGTCGCTCGGGTTGTTCAGCACCGCCAGTTTGGCACTTGCCGGGTTGCCACTGTCGTCCGCTCGCAGCGAAATCTCCATGAGACCTATATTGTCATCGGTGCCTATGGTGGCGAATTGCAGCCCGATGCTGGTCAGCGAATAGCCGTTGGCGGCATCGCCAGTGGTGAACGACTGGGCGCCAACTACTCGCCCAATCTCCTCCGTGGTGCCGCCAAACCCGCCATGGGCATTTATGTATGTCTCCTCGCTTTGGGCCCATGCCGGCGGCGGCTTCAGGCCCGTGGCCGCCAGCGCCACGCCGACGACGAAGCATCCGGCAACCAGCCGGTGCGGCCGAACCGGCCGCAGCCTGCGCGAACGATTCATCATTGCATTGGGGGGGGGGGGGGGGGGTCTTTTCCGTCCGACAATGACCAAGTTTTGTTTTGCCCGCCATGTTTCCGTCCCCCGTTGCCTCGACCTGATTGAAAACCGACCCTCTGCCGACAATAGTAGACTCGGCGGTACAGGGTCAATCGTCGTTCCGGACCGCGGCGGCCGGCGGGCTCGGACCTCTCCTGCCACCGCCGCGCGGGATTTCGTGGCCGTCGCGACCGGCCCTCGGGACGACCATGCCACCTGCAGAGACGTTCCTCCCCGGCATCTTCGCTCTCGCCGCGGCCGCCGCTTTCGGGGCTTCCGGGGTCGCTTCCAAGCGCGGACTCGCCCATGTCGAGTCGTTGACCGGAACGATCGTGACGGTAGGAACGTGCTTTGCCGTCTATCTCGTCACCGCGCCCTTCTGGATGCGCACCGGCGACTGGTTCACGGCCGGCTTCTGGATATTCGTGGCCGTCGGCATCATGCAGCCGGCGCTGTCCATGTACTTCGCGAACGAGGCGTTCAGCCGGGCCGGGGCGACCGTCGTGGCGACCTTCACCGGCACCACGCCGTTGTTCGCGGCCGCCCTCGCGATCGGCTTTCTCGGCGAACGGCTCACGCTCGCGATCGCGGCCGGTACCGTACTCACCGTGCTGGGCATCACGACCCTGGCCTGGATGCCGGGCTCGCGGGGGTCGGGATGGATCAGGGGCGGAGGCGGAGCTGCCGCCGCCCTCCTCTTCGCAACCGGAACCGCCGTCATCCGGGGCGTCAATCAAGTGATCGGCAAGGTCGGCATCGATCTCCTGCCCAATCCCTTCATGGCGGGATTCTGCAGCTTCGCGGTCTCGTTCGTCGTACTCGCGGTCGTGTACCGCTGGCGACGCGGACGATGGCCGGGACGGATTCCGGGCCCGGGCCTGAAGTATTTCGGCATCACGGGGGTCTGCGTCGCATTCGGGATCGGGTTCGTCTATACCGCCCTCCTCGCCGGAGCGGTCACCGTGGTTGCGCCGATCGTCGCAACCTATCCGGTCTTCACCATGCTCGTTGCGGCGGCAGTGCGCGACGAACGAATTACCGCAACGGTGCTGGCCGGCGTCGCCCTCGTCGTGGTCGGGGTGGGAGTCATCGGCACCTCGGCCGACTGATGCTTCACGGCCGCTCCCGCTTCGGCCGCCGGCCGCCGAGCGGGCGGGTCGACGCGACCCGTTCCGCGGTGGCTCGCCATGACGTCGGTCGCGGCCCACGACGCGCCGGGACACCGGACTCCGGTGCCGGGTTCGAGATGCCGCCCACCCTCCACGCCCCTGCGGCGGCGCGGTAACATGCCGCTCTCGCACTACGCCGGAGCCGTGCCGTGATCGTGGAGCAGATCTGGACCGCCAACGCCTACCGCAACTTCAACTACCTGATCGCGTGCCCGGAGACCGGCGAGGCGCTCGCCGTCGACCCGCTCGATCATCGCAAGTGCCTCGCCGCGGCCAGGACGCGCGGATTCGAGGTCACGCAGATCCTCAACACGCACGAGCACGGCGACCATATCGGCGGCAACGGTCCCATGGTCGAGGCGACGGGCGCCAGGATTCTCGCCCACGCGAATGCGGGGTCGCGCATTCCGGGCATGGACACGGGGCTGGAGGCCGGAGACGTGGTCACGGTCGGGCGCACCGTCGAGCTCGAAGCGCTCGACACCCCGGGGCACACGATGAGCCACGTCTGCCTGCTGTCGCACACCGACACCCCGGCGCTGTTCTGCGGCGACACGATGTTCAACGCCGGCGCCGGCAACTGCCACAACGGCGGCCATCCGCACGAGCTGTACCAGACGTTCGTCCGGCAACTGTCGAAGCTGCCCGACGCGACCCGCATCTACCCCGGCCATGACTACTGGGAGAACAACCTCGGCTTCACCCTCGACCGCGAGCCGGACAACGAACGGGCGGTCGAGCTGCTGCCGCAGGTGAACGCACGCGACCCCGACGACGCCCTGGTCTCGACCCTCGCGCTCGAGAAGGAGATCAACACGTTCCTCCGGCTCACCAGTCCGAGCGTGATCGCGAAGCTGCGCGAGACGTTTCCCGAACTCCGCGAACCGCTCGATCCGAAGACCGTCTTCCTGAAGCTGCGCGAGCTGAGGAACCACTGGTGAACGGCGGACCCCGCCCCGGGCACGGGACGATGCCGCTTTCTGCGGGGCCGGCCTGCGCGGCCGGCATGGCCTCGCCCCGGGCACGAGACGCCCCCGCCCTCCCGCAACGCGGTCCCGTGCGATGTCGAACGTCGTGAACGCGCGAGGACGGCCCGGACCCGCGTTTCCGGAGCCCGGTCCATCGAGAGACCGCCGGTGAGTCGGGGAACCGCCCTCCCCGACCACGAGCGGGCGGCAGTTCATGCCGGCTGAGCGCCGGGCGGTCCTCGTGGTGGTCGACGGCCTGCGCGGCGACCTCGTGGACGAAGCGCTCACTCCGAACCTGCACCGGCTCGCGACGAGCGCGCGCTGGTATCCCGACCACCGCTCGGTCTTCCCCTCCGCGACCCGGGTGAACTCCGCCTCGCTGGCGACCGGATGCTTTCCCGCCTCCCACGGCCTGCACGGCAACGTCGTCGCGCTCGACGAAGGAAACGGCCTCGTGCCGGTCCCGGTGGGGCCACCGACCTTTCGCGAGCGGCTGCGCCGGGCGACGGGCCGCACCCTGCGCCGGCCCACCTTGAGCGAACGCCTCCGGGAGCACGGCGGCGCGGCGAGCTGGCTCAACTCTTCGGCCGGGGCCGCGCACATGCAGGACCCGGACGGTCACGGACTGCTGCTGCACCGCAGCGGATCGCACCGGCCCGGGTTCGAGCCGGTGGTGGGACGGGAGCACCTCGACGTCACGTACGACGCCGACGGCGACCGGGAGACCGCTCGCCGGTTCTGCGCCGCGCTCGACGCTCCGGCCGGATACGCCCTGCATTCCCTGTGGCTCTGCGAGCCCGACCATTCCCAGCACGTCATGGAGCTCGGCTCGGAAGAGCATCGGGCGCTGCTGAGGGAGGCGGATTCGAACGTCGGGGCGGTCGTCGCGGCGGTGGCGCGAATGCGCGATCGCGGCGAGGAGGTGCTGCTCGCGGTCTGCTCCGATCACGGGCACGAGACGACCGATCGGGTCATCCCCGTCGAGGCCCTGATGGTCGAGGCGGGACTCAAGGCGGACGCCGAGTCGAGCGACGTCGTCTTCGCATCGAGCGGCATGGGCGCCCTCGTCTACCTGTCCGAGGGCGCGGCGTCACGACGCGACGACATCGTCGACTGGCTCCGGCGCCAGCCGTGGTGCGGCCGGGTGTTCGCGGGCGCCGGGCTGGCGGAGGTGGGGCAGTGCGAAGACGGCGGCCTGTCCGTGGCGTTCGCGATGGCCGGGCGCGATGCGCCGAACCGGTTCGGCATCCCGGGGATCTCCCACGTTGCGGCGTGCCGGTTCTCGAGCTCGGACGCGCCGGGACGCGGACAGCACGGCGGACTCGGCCGGTACGAGACGAACCCGGTGCTGATCGTCGACGACGGCTCCGGCGAGGCACGGCGCATCGAGGCACCCACGTGCGCGGTGGACGTGGCGCCCACCATCCTGGACTACCTCGGGGTCGCATTCGACGGCACCGACGGCCGGCCGGTACCCAGGTCCTGACCTGGCGGCACCGACCCGTGCAGCGGCCCGGCGAGGGCCGCGACCGGTCCCCGTCTCCATCCCGCCCGTCCGGCCAGGGATGGAATCACGGGTGGTTCCGGCAATTTCCGGAGGTATCGTTTCGATTGGCTGAAGTGCGTCCGGCGCCGAGGGCGGAATCACAGGTGGTTCCGGAGTCCGAGATCGTCGGGGTACGGCTCCAGGTAGTGCTGCATCTCTACGTAACGGTCCGGGGCATGCCGAAAGTGGTGGCGCAGGAACCTGATCGGCACGACCAAGGGGACGCCCCCGGTCCGGTATTCCCGGATGACGTCGGCGAGCGAACCCCGGTCCCCGGCGTCGATGGAGCGCTTGAGGAATCCGGCAAGGTGCTGCAGGACGTTGGCATGGCGCCGGCGGGTGGCGCGACGCCGCATGCCCTCCATGAACGTCGCGAGGTACTCCCGGGCAAGCCGGTCGCGGTCGTGCCGGCCGGCGCCGGCAACGAGCCTGCCCGCCGCCCGGTAGTGGACCTCGCTGTGCGACAGCAGCAGGAACTTGTGGCGGGTGTGGAATTCGACGAGCCGTCCCGGCGTGCATCCGCGCGCCATCGACCGGAACCACCGGTCAAGGGCAAAGACACGCTCGACGAAGCTCTCGCGCAGCGGCGCGTCGTTCAGCCGGCCCTCTTCCTCGCACGGAAGCAGGGGATGCGCCCGCATGACCGCGCGCGCGAACACGCCCCGCCCCATGCGCGGAGACCTGCCCGGCCCGCCGTACACCTTGACCCGCTCCATGCCGCAGCTCGGAGAGCCGCGCTTGAAGACGTAGCCGCGCAACGCTCCCATTTCCGGCGTCGCGTCCCTGGCGACCGCCAGCAACGCATCGGTGACGTCGATCGAGGGGTCGGCCACCCGCACCGCGCGCGGCGCGGCGGGATCGCCGGCGAGCCGGATGGGAGGGCGGGGAACGCCGAGGCCGGCCAGCGCTTCGGGGCACCAGGGGACGTATTCGAAGTACCGTCCGAGCACCCCGGTCAGGTAGCGGTCGTGCTTGTGTCCGCCGTCGTAGCGGACCGCCTCGCCGAGCAGGCAACTGCTCACCCCGACGGGGATGCGCCCGGGTGGCCCGGAACGCGAAACGGACTCGGCGGGGATGCTCACCGTGGCGAGCGGCGGGCTCGGCTCAATCGGGACGGCGCGCGATGAAATCGATCTCGACCCGGGCGTCGCGCGCCAGCGCGGTCACTCCGATGCAGGTCCTCGCCGGCAGGCGATCCGGCGGAAAGTACGACCGGTACGCCTCGTTCATCCGCTCGTAGTCCTCCTCGAAACGGGTGAGGAAGACGCGGGCGGCCACCACGTGCCCGAGTCCGAGGCCGACGCCTTCGAGCACGATGGCGAGGTTGTCCATCACGCGTCGCGTCTGGCCTTCGATGTCCTCCGGGAACGGCCGCGCGTCGTCTTCGGGATGGTTCGGAATCTGGCCGGTGAGGAACACCCAGCCGTCCGCCTCGACCGCGTGGCTGTACGGTGCGACGGGTCGTGCGCCGCCCGGGATCATCTGAAAGAGGGGTGCCGTCATAGTCTTGCGATGGAACGGTGGGCCGGGCGGCAAGTATATCCCGCCGTCCGCAGCCGGGAGTACCGGGCGGCCCCGGCCCTGCCCGGGGGACGACTGAACGCGATGCCGGAGGACGCACGCACCGGGACGGGAATCCGCGGCGTGGCGCCGCTCACCGGATGACGACGTACAACTGGCGGTTGCCGCGCACGATGTTGAGCGCAAGCACCCGGCCGGCCTGCTCGAACGCGCTTTCCAGCTCCCCGGAATTGCGCACGCGACGCCGGTTCACCGCGACGATGACGTCGCCGGGCCTGATGCCGTTGCGGGCGGCCGGCGAGCGGGGCTCCACCTCCGCGGCGATCACGCCCTCGATGCGGCCGTACGCCGCATCCTCCCGCTCCAGGTCGCGAAGCACCGCCCCCCGCAGCGCGGGGGGCGCGTCCACCGCGCCGGTGCGGGCGCCGCTCTCCCCGCCGCCGACGCGCACGACGAGCCGGATGCGGCGTTGCTCGCGCTGGACGTCGAGCTCGATCTCCTCTCCGACCCGGACCAGCCCGATGGAATTGCGCAACGTGCGCGAGCCCTCCACCCCCGCTCCGTTCACCGCGACGATGACGTCGCCGGGGCCGAGCCCCGCGGCTTCCGCCGGCGAGTCCGGCTCGACACGGGAGACGAGCGCACCGCGTTCGATGTCGAGTCCGAGCGCCTCGGAGAGGTCCGGCGTGAGGTCCTGGATCATGACCCCGATCCTTCCCCGCTGCATCTCGCCGTGCTCCGCGAGCTGGTGCATGACCGCGGTCGCGATGTTGACGGGTACCGCAAAGCCGATGCCCACGTTGCCGCCCGCCGGCCCGATGATCGCGGTGTTGATGCCGACCAGCTCCCCGTGCAGGTTCACCAGCGCCCCGCCCGAGTTGCCCGGATTGATCGAGGCGTCGGTCTGGATGAAGTCCTCGTAGCCCTCGACGTTGATCCCGCTGCGCCCGAGCGCGCTCACGATTCCCGAGGTGACGGTCTGCCCGAGCCCGAAGGGGTTGCCGATGGCGATGACGAAGTCGCCGACTTCCAGGGCGTCGCTGTCTCCGACCGGGAGCGCGTCGAGACCTTCGGCCTCGATCCCGAGCAGCGCGATGTCGGTTCCCGGATCGCTGCCCAGGATTTCCGCCTCGAAGCGCCGGTTGTCCTTGAGGGTGACCGTCACCGACTCGGCCCTGGCGACGACATGGTGATTGGACAGCACGAAGCCGCGGTCGGCGTCGATGATCACCCCGGAGCCGGCGCTCTGCTGCGGCCGGGCCGGGGCGTCCTCCGGCAGATCGAAGAAACGACGGAAGAACGGGTCGCGGAACAGGGGGTTGTGGCGCCGGGGGACCATCGTCGCGACCGAGATGTTGACCACCGCTGGGGTGACCTTCTCGAGCAGTGGCGCGAGGGTCGGAACGCCGTCGCGCAACGGCAGGGGCGGTGTCGCCGCATGCGCGGCGCCGAGTACGAGGACGGCCCCCGCGACGACGGCGCCGATGGCCTTCCCCGGACCCGGCAACGGCCGGTATCGCCTGTTCATCGCACGTGTCCCCGTGGGTCCGGCCGGGACATGCGGGCTCGACGGGGGATTTCAATCCGTTCCCGCCCGTCGTCCGCCGTCCGGGGTTGAAATGCGCCGAGGTATCCCCATTGAGCATGTTCGCGCCGGTCCGGACGGCCGGACGGCCGGACGGCCGGACGGACGGACGGACGAACGGACGGACGAACGGACGCGGCGCAATCGCACCGCGGCGGGCGCCGCCGGACGGGGAGGCGGGGAACCTTCCCGGAACGGTTCACGACCCGGCCGCGCCGGGTGCGCACGGCGCCGCAACGGGCACGCGGAGCTCCGGAGCCGCGGTGGAGGTTCGGAGGGTGCGACGGCGACCCCTTGCGGCAAGCAGCATCGCGTCCGACGATCCGGCCGCGGCGAGTCGCGCAGCGCCGAGGAGTCCTGACCCGCATGATCGAGATCAGCAACATCACGAAGCGGTTCGGTGCGCTGACCGCGGTCGATGACGTTTCGTTCAGCGTCGGCCGCGGCGAGGTGCTCGGCTTTCTCGGACCGAACGGAGCGGGAAAGTCGACCACCATGAAGATGGTGACCGGCTTCCTGGCGCCGGACCGGGGCACGATCCGGATCGGTGGCGTGAACGTCGCGGCCAATCCGGTGGAGGTCAAGCGCTGGATCGGCTACCTGCCCGAGGGGGCGCCGCTCTACGGGGAAATGACGGCCCGCGGGTTCCTCCGGTTCGTCGCGGGGATTCGCGGATTCACGGGCGCGGAGGCCGAGCGCCGCATCGACTCCGTGGTGGAGAAGGTCAGTCTCGAATCCGTCCTCCCGATGCCGATCGACACGCTGTCGAAGGGATTCAAGCGGCGTGTCGGACTCGCCCAGGCCATCCTCCACGACCCGCAAATCCTCGTCCTCGACGAGCCCACCGACGGCCTCGACCCGAACCAGAAGCACGAGGTGCGCGCCCTCATTCGCGGAATGTCGCAGGAAAAGGTGATCGTCCTCTCCACCCACATCCTCGAAGAGGTGGACGCGGTATGCACGAGGGCGACCATCATCGCGAACGGCCGGCTCGTGAGCGACGGCACCCCGGAGGACCTGCTCCGCCGTTCGCGAACCCACAACGCCCTCAGGATCAGCCTGGCGATCGCCGACCCGAGCGGGGTGGTGGAGACGCTCCAGGCGATCCCCGGCGTGGCGCGCGCCGAGGTGGCGGCCCCGCACTCCGACGGCGTACTGGAGCTGCTCCTGCTTCCGTCCGGTCGCGCATCGCTCGCGGGGCCGGTGAGCGCCGCCGCGCATGAGAACGGATGGCAGGTGACCGGGATGCACGTCGAACGGGGCCGCCTCGACGACGTGTTCCGGGCGATCACCACCGGCAAGGGAGACGCGGGCGATGGCTAACGTGTGGATCATCTGCAAGCGGGAGCTGTCCGGCTACTTCGGGACTCCGATCGCCTACGTCTTCCTCGCCATCTTCGTGTTCCTGAGCGGCATCTTCGCGTTCTACATCGGCAACTTCTTCGAGCGCGGACAGGCGGACCTCCAGTCCTTCTTCCAGTTCCATCCCTGGCTCTACCTGTTCCTGATCCCGGCCCTCGCGATGCGGCTGTGGGCCGAGGAGCGCCGGGCCGGAACCATCGAGCTCCTGTTCACCCTCCCCGTGACCATGGGGCAGGCGGTGATCGGAAAGTTCCTCGCCGCGTGGGCGGTCACCGCGATCGCGCTGGCGCTCACCTTCCCGCTCTGGATCACCGCCAACTACCTCGGCGATCCCGACAACGGCGTCGTCATCGCCAGCTATCTCGGAAGCCTGCTGATGGCCGGGGCGTTCCTCGCCATCGGCTCGTGCATCTCCGCCCTGACCCGCAACCAGGTCATTGCGTTCGTGGTGAGCGGCGTGGCGTGCCTCGGCTTCGTCCTGAGCGGATTTCCGCTGGTCCTCGACTTCGTGGACGCCCTCGCTCCGGCGATCGTGGTGGACGCGGTCCGCTCCTTCAGCTTCCTCACCCACTTCCAGGCCATCAGCAAGGGCGTGCTCCAGGCCGGCGACGTCGTCTACTTCGTCTCCCTCATCGTGTTCTGGCTGTTCGTCAACGCGGTGGTGGTCGAATGGCGCAAGGCCGCGTGAAGAACGACGGGAAGCCGGGCGCGGAGGCTCGCAGGAGACGCAGCACATGACCAGCCGCATGATGACCACCACCGGAGTGGTGCTCGCCCTCGTCCTGCTGTTCGCGGTGAACATCCTCGCGAGCCGGCTCCTCGGTCCGGCGCGCATCGACCTCACCGAGAACCGCCTGTTCACCCTTTCGCAGGGAACGCGGGGAATCCTCGCGAGCCTCGACGAGCCGGTGACCCTGCGGTTCTACCTCTCGCGGCGCGAGCTGGAGCGCGTACCGGGCATCGGGGGCTACGCCGACCGCGTGCGGGCCCTGCTCCAGGAGTACGAGCGGCTCGCCGGCGGCAAGCTGACGTTGCACGTGATCGACCCCGAGCCGTTCTCCGAGGAGGAGGACCGGGCGGTCGGGTACGGCCTGCGCGGAGTGCCGCTGGGGCTGGACGAAGGGATCTTCTACTTCGGACTCGCCGGGACGAACTCCGTCGACGACGAGGAAGTGCTCCCGTTCTTCGCGGCGGAACGCGAGCAGTTCCTGGAATACGACGTGACCAAGCTCGTGTACAACCTCTCGAGCCCGAAGCAGAAGGTCGTCGGCCTGCTGAGCTCGCTGCCCATCGAAGGCCAGGGGCTTCCGATGCAGGCCGCGATGGGAGGCATGGGCGCGCCGCCCTGGATGGTGGTCGACCAGATTCGCCAGCTCTTCGAGTTGCGCTCGCTGCACCCGAAGCTCGATGAGGTCCCCGGGGACGTCGACGTCCTGATGCTGGTCCATCCACAGGCCCTACCGCCCGAGGCGCTCTATGCCATCGACCAGTACGTGCTGCGTGGCGGGCGGGTCGTCGCGTTCATCGACCCGTATTCGGAGGCGCAGCAGGACGCCATGGCCGGCGGGCTCGTGCCGCCGGCCGCGTCGCGCCGCTCCGGGATCGACGAGCTGCTCTCCGCATGGGGGGTGACCCTGGGCGAGGATGTGATCGCGGACCTGGAGCTCGCGCTCAAGGTGCGGATGGAGCAGAGCGGGCGCGTGGTGACGTTCGACTACCCGGTGTGGATGAACGTCACTCCGCGGACCTTCGACCAGGAGGACATCGTCACCGGCAACCTTGCCAACCTCGCGTTCGGCACCCCGGGCCACCTCGAGCCGGCCGAAGGGGCGACGACCACGTTCACCCCGCTCGTGAGCACCACACCGCGCGCCGCGCGGTTCACGACCGCCCAGGTAGCGGCGGTGACGACGGACCCGCGTGACCTGCTCGACGAGTACGTCCCGCAGGACCGTGCCTACACGATGGTCGCTCGCGTCTCGGGCAAGGTCGGCACCGCGTTCCCCGACGGGCGGCCGGCCCCGGAGCCCTCCGAGGACGAGGACGGCGGCGAAACGGCGGCGGCGGACGACGAGGCCGAGCGCGGGGCGGAGTCCGGGGCGAAGCACCTGTCGGAATCGACCGAGGATGCCCAGATCATCCTGGTGGCGGACGCCGACATGCTCGAGGATCGGCTCTGGGTCGTGGTGCAGGAGTTCCTCGGCAGCCGGATTGCGATACCGAACGCCGCCAACGGCACCCTGGTGATCAACGCGCTCGACAACCTCACCGGTTCGGGCGACCTCATCAGCGTGCGCAACCGCGGCGCGTTCACCCGGCCGTTCACCCGGATAGTGGCGCTCAAGCAACGGGCCGAGCGCACCTTTCGGGTGAAGGAGCTGGAGCTCATCGCGCAGCTCGAGGAGACCGAGCGTCGGCTCGTGGAGCTGGAGGAGAGCAACCAGGGCAACGACGCCCTGATCCTCACCGATGCACAGCGTGACGAGCTGGTCGGATTCCGCCAGGAGCGGGTGCGGATCGGCAAGGAGCTTCGCGAGGTGCGGCGCCGGCTTCGCGCCGACATCGAGGCGCTGGAGTCATGGCTGAAGTTCGCCAACATCGGGCTCGTGCCGATCCTCATCGGGCTCACCGGGCTGGTGGCGGGGCTGGTGCAGCTCCGGCGGCGGCGGACGAAGACCGCGGCCACGGCCTAGGAACGCGGGCGAGGAGGATACGGTCGATGCGTGGTGGTCGCACGGTTCCGGCTCTCGCGGTCGCGACCCTGCTCGCGGTCGGCGCGGTAGCGTTGATCGAGCGCGGACCGGACTCGGTGGAGCAGGGCCGGGAGCTGGTCTTTCCGGCGCTGCTCGAGAAGGTGAACTCCGTGACCCGTGTCCGGGTCACCGGACGCGAGGGCGCGTTCACGCTGGCGCGGGACGGCGAGACGTGGGTCGTCGAGGAGAAGGAGCGCTATCCGGCGGACCCGGACCGGATGCACAGGCTCCTGCTCGGCGCGGCGGGGATGAGGCGGGTCGAGCCGAAGACGAGCAACCCGGAGCTGTACCCGAAGCTCCGGCTCGAGGATCCGTCCGGCGAGGACGCGAGGTCGGTTCGATTCGTTCTCGAGGATGCGGCGGGCGCCCCGCTGGCGGACTGGGTGCTCGGCGACCGCCGGCCCTCGAAGGCGGATGCCGGCCGGACCGAGCTGTACGTCCGGGTCGCCGGCGATCCGCAGGCATGGCTCGTCGACGGCTCGGTCCCCGATGGACCGGCCGTCATCGACTGGCTGGACCGCGAGGTCGCCCGCATCGAGCGCGAGCGCCTGCGCGCGGTGGAGGTCACGCACGCGGACGGCACGGTGGTCGCGGTGGACAAGTCGCATCCAGCCGACGCCGACTTCGCGCTGCGAAGCATTCCCGCCGGCCGGGAGGCCGATTCCCGGTACCGCATCAACGACATCGGACGTTTCCTCGAGGACCTGCGCTTCGAAGACGTCGCGCCGGCGCCATCGCCGGACTTCGCCGGCGCCCCGGACAAGCACATGGAGACCACCACGTTCGACGGACTGCGCGTACATCTGGAGACCGTGATGCGCGACGGCGACGCGTGGGCGCGGCTGCGCGCCGAAGTCGACGAGGGGCTGGTCGAGGCGTCGGGAGGCGATGCCGCGGCCTCCGGCGAGGTCGAGGATGAGCCGATGGACCCGACGAGTGCGCTTCTCCCGCTCGACAGGGTCCGGGCGGAGGCCGAGAGCCTCAATACGCGATGGAAGGGCTGGGCCTACGAGTTGCCGTCGTTCAAGCGGGACTACATCAACAGGCGCACGGACGACCTTGTCCGCGCACTCGACGAGACGACCGGGGGGGAGGACGGCGGCGGCTCCTGATCGCGGCCCCGCGCAGGTTCGCCCGGAACTCGAAACCCGTCCCCAGCCCGGATTCCTCATTGGATGGGAGCCGAGAACGTGGTCGCGACGGCGTCGCTTCCGTGTCGCCGGAACGAGAACGAACGGCAAGCCCACAAGCGCAACAGATCCATGCGCCGAAGGGGCTCGACCGTGATCTGGGCCTTTGGCAGCGTGACCAGGCAATTGCGAATCGGGTCTATTCGTCTGAGCGAAGCCTCCGGACGGAGAGGCTGGCTGTCGCTTGATCTCTGTGGGTCGGTCGTCTAGGTTGTCATCAACACCCCTTGCGGTTTCGACCGCAGGGCGCGGGGCCTCTTCGGAGGCCCCTGCTTTTTTGGGCAGACATTGATGCGCACCTACGTCTATGTCGACGGCTTCAATCTCTACTATGGAGCGCTGAAGGACACGGCCTGGAAGTGGCTGGGCCTGCCCGCGCTACTCGCCAAGATCCTCCAGCCCCAGCATGACATCCTGACAGTCAAGTACTTCACGGCAAGAGTGTCGGGCACCTCCGCCGATCCGTCGAAGCCCCAGCGACAGGACGTCTATCTCCGCGCCCTGCAGCGGTACCGTCCAGAGGTCAAGGTGTATTTCGGGCATTTCCTCAGCCATCGGGTCAGGGTGCCGCTCGCGCAGCCGATCGGAAACCGGCGCACGGCGGAGGTAATCCGCACCGAGGAGAAGGGCTCCGACGTCAATCTGGCGGTGCATCTCCTCAACGATGGCTGGTTGGACGTCTACGATTGCGCAGTCGTCGTGAGCAACGACAGCGACATCGCAGAGGCGATGCGCCTCGTGAGCCGGCACCACGGCAAGAGGATCGGGTTGGTGACGCCCGGGACCGGCCGGCCGTCCCGCCAGCTCATGGTTCATGCGGATTTCGCGAGGCACATCCGGCCGAACGCATTGCGGCAGTCGCAGTTGCCGGATCCGATTCCCAGTACGACGATCAGCAAGCCGCTGCGGTGGTAGGCAGCCTGACGAAAGCGAGCCGGCGTTAGCCTGAAGGAGGGGGCGCGGACTGGGCGATCTCGGTCGCGAGGTCCCTTCTCCGACCCGGGCCGGGAACGACGCCCTGCGGCGGCGTAGCCGGGAGATGTACACTGCCAGCCACCCCGGTGGACCGGGGGCGCTTTCGCGCGACGCACATGGCGATCTTCGTCAACGACCGGATCAGCCTCGCCGAGGACGAGGTGAGCGAGCAGTTCGTGCGCTCCCCCGGGCCCGGCGGGCAGAACGTCAACAAGCTCGCGACCGCGGTCCAGCTCCGCTTCGATGCGCACGGGTCGAAGTCGCTTCCCGAAGACGTGCGGGTACGGTTGCTCGATCTCGCGGGAACGCGGGCGACGAAACGCGGCGAGGTCGTCATTACCGCGCATCGGTTTCGCGCCAGGGAGCGCAACCGTGAAGACGCGATGGACCGGCTCGTCTCGCTCGTTCGCCGGGCCGCGGTGGCGGACACGCCGAGAAAGCCCTCGCAACCGAGCCTCGCATCGAAGCGGCGCCGCCTGGAGGGCAAGCGTCGTCGCTCGCAGCTCAAGGTGACGCGCCAGCGCCTCGTACCCGACACCGAAGCCTGACCCGGAGGTGAATCCGATGAAAGACGCCGCCGTCGTCCTCCTCCTCATCGTGCTCTTCGCATCGAGCCACATGCTGCTGTCGAGCCGCGCCCTCCGGCCCCGGCTGGTCGCGCGGCTCGGGGAGAAGCGGTTCATCGCCGCGTACTCCACCGTCTCCCTGGCGTTCTTCGCACCGTGCGTCTACTACTACTTCACGCACCGCCACGAGGGACCGCTGCTGTGGTCCGTGCCCGCCTCCGGCGCGATCGAGTTCCTCCTCGTGCTGGCGAACGTGATCGCCTTCGTGCTGCTCGTGGCCGGAATCATGACCCCGAGCCCGGCGTCGGTGACCGGAGTGCCTCGCGATGAACCGGCGGGCGTGCATCGGATCACGCGCCACCCGGTGTTCATGGGCATGGGCGTCTGGGCCCTCGCCCATGCCGTTTCGAACGGCCATGCGAGCGACGTCGCGTTCTTCGGCGGACTCGCCGTGTTCGTCCTCCTCGGCTCCTGGCACCAGGACCGGCGCAAGCTCGCCGGGGGCGACGCGCGATACGAACGGTTCCACACGGCCACGGCCTTCCTGCCGTTTACCGGCCGGAAGGCACTGCGCGGGCTGATGGAACTGCCCCCGATGGCGGCGATCATCGGCGTGGCCGTCGCGCTGGTCACGCGCTACCTGCATCCGTCGATCGGAGGTTGAAGGCCCGGAGCCCGCTCGCCCCGGCCCGCATTCCATGACAACGGCCGACCGATTTCCGGCAGAATACGCCCTTCGCATTCCTTCATGAGCCGCGACTGCGGGTTCCGGCGGCCGTGGAGGCGGCCGGGGTCCGGGCCGGGGTCCATTCGATTGCGGGTTCGTCGGCGCCGGCGGGATGCTCTTTCGGGAGCGGCGCCGCCCCGGTCACGCCCGACCGCGGCGGGCGCCGGCGCCCATCCCCGCGACGACGAGCCACAGCACGGAGAACGACGATGCACGCTACCGAAGGGCCTGTCACCGACCTCCACGAGCCGGCGAGCCCGGCGACGTTCTTCGGCGCCACGCTGGCGGAGACCGACCCCGCGCTCGCACAGGGGATCCAGGACGAGCTGCATCGCCAGCAGCACTGGATCGAGCTGATCGCCTCCGAGAACATCGTCTCCCGCGCCGTGCTGGACGCGCAGGGCTCGGTGCTTACCAACAAGTATGCAGAGGGCTATCCCGGACGGCGCTACTACGGTGGCTGCGAGTACGTCGACGTGGCCGAGAGACTGGCGATCGAGCGCGCCCGGGAACTGTTCGACTGCGCGTTCGCCAACGTGCAGCCCCACTCCGGGGCCCAGGCCAACCAGTGCGTGATGCTCGCCCTGCTCGAACCCGGGGACACCATCCTGGGCATGTCCCTGGCCGCCGGCGGACATCTCACCCACGGCGCGGCGCCCAACCTTTCAGGCAAGTGGTTCAACGCCGTGCAGTACGGAGTGCGCCGCGAAGACGGCCGGATCGACTACGACGAGGTCGAGGCGCTCGCGCGGGAACACAGGCCCAGGCTGATCATCGCGGGCGGTTCCGCCTACCCCCGGATCATCGACTTCGAACGCTTCCGCGGCATCGCCGACGAGGTCGGGGCATGGCTGCACGTGGACATGGCGCACTTCGCGGGGCTGGTCGCCGCGGGCGTCCACCCGAGCCCGTTGCCGCACGCGCACGTGGTCACCTCCACCACCCACAAGACCCTGCGTGGCCCCCGGGGAGGACTGATCCTCGGCAACGACGAGTCGCTGGGCAGGAAGATCGACTCGGCCGCGTTCCCCGGCCTGCAGGGCGGTCCGCTGATGCACGTCATCGCCGGCAAGGCGGCCGCCTTCGGCGAAGCGCTGAAGCCGGAGTACAAGGACTATGCGCAACGGGTCGTCGACAATGCCCGGGCGCTCGCGGACTCGCTCCTCGACCACGGCTTCGGCATCGTCTCCGGAGGCACCGACACCCACCTCATGCTGGTGGACCTGCGGCCCAAGGGCCTCACCGGCAAGGCGGCGGAGGAAAGCCTCGACCGTGCCGGCATCACCTGCAACAAGAACGGCGTGCCCTTCGACGAGCAGAAGCCCACCATCACCTCGGGCATTCGCCTCGGCAGTCCCGCGGCCACGACCCGGGGATTCGGCGTCGCGGAGTTCAGGGAGGTCGGCGACCTGATCGCCGGGGTCCTGGAAGGACTGGCGCGACACCCCGACGACAACACGGCGGCCGAGGCCGAGACGCTCCGCCACGCGGAGGCGCTCTGCCGCCGCTTCCCCATCTACCCGGGAATGAGCATCGCCGGGCATGGGGCCTGAAGAGGGCGCGACGGTCCGGCGCGGGACGCTCCGCCCGGACGGCGGATGAGCGGGCGGACACCCCATTTCTATCAGTTACGAAGAAATTGATAGATTTTGATACATAGGTATCAGCCGTCTCCGGTCAGGGAGCGGATGCGCTCTTCGAGGTCCGGCGGTACGTCGAATACGTTGGTCTTCTTTCCGGCTTGACGCCGGTCCAGCAGTCCCAGCTCCGCCAGCCGGAGCAGGTCCGCGCGCGCGGTGGCATAGGCGACGCGGTGGCTCGTCCGATGTTCCCGGATGGTGTAGCCGGCGTCCGGATGGCGGACCGCATGGGCGAGAAGGGCGAGCTGGCGATGGTTCAGCGCGGTCGCATGCCTCAGCCTCCGCTCGACCTCCCGGGTCTGCGCGGCCTTCCTCTCGATCCAGGCTTCCAGGTCGTCGAGCGCCCGGAGGATCACCTCGATCTGGTGAACGATGAAGTAGGTGAGGTCGTTCCCGTCGGTCTCGGTGTGAAGGAAGGCGCGGGCGTACCGGCCCGGAGCTTCCACGAGCTTGCGGCTGATCGATATGAACTCGAACATCCAGTATTCGTGGCGGAGCATCGCCCAATAGAAGAGCGTGCGCGCCGTCCGCCCGTTCCCGTCCTCGAAGGGATGTTCGTAGGCGAGCCAGAAGTGGAGCACGATGGCGTGGATGACCGGGTGCAGGAACCCGTCGTCGTTCGGGCCGCGGTTCGCGAAGCGGATCATCCGGTCCAGCCGGCCCGGCAGCTCTTCCGCGGGTGGTGGAGTGTGGAGGATCCGCTGGTCGCGCTGGTCGACGACCCGGATCCGATCGTCTCCGGGGCGCTGGATGCGGCCCGCGGCCTCCGGGTCGTCGAGGGTGTCGGACGTCACCATGGCATGGAGCCTCAGCATCCCAGCGAGAGTCAGGGGGTCGTTCCGGATCCGCCGGACGTCCCGCATCGCCCGATAGTTGTTGAGGATCATGCGTTCGCTGTGGTCCCGCGGGCGCCGGCCCGCGCGGATCATGTGCTCCGCCACCGCCCGCGTCGTCGAAGCGCCTTCCAGTTGGCTGGAGGTGATCGCCTCCTGGATCAGCGAGTCGACGATGAACCGGTCGCGGGTGTCCGGGTTCGCCACCCCCCCGGGAATACCGATCCGGCCGCGAAGCTGGCTGTCGATCCGGTGCAGGGCCTCCTGCACGCGATCGGGCAGCATGAAGAAGAAGGGCCGACCGCCGGTATCGAGCAACGGCACCGGGCGGAACTGGCTTGTCCGGGACAGCTTCACCCCCAGCCACCACTCCTCGTGGCTCAGGCCGGGCGGGGGGTCGAGGTGGCGCAGCCTGTCCCAGTGCAGGTACCGTCCCTTGACCGTCGCGCGGATGCCTTTGGCCAGAGATGCGAAGAGATGGTGGCCGTGCTCGTCGAGCAGTGCGTCGAGCGGCTTCGGGGCGAGGGGCGGCTTCATGGTGGAGCTCCGGCGCGTCGTCCGTCGGGACCGGCCGCAATGGCGGGTAGTGACGAGTATCCGTCAATTTCTATCAATTTTGAAGAAATTGATAGATTTTGATGCATGTGTATCAACCGTCTCCGGCAGCCCGGTCTTCGCCGATGGCGAGCTCCGTCAGTGGCGAGTGATGATGATTATTCATCAGTTTCTATCAATTGTGGAGAAATTGATAGATTCTGATGCATGTGCATCAACCGTCTCCGGCGACCCGGGCCTGGTCGATGGCGAGTTCCGTCAACGGCGAGTGATGATGATGATTCATCAGTTTCTATCAATTGTGGAGAAATTGATAGATTCTGATGCATGTGCATCAACCGTCTCCGGCGGTCCGGGTCTGGTCGAGGCGGAGGCGGTCCGGGGTACCGGCGGGGGTCCTCATTCCCTTCCGCGTGGAAACGGCCCTCCGCACGCCCGGGTCCTCCCGGCCGGGCGGACAGCGTCAGGCTGACGCGGACCGCGGGCGGGCCTTCCGCGTGGGAGCGGATCTCCGCACGCTCAGGCCGCCGCCTCCCGCCCGGTGTCTTCGCTGCCGATGGCGCCCTCCTTGCGTGCCGCGTCGATCTCCTCGGCGGAACAGCCCAGGACCTCGTGCATGATCTCGAACGTGTGCTCGCCGAGCAGGGGCGAGCGCGCCACCTCGGAGGGCGAGGCCGAGAGCTTGATCGGGTTGCCGACCGTGAGGTACGGACCCCGGGTCGGATGGTCCACCTCGACCACCGTACCGGTCGCGCGCAGGGAAGGCTCCTCGGCGAGTTCCTGCATGGAAAGGATCGGCCCGCAGGGCACGTTGAGGGGATTGAGGATCTCCATGATCTCGAACTTGTCCCGGGTCATGGTCCATTTCTCGATCTCCGCGAACAACCGATCGAGCTTGGGCAGTCGCGCCTGCGGCGTGTTCCACTCCGGATCGTCGAGCCAGTCCTCGCGCCCGATCGCCTTCGCGAGCGCCGGGAAGGCCGCGGCCTGGGTGATCACGTAGATGTAGGCGTTGGGGTCGGTCTCCCAGCCCCTGGTCTTCACCACCCACCCGGGCTGCCCGCCGCCGGAGGCGTTGCCGGAGCGGGGGGCGGCGTCGCCGAACGTCCCGCCCGGATACTGCGGATACTCCTTCAGCGGCCCGTGGGCGAGGCGCTGCTGATCGCGCAGCTTCACGCGGCACAGGTTCAGCACCCCGTCCTGCATCGCGCACTCGACGCGCTGGCCACGTCCGCTCTTCTCGCGATGGTAGAGCGCGGTGACGATCCCGAGGGCGAGGTTGAGCCCGGTGCCGGAGTCGCCGATCTGGGCACCGGTCACCAGCGGCGGGCCGTCGTCGAATCCGGTGGTGCTCGCCGCGCCGCCGGTACACTGGGCCACGTTCTCGTACACCTTGCAGTCCTGGTACGGACCCGGCCCGAACCCCTTGACCGACGCATAGACGAGCCGCGGGTTGATCTCCTGGATGCGCTCCCAAGTGAAGCCCATCCGATCGAGCGCGCCCGGGGCGAAGTTCTCCACAAGCACGTCGCACTCCTCGATGAGGCGCTTGAAGATCGCCTTGCCGCGTTCGGTCTTGGTGTTCAGGGTGATGCTGCGCTTGTTGTGGTTCAGCATCGTGAAGTAGAGGCTGTCCACGCCGGGGAGGTCGCGGAGCTGGCCGCGGGTCGCGTCGCCGACCCCCGGGCGCTCGACCTTGAGCACGTCCGCGCCGAACCAGGCGAGGAGCTGGGTGCAGGTGGGCCCCGACTGCACGTGCGTCATGTCCAGGATGCGCACACCTTCAAGTGCCTTGCTCATGAAACGACTCCGTTCTCTGCCTACTTGTACATCGTCTGGTTCCGGGTCCCCGGCGCATACTCGCGCGGATCGACCCAGATGTTGACGACCGCGGACCTGCCGGTGTTCAGCACCGCTTCGCGGGCGCGCCGCAGGGCGGGCGCGATCTCCGCCGCGTCGCGGACCTCCTCGCCGTAGCCGCCGAGCATCTCCCCGAACTTGGAGAACGGCACGTCGCCGAGAAGGTTGCCGATGTCGCCCCGCTCCTCGCCGTACTTGGAGATCTGGCCGTAGCGGATCTGGTTCATCGCGGAGTTGTTGCCGATCACCGCGACGTAGGGCGCGCCGAAGCGGTTGGCGGTCTCGATGTCGAACGCGGTCATTCCGAAGGAGCCGTCGCCGTAGTAGCAGAGCACCTCCTTGTCCGGGTGCACGAGCTTCGACGCCATCGCGAAGCCGGTCCCGACTCCGAGCGAGCCGAGCGCCCCCGGGTCCATCCAGTGCCCGGGCGAGCGCGGCTGGACCGCCTGCGCGCTGATGGTGACCACGTCGCCGCCGTCGCCGATGTAGATGGTGTCCCCGGTGAGGAACTCGTTGAGCTCCCAGGCGACGCGATAGGGGTGGATCGGGCTTGCGTCCGACTTGAACAGCGGCATCAGCTTCCCGGTCCTGGACTCCTCCAGCGCGCGGAGCTCGTCCAGCCAGGGCTGACGGGCCTTCGCGCGGTTGTCCGTACGCCCCGTGGCCGCATCGTGAACGGCCCCGAGGACCGCGCCGGGATGACCGGTGATGCCGAGCGACACGTCCCGGTTCTTGCCCACGGTGCGGTAGTCGAGATCGATGTGGACGATGGTCGCCTCCCGGCTCAGCCGCTTGCCGTAACCCATGCGGAAGTCGAACGGGGTGCCGACGATGACGATGACGTCCGCCTTCCTGAAGGCGTCGCTGCGGGTGCGGTTGAAGTAGTGGGGGTCGCCCGGGGGCAGCAGGCCGCGGCTCGCGCCGTTCATGTACGCGGGAACGTTGAGCGCGCGCACCATGTCGATCGCCTCGCGGTGGCCGCGCGCGGACCAGACCTGGGAGCCGAGCAGGATGGCGGGGCGCTCGGAGTTCACCAGCAGATCGGCGAGCCGCTCGATGTCGTCCGGATCGCCGAGCGCGCGGGTGGAGGCGCGGTAGGCGCCGGTGCTCGGGATCACCGCGTCGCCGAGGTCGATCTCGCGGTCGAGCACGTCACGCGGGATCTCCAGGTAGGCTGGCCCCGGTGCGCCCGCGAAGCATTCGCGCGCGGCCATCGCGACCATGTCCGCCACGCGTTCGGTGGAGGCGACGGTCGAGGCGAACTTGGTGATCGGGCGCATGAGGTCGACGTGGGGCAGGTCCTGGAGCCCTCCCATGCGGTGCTGGGTCTGCGCGGCCTGTCCGCCGATGTGCAGCACCGGGCTCTCCGAACGGAACGCGGTCGCGACCCCGGTGACGGCGTTGGTGCACCCCGGACCGGCGGTGGTCACCACGCACCCGAGCCGGCCGGTCTGGCGCGCGTAGCCGTCCGCCGCGTGTGCGGCGACCTGCTCGTGGCGCACGTCGACGACCTTGATGCCCTCGTCGATGCAGCCGT
Organism: Gammaproteobacteria bacterium; assembly: GCA_965215295.1. Classification (GTDB taxonomy): domain Bacteria; phylum Pseudomonadota; class Gammaproteobacteria; order HK1; family HK1; genus HK1. The sequence continues at coordinate 2,766,718 of OZ244045.1, forward strand.
CGTAGATGTCGATGATGTGGCCGCCGCAGAGTGTGAAGATGGTGTCGACGCCTTCGTTCCGGAGCGCCTTCGCGACGAGGTGGCCGCCGGAGACGACGCCGGTGTCCCGGCTCTTCCGTGCGAGGGTGTCCTCGGCGGTGCGCGACGAGACCTGCTGGGCTGCGGTGGACATGGCGGTTCGGTTCTCCCTGGAAATGGTCGGATGGGTCCGGATTGGCGGAAGGTTGCGGCCACCCTTCAGGGCGCCTGCCGTTTGCGGCTCATGTCTGCCCCTCTGCCCTGCCCCTGCGGATCCACTTGATGAGCGGCAGCAGCAGCAGAATGATGGCCACCACCATGATCGAGCCGGCGATGGGGCGCGTGAAGAAGATCGACGGCGAGCCGTGCGCGATCAGCAGGGACTGGCGCATCGACGCTTCGGCCAGCGGCCCGAGGACGATGGCGAGCACCGCCGGCGCCATCGGGTAGTCCAGCTTGCGCAGGAGGTAGCCGACCACCCCGAACAGCAGCATCAGCCACACGTCGTGCATGTCCTGGGTCGGCGCGTAGCCGCCGACCACGCAGAGGATGAAGATCATCGGCGCGAGGATGGCGAACGGCATCCGCAGCACCCAGATGAACGCGGGGATGAAGGCCACGTTGACGATCAACGCGAACAGGTTCGCCACGTAGAGGCTGGCGATCAGCCCCCAGACGAACTCCTTCTGCTCGACGAAGAGGCGCGGGCCCGGCTCCAGCCCCCAGATGACCATGCCGCCGAGCAGGATCGCGGTGGTCGGGGAGCCGGGGATGCCGAGGGTGAGCATGGGCAGCATCGAGCCGGTGCTGGCCGCGTTGTTGGCGGCCTCCGGCGCCGCCACGCCGCTCAGGTTCCCCTTGCCGAACGTCTCGGGTTTCTTCGCCATCGTCTTCGCGACGCCGTAGGCCATCAACGAGCCGGGCGTGGCGCCCGCGGCGGGCAGGATCCCCACGAAGTAGCCGAGGAAGGATCCGAGGACGATCTCCTTGACCGAATCCTTGAGCTTGCGGAACGAGGCGATCAGCCGCTGGACGTTCACCGTCGCCTGGGAGATCTGCACGTCGCCCTTGCTGGTCTCCAGCGTCCACAGGATCTCGCCGATGCCGTAGATCCCGATCGCGAGCACCAGGAAGTTGATGCCGTGGAAGAAGCCGGGGATGTCGAAGAAGATCAGCCGCGGCTCCCCGCTCACGATGTCGAGCCCCACCGCGCTCAGGGCGAGGCCGATGAAAATGGAGAACAGGGTCTTGGGGATGTCGTCGCCGCCCAGGCCCACGAAGGTGGCGAACGCGAGCATCATCAGCGCGAACTCCTCCGGCGAGCCGAAGGCCAGGGCGACCGCCGCGAGGGGAGGCGCGAACCCGGTGAAGAGCATCACGGAGATGGTGCCGCCGATGAAGGAGGCGACGGCGGCCGCCACCAGCGCCTGATCGGCCTTGCCCTGCATCGCGAGCGGCCGCCCGTCGAAGGTGGTCGCGACCGCGGTCGAGGCGCCGGGGATCCCGAGCATGATCGAGCTGATGGCGCCGCCGTACATCGCGCCGTAGTAGATCGCGGCGAGGAAGATCATCGCTCCGGTGGGCGGCACCAGGAACGTCATCGGCAGCAGGATGGCGACGCCGTTCACCGAGCCGAGGCCGGGCATCGCGCCGATGAACAGGCCGAGCGCGACCCCCAGGACCACGAGCCCGATGTTCAGCGGCTGCAACGCGACCGCGAAGCCGCCGGCCAGCAGTTCCGCGATCTCCATCATGGCGCTGTCCGCTCGGCTCCGTCGGGAGATGGCCGGCCGGACCGGCCGCGCGCGCGCGCTTCGACGCTCCGCGCCGGCCTCCCGCCGTCCGGCCCGGAGCGCGACGCGAACGGGAACTCGATTGGGAACTCGATGTCCATCGGCGTCCGGCGAGCTAGAAGAACACGTCGTAGAGTGGATAGAACATCGGCTCGGTATGGCCCTTCGGGAGAGTGATCCGGAGCGCGATCTCGAAGAAGAAGAACGTCGCCACCGGAGTGGCCACGGCCAGCGCCGAGGTCAGCCACCAGGAGTGGCGGCCGACGAAGCGCACGTAGAACACCAGCAGGGCCGGCACCGCGAAGTACACGCCGATGAAGTGGATCAGCCCGATCATCACCGTCAGGGAGCCCGCGGCGGTGACGAACAGCATCAGCGTCTGCCGGTCCATGTAGGGTTTGTCGGAGCCCGAGAACGGGCTCCTGCCGCGAAACCACTTGACGAGCGTCCACAGGCAGCACGCCAGCATCCCCGCTCCGAGCCAGAACGGGAAGGCTCCGCCGCCGGGTCCCTCGTCCGGGATCCAGCCGACGGGCAGCTCGGCGCTCTTGACCATCAGCCCGATGGAGCAAAGCGCCATGACGACCGCCATGATTGGTTCCGCGCGGTTCAAGGAAGGTCCTCTTTCCCGGTACGCGATGGCCCGGGCCGCAATGCGTCGCCCCTGAAGTCCACCGAACGGACCCGAGGGGGCGCCCCGGTGTACCGGCCCACCCCGTCGCTGCAACGACACGTTCGATCCGGTTCGAAGCGCAGCGGCCGTCTCGACGCGAGATTCCGATCGGCGTCTCGTTCGCGTTCCGTCGTTCGATCCGGTTCGAAGCGCGGCGGCCGTCTCGACGGCACCGCAACGCCCACCAGCGCGGGCGCACGGCCGCCGCCGACAAGGCCGGGGACGAGTTTCGCGAAATCGGGATGCGGGCGCGAATCCGGCGGGGCGGCCTCCGGCGGACGGCTCCGCACCACCCGCCGGACCGGAGCCATGGACGTCATCGGGCTACCCGCCCTTCGGCGTGCGCTCCGCGTCGCTTGTCCACACCGGCGTTCACCGGGCGAATCCGGGCCGCCCGGCATTGCGCCGGGCGGCCCGCAAACGCTCAGATCTCGCCGATCTCCTTCAGCATCACCTGGTGGATGGCCTTCTCGCGCTTCCAGTAGTCCTTGAGCTCTTCACCGGTCAGGAAGTTTCCGTAGAGGCTCTTCTTCTTGCGATAGTCCTGCCACTCCTTGGAGTCGAAGACCTGCTTGAAGACGCCCCGGTAGTACTCCTCCGCCTCCGCGCTCATGCCCGGAGCGCCGACGACGCTGCGCTGCATGAAGTAGACGAATTCCTTGCCGAGCTCGTTGAAGGTCGGCGCATCCGCGAACAGCTCGAGGCGCTCCGGCGTGAACGCGGCGATCGGCCTGGTGGTGCCGGCCTCGTAGAAGCCGAGCTGCTCGGAGGGGTTGTTGACCGTCGAGTCGGCGTGCTTGCCGGCCAGCTCCTTGGCCACGCGGCCGCCGCCCTTGAACGGCACGTACTTCATGTTCAGCCCGTAGGCGCGGTTCAGGAAGTCGGTCAGGAGCTGGTCTTCCTGGCCCTTGCCGGTGCCCGCCATGATCCAGTCGTTCCCCTTCGCCTTGGCGGCCTTCACGAAGTCGTCGATGTTGTCGATGCCGCTGTCCTTGTGCACCCAGAGCAGGAAGGTGTCTTCCGCCATGCGGGCCACCGGCGCGAACGTGGAGATGTCCACGTTCAGCGCGGGCTGGCGCATCGGAGTGGTGTAGAAGCTGTTCAGGGTCACCATGACCGTGTGGTCCTTGTTGATGCCCTTGGTGTTCTTCATGTGGAGCAGAGCCTCCGCACCGGAGCCGCCGGGCTTGTTGATCGGCACGAACGGCTTGGACGCCAGGTCCTTCTTCTCGATCACGCTCTGCATCAGCCGGGCCATCTTGTCGGCCCCGCCGCCCTTGCCGGCCATGATGATGAAGTCGACGGGCTTCTTCGGCTCCCATGCCATGGCCGCATTCGAGGCGGCCAGGGAGCCGGCAACCGCGAGAGCGCCGGCGAGGCCGGCTGCGAGCAACCTTCTGGTGTGTGTCATCGGTCCTTCCTCCTTTTCCGTTGGTGACGAGCCGTTGTCCGGTTCTTGTACGGACATGCGCCGCGGCGAGAATATGCCCGCAGATGCGCGGAACATGCAAATCGCCACCGATCGGGCGGATACCGCGGCGCGGAGTGTCGAACCATGCCTGCGTTTCGCGCTCCGGGCTTGCCACGGTCTTCGGCTCGGAGACGGCGGTCCGCGTGCGGGCGAGGGCCGGAGCCCGGGTTCTCCATGGTCGCGGCAGACTCCGGCGAGCCGTGCGCGAGCGAGGCCGGGAGGCTCCGGAACGCCGGCCGGCGCGGATTGTGGGGCCGTTTCCGGCTCGGCTATAGTGCCGGCGGCCCGCGACGGCGTGCCGGATCGGGCGATGGAGACCTCCGGAACGTGAACCCCCGAAACCTGGTCGTGATCATGTCCGACGAGCACAGCACCAAGGTGCTCGGCTGCTACGGCAGCGCGCTCGCGCACACGCCCCACATCGACGGACTCGCCGCCCGCGGGACACGTTTCTCGAACGCATACTGCTGCAACCCGATCTGCATACCGGCCCGCGCCACCTTCGCGACCGGCAGGTACACCCACCAGATCGGCTACTGGGACAACGCCGACCCCTACGAAGGCGCCATCCCGTCGTGGCATCACCATCTCCGGGAGCGCGGCCACCGGGTGGAGTCCATCGGCAAGCTCCACTTTCGCTCCACCGGCGACGACAACGGCTTCCACGCGGAGCGGATCCCCATGCACGTCATCGAGGGCAAGGGCGATCTCATGGGCCTCGTCCGCGACGATCTTCCGGCGCGCAAGGGCGCCTGGAAGATGGCCGGCATGGCCGGACCCGGTGAATCCATCTACACGCGCTACGACCGGGACATCGCGGCCGAGGCCCAGATCTGGCTGCGCGAGGAAGCGCCCAAGCACGGCGACAAGCCCTGGGTGCTCTTCGTGTCGTTCGTCGCTCCGCACTTTCCGCTGACCGCGCCCGCCGAGCACTTCTACCGGTACTACGAGAGCGACGATCTGCCGTGGCCGAAGCTGTATGCGAGACACGAACGCCCCACGCATCCGTTCCTCCTCGACCAGGCCGGCGCCAACGACTACGACGCGCACTTCGACAGCGAAGACCGGGTGCGCAGGGGGCTGGCGGGCTACTGGGGACTCTGCACGTTCCTCGACGAGCAGATCGGCAAGGTGCTGGCGGCCCTCGAAGCCACGGGCCTCGCCGCGACCACCCGGGTGCTGTACACCAGCGACCACGGCGACAACCTCGGCGCGCGGGGCCTGTGGGGCAAGTCGACGATGTACGAGGAGGCGGCCAAGGTGCCGCTCATCGTCGCGGGCGAAGGGATCCCCCGCGGAGTGACGGTGGACCGGCTCGTCAGCCACGTGGACGTCTACCCGTTCATCATGGAATGCGCCGGCGAGGCCGACGAGCGCACCATCACCCCCTCCCACCCCGGCGTCTCCCTGCACGAGCTCGCCGCCGGGGCCGACCCGGACCGGGCCATCCTGAGCGAGTACCACGCGATGGGGTCGCGCACCGGGGCGTTCATGGTCCGGCTCGAGGAGTACAAGTACGTCCACTACGTCGCCTATCCACCCCAGTTGTTCGATCTGGCCGACGATCCGGAAGAGCTGACGGACCTCGCCGGCGACCCGGCCTGCGGCCCGGTGCTGCGGGAGGCCCATGGCCGCCTGCGCTCGCTGTGCGACCCGCGGGCGGTGGACGCGGCGGCGAAACGGCGCCAGTCGGAGCTCATCGCCCTCAACGGCGGGCGCGACGCGGTCATCGCCCGGGGGGACCTCGGTTTCTCGGTGCCGCCCGGGGTCGAGCCCATGTTCGACTGACGCTCCGTCCGCCCTCCCGGCGGCGCCGGCAGGGCCTGCCTGCAAGGATGAACGAGGATGCACCTGACCGACGAAGAGCAGGCCATGCTCGCAGGAGAGTGCGGCGAGCCGAGACGCATGGCGCTGGAGCTGCAGATCCGGATCGGTCGCGTGTTCGACGCGCCCGACTTCGTCGAGGTCGGCCAGGCCCACGTCATGGGAGATACGGAGTCCCTCGGCGAGACGGGGGTCGAGTTCCTCGAATCCCTGGCGCGCCACGACGAAGCGGAACGGCGCGTGCGGGTGCCCACCATCACCGATCCCCGCGGCATCGACTTCTGCGTCTGGCGGCGGCTCGGGCAGAAGGCCGAGTGGGCCGCCCTGGAGCAACGCGCCATCGACGCCATGCGCGCCCTCGGCATCCTCATGACCGACACCTGCATCAACTACCAGACCGTGTCCGCACCGGTCTTCGGCGAGCACGCGGCCTTCGGCGACACCGGCGTGGTCATCTACTCCAACAGCGTATGCGGCGCGCGCAGCAACTTCGAAGGCGGCCCCGCGGCCATCAGCGCCGGGCTGACCGGCCGTACGCCGCGCTACGGCTGCCATCTCGACCGGCATCGCCGCGGCACCCACCGGTTCGAAGTCGAGATGCGTCCGCAGACGCTGAGCGACTGGGGCGCGCTCGGAGCAGTCGTCGGACGTGCGGTGAACTCCTACTGGCACGTGCCGGTGATCGACGGCATCGACGGCGCGCCCACCTCCGACGAGCTGAAGCACTTCGGCGCCGCGCTCGCGAGCTACGGGTCGGTGCCGATGTTCCACATGACGGGGGTCACGCCGGAAGCCTTCGACCGGGACAGCGTCTTCGACGAGCCGCCGGAGGAGGTTCGCCGCATCGGCCGGGCCGACCTCGACGACTTCTACCGGTCCTTCGGCCGTCACCCGGACGGTGTCGACGTGGTGGTGTTCGCGGCCCCGCAGCTCTCCCTGGCGGAGCTGCAGCGGCTCGGCGATCTGCTGCGCGGCAGGCGCGTCCATCCGGACACCGCGATGCTGATCGCGACCTCGCCGGAGAACAAGGCGGCCTGCGACCGCATGGGCTTCACGGAGGTCTTCGAGGCGGCCGGCGCCCTCCTGCTCCAGGGCGTGTGCTTCTACCAGATGCGGGCGCGGGAGATGGGCGAGGCCAACGGCTGGCGGCGTCTGCTCACCAACTCCGCCAAGCTCGTCAACATCATCCAGGGATACGGATACGAGCCGGTCATCGCTCCCATGGAGGCATGCGTGGACGCGGCGGTGCGGGGGCGGTACTGATGGGGACGGGCGAGCGCGCCGGCCGGACGTTCCGCGGCCACGCCGGCATCGGCGAGGAAGTGTCGGGGGTGGTGCTGGCCGCCCGCGACGACTTCAGCGCCCGCTACGATCTGGATCGCATCCGGGGAGTCTTTTCCCGGCCCGCCCATGCGCTGTACGGCGAGAGCTACGTCGACCGGATCCTGGTGCTCGATACCGCCAAGGGGGGAGTCGCCACCGCGTGGATGCTGCGCGAGATGCGCTCTCGCGGCATGGCCCCCGCGGCGCTGCTCCTCAATCGCGCCAATCCCATCATGGTGCAGGGCGCGGCGTTCGCCGAACTGCCGTTCATCGACCGCTTCGAGGTGGACATCACCCGGAGCCTGCGCACCGGAGACACGGTCACGGTGTTCCCGGACGAAGGGCTGGTGCGAGTGGATGCGAGCGCGGACCCGCGGGGGACGGACGGATGACGACGGTCGGCGGCGGCAAGGCGGTCGCCGGGGCGAGCGTGGGGATGCTGCTGCTCGAAACCCGCTTTCCCCGCATTCCGGGCGACGGCGGCAACGCCGGAACCTGGCCGTTCCCGATACTCTATCGAGTCGTGGGCGGCGCGACCCCGGACCGGGTCGTGCGCGACCGCGACGGCGTCGTGGACGCGTTCGCGGCGGCGGCGCGCGAGCTGGTCGCGATCGGCGCCGACGGCATCACCACCAACTGCGGGTTCCTGGTACTCCACCAGGACCGGCTCGCGCGGGAATGCGGGGTCCCGGTCGCCGCATCGTCGCTCCTGCAGGTCCCTTGGGTGGAGCGGCTGCTGCCGCCGGAGCGGCGGGTCGGAGTGTTGACGGTGGAGGCGGGCAGCCTCACCCCGCGCCACCTCGAGTGCGCGGGAGCGCGTCCCGACACTCCGGTCGAAGGAACCGAGGGCGGCGCGGAGCTCACCCGGGTGCTGCTGGGCGACGAACCGGAGCTCGACGTGGAACGTGCGCGCAAGGACGTCGTCGCGGCGGCACTGCGGCTCGTCGAGCGGCGCCGCGACCTCGGCGCAATCGTGCTCGAATGCACGAACATGCCGCCCTACGCGGCCGACGTGGCGCGCGCGACGGGACTCCCGGTGTACGACTTCCACAGCTTCGTGTGCTGGTTCCGGGCCGGGTTGCAGCCGCACACGTTCGGCCGCTGATCCGATCAACGGAGGCCGGCGGACGCCGGCGGGAACGACGGCGCGCGACGCGGGAGCGCCGGACGCTACATCACCGATTCGATCCCGTACTCCCCGAACCCCTGCTTCTCGAAGTTCTCGCGGAACATGCCGCGCAGGCCGACGGCGGCCGCATCGTAGGCATCCTTGTCCCTCCACGCGGATCGCGGATCGAGAATCGAGGGATCGATCCCCGGACAGGAGGTCGGAAACCGGAGACCCAGGATCGGGTGAGGGGCGGTCTCGACACCGTCGAAGCCGCCGCCGAGCGCCGTATCGAGCAGGGTCCGGGTATCCCTGATCGAGATCCGGTCCGCCTCGCCCGCACGTCCGCCGCTCCACCCGGTGTTGAGCAGGATGCAACGCGCCTCGTTCGCCCGCATCTTCTCCGCGAGCAACTTCGCGTAGACGTTCGGGCGATGGGACATGAACGGCGCGCCGAAGCATGCGCTGAACGTCGCCTGCGGCTCCGTGAGCCCCACCTCGGTGCCGGCGAGCCTGGCGGTGAAGCCCTGCACGAAGTGGTACATCACCTCCCTGCCTTCGAGGATCGACACCGGCGGGAGTACCCCGAAGGCGTCGGCGGTCAGCAGCACGATGGTCTCGGGGTGGACGCCGCGCGCGCCGTCCGCAACGTTCGGATTGCACGACAGCGGGTACGAGAAGCGGGTGTTCTCGGTGATCGAGCGATCGGCCAGGTCGAGCTCCCGCGGGTCCGTCTCCTCGATCCGCTTCCCCGGCAACGGCGGCACGTTCTCGATGATCGTCCCCGGCATCGACAGCGCCGCCGCGATGACGGGCTCGGCCTCCTTGTCCAGGTCGATGAGCTTCGCGTAGCAGCCGTCCTCGAGGTTGGAGATGCCGGTACCGGTCCAGCCCGTCTCGTCGTCGCTGATCAGGCGGCGGCCGGGGTCCGCCGACAGCGTCGTCTTGCCGGTACCGGAAAGGCCGAACAGGATCGCGGCATCGCCACGGTCGCCGGCGTTCGCCGAGCAGTGCATGGACAGGAAGCCCTCGCACGGGAGGAGGAAGTTCATCACCGTGAAGATCATCTTCTTGACGAGTCCGCAGTAGTCGGCCCGTCCCGCGACGAGACAGATCCGGTTGCGGAAATCGATGATCGCGGCGCGGTCGGACAGGCTGCCGTCACGCTCGGGGTCGCACCGGAAGGACTGCACGTTGAGCATCGTCCAGCGCCTGTCTTCCGCGTTCTCCATTCCCTCGACGTGCTTCGGGAACATGTTGTGCGCGAACATCGCATGGACGGCGTACTCGCCCACGAACCGGTAGGGGACCGAGTACGCCGGATCGGTGCCCGCCCACACGTCCTGCACGTAGAGGGGCCTGCCCCGCGCGTTCACGTGCTCGACGACACGGCGCAGCAACCCTTCGTACCGATCGGGGTCACAGGGCTTGAGGTTGTCCTTCCACCACACCCTGCCTTCGACTTCCGGCCAGGCCACCGCGAACGTGTCCGCGACGGGCCGCCCGGTGCAGGTGGGGTCGGTATGGAACACGAGCGGACCGTCGACCCCGAGGCTGGTGGGATGGCACTTGCGATCGGTATCGGGACCATCGAGGCGAACGCGGCCCCGGTCGTTGGCGATCGCGTCCTCGAAGAGGCGCGCCTTGGGCAGGTTGTACTTGAAATCGATTCCCTTCAGTCCGAGCGTGCGCTCCAGGACGGCTTTCAGCCTCATGGTCTTCCTCGCAGAACCCAGCGCGATGCGCCTCCGCCCGGCGTGAACGTCAAGAGACTCTCCGAGGGCCGGAAGGCAGGCGGGGAAATGAGAATACGGTGCGATAGCGGCTTCGGGCAACCGCGCCGGGGGGCGAGACGCGGCCGGTGCCACGCCTCGCCCCCCGGCGCATTCCACCCGCCCCGTACGCGGACCGGCCCCGGTCCCCGCTCCGCGCACGGGCGCCCGATGGCGTCCGCGATTGCGATCGGCGACGGGTTGGGTTCAAACTCGCATTCGAGGGGCGGGCCCGGCGAGCGGACCGCCCCCGACGCCTCGTGACCACTCCGGCACCCGTTTCCGACGACGACTCCATGTCCGCCGCGCCGACTCCGGAACCCGTCAGCGACGCCACGCTCCGGGCGTCGGGCGTCTCGGTCATCGAGACCGAGGCGAAGGCGCTGTCCGCTCTCGCGGCGCGCGTGGATGGCGGGTTCGCGGCCGCGTGCCGGCTCGTGCTCGGGTGTCGCGGGCGTGTCGTGGTGACCGGGATGGGGAAGTCGGGCCACGTGGCCCGCAAGATCGCCGCGACCCTGGCCAGCGCCGGCACTCCCGCGTTCTTCGTCCATCCCGGGGAGGCGAGCCATGGCGATCTGGGGATGGTCACCGCGGCGGACATGGTGGTCGCGTTGTCGAACTCCGGCGAAACCGACGAGATCCTCACGATCCTCCCGATCATCAAGCGCCTCGGCATCCCCCTGGTGGCGCTGACCGGCAACGAGCATTCGCGCCTTGCGAACGAAGCGGACGTGAACATCGACGTCAGCGTCGAGCAGGAAGCCTGTCCGCTCGGCCTCGCACCGACCGCGAGCACCACCGCCGCCCTCGCGATGGGCGACGCGCTCGCCATCGCCCTGCTGGAGGCGCGGGGCTTCAGCGCCGAGGACTTCGCCCGCTCGCACCCCGGAGGCCGGCTCGGCCGCCGGCTTCTGCTCAGCATCGGCGACGTGATGCACGCCGGGGCCGACGTGCCGCGCGTGCGCACCGACGAGACGGTATCGAACGCGCTGGTCGAGATGACCCGCTCGCGGCTCGGCATGACCGCGGTGGTCGACGCCGAGGACCACCTGGTGGGGGTGTTCACCGACGGCGACCTCCGGCGGGCGATCGAGAGCGACGTCGACATGAAGCGCACCCGCATCGAAGAGGTCATGACCCGGGACTGCGTCACCATCGCGCCGGAGACGCTCGCGGCGCAAGCGGTCCACGTCATGCAGCAACGCGCGATCAGCGCACTGCCGGTGGTGGACGGCTCCATGCGCCTGGTCGGTGCGCTGAACATGCACGATCTGCTCCGCGCGGGGATCATGTGACTCCTCGATGGACGACGGCCGCGGCCACGTCATGGCGGTGGGTCCTTCCCGCCGCGTTGCTCGCCGCCGCCGGCGCAAGCGGATGGATGCTGTACAGCCTCGACCTCGACGCGCCCGCGACCGCACCGGTGTCCGCGGACGCGCCGGCGGCCTACATGGAGAACTTCGTCACCGTCGAGATGGACGACGCGGGCAGGCCGGGCCGGCGGATCGAGGCGGACCATCTGGCGTACCACGCCGATGAGACGGTCGATCTCTCCAATCCGCGCTACGTGCTGTATCGTGCCGAAGGCGAGCCGTGGCGCGTGCGCTCGGAGCGCGGGCGGGTGTCCGCGGACGGGACCGTCCTGTGGTTGACGGGCGAAGTGGACATCTGGCGCAACGACGCTTCCGGCGCTCGCGCCCTGGACATCCGCACCAGGCACCTGAAGGTGCTGCCCGAGTCCGACTACGGAGAAACCACCGAGCCGGTGACGATCAGCACCCCGGCAGGCACGTCGACCGGTGTGGGCATGCGCGCCTATCTCGACGAATCCCGGTTCGAGCTTCTCTCCCGGGTACGAACCCGTGTGGACGGACGCCGCCCGCGCCGGTGAGCGCCGGCGCGGGCGCCGGCTCGTCGCCGCGCTGCTCCTCGCGGGCGCCGCGCAGGCGCACGCGCTGTCGACCGATCGCGACCAGCCGATCACCATCCAGGCGGACCGGGCCGAGCACGACGACGCCAAGCGCACCACGATCTATCGGGGGGCCGTGGTCGTCGACCAGGGCAGCCTGCACATCACCGGCGACATCGTAACCATCCGCTTCGATGCCCGGGACGAGGTGTCGAAGATCACCGCGGTCGGCGCGCCGGCCCATTTCCGGCAGTTGCCCGACGGCGGCGCCGACCACCACAAGGCGTGGGCGATGCGGATGGAGTACTTTCCCGGGCAAAGCCTCATCGCGCTGTTCGGGGAGGCGCGCTACGAGCAGGACGGGGACCGCGTGCAGGCGGATCGGCTCGTGTACGATTCGCGCAACGCGCGCTTCAAGGCACTGTCGGGCGCCCCGGGAGCGTCCGCGGACGAGGGTGGCCAGGCGGCCGGGAAGGCGCCGGAGCGCGTCAGGATCCGGATCAGGCCGAAGAAGGCGACGCCGTAGCGGGCCGGTGTACGTGGCCCCGGCCGGGCGCACCCCCGCACGGATACCACCGATGTCCATCCTCTGCGCGCGCCGACTCGCGAAACGCTACCGCCGCCGTCTCGTCGTCGACGACGTGAGCCTCACCGTGCGCAGCGGAGAGATCGTCGGCCTGCTCGGGCCGAACGGCGCCGGCAAGACGACGAGCTTCTACATGATCATCGGCCTCGTCGCATGTGATGCCGGCACCGTGCACCTCGACGAGGACGACCTCACGAACCGCCCGATACACGCCCGGGCCCGGGCCGGCCTCGGCTACCTTCCGCAGGAGCCTTCCATCTTCCGCCACCTCTCGGTACGAGAGAACGTCATGGCGATCCTCGAAACGCGGCCGGGGCTCGGCAAGGCCGAGCGCGAGCACCGCCTGGAAACGCTGCTGGGCGAGTTCCGGATCTCGCACCTCGCCGCCCAGCGCGGCGACAGCCTGTCCGGAGGTGAACGCCGCCGGGTGGAGATCGCGCGTTCGCTGGCGACGGAGCCGAAGTTCATGCTCCTCGACGAGCCGTTCGCGGGCATCGATCCGATCTCCGTCGCGGACATACAGCAGATCATCACGTACCTGGGCAATCGGGGGATCGGGGTCCTCATCACCGACCACAACGTCCGGGACACCCTGGGCATCTGCGATCGGGCATACATCGTCAACGCGGGCGCCATCATCGCGAAAGGCCCCCCGGAGTCCGTTCTCGACGACGCCAAGGTCCGGGAGGTGTACCTGGGAGAGAACTTCAGGCTCTGAGCCGCCGCGGCCGCGCCCGGCGCCCCTCGCCCGCCCCGCCCGCATCGCCTGCCGCGCAGGCCGCCCTCGCGGACGCGGGCCGGCGCGGCGGCCTCGTCGTGACTGATAGAATGCTCGAAAGCACTCCGTCGCGCGCAGCCATGAAACAATCCATGCAGCTCCGGCTGAGCCAGCATCTGGCAATGACGCCTCGGCTCCAGCAGGCCATCCGGCTGCTCCAGCTTTCCACCATGGAGCTGCACACCGAAGTCCAGGATGCGCTCGACTCCAACCTCATGCTGGAGCTGGACGAGGACGACGCCTCCGACCCGGGCTCCGAAGCCGAGGTCGCCCCCGCCGACATTCCCCGCGAACTCCCGGTCGATGGCGTGTGGGAGGACATCTACGACTCCGCTCCGACCATCCACACCGCATCGGGCGGAGAGTTCGGCGGAATCGACTTGGCGGCTCAGCGCGCCCAGACCGAATCGCTCAAGGACCACCTGCACTGGCAGGCTGCCCTGCTGCGGCTCGGCGACACCGACCGCATCATCGCGGACGCGCTCATCGACGCCGTCGCCGAAGACGGCTACCTCACGCTGACCCTCGAAGACATCCGGCACGGTCTCGACCCCGAAGGCCGGGAACCGACCCTCGAACGGATGGAGGCGGTCCTTCGCCAGATCCAGAGCCTCGAACCGCCCGGAGTCGCGGCGCGCAGCCTGGAGGAGTGCCTCGCGATCCAGTTGCGGCAGCTTCCCGCCGACACCGAGTGGCGCGATGCCGCCCTCACCGTCGTGACCGGACACCTCCACGCGCTCGCGGCGCGCGACGACGAGCACCTCATGGCGACACTCGGTCTCGGGAGGCACGAGGTCCGGAGCGTCGTCGACCTGATCCGCTCGCTTTCCCCGCGCCCCGGCGCCGCGATCGAGTCGTCCGCAACGGAGTACGTGGTCCCCGATGTCGTCGTGCGCAAGGAGAACGGCGCATGGAAGGTCGAACTGAACCCGGACGCGCTGCCGAAGCTGCGCATCAACCCCCGGTATGCGAACCTCGTCCGCCGCGCCGACAACAGCGCGGACAACCATACCCTCAAGAGCCATCTCCAGGAGGCGCGCTGGTTCATCAAGAGCGTCGTGAACCGCAGCGAGACGCTGCTGAAGACGGCAACGTGCATCGTCGAGCGCCAGAGGGCGTTTCTCGAGCACGGCGAAGAAGCCATGAAGCCCATGGTGCTCGCGGACGTGGCGGAAACCATCGGAATGCACGAATCGACGATATCCCGGGTGACCACGCGCAAGTACATGCACACGCCTCGCGGCCTCTTCGAGCTGAAGTACTTCTTCTCGAGCCACGTGCGCACCATCGAGGGCGCGGAGGCGTCCTCGACCGCAATCCGCGCGGTGCTCCGGAAGCTGATCGCCTCCGAGGACCCGGCCAGACCGCTGAGCGACCAGAAGCTCAAGGAAATCCTCGCCGGGCAGGGGGTCCGGATTGCCCGGCGCACCGTCGCGAAATACCGCGAGACGATGGCGATTCCCTCCTCGACCGAGCGCAAGGCCCCTTGACCGCGTCGTCCGCGCATTCCGCCGCGATACGATGGGCGTCCACCGTTCCCGTATCCGGCAACCCCAATCGTCCAGTGAGGAGACTTTCATGCAGATCAACTTGACGGGACGTCACGTCGAGGTCACGCCGGCCCTGAGGAACCACGTCAACCGGAAGCTCGGACGCATCGTGCGCCACTTCGACCAGATCACGAGCGCTCGCGTGATCCTGATCGTCGAGAAGCAGACCGCCAAGGCGGAAGCGACCCTCCACGTCTCCGGCAGCGACCTGTTCGCCAACGCCTCCCACCACGACATGTATGCCGCGATCGACATACTCGCCGACCGCATCGACGGACAGGTGAGACGCCACAAGGAAAAGCTCACCGACCACCACCGTGCCGAAGGCGGCATCAAGACCCGGTTCGACTGACCTGCGAATGCCGCGTTCCGCATCGGCCCTCGCGCCCGGACCAGCGCCGTTCCGAAGCGCCATCGCGCCGGGGCCGGCGGCCGGGCGGCTGCCCCGGACGAACCAATGACAACCTTCGATCAGATCCTCACCCCCGAGTGCGTGCGTTGCGACGTCACGGCGGCGAGCCGGAAACGCACGCTCCAGGCATTGGGGGAGATCTTCGCGAGCGCCGATCCGGCGCTCTCGGCACAGGCCGTCTTCGACCGGCTCGTCGCCCGCGAACGCCTCGGTTCCACGGGACTCGGCGAAGGCTGCGCCCTGCCGCACGCGCGCGTGCCGGACCTCGACCGGACCCGCGCGGCCTTCCTGCGGCTCGACAAGGGAGTGGACTTCGACTCACCCGACCACGTCCCCGTCGATCTGGTCTTCGGCCTGCTCGTGCCCGAGGAGTCGGCCGACGAGCACCTGGAGACCCTTGCCGCCATCGCCCGGGTCCTCTCCGACGAACAGGTTCGGGCGTCGCTCCGCTCGACCGAGAACCCGGCGCGAATACGCGATGTCCTCGTCGGCAACGGCGCCTTCACCTGAACCCGGCCGGCGAGGCCGGCTTCCCGGCGCCTTTACCTGAACCCGGCCGGCGAGGCCGGCTTCCCGGCGCCTTTACCTGAACCCGGCCGGCAAGGCCGGCTTCCCGGCGCCTTTACCTGAACCCGGCCGGCAAGGCCGGCTTCCCGGCGCCTTTACCTGAACCCGACCGGCGAGGCCGGCTTCCCGGCGCCTTCGGCCTCGACGGCCTCGACGCCCCGCAACGCGCACCGCCGGCCGCTGCCGCGGAAGAACGACCCGGCCGCCGGCGCGAAGTCGCTCCTCCGGTGGATACCCTCCCGTACGCGGATCGCCACTCCGACCCGGTCTCCCGGCGCATCGGGCGCGGCAACCCCCCGGCGGACCGTGCCGCCGAGCGCCCGCAGCCGGACATTCGTGAAGGAGCGGTGGTGCGTCTCAGAACGGGATGTCGTCGTCGAAATCATCGGGCGGCCCGCTCTTCGGGGCCGCGGGCCGCGCACCGGTCGAACCGTCGGTCGAGCCGCCGTCCGGCCAGGCGGCGCCCGCACCGTCATCACGCTCTCCGGGCGGCGCCGCGCCGGCGCCGCCCGCGCTCCGGCCGCCGAGCAACCGCATTTCGGACGCGACGATCTCGGTAGTGTATCGATCCTGGCCGTCCTGCCCCTGCCACTTGCGGGTCTGGACCCGCCCTTCGACGTAGCACTGCCCGCCCTTGCGCAGATACTCCCCGGCGACCTCCGCAAGCCGGCCGAAGAACACCACGCGGTGCCACTCCGTGCGCTCCTGCTGCTCCCCGCTCTGCCGATCGCGCCATGAATCGGTGGTCGCGAGCCGGATGTTCGTGACCGCGCCGCCGCTGGCCGTATAGCGCGTTTCCGGATCCGCGCCCAGGTTGCCGAGCAGGATCACCTTGTTGACACCTCTCGCCATGATGAAGACCTCCCTTCCCTTGAATGCCCACGAATACCCGCCGCCGCTCCGCGCGCCCGATGCGAGGTGGGGGCGGAGCGATACTTTACGCAGCTTTCGACGCGATTGTAGGTGCCCGACAGCCCTCTCGATGTCGGCGCCCGTCCCGCGGGCAGGTCGCACACTCCCGCACGGCGGCCGTCGCGACTTCACCGACGGGCGCGTTCCATGGGTCCGCGGGCGCCTCGCGAAGCCGTCGGCAGGCGCGCGGGCAAGGCGCCGGGCGGGAATCGGGGTGGGAATCCAGGCGGGAATCGGAGCGGGAATCCAGGCGATTGAATCGGCGCCCGCACATCTGCTTGCGGGCGGAGCCCTTCACGAAGTGGTCGACGAGAGTGCGCGCAGCGACGTCCGATCGAGGCGCCCGCGATCGACCCGCAGCCAGGCGGTGCGCTCTTCCGCGACGACGACCGCCTCGACCACCCCGGGAACCGCGAGGAGCCGCTCGGTCAGCGCGTCCACGGATTCACCTTCGACGGCGCCGATGCGCAGTTGCTCGACGCCGAGCCGCCGGGGCTCGCGCAGTCCGAACGCGATCGACACCCACCCGACGCACAGTCCCGCACATGCCGCAAGGACCGCCCGCTCACCGCCGGCGCCGAGCAGCCAGCCCCCGACGATCCCTCCCGCGAACGCCCCCAGGTACTGCAACGTCGAGTACACGCCGAGGGCGGCGCCGCGCGCGCGCATCGGGGCCACCTTCGACACCATCGCCGGCAGGCTCGCTTCGAGGGTGTTGAATCCGGTGAAGTAGACGACCATGCACGCAAGCAGCACGATGCCGCCGGCCGGGGCTCCGGCCAGCCCCGCGAGCGCCGCGCCCAGCACGACGATGCCGAGCAGCATGACGAACCGGGATCGGTGGGCGCGGTCGGCGAGGACGATGAGAGGGACGGTGAAGACGATGGACGCGAGGAGCACGCCGACATAGACCTTCCAGTGATCGGCGACGGCGATCCCGGCACGGTCGCGAAGCGCGATCGGCAGCGCGACGAACGTGGCGACCATGACCGCGTGCAGGATGAAGATGCCGGCGTCGAGCCGCAGCATCTGCCGGTCGCGCAGCGCGCTCGCAAGCCCCGCGAGGGCGGCCCGGCCGGGGTTCGCCATCCGCGGGGGGGTCGGGACCCCGAGCCAGAGCAGGGCGATGGCCAGCACGGCCAGCGCCGCGGTCGACCAGAACAGCCCGGAAATCCCCGCCACCCCCGTCACCACGGGTCCGAGAACGAGAGCGAGCGTGAACGCGGCACCGATGCTCGCGCCGATGACCGCCATCACCCGGGTCCGGTGGGCTTCGCCGGTGAGATCGCTGGCGAGCGCCATCGCCGCGGCCGCGATCGCCCCCATGCCTTGCAGCGCACGGCCCGCCACGATCCACCAGATGTCGTCCGCGAGCGCCGCGACCACGCTGCCGAACGCGAAAATCGCGAGTCCGGCCGCGATCACCGGCTTGCGCCCGAACCGATCCGAGAGGATCCCGAACGGTACCTGGAACACCCCTTGGGTGAGCCCGTAGATGCCGATCGCGACCCCGATCAGCAGCGGCGTGTGTCCCGCGTACTCGTGCGCGTGGACGCTGAACACGGGCAGGAACATGAACAGCCCGAGCATGCGGAACGAGAAGATCCCCGCGAGCGCGGCGACCGCACGGCGCTCGATCGAGGACATTCGGGGGGGCGGTGCGTCGACCACGGTTCCGGGGCGGTGCACGGGTGATTTTGCTTCGTGGCCGGCGCGGCACGTAATATAGCCGATTGGCTCTCCACCCGTCCAAGCTCGCGCCGCCCGACCGTCCAATGGCCTCCATCCGCATCCGTGGCGCCCGGACGCACAACCTGAAAGCCGTCGACGTCGACATCCCCCGCGACCGGCTGGTGGTGATCACGGGGCTTTCGGGCTCGGGCAAGTCGTCGCTCGCGTTCGACACCATCTACGCCGAGGGGCAGCGGCGTTACGTCGAATCGCTCTCCGCCTACGCCCGCCAGTTCCTCTCGGTGATGGAGAAGCCGGACGTCGAGCACATCGAGGGCCTGTCGCCCGCGATCTCCATCGAGCAGAAGTCGACGTCGCACAATCCGCGATCCACGGTCGGAACCATCACCGAGGTCCACGACTACCTGCGGCTGCTGTTCGCCCGGGTCGGGGAGCCGCGCTGCCCGGACCACGGGGTGACGCTCGAAGCGCAGACCGTCACCCAGATGGTCGATACCATCATGGCGCTCCCGCGCGGCGAACGCCTGATGCTGCTCGCCCCGGTCGTGGACGACCGCAAGGGCGAGCACGCGCGGATCGTCGAAGGGCTGAAATCCCAGGGCTTCGTCCGGGCCCGGATCGACGGCCGGCTGCACGAACTCGACCATCCGATCGCGCTCGACCCGAAGCGCAAGCACTCGATCGAGGTGGTGGTCGATCGCTTCCGGGTCCGGGACGATCTGGCGTTGCGCCTCGCCGAGTCGCTGGAGACCGCGCTCGCGCTCTCCGACGGCCGTGCGGTGGTGACACCGATGGACGGCGACAGCGACAGCGGGGGTAGCGGCGGCGGAAGCGGAAAAGGCAGCGACGCCGGCGGGGCCGGGAGGGGCGGCGACGGCGGCGACATGGTGTTCTCGGCCCGGTTCGCCTGCCACGTGTGCGGCTACGCGATCCCGGAGCTGGAGCCGCGGATCTTCTCGTTCAACAACCCCGCGGGGGCCTGTCAACACTGCGACGGGCTCGGAGTGCGCACGTTCTTCGATCCGGCCCGGATCGTGGCCCATCCCGAGCTGAGCCTCCCCGGCGGAGCGGTCCGCGGCTGGGACCGCCGCAACTTCTACTACTTCCAGATGGTCCGGTCGCTCGCCGCGCACTACGGATTCGACATCGACACTCCGTTCCGCGAGCTCCCCCCCGCGGTGCGCGAGGTCATCCTCAACGGGAGCGGCCCGGAGGTCATCCGCTTCACGTTCCGCACCGAGCGGCGCGGGGAGCACGTCCGCAAGCACCCGTTCGAAGGCGTGATCCCCAACATGGAGCGCCGGTACCGGGAGACGGAGTCGAACCTGGTCCGCGACGAGCTCGCGAAGTACCTCGGCACCCGTGCCTGCGACGCCTGCGGCGGGGCCCGGCTCAACCGCTCCGCGCGCAACGTCTTCGTCGGCGGCGAGACGCTCCCCGCCCTGGCCGCACTGCCGATCCGCGCCGCGCACGACTTCTTCGCGGGCCTCGAGCTCGGCGGGGCCCGGGCGGAGATCGCGACCCGCATCCTCAAGGAGATCGCGCAACGGCTCCGGTTCCTTGTCGACGTGGGGCTCGACTACCTGTCGCTCGACCGCGCCGCGGAGACGCTCTCCGGCGGAGAGGCACAACGCATCCGGCTCGCGAGCCAGATCGGGGCGGGACTCGTGGGGGTGACGTACATCCTCGACGAACCCTCGATCGGCCTGCACCAGCGCGACAACCGCCGTCTCCTCGACACCCTGGAGCGCCTGCGCGACCTTGGCAACACCGTCCTCGTGGTCGAGCACGACGAAGAGGCGATCAGCAGCGCCGATCACGTCATCGACATGGGGCCGGGGGCCGGCGTGCACGGCGGCAGCATCGTCGCGGAGGGCCCCCCCGCCGCGGTCGCGGCGAACCCCGCGTCCCTCACCGGGCAGTACCTCTCGCGCCGGCGCACGATCGAGACGCCTCGCGAGCGCACCCGGTTCGATCCCCTGCGGCTGATCCGGATCGTCGGGGCGCGCGGGAACAACCTCGCCGGGATCGACGTCGAGATCCCGGTCGGCCTGATGACCTGCGTCACCGGAGTGTCCGGATCGGGCAAGTCGACCCTCGTCAACGACACCCTGTACCGCGCCGCCGCGCGGGCGCTCAACAACGCTGCCGCCGATGCGGCGCCGTGCGACCGGATCGAGGGGCTGGAGATCGTCGACCGGGTCGTGGACATCGACCAGAGTCCGATCGGGCGCACCCCGCGTTCCAACCCCGCCACCTACACGGGGCTGTTCACCCCGGTCCGCGATCTCTTCGCGGCGACCCCCGAGGCGCGCTCGCGCGGCTACGGGCCCGGGCGCTTCAGCTTCAACGTGCGCGGCGGACGGTGCGAGGCGTGCAGCGGCGACGGGGTCGTCAAGGTGGAGATGCACTTCCTGCCCGACGTCTACGTGTCCTGCGACGTCTGCGCGGGCAAGCGGTTCAACCGCGAGACCCTCGACATCCGGTACAGGGGCCGGACGATCCACGAGGTGCTGGAGATGACCGTCGAGGAGGCGCGGGCGGTCTTCGACGCGGTCCCGGCGATCGCCCGCAAGCTCCAGACGCTGGTCGACGTCGGGCTGTCGTACATCCGCCTCGGGCAGCGCGCGACCACGCTCTCGGGAGGGGAAGCGCAGCGGGTGAAGCTCTCCCGCGAGCTGTCCAAGCGCGACACCGGCCGCACCCTCTACATCCTGGACGAGCCGACCACGGGGCTGCACTTCCACGACACCGAGCAGTTGCTGCGCGTGCTCCACCGGCTGCGCGACCACGGCAACACCGTCGTCGTCATCGAGCACAACCTCGAAGTCGTGAAGACCGCCGACTGGATCGTGGACCTGGGGCCCGAGGGCGGCGACCGGGGCGGCCGGGTAGTGGCGACGGGGACTCCGGAGGCGGTGTCCGCATGCCCGCGTTCCCATACCGGGTACCATCTGTCGGCGATGCTGCCGAACGACGACGGCGACGCAACGCGGACGGATCGGTGGGCGGCGGCACCGTTCCTCGACGGGCACTCGCGAGAAGGGACTCGAAGAAGGGAGATGAAGCAATGTCGGCACTGATCTGCGGCTCGCTCGCCTACGACACCATCATGGTCTTTCACGACCGCTTCAGGAACCACATCCTGCCGGAGCGGATCCACATGCTGAGCGTCTCCTTCCTCGTGCCCCAGCTCCGGCGCGAGTTCGGCGGCTGCGCGGGCAACATCGCCTACAACCTCAAGCTCCTCGGCGGCGACCCGCTGCCCATGGCGACCGTCGGCAAGGACTTCGACCCGTACTGCCGGTGGATGGAGGAGTGCGGGATCGACCACCGGCACGTGACCCGCATCGACACCGAGTACACCGCGCAGGCGTTCATCACCACCGACCTCGACGACAACCAGATCACCGCGTTCCATCCGGGCGCGATGAACAGCGCCCATCTCAACGACGTGCGCGACGCATCCGGGGCGACGATCGGGATGGTCTCCCCGGACGGGCGCGAAGCGATGATCGAGCACGCCGCGCAGTTCGCCGAATGCGGCACTCCCTTCATCTTCGACCCCGGACAGGGACTGCCGATGTTCGGCAGCGACGACCTGCGCCGCTTCATCGACCTCGCGACGTGGCTGACCGTCAACGACTACGAATGGGAGGTGGTGCGCGAACGCACCGGGCTCGATGCCGCGGCGGTCGCTTCGAAGGTCGAAGCGCTGATCGTGACCCGCGGCGCGCAAGGATCGATCGTGCACACCCGCGACGCCACCATCGAGATCCCTCCTGCCCGGGCCGGCGACACGGTGGACCCCACGGGCTGCGGGGACGCGTACCGCGCCGGGCTCGTCCACGGGCTCGTCAACGAGATGGACTGGGAGACCACCGGACGCCTCGCGTCACTGATGGGCGCGCTCAAGGTGGAGCAGCCCGGCACCCAGAACCACCACTGCACCGGCGCGGAGCTCGAAAGCCGCTTCCGGGAGGCGTTCGGGCGGAGCCTGTAGCACCCCGCCGGACATCCGGACGTACCGGAATGCCGGCGGCGGATGCGCTGGTGGCCGCCAAGGGCCGTGCAGCAGGCCGGCGCTCTGCCGGATCAGGCCGGCGAGGCGGCCGGGATCAGGCAGGGCCGCGCTCGCGGCCCCGCACCTCCTTCGCGATGCGCTTCGCGATGGCCCAGCGGTGCACCTCGTTGGGGCCGTCGTAGATCCGGAATGGGCGGATCTCGCGCCACAGCCGCTCGACCAGGGTGTCGGTGGTGACCCCGGCCCCACCCAGGATCTGCATGCAGCGGTCGATCACGCGGAACTCCGCTTCCGAGCAGAACACCTTCGCCATCGACGATTCCTGGCGGGCCTGGCCGCCCTCGTCGAGCACCCACGCCGCCTGCCAGATCGCGAGCCGGGCCAGATGCATGTCGAGCTCGTTGTCCGCGAGCATGAACCCGACCCCTTCGTGCTCGGCGAGCGACCTGCCGAACGCCTCGCGCCGCACCGCGTACGCGCACGCGATGTCGTGCGCGCGCTTCGCGGCGCCGAGCCACCGCATGCAGTGGGTGAGCCGCGCCGGGGCAAGCCGCACCTGGGCGTACCCGTACCCTTCTCCGATCTCGCCGAGCACCTGATCCGCGCGAACCCGCAGATCGTTGAACCGGATCTCGTAGTGTCCTCCCGCGAAGCTCGACTCCATCGTCTCCTGCCGGCGGATCGTCTCGATGGCGGAGTCGTCGTTGTCGACCAGGAACATCGTCGCGCCGTGGCCACGCTCGATGCGCTCGGCGGTGCGCGCCATCACGATGTTGAGCTTCGCCCCCCCGTAGCCGGTGATGAACCACTTCCGGCCGCTGATCACCCAGTGGTTGCCGTCCTGGCGCGCGGTCGTCGCGAGCATGGCTGGGTCCGATCCCGCCCCGCCCGGCTCCGTCATCGAGAAGCAGGAGCGGATCGCGCCGGCGGCCAGCGGGCGCAGCCACTGCGCCTTCTGCTCGTCGTTCGCGACGACTTCGAGCAGGTGCATGTTGCCCTCGTCGGGCGCCGCGCAGTTGAGCGCATGAGGGCCGAGCAGCGAGTACCCCGCCGCCTCGAACACCACGGCCATCGACCGCATGTCGAGCCCGAGACCGCCCCATTCCTCCCCGACGTGCGGCGCGAACAGCCCCGCCTCCTTCGCCCTGGCCATCAGCTCGTGCCTGAGGGTGTCGTCGAGCCCGTGCTCGCCCTCGCCCGCGTCTCCTTCGTACGGGACGATCACGTCGCGGATGAACGATTCGGTACGCGCCTTGAGCGCTTCGAGCTCGGGGGTGAGGCTGAAATCGATCACGGGTCGGCTCCTCGATCGTGTGGACCGGCTCGGCGGCCGGCGTCAATTTCGCAGTTTTCGCGAGATGGCGCACGCTCGCCATGCCTTCGTCCGCCGGTGCGCAATCCCTGCTCACGCGCTACGATTTCGCATCCCTTCCACGGGCAAGGTCGATGAAAACCACCACGCGAGAGCGCCTCCGGCGTACAGCAGCCGAGGCCGTGGGCTCTATCCCCGGCATCGAGGCGGTGGTGCTGTACGGGTCGAGGGCGCGCGGAACCGCGCGGGCGACCAGCGACTGGGACATCGCGATCCTCTCGCATGCATCGCCCGAAGACGGGCACGCCGCGAAGAGGCTCTTCGGCGAGCTGGAGCGGGTCCATTCCGTCGTGATGGATCCGGAGTCGATCGAAGCCCACTGCAACGAGGGGACCCGCATCGAGAGCGCGATCGCGCGCCAGGGCCGGTTGCTCGCGGGTGACTGGGCCCCTCCGCGATGCCGCACCGAGGATCTGGACGTGCCGACCGAAGACCTGAAGCAGGGCCTCGACATCGCGACGAGCGACCTGCGCGGCGCGTTCCTCGCCCTGTGCGAGGCCGCGTTCAGGGAGATCCTCTACGCGCCCAAGGTCGTCGAGGAGTCGCAGCAGGCGGCCGAGGCACTGGCCAAAATCATCATCGCCGGGTTCGGGCTCTCGCCGGTCACCGTGCACGACCTCGATGCGCTGGCGGCACAGCTCGAGAACGCCTACCGCGGGCGCATCCGCGGCGCCGAGGATCGCCGGCGCTTCGCGACCGCCATCCGCGCGCTGGACGGCAACACGGAAGCCGCTCACAAGGCCCGCTACCACAAGGGGCCGGTCGAGCCACCGTCGCGCACCGCGGAGCGTATCGCGAGCACCCTGCGTCTCCAGACCGAGTGGCTTCGCTGGTACGCGGCCCACCACCCCGGCATGCGGGACGCGGCAGTCGCCGCGGGAAGGGAAGTCGCCGACGCGGCGGGCCTCATCGAGGGGATGAGAGGCTTCGACCGGCTCGACCCCGACCTTCGAGCGCAGGTGCGGGCGTGGGGCAAGGAAGGCCACTCGATCGCGACCGCGCTCGACGGGAGGAGCGGACAGACACGGTAACGGCTCTCTCTTCCCGGCCGCATGTGCTCCTCGTCCCTGGCCGCGACGCCACACCGGCGAGCACCACCCGCTGCCGGAAATCCGATCGCAGTGCACGCCGGTGCGAGAGGCACGCGGTCGGAGGTTCCATCGACCTGATGCCTGATGGTTGCAGGCGCGGAGAGCGTGAGGCGCTCTCCATCAAGTACGGCATCGAGCCAATGCAGCGACGAGAATCGAATGTCACCGGCCACCCTCCAGCGCGGGGATGAACCGCGCTACACTCGGGCATCGACTCGAACGGAACTCCAGACGAAATGCCGGAGCCGTGTGGAAAACGTGGTACACATACCCCACCTGAACCAGTCCCACTCCGCCATGCATCGCCGTGCGGCGCTGAGTGGCGAGCACCCCTCATCGCCGCGACTGCCAAGGAGGAGCAGCACCATGTCGAATCAATCCAAGTCAGAGACCGATACCCCGATCCGCGTGCATTACCCGCACCCCGGACAGCGATTTGTCGATGTCGGTGAACTTCTCAAGAGTTCCAAGGCCCGAGAGCAGATCGAACGCATGGCGGATCTGATCAGGAACACCGAGTCCCGGAACGAGAACGAGTCCGAGGCAGAGTGAACTTCGAGACCAGCCTTCTCCCTGTCCTCGGGGGATATTGGATACTCACGAACCTCATCCCGACGCGGACCGAGGCGCTCAGGCAATCCGGCTACCACGTTGCCTTCAGATCTGCAGTAGTCGGTCTGTTGCTCCTCGTCCTGGCGTACCTGTTGGTGCTCGGCGTTCAAGGGATTTTGTCGGAGGGGCGAGGCTTCCCCGATACGTTCAAAGTCGATTTCGAACTCGCCGCCATGACGAGCGCCCTCCTCGGATTTCTGGGGCCATACGCGCTCAATAGGTTCTTTGACAAGGGAAAGGCGGAGGACAAAGTGGCCGGGAAATACGGCGACCTTGTCGAACTGCTCATTGCGGAAGCAATCAGGCGTTCATTGCTCATCGAGGTTTCGTTGAGGACCGGCAAGTCGTATATCGGATTCGCCATCGAGAATGCGATCAGCAGGTGGCCGGAGTCCGATCTGGCGCTCCTGCCGGTATCGAGCGGCTATCGGCACAAGGACACCCGGGAGCTGGTGCTCACCACCAACTACGCGCCTGTCATGTCAGAGTACATTCAGGACGTTTTGGAATCCCCCGAGCTTCCCGCCGTGGATTTTCGCGACTTCCGTGTGGTCATTCCGAGATCGGAAATCGTATCCGCCCGCCTCTTCAATCCTGATCTCCATCAAAAATTTCAATCCATCGGCAACCGATCATCGCCCGCCCGTGCGGAAGCCCCCGGCCCACAGCCTGGAAGCGTGCAGGGATCGGGCTGACTCGTCCTCACCCGCCGCCGCTCAGCCCGCCCGAGCGGCCCGGTGCCCGTTGCCGGTCTCGAGCCACTCGGCGATCACCTCCCCGGTGTGCTCGCCGAGCATCGGGGCGGGGCGCCGGACCGCACCGCCGGTCCGCGAGAGCTTGACGGGAATCCCGAGTGTCCTGGTGCGTCCCGCCGCCGGGTGCTCGACCTCCTGCACCATGCCGCGGGCCAGGCAGTGGGGATCGGAGAGCGCTTCGACGTGGTTCATCACCGGTCCCGCCGGAACCCCGGCCGCTTCGAACTTCGCGCACCAGTGCGCGGTGGTCTCGCGCTCGAAGTACGGGGTCAGCGCCTCGGCCAGCGCGGCGACGTTCCCGACGCGGTCCGGCCTGGTCGCGAAGCGCGGGTCCGCGACGAGGTGCGGGCAACCGAGCACCTCGCAGGTCAGCTCCCAGAAACGGTCGCTCGCGCAGCCGATGGTCATGTAGCTGTCCGCGGTGGGGAAGAGCTGGTACGGGGCGCTGCCCCGGTGCCCCTGGCCGAGCCGCTCCGGAACCTCGCCGGTCGCGAAGACCCCGGCCGCCTCGTAGACGCCGAGCGAGAGCCCCGACTCGAACAGGGACGTATCGACGTGCTGGCCGAGACCGGTCCGCTCGCGCGCGGCGAGGGCGGCGAGGATGCCGATGGCGCCGTTGAGGCCCGCCCCGAGGTCGGTGATCGGAACCGGGATGCGAAACGGAGGCCCGCCGGCGGGTCCGTTGACGCTCATCAGACCGGACATGCCCGAGGCGATGAGGTCGAACCCACCGCGCGCGGCGTACGGGCCGGTCTGGCCGAACCCGGAGATCGAGCAGCAAACGAGGCGGGGGTTGAGCGCGGACAGGGCTTCGTAGCCGACCCCGAGCCGTTCGGCGGCGCCCGGCTTGAAGTTCTCGATCACGACGTCGGCGACGACGGCCAAGGCCTTGAACGTCGCGAGGCCGTCCGGCGATTTCAGGTCCAGCGCGACGGAGCGCTTGTTCCGGTTCCACAGCATGAACGGAGCGCTTTCGCCGCCCACGAACGGCGGCGTCCGGCGCATCTCGTCACCGCCCTCCGGGCGTTCGACCTTCACCACGTCGGCGCCGTGGTCGGCAAGGACCATCGCGCAGTACGGGCCGGAGAGATGGAGCGTGAGATCCAGCACCCTGAGGTGCTCCAGGGACATGGGCATCGGTGGGCTCCCCGCGTCGCTTGCGCCGGTTCCGAGTGTATCCCGCCCCGAACCCGCGCTTCGCCCATCGCCTCGCAACTTCTTCTTCATTCCTTCACCGGCTACGGGACGGCGGCACGCGGTACGATGCCCCGTCGAACCGTTCCGATGCGGGGTGATCCGTCCGTGCGCGACCGTCCTCTCCCCACCCTCGCCCGGCTCCCGGGCGGGAGCGCGGTGTGCAACGCACCGTCGAATCGTCGCGATGTCGAGTGACGTCCGTCTGCTCGGCGGTTCGGCGGTCCGGTTCACCCGTCGCCTGGACGGGAGCGCGTGGCGCGACCGGGTACGCGAAGCGGGGCTCGGAGCGCTGGAGGACGCGGGCATCGAAGCCCGCGACGTGGACGCGATCGTGGTCGCCACCGAGAGTGACTTCTTCTCGCTTCAGATTGCCCCGGCCCCGGTGGTGGCGGCCGAATTGGGCCTTGAGGGATGCGAGACGATGCGTGCCGAGAGCGGCGGCGCGAGCGGCGCGGTGGCGGTGCGCGCGGCGCACGCCCTGGTCGCGGCCCGGCTCGCGCGCTGCGTGCTGGTGGTGGGGTTCGAGACGGCGGCGAGCCACCTCGGAGGCGACGACGTGCGGCTGCTCTACGGGATGTCGTTCGACGCCGAGGTCGAAGGTTTTGCCGGGACGACCCCGGCCGCGCTCTACGCGCTGTCGATGCGGATGCACATGGCCCGCCACGGGACCACTCCGGAGCAGCTCGCCGCGGTCGCGGTGCGCAATCGCGCCAATGCCTGCGCGAACCCGCTTGCGCACAAGCCCATGCGCATCGAGGTGGCGGATGTGCTCGCATCGCCGATGGTGGCGAGCCCGTACCGGCGTCTCGACTGCTCGCTCCTGAGCGACGGCGCGGCGGCGGTGGTCGTCGCCCACCCGTCGCGTGCGCCCCGCGCCGAGCGCCCCCGGGTACGCATCGCGGGCAGCGGCGCGGCAACGGACTGCGCGCGGCTCGGCGATCGGGCGCGCCCGGATCGGTTCGACGCAAAGGCCCGGGCCGCACGCGCCGCGTACGCGATGGCCGGAGTCCACACCCCGGCCGGGGAGATCGACTGCGCGGAAGTCTGCGATGCGTTCTCCGGCGCCCAGATCCAGGCGGTCGAGGCTCTGGGATTCGTGCCGGAAGGCGGCGGCGGGGCGGCCTGCGAGGCCGGCGAGTTCGATCGCGAGGGCCGCCTCCCGGTCAATCTCTCCGGCGGGTTGCTCGGGCAGGGCGGCGCCCCCGGTGCGACCGGCGTCGTTCAGGCGATGACCGTGCAGCGCCTCCTCGAAGGCCGTTACTTCGACGGCGCGCAGCCGCGCCGCACGCTCCGCCGCGGGGTCGTCGATACCCACGGGGGGGTGTGCACGAGCGCGGTGGTGCAGGTGTTCGAGACGGTGGAGTGAGGCTGGAGCGCGAGGCCGGTGAAATGACGCGATGGTGTCCTTGTGGTCCAGGGGTTCGAGACCGCACGGCGAGATCGGACCCTTGAGCGATACACGACGATCTGGACCTGCGTCCGCATCCGCCGCGGCGACGGTCGATGTCACGCTCACGCTGCGCTACACCCATGCGCTCGGCGGGTTTGCGCCGTACTTCGAGGGTCTGGCCGCCGGGCGTGCCGTCGCCTCGACCTGTTCGGGCTGCGGGCGGACGTGGTTTCCGCCGCGGCTCGGCTGTTGCTCGCGGGCCGACGCCGCGCAGTGGACGACCCTCGCCGGCGCCGGGCGGGTGGTGGCCGGCACGAGCGGCGGCGGGACCCTCCCGTTCGGGGGCGGCCCGGCCGGCGAGGGGCTCGCGCTCATCGCCCTCGACGGGGCGGACAATCTCGCGCTCGGCTGGGTCGACGGCTTCGGGGGCGAGCCGCCGGAGGGCGCGAGGGTCCGTCTCGTGACGAGCGGCCGGCCCACGCCGCACCCCGCCCAGGCAGCGCGCTACGTTCCCGAGTGAGGCATCCGGCGACCGACCCCGTACGCGCACGGCGGCAGAGGTCGCGACCGGTATCAGATTCGGAGGATGCGCTCCGCGTTCGCGCCGATGATGCCCTCCTTCTCCTCCATGGAGAGCAGGGGCAGGGCCATGACGCGGTCGATCGTCCGATCGAGGTCGTACCAGGGAAAGTCCGAGCCCATCATGACCCGATCCGCCCCGATGTCCCGGATGAGCTGCGCGAGTTCCCTGTCCGAAGGACCGTTCTCGCTGCGGGTCCATTCGATGATCTCGCAGCAGTCGAAGAACGCGTTGTCGTGGCTCTGTGCGATCTCCAGCGCCTGCCGCCACGTCGCGCCGCCCATGTGGGCGAGCACGATGGGGAGCTCGGGAAACGCCTTCAGGACGGCGCCGAAGGCTCGGGGCTCCGCAAATCCGTTCCCCTCCGGGTCCGGACCGGAATGCCCGATGATGGGGAGCCCCAGCTCCCGGCACACGGCGTAGGTGGGCCACAGCCGCTCGTCGCCCATGAAGAACCCCGCGGCCGGTCCGTGAAGCTTCACGCCCCGGGCGCCCCTGTTCTCCGCGAGGCCCCGGACGTGGGCGGCGTTCTCCTCGGCGCTCAGCAGCAGGATGTCGGTGAAGACGAAGGGAACGAGCGACGGGCGATCGCGACCCATGTCGCAGGCCCAGCGGTTGAACGCGAACAGCTCCTCGCGCAGACGGGCCTCGATGTTCCGTTCGGCCCGCTCCCGTTCGCTCGAGCCCAGGCCGGGAGGCAGCTCCTTCCGCAGGATCGACCGGCGCTCCCCGGCAACGTACAGGTTCACGATGACCACCTTGTCCATGGCGGCCCTTTCCATCGATTGCAACAGATCGTCGACGGTCCCCGGCAGGTCGCTGAATACCACCTCGTCCTGCCGGCCGTACTCCAGGATCTCGTAACCCTCCTTGGCGGCGATGCCTTCGTCGACGCTCCGGTACAGGTGGACGTGGGAGTCGATCCTCAC
This sequence comes from Gammaproteobacteria bacterium, assembly GCA_965215295.1. Classification (GTDB taxonomy): domain Bacteria; phylum Pseudomonadota; class Gammaproteobacteria; order HK1; family HK1; genus HK1. Next base: position 2,797,056 of record OZ244045.1, read on the forward strand.
GGGTTCGGACATCGACGACGCCTCCTGGCCGAATGACGGCCGCGCCAGTATGAACGAACCGCCCATGCCAATCGAATCGTCCCGCCGGCTCGACGAGACCTGCCTGATCGTGAGCGCCGAACCGCACCCTGCGCGGGCAGCCGGGAAAGCGTGAACGACCGACCGCGGCGGCAGGCGGCCGCAGCGGCGCGCTGGCTCAGGCCTCCGCCCCGTCCACCGCATCCACCTGTGCGACCGCAAGCGCGGTCATGTTCAGGATCCCGCGCACCGTGATGGACTGGGTGACCACGTGCGCCGAACGCGCGGCCCCGATGAGGATCGGCCCGATGGAAACGCCGCCTCCGAGCGCGCGCAGGAGGTTGTGGGCGATGTTCGCGGCCTCGACGTTCGGCATCACGAGCAGGTTCGCCTGACCCTTGAGCCTGCTGTCCGGCAGCAGCCGGGACCGGAGCGATTCCGAGAGCGCCGCGTCGGCGTGCATCTCGCCATCGACCTCCAGCTCCGGAGCGGCCTGGTGCAGCAGGCTCGTGGCGCGGCGCATCCGCTCGGCGGTCGGCGAGTCATGGGTGCCGAAGTTCGAGCGGGACAGGAGCGCGACCTTCGGCTCCATCCCGAATCCCCGGATCTCGGCGCAGGCGAGCATCGTCATCGCCACGAGCTCCTCGGCGCTCGGCTCGGGAGTGACGTGGGTATCGCAGATGAAGAACGTGCCGCTCGGCAGGATGTGGGCCGACATCGTGGAGAAGTCCCGTACCCCCTCGCGGACTCCGATGAGACCGCGCACGTAGCGCATGTGGTCCTGGAAGGTTCCGACCGTCCCGCACAGCATCGCGTCGGCGTCCCCGAGCCGTATAGCCAGCGCCGCCACCGCGGTCCCCTGCGAGCGCACGACGGCCTTCGCCTCGTCGGGCGAGACGCCCTGGCGGCCCATCACCCGGTGATACTCGCTCCAGTAGGCGCGGAACCGCGCGTCCTGATGGATGTTGACGAGGTCGAAATCGCGCTCCGGCGCAAGGTCCAGGCCGAGGGACTCGATCCGCGACAGGATCACCTTGGGCCGCCCCACCAGGATCGGCCTGGCCAGTCCCTGGACAACCACCTGCCGGACCGCCTGGAGCACCCGCCGCTCCTCCCCCTCCCCGTAGATCAGGCGTTTCGGCGCGTTGCGCGCCCGCTCGAACAGCGGCTTCATCACCAGACCGGACCGGAACACGAACCCGGTCAGGCGTTCCCGGTAGGCGTCGAAGTCGTCGATGGGGCGGGTCGCCACCCCCGAGGCCATTGCGGCGCGGGCGACCGCAGGCGCGAGCTCGGTGAGCAGGCGGGGATCGAACGGGCGCGGGATCAGCATCGTGGGGCCGAACCGGGACGGCCCGCCGCCGTAGGCCGCGATCACGAGGTCCGACAGCTCCCGGCGAGCCAGCCCCGCGAGCGCATCCACGCAGGCGAGCTTCATCGGCTGGTTGATCTCGGTCGCCCCGGCGTCGAGCGCTCCCCTGAAGATGAACGGAAAGCACAGGACGTTGTTGACCTGGTTCGGATAGTCGGAACGGCCGGAGGCGATGATGGCGTCGGGCCGCGCCTCGCGCGCGACCTCGGGCAGGATCTCGGGCACCGGATTGGCGAGCGCGAGAATGAGCGGGTGCTCCGCCATGCGCCCGACGTGCCCGGGCTCCAGCACCCCGGCGGCGGAGAGCCCGAGGAAGATGTCCGCCCCGCCGATGACGTCGGCGAGGGTGCGCGCATCGGTATCGACCGCATACCGCGCCTTCCAGCGGTCCATCAGCTCCTCGCGGCCGGCATGCACCACGCCGGCGATGTCGGTGACCACGACGTTCTCGCGCTTCAGCCCCATGCCGAGCAGCAGGTCGAGACAGGCGAGCGCCGCCGCTCCGGCGCCGGAGGTGACGAGCCGGACGTCCCCGATGGACTTGCCGACCAGATCGAGGGCGTTGCGCACCGCCGCGCCGACGATGATCGCGGTGCCGTGCTGGTCGTCGTGGAGCACCGGGATGTTCATCCGCTCGCGAAGCCGCGACTCGATCTCGAAGCACTCCGGCGCCTTGATGTCCTCGAGGTTGATCCCCCCGAACGTGGGCTCGAGACTCGCGACGACGTCGCAGAAGCGGTCCGGGTCGGGCTCGTCGATCTCGATGTCGAACACGTCGATCCCGGAGAACTTCTTGAACAGCACCGCCTTGCCTTCCATCACGGGTTTCGCCGCGAGCGGCCCGATGGAGCCGAGTCCGAGCACCGCGGTCCCGTTCGTCACCACCGCGACGAGGTTCGAGCGGGCGGTCAGGGCGGACGCCTGGGCCGGGTCGGTGGCGATCGCGTCACACGCCGCGGCAACGCCCGGGGAGTAGGCGAGCGAGAGGTCGTACTGGCTCGCCAGCGGCTTGGTGGCGCTGATGGCGAGCTTGCCCGGCACCGGAAGGCGGTGGTAGGCAAGGGCGTCGTCGGAGAGTCGATCGGACATCGGTCTGTTCGCCGGTGGCGGGAAGCGGCGGAAGGCGGGCGCCATGGTGCGGGAATTGTAGACGCATATGAAGCCCGGACCGACACGCGGACGACGAAATGCGCTCCCGAACGGCCTGCCGGACAGGGCCGGTCCACCCGTCGCCGGACAAGAAACGAGCCCGGTCGCGCCGCGCGGGCGCGCCGGTCCACGCGGGAGCGGGTGCTATGATCGCGTGCCGTCCGGAGGCGCCCGCGAGATGGCCGGCCACAAATGATCGGAGCCCGCAACAAGCTTCCCACGCGGTCGTCATCGGCCGAGGTCGATGCCTTCCTGCGCGATGTCGCGGCGATCACCCCGGCGAAGCGCACCGCGACCCGGGGCCGCCTGCTCTTCGCCATGGACGCCACCGCGAGCCGCGAACCGACCTGGGACCGCGCCTGCCGGATCCAGAGCGAGATGTTCACCGAGGCGGCCCGGGTCGGCGGCCTCTCGGTGCAGCTCTGCCACTACGGCGGCTTCATGGGCTTCGAGGCGACCCCCTGGCTCACCAGCTCGGCCGCGCTGCTGCGGCACATGAGCGCGGTGCGCTGCGCCGCGGGCATGACCCAGGTCGAGCGCGTGCTGCGCCATGCGAGGTCCGAGGCCGAGCGCGCGCGGGTCAATGCGGTGGTCTTCGTCGGCGACTGCATGGAAGAGGACGTCGACCGGCTGTGCGCGGCGGCCGGACCGCTCCGCCTGCTCACCGTCCCGGTGTTCGTGTTCCACGAAGGACACGACCACGTCGCCGAACGGGCCTTCCGGGAGATCGCCACGTTGACGGGAGGGGCGTACTGCCGGTTCGATGCGTCGAGCGCGGCGGAGCTGCGCGACCTGCTGCGCGCCGTCGCGGTCTATGCGGCGGGAGGGCGCGAGGCGCTGGAGGACTTCGGCCGGCGCGAAGGCGGCGCGATCAAGCTGCTCGCGCACTCGCTCGGCCGGGGGAAGTAGCCGGACATGCACCCTGTCCTGTTGCTCGTGGCCCTGGTCGCGGTGCTGTTCCTCATAAGCTGGTACAAGCGGGTCCCCAAGGCGAAGCAGCGCCGGTTCCGGAACCGGGCCCTGCTGATCGGGGGTGGCATCCTCCTGTTCTTCGCATTGATTACCGGCAAGCTGCATCCCCTGTTCGCCGCACTGGCGGCGATCGTCCCCCTCGCCTACCGCGCCTTCGGCCTGTTCCAGACCTTCAACACCATCAGGGCGTTCACCAACCGCATGAAGGCCGGCGCCTCACCCGGCCCCACCGCGGGCCAGACCTCCGAGGTCGAGACCGAATTCCTGCACATGCGGCTCGACCACGACTCGGGAGAGATGGATGGCGCCGTGACCCGGGGCAGGTACGAAGGATGCGCGTTGCGCGGGCTCGGTCTTCCGGAACTGCTCGATCTGCTCGACGAGTGCAGGGCCGACCGGCAGTCCATGGCGGTGCTGGAGACGTACCTGGACCGCATTCACGAAGGCTGGCGGGAGCGCCGCGGTCCGCCACCGGGCGCGTCGCCGGATGGAATGCACGAAGAGGAAGCGCGCGCGGTGCTCGGTGTCGGACCGGACGCGACGCGCGAAGAGATCGTCGAGGCCCACCGGCGCCTCATCCAGCGGCTCCACCCCGACCGCGGCGGCTCGGACTACCTCGCGGCCAAACTCAACGCCGCGAAGGATCGGCTGCTGGACGCCTGAGCGGGAGCTTGCGGCGCGCGCGGCGGCGCGTCACGCAGAACATCTACTCCTCGGACGGCCCTGGGGACCTCGCGGCGTGCGCGGGAGCGCGTCACGCAGAACATCTACTCCCCGGACGGCCCCGGGGACCTCGCGGCGCGCGGCGGTGCGACCCCGGGGTCCGGGGCGGGCGCCCGTCGGTGTCCGTCCTTGCGACACGCCTGACGGCGCGACGGACCGTCCCGACCGGATGTGCCGCCTCGCCCGGAGGCGTCCCTCACTCGTCGAACGCCACGATCACGCGCCGGTTCTGCCGTCCCTTCTTCTCGATCTTCGTCACCCGCACCCGTCCGATCTCGCCACTGGAGGCCACGTGGGTGCCGCCGCACGGCTGCAGGTCCACGCCTTCGATGTCGAGCACCCGCACCGTCCCCTGGCCGCGCGGCGGCGCGACCGACATCGTGCGCACGAGGGACGGATTCGCGTCGAGCTCTTCCTCGCCGATCCAGCGCGCGGTCACGGCGTGGTCTTCGGCGACGAGCCGATTGAGCCGCTCGGTGAGGTCCTGCTTGTCGAGGGTGCTCTCGGGGAGGTCGAAGTCGAGCCGGCCGCTTCCGTCGCGGATCGACCCGCCGGTCACCGGCGCCGGAACAAGCGAGCACAGCAGGTGCATGCAGGTGTGCATGCGCATGAGTCGATGCCGCCGGCTCCAGTCGATGCGGGCGGTGACCCCGGAGCCGACGAGGCCCGGATCGACCGGACCGTCCGGCACGTGCACGATCTCGCCCGGGGCCTCGCCCTTGCGGGTGTCGACGATCGGGACGGTGGTTCCGTCGCCGAGAACCAGTTCGCCGACGTCGCCCGGCTGGCCGCCACCGAGCGGGTAGAAGACGGTGCGGTCGAGACGGATCCCCGCATCGTCCACCGCGGTGACGCGGGCTGCGCAGGACTGTGCGTACGCATCCTGCCTGAACACTTCTTCGGTCATCGGAATCACTCCGTCACGACGAATCAGGCGTGTTCCCGCCGGTACTGCTCGATCATCGCCGCCATCTTGTCCTTGGCGAGCAACTTCTCCTTCTTCATCGTGCCGAGGCTCGAATCGTCCAGCGGCAATACGCCGATCTCGGCGTCGCGGACCTTCTCCTTGAGTGTGTTGTGCTCTTCGTAGAGCGCCTGGAACTGCTTGTTGTCGTTGAGGAGAACCTCAACGATCTCCTGGTCGTACTCGAACATTGAACCTCCCGGGCGTGGTGGTCGGGGAACGTGTCGGAACCTCCTCCCGGCGCATCCTCTGCCTGACGGACACGCCGTGGGTACCCTAGCCGATCTCCGATCCGCGCTCAATGCCGGTGCGCTCGATCGAGGCAGTGGCGCGCGGCCCGGAACGATGCGCCGCCGGCGGCCGTGTGCCCACCTGCAACCATGTCGTTTACACTCGCCCGGACACCCTTGCGATGCGCGGAATTCGTCCCCCGGAGCGCATGACCCCATGAACAGGATGCCGATCGAGAAGTACCAGCCGTTTCAGGCGATCGACCTGCCGGACCGGCAGTGGCCGACCCGCTCGATCACCCGGGCCCCGGTGTGGTGCAGCGTGGACCTGCGCGACGGCAACCAGGCGCTCGTCGACCCGATGGATGGACGGCGCAAGCTGCACATGTTCGAGGCCCTGGTCGCCATGGGCTTCAAGGAGATCGAAGTCGGCTTCCCGTCCGCTTCGAAGACCGACTTCGATTTCGTGCGCAGGCTCATCGACGAGGACCGCATCCCCGCCGACGTGACCATCCAGGTGCTCACCCAGTCCCGGGAGCCCTTGATCCGGCGGACCTTCGAGAGCATCGCGGGCTGCCGGCGCGCGATCCTCCACCTCTACAACTCGACTTCGACCTTGCAGCGCCGGGTGGTGTTCGACCTCGACCGGGACGGCATCACCGATATCGCGGTCACCGGCGCGAAGCTCGTGCGCAAGCTCGCCGAGGGCATGAACGGTTCCGACATCGTCTACCAGTACTCGCCGGAAAGCTTTACCGGCACCGAGCTCGACTTCGCGGTCGAGGTCTGCGAGGCGGTGTGCGACGTGTGGGAGCCGACGCCGGGGAAGAAGGCCATCATCAACCTGCCGGCGACGGTCGAGATGGCGACGCCCAACGTCTACGCGGACCAGATCGAGTGGTTCATCCGCAACTTCCGGTACCGCGAGAGCTGCGTCATCAGCCTCCATCCGCACAACGACCGGGGGACCGGGGTGGCGGCGGCGGAGCTTGCGGTGATGGCCGGGGCCGACCGGGTCGAGGGCACCCTGTTCGGCAACGGCGAGCGCACCGGCAACGTGGACGTCGTCAACCTCGCGATGAACCTGTTCACCCAGGGCATCGACCCCGAGCTCGATCTCTCCGACATCGACCGCCTCAAGGACGTGGCGGAGTTCTGCAACCAGTTGCCGATCCATCCCCGGCACCCGTGGGTGGGCGACCTCGTGTACACCGCGTTCTCCGGCTCGCACCAGGATGCGATCAAGAAGGGCATGACCGCGATGGAGCGAAGCAACTCCGGCCGGTGGGAGGTCCCCTACCTGCCGCTCGACCCGCGGGACGTCGGGCGCGACTACGAGGCGATCATCCGGGTCAACAGCCAGTCCGGAAAGGGAGGGGTGTCCTATCTCCTCAAGGCCGACCACGGCCTCGACCTCCCGCGCGGTCTCCAGGTCGAGTTCAGCCGCGTGGTGCAGGCGGTCACCGACCAGAGCGGCGGGGAGATCGCTTCCGAGGACATCTGGAAGCTCTTCGAATCCGAGTACCTGCGCGAGGACGGCCCCTACGAGCTCGTCGAACACTGGTCGGTTCCCGACACGCACGCATCGGAACGGCGGGTGCTCACCGCCGCCATCCGCCGCCACGGCGAGGAGCTGACCATCGTCGGTCGCGGCAACGGCCCCATCGCCGCCTTCGTGAACGCGCTCGAAACGGACTGCGGGCTGAAGATGGCGGTCAAGGACTACCACGAGCACGCGCTCGGACGGGGCGCCGACGCGACGGCCATGGCCTACGTGGAGGTCGCGAACGAATCCGGCGACACGCTGTTCGGGGTGGGAAGGCATCCGAACATCACGAACGCGTCGCTGCGCGCCATCCTGTGCGCGGTGAACCGGCACCTCGCCAGGACCGCCTGAAGTCGATGGAGCCGACGATGGCCGGCCCGCTGAAGCTCTGGGAAGGAGAAGTGCTCCCGGAGTGGGTGGACGCCAACCGCCACATGAACGACGGCTACTACGCGGTCGCCTTCGGCGAGGCGAGCTGGCGGGTACAGGACCACCTGGGACTCCATGCGGAGTACCGGGCGCGCACCGGGGGGACGCTCTACTCGGTGGAGGCCCACCTCACGTGGGCACGGGAGCTGGCGCTGGGACAGCGGCTGCACATCGAGAGCCTGGTGCTCGGGGTCGACGCCAAGCGGGTGCGGGTGTTCCACCGGCTGTTCGCGACCGGCGAAGACGATGCCGCAGCGACCATGGACGTGATGATGCTGCATGTCGTGCAGGGCGAGGACGGGGTGCGGACCAGCCCGTTCCCCGAGGATATCGTCCGCTTCATCGAGCAGGTGGCGGCCGTTCATGCGGCCCTGGGCATTCCCGATGAGGCGGGACGCACAGTACGCGACATCGGCCGTCGCCGGTCCTGACCCTCTGTCTCCAGACCAGTACGAACCCCGCATCCGCCGGCGTCGTGTCCGTCCGGGAGGCTCCTCGCCGGCCGGCGTCTCGACGCCGGAACCGGTTCGGAGTCCGCGTTCCCCACCCTGCTTCCCCCCGGCCGCGACGCACGACGAAGCCCCGGCGGCGCACGGTTCCCCGCCGGCCGCGACGCACGACGAAGCCTCGGCGGCGCACGGTTCCCCGCCGGCCGCGACGCACGACGAAGCCTCGGCGGCGCACGGTTCCCCGCCGGCCGCGACGCACGACGAAGCCTCGGCGGCGCACGGTTCACGGTTCGTCCTCGTCGCGTCCGGGACGGAACGACGGCATGGCCCCGGAGCCGCTGGCGACCGGGTTGATCGTGAAGATGGACTACGCGATGATGCGGACCCCTCACGCGACAGGAGGTGCGTGTCGCAAGACGCGGTGTGTGCGCGGCAGCGAGTGAGCCGACCGGCAGGAGGACGCTGCGGAGGGTGGCTCTGCCGCACACGGCCAGGAGGCGAACCGGAAGCGACACCCGAACCTGCTCCCGTGATCAGCGAACCGCGGATTCATGCCTCATGAGCCACGTCAAGTGACCGACTCCGGCGACACCGTTCGTCCCACGGCCTCCCGGGCACCGGGAGCCGATTCGGATGCCGCCTACGTGCGCTTCGACAACGTCCAGAAGAGCTACGACGGGGTGACCCTGGTCGTCAAGAGCCTCCAACTGGACATCGCCAAGGGGGAGTTCCTCACCATGCTCGGGCCGTCCGGCTCGGGCAAGACGACGTGCCTGATGATGCTGGCCGGGTTCGAACCGGCCACCCACGGCGAAATCTTCCTCAACAACCGGCCGATCAACAACGTCGCGCCACACAAGCGCGGCATCGGCATGGTGTTCCAGAACTACGCGCTGTTCCCGCACATGTCGGTGGAGGAGAACCTGCTCTTTCCCCTGGAAGTGCGGCGCATGCCGCGCGACGAGGCGCACCGGCGGGTCGAGAAGGCGCTGGAGATGGTCGAGCTCTCCGGCTTCGGAGGGCGGCGCCCGGCCCAGCTCTCGGGTGGCCAGCAGCAACGGGTCGCGGTTGCCCGCGCACTGGTCTTCGAGCCGGACCTGGTACTGATGGACGAGCCTCTGGGCGCGCTCGACAAGCAGCTCCGCGAGCAGATGCAGTACGAGATCAAGCACATTCACGAGAACCTCGGAGTGACCGTCGTCTACGTGACGCACGATCAGAGCGAGGCGCTGACGATGTCGGACCGCATCGCGGTATTCGACGACGGAATCATCCAGCAGCTCTCCACCCCCGACGAGCTCTACGAGCGGCCGCAGAACAGCTTCGTCGCCCACTTCATCGGCGAGAACAACACCCTGCACGGCACCGTCACCGAGGTCCGCAACGGCATGTGCCGGGTCGCCATCGACGACGGCGGTGAAGTCTCCGCCCTCGCGGTCAACGTCGAGCGCGTGAACGACCGCACCACGCTCTCGCTCCGGCCCGAACGGATCGAGATCGAGCCGCCGGACGCCGGCGGATTCAACACGCTGCAAGGCCGGGTGGAAGAACTCATCTATCTGGGCGACCACATCCGTACCCGCTTGACGGTGGCCGGGCACGACAACTTCATCGTGAAGGTGCCGAACACCCACGCCCACCGGCGGTTGCAGATAGGCGAGGCGGCGACCGTCGCCTGGCTGACGGAGGATTGCCGCGCACTGGACCCGATCGCGGGCTGATGCCGCCGCGACCTCGGGGCGCCGGCGCGTGCGCAATTTTGCAGGTCCATCACGCTGAAGAGTCAGCATGCAGAGAGGAGGCAGTCCAATGAAACAAGCCATTGTCCGGACTTTCGCGGTAGCGGGCGCCGTCGCGCTTGCAGCGGGATCGGCCGGGGCCGCGGATGTGACGGTCGTGTCCTGGGGCGGCGCGTATACCGCCTCGCAGCAGAAGGCCTACGGAGAGCCCTGGGAACAGAAGACCGGCAAGGAGATCCACTGGGAGAACTACAACGGCGGCCTCGGAGAAGTCCGCACCCAGGTCCAGTCGGGCACGGTGACCTGGGACATCGTGGACGTCCTGCCCCACGAGGCGCGGGTGGGTTGCGACGAGGGCCTGTTCGAGGAGATCCCGGAGAAGTACCTCGTCAAGACCGCGGACGGGAAGTCGCTCGACGAGGACATGATGGTGCCTCGCCCCAACAGGTGCGTCGCCCCGCAGATCTGGTGGTCCTACATGATGTTCTACGACGAGCCGGCGTGGGCGGGCAAGCAGGCGCCGGGGTCGATCGCGGACTTCTTCAACCCGGCGGACTTTCCCGGGAAGCGCGGCATCCACACGTGGCCGAACGCGCTGATCGAGATGGCGCTCGTGGCCGACGGCGTGGACCCGCAGGAAGTCTACGAGGTGATGGACACCGATGCCGGGATCGACCGGGCGTTCGCGACCCTCGACAAGATCCGCGATCACTCGGTGTTCTGGTCGGCCGGCGCGAAGCCGCTGGAGCTCGTGAAATCCGGTGAAGCCTCGATGTCGCTCGCCTACAACGGCCGCGTCGGCGCTGCGAACCTGAGCGAAGACGCCACCTTCGTGCCGGTGTGGGACGGGCAGGTGCTGGAGGAGGAGTGGCTCGTCGTCGTGAAGGGAACGCCCAACCGGGAGGCCGCATTCGAGTTCGTCGGCTTCGCGAGTGCGCCCGAGCAGCAGGCGGGGCAGGCCCGGTTCATCAACTACGGCCCGATGCGCAATTCCGCCTTCGACATCATCGCCGCCGGCGAGCCGTGGTTCCACAACGGCAAGAACATCATGCCGCACATGCCGAACCGCCCGGAGGTCATGGCTCGCAGCGTCCTCGCCAATCCGGAATGGTGGGCCGACAACGGCGACGCCATCAAGGAACGTTTCGACGCCTGGCGGGCGCAGTAGGCGCGTAACGAGGCAATGCCCTTCCGGCAATGGACGCGGGTTTTGCCGTACGAGCAGGACCGGGCGGTAGCGCTCCGCCCGGTCCTGCTTCCACGGGACCCTCCGGTCCCGCCGCGGCGAGCCGGGATGCAGCCGTGACGCGAGGCGCCTGACGCGCCCCCGAGCCGTTCCATGGCCGCTACTTCGATCGAGATATCCACCACCGCGACGGGCGAACTGCTCACGGCCGACGGCCGGCCGCTGAAGGAGAGCCTGGAGCGCTCGCTGCGCCGCCGCAAGCTCACCGCCCTCGCCCTGGTGGCGCCGGCCGTCCTGTTCCTGTTCGTACTCTTCGGCATGCCGGTCATCTACCTGATGACCTGGAGCGTCGACGACACCTTGGTCAACGAAGTCTACCCCCGGACCTTCGAGGTCTACGACCAATGGGAGGGCGAAGAACTGCCCTCCGAACCGCTCTACGAAGCGATGTTCAAGGACATCGCGGATGCCAGCGGGCTTCAGATCGGGCGCACCAGCACCCGCATGAACTACGCGAAGTCCAAGTGGAAGAGCCTGATGAAGAAGACGAAGCGCAAGGTCAAGGCGCTTCTCGGCAAGGACCCGGACTTCGCCGGCCCCTACAAGGAGGCGCTGATCGGGATCGACAAGCGGTGGGGGGACATCTCGTTCTGGCATTCCCTGGGAATCATGAAGGACCCGTACACCTTGGGGTACTACCTGAACTCCTTCGATCTGGAGTACGGCTTCGACAAGGAAGTGGTCCAGCGACCCGAGGACCGCCGCATCTACAAGACCCTCTGGATGCGCACGCTGCTGATCAGCGTGATCGTCACCGTGGCGTGTCTGGCCCTCGGCTACCCGGTCTCGCACCTGCTGGCGACGCTGCCTCTGCGCTACTCCAACCTGCTCATGATCTGCGTGCTGATGCCGTTCTGGACGTCGCTGCTGGTGCGCATCGTGGCGTGGATGATCATGTTGCAGCAGGAGGGGGTGGTCAACGACACCCTGGTATGGCTTCGCCTGGTCGCCGACGAGAGCCGGTGGCAGATGATGTACAACTTCACCGGCACCGTCATCGTCATGACGCAGATCCTGCTGCCCTTCATGATCCTCCCGATATACAGCGTGATGCGGGGCATCTCGCCCGCCTACATGAAGGCGGCCCAGAACCTGGGGGCGCCGCCGATGAGGGCCTTCTTCCGCGTGTACATGCCGCAGACCCTTCCGGGCGTCGGGGCCGGCGTGATCCTCGTATTCATCGTCGCGATCGGGTACTTCATCACCCCCGAGCTGGTCGGCGGCAAGGATGGGCAGATGATCGGCAACTACATCGCCTACCACCTGAAGTCGAGCCTCAACTGGGGTCTCGCCTCCGCGATGGGCGTGATCCTGCTCGCCGCGATCCTGATCCTCTACTGGGCCTACGACCGCGTGGTCGGCATCGACAACATGAAGATGGGCTAGCCGATGGCGCTTCCCGCCTACTACACCACCGGCCAGCGGTTCCGATACTGGACCTACGTGGCCTACTGTTCGCTGGTGCTGTTCTTCCTGGTCATGCCCCTCATCGCGGTCATTCCCCTGTCGTTCACCTCCTCTCCGTTCCTCGATTTCACCCCCGGCATGCTGCGGCTCGATCCGGACGCCTTCTCGACGAGGTGGTACAAGCTCATGGTGGGGGACTGCTCGGCCGCCGACATCACGACGGTGTGCAGCGACAAGTGGAAGCTCGGCGCCGTCAACAGCCTGATCATCGCGACCATCGCCACGGTGCTGGCCACCGCCATCGGCACCCTGGCCGCGCTGGGGCTCAGCCGCTCCCACCTGGTGGGCCGGCGCGCGATCATGGCGTTCCTGATCTCGCCGTTGATCGTGCCGCTGATCATCACCGCGGCCGGCATGTTCCTGTTCTACGCGGAGCTCAAGCTCGTGGCGAGCTTCCCCGGCGTCATCCTGGCCCATACCGTGCTCGGACTGCCGTTCGTGGTGATCACGGTGACCGCGACCCTGGTCGGCTTCGATCACTCCCTGACGCGCGCGGCGCAAGGCCTGGGCGGAAGCCCGACGTACAACTTCTTCAAGGTCCAACTTCCCCTGATTGCGCCAGGGGTCGTCTCGGGCGCGCTCTTCGCCTTCATCACCTCGTTCGACGAGGTGGTCATCATCCTGTTCCTCGGGGGCGCCGAACAGCTCACCCTGCCGAGACAGATGTGGGCGGGGATCCGCCAGGAGATCAGCCCGACGATCCTGGCCGTCGCCACCGTGCTCGTGATCCTCTCCATCCTCCTGCTGACCACCGTCGAGCTACTGCGCCGGCGCTCCGAGCGGCTGCGAGGGATGAGCCCGGCATAGAGAGACCGTCGCCGGCGCCACCTCGGAGTTGCCGCCGGACCGCCCACGGCCCCGGAATCGGCAAGAACACCGTCACCGATCCGAGGTGGTCTTGGTTCGCCGGACAGTTCGAGGGCTGGAACAAGACGTACTCCGGTCGAGGAAGGCCGGAAGATCGGATCCTCTCTCTGCTGCCGTTCGGCTCAGTCGTTCTTCACGGCTCACATGTCACTGGCAAGGAGCTAACGCCAGATCTTCTTCCATGCCTCGAATTCCGGTGGCGAGAGCCGGAACCGGGCGATGTTGCCCTCGTGCAGGCTCACCGCCTCCGTTTCGACAACATCGATCAAACGTGCTCCATCGGCTGGCGGCAGCGTCTGCGGGACGTGCCGGCGGAGCCAGGCGGAGGCGGTCTTCTTGTCCATCAACTTCGTGACGATGCCTCTGACACGGTCGGCAATGAGCTCCCGATACCGCAGCCGGAACGGGTCGGGTGCGCCGAGGGATTGGCGGACCGCGGAGTAGCGAGCGCTGGAACGCTCGCAGGCCCAGCAGAATACGTCGCGCAGGAGTTCTGTCCGCCCGAGTTCGTACACGCCCAGGATGCCGTCGATGTAGTCCCGGTCCGGAACGTCGATGAACGACAGCGGGCACAGATTGTCGCGAATGAGCGGCAGGTTCGCGGCGAGGCGCGACACCCGTTTGTTGACGTCCTCGAACGGCTGGAGATAGGGAAGCTGCACCATGGCGAAGAACGCCTGCTCGAACGGATCCTCGATCGCGGCGGCCGTCTCCAGAATCTGCGTGAAGCACTCGTCGATGAGCTGCGGTATCTCCAGTGGATGATACGGTGTACCGCCGATGGTCACAGGGACGGATCGGAGACGGCCGCATGCCCGCGGATCGAGCAGGTTGTCCGCGAGTAGCGCGTGCAGGCTCAGGATGGTATGGCGATTGAAGCCGACGTCCTCCGTCTGCTCGACGAGGAGGTCGATGGCCGCCTTGTGGTTCAGGATCATCTGCGTTTCGAGAGGGCTCTTGTCTTCGCCGGCATCGCCATGCTCGAACAGACGTTCGGTCTCCAGCAGCGAGTAGGTGTTTCCCTCGAGGCGGCTGGAGTTCCAGGAGAGATCGATCAACAGCCGATGATGGATCTTTCGCGCATGGGTTCCGGCAGGACGCTCGCTGTCTGGAGAACGGCCCAACGCGCGAAGGCGACGACGAGTCTCACCGGGAAGGTAGAAGGTCTCGTTCGGCCGGTAGCGATCCAGGAACGTCCGGTCGTAACCGACGGGGCGGCGGTGCTGAATGGGCGCGCCGACCGCCCGCTTGACCGACTCTCCCTCAGGGGAGAGGGGAATGCCGACTTCCAGACGCTCATGGACGGCGAAGCCGCCCAGTGAGACCCCCATGTGCCCCGCCTCTACGAAAACGCTTCCCGGAATCCGATACCGGCTGCCGCGCCCACATCCCTTCAGGATCAGCCGTCCGTCCCTGACCAGCGTCGCCAGACGGCGCTGCAACGTACGGCGGGACAAGTCGATTTCAGGGGCGCGAGCGATGTCGTCGATCGAGGCTCCTTCCGGGTGTCGGCTGAGGATTTCGATCAGGACGTCGAACTCGGAGCTTGCGATCCGTTTCGGCATACCGCTGCCTTTGACGACACATCACGGAGACAATCGCGCCACAATTACGCCATCATTGATGGTTAGTGGCGCGTTTCCGGGATTATTGCGCCACTACAGTCGTCACACAAGCACAATCGCGCCACTTCCCAATCAAGCCGTTGGCGCGCCTCCCCTACGCAGGGCCGGTGATCTGCCCGTATGCACCGTAAACGACTGGTCACTCAGCGACCGCGCCGCCAAGCACCCTCTCTCTGCCGGCATCGTTGAGACACTGGTTACCCTTGGAATGAGTGGAGGGCGGCGGAGGCGCACAACGATGAGGGCAGACATAGAGCCCATGACGTGGATGGACGCTGACGCGCCGATGTCGTTGACAGGTTCCGCGCCGCCATTTGATCCACATCCGCACCCGTCGGTCGACGTGGATGTCCGCGCCGATCAGGCGCTCCATGGTCTCGTGGGTCAGACGGTGGTGTGCGGGGCCGAGCCGCCACGGGTCTCGGGGTCGTCACTTCGTGCGTGGCTCTTCGGCGGTGGATTCCTGCTGCCCTTTCGGCTGCCGAGCGCTCGCGGCGCCTCGATGTGGGGCGTTCGCCTTGCGTGAGCACCGCACCTCGACAATCCGGTCCGGCCGGAATCCCGTTCCGCGCCGTTCGTTGCGGTACCCCGTGGGGTTGCCGATGCTCAGCGTTTCCCCCAGGCGCGCCTCATGCGGCATGTGGGTGTGTCCCGAGATCCAGAATCTCGCGCCCATCTCGCGAACGAGCGCGGGCTCGTCGTTGATGAAGTAACGGTTCAGCAGCGATTCCGTGGTGCCTGCGTCGGCGTACATCGGATGGAGCGCATCGAGTGTCGGCGGCCAGTGGGTGACCACCACGTCGACGGCGCCGGCGTGTTCTCGCATTGCGTGCGTCTCGCGCCGATGGGTCTCGATGTGGCGGCGCACGGTCCAGGCACCCGCGTCGTCGTGGGGGCTGCGGCAATCGTTGATGCAGCGTGAGATGACGGCCGCCGCTCTCGGGTCGTCGTTGCCCCAGAGCCCCGAGTACCACGCGCATCCGTAGAACCGTACCTCGTTGATCGTCACCGCGGCGCCGTTGAGGAAGTGAAGCCCCGGCGTCGCCTGCGCGACCAGCATCCAGGCTTCCTCGAGCTCGTCGTGGGCCATCGGGCCGTAGTGCTCGTGGTTGCCGGCAACGTAGAGGACGGGCGAGCGGGCAAGCTCGCGTTCTATAAACCGGCGTGCTCCGAGCCCGACATGGATGTCGCCTGCAAGCACGAGCAGGTCACGGCCTTCGGCGGGCGTGAACGCCCGGCTGTCGGGGATCCCCCCGGGCCAGGACTCGAGGTGCAGGTCCGATGCGATCTGAATTCTCACCGTGCGTGCCTATTCGTTCCGGCGCACTGTCGATCGTACCCGCCACTCGCGGGTATGCGTAGTCGTGAGTGTCTCGACGATGTTGGCAGAAAGGGGGATTCGTCCCGGGATGGGTTCTGCGGGATGACCTCCACCACCAACCGGCTCAATCTCCGGAAGAGCTTGACCTTCGCATTGGATGCGAACGTCGCCGGTTCGTTTCGCTTTACGCGCCGGACCGCCCGGTTGACCTTGCGCAGTTGGTCGATCAGGCAATCGTGGAACAGCAGCGTCCAGCCGTCGCGACGTCCTGAGCGGTTCGGCGGATACGCGGCGTGTGCGGGTGGGCGGCGTCCACGCCGCTCGGATCGCCCCGCGCGGCGAGCCGCGTTTCGTTGTCCTGCGACGAGCCGTGGTAGGGTTCGTTCGGACGCAAGCGGCCGAAAGAGGCCGTTGTTCCGATCGGCAGTGGCCGCGCGATCCAGGCCTGCGGCGCCCTTCGCGGTCGAATTCGGCGAGGACACGGCCGGACAGGCTATCGAGGGAGAAAGGCGATACGCGGGAGCGAATTCGAACAAGCCTGCCTCGCAGGGGCAGGTGGGCAGGGATGAGGACGGAACCGCTGTGCCCGACGAAGCAATGCCCGGGGTCCGCGCCGTCCCCATCGGCCCGGCCAATCCGGATGACCCTGCTGTCGAATGCCTCGCGACCAGCCGATTGGGCTTTCCGGAGTACGTCGCTCCGGATGCGGGAGCGGGCAAGATGTGTCGGACCGATCGGGGGAGTCGATAACGGCCGGCGAACCAACTCCGCCCCGGCTCCGGCCATCCGAATCATGAGCATGGGACCGGCGGCGCCGGACGGGGCGGGCGTTCGATCCGGGGGTACCCGCGCACGAACCCTTCCGGCCCGACGGCGCGAGCTTCCCCGGCTCGGAGGCGAAGCCCGCGGCGCCTCCGGCGCGCGATACTCGGGGGGACGCTCGGCATCAAGAACACGGCCCTGCAGATCGGACTGATCGTCCTCGGCGTGCCGGTGATCGCCATCGCGCTGATCCACGCCCACACCGTCTACGTGGACCTTACCCGGCCGCCGCCCCCCTGGCCGCCGCCGGCGGAACGGGTCCAGTTCCCGGCCCATCATCCGTGGGCGCGGAGAGCGCTCGCGCAGTTCGAAGCACTGACCCCGCCCGGCCGCACCGCCCTGCGCGCCGGAATCGAGGAGGCGTTGCAGCCTGTGCCGGAGTGGCTGGCGGCGCTCGACCAGCGGCTGGTGTCGGTCCTCTGCATCGGGGAGAACCACGATCCGTACCTGCGTCGCTTCCTTGCGGAGCGCCTGTTCACGACGCTGAAGGCGGATGTCCTGCTGCTCGAGGCCACGGGACGGGAGGCCGCGCGGATACGCCGTCGAGTCGAATCGGGGCGCGACCCGGTCATGCTGCTCGGAGCCGACGTGGCGGGACTTCTGCGCAGCGCGCTCGCGGTCAATCCCGCCCTCGAGATCGGCGGCATCGAGGAGCGGCGCGGGCAACGCTCCGCACGCCGCCGGGGGGGCGCCGGCTCGCGCGAGGGCTCGATCGAAACGAATTTCCGGGCCCGGTATCGTCCGGGGCGCCGCCACGTCGTGCTCTATGGCGCGTTCCACTGCTCCCACCAAGGGGGCTGGCTCTTTCAGCGCCTGCGCCGGCAGCCGCCCCCGGACGCGCCGGTCGAGTCGCTCCTCAACCTGCGGGTCGCCTGGGAGCACCTCGAACCCCCGTTCGAGGCGTTCACGTACTTCCTCGACGAGATCGGCTTCCCGCCCGGCGACTTCGTGATCACGGACCCCGATTCACTGCCGGTCGAGATCGCCGACTGGTTCCCCTTCCTGAGCGCGAACGAGCTGCGCGTCTTCGGTGCGATCGCGGTGTTCCGGTACCGGCGATGAGCGCGCCAGCCGGCGCGACCCATCAGTGGACGACCAGGAAAGGGGACTTGCGGCCCTCACGCGTAGCGGCATCCGCCGGCTCTTCCGGGCCGGTCAATCGTCGAGATCAAGCTGGCCCGTTTCCGCTCTCCGCACTGTCGGAGCCTTCCGCATCTCGTCCGGGACCGGCGGCAGCTCGCTGGCCTCGAGGCAAACGCTCTCGACAACGGCTCCGAGAAGCTCCTCTTGTTCAGGGTACCGCTCGACGGTGGCTTCGAGCACCCAGAGCAGCTCCAGCAGTTCGGTGGTGAACCGTGAGGTCCAACGCTCGGGGTGGACTTCGTCGAGCGGCGAGGATTTCCGGCCCGCTCCCGTCTTCATGCGATACCGGAGCCAGGACTGCACGACCTTGAGGCCCGAGACCTCGAACTCGTAGACAGTCGGCTCGACGGGCGCGAACTCGCCTTCGCCGACCTGGAGCGCCCGGGTCGCGCCGTCGTACCGGAACGACTCGGGATAGCCGTCCGCGCGGACGGGGACGGCTTTCACGCATCGGGCCGAGCCGGCTGGAACGCGACCGCGCAGCTCTCCCTCGGGAACGAAGCGTTCGCCCCAGGTGTGCAGCCACAGCAGCCGTGCGCCGTTCTCGCGGACTTCCTCGAACAAGACGGCGTTCTTCGTGACCGGTACCCGCAACTGGCGCGTCTCCAGCTCTCCGGAGAACCGGGCGGTAAAGGCCGGATGGGCCAGCACGCCGTAGACGTAGGCGGCGAAGTCTTCCGGTGTGACCGGATGCCCATACTCTGCGCTCAACCTGTCGAGAAGGCCGGGAAGGACGTTCGGCTCGGAAGCATCGGCGGTGCGGTAGAGGGGAACGACCGTCTTGGCTCCGTAGGAACCTCGAAAGTGGTGAAGATCCGGGATTACGGCCGATGGGGTGAGCGCGGGACCCGACCCCAAGGCATGAGAAAACAGACTCGTCAAATACACCTGCCGCTCGCCGTGAGCGCGCCACAGGTCGGGGCGCAGGTAGTCGCCCAACCGAGTGTCGGCGATGATCCACTGGCGGTCGAACGAACGATAGGCGTAGCGCTCCAAGGGTGGGACGGCGGCGTCAGGAGACAGCTCGCCGATGGGCTTTCTCGTTTCGTCGCCTTCGAAGAGGGGTGGACCTCTGGAATCGATCTTCCGGTCGCGCGTCTCCTTGTATGCCCTCGCCAAATTCGGGCCCGGAGACACGAGCAAGGTCCGCCAACGTCTCTCGAGCGTTTCCGGGTCCGGCGCGATGGGCCATGTCCGCTTGAACTGCATTCCCGAGTGCTGCCACGGCATGAGATCGGTGAGGAGCGGCCAGGCGAAGTAGTCTCCTTCGCCCGCCGGGCGGAACGGGGCCTGCCACTGCGCCGGGCAATCCCGCCATTCGACGCTCGGGAAGCCCTCGATGGCATCGAGCTTGGCGAGCTTCTCGGCGCGCGTCCCTTCGATCCGGGCATAGCGCACCATCGCCGGGTCGTCCTTCCTCGCCCGACCCGAGCGGAGGGCAATGGCGATGGCCACCGGTGTCCGGATGGCGAAGACGTTGTCGCTCGGGTGCGTCCCTCTCCCCTCCCCACCGAGATCGAGGATCCAGATCTCGTCGCAGATGCGGCGCATATGCTCACGCATCCCGCAAAACGCGTCACCGTCCAGATAGCTCGACGCGGTGATGAAGCTGACGATGCCGGGACCATCCACGCTCTCGTGCTCGAAGACCTTCCACAGCGCCCAGCGCCAGAAGTAGACGTAGAGGTTGTAGAGGTTCTTCACCCGGATCCCGTGACCGGCGGCGCGAGCGGGAGCGATGAAATCGCGCAGGATCGCATCTCCGCCCCCGCTGCCGTCGCCCCAGCGGATCCACGAGCCGGTGCGGTCCCCATTGTCCGGCCGGGCCGCCTCGTGGCGGTCGTAGGGCGGATTGCCGAGGCAGACGAGGACGGAAACCCTGCTCTTGACTTCCAGCGCCCGGGCGCGTTGCTCGGCGATGGGCTGCAGAAAGAGCGGCAGTTGCGGCGGCTCCGCGTGCGGGCTGTCCAACGTGTTGGCGAGGTAGATGCGCGTACCTTCGGCGGGTAGCTCCGCCCCGCGGTCGCGCAGAGCGCGGCTGACGCGCAGCTCGCTCACGGCATAAGACCCGACCAGCAGCTCCATGCCGTAAAGATTCTCCGCGAGCTCCGTTACCTGTCCCGCGACGGCGCCCGCCCCATGCTCGGCCTCGATGCGGCCCAGGGCGTGTTCGATGACACCGAGCAGATAGGTCCCGGTACCGGCGGCCGGATCGAGCGTGACGACGCCGGGGGCAGCGAAGCCGAGCGGTTTCCCCAAGCGGGCAACGAGCAGCTCGTCGAGCAGACGCACCTGAGCGTGGACGACCTCGACGGGGGTGTAGTAGACCCCGACGTCCTTGCGCAGCTTGGGGTCATAGGCGGCGAGGAAGTCTTCGTAGAAGTAGAGCCAGGGGTCCCGCGGCCCGGTGAGCAGGGCAGGCGGCACGACCGCGACGACCCGCAGCAGCAGGTCGAGGGAAGCAGCGATTTCCGCGCGCGCTGCGGGATCGGTCAGGACTTGCAGGGCGCGGGAGAGCAGGCTGTGCTGCGCGACGAGGACGGCAACGGCCTTGTCGAGCGTGAGCGGGTCGGCCCCCTCGCTGCGGCCCAGCAGCAGGGCGAAGGCGACAGTCTGGGCATAGGCGTCGGCGAACTCCTCGTCCGTGGCGTCCGGGAAGAGCAAATGTCTCCAGTCCCTTGCAAGCTGAACGAGCGGAGACCCGGGATCCTTGAGCGCATCGGTCACGTCGTCGCGCAACATCCGGCACAGTGGCGCCAGCAATGCGGCGAAGCCCTTGAGGTCGATCCCGCCCCGTCGATCCAGCGGCAGGAGCGGCTCCCACGAGAGGAAATCGCGCAGGAGCGGCTCCACCGCACGGGCGTCCTCTGCCGCAACGGCCTTCCTGCCGTCACCGGCGATGTCGCCCGAGAGGCGGGCGATCTTTCCGGCGCGTTCGCCGCCGCGATAGAGCGCCCATTCGTTGCCGTCGGTGTAGAGGAGGTTGGGGATGGTCGAGAAGCGCTTGAACTGCTCGCGGTCGCGGCCCCTGAAGCGGGCTCCGTCCGCGCCCGTGCCGGGGGCCTTGAGCTCGACGTACCCGGCGAGCAGACCGTTGCAGCGCACGGCGTAATCGGGACGGCCCCGGCGCTCGTGCAGGGACGCTTCGCCCGTGCAGACGACATGCCAGCCCCAAGCCGCAGCCACCTTCGCCATGAAGATCTCGAAGGGACCGCGAAGCTGGTCCTCCGGCGCACCCTGCACCGGTGGAGACGACTTGGCAGTGACCGCCTCGGCGAAGTCTCGTAGCGCGTCGCGGATCGGGTTGCTCCCTCTTTCACCCGCGGCCGAATCTAGCACGGCGCATCGATCGAACGAACGCCAACCTGCCCTTCGAGGACGACGCCCGCTACGACTCGGTACTTCATCGTTCGGCCGCAGAGTCGTAGCCCGCATCGTCCCGGATGGATGAGTGCACCGGAGAAATTCGGGTTGTGAGCAAATAGAATGTATCGTGTTCGATCTGCACGAACATGAGGTTCACACGCTCCGCCTCTGTCCGGTACGCGACGCGGCCGCGGTCTCCGATGACGATTCGATCTCACCGTCCATCGACCCGCGCGATCCCGATCGTCCACCTTCCCGCGCCGAGGGTGTGCTCGACCGAGGACGCGGGCGACCAGCCCTCCTCGCCCCAGCCGGTGGCGAGGGTCTCCTCCATCACGTAATCCCGGTGCGCGTCGAGCGCCGCCGCGACGTCCGGCGTTCCCTCGATGCACAACGTGATCCGGTCCGATACGTCGAGCCCGGCCTGCTTGCGGGCTTCCTGCACGGTGCGGACCAGCTCTCGCGCAAGGCCCTCGCGCTCCAGCGCCTCGGTCAACGACGTGTCCAGGCCCACGAGCCAGCCACCCTCCTCCGCGCAGGCATAGCCCTCGGCCGACGTCGACTCGACGAGCACATCCTCCGGCTCGAAGGTGAGGGTCTCGCCACCGGCTCCCCCCGCAGACGACGTACCGTCCGGGAACCCTCCGCTGGACGGTACGCGGTCGGAGGGCGCTGCATCGGACGATCCCCCACCGGACGATCCCCCACCGGACGATCCCCCGCCGGACGGTCCTCCATCGGACGGTCCTCCGGCAGACGGTCCTCCGGCAGGCGACACTGCATCGGACGACGCGACCTCGATCGTGAACGAGCGGCCCGCCGCGACGGCCGCCGCGATGGCGCCGGCATCCGCGGTCGCCAGCGCAGCGCGGATCGCGGGGACCCGCCGGCCGTAGCGCTTGCCGATGCGGGGCAGGTTGGGCTTGATGCGGTAGCCCACGAGCTCGGCGTCCGGTGCGAGCCTCTCCACCGCCTTCACGTTGAGCTCTTCGAGGATCTGGCCCTCGTGGCGCGCAACGATGGCGGCGGACGTCTCGTCGGGTGCTCGCACCAACAGGCGGGAGAGCGGCTGGCGCACCCGCACGCCGCTGGAACTCCGCGCCGCCCGCCCCAGCCCGACCACCCGCTGCACGACATCGATCTCGGCGATCAGGGCGTCGTCGCGCGCCGTCGGGTCCGGCGCCGGCCACTCGCTCATGTGCACGCTCGATGGAGCCGCCTCGTCCACCCCGCGCACGAGGTTCCGGTGCACCGCCTCGGTGATGAACGGCATGATCGGCGCCATCAGCCGGTTCACGGTGTGCAGGCACTCGTAGAGAGTCAGATAGGCGGCCTGCTTGTCCCGGCCCGCCGCCGCCTTCCAGAACCGCCGGCGGTTGCGCCGCACGTACCAGTTGCTGAGCTGGTCCACGAACGACTCGATCGCCTTGCCCGCCCTGAACACGTCGTAGGCCTCCAGCGCGTCCGTCACCTCCGCCACCGTGCGGTGCAGCAACGCGAGCGCCCAGCGGTCGATCTCCGGTCGCTCGGCGAGCGGGACGTCCGCGGAGACGTCGATGCGATCGAGCTTCGCGTACATCACGAAGAACGCGTAGGTGTTCCACCAGGTGTTGATGAACCCCGACGCCACGTCGCGCACGAAGTCGACCGAGATGCGCTTCCGGACCTCCGGCGCGATCCGGCACGCCAAGTACCAGCGCAGGGGGTCCGCGCCGACGTGGTCGAAGACGTCCCAAGGATCGACGATGTTGCCCAAGGACTTGGACATCTTCTTGCCGTCCTTGTCCACGATGTGGGCAAGGCAGATGCAGTTGCGGTACGCGACGCTGTCCGACACCAGGGTCGCGATGGCGTGGAGCGAGTAGAACCAGCCGCGCGTCTGGTCGATCGCCTCGCAGATGTAGTCGGCGGGGAAGCGGCTCTCGAAGAGGTCCCGGTTCTCGAACGGGTAGTGGAACTGGGCATAGGACATCGCCCCGGAGTCGAACCAGCAGTCGATGACCTCCGGCACCCGCCGGTAGGTGCGTCCGTTGTCCGGGTGCACGAAGGTGATCTCGTCGACGGCGGGGCGGTGCAGGTCGACCTCCTCCAGGCTCCGGCCGCACAGCGCTTCGAGCTCCGCGACCGACCCGATGCACATGAAGTCGCCGTCGCCGTCGGTCCACACCGGCAGCGGCGTGCCCCAGAAGCGCTCCCGCGAGAGCGCCCAGTCGACGTTGTTGGCGAGCCAGTTCCCGAACCGTCCGTCGCGGATGGTTTCCGGCACCCAGTGGATGGTGCGGTTCAGCTCCACCATCCGGTCCCGGAACCGGCTCGTCGCGATGTACCACGCGTGTTTCGCGTAGTAGATGAGGGGATCGCCGGTGCGCCACCCGTGCGGATAGCTGTGGACGCAGCGCTCGGAGCGGAACATGAGCCCGCGATCCTCGAGGTCGGCGATGAGGATCGGGTCCGCGTCCTTGAAGAACTTTCCCGCCACCGGCTCGACCTCCGGCACGAAGCAGCCGTCGAGCCCGACCCCGTGCACCACCGGCAGGCCCTTGGACTGGCAGAGCCGGATGTCGTCTTCGCCGTAGGCCGGCGCGCAGTGCACGATCCCGGTGCCGTCCTCGATGGTCACGAAGTCGGCCGCCCACACCTGGCAGATCGGCCCCTCGGCCGGCAGGTAGTCGAACAGGCGCACGTACCGCATTCCTTCCAGGTCGGCGCCCTTCACACGCTTCTCGATGGTGTGGTCCATGTCCCCCAGCACCGCGCCGACGAGGGCCTCGGCGAGGATCAGGATCTCGCCGCCGTGCGAGGCCGTCCGGCGTCCGGGATCGGGCGAGGCTCCGCCGCGCGGGGAACCGGTGCGCACGAAGACGTAGTCGACCTCGGGATGCACCGCGAGGGCGAGGTTCGAGGGCAGCGTCCAGGGGGTGGTGGTCCACACCAGGAACGATGTCTCCCCTTCGCCTTCGACGGGGAACCGGACGTAGATGGACGGATCCTCGACCTCCTTGTAGCCGAGCGCCACTTCGTGCGAGGAGAGCGTGGCGCCGATCCGGGGGTCGTAGGGCACGACCTTGTAGCCCCGGTAGATGAGGCCCTTGTCCCAGATCCGGCGGAGCAGCCACCACACCGACTCGATGTATGCGTTGTCGAGTGTGTAGTAGGCGTCGTCCATGTTCACCCAGAAGCCCATGCGCTCGGTCATCCGCTCCCAGTCGCCGATGTAGCGCATCACCGACTCGCGGCACCGCCGGGTGAACTCCGCCACTCCGACCTGGCGCTCGATCCCGGCCTTGTCGAAGATCCCGAGCTCCTTCTCGATCTCGTGCTCGACCGGCAGGCCGTGGGTGTCCCAGCCCGCCTTGCGGGGGCAGTGGTAGCCCTGCATGTGCTTGAAGCGGGGGAAGATGTCCTTGAACGTGCGGGCAAGCACGTGATGGATCCCCGGCCGTCCGTTGGCGGTCGGCGGCCCCTCGTTCCAGCAGTACAGGGGCCGGCCTCGGCTCCGGCGTTGCGCCTCTTCGAACACGCCGTGCTCGCGCCACAGGGCGAGCACCGCCTCCTCGGTCTTCACGCCGTCGTAACGGCTCGGTACGTCCTCGAATCCCATCGTTTGTCCCTTCGGTTCCATCGTGCCGTGCTCCCGGAAAACGATCTTTCGTTCCGACCCGTCGGCCATCGGCCATCCCGTGCGACGCTCTCCGGGAACGGTCCTTCGCGCGGCGGAGCGGCGCGGGCTCACGGCCGCGACGACTGCGGCATCCTCGAAGCGATGTCCGCGTCCATGGCCAGAGAGCGGGCGAGACCGCTCCTCACCGCCTCCGCGTCGCGTTCCGACAACGCACCGGCCTTGCGCACAATCAGGGCATGGTCCAGGGTGAACAGCTTGAGACGGACCTTGCAGGGGACGCTGAGACCGGCTTCGCGCCAGCCCCGGATCGCGACATCGCTCGGCCACTCGCCCCCGGCCGACGTGATCATGGCCAGAATCGACTGATCGTGCGTCGCGTTGAAGTCCGGCGACGAGATGATCAGGGCCGGACGGCGCCTCTCGGCCTCTCGATCGGTGAACGGAAAGGGCACCACGACCACGTCGAACGGCTCACAGGTCACGCCAGGCTTCCTCGTCCTCCACCGACGCCCATTCGCTCAGCCCCTCGGAGAGGCCTTGCAAGTGGTCGCCGCGCCCCCGGGCCGCCTTGCGGACCACCACCTGATTGCCGTCCGTCTCGAATACGAGCGTGTCGCCCGCGTAGAGGCCCGCCGCTTCGCGGATGGTCTTCGGGATCGTCGCCTGTCCGCGCGCCGTGATTCTGGAGGATTTCATCCGTATTCGACCCCGAACTCCGACTCTGTCCGCTCCGGGAACGTTCCGATCCTCCCCGCGACGTCCCGGAGCCGGACCCGCTCGGCAGGATGTCGGCGATGGCCCCATGCTCCCGCGACCGCGCCGGCGTGCCGAGGACGGCGGATCGCACTCGACATCCGACGGATCGGGGAGCGGACCCCGGATGTGCGGAGAAGGAACTTCAGGTCGACCTCGACCCGCGGGCTACGCGCTCCGTTTTCCCACGCGGTCGAGTAGCTCGGCGCCCGTCCCGCACTCGATGATCCATTCCCCCACCCGCGCGAGTTCCTCGGGGTCGTCCACACCTTCGAGCATCGCGGAGAGCCGCTCCGCCGTCGGCGCATCGAACTTGCGCGTCGCCTGACGCCGCAACAGCTCCGCTTCCCGGGCAATACCTTGCAGGATGCCTCGTTCGAGTCCCCGTTCGAGCCCTTGTTCGAGCCCCTTCCGGCGGCCTTCCTCCACCCACCCCGCCGTCCACTCCTTCACTCGCTCCTCAAGCATCGTCCCCACCTCGCTCAGCGACGTCTCCGCCTCCCCCGGCCCCGCTTCCCGCACCCGCCTCGGCAGCAACACACTCCGCACCCACTCCCCCAGCACCCGCTTCAATCCCTCGCTCTGCGGCGAGTCCAGCCACCTCTCCAGCGCCCTCAGCACCTGCGCCACCTCCTCGCGGCTGCGGCTCGTCTCCAGCCGCACCACCGCCGAGGCCAGGTTGCGCTCCGGCAAATCCTCTGCCCCGTAACTCCCCGCGTCAACCACGATGTGACGCTGCGACGGCTGATGCCTCGGCAACGCACCGCCCACCCGTGCAATCAGCTCCCCCACCTCCCGCGCCGCCCCCCAGCGCCGCTCGCCGTTGTAGAACACGACGGGCAGCACCGGGGGCAGCTTCCCCTGCGCGGACAGCGCCCCGCGGCGGATGAGGTCCTCGTGGAGCAGCCCGGTGTAGGTGAGGATGCGCACCGCCATCCAGGGGTCGACGGTGGACTGGAACTCGAGCATCAGCACGAGGTAGAGCCAGCCGTGGTCGCGCAAGCGTACTCGCCACAGGGAATCGGAGACGCGCCGGCGCAGGTCGTCGGTGACGAACTCGCAGGGGAGCTTCTCGAGGGAGGAGAAGTCGAGGGACTCGGCGACGGGTCGGGGGATGAATCCGCGCAGGAGGTCTTCGACCATTCGGGGATGGGAGAAGAGGAGCTTGTAGGCGGGGTCGTGCATGGGGGGTACGGTGAGGGAGAGGCGGGAGGGGGACAATCGACGCGGGGCACGCCCGGTGTAGGCGCAGGGCGCGCTCTCGGTGCCGGGGCCGGCCGCCGACCGCGGACGGCCGACTCCGCCTCCCGCGGACCGTCGGGCAGGACCGTCGACAAACGCGGAGCGCCAGACAAGATCGCCGGCAACCCTCCCTCGCACGGACCGTCGGACAAGGCCGCCGGAGCAAGCCCGCCTCTCCGGCGCCATGCCGATGCGGGGCTCAGGCCCGGCCCGGCTCCCGGCCCTGCACCGTCCAGTTCCCGTCCGCGACCGCCACGTCACGCTCGGAGCCGTCTTCGAGAGTCACCCGCAGGGCGCCTTCCTCGTGCTGCGTCGCGACCATCGCAAGGGCGACGTTCTTCTCGAGCCGGGGCGAGTACGCGGAGCTGGTGACGAACCCGGCGGGACCACCGCCCGCGTGCAACCGCATCCGGGCGCTGTTCGGCTCGATGCGCCCGCCCCCGATGACGACTCGCTCCAGCCGCCGCGCCGGGGTTCGTCCCCGGCGCTCGGCGAGGGCCGCTCGCGCCAGGTACTCGGCCGGCTTGTCGAGGTCGCACCAGGTTTCGAGCCCGGCCTCGAAGGGGTCGTGTTCAAGTGTCACGTCGGTGCCGTACGAGACCAGCCTGCTCTCGATGCGCTCGATGAGGTTCGGCGCCCCGGGGCGGATTCCGTAGGGCTCCCCGGCGTGCCGGATCCGGTCCCACAGCGCGCCTCCGAGCGACCCGTCCCGAAGATAGATCTCGAACCCGCCCTGCTTGCTCCAGCCCGAACGCGCGACCACCACCGGAATGCCGTCGATCTCGGTCTCCCGGAACCGGAAGAACCGCAGCGACCGCGTCCAGGAGCCGAAGGCGGCCTCGGCCACGTCATCCGCGAGCGGTCCCTGCAACGCCAGCGGGGAGACGTCCGGCTCGCGCACGTCGACGTCGAAGCCTCTCCCGGCCGCGATGCCCTTCGTCCAGAGCAGCGCGTCGGAATCCGCGATGGAGAGCCAGAAATGATCCTCGGCGAGGCGGAGGATCAACGGATCGTTGACGATCCCGCCATGCTCGTCGACGAGCGTCGCGTACTTGCACTGGCCGATCGCGCACCGTGCGACGTCTCGCGGCGTCATCAGCTCCACCAGCGCGAGCGCGTCGCGGCCGCGGACCTCGACCTGCCGCTCCACCGAGACGTCCCAGAGCTGGACGCGCTCCATGAGATGCCGGTAGTCCGCCTCCCACGACTCGTACACCAGGGGCAGCAACATGTGGTTGTAGACGGAGAACCCCCGGGCCCGCGCCGCGATCACGCGATCGTGAAACGGCGTCTTGCGCAGCCGGGGGGAGACCAGGAGGGTGAAGGGTGCGGGCATTCGCGGTCCTCGTGATGGCTGGTGGCGTCACATCCCGCCGGGGCGCCGTTCACGCTCGCCACGGTGTGGGGCGCGGGTGCCGGCGGCGGCGGGATGATACCGCCGGCTCCGCCCCCGCGCTCGCGATCCCGTAGCCGATGCCGGTTAGAATCGCGCTCTCGCGCGCCGGACGCCACGGACGTCGGGCGCTTCATCCGCGGGACGGAGACGACATGCCCCGAATCACCCTGCCCGACGGCTCGATCCGGTCCTTCGACGGTCCGGTGACCGGAGCCGACGTCGCCGCGAGCATCGGCAAGGGACTCGCCAGGGCGGCACTCGCGATCCGGATCGACGGCGTGGTGCGCGACCTCGCCACCACCATCGAGACCGACGCATCCGTCGCCATCGTGACCCGGGACTCCGGGGAAGCCCTGGAGCTGCTGCGCCACGACGCCGCCCACGTGCTCGCCGAGGCGGTGAAGGAGCTGTACCCGGAGACGCAGGTCACCATCGGGCCGGCCATCGAGGACGGGTTCTACTACGACTTCGCGCGCGCGGAGCCCTTCACTCCGGAAGACCTGGAGCGGATCGAGGCCCGGATGCGCGAGATCGTGGACCGCGACGAGACGATCTCGCGCGAGGAGTGGGACCGCGACGAGGCGGTCCGGTTCTTCCGCGACTGGGGCGAGGAGTACAAGGCGGAGATCATCGCGGGGATCCCGAGCGGCGAGCCCGTCTCCCTGTACCGCCAGGGCGGATGGATCGACCTGTGCCGTGGTCCCCACCTGCCCTCCACCGGCAAGCTCGGCAAGGCGTTCAAGCTGATGCGCGTCTCGGGCGCGTACTGGCGCGGCGACTCCGGCAACGAGATGCTCCAGCGGGTCTACGGCACCGCGTGGGCGAACGAGAAGCAGCTTCAGGCCTACCTGCACCGGCTCGAGGAGGCGGAGCGGCGCGACCACCGCCGGCTCGGGCGCGAGATGGACCTGTACCACTTCCAGGACGAGTCGCCGGGGGCGGTGTTCTGGCACCCGAAGGGCCAGCGGCTCTTCCAGGGGCTCATCCGCTACGTGCGCGAACGCCAGAGCGCGGCCGGCTACGTCGAGGTCGACACCCCGGAGATCATGGACCGCCGCCTGTGGGAAGCGTCCGGCCACTGGGAGGCGTTCCGCGAGAGCATGTTCACCTCCGAGACCGAGGACGGCCGGGTCTTTGCGCTCAAGCCGATGAACTGCCCGGGACACGTGCAGATCTTCAGGAACGGCCCGGTGAAGAGCCACCGCAGCCTGCCGATGCGCATCGCCGAGTTCGGCAAGGTGCACCGCTACGAGCCGTCCGGGGCGCTGCACGGGCTGATGCGGGTGCGCGCGTTCACCCAGGACGACGCGCACGTCTTCTGCACCGCCGACCAGATCACGCAGGAAGCGACGGCGATGTGCGACCTCATCCTGTCGATCTACCGCGACTTCGGGTTCGAGGACGTGCGGATCAAGTTCGCGGACCGCCCCGAGACGCGGGTGGGAGCCGACGCGATCTGGGACAAGGCGGAGGCCGCACTCCGGGTGGCGATCGACTCGACCGGCCTCGAATACACCCACAACCCCGGCGAGGGCGCGTTCTACGGGCCGAAGCTCGAGTTCGTGCTGCGCGACGCGATCGGCCGGGACTGGCAGTGCGGCACCGTGCAGGTGGACTTCAACCTGCCGGGCCGGCTCGGGGCGTCCTACGTCGGCGAGGACGGCGAACGCCACGTGCCGGTGATGCTCCACCGGGCCATGCTCGGGTCGGTCGAGCGCTTCACCGGGATCCTCGTCGAGCACTACGCGGGGCATCTGCCGCTGTGGCTCGCCCCCCTGCACGCGGTGGTGTGCACGATCACCTCGGACGCCGACGCCTACGCGGGCGAGGTCGTCGAGGCGCTGCGGGCGGCGGGGCTGTACGCGGAGGCCGACCTCCGCAACGAGAAGATCTCCTACAAGGTGCGCGAGCACTCGCACGCGAAGGCGCCCGTCATCCTCGCCATCGGCAGCCGGGAGGTCGAGCGCCGCGAAGTGTCGATGCGCCGGCTTGGCCGCCGGGAATCGCGGGTCCTCGGCCTCGACGACGCGATCGGGATCCTCGCTCGGGAGGTGGCGATGCGCGGCGCTGAGACCGAAGAGTCCGCCGCGGCCTGAGCGTCGCGATACCGGGCCGCGACGACTCGATCCGGCAAGCCCGGCGGGCGGCGAGCCCGGCGGGCGGCGAGCCCGGCGGGCGGCGAGCTTGGCGGGCGGCGCGTACCGGCGGGCGGCGTGTGGCAATGACGAGGGTGCTCCCCGCATGACCGACCACGACTACGACTACGTCATCGTCGGCGCCGGCTCGGCCGGGTGCGTGCTCGCCAGCCGGCTTTCCGAGGATGCGGCGAAGCGTGTCCTGCTGCTGGAGGCGGGCGGCAGGGATTCGAGTCCCTGGGTCTCGGTGCCGGCCGGCTTCGCGAAGCTGATGAACGATCGCCGCTACAACTGGTGCTTCGAGACCGAGCCCGAGGACAACGTCAACGGGCGGCGGATCCCCATCCCGCGCGGCAGGACGCTCGGGGGCTCCAGCGCAATCAACGGGATGGTCTACGTGCGGGGCCAGCCGCTCGACTACGACATCTGGTCCCAGCTCGGCAATCGCGGGTGGTCGTACGAATCCGTCCTGCCCTACTTCCGCAAGTCCGAGCACTTCGAACGCGCGGCCGAGGCCGGGATCGGCGATGCTCGCGCCACCGGCGGTCCCCTCGTCGTCACCGACCAGTACGAGCCGCACGAGATGGCCGACGCCTTCATCGAGGCGGCGGTCGCCTGCGGCTACCCGCGCAACCCCGACTACAACGGCGGCGATCAGGAAGGGGTGGGGTACTACCAGTTCACGATGCACGACGGGCGCCGGTGCAGCACCGCCCGCGCCTTCCTCCGCCCGGCGCGCCGCCGTCCCAACCTCCATGTCCGCACCCACGCCCACGCGAAGCGGGTCGTCTTCGACGGCAAGCGCGCGGTCGGGGTCGACTACGATGTCCGGGGCGTTCCACAAGAGGCGCGGGCCGGCGAGATCATCCTCTGCGCCGGCGGCGTGCAGTCCCCCCAGTTGCTGGAACTCTCGGGGGTGGGCGCGCCCGGACACCTGGCGTCACTCGGGATCGACGTCGTCCACGCGCTCCCCGGAGTCGGCGAGAACTACCGGGATCACTTCTTCCCCCGCATGAGCTGGCGGGCGACCCGGCGCATCACCATGAACGAGCGGACCCGCGGGCTCCGGTTCGTGAAGGAGGTCCTGCGCTACATGGTGTCCCGCCGCGGGGTCCTCGCAACCGCGCCGGCGTTCGGCCACGGATTCCTGAGAACCCGTCCGGAACTCGCGGGGCCGGACGTGCAGCTCCTGTTCATGCCCGCGAGCTACGGGGACGCCAACGACCGGACCAGGCTCGATACCGAGCCCGGCATGACGGTCGGGGTCTACCAGATGCGGCCGGAGTCGCTCGGGTCGATCCATGCCCGGTCCGCCGACCCTCACGCACCGCCCGCGATCCGGCCGAACTTCCTGTCCGCCGAGGAGGACCGGATCAGCCTGCTGGGCGGGATGCGCATCTGCCGCCGGATCATGGAGCATCCGCGCATGGATGCCTATCGTTCGCACGAGCTGAGGCCCGGTCCGGACTGCGCCACCGACGAGGAGCTGCTCGACTACTGCCGGGACACCGCCCAGACCGCCTATCACCCGGTCGGCACCTGCAAGATGGGCAACGATCCGATGGCGGTGGTCGATGACCGGTTGCGCGTGCACGGGGTCGAGCGGCTGCGCGTGATCGACGCCTCCATCATGCCGACGCTGACCTCCGGGAACACCAACGCCCCGACGATCATGATCGCCGAGAAGGGGGCCGACATGGTCAAGGAAGACGCCGGCTGAGTGGCGCGTGCGTCCCCCGCGACCCGTTCTCCGCACGACGCTCGGCGGAAAGGCCGGCTCGCGCTGACGCGCGTCACCGCCGGCACTCCCGCGCATCCTCGTCCTTTCCCGTCCCTCCTCGTCTCGGTCGAAGTCGAGGGAGCGGACCCGGCTCACAGGCTCGACAGCGCGTTCCTTACCCGATCGAAGCCAATCCGTTCCTGCTCCAGGCGCAGGTTCGTACCGAGGCGGTTGTCGCGCAGATCGTCGTACAGAGCGTCCTCCTCCGCCGTAAGCCTCGGGAGGTCTCGAACCAGCGCCGCGGTTTCCGTACCCCACAGCGATTCATGCGCCAGAAAGGTGTCCCGATCCATGAGGAACGACTCGACGTGCTCGAAGTGGCTGCGCAATTCATCGAGGATGGCGAAGCCGTGGGTGTCGATGTCACCCCAGTAGTAGAGGCGGCATGATTCCATCCAGCGCGCGCGGGCCAGGGTGTCGAAACCGTAGCCGGCGCCGAAGATCGTCAAGCCGCCCGGCATCGGCGGGAAGGCGAGGAAGTTGATCTCGTTCTCCGTGATGAACGCCCGCCACGCGCCGGTGTCCAGTGCGGCGAAGCTGTCCGCGTCGAGAGTGAAGTCGCCCTGCCGCGCGCCGTACGGCGCGGCGAGCGACGGGTCCAGGATGCGAAAGCGGATGCGGGCGGGCTTTTCGAGGAAGCCGTAGCGGCGGGCGAATCCGCCGGCGCCGGTGGCGGCGGAGTCGATCGAGTCCGGCGGCAGGGCGAGGTCGAGCAGCTCGGCCAGCACGCCTCTGTGCGTCTCCACGAACTTGGTATGCACGCCGGGCACGTCCATCTGACGCAGGTAGATGCCGGGCCGGGGGTGGTCCCGCAGCCAGACGACCACGTCGAGCAAGCGCTCCCAGTCGCCGGCGAGCGGCAGCGCCCGCAACGGGCGTCGCGCAAGCCAGGGCAGCAGGGCCGGGACGCGGGCCCGGGCCACATCCGCGAGGCCCTGGAAGACGGCGGCTTCCCGGCGCTTGCCGATCAGCGCCAGGGCGTCGGCGGCGGTATCGATCCAGACCTCGTGCGGCAGGGTGTTGACGCCGAGCACACGGTCGCGGCTTTCGCGTTCGCCCAAGCGGACCTGCCGCATGGATCGCAGCGCGGTGGCCCAGGCCCGGGCTTCGTCGAAGCGGTCGCGGAGCGCCACCGCACTCGGGCGCCTGAGCGTGAGGCGTTTCGGGAACAGTGCCTCGCCCGTCACGAGGCTCGCGAGGATCCGCCCCCGGTTCCACAGCCTCAGCACCTGCCCGCGCAGATCGGCGGGGGTGGTCCACCTCTTCCCGTCGAGTGCGGGCGCGGCGCCGCGCGGCCCGTCGGAGCGGGTCATCTCGCGCGTCTCGCTCGCTCTTCCCGGTACTCCTCGATGGAGAGGTTGCGCAGTCGGGAGGCGCGGCCGTCCTCGTTGTGGATGAAACCGACGCCGGAGACGAAGGGCTCGATAATGTGGATCTTCTGAAGCGGCGTGACGATGAGGAGCTGCAGATTGAGCTTGGCGAAGAGGTTCAGGCCATACCGGGTCGACTCGTCCGAGCCCCGGCCGAACGCCTCGTCGATGACGACGAAGCGGAACGAGCGCGAGCGGACTACTCCCCATTCGAGGCCGAACTGATACGCGAGGCTTGCGGCCAGGATGGTATAGGCGAGCTTCTCCTTCTGCCCGCCGGACTTGCCGCCGGAGTCGGAATAGTGCTCGTACTCCGTGTCGTCCTCGCGCCAGCGTTCGCTCGCCGCAAACGTGAACCAGTTCCGCACGTCGGTGACTTTCTCGGTCCATCGGCGGTCCTGTTCGGACCTTCCTTCCCGGCCCCGGAAGCGTTCGATGATGCTCTGCACCTGGAGGAACCGGGCCTCGGAGTAGTCGTCGTCCGATCCGGTCAACGTCCCCTCGGCGCACGCCCGCAGCTCCGCCTGGAAGTCGCGGATGTCGACGTCCGGCGCCACCGTGGCGACCAACCGGATGGTGCGCCCCGGGTTGTAGTCGATCTGGCCGAGGGATTCGTTGATGTGCGCGATCCGATCCTTGATCGTTTCGCGCTCCCGGCTGAGCTGCGAGTGGAAGTT
Source organism: Gammaproteobacteria bacterium (assembly GCA_965215295.1). Lineage (GTDB taxonomy): Bacteria > Pseudomonadota > Gammaproteobacteria > HK1 > HK1 > HK1. The sequence continues at coordinate 2,831,479 of OZ244045.1, forward strand.
CACGATCTCCCGAATGGTGTTCTCGTTCAGCAGGCTCTTGAAGCTCTCCTCGAAGCGCGGCAGATCGTCGGCCTGGAGCCGGTCGAGCATGGCGCGGTACTCGAACCCCGCCTCGATGCCGGCGTCGAAGTCGGCGGTCTCCAGCTTGAACTCCTCCTTGAACGCCATCATCGCCTGGATGATCCGGTCGCGCAGCCGCTTCTCGCGGTGGTCTTCCGTGTCGATGCGCGCCTGCAGCCATTGGCGCATGTCCTGCTCGCGGTTGTCGCAGGATTCGACGCTCAACCGATGCTCGCCAAGGGCCTCGTCGTACATGGCGGCCAGCCGGTCGAACCAGGGAGCCGGCGCCTCGCTCTCCACGCCGTCCAGAACCGAGAGAGTCCGCGCGCGCAACGCCTCGGCGTCGGCTCGTTTCTGCTCGGTTTTCGAGTACCGGTCGCGGTGGCCCTCGAGCTCCGTCTCGGTGCCCGCGAGGGCTTCGGTGACTTGCGCAAGCTGCGCGTGCAGCTGCCTGAGCACGTCGGAAGCGGTTTCGAGCCGGTGCTTTTCCCGGGCCAGCTCGTCGATCTCCCGGGCGACGGCCGGCCAGTCGAGGTCGCGGAAATCCGTGAGCTCTTCCAGCTTCGACAGGCTGTCGAGCCGCTCCCGAACCGCTCCCCGCTCCGCCTGCACCTCGGAAATACGGGCGCCCAGGTCGCCGAGCCGCGCTTCCAGGCCGCGCGCTTCAGCTTCGAGCGCGGCGATCTTGGCCGCGTTGGTCCAGCCGAGCACGTACCGGCTCCGATCGTCGATGCGGCGCCGGTCGTCCTTTTCGTGCCGTTCGCCGGGCATCTTGATCTGCCCGGCTCGCGTGATGGCGCGGACTTCGCGCCGGAACTGCTCCTGCGTCACGCAGCAGGCGACATCGAAGCGATGGTCCAGCTCCCGCTCCAGCCAGTCGTAGAAAGCCGAGTCCGGCTTGACCGAGAGCTTGCGCACCAGGGAGTCGCGATGCAGTTCGGAACCCTTGCCCCGAACGCGTTCACGGACCCGGAAATAGACCAGCCGCCCGCCGAGGTGCCTCTCGTCCACCCACGCCGCCACTCGCGCGTAGTGCGCATCGGGCACCAAGAGCGACAGCCCGAAACCTCGCAGCAGGCGCTCCGCGGCGCCTTCCCAGTCGCGCTCGTCCTCGCGGACCTGCATGAGCTCACCCGCGAAGGGCAGATCCGCCTCGGCAAACCCGAGCGCTTCGCACAGCGCGCCGCGCATCTCGATCTGCGCCGCCGGGATGTTGCTGCGCCGGCTCCTGAGGCTCACGATCTCGGCCGCGAGCGCATCGTGCTGCTCCTTGCCCCGGCGAAAGTCCACGTGGCGCTCGGTCAGCTCGTTCTGGAGATCGGCATCGTGCGAGCGCAGCTCTTCGGCCAGGGCGGCGAAGCGTTGCCGTTGCGCCAGGAATCGCGTGTCGTCCGCCGCCGGGGACTCGCCGACGGCCCGGACCAGCTCCTCGTACCGCCGGGCCTGCCGCGAGCGCCGGTCGCGCTCCCGTTCGAGCCGGGCGATGTCCGCCGCCAGACGTTCGATGCGGTCGCCGCCGTTGTCCGCGATGGCGCGTTTGACCTCCTCCATCCGGCCGCGCTCGCCGTCCCGGCGTTCCCGCGCGCGCTCGATCTGCGCGTTCTGCCGCGCCCGGTCTTCGTCGAGCTTCGCGATGCGCCGGTCCAGGAGATCGAGCTTCAGCCTCGCGAACCAGGGCCGCAGCGCTTCCCGGCATTGGCGCAGGGCTTCGATCTCGCGGCCGAGCTCGGCATGGCGCTCGCAGTCCACCGCCAGCGGGTCGAGCAGCTCGATCTGGCGCTTCGCCTTCAGCACCGCTTCGTGGGCGCGGCGCAGATCGTCGAAGTGGTCGATCAAGGCCAAGATGCGAGGCGCCAGATCGAAAGGTTCGAGCATGTGGCCGCGCACGAAATCCGTGAGATTGCCGACCGACTTCATGGACACGGTCTGCTGGAACAGCTCCAGCGCCTGATCGTTGTCGATGCCGAACCGGCGGCGAAACCATGCGCCATAGGGTGGGAAGCTGCTGAAGATCTCGACCCCCGCGGCGCGCAGGTTCCTGCGCAGCCGGCCGATGTCGGTACCGAAGTGCGCGAAGTCGCCGGCGATGGACAGCTCGCGCTCGGCGGCAGCGAAGAACCGGGCCGGCTGCGCCTGCGCGTCGGTCATCCAGAACACCTGCGCGAGAGTCACGGTCTGGTGATAGCCGGCGTTGTGGAATACGCCGAGGATCGCCGAGTAGCGGGAGTGATCGCGCAGCGCGACGGGCCGGGCCGAACCGCCGAGTTCGTTGCGTTCGGACTTGTAGTGCCCCAGCACGTAGGACCGCAGCGTGCGCTCCCGGCTCCCGGCGCCCGCCGCCTTGTTGTAGGCGATCCGGTGTGCCGGGGCGAGGAGCGTGGTGATCGCATCCACCAGCGTGGACTTGCCGGAACCGATGTCGCCGGTGACCAGGCTGTTCCTGCCGCCGAGCTCCAGGGTCCAGACCCGTCCGTCGAACGTGCCCCAGTTGAATACTTCGAGCCGCAGCAGCCGATAGCCGCACCGCGTATCGTCGGCCACGAAGTCGAGGTGCAGGGGCTGGGAGTCGTTCACGATCGATCCGTCGGGAGACGCTGCTCCCCCGGAGGTCGCGCGTCATCGCCATCGTGGAGCGCCGCGCGATACCCCGCCAACCTCTCGTCGAACCCGGCGAGCCATTGCGCGTCCACGAACGCCTTGAGGAAACGCCTGACCTCGAACGTCGCGGCGCCGGAGCCGGTCTCGCCGGTTTTCATGCGACGCAGGAAGCCGAGATCCACGATCCGGTTCAGATGGGTGTCGATGCGATCGAGCAGTCTCGCCTCGTTACTGGTCTCGGGCAGGAAAACACGCACCATGTCCACGATCTCGTCGCGGGAGAGCACCAGGCGGGTTTCGCCGCCGCCGGCGTCGAATTCGGCCAGCTTCTTGCGCAGCAGCGCAAGGATGAGGCTCACCGGGAAGGACAGCGGCCTGCGCGCCACCAGGCGCGGAAGTCCGGTGCCCGGCTCGCCCGCACTGTCCGGCCGGGAGCGCAGGAACGCATAGCCCTCGGCTTCATCGACGACCAGGTCCAGGCCCAGCACCCCGACGTGGTCGCGCACCCGCCCTTGCAGGTCGATCAGGCGGTCCCACGGCACGGCGGCGTCCTCCCGGTAGAGGACGCCCTTGAGCAGGGGAATGACGAGGTTCGAAAGCGGGTCCGAGGCAGGGGTGTCGATCGGCTCGGTCATCGTGGCCTCACGGAAGCTGTGCGCAGGGGTCGGCCGTGCGGGATCGGTCGAGGCGTGTCCGTGGCATGGGCCGGGAACGAGGCGGGGGACGCCCCCGGGTAATCCCGCGCGTGACGAGGCCGGGGCTTCCGGGCCGACCGGAGCTTCTCCGGCGGGGACTTCTCCGGCAGGGCTTCCACCCCCGCCGCCTTGCCGGGAATCCCGCGGGCGCCGGGCCATCACCGGCACGGGGGCCGCCTGCCGCGTGCCGGCCCGCGAAAGTCCCCCGTGCATGATGCCCCCGCTTCACCGGCGGTCACTCAACGTGATGGTCTGACGAAGATGATACGGGGCAGGTGCGCCCGGCGCATGATCGGCGAGCCGTCCGCTCCCTCGCTCTGCCAGAGGACGGTCTCCCGCGCATCCTCGTCCACCGTCGCCTCGGGCATTTCGTCCGCGAGCTGCACGTACGCGACGAGCTCGGCCAGGCCATGCTCCAGGGGCTGCGACTCGCACAGCTCGTGCAGCGTGATCTGCGACCGGCTCTGCAATGCGCGCCGGATCCCTCGCGCCAGTCGAGGCTTGTCGACCGCCACCAAGTCGAACAGCATGGACGCATCGACCTCCACCTCGTCGGCCTCGGGCGCCACGTCCACGACCGCGGGCCTGGTCCGGGGGGTGAACAGCGGACGCTCCGCCGGCAGTTCGATGTCTGCCGCGACGCCGGCGATGTGCATGATCTCGCCGGGCGGCGGCGCGTCCCGGACCGCCAGCGCCTTGGTCTCGATGCCGCGCAGGATGTCCATGATGCGGCGGTTTTCCAGCCACGTCCGATCGTCGAGGAAGCGGCGAAGCTGCTGCGACAGTCGCGCCACCGTGCGCTGCGTGTGCTCGCCGGCCTCCAACCAGTCGTAGTGGACACGCCGGGTCCGCGCATCGGGCCCCATGTCCCTGACCGCGGGCAGGGACAGCACTCGTTCCAGCAGCCGGGTCAGCTCGTCCTGCCGGGCGCGGGACATCAGGAAATCCCAGAACGCGCGGAAGCTGCGCCCCTGGTCGGAGTCGGCGATGGAGTCGCGTTCGCTCATGATGTCTTCGAGCAGCTCGCCCTTGGAGCCTTCCCACAGCGCGATGCGTTCACGCACCCGGCGGTCGAGGATGCGGAAGTTCTGCTCGACCTCGCGAAAGTCGGCGAGCAGCTCGCGCGCCATCTGCATGAACTGCTGGAAACGATCCTTCAAGCCCGTCTCGTCGAGCAACGGGATGTCGCCGGATCGGATGCGCTCGATTTCGCCGTCGATCCCGGCACGGCGCTTTTCGAGCTCCGCGATGCGCGCCTCGGGGTCCGTTTCGACCCCCTCGCTCATCTGCCGCAGCAGCTCGAACAGGGTCAGCAGGCGCGACTCGGTGCCGACGAAGCTGCGCTCGGTGAGGGAGCCGAGCCAGGCGATCGCCTTCTCGGCAGCCGGAGTCAGGTCGAAGTGCGGCTCGTCGGAGCCCTGCAGGTAGAACTTGCGCAGCCACCCCTTCTCGGGGCTCGCCCAGTCGTCGAGGTAGTGCAGGGACGCTTGAGGGAAGGATGACCCGGAGCGTTCGCGCAGCGCATACAGCTCGTCTTCCAGCGCTTCCGCCAAGTCGCTCTGCGCCAGCACCCGCCGGTTGGGCGCGACGAACACGCGATGGAGAAACCCCGCAACCAGCGGCGCGTGATCCGAGCGCAGCAGCCGCCACGCCGGATGGTGCCGGCGCAGGCGGTCGAGGGTGTCATGGTCGAAGTCCACGGGTAGCTCGAAACGCGGCGAACGATGCGGCAAGGGCTGCCATGGTAGCCCACCGCAGGGGCTCGACGGATTCGGGCGCCCCGCCCACGCTCGCCGATGCCCGTCATCCTTCCTCCCTCGTGTTTCGGGGTTCGAAATGCCTGGAATCGGGTGACGGATTCCCACTTGCGCGGGGATGGCGTCCTGGCCGCAATGCCGCTGTTCCCCCCGAAACCCTCATTCCCGCACAGAGCCTGCCCTCGTGAAGGCAGGGGCGGGAATCCATCCCACCTTCGTGGCGGGCGGCGAATCCAGAAACTCGAGATCCTTCCGATGTGCTTGACTTTCCAGTTACTGGAAAGTTTAGCCTTGCTACGTCCGATCGAGAGCGGAGCGGAGGCCATGAGCATCATTCCCGACGAAGCACGCGATGGCGTGGTCCTCGCGACACGTGCGGCCGCCACCCACGATCCGGTGTGCGGGATGCGGGCGAACCCGTCCACCGCCCGCGCGCACTGCGTACACGAGGGACAGGCCGTGGGCTTCTGCTGCGACGGGTGCAAGGGACGGTTCCTCGCCGAGCCCGAGCGCTACACGCACGCCGGCGACCCGGTGTGCGGCGCCCGCGTCGAGCGGATGCGTCCCGGCGCGACGGCGCGCTACGCCGGGCGCCGCTTCTGGTTCTGCGGCGAGACCTGCCGGGAACGGTTCGAAGCCGGGCCGGACCGCTTCGCCGGACACTCGGCGCCCACCTCCGGGGTCGCTCGGGAAACCCCCGGAGCGCCGGCGGATCGAATCGCGGAACGCGACGCTGCCGCGCGGGTCCAGGGCGTTCCGGCCGTCTACACCTGCCCCTGCCATCCCGAGGTGCGCAGCGACGTCCCCTCGCACTGCCCCGACTGCGGCATGGCGCTGGAGCCGCGGGCGTTCGCGCCTGCGCATGTCGAATACGCCTGCTCGATGCATCCGGACGTGGTCCGCGACGCTCCCGGGAGCTGCCCCGAGTGCGGGATGGCGCTCGAACCCGGGACGGTGCTCCGGCGCGACGCACCGAGCCCGGAGCTGGTGGACATGCGGCGCCGGCTCGCCGTCGCATGCGCCTTGACCCTGCCGGTCGTCGCGATCGCGATGAGCGAGATGGTCCCGCCGCTCGATGCGCGGGACCTGCTCGGACCGGCGTGGTTCGGGTGGACCCAAGCGGTGCTCGCGACCCCGGTGGTGCTGTGGTGCGGATGGCCGTTCTTTGCTCGCGGGTGGACCTCGATCGTCACGGCGAGGCTCAACATGTTCACCCTGGTGGCGATCGGCACCGGCACCGCGTGGCTCGCGAGCATGATCGCGCTGCTGTTTCCGGGCCTGCTCCCGGAGGCGTTCCGCATCGACGGCGCTCCCCCGCTCTACTTCGAAGCCGCCGCGGTGATCGTGACCCTCGTCATCACGGGACAGGTGCTGGAGCTGCGATCGCGCGCGCGGACCGGCGATGCGATCCGCCGCCTGCTCACCCTCGCGCCCGCCGTCGCGCGACGCCTCGACCCCGATGGAGAGGAACGCGAGGTCCCGCTCGATCGGATCGCGGTCGGGGACCGGCTCCGGGTCCGGCCCGGAGAGCGGGTCCCGGTCGATGGTGCGGTGCTCGACGGCGCGACGAGCATCGACGAGTCGATGATCACGGGCGAGCCGATCCCGGTCGGACGCGGCGCCGGGGATCGGGTCACCGGCGGCACCGTGAACGGGACCGGGGCGTTCACGATGCGGGCGGAACGCGTCGGGTCGGAGACGCTGGTGGCGCGGATCGCGGCGCTCGTCGCATCGGCCGGCCGGTCGCGGGCTCCGATCCAGGCGGTGGCGGACATCGTCGCCGGACGGTTCGTGCCCGCGGTGGCGGTGGTCGCGGTCATCACGTTCATCGCATGGGCGGCATTCGGACCCGCGCCTTCGCTTGCCAACGCCCTCGTCGCGGCGGTGTCGGTGCTCATCATCGCGTGCCCGTGCGCGCTCGGGCTTGCGACCCCGGTCTCGGTGGTGACCGGGATCGGACGCGGGGCCAGCGACGGGGTGCTGATCCGCGACGCCGCAACCCTGGAGCGCATGGAGAAGATCGACACCCTGGTCGTGGACAAGACGGGGACCCTGACCGAGGGCCGCCCGGAGCTGCGCTCGGTGACCACTCTCGGGCGCTTCACGGAAGCTGAGTGGCTCGCCCTCGCGGCGGGCATCGAACGTTCGAGCGAGCATCCCCTCGCCACCGCGGTCGAACGCGGCGCCCGCGCCCGCGGTGTCGGCGCCAGGCCGGCCGCCGCGTTCGAATCGATCACCGGTCGTGGCGTGCGGGGGCGGAGCGACGGCATCCATGTCCTCGTCGGGAACGAGGCGTTGCTGCTCGAGGCGGGGGTCGCGACCGGCGCCGCCGGCGTCCGCGCCGAAGCGCTGCGCGCCCGGGGCGAGACGGTGATGTGGGTCGCGATCGACGGCGAGCTGGCGGGGCTCATCGCGGTAGCGGACCCGATCAGGCCGGACGCGGCGGCGAGCCTGCGCGCACTGCGCGCCGCCGGGCTCCGGGTGGTGATGCTGACCGGCGACAACGAGACGACGGCGCGGGCGGTCGCCGTCGAGCTCGGCATCGACGAGGTCCACGCCGGCATGACACCGGAGGGCAAGCACCGCGTCATCGCCGCCCTGCAGGCGCAGGGCCGCGTCGTCGCGATGGCGGGCGACGGCATCAACGACGCTCCCGCGCTCGCGCGCGCCGACATCGGCATCGCGATGGGAACCGGCTCCGACATCGCGATCGAGAGCGCCGGCGTCACCTTGGTGAAGGGAGATCTCCGCGGGATCGCGAAGGCCCGTTCGCTGTCGCGGGCCACGATGCGCAACATCCGGCAGAACCTGGTCTTCGCGTTCGTGTACAACGCGATCGGCATCCCCGTCGCGGCCGGAGTGCTCTATCCGGTCCTCGGGGTGCTGCTGTCGCCGATGCTCGCGAGCGCCGCGATGAGCGCAAGCTCGGTCTCGGTCATCACCAACGCGCTGAGGCTGCGCAACGCCGCGTTGTGAGCCGGCGGGATGGGGGAGCCGGCGTCGGGGGGATTGGAGGAGCGGGGGAGTCGGGGCGTCGGGGGGAATCAGCGGATTCGGCAGATTCGGGGAAATCGGCGAGGAGCGATCAATGCGCATCAGTGAGGCGGCCCGGCGCTCGGGCATGGCGGCGAAGACGATCCGCTTCTACGAAGAAGTCGGTCTGATCACGCCCGCGCCGCGCACCGGCAACGGCTACCGCGAATTCAGCGACGACGACGTGCGACGGTTGCAGTTCATCCACCGCGCCCGCGACTTGGGATTCAGCGTCGAGGAGACCGGCAGGCTGCTCTCCCTGTGGTCCGATCGCGAACGCGCGAGCGCGGACGTGAAGCGGCTCGCGCTCGGGCACGTCGCGCGGATCGAGGCAAAAATGGCCGAGCTCCGCTCGATGCGCGACGCCATCCTCCACCTCGCCGAGCGCTGCCATGGCGACGACCGCCCCGAGTGCCCGATCCTCGACGAGCTGTCCGGAGAAACGGGCACCGATCGAGCCGATTCACCGCAATGAAGGCAGGCGACGCCGAGGCCGGAGTTCTCGCCGCTCACCCCGTGTCCTCCCTCACCGTGCATGGCACGGCGCCCTTGTAGCCACCAACAGGCAATCTCTGCCGCAGGTGCTCACAGGTGCTCATGGTCATGCACCATGGTCTCCGGCGCGCGGACAACGACTTGCACCGACATGCGACGGGCGCTTGATCCGACCTGCTCGCCGATATCCTGTAGCGCATCATCGACGAACCGTTGCGCACCGAAAGCGATCACACGGCGGCCTGTTTCTCGCGGACGCGGCGGAAAATCTCGTACGCCAAGTGCTCATGAGCGACTGAACGGAACTCGGTGTCCGTCATCACCTTTGCAAATATCTCTTCGTTGCCCTCCATTCGCGCAATGAACAACCCGTCCAGCACGCGATCCAGGTAAGAGGAGAAATTCCTGAAATTGTTGGCGAGAGCCGCCTCCGCAACGTGCTCGTTGTTCTCGGCGGAAGCGCGTATCTGCTCGAAGAACAACTGATCCGCATCGGTGAAGCTCGTTCCGAAGCGCTCGTTGAGGCGGTCGATCAAGCTGGAAAGAGTCACCTCTTCGTCTTTGACTTGGGCTGTGCCGACGTCGGTCGGCCCCTTGAGAGGATCGGCCTCGCCGTCCGAAAGGTCGATCGAGCCCTCGGTCATCTGCTGAAGCCGGAAGAACTGCAGCGCCACCTCATCGTCGAGAACGAGAGCCTTGCCATCGCCCGGCGGCGGAAGCTTCGACAGCAGGTTTCGCACGAAGGCGTAGAGTCGTTCAAGCTCGCTGTCCTGATAGGGAATGACTTGAGACAGGAACGCGTAAATGTTTCGATAGGCTTTCAATTGACCGCGAAACTCTTCCCGCTTGTCCTCCTCATGACCCTGGAAGCGCTGAACGACAGCATCGAGGACGGCGTTCATCACGCGATGATCCTGCACCGAGTGGTGGCGCCTGGCGCGATACCAGACTTCGGCGAAGACGGTCACATCGGTCGGCGTAAAGATCGCCCACTCGAGCAGGCGGTGCTGCAGCTCGGACAGGCGATGCGGATCGGCGTTCTCGCCGACAGGCGTGGTCTCGTAGTAGGGCTTGAACGCCTTGTAGACGTCGTCTTCCTCATTGGCGAAGTCGAGAACGAAGGTGCGCGACTTGCCGGGCACGATGCGGTTGAGCCTGGAGAGCGTCTGCACCGCCTGAACGCCGGCCAGGCGCTTCACCACGTACATCGTCTGCAACAAGGGCTGATCGAAGCCGGTCTGGTACTTCTCCGCGACCAGAAGAACCCGGTAATCGTCGCGCTCGAAAGCCTCCGGGAGCCCGGTTTCGGGCAGACCGTCATTCATCGCGACCTCGGTATAGGACGATCCGGGGTCTTCCGGATCTTCGACCGTGCCCGAGAAGGCCACCAGCGAACGGATGCCCGTATAGCCCCGGTCGGCGATGTAGCGGTCGAAGGCGAGCTTGTATTTCACGGCGGCGAGGCGGGAGCCTGTGACCACCATCGCCTTTGCCCGCCCGCCGAGCTCGTTCATCACATAAAGCCGGAAATGCTCGACGATCACGGAAACGACTTGCTCGATATTGACGGGATGAAGCTCGAGGTAGTGCGTGAGGGCCTTCGCGGCCTGCCTGCGCGGCACGTCGGGATCGTCCTCGATTTGCTTGACCAGGCCGAAGAAGCGTTTGTAGGTGGTGTAATTCTGAAGCACGTCCATGATGAAGCCTTCTTCGATGGCTTGCCGCATGGAGTACTCGTGGAAGGGTGAAGCGCCGGACGGGCCTGGTTCGTCGAACAGGGCCTTGGTCCTGAATTTCGGCGTGGCCGTGAACGCGAAGAAGCTGAGGTTCGGTTGCCGCGCCCGTTGCAGCGCATCGCGCAGCACGGCCGCTTTCGTCTCATCGGAAAGATCGTCGTCCTCTTCCCCGGAGAGTTGTGCTGCGACGGCCGCTTCAATTCCTTCCTGGTTCAGCATGCCCCGGAGAACAGTCGCGGTCTCGCCGCTCTGGGACGAGTGCGCCTCGTCGACGATGACGGCGAAGCGTTTTCCCGCCGTGTCGATCTTCACGCCAGAGCCCTTTTTCTCGAGAGTCGAGAGCGCCTGCGAGATGAAGGGGAACTTCTGGATCGTCGTGATGACGACAGGCGTGCCCCGGGACAGCGCCAGAGCGAGCTGCCCGGCGTCCTCGTCGATCTTCTCGACCACGCCGGTCTTGTGCTCGAACTGGTAGATCGTGTCCTGCAACTGCTGGTCGAGCACCCGCCGGTCAGTCACCACGATGACGGAGTGGAACACCTTCTCGTCTCGTTCGTCATGCAAGCTGGCCAAGCGGTGTGCGAGCCACGCGATCGAGTTCGACTTGCCGGAGCCGGCGGAATGCTGAATCAGGTAGTTCCGGCCGCTGCCATTGGTCTTGGCGTGGGCGACGAGTTTCCGAACCGCGTCGAGCTGGTGGTAGCGGGGAAAGATCATCGTCTCCTTCCGCACGTTGCGCACGCCCTTGTCGGTCCTGACCTGCCTCTCCTTCACTTCGAGGTGCATGAAGCGTTGCAGGATCTCCAGGAGGCTGTCGGCCTGCAGCACCTCGTCCCACAGGTAGTGGGTCTTCCAGTTGCCCTCGACCGGCGGATTGCCCGCCCCGTGGTCGTTGCCCCGGTTGAAGGGCAGGAAGAGGGTCTCCTTGCCCCTGAGTCGCGTGGTCATCCACACCTCGTCCGGGTCCACCGCGAAGTGGACCAAGGCGCGTTTCTTGAACGCGAACAGCAGATCGCGCTCGTCACGGTCGGCTTGGTACTGGCGCATCGCATGGGCGGCACGCTGTCCGGTCAACGGGTTCTTGAGTTCGGCGGTGACGACCGGGATGCCGTTGACCGCAAGAGTCACGTCGATGATGCAGCGGCGGTTCGTGCCGTCCGCCTTCTTCATGGCCGAGGTGAAGGCGACTTGGCGCGTGATCGTCAGGCGGTTTCTGGCGTAGTTTTCGGCAGCCTCGGGGTTCATGGAGGTGTTCGGCCGAAAGTAGGCCATGCGGAACGTCTTGCCGTAGCACTTGAAGCCGTGACGCAGGACGTGGAGTGTGCCCTTGAGCTCCAACTCCCTGGACAGGCTATCCAGCACGGTCGCGGCGGTCTTCGGGCCGAGTAGGGCCTCCAGTCCTTTCCATTTGGCCGGTTGGCTGACCTTCAGGAAACCGGTGACATCGTCCGGGAAGAGCGCGGACGCTTCGTCATAGGCGCCTGGATTTCGCTTCTCGTAACCGCCGGAACCGGTCAGCCCGGCTTCGATCGCTGCCTCGAAATCGCGTTCGGTATGGCCGGGCATGGATCAAAAGCCTCGCACGGAAATGCTCATGGTAGTCGCCGAAGAATCTGTAGGCTGTTGAAGAATCGAGATCATTGCAGCTCGACGAGCTACCCTGTGACAGCGGAAGTGATCAGCGTAGCGCGATACTCCTCAAGATGCTCAATCGAACGTCCGATTTTCTGAATCACCATGTCCATTCCCTTCCGATTGCGACTTAGTGCCGCAGCGAGGCTAAACTGCTCATCAAGAGGTGGCAGAAGTACAGGGACGTCCGAAAGCACATCGGTTCTCAACGCCTTTGTACCGTGTCCCGCCTCTGCAACTAGCGTGAGCAAGAACGACTCGATGGACGACAAATACATCCGAAAGTACTCGGGTATCACTTCTCCCTTTGACTGAATAACCTTCATGTCCTGATTGATCGTATATCGTCCTCGAGCGATCGCCACTGGAATCTTCCGCGCCAGAATCATGCCGCGAATAACGATTACAGCGCTATCATTTTCGTGCAGTTTCAATCCATAGTTCGAAACGGCATACTCAGTAATGCGATCAATCGACGAGAGCAGTTCATCAGCTTTCACGTCCTTGGGAGAGATCCAAGGGATCTCTCCATCCCAATACTCGGAATTGGTTGTCGTAGGCGTCGCGCCCGAGACAAGACGGGCGGTAAACCGGAACCGCTTGATGTACCAATGCGCCGGGATGTCGCCGATCCAGTCGATGCCGGTGGACTTCATTGGCGCGTCGGGGTTGAGGCCCTTGGTGACGGCGCGGGTTATGAGGGCTTGGCGTTTCTCGGCCAGCCGGTCCAGAAGCTCGCGCTTCTTCTCGATCAGCCCGTCGAGCCGCGCCGTCTTCTCGTCCAGAAACCGCGCGATCCGCCGCTGCGTGTCGAGCGGGGGAAGCGCGATGAAGGCATTCTTCATCGGATATTGGCCAAGCCCGAAGCGAGTGATCCCATTCGCCGCGAGCTTGAATTGGTCATTGAGTGGCTCGGCTCGGCAGAGCCAAGCAAGAAAGCCACCGTCCAGCTCCGGGCCGGGCTCGAACACTGAAAGATGGTAGCCGCAAAGAACGTCTGGCATGTTCTCGGTAACCAAGGCAGGGACGCCGATATCATCCCATCTTTCGCTATCTTTCGTGACGATGACCTGACCCAATTTTAGCTGGAATCGCGCGACTTCCCTTTCAGTCGCAGATCCTTCTATAAAATGAAGATCCGACGAAATGCGGTCGTTGTAATAGACGTCAGTGTAGTTGCAGAGCCGAATCGGTTTTTCATCTTCGGATATGACCTTGTCGACGTTGCTGTTGCGAACCTCGGCGAAGAACTTCAGCTTCTCCAGCTTCCAAGTCTGCGGAAGATCGCCATAAGCCTCACGGACCTCTACTGGGACTTCGCTCACGCCACCAGCCCCTTCAACAGCCCGGCAATTTCCTCTTCGAGCTTTGTGATGTCTGCCTCGATCTCGTCAAGAGACCGCGGTGGCTTGTAGACGTAGAAATGGCGATTGATCGGGATTTCGTAGCCGACCTTGGTTTTGCCGTAATCCACCCAGGCACCGGGCACATGAGGCAGCACCTCGCGCGCCATGTAGGCGTCGATGTCTTGCCGGAAAGCCTCGACCAGCCGGTCGTTGGGCTTGTCCGGTCCGAAGTCCATCGGCAGGGGTAGCGCCGTTCCGGGCGGCAGGGGAATGTTCTCGGTATCCCGGAGTTCGCTGTCGGGTTCCGGTCGTCCTTCGCCGTCGCGGCAAATCCCGGCGCCCGGGTCGCGCTCCCCGAGCGCCGTGAAAATCGCCTTCCTGATCGGGCCGAGGATTCTGAGACCGGCTCGCTTGGCGGCCATCACCACGTCGGCGTCGAACGCCTCCCGGTCCAGATAGCGTCCCTTGCTGGCGAGCGTTGCGAGCACGGCGCGGATGGCGTCCTGCTGCTTCCGCCCCTCCTCCACATAGCGCTCGGCCGCCGCCGCATCCTTTCGCTTTTTCGATTGCGCCAGATTCGCGAAAGCCTTCTGCCCGTCGAGCCTCGCAATACGCTCCGGCGTCGCCTCGAAGCTCATGCGCAAGGGGCGTTCGACCGTCACCTTGAGAAAGCCGAACTCGCGGTTCTCGAAGATGCGGGAGATGACGCGGGTCTCGGTCTCGCCGTTGATCGTCACATCGGTCGTCTCGCCATCCTCGCAGTTGCCATAGACGCACGTCAGGCGGCTGATCTGCGCTTTGGTGATCTCGTTGCGCTTGTTGTTGAGGCTCTTCTTCATCTTCCGGAAGAAGCGCGTGCCGTCGATGAGCTGCACCTTGCCGCGTCGCTCCAGAGGCTTGCGGTTCGTCACGAGCCAGACATAGGTGAAAATGCCGGTGTTGTAGAAGAGCTGGTCGGGTAGCGCCACGATGGCATCGAGCCAGTCGTTCTCGATGATCCAGCGGCGAATGTTGGACGGTCCCGACCCGGCGTCGCCGGAGAAGAGCGGCGAACCGTTGAAGACGATGGCGATCTTTGATCCGGGCTGGTCCTCGTCCCCTTCTTCGTAAGGGTGCATCTTGGAGATCATGTGCTGGAGGAAGAGGAGCGAGCCGTCATTGATGGCCGGAAGCCCGGCGCCGAACCGGCCCGAAAAGCCCGCGGTCCTGTGCTCGCGTTCGACCGTGTCCTTCTGGTCCTTCCACTCGACGCCGAAAGGCGGGTTGGCCATCAGGTAGTGGAAGCGCTCACCCTCGAAGCCGTCCCTGGTCTTGCCGTCGCCGAGGGTGTCGCCGAGGACGATGTTGGCGGTGTCCTCGTCCTTGATGAGCATGTCCGAGCAGCAGATCGCCCAGGACTCGTCGTTGTACTCCTGGCCGAAGAGTGCAAGCTGCGCCCGGTCGTTCTGGGAGAGGATCAGCTTCTGGGATTCGGAGAGCATGCCGCCCGTTCCACACGCCGGATCGCAGATCGTGCGGTAGATGCCGGGCCTGTAGACATCCGCCTCGCCGGTGTAGATGAGGTTCGCCATCAGGCGAATGACCTCACGCGGCGTGAAGTGGTCCCCCGCCTCCTCGTTCGCCTGTTCGTTGAAGCGCATCACCAGGTGCTCGAACAGGTAGCCCATCTGCAGGTTGTCGATCCGATCGGGGTGAAGATCGACATCGGCCATCGCCTTGACGACGGTGAAGAGACGACCTTTGGCATCGAGCTCCTCGATCTGACCGGCAAACTTGAAGCGCTCGAAGATGGAACGGGCGATCGGTGAGAAGCCGTTGATGTAGGACACGAGGTTCGGCGCGATGTTCTCGGCGTCTCCAAGCAGGCGGGCGAAGGTGTAGGGGCTCGTGTTGTAGAGCGGATGCTTGCGCTGCGGGTCGGCGGCTTTGCCGAGCAGGGAGTCCATTGCAGCTTCGGGCACCTGTCGCGCTTCAAGCTCATCACGCCGCTTCAGGACGGCATCCTTGGTCGGCTCCAGGACGCAATCGAGCCGACGCAGCACGACCATCGGAAGCATCACCAAGCGATACTGGGGAGGCCGGTACACTCCACGAAGTCGGTTCGCGATCTCCCAGATTTTGGCTTTCAGCTCTTCGTGCGTCTGAACGTTCACGGCCAGTCTTCTCTTCCCTGGTCTGCGTCCAACCATGGTTGCGTGGCGGGTTGGCTGTGCTCATCCACGAGTCGACGACCTCGATCCCGAGTTCCGCGACATCGTTGGCATTTGTCGGGGCGACGGCCAACCGCCGACGCTCATGATACCGGGGGTCATGCAATCGAACCGGCCGCCCGGCGGCGGCGCGAAGGCTTCGGTCGTGCCGATCATCCCGTCGCCCAAGGGTCGACGACCTCGATTCCCGTGCCCTGAAAGTCGCGCACGTTCCGCGTGATCAAGACCGCGCCCCGCTGACGGCATATGGCGGCGATCTGGCAGTCGGCCTCACCAATGGGCCGGCCCGTCTGGCGGCGGTCCGCAGCAATTTCCGCATAGGCCCGGGCCGCAACGCTGTCGAAGGGCAGAATCCGTTCGCCGAATCCCACGTCGAGCCACCGGGTCATGGCGGCTTCCAGCGCATCTTTCCGCCGGCCAGCCGGGGCGATGGCGACGCCGTAGCGCAGTTCGGCTTCGCTGACTGCCGTCAGGAACATGTCCTCCGTGTCGCGCTCCGCAATCCATGCCGCGACCGAAGGCGTCGGGGCCGGGCGCATGAGTTCCGACGCAACATTCGTGTCAATGACGTACATCCGCGTGTGTCAGGAGAATTTCGGAGGTTCGCGCATCGGACCGCGCGGGGGGAGTTCCAGCTCGACGCCGCCAAGGGGCGCGAAACACTCGCGGGTGAAGTCCACCAGATCCCGGGGTACGGACGGTCTGTCGGTCACAGCCTCACGCAGGATGATGCGCACCTCCTCCTCCATCGAGCGGCTGTGCTCGGCGGCGCGGACGCGCAGGCGCGTCCTCACGTCGTCATCGAGATTGCGGATGGTGATGCTTGCCATTTGCCGATCCTTCGCAGCGTTCGAATGCGTGCAAGCTACCCCATGCTTGCAGTGCTAGCAACACCGCACGATTCGGTCACACTTCCAGGCAGCCTGAACAGCCACCATGCTCCGGCGCTTTCCCGTGAAGAGGATCTGTCCCGCAACCTGCGTAACGGCTTGGTGGCGGATCGTCGTCGCTTCGCCCGGCAGCACGGCGTCCGCGCCTTCGCACTTCATGATGTCGCTTCGTGGAAGGCGAACGGGCGCCCGAGCAGACAGCTCCACAAACGCAGGAAACGTCATGCCGGAGGCCGTTTCCGAGGCCTTGCGCCACGCCTGTCCTTGCCCCCATGCAAGCCTTGGGGGCAGCCTCGTTCGTGGCGTAGCCACGGCCGTGGTGACGGTGGAGTCCAGACAGGCGGTCTATCTCTAACAGCGACGCTGCACAAGGACGGCATCACGAAGCTCCGGGATAGCCGGATATACATGACTTGAAATTCTTCCTGGCCTTGGTTTCGAGTGCTGCGAGCTTTGGAATCGAATCACAGGCCAATGTAAAGAAATTCTCATCTTTTTCTATACCGACACTCGTATAGCCGACCGCCTCGGCTGCGGCCAGTGTCGAACCGGAGCCGGCGAAGGGATCCAGAATCGTGCCCTCGCCCAAGGGCAGGGCAGCGTGGACGATCTGCCTCATGAATACTTGCGGTTTCAGGCTGGGATGAGGAGCAAGTGCTCTTTCAGCCTTTCTCGTCGGTGCCGAGGCGATGACGTCACCAAAGGGTTTGTCCGTCGCGGGGCGCCGGAATCCTCCGGTCTTCCATCTCCTCAAGTTGTCCTGCACACGACCATCAAAGGGTTTTCTGTACACAAGCCAAGGTTCCCACATCGATCGTGGCATAACGCTGATCTCCCTGAATTCCTTGTGCGCTGCCTTCGGGCGGTCACCTCCCCGCATGGTCATGGTCAGGCGAACAATCTCTCCCCTTCTTTCCAGACCCGCATCGGCCAGTGCGATTGAAACAATATAAGAAACAAGAGGATTGGAGGCTACAATCACATGGGCACCGGGCAGCAACCCGGGGAGCAACAATTTGGCCCAGATGAAGAAAAACGAACCCAACTGCTCCAACTGGTCCCGCGTGAGAGTTGTAAACCTCGGAAGAGGGGAGCGCCTGTGCCCATCGAAGGATGGCGGGATCCGCCAGACCCCGCCTTTGCCGTCACGCAGCTTTTCCTGCTGCCGAGGCGTGTATTCATGAAGGCCGTAGGGCGGATCCGTGACGACGGCATGGATACTGTTCTGCTCCTGATTCTCCAGCCAGTCGAAGCAGTCGGCATGGACGAGTGTCGAGCTGCCGAAATTGAACGGCGCGAGCCACTGCCGGGCAGAGGTCGCCTCGCGTTGTACCCCCTGAGTGGTATCGTGCGAACGGAGGCGGTAGACGCCACGCTTCTCGCGAACGAATGTATCCGGGGTGTTCAGCCTCAAGTAGGACCTTATGGAAGACGGCGGCGTCGGGCCTGCAATCTGCTGTACACGTCCTTCTATTTCCCTGACCGTCAATGATCTGGACGTCAGTGACAGCGCCTGAAAAATGGCGTCTCGCACCTGACCGGGGGAACTTCGTGAAGTCCGTCGCATGGTCCGTATTGTAGACGTCCAGACGTCAACGATCGATGATCGATCCGATCCTCCTGCCGAATCCAACCCGTCCGCCAGCGGGCGCGAGTATCCGATCCTCCTCGATCTCACCGATGGAACGGATACCGATTGAACCGGAGGCGACTACAGCGGGGGAATAGCCGAAGGTTCGATCCTCGGGCAAACTCGCTGGCGAGCCGATGCTGGCCAAAGACAGATGAAGAGGACTCGATCATGAGCGTGCGCGCCGCCGTCATCGCCTGCGCCGTACTCGCCGCCGCCACGGCCCTGCGCGCGGCCAGCGCCGAGACGCCCCCTCGCTGGTATGAGCCGTCCCGCGTCGACTCGGGGGAGAAGGTCTACGCCCTGAACTGCGCCGAGTGCCATGGCGCACGGGGCGAGGCGACCCCCGACTGGCGGCGGCGCGAGCCCGACGGATCGTTTCCGCCCCCGCCGCTGAACGGCACCGCCCACACGTGGCATCACCCGTTCCGGATACTGGCGCAGCAGATCAAGTTCGGAGCGCCGGGGGGCGCCGGCAAGATGCCGCCGTTCCAGGGCAGGCTCACCGACGAAGAGATCATCAACGTCATCGCATGGATCCAAAGCCTGTGGCCGGACGAGATCTATACGCAGTGGTGGACGATCCAGCAGAACTCGTCGCAGCAGTGAGACATGTTTCACGCCCGGGTGCGTGCGTCCGTCCGTATCCGGTTGGCGTCCGGAAGGCAGGCGTTCCGGGGACGAGCGTTCCGAGCGGGCGCGCTGAGTGGAATCGAGGGTAGGATCGGCGCGCATCCGGGTCCGCTCCGCAGCGCTTGGGCAGATGCCTGCGAACCGAACGGTTGCGGCGCGGGTCGTGCGCACCATCCGTGGCCTCGACGCCGAGTGGCGCCGGGACCCGGCACAAACCCTCCGATTCGATTTCCGACCGTGACGGCGAGGGGCGGTCACGGCAGCACGCATCGTTCCGGACACACACTGCTCCGGACATGGGCATATTGCTCCAGATAAGGAGACTGAAGACATGTACGAAGAGCTCGCCCTGTACATCGACGGCGAATTCCGGCAAGGCAGTGACGGCGCCGGCGAGGACGTCGTCAACCCGGCTACGGAAGAAGCCCTCGCGTTCCTCCCCCATGCCTCGAAGAGCGACCTCGACCGTGCGCTCGAATCGGCGGCGGAGGGATTCAAGGTGTGGCGGGACACCTCCGCCTACGAACGCGGCAAGGTGCTGTGGAAGGCCGGCGAGCTGATCCGCGAGCGGGCCGGCGCCATCGGGCGCACCCTGACCATGGAAGAAGGCAAGACGCTGGCCGAGGCAATCGTCGAGGTGAAGGTCGCCGCGGACATCTTCCAGTGGTACGCGGAAGAAGGCCGCCGCGCGTACGGCCGGCTGATCCCGAGCCGCCTTCCCGGCACGCGCCAGATGGTCGTCCGCGAGCCGGTGGGCCCGGTGGCGGCGTTCACGCCGTGGAACTTCCCGGCGGTGACCCCGGCGCGCAAGATGGCGGGCGCCCTCGGCGCCGGTTGCTCGTGCATCCTCAAGCCGTCGGAAGAGACCCCGGGAACCGCGGTCGCAATGACCCGCGCGCTGCATGAGGCGGGCCTGCCCCGGGGCGTGCTGAACCTCGTGTTCGGGGTGCCCTCCGAGGTCTCCGAGCACCTCGTCCCCTCGCCGATCGTCCGCAAGGTGACCTTCACCGGGTCCATCCCGGTCGGCAAGCACCTGACCCGCCTCGCCGCCGACGGCATGAAACGCACCACCATGGAGCTCGGCGGACACGCGCCGGTGGTGGTCTTCGACGACGTGGACGTGGACAAGGCCGCCACCGTCGCGGCCGGCGGCAAGTTCCGCAACGCCGGCCAGGTGTGCGTCTCGCCGACCCGCTTTTTCGTTCACGAGAAGGTCTACGGGAAGTTCGTGAAGAAGTTCACCGAGATCGCCTCCGGGATGAAGCTCGGCAACGGCCTCGACGAGACGGTCGAGATGGGCCCTCTCGCCAACGCTCGGCGGGTCGCGGCGATCGACGAGTTCGTGGGCGACGCCCGCGGCTGCGGCGCCGACGTGACCACCGGCGGAGAACGGGTCGGCAACCAGGGCTACTTCTACGCGCCCACGGTGCTCGCCGACGTGCCCGACAGCGCCCGCATGATGTACGAGGAGCCGTTCGGACCGGTCGCGCCGATGCAGCCGTGGTCGGACTTCGACGAGGTGATGGAGAAGGCCAACGGCCTCGAGTTCGGCCTCGCCGCATATGCGTTCACCACCAGCACCGAACGCGCGACCCAGGTCTCGGAGCGCCTGCAGACGGGGCTGGTCGGAGTCAACCACTGCGCGATCTCGTTCGCCGAGACCCCGTTCGGCGGCGTCAAGGAGAGCGGCTACGGCCACGAGGGCGGCATCGAGGGCCTCGACGCCTACCTGGTCAGCAAGTTCGTCACCCAGATGAACGCCTGATCCGCCTCCGATCCGCTCCTGATCCATCGGGGGAACGGCGCCCGGTTCGCAGGGTCGGGCGCCCGGCGTCACCGCGAGGCGGCCGAACCCGGGGCCGCTCGCGTACCGGCTCTCCGTCGGACCGGAAGAGGCGGCGCCGCCCCATTCCGGCTCCTGGCCCCGTGCGGATGGCCGGGCGCGACCACCCGGTCGCCTCCGGCCAGTGCGATTTCGAGCTATCCGGGTCATCGCCATGTCTGCTAGAATTTTTCGTTTGTTCCGGCTCTGCAACTCACATTACCGACACAGGTGGCGCCATGGATCTCGACCAGCACCAGTCGCGTTTGAAGCTACTGATTGCGAAGGGGAAAGAGCAGGGATACCTCACGTACTCGGAGGTCAACGACCACCTGCCCGAAGGCATCGTCGATCCCGAGCAGATCGAAGACATCATTTCGATGATCAACGACATGGGCATCGCGGTCCACGAAGTGCCGCCCGATGCCGACGCGCTCCTGCTCATGGGATCGACGGTCAATGCCGACGACGACGAGACCGAGGAAGCGGCCGCCGCGCTCGCCACCATCGACAGCGAGTTCGGGCGCACCACCGACCCGGTGCGCATGTACATGCGCGAGATGGGCACGGTCGATCTCCTCACCCGCGAAGGCGAGATCAAGATCGCCAAGCGCATCGAAAAGGGCCTGAATCAGGCGCTCGCCGCTCTGGCCGCCTACCCGCCCACCATCCGCACACTGCTCGGCGAATACGAACGGGTCGAGGCGAGCGAAGCGAAGCTCACCGACCTGCTGACGGGGTACATCGATCCCGACGCGAAGGAAGAGGAGATTCCCACCCCGAAACAGCGCACGGCGGCGGGTGAGGATGATGAAGAGGAAGAGGTCGATCTCGGACCGGACCCCCAGGAGGCCGCGAAGCGCTTCGACAAGATGG
This sequence comes from Gammaproteobacteria bacterium, assembly GCA_965215295.1. Lineage (GTDB taxonomy): Bacteria > Pseudomonadota > Gammaproteobacteria > HK1 > HK1 > HK1. Next base: position 2,852,892 of record OZ244045.1, read on the forward strand.
GGCGCGCCTACAAGCGCCTCGTCGTCCTGACGAAGCGGCACGGCCCGGACGATCCGCAGGCAAGCAAGGTGCGCCAGGCCCTCGTCGGCCAGTTCATGCAGATCAAGCTCACGCCGAAGCTCATCGATCGGCTTACCTCGAACCTGCGCGAAGTCATCGAGCGCGTGCGGGCCAACGAGCGGTCGATCATGCGCATGTGCGTGCACGAGGCGAAGATGCCGCGCAAGCGCTTCATCGACTCGTTCCCGGGCCGGGAATCCAAAGTGGGCTGGCTGCACGTCCAGGTGCGCAGGAACTACCCGTGGGGCGATGCGCTCAAGCCGTTCTCCAAGGACATCAAGCGTCTTCAGCTCCGGCTCGGGACGACCGAACGCGAAGGCATGGTGACCATCACCGAAATCAAGGAAATCAATCGCCGCATGTCCATTGGCGAAGCGAAGGCCCGCCGTGCGAAGAAGGAGATGGTGGAGGCGAACCTGCGGCTGGTCATCTCGATCGCGAAGAAGTACACCAATCGAGGTTTGCAGTTCCTCGACCTGATCCAGGAAGGCAACATCGGACTGATGAAGGCGGTGGACAAGTTCGAGTACCGGCGCGGATACAAGTTCTCGACCTACGCGACCTGGTGGATTCGACAGGCAATCACGCGGTCCATCGCCGATCAGGCGCGCACCATCCGCATCCCGGTGCACATGATCGAAACGATCAACAAGCTCAACCGCATCTCGCGCCAGATCCTCCAGGAAAAGGGCCGGGAGCCGACCCCGGAAGAGCTCGCCGAACGAATGGAGATGCCCGAGGAGAAGGTGCGCAAGGTTCTCAAGATCGCGAAGGTGCCGATCTCGATGGAGACCCCCATCGGCGACGACGAGGACTCGCATCTCGGCGACTTCATCGAGGACCTGAGCATCGTCTCGCCGGTCGATTCGGCCACTGCGCAGGGGCTGCGCGAGTCGACGCAGAACATCCTCGCCGGCCTCACGCCGCGCGAGGCCAAGGTGCTGCGCATGCGCTTCGGCATCGAGATGAACACCGACCACACGCTCGAGGAGGTGGGCAAGCAGTTCGACGTCACCCGCGAGCGCATCCGCCAGATCGAAGCCAAGGCGTTGCGCAAGCTTCGCCACCCGAGCCGGTCGGAGCAGCTCCGGAGCTTTCTCGACTGAGGCGGGCCTGCGCCGCCGTCCCGGCCTCGGCCGGCGATTGCAACCGCTTCCGCCCGCGGCAACCGGCCGGCATTCGAAGCCCGCGGCCCGGACGCATTCCTTCTCGTCCCGCCGCCGGCGAATGACCGGCCCGCGCGCTTCGCCATACAGGAAGCCGAACTCATGACCCGAATCGCCGTTCAGGTATATCCCCAGCACTGCGCGTTCGCCGACATCCGCCGCGCGTTCCTGACCGCGGAGGCGCTCGGCGCCGATCGCGTCTACACCTGGGACCACTTCTTCCCGCTGTTCGGAGACTCCCAAGGCGCCCACTACGAGTGCTTCACGATGCTGGCGGCGCTCGCGGAGGCGACTTCGACGATCCGCTTCGGACCCCTCGTCGCGTGCAACTCGTACCGCAACCCGGAGCTGCTCGCGGACATGGCCCGCACCATCGACCATGTCTCCGGCGGCCGCTTCATCCTCGGCATCGGTTCCGGGTGGTTCGAGCGCGACTACGACGAATACGGCTACGAGTTCGGCACCGCCGCGTCCCGGCTGAAGGACCTCGCGGCCGCGATCCCGCGCATGAAGGCGCGGCTCGGCAAGCTCAATCCGCCTCCGCTCGGCCCGCTGCCCATGATGATCGGAGGCGGGGGCGAGAAGGTCACCCTGCGCCTGACCGCCGAGCACGCCGACATCTGGCATGGATTCGCGAGCGACAGCACCGGCGCGCGCTCGCCCGCCGAGCAGGTGCGGCACAAGAACGACGTGCTGGATGCGTGGTGTGCGAAGGTCGGGCGGGACCCCGGGGCCATCGAGCGAACCATCGGCGTGGACGCCGAGGCGCTCGATCAGGCCGATGCGATCGCCGATGCCGGCGCCGACGAGATCACGGTCGGGGTCGGCGGACCCGAGTTCGATTTCGGCACGGTGAAGCGATGGCTCGCGTGGCGTGACGCACGCCGCACGGGGTGAGCCGCCCGCCCCATGTCCACGGCCACTCCCTTCCCCCACCTCTTCAGCCCAATCCGGGTCGGCTCGAAGACCCTCAAGCACCGCCTGAACTTCGGCGCCCACACCGCCAACATGAGCGCGGACGGACTCCCCGCCGAGCGCCACCTCGGCTACTACCTCGAGCGCGCCATCGGCGGGGCGGCGATGATCGTGGTCGAGCCGGTGCCGGTGCACCGCACCGCGGTGCTCACCCGCGGCAACTTCCGCCACGACGACGACGCGGTGATCCCGCACTTTCGCCGGATCACCGATGCCTGCCACGAGCACGGCGCAGTGATGATCCAGCAGCTCTACCACGTCGGCGCGCACGGCGACTTCGACCTCTCGTACCAGCCGAACTGGTCACCGTCGGGCCTGCCCTCGATGCACGACCAGGACGGCAGCCACGCGATGACGGAGGCGGAGATCGAGGAGGTCGTCGAAGGCTTCGCGCGGGCCGCCGACCGGGCGAAGGAGGCGGGCTTCGACGGCTGCGAGATCATGGCCGCCTACAACGCCCTGTTCGAGCAGTTCTGGGCGCCCTTCTCCAACCGCCGCGACGACGCCTGGGGCGGCTCGTTCGAGCGCCGCATGCGCTTCTCTTCGCGAACGCTCGGGCGGATCCGCGAGCGGTGCGGCGGCGACTTCGTGATCGGGGTCTGCGTGAGCATCGATCCGACCCGGCCCGACGTGCTCTCGGTCGAGGACCAGCAGGAGATCGCGGCGTGGCACGACGAGCGCGGCCTCTTCGACTACGTGACGGTGGGCACCGGCAGCTACTTCGAGTTCACCCGCCTGATGCCGACGTTCGTCTACGAGGACAAGCTCGGCCCGCCCTGGGCGGAGCGGATCAGGCAGGCGGTTCGGCACGCGAAGGTGCAGTCGGAGAGCCACATCCGCACCCCGGAGAACGCGGACGCGGTGATCGGTTCCGGCCAGGCGGACATGGTGAGCATCGTGCGCGGCCAGATCGCGGACCCGCACATGGCGAACAAGGCGCGCGAAGGGCGGGCCGACGATGTGCGCCCGTGCCTGTCGTGCAACCAGATGTGCTGGGGGCGGCGCTCGCGCGACTACTGGATCAGTTGCCTCGTCAATCCGTCCGCGGGCCGCGAGTTCGAGTGGGGCGGCGATCGGTTCACCCGCACCGGCGCCCCGCGCAGGGTCCTGGTGGTGGGCGGCGGTCCGGCCGGGCTGGAGGCAGCCCGGGTGGCGGCGGAGCGAGGACACCGCGTCACCCTCGCCGAGGCGTCGGACAAGCTGGGAGGACAGTTCCGCCTCGCCGGGATGCAGCCTCGCCGCGCGCAGATCCTCGACCTCCTCGACTGGTACGAGCGCCAGCTCACCAGGCTCCAGGTGGTGGTGCGGCTCAACACCCCGGTGGAGCCCGACGAGGTCGAGGGTTTCGACGCGGACGTGGTGGTGCTTGCCACCGGCTCGCAGCCCGCCGGCAACGGGTGGCAGCGCGGGCTGCCCACCGTCGACCGGCTTCCCGGCGTCGATCGACCCAACGTCTTCCCGGTCGAGGACGTCATGAGCCGCGCCGCGCGGCTCGGACACCGCGTCATCGTGCTCGACGACACCGGCACGTGGCGCGGCGGCGGCACCGCGTGGCATCTCGCCGAACGTGGCCACGCCGTCACCATCGTCACCCCGGATCCCTTCGTGGGGCGCGAGATCGTGCGCACCTCGGCCGACTGGCCGCTGCGCGAGCGGCTCCGGCGTCTCGGGGTCGAGTTCGTGGTGGAGTCCGCGGTCAGGGAGTGGCACGGCGACGGCGCGACGGTGATCGGCCTGCTCGACGAGTCCGAGCGCCGCATCGACGCGGACGCGCTGGTGCTCGCGACCGTGAACGCTCCGGAGCGCTGGCTCCCGGACGCACTGGCCGGGACCGGCCGCGAGGTGCACGCCGTCGGCGACTGCGTCGCGGCCCGCCAGGCGCCGGCCGCAATCTACGAAGGCCGCAAGCTCGGGCTCGCCCTGTAGCCGGACGCCGGGAGCGCGACCCGCGCCGGACGGCCCTTTCCGGTCCGCGGATGCATCCGAAGGGTGGACCCGGTGGCAGGTTCACCCTCCTCGGCCGACTGAACTTCCAGGCACACTGCACCGACTTGAGTGGCCCGGTGGCAGGTTCGCACTTCTCGGCCGAGCCTTCGGGCGGCCGCCGCCCTCCCTCACCGCGTCGGTGCGGCCATCCCGTTACGAACCGGCGGCGGTCATGCGCCCAGCACCTCGTGCAACCGCGCCGCCACCTCGTCGAGCGCCTCGTCCTCGATCACGAGCGGCGGCAACAGCCGGATCACCGTCGGTCCGGCCGGGAGCGCCAGCACGCCGCGCTTCATGAGCGCCTCGATATGGGGGCGCGCCCGCTCCCTGAGCTCGATGCCGATCATCAGGCCGACCCGGCGAAAGTCGCGAACCTTCGAGAGGGGCCGCCGCGTGAACGCATCCGCGAACCGCGCGCCTTTCGCCCGCGCCTGCCCGGCGAGCCCGTCGCGCTCCATCACCTCGATCGTGGCGAGCGATGCGGCGCAGGCGAGCGGGTTTCCGCCGAACGTCGATCCGTGCATGCCGACCTCCGCCGGCACCTTGTCGCCCACCAGCACCGCGCCCATCGGCACCCCGCCCGCCATCGCCTTGGCGAGGCACAGGACGTCGGGCCCCACGTCGTGGTGCTCGCAGGCGAAGAACCGTCCGGTGCGGCAGAACCCGGTCTGCACCTCGTCCACGACGAGCAGCGCCCCGTGCGCGTCGCAGACCTCGCGGGCCGCGGCGAGGAATGCGGCGTCGCCGAGCCGCACCCCGCCCTCTCCCTGCACGATCTCGACGATCACCGCCGCGGTGGCGTCGCTCACCGCGGCGCGGAGCTTGTCGACGTTGTTGAACGGCACGAAATCGAAACCGTCGAGCAACGGCTCGTAGGCGTCGCGATGCTTGTGGGTGGCGGAGAGCGCGCCCATCGACCGGCCGTGGAACCCGCGCATCGCACAGACGAAGCGGCGGCGTCCGGTCGCGTGCATCGCGAACTTGATGGCCGCCTCGTTCGCCTCGGTGCCGGAATTGCAGAGGAACGCGCGGGAGACGCTCGGCGGGGCAATCGACACGAGCTTGCGCAGGAGCCGCGCACGGACATCGTTGTAGAAGATGCCCGGGCAGGTGATCAGGGTCCGCGCCTGCTCCGCGACCGCTTGCGCGACATCCGGGTTGGCGTGCCCGACGCTCGCCACCCCCACTCCAGCGACGCAGTCGATGTAGGCGCGGCCCGACTCGTCGTACAGGGTCGCTCCCTCCCCGCGCACGATGGCCAGGTCGCGCTTGGGGAAGACCTCGAAGGCGTAGCGCCGCTCGGTCGCCAGGATGCTCATCGCATCCGCCCCGCGCCTTCGCACGTCGATCGGGCCGCGTCGGCGCCGTACCTCCGGAACGTCCCGAGCCCGTGATGCGGTCCGGGGTGGCGGGTACTCACCGGATGACCGTCCCCGCACCGCCGAGCGCCGCGCGGATCGGGTGCTCCACCCGGCCGTCGCCGATGACGACCTCGGCCGCTCCCGCCTCCATCAACCGGCGAAGCGCCATCATCTTGCGCTTCATGCGCCCCTCGACCTGCGCTTCGCGCCGCTCCAGCTCCGCCCGCGACATGACAGCGACGACGCTCCTCGGGTCGTCGGCGTCGTCGAGGAATCCGGGCGCCTCGATGAGATGGACGATGCGTTCGGCGCCGAGCGCGGCGTGGAGGACGTTCACGATGTCGTCGTTCTCCGAGTTGATGGCGAACCCCTTCTCGTCGGCGATGGGAATGGTGAGCACCGGGGTGTATCCGCCGTCGAGGAGAGTGCGCAGCAGCGTCGTGTTCACCGACCGCGGCTTGCCCGAGAAGTCACGCTTGATCAGCGTCTTCCCGCCTTCGCGGACCCGGATCCCGCGGTTCCGCTCCCCCGCCACCACACGCGCGTCGATTCCGGACAGCCCGATCGCATCGACGCCACGCCGCTGGCACAGCTCGACGAACCGCTTCGAGCACAGGCCCGAGTACGCCATCATGATGACGTCGAGCGCGGCCTCGTCGGAGAACACGCTCGCATGGCCCGACACCGAGGTCAGGGTCCTCGTGGGCGAGCCGAGGCGCGCGGCGAGGTCGTCGCGCACCGCGTTGGCGCCGAGCACGACGATGCAGGGCACGCCGATGGACGAGAGGTCGTCCGCGACCCCGGCGAGGTTCACCGCGCCGCCGCCGCCGACCTTGACGATATACATCGAACCGTGACTCCGGGGCCTTCGAGGAGCGGTCGGGACTATACACGCGGACCCGTGCGTTCCGAAGCGCCGTCCATGGTCGCGGGCGCCCGATTGTGCCGCGGGCCGGGAAGGCTCGATGGCCGCGGGTCGGGAAGGCTCGACGGCCGCGGGCCGGGAAGGCTCGACGGCCGCGAACCCGGACCGCGCGTGCCGTCCCCCGTCGTCGGTGTCGCGAGCCCGGAAAGCCCGGCAAGCCCGAGCCGGGCAGACGCGGAAAATCAGGAAGCGAGGTCCCGCCGCATCACGCGATTCCAGAGGCGGTCGACGTTGTCCGCGACACCCGGGATCCGCCTTGCCACGCCCGCAACCCACTTGCGTCGCGCCAAGCGATCGGGTCCGTCGTCCCGCACGTCGCAGGTCAGGCATGCGCCCGTCTTTTCTCCCGGGCTCAGCAGCGCCCGGCGGATGGCGCCGAGGTCGCGGTAGAGATGGAACAGTCCGTAGCCCGGCTCGGCCAGATCGCCGACGATCGCCTGTCGATGGGCCGGGGCGTCCGATCGGGTCTGGCAGCACATCATCCCCTTGCCGTCGTGGTCGATCACCACATGCCGGATCGGCGCCATGCACGCCGCCCGCCTCCGGTAGCTGGAGAGCTTTCCGACCTCCACCAGGCCGCCCCGGGTGGAGATGTTCGACTCGGTATAGAACGGGATGTCCACGGTGGCCTTCATCCCGAGTCCCGCGACCCGGTAGCTGAATTCCCCGGTGCGTTCGAGAGCCATGCCGGTGCGGCGCGAGAACTTGCGCAGCCCGGCGGCGATGGCGCCCGGATCGCGCTCCCTGCCGTCCGGCATGTACAGGTCGATGATCAGCCGGTCCAGCCCCAGCGCTTCCAGGCGAGGCAGCGTCTTCCGGTTCAGGTAGTCGCCGTTGCTGATCATCACCAGGCCCGCTCCCGGAAGCGCCGCCCGGGCCACGGCCAGCCGGTCGAAGATCCGTTCGCTGGCGAGGGCCTCGTGGAATCGCGACCAGGTCAGCGCGCCCGCGTAGTCGATCTCGCTCAACCCTTCGACGATCGTCTCGAACACCTGCTGCGGCATTTGGCGAGACACCGAACGCCGGTCGATGAAGGCGTTCGGACAGAACCAGCACACCCGGTTGCAGAAGCTGTGGTTCTCTATCTCGACCTGGTCGACGTATCGCGAGAACAGCTCCTTCGCTCTGTCGATCGAGATCGCGTCGGTCAGCAGATCGTCCGGCAAGGCGTTCGCGAAGACCGCCTTGACGAGCACGTTCAGCGCCCTTCCGGCGACGGTCGATGATGCGCGCATGAAGGGGGAGCTCTCCCGGCCGGCGAAAGTTCAGGCGGTCGCGACGTGCATCGGGTCACCTTCCGGCGCTTCGTCCGACCGGCCGGCGCACCGCCGCGCGGACCCGGACCGATGAAGCCGTGTTCCGGCCGGCGCCCGCCGCCGTCCCCGAGGCCGGCGGCGGGCGTCGGTGCCGTCGATCAGTCCTGTCCCTGGATGCCCCATTTCTCGTTGAGGGACTTGAAGTAGCCGGCCTCGTGCTTGATGCGCATCCAGTTGTTCAGGAAGCCGAGCCACACGTGGTCGTCCTGGGGCACGATGAACGACAGCGGCAGGCTGTTCGCCACCTTCTGGAACGGGATGACCAGCGCATCGTGGGTGCTGGAGAGCTTTCCCGCCTCCAGGATGCTGGAGACGGTGGCGTCCACCCGGCCCGCGAGCAGGTCCTGCCAGTCCCGCGCCGGCGACTCCACCTCCTTCACCTTCGCCTTCGGCAGGCGCAGCTTCACGAAATCGGCGAACGACGTTCCGAGATTGTAGCCGACGGTGACGTCCGGACTGTTCAGGTCCTCCCAGGTATCGAACCGGTCCGCCAGCTCCTTGCGGGTCAGCGGCAGGTAGCCGGTGCGTCCCCAGGGAATGGTGTACCCCGCCGCCTTCGCCCGGGTCACGGTCATGGACGTGCCGGTCATCACGATGTCGTACTTGCCGGCGACGACGCCGTTGATCAGCGTCTTCCAGTCGGTGGCCACGAACTCCACCTCGACCCCCATGTCGGCGGCGAGCTGCCTGGCCGCATCGATCTGATGGCCGCGGTACTCCTTGGTTTCCGGATCCTTGAACGACATGGGATTGAAGTCGCCGGTGGTGCCGACCTTCAGCGTCCCGCTGTCGAGGACCTCGTGGAGGATGGACCTGTCGTCGTCGGCGGCAGCGCTGGCGCATGCCACCGACGCCACGACCGCGAGCGTGCTCAGCCACTTCATCATCGTTGGTTCTCCTTTGTCGAGACAAACCCGGAACGTTCCGGCCGCGGGCATCTTACGGGATGCGGGCCGCAAACGAACGCGGGTCAGCCGGCGAAAGTCTCCGCGGACTCGCGGATGCATACCTCCCGCTGCTCCGGGGCGAGCCGGTCGGAGCCGAGCACCGCGTCCGCGATCCACCGTCCGGCCGCCCGGAGATCGGCCTCGGTGGGCTCACCCGTTCCCTGCCACCGGAAGACCGTGTCCTGGCAGTAGGTGGGCACCGCATCCAGGCCGAAAGCGTCGGGCCGGCAGACCGGCTCGCCGGCCGCCAGGGCCCGAATGCGCTGGCGCAGCAACCTGCGAAGCCTGGCGACGCCCGCGTCGGACGAAGCGCGGTGCTCGAGCGCATGGATGGCGATGGGCCGTTGCGAGACCTGCGCCTCGTAGTCGCCCGGCTGGCGCTGCCGTTCCTCGTAGGGCCGCTCGTCTTCGGTCTGGCCGACGAAGTCGATCGACTCCCGGCCGACCAGCTCCGGCCTGTCCTGTCCTCCCGGGTCCAGCCGGGGGCTGAAGAACCGCCATCCGATGGTGCGGGTGGTGGTGTCGTCCATCGGCACCATCCAGCGCAGAGCGGCGCAGCGCTGGAACGCCTTCGGCGCCTCCGCCTCCTCCCGGATGGCTCCGGTCTGGTTGGCGTTGGGCAGGATGGAGTCCACGGTCCGGACCCAGACGCGGCCGTCCACCTGCCGGGTCTGGACGTTCATCATTCCGAGCGGCGTGTCCCGGTACTCGATCACCTGATCGATGCCGGACGCCGCGCCGAACTGGACACCGCTGGAGCGGGCATGCAGGTGCAGCACGTGGATCGGGTCCTGGGTGTTCTCGTATATCTGCAGCCAGTTGCAGGGCGTGGTGAGGGCGAACGGCTTGCGGGTGGTGTCCGGCATCCGCTCGCTGTCGAACACGGGAAACGGCGGGCGCTCCCCGGGGGGGCCGAGATAGGCGAACAGCAGTCCGTTGTGCTCGTGGACCGGATAGGCCCCCTGTACCACGTTGCGGCAGATGGGGCTCCCGGGGGGCTCGGACCCGGCCCGGAGGATGGTGCCGTCGATGTCGTAGTGCCAGCCGTGGTAGCAGCAGATGATGCCCCGCTCGGCCACGATCCCGTATTCGAGCGACGCGCCCCGGTGTGCGCAATGGCGGTGCAGCAGCCCCGGCCGTCCGGAGCCGTCGCGAAACAGCACCAGGTCTTCGCCGAGGACCCGCACGACCCGGGGAAGCTCTCCGAGTTCCTCCGACATCGCCACCGGTTGCCAATAGCGGCGCAGGTACTCGCCGCACGGGGTTCCGGGGCCGACATGGGTGAGCTCCGCATCTTCCCGGGCGCTCCTGACCCGATGGTAGCCCTGGAAGCCCTCGGGTCGCGGTGGTTCGTTCATGGTGGTTCTCCCGAGCCGGGGCTCCGGCGCTCGAAACGGCTGGTGCCCGGTCCGCAGCTCCGGGCGAATCCTTCCGTGCCCGATGTCCTGTGGCCTGCCGGGGAGGCGTCCCGTCGATCCGGCCGGCACCACGGCGTCTCGAATCGAGCCCGGTCTCCGGCGCCCGGAGGCGTGAAGACACGGCTCCCCGCTCGTTCCGCTGCTCTCCGGGGCCGGGAAGGCTACCATGACCCGGCGGGTCGATCGGGGCGGATGCCCACGGCCGTTGCGCGGAGTCGGTCAGCACCTGGAGCGCGCCGTTCTCCATCGGGCCGATCGGGGCGGATGCCCGCGGCCGTTGCGCGTCCGTCGACTGCCACGAGATCGCTCGCCACCAGACGAAACCGTCCGGCTCCCCGATGTCGAGCCGGACTCCGTTGCCACCGCCACCCGCCGAGGTCGTCCCGATGAATGTACTGCGTTCCGGCATCGTCGCCTGTCTCGTCCTGCTCTGCACCGGATGTTCCAGCTCCCAGACGTGGGGGTGGTACGTCATCAACCCGATGACGAAGCAGGGACGAATCAACACCGAATTCCTGCTCTCCGGAGTCCAGTGGACGGTGGCGCTGACGCTTGCGTGCGTCGCGCTCTCGCTGGTGCTCGGGTTCCTGATCTACCTGCCTCGCATCGCGGACAACCGCTGCCTCGACGCCCTGAACCGCGGCATCGTGGAGCTGTTCCGATCCGTACCGCCGCTCGTCTCCATCCTGTGGGTCTACTACGGGCTCCCGGTGCTCACCGGCGTCGACCTCAATCCGTTCGTCTCGGGCATGGTGGCGCTCTCGCTCTACGGCGCGGCATTCATGGCGGAGATCTACCGGGGGGGCGTGCAATCCATCGGGCGCGGCCAGTTCGAGGCGGCCGACAGCATCGGGCTGTCCACCTTCGACAAGATGGTGTTCGTGATCTTCCCCCAAGCCCTGCGCCGCTGTCTCCCGGCCATGGGCAACCAGTTCGTCATCCTGCTGAAGATGTCGTCCCTGGTGTCGGTCATCGGCCTCGCCGAGGTGGTGCGTCGTGCGAACGAGCTGGCGGTGACCGAGTACCGGCCCCTGGAGATCTACACGTTCCTCGTTCTCGAATACCTGGTGCTCGTACTGCTGGTCTCGGCGGGAGTGCGCTGGATGGAGCGCCGGCTCGGCGCCGACGAGCGCCGGACCGTCGGGGAGGGATAGCGTCGAGGCGGCCATCCTGCCGCGGACAATGGCCGCACTCGACTTCGGTGCGGCGCTGTCCGATGATTGAACGCCATCGCGGTGTCCGACGAACCGTCCGTCCGATGGCGGTTGCCATCCGTTGCGCGCGGCTCGCCGGTCTGCGTCACCCGCGGCAGCGATCCGGGTCCGCTCATGGAACAGTCATCGAACGGCTCGACCTGGCAGGCGACCTGGGACATCTGGCTCGCAGCCCTCGACAACACCTATCGCGAGCTGGTGGTGGCGGCCGCGGCCTTCGTGCCCGATCTGGTCGGCGCCGCGTTGCTGTTCCTCCTCGGCTGGGTGCTCGCGATTGCGCTGCGGGCACTGATCCTCCGGCTCGGGTCGGGGATCGACCGCATGTTCTACGCGGTGCGCGACCGCTTCGGCCAGACCCAGATCGAGCTTCGCTGGCCGATCTCGCGAATCCTTGCCCACACCGTCTACTGGCTGGTGATCGTGTTCTTCCTCACGGCGGTGTCCAAGCTACTCGCCCTGCCGGGACTCACCGACATCTTCGCCCGGCTCCTGCTCTACCTGCCCCTGTTGCTGGTCTGGGCCGTGGTGCTGCTCGTGGTGTACATGGCGAGCGGCATCGCCGCCGGCGCGGTGACGAGGGCGGCGCGCTCGTCGGGGCTCTCCAATGCCGGCCTGCTCGGGCGGCTGGCGAGGGTGTTCATCCTCGCCTTCGCGGTCATCATCGTCGTCAGCCAGCTCGGCATCGACGTCACCCTGCTCGTCAATCTGGTCACGATCGCGACCGCGGCGCTCCTCGGCGGTGGCGCGGTCGCGTTCGGCATCGGGGCGGGCGGCATCGCCGGCAACGTCATCGCCGCGCGCTACGTGCGACGGAGCTACCGCGTGGGCCAGCGGGTGGCGGTGGGAGCGTTCGAGGGCGAGATCCTGGAGATCACCCGCTCGGCGGTGATCCTCGATACGGCGGAGGGCCGGACCATGGTGCCGGCGCGGCTGTTCAACGAGGACGTGTCGGTGCTGGTCGAGGAGGAAGGCTGAGGTGCTCGGCCGGCTCACTTCCGGGTTCCTGGAGGCGTATCCCGCGGACGCCGCGCGCGTTCTGGAGGACGCGGCCCCGGAGGAGGAAGGCTGAGGTGCTCGGCCAGCTCACTTCCGGGTTCCTGGAGGCGTATCCCGCGGATGCCGCACGCGTTCTGGAGGACGCGGCCCCGGATGTCGCCGGCGAGGTTCTCGACGCCCTGACGGCGCCCGTCGCGGCGGCGGTCCTGCGCACCATGACGCCGCACGCCGCCGCGGGCGCCCTCGCGCACCTGGCGCCGGATTCGGCCGCGGACATCGTGAAGCACCTTCGCACCGAGCTGGCGGCCGCGTTGCTGCTGCGCCTCGACCCGGACGAGCGAGGGGCGCTGCTGAAGGCATTGCCCCCGAAGGTGTCGATCCCGCTGCGGATGGTGCTGCGCTTTCCGCCCGGCAGCATCGGCTCCCTCATCGACCCCCGGGTGGTCACGGTGCGGGCGGAGACGCGCATCGGAGAGGCGACGGAGACCGCACGGCGCACTCCCTCGCTGCTGCGGAAGTACCTCTACGTGCTGGACGAGGATCAGCGCCTCACGGGCATGGTGGATGCGCGCCAATGCCTGATCCGGGACCCCGCGCTTCCGATAGGCGGACTCGCCCAGGAGAAACCGCAGGCGTTGCGGGCCCGCGCGAGCCTGCGTGAAGCGAGCCGCCACCCCGGATGGGAGCGCTTCAGCGTGATGCCGGCGACCGACCACCGGGGGGTGTTCCTCGGCGTGGTGAGACGGACGAGCCTGCGCCGGGCGCTGGCCGAGGATGCCGAGTCCGAACCCGAGGCGGAGCTGACGGGGGTGGCGATCGACCTTGCCGATCTGTACTGGCAGGCCACCGCCGGCCTTCTCCTCGGTGCGGGGAGCAGGGAGCGCGAGGACTGAGCCGCGTTCGCCGGACCCGGAGGCATGCCTCACGGACGTTCCATCCACACGCTTTCCGGTCACACCAGTTCACGGAGCCAGCTCAATGGACGGCATCGTCATCCACACCGTCGCCGAAGCCGAGCGACATCTGCAGGGCGCATTCTTCGCACATCATCCCGCGGCGGCGCTCGGTCCGCTCGAGCAGATGGAGACCGCGGCCCTGGTCGAGGTCTTCGAACGCCAGCCGGTCCGGACGATGCTGCCGGTGTGGGAGCGCCTGTCGCCGGACATCGGCCAGAAGCTGCTGGTCGCGCTGCCCCGGGCGGTCGCGACCGACACCATGCGGGGGCTCGATCCGGTCCGGCTCGCCCGTCTGCTGGCCGGACTCGACGATCGCGAACGCGACCGCCTGCTGACGCCGCTCGGGGACCGCACCGCGAAGGAGGTGCGCGAGGCGCTGCGCTACCCGCCGGACCGCGCCGGCGCCCTGATGGACCCCCGGGCACGGCTGTTCCGCGACCGCAGCACCGTCGCCGAGGCGCTCGCGCGGCTGCGCGCCGATCGCCGCCCCGGCCGGGTCGGCTTCTTCGTGGTCGATCCGGACAACCGGCTGGTCGGGCATGTGGACATGCAGGACCTCGCGCTGGCCGGGGCCGCCGAGCTCGTGGGCGATCTCGTGCAACCGGTGGAGGCGGTCGTCGGGCCGATGGCCACGCGCGAGGAGGTCGGAGAGCTGCTGGAGGAACACCGCCTTTCGGACCTGGCGGTGGTGGACCTCGACGGCAGGCTGCTGGGCGTCATCCGTTACGCGGCCATGGTCGAGGCGGAGAAGGAGCGGGCCAGCATCGGGATCCAGACCATGGTGGGGGTGAGCAGGGACGAACGGGCGACATCGCCGGTCACCTTCGCGGTGCGCAAGCGCCTGCCCTGGCTCCAGATCAACTTGGTCACCGCGTTCATCGCCGCCGCGGTGGTAGGGCTGTTCGAGCACACCATCGCCCAGTTCACGGCGCTGGCGGTGCTGCTGCCGGTGGTGGCCGGGCAGTCCGGCAACACCGGGGCGCAGGCCCTGGCCGTCACCATGCGCGGCCTTGCGCTGCGGGAGATACGCACCGCGCAGTGGCCGCGGGTGGTGTTCAAGGAGACGAACGTCGGCTTCTGGAACGGCGTGGTGGTGGCGCTCACCACCTCGGTCGGCGTGCTGGTGTGGAGCGGTTCCTACGGTCTCGCCCTGATCATCGCCGCGTCGATGGTGCTCTCGATGATCATTGCCGGCGTGGCCGGCGCCGCGATCCCGATCGTGCTCACGGTGCTCGGACAGGACCCCGCGCAGTCCTCCTCCATCGTTCTCACCACGATCACCGACGTCACCGGTTTCTTCAGCTTCCTCGGCATCGCGACGCTGCTGGCGGGGCTGATATAGGCGAACTCCCGATGCCGTACCCGGGCCCGGTCCACTTCGCTGCAATCGAGTGCATCGCGCTCTTCGATTCCGATACGGCCTCGACGGTTCCGGGCGACTCCATGCCGCAAAGAACGCTGGCCCGGTTCAGCCCCCGAGCTCGCGCGTCAGCAACGCCCGGTTGTCGATACGTGTCCAGCCGGTGGTGCCGGGATACGGGTCCGAACAGACGATCCGCACTCCGCCGGTCTCGCGTTCACGCATCTGGAAGTAGTCGGGAGCTTCCGCGAAACGGCAGGAGACGTGGACCCGGGTCGCGCTCGCCACGATGACGTTCATCGCCCGCACGTAGCGCGTGCGCTTCTCGATGACCGCGAGTCCCCGTTCGAGCGCCTCGTGCATGTCGCCACGGTCGAAGCGCTTCACGTAGTTGAAGACCTTCTCCGCCCCGATCCTGCCCTGTTCCCGGATCCGCACCCCGCGCAGCTCGCCGTTGAAGATGAACACGTGTCGCCCGTCGTCGAACGGCATGTTGTTCTCCACCCGGATCCCTTCATCGCGAAAGGCGCTCCGCGCGTGCGCGAGCAGCAGGACCGTCTCGCCGAACCGGTCGTGCCGGTCCTCCCACACGGGGCGGATGTCGCGGTACAGGCGCCACTCGCCGTCCTCGATCCACGCGCATCCCCAGCCGTGACCCTGGTACTCCCGGCTGTCGCGCGCGAGCGCCGCGAACGCCCCGAGATGCGGCTCGATCTCGAACGGGCGGTCCGAGTGGACGCAGAGCAGCCGGCACATCAGGGCCACCGGTGCATCGGAGAAGGCCGGCCGTCGCGCCCGGGCGCCTCGAATGCGTCGGGATGCGGCCCCATCGCGAACAGGTGCCGCGACCGGGCGCGGCACAAACGGTGCATCGGAGAGGCCGGCGTACCGGAACCGCCGGCGCATCGGGGAAGCGGGCGCATCAGATCGGGTGCAGCCCGGGAAACTCCAGGCCGGTCGTCTCGTCGAGGCCGTGCATGAGGTTGAACGCCTGTACCGCCTGGCCCGCCGCGCCCTTCATCAGGTTGTCGATGGCGCTGATGACCACCAGCCGATTCGAGTCCGGGTCACGCTCGAAGCCGATGTCGCAGTAGTTCGTCCCCGCGAGGAGCTTCGGCTCCGGGTAGCGGTGGATGCCGCTGCGCTCCTTCACGATACGGACGAACGGCTCGGCCGCGTAGTCTGCGCGCAGCATCTTCCACACGTCCTTCTCCGACACCGGTTCGTCGAGGAACACGTGGCAGGTCGCGAGGATGCCGCGCACCATCTCGATCGAGGTCGCGGAGAAGTGCACGTGGCCGGTGCCGAGCTCCTGGATCATCTCCGCCACGTGGCGGTGCCCGGACGGCTTGTAGGAGCGCACCGCGCCGCTTCGCTCCGGGTGATGGCTCGCGGCGCTCGACGCATTGCCGCCTTCGCTCGATCCGGCCTTCACCTCGACCACTGCGCTCTCGACGAGCCCGCGCCGGCAGAAGGGCCGCAGCGCGAGGATGGTCGCGGTCGCGTTGCAGCCGGCGCAGGCGACGAAGGCGGCGCCGGGGAGGGCGTCGCGGTGCAGCTCGGGCACCCCGTAGACGAATGCGCCGAGGAGGTCGGGGCGCGGGTGCTCGTGGCCGTACCAGCGCACGTACCCGGCCGGATCGCGCAGCCGGAAGTCCGCGCTCAGATCGACGATCCGGGGCGCGAACGCGCGGAACTCGTCGATGCGCGCCATCGACTGCCCGTGGGGCAGGCAGAGGAACAGCACGTCGCAGGGTTCGATCCCGGACGCGGAGGAGAACTTCAGCCTCGTCGCCGCGCGCAGGTTCGGATGCGCGTTGTGCACGAGCTTCCCGGCCAGACGCTCCGACGTCGCCTGCCCCACCTCGACGTGCGGATGGAACAGGAGTAGCCGCAGCAGCTCGCCGCCGGTGTAGCCGGATGCGCCGACGATCGAGACCCGGATCACGAAACGAACTCCGCCACGTACTCCACCATGCCGCCAGGGGACACCGGACCTTACAGATCCTCGCAGCCGATCACCAAGCGGGCCGGACCGCGTCCAGCAGTTCTCATTTTGGCGCCTGACTTCACCCTGAGCCGCAAGCCGTCTTCTCCTTGCGACTCGATCCGGGGCAGATCGGGGGTAGATCGACGGTCGTGCCGGTCCTGCCGCGGGACCCGACGAGCAAAATGAGAATTGCTGGACCGCGTCCCCACCATCCACCGGAAGCAGCGCCGGCCGAAACGGATGCCGCCGGCATCTCTCTTCACCAGCCCGATCCGGCAGCCGCCGGGACAACGCGCCGATACGCCGCTGGTCGAGAGCCTGCTCCACCGGACACACCAGGCTCGGACGCCGGATCAGCGGATCGGGCGGGAAGGCTGCCCGCCCGCCACCGCCTCGCGGATGGCCGGCACCAGACGGCATGGACAGGAGGCGCGGTTGGCCCGGCTGAAACGCATCAGGCGCTCGGCTCGTCATCGGACAGTATGTCTTCGAGCACCTCTCGGTGGGTCGCGAGGAAGAGCCGATCCTTCTCCCTGCCGGCCTTGGCCTTCGATTCGACTATATGAGAGAGCTTGGCGACCGGAATCGCGATCCCTTCAACCTCGAACACCCGGCGCGCCGCCCAAGCCGTCTCGAAATCGAAGCCACTCATCACGAGTGACAGGTCCACGTCGGTGCCGGCCTCGTCGCTCGCCCGAGTGAGCGCGCGTCGCTCGACGATTGCGCGGGCAAGGGAGGCGTCCCGCGGTACGTCGAGCGACTCCGCCCGGACGAACAGCCCGAACCCGTTCGTCTCGCAAACACGCCAGGCGGCGAGCAGATTGCCGGGCTCGGCGGGCAGGAAGAGATCACGATCGAGCGTGGTGAACATCGCACTGCCGGACGGCGCGTAATAATTGGCGCCCCATACGCCGATCACCAGATAGCTCACCCCCTCCGCAGAGAGGGCGCCGGCGAGCGAGGTGAACGGGTCCACCGGCTCAGCGCCGCTTCGCCGAACTCAGGTGACGCACCGCGTCCGCATGGGCCAGGTGAACCCAGCTCTTGTCGGCGCCGGACGCATTGTCGGCAATGGCTTCGAGACGGATCAGGCGGCGGAGGTAGTCGGGTGCAAGCAAAACCGCGTGCGGCGACTCGGTTTCTCGATCCACCGAGGATGTCGGGTATCGCGCCGCATGTCCGGCCATCTTCACCGTCGCATGTCCTCGTTGCGGATATACCTGCCTGCGCAGCGTATCGGCGCACCCGGAGTATGACGAGGGGAAACCGGATTCGCGAGCGGTGGTCGAACGAATTTTGTGGAAGTCGATGTCCGTCATGCGTGGATCGCGACGACGGCACCCTCGATGGTGTCCGTGTGGTCCGTGGCCGGCAAGCTGTACGGCGAGCACGAGCCGGTTCGCGTTCATGCCTCTCGCGCCCCGGTGAAGCCGGCGATCGAGACCCGGGTCACGACCCGGATCGCGACTTCGATTCCAGCAGATGCTCCACCATCCGGCCGGGGATGTTGACGCCGGTGGTGTGGATGCTGTTCCTGAACTCCATCGTGTAGTTCACCTCGTTCACGACGAGGCCGTGCGGGGTCTCGAAGAGATCGACGGCGAGGATCCCGCCGCCCACCGCCCGGGCCGCGGCGAGCGAGACCGCCGCCAGCTCCCCGGTCACCGGGCAGTTCGAAGCGATCGAGCCGCGCGCGGTATTGGTGATCCAGTGGGCCGAGTCGCGGTAGATGGCGGCGATGCACTCGTCGCCGACCACGAAGCTGCGGATGTCGCGCCCGCGCTTCTCGACGTACTCCTGGATGTAGAAGATCGAATGGTGGTAGCTGCCGAGGATGGTCTTGTGCTCCAGGATCGACTCGGCCGCATCGCGGTCGTTGACCTTGGAGAGCAGACGACCCCAGGAGCCGACGGCGGGCTTCAGCACCGCGGGATAGCCGATGTCGTCGAGCGCTTCGAGGGCGGAGGCCTCGGTGAACGCGACCCTCACCTCCGGCTGCGGGACGCTGGCCTCCTCGAGCGCGAGCGAGGTGAGCAGCTTGTCGCCGCAGACGTTCGCGACGGCATAGCTGTTCACGCAATGGATCCCCCGGTTCTCCAGGAGCCGCAGCCCGTGCAGCGCCCGGGAGTGGTTGATGCAGCGCTCCAGCACGACGTCCACGTCGGGGCCGCTCTTCAGGTCGAAGACCATCTTGCGGTCGTCGAGCATGACGACCTCCGCCCCGCCATGCTTCGCGAACTCGTCGAGCAGAAGCTTCTCCTCCTTCCGGATCAGGGAATGGAGGAAACCGACTCTCACTGACCCCAGTCCTCCTCGGTCTCGGGGGCCTCGCCGAGCTCCGGCGGCGCCACCTTCAGGACCTCGAGCTCGGTGCCGCAATCGGGGCACTCCATCAGCTCACCCACCACCGCATCGGCCGCCAGCTCGACCTCCGCGCCGCACACCGGACACTCCGCCATCTGCGTGTTCCTCGTCGGTTGCGAATCCGGTTCGCCCCGCATCCCGGGATTGTCGCGGTTCGGGGGCGGCGCGCATTGTAGACACGACCCCGGAAGATGACGAGAAACCCGAACCTGCCGGCATTTCCCGTCGGTTCACGGGGAGAGACGCCGATTTCGAATGGCTCCGGCGCTTCGC
Organism: Gammaproteobacteria bacterium; assembly: GCA_965215295.1. GTDB lineage: Bacteria > Pseudomonadota > Gammaproteobacteria > HK1 > HK1 > HK1. Next base: position 2,872,199 of record OZ244045.1, read on the forward strand.
TGTCGTGCAACTCGCGAATCGTGAACACCGCATCTCCCATCGTTCGCGAAAAAGTCCGGTATTTCACGAATTCCCGTTCGCCGCCGGCCGATGTTGCTGTCGAGAATCCGCGGAACGGCGCTCCGCACGGCGGGGCGCCATTCCCGTCATCGCTCGACACAGGAGGGTCCACCATGTTCCACCGAGCGCTCACCACCACCTTCCTGGCCGGGATCGTCGCCGTCCCGGTCCTTGCCGCGGACCTCACCATCGAGGTGCATGGCATCCGCTCCGGGGACGGGATGCTCTACGTCGCGGTCCATACGCCGGAGACGAAGGAGACGTTTCCCGCGGGGGCCGGAAAGCTGGTGGGGCTCGACCAGCCCGCGCGCCCCGGTTCGCTCCGTTTCGTGCTGCGCGACCTGTCCCCGGGGCAGTACGCGGTAAACGCCTTCCACGACGAGAACGACAACGGCGAGCTCGACACGGGCCTCTTCGGAATCCCTTCCGAAGGCTACGGCTTCGCCAACGACCCCAACACGACCTTCGGGCCTCCGAAGTTCGAGGCTGCCGCGGTGAACGTCGGCGACTCGTCCGCGGTCGCCGTCATGACCCTGAAATACTGACGGAACCTCGGACACGTTCGACCTCCCGACCCGCGTCTCCCGCCGGTTCCCGGCTGCGGACGCGGGTCGCCCCGAAGCCGGCCGCACCCAACCGGTCGTTCCGGACTGCCTCACCGAAGCCGCGGACGCGGACCGCTCCGGAACCGGCCGCACCCGACTCGCCGTTCCGGACCACCTCACCGAAGCCGCGGACGCGGGTCGTTCCGGGGCCGGCCGCACTCAACTCGCCGTTCCGGATTGCCTCGCCGAAGCCGCGGACGCGGGTCGCCCCGGGGCCGGCCGCACCGTTACACTCGCTGGACGCAGCGAGGACCATGACATGTCGAACGTGCAGCGCACGTACTTCGGCCCGCGGGTCGGCTCCGGCGGCATCCGTTCCGGGACGCTCGAATTCTTCGACGAGCACCGGCCTCTCCCCGGGCTCACCATCACCGCCGACCCCGCCGCACCCGAGCTTCCCGCCGAGATCCGGACGATCGCGGCAATCCCGGAACGCTGATGCCTCCGTCGGCAGCAGAGCGCGCGGACGGGAAGCCCCTCTCACCGCCCGACCGCACCGGATCGCGAAACAATCTCGCAATCCTCGGCATCGCCACCATGCTCAACCGGTCGGCGGTGCCGCTGATCGTCCTCGTCGGCGGGCTGTCCGGACTGGTGCTCGCGCCGGACCCGGCCCTGGCGACCCTGCCGGTCGCGTTGAACGTGGTGGGCTTGGGCCTGTGCACGTACCCCGCCTCCAGCCTCATGCGCCGCATCGGCCGGCGCGCCGGCTTCGTGCTGGCCAGCGCCGTCGCGGGGCTCGCGGCGGTCGCCGCCGCCTTTTCGATCATGGCCGGGAGCTTTGCCGGCCTGTGCATCGCCTGTGCGGTGCTCGGCGCGAACCAGGCGTTCGTGCACCAGTACCGCTTCGCGGCGGCCGAGAACGTCTCGCCGTCCCGGGTGAGCCAGGCGATCTCACTGCTGCTGTTCGTCAGCTTGGTCTCGGCGATCGCGGGCCCGGAGCTCGGCCGGCACGGCCGCGACTGGATCGCCGATGCACCGTACGCCGGCGCATTTTTCGGGCTCGCGGTCGTTCACATCCTCGCGGCGTTGCTGCTCGCGGGCTATCGGGACGTCGACATGGAGGAGAAGACGAACGACGGCCCCGAACGTCCGCTCGGACGCATTCTTGCCCAACCGTCCTACGTGGTCGCGGTGGCGGCGGCCGCCTTCGCGTATGCGGTGATGACGATGATGATGACGGCGGCCCCGATCAGCATGCACGCCATGCACGGGTTCGGGCTCGACGTCACCGCGTGGGCGATCGAGGCACACGTCGTGGCGATGTTCCTCCCTTCCGTGATCACCGGCACCCTCATCGTTCGTCTCGGGGTGCATGCGGTGATGACGGCGGGAGTGGCGATCCTCGCCGGCGCGGCCGTGGTCGCGTGGATCGGCCACGGCACCGCGAACTTCGTGGGGGCGCTGATCCTGCTCGGTGTGGGCTGGAACTTCCTCTTTACCGCGGGCAGCACCCTCATCACCACCACCTATCGCCAGTGCGAACGCTTCAAGGCCCAGGGCCTCAACGACTTCATCGTGTTCGGCGCCATGGCGGTAATGACCCTCGCAGCCGGTGTGCTGCTCGAGCTCGCGGGCTGGCGTGGAGTGCTGCTGTGCACATTGCCGTTCCTCGCGGTGATGCTCGTCCTCCTCGCCTTCATGCCCCGGGAGGCGGAGCCGGCAGCGGAGCCCGCCGCTCGATGCGAACCACGTGCATCGACCGAGTGACCGGCCGTTCGGTCCCGCGCCGGCCGGACCCCGGTCCGCAGGCGGCCGATGCGGGCTCGATCGAGAAGGCGTAAACGAGGATGTTCGTGTCGAGCGAGAAGCGGCCCTCAACGGTCATGGAGCTCGTCCCGCCTGATCTTGAGCCCGCCGAGCGAGGCTCCCTCCTCCAACCGTGCCATCATCCGCTTGCAAGCCGTCACCCATTCCGGGTCTGCGGTCTTGTCGGCCCGGTGGGGCACCAGTCTGGCGACAGGACGGCCGCGTCGGGTAATCAGGAACCCTCCGCCGTGTTCGACTTCCCGGATCAACCTGGAGAACTCCTGGTTGGCGGTCATGAGAGAGACTGTTCGCATGGGTCTGATTCCGGTCCGGTACACGCTATGTATCGACTTGAGCAGCGCGTTGCAAGGTGCGGAATCACCCGGACAGGGACTCGTTCGGGCCGGCGAGGACCTGCGATCGGTACCCGCGGCCGCTCGCGTCGAGCACCAGTGCCCTGGTGAAACGCCGACGATCGGTGCGTTCGTCCTTGTGGGCGGCCGCACCGGACCTCGGGTTGCAGGCATGCCTCGCCTTCGAAGCGGAAATCGGTCAGGTCGTGGAACGGGACCGTCGGATGCGGATCGTGCTGCTCCGTCCCTCCGACAGCGCCGGCGCGGAAGACTGCGCCCCACCGGCCGCAAACCCGTGCCGGTCGCGGATCGACGCCCTCGCGCGCACGCGGCCCTTGCGCGGAGGGGCGCACCGGCCGGCTCAGAAGATGAGGTTGACCATGGGGATGAGGATGACCAGGAACAGGACCGTCATGATCCCGCCCGCACGCATGAAGTCGGCCACGCCGTACCCGCCCGGCCCCATGACCAGCGCGTTGACCTGGTGCGTCGGGATCAGGAAGGAGTTGGACGCGGCCAGAGCCACGGTCAGGGCGAACACCGCGGGATTCCCTCCGGCACCGATCGCGATGTTGATCGCGAGCGGCACCAGGAGCACCGTCGCCCCCACGTTCGACATCAGCAGGGTGAACCCCGTGGCGAGCACCGCCAGGGCGCTCTGAAGCACCCACAGCGGCACGTCGCCGAGTAGCCGGAGTGTCTCTTGCGCGATCCACGCCGCGGTGCCCGTGGTCTCCACCGCAAGCCCCAGCGGAAGCAGGCCGGCGAGGAGGAACACGCTCTGCCAGCCGACGGACCGGTACGCTTCGTCGATGGTGATGACGCCGCTCAGGATCATCCCCACCGCGCCGATGATGAGCGCGAGCGACAGGCGCAGATCGGTGAAGAGCGTCAGCCCGATGGCGAGCAGGAAGAAAGTCAGCGCGTGGTACACGCGGTGCGGCCGGGTGACCTCGTAGGGGTAGTCCGTGACCACGACGAACGATCGATCCTGGGTGAGGCGGTGCAGGTCGTCCCAGAAGCTGTGCAGCACCAGCGTGTCGCCCACCCGAAGCTCGGTGTTGGAGAGATCTTGGCGGATGATCTCCTCCTGGCGATTGATCGCGAGCACGTGAGCGCCGTAGCGCTTGCGCATCCCCGCCTCGCGAATGGTCCGCCCGGCGACGCTGGACGCGGGCGGGATGACCACTTCCGACACCCCCGCCCGCGACGGATTGAGCACATCGACGAACACCTCCATGTTGCGCGCCACCTCGAGTCCCGTCGCCCGCGCGAAATTCCGGACCTGGTCCCGGCTGCCCATGAGCGCGAAGGTGGCGGCGGCCGGAATCGTCGCGTCGATGGGCGGCTCCAGCGCGATGTCGCGCCCCACGCGCATTCCGAGCACGAACGGAGCATCCGCGAGTGCCTCCGCGTCTCCGATCGTCTTGCCGACCAGCGAGCTGCTCACGGGGACGAAGGCTTCGAAGATGTCGCCCTTCAGGCCGTAGAGCTCCTCGAAGTACTGCGCGGTGCCGGAGCTGTCGGCGGTGCCGTCGCTCATCTCCGGCAGCACGCGGGAACCGAGGAATACGAAGTAGGCGATGCCGGCGACGAGCATCACGACTCCGATCGGGGTAACGGCGAACAGGTGGAACGTCCGCATCGGATCCGAGCCGTCCGGCAACGCCTCGTTGGCGTTCAGTATCAGGTCGTTCAGAAGGATGAGGGGGCTGGACCCGACCATCGTCATGGTGCCGCCGAGGATCGCGCAGAAGCCCATCGGCATCAGCAGGCGCGAGAGGGAGATGCCGGTCCGCGTCGAGATCCGGCTCACCACCGGCAGGAACAGGGCCGCCGCGCCGATGTTCTGCATGAAGCTGGAAATGACACCGACCGTGCCCGAGATGATCGGAATGATCCGCCCCTCGGTGGCCCCGCCCACGCGCAGGATGTAGCCGGCGAGCTGGGTCATGATGCCGGTGCGGTCGAGCCCCGCCCCCATGATCATCACCGCGATGATGGAGATCACCGCGTTGCTCGCGAAGCCGTCGAAGATGTGCGCGGCGGGGACGATCCCGGTCGCGCCCACCAGGACCATGATGAGGAGCGCGGCGACGTCGACCCGCACCACCTCGGACACGAACAGGTAGATGGTAAGCCCCAGGACCAGAAGGACAGCCAGCATGTCCTGGGTGAATTCTATCGAACCGCTCACCGACACCTGTCCACGGCAGGGAGATCCGGCACGTCGAAGCTATCGAAACAGAGCTGACCCGCCATCGGTTCCCATGTATGCCATCCACGCGCGAATCTTTCAATAACTTTGCAAGAAAAACCTCGTATTTCGTGGTGATTGCGGGAAATCCGCCCGGATCGGCGAGGGCAAACCGGCGTTCGGCACACGATGCGGCATCCGTTGCTCCCGACCCCGGACACGCCCGGATCCCGGCTGGCGCCATACCGGGAACTCCGGGACGAGGGAACGGCCGATGATCTCCCCTTGGTCCGCACGGCCCCAAAGCCGCTACACTCGCGCACCGCTTCCCTCCACCGGCCGCGATGCTCCCGTCCCGACCCTCGCCGCTCTACCCCGTCGTCCGCCTCCTCGCATCGCTCCTGCTCATGGCGGTGGCGGGCTCGGCGATGTACGCCTCGATCCTGGTCCTCCAGCCGGCCGCGGCGGAGTTCGACACCGGGCGCGGTGCGGGCTCCATGCCCTACACCCTGTTCATGGTCGGCTTCGCTTTCGGCGGCGTCATGATGGGGCGGCTCGCGGACCGGTTCGGCATCGTCGTGCCCGCGCTACTCGCAAGCCTCTGCCTGCCCGCCGGGCTGCTGTTCGCGGCCCGCGCCACCGAGCTGTGGCACTTCAGCGTCTCGCTCGGTGTCCTGTGCGGGCTGTTCGGCATGGCCGGGACCTTCGCGCCGGTCGCTTCCGACATCTCCCACTGGTTCACGGCGCGGCGCGGCCTCGCGGTGGGGATCGTCGTCAGCGGCACGTACGTGGCGGGCGCGGTGTGGCCGCCGGTGCTGCAGCACTTCATCGACACCTACGGCTGGCGCGCGACGTTTCACGGGCTGGGGAACCTGACCCTGCTCACGATGCTGCCGCTCAGCCTCGTGCTCTACCGGCCGGCCATCGTCGGCCGCGAGGACGGCGGCGCGAGCGGCGCCGGGACCCGCCGCCGCCCGCTCGGACTCCACAGCCGGTCGCTCCAGGGGTTGCTGTGCCTCGCGGGCGTCGGGTGCTGCGTGGCGATGGCGATGCCCCAGGTCCACATCGTCCCCCTCGTGATCGATCTCGGGTTCGAGGCGGAAGACGGGGCGCGCATGCTCGCGCTCATGCTCGGATGCGGGGTCGTCAGCCGGCTCGTGTCGGGATGGCTTTCCGATCGGATCGGCGGGCTGATGACCCTGCTCGTCGGCTCGGCGTTGCAGGGCCTCGTGATCTTCGGCTTCCTGTTCGCCGGCGGGCTCGCCACCCTGTACATGCTCGCCATCGCCTTCGGTCTCTCGCAGGGCGGCATCGTCCCGTCCTACACGATCATCATCCGCTACCTCTTCCCGGCCGGCGAAGCCGGGTGGCGGATCGGCGCCACGATGCTGTTCACGGTGGGCGGCATGGCGCTCGGCGGCTGGCTGGCCGGCGCCCTCCACGACCTCACCGGCAACTACACCGCCTCCATCCTCGCCGCGCTCGGGTTCAACGTCATGAACCTGGGAATCGCGGCATGGCTGATCGTGCGCGACCGGGTGCCTCCGGCCGGCGGAGCGGTACTGCGGCCAGCGTGAGCGGGCGCGTCCGCCCGGGGAAGTCACGCCTGAATCGGCGAGCACGGGACGGGGGCGGGCCGGCGCGCAAAGCGAAACGAACCGGTGGACCCGGGCGCGCTTGGGCAGGCCCGGGGTATCGGTGCCGCCGCGGTCGGAGTCCGCGGCGGACCGCAGGCCCGCCCGGGCAGGCCGCCGGGCTCCGGTTGGAACACCGGCGGATGAAATGGGTAGCATCCCGCTCCCCTCCCACCCCCGAGGTCCGGAAGCCCGGAGACCGCCATGAACGACGAACGCCCCTTCCGCTTCTTCGACAACCGCGAGAAGTACCTGCTGTTCGTGACCACTTGCAGCGAGAAGTGGGCGATCGGGCAGCGCATCGGCGCCGAGTTCGAAGCGCTCCGGCCCGAGCCGCCCGCGCTGAGGGTGTTCGACGCCGGGACCGGCGACGGGACGGTCATGGCGAGTGTGCTGCGCCAGCTCCACGGGCACTTCCCCACCATGCCGTTCCTCGTCGTCGGCAAGGAGATCAGCCTGGAGGACGTGCGGCTCACCCTGGAGAAGCTCCCCGATCGTTTCTCCGAGCACCCGCAGACCGTGGTGGCGCTCACCAACCTGAGCTACCGCGAGGCGCCGTGGCTGCGCCCGGCCGACGCGGACGCCCGGTCCCGCGTCAACTGGCGCGAGTTCGCCCTCGAAGGACACACCGCGCACGAGTTCGACCGGCAGATCGCGGATCTCCGTCCGGTTCTGGCCGACTGGTGGAAGGTGCGAACGAGCCGCGCCACCGGCAATCCGGTCTATGTCGAGCCGTCCATGATCGTGCTCTACCGCTCCGACCACCGGTTCACGCTCGATGCGGTCATCCCCCGGCCCGATACGCCGGTCGGCGGCTACGACCTCGTCATCGCGGCGCAACCGTTCCGCGCCCGTCATACCGCGGAGCACAAGGTCCGACTGGTGCTCGAACCGCTTGCGGCCTCGCTCGCGACCGGCGGGCGCATGATCACCATCCAGTCGACCGGGCAGGACCCGGGGATGGAGATCATCCGCAGGGTCTGGCCCGGGGAGGAGCCGTTCCAGACGCCGGGACCGGTGATCGTGCAGGAGCTGCGCGCGCGGCTCGCATCCGGCTTCCCGGAGCGCGATTTCAGCATCGACAGCGAATCGCACAGCTTCTTCCGCTATTCGCTGCACGTGATGCCGAACGAGGTCACCGAGAACATCGGCACCTCGACCCGGCTCGCGGCGTGGAACGCGGCGGTCTACGTCGCCCAGATCGATGACGACCGCATCACCCGCGCGATGTCGGACGGCGCCTATCTCGACGCGACGGCCGAGGTCGTCGCCCGCCACGGCGGGCTGTGGTTCGTCGACGAGTCGTTCGTGGTGGTGCGGCGGGAGTGAGCGGAGACTTCATTCGAGGAGTCGTCCCGGGGGTCCGACACCAGGCTCCCGGCAGATCTTTCGGGCGAGAAGATCCACGACTTCGGCATGGCGGGGTATTGCCGATCTCCGGCCGATCTCCGGTCGAGAGTCGGACATTGAACTCCAGGGCTTCCCGAAGCGTCGCCCGCAAGGTATCGAGCCGTTCCTGGTGCGTGGGTTCCCGACGGTCGACTCCCGGCACCTCTTCGATCCGGCCGACCCGCCGGTCCCCTTCCTCACACCGCTCCGGACAGCGCCTGCTCCAGGTCCGCGATGAGTTCGTCAGAGCTCTCGATGCCGACCGAAACGCGGAGCAGGTTCTCCGGCACCACACTGTGCGGCCCCTCCACGGTCGCGCGGTGCTCGATCAGGCTCTCGACCCCGCCGAGCGAGGTCGCGGGCACGAAGAGCCGGGTGCGGGTCGCGACCCGCTTCGCGGCCTGCGCGTCGCCGGCGACGAGCAGGGACAGCATCGCGCCGAAGCCGTTGGTCATCTGGCGCTTCGCGACCGCGTGTCCCGGGTGGGACCCGAGCCCCGGGTAGAGCACCGCGTCGATCTTCGGGTGGCCTTCGAAGTGCCGGGCGATGGCCATCGCGTTCGCGGCCTGACGCTCGTAGCGCACGTGCAGGGTGCGCATCCCGCGCAGCAGCAGCCAGGACTCGAATGCGCCGAGCACGCAGCCCATCAGGGTGCGGGCGAGCTTCACGTCCGCCCAGCGCTCGTCGGCGGACCGGGTCGCGAGCACTCCGGCGGTGAGGTCGCTGTGCCCCGCGAGGTACTTCGTGCCCGAGTGGAAGACGACGTCGGCCCCGAGGTCCAGCGCGCGCAGGGTCACCGCGGGCGTGGCGGTGGCGTCGACCCCGAGGACCGCGCCCGCCGCGTGGGCGATCTCCGCCGCGGCGCGCACGTCGATCACGTCCCAGGTGGGATTGACCAAGGCCTCGATCCACACCACCGCCGTCTTGCCGGCGCCCACCGCACCCTCCAGCCCTCCCGGCGCCGCCGGATCGAAGAACGCAAGCTCGATGCCGCGCCGATCTTCGAGACGGCGCAGCCAGTCCGCGGCGCCGTGGTACATGACCCGCGGGGCGACCACCCGTTCGCCGGTCCGGACGGTGTCGAAGAATGTCGAGACGCCGGCGAGCCCGGACGCGAACACGAGCGCGTCCTCGGCGCCTTCAAGTTCCGCCAGCACCGCCTCGACCCGGGTGCAGGTCGGATTGCCGGAGCGGCTGTACCCGTAGCCGATCAGCTCGTAGCGCTCGTCGCGCGCGTACGTCGTCGAGGGGTGGATCGGCGGCACGATGGCGCCGGTTTCGGGATCGATGAAGTGCCCGCCCTGGGCGAGCAGGGTGTCGAGCGAACGGCGGGTGTCGGTCATGTCGATGGAACGACGGCGCGGGGAGCCATCGGTGAACGCCCCGGGAAACCGGCCATTGAAGGATCCGCCCCGGAACGCGGCGCCCCTGTCCGGTCGAAGTCCATGGATTCCCGAGTCCGCCCGCACGGAGACGACATCGGCCGGGCCGGACCCGGGACGTTCATCCCCCGCGAGCCCGCCGCGCGCCGCGCACCGCCGCGAGCTTGACGCAGGTGACGAAGACCTCCATGGCCCGATCCACCTCCGCCAGCGGGGGGAAGCTCGGCGCGAGGCGGATGTGGCTGTCCTTGGGATCGTCGCCGCCGGGAAAGGCCGCCCCGGCCGGAGTCAGCCGCACCCCCGCCTCGGCGGAGAGGCGCACCGTCTCCCCGGCGAGGCCGGGCCTGGTCCAGAAACTGACGAAGTAGCCGCCGGCGGGATCGGTCCACCGCCCCATGCCGAGATTGCCCAGCCCCTCCTCCAGATGACGTTGCACGCAGTCGAACTTCGGGCGCAGGAGCCCGGCGTGGCGGTCCATGAGGGCGTGCACCGCAGCCATGTCGGGCAGCAGCCTCATGTGCCGAAGCTGATTGACCTTGTCCGGCCCGATGGTCATCACCGAGAGGCGGGAGCGGAACCACTCGACGTTGCGCCGCGACCCGCCGAAGAAGGCGATGCCCGCACCGGCGAAGGTGACCTTGGAGGTCGAGCCGAACTGCACCACGCTGTCTTCGGTGCCCGCCGCCCGGCAACGGGTCATGACGTTCTCGACCGCGGGCCCGCCCTCCACGAGACGATGCACCGCGTAGGCGTTGTCCCATATCACGCGGAACCCGGGTGCGGCGGTGCGGCCGAGGGCGGCGATGCGCCGCACCGTATCGACGGAGTACGTCTCGCCGGTGGGGTTCGAGAAGCGCGGCACGCACCACATCCCGCGCACGCCGCGGTCGCCCGCGACCAGCGCCTCCACGCGGTCCATGTCCGGCCCCTCGCCCGTCATCGGCACCGGAATCATCCCGATTCCCAGATCTTCGCAGATCGAGAAGTGCCGGTCGTAACCGGGCACCGGACAGAGGAAGCGCGCCCCGCCGGAGTCTTCGGCCCATGCGCTCCCCGGCCCGTCGAGGCCGAAGCGGTGGGCGCCGAGCAGGAACAGGTACATCAGCGTGAGGCTGCTGTTGCCGGCGGCGAGGACCTCTTCGGGGGCGAGTCCGAGCCACTCGGCGCCGAGACGCCGCGCCTCGGCGATGCCGTCGCTCCCGCCGTAGCCGCGGGTGTCGGCGCCGTCCTCGGTGCGGTAGTCACCGCCAAGCGCGCCGTCGAGCGCGCCACTCAGCTCGAGCTGGTCGGCGGCGGGCTTGCCCCGCGTGAGGTCGAGGTCCAGGCCCTCGGCCTGCAACGCCGCGTAGCGCCGCTCCAGCTCCGCCTCGGTGCGGGCCAGCGCCGCCGCGTCCATCGTGTCGACATGCATGTCAGTCCGGTCCGTGCAGGCGGAGAGCGGTTGCCGCGGCGCCGCGGCCCATGCTTCCGGCCCGGAGGGCGACGGGGGCCGGAAGGCGGCGGGAAAGGTCGAGGTTCATCGGATCGGAGCCGCCCCCGGGGCAAATCGGCGATGGCGCGCAAGGGTAAGAGACGCGCCGCCGAGATCGCAACGCCGCCGGTTCGCGGCGGACCGTGCCACCATCCGTCCGGCCGCCGGGTCCGAGCCGCGGAAGGTACCGGGGCGACGGCGCCGCCCGAATTCGACGAGTGCGGCATGGTGTGGCCGGAGACGAGAGCCGGCTCGCCGGTGGGTAGTGTCCCAGTTTGACTTTGGTCATGGCTGTCAAGCTGATATTTCCGGGCGCGCGCACTTGTCGAGAGTCAAACTGATACACCATCCGCCAGTGTGCCGATCCCCGGGCCAGATTTCTCGATATCGGGGATGAACAGCGTGTTATCTGCCCGGATCCGGGTATATTCGTATCACTCAGTCTATGCATGTGATGGGATAGCGCCTCATGTCGTCCACCTGCATTCCCGCCAGCCTGCTCGATCATCTGGTCCACACCAGCGACCTGCGCCGCCCGGAAGCGCGCCGCGTCGTCGAGGAGGTGGTCAGCTTCTACAGCGAGACGCCCGAGTCCTTCGTGGTCCGGCGCCACCGCGAGCTGCAGGCCGAGGGCATGCGCAATCGCGCAATCTACGCACGAGTGGCGGCGGAGATGGACGGCTGGCGCTTTCGGGCGCCGCAACTCAGCGAGCGCCAGATCCGGCGCATCGTCTACGGCTGACCGGGCTCGAGGGGCCGGAACCAGGTACATACTCCACCAAGTCGTCGAACCCCGGCGCCATAGCGGCGTCATCGCATCGGCCGGTGCGCGCGGGCGGGCATCCTCGCACCATCGACCCGGCGCCCGGCGCCGGACTCGACGACCGACCACCGAACAGGAGACGGGTCCCGTGTGCGGAATCGTCGGATACATCGGCAACCGGAGCGCGGCTCCGATCCTGATGTCGGGCCTGAAGCGGATCGAGTACCGCGGCTACGACTCGGCGGGGATCGCGCTCGCCTCCCGCGGCAAGATGCGCGTCCACAAGGCGGCCGGCAAGCTGACCCGGCTCGAAGCGCTGCTGCCGAAGCGCCTGGGCGGCAAGCTCGGCGTGGGGCATACGCGATGGGCAACCCACGGGGAGCCGACCGATGCCAACGCCCATCCGCACCTGAGCGCGGACGGCTCGATTGCGGTGGTACACAACGGCATCGTCGAGAACGCCACCACGCTCCGCGCGCAGCTCGTGGCCGAAGGTGTCGAGTTCGCATCGGAGACCGACACCGAGATCATCACCCATCTCATCGCCCGCGCCAGCGGCCGCGGTCTCGAGCAACGGGTGCGCAACGCGCTCGCGCATGTGCACGGCGCCTACGGGATCGCGGTGATCGACTCCTCGCGGCCGGACTGCATCGTCATCGCGCGCAAGGGCTCGCCGGTCATCATCGGCATCGGCGACCGCGAGATGTTCGTCGCCTCCGACATCGCCGCGCTCGTGCGCTACACCCGTCAGGTAGTGCACCTCGACGACGGCGAGGTGGCGGTGGTCGACGCCCGGGGTTACCGGACGATGACCCTGGATGCCCGGCCCATCGCCAAGCCCCATACCACCATCGAGTGGAAAGACGACGCCTACGAGCTCGGCGGACATGCGCACTACATGTACAAGGAGATCCTCGATCAGCCGATGGCGATCGGGCGCGCCCTGGGCGGACGGCTCGATCACCAGTTCCATACCGCGCACCTCGGTGGACTGAACTTCGAGGCCAGCGAGCTGCGCGACGTGAAGCGGGTCAAGCTCCTCGGCTGCGGGTCCGCCTACTACGCGGGAATTTCGGGCGCGCACCTCATCGAGCACCTTGCGCGCATCCCGGCGTCCGCCGAGCCGGCCGCGGAGTTCCACTACCGCAACCCGATCATCGAGCGCGACACGCTCTACGTGGCGATCAGCCAGTCAGGCGAGACCCTCGACACACTGATGGCGGTGCAGGAGGTACGCCGCAGCGGTGGCCGGGTGCTCGGCATCATCAACGTCGTCGGCAGCAGCATCGCCCGGGAGGTCGATGGCGGGATCTACATGCACGCGGGGCCGGAGGTGGCGGTGGCGTCGACCAAGGCATACACGTGCAGCCTGGTCACCCTCGCGCTGTTCGCACTGCAACTCGCACGCACGCGGGGCCTGTCGCCGGAGCAGGGCCGGCAGATCGTCGAGGCGCTGGAGCAGCTTCCCGCCGACATCGAGTCCGCGCTTGCGGCCGAGCGGAGCGTGAAGGACATCGCGCACCGCTACACGGATTGCAAGAGTGCGTTCTACATCGGACGCGGCTTCGCCTTCCCCGTCGCCCTCGAAGGGGCGCAGAAGCTCAAGGAGATCTCCTATATCCACGCGGAGGCCTATCCGGCCTCGGAGCTCAAGCACGGACCGCTCGCGCTCGTCGAGCCGGCGGTTCCGACCGTCGCCGCGTTGCCGCACGATTCGCTGCTCGACAAGTCGATCGCTTCGATCGAGGAGGTAAAGGCGCGGCGCGGCCCGGTGATCGCGCTGACCCATTCCGGTGACGAGCGCATCAGGGCGCGGGCGGATGCGGTCATCGAAGTGCCCCGCACCGTGGACGTGCTCAACCCGATCGTGATGGCGGTCCCGCTCCAGCTCCTCGCCTACCACTGGGCGCTCGCGCTCGGACGCCACATCGACCAGCCGCGCAATCTCGCGAAGAGCGTGACGGTGGAGTGAGCGGAGTGAGCCCGGGGGGGCATGACGTCAGCCGTCCGGGCGCGCCCGCCAGCGCGGCCGGACGCGTTTGCGCAATGCCGGACGTGCCTTCACGACAAGACACCCCGGCCGGCGGGACGCCCGCTCCGAATCGCGGGTGCGTTGCCGGCGGGGGCGGGCCGGGACCGACATCCCGATGGCCATCGGACGACCGGGGACCGACATGTCACGCGATCGCCTGAACTTCCTCTTCCTCAATGTCGGGCACTTCCTCGACCATCTCTTCATGCTGATCTTCGCCACGGTCGCGGCGATGCGGCTCGCCGATGAATGGGGCATGAGCTACGGCGCACTCATACCCTACGCCACGCCGGGGTTCGTCGCGTTCGGGATCTGCGCGATCCCGGCCGGATGGCTCGCGGACAAGTGGAGCCGCAAAGGCATGATGATCACCTTCTTCATCGGCATCGGGGCGAGCTCGATCATGACCGCGCTGGCGAACTCGCCGATCGAGATCGCGCTCGGACTGTTCGCCATCGGGGTATTCGCGGCGATCTACCATCCGGTCGGACTGGCCATGGTCGTGCACGGACGGCGGAAGACCGGCGTTCCGCTCGCGATCAACGGCGTGTTCGGCAACCTGGGGGTCGCCGCCGCCGCGCTGCTCACCGGCTACCTCCTCGACACCGGAGGCTGGCGAAACGCATTCGTCCTGCCCGGCGCGGTCTCCATCGGCATCGGCATCGCCTACGCGGCCTTCGTGTGGGCGGGACGTGAGGAACGGGCCGCCGGCCGCGCGAACGGCCCGGCCGCGAGCAAGGCCGCGGCCGGCGCCTCGTCCATCGAGCGCGCCACGTTCGTGCGGGTGTTCTCGATCGTCGTGTTCACGACCGCGATCGGCGGCTTCATCTTCCAGAGCACCACGTTCGCGCTCCCGAAGGTATTCGACGAACGCCTCACCGAACTCGCCGGGTCCGCCACCGCGGTCGGCGGCTATGCGTTCCTGGTGTTCGCGATCGCCGCCCTTGCGCAACTGGTGGTCGGATACCTCGTCGACCACCATTCCGTGCGCACCGTGTTCGCGTTCGTGGCGGGACTGCAAGCGGTGTTCTTCGCGCTCATGTACCAGCTCACCGGCGTGGCGGCGCTGGTCGTCTCCATCGCCTTCATGCTCGTCGTGTTCGGGCAGATCCCGATCAACGACGTGCTGGTCGGCCGGATCACGAAGAGCGAGTGGCGCAGCCGGGTCTATTCCATCCGCTACATCGTGACCTTCTCGGTGATGGCCTCGACCCTGCCGGTCATCGCGGGCATCCACGCGAGCCGGGGCTTCGGCGCGCTCTTCGTGGTGATGGCGATCGCGGCGGGCGCAATCCTGGCGGCGGTCTTCATGCTGCCGCGCGGCGGAGCGATCGTCGGACAGCCGGCCGCCGCGTAGGCACGTAGGCACGGCGCCGCGCCGGGACGAGACGGCGCGGAGGAGCCGGCCGCGGGCCCGGGGCCCGTCCCGAAATCGGCGGCTCCGCACGGCACTCCAGGGAAAGACACGGATCGAATCCATGGCGAACGAACAACGACTCCGGCTCGAAGAGCTGCGCACCCTCGTCGTCGAGATCCTGGTGGCCCACGACACGGCTCGGGACAATGCCGAGCGGGTCGCGCGCGCACTGTCCGCGGCGGAGGCCGACGGCCAGAAAGGGCACGGAGCTTCGAGGGTCCCGTCCTATGCGGCGCAGTCGCGCAGCGGCAAGGTCGACGGCCATGCCACCCCCGAGGCGATTCGGCTCGCGGACTCGGCCGTGATCGTCGACGCCCGTGACGGATTCGCCTACCCGGCCATCGAGCTCGCGCAGCGGACCCTGCTGGACTGCCTCGCGACGTCGCCGCTCGCCGCGGCGGTGATCCGCAGTTCCCACCATTCCGGGGTCATCGCCCACCACGTCGAGCCCCTCGCACGGGCCGGCTACATCGCCATGAGCGTATGCAACGGACCCCAGGCCATCGCCCCGTGGGGCGGCCACCGCGGAGTGTTCGGCACGAACCCCATCGGCTTCGCCGCCCCCCGGGCCGACCGTCCGCCGCTCGTCATCGACATGAGTCTCAGCAAGGTGGCGCGGGGCCGCATCAACGTCGCCGCCCAGGCGGGCGAGCCGATCCCGCCGGACTGGGCGTTCGACGCCGGCGGCCATCCGACCACGGACGCCCGGGCCGCGATGGCCGGCACGATGGCGCCCATCGGCGACGCCAAGGGCGCCCAGCTCGCCCTGATGGTGGAGATCCTGGCCGGCGCGCTGTCGGCGTCGTGCTTCGGTTTCGAGTCGAGCTCCTACTTCACGGCGGACGGCCCGCCGCCGCGGGCCGGCCAGTTCCTGCTCGCCCTCGACCCGGGGCCGTTCTCTGGAGACCGGTTCGGAGCACGCCTGGAGGTCCTCCTCGCCGCCATCGAGGAACAACCCGGCGCCCGGCTGCCGGGGCAGCGCCGGTTTGCGTCGCGCGAGCGCGCCGAGCGCGAGGGCGTGGCGATTCCCCGGGCACTGTACGAGCAGTTGGTGTCGCTTCGCGATCCGGTGAGAAATCCGGGCTGACCCCCGCATCTCGCCGATTCGCGGCGGATGCGGACCCGACGGTATCGGCCGCGCAGAGGAGCGATTCCCCGGCATCGGCCGGGCGTCCGCGGCGAATGCGGGCGGGACCGGAGGCGCCGGCGCGGGCCGGCGCACTCCTCGACGAACTGCGGGTCGAACCGCCGCGAACCGCCGCGTCAGCGGGAGACGGTGAGGTCCTTGTAACGCGGCAGGAGGCAGGCCTGATCCTGCATCGCATCGCGGCGGAACGGGGCGCCGAGCTCCTTGTTGACCATCACCTCGACCAGGGTCGTCGTGCCCTCGGCCTGGGCCGCGCAGGCTTCGCGCATCGCGGCGGTCAGGGCCGGCATGTTGTCGACCCGCACGCCCTCGAGCCCGAACGCCTCGGCCACCGCGGCGTAGCTGAAGGGGTCGCCGAGCTCGGTGCCGACGAACCGCTCGTCGAACCACAGGATGTCGTTCTTCTTCTCCGCGCCCCACTGCTCGTTGCGGAACACCACGATCGTGACCGGGATGCCCATCCGATCGCAGGTGGGAAGCTCGTTCAGGCTGATGCCGAACGCGCCGTCTCCCACCAGCGCCACCGCGGGACGCTCGGGCCGGGCAAGCTTCGCACCCATGATCGAGGGGAAGGCGTAGCCGCAGTTGCCGAACATCCCGGGAGCGAAGAAGCTCCGTGGCTGCTCGAAGGGGAGGTAGCTGTTCGCCATCGCGCAGATGTTGCCGATGTCGGTGGAGACCATCGCGTCCGGCGGCAGCCCGTCCTGGATGGCGCGGAGCGCCTGGCGTGGCGCCATGCGGTCCGGCGCCTCGGCCTGGGCCCGCGCGTTCCAGGTGCTTCCGGGATCGTCCTCCTCGTGGTCCCAGCCGGCCAGCTTCTGGAGCCATGCCGACTTCGCGGTGGCGATCCGGTTTGCCCGATCAGCGGCCCCGTTGGCCGCGGAGTGCCCGTCCAGCGCCTCGAGGAGCTGGTGCGCGACGGCGCGGGCGTCGCCGCAGATGCCGATGTCGATGGGCTTGGCGAGCCCGAGCATGTCGGGGTTGGAGTCGACCTGGATGATCTTCGCCTGCCCCGTCCAGTACTCGATGCCGTGCTGCGGCAGGGTGCTGAAGGGATTGAGCCGCGTGCCGAGGGCGAGGATGACGTCGGCCTCCTTCACCAGGACCATCGCCGACTCCCAGCCCTGGTAGCCGAGGGGCCCGACCGCGAGCGGGTGGCTGGCCGGGAAGCTGTCGTTGTGGAGGTAGCTGTTCGCGACCGGCGCACCCAGGCACTCGGCGAGCTGCCGGCACTCGTCGACCGCATCGCTCAGCACCACCCCGGCGCCCGCCACGATGAACGGGCGTTTCGCCTCCTTCAGCATCGCGGCGGCGGCGTCGACGGTGTCCACGTCTCCGGGCTGGCGCCCCGGCATGATGGGGTCGGGGATCTCGACATCGATCACCTGGCAGAAGTAGTCGCGGGGGATGTTGAACTGCACCGGCGCGGAGTGCTGCCGGGCGCGCTGAAAGCACCGGCTGAGCGCCTCGACCATGCGCGCCGGGTGCGTGAGGGTCTCCTGATGGCAGGTGATCTCCTCGAAGTACGGGAGCTGGCGGGTTTCCTGGAATCCGCCCAGCCCCTGGGTCTTCGCCCCGGTCTCGGGGGTCACGACGATCATCGGGGTGTGGTTCCAGTACGCAGCGGCCACCGCGGTGACGAAGTTGGTGATGCCCGGCCCGTTCTGGGCGATGCACACCGCAACCTCGCCGTTCGCCCGGGTGTATCCGTCCGCCATGTGGGCGGCGCCCTGCTCGTGCGCGACGTCGACGAACCGGATCCCCGCGCGCTCGAAGATGTCGAGTCCAGGCATGAACGCCGAACCGACGATCCCGAACGCGGCCCTTGTCCCATTCACCCGCAGCGTCTCGACGAACGCCTCCTGAGAAGTCATCTGCATCTTTTTCGTTTCCTGTTGATGGGCTGAAGAAAGTGTGAAGTCTACCGAAGGCTCGGTGCAAAGCCATTGCAGGCACGCCGACCACCCGCCCCGGACGGACCACCCCGCCCTCGCCCGCGCCACCCGCACGCATTCCGGACACCCCGGGACGGGCGGGAAGGTGGTGGTGCGAATCGGTGCCACCCGTACGCATTCCGGACACCCCCTCGTTCGCGGCCGGAGACAGCTTGCGCGACCGCACGGCCCGGGCTCTGCGGCATCCCGCGAGCGCCACGGCCCGGAGCCCTTCCGGCGCCCGCGCGGTCGGACTTGTCGCGGTCTCTCCCAGTCCCGAGAATGGAGCGATGGGAGACGCGAGCCATTCCGATCGGAGTCCCCCCGGCGCCGCCGACGATGCCCTGGCGCGACTTCTCGGCCAAGTGCTCGCCCGGTGGAGCGCGTTCCCGGACACGCTGCGGGGCGAGCTCGAGGTGATTCTGGCCGATGCGCTCGAGCGCGCGGCGGCGGCCGATCCCGAGGTGCTGACGGTCATGGACCCGGCCAGCCGCCCCCAGCGGCTGCGGCTGGCCACGGTGGTGGCGGAGGCGGACCTCGACAGCTTCTACCACAACGAATGGGCCGAGCTCGCGGTCTCCCATGACGGCCGGCTCTTCCTCGTGTACCGCCGGCGCGACGGCGGGGACTATGCGGTCACGTGGTCGCAGGCGACCACGGTCCCCGGCCCGGTCATGCAGGCGCTGCCCGACGCGCTCGCGACCGCGATGCTGGAGAGCGACGGGGCGGAAGGCTGACATGGTGCCTCCCGCCAGCCTGCGAAGACTCGCAAGCCGCGTCGCACGCCTCGCGTCCGGCTTCCTCCTGATCGCGGCGAGCGCGGCCCTCGCGGCCGGTCCCGTGCCCGCCGCGGCGGACTACGGCACCGTCGGCTACGTCGAGATCGACGATGTCATCGATCGGTACTCGGACCGCTACCTTGCCCGCGTCATCGAGCAGGCCCGGGCCGAGGACATCGACACCCTGCTGGTCCGCATCGACACCGATGGCGGAGAGGTGCACCACGCGCGCACCATGTTCAAGCGCATCCTCGATCTGGAGGCGGCCGGGGTCCGCACCGTCGCGTTCATCGACTTTCGCGCCATCTCCGCCGGCGCGCTCATCGCCTATGCCCACGAAGAGGTGTACCTCGGCGAGACCGCGTCCATCGGCGACATCGGGGTCGTCTTCCGGTCGCCGGAAGGGGAGATCGAGTACGCCCCCGAGAAGTTCGAGACCATCGTGCGGACCCTGCTCGTGCAGGCGGCGGAGCAACGCGGCTGGAACCGCGGGATGCTGCTCAAGATGACCGCGCACAAGCAGTCGCTGTACCGGGTCACCCTTCCCGGCGGCTCGGTGGACTACGTCATCGAGGACGACCTCCCGGAGTTCCTGGCCCGCCACCCCGGCATCGACCGCGACGATCCGAAGCAGGTCATCGTCTACCGCGGCCCGGACCGCCTCCTCACACTCACCGGGCTCGAGGCGGTGAGGTTCGGCATGGCGAGCGGCAACGTCGCCGACCTCGACGCGATGCACGAGCGGCTCGGAGTCTCCGCCGACGACGTCGTCGATCTGTCGCCGCGAGGGACCGAGCGCGTGGCCTGGGCGCTGTCACGCTTCGCGCCGGCGCTGGCGGGGCTCGCGGTGCTGTTCCTGCTCTTCGAGCTGAAGACCCCGGGGGTGGGGCTGTGGGCGGGACTCGCCGCCCTGCTCGGAGCCGGGTTCCTCCTCGCCCAGTACTCGCTCGACCTCATCGAGAACTTCGAGCTGCTGCTGATCGTGGTCGGCATCGGGCTCCTCGTCGCGGAGACGTTCACGATGGCCGGTGGCGGACTGCTCGCGGCGCTCGGGGCGGCGACGGGATTCACCGGTCTCGTGCTCGCCTTCCTGCCGAACGAGCTCGCGTTCGACCTCGACGATCCGGTCTTTCTCGATGCGCTCGGAGACGCCGCGTTCGGCGGCGCGACCGCGGTGGGCATCGTGGCGGCCGGCACCGTGCTCGCCATCCGCTACCTTCCGCGCAGCACCGCGCTGCACCGGCGCATCACGGTGGAAGGCGAGGTGACCGCGACGAGCACGGGCGAGATCGAGGCCCGGACCGGCGTGCTGCTCGGGAAGCGCGGCGAGGCCACCGAGGCGCTGCATCCGAGCGGAACGGTGCGGATCGGCGACGAGTCGATCCGCGCCAGGGCCGAGCACGGCGCCTATATCGCGGCGGGCGCCGCGGTGGAGGTGGTGTCGGTCGAGTTCGGCGAGGTGGTGGTGCGCTCCGCGGCCGGCGCCGCCAGATCCGCCCGGGAGCATGGCGGTGGATAGTCCCGGCTTCCGCTCGTCGTCGGGTCTTGCGGGTCTCCCGGCGAGCGCACGTTTTCGACACTCCGACCGCAGGGGGTCTCGGCCGTCCGGCCGGGGCATAGCGGTGGATCGATCGGGCTTCCGCTCGTCGGCTCCCGCGCGTTTCCCCATGTGCGGGCGCTCCCCGGAACCGGACGGGGTGGAGAGCGCCGACCTCCCGGCATCGCCCCGGGTGCGTCTCGACAAGACGATGCCGGTCAGGGAGTCCGACGGTGGATAGCCTCGCTCTCCCGGTATCGGCCGGCGTCGACTGGCAGTCCCTGTGGATTGCGCTCGGGCTGCTGGTCCTCGCCGTCACCCTGCTCGTCCTGGAGCTCTTCGTGGTGTCGTTCGGGGTCCTGCTGGTCGCCTCGATCGCATCGGCCGCCGCCGCGGTCCACTACGCGTTCGTCGCGAGCGACGCGACGGGATGGGCGATGGTGGCGGCCGTCCCGGTCCTCGCGGTGGTGCTTGCGCGCTGGGGGCTCGCGCGCATCCGGAGATCGCGCCGGCTCGTGCCGCAGAGCGAAATCACCGCCGAAGCGGGCTATCATCACCATGCCGAGCAGGTCGGCGTGCATCCCGGCGCGGAAGGTGTCATGGTGACCCCGGCCCGCCCCTCGGGGCGGGCGCGTTTCGACGGTGGGGAGTGCGACGTGCAGGTGCAGAGCGGCAGCCTGGGGCGCGGCGCGAGAGTTGCGGTGCTGCGCATCGACGGTCCCATCGTGTTCGTCGCACCCACGGCGGACGACGAATCACGCGACACCACCCCGTGACCTGAGGAGGCAAGGCGGCATGGACTTCGATTTCAATCTCATCATCCTGTTCATCATCGCCATCATCGCGATCCTGATCTTCGGCTTCGTCTGGAGCGCGTTCTGGCTCTGGTGGCAATCGATCCTCTCCAACGCGGCGGTGAGCCTGCTGCAGATCATCTTCATGCGCTTTCGCAAGGTGAACTCGTCGGTCATCGTGACGGTGCGCATCACCGCGAAGAAGGCGGGCATCGACATCTCCGCCGACCAGCTCGAAGCCCACTACCTCGCGGGGGGCAACGTCGCGCGCGTGGTGCAGGCGCTCATCTCCGCGCACAAGGCGAACATCATGCTCGACTACGACCGGGCGTGCGCGATCGACCTCGCCGGACGCGACGTGCAGGAAGCGGTCGGCACCTCGGTCAACCCGAAGGTCATCGACGTGCCGTCGGGGCAGATGGCGAGGAACACCATCGACGGCATCGCCGGCGACGGCATCCAGCTCAAGGTGAAGGCGCGGGTCACGGTGCGCACCAATCTCGACCGTCTGGTCGGTGGCGCGACGGAGGAGACGATCGTGGCCCGGGTCGGCGAAGGCATCGTCACCACCATCGGCTCGTCCACGAACCACATGGAGGTGCTCGAGAACCCCGACCGCATCTCGAAGGTCGTGCTCGAGCGCGGCCTCGACTCCGGCACCGCATTCGAGATCCTCTCGATCGACATCGCCGACGTCGATGTCGGCGACAACATCGGAGCCCGCCTGAAGATCGACCAGGCCGAGGCCGAGAAGCAGGTCGCCCAGGCCCAGGCGGAACGCCAGCGCGCGCTGGCCGTGGCCCGCGAGCAGGAGATGGTGGCGCTCGTCCAGGAGAACCGGGCCAAGGTGGTCCTCGCCGAGGCCGAGGTGCCCAAGGCGATGGCCGACGCGTTCCGGGCCGGCAACCTCGGGGTGATGGACTACTACAACATGCAGAACGTCATCTCCGACACCCGGATGCGCCAGAGCATCGCGGGCGAAGGCGACGACGCCGCGCCGTCCCAGGAGGGCTGAGGCGTGGCGGGATTCGGAGATCTGCTCCAGCGGATCATCCGCGACCTGGAGGAGGCGGGCGCGCGACGCCCCGCCGACGATCTGCGGGCGCGATTGGGGTACGGCGCCGGGGACGACCCGGACGACGTCGAAGACCTGGACGAGCCGGCGCCGGATACGCCGGAGGCGGTATGGGAGCCGGAGACGGCACGGAAGCGGGGAGCGACACGAGAGCCGGGCGCTGCGCGGAAGCCGGCATGGGAGCCGACACCGGCATGGAAGCCGGAGGCGCCACGAGCATCGGCACCTGCAACCTTGCGGGCGTTCGAGACGCATCGGGCGCCGCCCCCCTCCCCTGCCGCCCCGCCCCACCTCCAGGCATCTCCCGCATCCCTGCTTTCGGAGCGCATCCGCGCGCGCCTGCGCGCGCCGGATGCACTGCGCGAAGCGTTCGTGGTGAAGGAGGTTCTGGACCGGCCGCCGGGACTGCGGCGCACCCGGCGGACAAGGTAGAGGAAGCCCGAGCCCTTGGCGGCCCGGCCGGGACGCAACGTCCGGTCGGGCCGTGCAGCCGGAAGCAAAGACGGATTCAAGGGGTCACGAGTGATGAGCTCGATGTATTCACCGCCGGCTCGCGCGCACGGCGAGCGCTCGATGGGCGGCACTGAGACAAGACCAGCCGAAGAGGAATCTCGATGAACCAGGAACGTCGGAAGCAAGCGGAGCAACTGAGCACCTCGCTGGAGCTGTCCTCGCCGCCCATCGCGGCGGCCTTCCGGGATGCGGTGCCGGACGGCGTTCCGGAATTCGACGGCTCGGTTCCGGCCGGGTGCGTGTTCTGGCAGGAGGCCGCCAAGCGCACGTTCGCCACTTCGGCGGAACATCACTCCCTGTGCTCGATCGGCATCCACACCCTGAATCTGTCGCAGGCGCCGGCCTCGCAGCCGGAAGAGCTGCGGACCACGCTGGAGGCGATGATGGGGCTCGACTACGTGCGCGAGGAGGAAGTCGCCGCCATTCCGGTGGCCCGGCGCGCGGTCAGGCACGCACTGTACGGACCGCTCGCCGACTTCCCGGTCGAGCCCGACGTGGTTCTGCTGTTCGTCGATGCACGGCAAGGGCTCGTATTGAGCGAAGCGCTCGGGCGGGTCGATGGCGGCGTTCCCCCGGCGATGGGGCGCCCCGCCTGCGCCGCCCTCCCCCAAGCGGTCAACCACGGACGCGCGACCATGAGCCTGGGCTGCTGCGGCGCGAGAGCCTATCTCGACGGGCTGTCCGACGACACCGCGCTGTGGGTCGTTCCGGGGGCCCGGCTCGATCGATACTGCGAGCAGATCGCGACGTTCGCGAACGCCAACCGGACCCTGGCGATGTTTCACGAACGCCGCCGGGCGGACGTCGGATCGGGGATGCGGCCGACCGTACGGGAATCCCTGCAGCGGCTCTCGTGAACCGCGTCGGGCAAGACCCCGCCGAGTCCCGCTGACGAGAGCCGGCCCCGCCCCGTGCCGAACGCCGTCAGGACCTACGTGCGCGGGGTCGACGCGGTCAACCGCCGGGTCGGACGCTTCGCGATGTACCTGATCTTCGCGATGGCGGCGATCCTGCTCTGGTCGTCGGTCTCCAAGACCTTCTCTACCGGATGTTCCTCGTCTGGTTCGGGCCGGTGCGCGGCGGGCTCGCGATCGGCACCATCGGCCTCATGGTGGTCATCCCCGCCATACTTGGCGGCACGTCGAATCCAGCGACGATCAGAGCGGAACGATTGACCGTGGCGCTTGAGATTCTGTCATCAAATCGTTACCCTTCGCGTAATGGAAACCGGAAGGATTGTTGTCGAGGCTTGGCGAGGGACGCCGATACCGAAGCGGATGCATGACAAGCTCGATGGGCCGCGCAAGCCATCCAATCCTGATCCCGATGGTTCCCTGACCCCGTTTCGTGAATCCGCTTCCGCTCACATCCGCCGCCGAACGAGGACTGCCCGTTGACTGCCCATCCCAAAGTGGACAATCCATGTACAAGAAGAGAAATAACTCATAGATATCACCTTCAGAAGCCGGAAAATTGAAAAAAGATTCAACTCCGGGCGTGCGCTTGCCGCGGCATACGGCGATCGTCTGGCGCGGAGCATCGCGATTCGCCTCGCGGTCCTGAAGAACGCCGGGACCTTGGCCTTGGTGCCGTCCACTCGTCCGGAGCGGCGGCACCAGCTTCGGGGCAAGCGGAGCGGACAGTACGCGGTGGACCTCGTCCATCCCCACAGGCTCATCTTCGAGCCGGACCACGAGCCTGTCCCGCGCATGGAGGACAGGAGTATCGACATCGGTCGAGTGACCGCTATCACCATCATCGAAGTGACCGATTACCATTAGTGGAGATCAGGACATGGCCACGGCAACCAACCAGTACCAGCCCGACTACGCGGTTCCGCCCGGCTGGGTCATCGAGGAGCGCCTCGCCGCCCACGACATCTCTCACGCCGAATTCGCTCGAAGGTGCGGCCGCTCCCCGAAGCTCATCAGCGAGATTATTGCCGGGAAGGCCCCCATAGAGCCGAAGACCGCGGTGCAATTCGAAAAAGTGCTGGGGGTCGATGCAAGCATCTGGCTCGGCATCGAGACGGACTATCGGCTGTACCGGACACGCGAAGCCGAGGCCAGGGAAGCCGAAGAATCCGCGGCATGGTCGAAGAGCTTCCCGGTCGGCGAGCTGGCGAAGCGGGGCGCTATCGGCAAGCCCTCGTCGGATGGGGAAGCGGTATCGGAATTGCTGTCCTTCTTCGGTGTGGCCTCGACAAGAGCATGGCAGATCAGATACGGCACGGCGAATGTCGCATATCGGCATTCCCCGAGTTTCCAAAGCGACGAATCCGCCCTGACGGCATGGCTTCGACTCGCGGAGCTCGATGCGGAAACCCAAACGTGCGCCGATTACGACGAGTCCGAGTTCAAGGGGGCTCTGAGACGGATACGGCAGTTGACTCGCGCCCCGGTAGGCAAAGCTATCGAGGAAACGCAGCGGCTCTGCAACGGTGCCGGCGTGGCGATGACGCTGGTCAAGCCGTTACCCGGGGTCGCGCTCAGCGGAGCCGCCTGGTGGCTCTCGCCCCGCAGGCCGATCATCGCGCTGAGCGCACGCCACAAGACGGACGACCACCTCTGGTTCAGCCTGTTCCATGAGGCGGCGCACATTCTGCTCCACAGCAAGAAGAGCGTGTTCGTGGACGGGATCGGCGGCGGTGAGGACGGCGTAGAGGCCGAAGCGAACGAGTGGGCAGCGGATTTTCTGGTGTCCCGTTCCGCCAGGCGAAGGTTCATTGCCGCCGGAATGTACGGCGCAGCGGACATCCGCAGGTTCGCCGAGGAACAGGGGATAGCTCCGGGTATCGTGGTCGGGAATCTCCAGCACGCGAGGCTTCTGCCCTGGAACCGGCTGAACGGTCTGAAGGTGCGGCTGCGGTGGGCGGACGATTGAAGACGTGTGGTTCGGCAGCGACTTTTGCGGGCCGCTCAGAGGTCCTGGCGCACCTGCGGTGAATCCGTGGCGGCGGGTGGGGACACCGTCTCCGGTCCCCGAAGGCCGTCCCTGACGGAGAGCTCGACGCCCCGGACATCCGCCCGGGCGACAAGGCCGGCGACGTAACGGCGGGCGGCCATGCGGTAAGCGCGCTCGTTCAGGTAGTCGGCAATCCGCCGCGCGACCGCCTCGTAGGGAAGGATCCTGCCTTCGGCGCGGTGGTCGAGGCGCATGACATGGACGCCGAACCGGGTCTTGACCGGAGCGGGACAGATCCGGCCCGGCTCCAGCGTCAGGAGGAACGTCTCGAACTCGGGAACCGTGTCGCCCCGCTTCAGTTGGCCGAGATTGCCGCCGTTGCGACCCGACGAGCAGTCCGAAAGCTCCGCGGCCAGCCGCTCGAAATCCCCCGGTCTGTCCGCAAGGCGCTTCAGGGTCTCGCCGGCCGCCGTCTCGGCCGCGGCCCAGGCCCGGGCGTCGTCACTCCGGGCGGCAAACAGGATGTGCGATGCCGCAAACAGTTCGGGGGACCGGAATCGCTCCGGACCCTCGTCATAGTAGTCCCGGCAGGCCTCCTCGCTTGCGGCGGCAATCGCCAGTTCCCTCCGGACCAGGGCGCGTACGAGGGCGTCGTCGTCGCTCTCGCGCCGCCCCCCGTCATCGACCGCCGCCTCGGCGACGATCCCGAGGCTCGCCGCCTCCTGGAGCAGGAGCGTGCGGATGACGAGCGCCTCGGCAGCCGCCGTCCAGGCCTCCTCGGCGGACCGTGCCGGATGGTTCTGCGCCTCGGCGCCGATCAGGGATGCGGGGATTACTTGGCCGTTGACACTGACGGGGACGTTCCGGGCAGCCGGCCTCGCCTGGCCGGTGACGCTGACGGGGATGTTCCGGGCAGCCGGCCTCGCCTGGCCGTTGACGCTGACGGGAATGTTCCGGGCAGTCGGCCTCATCTGGCCGGTCCGGACCTCGTGCCCATGGTGGAGGCACGTGTTCGGACGATCTGGTAGCCCGGCCGCCACAGGTAGCGCACCGGCGCGCTGACCATGTGGACGAGGCGCGTGAAGGGGAAGACCAGGAAGATCGTCAGGCCGAGGAAGAGGTGCAGCTTGAAGACGGGATGGGCCGCGGCGACATGGGTCCAGGCGTCCAGCCGGAAGGTGAAGATGCCCTGGGCCCAGGCCATGAACTTGACCATCTCCGCGCCGTCGAGATGGCCCAGAGAAACCGGAATGGTCGCCAGGCCCAGCAGGAGCTGGGCGAACAGCAGCAGGAGAACCGCGATGTCCCCGGCACTCGAGGTCCGCCGGATGCGCGGATCGAACAGGCGGCGATGGGTCAGCATGGCGATGCCGACAAGGCAGATGACGCCCGCCACGCCGCCCACGACGATCGCGAGAACCTGCTTGGCGCCGTGGCTGATGCCGATGGCGTCGAACACCTCGATGGGGGTGAGCAGGCCGAAGAGATGTCCGAAGAACACGACCAGGACGCCGACATGGAACAGGTTGGAGCCCCAGACGAGCTGCCGGCGGCGCAGCAACTGGCTCGATCCGGAACGCCACGTGTAGGGCTCCCGGTCGTAGCGCAGCACGCTGCCGACGAGCATCACGGCGAGCGCCAGGTAGGGATAGATCCCGAAGAGCAACTGGTCGAGAAAGGAGTCCATGGCCGTCGTCCTCAGCGCTCGACGGGCGCGGCGCCGGCGGGCGGCGTGGCCATCTTCCGCAGCATGCCGTCCACCCGCGGGCAGGCGCCGGCCGACGCTCCGGGACCGAAGGTCACCGGTTCCTCGGCCCATGCCCTGTCCAGATCGGCCAAGTCCTCGGGGTCGCTGTCGGGATCGGCCAGGATGTCGTCGACCGCCGCCTTGTCGGGACTGGCCTGCGCCAGCGACTCGATGGCCGCGAACAGCCCCGCATAGACGCTTCCACGCGATTCCAGGCGCTGACGCAACGCCGCAACGATGTGCACGATGTCGCCCAGCGTCCGCCGCGCTTCGTCCTCGGGCAGGACGGACAGGAACTCCAGGAACATCGGCAGGTAGTCGGGCAGCTCGCGTGCCGCGATCTCGAAGCCCCGGCTCTCGTAGAGCTGCTGCAGGTCGACCATCGCCTGCCCGCGGTCGCGGCTCTCGCCATGGACGTGCTCGAACAGGTGCAGCGAAAGCGACCGCGTCCTGTCGAACAGCAGGACATAGCGTTCCTGGAGATCGTAGAGGTCGCGGCTCGCCATCTCGTCGATCAGGCAGGCGAGCCCGGCGCGCGCTTCGGGGCCGAGCCTTGCGTCCCTGTCGAGGGCCTCGCCGAGCGCACGCGCCTCGCGCCGGAGCTCCTCGTCCGGATAGAGGAGCAGCAGGCTCAGCGCCTTGCAGGTCACGCGCATCTCACGACAGTCCCATCGGAGGGCGGGCACGGGGCCGGCCGAAAAGGCTCGGCTCGCTGAGCCCGTCGGAACAGCCGTTGCCGAAGCTGAAGCCGCACGATCCCTTGAGCTCCCGGGCGTCCTCCCCGGCCTCGCGATGCGTGGTCGGGATGACGAACCGGTCCTCGTAGTTGGCGATGGCCATGAGCTGGTACATGTCCTCGATCTGGCCCCCGGTCATGCCGACACGGCCGGCGATGCTCTCGTCGATCATGCCCTCGACGGTCTTGGCCCGCATGTAGGCCCGCATGGCGAGCATGCGTTCGAGCCCCCGGGCGACCGGCTCCTCCCGTCCGGCGGTCAGCATGTTGGCGAGGTAGCGCATCGGGATGCGCAGGCTTCGCACATCGGGCATGCCGGCGTTGCTTTCCATCAGGCCCGCCTGGGCGGCCGACTGGATCGGCGAGAGCGGCGGCACGTACCAGACCATCGGCAAGGTGCGGTATTCGGGGTGCAGCGGGAAGGCGATCCGCCATTCCATGGCCATCTTCCAGACCGGCGAGCGGGTGGCCGCTTCGAGCCAGGCCTCCGGCACGCCGTCGCGCTCCGCCGCCGCCCTCACCCCGGGATCATGGGGGTCGAGGAAGATGGAGAGCTGGCTCTCGTAGAGGTCGCCCTCGTCGGGCGCCGAGGCGGCCTCCTCGATACGGTCGGCGTCGTAGAGGATGACGCCGAGATAGCGGATGCGGCCCACGCAGGTCTCCGAGCAGACCGTCGGCTGGCCCGCCTCGATGCGCGGATAGCAGAAGATGCACTTCTCGGACTTGCCGGAAGACCAGTTGTAGTAGATCTTCTTGTAGGGGCAGCCGGAGACGCACATCCGCCAGCCGCGGCATTTCTCCTGGTCGATCAGCACGATGCCGTCGTCCTCGCGCTTGTAGATCGCGCCCGACGGGCAGGCCGCCACGCAGCTCGGGTTGAGGCAGTGCTCGCACAGCCTGGGCAGGTACATCATGAAGGTGTTCTCGAACTGCCCGTAGATCTCCTTCTCGATGTCCCTGAAATTGTGATCCTGGCCGCGCTTGGCGAACTCGCCGCCCAGGATTTCCTCCCAGTTGGGTCCGCCCTCGACCTTCTCCATGCGCTCGCCGGTGATCAGCGAGCGCGGCCGCGCCGTGGGCGTCGCCTCCGATTCCGGCGCGTTGTGCAGGTGCTCGTAATCGAAGGTGAAGGGCTCGTAGTAGTCGTCGATCTCCGGCAGGTCGGGGTTCGCGAAGATCTTCGCGAGAATGCGCCATTTCGGGCCCATCTTCGGCTGCAACCGGCCGTTGCCCGTGCGCACCCAGCCGCCGTTCCAGCGCTTCTGGTTCTCCCAGTCCCTGGGGTAGCCGACACCGGGCTTGGTCTCGACATTGTTGAACCACGCGTACTCCATGCCCTCGCGATCGGTCCAGACGTTCTTGCAGGTGACCGAGCAGGTATGGCACCCGATGCACTTGTCGAGGTTCAGCACCATCGCAACCTGTGCGCGGACCTTCATTGGGCAACCTCCATCTCCGGCGCCGACGGCCTCTCGAGCCAGTCGACCTCGGCGAGCTTGCGCACGATGACGAACTCGTCGCGGTTCGAGCCGACCGTGCCGTAGTAGTTGAAACCGTAGGCCTGCTGGGCATAGCCGCCGATCATGTGCGTCGGCTTGACGATGGCCCGGGTCACCGAGTTGTGGATGCCGCCGCGCTGGCCGGTGAGCTTCGAACCCGGCACGTTCACGATCTTCTCCTGCGCGTGGTACATGAACAGCGTGCCCGTGCGAATGCGCTGGGAGACCACCGCGCGCGCGACCAGCGCGCCGTTCAGGTTGTAGGCTTCGACCCAGTCGTTGTCGACGATCCCCGCCGTCGCGGCATCCTCCTCGCTGATCCACACGATCG
Source organism: Gammaproteobacteria bacterium (assembly GCA_965215295.1). Classification (GTDB taxonomy): domain Bacteria; phylum Pseudomonadota; class Gammaproteobacteria; order HK1; family HK1; genus HK1. The sequence continues at coordinate 2,902,247 of OZ244045.1, forward strand.
GCCCGCCGCGCGACAGCGTGAGCATCAGCAGGTTGTCCGTGTAGGTGGAGTGGATGCCCCATTTCTGATGCGGCGTGATGAAGTTGAGGACGACCTGTTTGTCGCCGCCGGGCGCAGCCTCGATCATGGGCTTGACGGTCTTGAGGTCGACCGGCGGACGGTAGACGCAGAACCCCTCACCGAACGCGCGCATCCAGAGATGATCCTGGTAGAGCTGCTGACGGCCGCTCAGGGTGCGCCACGGGATGAGCTCGTGGACGTTCGTGTAGCCGGCGTTGTAGCAGACCTTCTCGGACTCGAGGCCCGACCAGGTCGGCGACGAGATGATCTTGCGCGGCTGCGCCACCACGTCGCGGAAACGGATCTTCTCGTCCGCCTTGGGCATGGCGAGATGCGCGTGGTCGCGTCCCGTGTTCCGGCCCAGCGCCTCCCAGGCCTTGACCGCGACCTCGCCGTTGGTCTCCGGGGCCAGCATGAGGATGACCTCGGAGGCGTCGATGTCGGACTCGATTCGTGGCAGGCCCGCGGTCGGCCCGTCGCCGGCGACGGTTCCGTTGAGCCGGGCGAGGCTCTCGACCTCCTCCTTCGTGTCCCAGGTGATCCCCTTGCCGCCGTTGCCCAGTGACGACAGCAACGGGCCCAGCGCCGTGAAACGCCGGTAGACATTGGGGTAGTCGCGCTCGACAACCGCCAGGGCGGGCATGGTGCGCCCCGGCACCGGTTCGGTCTCGCCGCGCTTCCACTCCTCGACGTCGAACGCCTGGGCGATCTCCGCCGGGGTGTCATGCTGGATCGGCGTGAGCACCAGGTCCTTCTCGACACCCAGGACCTCGGGCGCGACTTCCGAAAACTTGCGCGCGATGCCCTTGTAGATGTCCCAGTCGCTCCGGCTCTCCCAGACCGGATCCACCGCCGCGGTGAGCGGGTGGATGAAGGGGTGCATGTCGGAGGTATTGAGATCGTTCTTCTCGTACCAGGTCGCGGTGGGCAGGACGATGTCCGAGTAGACGCATGTGGTCGACATGCGGAAATCCAGGGTCACGAGAAGGTCGAGCTTTCCTTCCGGGGCCTCGTCATGCCACACCGCCTCCTGCGGCCGTGCGGGACTGTCCGCGCCCAGATCCTTGCCCTGCACGCCGTGGCTGGTGCCGAGCAGGTGTTTGAGGAAGTACTCGTGCCCCTTGCCGCTGGAGCCCAGCAGGTTGGAGCGCCAGATGAAGAGGTTGCGCGGCCAGTTGCGCGGATCGTCGGGGTCCTCGCAGGACATCCGTATCTCGCCGCTCTTGAGGCGCCGCACGAGGTAGTCCGTCGCCGTCTGGCCGGCCGCCTCGGCAGCGCCGGCGATCGAGAGGGGATTGACCTCGAGCTGTGGCGCGGACGGCAGCCAGCCCATCCGCTCGGCGCGGATGTTGTAGTCGATGAGCGCGCCGTCCCAAGGGCCTGCCGGCGCGGTGGGTGAGAGGAGCTCGTCGACACCGAGTGTCTCGTAGCGCCACTGGTCCGTGTGGGCGTACCAGAACGAGGTCGAGTTCTGCTGGCGCGGCGGGCGGGTCCAGTCCAGCGCGAAGGCCAGCGGCAGCCAGCCGGTCTGCGGGCGCAGCTTCTCCTGCCCGACATAGTGGGACCAGCCGCCACCCGACTGGCCGACGCAACCGCACATCACCAGCAGGTTGATGATGCCGCGGTAGTTCATGTCCATGTGGTACCAGTGGTTCAGGCCGGCGCCCAGGATCACCATGGACTTGCCGCCGGTGACCTCCGCGTTGCCGGCGAAACCGCGCGCCACGTCGATGATCCGGTCGCGGGGCACACCCGTGATGCCCTCCGCCCAGGCCGGGGTGCAGGGCGTGTCGTCATCGAAGGAGCTGGCGACGTGCTCGCCGCCGAGCCCCCGGTCGAGGCCGTAGTTGGCGACGAAGAGATCGAAGACCGTGGCGACGAGGCCCTCGCCGTCGGCCAATGCGACGCGCTTGACCGGGACGCGGCGGATCAGGACATCCGGGTGATCGGTGCCCTTGAAGTGGTCGTGCTGCCGGTTGCCGAAATAGGGGAAGCCCACCTCGACGACGTCGTCGCGCACGTCTTCGGCGATCAGGCTCAGTTCGAGGTCCGTCTCCTCGGGCCCCGCGCGCTCCTCGAGGTTCCACTTGCCGTGTTCGCCCCAGCGGAAGCCGACCGAGCCGTTCGGCGCCACGATCCGGCCCGTGCGGCGATCACATGCGACCGTCTTCCAGGCCGGGTTGTTGTCCTCGCCCAGCGCGCCCTCGAAGTCGGCGGCCCTCGCCAGCCTGCCGGGCACGAGCCGGCCGTCCTTCTCGTCGAGGCGGACCAGCATCGGCATGTCCGTGAACCGGCGGCAGTAGTCCTCGAAATAGGCGACGGTCCGGTCGAGATGGAACTCGCGCAGGATCACGTGCCCCATCGCCATGGCGAGCGCGGAGTCGGTGCCCTGCTTGGGATGCAGCCACACGTCGCCGAACTTCGCCGCCTCGCTGTAGTCCGGGCAGACGACGACGCTCTTCGTGCCCCGGTAGCGGGCCTCGGTGTAGAAATGGGCATCGGGCGTGCGCGTCTGCGGCACGTTCGATCCCCACAGCATCAGGAAGCCGGAGTTGTACCAGTCCGCGGCCTCGGGCACGTCGGTCTGTTCGCCCCAGGTCTGCGGGCTGGCCGGCGGCAGGTCGCAGTACCAGTCGTAGAAGCTCATGCAGACGCCGCCCAGCAGCGAGAGATAGCGCGACCCCGCCGCGTAGGAGACCATCGACATGGCCGGGATCGGCGAGAAACCGGCAATGCGGTCGGGTCCCCATGTCTGGATGGTGTAGGCGTTGGCGGCGGCGATGATCTCGTTGACCTCGTCCCACGTCGCGCGCACGAAGCCGCCGCGCCCGCGCAGCCTCGTCCAGGACGCCCGGCTCGCGGGGTCCTCGACCAGCGAAGCCCAAGCCGCAACCGGCGCCAGCGAGGCCCGCGCGGCGCGCCACGCCTTCACCAGGCGCGACCTCACGAGCGGGTATTTGAGACGGTTGCCGGAGTACATGTACCAACTGAAGCTGGCGCCGCGCGAACAGCCGCGCGGCTCGTGGTTCGGCAACTCGGGCCTGGTCCGGGGATAGTCGGTCTGCTGCGTCTCCCAGGTGACGATCCCGCCCTTGACGTAGATTTTCCAGGAGCACGAACCGGTGCAGTTCACCCCGTGGGTCGAGCGCACGATCTTGTCGTGCTGCCAGCGCTTGCGGTAGCCGTCCTCCCAGCGCCGGTCCTCGCGCGTGGTGACGCCGTGCCCGGCGGCAAACCGTCCCACTTCCTTCCTTGCGAAGAAGTTCAGTCGGTCAAGAAGCTGGCTCATGCGCTCGTTCCTCGTCCGCCCGTCGGTTCAGCAGGGCGTCGGCGCGTTGCGCCGGACATAGAACCACCACGTCACGGCAAGGCAGGTGGCATAGAATGCCAGGAAACCGGCCAGTGCGGCGTTGACCTCGCCGGTCAGTGTGATCGAAGTTCCGTAGGCCTTCGGGATGAAAAACGCGCCATAGGCCGCGATGGCCGAGGTGAACGCGATGATCGCGGCCGATTCGCGTTCGGCCTGGCGCAGGTACTGTTCGTCGTCGAGATCCGGTTTCAGGCGCTTGATCTCCTGGCGCATGATCGTCGGGATCATCTGGAATGTGGACGCATTGCCGACGCCGGTCGCGAAGAACAGCACCATGAACATCGCGAAGAAGCCCCAGAAGGCGCCGGGCTGGTCCTTGATGCCGAGGAAGAACAGTACACCCGCGACCGCCGCCATCATGAGCAGGAAGACCCAGAAGGTGACGCGCCCGCCACCGTAGCGATCGGATACCCAGCCGGTCGCCGCACGGCTGAGCGCGCCGACGAGGGGGCCCAGGAAGACGAACTGGAGCGAGTCGACATCCGGGAACTGGGTCTTGGCGAGGAGCGGGAACCCGGCGGAATAGCCGATGAACGAGCCGAATGTCCCGGTGTAGAGCCAGCACATGACCCAGTTGTGCTTGCGCGAGAAGATGACCGACTGTTCGCGGAACGAGGCGCGCGCGCTTGCGATGTCGTTCATACCGAACCACGCCGCGGCGGTGCAGATCACCAGGAACGGCACCCAGACGAATCCGGCGTTCTGCAGCCAGAGCCGTTCGCCCTCGCCGGTCACCCGGGGTTCTCCGCCGATGGCGCCGAACACGCCCGCGCTGATCACCAGGGGCACGACGAACTGCATGACACTGACGCCGGCGTTGCCGAGCCCGGCATTGAGCGCCAGCGCGTGGCCTTTCTGCGCCTTCGGGTAGAAGAAGCTGATATTGGCCATCGACGACGCGAAATTGCCGCCTCCGAGGCCGCACAGCAGGGCCAGCACGATGAACTGCCAGTAGGGGGTCGACGGGTCCTGGACCGCGAAGCCGATGCCGAGCGCCGGCAGCAGCAGTGATGCCGTGGAGAGCGTGGTCCACATGCGGCCGCCGAAGATCGGCACCATGAACGAGTAGAAGATGCGCAGCGTGGCGCCCGACAGCCCCGGCAGGGCGGCCAGCCAGAACAGTTCGTCGGTCGAATAGTCGAAGCCGATGGCGGGAAGCTTGGCGACGACGACGCTCCACACCAGCCAGACCGAGAAGGCGAGCAGCAGGCACGGAATGGAAATCCACAGATTGCGCGTGGCGACGGGCCGGCCCGTCGCCTGCCAGAAGTCGGGGTCGTCGGGCCGCCAGTCGTCGAGCACGGCCCTTGCGCCGGACGGATTCGCCATGGTTCCAGATCCCCCTGCTACCGGTTCGCCCGGGCGCTCGCGCCGCTTTCGGGAGCGAGTGCGCCTTCGTGTTCACTGCCATGCACATGCTGCAGTTCGGGAAGCTGCGGCAGACTGGCGATCTGTTCGGCGGAAGCGGTGCGCTCCATCCGCCGGATCGCGAAATGCATCCACAGCAAGGCCACGGCAACCAGGCCGAAAAGCAGCATGAAGCAGCTCGTCCACACGCCCGTGAGGTCGTTCATGACGCCGAAGGCGATCGGCAGGATGAAGCCACCCAGGCCGCCGATCATGCCGACGAGCCCGCCGACCGCGCCGACATGGTCGGGGTAGTACACGGGAATGTGCTTGTAGACCGCCGCCTTGCCCAGCGACATGAAGAAGCCGAGGACGAAGATCAGCATGACGAAGGGGATCAGCCCCATGTCGATCGTGAACGCGATCGGACCTTCGATGCCGTGCACCACGTAGTCCGTGCTGGGATAGGACAGCAGGAAGGTGCAGGCCACCGACACGCCGAAGGTCCAGTACATCACGGACCGGGCGCCGTACTTGTCCGAGAGGTGGCCGCCATAGGCGCGGAACAGGCTCGCCGGCACCGAGTACAGGGCGGCGAGCATCCCGGCGGTCTTGATGTCGAGGTCGTAGACACCCACCAGGTAGCGCGGCAGCCAGAGCGCCAGCGCCACGAAGGCGCCGAACACGAAGAAATAGTAGAGCGAGAAGCGCCAGACCTGCTGATGCCTGAGCGGCGCGATCTGCAGGAGCGTCCCCCGCGGCCTTTCGCCACGGGCACGGCGTGCCTTGGTTTCGGCGTCGTCCTCGGTGGTCAACCAGAAGATGACCGCCATGACGAGCAGGGCGGCGGCCCAGACGACGGCCACGGTCTCCCAGCCGAACGCCACCAGGACGAACGGCGCGAGGAACTTGGTGACGGCCGCGCCGATGTTGCCGACGCCGAAGAGGCCCAGCGCCGTGCCCTGTTTGTCGGCGGGGTACCACTTGGAGACATAGGCGATGCCGACGGCGAAGGAACCGCCGGCCAGCCCGACGCCAAGCGCGGCGACCAGCATGGCGAGATAGGTGTCGGCGTAGGACAGGACGAACGTCGACAGCGCCGAGAGGACCATCACGATCGAAAAGATGCGCCGACCGCCGTACTGGTCGGTCCAGATGCCGAGAAAGATGCGGCTGAGGGAACCGGTCAGGATCGGCATGCCGACCAGCAGGCCGAATTCCGTATCGCTGAGGCCGAGCTCCTCCTTGATGCGCACACCGATGATCGAGAAGATCGTCCACACCGCGAAGCAGACGGTGAACGCGACCGTGCTCATGCCGAGGGCACGGTGCTGTTGTGCGCGGGCCACTTCTGCGGGCTCAGCCATGATCGAATGCACGCCCCGTGTGCCGGTGGCAATCCTATCGAGAAAGCGCGGCGGGGACAAACACGCCGGGAGGACCGCGAAAGAGGCCGAGACGCCATGACTGCAATTCCGGGCTCGCGTTCGGCGGCAGCAAGATCCGAAAGCTCGAATACATCGTCCCCGACGCGCTCGCATCGAGCGCTGACGCCCTCGTCACCATGAAGCTGAGGCGCCGTCCCGAGGGATCGGTCGCTACCCGGGCACGCGGGAACTGCTGATGCCAGGACACTTTGAAGCTGCCGATCTGCCCGGGAGAGATGCTCTCTTCATTGACGAGATCCCGAACAGGCCGGGCTGCTTTCACCGGGGAGCGCGATGCGGAGATCGAAGAGGCGAGGCCATGCGGGCGGCGGCGAGGCAGGCGATCGGCCGCATCGAGCCCCCCGGACCGGCACGGCCGGACGTCACGCCAGGCCGAGCTGCGTCTTCTTCCGGTTGGCCCACGCCTGGATGATGCGATCGGCAATCATGGCGATGAGCGCGATGGCCAGACCGGCGACCAGGCCCTGGCCCGCGTTGGCCTTGCCGAGCGCGATGTAGACGAGCTGGCCGAGGTCGCGGGTACCGACCAGGGCCGCGATCACCAGCATCGCGAGTCCGTAGAGGATCGTCTGGTTGAGCCCCAGCATGATCTCGGGCAGGGCCATGGGAAGCTGGACCTGGAACAGGATCTCGCGCTTCGTGCACCCCATGGCCGTCGCCGCCTCGACCGCGTCGGGGCGGACGTTGCGGATGCCGTGCTCCGTGTACCGGACGATGGGCACGATCGCATAGGCGACGACCGCGATGAGGGCCGACAGATCGCCGACCTGGAACACCATCAGCACCGGGATCAGGTAGACGAACTGCGGCATGGTCTGGAGCGTGTCGTTGATCGGCCGGATGGCGGCCGAGACCCGGTCGTTGCGCGCCGCCCACACCCCCATCGCACCCCCCGCCACCACGCAGAAGAGGACCGCCGCACCGCACAGGTAGACCGACAGCATCGCCTCCTTCCACACCCCGGTGACGAGGATGAAGGCCATGCCGAGCCCGGCGAAGGCGGTGGTGGGCCATCCCCCCGCCTGCCACGCGACGAGGGACACGACCGCGACGAAGATCGGCCAGGGCACGCCCGCGACCCCGAAGAACAGGAAGGTCCCCGACACCGCGATCAGGACCGCGAGGGTCTCGGCCCGGCGCAGCAACGCGACGCCCGTCAGTGCAGCCACCCCGAGCCAGTAGGCGCCCTGCATGAACGGCGAGAACTCGATCCCCCAGGAGAAGGGCGAGATGGCTCTCTGCAGACCGATCTTGACCGGCAGCAGGAAGAAGAAGTTGACGCCGTTCTTGAACACGTCGAGGGCGGCGCCGAAGGTCGTGATCACGTAGCGCAGACCCTCGTTCAGAGGCTCCGCCGGATAGAGCCGCCAATCGCCGGGGTACTCCGAGAGGAACGGGATCATGCGGCCCAGGACCACGCCGGCGATGGCCGCGCCGCCGACCCGGATGACGATGCGGTGGCGCTCGGCGAAGGTCTCGTCACCGGTATGGAGAAAGTGATCGCGCCGGGTGAAGCCCCGGGAGATGCGGTCGATGATCATGGCGACCAGCGCGATGACCAGGCCGGAGAGCAGCGACTGGCCGAACTGCGCCTTGCGCATCGTCGACAACACCTCCCAGCCGATGTCGTCGAAGCCGCCGATGATGGCCGCGATGATCACCATGGAGAGCCCGGCCATGGTGGTCTGGTTGACGCCCACCATGATCTGCGGCAGCGCGGTCGGCACCTCCACCTGCCAGAAGCGCTGCCTCGGCGTCGTGCCGCACATGCGGGCGGACTCGATGATGTCGGGCGGGATGCGGCGCAGGCCCAGCATGACGTTGCGCACCATGGGCGGGGTTGCGTAGATCGCGCTCGCGACCAGTCCCACCACGGGTCCGAATCCGAACAGGAGGAGGATCGGGATCAGATAGGCAAAGGTCGGCACCGTCTGCATCAGATCGAGACAGGGCTGGATGACCCGGTTCGCCCGCTCGGAGCGATAGCCCCGGACACCCAGGCCGAACCCCAGGGCCACCGCCAGCGGCACCGAAATCCCGACCAGGGCGAGGGTGTTCATGCTCTCCGCCCAATAGCCGGTCACCACCATGTAGAGAAGCGCGGCGGCGGTGAAGATCGCGAGCCGCCAGCCGGACGCAATCAACGCGAGCGCGGTGAACGCGGCGAGAGTCGCCGACCAGGGCAGCCACTGCAGGAGGCCCTGCAACGCGGACATGGGCCACTCCAGCAGCCAGGAGACCGCTCCGAACAGCCACTTGAAGGTGTCGACGAACCATGCCATCGAGGCGTTGATCGCATCCGCGATCGGCTTTCGCGCCGCAACGGGTGGCGCCGAGAGCCACCCCACCTCCGCACGCACGCTCAGAACGAGCGCGGCCAGGATGCCGATCGCGGCCCAGGCGACGAGAAAGGGGCTCGACCGGCGCGGCGGGCGCTGCTCGTCGAGCGGGGCTGCCGTCATCGACCCGGTTCCGCCGCCCGGTCCTCGCCGGCGGCCAGGGTGCTCAGCACCTTCGCCGCGGTGATCTGGCCGATGACGTTGCCGTCGTCATCGGTCACCGCGAAACCCGCGGGCTGCTCCGCAAAACACGGCAGGACTTCATGCAGCGACATCTGCGTGCCGCACGCATCGGCGGGGTCGAGCACGCCCTCGTAGGGCTCCATCAGGTCCTCCACCGTGATCACCCGCACGAGCGGGACGTCGCTGGTGAACTCCGCGACGTAGTCGTCGGCCGGGTCGAGCACGACCTCGGACGGCGTGCCGATCTGCACGACCTCTCCGTCCTTCATGATCGCCATGCGGTCCGCGAGGCGCAGCGCCTCCAGGAAATCGTGGGTGATGAAGACGATGGTCTTGCTCAGCATGGTCTGGATGCGGACGAACTCGTCCTGCATCTGCCGCCGGATGAGCGGATCGAGGGCGGAGAACGGCTCATCGAGGAACCACAGCTCCGGCTCGACCGCCAGCGAGCGGGCGATGCCGACCCGTTGCTGCTGCCCGCCCGAGAGCTCGCGCGGAAAGGACTGCTCGCGTCCCTTCAGACCGACGAGGTCCACCATCTCCAGGGCCCGCTTCATCCGCGAGCGCGGATCGAGCCCCTGGATCTTGAGAGGAAAGGCGACGTTCTCCACTACCGTCAGATGGGGAAGCAGACCGAAGTTCTGGAACACCATGCCCATCTTGCGGCGGCGGATCTCGATCAGCTCCTTTTCCGACGCCCTGATCAGGTCGGCGCCGTCGAGCAGGACTTCGCCCGCGGTCGGCTCCACGAGTCGCGACAGGCAGCGCACCATGGTCGACTTGCCGGACCCCGAGAGCCCCATGATGACGAAGATCTCGCCCACGTGGACATCGAAGCTCACGTCGCTCGCCGCCACCACGTGAGCCTCGGCGCGCATCCGGTCGCGCAAGGCGGCGGGCTCGGCGACCGCGCCGTCGCCGTCAACGAAATAGTCCGAGGGGTTGGCGCCGTAGACCTTCCAGACATGCCGGCAGGAGATCTTCACCGGGCGGCTCGCCGCCGCCGTGGCGCCCCTTGTCCGCGCCATCGCTCCTCCCCTCCCGGCCATCGGAGAGGCGGAGGCGGCGGCGCCGTCACCCCCGCCGAACGCAGAGCCGGGTCTTCCGCCGCGCTCTATTGCACGGGGCCGCCTATTGCATGGCCGCGTCGAGCCAGGGCCGCCAGGTGGCTTCGTTCGCATCCACCCAGGCCGTCGTCACTTCGGCCAGGTCCTCGCCCTTGACGTCGATCGCCGCCATCATCGGGATCTGGTCCGTGTCCTTCATCTGGAACGTCTCGAGGAACTTGTACGCGGCGGGCCACTTCTCCTCGAACCCCGACCAGGCGACCTTGAACGTGATCGCCACGTCCACGCCGCAGTCGTTGACCGCGTCCGGGTTCGGGCCCCAGGCGGGATCCTCCACGCAGGCCGGCTCGTACTTCGGCGTCTGCACCCACCCCACGTCGACCTCCGCCAGAACCCAGTGGGGAGCCCAGAACATCATGATGAGAGGACTCTTCTTCTCGTTCGCGGCCTTGAGCTCGGCGACCAGCGCACCCTCGCTGCCGGCCGGCACCGCCTGATAGGGGATCCCCAGACCGTTGATCATGTCGACGGAGCGGGTGCCCCAATCAGCCGGGTAGGAGAGGATCCGCCCGTCCGGAAAGGTCTCGGCCGTGGCCATGGTCTGGACGCAGTCGGCGAGCGCGGTCCAATCCGGCAGACCCGGGCACGTCGACTCCATATGCTTCGGATACATCCAGCCTTCGTTGGTATCGAGGCCCAGATCGCCGATGTGGACGACCTTGCCGGTATCGCGCGCCTTGATCCAGTTCTCCCCGATGTTGTTGGACCAGATCTCGAGGCTCGCGCTGACCGTGCCGTCGGCGAGCGCCGTGAACTGCGGGAAGTAGCCCGCGGTCACGTACTCGACCTGATAGCCCGCGCGCTTGAGGATCTCGCCCGCGACATGGGTCGTGATGTGCTGGCCCGTCCATTCGTTGAGGGCCAGCTTGATCGTTTCGTCGGTCGCCCCCATCCCGGCGGCTCCCGCCTGCACCGGGCCGAGCGCGACCGCCGCCGCACCCAGCAATCCGGCAAAGCAGCTCCCGGTACGCATTCTCATGGCGCTCTCCCTTCCCATGGTGCTTCTCCCTTCGCATCGTTGGCATAGAGTTGGAACGAAGCTCCCGGGCTCCCCGAGGCATCGGCGGCCCCCCAAGCATCGGACGACAGGCTGCGACCGCCGATACCTGTACGGACTCCCGGTCGATGTTGCCCGTCCGGACCTCCTGCCGGACCGGACACCCGCCGGGACCGGAGCAGGCTCATCGATCCCGACGTGGCGGTCCGCCCGGACCCGGCCGATCCCCAAACCCTGCCACGCTCCGGGTTCGACGGGAACGAGCCTGACCGTACAATGCTTCGCAGTCAACCGCATCGAATACGGGATGAGCGCAGACAGCGTCCGCAAAGGGGCGCTCGCGGGCAAGCGGGCGCTGGTGACCGGGGCATCGACCGGCATCGGCGCCGCGATCGCGACCGCGTACGCGGCCGAGGGCGCACACGTTGCCGTGCACGCCAGGACTGCGGACAAGGCGGAGCCGGTCCTCGGGCGGATCCGCGCCGCAGGCGGCGACGCATTCGCGGTGGCGGCGGACCTTGCCGACCGGTCCGCCCAGACCCTGTACGTCTGCGCCGGCACGGTGGCGACCTGAACCGTCGAGCGGACGAAACCCGACGTCGCCACAGCATGCAAAGGCTCATCTTTCTCTGGTGCCACCCCCGCTCCCTGTCGAGCGCGGTGGAACGGTCGATGCTCGAACGCGGCGACATGGCCTCCCTCCACGAGCCGTTCCTGTACCTCTACTACGTGCACGACGCCAAGAGGCGCCTCCCGCATCACGACATCGATCCGGAACGGCCGGCGTCCTACGAGGACATCCGGTCGATGATCCTCGATACCGCGCGCACCCGGCCGGTGTTCGTCAAGGACATGTGCTACTACGTCGGCGACTACATCCTTGCCGACGAGGACTTCATCCGGCGCATGACCAGCACCTTCCTCATCCGGGACCCGGAACGTTCGATCCCGTCCTACTACCGGCTCGACCCCGGCGTGACCCTGGAAGAGATCGGCTGCGAGGCCCAGTACCGCCACTTCGAGCGGGTGAGCGAGATCACCGGGGAGACGCCGGTGGTGATCGACGCGGCAGACCTCGCCGAGGACGCGGCCGGTACCCTGCGCGCATACTGCCGGGCGCTGGAGCTGCCCTTCATGCCGCAGGCGCTGGAGTGGGACGAGAAGCTGCCGGCCGCGTGGCAGGACCTGAGCTGGTGGCACGCCGACCTCGCCGGCTCCCGGGGCATCGCCAAGCCCGCTCGCCCGGCCGGCTCCGGTCGCCCCGGACTGGACGCCGCGCCCCACCTGCGCGACTACTACGAGCATCACCTGCCCTTCTACCGGAAGATGCGGGCGCATCGACTCGCCCCGGCATCGCGTGCCTGATCCACACGACGAGATCATCCCGACCGCCCCATTCCCCGCACGCCGATGATTCGAACCGGACGGTCACCGGGCGCCGGAAAACGGGTGCGCAGGGTTGCATGCGCTTGCGCGATCGCATCCGTCCTGCCGCGGGGCGGCGTCGAACGCCGGCCGCCGCGGGCCGGCGCCTTGATCGGTCGAGACGTTCGGAGGGCGTTCGTTCCCGCCTCCGGGGAACGAGTCGAGCCCAACGCCTACACGACGAGAGACTTCCGTACCTGTCGCACTCCCTCCGCCTCCGCCAATCTACGCCTCCGATGATGACGTTTGGGACTCCGGACAGAGCCGTGATACCGTCATTCACAGTCGTTGTCCGGCGGCCCGGGGTGACCGACCAACAGACCGCGGTGAGCACGAATCATGAGCGACAGCAGCGACAGCGTCTTCGACACCCTCGACACCGCCCGCGACCTCGAAGCCACGGGCATCGAGCGGCCACAAGCCGAGGCCATCGCACGAGCCATCGGGCACGCCGGCGACCGACTCACGACCAAAACCGACTTCGAACGGCTCGAAGCCACGACCAAAGCCGACCTCGAACGGTTCGAAGCCGCGACCAAGGCCGACTTCGAACGGCTCGAAGCCGCGACCAAGACCGACCTCGAACGGCTCGAAGCCGCGACCAAGACCGACCTCGAACGGTTCGAAGCCGCGACCAAGGCCGAGTTCGAACGGCTCGAAACCGCGACCAAGGCCGAGTTCGAACGGTTCGAAACCGCGACCAAGGCCGAGTTCGAACGGTTCGAAACCGCGATCAGGACCGACTTCGAACGGTTCGAAACCGCGATCAGGACCGACTTCGAACGGCTTGAAGCCACTACCGCGACCAAGGCCGACCTCGAACGGCTCGAGGCCACGACGAAGGCCGACTTCGAACGGCTTGAAGCCACTGCCGCGACCAAGGCCGACCTCGAACGGCTCGAGGCCACGACGAAGGCCGACTTCGAGCGGCTCGAAGCCACTGCCGCGACCAAGACCGACCTTGCCAACCTGCGCGCCGACATGTACCGCGCCTTGTGGATTCAAGGCGCGGGTATCATCGCCATCGTCACCGCACTGGAATTCCTGCCATAGCCGAGCAGCACCGGCGACCATCCCGCCGGTCGCCACCGGACCGGCCGCCAGCTTCGCGAGTCCCGCCTGCAAGCGTCTCGCTCACCGCCGACTTTCCGGATCATGCTCCCCGGTCGTTTTGCCGCCCATCGGTTGCCGTGCAGACATGCTCGGAAGGGGGATGGCCCGCGCGCCCGGGGAGGGGGCTTGGGTTGCGGAGTTTCAAGAGCAATTCGGTAAGGATGGCCCGCGCCCGGGGAGGGGGTCGCACAAGGGGCTTCGGGTCGAGCACGCGGAACCGATGCGGGTGGGTGGGCAAGACCGGACTGCCGCTTCCGGTGCAGCGCGTCCAGAGCCTCCGCGTGGCACGGAGGCTCCGGTGGTCAAGGTGCAAGCTGCGGACGGACGTTCCGCTCGGCCGGGAATATCGACTCCGGTCGACGCCGGCCGGCTCGCCGCCTCTAGGCGAACCACCACCGTTCGGCGTTCTTGTGGCCGTCCAGCTCCCAGTTGTTCGCGATGACCTCCGGCACAACCAGCTTGTCACTGTGCGCCAACGTGTCGGCCTCGAACAGCGGCAGGCATACGCCACCTTCGGAGTGGACGATACGCTGCATCTCGACATACATCTCCCGGCGCTTCGCGGTATCCAGCTCGGCGCGCGCCTGCACCAGCAGCTCGTTGAACCGGCCGTGCTTCCAGAAGGTGTCGTTCCAGCTCGCATCCGCTGCGTAGACCTGCGAGAACATCCAGTTCTCGGTAGGCCGGCCGCTCCAGTAGCAGGCGCTGAAGGCCTTCTGCATCCAGACGTTGGACCAGTAGCCGTCCTCCGGCTCGCGCACCACCTCGATGTCGATACCCGCCGGGCGGGCCGACTCCCGCATCAGTTGGGCGGCGTTGACCGCACCGGGGAAACCGGTTTCGGCGGCATGGAACTTGATGCTCAGGTTCTCCATGCCGGCCTTCTTGAGGTGGAACTTCGCCTTGTCCGGATCGTATGTCCGCTGCGGCAGCTCTTCGGTGGTCGCCCGGTAGACGTTGGCCGGACCAATGGGATTGTCGTTCCCTATCTCCCCGTAGCCGAAGATGATCTTCTCGAACCACTCCTCCCGATCGATGATGTTCTTGATGGCCAGACGGACATCGTTGTTGTCGAACGGCGGGGTGTCGGTCCGCATCGGCAGAGTGATCTGCTTGTTGCCGGTGACGGAACGGATGTGAAGGCCCGGTACCCGCTTCACCCGCTCGATGATCTTCGGGTCGACCTTGCCCATGCAGTCGATGGAACCCGTCCGCAAGGCATTGAACCGCGCGGTCGGATCGGCGATCTGCAGCGTTTCCACTTCGTCGAAGTGCGCCCGGCCCTCCTTCCAGTAGTTCGGGTTGCGCTTCGTCAAGGTACGGATGCCCGGTTCATGCTCGGCCAGCACGTAGCCGCCGGTTCCGGTTCCCGATTCCCAGTCGATGGTGCCGTCGCCCCTGGAGGGGCAGATGAGGAGATGGTAGTCGCTCATCAGGAACGGGAAGTCGGCGTCGCCGCCCTTCAGCCGCACCGTGACTCCATGCTTTCCATCCGCCTCGACCGCCTCGACTCCGTCCAGAATGGCCTTGGCCGCCGACTTCGAATCCTCGGTCAGATGGTGCCGGAGGGAGTCGACGACGTCCTGGGAATCGAGCGTCTTGCCGTTGTGGAATTCGACGCCCTTTCGAATCTTGAACATCCATGTCTTCGCATCGGTGCTGGCGTCCCAGCTCTCCGCCAGCTCCGGAATCAGCTCGCCGGTGGTGGACACCACGGTCAGGTTGTTGCAGACCTGACCGAATAGCACATTGATCATGTAGGAGTCCAGAATGAGCCCGGGATCCAGAACGTCGCTGGTCGCGCCGCCGGTGATGCCGAGACGCAGCCGGCCTCCCTTCTTCGGCGTCGCCGCCCACGCCTTGTTGAATACGGACGTTGCGGCGGTCGTGGACAGACCGAGCGCGATGGCGGCCACCATGAAGTCACGACGGCCAATCCTTCCCGATGCCAGGGACGACCGGAGCCGGTCGATCCTGCTCACCGCTTCTCTATCCGAAACCTCGGTGACCGGATCCATCGTTGCGTGTTCCTCGAATTTCCGGGACATGGCTGAATACTCCTGTCGGATGGAAGGCAAATGCCTGGCTCGGGGCTCACGGAGACGGGTCGATCGTGTTCTGGCCATGGGCTCGTCGAGGGTGGCTCGTGCTCATGGTCGTGCGGGCCACTTCAACCTCGAACCTCCCGAACCCGCTCGCGCTCGCAGATCCCCGGACGGCCGGAGTCTCCGTGTCCCTTCACGAGGCAATGCCGGGGAAGGGTACCAGAGCGCGGCTGATATGCAGCATGTCCGCATCGTCCAGTCGACCATCGCGGCGGATGGCCCGCGCAAGCCATTGTCGGCGGATGGAACGACCCGTAGCCGGAACAGAGGACTCGCGGCGGTCACGGTGGAGGGCACCGGGACGATGGTCACCGTGGCGTGGTTGGCGAAGAGGTCGGATTGAACGACCACGGCCGGGCATCGCGGGTCCGAGGCTTGCTCCCGGCATCCGCCGGCCGGCCAGCCAGCCGGCTTGACCGGGAAACCGTCAAGGCACTAACTTTCCCGTCGGGCCAGTCAGCGGGTGCCGGTCGGAATGCCGGCAATGGCCCTTCCTCACTCTCTCCGGCGGCCCCCTGATGACCAGCAAGATCGACATTCCTTCCGACGGCGCGAAAATCACCATCGAGAACGGGAAGCTGCGCGTGCCGCCCAACCCCGTCATCCCCTACATCGGAGGGGACGGCATCGGCGTGGACATATCGCCGGTCATGATCGACGTGGTGGACGGCGCGGTGGCGAGCGCCTACGGCGGCGCGCGCAAGATCCACTGGATGGAAGTGTATGCCGGCGAGAAGGCCAACAACCTGACCGGGGCGTGGCTGCCGGACGAAACCATCGACCTCATGAAGGAGTACCTGGTCTCGATCAAGGGTCCGCTCACCACCCCCGTCGGCGGCGGAATCCGCTCGCTCAACGTGGCGGTGAGGCAGATCATGGATCTCTACGTCTGCCTGCGGCCGGTGCGCTGGTTCAAGGGCGTGCCCTCGCCGGTGCGCCAGCCGGAGCTGGTGGACATGGTGATCTTTCGCGAGAACACCGAGGACATCTACGCCGGCATCGAATTCGAGGCCGGCGGCGAGCAGAACCGGAGGTTCCTCGAGCTGTTCAAGGAGGCGTTCCCGGCGTCCTACGACAAGATCCGCTTTCCCGCGACCTCCGGCATCGGCGTCAAGCCGGTGTCCCGCGAAGGGACCGAGCGCCTGGCCCGGGCCGCCATCCGGTACGCGATCGACAACTCCCGCAAGAGCGTGACCTTCGTGCACAAGGGCAACATCATGAAGTTCACCGAAGGGGCGTTCCGCAACTGGAGCTACGAGGTGGCGGAACGCGAGTTCGGCGCCGAGACCCATACCTGGAGCGAGTGGGAGCGCACGGTGGCGGAAAAGGGGCAGGACGCCGCCGACGAAGAGCAGAAGGCGGCGCTCGGTGCCGGCCGGATCCTCTGCAAGGACGCCATCGCCGACATCACGCTCCAGCAGGTGCTTACCCGCCCCGCCGAGTTCGACGTCATCGCGACCACCAACCTCAACGGCGACTACCTGTCGGACGCACTGGCCGCCCAGGTCGGCGGCATCGGCATCGCGCCCGGCGGCAACATCAACTACGACACCGGCCACGCGGTGTTCGAGGCCACCCACGGCACCGCTCCCAAGTACGCGGGCCGCGACATGGTCAACCCCGGCTCCCTGGTGCTCTCCGCCGAGATGATGCTGCGCTACATGGGGTGGAAGGAGGCGGCCGACCGGATCATCTCGGCCATGGACGGAGCCATCGCCGGCAAGAACGTGACCTACGACTTCGCCCGGCTGATGGACGGCGCCAACCGGGTGTCCTGCTCGGAGTTCGGCCGGGTCATGATCGGCATGATGTAAGCGGGTCGGTGGCGAACGGACAGCTCGGCGTCGCGCGTTGTTCGCGGCTCATCTACGAAGGATTCGAACGCTACAACCGGCAGTTCCGGCGGCTGACCGACCGCGCCCGGCGGCGCTTCGAGGAACGCGACTGGAAGGGCCAGATCCAGGACATCGGCGAGCGGGTCGAGCTGTACGACAAGTGGTGCCTGAAGATCCGGCTTCAGTTGCGCCGCGAGCTCAAGGGCGATATCGACCGGCGCGACCGCTGGCGCCAGGTGCGCGACCACTACGGCTCGCGGATCGAGAACGTGCCCGACGCGGGCTTCATGAAGACCTTCTTCAACTCCATCAGCCGCCGCACCTTCGGCACGGTGGGCACCGACGCCATGCTCGAGTTCATCCAGCCGGCGCCGGACGAGGGACTCGAATCGCTCGCCATGCGCCGCTATCCGTGCTGGGACGACATCGAGACCAGCCTCCGGCGGATCCTCAGGGACTTCAAGTTTCGAGAGCCGTACCAGGATGCCGCCCGCGACGCGCGGTTCATGGCGGCCGAAATCCTCCGCTACGTGGACCGGCTCGGCATCGGCGCGATCGGCTTCCACCGCTTCGAATTCATCGACTCCCATTTCTTCCAGGGCGCGCGCGCCTACCTCGTGGGACGCATCATCCACGAACGCAGCCAGTTGCCGATCGTGGTGGCGCTGGAGAACACCGGACACGGCATTCGCGTCGACGCGGTGCTGCTCGAAGAGTCGCAGGTCGGCAACGTGTTCAGCTATACGCGCTCGTACTACTTCGCCAATCCGACCTCTGTCATCGGCGCGGTGCAGTTCCTGCACACCATCCTGCCGCGCAAGCCGATCGACGAGCTGTACACCGTGCTGGGAAGGCTGCGCCAGGGCAAGACCGAGCGCTTCCGGTGCTTCTCCGCCCACCTGCGCGGGAGCCGCGACCGGTTCGTGCACACCGACGGGGACCCCGGCCTCGTGATGCACGTGTTCACCCTCCAGTCCTTCAACCTGGTGTTCAAGGTGATCCGGGACCAGTTCGGCTATCCGAAGAACACCACCCGCGAGCAGGTCGTCTCCAAGTACAGGCTGGTGTCCAGGCACGACCACGCCGGCCGGCTCATCGATACCCAGGAATTTCTGAATCTGAAGCTGCCGATCGGTCGATTCGAGCCGCGTCTCCTGAAGGAGCTCCTCGAAGGAGCGGCGAAGACCGTCCACCGCGAGGACGACGATCTGATCCTGAGCCGCGTCTACATCGAGCGCCGCGTGCGTCCCCTGAACCTGTATGTTCGGGAAGAAGCCCGGGACCGTGCCGAGGCGGCGATTCTGGACTACGGGCAGGCGATCAAGGATCTCGCGGAAACCAACATCTTTCCCGGAGACCTGCTGCTGAAGAACTTCGGCGTCACCGCCTCGGGCCGCGTGGTGTTCTACGACTACGACGAGGTCGCGCTGGTGACGGACTGCCGTTTCCGCGAGCTGCCCGAACCCGACGACGACGACTTCTCCCTGATGGACCCGGGAGCCACCCGCTACATCGGGCCGCACGACGTCTTCCCCGAGGAGTTCATCAAGTTCCTCGCCATGGAGGAAGACTTGCGCAGGACGTTCCTCGAGGCCCACGGCGACCTGCTGACCGCATGGTACTGGCGGGACGTGAAGAACCGCCGGCTGGCCGGCGAGATCACCCACGTCATCCCCTACAGACGCGCCGCGTGCGTGATGGCGGCCTGACGGGCCGCCGGGCCACGCTCCCGGCATGCCATGGCCCAGGTCGAACACATGGCCCGCGGCCGAGCGCATCCCGCCGACGATCCTGGCAAAATGCCCGGCGCCATGCGCCATTTCTCCCATATCCGGTTGCGGCGCGTCGTGCGTACCCTGCTCGAAAGGGCCGGCAGCGCACCCGCCGAGGCCGCCCAGGTCGCCGACCATCTGGTGGACGCGAACCTGCAGGGGCACGACAGCCACGGCATCGGGATGATTCCGCACTACGTCCACGACATCACGAACGACGCCATGGCCCCGAACACCGGGCTGTCCGTGGTGCGGGACGGCGGCGCGGTGATGCTGTTCGACGGCGGCATGGGCTTCGGGCAGCGGGTCGGCGCGGAGCTGATGGAGCGGCTGATCGAGCGGGGGCGCGAGCTGGGAGCGGTGGTGGCGGCGCTGCGCAACGTCCACCACCTGGGCCGCATCGGCGCCTACGCGGAGATGGCGGTGGCGGCGGGTCTCGTGTCCATCCACTTCGTGAACGTCACCGGCCACCCGCCGCTCGTCGCCCCCTACCGCGGGAGCCAGGCCCGGTTCGGCACCAACCCGATCTGCATCGGGGTGCCCGGCACCTCGCGCCATGAGCCGTTTCTGCTCGATATGGCGACGAGCCTCATCGCCCTGGGCAAGGTCCGGGTCGCACTCAACAAGGGCGAGCAAATCGCGCCGGGGACGCTGGTGGACGCGCAGGGCCGGCCGACGACGAGCCCGAAGGTGATGTTCCCGGACGACGAGGCGTTGCGCGGGGCGCTGCTCCCGCTCGGCCTGCACAAGGGCTACGGCCTCCTCTTCGCGGCGGAGCTGCTCGCCGGTGTGGTCGGCGGCGGCGAGACCTCGAACCCGGCCACCGCGCGCCTCGACACCATCCGCAACAGCATGCTGACCGTGGTCATCGATCCGGCGTCCATGGCCGACCCGGACTGGATGGAGCGCGAGTTCGACACCATCGTCGACTACGTGACCTCCTCGACGCCGGCAAACCCCGACGAGCCGGTCCTGGTCGCGGGCGATCCCGAGCGGACGACGATGGAAAAGCGGTTGGCGGAAGGCATCCCGGTCGATCCGGTCACCTGGGACGGCATCCTCGACGCCGGCGAACTCGTCGGCTTCCACCGCAGCGAAGCCGAAGCCCTCGTCTCCAGCGCCTGAAGCGTCCCGCGAGTCTGGCCCGCGGGGTCTGCACCACGGGTCACGGGTCTGGCCCACGAGTCTGCACCACGGGCCTGCACCACGGGTCTGCACCACGGGCCTGGCTCGCAGCTCTTGCCGGTCTCTGGCCGTGGACGCGGAGCTCCGGTATCCGGCTTTCAGCGGTACGGCATGATTCCGCTCGCTTCCGTGCCCGGGGGAATGGCGAGTGGGTCAGACGACTCACCCGATCGGAACAACGGCCTCTTTCGGCCGCTTGCTTCGCTCTTGCGGGAAATCTTCGGTCTTGCGGGAAGTGGCCGGGGCGCCGGGGGCGTTGACCGGCACGCCCTCGGTGACGCCCGTCCCGCGCCGTGATGCTTGCGGTCGAGCCGGGTTCCTGCGCAGGACGCCCCCGGCTCAGCCCCCCGGACCCTGGCGCGCGGTCTCGGGCAGCCACGTTGCCAGCTCCGGCCAGAGCACCAGGACCACCACCATCAGCACCATGATCATGAACATCGGCAGGGCGGTCCTGGCAATGTAGTTCATCTCGTGCCGGGTCATGCCCTGAAGCACGAACAGGTTGAACCCGATGGGGGGAGTGATCTGGGCCATCTCGACCACCACGGTCACGAAGATGCCGAACCAGATCATCGTGAACCCGACTTCGCGGAAAGCCGGGATGTTCACCATCGGCTCGACCACCGCCATGGTCAGCACCACGGCCGAGATGCCGTCGAGAAAACAGCCGATGATGATGTAGAAGACGGTCAGCGCCGCAATCAGCGTGAACACCGACAGGTCGAGCGAGGCAATCCATTCGGCCAGCGCACGCGGAAGTCCGGTGAACCCCATGCTGAGGGACAGGAACGCCGCGCCCATCAGGATGAAGGCGACCATCGCGGAGGTTCGCACCGCTCCCATCAGGCTCTCGGTAAAGGTGGCGCGGTTCAGGCTGCCCTGGGCCGCGGCCAGCGCCAGCGCTCCGATCACGCCGATGGCGGCGGCCTCGGTGGGGGTGGCCAGCCCCAGGTACATCGATCCGATGACCGCGAGCACCAGGCAGATGACCGGCGCCAGGAAGCGCGAGTTCCGCAGCTTCGTCGCCAGCGACATCGGGGGCTCCGGATCGGGCCGCTGAGCCCTGCGCACGAAGTGCCACGCGGCGACGTAGCCCATGAACAGCATCGCCAGCACCAGGCCCGGAAGAATGCCGGCGATGAAGAGCTTCGTGATCGACTCGTTGATCGTGACTCCGTACACGATGAGGGTCAGGGAAGGCGGAATCATCAGGCCCAGGGTCGCCGAGCCCGCGAGGGTCCCGATGGTCATGAACTCCGGATACCGGCGACGCCTCAGCTCGGGGATCGACATCTTGCCGACCGTCATCAGGGTTGCGGCGGAGGAGCCGGAGACCGCGGCGAAGATGGTGCACCCCACGACGTTGGTGTGCAGCAGGCCACCCGGCAGCCGCGCCATCCAGGGGGCCAGCCCCTTGAACATGTCCTCGCTCAGGCGGGTGCGGAACAGGATCTCGCCCATCCAGATGAACAGCGGCAGAGCGGTCAGCGTCCAGCTCGAGGACGAAGTCCAGATCGTGGTGATCATGGCGTCGCCGGCCGGCCGCGACGTGAACGCCTCCACCCCGACGTAGGCGACCCCCATCAGGGCCAGTCCGATCCATACGCCCGAGCCCAGCAGGAAGAACAGCACGAAGAGGAAGATGGCGGTCCTGGCCCAGATGTAGTCGGCCCCGATGCCTTCCAGCACGAACCAGGCTCCGGCCGCGAGCGCCACGAAGACCCCGAGCGCGAGCAGGCGGCGGGACGGGTCCGGCACCGATCCCGGCTCAGTCATGGTCATGGCCATCGTCATCGCGCAGCCTGGGCGTCTCGACGCCGGGATGCGGAGTCAGCAACACGCGGATGAAATGGTCCACGAGCGCCAGGGCGAGCAGGCAGGTGCCGGCCGACATGACGAGCTGGGGAATCCACAGCGGGGTCGCATCCTGCCCCTGGCTCACGTCGTTCAGCTTGTGCGACCAGATGTTGGCCTTGATCGCGTAGCGGGCGAAGAACACCGCGGTGACCGCCGCGACCCCGTAGCACCAGATCTCGGCAAACCGCCGCCACCGGCCCAGCGAGTTCAGCACCAGGGTCACGCGGATGTGCGCGCCCCTGTTCAGTGCATGGGCCAGAGCGAGAAAGGATGCGCCGGCCATCGCGTAGCCCGCGTAGTCGGTGCCGCCGGGGAAGACGTTGCCGGTCCAGCGCGCGATCATCTGGGCCAGGATCAGTCCGAGGATCGCGATCAGGAAGGCCGCGCCCACCAAGCCGCCCGCCAGGTAGAGTCCGTCGAGCAGTCTTCGGAGAGTCCGCAGCATGGGTGTCGGCCCCGGCGTCGATCCCTTGTCCATGGAGCCTCGTGCACGCGGAAGAACCGTTCACGACGCCCGGAGTCCTCCCTGCGCGGGAATGACGCGGAGATGACGTCATGCCCGCCGGCCGTCGTTCCCGCGAGAACCGGGATGCGCGATGCCCGGTTCCGGCCGGGCCGGACGGCCGGGACGGCCTCTCCCTCCGGTCGGCAGGCTCCGACCGGAGATATCCGGAGATATGTGGAGAGGCCGCTCCGCGGCGTACCGTTCTCTCAGTCGGCCTTGAAGGCGTCGATGATCTCCGCCCCGTCGGCGCCGGCGGCTTCCGCCCACTCCGCCGCCATGGTCGCACCGATCGCCGCCAGATCGTCCATCAGTTGCCCGCCCGGCGCCTGCACGCTCATGCCGTTGGCGGCAAGCTGGGCGAGGTACCAGCCGGTGAGCTCGCGGGCGCGCGTCGTGCCTGCCGCCTCCGCCAGCATCGCCGACGAGCGCAGGCAGTTCTGCGCTTGCGTATCGAGGGCGTCGTAGGCGTCCGCGTTCACGAACACGTAGTTGCGGGGCAGCCACGCCTGGGTGTCGTAGAAGTGGCTCAGGTGCTCCCACACCTTGCGGTCGTAGCCGGTCGAGCCCGACGAGATGAAGGCTTCCGCCACGCCCGTCGCCAGCGCCTGGCTGAGCTCGGCCGCCTCGACCTGCACCGGAAGCATCTTCGCGAGCTCCGCCACCCGCGCGGTCGCGGCATTGTAGGCGCGGAACTTGATCCCGGCCATGTCGGCGACGCCGGTGATCTCGTGCTTGAAGTACATGCCCTGCGGCGGCCACGGCACCGCGTAGAGCAGGACCAGGTTCTGGTCCGCGAGAATCGCGGTCAGCTTGTCGCGCGCCCCCCGCCAGAGCTTGTCGGATGCCTCGAACGACGAGGCCAGGAACGGCACGGAGTCGAAACCGAAGATGGCGTTCTCGTTCTGATGCGCGCTCAGCAGCCGCTCCCCGATCGGCGCCTGGCCGGTCTGCACCGCGCGCTTGATCTCGTTGCCCTTGAACAGGGACCCTCCTCCGTGCACCACGATCTCGAGTGCGCCTCCGGTACACACCCCCACCGCCTGCGCGAACAGCTTCCCGTTCCGGGTGTGGTAGTTCGAGTCCGCGTAGGCCATGGGCATGTCCCATTGCTCCGCGGCATGCGCCACGCCCGCGCAGAGAGCCATGCCCACCGCCAGTCCAATCAGCTTCTTCATGTATCGAGTCTCCGTTGTCGTCGAACGCCCTGACCGGTCGCCGGCCGGAACATTCGCTTGCACCGGGTCACGTGTCAATCTTCGAATGACGACCGGGCCGACGCGAGCCGGCTTGCCCGTGAACGGCGTTCATGCGCGACTGGCGCTCGACCGGTCCGGGCTCCGCGCATGGCGGGCGGTTCCGCGGCCGGAAAGGCGGTGGGCGCGGGCTCCTCCCTCGACCCCTCGGGGTTTGAAATTCCCCCGGACATGTTCGAAAGGGCGGACTCGGGAAGATTCCGCTTCCCCCAAGGACCCACGGGCACGGGGATGCTCGTCTGTCCGGACGACTCCAGGTTCGCGGCCGCCGTGGCGTACGAGATCGACGCCGACGACCGGTGAGAAGACCGCGGCGGTGCGCTCCCGCGTGGCGCAGAGCGCGGGAACGAGCGGACTCTTCCGCATCGCGACAGGCCCCGCGATCGCCCCGAACCGGCGACGCCTGCCGCCATCCCGATCGTCCATGCCCGACAATCCGGTTTTTCGTGACGCCAGGGTGGTTGTACCATTCTCACCCGCGGGGTTGGGGAGCGTGCCGAATACCCACCGGCACGGACACGACGAACATCGTGGCCGAGAAATGGAGGAGCGCCGAATGACCGACGCACACGGTGTGACCGTGAGTGTCCTCGGATTCCACGAGGACGGTGAGTGGTGCGCGCTGGCCCTGGAGATGGATCTGCGCGGCTACGGACAGACCTTCGAAGAGGCACTGGAAGATCTGCAAGAGAGCATGGCGATGCAGATCGGCTTCGCCCACTTCAAGGGCGAGACGGACATGATCTTTCATCCCGCCGAGCCCGTGTATTTCTCGCTATTCGCCCAGGTTCGCAGCGATCACATGATGGCGCTTGCCAAGAGCGGTTCCCCGGCGGCAAGCGAGTACGCAGTTGCGGGCATGCCGATCCCTCCCGCCCACGTGATCGCTGCCCGGAAGGACGAGTTCTCGATATTCGATGGCTAAGACGTGCTCGTATCGCGAACTCGTCAAGAACCGGGAAACTCCAGCGCCGCCTCGCACCACGCCGCCGCCTGGAACAGCTCGAACGATTCGCGGGCCGCGCCGAGCTGCAGGCCGAGCGGCAACCCGTCCTCGCCGAGACATGCCGGTACTCCGCACGTCGGGAGCCCGCTGAACGACCACACCGAGTTGAACTGCGCATCTCCCGTGCTCCGGGCCGCGAGCGGCGGCGCGCTCGCCACCGTCGCCGGAGACAGCGCGATGACCGGCCCCACCGGTGCATCGAGGGCGGCGGCCAGGTCCGCCGCAAAGCGTTGCTGGTGCACCCGCGCGGCCCGGTAGTCGATGGCCGGGGCCGACAGCCCCTCCTCGATGAGCCGGGTGACGAGCGGCCGGTAGGTATCGGGCCGCGCCGCGAAATCCTCGCGATGCACTCCCGCCGCCTCGACCGCCATCACCAGGCGATGGCTCGTATGCATGCCGGCGAAGCTCGCGGGCAGGGAGAAGCGTTCGACCGTCGCGCCCGCCTCCTCCAGGCGCGCGATGCAGGCCCTGAAGCCTTCGAGGGCGGACGGCTCGCTCGTCGCATAGTAGTATTCCTCGACGACCGCGAGCCGAGGCGGCGGCATGCGCTCGAACCACTCTCCGGCGACGATCGCTTCGCTCCGGCGCTCCGGGTCCGCGAACCGCTCCGGCCGCAGACGCGCTTCGACGAGCGTCCACAGCAACGCGAGATCCGCCACCGATCGCGCCATGGGGCCGACATGATCGAGGTGCTGGCTCACCGGGACGACGCCTTCGAGCGGCCACGCGCCCCATCTCCCCTTGAAGCTCGCGACCCCGCAGAAGCTCGCGGGACGGGTGATCGAACCGCCGGTCTGGGAACCGAGCGCGGCCAGGCACATTCCGCTCGCGGTCGCCGCCGCGCTGCCCGCGCTCGAACCGCCGGGGGAGCGGTCGAGGTTCCAGGGGTTGCGGGTGCGCGCCGGGTCGGTGCAGGCGAACTGGGTCGTTTCGGTCTTGCCGAGGACGATCGCTCCGAGGTCCCGGAGGATCTTCACGAGCGGCGCGTCGCGTTCCGCACGGTGGCCGGCGCGCAAGGCCGATCCGGCTCGCGTCGGCAGCCCCGCGACGTCGATGATGTCCTTCACTCCGATCGGGATGCCGAGCAACGGCAACCCCCTCGCCTCCTCGCGCGGGAGCCCGGCCTGCCGGACCGCGGCGCGGCGCGCGCCGTCCACGTCGATCTCGACCCACGCCCCGACCTCGGGCTCCGACGCCTCGATCCGCTCCAGGCATCCCTGGAGGATCTCGACCGGACCGGCGTCGCCGGCCCGCAGGGCGCGCACCGCCTCGACTACTCCCCGTGCCCCGCCGGTGTCCACGTGCGTTCGCGCCGGTCCGTCCATGACTCTCACCCCATCGTTCGAAGCCGCGTCCCGGGTCCCCGCACCGCCGGGACGTGCCGGCTTCCACCAGCATACCCCGTCGAGTCCGGCTCCCGGTGCGAGCCATGACCGGCGCCGTGAACGAGGGAGACCTCACGATCACGCTCGGCGTCGAGGAGGAGTTCTTCCTCGTCGATCCCGAATCGCGCGATCTCCTTCCCGACCCCGACCCGGGCATCTTCGACGCCTGCGAGAGGAACCGCGGACCGCACAAGGTCGTGCGCGAATTCTTCCGCACCCAGATCGAGACCAACACCCGGGTCTGCGAGTCGGTGGCCGATGTGCGCGCGGCGCTGTGCGAGACCCGCCGGCTGGTCATCGAGGCGGCCGAGCGGCATGGGGCCGCGGTCATGGCCGCCTCCACCCATCCCTTCGCGGCATGGAAGGCGCAGGTGACCACCCCGCGGGACCGCTACGAGCGGTTCGCGATCACGTTCCAGGAGACCACGCGGCAGTTCCTCGTCGGCGGAATGCACATCCATGCCGGCTTCGGCGATCCGGACTCGCGCATCCGGGTCATGACCGCGGTCCGGCGCCACCTGCCGGTGCTCCACGCGCTGTCCACCTCGTCGCCGTTCACCGACGGCCGCGAGACGGGCTTCAAGTCCTACCGGCTGAACCTCGTCGGCGGTCTTCCGCGCACCAGCCTCCCCGGTCCGCTGTGGTCCCGGGCGGAGTACGACCGGCTCGTCGCCGACTACCGGCGAATGGACTTCATCGACGACGGCAGCGAGCTGTGGTGGGACATCCGCCCCTCCCACGCCTACCCGACGGTGGAGATGCGGATCTGCGACGTCTGTACACGTCTCGACGACGCGGTGTGCATGGCGGCCCTCTATGCGTCCCTCATCCGGATGCTGCTGCGCCAGGACCGGGAAGGCGCGCTGCCGTCCGAGCCGCCCACCGAGATCATCGCCGAGAACCGATGGCTCGCCCAGCGCTACGGCGTGCTCGCCTTCTTCGGCGACCCGCGGGGCGGCGGACGGATGGACATCGACGACTGGACGGCCGAGCTGGTCGAGGCGCTTGCCGGCGACGCCCGCGCGCTCGGCTGCGAGGCCGAGCTGCGCCACGCCCTCGCCATCATCCGCGAGGGCGCCGGCGCCGACCGGCAAATCGACCTGTTCCGCCTGCGTCGCCTGGAGGGAGACACGGTGGAGGAGGCACTGCGCCACGTGGTCGATCTCGTGCTCGCCGACACCCGGGAGGGGATCGGGGAAGCGTCCCGGGGCCCGTGACCGTCGGGCGGGAGGGGATCGGGGAAACGTCCCGGGGCCCGTGACCGTCGGGCGGGAGGGGATCGGGGAAGCGTCCCGGGACCCGTAACCGTCGGGCGGGAGGGGATCGGGGAAGCGTCCCGGGACCCGTAACCGTCGGGCGGGAGGGGATCGGGGAAGCGTCCCGGGACCCGTAACCGTCGGGCGAGAGGGGATCGGGGAAGCGTCCCGGGGCCCGTGACCGTCGAGCGGGAGGGGCTTCCCGTGAATCGCTCCGCCATCGGCCGACCATCGCGGCTCCGCAGCGTCCGCCGTGACCGGTGGCCTCGGGCACAGTGGATACGGCGGGCAGGCGGGCACGGTGGGGACACGGCGGGCACGGCGGGCAGGTAGGCACAGCGGGCACGGCAAGCACAGCGGGCACGATGGGGCACGGCACAATACGGGCGTACACAGGGCACTTCGGGAGGCACCGCACGATGTCTACGGGAATCGGGGATCGCGTCCTTCGCAAGGAAGACGCCCGGCATCTTGCCGGCAAGGCGCAGTTCGTCGGCGATCTCTCCTTCCCCGGGCTGTGGGAGGTCGCGTTCGTGCGAAGCCCGCTCGCGCACGCCCGCATCCGATCGATCACCGTCCCCGAACGCTTCGCGGGCCGCGTGTTCACCGCCGGCGACCTCGAAGGGGTTCGGCCGATCCGCGCGGAATCGAGCCTGCCCGGGTACAAGCCCTCCGACTACCCGCCGCTCGCCCGCGGCAAGGTGCGCTTCGCCGGGGAGTGCGTGGCGCTGTGCATCGCCCCGACCCGGGCCGAGGCGGAGGACATCGCCGAGGAGGTCGGGCTCGACCTCGAAGCGTTACCCGCGGTCACCGACAGCCTGGCCGCGCGCCGGCCCGGTGCGCCCCGCGTGCACGACGATTGGGACGACAACCTCTTCCTCACCACCTCGGCCGACGGCGACATCGAATCGGCGAGGGAACGCGCCGCCGTCGTCATCGAGCGCGAATACCGCACCGCCCGCCAGTGCATGGTGCCGCTGGAGGGCAAGGCGGTACTCGCCCGTCACGACGAACGCAGGGGACAGCTCGTCGTGTACACGTCCACCCAGGTGCCGCACCTCATCCGCACCGGGCTCTCGGAGCTCCTCGGGCTCGACCAGGCCGACGTGCGGGTCATCGCACCCGACGTGGGCGGCGGCTTCGGCTACAAGTGCGTGCTGCAGCCCGAGGAGATCTCGGTGTCGTGGGCGGCGATGCACACCGGGCGGCCGTTGCGCTGGGTCGAGGACCGGCGCGAGCACCTCACCGCGGGCGCCAACACCCGCCAGCACCACTACCGGCTCACCGCCTTCGCTGACGCGCGCGGGCGCCTGCTCGCGGTCGACGCGGAGATCACGGTGGACGTGGGCGCCTACTCGGTGTGGCCGTTCACCGCCTGCCTCGAAGCCGCGCAGGCCGGGGGCAACCTGCCGGGGCCGTATGCCTTCGACACCTACCGCTGCAAGACGTACTCCGTCGCGACCAACAAGCCCGGCTTCACGCCGTATCGCGGCGTCGCCCGCCCGGGAGTGTGCTTCGCGATGGAGCTCACCATCGACGCGATCGCCCGCGCGGTGGGGCGCGAGCCGGCGGACGTGCGGGCGGAGAACCTCGTCCCGGCGGACGCGATGCCCTACACCAACGTCACCGGAAAGCACTACGACAGCGGCGACTACCCGGCGAGCGTCGCCGGGGCGCGGCGCATGATCGGTCTCGACGCGGTGCGCGCACGCCAGGGCGCGCCGGAGCCGGACGGCCGCCTCGTCGGGGTCGGCTTCTCGACCTTCACCGAGCAGACCGCACACGGCACCAAGGTCTTCGGCGCATGGGGCCTGCCGCTCGTGCCCGGCTACGAGCAGGCGACGGTGAAGCTCGCCCCGAGCGGCACGGTGGAGGTGCGCTCGGGCAACCACTCCTTCGGCCAAGGCCTGGAGACGACGCTCGCCCAGGTCGCGAGCGAGCAGCTCGGCATCGGCGTGGACCGCATCAGGGTGACGATGGGCGATACCGGCGAGACGCCCTACTCCACCGGCGCCTACGCATCGAGGGGCATGGTGATGGCCGGCGGCGCGGTGTCGAAGGCGGCGGAATCGCTCGCCGGGCGCATCCGCACCCACGCGGCGCACCTCCTCCAGACCCGGGCGGACCGGGTCTCGCTCGCCGGCGGACGGGCGTTCGCCGGGGAGGCGAGCGTGTCCTTCGAAGACGTCGCCCGCGCCTGGTACCTGCGCCCCGACCAGCTTCCCGACGACGTCGACACCCAAGGGCTCGAAGTCACCGAGGGCTACAAGCCCGAGGTGGACACCGGCGTCTTCACCTACGCCACCCACGCCGCGGTGGTCGCGGTGGACCCGGCCACCGGTGCGGTCGAGATCCTCGACTACGTGCTGTTCGAGGACTGCGGGCGGCGCGTGAACCCGATGATCCTCGAAGGACAGTCCTGGGGCGGCGCCGCGCAGGGGATCGGCACCGCGCTGTTCGAGGAGAGCCTCTACGACGACAACGGCCAACCGCTGACCTCGACCTTCGCGGACTACGTGCTGCCGGGACCGGTGGAGCTGCCGTCGATGCGGATCGAGCACACGGAGACCCTCTCGCCCTATACGCGCCATGGCATCAAGGGGATCGGGGAAGGCGCGGCCATCGCCCCGGCCGGCGCGGTGGTCAACGCGATCAACGACGCACTGCGGCCGCTGAACGTGGAGATCGGCGAGATCCCGGCCACGCCGCGCCGGATCCTCGCCGCGATCCTCCAGGCGAACGCCGCGGGTTGAGCGCGCCGGCAGGCGGGCCTGCCGCCGCCCGGGGTGCGATGCGCGCCCCGCCCACCGGACGGGTCCGGGCCGGAGCGCCATTGCCTGATCCGGGACACCGTGCCAACATGGGCCACGTTCCCACGGTACCGGGGAGTCCGAGACCGTCGGGACACCGCGCGCGGCCGCCCCGTTCTCCAAATGCTTCGCGACGTGACCGCCGCAACAGCCAGGGAGACAAAATCATGAACACGACCACCCGTCGCAGATTCCTGCAAACCGGCGCCGCCGGCGCCGTCGCCCTCAGCGTCCCCATCCGCTTCACCCGCGCCGCCAAGAAGGGCGGTGTCATGCGCATGGGCAAGGCACACGGCCAGACCGCCGACTCCCTCGATCCGGGGACCCACGAGAACGGCTTCACGATCGCCATGACCCATGGGTACAACATCTACCTGACCGAGGTGGCCGGAGACGGATCGCTGGTCGGTCAGCTCGCCGAGAGCTGGAATGCCTCGGCGGACGCCGCCACCTGGACCTTCAAGCTGCGCAAGGGAGTGACCTACCACAACGGCCGGGAAGTCACCGCCGAGGACGTGGTCGCATCCATCGACCACCACCGCGGCGAGGATTCGCAGTCCGCCGCCAAGCCGATCGTCTCGCCGATCACCGGCATGAAGGCCGACGGCAAGCACGTCGTGGTCTTCACCCTCGAATCCGGCAACGCCGACTTCCCGTTCATCGTCAGCGACTACCACCTGCCGATCATGCCGAGCGACGGCGGCAAGCCCGACTGGCAGTCCGGCATCGGCGCGGGCCCGTACCGGATCAAGAGCTTCGAGCCGGGGGTGCGCCTGGACCTCGAGAAGTACGCGGACTACTGGAATTCGGACCGCGGGCACTTCGACGCGATCAACATGCTCACCATCGTCGACCCCGCCGCCCGCACCAACGCCCTCATCACCGGCGAGGTCGACGCCATCGACCGGGTCGACCTGAAGACGGTCCACCTGCTGAAGCGCCGCCAGGGGCTCAAGGTGCACTCCATCGCCGGCACCCAGCACTACACCTTCCCGATGCGTACCAACGTCGCCCCGTTCAACGACAACAACGTGCGCCTGGCCCTCAAGCACGCCATCAACCGCGAGGAGATGGTCGAGAAGATCCTGCAGGGCTTCGGCGTCGTCGGGAACGACCACCCCATCGGCCCCGGCCAGCGCTTCTTCGCCAAGGACCTGGAGCAGCGCACCTACGACCCCGACAAGGCGAAGCACTACCTGAAGCAGGCGGGCGTGGACTCGCTCACGGTGGACCTGAGCGTCGCGGACGCGGCGTTCGCAGGCGCGGTGGATGCGGGGGCGCTGTTCGCGGAGAGCGCCAAGGTGGCGGGCATCGACCTGAACATCGTGCGCGAGCCGAACGACGGCTACTGGTCGAACGTGTGGAACAAGAAGCCGTTCTGCGCCTGCTACTGGGGCGGGCGGCCGACCGCCGACTGGATGTTCGCGACCGCCTACGAGGCCGGGGTGCCCTGGAACGACGCAGCGTGGGAGCACACGCGCTTCAACGACCTGCTCGGGATCGCCCGGGCGGAGCTGGACGAGGCCAAGCGGCGCGCGATGTACGCGGAGATGCAGCAGATCGTGCGCGACGAGGGCGGCACCATCATCCCGATGTTCGCCTCCTACGTCTTCGCCACGTCCGAGAAGCTGGCCCTGTCGGAACAGATCGCCTCGAACTGGGATCTGGACGGCGAGCGCTGGATGGAGCGCTGGTCGTTCGCGTGATCCGGCGCGGACGCACGGCCGGGAGACATCCGGCCGGGGCGGCATCGCGCCGCCCCGGCCGGCCGACGCGGACCGGAGGTCCGATGGGCTCCGAGGGAATCGAGAGGATGGGACGGTGAAGGCCCCGCTTGCTCCACACCTGTGCGACGCCGGAACCGGCGGATGCACGCGGGCCCCGTCATAACCGGAAAGGCCCGGACGCATCCCGGCCACCGGAGCTAAGGAGGGAGACCATGAAAGACGTGCTTTCACTGGTGGCCAAGCGGTTGGGACTCGGCTTCGTCACCCTGCTCGTCGTCTCGATCATCATCTTCGGGGCGGTGGAGCTGCTGCCGGGCGACCTCGCCGAGGCGATCCTCGGCCAGGCCGCGACCCCGGAGACGGTCAAGGCGATGCGCGAGGAGCTCGGGCTGGACCGCTCGGCCCCGGTGCGCTACGTCGAGTGGCTCGGAGGCGCGCTCCAGGGGGACTTCGGGGTTTCGCTCGCCAACAAGCGCTCGGTGGCGGAGCAGCTCGGCCCGCGCTTCGAGAACACCCTCTTCCTCGCCGCGGTGGCGGCGGCGTTCTCCATCCCGATCTCGATCGTGCTGGGAGTGCTGGCCGCCCTCTACCGCGAATCGGTATTCGACCGGATCGCGAACGTGACCACGCTCACGTCCATCTCGTCGCCGGAGTTCTTCCTCGGCTACATCCTCATCCTGTTCTTCTCCGTCCAGAATCCGTGGTTCCCCTCGATTTCGAGCGTCACCGGCGAGATGCCGTTCAGCGAGCGCGTCTTCGTCACCCTGCTGCCGGCCATCACCCTGACCCTGGTGGTGATCGCGCACATGATGCGCATGACCCGGGCCGCGATCATCGCCCTCCTGGCCTCCCCCTACATCGAGATGGCCCGGCTCAAGGGCGAGCCGCGCTGGAAGATCATCGCGGTGCACGCGCTGCCGAACGCGCTGGCCCCGATCATCAACGTGGTGGCGCTGAACCTCGCCTACCTCATCACCGGCGTGGTGCTGGTCGAGATCGTGTTCGTGTACCCCGGGGTCGGCCAGTTGCTGGTCGACAGCGTCACCAAGCGGGACTTCCCGGTCGTGCAGGCCTGCTGCCTGGTGTTCGCCGCGACCTACATCCTGCTGAACCTGCTGGCCGACGTGGGGGCGATCCTCTCCAACCCGCGCCTGCGGCATCCGAAGTGAGGGCCGCGTCATGAGCACATTCGCCATCGTCTTCTACGCGCTGATGATCGCGGCCTCCTGCCTGGCCGCCTACTACCGCCGGCGCGAAGCCTTCCTGGTGCTGTTCAGCCTGACCCTCATCTCGTTCCTGATGGGCCTGCTCGGGGGCGAATCGTGGCTGCGCACCATCGCGATCGCCATCGGGCTGTTCTTCGCCTGCGCGGGCCTCGCCTACAGCTTCCGCGAATTCCTGTCGCAGACGCTGCCGCGCGAGACCGCCAAGGTGATACGCAACGCCCCGCTCACCGCCGCCTTCGGCATGTTCGTGATCCTGATCTACATCGTGGCCGCGATATTCGCGCCGGTGATCGCGCCCTACGGCGAGGCGGAGGTCGTCGGGAGCGCGTACGCGCCGGCCGACGAAAAGATGATCCTCGGCGGCGACCAGCTCGGGCGGGACATGTTCAGCCGCCTCATCTACGGCGCCCGCAACACGGTGGGCATCGCGCTGCTCACCACCGCCCTCGCGTTCCTGGTGGGCTCCCTCGCGGGCCTCATGGCGGCGACCCTCGGCGGCTGGGTGGACCAGGCCAGCGGGCGCGTCGTCGACACCCTGATGGCCATCCCGCAGCTCGTGTTCGCGTTGCTGCTGCTGACCATCGTCGGCACCAACGTCGTCAACCTCATCCTGGTGATCGCCCTGCTCTACTCGCCGCTGGTGTTCCGGCTCGCGCGGGCGGTGGCCGGCAACATCGTGGTGATGGACTACATCGAGGCGGCGCGGCTGCGCGGAGAGAAGACCTGGTACCTGATCGTCAGCGAGATCCTGCCGAACGCGACCGCTCCGCTGGTGGCGGAGTTCGGGCTGCGCTTCTGCTTCGTGTTCCTCGCCATCTCCGCCCTCTCCTTCCTCGGCCTCGGCATCCAGCCGCCGACCGCGGACTGGGGCTCGATGGTGCGCGAGAACGCGACCCTCATCTCGTTCGGCGAAGTGACCCCGCTGATCCCGGCCGCGGCGATCGCGCTGCTGACGGTGGCCGTCAACTTCGTGGTGGACTGGATGCTCCACCTCTCCTCCGGCCTGAAGGAGTGAAACCATGAGCGCGGAGAAAGGCTTGCTGCTGAAGATCCGGGGCCTTCGCATCGAAGGCCATGCCGACGAGAAGTGGTTCGAGATCGTGCACGGCATCGATCTCGACCTGCACCGCGGCGAGGTGATGGGCCTCATCGGGGAGTCCGGGGCCGGCAAATCGACGATCGGGCTCGCGGCCATGGGCTTCACCCGCGACGGCTGCCGCATCTCCGGCGGCAGCATCGAGTTCGACGGCATGGAGCTCACCTCCTCCCCCGAAGAGGACCTGCGCATGCTGCGCGGGGCGCGCATCGCCTACGTGGCGCAGTCGGCGGCGGCGTCGTTCAACCCGGCCCACAAGCTCATCGACCAGCACACCGCCGCTCCGGTGCAGCACAAGATCAAGACCCGGCGCGAGAGCGAAGAGGACGCGATGGAGCTGTACCGGCGCCTGCGCCTGCCGAATCCCGAGGAGATCGGCTTCCGCTACCCGCACCAGGTCTCCGGCGGGCAGCTCCAGCGCGCGATGACCGCAATGGCCATGAGCTGCCGGCCCGACCTCATCATCTTCGACGAGCCGACCACCGCCCTCGACGTCACCACCCAGATCGAGGTGCTGGCCGCGATCCGCGACATCGTCGACCAGTTCAACACCGCCGCGCTCTACATCACGCACGACCTCGCGGTGGTCGCGCAGATGGCCGACCGCATCAAGGTGCTGCTCAAGGGCGACGAGATCGAGGAGGCGGACACCCGCTCCATGCTCTCCTCGCCGAGGGAGGAGTACACCAAGTCGCTGTGGGCGGTGCGCAGCTTCCAGCGCCAGCAGAAACCGCCGGCGGCGTCCGGCGAGACGCCGGTGATCTCGGTAAGCGGAATCAGCGCCGCCTACGGCCCGGTGAAGGTCCTCGACGACGTCTCCTTCGACATCCACCGGGGCCGCACGGTGGCGGTGGTCGGCGAGTCGGGGTCGGGCAAGTCGACCGCGGCGCGGTGCATCACCGGCCTCCTGCCGCCGACGAAGGGCGAGATCCGGTACAACGGCGAATCCCTGCCCGCGAGCTTCAAGGACCGCACGAAGGACCAGCTCCGCCAAGCGCAGATGATCTACCAGATGGCCGACACCGCGCTCAATCCGAAGAAGCGCATCGGCGAGATCATCGGGCGGCCGGTGGCCTTCTACCGGGGGCTGCGCGGAGCGGACCTGAAGAAGAGGGTGGACGAGCTGCTCGACCAGATCGAGCTCGAACCCTCGCAGTACTACCACCGCATCCCGTCCGAGCTCTCCGGCGGCCAGAAACAGCGGGTCGGCATCGCCCGGGCGCTCGCGGCCGAGCCCGAGTTCATCATCTGCGACGAGGTCACGAGCGCGCTCGACCAGCTCGTGGCCGAGGGGATCCTGAGGCTCCTCGACCGCCTCCAGGAAGATCTGCACCTCGCGTACATGTTCATCACCCACGACCTCGCGACGGTGCGCGCGATCGCCGACGAGGTGGTCGTGATGAAGGAGGGCAAGGTGGTGGAAGCCGGTCCGAAGGACGAGATGTTCCACCCTCCCCACCACGAATACACCGACCTCCTGCTGTCCTCGGTGCCGGAGATGGACCCGGACTGGCTCGACGGGCTGCTGGAGCAGCGCGGCGTGGACAACATCGGCGAGGCGGCGAGGAAGTAGGGGAACGCGCGTTCCGGCCGTGTCCATGACCCGAATCGCATTCATCGGCACCGGCAACATGGGCTTGCCGATGGTCCGCAACCTGCTCGCGGCGGGCCACCGGGTGCGCGCCCATGACGTCTCGCCCGAAGCGCTGGCCGAAGCGGTACGGGCCGGCGCAAGCGAGGCGGTGAGCCTTGCCGATGCGGTGGCCGGGGCGGAGATCGTCATCACGATGCTGCCCGAAGGGCGGCACGTGCGCGCGGCCTACCTGGGCGACGGCGGCAACGACGGCATCATCGGCCACGCGCCCGCGGAGGCGCTCCTCGCCGACTGCTCGACGATCGACATCGCGAGCGCGCGCGAGGTGGCGGCGGCGGCATCGGGGGCGGGCTACGAGATGATCGACGCCCCGGTCTCGGGCGGCGTCGCCGGCGCGGCGGCGGCCACCCTCACCTTCATGGTGGGCGGCTCCGCGGACGGCTTCGAGCGGGCTCGGCCGATCCTCGCCGCGATGGGGCGCAACGTCGCCCATGTCGGCGGTCCGGGGCACGGACAGGCCGCGAAGATATGCAACAACATGATGGCGGGCATCTCGATGATCGGAGCGGCGGAGGTCGCCTGCCTCGGCGAGGCCCTCGGCCTCGACCCGAAGACGCTGTACGAAGTCCTCTCCACGTCGTCGGGCCAGACGTGGATGATGGACCACATGCACCCGGTCCCCGGAATCGTCGACGCCTCGGCCGCGAACCGGAACTACGCGCCCGGCTTCAAGGCGGCGCTCATGGCCAAGGACCTCGGGCTCGCGCAGAGAGCGGCGGCGGACACCGGCACGAGCACGCCGCTCGGGACGAACGCGGCGGCGCTCTATCGCATGTTGTGCCACAACGGCGCGGGCGAGCTCGATTGCAGTGCGGTCTACAAGCTCCTCCACGGCGACCTGTAGCTCGTAGCTCGTAGCTCGTATCCGCCGCTCAGCCGTCCTCGGGCTCCAGGCGTGCGATCACGCCGTCCGAATGGTCGTTCAGGAGGTAGACGAGCCCGTCCGGGCCGACCCGCACGTCCCGGATTCGACCGAGGACGTCCTCGAACATCCGCTCCTCGCGCACCACGCGCTCCCCTTCGAGCTCGAGTCGCACGAGGAGCCGGAACTTGAGCGCCCCGACCAGCAGGCTGCCGCGCCAGCCGGGGAACCGGTCGCCGTCGTAGAACGCCATCCCCGAGGGGGCGATGGACGGGGTCCACTGGTGGAGCGGCTGCGCCATGCCGTCCTTGTGCGTGCCTTCGCCGATTGACGTGCCGAGGCCGTAGTTCCGTCCGTAGGTGACGACCGGCCAGCCGTAGTTGGCCCCTGCCCGAATGACGTTGACCTCGTCGCCGCCCTGCGGGCCGTGCTCGTGCGTCCACAGCTCGCCGGTCCAGGGGTTCATCGCCGCCCCCTGCACGTTGCGGTTGCCCAGCGAGAAGATCTCGGGCTTCGCCCCCGCCGTCGACGCGAACGGATTGTCGGGGGGCACGCCGCCGTCCTCGGCGAGGCGGACGATGGAGCCGGCGTGGTCGCCGAGGTCCTGCGCACGCGGGCGGTCGCCGCGGTCACCGAGGGTGAGGAATACGTGTCCGTTGCCGTCGAACGCCACCCGCCCGCCGAAGTGACGGCCGCCGCGGGACTTCGGCAACGCCCGGAACAGGACCTCCACGTCGGCGAACCGGTGGCCGTCGAGCCGGCCGCGCGCGAGCTCGGTGCCGTAGCGTCCGCCGCTTCCACCGGCGTAGGCGAAGTAGACGAGGCGGTTGCGTGCGAAGTCCGGGTGCAGCGCGACATCGTGCAGACCGCCCTGTCCGGCCGGCGCCACCGCGGCGGGCAGTCCGTCGATGGGGGTCGGGTCCAGCGTGCCGTCCGCCTCGACGTAGCGCAGCCGGCCGGACCGTTCGGTGACGAGCATCCGTCCGTCGGGGAGGAACGCGAGCGACCAGGGATGCTCGAGCCCGTCCGTCACGATGGTCACGCGCACCGCGTGCCGCTCGGTCTGCTGGATGGTGTACGCCCCCGGGGTTCTCGCCTTCGCAACGTCCGCGCACCCCAGCGCCGCCGCCACCAAGCAGACGCCGAGCCGGCGGGATCGTTTCGGCGGCCTCGCGCCCCCGGACAGGATTCCCGGCATGTCCGGGCCCGGCGTCTTCGCGTCCGCCAGCGCCGCCACCAGGCAGACGCCGAGCCGGCGGGATCGTTTCGGCGGCCTCGCGCCCCCGGACAGGATTCCCGGCATGTCCGGGCCCGGCGTCTTCGCGTCCGCCAGCGCCGCCACCAGGCAGACGCCGAGCCGGCGGGATCGTTTCGGCGGCCTCGCGCCCCCGGACAGGATTCCCGGCATGTCCGGGCCCGGCGTCTTCGCGTCCGTGAGGTGCATGGCGAGTCCTCGGCGGGGCTGCCCGGTGCGGCTTCCGGGCGGCGGCAGGATGCATCGCGCCGGCGCGCGGGGTCAACGCCGGTCCTGCCCCGCGGCCGGGACCATCGTACGCCCATCGGAGCGCCACCTCCGGGGACCGGAAACCGTCGGGACGACGCATGTAGGGATTGCAAATGACCAACATGATTGTACATACTGCGCAAGCGCGCCGGGAAGTGGCGGCCGAATCGCTCGCCGCGGGCGCTGACGTGAGGATCAGGTCATGCCATTCGATACGTACAAGGTCGCGGAAGCCCGGGCCCACTTCTCCGCCCTCCTGAGTCGGGCCAAGGCGGGTGAAGAGATCGTCATCACCAAGGGCCGGGAGCCGCAGGCTCGCATCGTGCCGCCGCCGGAAACCGCGAGGCGGGAGCCGGCCCCGCTCGGGCACCTCTGCCTGCCGGACGATCTGTTCGATCGGGAGGACGCGGAGCAGGCCGCGATCGACGCCGGCGACTACAGCGACGACCTGGGGATGTGGCGTGGAGGCCCGTCCGCCGCGTGAGGCTGCTCCTCGACAGCCATGCCGTCTACTGGTGGATGGGGGGCAGCGTCAGGCTGTCCGCCGCCGCCCGGGAGTTGATCCTCGACAGCGACAACGTCCTGATGGTGAGCGCAGTCTCGATCTACGAGATCGAGCTGAAGGCGAGGCGCGGGCGGATCGACCTTCCTCCTCAGGAGCTGAGAGCGGCACTGCGAAGAAATGCCGTCGAGAACCTGGCCATCACCCATGAACACGCCGAATACGCCGCCTGTCTCGACTGGGATCACCGGGACCCGTGGGACCGACTCCTGGCGGCCCAGGCACGCCTGGAAGGCTGTGCCCTGGTCTCGGCGGACGGGGTCTTCGACGGCATCGGTGTCCGTCGATACTGGTAGGGGTGCCGGCGGATCCGCGAGGTCGGCCACCGCCAGCAGCGTCTTCGACGGCATCGGGGTTCAGCGATATTGGTAGGGGGTAGCCGGGCACCCCTGCGGCATCATCCCGCCGACGGCGCCACGGACGCGCATCGGTGGCGGATGCCAGCCACCCGCCCGGGACCCGGGCACTCAACCGAGACGGACCGGCAGGCGCTTGAGCGAGCGGCTCAGGATGAGCGGGTCCCATTCGAAGGTGTCGGCCGCGAGCGACGCGCACGGGAAACGTTCGAGGAAGGCGCCGAGGCCCAGAGCGCCTTCCAGGCGCGCGATCGCCGCCCCGAGGCAGTAGTGGACGGAGTAGCCGAACCCGACGTGGCGGTTCGACCGGCGGGCGATGTCGAACCTCTCCGGCGCCTCGAACCGCCGCGGGTCGCGGTTCGCCGACGCCTGCACGAGCAGCAGGCGTTCCCCCGGCTCGATTCGCCGCCCGCCGTACTCCACCGGCTCGGCGACCTGTCGCCACATCGCTTTCGTGGGTCCGTCGAAGCGGAGGACCTCCTCGACCGCATCCGGCATCCGGGACGGGTCGGAGGCGAGCGCCGCCCGCGCCGGGCCGTGTTCCAGAATCGCCTTCAGACCGTTCGCGAGCAGGTTGCGGGTGGTCTCGTGCCCGGCGAAGAGCAGGAGCACGCAGGTGGCGACGATCTCCTCCTCGTCGAGCACGTCGCCG
Source organism: Gammaproteobacteria bacterium (assembly GCA_965215295.1). Lineage (GTDB taxonomy): Bacteria > Pseudomonadota > Gammaproteobacteria > HK1 > HK1 > HK1. The sequence continues at coordinate 2,942,264 of OZ244045.1, forward strand.
CGTTCCTCGGCCGCGACGAGGTCGCTGATCAGATCCTCGCCGGGGCGCTCCCGGCGCTCGGCGATCACGCCGCGCAGGAACTCGGAGAACTCCCGCAGGCTGCGCTCGGCGCGCTCGTGGCGGTCCGCGCTGTGCATCGCGCCGAAGACGAGGGTGAGGATGTCTTCGGACCAGCGCGTGAGATCGCCCCGGCTCTCGCGGGGAACCCCGAACAGGTCACAGATGACGCGCACCGGCAGCGGGCTTGCGAAGCGTTCGATGAAGTCGATCTCGCGCTCGGGCCCGAGGTCGGCGACCAGCTCCTCGACGAGGGACGCGATCCAGCCGCGCATCCGCTCCACCGCGCGGGGGCGGAAGGCGTAGTCCACCAGCTTGCGCAGCCGCGTGTGGCGCGGCGGATCGGTGAACACGATCCAGCGGGTCAGCACGTCGTATGTCGCCCGCTCGCGCTGCGCCGCGCCCCGCGCCCGGCACCGCTCGAAGTAGGGACTCACCCGGTCGGCGGACAGGCGGGAGTCGCGGAAGGCGGCGCGCACGTCGTCGTAGCGGAGCACCAGCCACGCCCCGAGCCGCTCGTCCCGGTGGAGCGGCGCAGCCTCACGCAGGCCCGCGAGGTACGAGTACGGGTCGGCGACGGCGTGGCCGGCGAGCAGCTCGGTGACCTGGCCCATGCGCTCGACTCCTCGATCCATCCGGTCCGATCCGGAAGGTCCCGCGGACTGTACCCCGCATCCCCCGCCACTTCACGCGCATTGCCGGGAGCAGGGCCACGCTACGGCCCCGGTTCCGGGCAGGGCCGTGTCATTGTCGAGGAAGCTGCACGAGACCGGCGTCCTGAAGCTTCTGCCACACCTCGCCTGCGCAGGTTGCGATGTCTACGGCATATTTCTTCCTCTCGCAGTCGTCTGCCAGCAACTTCAGGTTCTCCCGGGTGGGATTTCTCAGATTCACGTCCTTCGGGTGCCATTTCCACCAAGGCCAGCCGTCTTCTTGAGGTTCACGACCTTCTTGTAGTTTTTGTTCAATATCTTTGTACTCCTCCTTGTTGTCGTTGTGACACTTGACACCGAGGTAAATATTAGCTCTTCCAACCTCAATGCCAAAGGTGGCAGAGCCTCTAAGCTCATAATGCAGCCCGTGATAACCGAACTTTTGCTTGTCTTTTACAAAACCCTGAATCCTTTCCTCGGTGATATTTGAATATTGTTCTGACTTCTTGGGAGGGTTCTTGATTTTTTTCATCTCACATTCAATCTCTTTCCAAAGTTCCACAAGTAGTGAAACCTGCGCCCCAGCCATGGCCTTGCTCAAGTCATGGACGAGCACGAGGTTGTTGTCCTTCAGACAAAGCTCTTTCAAGTTGCTCATGTAAGCCTCCGTGAAATCCGTGCCTGTCAGCTTTTGTACAAGGTGCAGGTATTGGGCGACCGACTCCCGCAACGCCGGTACGTCGCAAGCGCGCTCCTGGCAACGTTTCAGCCAAGGGATCAATCCCTCCTCGTAGGAAACAGGCGTGTAGGCGACTCCGTCGGCGCTATCCTCGGATGCCTCGTGGCCATCGAGAGTCAGGTACAAAACATGTGGAAGAGGATAACCTCGGCGCTGCAATAGTTTAGTATATCGCCTTAGTTGCCCGGGTTGATCTCCTGCATAGATCTTGTTCTCGATCACCACCGCCCGTTTGGAGTGGGGGCCGTGAATCAGGATGTCGATGTTGTCGCTCTCCCGTTCGACGATCATGCCCGACTCGAATCTCGGAGTGTCGCCGACGACAACAGAACGCTTGACACCGTAGACAAAAGTACGCAAGAAATCTTCGAGATTTCGCCGGGGCTTGTCGGGCGACTTCCGGTAGTCGAGCAACGCCGCGAGGAACCGCGAGTGGAGATTCACCTCGTCGCTTTCGCTGCGCAGAACGGAGAAGACGTTGAAGGTGTCCCGGCGACCGGCCTCATGCCTCTCGTAATACCGCGCGGCCTGCGCCAACAACAACGGGTAGTTGCCGTTCATGCCTTCACCTTCGCCACCTTTGTTCCGCCCGGTCCCTTGCGGACCGGCGGACTTTCAACCTGAACGTCGCCGTCACGATGAACATTGAATGGGTTTTCGATTGCGGGCGCAACCCCCCGGACCGCACCGGGTGGAGGGTGGAGGACACACCGTCGGTCCGGCGCCATGGCACGACCGGCACCCCCCCGATGCGGGCGCCTGGACGGACCGGGTGCATCCCGCACGGGTCCGGCCGCCGTGCCGCATCGGGGGGCTCGCGCTACACTGCCTCCCGACCGGAGCCGCCCCCCGATGACCACCACTCCGTATCCCCTCGGCTCGACACAACGACCGGACCGGTGGAGACGAGCCGGCCGGAGCCGCCCCCCGATGACCACCACTCCGTATCCCCTCGACTCGACACAACGACCGGACCGGTGGAGACGAACCGGCCGGAGCCACCCCCGATGACCACTCCGTATCCCGCCCTCTTCGAGCCGCTCACCATCGGGCACCTCCGGCTCAAGAACCGGATCATGAGCACCGCGCACGCTCCCGCCTACGCCGAGGACGGCATGCCGAAGGAGCGCTACCGCCGCTATCACGAGGAGAAGGCGAGGGGCGGGCTCGCGCTGTCGATGTTCGGCGGCTCGTCGACGATCTCGATCGACTCGCCGCCGCCGTTCGGACAGATCGATCTCGGAGAGGATCGCGTCATCCCGTGGCTCCGGTCGTTCTCCGAATGCGTCCACCGCCACGGCTGCGCCACGATGATCCAGCTTACCCACATGGGACGGCGCACCGGCTGGAGCTCGCACGGCTGGCTCCCGACCATTGCGCCGTCGGCGGTGCGCGAGCCCGCCCACCGTTCGTTTCCGAAGGCCATGGACCGCGACGACATCGACCGGGTCGTCGGCGACTTCGCGGCGGCGGCGAGCCGCGCGCGGCAAGGCGGCCTCGACGGCTGCGAGCTCGCGGTGCTCGGACACCTCGGCGGACAGTTCTGGTCGCCGGCGGTGAACCGCCGCACCGACGGCTACGGAGGAAGCCTCGCCAACCGCGCCCGGTTCACCCTGGAGACGCTCAAGGCGATGCGCGAGCGCGCCGGCGAGCGTTTCCTGATCGGCATGCGCTTCACCATGGACGAGCTGGTGGAGGAGGGCCTGCACGAAGACGAGGCCCTGGAGATCGTGCGCCTGCACGTCGACGCCGGACTCGTCGACTTCCTGAACGTCACCGTCGGATCGTCGTTCGACCACGCGGGCCTGAGCTTCACCGTGCCCAACATGTCGCACCCCATCGCGCCGCACCTCGACAAGGTGAAGCGCATTCGCGACACGTTCGGCGTCCCGGTGTTCCACGCGAACCGGGTGGCGGACCTCGCGTCGGCCCAGCGGGCGGTGAAGGACGGGTGCGTCGACATGGTCGGCATGACCCGCGCGCACATCGCGGACCCGCATCTCGTCGCGAAGGTCGAGCGCGGAGAAGAGCGCCGCGTGCGCACCTGCGTCGGCGCGGGCTACTGCATCGACCGGATCTACGTGGGCGCGGATGCGCTCTGCCTGCAGAACCCGGCGACGGGACGCGAGCGGACGATGCCGCACGTCATCGCGCCGAGCCGCGGACCGCGGCGCAAGGTGGTGGTGGTCGGGGCCGGGCCGGCCGGTCTGGAAGCGGCGCGGGTCAGCGCATCACGCGGCCACGACGTGGTGCTCTTGGAAGCCGCGGCCGAGCCGGGCGGCCAGATCCGGCTGGCCGCGCGCGCAACGTGGCGGCGCGACCTCATCGGCATCGTGCAGTGGCTGGCCGGCGAAACGGAGACCCTCGGCGTCGACCTGCGGCTCGGCGCCTGGGCGGAAGCCGCCGACGTGCTCGGCGAGGATCCGGACATCGTGATCGTCGCCACCGGCGGACTTCCGAACACGGAGTGCATCGAGGGCGCCGAGCACGTGGTCAGCCTGTGGGACGTGCTCGGCGGACAGGCGCAGCCGGGCTCGAACATCCTCCTGTTCGACGATCACGGCGGCCACCAGGGTCCGTCCGGCGCGGAGTTCCTCGCCGGGCGGGGCGCGAAAGTCGAGCTTGCCACGCCGGACCGCTCGGTCGCCTGCGAGCTCGGGGCCACGAACTTCTCCGTGCACCTGGAGCGCCTCTACCGCGCCGGCGTCACCCTGACCCCCGACGTCCGGCTCCTGTCGGTACGGCCGAAGGGCAACGCGCTCGAAGCGAGGATGCGCAACGTCTACAGCGGCGAGACGAGCCTCCGCGTGGTGGATCAGGTCGTGGTCGAGCACGGGACCCTTCCCGCCGACGAGCTGTTCCATGCGCTCGCCGCGCAGTCCGTCAACCGGGGACGCACCGACCTCGGCGCGCTGGCGCGAGGCGCTCCGCAGCCGGGGACCGGCGAGGGATGCGGCTCAGGCCCGGCGGGAACGTTCTCGCTCTTCCGGGTGGGCGACGCGGTGGCGTCGCGCAACATCCACGCCGCGCTCTACGACGCGCTGCGGATCTGCAAGGATCTGTAACCGGGCCGCAAGGCTCTATGACCGGACCGCAAGGCTCTCGGCGCCCGGTCCATCGCCGGCCGCCATCACGTGACCGGAGCCGCCGAGGCCGCGACCGTCCCAGGAGAAGACCGATGAGCGCAGACCCCCTGAAGACCATCCGCATGCAGATCATGTGGAACCGCCTGATCGCGGTCGTCGAGGAACAGGCGCAGACGCTGATGCGCACCGCGTTCTCGCCCATCGTGCGCGAGGCGGGCGACCTCTCCGCCGGTGTGTTCGACACCCGCGGAAGGATGCTCGCGCAAGCCGTGACCGGCACGCCCGGCCACGTGAACTCCATGGCGGAGTCGGTCGGCCACTTCCTGCGCCACTTCCCCGTCGAGACGATGCACGAGGGCGACATCTACATCACCAACGACCCCTGGATGGGCACCGGACACCTCAACGACTTCGTGCTGACGACCCCCTGCTTCCACCGGGGCCGGCTGGTGGGACTGTTCTCGTGCACGTCGCACCTCACCGACATCGGCGGCATCGGCTTCGGCCCCGACGCGACGGACGTGCACATGGAGGGCATCTACATCCCGATGCTCAAGCTCGCCGACCGCGGCGTGTTCAACGAAACCCTGATGGCGATGGTCCGGGCGAATACGCGCCAGCCGGTCGAATCGGAGGGCGACGTGTACTCGCTCGCGGCCTGCAACGACGTGGGCTGCGAGCGCCTAGTGGAGATGATGACGGAGTTCGACCTCGACGATCTGGACGAGCTGGGGGAGCACATCTGCGAGAGCTCCCGCCAGGCGGTGCTCGCCGAGATCGCGAAGCTGCCGTACGGCGAATACCGCAGCTCGATGCGCATCGACGGCTACGAGGAGCCGCTCGATCTCGTCGCGAGGCTCGAGATCGCCGGCGACGGCATCACCGTCGACTACGACGGCACCTCGCCGCAATCGAGCCGCGGGGTCAACGTGCCGATGGCCTACACCGCGGCCTATACGTGCTTCGGGCTGTCGTGCATCGTCTCCGCCGACGTGCCGAACAACTGGGGCTCGCTCGCCCCGTTCAAGGTGAAGGCGCCCGAAGGATGCGTGCTCAACGCGCCCCGTCCCGCCGCCGTGTGTTCGCGCCACGTCATCGGCCAGATGCTGCCCGACGTCGTCTTCGGCGCGCTCACCCAGGCGGTTCCCGAACGGGTACCGGCCGAGGGAGCGGCGTGCCTGTGGAACGTCACCATGCGCGGCGAGAGCGACCGCGCCGCGAACCGGGCCGGCGGCGGTACCCTGTTCACGGTGACCGCGGTGTGCAACGGCGGCACCGGCGCGCGGCCGGCCAGGGACGGACTCTCCGCCACCGCGTATCCGAGCGGGGTGCGCGGCACGCCGGTCGAGATCAACGAGTCGGTGTCACCGGTGGTGTTCTGGCGCAAGGAACTGCGGCCCGGCTCCGGCGGCCACGGGCGCCAGCGCGGCGGGCTCGGCCAGGTCATCGAGATCGAGTCGGCCATCGGCAGGGACTTCGAGCTGCTCGCCTCCTTCGACCGCATCCTCCATCCTCCGCGCGGGCGCTACGGCGGACACGACGGGGAGCGCGGGGGCGTGGGGCTCGCGTCGGGCGCGGTCCTGAACGGCAAGGGGACGCAGCGCATTCCCGTCGGAGAGCGGCTCGTTCTGCATACCCCCGGCGGCGCGGGTTTCGGCGACCCTCACGAACGCGACCCGGCCGCGGTGGCCGCGGACATCGCGGCCGGCCACCTCTCGCCGGAGACGGCGAAGGCCGTGTACGGAGTCGAAGTCGCGGTGGATTGAACGGGGGCGGCGCCGCGCCCGCTGAAGGTCTTCTTCGCCACCGGCTCTCGCGGGGGAGACGGCGAAGGCCGTGTACGGAGTCGAAGTCGCGGTGGGTTGAACGGGGGCGGCGACGCGCCCACTGAAGGTCTTCTTCGCCGCCGGACGCCGGGGGCCCTGCGGCGCCGAGGTTCGCGGGGCGGGGCTACCCGTCCTTCAGGACCAGCGACATCGCCGCGCCCGTTCGGCGCCGGGGGCCGCGGGGCTACCCCAACGCGAACACCATCACGCTTGCCACGACGTACAGCGCGATGAGGGCTCCGGACTCCATGGTGAGGAAGCTCTTGCGCCGTTCCTCCCGGCGGACCACGAGCGCGATCACCACCACCGAGGTCATCAGGATCGCAAAGACGGCGGTCACCGCATGAACCGGGGAGATGGCGGACCACAGAGGCGATCCGACAAGGACCAGATCGTCCATGGCGAGGACGAACCCCATGTTGAAGAGGTTGGATCCGAGAAGGTTGCCGAGGGCCAGCTCCGGGGCGTTGATCCTGATTGCGGCGAAAGAGGCGGCCAGTTCCGGCAGCGACGTACTCAAGGCCAGGAACTGGGTGCCGACGAAGCTCGCCTCCCATCCCATCGCATGAGTGATTGCCTCTCCCGTCCTCGCGAGCCAGACCGCGGCGCCGATGATGACCGCCGCGGACACGAGATATGCGAGCACCGACCCGGCGAGACTGGCCGAGGCATATGCTTCCGGGGACCCTTCCGGGCCGTCCCGTGAAACGCCGGAGACGTAGATGAGGAACATCGCTCCGATCAGCACGGCCCCGAGCACGATCGTGAACGGACTGACATGCCACCAGGAAAACCAGTCCGTGGTCGTATGGACGAACATGGCGATCGCGGCGATGGAGATGACCGCGATCCCGAGCATCCCGGTGACCGCCGCGGTCGTGCTCACTCGGCCAAGGATCGGCCCGCCCCTCCAGTAGATGTCCAGAAGGGCGATGATGAGGAGGTTGACGAGATTGCTCCCGAACGCATCACCCGCCGCGAGGTCCGGCTCTCCGACGAGCGTGATTGCGCTCACGCCGGTGCCCAGTTCGGGGAGCGACGTTGCGGTGGCGAGCAGTACGACGCCGACGAATGAACGGCCGAGACCGGTTTTCAGCGCGATGACGTCCGCGGACCTCGCGAGGTAGTTCGAGGCGGCCAGGATGATTGCTGCGGCTCCCGCAAGCTGCAACCACAACAGGGCTGATTCCATTCACCTGCTCCAGCGTAGTCGCCGACATGGAACGACACCGGTTCACCAGTGCGGCGGGTCGGGTCCGGGTTTCTACCACACCTCACCCGGTCATGGTCCCGATGCCCGGGACGCGAGCCCACCGCCCCCCGCTCGCCGCCCACGCCGGAAGCGCCGGCGCGAAGCCCGCCGCGGGCGGCAATGCGGCAAGGCTGCCGGTACCCCTCGCCAGCGCAACGGCCGAGCGTTACCGCCAGGCGGGCGCCGTCCCCTCGATGGGCCCGGTCGGGGACCATGACGACAACGCCATGGTCGAGAGCTTCTTCGCCAGCCTCGAATGCGAACTCCTCGGCCGAATCCGATTCCATGACCATCGCCGCGCACGGAGAGGAATCTTCTCCTGCATCAAGGGATGGTATAACCCGCACCGTCGTCACCAAGGCTCGGGGTACCGGTCACCGGTCGACTTCGAGAGGTCCTGCCGGGACGCTGCATCAAGCCCGAGCCGTAAACCGTCCACTCAAGCGGATCAACTCCAATATGTGAGAAGACCATGAGCTTCGAACGAGAACCGACCGACAAGTGGCGGCGCGAAATCCCCGGTGCACGCTGGTTCAAGGCCGATCTGCACGTGCACACGATCGACGATCATGCCGGCAAGCGCGCCAGGATGCCGGATGGCCTGTCGGGTGATCCGGCGGAGCCGGGCGTGCGCTCGGCGTATGCCAAGCGCTTTCTGCAAGGGGCCGTCGCCAACGCGGTGCAGGTCCTTGGCCTGACACCGCATTCGCCGCGTGCGGGAACAGCGCCCGACACGAGCGTGGTATGGGAAGTGGTCGAGACGTGGAACAGCGGAACGGATGACGACGGCGTCTTGTTCCGGGAAAAGATATTCGCCGTGTTTCCGGGATTCGAGCCGAGTCTGAAGGAGGGCAGCAGAGGGCTTCACCTTCTGTTCCTGTTCGACCCCGAGATCGGGCGAGAAAATTACCTGAAGCTTTTCGACATGGTGATGGGCGGCGTCTCTCCGTGGGCCGGCAATACGTTGCAGATCTCGAACAAGCGTGCGGAAGATGCCTTCGAAGATCTGCGGAAGTTCCGCGACCGGGAGCACCGGCAGGACACTCGGGGACGAGAGCCGTGGGAATACCTCGTTCTGGCTCCTCATATCGATGCGCCGAACGGTCTGCTCGGTACGCAGAAGGCTCAGGTTCTGCAGCTCTTCGATCACGGAGCGGTCACGGGGCTGGAGCTCGGCGACGAAAAACTACCCGAAGATACGTTGAAAAGTCGTCCTTGGCTCGAGGAGAGCATGCGACAACATCGACAGGCTTTTTTTCACGGCAGTGACGCCTACTCCGTCGACGACATCGGCAAGCGGCACACATGGGTGAAGCTGGCAAGTCCTCGCATCGAGGCATTGCGCCAGGCATTCATCGCCAGCGACTCGCGGATACGTATCGGCTTCATTCGGGACAAGGACAAGAAGCTTGTCGAGCTTCCGGAGCCGCCGGACGTCACGATGAATGACCGGCCGTGGCTCAAGTCGGTGACGGTGCGCGGCGGCACGTCGTTTTTCGGCGGAAACAAGGACGGGAATCCAGAAGAAACACGCTTCGATCTGAGTCCCGATCTGACCTGCATCATCGGCGGAAGCATGACCGGCAAGAGCACGTTGCTCGACGGATTGCGCATGCACGTCGGGGCTCCCGAGCCCAGCAACGAGTCGATCGCCAAGCAAGTCAAGGCGCGGGGACAGGACCGCTTCCTGTCCGGTTCGCCGGAGGTCGCCTTCGACGCGCCGGGAAGCGATCCTACGGCTCCGCTCCATGAACGATGGCCGGCCCGCTTCTTCGCGCAGAGTGAACTGCAACGATTGGCCGAAGCGGGCTCGATCGAGGCTCTGCTGGCCAAGCTGACTCCATCGGAAGTCGCGGGGATAGAGGAACGCGGCGCGACATTGCGGGGACTCGACAAGGAACTCCAGAACGCCGCAGGCGTGTTGGCCCGAGTCGATGAGGAGCTTGCCGAAACCGAGCAGGATCATGAGCGTGCACGGCGCGCCAGACAGGAGCTGGATGCCTTCAAGGACGCCGGTGTGGACACGCTCCTTGCGCTTGGCCGCCGCCGCCAGGCTTGGGAGTCGGTGCGCTTCGAAGGTGGCCGACTCAGAGCGGCCATCGGAACCGCCATGGCTTCAATGCATTCACCCACAACCGTCGAGATCGACGACGAGTTGATTCACATGCTGAGCGAGGCCGGTGTCGACTCGGCAGAGCTCGACCTGGACAGCCGCCGGGACCGGATCGTCGGACACATGCAATCAGCGATAGACGAGCTGAGTGGATTGAGCGAGATTGTCTGGAAGACCGTTGAAATCCTCGAAGTCCGCGAGTCCGTGGTCCGGATCGGAGTCGAGCGGGCGTTGGCCAGGCGCGGTCTGGATGCGAGCAAGCTCAAGGAATTTCAGAAACTCAACCAGCAGGCGGCATTGCTTGCAAATTACGAGGCGGTCCTCAAGGAAAAGCGCGCCGGTGTCGCAAGGGTGGAAGCGTCCTTTGCCAAATTGCAGAAAGAGCGTCGGCGTCTCCGGCAGGAACAGCGGGATGCATTCGACCGCGTGCTGGCGCACGTTGCGCGGCAGTTCGGAGACCGGTTTCGCGCACGGAGGATCGAGAACGGAGATACCGAATCTCTTGAGAAATATCTGTCAGGACTGGCTCGGAAAGGGATCACCCAATGGTGGAACGGATTGGAACCGAGCGCGAGACCTTCACCCAAAAATCTGCTCAAGCACCTTGCCGACGATACCTTGCGCGAAGTCGGGATGACCGGCGCGGTACAGAGGACTTTTCGCGAAGCAATGACGAAGGACCGACAGCGAGCGTTGGCCGCACTGCGCACGCCGGATACCTACGTTCTGGAAATGTTGCTGGACGACGGAAATTATCGCCGGCTGGACGATCTCTCCGGTGGCCAGAAAGTCAGCGTACTGCTTTCCCTGTTGCTGGAGACCGCCGACGACCGCCCGCTGGTGATCGATCAGCCGGAAGACGAGCTCGACAACCGGTTCCTGTGGGAGACCATATTGCCGGCCCTCAAGAAGCTCAAAGGGCAACGGCAGTTGATCGTTGCGACCCACAATCCGAACATCGTCGTGAACGGCGATGCGGACATGGTCATTCTGCTGAAGGCTACCGCCCGGCACGGATGGGTGGACGAAACCGGTGCGATCGAGGAGCCTGCCGTCCGGGACGCCATCGTCAGGACCGTCGACGGCGGTGACGAGGCTTTCCGTCTGCGCCGCCGCAAGTACGGCTTCTGAGGTACGAGCGATGGAATGGCTGGACGTGCTGCGACGTGTGGAACGCGGCGAAGACGAGCGAACGGAATTCAAGAGAGGCCTCGGAGATCTCAAGGCCGTCGGCAGGACGCTGTGCGCATTCGCCAATGGCGAAGGCGGGCTTGTCATCATCGGTGTCGACGACTCCGGGACGATCGTCGGCACGAAAGAAGGCCCGGATACGGTGCAGGAACTGCTGACCGGCTTTCTGCACTCTGGCTGCGGAAAGCCGATCACCGCCGAATGCGCCCGATTTCACACGGACGACGGATGGGTCCACTGGATCGAAGTCCACCGCCACCAGAGAGGGTATGAACCATTCAGCCATAACGGGCGCTTCTGGGTTCGGCGGGGGCGTTCCACCGTAGCGCCGTCTCCATCCGAAATGCAGGAGCTGTTCAATGCCTTCGGATTCATTTTCACGGAACAGCGGACCGTCTCGTCGGCCACTGCGCGGGACATCGACGCAGACGCCTTTCGTTCGTTCATGCAGGCGCAGGGCAAGCGAACGGAGGGAGAACCGCAGCCGGACGTCGACCAGGACCTTCGCAATGCCTCGGTATGCGATTGGCTGGATGGGGTGCTGCGTCCCACCCTTTACGGTCTGATGGTCTTCGGGAGGGATCCTCAAGGGCATCCACATACGACGAGCCTGTTCATCCAGTGTGCGGCATACGCCAGCGCCGACCGGGCGTCCGACGTACTGAGCGCGGGCGAGGGGAAGGGCCGTCTCGACGAGCAGGTGAACCGTTCCATGGGTTGGTTCCGCAGCCTGGGAAGACGGGAGGTCTACCGAGGGCCGTATCGGGAGGACATCCCTGCCGTGCCGGAAGAGGTTCTCCGGGAGGCTCTCGTGAACGCCGTCATCCATCGCGATTACGCGTTGACGGGGTCGCAGGTCCTGCTGGAGGTATTCGACGATCGTATCGACGTGACGAGTCCCGGAGCCCTCCCGAATCACATGACGGTCGAGCAGGCGCGTTCCGGCGGGTCCCCACGTTCGCGCAACGAGATGATGGCGAACGCGATGGTGGTCAGACGACTGATGGAGCGGCGAGGCCGGGGATGGCTGCTCATGCGGCACCACATGAGCAGTTTCAACGGTACCGAACCCGAGCTGATCAACGACAAGGACGGCAGATATGTCCGAGTGACGTTCCGTCTGAAGCCCGACTCCATTCGAGACGATGCCTGAGCCGTCCGCGACTCGCGTTGTAGAGGGGGACGATGAGCAGTAGCTGTCCGTCCGGCACCATTCTCGACCGCCTGATCGACGAGTCGACCTCGGTTCCGGAGAGACGACCGGGGCCGGTGGGCTCATCTTCCGGATCAGGTTTGAAAGTCGCGGGGGCGCTACTCTGTCCACGCCGGCTGCAATCCGCTTCTCGTTCGGCTACCGGCGGACACGGGAAACACCGACAGAGGTGAGATCATGACAACCGTGCAGAGTCGAGACTGGCGTCACCCCGGCGCGCGATGGTGGAAATTCGATTTCCATACGCATACGCCCGCCTCGAAAGACTACGGCAAGGGACCCGATCAGGAGAACCTGCGGAACGTGACGCCGCACGATTGGCTGCTCGGCTTCATGCGCGCCGGAGTGGATTGCGTCGCCGTGACGGACCACAACTCGGGCGCTTGGATCGATGACCTCAAGAACGCTCTCGTTGTTCTGGAGCGGCAGCCGCACCCGGAGTTTCGGCCGTTGTACCTGTTTCCGGGTGTCGAAATCACCGCCAACGGCGGGATTCACGTGCTTGCCGTGCTCGACATCGGCAAGGGATCCGCCGATGTGGCGACACTGCTTGGGGCCGCTGGGTACAAGGGCGCCCGGGGTGCGAGTGATGTCGCGGCGGATTCGGCACCCATCGGCGTCGTGAAGGCCATCGGCGACGCTGGCGGGATCCCGATCCTTGCCCATGTGGATGGACCATCCGGCGCTTGGCGGTTGTCCGGCAATACGTTGACGCCGCTGTTCGATCTCGACGATCTGTTCGCCATGGAGGTAGTCGATCCCGACAGCGAAAAACCGGATCCGTATCGCCAGCGCAAGCTGGCGTGGGCAGAGGTCGTCGGATCGGATGCTCACCACCCCTCCGGCGCCGCTGGGTCCCGGTTCCCCGGTTCGCATTTCACATGGGTCAAGATGGCGGAGCCGTCACTCGAAGGACTGCGCCTTGCATTGCTGGACGGGGGAGGTTTTTCGATCCGGCGCAGCGATGCACTGGGACCTTTCGATCCCTTTGCGTTGCCGAAGCACTGCATCGAAGGCATCGAGGTTGCGGACGCGCACTACATGGGACGCGGCGAACCGGCCAGACTCACGTTCAGCCCTTGGCTCAACGCGGTGGTGGGAGGGCGTGGCACGGGCAAGTCCACGGTGATTCACGCCTTGAGGCTTGCAGCGAGGCGCGAGCACGAGTTGACGCGCCTGGACGGTCGCAGCGGACCCCGCTCGACTTTTGAGCGATTCCGTCGGGTGCCGTCGAGCCGTGCGGACGAAGGCGGCTTGAGGAATGAGACCCACGTTGGATGGACCGTCATGCGCGACGGCGTCCGGCATCGCGTCCATTGGCGGCAGGATGGCGCCGGTACTGCCGTGGAGGATGACACCGGCAACGATACGTGGACTCCATCGGCCGCTCAGATCGTCACGCCGGAGCGCTTTCCTCTCCGAGTGTTCGGCCAGGGGCAGATCGCCGAGCTGGCGGGGGAGAACCAGCAGGCGCTACTGCAGGTCATCGACGAGGCGGCGGGCGTGGCTGCGGTCCAGGAAGAATTGGACAAAGCGCGCAACGCATTCTATGCGTTGCGAGCGCGGACCCGGGAGATCGACGGAGAATTGGGCAAACGGACCGAGCTGGTCGTCGAGTTGCAAGATGTCGAGCGCAAATTGAAACGCTTTGAGGAAGCGGGGCACACCGAGGTCCTGACGACCTATCGGCACCGCGGCCGCCAAGACAGGGAAACGGATCGGCAGTTCGAAGCGGCAGGGACCTCCGCTGCCCGTATCGAGAGTGCGGCAGCCGATCTGCAACCTGACGATCTGCCCGAGGGTCTGTTCGACGAAAGTTCGAAGGACGACCGGCAAGTGGCTGCGATCCTGGCCGCATTGGCTGACGCGGTGCATGCCGCCGCCCGCGACATGCGCGATGCGGCGCAACGCCTGCGCGAGGCCATCGAGAACCAGCGCGAGGCTCTGGGAAAGACCGAATGGCGAACGGCCGTGGACCGAGCGGCCGGCGACTACAAGAAACTGGTCGAGACATTGGCGGAGGAGGGTATCACCGACCCGAGCGAGTACGGCCGCTTGGTGCAGGAGCGGCAACGGCTCGATGACGAAACGAACCGACTGAAATCGATGGGGGAAGAGCGGGACAGGTTGGTGGAGCGGTCGCAGTCGCAGCTCCGGAAGGTCATGGAGACTCGCCGCGCCGTGAGCGACGCGCGGGATCGCTTTCTGGTCGACACACTGGCGCAGAACCACTTCGTACGCATTCGGGGTCGGACCTATGGCGACGATCCGCGAAGCATCGAGCGGTCGTTGCGAGAGGTGCTGGAAGTGCCCGACGACCGGTTTCAGGACGACATCCTCGTCATGGAGGACGACCGCCCGGCCAAGGGGTGGGTTGCGAATCTGATCAAGGGCCTGCCCGAGGATTCGACAGAACGGCGCTCGGAAGTCGAAGCCCGCATCGAGCACTTCAAGCAACGCATCAAGGCCGCCTGTGCCGGGCGGGGCGACTTCGGCGGACACTTCAATAACTATCTTGCCCGCGTATCCGACAAAAAACCGGAGCTGCTCGACAAAATGCTGACGTGGTTCCCGGAGGACGGACTGAGCGTCGAGTACAGCCGCCGCGGAGATGGAAGGGATTTTCGTCCCATCACCCAAGCGTCGGCGGGTCAGCGGTCAGCGGCGATGCTGGCGTTTCTGCTCGCACATGGCGAAGAACCGCTGGTGCTCGATCAGCCGGAGGACGATCTGGACAACCATCTGATCTACGACCTGGTCGTGCGCCAGATTCGGGAGAACAAGCTCAGGCGGCAAATCATCGTGGTGACGCACAACCCGAACATCGTCGTGAACGGTGATGCGGAGATGCTGCACGCGCTCGACTTCCGGGGAGGGCAGTGCATCGTGGCGCAGTCGGGTTCGCTGCAGGAGGAAGCCATGCGCGAGGAAGTCTGCCGGGTGATGGAGGGCGGACGCGAGGCGTTCGAGCGCCGTTACCGGCGGCTGGGGCCGGAGCCGACCCATGTTCGATAGCAGGAAGGAGTTGCTGGAGAAGATCCGGCTGGGCGAAAGCGCGTTCCTGGAATTGAAGGAAGTGCGTTTTGCCGGCGGGAAGGTCAGGGTGCCGGGCCACGACGATCTGGCCGACGAACTGGCGGCCTTCGCCAACAGCCGCGGAGGGGTGTGCCTGCTCGGGGTAACGGACGAGCCGCGTGAAATCGTCGGCATCCCCGTTGACCGTATGGATACGGTGGTTGGCTTCACCCGCGAGATCTGCACCGATTCGATAGAGCCGCCACTGAATCCCGTCATCGACCCGATCTGGTTGCCGGCGGCCACCGGTGAAGAACTGGCCATCGTCAAGATCGACATACCGCGCAGTCTGTTCGTACACAAGAGCCCCGGCGGCTTCATGTATCGGGTCGGCGACGCAAAGCGCTCCATGTCTTCCGAATATCTTGCGCGGCTGTTCCAACAGCGGAGCCAGACCCGCATCATCCGGTTCGACGAGCAGATCGTTCCCGACGCCAGACTGGAACACCTGTCTTCCGAGCTCTGGGAGCGGTTTCGAACGCCCCGCACCGGCGATGCGCGAGACGATCTGCTGTCCAAACTTCGCATGGCGCGTGCCGACGAAGACGGCCTGCTGAGACCGACGGTCGCCGGGGTGCTGCTGGCGACCGATGATCCGCGCAGGTGGCTGCCCAATGCGTATGTTCAAGCGGTCGCCTACCGGGGGAATCGGATCCGGCCGGGAGCATCGGGCGACCCCTATCAACTGGACGCCGCCGATATTTCAGGACCGCTGGACGCGCAGGTAGAGAGTACGTGCCGGTTCGTGGCGAAGAACATGAAGGTCGCCGCCTTCAAGGACCACGGGCGGGTAGACCGGCCGCAGTTCGACATGACGGCCGTGTTCGAGGCCGTCGTCAACGCGGTCGCCCACCGGGACTATTCGATTCATGGATCCAGGATTCGGCTGCGCCTGTTCGAGAACCGCCTGGAACTCCATTCCCCCGGCACGATCCCCAACACGATCACCGTCGAACGTCTCGCCCACCTTCAATCGTCACGAAACGAGATGCTCACCAGTCTCCTCGCCAAGTGTCCCGTCCCGGCGAACGTTCGTAAGCGGGCAATATAGGCCGTGGTTGCGGGACGGCGATCAGTGTGATGGCGGGTCGTGGTGGTGGGGGCCGAGGTCTGAGCGCATGGGCACGTCGGCGAATAGCGATTTCCACATCCGCGGGGTGAGTTCGATGGCCCGTTTGGCCGGATGCGCGCTGATGCGCTGGAGCACATCGACCAGATAGGTGTAGGGGTCCACCGCGTGCAACCGGCACGTCACCAGCAGGCTCTGGATGATGCCGACCCGTTGCGCGCCGACCTCACTCGAAGTGAACAGCCAATTCCGCTTCCCCAGAGGAATCGGACGCAGCGCCCGCTCCAGATGATTCGTGTCGATGGCCACTGCGGGGGCGTCGAGGAAGACCTCCAGCCCTGAGCGACGCTCCTGCGCGTAGCTCAACGCCTTCGCCAGCGGGCTCTTCGGCAGCAGCTCGGGACGATGGCATTGCGCCCGGCACCATCGCCAGAAGGTCTCGACGACCGGCCGGGTGTGGGTCTGGCGGTAGGCACGCTTGTCCTCGCCGACGAGCCCGTCGGTGCGGAGTTGCTCCTCGTGAGCGTACATCGCCCCGATGAGCGCCAGCGCCTCGGCCACCGCCTCGGGCTCGGAGTCTTTCGCCCGTTCAAAGTATCGCCTGGTATGGGACCAGCACAGCGCATGGGTCACCTGCGCGGGGCGTTGCGCCGCATAGGCCGCGTAGGCCTCGTAGCCGTCGCTGAGCAGCGTCCCGCGGTACTCGCCGAGAAAGGCATGAACGTGACGGTGCGCGCGCGACGGCGCGTAGTGGAACACCACCTCGTCGCAATCGCCGTACACCGGCCACAGCCATCCGGTGCGCATCTTGCCCTTCGCCTCGCGCCCGGCCTTGAGCGAGGTCTCGTCCATCGACAGCACTTCGCTCGCCAACACATGCGCACTCTGCGCATCGGTGATTGGCGCCAGCAGGTCGATGGCGCGGCTCGTCCAGTACACCAGGGTGGAGCGGCTGAGCGTGATGCCGGCGTCGCGAAGACGCTGATGCTGACGATACAGCGGCAGGTGCCAGCAGAACTTGTCGACCAGCATCGCGGCGAGGAAGCTCACGTCGGCCGCCGAGCGCTCCAGCACGTTCGCCGGTGCGGCGGCGGTAAGAATCGTCTGGGTATCGCGGCGCTTGACGACCTTGCGCACGTACTTCAGCACCACGTAGCTGCCCGGTTGCTGCGCAAGGCGATAGCTCACCTTCTCGCCGATGACCTCGCGCTCGGCCGGTGGAATCGCTTCAATCGCCGGGTCCGCCACCTCGATGGTCTGCACCGGTACCTCGGGGCCGAAGCGCAGTCCGCTCTGGGCGAGAGCCGCATCGCGCACCTTCGCGCGACGCTCGTAGCTCACCGTGTGGGTCGGCACATCGTCGCGCGTGGGCGGCTCCTTCACCCCAAGCCCCGCCAGCAGATTGAGCTGCGCGTCGGCGTCGAGGTCGAGGCGTTTCTCCGACTTCTGCCCGAAGAGCTGGCGCTTGAACCAGTCGAGCTCGTGGCGCAGTGCGTCGTACTGCGCCTGCAACTGCTCGAGCGCCGTCTTCGTCTTCGCGAGCACCGAGTACGAATCGCTCAGCGCTGCGCCGAGCCGCGCGTTCTCCGCCGCAAGCGTTGCCATGTCGGGTGCCGACAACGTCACACTTCCCCATGCACTGAACACGGTCGCAATCTATCATCTCCCGACCCACTCAGGCAGCCTGTCGGTAGCGCTTCCTGTGGCGTAGAATCTTGATATCCACGCCTTCGACCAGCGCCAGCAACGCGGTGCGATTCAGCTCCCGCTTCGTCTCCTTCGCTCCCCGGCCCAGAGCAAACTGACCCTGCTCGAGCCGCTTGCCCCATATCCAGTACCCGCCCGTGTCGAACCCCAGTATCTTGAGCATCGTGCGCCGACGATTGACAAACACGAACCAGTGACCGCTCGTCGGCTCTTCACCCAGAGACCGGCGCACCCGGGCCGACAATCCATCGAACGAGCACCGCATGTCCGTGGGCTCGGTGCACAGCCAGATTCGACCCCCCGACACACCGCTCAACATGGCGCCGCCCGACGTAGCCGCAGCACCACACCCGCGCCGAGCTCAAGCTCCACCTCCCACGCCCCTGTCCCCGTCGAACCGACAGAGGTCTGCGTCGGCGCCGGGGGGGTCAGCTCCACGAACAGCGGCTCGGGGCGTGCTTCGGCGACCGGCGCCGCAGGCAGCTTGCGCCGCCACAGGTCGAATGTGCTCAGCGCCAATCCGTTCGCCGCGCAGAATTTGCCCCGGGTCTGACCCGAGCGCTCGAACCGCTCGACCAGCTTGCGCCACTGCGCGGCGGTGCGCCGCACGCGATGTCTCGTACCACCTGTCCGTCTCATGATTCCGCTCGCCTCCGTGTCGGGGGAAGCGGCCAGTGAACCAGACAGGACTCCCTATCAGAACAACGGCCTACTTTGTCCGCTTACGAACGTTCCCTGGTTGAATACCGATCGCGCAACCCTGATGGACAAGCGCGGAGAGGGCGTGCGAATCATCCTGGAGAACAGCCGGAGACTGTCCGGGCGGGAACCGGAATATGAACTGATCGGGGACGCGGAGCTTCTGCTGACGGTTTACGCTCCTGCGGCGGCGCGATCCGGCGATTGAAGTCCTGTGAGCGATGAGTAGCGTTGCTCCCGGCTCCCGAGAGGCCGCACCGGACGCGGGGACCGTGCCCGCTCCGGCCGGAACAGCGCTCGACCGCCTCATCAAGAGCGTGCGCGCCAGCGGCGACAGGAATGCCGCGACCGGGAGCCCGAGCCGGGTCAGACGCCGCTGCGGGCCACGGCCTTGCGGTGCGTGCCGGCGACGGGAATGCCGCGGCCGGGAGCCCGAGCCGGGTCAGACGCCGCCGGGGGCCACGGCCTTGCGGTGCGTGCCGGCCGGGAGGTGGCTCACTCGCTTGAGCTCGCCGGTTTCGAACAACCCCGGGTCGGCGAGATAGTCGAGCATCATTCCCGTCGCGTCGTCGCCCCAGAAGAGCTCACCGCCGACACGAAACGTCGGGACGCCGTAGACGCCCGCCGCGATCGCCTCTTCCGTGGAAACGCGCAACGCTTCCTTCACTTCCGGCGCGGAGACGAGCGCATCGGCGTCGTCGATGCCGAGCCGCTCGGCAAGCGCCCGCCAGCCCGCCTCGCTGTCGATGCCGATGCCGTCGCGCCAGATGTGGTCGAACACCGCGCGCACCGTCGCCGCGTCGCTGCCGCGCGCGATGCACAGCCGGAGCGCCTTGAGCGGATTGAACGGGTGCGCCGGCGGGTAGTGCAGCCGGATCCCCTCGCGATCGGCCCGCCACTGCGAGAAACGATAGGTATGGAGACGCTTGGCCTCGATCTCGGCCGGTCCCTTGTGCTCCCAATGCCCGAGCAGCCCTGCGAACAGAACCGGACGATAGACGATGTCCAGATCGCCCGGCAGGCGATCGAAGCGCGCGAGTTGCAGATACGCGAACGGCGAAACGACGTCGAAATACCAGTCGGCGGCAGGCATGGCGGGCAGGCTCCCTGTCAACTATCGAAACGCGAGTTGCAGATACGCGAACGGCGAAACGACGTCGAAGTACCAGTCGGCGGCAGGCATGGCGGGCAGGCTCCCTGGCGGACAGGCCGAAGAGAGCCGCGCCCGTGACCACCGTCCGGCGAACCGACGCTCGATGGACGGCTCGCGGTGGCGCCGCTCAACCGAATTCCTCGGTGGTGTAGCGCCACGCCCGCATCGTGTCGGACCAGTGCCCCGCCGGCCAGCCGGCCTTCCTGGCAAGCTCCCGGACGAAACGCTCCGGCTCGGGGAAGTCCTCCCAGACGCTCGGGAGAAAGGTCGCGCGCCCTTCGTCGTCCTCGAGGACGAGTCCGTCGATGCCGGGTCGAAGCCGGGCGACGAGGCCGGCCTCGGATTCCACATCCATCGGCTCGCGAGGCGAGAGCACGGAGACCTTGATGTCGATGCCGTCGAGCTCGTCCCCCTGGAGCGGGGGGAACCTCGGGTCGGCGAACGCCGCGGCGTGGGCGTTGTGCGCGACATCCTCGCCCAGCGGACGTATCGCCCGCAGGCTGCCGACGCATCCGCGCAGGCGGCCGCCCGACTTCAGGGTCACGAACGTGGCGCGGTCCTCGCCCAGCTCCGGCGGCAGGCGACCGAGATCGACATCGCACGCTTTCCCGTGGGCGACGCCGTGGCGGATCGAACGCGCGGCAATGCCGAGCACATGCCGCCGCGCTTCGAACCCGAGCACCGGATACGCGGGCTCGAAGAACGCATAGGCGCCGTAACCGACCACACGGTCTCGGGGTCCCGCGGTGTCGCCGGAGCTGCGCACGTCGAGGGCGCGCGCCTCCATGCCGTGGCGCTTCGCGAGGTGCAGCAACCCGTTCACCGCGTGGCATCCGCACGCCTGTTCGTGGCCGACATCGTCGGGGCGCAACGCGACGATGGCCTCGGAGGTCTTCGCATCGAGGCGCCGCGCGCTCTCGTAGTCGAGGTAGTGGCTCAAGTCCGAGCTGACGACGACCACCGTCTCCGGTCCGCCCCAGAGCACTTCGAGAAGGGTGCCGATCCCGGCCGGACTCGCCTCGCCGACGAGCAGGGGAACGACGGCGAACCGCGAAAGCACCCGCATCAGGAACGGGAGGTGCACCTCCAAACTGTGCTCGCGCTCGAACGCCGCGTCGAGCCGGTCGACGAAGGCGAACTCCTCCGCGCGCCGGACCGAGTCCGTATCGATCGGGACAAGTCCGAGCGGAGTCCGAAACGCGTCCGCGCCACACACCGCCACGCCGCGGACCGGGTGGTAATGCGCGGGGCCGAGCAGCACCACCCGCCGGATCTCGTGCGCGCGGGGCTTCAGGCGCGCGTATGCGCTGGCGGCGATGGCTCCGGAGTAGCGGTATCCCGCGTGCGGGGCGATCACCGCCTTGGGCGCCGGCCCCTCCGCACACGCCTCCCGGAGATGGGCATCGACTTCCCGCCGCAACGCATCGCCGTCGTCCGGATAGAACATGCCCGCGACGTTCGGCGGCCTTGCCCGCTCGGGTGCGCGAACGCCGGGTGCTCCGAGCACGTTCATGCGCGCATCTTGGGCGGGGGCAGTGCCAAGGTCAACGGCAGGCCGCGCTACCAGCCGCCGGCTTCGAGCCAGCGGTCGACTTCGTCCATCCGGTCTTGGCCCCAGAACGGCTCGCCATCGACCAGGAAGAACGGTGAGCCGAAGACTCCGCGCTCGATCGCGCCGTTCGTCACTTCCTTCAGGCGGTCCTTGATCGCGGGCTCCTGGATGCCGGCGAGGAGCGCGGCGCGGTCGGCGCCCGCGGCGGCGGCGACGTCCGCCACCACATCGGCCTCGGAGATGTTCCGCCCGTCGGCGAAGTAGGCGCGGTACAGCGCCTTCGCCAGGAGTTTCGCCTTGCCGGGGTCGCTCCGCTCCATCCAGTACACGGCGCGACAGGCCCCGATGGTGGCGATCGGAAAGGGCTCGGGAAACCGCAACGGCACCTTGAGGCGCCGTGCGCTGCGCTCCATGTCATGCCTGGAGTACGCGCCCATCATCGGTCGGTCGACGAGCGGAGGGGAGCCCGTGATCTTCATCGCCACACCCATGAGATAGGGACGCCAGGCCACGTCGCGACCATGCCGGGCCGCGATCCCGTCGATGCACTCGCTCGCGAGGTAGCCGTACGGAGAGGAGAAGTCGAAGTAGAACTCGATGGGGTCGGACATCGTTGCTGGCCCTCGTCTGTGGGGTGGCGGGAAACGTGTCCGCGATACTGTAATCGAAGATCGGGACCGGCCGACGGCGACCCGGTGCGCGGAACCGGTTCGCTGCCGGTCCTCGCGGCCGGCCCCGGGCCTCGCCGGGACGCGGAAGGCGCACGCCCGGCCTCGATCTGTTACAGATCGCAATCTGCCGGAGACGAACCGGGACGGCGCCGTGGACTGGATGCTTCGGGAACTCGCGACCTCGACCGAGACGCTGGGCGCGTTCCTCACACCCGATCTGTCCCGCATCGGCGACCCCGACGTCGTCGCGCGCCTCGTCCTCCAGGTGCTGCTCCTGGTCGGCTCGGCCTACTTCTCCGGTTCCGAGACCGCGCTGTTCTCGCTCTCGCGCCTCGACCTGCAGAAGCTGCGCCGGGAACGCAACCGCCACTCCGACGCGCTGCACGAGCTGCTCGACCACCCGCGCCGCCTGATCATCTCGATCCTGTGCGGGAACGAGCTCGTCAACATCGCGGCGGCCGCCAACATGGCGGGGATCCTGGTCATCCTGTACGGGCCGGAACGCGCGGGGCTCGTCACCGTGCTGGTCATGATTCCGCTGCTGCTCCTGCTCTGCGAAGTGACGCCGAAGACGATCGCGGTATCGACCCCGGTGACCGTGTCCACCCGTATCGTGGCCGCTCCGATGACCTTGTGGGTGAGGGTGGCGACCCCGCTGGTGTGGGCGATTCGCGGCGTCTCCGACCGGCTCACGACGCGGATCGTCGGCGAGGAGAAGGCGGCGGAGAACATCCTGCACGTCGACGAATTCCGCACCCTGGTCGAGACGAGCGCCCAGGAGGGGGAGCTCGACGCGACCGAGCGGGCCCTCATCTACAACCTGCTCGAAGCGGGCGACACCGAAATCGTCGAGATCATGACGCCCCGCACCCGGACCAACTTCATCGAGGCGTCGCTCGACATCGACGACGTCCTGGACCTCTTCCGCCGCTACCGGCACTCGCGGGTGCCCGTCTACCGGGGCTCGCGCGACAACCTGGTGGGCTTCCTCCATGCGGAAGACATCGTGCGCATCGTGTTCGACGACACCGACATCTCCACCCTCACCCTCGACGACCTCCTCCGCCCTCCCGTCGTCGTCCCCCTGACCAAGAAGGTCGACGAGATGTTCGACTTCTTCCAGGCGAACCAGGCGCGCGCCGCAGCGGTGCTCAACGAGTTCGGCGGGGTGGAGGGGTTCGTCACCATGAACGACGTGCTCACCTTCATCTTCGGGCAGATCTCGGGCGAGATCCGCGGGCAGGAGCACTACGAGGAGCGCGACGAAGACGTCTACGAGGTCCCCGGCGACATGAAGCTCACGGACTTCAACAACCTGACGAACTTCGGGATCGAGGACCCGCGCATGACCACGATCGGAGGCGTCGCGTTCCGCCATCTCGACCGCCTGCCGAGGGTCGGCGACGACATGAACGTGGAAGGCATCCGGATCACGGTGCTGGAGATGGAGGCGCACCGGATCGCGCGGGTCCGGGTCGCGCGCGGGCAGGTGGCGGCCGATCTCGAGGACGAGGGGCCGGTCGTGTCCGGGCACGCCGCGGGAGACGGAGACGGGTCCGGGGAAGACGAGGTCCCGGAAGCGCGCGCGAGCGCCGACGGCGAGGCCCTCCCCCCCGAGGATACGGTCATCGACTCGCCGGCGGTTGCCGCAGACCCGGCGACTGCCGCGGACGACGAGCCCGGGCCTCAAGCCGGGCCGCCCGAGAGCGAAGACGCCTCGCCCGCGCCGGATGCGCTCGACCGGCCGCGGTCCACGGCCGACTGATCGAGGAGGGAGGCGCGATGGACCTCTTCTGGATTCTCGTGAGCATGCTGGCCCTGCTCCTGCTCAAGGGGTTCTTCTCGGGCTCGGAGATCGCGCTGGTCAACGCGGACAAGATCAAGCTGAGCGCACGGGCGAACCAGGGCGACCGGGGCGCGAGACTCGTGCTCCGGATGTTCCAGCGTCCGGAGGTGCTGCTCGGCACGACCCTCGTCGGCACCAACATCTCCACCGTGATCCTCACGACGATCGGGACGCTGCTCATGATCCGCCACTTCGGAGAGCGCGGCGACGTCATCGCCTTCCTGGTGTTCACCCCGCTGTTCCTGATCGTCGGCGAAATCGTGCCGAAGAGCGTCTACCAGCAGAAATCCGATGGCCTCGCTCCCGCCGTGGTGTATCCGCTGCGCGCCTTCTCGCTGCTCTTCTACCCCGTCGTCTTCGTGTTCTCGCGCGCCGCCCGGCTCGCCGCCCGCCTCGTGGGCGTGCGTCCGGCCGGGCAGACGCTGTTCATGACACGGGAGCAGATCCGCTCCGTCGCCGAGATGGCCGAGCGGGCTTCGATCGTGAGCCCCTTCGACCGCGGGCGGATCCGCAGGGTCATCCGCTTCGCGGGGACGACGGTGGGGGAGGCGATGATCCCGGTGGCCGAGATCACCGCCATCGACGAACGAACGAAGACCGCGAAGGCGGTCAAGCTCGTGCGGCGCCGCGGCTACAACCGGCTTCCGCTGTACCGCGGGAACATCAGCAACGTGGTCGGCATCGTCACCCTGACCACCTGGGACCTGATCGATCCGGGACTCGCCGGCCGTCCCATCGACGACTTCACGCAGCCCGCCCACTACGTCTCCGCCCATCAGACCATCGACGAGCTGCTCCCGGTGCTGCGCACGCGCAAGGACCACATGGCGATCGTGGTCGACGAGTTCGGCTCCACGGTGGGGATGATCACGATGGAGGACGTGCTGGAGGAGGTCGTCGGTGAAATCGACGTGGGCTACGACTTCGACGAGTACCTCCCCCGGCGCCGGCGGGTCTACGAGATGCTCGACGAGGAGGTCTATCTCATGGACTCGCGCCTGCCGATCTCGGAGGTCAACGACACCCTGGAGATCGACCTTCCCACGAAGGAGTCGCACACCATCGGCGGGCTCGTCATGACGCGGCTTCGGCGCATACCGGCGCGGGGGGAGAGCATCGTGGAGTCGGGTTACCGCTTCACGGTGGAGGAAGCATCGGAGCGCACCGTCCTCAAGCTGCGCGTCGAGCCGGTCGGTGCGGGTACGGGTGCTGCGGGTGCGGGTACGACGACATCGACGGATGATGGCAGGCGAGGAGGCTGAAGCGCCGCCCTCGCAACGCTGATGACGCCCGGACGCTCAGGGCACTCGGAAGCTCATGCCGAAGAAGAGGACACGGCGGCGGGGACGTTCACGCGGAGGCGGACCGGAGCCGGCGAGGAGGGTTCCGACACCGTGGGAATTGCGGGTGGCCGCTGGCGATGGCGCTCTGCTACAGTGCTTGCCCGCGCAGGGAGGCGTCGTGGCAGTTCGCTAACCGGTGTGGCATCGAGCCCGGGATTTCAGGGGATACCGTTTGGTGACCAAGCCCACCTTGCCCATTCATGACATGGAGCAACGCCACCCCGGACTGACGAAGGCCATCGCGAACTCGCATGCCGAAGCCGCGCGTGTATGCCTGGACCGGCACCACCGTTCCCCCACGGACTTCGATCTGGACCGGAACGGTACGCGGTCGGCAGCAGTCGTCAAATGGCACTCGCCCGACGCACGAACGTGCGACGCGTGGGCGAACGAGATCGAAACAACGGAGGCCGGCGCTTGCGCTTGTGTGCTCGCGGCGACCGAGCTTACGGACGATCTCGTCGCCGTCCGCAGAGCGGAGACCAGAACCGGCGCGGACTATTACATCGCCCCGAAGGGCACCGCACCGGACGACCTTGAAGATTGCAGGCGACTGGAAGTATCCGGCGTTGATCGCGGATCGGAGAACACGATCAATCAGCGCCTCCGGACCAAGTTGAAACAGGCTGCGGCGGGGAACAGCAACCTTCCCGCACTGGCGGGCGTCGTCGGCTTCAGCGCGCGGCTGATCATTCTGTCCGATCTCGAGCCTTGACGACGCGATTGGCTGGCGACAGTCCGATGTCCTGGATCGAACACCATGAGGTCAGCGAGGGACTCGCCTCGCAAGCACAGACCGCGCAACGCGAAGGCCGACGAGAAGACGCGCTGGCCTTGTACGCCCGAGCGGCCGACGCCGAGGACAAGGCTCTCGCGGACCTGGATGCCTCGAAAACACGAACCTTGGGTATCTCGGCGGTAAGCGCAGTATCGCTCTACTACAAGGCGGCTTCGTTCGCGCGCGCCGAGAAAGTTGCGACGCGATGCTTGGCGCTTGACTCGCTGCCCGCCTTCGCCAGGGAGCAGCTACGGGTCTTGCTCCAGTCCATCTGGAGCGAGCAGGTCCGAGGGGAAACGGGCACGCAGTTCGCACCGGGTCAGGTTCTGGTCTCTGTCCAGGGCGGCGAAGTCGTTCCCGGCGGTGCACCGCTCGATCTGATCGTGGACAAGGTGAAGACCGTTCAATCGCTGTTCCATAGAACCGCCGAATTCCTGGCTGGCCTCGAACATCGCCGACGCGGCCTTCCAAGCAAGGTCATCCAGGAAAGCTGTCGTCCCTGGCTGTTCCAGACCCAACCGGGCAGCTATCAATTCGCGGTTGCCATTCAAGAAGAGTATCAACCCGACATGTTCAGACCCGGGTTGCCGCCGCCGAGAGACGTCGCGGACTGCTTCTTGCAAATCCTCCGTGTCGGGATAGAAGATCCGGAAGAGCACTTTACGGAAGTCGTGCCCGATTCCGACTACCGCAGTACGTTCCTGAAACTGACAAGGAATCTGGCGCCCCAAGGAAAAGTCTGCGACAGACTGGAAGTTCGATCCGTGGATGGGTCTCGGACAATCACGCTCGACCCCGATATTCGACAAAGCCTAGGGGCGACAATTCGAGACCTCAAGACGACGGAAGAAGTGTCACCCAGCCCTCCCGAGCCGTTGAATGGAATACTTCGTGCGGTCCATCTCGACAAGGATTGGCTTGAACTGGCGGTCGACGACAAGCATCTTCGCGTGGTTGACGTCGGCGATCAGGTGGACGACGTGATCGGTCCCATGGTCAACAAGCCGGTGATCGTGCACGTGTCCAGGGAGCACGAGAAGCGCAGGTTCCTGGACATCGAACCCGACGACTGACGATTCTTGTAGCGCTCCTCTTGGGGCATGGCCGCTTCGTCGGCCGGACCGAAGGTCGGACGCCAAATCGGCCAATACAAGGCGCTTCGCAACATCAATTCGAACTGTTAAAGGACTACATGCATCGAGAGCAACTGAGGTCCTTCATCCATACCAGAGAGTATTTCTGACATGTCTACAGAGCGTCCGACATCCGAATCGTACCGGGAAGAAATAAGAAAGAGAAACGTGAGGATCAACACCGAAACGGTAGCCGCTCACGAGAAGCTTGAGAGAGAGCTTCAGATGATTGGGATCGAGATCAAACCGAGCTTCAATCTCGATCCACCGTTAGGACGGAGCCGTACAGGTATCCATAACCGGAACGATTGACGAAAACGCCATCGACGCATTCGACATCCGCCATGCGGATAGGGTCGCCTCGTCGAGGCGGGAGGCTTCACGACCGAAGTCGACGTACTGGATTCCATCGACCCGACCCACCGCCGCATCAGAGCCGTGGATCACCGCTTTATCCGTCGCCTCCCGGGCCTCGTTGCAGAACCACCGCTCTCCCTAGATACCTCACGAGTGCTCAATCGGGTGCGTGATGTTGGGTCCTTCCCTTCCCGAGCCGGACGATGAAACGGTCATCTTCCTCGGCAAGGTCCGGCTCCGTTCCGTTGTGGCGCCGCATCGATTCGATGATCCGGTAGCGAATCCCCATTCCGAAGTGCTCGATGTAACCGTAGTCGCGGAGGATTTCCTTGAGCAGTTCGTTGCGGGCCACCCGAACGACGCCCTCTCTCATCTTCTCCACCGTCACGCCATTCGGAAGCCGACCCGGCGAGATGACTTCCATTCGGTCGCGATACAGCGAGACCTCGATGTCGGTCCCCTCGCGCGCGTAGTCGCGATGGGCGACCGCGTTCACAATCGCTTCTCGCACCGCGTCAACGGGAAACGCTCCCTTTCGGCGCCGGCGCCCGCCTTCGAGCCACGCGACGCTCCCCATGTTGCGCTTCACGAAGTCCACGGTACGGTCGATCACACCCTTCTCCACCGCCGTACCGCGCCTCGACACGCGCGAGGTCAGCGGTCCGCGAATCCGCTCTTCATCGACCGTATCGTAGTCCTTCTCAAGACCCGTAAACGCCACCGCGGTCACGCCGGCCTGCGGCAAGCGGCGGTTCGGGTTGTCGCCGAACAGCAGGAGTCCGGAGACCGATGTGACAACGTCATGTCCCACCGTGACAAGCAGGTCCGAGTTGAGCAGGAGCCGCCCCCAGCTTTCGAGATCCGACCGGGTCGGCACTGATCGCTTCAAGATGTCCCGGTAGTAGTTTTCGACTCGATCCATGTCGAGATTGTCCGGTCCGGTGTCCAGCACCGCCTTGAGCTCGTATCGGACCAGTCGGGTCATCTGGTAGAACCGGCCTTCCTCTTCGCGTGTCGCCTCCCGGGAGGTGCTTCCGACCCGGATGAACGTCACCCAAGCATTGCCTCGTCTTGCCTTGTACGGCTTTCCCGGACTGTCCACGGCAAGCTCAATGACTCCCGCCTTCTTGCCACTCTCGGTCTCGATGCAGGTCCAGACAGGGATAGTGGCGGGCTGGAGGTTCTGGCGGGCAAGGTTCATCACCCACTCCTCCGCATCCCCGCGGCTTCTGGTCAGCCCGGAGATCCGACCGTCGTCCTCGACTCCGAGCAGAATGACGCCGCCTTCGAGGTTCAGCAACGCGGCCATCTCAGTTGCGAGCTCATCCGGATGACAGTCATCGCGCTCGAATTCGACGCGCGAATTCTCGCCATTGGCAATGCGTTCGAGCAGTTCCGCTCTGTTCATCACTCGGAAACCGTACTTCCGACGGCGCGCTCGGGAGCCGTGCCGCGTCCGTGGTTTCCTGCCATCAACTCGCTTCTTCTCTTGCTGTCCACGATGTCAGTCATGCGCCGGACTCCAGCAGGTGGGACATGAGGGAGGCACCCAGCGCCGATGCGGTTTGTGTTCCGATATCCGCACGCGCGACAGCAGCCTGCATCTTATTCGCGATCTCCGCAAATCGTCGCTGCCTGTCGAGCGGCGGTAACGGTGCATACATTTTCTTGATTGCCGACTTGGAGACCTCCTTGAAGGTCGTGCCGCCCGCTAACCGGATCAGTTCCGCGCGCCGGAAACGAAGCCAACAGGCAAGGTATTCAGGCACAAGGCCGGTTCGACACGTCAGATTTGCGAATCCCTGATTTGTCGCCACGTCAACGGCTGCGATCGCCGTGAAGCCTATCGTGGCGCGGCTGGTCAACAGCACCGTTCCGGCCGGGACGAGGCGAGCGCTGCTTTCCTGGAGGCCAGCCTCGGTCAAGGTCTCCTTGGTCGCCTCGATGGTCAGACTCTTCAAGCTGGTAACGTCCGTTGGCGTAGCCCAAGGGATTGTCCCGCCGAAGTATGCTGGATTGTTCCGGCGCGGAGTCCCGCCTCCCACAATGGCGCATACCTCACCAAGGGCCGTGACCTCCCACTCCATCGGGTTCTCCACCGGATCCCCGAACATCTTGACAAACAAGGCAGGTATGAATTCCCCCATCAACTCCTGTGCCCGCGCCCGCAACCGCTCGATCTTCGCCGCCCGGTTCAGAATACCGACGATCCGCCGCTGTTCGTCGAGCGACGGGAGGGGTACGGGCAGCAACATCAACGCCTTCATATCCGTTCGCGGCATCCGGGAGCCGGTCACTGACGCCATCACGTACTCGACTGTCTCTTTTCGTCGAAGCAGATATGCGACGAATTCACGGTCGACGCCACTGCGGGGGAGAAGCGGCACCAGCTCGGTTGAGCACCTGCCAGTGAGCGCAGGAGTTGCGACCTTGTTCAGATACGGTCGGAGCTTTGCATAAAGAACATGGCGCTGGTCGAATCGGAACGTGGTGCTTCGCTGATTTCCTATGCGTGAATCGTTACCGAAATCGATGACGCCGCTATCGGACTCGACGTTCTCCACGCCTACGAAGGGAAGATGCGATGCAGTCGGATCGTCCGGGTTGATCCCTCGGCGATCCATGTCGCAGAGCTCTCCAAGCGGAACGATGGGAAAGCTCATTTCGCGGCCACCTCCCGCACCGCCTCGGCCAAACCGTCGATCTCGCCCAGAATTTCCGCCTCAATCGCTCGCAACTCGTCCAGAATCTCCAGCGGGTCGCGGTGCTCCACCTTCGCCCGGTTCTGCGGGCGATGCCGGCCGGCGCTCAGGTTGAAGTCGGCGGCGCGGATCGCGTCGGCCTCGGCGAACCACCACTTCTCGGGCCAGTCGGCGTCCGTGTCCCGATCCCGCCATGCCTCCCATCGCGCCTCCCGGTCGCGGAACGCCTCGATCAGGGCCGGGCAGGTCGTCTTCCTCGATCGGCTGGTCGTGGTTGGCGTCGAGCTTGAAGCCGTCGTTGTCGGTGTGGAGGAACATGACATGTCCGGTCGCGCCGCCCTTGCGGAAAACGAGCACCGTGGTCTTGACGCCGGAATAGGGGTTGAAGACGCCACCGGGCAGCGACAGCACCGCCTCGACGGTGTTGTTCTCGACGAGCTTGCGGCGCAGTTCCTTGTGCGCGCCGGTGGAGCCGAACAGCACGCCTTCGGGCACCACGACGCCGCAACGCCCGCCATCCTTCAGGTGGTTGAGCATGTATTGCAGGAACAGGAGCTCGGTCTGCGCCGTCCGCCCGACCTTCACGTCCTCGACGATGCGGTCCCGGTCCAGCCGCCCCGAGAAGGGCGGATTGGCGAGGATCACGTCGAAGCCGCGCTCCGGAAAACCCAGCTCCGCCTTCGCCGAACGGTCGAGGGAACGGGTGAGCGCGTCGCGGCGCAGGATGCGCACCCGGTCGAGGCCGCGCAGGGTCAGGTTCATGGTGGCGAGCCGGACCATCTGCGGGTCCACGTCGGCGCCGTGGAACGTCGCTTCCTGCAACTGCTTCACGGCGTCGCGGCTCAGGGTGTCGCCAAGGCCACGCCGGACGGCCTTGCCCTCCGCGTCGACCTCCTCGATCCCGGCGGGCGACGAGTTGGCGAGCCGGATGTGATCCCAGGCGCCGACCAGGAAGCCGGCCGTCCCCGCCGCCGGGTCGTAGACGGTCTCGCCCAAGCGGGGGTCGACGAGCCGGACCAGCGCGCGGATGACGTGGCGCGGGGTGCGGAACTGGCCGAGCTCGCCCGCCTGCCGGATCTGGCGCAGCACGTGCTCGAACAGGTCGCCCTTGGTGTCCGCGTCCACCCGGTCGAGACGCAGGTCGTCCAACTGGCTGACGACCTGGGTGAGCACGGTCGGCTCGTCGATGACCAGCCGGGCGCCGTCCATGAAGTCCGTGACACCGTTGGCCGCAAGCTCGGCGTGGAACGGGAAGACTTCCTCGCGCACCCAGTTGACCAGCCGCTCGCCGTTGAGCGCGTGCGCCCAGGACGACCAGCGCAGGTGTTCGCGCGGCACCTTCCCGGTGCCGGGCTCGCGGGCGTTGCGCGGGTCGCGCAGGGTCCAGTCGCCCGCGAACGCGCTGATATATGGCGGGGGGGGGGGGGGGGGGGGGGGGGGGGGGGGGGGGGGGGGGGGTCGCTGCGCCGCGCGCACCCGCGCCGCGTCCGCCGCTTCATACATGTAGAAGTAGATCAGGAAGCTGAGCTGTTCGGCGTTCTGGGCCGGATTCGGATAGCCGCCGCCGAACAGGTAGTCGCGGATGCGGTCGATGCCGCGCCGGAGTTCGGGTGTCATGGGCATGCCGTCACCGCTCCCCGGCGCAGCCGGCTCCGGTCCCGCCGCCCGCTGCCGGCCGCCGCCCGAACACCGCCGCGTTGAACCCGTCGATCAGCCGGCCGAGCGATTCCTCGCCACCGAACACGCGCCGCGCCTGATCGTAGCCGCCGAGCGCGGCGAAGGGATGTTCGTCGAAGTCCCATGCGCCGATGGCCTCCAGGTTCATCGCGTCGGCCTTCACCCGGCTGCCGATCAGGCCCGCCCAGCGCGCCTGTTCCGCATCGAACTCCTCGTGCTCTCCGCGCCACGCCTCGAAGCGCAGGCCGACCTCGGCGGCGCGCGCATCGTGCTCCGGCGTGCGTACGATGCGGCCGGTCTCGTCGAGCGTCAGCCAGTCGCGGCTCGCCGGGTCGATGTGGTCGTCCACATCCAGCGTCAGCAGCATCCGGGGCTCGCCGGGACGGTAGCCGGGCCGCGATTCCCGGACAAAGCCGCCCCCGGTCTCCGCATCGTCGTCCCCGTGGAAGTCCGTCACCCCCACGAAGTCGAAGATCGTGAACCCGGTCTTGCCGACGTGCGGCGCCTTGCGCGTGCCCCGACCGCGCATCTGCCGGTAGAGGATGGCGCTGCGCGTGAACCGCGCCATGACGAGGTTGACCACCTCCGGGCAGTCGAAGCCGGTATCGAGCATGTTCACACTGACGAGTATCTTCGGATGGCCCTCTTCCTTGAAGCGCTTGATGATGGCGCTCGCGTCGGGCGCGGGGCCGTCGCCGACGTCGCTCACCACGAAGTCGGCATAGCGGGTGGCCGGGTGAGGCTTCAGGTCCGCGAAGTGCCGGTCGAACATCTCCGCCAAGGTCTCGGCATGGCGCCGGGTCACCGCGAACACGATGGTCTTGCCCCAAGCGGGCCAGCGCCGGACGCCGTCCCGGCCCATGAAACCCTTCTCGTGCGCGTCGCGGAACTCCCGCACCAGGGCCCGGTTGCGCTCGGGGATGGTGAACTTTCGTTCCAGGGCGCGGGGGTCCACCTTGATCGTGTCCGAGCTTGCGAACAGCGCCTCGAACTCCTCCCGGACGGCCGCGTCCATCGCCGTCCAGTCGAGCTCGCCCCGCCGTACCTCGAACCCGTCCCCGGCGGCGGTCTTCACCGTCATCGCCCTGTAGATGCGGTAGGGGACGAGATGGCCTTCCTCAATGGCTTGGTGGAGCGTGTAACGATAGGTGGGTTCGGCAAGCTCGAAGAAACGCAGCGTGTCCCGAACGAACCGCCCGTCCTCGGGGTCGGGGAGCGCGTCGGCGTCCGCCGTGCACGGCGTGGCCGTCAGGCCGAGCTGGATGCCGTCGAAGTGCCGCAGCACGCCGCTCCACGTGCCGTAGATCGAGCGGTGGCATTCGTCGGTGATGACGAGGTCGAAATAGCCCGGCGAAAGATCGCGGTACTCCGCAATCATGGTTTGCAGGGTCGCGACGGTGACCCGCTTGGCGCGGTCGAAGCCGCGGCCGGGCCGCAGCACGTGGCAGGGATAGTCCCGGAGATGGTCGGTGAACGCATCCTCGGCCTGGCGCGCCAGCGCTATGCGGTCGACGAGGAACAGGACGCGGGTGACGATGCCCGCCTCGAACAGCCGCTTGATGAAGGCCGCCGCCGTGCGGGTCTTGCCGGTCCCCGTCGCCATCTCGACCAGCAGCTTGCGCCGCCCCCGCGAGACCTCGGTGGACAGCGCCTCGATACATTCGGTCTGGTAGCCGCGGTCGACGATCCTCCGGTCGATGGGGACCATCGCCAGATCGCGCCGGACCCGGCGCGCGGCGCTCCGCCGTTCGAGGTCGTCCTGCCCGTAGAAGCCCGCGATCTTGCGGGCATGGGCATCCGTCTCCCGGTCGAGGAACCGCACTTCCTCGCCGTTCGACAGGAAGACGAACGGCACGCCGAGCTGTTCGGCGTAGTGCCGGCCCTGGTCCTGCGCCGTGATCGGATCGATGCTCGCGCGCTTGGCCTCCAGCGCTGCCATCGGCCGGCCCTGCCGATCGCAGAGCACGTAGTCGGCCTGCGAGCCGTCGGGGAGCGCATGTTCGTACAGGACGCTCGAACCGTCGGTCAGGTTCCAGCCCGCATCCTCGAGCAGGGCGTCGATCCTCACCCGCGCGAAGGCTTCGGTCGTGCCGCTCATGCCGCCGCTCATGCCACCGCTTGGGGGTCGGCGACCGCGCCCTCCGGGCGTGGAAGGCGCGACATGCGAGGCACGGTCAGGGCTGGCTCGACTGCCGTTGCCGGCGCGCGATGACCTGGAGCTTGCGCCTTCTCAGCCGCATCGCGGAGCGCAGCCGGCTCTCCGCGAGCGCGATGAGCTTCTGCTGGCACCCCGGCGCGTTCGGGTCCTCGGGCCGGCGCTGCGCGTAGCTTCCGTCGGGCCGCATGTCCCAGGCGCTGCGCTTGTCGGACAGATGGAGGTCGAGCAGGGTGCGCAGCTCGGCACGCAGCGCGGGCGCCTCCACGGGCACGACGATCTCGACCCGCTGCTCCAGATTGCGCTTCATGAGGTCGGCGGAGCCGATGTAGTACTCCTCCGCGCCGCCGTTGCGGAAGTAGTACACCCGGCTGTGCTCCAGGAACCGGCCGACCACGCTGATCACGCGCACGTTCTCCGAGACCCCGGGAAGTCCGGGACGCAGCCGGCACGTGTCGCGCACGATGAGATCGACGCGCACCCCGGCGCGCGACGCCTCGTAGAGCGCCCGGACGATGTCGGCGTCCTCGAGAGCGTTGGCCTTGAACTGGATGTGGCCGGCGCCCCCGTTCGCCTGGTGCTCCATCTCGCGGCTGATCTTCGACAGCACGGCACGCTTGAGCAGCTTCGGCGCGGACAGGATCTTCGCGTAGCGGCGCGTGGGGGTGTAGCCGGTGGTGAGGTAGTTGAACAGCTCCACGAGGTCGCGGCCGATCGCCTCGTCGCACGTCAGCAGTCCGAGGTCGTCGTAGAGCCGCGCGGTCCCGGCGTGGTAGTTGCCGGTCCCCACGTGCGCGTACAGGCGCAGTCCGTAGAAGTCCTGGCGCACGACGAGGATCACCTTGCAGTGGGTCTTCAGGCCCATGACCCCGTAGGTGACGTGGATCCCCGCCTCCTCCAGGCGGCTCGCCCACCGGATGTTCGCCGCCTCGTCGAAGCGCGCCTGCAGCTCGACGACCACCGCGACCTGCTTCCCGTTGCGGGCCGCGTCGAGCAGGTAGTCGAGGATCTTCGTCTCGCCCGAGGTCCGGTACAGCGTCATCTTGATCGCCCGGACCTTCGGATCGCTGCTCGCCTCGGCCACGAAGCGCTCCACCGAGTTCGAGAACGACTCGTACGGATGCTGGAGGAGGATGGAGCCGGCGTTCCGGATCGCGTAGATGATGCTGCGCTCGTCGACGAGGCCGGCGTGGTCCACGGGGTGGTTGGGCGGGTCGCGCAAGGCGGGGAGCTCGAGCGTCGCAATCTCGAACAGGTGGCGCATGGCGAGCATGGACACCGACTCGAAGACGTCCTTCTCCGGGTCCAGGCCGAGCTCCGCCGCCAGCCAGCCGCGTCGATAGGTGTCCATGCCCCGCAGGACCTTCACCCGGACGATGGGAGCGAACCGGCGCTCGCGCACCTCGGACTCGATCATCGCGAGCAGGTCGTCCGCGACGTCCGCCTCGCGGGCGAGGTTCGCGTTGCGCGTGACGTAGAAGGGCTCGCAGGCCTCGACGTTCATGCGCGGGAAGAGGAGATCGAGGTTGCTCGATATCACCTGCTCCAGCGGGACGAACCGGTCGAGCCCGCCGATGCGCAGGAAACGCGGGAGCCCGGCCCCGATCGGCACCTTGACCCGGGCGGTGGTCGATTCCTCTTCCTTGAAGCTCAACGTCACCAGCAGGTTGAGCGAGAGGTTCGAGATGAACGGGAAGGGGTGCGCCGGGTCGATTGCCTGCGGCGTCACCAGGGGCATGATGTTCTCGATGTAGTACGCGCGGAGCGCGTCGCGTTCCTTCTTCTTGAGGTCCGCGTAGTCGACGACCTCGATCCCGTGCTCCGCGAGGCGGCTCAGGACTTCGGGGAGGAGCCGTTCCTTGCGGGACTCCAGCTCCGCGACGACCGCCTGGGCCTCGTCGATCTGCTGCTGGGGCGTGCGGCCGTCGACGGTGAGTTCCTGGACGCCCGCCCCCACCTGCTGCTTGAGGCCGCCGATACGCTTCATGAAGAACTCGTCGAGGTTCGAGCTCACGATGGCCAGGAACTTGACGCGCTCCAGCAACGGCGTGCGTTCGTCCTCGGCCTCGTTGAGGACCCGGCGGTTGAATTCGAGCCACGTCAGCTCGCGGTTCAGATAGAGGGCGGAGTCCTTGAGATCGGCCCCGGACGGCGGGGAAGACGATGGCGCCGCAGCCGGCGCCGGAGGTGGAGCGGCACTGCGGGGGCGGCGTTCGCGCGAGCTCGACGGGGCCTGCCGGCGCGCGGTGGTGGCGCCCTTCGTCGATTTCGACTCGCTCGACCCGCTCGACCCGGTGGATGCGGCCGCGGGCCGCGGGCCGTCGTTCGGGTTCGGGTTCGGGTCGTCCGTCGGCCCGGAGTCCTGCGATGCCGGCGCGGCGGCATCCGCCGTCGCTTCGCCGGCGGTGGAACGAGCGGCGCTCGCCGATGTGGATTCTTGCATGAGCTCAGTCCTGATCAGGAGAAGGGGTCCTCCATGGCCCGATTCCGCGACACGCTTCCCATGGCATTCCGGGCGATGTCCCGGGGGCCTTGTCCCGTTCCCGGTTCTTTCCGTAACAATTACATCCGGTTACATCTCGCCCCGATTCTCGCACGAAGTCGCGCGGAACGACACGCCGCCGCTTTCGCGCCGCCCGCGTCCAATGGCCGCCCCCGGGAAAACATGCGGACGAGGCGTCGGCCGCCGGTCGGGAAGCCTGCCCGCACGCTCGTGGAGCAACGCGTGGGCCGTGCAACCTCCGGCGGCGCTCGGCGAAAGGAACGAGGGGACGTTCAAGGGATCCCCCCGGGCCGGGCTCCACGGGCCGCCGGCTCACAATGCCTCGATGCGCTGGAGGATCTCCCCGACCACGAAACGGCGCGAACGATGGGTGGACCTCACGATGAGGTCCGCGCATTCGCGATAGAGGGGATCGCGCACGCGCACGAGCTCGCGCATGGTCGCTTCCGGGTCTTCGGTCTGCATGAGCGGCCGGTTGCGGCTGCGCGAGATCCGTCCCACGAGCAGGTCGGCGGGCGCCTCGAGATAGACGACGAACCCGCGCTGCCTCAGGTGCGCCCGGTTCTGCGCGGACAGCACCACGCCCCCCCCGGTGGCGAGGACGATGCCCTCGCGGGCCACCAGCCTGGCGAGCACCTCGCTCTCGCGCTTGCGGAACCCGGCCTCGCCTTCGAGCTCGAAGATGAGCGGAATCCCGACCCCGGTCTGCTCCTCCAGCACCTGGTCGGCGTCCATGAACTCCTTGTCGAGCGCCGTCGCGAGCCGCCGGCCGATGGTGCTCTTGCCCGCGCCCATCGAGCCGATCAGGAAGATGTTGGAAGGTACGTCCATCGTGGCGGCCTTCGAGCGGATCGTCAGGATGTCCCCGCGCCGGGGCATGGTATGGAATGTACCCGGACTGGCGAAGCCGCGGATCGATGCCTTCGCCTCCGGAGCCGGCCACCGGGGCCTCGCGGTGGCCGCCACCGGCCACTGGAGCAGCAATTCTCATTTTGGCGCCTGACTTCACCCTGAGCCGCAAGCCGTCTTCTCCTTGCGACTCGATCCGGGGCAGATCGACGGTCGTGCCGATCCTGCCGCGGGACCCGACGAGCAAAATGAGAACTGCTGCCACTGGAGGATGCGAATCGTCGGCGCCGGATCGGCGGCGTATACTGGAACGGCTGACGGTCGAGCCCCGGGCGATGCGCGGCCGGCGCCTGATCGGCAGCGGAACGCGCAGAGCAATGGCCATGACTCGATTCGCCGGCACGCGCCGGGTCCTCGGCATCCTCGTGTTGCTGGCGGCGCTCGGTGCGGGCGGCGCCTACTGGCATCTGGCGTCCAGGCTTCCTTCCGCGGAGATCCTCCGCGTCGCACGGCTGCAGATTCCGCTTCGGGTGTACACCCGCGACGGGGAGCTCATCGCCGAATTCGGCGAGAAGCGCCGAACGCCGTTGCGCCTCGACGAAGTGCCCGAACGGCTGGTCCAGGCGTTCCTCGCGGGTGAGGACGACCGATTCTTCGAACACCCCGGGGTCGACTGGCAGGGCCTGGCCCGGGCCGCGTTCTACCTGGTGGTCACCGGGGAGAAGGCGCAGGGGGGCAGCACCATCACCATGCAGGTCGCCCGGAACTTCTTCCTCGGCCGGGAGAAGACGTACATCCGCAAGCTCAACGAGATCCTGCTCGCGCTGAAGATCGAGCGCGAGTTCACCAAGGAGGAGATCTTCGAGCTCTACGTCAACAAGATCTTCCTCGGCCAGCGCGCCTACGGGGTCGGGGCCGCGGCGCAGATCTACTACGGGCGTCCCGTGACGCAGCTCACGCTTGCCCAGCTCGCCATGATTGCGGGACTGCCGAAGGCGCCGTCGAGGTTCAATCCGGTCGCGGACCCGGAGCAGGCGGTCGTGCGCCGCAACTACGTGCTCCGCCGCATGCTGGAGCTCGACTACATCGGGCAGGCCGAGCACGACGAAGCGCGCGACGCGCCGGTGACCGCGAGGGTCCACGGATTCGCGATCGAGGTCGAAGCGCCCTACGTCGCGGAAATGGTGCGGGTCCACATGGAACGGACCTACGGGGAGGACGCCTACACCGCGGGCTACAAGGTGTTCACGACCCTCGACGGCAAGCTCCAGGGCGCCGCCAACAAGGCGCTGCGCCGGACGCTGATCGAGTACGACGTCCGCCACGGTTACCGGGGGCCCGAGCAGCGCGTCGCCGCCGGCGGGGACGAGGGCTCGATCGGGAAAGCGCTCGATGGGATTCCGGACGTGGGCGGGTTCCTGCCGGCGGTGGTCACGTCGGTCGGCGAACGCACCGTCACCGCCTACGCGAAGAAGGCCGGCCCGGTCGAGATCGGATTCGAGACCATGGAGTGGGCCCGTCCCTACGTCGACGAGGATCGCCGGGGCGACAAGCCGGAGGCGGCCGGCGAGGTCGTGAAGGCGGGCGACGTCATCCGCGTGCGGCCCGCCGGGGACGGCTGGAGCTTCTCCCAGCTTCCCGACATCGAGGGGGCGCTGGTGTCGCTCGATCCGGACGACGGGTCGATCGTTGCCCTGACCGGAGGCTTCGACTTCTATCGCAGCAAGTTCAACCGCGCGATCCAGGCGAAGCGCCAGCCGGGTTCCAGCTTCAAGCCGTTCATCTACTCCGCCGCCCTGGAGTACGGCCATACCCCCGCCA
The DNA here is from genome assembly GCA_965215295.1 of Gammaproteobacteria bacterium. Lineage (GTDB taxonomy): Bacteria > Pseudomonadota > Gammaproteobacteria > HK1 > HK1 > HK1. The sequence goes on from OZ244045.1 coordinate 2,981,484, forward strand.
GCATCATCAACGACGCCCCGGTGGTCTTCGAGGATCCGAGCCTGGAGAGCGCCTGGCGCCCCGAGAACTACAGCGGGAAGTTCTTCGGTCCCACCACTCTGCGAACGGCGCTGTACAAGTCGCGCAACCTCGTCTCGATCCGGCTGTTGCGCGACATCGGCGTCGATTTCGCGGTCGACCACATCGCCGGGTTCGGGATGGACGCCGAAAGCCTCCCCCGGGGCCTGTCGCTCGCGCTCGGCAGCGGGGTGTCGACGCCGCTGGAGATGGCGGCCGGGTACGCCGTGTTCGCCAACGGCGGGTACGCGGTCGAGCCGTACTTCATCGAGCGCGTCCTCGATCAGGACGATACGCCCCTGTTCACGGCCGACCCGCTGGTGGTGTGCCGCGACTGCGCGGACGAGGAAACGGCGGCCGACTCCCCGGCGCCGGACGCCGCCCCGGCGCCAGACGCCACCCCGGCGCCGGCCACCGCCCATGGCACGGGCCCGGAACCGCCGCCCCCCGGCGAACCGTCCGGTTCGCCGCGCAGGGCGCCGCGCGCGGTCGACGCGCGCAATGCCTGGCTGATGTACTCCCTCATGCGCGACGTCATCCGCCGCGGTACCGGGCGCAAGGCGCGGGCGCTCGAACGCAGCGACCTCGCCGGCAAGACGGGGACCACGAACAACCAGTACGACGCCTGGTTTTCCGGGTTCAACCCGGGCCTGGTCGCCACCGCCTGGATCGGGTTTGACGACTTCCGCCCGCTCGGGGATCGCGAGACGGGCGCCCGGGCCGCGCTGCCGATGTGGATCGCCTACATGAAGGAGGCGCTCGAAGGCGTGCGGGAAAGGGAGAGCCCGCCGCCCGAGGGGATCGTGACCGTACGCATCGACCCCGAGACCGGGGAGCTCGCGGGCGCCTCGCACGAGGGAGCGGTGTTCGAGAGCTTCCGCAAGGAGCGGGCCCCGGCCCGCGGCGCGGCGCGCGCGTCCGCGGAGGAGTCGGACGCCGCGGCGGTGGCGGAGAAGCTGTTCTGACCGCCACGCCGGCACCACCCTCCATGGCCGCGGCCGGGCCGGTGCTCCAGATCGCGGTACCGGTGCCGGTACGACGCCGGTTCGACTACCTGCCCCCGGACCCGGACCGGACGCCGCCGGTGCGGCCCGGGATGCGCGTCCGGGTGCCGTTCGGACGCACCTCCGCCATCGGGGTCGTGGTCGGCGCCGCCGCGGCGAGCGCCGTGGACGCGGCGCGGCTCAAGCGGGTGCGTGAGGTGATCGACCCCGAGCCGTTGCTCGATCCGGCAATGCTGAAGCTGCTCGAATGGGCCAGCGGGTATTTCCAGCATCCCATCGGCGAGGTCGTCGTCGGCACGTTGCCGCGGCTGCTGCGGATCGGACGCGCGCCCGTGGCGAGGCACGGCTTGCAGTATGCGGCGAGCGCCGCCGGGGAGCGCGCGTTCGCCGACGGGATTGCCGGTGCGCCGGTCCAGGCCCGCCTGCTCGGGCTCATGCTCGCCGCCGGGAGGATCTCGGAAGCGGCGCTCGCCGCCGAGCATCGCGACTGGCGCCGGCCGCTCCGGGCCCTGGTCGCCAAGGGCTGGGTGGAGCCCGCTCCCGAATCGCGGGGCCGGGCCGGCCGCCCGGATCGGCCGATCCTGAACGTCGAGCAACGGCGCGCGGTGGAGGCGGTGGAGGCGAGCTTCGACGAGTTCGGCCCGTTCGTGCTCGAAGGCGTCACCGGCAGCGGCAAGACCGAAGTGTACCTGCGGTTGATCGAGAAGGTCGTCGCTCGTGGGCGCCAGGCCCTCGTGCTCATTCCCGAGATCGGCCTCACGCCGCAGTTGCTCGCGCGCTTCCAGGCGCGCCTGGACTGCCGTGTGGAAGTGCTCCATTCGGGGCTTTCCGATGGTGAACGGCTTTCGGCGTGGACCCATGCGCGCAACGGCACCGCGGACGTGGTGGTGGGGACGCGCTCCGCGGTGTTCGCGCCGCTGGCGCGCCCGGGCCTGTTCATCGTCGACGAAGAGCACGACCTGTCGTTCAAGCAGCAGGACGGGTTCCGGTACTCCGCGCGCGACCTCGCGGTGGTGCGGGCCCGGGACGCCGGGACGCCGGTGGTGCTCGGCAGCGCGACCCCCTCGCTCGAAGCGATCGACAACGTGCGGCGCGGCCGCTACCGCCATCTCGATCTGCCGCATCGCGCCGGCGGCGCGTCGCCGCCGCGCATCGACGTCGTCGACCTGCGGTCGCGGCCGTTCGACAGCGGCCTGTGCGACGTGCTCGTGGAGGCGATCGAGCAGACGAAGGCCCGGTCCGAACAGGCGCTCCTGTTCATCAACCGGCGCGGCTACGCGCCCGTGCTCATGTGCCACGCCTGCGGCCGGGTCGCGGACTGCGAGCGGTGCGACGCGCACCTCGTGTTCCACCGCGAGGACGGGAAACTGCGGTGCCACCATTGCGCGGCGGAGCGCGCGCCCGTCGTCGAATGCCCCGAGTGCGGCTCGAAGGACATGCGCCGCCTCGGACTGGGCACCGAGCGGGTCGCCAGTGCGCTGGAGGCGCGCATCGACGGCCTGCGCGTGGCGAGGATGGACCGCGACGCGACGCGCCGGCGCGGCGCGCTGGAGGCGCTGCTCGATCGCGTGCACGCCGGCGACATCGACGTCGTCGTCGGCACGCAGATGCTCGCGAAGGGGCACCACTTCCCCAACGTCACCCTCGTCGCGATCCTCGACGCCGACGGCGGGCTGTTCGGTGTCGACTTCCGGGCCACCGAGCGGATGGCCCAGTTGCTGCTCCAGGTCGCGGGGCGGGCCGGACGCGGCGACCGGGCCGGCCGTGTCCTGCTCCAGACCCACCATCCCGGACACCCGCTGCTGCGGGGGCTCGTGCTTCGGGGGTACCGGCGGTTCTGCGAGGACGCGCTCGCGGAGCGGAGCGGCGCGCGCCTGCCGCCGTTCGCCAGCCTCGCGCTCCTGCGCGCGGAAGCGTTGCAGCGCGACGCGCCCCTTTCGTTCCTTCGCGATGCCGGGGCGTGCGCGAACGCGCGCCCGCATCCGGGGGTTTCGGTGCTGGGACCGGTGCCCTCGCCGATGGAGCGCCGGGCCGGACGCTACCGCGCGCAGCTCCTCGTCGACGCCGCTTCGCGCGCCGCGATGCAGCGGTTCCTGCCCGGATGGATCGCGGCCCTGGAGGACCTCCCGTCGGCGCGCAGAGTTCGATGGTCCGTGGACGTCGACCCGCAGGAGATGGCCTGAACCGGCTCGGCGCGAACGCGGCCTCCCGTCCCGTATGCCTTGGCCTGTCTCGCGCCGGCTTTGCGCGCGAGCCCGCACCGGGGACCAGAACCGCGGATGGGCCGCCCATCGCCGGTGACAAGCGCCGGGGGCGCCGCCTTCACCTCCATGCGCTTCGCATCTCCCGCGGTGGACGCAGCGTCGCCGGACGCCCGCGTCTGCCGGCGTCAACGCGGTCGGGGCTCTCCGGGCGGACCGGCCTCCCCGCCCGCCACGGCGGCCACCCGGTCGAGGGAGTCGGTCTTCACCCGCTCTTCGGGGATCCCGGCCTCGATCACCAGGTGGCGGCAGGCATCGGTGAACCCCGCCGGTCCGGCGATGTACGCATCCATCGCGCCGATCCCGCCGGGGCCCGCCGGCGGACGGGACGCCGCCTGGAGGACCCGCTTCGCCAGCGCACTCCACGACTCGCCGTCCCCCGGCGTTTCGACAACTTCGTAGTGGAAGTCATCGAGCGCATCGGCCCACGCGCGGCAGTAGTTGTGGCGATACGGGCGGCCCTGTCCGGCGACCACCCGGACGAGGCGGATCGGCGCCTCCAGCTCCAGGTTGATCGCATGTTCGACGAGGCTTTCGACCGGCGCGAACCCGGTATCCCAGGCCAGGAAGAGGAGCCCGCGCGGAGAATCGTCGTCGAGCACGAAGCGGCCGGCCGGCCCTTCGACGGTCGCTCTTGCGCCGCGCCGCAGCGCGCCGAACACGAAGCTCGCGAACGGGTCCGCGGCGTCGCGGCGCACGTGGATCCGCAGGTTCACCGCGTCGCAGGGGCAGCTCGCAAGCCACGTCTCGCAGGGCGGAGCGCCTTCGAACCGCACCGTGGCGCGCTGGCCGGAGAGGTAGCGCAGCACCCGTGTGCGCCGGACCTTGAGATGCACGACCGCATGGTCGTCCGTGGCCGGCTCGACCCGTGTCACCCTGGCGCGCACGCACTGCGGCGCGATGTCGTCGACGCCCGACGCCTCGGTGGATTCCACGACGAGGTCGCCGCGGGGAGCGACCGAGCAGAGCAGCGCGTACCCGGCTCGCTTCTCGGCCTCCGCGATGGCGTAGTCGTGGAACCGGACCGGCTCGACCTCCCCGGCGACGATGCGCGCCCGGCATTCTCCGCAGCTCCCGTTGGCGCATCCGAACACGGGCGACCGCCCTGCCCGCAGGGCGGCTTCCAGAACGGTCTCGCCGGATTCGACCTCGAACCGGTGCCCAGAAGGATAAAGCTCAACGGTAGAGGACATGCCGGTCGGCCTTGCCGCCTCGCCACACGGTGGACCATCGGGTCCGGTGCGTATCTCGCCGCATCACGACCCGGCCTGCAAGTGGACTGCCCGCATCCCAGGCTCCCCGACGAACCGCGCTTCGTCCCGCCCCTGCGCGTGCGTGTCCCGGCGCAGGGTTGCGGTGCGGCCGAACCCCGTGCCGTCCCCGCTCCGGCGCGCGCGTTCCGGCGCAGGGTTGCGGGTCTGGCCGAAGCCCACGCGGTCCCCGCTCCGGCGCGTGCGTGTCCCGGCGCAGGGCCGGGGATGGCGGAGCGCCGGGCTCCGTATCCGAAGGGGCATATTGCCGGTGTCTCGTCCCCGCTCCTAGACTTGCCGCACGGCATGGGCGCCCGGGGCCGCCCGCGGTGCGGGCGCCTGCCGGTTCTCCGGACAGGAGGGGACAGGTGGATCGCAAGTTCTACTACGACGCGGTGGCTCGGATGCAGAAGGCGAACGTCGATCCGGAGTACGTCCAGGGATGGATCGGCGGCTTCATGGGCAACCCCAAGCGCGAGGAACAACGTATCACCGAAGCGTACGAGGCGGGGTTCGCGGCCGGCGAAAGCGGTGACGCGGACGGGTTCGAATCGTGGCGGACGGGCGCGTGACCGGCTGCCAGGCGGCGACCGTCGCGGGATCGACGGCCTGGCCGCCCGAGCGCAGGGCCGCGTGCATCGCGTTGCTCCAGCAGGCGAGCCGTCGCATCGACGAGGCGATCGCGGTCTGGGAAGGCGCGCTCGCCGCTCCCGACGAGAGCGGCATACCGTTCACCGCGGTGGTGCGCCTCGGGCCGGAACGCGCGAAGCGCCTGCAGCAGCTCTATTTCGAGCAGAAGGCGCTCGCGGCGGAACTCTCCGAGCAGACCGGAGTCACCTATCGAGACGCGCTCGGAATGGACGACTCCATCGCGATCGTGCAGCCCTACGACCAGTTCCGCGCCGACGAGTCGGTCCACGAGCGCGCCGGACGCGCGATCGAGACGATGCGCGAGCGGGCGCGACGCCTGATGGAGACGATTGCGGCACTCTGAGCCGGGCGGATCGCCGGTCCGCATCGGGCTGCGGGGATCGCGGGCGCGCTGACGAAGCAGGCGAGCTGACGATGCGCGAGCGGGCGCGACGCCTGACGGAGACGATTGCGGCACTCTGAGCCGGCCGGGTCGCCGGCCCGCATCGGGCTGCGGAGTATCGCGGGCGCGCTGACGAAGGGGAGCTCTCGGAAGCAGCAGGCATGGAGATTGTGGCCTCCTTCCCGGTCTGCGATCATCGGACCCCACACGCGGTGCGGGGGGTCCGGTGAAACGCGGCATCATCCGACCGGCGCCGGATGAAGGCGCCCCCGATTCCGGCGTCGCCCCGGCCACCGGGCGCATGATCGTCCACGACGGGGAAGGACCCACGGAGAACGACACGATGGGCAGGCTCGGGGGGGCGGCTCTCCTCTTCGCCCTGACGGTGGCGTCGGTCGCCGCATCGGGTGGCGCGACGGACGCGGGCGCGGCCTCGATGATCGAGGAAGGACGGAAGATCGCGCTCGACCGCCGCAAGGGCAACTGCATGGCCTGCCACGTCATCGCCGGCGCCACCCTGCCCGGCAACGTCGGCCCGCCGCTGGTCGCGATGAAGGCGCGCTTTCCCGACAAGGCGGAGCTCCGGGCCCGGATCCGGGACGCTTCGGAGGCCAACCCGCAATCGCTCATGCCGCCGTTCGGGCGGCACGAGATCCTCACCGAAGACGAGATCGACAAGGTCGTCGAGTTTGTCCATTCGCTCTGAGCCGCCGACGGACCGGTGGCGACAGGGCCTGAGAGGTACGCAACCATGGAACGCAGAATCTTCTTTCGATTCCTGGGCGCTGCCGCCGGATTCCTCCTCCTGCCCCTGCGGGCGCTGGCGGCGCGCCCCGGGTCCGCGTTCGATGCGACCACGGCGGACGATGCGCTGAGCGAGCTCTACGGCACGTCGGCCACCATCGAATCGGAGAACATCAGGATCAAGGCGCCCGACATCGCCGAGAACGGGGCCATCGTTCCCGTCACCGTGAGGTTCGACATTGCGAACGCCGAGTCCGTCAGCATCATCGCGGAACACAATCCCGCCCCGCTCACCGCGACGTTCGAGCTGTCCGAGCACTCCGGCGGACTCGTCTCGACCCGGATCAAGATGAGCAAGACCTCTCCGGTGCACGCCGTCGTCAAGGCCGGCGGCAAGGTCTACCGCGCCACCAAGGAGGTCAAGGTCACCATCGGCGGTTGCGGCGGCTGAGCCCGCGCCGCGGCGCCGACAAAGCGGGGGATTGAACGATGGCACGCAAGATCAAGATTCGCGCGAAGGAGAAGGACGGCATCGCAACCGTCAAGTTCCTGATGAAGCACCCGATGGAGACCGGACTGCGCAAGGACAAGAAGACCGGAGAAAAGATCCCGGCGCACTTCATCAGCGACGTGACCGTCGCGCTCAACGGAACGAGCGTGATGACCGCATACCTCGGACCCGGCGTATCGACGGACCCCTACGTGTCGACCGAGGTCAGGGGCGCCGGCAAGGGCGACACCGTCACCGTCGCCTGGATCGACAACACGGGCGAACAGGCGAGCGCGGACGCGAAGGTCAGGTAGTGGCCGGCGGCGCCGGGTGATGACGAACGGGCGATGACGAGCGGGCGATGACGAACGGGCGGCGACGAACGGGCGGCCCGGCCGGACTGCAACGGCCGGAGCGGAACGGAGACACGATGCGGGCGGCACTGCTCATCGCATTGCTCGGCGCAAGCCTCGTCCCTGGTTTGCGGGGCGCCCAGGCGGCGCCGGAGGACGACCTGAGGGCATTCCGGAGCTTCTACCAGCAGCGCTTTCCGGACACGCCGTTCGAGGACTTCGCGAACGGCCTCTACTCCATCGACGAGAACCGTCGCGAGGAGTGGGAGCAGATGGAGGAGTTTCCGCCGTACGAGTTCGACATCGATGCGGGGGAGGAGCTGTTCCACGAGCCGTTCGCCAACGGCAAGGGCTATGCGGACTGTTTCCCGGACTACGAGTCGGGGGTGCGCCAGAACTATCCGCACTGGGATCCGGAGCTCGGGGAGGTCGTCACGATGGAGTGGGCGATCAACCTGTGCCGCGAGCGGCACGGCGAGGAGCCGCTCAAGTACTACACGGGTCCGCTCGCACAGATTTCCGCCTACCTTGCGTACCTGTCCCGCGGCAGGCTCATCGACGTGAAGGTGCCCGGCGGCGACCCGGGTGCGCTCGCCGCCTACGAGGAAGGCAAGAAGTTCTACTATTCGAGGCGCGGGCAGCTCAACTTTTCCTGCGCGTCATGCCATGTCGCCGCCGTCGGACGGCTCCTGCGGGCGGAGCTCCTGGGCCCCTCCCTCGGCCAGGTGAGCCACTTCCCGGTCTACCGCAAGACGTGGAGGGAGATTACCACCCTGCACCGCAGCTATGCGGCGTGCAATCGGCAGTTGCGAGCCGCGGCGGCCAGGCCGCAGAGCCGGACGTATCGCAACCTGGAGTACTTCCACACCTACATGAGCAACGGCATTCCGCTCAACGGACCCGGCAGCCGGCACTGATGGAGGACGCGACGATGAACCCCGCTCGCGAACGTCGGCGCCCGGTCGTCGTGGCCGTGGTGGCGGTTGCGCTCGTGGCCGGCGCTTGGGGCTGGTCGCCCCAGACCCGGGCAAGCGACGAGGCGACGTTCAAGGCTACCTACCAGGCCGCGGTCGCCGCGCGGAAGGCCGCCGCCGGCGTCGGCTTCGAGTGGCGCGACACGAAGAAGCTGCTCCGTGAAGCCAGGAAGCTCGCCAAGGGCGGCGAGTATGCGAAGGCGGTCAAGCTCGCGAGTCGTGCGAAACGCCAGGCCGATCTCGCATTGATCCAGGCCGAGGAGCAGGAATCGGCCTGGGAGGCGACGGTACTGAAGTAACTCCGGGCGCCGGCGTCCGGGCGTCGGCGACGCCGAACGGCATCGCGGCCGACGGTCGTCCCTGGTCCCCTTGGTCGCCCTCGGTCACCTCCGCGGAAGTGGCCGGGGTGGCCGGGACGATGCCCGCGCCCGTGCTCAGCGGACGACCCGTGCTCAGCGGACGCCGGCGAGGATTTCGCGCATCCGCGCGATGACCGCCGCGTAGTCGTCGGCGCCGAAGATCGCGGAGCCGGCGACGAAGGTATCCGCTCCGGCCGCGGCGATTTCACGAAGGTTCCCGGTGTTCACGCCTCCGTCGACCTCGAGCCGGATCGGCTTGCCCGACGCGTCGATCCGCGCCCGCACCATCCGCAGCTTGTCGAGCGCATACCCGATGAAGGACTGGCCCCCGAAACCCGGGTTCACCGACATCACGAGCACCATGTCGAGCTGCTCCAGCACGTGATCGAGCACGCTGACCGGGGTCGCGGGGTTCAGCACGAGTCCGCACTTGCAGCCGTGGTCGCGCACGAGGCGCAGCGAACGGTCGACGTGCTCGGTCGCTTCGGGATGGAAGGTGATGTACGTGGCCCCGGCGGCGGCGAACTCCGGAATGATCCGATCGACCGGCTTCACCATCAGGTGCACGTCGATGTCGGCGGTGACCCCGTGGTTGCGAAGCGCCGCGCACGCCAGCGGCCCCACGGTCAGGTTCGGGACGTAGTGGTTGTCCATCACGTCCAGGTGGACGAGGTCGGCGCCGGCCGCGAGTACCGCATCGACCTCCTCTCCGAGGCGTGCGAAATCCGCCGCCAGTAGCGATGGCGCAATCCGGAAGTCGTTCATCGCGGGTCCGTCGTGCCGGGAGGCGGGCATGGCGCTCGTCACCCGCGGTCCGGACCGAGGGCGGCAAACCGGTCGATGGCCTCCAGGTACGGCACATAGGCCTCCATCGCTTCCCAGTCGTTCGACTCCCACAGCCGGTCGTCGAGCCGCCCGCCGATGCCCGAGAAGTAGGTCATCAGCGACTCCACCACATCCGCTCTCTGCGGGTATCCGTCTTCGTCCAGACCCATCATCGCGAGCGCGAGCAACGCGTTCATCTCCATCAGGTACTCGACGCTGTCGTCATCGGCGAGCCCGGGGTCGACGAAGATCCCCCTCCCGGCGTCGTGGAACTTGTCGATGGACGCTTCCACCACCGCGCTGCCGATGCGTGCGTATCGAGGCTCGGAAAAGCGGCGGGACGCTTTCTGGAACACCCGCGCCACGAGCGCATGGTCGCGCAGCAGGCTGTCGGTCTCCCACACTCCCTCCGCCCGCAGGAAATAGCGCCGCAGGCGCCCGTCCTCGGCCATCGAGGCGAGAAAGTCCAGGGACCGCGCCACCTGCTGCTCCAGAGCCTGGTCGGTCACCAGGGGGAGAACGTCCAGCAGGTAGCCCAGCGTCGCCGCAAGCCTGTCGGTAAAGACCTTGTCCGCCACGGCGGGCGCTCCGGTTGCCGCGCGCGCGGCGGCATCGCGCCGGAAATAGCGTGTATCCGCCTCCTGGAAGCTGAGGAACGTGCCCTGCGACGGATCGTACAGCGTCGACCGGAGGTAGCGCATCGTGTGCCGGCCGGCCTGCGAGAACGCCGGTGACGACGCCGGATCGTGCAGCCGGTACAGCAGCAGGACCGCCCCGGCGTTCAGATCGGCCATCTTCTCGTAGTGGGGAACCTGCCAGTCCCGGGTCTCGGCATAACGAAAGAACCCCCCCTCGACCGGGTCGTAGATTGCCTCGATCGCCCGGCCCAGCGTCCTTCCCACGCCGTCGACGGCGGCCTGGCGCTCCGGGCCGCTCGTGTGCTCCAGCAGGTACAGGAAGGTCCGGGGCAGAATGGCCTTTTCGCCGCGTCCGACCCCGTACCGTACGGGATCGAAGTTCTCCAGGATCCCGTCCCTGAAGTCGCGGCCGAGCGCGAAGAGGTCCGATTCGACCAGCGTCTCGGGGGGCGTGTAGGGCTCGACCTCGACGTCCTGGCCGGGTATCGAGATGTTCTGCTCGATGTTCCGCCTGATCTCTCGAAGCACGTCGATGAACTGATCGCCGTAGAGCGTCCCCGTGTACTTGAAGTGGACCGAGCCGTCCGGATTGAGGAACACCGCGAACGGAAGACCTTTCGCCCGGTACTTCACATAGGCGGCGTTGTGGATGTCCGCGTCGATGAAGACGTTGACGAAGTGCTCGTTGAGGTAGGCATGGACTTCCTCCCGGCTCAGGGTCCGCTCCGCGAATTCGTGGCACCAATGGCACCACTCGGCCGAGAACAGCAGGAAGTAGGGCCGCTGTCGTCCGCGGTTGCGCTCGATCACGTCGTCGGCGTACTCCTCGAAGTCCACTCGGGATTCGTGGTGTTCGTAGGCGAGCGTCGGCGGCGCCGCAAGCGCGGCGCCCAACCACGCGACGGCCCCCGCGACCGGAAGCGCGCGGGCGCGGGCCCGGAACGAGTCCGCCGTCATCCTCGGCGCGCCAGGAGCTCCAGGACCTTTGCGCGAAGCGTCTCCGGCCCCTCTTCGCTTCCGACCCGGTCCACCAGCGCTCCATCGGCGTCGACGAGCAGAACGGCGTCGGGATGGGAGATCGAGTAGCCGAGCGCCGACCCGGGCGCCGGCGTTCGCTCGTAGACGATCCCGTACCGGCCGGTCACTTCGTCGATCTCTCCCGCCCCGCCGGCAAGGCCGATGATTCCGGGGTGGAAGAATCCCGCGTACCGGTCCATTCGCTCGACGTCGTCCCGGGCAGGGTCCAGAGTGATGAACAGCGCGCCCACCCGTTGCGCCTGTTCGGCGTCCAGGGACGAGAGGCTCGCGGCGATCCTCGCGAGGGACAGCGGGCAGACGTCGGGGCAGGAGGTGTAGCCGAAGAACAGCATGACGACCTTGCCTCTGAGGTCGCTGAGGTTGAACGGCCCCTGGGCGGAGTCGAGCGTGAAGTCTCCACCGAGCGGCGCGGGCCGATCGTCCGCGGCGGCGACCGGCGTCCCGGCCAGCAACGCCGCGGCCGCCAGCGCCCGCGCGATGCTAGAACACCAGATCTTCGAGAACATCGCTCATGTCCCCCTCCAGTGCCGCCGCCACCGCGTGGAGCGGCGGAGAGTCGAACTGGCGGGCAAACGCGCTCGGCTTGAGGAAAGAGACCGAAACGAGACTGGCGCCCGGTTCCTGGTAGACGATGAAGCGCAACGGCATGAATACGCCCGCCAGCAATTCCTTCGATATCAGCTCCACGCAACTGCCCAAGTTGCAGAACTCGACAATCTTGTAACGTTCGAACGGAATGGTGTAGGCGATTTGCCGTTCGGCCTGCTCGAAAATGTTGTCGATGTCGTAGATCCGGGTCACCCGGTAGTTGCGTACCTCGATTTCCTTGACGAGATCGTCGAGCAACGAGTCGAAGCCGTCGGACTCGTAGTCCCTGGTGACGATGTCTTCGCCGATGTTGATGGAACGGCTCCGGAAGTGCGCGGCCGGATTCGAGGGCCCGGGCGGTCCGGCCGCTACCGCGGCGCCTCGAAGGTCTTGATGTAGTTCACCAGATCCCAGCGCTCGTTCTCGGAGAACACCAGGCCCCAGGGCGGCATGTCCGTGCGCCCGTCGGAGATGATCGAGAACAGGTATCCGTCGGCGGCGTCCCCGGCGCTGCCCCAGACCCAGAGCTTGCGCGGGTCGGCGCTGATGCCGTGGGTCGAGGGTCCCGTGCCGTTGCCGTCCGCGCCGTGGCACTTTGCGCAATTCGCGCCGTAGAGGTCCTTGCCCCGCGCCAGCGACTCGCCGGTGGCGTCGACCGGATTGGCGAGCGCGGGCGCCGCGCTCGGCGCATCCCCCAGCACCCCTTCGGCCGCGGCCTCTTCCGCCAGCAGTCCGGCGCCGAGCACGGGCGGCCCGACGTGCACCTTGAACATCCGTCCGGTCGGGTCCTCGGTCCGGTCGATGACGGCGGCGATCTCGGCCCGGGTGAGCGCCCCCTCCTCGAATTCGACCCGGAGCACCGGCCAGCCGCTCTCGGTGTCACGCATCTCGAATCCGATCACCTTGACCGCCAACTGCTCCTCGAGAGCGGCGGCCAGTGCCTTCGGGCTCGCCGGAGAGATCAGGCCTTCGACCTGGAACTCCTCGGTGGCGGCGGCGGCCGGGGACAGGCCGCCGGCCGCGAGCCAGAGTCCCAAGGCCAGCAGTCCGACTGACGCTGCATTTCTCATCTGCACCACTCCGCTCGCTACGCCTTGAGCTTCAGATCGCGCGTGGACTCCCACCGCTCGCCCTCGTTGTCCACGAACACCACCTTGACCGGCGCTTCCTTCACCGCCTTGAGCTTGAAGGTGAACAACGGGTCGTCGGCGATGCCCGAGGACAGCCGGAACCGGCTCACCAGCTCGTCGCCGTAGTAGACCAGCATGTTCCTGATGAACCGGCTGGGGGTGGCGCGGTTGAACTTCGTTTCGTCCGGGTCCGCCCGGCCGAGGCCCGTGAAGGACGGATGGTCGAACCGTACCTTCACCTTGAAGACGTCGTCCTTCTCGACCTTCCTCGGCAACCGCATTCTCGGGGGCTTGATCTTCTCCGCCATGGTCTTCTCCTCAGGTGTTTCCCGAATGTATTTCCCGGGGTGTTTCCCGGGCGATCAGGAACCGGCCATATCCGACCCTCGCGGTCGGATCCTGCGGTCCGTGATCGGCTTCAGGGGCGAGTGGTCGCGGATGTACTCGATGAGCGCCTCGGCAAAGACCGGTCCGTTCTCGTCGATGCGCTGGGCGCCGAACAGCGCATTGTTCTGGAACCGGGTGTGCACCGAGGCGACGGAGTAGAGCCTCTCCGGCTCCACGGGCCGTCCGCCGACCGACAGCGACACGACCCGTTCTCCGTCGGGGTTGTACAGGTCGTACACCAGCTCCATCCCGGAGAACTGGATCATGTCGCCGCCCACTCTGGCGTAGGGATCGGCGTCGACCACGCCGTCGAGGATGTTCTCCATCAGCCGCACGATCGACTTGCCGCTCATCGAGTACGTGACGATCCGGCCGTCGGTCGGGACGAGGTTGTAGACGTCCTCCACCGCGATCGTTCCCGGCAGCAGCGTGGCGCCGTACCGCCATGCCGGGAAAAAGGAAATCTCCGCCCCGGTCACGGCGCGGAGCGCATCGGTCAGCAGTGCGCCCATGGGGCTTTGCCAGAAATCGCGCCGGAAGATGAGCGCGTGGTTCTCGCCGACCTTCTCGCCCAGGCGCGCCTCGTGCGGCCGGTAGGCATCGTCCACCAGACGCTGGACTTCCGGGTGGGGCTCCACCTCGGAGGGGCGGACCATCACCAAGTCGTACGAATAGCCCACGACCTTCTTGTCCTCGACCTTCACGTCCAGGGCGGTGACGAACTTCCCGTGGGCGCCGCCCTGGTAGACGATGGTGTCGTTCCATACCACGGGGTCGTAGATCTCGTCGTGGGTGTGGCCGCTCAGCAGCACGTCGATGCCGTCGATCCGCCGGGCGAACTTCTGATCCAGTCCGAACCCGCCGTGCGAGACGACCACGACCAGATCCGGGTCCTCCTCGGCACGGATATCGGCGATCAGCTCGCGGGCCTCCTCCTCCCTGAGCCCGAACTTCCATTCACCGGCCGAGCCGAGGATCGACGAGGTGAGCGCGGTCCAGGGGTAGGCGAGGCCGATGACCGCCACCTTCAGGCCGCCCACCTCCTTGATCACGTACTGCGTGAACGCCGGATCGTCCCACTCCGGGTCCGCCACGTTGTAGGCGACGACCGGAAATTCCGCGAGGTCGATCAGGTCGAGCAGGTGCTCCTTGTCGTAGATGAACTCCCAGTTCCCGGGGGCCATCATGTCGTAGCCGATGGTGTTCATGATCTTCACCATCGTCACGCCCTTGTCGAACACCGAAATCCCCGCCCCGTGCCACGTGTCCCCGGCATCGAGGAGGAGGGTCCGGCCGGGCTTCTCCGCGCGCAGGCGGTCGATGACGGCGGCCACGTTCGCCATGCCGCCGAGCTTGCCCTGCAGGGCGGCCTTGGCGGCGAAGTCGCCTTCACGGGACTGCCGGCCCCAGGGCTTGAGCTCGTCGAGATAGCGGTAGTGGAGGGGGCGGAGGTAGGAATGGAGGTCGTTGGTGCCCAGGATGCGGATCTCGACCGGCCCGGCGCCGCCGAGCACGGACATCGGCAGCAGGAGCAGCCCGACGAGTGCGGGCGCGAGCCGGGACGGAACGTGCGCCATCGGTGGCTAGCACCCGCCCGCGGCGACCTTGACACCCCTGCTGGTGGCCCAGCGTCCGTGCTGGTTGCACTCCGCGATGACCCACACCGTCCCTTCGCCGCCGTCGAGACGGATCTGCGTCCCGAGGTAGACCTCCCCGTTCACCGGAGTGAAGTAGAACTTGCCCTTGATGACGATCGGGTCGTCGAAGTTGAGGATCTGGATGCTCTTGATGTAGTGGTCGTCCTCCATCGGGTGGTCCATCTCCACCACGATGGGCGCCTGCGAGCCGTCCTCGACCACCGGCGGCAGCGTGACCTTCGGAACGTGCAGCCGTTCGAGGTCGGTCAGGTTGTCCGGGTCGGCGGGCAACTGGAAACTCGCCCGTGCGTCGTTGCCGAGCACCGTCGTTGCGTACATGGGCACGGCCACCCCGCCCACCATCGCGAAACGCAGGAAACGCCGGCGGCTGAGACTCCCGTCGATATTCATCGTCGAACTCCCCTGGTTGCGTTGTCGGTATCGTCGTCGGTGCCGGGGGGCCGCGCGGCCCGCGGGCGCATGCCCGCCGGCCGGCGGCCCTCCGGTTCCGTCAGTTCGCCAATACCGTCTTCAATGCCTCCGGGCTCGGGACCCAGCGAACGCCGTTGTTCTGGATTCCGGCCGCGAGGTCGGTGGTGACGACGTCCCAGTCCATCGGGTCCGCCGAAGACGTGTCGATCAGCGTCGCCACCGGCTCCTTCTTGGTGGTGACCGCGGCCCGCGTGCCTTCGGGGTTGTAGGCGATGTTGTGCGGCCCCAGTCCGGTGAAGATGTTCTTGACCGCGACGTCTTCCTGGGTGTCGATGACGGTGACGATGTCGGACTTCCCGCCCTCGTTGGCGAACAGCCCGTAACGCGGATTGGCGGGATTGATGTACAGCCGGTTGGCGTCGGGACCGGTCTCGATCACCTTCGCGAGGGTCAGGCTGTCCATGTCGAGGACGGCCACCGCCTCGGCCTTGCGCAGACCGGCGTAGCACTTGGACGAATCGGCCAGGCAGGTGATGTTGCCGCCGCCGCCCGGGACCTCGATCGTCTTCACCACCTCGGTGGTCTCGGTGTCGAAGACCACCACCGCGCCCTTGGCGGCGGCCATGAAGTACTTTCCGTCGGGGGTCATGGCGCCGGCCCGTCCGCCCGCGATCGGCACCATCCTGATCTCCTCGCGGCTTTCGACGTCGACGATGGAGACACCCCGCGGCTCCTGCTGGCAGGAGGTGAAGATCTTCGAATCGTCCAGGGTGAACATCGCGTCCCGGGCGCCGTGGCAGCTCACCTCGATGATGTCGATCGGACGGCGGGTGACGGTGCTCATCAACGTGAGGTAGCCGTGCTCCTTGTCGAGGATGTTGCCCACCACCGCCAGCGGTTGGGTGTAGGCGAAGCCGACGTGGAGCGGCGCGATCACCTTCTTGTCGCCCATGCTCACCGGGAACTTGTCCACCACCTCCTGGGTCATGAGGTCGATGGTCCAGAACGTGTCCGACTCGTAGCGCTGCGACGACCAGACGTAGCGGGCGCCCGGAATCACCCAGAGGTGGTGATTGCCGGTCTCGCCCATCTCGATCTTCTTGACGGTCTCTCCCGCGTGGTAGTCGACGACGGAGACGGTCGGCTCACCCTGGTTGTCGATGAGGAACACCCCGTCCATCCCCCTGACCGCGTCCCAGTCCATGCGCAGCGTGTTCTGGGGGTCCAGGAAGACCAGCGACTGGTACTCCTCCACGCTCATCCCCTCGGTGGGTGCGCCGAACTTCTTGTCCATCCCCGCGGCGCCGCCGGCGGCGAGGCACAGCGCGACGACGCCCGCGCCCGCCAGAACTCGATTGTCAGCCTTCATGCTCCTTCCTCCTTTTCATCCTCAGCTTGCCAATGCATCCCGATGGTGGCCGGCCGGTCCGGATACCGGTGGTCGCCTTCGCTCCGGTCCGGGCGCGGGCCCCGTGCGGTTCTCACATCATCACGAGCTTCTGCCTGCGCTCGTTCCAGGTCATGCACAGATACCATACTGCCATGAGGGCGATCACCGCGCCCAGGGCGACCTCCCAGCCGATGTAGTCGGGCAGGAACACCGCCTCGCCCAGGCGGTCCGCGCGTCCGCTGTCGGTGAGCCAGACGCGGAAGTACGAAGCGGAGAGGGCGAAGCAGATCACCGCCACCCAGAGCTTCACGTGCCCTTCGCCGGCCCGCCACAGCGCCCCCGAGGCGCAGCCGCCGGCCAGCGACATGCCGACCCCGAAGACGAAGCCGCCGAGCAGGCTGCCCAGCCAGAAGCTGTCCCTGACGAAGACGTCCCAGTCCTTGAAGTCGGCCCACTTCAGGTACGTGAATCCGACCGTACTGATGACGACCGCGATCGCCACCGCCCTGGTGGCGTCCGCGTGCCCGGTCATGAACGGCTCGCGAAACGCCCGCACGAAGCAGAAACGGGTGCGCTGCATGATGACGCCGATGCCCAGGCCGAAGGCGAGCAGTCCGGCGCGGGTCGTATAGTCGAGGCCGTCGTACACGAACGCGAGCGCGGCCCCGGCCGCCAGCACCGCGACCCCCGCCAGCGGCTGGAGCCTGCGCCACGTCTCCGACCGGCGAGGGGCGGAGCCGCCGCGCCCGGACCCGCTCATCCACTCCGGCAGATCGAGGTAGCTCACCTCCCAGACCAGCAGCTTGAGGCCGACGACGGCTCCGGCCATGAGTCCGAGCATCATCGCCGGACCGGCCAGGGAGAGCGCGCTGGTGGCGCTGAAGAAGCCGCCGATGTTGCAGCCGAAGGAGAGCGAGGCGCCGATGCCCATGAGGCAACCGCCGACCACGCCCTTGAGCAGCTCCCACGGCGGTGCGCCCCGGAGCCGGAACTGGCGCGCCAGCAACGCGGCCGCGAACGCCCCCCCGATGATTCCGAGGTTGAGCACCGACGTCGAGTAGAGGTGCGGGTCGATGATGAACGTGTCGGTGATGTCGACGCCGTTCAGGAGCCAGTCGCCCCAGTTCCTCACCCCGTCCGCCACGCTCCAGGGCTTTTCCCACACGAAGAGCAGGATACTGAGCATTCCGAACAGGATGCCGCCGACCCACGCCGGCCACTGCCGGCCGAACAGCGCTCCGTAGCCGGCCGCCAGGATGCGGCCGACGGGGCCGCCGGGCGGCAGTCCGGTTCCGGCTTGCGTCATCGCACGCTCACCGGAACTCCGGGGATGCCGGATCGGGCGCACGACGCGCCGGACGGGTCGAACCCGAAGTATCGAGCTGCTCGTGAATCTCCACAGAGCCCCCCCTCCTGGTCCGGCCGGACCCTACCCCGCCGGCCGGAACCGCTGCCATATCCCGCAAGTGATACCGGCTCGGGGCGGCGCCTCCCCATCCCGGAGGAGGCGCCGGAGGACCTCCCGGCTCGACGCCGCTGGCCGGGAATCGTCAACGGCCGGGTTGCAATCCCGTGCGGGACCGCACGGGGCGGGACGGGGACTGTCCCCGGCGGCCGCCTATTTCCCGTACTTCTCCCAATGGGCGCCGAACAGCGCCGCCTCGGCGGGCCGGTCTTCGGGGATCGGCACCGCGAGATGCGTGACGTTCAGGAAGTGGCGGTAGTTGAGGTTCTCGCTGATGCTGTTGCCCTGCCACGTCCCGCAGCCCATGGACAGGGTGAAGTTGAGGCCGCTGTCGAAGCCGCCCCCGTTCCCGAAGGTATGCGCCATGTTCACCAGGACCCGCGCGGTATCGAGCTCCTCGGCGAGCCGGCGGGCGTGCGCGATCTCCCCGGTGTGGATGCCGACGGAGTGCCCCTTCCCCTTGAACTCCATGATCGCGCGCACGGTGTCGACGGCGTCGTCGAATGTCCTCGCGCGATAGACGGTGAGCACCAGGGCGAGCTTCTCGTCCGAGAACGGATGGCCGGAGCCGATCCCGGACTCCTCGACCATGAAGAACTTCGAGGCGCGCGCCTCGCCGTCCAGGCCGCACTCGCCCGCGAACACGTCGGGGTCCTTCGCGATGACCTTGCGGTTGAGCTTCCCGTCCACCCAGAGGGTGCGCCGGATCGCGTCCTTCCCGGCCGCGTCCGCGAGGTACCCGCCCGCGCGCCCGAGAGCGGCGAGCGCGTCGTCGTAGACGTCGTCGACGATGATCACCGAGTTCTCCGACGAGCAGGACGTCGCGTTGTCGAAGCACTTGGACGCGCGGATCTTCTCCGCCGCCTCGTCGAGGTTCGCACTCGAATCGATGATGACCGGGACGTTGCCCGCACCGACCCCGATCGCCGGGGTACCGCTGCGATAGGCGTTGCGGACGTTGTTCTGCGAGCCCGTGACCACCACGAGGTCGCACGCCGCCATCAGGGCGTTGGTGAGCGCCTTGTCGACCGGGGACGGCAGCACCTGCACCAGATCCGCCGGGGCGCCGACCTTCTCGAGCGCCGCGCGCATGAGCTCCACCGTGCGCGTGGTCGTCGCGAGCCCGGCCGGCGACGGCGCGACGACGATCGCGTTGCGGCCCTTGACCGCCATCATCGCCTTGTTCACCGGCGTCGCCGACGGGTTCGTCGAGGGCGTCACCGCGCCGACCACCCCCACCGGCTTCGCGTACTTCACCAGCCCGAGCTCGGGCCGCTCCTCGATGACCCCGACGCTCTTCACCCGCATGAGGTCGCGCAGCGTCCCGAAGGTCTTGCGCTGGTTCTTGACGACCTTGTCGGCGGCGTTGCCGAGACCGGTGTCCTCGACCGCCATCTTCGCGAGCGCCTCGGCGTGTTCCGGCTTGCAGAGCGACCACGCGAGCGCGGTCACCGCTTCGTCGACCCGGGCCTGATCCGAGTCCGCGAAGGCGTCCATGGCGGCGCGGGCGCGGCGGATCAGGCGATCGACGATCGCGGCCGGGTCGCGCCCGAGGGTCGCAGCCCCGGCGTCGGCCATGGCTCCGGCTGGTTGGCTCATCGGGTCGTTCCTCGGGCTTCGGGGCGGGACACCGGATACGCTCCCGTGGCGAAGAACGCCCGGGGAGCAGGCTCCGGGATGGAATCAGGCCTTTCGCACGCGCGACCGGCGCCGGCCGGGGGGCCGCGCCTGGTCGACCGGCCACCGATGCGTGCGGCCGCCCTCCCCGAACGGCGGGGAGGGCGGCCGTGGAACGTCAGGCGACCGCGCGATGCTCTTCGTCCGCGGCGTCGAACTGCTCTTCCTCGGTCGAGCCGGCGAGAGCGGTGATCGAGCTCACCCCACCGGTGACCACCTCGGTGACCGCGTCGAAGTAGCCGGCGCCGACCTCGCGCTGGTGCTTGTGGGCCGTGTAGCCGAGCGGCTCGGCCGCGAACTCCGCCTCCTGCAACGCCACGTAGGCGCTCATGGCGCGGTCGCGGTAGCCGTGCGCGAGCTCGAACATGCCGTGGTTGATGGCGTGGAAGCCGGCAAGGGTGATGAACTGGTAGTGGTAGCCCATCTCCGCCAGCGTCTCCTGGAACTTCGCGATGGTGGCGTCGTCGAGGTTCGCCTTCCAGTTGAACGACGGCGAGCAGTTGTAGGCGAGCCGCTGGCCCGGGAACCGCTCCCGGATGGCCTGGGCGAATTCACGCGCCTCGCCGAGGTCCGGCCTGGACGTCTCGCACCACACCAGGTCCGCGTAGGGGGCGTAGGCGAGCCCGCGCGAGACCGCCTGCTCCATGCCGCACGTCACCTCGTAGAACCCTTCCACCGTCCGCTTGCCGGTGACGAAGGACTGGT
This sequence comes from Gammaproteobacteria bacterium, assembly GCA_965215295.1. GTDB lineage: Bacteria > Pseudomonadota > Gammaproteobacteria > HK1 > HK1 > HK1. Next base: position 3,001,921 of record OZ244045.1, read on the forward strand.
CGTGGGGGTCCACGTCGCTGGTGAGCAGCTTCGCCCCGAGCGCATCGGTGCGCGCCATGAGCAGGGTGGGCACCCCACAGACATCGGCCGCGAGCCGCGCCGCGATCAGCTTCTGCACCGCCTCCCGGGTCGGCAGCAGCACCTTGCCGCCCATGTGGCCGCACTTCTTCGCCGAGGAGAGCTGATCCTCGAAGTGCACGCCGGCCGCGCCCGCGTCGATCATGTCCTTCATCAGCTCGAAGGCGTTCAGCACGCCGCCGAAGCCGGCCTCCGCGTCGGCGACGATGGGCAGGAACCAGTCGATCGAATCGTCGCCCTCGGAGTGGTGGATCTGGTCGGCTCGGGCCAGGGCGCCATTGATCGCGCGGATCAGGTCGGGGGCGCTGTCGGCGGGGTACAGGCTCTGGTCCGGGTACATCTGGCCCGCGGTGTTGGCGTCCGCCGCCACCTGCCACCCGGAGAGGTAGATGGACTGCAATCCCGCCTTGGCCATCTGCACCGCCTGGTTGCCGGTGACCGCGCCGAGCGCCCGCACGCAAGGCTCGGCGTCGAGAGCCTTCCACAGACGCTCCGCGCCTCGGCGCGCCAGGGTGTACTCGATCGCTACCGAGCCACGCAGGCGTACCACGTCGGCGGCGGAATACCCGCGCTCGACTCCTCGCCAGCGGGGGTCGTCGCGCCACTGCTTCTCAAGGATTGCTGCGTTCTGCTCTCGGCCCATGGCTTGCTTCTCCATACGTGGTTGATCGTGCAGCCCGCGAGTCTCGCCACTCCCCGGTGACGGTCGCTGCGCGGCTTCATGGCAGGGACGCCGGATCATATAACAGCCCAGTCCATCAAATGCTCCATATTGTCCTTGTCGATGAGAATCCGGGGTAGAGGCCGCCTCGACCCGTCTTTCTCACCGGTCCGCGAAGCGAGAGCGCCCGGGCCCGCCTGCGCGCCGATCCGTGCGCTCCGCCTCGGTGGCAGGCGCCGGCAGGCGCTGGCGACCCGGCCGCATGCAGGCAGATGGGACTACCGGCCAAGGCGTTCGCGGACCGGTGGGAAAAACGGAATGCAAGTCAGGAACCCTGGCCCTCCCGCGCCGGCTCGTCGCGGATCTGCGAGCGCAGCGCGAGCGCGACCGGCACCGAGGCTGCGACCAGCCCCGCGATCACCGCCGCGCTGACTTCAAGATCGACGGCGTCACCGAGCGCGCCATAGGCGAGCGGCGCGACCGCGGTCGCAGCGGTGGTCACCGTGTAGAACAGCCCGAACGCCCTCGCCTGCCGCTCCGTGTGGGCGAGCTCCCCGACCGCGCCGTACAACGCCGACGACGTCCCGTTGAGCGCGAGGCCGATCGGTACGAGGAGGATCCAGAGCACCCCCATCGGCGCCGCGACGGCGGCGACGATTCCGAGCACCGTCGCCACCTCGGTGATCACGATGGTTCGGACCGTTCCGAGCCGCTCGGCGATGAAGCCGCAGGCGAACTTCCCCGCCGCGCCGCCGGCGAAGATCAGCGCGAGCGCGAAGCCCGTGCGCTCCACCGGCAGCCCCTTCTCGACCATCACGAACGGCGCCAGCAGCAGGAAGCCGCTGCGCGACGATGCGTCGACGACCGCGATCACGCTGAGCAGGGTGAAGCCGCGCCGGTTGACGATCCCCCAGCCCGTCGGCGCCGCGCCGCCGGGCCGCGGGACCGTCGGCGCGGCGCCGGACAGGAACCGCTGCAAGGCCAAGTGCACCACGAGCGCGACCACCGCCATCGCGAGGCCGCACGACATCGACGACATCCGCCAGCCGGCGATCCCGATCCCGACCGCGAGCAGGGCGGGAACGACCGCCTTGCCCACGTCACCGGCGAAGTTGTAGACACCGAGCGCGGTCCGGACCCGCTCACCTCGATACGCCCGGCTCACCAGACTCGATGCGAGCGGGTGCTGCACGCTGGAGCCGAGCCCGGCAACCAGCAGCGCGATGAGCAAGGCGCGGAATCCATCCGCCTCGGCCAGCAGCAGCCAGCCGACCGCGGTGCCGAGCGTGCCGAGAGCGAGCAACCGTCGTTCGCCGAGCCGTTCCGAGATGAGCCCGGAAGGGATCTGCCCGGCCGTCATCGCGGCGTGGAACGCGCTCTTCAGGACCCCGGCCTGGGTCAGCGACACCCCGAACGCCTGTGCCCACAGGGGCAGGAGCACGAGCAACGCGTCGGCCAGACCGTCGTGGGCCGCGTGAGCGGACGAGCACGAGGCGAGGATCGGGCGCGGCGAACCGCGAGGGATGGAAGCCATTGCGGGGGCGAGGCTAACGGGAAGCAGCCGTCTCCGCCAGGACGCGGGCGGCCCGGCGTCACTTTCTCGTTGACTTTCGGAAAGTCCGCTCCTACCGTTATCCCCACTGCATGCCCCGACCGCGACGACGACGCAGGGGCCGCGCCAGGCAACCCGCCGCCCCGAAGGCATCGCCGTGCCCAAGCTGCTCGAAGTCGAAAACCTCCGCACCCAGTTCCATACCACCGAGGGCACCGTCAAGGCCGTCGACGGCATCACCTACGACGTGAGCGAGGGGGAGACGGTCGCGATCGTCGGGGAGTCCGGCTGCGGCAAGTCGGTCGGCGCGATGTCGATCCTGCGCCTCATCCCGCACCCGCCCGGGGAGATCCTCGACGGCAGCCGGATCCTCTTCGGCGGCAAGGACCTGCTCGCGATGAGCGACGAGGAGATCCGCCACGTGCGCGGCGGCCGGATCTCCATGGTGTTCCAGGAGCCGATGACCTCGCTCAATCCGGTGCTGACCATCGGGTTGCAGCTCACCGAGACGATGATCCTGCACATGGGCCTCAGCCAAGCCGATGCGGACCGCCGGGCGGTGGAACTCCTCGGGATGGTGGGCATCGGAGAGCCGGAGAGGCGACTGAAGCAGTATCCGCACCACTTCAGCGGGGGCATGCGCCAGCGGGTGATGATTGCCCTGGCCCTCTCGTGCAATCCCCGCCTCATCATCGCCGACGAGCCCACCACCGCCCTCGACGTCACCATCCAGGCGCAAATCCTGGAGCTGATGCGCAACCTCACCAAGCAGATGGGGGTGGCGCTCATCGTGATCACGCACAACCTCGGGGTGGTGGCGCGTTACGCGGAGCGGGTCATCGTGATGTACGCAGGCAAGATCGTCGAATCGGGGTCGGCGGACCGGATTTACCACGACCCGCACCACCCCTATACCATCGGACTGCTGAATTCGGTGCCGCGCATGGACCTGAACCGGGGCAAGCGCTTGGTCCCGATCGAGGGCCAGCCGCCGGACCTGACGCGCCTCGACGGCGGCTGCTCGTACCGGCCGCGCTGCCGGTGGGCGGACGACGCCTGCGCCCGGTCGGTCCCCCCGCTGGAAGCGGTCGGAGACGGCCAGATCGCCGCGTGCTTCCGTGCGAACGAAATGCGCCTCGACGCGACGGGCAACGCATGAACGCACCGGCCGCCGCTCCCGCACCCCCCGCCGCCGGCGGCATCGCCAAGGGCGAGACCCTCCTCGAGGTCAGGAACCTCAAGAAGTACTTCCCGGTCACGGAAGGGCTGGTGTTCCAGAAGACCGTCGGCAACGTCAAGGCGGTCGACGGAGTGAGCTTCCGGATCAGGAAGGGCGAGACCCTCGGCCTGGTCGGAGAATCCGGTTGCGGCAAGACCACCACGGGACGCTGCGTGCTCCAGCTCGACCGCCCCACCTCGGGCGAGATCGTGTTCGAGGGCGTCAACCTCGAAGGGCTCTCGAGCAAGGAGCTGACCCCCTGGCGCCAGAAGGTCCAGGTCATCTTCCAGGACCCGTACAGCTCGCTCAATCCCCGCATGAAGGTCGGCTCCATCCTGGGCGAGCCGATGCGCATCCACGGCATCGAGCCCGACCCGCAGCGGCGCAACCAGCGGATTGCCGAGCTCCTCACCATCTGCGGGTTGCCCACGAAGTTCGCGGACCGCTACCCGCACGAGATGAGCGGCGGCCAGCGCCAGCGGGTGGGGATCGCGCGCGCGCTCTGCCTGAACCCGGACTTCATCATCTGCGACGAGGCGGTGTCGGCCCTGGACGTGTCCATCCAGGCCCAGGTCATCAACCTGCTCGAGGACCTTCGCGAGGAATTCGATCTCACCTACCTCTTCATCGCGCACGATCTGAGCGTCGTGCACCACCTGTGCGACCGCGTGGCGGTGATGTACCTCGGGAAGATCGTCGAGCTGGCGGACTCGGACGACCTGTTCGGCAACCCGCTGCACCCCTATACCCGGGCGCTACTCTCGGCGGTGCCGATCCCGGATCCGCGGATCGAGGCGCAACGCATGCACCAGACGCTCAAGGGCGAGGTGCCGAGCCCGCTCAACCCGCCCCCCGGATGCGTGTTCCATCCGCGCTGCACGCTGGCGGTGGACGAATGCCGCACCACCCCCCCGGCGCTTCAGGAGCTGCGGCCGGGCCACTGGGTGGCGTGCACGGAGGTATCATGACTCGCGGGAACCACCGCGGTCCCGGTCTCGAACACGTCGCCGACGGACCGGCGGCAGACAATGAAATGCAACGGAACTGTACTCACCCATGAAGGAGGTATCAGCGATGAAAAGCCACACACGGGGCTTCAGAGCCGGCATTGCCGCCGCGCTGCTGGCCGGCGGCGCAGCCGGGATCGGTCTCGGCGTCCAGACCGCGTCCGCCGACGGACATCAGAAGGGCGGAACCCTTGACTTCGTGGTCGCCGGCGAAGCGCCGTCGAAGGACGGACACAAGGAGACCACCTATGCCATCGTGCATCCCTACGCGCCGTTCTACAGCCTGCTGGTCCGGGTGAACCCGGAGGATCCCCAGTCGTCGGACTTCGTGTGCGACCTCTGTGTCGGGGACGTGCCGGAGCCGACCAACGGCGGCAAGACCTATACGTTCAAGATCAGGGAGGGGGTGAAGTTCCACGACGGAATGCCGCTGACCGCCCAGGACGTCAAGGCCACCTACGACAAGATCATCTTCCCGCCCGAGGGCATACCGAGCGCCCGCAAGGCGTTCTTCAGCATGGTCGATTCGGTCGAGGCGCCCGACGACACCACCATCGTGTTCAACCTGGAGTTCGCGTCCGGCGCCTTCATGCCGGCGCTCGCGACGCCGTTCAACTGGATCTACAGCAAGAAGGACCTGGAAGAGCACGGCTATGGCTGGCACCAGAACAACGTGAACGGCACCGGTCCGTTCAAGTTCGTCCAGCACCAGCCGGGGGCGTTCGTGGAGGGAGTGCGCAACGACGACTACCACCACGAGGGACAGCCGTACCTCGACGGCTTCAAGGCGATCATCGCCAAGAAGATGTCGGTGCGCATCCAGGCGATCCGCGGCAACCGGGCCGCCATCGAGTTCCGGGGCTTCCCGCCGAAGGCGCGCGACGATCTGGTCAACGCGCTCGGCGACAAGCTCACGGTGCAGGAGAGCGACTGGAACTGCGTGCTCCTGTTCACCTCGAACCACATGCGCAAGCCCTTCGACGACCCGCGCGTGCGCCGCGCGCTGACCCTCGCGGTCGACCGCTGGGGCGGCTCGAAGTACCTCTCGCGCATCGCGATCGTGAAGACGGTGGGGGGGGTCGTGTTCCCCGGCCATCCGCTGGCCGCGACCGAAGCGGAGCTCACGCAGCTCGCCGGTTATCGTCGCGACCTCGAAGCGTCGCGGGCCGAAGCGATGGCGCTGCTCCAGGAAGCGGGCGCGACGGACCTGACCATCGACTACAACAACCGCGACGTCGACCAGCCGTACAAGGTCGTCGGCACGTGGCTCATCGACCAGTGGGCGCAGATCGGGGTGAAGGCCGAGCAGCACGTGCGTCCGACCCCGCAGTTCTACGCCGCGCTTCGCAAGTCGCACGAGTTCGACGTCTCCATCGACTTCAACTGCCAGTCGGTCGTCAACCCCATCGCGGACGTGACCAAGTTCCTCGGCAGCTCCGGGAACAACTACGGGCAGTACGACGATCAGGTGCTCGAGGACATCTACGCCAAGCTCGTGCGCGCCGAGTCGACGGACGAGCAACGCGCTCTGATGCGCCAGTACGAAAAGCGGGCGCTCGACGAGCAGGCCCACATGGGGCTCACCCTGTGGTGGTACAAGATCAACCCCCACCGTTCCTACGTGAAGGGGTGGATCTCTCCCCCGAGCCACTACCTCAACCAGCAGCTCGACAACGTCTGGATCGACAAGTCGCTGATATGAGGCCCGCAGGCCGGCGCCCCCGACCACGGGGGCGCCGGCAGGGCAGGGTCCGGCGCCATGTACCAATACGTCGTCAAGCGCATGCTGCTCATGATCCCGACCCTGATCGGGGCGGCGTTGCTCGTCTTCTTCCTCCTGCGGTTGCTCCCCGGCGACGTCTGCGAGGTCCGCCTCGCCGGCACCGGGCTGTTCGCGTCGCAGGAAGACATCGACATCTGCCGCAAGGACCTCGGCCTCGACGATCCGCTGCACAAGCAGTTCGTCGATTTCGTCGGCGGCTACTTCACCGGCGACCTCGGGAAGTCGATGTGGACCGGCCAGCCGGTCACCCACGAGATCCAGGTACGCTTCAAGCTCTCGCTCCAGCTCGCGATCATGTCGACCCTGGTCGCGGTGATCATCGCGCTCCCCCTCGGCATCATCTCGGCGGTCAAGCAGAACACCTGGATCGACTACGTGGTGCGGGCGTTCAGCATCGCGGGGATCGGCATCCCGTCGTTCTGGCTCGGCATCATGATCATCCTGGGGCTGCTGGTCATCACCCAGGCGTGGTTCGGGGCGGGCTGGATGCCGCCCATCAACTACGTCTCCCCGTTCGAGGACCCGCTCGGCAACCTCGCCCAGCTCATCTGGCCGGCGCTGGCGACCGGCTACCGGTACTCCGCGGTCGCGACCCGCATGACCCGGTCGGCGATGCTCGAGGTCCTGCGGGAGGACTACGTGCGGACCGCGCGCGCGAAGGGGCTGATCGAGCGTGTGGTCATCAACCGGCACGCCCTGAAGAACGCGCTGCTGCCGGTGGTGACGATCATCGCCATCGAGTTCGCCTTCCTGATGGGCGGGCTCGTGGTCACCGAGCAGGTCTTCAACCTGAACGGGCTGGGCAAGCTGTTCGTGGACTCGGTAGGAAACCAGGACTTCGCCCTGACCCAGCACCTCGTGATGCTGGTGGTCCTGATCTTCGTGATGACGAACCTGGTGGTGGACATCCTCTACGCGTGGCTGGACCCGCGTATCCGCTACAGTTGACGGTCGGTCCCCCGTCCATGGAAACACCGTGCAAATGACGAGGAACTGATCGCGATTTCCCGGAATCCCGCGACGGCGGGACTCCGGGAAGTCCGGTTCCGGCTCGGCCGGGTTGGGAGAAACTCGTGGCGACATCGCAAGCCTTCATCGACACCAGCGAGCTCGACGAGCTGAAAAAGCCGTTCGGCGAGCGTGTGTGGACCCTGTGCCGCAAGCAGCCGCTCGGGACGGCGGGCGCGGTGGTGGTGATCGTCATGGCGTTCGCCGCCTCCTTCGCGGACTTCCTCACCCCGTACAACCCCGTGGCCAACTCGCTGGAGGACATGCTCACACCCCCGAGCACCGAGTTCGTCATGGGCACCGACGAGTTCGGCCGCGACATCCTGACCCGCGTCCTCTACGGTGCGCGCACGGCGCTGTTCATCGGGCTGGTCGCCGCGTCCCTCGGGGCGACGCTCGGGCTGGTGCTGGGAGTAGCGAGCGCTTACTTCGGAGGACTGTTCGACCTCATCGTGCAGCGCATCGTGGACGTCTTCCTCGCCTTCCCGCTCATCATCATGGCGCTGGCGGTGGTGGCGACGCTGGGGCCGGGGGTGGAGAACGTGATCATCGCCATCACCGTGCCGTTCATTCCCCAGTGCGCGCGCGTGGTCCGATCCAGCGCGCTCTCGATCCGCGAGATCCCCTACGTGGACGCGGCGCGGGCCCTCGGCTACAGCCACGCGCGCATCATCCTGCGCCACATGGCGCCCAACGTGATGGCGCCCTTCCTCATCATGCTGACGTACTTCGTCGGCCAGGCCATCCTTCTGGAAGCGGTGCTGTCCTACCTCGGCATGGGCGTACAGGACCCGACGCCGGCGTGGGGACTGATGCTCAAGGGCGGCGCCGAGGAGTTCCTGGAGAGCGCGCCGTGGCTCTCGATCTTCCCGGGACTCGCGATCACCCTCGCGGTGTTCGGCTTCAACCTCTTCGGCGACGCGCTGCGGGACATGCTCGACCCGAAGCTGCGTTCGCGCTGACACCCCGGCAACGGCCGGGGACGAATCGTCGAGGAGGGTGTTCCGGGGTGGCGGTCGATCCCGCGGAGATCGAGGCGCTCGTCTTCGACGTGTTCGGCACCGTCGTGGACTGGCGCTCGAGCATCATCCGTGAAGGCCGCGCGCTCGGCGATCGCCTCGGGGTCGAGGCCGACTGGGAGGCGTTCGCGGATGCCTGGCGCGGGATGTACCAGCCCGCGATGGAACGGGTGCGAAGCGGCGAGCGCGCCTGGGTGCGCCTTGACGACCTGCACCGCGAGAGCCTGTGCGCGCTCGTCGAAACGTTCGGCATCCAGGGGCTCGACGAAGCCGGAATCGACCACTTCAACCGCGCGTGGCACCGCCTCGATCCCTGGCCGGACAGCGTCGAGGGCCTCACCGCCATGCGCCGGCGGTTCATCATCGGCACCTGCTCGAACGGCAACGTGGCGATGATGGTGAACATGGCGAAGCGCGCGGGCCTGCCGTGGGACGCGATCCTCGGCGCCGAGCCCTGCCGGGCCTACAAGCCACTGCCCGCCGCCTATCTCGGGACCTGCGCGTACCTCGACCTCCCGCCGGAGCGCGTGCTGATGGTCGCGGCCCACAACGGCGACCTCGTGCACGCCGCCTCGCACGGAATGCGCACCGCGTTCGTGGCCCGGCCCACCGAGTACGGACCACATCAGGACCGGGACTTCGAAGCCGAGCACGAGTTCGACTTCGTCGCGGAGGACTTCATCGATCTGGCGGCGAAGCTGGGCTGCGCCTGACGGCGCGCGCAATCGCGCCGGCCCCCGCGCGGGCCATCGGGGCCGTCGTCAACGTCGTTTCGGGGGACGGGGCGCGTTGCCCGCCGGGCCGTCGATTTCCGCTACCATCCCGCCACTGCCCACGAGGACCCCCGCCATGGCCGGAGCCACCCGCCGCCTCGCCGAATTCGCCGCCGGCATCGACTACGCATCCCTCGATCCCCGAGTCGTCGAACGCGCCCGGATGCTGCTCATGGACCAAGTCGGCATCTCCATCCGCGGGCGCAATGACGCGGACCTGAGCGCTTCGATGGCGGCGGCGCTGCGCCACCTCGGACTCGGCGACGGCAACGCCAGCGTCATCGGCGACGGCGCCGCGTACTCGCCTCCCGCCGCCGCGCTGTTCAACGGCAACCTCGGCCACTCCCTCGACTTCGACGACACCCACGCGAGCGGCTCGATCCACCCGAGCGCGCCGATCGTCCCGGCCGCGCTGGCCGCCGCGGAGATGGTCGGGGCGAACGGCCGCACCGTCGTCGCCGCGGTCGTGGCCGGGTACGAGGTGCAGATCCGCCTGAGCCTCGCCCTCGGTCCGTCCGAGCACTACCGTCGGGGATTCCATCCCACCGCGACGTGCGGGGTGTTCGGCGCCGCGGTCGCCGCCGGCCGGATCCTCGGGCTGGACGCCGCGCGGATGGAGGACGCCCTGGGGCTCTGCGGGAGCCTCGCCGCCGGCTCGATGCAGTTCCTGGTCGACGGCGCGTGGAACAAGCCGTTCCACACCGGCTATGCCGCGATGAACGGGCTCGTCGTGGCCTGCATGGCCCGCGAGGGGTTCCGCGGGGCCCGCGAGGCGGTCGAAGGCCGGGCCGGCTTCCTCCATGCCTATGCGCCGAACGCGAACCCGGCCCTCGCGGCTGCGGACCTGGGCGAGCGGTGGGAGACCCTGCGTATCGCCATCAAGCCCTACCCGTCCTGCCGGTACAGCCACGCACCGGTCGATGCGCTGATCGCGCTGCGCGACGAGCACGCCATCGACTGGCGCGACGTGGAGTCGGTGGAGGTCGGACTCTCGCGCACCGGCTGGAACCTCATCGGGGATCCGGAAGACGAGAAGCAGCGCCCCGCGACCTACGTCGACGGACAGTTCTCGATGCCGTTCTGCGCGGCGGTGGCCCTGCGCGACGGAGCCCTCACGTGGGACTCCTATCGGGCGCATGTCGGCGACCCCGACACCCTCGATCTCTGCCGGCGGGTCCGCACCGTGGTCGACGATCGGGCCGAGGCGGACTTTCCGGACCGGATGTCCGGCCTCGCCAAGGTGACGACGCGACACGGGACCTGGGAGCGGTACGTCCGGGTCCCCAAGGGGGAGCCCGAGAACTTCCTCACCCGCGACGAGCTGAAGGCCAAGCTCGACGGTCTTGCGTCTCCCTGGATGGGCGCAAACCGGCGCGATGCGCTCGCCGAGGCATTGCTCGCGATCGACGAGGCCAGCGACGTCACGACGATCCTCCACATGACCCGCCCCATCGAGCCGGTGACGGTGGCCGCCGGCGCGGCCGGCGACTGAACCGGCGATTGAAGGTCATCGAAAGCGACGTGAGAGGAACGGCAGCGCATCGGTCGTGCCGGCTCCCCGAGACCAATCGAACCGTCGCCGGAGCGGCGACGGAAGGGTGCGGCAACGTGCCGGTCGTGCCGATTCCATGACACCGGTCGAGCCGCCGCTGAAACGGCGATCCTGAAGGAGGAGCGGTAACGTGTCCGTCGTACGCAAGGCAGTGGGCGAGCGCCGGTACCGGGAGTCGTTCGGCCGGTACTTCGAGGACTTCGAGGTCGGCGATGTCTACGAGCATCGTCCCGGCCGCACCATCACCGAGAGCGACAACACCTGGTTCACCCTGCTCACGATGAACCAGCACCCCCTGCACTTCGACAAGGAGTACGCGGCGAAGAGCGAGTTCGGACGGCCGCTGGTCAACTCCTGCCTGACCCTCTCGATGGTGGCCGGCATGAGCGTGAGCGACCTCTCCCAGAAGACGATCGCGAACCTCGGCTGGGACAGGATCCGGCTCACGGCCCCCGTGTTCGTGGGCGACACCATCTACGCGGAGAGCGAGGTCCTCGCCAAGCGGGAGTCGAAGTCGCGCCCCACCCAGGGCATCGTGACCGCGCGCACCATCGGCAGGAAGGCGGACGGCACCGAGTTCATGTCCTACGAGCGGACGTTCCTGATCCCGAAGACCGGCCACGCGATCGACGACCTCGCCGATTATTGATAGCCGAGTCAGTCATTCAACCGCGTGTCGCCCTGAAATCTCGCAGGCCGTCACCGATTCCGCGCGACACCCGCGCAGCCACCAGGGCTTTCCGGAGACGCCGATGGCGACCCCCGAACCATCGATCCCGAACTACGACGAATCCCTGATCCTCGACTCCGTCGACCGTTTCCTCGAGCGCGACGTGCGCCCTCATGTGCGCGAGCTCGAAGAGAACGACGTCTGGCCGGAGGAGATCGTCGGGAAGATGAAGGAGCTGGGGCTCTTCGGGGCCACCATCGGCGAGGAGTACGGCGGCCTCGGGCTGTCCGCGTCGACCTATACCCGGATCGTCGAGCGCGTCTCCGCGGTGTGGATGTCGGTGTCGGGGATCTTCAACTCGCACCTGATCATGGCCGCCGCCATCGAGCGTTCCGGCACCGAGGCGCAGAAGCGGCGCTACCTTCCGCGGTGCGCGCGCGGGGAGCTGCGCGGCGCGATCGCGCTCACCGAGCCCGACTGCGGCACGGACCTCCAGGGCATTCGCACCCGGGCGAAGCGGCGCGACGGCCACTACGTGGTCGACGGCGCCAAGACGTGGATCAGCAACAGCGTCCACGGGAACATCCTCGCGGCGCTGGTGAAGACCGATCCGGGGGCCACGCCTCCGCACCGGGGCATGAGCCTGCTCATCGTCGAGAAGGGCTTTCCCGGCTTCAGGGTCGCACGCAAGCTCGAGAAGATCGGCTACAAGGGGATCGATACCGGCGAGCTGGTATTCGACGAATGCGAGGTCCCGGAGGAGAACCTCGTCGGGGCGGTGGAGGGCCGCGGCCTGCAACAGATCCTCGGTGGCCTGGAGCTCGGCCGGATCAACGTCGCGGCGCGCGGGTGCGGCATCGCCCGGGCCTGCCTCGAAGAGAGCGTCGCGTACGCGCAGGTCCGCAAGACCTTCGGCAAACCCATCTGCGAGCATCAGTCGATCCAGATCAAGCTCGCGGAGATGGCGACCCGGCTGGAGGCCTCACGCCTCCTCACCGAATCCGCCGCGCGCGCCTACGACACCGGCCGGCGCTGCGACATGGAAGCGGGCATGGCCAAGCTCTTCGCCACCGAGACCGCCATGTTCAACGCCACCGAGGCGATGCGCATCCACGGCGCCTACGGCTACTCCAAGGAATTCAACATCGAGCGCTACTACCGCGACGCGCCGCTCCTCGCGATCGGCGAAGGCACCAACGAGCTGCAGCGGATCATCATCGCGAAGCAGCTCGTGAAGCGGCATCCGGCGTAGGATGGGGCAGGACGAAGCCGCTTCGTCCGCTCGTCGAGGACGCGGGCGCACCGTCCGCGTTCCACGAGACCGGTGACCCTCCCCCTCGCAGGCATCCGGGTACTCGCCGTCGAGCAGTACGGCGCGGGCCCCTTCGGCACGATGTTCCTCCCACGAGACCGATGACCCTCCCCCTCGCAGGCATTCGGGTGCTCGCCGTCGAGCAGTACGGCGCGGGCCCCTTCGGCACGATGTTCCTCGCCGACCAAGGCGCGGAGGTCATCAAGATCGAGCCGCCGGAGGGCGGCGACTTCGCCCGCGACGTCGGGCCGTTCTACTTCGCCGAGCACGACAGCGTGTTCTTCCACGCGTTCAACCGCAACAAGAAGAGCATGACCCTCGACCTCCGCCATCCCGAGGGCAAGGCGATCCTGCACTCCCTCGTCGGGTCGGCGGACGCCCTCGCCTCGAACCTGCGCGGCGACGTCCCGGAGAAGCTCGGCCTCACCTGGGCGCACCTCCGGACCCACAACCCGCGCATCGTGTGTGCGCACCTGAGCGCCTACGGCCGCAGCGGACCGCGGGCGGGCTGGCCCGGCTTCGACTACCTGATGCAGGCCGAGACCGGCTGGTTCTCGCTGACCGGAGAGCCGGGCGGACCGCCGACCCGTTTCGGGCTGTCCGTGGTCGACCTGATGACCGGCCTCGGACTGGGCTACGCGGTGCTCGCCGGCATCGTCGGCGCCCGGGCGAGCGGCACGGGCCGCGACCTCGACGTCAGCCTCTTCGACATGGCCCTGCACAACCTGAGCTACCCCGCTGCGTGGTACCTGAACGAGGGCCACGTCGCCGAACGCCTCCCCCGCTCCGCGCACCCGTCGCTCACCCCGTGCCAGCTCTATCGCACCGCCGATGGCTGGATCTACATCATGTGCAACAAGGAGAAGTTCTGGCCGGCGCTGTGCGGGAAGCTCGACCGGCCCGAGTGGATCTCCGACCCGCGGTTCGCCACCTTCGGGGAACGTCTCGCGCACCGGGAGACGATCACCGATCTCCTCGACGCGGCCCTGTCGTCACGCACTACCGCCGAGTGGCTCGCGCACTTCGCCGGCGTGGTGCCCGCCGCCCCCATCAACGACGTCGCGCAGGCGCTCGAGAACCGGTTCGTGGCCGAGCACGACCGCATCCAGCACCTCCAACACCCGATGCGGGGGGACATCCGCCTCGTCGCCCCGCCGGTGAGAACCGGCGAGCCCGCGCCGAACCGGACGGCGCCGGCGCTCGGCGAGCACACCGACGCACTGCTGGCGGAGATCGGCTACGACCCGGAGGCGATCCGGCGCCTGCGCGCCGCGGGCGTGGTGTGAGCTCCCGAAGCTCCGAGGCTCCGCAGCACCGAGGCATCGCGAAACTGCAACTCGGCCGTGGCGCCGGTGCGGGGTACCGTGTCGGACCGGCCGAACCCGCCGTCATCCCGGGACGACGCCATGACCTCCGCAATCGCAACCTGCATCGCGCAGGAGATCGCACTGTGCCCTTCGTGCCCTTGCGGCCGGTCCGGATCGAGATACCCGAGACGCTTCCCGTCCTGTCCGGCGACGATCCCGCCGGTGGAGGCGGATACCGCCGCCGCGGTGGCGTTCAGATGACGTTTCTCGACCGCATGTGGCCGATTTCGTCGGCGGAGAACCCGAACTCGCCGAGGATCTCGTCGGTGTGTTCGCCGCGCTCCGCGGTGTGGCGGCAGGGCATGGACGGCACGCCTTCGATGTTCACCGCATTGCGCACGACGTCGACCTCCCCGAGCACCGGGTGGCGGGTGGTGGTGCGCCGCATCCGCAGGTGCTCGACCTGCGGGTCCGCCCACATCTCGTCCATCCGGTAGATCGGCCCGCAGGGGACCCCCCCGTCGTTGAGGGCCTCGATCCACTCCGCGCTCCTGCGCCTGCGCAGGTGCGCCTGAAGCCGCTCGTTGAGGTCGTCGCGGTTCTTCGAGCGCGCTTCGTCGGTGGCGTAGCGCGGATCGTCGCCCAGGTCGGGGTCACCGAGCACGCCGCACAGCCGCCGCCACATCCCGTCACCGCTCGCGGCGATGTTGACGTATCCGTCCGCGGTCTCGAACACCCCGGTCGGGATGCTCGTGGGGTGGTTGTTCCCGGCCTGGGGCGGAACCTCGCCGGCGATCGTCCAGCGCGCCGCCTGGAAGTCGAGCATCGCGATCTGCGCTTCCAGCAACGACGAGTGCACCCAACGGCCCTCGCCGGTCTCCTCGCGTTCGAGCAACGCGATGAAGATGCCGATGGATGCGTACAGCCCGCTCGCCAGATCCGCGATGGGCACCCCCACCCGCACCGGGCCCTGGCCGGGCAGGCCGGTGATCCACATCAGCCCGCCCATCCCCTGCGCAATCTGGTCGAACCCGGGACGCAGGCGGTAGGGTCCGGCCTGCCCGAACCCGGAGATGCTCGCGTAGACGATCCGCCGGTTCGCGGCCCGGCACGCGGCGTAGTCGATCCCGAGGCGCGACTTCACGTCCGGACGATAGTTCTCGACCACGACGTCGGCGCGCTCGACGAGGCGCATGAACGCCGCGTGGCCGGCGGGGTCCTTGAGGTTCAGGGTCATCGACCGCTTGTTGCGATGGAGGTTCTGGAAATCCGGCCCGTGCCGCGCGCCGCCCATTCCGCCGGCCTCGTCGATCGCCTCGGGCGCCTCGATCTTGATGACGTCGGCTCCCCAGTCCGCGAGCTGGCGCACCGCGGTCGGACCCGCGCGCACGCGAGTGAGATCGAGTACCGTGAAGCGTGCGAGCGGCATGGTGGATCGGGTCATGGCCGTGTCATCGGATCGCGACGGGCGCGGCGGGCCGCCGGCTCCGATTATGGCACCGTCCACCCCGTGGCGTGACGAATGAACCGGAACGACGCCGCCGCTTCCACACTCGACGGAGCCCCGCCGGTGCGGCGCCAGGCTCGACCGGCCATCGCCGGCCCGCAAGGGCGCGGTGCGAACAATGAACCGTCATGGAGAACCACCGAATGTCCATCCCTCCGACCACGTGCGATCTGCTGATTCACTCCGGCGACGTGATTGACGGCACGGGAGCGGCCCGTGCCCACCTCGACGTCGCCGTCACCGGCGACCGCGTCGTCGCGGTCGGCGATCACCTCGATTCCCGCATCGAGGCCGTCAGCAAGATCGACGCCTCCGGGCTCGTCGTCGCTCCGGGATTCATCGACGCGCACACCCACGATGACCGCGCGGTGCTCTCCAGCCCCGACATGACGCCGAAGATCAGCCAGGGCGTGACGTCGGTCGTGACCGGGAACTGCGGGGTCAGCCTCGCCCCGTTCGCGGGCTCCGAGCCACCGCCGCCGATGAACCTGCTGGGAGACGGCCGGTGGTACCGGTTCGCGACGATGCGCGAGTACATGGCCGAGGTCGAAGCATCGCCGCCGGCGCTCAATCTCGCGCCGCTCGTGGGTCACACCGCGCTTCGGGCGACGGCGATGAGCGACCTCCACCGGGCGGCGTCCGCGGCCGAGATCGCGCACATGGAGACCTTGCTCGACGAAGCTCTGGAGGCCGGCTGCATCGGCCTCAGCACCGGACTCGCCTACCCGCCGGCGTTCGAAGCACCCACCGGCGAGGTCGTGGCCCTCGCCGACCGTCTCGGCGCCCATGGCGGCATCTACGCGACCCACATGCGCGACGAAGGGACGGGGGTCCTCGATTCGGTGCGGGAAACGATCGAGATCGGCCAGCGTGCGGACGTCCCCGTGGTCATCTCGCACCACAAGTGCAACGGCCGGGAGAGCTGGGGAATGAGCCGGGAGACGCTCTCCGCCATTGCGCACGCGCGCGCGAGCCAGAGCGTCGACCTGGACGTCTATCCCTACGTCGCGGGCTCGACGGTGCTGCTCGCGGACTGGATAGACGGGACCGATCGCGTGATCGTGACCTGGTCGGCGCCGTACCCGGAGCTCAAGGGACGCGATTTCGAGAGCATCCGCTCCGAGTGGGGCTGCGGCGTGGAGGAGGCGGTCGAGCGCCTGAGCCCGGCCGGCGGAATCTATTTCAAGATGGACGAAGAGGACCTGCGGCGCATCCTGCGCTTCCGGGACGCGATGATCGGCTCCGACGGCCTGCCGCACGACGCCTTCCCGCATCCCCGGCTCTGGGGCACGTTCCCCAGAGTGCTCGGACACTACTGCCGCGAGCTCGGCCTGTTCCCTCTCGAGGAAGCGGTCCATCGCATGACGGGCGTCCCCGCCCGCGTCTTCGGCCTCACCGATCGAGGCGCGGTCCGCACCGGCGCACATGCGGACCTCGTCCTCTTCGACGCCGGGCGGGTCATCGACGAGTCGGACTTCAGCGTCCCCACTCGCCCGGCGACCGGGATCTACCAAGTCATCGTGAACGGCAAGCAGGTCTGGCGCGGCGGCGAATGGACCGGCGCGAAGCCCGGACGGATCCTCCGGCGCGAACGGACGGGACCGGATCGGGGCCGGTGATGCGAGGAGGCGAGTTGCCACGTTCCGGAGCGTGCCGTAAGTTGCGCGCAACCCCATCGGACAAGGCGCAGGCGGTGAGTTCCGAGTCGATTGCCGGGTCGACCGGAGGCGCCGGACCGAGCGGCGCCAGCGAGGCTCGCCCTGACACCTGAAGGATCGAAGCCCGCGCCGCTCGCGGGAAGGCTGGGCCGCACCCTCGTCATCGGCACCGCCGGCGGCGCGTTGTTCACGTGGGCGAACCTGCCTCTTGCGTGGATGCTCGGGGCGATCGTCGCGACGACCGCGGCATCCCTCGGCGGCGCCAAGCTCCACGTGCCCGGTCCGTTGCGTTCGATCATGATCGCGATCATCGGAGTGCTGCTGGGCGCGAGCTTCACCCCGGAGGTCCTCGACACCGCACGCGAGTGGCCGCTCACCATCGGATGCCTGGTGCTCCATCTCGGCCTGCTGGTCGGCATCCTCTTTTTCTACTTCCACCGGGTCGTGGGCCTCGATACGCCCACCGCGTACTTCTCGGCCGCTCCCGGCGGCCTGGGCGAGATGGTCGTCACCGGGGCCGCGATGGGCGCCGACGACCGCACCATCGCGCTGGTCCACACCTCGCGGGTGCTGCTGGTGGTCCTGATCATCCCGCTCTGGTACCGCTACATGACCGGGGTCGTCACGACGCCGTCCTCGATCGGGCCGTCCATAGGCGCGACCGGGCTCCTCGACATCGGGGTGCTCGGGGGGTGCGCGATTGCCGGAGTGGTGGCGGGCCGGCTGCTCCGGCTGCCGGCGTACCGGCTTTCGGGACCGTTGCTGGCAAGCGCGGTCGTTCACGCGACCGGACTGAACGAGTCGGCTCCGCCGTGGGAGGTGGTCGCCGTGGCGCAGGTCGTCGTCGGTTCCGCCATCGGCGCGCGCTTTACCGGCGTGTCGACGGGCCGGGTGCTCGGCCTCATGGTCCCCGCGGTGGTCTCCACGGCGGTGATGCTCGCCGCCACCGTCGCGTTCGCGCTGGTGCTGGCGCCCGTCACCGGAATCGACTGGCGGTCCATCGCACTCGCCTACGCACCGGGGGGCCTGGCCGAAATGAGCCTCGTCGCGCTGTCGCTCGGCATCGAGACCGCGTTCGTCGCGACCCACCACGTCATCCGGATCGGGCTCATCGTGGTGGGTGCGCCGCTCGTGTTCGCACGCTTCGGCTCCCCCCGCGACCGCGGCTGAGCCGGGGTGCGGCGGCCGACCCCGGATCGTTCAGTCGGCGGAGTCGAGCAGGTTGTCCACGCTTGCGGTGAGCTTGTCGAACAGCTCGGGCGCCGAGACCTCCATGACGTGGTCCATCACCCAGCGGTTGGTCTGGCTGACGCCCATCGTCCGCATCACGCGGTCGCCGAAGTAGCGTAGCGCCTCGAACCCCGGCTCCTTCGCGTCGAAGTCGAACCGCGCGTAGTCGTCGAGCCGTTCGTTGAGCATCTCCACGAACGGGGCGCGATAGTCGCCGGGGCCGGCGATGTCGAGCAGGTTGTCCTGCATCTGATCCGCGAGCCGCCGTCCGAGCGCGACGACGAGCGAGGCGCGCGCCTCGTCGTCGATGCGCCGATGCGCGATCCGGTCCACGAGCTGAACGGCGAAGGCGCAGTATTCCGAGATCACCCGGACGCGCTCGCGATCGGAGGCGTAGTCGAAGCCTTCGCGGTGTATCTCCCTGGCGTGCTCGACCGACAGGCGCCATACGATGAACGCGAGCGCGCCGGCACTGTCGGCGAACGTCTTGCGGCGCTCTTCGTTGCGATCGGAGTGGTGCCACCTGCTCTTGATGCGTATCGCCATCGTGCCTGTCCGTCCGGGGGCGATTAAGGTGTCGGGTGTCGAACCGACAAGCTCCGCGGGCGGGGCGGCGGAGACACCGGTCGCGGGTCCATGCAGCGAGGTCGAGTGTAAACATGATCCGATACGCGAGGGAGACGGAGGCGGAGGCGGTGGCGCTCCGCGAAATCGTGCCCGGCAGCTTCATCTTCGAGCTTCCGCGGGCGCTGCGGAGCGAAGCCTGCCGCGAAATGGTGCGGCGCTTCGAGGCGTGCGCACCCGAGCAGTACGCGGGCCGGGTCGGCCACCACGCGACCCTCGACACGTCCGTCAAGCGCTCGACCGACCTCGTCATGAGCGGCAAGTCGCACTGGAAGGATCTCGATGGCGCGCTGTTCGGGTCGCTCGCATCCGCGCTCGAGGCGCTGGCCGGGATTCACCCGTTCTTCCGGGGCCGCTTCAAGGACGTCGGATACGCCATCCAGCGCACCGGTCCCGGGGAGTACTACCACTGGCACATCGACGGCGGCAGCCACGACCTCAGCCACCGCCAGTTGGTGGCGATCTGGTACCTCAACGACGTCGCGGGGCCGGGCGGCGAGACCGAGTTCCGCCACCAGACGGTGAAGGTGAGGCCCGAGGAGGGCAAGCTGCTGCTCTTTCCCCCGTTCTGGACCCACGAGCATCGCGGGGTCGTTCCGGAGCGCGGGGTGAAGTACATCGCGACCACTTGGGTCGTCTTCGCCTGATCGGAACGCGGGACACGCTTCCCGCCCGCCCCGGGACCCGATGAACCGCCGGCCCGCGATGGTTCAGTCGTATCGCTTGTGGTACTTGCGCCGCGCCCCGGCCCGCTGGACCACCACCCCGCGCACCGATGCGAGCCCGGCGGCGAGCGCGATGGGCGGGTGGCCGTCGCCGAGCGCGACGAGCCGGTCGCCTTCGGCCGCTCGCTCCAGCTTGCGCAAGATGTACGCGCCGTCGATCTCGGCGAGCACGAACGCCCCGTCCCTCGCGACGCCGGTGGGGTCGACGATGATGACGCATCCGGCCGCGAACTCGGGCTCCATGCTGTCGTCGACCACGCGCAGCGCGAACGGCTCGGCCTCGATGCAGGTGGAGGGCGGGACGGCGCCCGCGGCTTGCGGCGGTGGAGCGGACATCTCAGTAAACCCGGCGAGCGCGCCGGAACCCGCGAAGGACGGCTCCCCGGACGCGAGGCGGCGCATCAGCCATCGCCGGCGGCCCTTCGAACCGGGCCGATGCCCCGGTGCGGCACGAACAGTCCGCATCCGAGCAGCCGGCCGGGACCGATCCCGCGGCGCTGGACGGTGAGCGACTCCTCGGGACCGAGTTCCGCAATCAACACGCTGCGGGCGGCGAGCGCGCCGCGCGCCGATTCGATGCGGTACGAGCGTCCGCACAGGATCCCGCGCGCCGGAACCGAAAGCGCTTCGAGCGTCGACGCGATGCGGTCGACGAAGCGCTCCTCGTCCCCACCCTCCTCGTCCACCACGTAGCGGGCGAACACGGTGCCGGCGGGCCTCAACGGCCGCGCCTGCCGCGCTCCGGTGACGAGCTCGCATCCGTCGATGTCGAGCCGGCGCTCGCACAGCGCGGCGGCGGCGTCCGCGTGACGGCTCGGGACACGAAGCACGAGGCGCGTGCGGCGCGAGAGCGAAAGCAGCTCACCGGTTCCGCGGCCGGGGCGTTCCCAGCCGTTGCCCGACTCGGCGCCGTGGATCGAGTGGATGCCGGCGGCCGGCTCGTCCTCGAGCCACGGCAGCACCCTCACGACCGCGGCCCGCAGCGGGCCAGCGTGATCCACCGGCAACCATCGGCCGGAGAGGCGGAACGCAAGGTCGATGGCGCCGGCGGCATCGGCGGCGTACCCGGCCATGTCGTCGCGCGACTCCTCCTCCCGGCGCATGTCCTACCTGCCCGATGCGGAAGTGAACGCACCCTCGAGGGCATCCTCCCAGTTCTCCGGGGTGTCCGCGAACGGAGGCTTCACGTCGATTCGAAGGAACCGCTCCCCGCGAGCGCGTAGCCTGACCTCGCCGACGAGCTGGGCGAAGGACTCCAGATCGTGGCGCTCGATCAGAATATCGCTGACGTGGAGCATCGTCGGCCCGGGAGGTGGATGAACCATCGAGGCCCCGTCATCACCCGGCACGAGTACGCGCCGCCGGTGAACACGGCAGGCCGGCGCCCGCGACTTGCGGCGGCGGATCGGCCGTGAACCTTCCATGCCCGCCCCCGAGTCGGACCGCATCGTGTGTTGACGAGTATACTTGCGCCGCGCCCTTGCCGGACGGCGGAAGCCGGGTACGGGACATCAACGGGAATCGGCCGGACTCCGCCGCGGTGGAATCCGCTCCGAGCCCTTGGGCAAGCCGGCGGCCCACCCGAGCCGGTGAGAAAAAGGGAGGAAGGCATGACGAAGAAGCGACCTGAAATACAGCGCATGCTCGCGGACAGGCACCTGACGCGCCGCGAGTTCCTGCGGCACGCGAGCGCCCTGGGGCTCACGGTTTCCGTGGCCGGCGCCCTGTGGTCCGGGCGCGCGCTGGCCGATACTCCGAAACGCGGCGGCCACATGCGCTGCGGCCTGAACGACGCGAACACGATCGATTCGCTCGACTCCACCCAGTACAACGCGACGACGATGATCGTCGTCAGCCGGGCCATCCGGGACAGCATCGTCGACGTCGGCATCGACGGCTCCCCGACCCCGAACCTCGCGGAGAGCTGGGAGTCCTCGCCGGACGCGAAGGTCTGGCGTTTCAGGATCCGCAAGGGCGTCGAGTTCTCGAACGGGAAGACCCTGACCGCCGAAGACGTCGTCAACTCGATCAACGTGCACCGCGGCGAGGACACCAAGTCCGCGGCCAAGGGAGTGTTCGCGGGGATCACCGACGCCCGGACCGACGGCGCCGACACCGTCGTCGTGGAGCTGGCCGATGCCAACGCCAACCTCCCCTACGTGTTCACCGACTACCACTTCAGCGTCGTGCCGACGGTGGACGGCAAGGCGGACCTGCTCTCGCCGCACGGAACCGGCTGCTACTTCCTACGCGAATTCGATCCGGGCGTGCGCACGGCCTTGGAAAAGAACCCGAACTCCTGGCAGGCGGACGAGCTCGGCTTTGCGGACTCGATCGAGATCCTGGCGATCCTCGACGACACGTCCCGGGTCAATGCGCTCGTCAGCGGCTCCGTCGACGTCATCAACCGTCCCGATCTGAAGACCATCGCGCGGCTGCAGCGCGTGCAGGGCCTGCAGATCGTCGACGTGCCGAGCAACCTCGCGTTCACGCACCCGATGCGCACGAACGTGGCGCCGTTCGACAACAACGACTTCCGTCTGGCGCTGAAGTACGCGACGCCGCGCGAGGAGTTCGTCGACAAGATCCTCTTCGGCTACGGCACGGTCGGCAACGATCAGCCGCTCGGGCCGCAGTTCCCGAGCTACGACCCGGACCTGAAGGTCGCCTACGACCTGGACAAGGCGAAGCACCATCTCAAGAAGTCGGGGCTCGAAGGCGCGAAGTTCGACATGAGCACGTCCGACACCGCATACGGCGGCGCGGTGCTGGCTTCGCAGTTGTTCGCCGAGCACTGGCAGAAGATCGGGCTCGCGCCGAACATCGTCCGCGAGCCCAAGGACGGCTACTGGAGCGAGGTCTGGAACAAGAAGCCGTTCTGCAGTTGCTACTGGGGCGCCCGCCCGGTGGAGGACCTGATCCTGTCCATCGCCTACATGTCCGACTCCCCGTGGAACGACACGGTGATCGACATTCCGCGCGTGGACGAGCTCGTGGTCAAGGCTCGCGGCGAGCTCGACGAGGAGAAGCGCAACGCGATGTACCGGGAGGTCCAGCAGCTCATCAGCATGGAGGGTGGAACCATCATCCCCGCGTTCGGCAGCGATGTCGCGGCCGTCAACGACAAGGTCGGCGTGCCGTCGAAGATCGGAGGCGGCTGGGAGATGGACGGCGGCCACTTCGTCAAGCGCTGGTGGATGAAGGGCTGAGGACTTCGTGCCGGCAGGATGCGAACGGGGGCGGCATCGGCCGCCCCCGTTCGAGGCGCTCCCCGGCCATCCGGACACCGCCCGGAACGACCCCTCCTCGAACGAACCCTCCTCCCCCCGCCCGGCACCGTTTCCGGTCCTCCGCCGGCCCGCGGCAAGCGCGGGGGAAGCTCGCTGGGGCTATCGAGAACGTCCTTGATCGAGGCCGGACTGCGGCAAGCGCGGGGGAAGCACCTTTCACGCATCCCGGCGCGGGAGTGCGCTCATCCGCGGGTTTCGGCGATGGCGCTTGCGCAGGCGGCGCTGTAGAGCCGGAGGTCACTGCCGACCGTCACGAGGTCGAAGCCCTTGCCGAGCATCCGCTTCGCGTACGACGGCGTCAGGCAGTGGATACCGCAACGAATGCCCGCGTCCTTGCACGCGCCGAGAATCCGCCCTGCCGCCTCGACCACCGCCGGCTCGTCCGGGTCGAGCTTCGGGGCATGGCCCATCGAGAGGGACAGATCGCCCGGGCCGATGTAGACGCCGGTCAGCCCCGGGGTCCGCGCGATCGCCTCGACGTTTCCCAGCGCTTCCGCGGTCTCGACCATCGCGAGGGTGACCACGGTGTCGTTCGCCTTCGCGACGTAGTCCGCGCCGTAAGCGAGCGCCGCCCGGGTCGGTCCGAAGCTCCGCGTGCCGACCGGCGCATAGTTGGCGTAATGGACCAGACGTTCCGCGTCGGCCCGGGTGTTGACCATCGGGCAGATGATCCCGAGCGCCCCCGCGTCGAGCAGCTTCATGATGATGCCCGGCTCGAGCCACGGCACCCGCGCCATCGGGGTCGAGTCGCTCGCCGCCAGGGCCTGGAGCATGGCGAGCGCGACCTGGTAGTCGTTCAGACCGTGCTGCAGGTCGATGGTCACGGAGTCGAACCCGGCCTCGCCGGTGACCTCCGCAATGACGGCGCCGGGCGCGGAGAGCCATCCGTTGACGGCGCCCCGGCCGGCGCTCCAGGTATCGTGCAGCCTGGTCTTCAATGTGATGCTCCTTCGCAAACAGGCATGGGACGGCAGCCTTCGGCGCGGCCGCGCGGGAAACGGGTTCGAGGATTTCCCGGAAAGTGCAGGATAAAGTATGCGCGAACCCTCGGCCGGCGCAATGCATGCACCTTCGATCCACAGTCCGCGGAACGGATGACGCCTTCGCCGCTCGGGAGCCCTTCCATGGCCGCGGCGGGACGGACGGGCTTCCGGCGGGGCCTTCGCCCGAAGTGCGCCCGGAACCCCGCTCGGCATCGGTGAAGAGGCCGGGGGCGCGGACCGTTCTCCCCGGGCTGGCGCTCGGCGCGTTGCTGTCGCTCGGCCCGATGCCGGGAGCCGCCGATACCGGCGTGCGCCTCGACGGCCCGCGCATTCAGGGCGGCCTGCTGCGCGGGCAGGCGCCGCCGGGCTCCAGGGTGGAATACGAAGGTGAAGCCGTGCGGGTTTCCGGGGACGGGTGGTTCCTGATCGGTTTCGGGCGGGATGCGTCGCCGGAAGCGGAGCTCGTGGTGAGCCATCCCGACGGGCGGCGCGAGCGCCGGGTGCTGAAGGTGGAGCGGCGCCAGTACGACATCCAGCGTATCGACGGCCTGCCCGCGCGCAAGGTGACCCCGCGCAGCGAGGAAGATCTGGCGCGCATCCGCGCCGAAGTGCGGATGGTCCGGGACGTGCGGGCGATCGACGATCCTCGCACCGATTTCCTGAGCGGCTTCCGGTGGCCCATCAAGGGCCGGATCAGCGGCGTCTACGGCTCGCAGCGTATCCTCAACGGCGAGCCGCGCCGGCCGCATTTCGGTATCGACATCGCCGCGCCGGCCGGCACGAAGGTCGTCGCGCCGGCGGACGGAGTAGTGACCATGGTGCATCCGGACATGTTCTTCTCGGGCGGCACCATGATCATCGACCACGGCCACGGGCTGTCGTCGGCGTTCCTGCACCTGTCGCGCATCCTGGTGAAGAAGGGCGAGCGGGTGGCGCAGGGACAGCCCATCGCCGAAGTCGGCTCGACGGGCCGTTCCACGGGGCCGCATCTCGACTGGCGGATCAACCTCTTCGACCGGCGCCTCGATCCGTCGCTGCTGGTGGGACCGATGCCGGAGCAGGAGGCCGCCCTCGACCGGGCCATACCGCACCGTCCGGCGGTACATGGCTCCCGATGCGTCCCTTGCACGTGGATTGCCGCGCGAAGCGACCGGGTGGGTTCGTGACGTCCGGAGTCCCGTTTCCGAGTAGCGGGTCAATCCCTGTTCCGCGACCGCATTCCCGTCACCGCCTGCGTGACCACCGCCGAAAGCACGATGGCGCCTCCCGCCAGGGTGAGCAGGGCGGGAACCTCCCCGACGCCGAGCCATACCCAGATGGGCGCGAGCACGGTCTCCGTCAGCGAGAGGAGCGCGACCTCGGCAGCGGGGAGGTAGCGCGCCCCCACGGTGATGAGCACGAACCCGCCGGTGTACTGGAAGAGGCCGAGGAACACGGACAGGGCGAGATCGTGGCGAGAGAGGACCAGGGTATCCGCCATCGCGAATCCGAGCGCGGCCCCGACGAGGCCGGCGAGACACACGGCGGGGATCATGTCGCGGTCACTGGCGCGGCGAAGCGTCACGAGCATGATCGCGAAGCTCAGGGGAGGGCCGAGCGCGACGATGTTGCCGAGCAGGCGTCCGCTCTGTACGCCGTTGACGAACATGATCGCGACCCCGGAGAGTGCGACCGACATCATGAGCCACGTCAACGGCCGCACCCGTTCGCGCAGCACGATCCAGCCGAGGATGGCGGTCATGAGCGGGGCGGAGCTGATGATGAAGACGGCGTTCGCGACCGTGGTCAGCAGCATCGCGAACACGTAGCACGCCGATCCGAGGCCGAGGCTCGTGGCAACGACGAGGCCGGGCCATCCCGTCGCGACGAACGCCCGCAGCACGCGCGAGCGGTAGCGGAACACGAGATAGAGGGTGACCACGACGAAGAACGTCAGCGAGCGGTAGAACAGGATCTGCCAACCGCTCGCCGATTCGATGTGGCGCAGCGTCACCCCGGCAAGACTGAGCATCACCCCGGCGACGAGCACGAGTGCGACGCCGGTCGCATGGCCTCGATCGAGGACGCGCGAGTCGTTCGGCGAATCCATGCCGGAATCACTCGGCCGCGTGGAGGGGTTCGCGCCGCACGACCTTCAGCCGGACATCCCCGGTCCTCCGCCCCGCACCCGGGACCTTCGCGAGACCCCGGATGGCGCCGGTACCCGCAACGTGGCCGGCCCCCGATCGCCGCACCCGGCATCGGCGCCATCCCGCCCGGCCCCGGCAGCGCGAGGCTCCGTCTCCGATTGACGCTGTCCGGTGCGCGGGCATACCTTTGCGGGAAGGAAGACAAACACGGGAGAAATGACGATGACGACCTCGCAAGCCGTGCAACTGACCCTGTATCGCTGGGCCGGTCGTTGGGGGCCGTTCAAGGTCGGCATCCCCTGCGGTGAATGCTCCCTCACCGTGGACGTCATCAACGACACCCTCGCCAACGAGCTCGACGGCATCCCGGTCGAGGTCGACGTGAGGGAGTGGCTGACCGAGTGGTGGAAACCGCTTCCGAAGGGCGGTTGGCATGCACCGATCGTGATGGTCGAGGGCAAGGTCGTGAGCCAGGGCCATGCGCTGAACCGCGGCGTTCTCACCGAGGCGGTCATCGCCGCCCACGTGGGGCGGACCGACGTGTCCGGCAACCATCTCTACGGCAAGGAGACCTGCCCCCACTGCGCGCGGGCGAAAGGGTATCTCGCCGAAGCCGGTATCGACTACGTGTATCACGACGTGATCAGGAATCCGCGCGCCCTCTACGAGATGATCGGCCGGGTCAAGCCCATCGTCGGGCCGAAGACTCCGATTACCGTCCCCCAGATCTGGATCGACGGGAAGTATATGGGAGGCGCGAACCAGCTCGGCGAGTTCCTGGGGCTGACCGTCGAGCCCGATCCCGAGCGGGACCGGAACTCCATGGCCGCAAAGCCGAGTCTGGCGGGCTCCTGAGAGCGGCGGCCGACCGGACCGGCCGCCGGGTGGGCGACCCGGCCGCCCGTTCACGGTCGGCGCCACCGCCCCGCCCGCGGGGACTTCGGAAACAGCCACGGCCCGGCCAGCGAGTCGGTGGAGCCGGAACCGGGCATCAAGGGCATCGAGGTCATTGAGGTCATTCGGCAACAGCCCGCGACTCGAACCGGCGCACCCGCAGGCGCTAAGCACCACCACCCCGTCCGCGGGGACTTCGGAATCAGCCACGGCCCGGCCAGCGAGTCGGTGGAGCCGGAACCGAGCATCGAGGGCATCGAGGTCATTCGGCAACAGCCCGCGACGTGAACCGGCGCGCGTCCGCGCCCGCGGGCGCTACTCGCCTCTCACCACAGCATCCGCCGCAGCGTGCCGTCGCGGTTCAGGAACTGGTGCTTGAGCGCGGCGCCGGCATGGACCAGCGCGAGCACGCCCACGCCGTACCCGCACCAGTAGTGCGCCTCGATGGCGAGGTCCCTCAGCTCTTCCCCGGCGGCGACGACGGCGGGAACCGTGAACAGTCCCCACAGGTCGATCCCCTCGCCCTCGGAGGTCGAGACCAGATAACCGGTCACCGGGATCAGCACCATCATCGTGTACAGGAGACCGTGGACGGCGGTGGCCGCGGCCTGCTCCCACCGCTTCAGCGGCGCGGCGCGGGCCGGCGGCCGCGAGCAGAGCGCCCAGCCGATCATCAGCGCTCCCAGCGCGAACACGACGATGCCGAGCGCCTTGTGCCAGGCGAGCGAGTCGTTGTACCACGCGTCGTAGTAGGTCAGGCCGACCATGTACCACCCGAGCCAGACGAGTCCGAGGATCAGGATCGCCACCGACCAGTGCAGCAGCCTGGCCACGACGCCGTAGCCGCTCTCGGTGCTTCTCGACGGCTCGGGCTTCAAGGCGCTTCCCCGCGAGTGCCGTCATCGGACGGGCGGGCGGACGAAACGGCCGGGTCGGAGTCCCGGCGAACAGGCTGCCAACGGGGGCGGCGAGCCCTCCGGCAGCGCAGATCGACCGCCATCGGGCGCGTTGTTTCTCGACGGCTCGGACTTCAAGGCGCTTCCCCGCGATTGCCGTCATCGGGCGGGCGGGCGGACGAACCGGCCGGATCGGCGTCCCGGCGAACAGGCTGCCAACGGGGCGGCGAGTCCTCCGGCGGCACCGGTCGACCGGCCATCGGGGGATGCCTTCCTCTCAATCGCCCGCTCCGGAAGCGGCGTTCATGCCGGACGGCGCCACCTCGTGGACCCAGCCGAAGGGGTCGGGCCGGGTTCCGTACTGGATCCCCATCAGTTCCTCGAAGAGCCGTTCCGCCAGCGGGCCGGTGCCGCCGTTCGCGACATGGTGGATCCGGCCCCGGTACTCGAGGGAGCCGACCGGCGAGATGACCGCGGCGGTCCCCGCTCCGAACACCTCTTCGAGGCTTTCATCTTCGTGGGCGGCGAGCACTTCATCGATGGTGATGGGCCGTTCCTCCGCCGGGATGCCCCAATGTCCGAGCAGCTTCAGCACCGAGTCCTTGGTGATGCCGGCGAGGATGGTGTCGCCGACCGGCGGGGTGACGACGGTGCCCGCGATCTTGAACAGGATGTTCATCGATCCGACTTCCTCGATGCGGCGGCGCTCCGCCGCGTCGAGCCACAGGACCTGGGTGAAGCCGCGTCCGAGCGCCTCCTTCTCCGCCTTGAGGCTCGCCGCGTAGTTCGCGGCGGTCTTGGCGGCCCCGAGTCCGCCCGGACCCGCCCGCGAGTAGCGGTCGGAGACGGTGATCTTCACCGGGTTGAAGCCCTCGGGGTAGTAGGCGCCGACCGGGCCGGTGATGATGAAGAAGAGGGCTTCGTGCGTGGACTTGAGTCCGATGTAGGGCTCGGTCGCGATCATGGTCGGGCGCACGTAGAGCGATGTCCCGTGCGACCGCGGGATCCAGTCGTGGTCGAGCTCCAGCAGAGCCTCGATCGCGCCGGCGAAGACGGCGGGATCGACTTCGGGCAGGTCGAGGCGCACGGCGGAACGGTTGAAGCGCGCCGCGTTGTCCGCCGCGCGGAACAGGTTCACCGTCCCCTTCCGGTTCCGGTAGGCCTTGAGCCCCTCGAAGATGGTCTGGCCGTAGTGCAGGACGAGTGCGGCGGGCGACATCGCCAGATCCGCGAACGGCTTGACGACGGGATCGTCCCAGCCGCCGTCCGAGGTCCAGCGCATGGTGAACATGTGGTCGCTGTAGATCCTCCCGAAACCGAGCGAGCTTTCATCGGCCGGCTTCGGTCGCCGCTGCTCCGGCGGCGCCGGTTCGATCCGGAATTCCATTGTCTTCTCGAAGCCTCCGCGTCGGCCCTGTGCGGCAAAGATCGACCGGCTGCAACCGGCCCGCCGGAGGGCGCAATCTAGGAAGCCGCCCGCGGCAAAGTCAAGGATGCGGCGGCGGACGCCGGTCAGGGCGCGACGAGCGCGAGCGCGTCGTCGAAGGTGATCGGCGCGGGCTCGGAGAGGACTTCGATGTTCGGGTCGGCGCGCGCCTCGTCGAGCAGCGCCTCCGACGCCCACAGCTCGTTCAGCATGGACGTGTTGCGGATCCACGCCAGCCGCAGCGACGCCGGGTCCTCCTCGGCGCGGAAGTTGAGCAGGATCTGCATCGCCTGCAGCTCGTTCTCCACCAGCATCGGAACCTTGCAGATGGACAGGCGCTTCGCGGTGAACGCGTTCATGTACGTGGCATTGAGATCGACGTGCCCGAGCAACGCGCGCGGCATGATGTCGGCGTTGCCGAGTCCGACCGCGTTGCCGTGGGTCCCTTCGGTCAGTCCCCGCACGTAGATGGCGCCGATGCGCGGCCGGGTCATGCCGGCCTTCTTCCCGATGACGTTGGTGTCCATGCCCGACCCGCTCACGTTCTTGCCGATCTCGTCGACGATGAGCCCGTCGAGATCGTCGAAGGGGAGGCGCGGGAGGAGGGCGCAGGCACGTTCGAGCAACGCGCTCTCCGCCTCGATCAGCGCGTCGCCGCCGTCTGCCGGCACCCTCCGGACGATGGCGGTCTCCTTGAACGCGTTCTCCACGAGCGCGATGGCGCCGACCAGACGCGGGCGGGCCGATTCGACGATGATGCGGGTCGCTTCGAGCACGAGCCGGCCCATGCCCAGGCGCAACGCCTGATGGTGGATCTTCGATGCGCCGGCCTGCTTCCCCATCCCGATCACGAGCATCTTGCAGATCCCGCTCTCCACCCGCTCGGTGAAGCCGGTGTGCGGCTTGACCCGGTTGACCGCGAGCACGCCGTCCGCGTCGTGGCAGAGCTTGTCCTGGTACACCGGGAAGCCGGAGCCGGTGGTCCCGATCCGCACGACCTCCATGCTCGATTCGATCCGGCATCCGACGCTCTCCTCGGTGATGCCGTTGGTGTCGTCGAGCACCCGGACCTGCCCCTCGGGCGTCGCACCGCCGTGGCTGCCCATGGCGGGAACCACGAAGGGGTCTGCCCCGGCTTCGCGCAGGGCGCTCACGCAAGTGCGCACCACGAGCGCGAGGTTCGCGATTCCCCGGCTCGACCCGGTCACCGCGATGCGCTGGCCGGGCTCGACGTTCGCGAGAATCGGCGCCATCTCCCGCCGCACCGCCGCGGCGACATCCGGCTCGACGGGGCGGGGAAACCGCTGGCGGAGCCTGAAAATGGCGGGGACGTCCTCTCGGCCGACCCCGGCGTGGGATTCGTCGAGAAGGAAGCGGGTGGCGTTTTGCATGGCGTCGTCTCGAATCCGTGTGATCCCTGCGGGCTGCACGATTCCGTGTGATCGGTGTGATCTCCGCGATCCGTGCGATCCGTGCGAGCAGGCGTGCAGGCGAGCAGGCGTGCGGGCTATTGTTCGCGACGCGGACGATGCGTCAATGCCGCAAGCGGGTCTCCGCCGACATCCGGTCACCGGTCATCGGCCGCTGGGCACTGGCCGGCAACACAGACACGGGATCGATTACTTCAACGGGCGACACACCCGGGAGACGGACCATCTGGATGCCGTATCGAGCGGCGACGTCGCGGCCACGGGTGACCTGCAACGGCGCAGATCGGCCGGTTGTCTTTCCTGTCCTTTCGCGGAAGTCGTGGGATGAGTGTCGGCGTCGCCTGAGAGATTGACCGCTCGTTCGGTCATGAGTACTCTCATGACCGTTGCAACGGTCAATCCACCTTCATGCCAAGCAGACCACGTACCTATTCGCGTCTCACGAAGGAAGCGTTGGCTCTCTTGGGCAAGCAGGTCCAGCTTGCCCGCAAAGAGCGGCGCATGTCCGAACACGATCTCGCGGCTCGGGTCGGCATCGCCAGAAGCACTTTGCAGCGCATCGAGAAGGGCGACGCGTCGGTCGAGATCGGTCTCGTGCTGGAAGCGGCTGCTCTCACGGGCGTCGACCTGTTCGTCCCGGACGCAACGACGCTTGCGCCGCAGATCAGCCGGATCGACGACAAGCTCGCTCTGATGCCGGGCTCGATCCGCAAGTCCCGGCGCCAAGTCGACGATGATTTCTAGCCCATCGCCGCCGCGTGAAGCCTTTGTCTGGATCTGGCTGCCCGGTCGTACCGAGCCGGTGGTGGCGGGCCGCGTGCGGCTGGTGGATGGCGGGCAATACATCTTCAACTACGGCCGTTCCTACCTCGCCAGGAAAGACGCGATCGCGATCTACGCACCGGAGCTGCCGCTCGAGCCCGGCGAGATTGCACCCGAGCCTCCGCTGGAGATCGCCAATGCCCTGCGCGACTCCTCGCCCGATGCGTGGGGGCGCCGAGTCATCGTCAGCCGCCTTGTCGGGGTGCGCGGCCGATCGGCCGATGCGGTCGATCTCGACGAGCTGACGTTCATGCTGTGCTCCGGCTCCGACCGGACCGGTGCGCTCGACTTCCAGGCATCTCCCACGGACTACGTTCCCCGCGAGGCCGACAACGCGACGCTCGATCTCCTGCTGACATCCGCGGAGCGCGTCGATCGGGGCCTGCCCCTGGAGCCGGACCTGGCGGAGGCGCTGCAGCACGGCACGGCGATCGGAGGCGCGAGGCCGAAGGCGCTGGTCCGGGACGGTGGTGTCAAGCATGTCGCGAAGTTCTCCTCGTCGACCGACACCTACAGTGCGGTCAAGGCCGAATTCATCGCCATGCGCCTCGCCGGGATGGCGGGGCTGAACACCGCTCGGGTCGAGCTCGTGCGGGCAATGAACCGGGATGTCCTTCTCGTTCGGCGCTTCGACCGGGAGCCGGCCGGGGCAGGCTGGACGCGGCGCGCGATGGTGTCGGCCCTGACGCTTCTCGGCCTCGACGAACGCATGGCCGCCCACGCATCCTACGAGGGTCTTGCCGATATCGTGCGAGCACGGTTCAGCGCTCCGGTGGAGGCACTGAGGGAGCTCTTCGCCCGGATGACGTTCAACGTTCTTGTGGGCAACACGGACGATCACGCCCGCAACCACGCGGCGTTCTGGGACGGCGACCGCCTTGCACTTGCACCTGCGTATGACATCTGCCCGCAATCGAGGGTCGGGCGCGAGGCTTCGCAGGCGATGCGGATCCACGGGGTCCAGCGGCGCAGCCAATTGTCGCTGTGTCTGGCCGCGGCGAACGAATTCCTGCTCACGGAAGAACGGGCGATGGAGATCGTGAAGCACCAGATCGCCGTCATCGCGCGGAACTGGGACTCGGTGTGCGGCGAAGCGCGGCTGAACGATGCCGACCGGCGGCTGCTGTGGCGGCGGCAGTTCCTGAACGACCTCGCGTTCGAAGGGCTGGAGGTCCGGCTCGGTGACGTCATCGAGGGATTGCCCGACAGGTAGGCCGGCGTTTGCATTCTCCGCGGGTGGCGGATCCCTTCGCGGGTGTAGACCGGACGCTTGCCGTGCAGACCGAGCCTGCGCGTCGAGCTTCGCGAACCGTGTCAAGTGACCGGGAAACGCGGCCCGGTCTTTTCTTGAACTCGTCTCTCCCTTCTCCGGCGACTGCATCGCGCACGCTATCGAACACATCTGTTACAACTCGCCTCATGTCCACGCCGTTCGCCACCAAGCGCCGCCTCGCCCTGCTCGACGACTGGTCGGGGGTGCTGAAGGACGGCTGGCGCAGCCCGCAGATCCTGCTGCTCCTGTTCGCCGCGTCCATTCCCGTCGCCTTCGAGACCTGGTCGGTCCTCATCAACAACTTCGTGGTCGAGAAGGCGGGGTTCACGGGCCGGGAGATCGGGGTGCTCCAGGGTCTGCGCGAGGTGCCGGGCTTCCTCGCGTTCACCGTGGTCTTCATGCTGCTCGTCTGGCGCCAGCAGACCTTCGCGATCCTCTCGCTCGCCCTGATGGGGGTCGGCGTCGCGCTCGCCGGCTTCCTGCCCGCGGTGTGGGGGCTCTATTTCACGACGGTGCTGATGTCGACCGGCTTCCACTACCTGGCGACCATGGAGCAGTCGCTGGCCATGCAGTGGACCACCAGGCGCGAGCTGCCGGTGGTGCTGGGCCGCATGACCGCGGTCGCCTCGCTGGCTTCGCTCGTTACCTACGGCCTGGTCTTCGGCGCGCTGACGCTGCTCGATCTGTCGTACCTTCAGGTCTTCCTGGCCGGCGGCGGCATCACGCTCGGCATCGCGGTGCTGTGCCGGTTCGGCTTCCCCCGGTTCCCGACCCCCGCGCATCAGACCGCGGCCATCGTGCTGCGCCGGCGCTACTGGCTCTACTACGCGCTGGAGTTCCTCTCCGGCGCGCGCCGGCAGATCTTCATCGTCTTCGCCGCGTTCATGATGGTGGAGACCTTCGGCTACACCGCCGCGGACATCACGCTGCTGTTCCTGGTCAACTGCCTCATCTCCATCTGGGTCGCGCCCCGGGTGGGCAGGCTCATCGTGCGCTGGGGCGAACGCCCGGCCCTCATCGTCGAATATGCGGGGCTCATCGGGGTCTTCACCGCCTACGCCTTCGTCGAGACGGCCTGGCTGGCGGCGGGTCTCTACATCGTCGATCACCTGTTCTTCGCGCTCGCCATCGCGATCAAGAGCTACTTCCGCAAGATCGCCGATCCGTCCGACATCGCCTCGACGGCGGGGGTCTCGTTCACGATCAACCACATCGCCGCAGTGGGCCTGCCGCCTCTCCTCGGCCTCGTCTGGGTGCTGGGCGAGCACGGCCGCACCACCGTCTTCCTGCTCGGCGCCGCCATCGCCGCCGGCTCGCTCGTGCTCGCCTTCCTCGTGCCGAGCGCGCCCGCGCAGGGCAACGAGAGCGTGCGGTGGAGGCGGTGGACGAACCGCGCCGCGGCGTGATTCCCGCCGGCGGAACGGCCGGTGCCAGTCTGCGGGGCGCGTGGACCGAGACCCCCGCGTCATGGACTGCGACGCGGCGACGGGTCGGGGGCCAAGCGCCGGTCTGCGAAGCGCGTGGACCGAGAGTCCCCGCGTCATGGACTGCGACGCGACGACGGTCGGGAGCCAAGCGCCGGTCTGCGGGGCGCGCGGACCGAGGCCCTCGCGCCATGGACTGCGACGCGGCGGCGGTCGGGGGCCAAGCGCTAGTCTGCGAGGCGCGCGGATCGGGACAGGTCGCCTTGTCCGCGACAACGGATGGCCACCCGCCGGTGCCGGCGAAGTCGGCGCCGGGTCGTGGGCACTTGGAAATCGTCCATGTAGAGGTCGGAAATCGTCCACGTAGTGGTTGATTTCCGGCCATTTGACGGTAGTATTCCGGCGCATGATCGACCGCCATGCGATACGGTGTCTCCTGGACGGGTTGAGCGACACACCTGTCGTATACCTTCAGGGCGCCCGCCAGACCGGCAAGAGCACGCTTGTGCGCAACATTGCCGGACAACACCATCCGGCACCGTACCTGACACTCGATACGGCAGCCGTCCTTGCCGCTGCACAGGACGATCCCGAAGGGTTCATCGCGGGGCTCGACCGCCCCGTGGTCATCGACGAAGTACAACGGGCCCCCGCCCTGGCGCTGGCGATCAAGGCCGCCGTCGACGCCCGCCGCCACCCCGGACAGTTCCTGCTGACCGGCTCGGCGAGCGTCATGTCCCTCCCCCGGCTCTCCGAGTCGCTCGCCGGACGCATGGAGCTGCACACGCTCTGGCCGTTCTCGCAAGGAGAGCTTTCCGGTGTTCGGGAGACGTTCATCGACCGGATGTTCGCCGCGAAGCTCCTGACACCCGAGACGGCGCCGGACACCGAGAGCGCCCTCATCGAGCGGATTTGCAAGGGGGGCTACCCCGAGATCCATGCGCGGAGAAGCTCCGTGCGCCGGCGCGCGTGGTTCGATTCCTACGTTGACGCCGTCCTGCAACGCGACGTCCGCGATCTGGCGAACATAGAGCGGCTGTCCGAGATCCCGCGGCTGCTCGCGTTGTCGGCGTCACGAGTCGGCCAACTGGTCAGCTACGCGGATCTGGCGCGCATGCTCACCATCCCGCAGACGACCCTGAAGCGCTACATGGCGTTGATGGAGATGACGTTCCTGGTGAGACTGCTGCCCGCATGGTTCTCCAATATCGGGAAGCGGTTGACGAAAGCGCCGAAGCTGCTGCTCGCCGACACCGGGTTGCTGGTCCACCTGCTCGATGTCGATGCGGACCGGCTCCGGCGTGACCGAACGCTGCTCGGCCACGTCCTCGAGAACTTCGTCGCGATGGAGCTGATCAAGCAACTCGGGTGGTCGGAGCGGCGTTGCAAGCTGTTCCACTTTCGCACCGAGTCCGGCGCCGAGGTGGATCTGGTGCTGGAAGACCGGGCGGGCCGTCTCGTCGGGATCGAGGTGAAGTGCACCGCGTCGTTGCGCAGGCGGGATTTCCGGGGTCTTGAAGCGCTGGCGGAAGCGGCCGGCCGGCGCTTCGTCAGGGGCGCAATCCTCTACACCGGCGCGACGGCCGTTCCGTTCGCAAGGGATCTGCACGCGCTCCCCATCTCCCAGCTCCGGGCGTGAATGTCGGCCGCGAGCAAGCACCCGGGCGGCTCAGCCGCAAGCCGCCCGGCGGAGCACCCTCGGCGGCTCGCCGAGATCGTCCCGGCCGTTCGCTCCCGGCGCTCTCGCCGTTGCCGCCCCTCCTCTCCGCCCCGACGAGCCGAGCCACGCGCGGCTTGCGCTCGATCGACCCCCGCTCCTCACCCCTCCCGGACCGCATCTGGCCCGGACGCCCCACGGTGCTGGTGACCCGACGCTTCCACCTCACCGCCGAGAGTCTCGTCCAACCGGCCAGATGATTCCGGAAGGAACTGCGAGGGTGGATTGACTCACGGTCCCAGGTGGCGTCCAATTCGGAAATCATATTTCCATTTTGCGACCCGAAATGGTCTTCATCCGTCGATTTTTCCAAGTCCCGGACCAGAGCTGCTTCGTGTTCGGCCCTCGCGGAACCGGCAAATCCACATGGCTGCGCGACCGGCTGCCCGACTCCCTGTACCTGGACCTGCTCGAACCGGCGCTGCATCGCAGCCTGAGCGCCCGTCCCGAGCGCCTCCGGGAGCTGCTCGCCGGCTCGCCCGGGAAGGGGACCGTGGTCATCGACGAGGTCCAGCGTGTCCCGGAGCTGCTCACGGTCGTCCACGCCGTCCTGGAGGAGCCGTCGCCGCCGCGCTTCTACTGACCGGGTCGAGCGCCCGAAAGCTCCGGGGCGGCGGCGTGGACCTGCTGGGCGGACGGGCCGTGCACCGCACCTTGCACCCCTTCATGGCCGCGGAGCTGCCCGATTTCGATCTCGTGCGGGCGCTACGGGTCGGACTGCTGCCACTGGTGGTGAGCGCGTCCGATCCGGCTGGTGTGCTCGACGCTTACGCGAGCCTGTACCTCGACCAGGAGGTCAGGGCGGAGGGACTCACCCGCAACGTCGGGGCCTTCACCCGGTTTCTGGAAGCGGTCAGCTTCTCCCACGGCGCGCAGCTCAACGTCTCAGCGGTGGCCAGGGAATGCGAGGTCGAGCGCAAGGTCGTCGCCGGGTACGTCGGCATCCTGGAGGATCTGCTGCTGGCCTTCCGGCTGCCGGTATTCCGCAAACGCGCCGGGCGCGCGACCGTGGCCCACGACAAGCTCTACCTGTTCGATGCCGGCGTGTTCCGTTCGCTGCGCCCCAAGGGGCCCCTCGATCGCCCCGGGGAGATAGACGGGCAGGCGCTGGAAGGTCTGGTGGCTCAGCATCTCCGGGCCTGGGCCGCGTATTCCGGGCACGACGCGGGCGTATTCTTCTGGCGGACGCGCGCCGGGACCGAGGTCGACTTCGTGGTCTACGGAGAGTCCGGGCTTCAGGCGTTCGAGGTCAAGAACGCCGGCAAGGTGTATTCCAGCGATCTGCGGGCGCTGCGGGCGTTTCGCGAGGACTATCCCGAGGCGGAGACCGCGGTGCTCTATCGTGGCCCCGATCGTTTGCGGATCGATGGCGTCTGGTGCCTGCCGGTCCGGGACTTCCTCCGCCGGACGATCCCGGATCGGGGTCTGCTGGCCTGGCTGTGAGCCGCAGACAAGTCTCCTTGCGGGGCGCACGTGGCTCCTGAGGCTTCGATTGTGCTTGGGCGCCTGGGCGTCTTGCCGACATGGATCCCGAACGGAATCCCGGTGCCCGCGAGAAGCGGCGAACAGCGGGTCTCGTCGAGCGAGTGAGGGCTCGCATCGCCGCGCCCTCGCGTCCGAGACCCATGATGTCCCGAGCGTAGAAGTCCGCGCCGCCGTTCAGGCCGACGAATTCGCTTCGCTCTTCCCACAAAGGTCCGGATCAACCCGCCGGACGCGGTGCCGACGCCGCAGATTGCTCAGTCAATGCCGACCGCTACTGTCTCAATGTCGTTGACGGGTTCCGGCCATCATGCTCGCGACTTTCGCGATCGTCGCAGCCAAGCTTCTCTGAGGCGACAAGAGAAGAAGCGTGAACACCAGGTCCATCCGGGCCGGCAAAGTGAAGTGCTCGGGGGCTGATACTCTTGGCGTGCGGACGTACGATGCACCGTGGACCCCTCACCATCGCAGACGGTAGACGCAAGAATGGCCGAACCGGACACGGGCCGGGATTGGAGGGCGTTGGAGTTTCGCCCTCCGGCGTTTCGTCCTGACGATTTGCGCTTGACTGGCGACCTCTGCTCCGACCCCGTGACGAAGGCGATCAGGCACGACCTTCTCACGTTCGGGTCGCCGGTCTGGTGCGACGATCTGCGCGTGCTTTCGGCTCTCGTTCGTGCATGGCGGCCTCTTGATGCTCTGATGGTAGCGATCAGGCAGGACGCCCTGCGCTTCGTCGAGATGCTGCATTGGTCCGAGGGCCTCTCGGCCATGGAGCGAGTCTTTGCGCTCGAACGCTGTTCGCGTCTGTTTCGGGCCGAGCCTTCGGCCCCTTGGGCGAGGTTTACCGAGCCGCAGCTCACAAAGGGATTCGCCCACTTTCTGAATGCTCCCGATTTGGACATACGAATCAAGAGGGTCCGCGCGTTGTTGAAGAGCTTGGGCGCCGCGGAGCTCGGCAATGACATGAGCAGCGAGGTCAAGGTGACGGCGGAAGCGCCGACCGCGGGGAACAAGCGCATCGATCTGCTGATTGAATGGACCGACTCGGCGAACGAGCGCTATGCCGTGGCCATCGAGGCGAAGCTGGACCATGTCGTCACCAGCGGTCAGCTACGCGCGTATAGCGATCATCTTGACAATTGCAAGTGCAAGGTCGCCGAGGAGCGCCGCTTGCTGGCGGTCGTTTCGCGGCACCTTTCCGACCACACCGCCGGAGCGCTCCAGAATGATCCGGAGTGGCGATGGACCGCTTGGCGGAACCTGCTCCTTGCGCATGAGCGTGCACTGTCGGACGCCTTCGACGACGAAGAGTACCGTCGCTTCCGCAGAACTCTTTGGAATCACACCGGCTGACGCTCGGCGACGGTCCTCGACAACCCATCAGGAGACTGACGAACATGCCATTCGAACTGCCGGAGAGCTATCGAGCGTACTGCTCGGACGTCGCGGTGCAGACTGCGGTCGACCACATTCTGTCCTCTTCGGACAAAAGAAGCGGTCTGGCTCTTCCGGCCGACATCGAGTGGGAGGATCTGCCGGCGTTCCACAGGGCGGTTCTGTCGGCGCACCAAGTGCGGTGTGAGTACGCAGTCCACCTGATTGATCTCTGGAATGCCGTCTGGCAGCGAGCACTGGACGAATGCCACTTCGGGAAGGATCTCAAAGCCTGGACTGTTGCCGATTCTGAGGAGTGGTGCGAGCAGAAACTCGATACGAACACCGTCTGGATCGGACGTTGGTTTGGGCGCGGGCTCGGAATCGACGGAACGAACTTCCAAGTCGCTCCAGGAGTCCTTGACGATTGTGAACGAGTGCGGTTGTCAGTCTCCTTCTGGGAAGTGGATGGCAGGGACCCGGACCATACGTCCGGGAGGAATTTCGGCGACGACTGGCCGGTGCAGGAGATCGAAGACGGCTATGCGTGGACCAAGAAAGGCTTGGCGCCGATTCGGGATGACGGAACGATTGACCTGAACCCGCTTCACGAAGCGGCCGCCGACGCTCTGTCCGCCATCAGCCGTCATCTTGGGAATTGAAGTGCGGGGATGTTGACGCGACGTGTGGGGTCAAGTGATCAGCAGTCGCCCCCGGCACAGTAGCCGCTACAGTGTTCGATCGACCTGCACCGCCTGGGTTGCTGGACTGACGATGCGCGCGTACCCCTCGTGTTCCCCCAGGATGTGTACGCGGAGCATTCCGGGCAGCACGGCTACACATCGGGCCGTTCCGGAGGCGAACCCTTCCCCTCGATGACGTCGTCGCGCTGGCCCGCTCCGCCGATGCTCGGGTGCGGGGCTCGGGTGCCTCGCGCTGGCTCTGCGGGGATCAGAGCCAGCTCTCCTCCATCGGATACGAGGAAAGCTGCTCGTAGCTATCGGCGGTGATCAGCACCTGCTCCTCGAGCTTGACCGCCTCCCGGCCTCCGGCGGGGGCGGCGAGCGCTTCCACGCACATCACCATCCCTTCCTTGAACACGCCGTCGTAGCCCACCGCGTCCCAGTCCTGCGGATAGCGGATGGCCGGATACTCGTCGCAGAG
The DNA here is from genome assembly GCA_965215295.1 of Gammaproteobacteria bacterium. Taxonomy (GTDB): domain Bacteria; phylum Pseudomonadota; class Gammaproteobacteria; order HK1; family HK1; genus HK1. The sequence continues at coordinate 3,041,913 of OZ244045.1, forward strand.
CCCCACGCCGTGCATCGCGACTCCATACCGCCCTTTCACGAACTCCTCCCCCAGCGGACGCAGTCGCTCGGTCAGCTCCCGGAACGACAGCCCCGGCTTCAGCAGCGCCTTGTTGTGCTGGATGTGGGCATGGGCGTCGGCATAGATGCGCCGTTGCTCGTCGCTCGGCTTCGCGTCGCAGACCCAGGAGCGCGAGATGTCGCAGCAGTAGCCGTAGGGGCCGACCAGATCGGTGTCGAAGCTCACCATGTCGCCGCGCTCGATGACCCGCATCGAGCACTCCCGGAACCAGGGGTTGGTGCGCGGCCCCGAGGAGAGCAGACGGGTCTCGATCCATTCCCCGCCCCCGGCGATGTTGCCGTGGTGCAGCTCGGCCCACAGCGCGTTCTCCGTGATGCCGGGCCGCATCGCCTCGCGCATCTGTCCGATCGCCCGCTCGCATACCGCGATGGAATGGCGCATGAGCGCGATCTCGCCCGCGGACTTGATCTCGCGGGCGTTCTCCATCACCTCGAATCCGTCGAAGATCTCGTAGCCGTGGCGCTGCATCTCGATGACGCCCCGAGGTGCGATGCGGTCGATGGCGATGCGCCGGTTGCCGCCGCTGTGCTCGCGGATCAACGAGTCCATGGCCGCTGCCCACTCCCGGGCCTTCTCCGCCTGCCTGGACCCGGCCCCGAAGTACAGGAAAGCGACGGCGGGGCGGATTTCGTCGATGGTGGGGATGCCCGCGCCGAGCAGGTCCTTGCCGTCGTACTCGAAGAGCACCACGGGACCTTCGGCCGGCACGTAGACGTAGCGGACCTCGTTGTGGAGGGACCAGATCTGCATGTTGGTCGAGTCCGCCGCGTAGCGGGTGTTGAGCTGGTCGTAGAGGATGATGCCGGCGAGATCGCGTTCGACGAGGGCGCGGCGTATCCGCCCGAGCCGGTAGCGGCGCACCTCGTCGAGGTCGCAGGGCGGGGTGGTGTGCTCCATCGCGCCGTGCTGGCGGGCGGCGGCGTGGACCCTGGCGCTGGAAATGCGGTTCATGTGTCGGCCTGAAGGTGCTCTGCGCGGGAGCTGAAGGACTTTGCGGACTCGCGGGACCGCACGCCCGGACCCATCCCGTCGGCGGTCGGCTCGGTCATCGTCGCATCGGACGGGTCGTGTCGTCTCCCGGAGAGGTCGGCAGCGACATCGGCCGCCCGGCTCCCGGTCCGGAGGCGGCGGTCGGGACTCTCCTCCGGTGTCGCGGCGCCGGTCTCCCCGGGGTCTTCGACCGGAGGGTCCTGCGGCCGCGACGATAGCACAGGCCGCCGCGTCCTCGGCCGGCGGCCAGCGCGGGCGTTGCGCCGACTCCGGCTCGGCAACACCGCGCCCGGATGTCGTCATTCGATTCCGCGAAATCCGTTTCGCAGCTCGGCGTGAAATGGCCATCCCGGAACTGCCGCGACGGTTGACGTTCGGCAGCGACTGACACAGGCTCGGGGCCGAGTCTGAGGCCGATGCGTGAGCGCAGCCGTCACGATTCCGATGCTCGATCCGGGGCCGACCGTTACGGACACCCCCGCATCAGGGTCAACGTGAGCGTAGCCGCCACGATTCCGAAGCTCGATCCGGGGCCGACCGTTACGGACGCCCCCGCATCAGGGTCAACGTGAGCACAGCCGCCACGATTCCGATGCTCGGTCCGGGGCCGACCGCTACGGACGCCTCCACATCAGGGTCAACATGAGCGCAGCCGTCACGATTCCGATGCTCGATCCGGGGCCGACCGTTACGGACGCCTCCACATCAGGGGCAACGTGAGCACAGTCATCACGATTCCGGAGCTCGGTCCGGGGCCGACCGTTACGGACGCCTCCACATCAGGGTCAACGTGAGCGCAGCCGTCACGATTCCGAAACTCGGTCCGGGAGCCGACCGCTACGGACGCCTCCACATCAGGGGCAACGCGAGCGCGGCCGTCACGGTTCCGAAGTTCGGTCCGGCGGTGGCGGAAGTACGGGCCACCCGGGCCACCCGGCCAGCCCGGCCGGGCGCCACCGCGTCCGGGCCTCGGCCGTGAAGATCCTCGCCGTCGGCGACATGCACCTCGGCCGCACGCCGTCGCGGCTTCCGCCGGTACTGCACGCGCCGTCGCTCGGTCCCGCCGAAGCCTGGCGCCGCACCGTAGACGCCGCCCTTCGCCACGGCGTGCAGGCGGTGCTGCTCGCCGGAGACGTCGTCGATCGGGACGACGATTTCTTCGAGGCGTACCGGGCGCTGGAAGACGGCGTGAGGAAGCTGTCGGACGCGGGCATCGATGTCATCGGGGTCGCGGGAAACCACGATGTCAGGGTGCTGCCGCGGCTGGCCCGCCACATTCCGCGATTCCGGCTTCTGGGGGAAGGCGGAACGTGGGAATCCTGCCGGATCGGCGGGGACGGGGACGGAGGCGGAGACGGGGACGGGGGCGGGAGCGGGGGCGGGGGCGGGGAGGCCGTGACTCTCTGGGGCTGGTCGTTTCCGCAAGCCAGAGTCTTCGACAGTCCCCTCGCGGGCGAGTCCCTCGATCCGGCGCAAGGTATCAACCTGGGCCTCCTGCACTGCGACCGGGACGCCGGTCCGGACTCGCCTTACGCACCGGTCACCCGGCTGGAGCTGGACGGCGCCGGCCTCGACGGCTGGCTGCTCGGCCATATACACAAGCCGGATGCGCTGACCGCGGCATCTCCGAACGGATACCTCGGCAGCCTGACCGGCATGGACCGCGGCGAATCCGGCCCCCGCGGCCCCTGGATGATCACCGTCGCCGACGGACGGATCGACGAAGTCGAGCACCTGCCCCTCGCCCCCCTGCGCTGGGAGACCCTGGAGGTCGATCTCGAAGGCATCGACGAGCCTTTCCAGGCCGAGGAGCGGCTGCTGGCGGCGGTCACCGATCTGGACAGGCGGATGTCCTCCCTCCCCTCCGCGCCCAACGCCGTGGGCCTGTCGGTCGTCCTTGCCGGACGCACCCGATTCGGCGGCGCCGCTCTCGATCGGATTTCCCGGGAAGACCAGGACGAGCTCCTTGCCGGAGTGGCCGGGACTCGCTACTTCATCGAGAGCACCCGTCTGGACACCCGGCCCGAGATCGATCTCGAGGACTTGGCCAAACGCCAGGACCCGGTGGGTCTGCTGGCCGCGCGCATGCTCTGGCTCGACCGCCCCGAAGGGGACCCCGAGCGCGACCGCCTGGTCGAGAAGGCCCGGCAGGACCTGCGCGATCAGTCCGCGAAATCGGTCTGGCGCGGCTTGGCGGCCGGCAGCGATGCCCCGGAGCCGGTGACATGGCTGCGGCAAGCGGGATTCCGCGCCCTGGATCGCCTTCTGGGCCAAGTCTCCGCCCACCGGGACGCCGGCTGATGCGTCTTCGCAAGCTGGCGATTCACGCCCTGCCCGGCATCGAGCCCGGATTCACGTTCGAGCCGCCGGACGCCGGCATCAATGTCGTCACCGGCCCGAACGCCATCGGCAAGAGCAGTCTGGCCCGCGCCCTGGAGTACCTTCTGGCGACCCGCGGCTCCGACCCGCCGGCGCTGTTCCTGGAAGCGGAATTCGAGAGCGGCGACGCCCGCTGGCAGGTCAGCCGCAACGGCAACCGGATCGACTGGCGCCGGAACGGCGAAGTCGTATCGCGCCCGGCACTCCCGGGCGCCGATCGGATCGGGCTGTTTCGTCTGTCGGTGGAGAACCTGCTCGACGATGACGACGCGGACGACAAGGCGCTGGCCGAGCGTCTGTGGCGCGAGCTGCACGGCAACTTCGACCTGAGCGAGCCCCGGATCGAGATCACGCGCAGATTCGCCCGCCACGAAGCGGGCAAGCTGGCCGAAGCCGGAAAAGGACGCCGGCGCGTGGAAAGCGAGTATGCCGACTTGCAGAGACAGGAAACGGAACTGCCCGACCTTGCACGGCGGATTGAGAAGGCGGAGGCGGCCGGGGCCCGATGCGAACATCTGCGGCAGGCGCTGAGGCTCGCCGATGCCATCGACGCCCGGAAGGCGCAGGAGACGGCACTCCAGCGCTTTCCGCCGAACATGGACCGCTTGCGAGGCGACGAGATCGAGCAGCTCGATGAGAGGGAGCGCAAGACCCGGGAGCTACGCGAAGAGCTGCGCGACCGGCGGCGCGATCTGGAAGCCGCGGTGGCCGATCGCGATCGCACCGGACTCGCACGGTCGACCCCGGCGCCGGAGGACATGCGGGCGACCGAGGAGCGACTGCGGTGGCTTGACGGCAAATCCATCGAGCGCAACAACGCCAAGGCCGCCCGGGCCGAGGCGGGCGCCGCATTGCACGATGCCCTCGTGCACTTCAACCGCGACGGCGACCCGCCGCGGCTGGATGCCGGCGCCTGCCGGCGCGCGGAGGATGTCACAGGGCCGCTGATCGCCGCGCAAGTGCGCCGGCGCGAACTCGGTGAACAGCTCGACCTGGCCGGGGAGACCCCCGAAGCGGCGGAGATGGAACGCCAGCGAAACGGCGTCGAAGCGCTGCGGGCCTGGCTCGCCGGGCACGCCGCCGAACCGGGTCGGGCCCGGGCGGCGCTGTCGAAGCTGCCGCGGATCGTCTCGTGGGTGGCCTTGGCCGGCGCCGCGCTCGCCACCCTCGCCGCCTTCATTCAGGGCGCACTGGTCGCGTCCGCCGGCGCCCTGGCCGCTCTGGTCGCATTCGGCCTCGGGCTGTTCCTGCAACGCGCACGGCAGCCGGCGGCGCCGCCACCGACCGACGAGGCAGAACGCCGTTTCCGGGAAACGGGCCTTGTGCCGCCGCCGCAATGGAGCGAACAGGCGGTTCGCAAGCACTTGAGCGATGTGGTCGAGGCGCGGCTGAACGCGCTGACCCTGCAACAGGCGAGGGCGGCGGGCGCGGAACGGATTGCGTTGCAGATCCGGGAAACCGACGCGGAAATCGAGAAGCTGGAGGAAAGGCAAGCCGCTCTCGCCGACGAGATCGGCCTCGATCCTCGCCTGCCCGCGGCCGAGTTCCAGCGCTTCGTCCAACTATGCTCCGAATGGGACAAGGCGCGCACCCGGCATGTCGAGCAACGCGCCCGCCTCGATCTCCTCGACCGGGAGATCGCCGAAGCCGCGCGCCTCGTCGGAGATTTTCTCGGCCGCTGGCGGGCGACCGGTGACGCGGCGGCGGACGACTCCGCAGGCGACTCCGCGGACGACTCTGCAGGCGATTCCGCAGACGACTCCGCGGGTGATTCCACGGACGATTCCGCGGACGATTCCGCGGGTGATTCCACGGACGATTCCGCGGACGATTCCGCGGACGATTCCGCGGGCGGTTCCACGGACGATTCCGCGAGCGATTCCGCGGACGATTCCGCGGGCGGTTCCACGGGCGACTCCGGGGACGATTCCGCAGACGACTCCACGGACGATTTCCCGGGCGATTCCGCAGACGATTCCGCAGGCGACTCCACGGGCGGTTCCGCGCGACGATCCGATCCGATCCACCTGCGCGCCGCGTTCGACGACCTGGAACAGCGCAACCAAGCGGCCACGGATGCGTGTCACCGGATCCGGGGCTGCGAGGCCGACATCCGGTCGCTGGAGCAGCGAATCGCGGAGATCGACGAAGAGGTGGAGAGCCTGTTCGCCCAGGCCGGAGTCGAGTCCCGTGAGCGGGCGACCCTCGTCGGCCGGATCGAGCGGCTACCGCAATGGAAGGAGGCGACGGACGCGCTGCACACCGCGAACACCGAAGAGGCGCTTGTCCGCGCCCGGCTCGCGGAGCAGCCCGATCTCGTCGCGCTCGACCTCGTCGCGCTGGCCGATGGAGGCGAACGCGCGCGGCTGCAAGCGGACCACGACACGTCGGCCGGCGCGGCCGACGAATACGCTTCCCTGCTGCGGCAACGAACCGCGATCGAAACCAGGCTGGCCGACGCGGGGAAGGATCGGAAGCTGGAGCAGGCCGCCGCCGCGGAGGACCGGGCGAAGCAGGCCCTCGAAGACAAGCGCGACGAAGCCTTGCTCGCGGCGGCGACGGACACCCTGCTCGGCGACGTCGAACGGGCATTCGTGGCGGAGCACGAGCCGGTCGTCCTGCGCCGGGCCCGGAAGGTGTTCGCGGAGGTGACGGCCGGAGCCTTCGATCTGCGCCTTCACGGCGACGGCGCCTTCGTCGCCCACGATATCCGGCAGGGTGCGGCGCGAGCGCTCTCGCAGCTCTCGTCGGGCACCCGGATGCAGTTGCTGCTGGCCCTTCGCGTAGCCTGGATCGAGACTCGGGAGCAGGGCGGCGAGGCGTGGCCGCTGTTTCTCGACGAGGCGCTGACCACCAGCGACGAAGCGCGATTCGCCGTGATGGCGCAAAGCCTGGAGCGGCTCGCCGCGTCCGGGAGCGGGGGAGGGGACGAGACCAGAGGCAGGCCCGGAGATGGGGCCGGGGTTGGTGACGGGGACGGAGATGGAGCCGACGTCCGAGCCGCAGGCAGGAGCGAGGACGGGACCGGAGCCGAAGACGGGGCTGGGGGTGGGGTCGGAGACGGTGACGGAAACGAGGTCCGAGACGATGACGAAGCCGAGGTCCGAGCCGCGGACAGGACCGGTGACGGAGCCGGGAGCCGCCGCCAGATCTTCTACCTCTCCGCGCGCCGGCACGAGCCCGCGCTTTGGCAACAGGCCACCGGAGCCAGACCGGCGGTGGTCGATCTGGCGGCGGTGCGCTTTCCTTCGGAGGCATCCGCTCCGGAGGACTATCGGGTCGAGGCGCCTCCCTCCCTTCCCACCCCGAACGGGCGGAGCGCCGAGACCTACGCCAGCCTCCTGGGCGTGCCGCCCCGCCTGGACCCGCACCGGCCGGAGGGCGGCATCCACCTGTTCCACCTGCTCCGCGATGACCTGACGCTTCTCCACACTCTGATGGACGTCTGGCGCATCGGCAGTCTCGGCCAGCTCGAAGTCCTGCTCGCGAGCGACGCCGCGCCGTCCGCTCTCCCGGCCGAGGACCTGCGCCACCGGCTCCGGCAGCGGGGCCGGGTCGTTTGGACATGGATCGAGCTGTGGCGCCAGGGCCGAGGCAAACCCGTGGACCGGGGGGTGCTGGAGCAATGCCCCGCGGTTTCGGCCATATTCATCGATCGGGTCGTGGATCTCGCCGCGCAGGTGCAAGGCGACGGCGCAGCGCTCGTTCAGGCGTTGCGCGACGGCGAGATGGATCGATTCCGGTCCCGCAAGATCGACGAACTCGAGCAGTGGCTGGCCGACGAGAGCTACACCGACGATCGGGATCGACTGAACGGCGAGGAGCGCCGCCGCCTGACATTGCAGCGAGTGGCGCCGGTGACGGCGGCCGACGCGGCCGACGTCAACCAAGTGGTGAACTGGCTGGAAGCGGCCGGCGAAGGCCCCGATGATCGGGGGAACGCCTCCGGCGACGGTTCCTCATGAGCATGAGTCGGCGGATCTCCGTCGAGTCGGCGCGCCTCAGCGGGACGGCGCCCGGAAGCTCGCGATGGCCCGGCTCGCCACCGCGGCCATGACCAGCCCGCCGCCGATCAGGGTCGCCACGCTCGGCCGCTCGTCGATGGCGAGCCACACCCACATCGGGGACAGGATGAACTCGATGAGGATGAGCAGCGTGAGCTCCGCCCCCGGCACGTGACGCGAGCTCCAGGTGAAGATCACGTGAACGCCGCCGGAGAGCAGCGCTCCCCAGAAGAGCAGCAGCGCGGCGTCGTGCCAGGAGATCGAGAGCATCCAGCCGCTCATGAATCCGGCGTTCACGCCTCCGAGCACGGTGCCCAGGATGACCACCGGCAGCATGTTCACGCTGCGTCCCTTGCGCAGAACGACCACGAACGCTCCGAAGCTGAACGCGGCCGTCACCGCGAGCGCGTTGCCGATCAGGGTCCCGGCGCCCAGCCCGTCCCACAGCATCGCCCCCATCCCCGCAAGCGCCACGCCCATCGCGATCCACACGCCGCGCTCGACCGCCTCTCCCAGCACAATCCACCCGAGCAGGGCGGTAAAGAAGGGCGCCGCGCTCAGCGTGAACATGGCGTTGGCCACCGTGGTGTAGGTCAGGGCAAGGATGAAGCAGGTATTGACCGCGGCGATGGCCACGCTTCCGAACAACGCCCACGGACGCAGCTCCCGCAAGGCGCCCCGCACGCGCCAACCGTTCTGCACCACGAAGACGACGCCGAGCGCGATGGCGAGGAAGCAGGACCGATAGAAGATGATCTGCCAGCCGTCGGCCGAATCCATGGATCGGACGATCAGGCCGTTCGCGGAGTTGGCGATCGAGCTCGCGATCACCAGGAGCAGGGCCAGGCGGTAGTGGTCGGTCTGCATGGATCGCGGGCCCACGGCACATCTGGAGGTCAGGGGGTCACGCCGGGATGCCTCGTCGTGCGGAGGGGGCATCGAACGCGAGCTTTCTTTTCAAGGACGCGGTTTCCACGGTCGGCCGGCCCGGCAGGCGCTACAGATGGTCGTGCGGAGGGGGCATCGAACGCGAGCTTTCTTTTCAAGGACGCGATTTCCACGGTCGGCCAGCCCGGCGGGCGCTACAGATGGTCACCGACATCGGTGAACGACTCGTGCATGGTGACGAACCCGGACAGATCGTCGACGGGCGACTCGATGCCGATCCCGGGAACGTCGACCATGTGGAGCCTGCCTTCGAAGATCCCGGTCGCGGGGTCGACGATGCGGCTGCGCAGCGGGTTCGGATTCGCGTCCACTTCCAGCAGACCGTCTCCGCCCGCCGCCGCGAGCACGTGCGCGGAGTGCATGAGCCCGACTCCGCCCGACAGCCAGTGGGGGCAGTAGGTGCAGTTGTGCTTCAGCGCGCTGCGCGCGATGGCCAAGCAGCCGTCGACCCCGCCCCACTTGCCGATGTCCGGCTGCACGAACGCCAGGTAGGAGAACGCGGTCCGGAACACGTCCATGTCGCGCAGGTTCTCACCGCCCGCGAGCGGGAGCAGGGTCGAATCGCGCAGGGCGCGCCAGTCGCCGGCCGGAGCCTCCGCCAGCATCGGCTCCTCCCACCAGTCGACCTCCATCTCCTCGAGCATCGGGACCCGGGCGATGGCCTCGTCGAGCGACCAGCGCTGGTTCGCATCGACGAACAGCCGCTCCCCTTCCTTCATCGAGAGCCGCAGGCCGTGAAGGTTGCGCCGGTCCGTCTCGTCGCCGAACCCGATCTTCAGCTTGAACGCCCGGTGCCCGGCTTCCCGGGCGCGCACCGAGACCTCCACGGAGTCGGTCGGGTTCAGTCCGCTCGCGTAGACCGGCACGGTCTCGGCGGCGTCCGGGTCGAGCGCGCGGCGCAGCGGAAGGGCTGCTCGACGCGCCGCGAGATCCCACAGGGCCTGATTCGTCGCCGCGAGCACCGAGGAGATCGGCCCCGGCTCCGCCGACTGCACCGCGAGCACGCGGAGCCGGTCCGCGAGCCGGATGCAGGTCGTCCCCGGGGTCTCGACCGTCGCTCCGAGCAACGGCTCGGGCAGCACCCGGCAGGCGAGGGCCGCACGGTAGGCGCAGGTGATGCTCGGGAAGTTGCCCCAGAGCTCGCCCCATCCGGCATGGCCGTCGGTGTCCTCGATCCGCAGCAGGGCGGAGACCCGGGCCGGAATCGAGCCGAACGAGGTCGCGACCGGCGTGTCGATCTTCGCCTCCAGCGCATACACATCGAGGCGGGCGATCCGGAAGGCGTCGCTCATGGAACGGATCTTCGACCTCGCATCACGTACGCCCTGAAGCCTTCTCGCTCAATCCGTCCTCTCGTCAGCCGGCGAAGGAGGCATATCCGGTGCAGCCCGAAGGAAGGCGACCGCTCGTTCCCGATCGTCGCCCGCACCGTGTTCGCGCAAGAACCCCTCCGCATCCACGCCCCCGGCCTTCCGAGCGGCTGCCGTGGAGACGAACCGGTTCGGCGATACGCCGTCACGACGCGCATATCGCCCGGCGGCCGCTTCGAGCGAGGCCGGTGAATGGAGCGGGACCCGAGCATTGTCCATCTTCGCACCCTCATCAAGAATCTTGCCGGCGTCGGCACCGCGATACGGAGAATCCTTCTGCGCCGATGAAGTCCCGTCGGCTGTGCGCCACCAGCACGCCAGTCGACTGTCGGCAGCAATCTCGAGCACCATTTCGTTCATCGTTGAGACACAGGGTACCCTTGAAATGAGTGAGGGCGGCGGATGTGAATAGCGATGAGAGCAGACAGAGAGCCCGTGACGTGGATGGACGCTGACGCGCCGGCCTTGGGGGGCGAGGAGCGCAGCGACGAGACCCCCAAGGCCGAGACCGGACAAGCACGCCGGGCGCCGGATCCGGAGGTCGTGGCCAAGCCCACTCGGCGCCAGTTCACCGCCGAGTACCGGTTGCGGATCATCGAGGAGACGGACCGCTGCACTCGTCCCGGCGAGGTCGGACGGCTGCTTCGCCGCGAGGGTCTGTATACCTCGCATCTGTCGGCATGGCGCAAGGCGCGAGGCATTGGCTCGCTGCGGGGCCTGACGCCGAGTGGGGTGGATGGTCACCGAGCGCGAAAGCGCCGCCCTGGCCAGCCGGCTCATCGAGCAATCGTGCCTCAAGCAGGGCATCGAGCCCCAGGTGCTCACCCTGCATTCGGACCGCGGCGCACCCATGACCAGCAAGTGCACCGCCCAACTGCTCGCCGACCTCGGCGTCACCCGCTCTCTGAGCCGCCCCCGGGTCAGCGACGACAACCCCTTCTCCGAGGCGCAGTTCAAGACCCTGAAGTACCACCCCGGCTTTCCCGGGCGCTTCGCAGACATCGCCGCCGCGACCGCCTTCTGCCGGTCCTTCTTCCCCTGGTACAACACCGAGCACCGCCATGGCGGAATCGCGATGCTCACCCCCGATGACGTCCATCACGGGCGGGCCCGGCGCATCGTTGAGAAACGCCAACGCACCCTGCATCGCGCCTGGACCCGGCACCCGGAACGATTCGTTCACGGAAGCCCGAAACCCCAACCTCTTCCCACCGAGGTCTGGATCAACCCACCGCACGCGGCGACGACGCCGCAGATTGCTCAGTAAATGCTGACCGCGACTGTCTCAATGTCGTTGACAGGTTCCGTCGCCCCCGCCATCGAGCGCTGGACGCGCGACGGCATGGAGGTGCACGCCGTCGCGCTCCATCCAAATGAGCACGAGAGGAGCGCGCTCGAGGCGCTCGCGCGCCGGTGCACCGGCGGCCGCTTCCAGCCGCTCGTCCTGAGCGAAGAGGACACGAGATCCGCCGCCGGGCAGGCAATGGCCCGCCATCGCCCCGCCCTGCTCGCCGGACCCGCCAGTGAGAGAGCGCTGTGGACCGCCGGGCTGCACAGGGAAGGCGCAAAAGTCGCATACAACGTGCGCTACATCCCGCCGCGCGCGATGGATGCCGAAAACGCGGCGGAGACCGAGCACTGGTGCCGGCGCATCAAGCAGATGCGCACGCGCCGCGCCGACCTGCTGGCCACCTACTGACGCACGGCCGACAGGCGTCGGAGCAGCACCCCCATCCATACCCGCTGCGCGTCGAGCGCATACAGCAATGGAGAGACCCATGTGCCTACGAGATATCGCCGTCCTGCTCATCACGCTCACAGCGCTCGCAGGCTGCGCGCCGACCATCGTCACCCCCGCCGCCCTGGACGGAGACAGGGCCGGCGCAACCGTCACGATGGGCGCATCGGTCGGAGACTGGGACCAGATCGACTGGCCGAGCGCGGCCGATGAGGCCGCCAAGCGGTGCTCGGCATGGGGATACACGCGCGCCGAGCCCTTCTCCGACGTGCGCCGCAGATGCGTCAGCGAGACGAGCTACACGATCACCTCGATGCCAACGCCCTACATCCACCCGAGCCTCCCGTATGCGCCGATGAGCACGGGACACGCCACCACGTCATCGCACTGCAATGAGTGGGAGGTCACGCTCATCTACCAGTGCCTCGACTGAGGCACGCGGTAGCGCGGACAGCGCACAAAAGTGCAAAATCGAGAGCACGCGAGGACACGACCATGCAGACACCAGCCGCAGAAGAGCTCGACCGCTGGGAGGCGCAGGCCGCCGACACGAGCAAGCCCGGAGGGCACCCGGAGATCGACGCGCGCTCGCTCGAGATGACCCGCATCACCGTCGCGCGGATCGACGAGTGCCCCGAGCTCCTGCGCACCGGGCGCGAGAACATCGAGGACGCCGCGCACCAGAACGACGGCTACGTCCCGAAGGCCAGCACCGAGTGGCTCGAGATCCTCGAGACCCGTCCATGGAGCGAGATCCGAAAGATGCTGCTCGAGGAGTCCGACGAGGGCCAGCGCCTTCGCAGCTCGCACCCGTTCCACTTGGTCACAGAAGACGAGCGCCGCCGTATCAACGGCCACGAGGATCCAAAGTACGATCACTGCTACAACCTCACCACCGAGGAGGTCCTCGCCCGCTGGCCAAGGCACGTAGAAACGAACCTCACGAAGGCGGAGCCAAGCGATCCATGACGCGCACGGAGATCGAACACGTCATCCGAGCCGCCGCCGAGGTCACCGGACAGGACACACTCATCGTCATCGGCAGCCAGGCAATCCTGGGCCAGCTCCCCGACGCACCCAGAGAGCTGCTCATCTCGAATGAGGCAGACCTCTACGCGCCGGACGCACCCGAGCTGTCCGACTACATCGACGGCGCCCTCGGCCGGGGCTCCTGGTTCTTCAGAACGCACGGCTACTACGCCGACGGCGTGAGTCCAACCACCGCCACCCTGCCCGAAGGATGGAAGAAAAGGCTCACGCCCATCTGCAACGCGAACACGAACGGCGCCACCGGCTGGTGCATCGACGCCCACGACATCGCCGTCGCGAAGTACGCCGCCGGACGCGAGAAGGACCTCCGCTACCTCAAAGACATGTGGCTGAACGGGATCATCGACGCACCGACGCTCGATCGCAGGCTCCACAGCACGACGTTCAAGCCGACCGACAGGCCGAGGGACTGGATCGAGGGCGCCGTCCGCCGCCACCACGACGAGTGGCTGAACACCCTGGAGGCCAAGCGGGACGAGAGCTTCAGGCAGGAGAACACACGCGCCGGTCAGGCGGCCCTGATGGCGGCGCTCACGCGCGAGGAGAGGGGCAAGGCACCTACCGACTGAGGAGGAGATCCGCACGCCATGAAGATCCAGCTCGCCTCCGACCTCCACATCGAGTCCTGGCCCGGCCAGATCCCCAGCACCGAGGTCTTCGAGCCCGTCGAGGACCGCGACCTCCTCATCCTCGCCGGCGACATCCACGTCGGCATCCAGGCGCACTCGTTCCTCAAGCGCGAGACCGCAATCTCGCCGGTCGTCTACGTGCTCGGCAACCACGAGCACTACGCCCGCTACACGCACGACGCGCTCGTGAAGCTGTGGCGGCTCTCCGCCTGCGCGCTCCCCGGCCTGCACCTCCTCAGCGGAGATCTCTGCGAGGTCGCCGGCCTGCGCATCTACGGCTGCACCTGGTACTCGGGGCTCTGGCCCGCAACGAGCACGTACGACCGGGCGACCATCGCCGCCCACGTCAGCGACTTCCGCCTGCCCCGGGACGACGCAGGCGCCTGGACCGTCGACCGCCACGTCGAGACGCACCGCTCGGAGACGGCAGCAATGCGAGAGCACGCCGGCAACGTCGACGTCGTCGTCACCCACTGGCCGCCGACGCTCGACGCGCTCGACCCGATCTTCACCCTCAAGAAGCGCGACCGCGCGCTGAACCCCTACTTCGTCAACGACGCCGAGGACCTCGTCCACGAGATGGAGGCGAAGCTCTGGGTGTCCGGCCACGTCCACCGCCCGCACGAGGCGCAGGTGGGGGAGACGCTCAGCGTCGGGAACCCTGCCGGGTACCGCAAAGAGCTGCGCCGAAACCCTCTCTGCCAACATCGTTGAGACACCGGGTACCCTTGGAATTAGTGAGGGCGGCGGAGGTGAACAACGATGAGAGCAGACAGAGGTCCCATGACGTGGATGGACGCTGACGCGCCGGCCCCGGGGGGCGAGGAGCGCACCGGCGAGGTCGGCTGGGCAAAACCACCGTGTACCGTCACGTCGCCGCCGCCCTGCATCCCGGCCTGTATCGGGTAAGCTACGTCATGCCTGACTACCGGCAACGTCCTCGACATGTACAAGGCCATCGCTTGGGAGCTGGGCCTGCCCACCCAACGCTCGCGCGCCTCCGCCTACCGCGCCATCCAGGCCGAGACCACCCGGCTGGTATGCGAGACCAAGCAACTCCCCGTGCTCGTCATCGACGAGGCGCAGCACCTGCGCAATGACGTGCTCGAAGATGTATGGCCAGCACCGGTATTCCACCGGATCGATACCCGTAGCGGGGAACCACCCCCCGGACTCGACAGGGCCCCCTGCACGAGCGTTTCGACATGACACAATATCCACCCGCCGCGAAACACGGCCGCAACGTAGCCGCCCCGTAGCTCCACTGCCATCAATCCGGAACCGCCGTGCCCAGCCGCCCCAACGTCCTGATCCTGTGCACCGACCAGCAACGCGCCGACAGCCTGGGCGCCTGCGGCAACGCACAGGCGAGAACGCCTCACCTCGACGCCCTGGCGGCCCGCGGCCTGCGATTCGATGACCACCTGACGCCGAACCAGATCTGCTGCCCCAGCCGGGGCACCATGATCACCGGGCTCTATCCGCGACACCACGGCATGACGACGAACGGACGCACGCTCCTCGACGGCCTGCCGTCGCTCCCCGGCCTGCTCGGGGAGGCCGGCTATGACACCCACGCGGTGGGCAAGCTGCACCTGCAACCCATCATGGCGCACGAGTCGCTGCGCTACCCGGAGTCGGTCCCCTTCTGGCAGGCCGGGCACGGCGAGGGCTGGAACGGACCCTATTTCGGCTACCGCACCGTCGACTTCATGATCGGCGAATCACTCCTCGCGACCGAGGGCGGTCACTACGCGGCGTGGCTCGGGAAAGAGCACCCGGAGATCGTCCCCCTCTATCAGCCCGAGGCCGCGCTCGACGGGCCGATCGTGGATCTGGACGAGGCATGGACCGCCGCCGTTCCGGCGGATCTTCACTACAACACCTGGATCGCGGAGCGCGCGATCGATTTCCTGGAACGCGCCGCGCCGCCCTTCATGCTGTTCGTCTCCTCGCCCGATCCGCATCATCCCTTCAGCCCGCCACAGCCGTGGGCCGACCGGTTCGACGCCCGCGACATGCCCGCGCCGGATGTGGTGCCGGGAGAGCTGGATCGGATGCCCGACTACGTCCGCGCCCGACTGGGAGCAGGCTGGATCGACAACGACGCGGCGGCCGTCGAGCAGGGCGGCATGACCACCACCGATCGGATCGCGCACGAGAGCCTGACCCGCGCCATCGCGCTCACGCGCGGCATGGAGGCGATGATCGACAACGCCTTCGGTCGCGTGCTCACCGCCCTCGACCGGCTGGGCCTTGCTGGCGAGACCATCGTCCTCTTCACCTCCGACCACGGCGAGTTCCTGGGCAACCACGGCCTGCTGCACAAGGGGCCGCCGCCCTATCTGGACCTCAACCGGGTGAGCTTCATCATGGCCGGACCCCATGTACCGGAAGGCACGACGACCGCGGCGCCGAGCAGCCACCTCGACATCATGCCGACCCTGCTCGATCTCTGCAGCGTCGATGCCGGTGCCGTCCGGCAAGACGGCGTTTCGCTGCGGCCCGTGCTGGAAGGCCGGGGCCTTGCCCGCGCCGCCCGTTACCTGGAGTTCCATCCCCGTATCGACGGCCGGGTCTACAACCACTCCATCGTCATGGACGCGTGGCGGCTGACCCTCTACCCCGACGGCGAGGAGGGATGGGGCGAGCTGTTCGACCTCCAGGCCGATCCGGGCGAGCACGCCAACCGGTTCCACGACCCGAGCCATGCCGGCATCCGCGACCAGTTGGCGCAGCATCTCACTCGCCGTTTCCCGGCCGCGCCGCGCGCCGGCACGGACCTGATCGCGAAGTGGTAGTGCAAGGCGCTCACCTGCCTCCCTCGCCACCGGCGCCGCGATGGCGACCACCGCCGAGATGGCCAAGCTCGGGGTCGGGCGAGAACTCGAGACGATGCTGAGGACAGGCGGCGGTCCGCCGCACGTGGTGATCATCGGAGCAGGGGTGATCGGGGCATGCGTTGCGGCCTGCCTCCAGCAGCAGGGCGCGCGGGTCACACTGATCGACCGGCAGGCGCCGGGGGCCGACGGCGCGGCGTCGTTCGGCAACGCCGGCTCGCTTTCACCCTCGTCCGTGGTCCCGACCCCGGCGCCCGGGATGCTGCCGAAGGTCCCGGGCTGGCTGTTGAAGGAGGACGGCCCGCTCACCATCCGCTGGTCCCATCTGCCGAAACTCCTGCCCTGGCTCGTCCGGTTCATTCGTGCGGGCGGCGATGCCGGGCACCAGCATCGGGCCGCGGCGGCGCTCGCCGCGCTGCACGCGCCCACCTTCGAGCTCCACTCCAGGCTGGCACGGGAAGCCGGCGTCCCGGAGCTGGTCGCCCCGGTCGAATACCTGCACGTCTACGGTTCGGAAGCGAGCTACGCCGGCGCGGAGCGGGAAAGGACGATATGCCACGAGCACGGCGCGGACTTCGAGGTGCTCGACGCCGGAGCAGTGCGGGACGCGGAGCCCGATCTCGCGCCGCACTACGTCAGGGGCGTGCGCATCAAGGGGCAGGGCCGCACTTTGGACCCCGGCCGGCTCGTCCGGGCGTACGTCGACCGGGTCGTCGCGAACGACGGCGAGCTGCGGCTCGCCGAGGTCACCGACATCGAGACGCGCGGGACGCGGGTGAGCGCGGTGCGCACCGGCGACGGCACGGTCGAAGGCGACGCGTTCGTGCTCGCGGCCGGCGCGTTCTCCCGCAGGCTCACCGACCGCCTCGGGCTCGGCCTGCCGCTCGACACGGAACGCGGCTACCACGTCACCTGCCCGGACCCCGGCATCACCGTCTCCCACACGGTGATGGAGGCGGACTGCAAGTTCGTCGCGAACCCGATGGCGATGGGGGTGCGCTTCGCGGGGATGGTGGAGCTGGCGAGCGTCGACGCCCCGCCGAACCCCCGCCGCGCGGAAGTCATCAGGCGGCTCGCGAAGCGCATGTACCCGAAGCTGCGGCTCGACGGCGCGACGCAGTGGATGGGCCGGCGCCCGAGCATGCCGGACGGACTCCCGGTGATCGGTCCCTCGCCGCGCCACGAGAACCTGTGGCTCGCATTCGGGCATGGACACACCGGCATGATCGCGGGACCCATGACCGGCCGGATCGTCGCCGGCATGATCACCGGACCGATGCCGAACATCGACGTGACGCCGTATCGAGCGGATCGGTTCTGAATCCGGATCGGCGGGAACGGCCGGTGGTACGGGCGGCGAAGCGCGCCGGGTGACACCGCTGCCGAACATCGACGTGACGCCGTATCGGGCGGATCGGTTCTGAATCCGGATCGGCGGGAACGGCCGGTGGAACGGGTGGCGAAGCGCGCCGGGTGACACCGCTGCCGTTCCCGCGGACAATGCGCCGCGACTCCCCGGCACGCGGGCATGGATGCGGGTCGATTCGCCAACCATGGCGACGGTGGCCGGTTCGCCGGAACGGAGCGTGCCGACCGTGGCCCGGTGCAGCGACGATGCATGCGGACAGGATGGCCGGAGGCACAGCGCATGGAGCTTCCCGGAACGGGAGGAGCTCCGGCGAGCGCCGTTCGATCGGCGGAAGCGGCGGGATCGGCGCCCGCCGGCGACCCGAGCGCGACGCCGGTGGTCGCGCAAGGCGCGGCCCATCCATGGAGGCAAGCCCGTGAGCAAGATGGACGCTTCCCCGGACCGCGAGGTCCGCCGGCGTGAACTCCTGGAATCGTTCGGCCGGTTCCTCCCCGCCGCGTCCGTGCTCCACACCGAGGAGGCCCTGAAGCCCTACGAGTGCGACGGGCTCACCGCGTACCGGCAGGTCCCTCTCGTCGCGGTGCTCCCCGATACCATCGAGCAGGTGCAGGAGGTGATGCGCGTCTGCGCGCGCCTCGGCGT
Organism: Gammaproteobacteria bacterium; assembly: GCA_965215295.1. Classification (GTDB taxonomy): domain Bacteria; phylum Pseudomonadota; class Gammaproteobacteria; order HK1; family HK1; genus HK1. Next base: position 3,059,953 of record OZ244045.1, read on the forward strand.
GCCGGTGGTCGCGCGCGGCGCCGGCACCGGGCTCTCCGGCGGCGCCCTGCCGCTGGCCGACGGGGTGTTGCTGAGCCTCGCGAAGTTCAACCGGATCCTCGAGGTGGACCCCGTCAACCGCACGGCGCGGGTGCAGCCGGGGGTGCGCAACCTCGCGATCTCCGAGCACGTCGCCCCGCTCGGGCTCTACTACGCGCCGGACCCTTCCTCGCAGATCGCGTGCAGCATCGGCGGCAACGTCGCGGAGAACGCGGGCGGGCTCCACTGCCTGAAGTACGGCCTCACCGTGCACAACGTCCTGGAGGTCACCGTGATCACCGCCGACGGCGAGCGCCTCACCATCGGCAGCGGCGCGCTCGACGCCCCCGGCTACGACCTGCTCGCGCTGATGACGGGCTCGGAAGGGCTGCTCGCGGTGGTGGTCGAGGTCAGGGTGAAGCTCCTGCCGAAGCCCGCCTGCGCGAAAGTGCTGCTCGCGGCGTTCGCCGACATCGAGAGCGCGGGGGCGGCGGTCGGCGCGATCATCGCCGGGGGCGTCCTTCCCGCCGGGCTCGAGATGATGGACAACTTCGCCATCCGGGCCACCGACGACTTCTGCGGCGCGGGCTATCCGACCACCGCCGCCGCGATCCTGCTCTGCGAGCTCGACGGCATCGAGGAGGAGGTCGACGACCAGATCGCCGAGGTGCGCGCAATGCTCGAAGGCTGCGGGGCGACGGAGGTCCGCGTCGCCCGGGACGAAGCCGAGCGGGTGCGGTTCTGGGCCGGGCGCAAGGCCGCGTTCCCCGCCGCCGGGCGGCTCTCGCCGGACTACCTCTGCATGGACGGCACCATCCCGCGGCGCGAGCTGCCGGCGGTGCTCAACCACATGCGGGCCCTGTCCGAGGAGTCGGGCCTTCGGATCATGAACGTGTTCCACGCCGGCGACGGCAACCTGCACCCCCTGATCCTCTATGACGCGAACGCGCCGGGAGAGCTCGAGGAGGCGGAGCGGGTCGGAGGGCGGATCCTGGAGCTGTGCGTCGAGGCCGGAGGGACGATCACCGGCGAGCACGGGGTCGGGGTGGAGAAGATCGACCGGATGTGCGTGCAGTTCGCATCGCCCGAGATCGCACAGTTCCACGCCGTGAAGGGCGCGTTCGACCCGCACGGGCTGCTCAACCCCGGCAAGGCGGTGCCGACCCTGCAACGCTGCGCCGAATTCGGCGCCATGCACGTGCACGGCGGCAAGCTGCCGTTCGCGGATATCGAGCGGTTTTGAGCGGACCCGCCCACGGATCGGGGAGCCCCCGGGTGGCCCGGGTCCGAGCCGGACCGCTCCCAAGGCCTGACGGCCCGGACCCGAGCCGATGGATGCCGACCTGACCGAATGCCTCGGCGAACGGATGCGGGCCGCGGCCGGTGACGGCTCGCCGCTCGCCGTCGCCAGCGGCGACACCAAGGCGTTCCTCGGCCGCACCACCCGGGGGGAGCGATTCGACGTGTCCGGGCACCGGGGCATCGTCTCCTACGCACCGACCGAGCTCGTGCTCTCGGCGCGCGGCGGCACGCCGCTCGCCGAAGTGGAGGCGGCGCTCGACGAGAAGGGACAGGCGCTCGCGTTCGAGCCGCCCGCGTTCGGCGCGGCGGCGACCATCGGCGGCACGATCGCGGCCGGGCTCTCCGGCCCGGCGCGCCCCTACGCCGGGGCGGCGCGCGACTTCGTGCTCGGCACCCGGGTGCTGAACGGCAGGGGCGAGGCGCTGCGCTTCGGCGGCGAGGTGATGAAGAACGTCGCCGGCTACGACGTATCGCGCCTCATGACCGGCGCGTACGGCACCCTGGGGGTGCTGCTCGAAGTCTCGCTGAAGGTGCTGCCGCGGCCGGCCCGGGTGCGCACCCTGACGTTCGGGACGAGCGCGGAGGAAGCGATCGAGCGGTGCAACGCCTGGGCCGCGCGGCCGCTGCCGATCACCGGCGCATGCCACGACGGCGAGACGCTGTACGTGCGGCTCGCGGGCACGGCGGGCGGGGTCGCCGCCGCGGCCGGCGCCCTCGGCGGGGACACGCTCGACGGCGAGGACGGCCGGACCTTCTGGGCCGCGCTGCGCGAGCAGACGCTGCCGTTCTTCGCCGGCGGCGCGCCGCTGTGGCGGGTATCGGTCCCGCCCGGCGCCGCCGTGCCGGACGTCGCCGGCGACACCTTCATCGACTGGGGCGGCGCGCTGCGCTGGCTGCGCACCGGCGCACCGGCCGCGCAGGTACGCGCCGCCGCCGAACGCGCCGGCGGGCACGCCGCCCTCTTCCGCGGCGGCGACCACGCCGGCGCGGTGTTCCACCCTCCGGCCCCCGCGGTGCTGAAGCTCCACGAGAGACTCAAGGCCGCGTTCGACCCGGCCGGCATCCTCAACCCCGGACGAATGTACGAGGGGATCTGACATGCGGACCCGTCCCGACGATTCCGTCCCGGCCGGCGCCTCCCGCCCCGGACGAGCGTACGAGGAGACCTGAGTGCAGACCCGTCTCGCCGACTTCGTCCGGGACACCCGGGACGGGCGCGCCGCGGACGCGATCCTGCGAAAGTGCGTGCACTGCGGCTTCTGCACCGCGACCTGCCCGACCTATCAGCTCCTCGGTGACGAGCTCGACGGCCCGCGTGGGCGCATCTACCTCGTGAAGCAGCTTCTGGAGGGCGCGCCGGTGACCACGCGCACCCAGCGCCATCTCGACCGCTGCCTCACCTGCCGTGCGTGCGAGACGACGTGTCCGTCCGGCGTGCGTTACGCGCGGCTCGCGGACATCGGACGCCGGCTCGTGGAGGAGCGCGTGGGGCGCCCGCTCACCGAGCGCATCAGGCGTGCGGCGCTGCTCGCGGTCATCCCGCACCGCGCCCGGTTCGCGCCGCTGCTCGGTCTGGGCCGGCTCGTGCGCCCGCTGCTGCCCGGGGCGCTCGCCCGCAGGGTCCCGCCGCGCGAGCCGGCCGGCCGCTGGCCGGCACCGAGGCACGCCCGGCGGGTGCTCGCGCTCGGCGGCTGCGTGCAGGGCACGATCGCGCCGGGCATCGACGCGGCCGCGGCGCGGGTCCTCGACCGGCTCGGCATCAGCCTTGTGCCGGCGCCGGCCTCCGGCTGCTGCGGGGCGGCGAGTCGCCATCTGGGCGCGGACGAGGCCGCGCGCGCGATGATGCGCCGGAACATCGACGCATGGTGGCCGGAGATCGAGTCCGGAGCCGAGGCGATCGCGATCACCGCGAGCGCATGCGCGGCGGAGGTCAAGGAGTACGCGGAGCTACTGGAGGACGACCCGGCCTACGCCGGGAAGGCCGCCCGCGTCTCGTCCCTTGCGCGGGACCTGGGCGAGGTGGTGGCGGCCGAGGATCTGTCGGTCCTCGCGTCCGATCCCCGGTCGCGGCGGATTGCGTTCCACTCGCCGTGCACCTTGCAGCACGGGCAGAAGCTGGGGGGTGTGGTCGAAGGCATCCTCGAACGCGCGGGGTTCGAGCTCGCCGCGGTGAGCGACGCCCATCTGTGCTGCGGGTCCGCCGGGACCTATTCCATCCTGCAGCCGGACCTCTCCCGCGCGTTGCTCGGACGCAAGATCGTCAGTCTCGAAGCGCAGCGCCCGGAGGCGATCGCCACCGCGAACATCGGTTGCCTCGCGCACCTCGCCACCGCCGCATCGGTGCCGGTGCGGCACTGGATCCAGCTCCTCGACCCCGGCGACGAAGCGCGGAACGGCGGGTGAGCCGGCCGCACCGGCCGGAAGGGAACATGTCCCCCTCTTCCAGCCTCCTCCCTCCGTCAATCCCCCCTGCCGGGGACAACCGTCCCGGGACTCCGGCAGCCGGCCCCGTGGTCCGATAACATCCGGCCATGCGTCGCTTCCGGTCCTGGCTCCATCTCATCGTGCCGTTCGCCGCCCTGGCGGTCGCGCTCGGGCTCCACGTCCGCGCGCCGCAGTTCGTGGAGCACCTCCGTTTCCAGATCTTCGACACGTATCAGCGGCTCTCGCCGCGCCCGCCCGCCGACGTGCCGGTCGTCATCATCGACATCGACGACTCCAGCCTGCTCCGCTTCGGACAGTGGCCCTGGCCGCGCACCCTGGTGGCCGAGCTGGTGCGCAAGCTGCACGACGCCGGCGCCGAAGCCATCGGCATGGACCTCATCTTCGCGGAGCCCGACCGCACCTCGCCGGAGAACGTCATCCCCCTGTGGGAGGAGACGGAGGAGACGATGCGCATCCGCGACGCCCTCGGGCACCTGCCCGAGCACGATGCCGCCCTCGCCGACACGGTACGGCGCGCGCCCGTGGTCACCGGCTTCGCCCTGACCCGGGAGCGGGGCGGGACGCGGCCACCGCGCCCCTACACGATCGAGATCACCGGCGCCAGCCCGCTACCGGTGCTGCCCGCCTTCACCGGCGCGGTCGCGAACCTGCCGCGCATCGACGCCGGGGCGCGCGGGGTCGGCGGCTTCAATTTCCTGCCCGCGGTCGACGGGGTCCTGCGCCGGGTCCCCCTGATGCTGCGCCTGGGAGACGATATCCATCCGAGCTTCTCCCTGGAGCTACTCAGGGTCCTGGTCGGGGCGGACGGCTACGAGGTGCGGGTCGACGAGGCGGGCGTCGAGGGCGCCCCGCCGGCCATCAGGGAGGTGGTCGTGGGGGGGCTGGTGGTCCCGACCGACAAGACGGGACGGATGTGGCTGCACTACGCCCGCCCGGAATCGCAGCGCGTGATCTCCGCCCGGCAAGTGCTGGCAGGGGAGATCGCCGATGACGCGCTCTCCGGGCAGGTCGTCGTGATCGGGACTTCCGCCGCGGGCCTCAAGGACCTGCGCGCCACGCCCCTCGACCTGGCCGCGCCCGGCGTGGCGGCCCATGCCGCGGCCCTGGAGCAGATGCTCCTCGGTCATTTCCTCGAACGCCCCGCCTGGATCGAGCCGGTGGAACTCGTCTACATGCTCGGCCTCGGCCTGATGCTGATCCTCCTGATGCGCAGACTCAAGGCGATCGGCTGCGCATCGCTCGGGGCGGTGGCGGTAGCGCTCGCGGCCGGCGCGTCCTGGTATGCCTATGACGTGCATCGACTGCTGATCGACCCGGCGCTCCCTTCGCTGGCGGCGTTGCTCGTCTACATGGCGGGCTCGCTCATCAACTTCGCCCGCACCGAAGCGGAGCGCCGCTGGGTCCGCTCGGCGTTCGGCCGCTATCTGGCCCCGGCCGTGGTGCAGCAACTGATCAACGATCCCGAGACGCTCCGCCTGGGCGGCGAGCGGCGCGAGGCCACCTTCCTGTTCACCGACCTCACGGGGTTCACGTCACTCGCCGAAGACCTCGACCCGGAGTCGCTGGTGCGCCTCCTGAACGGATACCTCGACGGCGCCTGCCACGTCGTGCTGGACCACGACGGGACCATCGACAAGATCGTCGGCGACGCGCTGCACGTCATGTTCAACGCACCGGGCGATCAGCCGGACCACGCGGAGCGCGCGATCGGGTGCGCGCTCGCCCTCGACGCGTTCTGCGCCCGCCACGCGACCGAGCGGCGCGCCCTGGGCATCGATCTCGGCGACACCCGCATCGGCGTGAACACCGGCGAGACGGTGGTCGGCAACTTCGGCGGCGTGGCGCGTTTCGACTACACCGCCCACGGCGATGCGATCAACACCGCGGCCCGCCTGGAGAGCCTGAACAAGTACCTCGACACCCGAATCCTCGTGAGCGAGACCACGCTCGGACGCGGCAACTACCCGCACCATCGCCCGATCGGCCGGTTCGTCTTCAAGGGCAAGACGGAGGAACTCGGCGTGCACGAGCTGTTCAGCGCCGAGCGGGCACGGACCCCGGAGATGGTGGAGTACGCGCAAGCGTGGCCGTTGCTCGAGGCCGGCGACCCGTCGGCCGCGCGGGTGTTCGCCAAGCTCGCCGAGCGCTATCCCCACGACGGCGTGATCGCCTTTCACGCCATCCGGCTCGAGGCCGGAATGGACGGCGTGGTCGTCAGGATGGGCGACAAATAGAGGACGGGATCCCTCTTTTGAGCGGACCCCGCCCATCGGGCTCGACACCCCGGGCCCCCGCGCGAGCCAGCGAGCCGCTCTGGCGGCCGGCGCCCGCGGCGGCGCCTGTCCCGCCGTGCGCGGCGTCTCCGCGAGACGGGAGGACGGTGGCCCCGGATGGCGGCGCTTCCGCCTACCTCCCGATCACGTTCTACTTCCCGATCACGTTGTGCTCCGGCCCGAACGGAAAGCCGGTGATGTCCTCCGCCCCGGTCTCGGTCACGATCAGGATGTCGTGCTCGCGATAGCCGCCCGCGCCGTCCTCGCCTTCCGGCACCGTGATCATCGGCTCCATGGAGACGACCATGCCGGGTTCCAGCACCGTATCGACATCCTCGCGAAGCTCGAGCCCCGCCTCCCGGCCGTAGTAGTGGCATAGCGTCCCGAACGAGTGGCCGTAGCCGAACGTGCGGTTCCCGAGCAGTCCGTGTTCGGCATAGATCTCGTTCAGCTCGTGCGCGATCTCCCCGCACACCGTGCCCGGCCCGATCAGCTCCAGACCGCGGCGGTGCACCTTGCAGTTGATCTCCCACAGCTCCAGGGCCCGGTCGCCGACGTGGTCGAGGAACAGGGTGCGCTCCAGCGCTTGGTAATAGCCCGAGATCATGGAGAAGCAGTTCAGGCTCAGCACGTCGCCCTTGCGGATGGCGCGGGTGGTGGCGGGGTTGTGGGCGCCGTCGGTATTGATGCCGGACTGGAACCAGCTCCAGGTGTCCATCAGCTCGGTATGGGGGTAGCGCTTCGCGATCTCGCGCACCATCGCCCGGGTGGAATGCAGCGCGACCTCGTACTCCGGGACTCCCTCCGCGATGGCCTCCACGCCGGCCGCGCCGCCGATGTCGGACACCGCCGCGCCGTCCCGAATGACCTGCTGCTCCTCCCCGGACTTGATCATCCTCATGCGCATGCAGGGCTCGGCGATGTCGACGAACTCCACTCCGGGGAGCGCGGCTTCCAGCCCGGTCCGGTTCCGGAGCGTCACGTGATCGAACTCGATCCCGACCCGGCCCCGGTCGGCGACGAGCTCCTTCACCGCGACGAAAAAGTTGTCACGCTCCCAGTCCGTGTAGGCGATGTTGTCCTGGAAGCTCTGCCGCCAAGGTTGTCCGTAGTCGACGTTCGCGCTGATGGTGGTGTGCGAGTCCTGGGTGACGACCAGGCCGAAGTTCCTGCCGAAGGAGCAGTACACGAAGTCCGCGTAGTAGTTGATGTTGTGGATGGAGGTGAACAGCGCGGTGTCGATGTCGTTGCTCGCCATGCAGGTGCGAAGCTTCGAGAGCCTGGCGTTCATCTCCTCGGCCGAGAAGGTCGGCTTTGCCTTCTCGCCGTTGTGGAGCCTCAGGAGTCTGGGTCTGTCGGTCATCCGTTTTCCTCCCCATTCATTCACGCGCGGCCGCCGCTCCGAACTCGGCGAGCGGCGCGTCGGAGAAGTCCTCGACGCCGCGCGTGGACATGAGCCCACCCTTCTCCGCCGCGGCCATCTTCGCAGATAACGGCACACCCGACGACGACACTCTCGACGGGTCCGCCGGACGGAGGTCGCGGGCCGGAAAACCGCGCCCGGCGCACGCATCCGATACACTTCGCCACTCCCCCACGGGACCGCGGCGGCGATGACGAACAGGGGACGCATCGGATTTCAGGGCGAGCCGGGAGCGTACAGCCACCTCGCGTGCCGGGAGGCCCACCCGGACATGGAGCCGGTGCCGCATCCGAGCTTCGAGGAGACGTTCGCGGCCACGGAGAGCGGCGAGGTCGAACTCGCGATGATCCCGATCGAGAACTCGCTCGGCGGCCGGGTCGCGGACATCCACCACCTGCTGCCGGAATCGAGCCTGCACATCGTCGCCGAGCACTTCCAGCCGGTGCGGCACCTGCTCCTGGCGCCGCCGGGGGCGGGGCTCGAAGGCATCGAGCGCATCGAGAGCCACGTCCAGGCGCTGACGCAGTGCCGGCGGTTCGTCCGCCGCCTCGGCGCCCGCCCGGTGGTCACCGCCGATACCGCCGGTGCGGCCCGGCACGTGGCCGAGCGCGGAGATACGAAGATCGCCGCGATCGCATCCAGCCTCGCGGGGGAGATCTACGGGCTCGAGACGCTGCGCACGGGTATCGAGGACCATGACGCGAACACCACGCGGTTCGTGGTGATGGCGCGCGAGCCGGTCCGCCCCGACCCGGTCCTGCCGTGCGTGACGTCCATCGTGTTCCGGGTCCGAAGCGTTCCCGCCGCGCTCTACAAGGCGCTCGGAGGCTTCGCGACCAACGGGGTGAACATCACCAAGCTCGAGAGCTACATCGTGGACGCGAGCTTCACTGTCGCGCAGTTCTACGCCGAGCTCGAAGGACACGCCGAGCATCGGCTCGTGAAGCTCGCCCTGGAGGAGCTCGACTTCTTCTCGGACTCGTACTCGATCCTCGGCGTCTATCCCGCCCATCCCTTCCGCCACGGCGTGGGGGCGGCGTAAGCACGGCCGCCACGGAAGCGGTATCCGGTTCGGCCGGCCTCGGGCGCCACCTTCCGGGGATCTTCGAAGAACCTGCGCCCCGAGCCCTCGGTGAGGCGAGGCCGGCAGAGGCCGGGCATCGCCCGGAGCTTCGCGAATCGGTGAAGTCCGGCGGCTGGTGGACCACCTACATGCGGCAGGACAGGGAGTCTTCGTCGTCCGGCGCCGGCAGGTCGCCCTCCTCGATGGTCCCGTCTTCGCCCACCTCGACGGCGGGACTGACGTTGTACGGGTCCGCGGCCACGAACGCCGGCACTCCCTCCTCCAGACGCACCGTTCCGCCCTCTCCGAGCAGGCCCGCATCGCCCTCCCCCAGATCGACCGACGCCTCGGGGTCCGTCGCCGAGGTGGCGGTCACCTCGCCGTCGTACACCGCGACCGCGAGGTCGCCTTCCCCCACCGGCCGGGAACCGCCACGCAGCAGCTCGGCCGGCACCTCCACCTCCTCGGGCACCGGCGCTCCGCGCAAGAGCGCCTCCACCGACGGCAGCAGCGAGACGCCGAGACGGGGCGCACTCTGCGCCGTACCGATGAATGCGGTGGCCCCCGCCCCGAGCTCGAACGTCCCGGCCGAGGACTCCGACGCCACCCGGCCGAGGCGCACCAGTACGAACAGCCCGTCACGCCCCGTCCCGGACTCGTCCACGCACGTGCCCGCGCACACCACGTCGAACCGGGTCCCCCGGGTGCTGATGGTCGCCACCGGCGTGGCGACCTTGTAGGCCTCGGGACGGGCTCTGGAGATGAGACCCGCCGCCGCCCGAATCCCGCCCCGGAGCAAGCGCATCAGGGCGCTCCCGCTCCCGGGCGCCTGCGCATCGTACTCGTGCTGCTCGATGCGAAACTCGCTGTCCGCGAGCAGCGTCACCCGGCTCTCGTCGCGGAACGCCACGACCACGAAGGCGTCGGCGCCGGTCTCCAGCGTATCGCCCCGGAACACCGCCCCGCCGGCCGACAGCGGGCGCCGCTTGCCGAACAGCGACACCGCCCCGACCTCGCCCTTCGCGAACGCGACCCGCCCGACCGCGTCCGGCCCGCCGTCGGCATCGCCCAGCTCCCCGGCCTCCTCCACGCAGTCCTGTCCGCACAGCCGGGCGCTGAAGTCGGTCCCCCGCACCCCGACGGTGGCCACCGGGGTCCGCAGCTCGAACGCCTCCGGCCGGCGCCGGGGCACCTCGCCGGTGACCGTGCGCACCCCTCCCCGGAACAGGTGCAGCCGCATCCTCTCCTCGCCCTCGCCATCGGCGTACTCGTCGACCCGGAACACGGTGTGCGGGCGCAGAATCATCTCGGTCCCGTCGGCGAACTCCACGATCGCGAAGCTGTCCTCGCCCGTGGTCAGGACATCGTGGCGGTAGATCGGCGTACCGCGACCCATCAGACGGATGTCGTCCTCGAACGACGCGGTGTTCGCCCCCCGCGCGAACACGGTGGTGCCCACACGCTCCTTCGCCACCGCCAGCGGCGCGCACGCGAGCAACGCGGCCAGCACCACCGCGTACCGGCTCGACCCGCCCCCGCCCGTCCTCATCGCGTCCGGCGCCACCCCACCCTCCGCCTCAGTACCGCACCAGCACGTTCACATGACCCCGCGCACCGTCCTCCCGCGTGGCCGTCCCTTCCACCACCACCCCGACATCGAGCGCCAACGCCACGTGCTCCTTCCAGCTCCAGCGCAATCCCCCTCCGACGCTGGCGATGGTGTCGTTGCTCGGACCCCCGCTCACCGGCGCATTCCGCACCCGTCCCGCGTCGGCGAACAGCAGGGGCCGCACCCCGGTCCAGGGCACGGCGGGCAGCCACAGCTCGAGGCTCGCCCGCGCCCCGTCGTCCCCGGAGACCTCGCGCTCGGCGAACCCGCGCACGGAATCCGCCCCGCCCACACCGAACTGCTCGCCCTGAATCAACGCCTCCTCGGCCACCTGACCCTCGAAGACGCCCCGCACGCTCCACCCGGCGGACAACGCCCACGATACCGTCGCCCCGCCACGCACGACATCCCAGCCCACCTCCGCTCCCGCACGATTCCCGTGGTAGGCGGCATCGTGGTTGTCCCCGCCCCACTCCACGTTCCGCGCGTAGCTCAGCCGCACGTCAAGGCCCCAGTCGTCGCCCGCGTACTCCGCACCGTAGTGCAACGACACCGGACGGCTGCGCACCGGGGGCGCCGCGACGTCCATGCCCCCGAATACCGCATCACTGTCGAAACGACGGTCGTCCACACCCGCCGACAGCCGGTGCATCCACCGGCCCCAGCGCTCGAACTCATGGGTGTAGAGCACTCCTCCGAACGCCCCCGCCCCGCTCACGTCGAACAGGTCGAGCACCCGCCCGCTGTCCACGTCGGAGCGCACGTAGTACCCCGACAGCGTGCCCCCGAGGGCGTAGACCGGCGCGCTGTAGCCGAGCGCCCACTGGCGCACCCGGCTCGCATGGCCGGGGGAGGTGGTGTAGCTCGCGTTCATGGCATGGTCGCGGTCGAACAGGTTGCCGACGCTCCCGCCCACCGACCAGCGCCACGGCCCGGTGGGCGCGCTGCCGGTGTTGCCGAGTCCGCTCCAGAACAGCCACGGGCGACGGTCCTCGACCGCCAGCGTCGCGTCCAGCCCCTCCGCCTCCGTCTCGCTCTCGCGGAACGTCACCGTCGTGGCCTTCCACGGCTGGCGGTTCGCCATCGCCAGGCTGCGGGCGAGCGCGCCGGTGGCGGGGGTCTCCCCCTCGCGCAGCGCAGGCACGCTGCGCCGAACGTTCGCCTCCGAGTGGTGCCGCGCGCCCCGCACCTCGACCCGCGCGACCTTGAACACCGCCACCCGCAGGAGGACCTCGCCGTCGCGCAACGACTGCGGCGGCAGCACCACACGCTGGAAGGCGACCCCGGCCTCCCAGATGGCCCGCTCCAGCGCGTCCGCCGCGGCCAGCAGCCCGTCCACCCCGGCGTGCTCGCCGGTGAACGGCGCGAGCACCGCCCGCGTGCGCTTCTCCGACAGGGGATTCTCGCCCTCGACCACGAAGCGCTCGACCTGAAAGCGCACCACCGGCGCCGCCGCCCGGGTCTGGGCTTGGGCCGGGGTCATGGCCACCGCTATCGCCAGGAGCACGACCGCCAAGAACATGGCGAGCCACCGGCACTCGGCCAAGGCGGGGAGCGTGGTGCGGAGTCCTTTCATCGCGGCTTCGCAGAGGCAGGTCACGGCTACGCCGGACACATCGGAAGCTCTTCCCGCTCGTCCTCGCCGCTCTCGCCGGCGACGGTCTCTTCGCCTGCCTCCTCTTCCTCTCCGTCTCCTTCGTCCTGCTCGCCCTCGTCTTCCTGACGAGCGCGGGCCTCTTCATCCGCGGAGGGGTCTTCGGCAATCTCCGGCGCGGTCGGCCCCTCCGGCTGCGCGGGGAGAATCTCATCGGTATTTTCGTCGATGTCTTCCTGCACCTCCGACGATGGCTCTTGCGGAAGTGGCTCCTCCGGCGGCGGCTCCTCCGGCGGCGGCTCCTCCGGCGGCGGCTCTTCCGGTGGCGGTTCCTGCGGTGGTGGCTCCTCCGGCGGCGGCTCCTCCGGCGGCGGCTCCTCCGGCGGCGGCTCCTCCGGCGGCGGCTCTTCCGGTGGCGGTTCCTGCGGTGGTGGCTCCTCCGGCGGCGGCTCTTCCGGTGGCGGTTCCTGCGGTGGTGGCTCCTCCGGCGGCGGCTCAAAGCTCGTGGACCCGAGGGCACCGACTTCGAGCGCGCCGTACCGGACTTGGCTGCCCGCCTCTCCCACCGCGCTACCCGTACCGCCCGGCTCCCGCGTCGTCAGAGTGTCGTAGTCGAAATCCTTGCCGACCGCCAGCAGCGTGCCGACCTCGAGCTCGCCCCCCGATTCCACCCGCAGCGTGCCTTGCGACTCCGGCTCGAGCCCCACGAAGACCCGCTCCGCCCTCACGCTGCCGCCGCCCCCGATGGTGAGCGTGCCGGTCCCGCCGCCGGAACCGACAAGGATTCCGATATCGGCACCGAGCCAGAATATGCTGGATCTACCCGTCGCGGTCAGCGTCGAGCCCGAACCGGTCACCTTCACCGTGCCCTCCGAGCCCTCATACCACCCGACGTTAATCCATGAGGCCCTCACGTCGGCGCCGCTCTCGATGGTGAGCGTGCCGGTCCCGCCGCCGTAACCGACCCGGAGGCCATGCCTCGTGGTCAGCGTCGAGCCCGAACCGGTCACCTTCACCGTGCCCTCCGAGCCCTCATCATGCCCGACGTAAATCCATCCGGCCCACACGTTGGCGCCGCTCTCGATGGTGAGCGTGCCGTCGCCGAGGTTGTTACTGCCGATATAGATAGATCCATCGAACGGAGAAAAGTTGTAGAAGATGAGCCTCGAGCTGATGTGTGCGCCGTTCTGCGCAAACACCTTGCCGGAAATATCGAGACCGTTGTACGCTGTCCAAGTGATACCGTCCAAAGTGACTTGGGCACCATTGGTGACTTGCGTCTCGCTGTCGCCCCAAGTCTCCAGCGACCCGCCGCGCAACGTCACATCGTCTCGGAACCGCACCTCGTCACCTGCATCAAGCACCAGATGGAGCTCCGCCCCACCCGCGGTGTCGGTGATTGGCTGGTCGATGTTGATGTGGCGGTGGGCATCGAGGGTCAGGGTGTTGGCGCCGGTGGTCGACTCGATGTCGAACGGGGTGCTCAGGGTGATGTCGCCGGACTGGCTGTTCGCGCCGGATGAGGTGGTCCGCACCGTCACGCTCTGGTCGCCCGAGAGCGCGGCAACGAGGAGGTCGATGCCGAGCCGGGCGCTGTCATCGGCGCTCACGAACGGGTCGACAGAGTTGATGTCGATATTCACGTTGCCACCGCCGCCCACAATCTCGATGTCGTTGGGGTCGATGAGCCAGTGCCCGCCCTCGCCCCCCGGCGCCGTCGTGTCCGGCGTGTGGCCAATCGCGAACGACCCCAGGCCCGAGGTCTCCACGAACCCACCGTCGCCCCCGGCCGCACCGCCCCGCGCGCTCAGCCGACCCTGCACGTTCGCAAACCCCTCCGCGAACACCACCACCTTGCCCCCGTCCCCGGCCCCGAGCGCATCGGCCGCGACCGTCGAGTCCGCCGAGACGTAGGTGGCACCGGCCCTCGGCACCGGACCCTCGCCGCTCACGTCGCCACCGACCAGCACCTCCCCTCCGCCGGCCGGACCGGACGCATCGACCCGCGCCCCCGCGAGCCCCACACGCTCCCCGAGCAGCCGGATGGCGCCCCCGCGCTCTGCACGTCCCCGCGCCGACACCTCGCCCGACACCCACGTGGTCCCCCCCTCGCTCTCGACGTGCACCGTCCCGCCCGAACGACCCTCGGCCGCGACCCGCCCACCGGCCTCCAGGGTGACGTCGCCCTGTGCAACCAGCCGCACCACGCCGTCCTCGCCTACCTCCACCGCGCTCGCCTCCACCGTGCCGGCGTTGCGCAACGTCCCCGCGAACACCCCCGCCGCTCCACGCTCGGCGATGAGCGCTCCCAGGTTCAGCGCCTCGTCCTCCGGCGCCTGCACCTCCACCCGCACTCCGTCGAGGTCCAGGCTCGTCAGGGTGATGCGACGCCCCGCCGCAAGCACCAAGTCTCCCCCAGCGCTCCGAACCACTCCGCTGCTCTCGATGCTCGGCGCCAGCAGGAACACTCCGCCCGCGCCCGCCTCGATGAGACCCCGGTTGACGATGCCCCCGGCCTCCGGACCCGCGTCGAAGCGGTAGCGCCCCGCCCGGAAGTCCGCGTCCCCGATGTCCAGGGTCGAGGCGACCAGCCCTGCGGTGTCGACCACCGCACCTTCACCGAACACAATGCCGTGGGGATTGACGAGAAACACCCGACCGTTCGACAGCAACCGGCCGAGAATCGCCGAGGGGTCGGCACCGGTGACCCGGTTGAGCACCGCGCTGGAGGCGGTCTGCTGAATGAAGCGGGTGACCTCGTCCCTGTCGATGGAGAAGCCCCGCCAGTTGATGATGGTGTCGGGGGAGGTGGTGACGTGCAGGGCGCCGGGGCCGGGATGGGTGAGCCGGGCGGAGCCGTGGACGACGTCGGGACCGGTGGGATTGGCGAAGGCGGCGCCGACGACGAGCAGGCCGGTGAAAAGGCCCGCGAGCCATTGCACCGGCAGTGGTGAGAGGCGCCGGGGGCTCGAAGGCACGGAACCGCGGCACGTGATGCGGAGTCTTTTCATCGCAGCTTCGCAGAGGCAGGTCGCGGCTACGCCGGACACATCGGGAGCTCTTCCCGCTCGTCCTCGCCGCTCCCGCCGGCGACGGTCTCTTCGCCTGCCTCCTCTTCCTCTGCGTCTCCTTCGTCCTGCTCGCCCTCGTCTTCCTGACGAGCGCGGGCCTCTTCATCTGCGGAGGGGTCTTCGGCAATCTCCGGCGCGGTCGGCCCCTCCGGCTGCGCGGGGAGAATCTCGTCGGTATTCTCGACGACGTCTTCCTGCACTTGCAGCGGCAGCTCCAGGCTCGTGGTTCCGCCGGCGCCGACTTCGAGCGCGCCGTACCGGACTCGGCTGCCCACCACCTCCACGACGCTGCCCGTGCCGCCCGGCTCCCGCGTCGTCAGCGTGTCGAAGTCGAAATCCTTACCGATCGCCAGCAGCGTGCCGGCCTCGAGCTCGCCCCCCAATTCCACCCGCAGCGTGCCTTGCGACCCTGGCCTGCGCCCCACGATGACCCGCTCCGCCCTCACGCTGCCGCCGCTCCCGATGGTGAGCGCACCGGTTCCCTCGTCACCGACGGTGATAGCGTTGTCGGTACCCGTCGTGGCCAGCGTCGAGCCCGAACCGGTCACGGTGACCACCCCGTCGGCGGCCGGACCGGAATCGCCGATTACAAAGCGTGCTCCCTCGCCATCGACCTCTATCGCGCCCCCGGACTGAATAGCCACCACGCTCTGCTGATCGATGGGGCCAGTGTCCGTGTCGGGGAAATCCGGATTCACCGAGCCCCTCGATATCCCCACGAACGCTTGCTCGCCCTGCACCCGCAGTCTGCCGCCGTTGCGGATGGTGGTGGTCCCGCCCCCGCGCCGACCGAGCCACGCGTGGGGACTGAAGAAGTCGGGGTCGCTGGAGTCAACCGGGCCATCCTGGATGACCTCGAGGCTCGACCCGGGCCCGTCGATCAACAGCGTCCCCGTGCTGCCCTTGTTGCGCGCCACATGAAACAAGGGACCATGGGTGGTGTCCCGGCCATCACGCACCTGAAGCAGACCACCTTCGAGGATTTCGAGGGTGCCGCGCGAGCCTGCGTTGCGTCCTACCCGGGCGAAGCCCCCTTGGTCGGCAGAGTCCCCGGAGAACTTCCCGCCCGCCGGCGAGACCATCACCCGTGAACGACTCCCGTCGGCCGCTACCCCCCGGATGACCGCCCGCCCGACGCCCGAGAGCCCCACATCGAACTTCAAGGTCTCGACGAGGCCGCCGTCGAGCACTTCGAGCGTGCCGGTCCCTCTGTCACCGACCCTGATTTCGTTGTCGGTACCCGTCATGGTCAGCGTCGAGCCCGAGCCGGTCACGGTGACCACCCCGTCGGCGGCCGGACCGGAATCGCCGATTACAAAGCGCGCTCCCTCGCCATCGACCTCTATCGCACCCCCGGACTGGATAGCCACCACGCTCTGCTGATCGATGGGGCCAGTGTCCGGGTCGGGAGAGGAGGATGTCGAGCTCACCGAGTCCTTCGATATCCCCACGAACGCTTGCTCGCCCTGCACCCGCAGTCTGCCGCCGTTGCGGATGGTGGTGGTCCCGCCACCGCGCCGACCGAGCTGCACGAAGGGACCGGCAGACACACGGGGGTTGCCGAAGACCGCCGGGCTATCCTGGATGACCTCGAGGCTCGACCCGGGCCCGTCGATCAACAGCGTCCCCGTGCTGCCCTTGTTGCGCGCCATCTGAAACCCAGGACCATGGGTGTCCCGGCCATCACGCACCTGAAGCAGCCCGCCTTCGAGGATTTCGAGGGTACCTCGCGAGCCGGCGGCGCGCCCCACCCCGACGAAGCCCCCTTCGTCGGCATAGACCCCGGAGAACTTCCCGCCCGCCGGCGAGACCATCACCCGTGAACGGCTCCCGTCGGCCGCCACCCCCCGGATGACCGCCCGCCCGACGCCCGAACGCCCCACATCAAACCACGAGGTCTCGACGAGGCCGCCGTCGAGCACTTCGAGCGTGCCGGTCCCTTCGTCACCGACCCAGATTCTGTTGTCGGTACCCGTCGTGGTCAGCGTCGAGCCCGAACCGGACACGGTGACCACACCGTCGGCGGCCGGACCGGAATCGCCGATTACAAAGCTCGCTCCCTCGCCATCGACCTCTATCGCACCCCCGGACTGGATAGCCACCACGCTCTGCTGATCGATGGGGCCGGTGTCCGGGTCGGCCCACGAGCATGGTCGACCGTCGCAGTCGGACACCGAGTCCTGCGAGACTCCGACAAAGGCCGCCTCGCCCTGCACCCGCAGTCTGCCGCCGTTGCGGATGGTGGTGGTTCCGCCCCCGCGCCGACCGAGCTGCGCGTAGGGACCGAAGAAGTCGGGGTCGCTGGAGTCAACCGGACCATCCTGGATGACCTCGAGGCTCGAACCGGGCCCGTCGATCAACAGCGTCCCCGTGCTGCCCTTGTTGCGCGCCACCTGAAGCCCAGGACCATGGGTGTCCCGACCATCACGCACCTGAAGCAGCCCACCTTCGAGGATTTCGAGGGCGCCGCGCGAGCCTGCGTTGCGTCCCACCCGGGCGAAGCCCCCTTCGTCGGCAAAGTCCCCGGAGTACTTCCCGCCCGCCGGCGAGACCATCACCCGTGAACGGCTCCCGTCGGCCGCCACCCCCCGGATGACCGCCCGCCCGACGCCCGAGCGCCCCACATCGAACTTCAAGGTCTCGACGAGACCTCCGTCGAGCACTTCGAGCGTGCCGGTCCCTTCGTCACCGACGATGATCTCGTTGTCGGTACCCGTCGTGGTCAGCGTCGAGCCCGAACCGGACACGGTGACCACCCCGTCGGCGGCCGGACCGGAATTGCCGATTACAAAGTTCGCTCCCTCGCCATCGACCTCTATCGCACCCCCGGACTGGATAGCCACCACGCTCTGCTGATCGATGGGGCCGGTGTCCGGGTCGGGATTGGGCGGGTACACCGAGTCCTTCGATATCTGCACGAACGCTTGCTCGCCCTGCACCCACAGTCTGCCGCCGTTGCGGATGGTGGTGGTCCCGCCCCCGCGCCGACCGAGCGTCACGTAGGGACCGGCAGACACACGGGGGTTGCCGAGGACCGCCGGGCCATCCTGGATGACCTCGAGGCTCGACCCGGGTCCATCGATCAACAGCGTCCCCGTGCTGCCCTTGTTGCGCGCCATCTGAAACCCAGGACCGTGGGTGTCCCGGCTATCACGCACCTGAAGCAGCCCGCCTTCGAGGATTTCGAGGGTGCCTCGCGAGCCTGCGTGGCGTCCCACCCGGGCGGCGCCCCCTGTGTCGGCATAGACCCCGGAGAACTTCCCGCCCGCCGGCGAGACCATCACCCGTGAACGGCTCCCGTCGGCCGCTACCCCCCGGATGACCGCCCGCCCGACGCCCGTGCGCCCCACATCGAACCACAAGGTCTCGACGAGGCCGCCGTCGAGCACTTCGAGCGTGCCGGTCCCTTCGTCACCGACCCTGACTGTGTTGTCGGTACCCGTCGTGGTCAGCGTCGAGCCCGAGCCGGTCACCTTCACCGTACCCTCCGAGCCCTCCAAAGCCCCGACATAAATCCTGCCGTGGGCCGTCACATCAGCACCGCTCTCGATAGTGAGCGTGCCGGTCCCTCCGACACCGACCAAGATTCCGTCGAAAAGGTTTCCGATGTCGGTACTCGTCGTGGTCAGCGTCGAGCCCGAGCCGGTCACCTTCACCGTGCCCTTCGAGCCTTCATGATCCCCGACGTAAATCTCTTCGGCCGTCACACCGGTGCCGCTCTCTATGGTGAGCGTGCCGTCGCCGAGGTGTTGGTCGTTGTTGCCGAGACGGATACGTCTTCCTCCCGCAGAAATCTCTGCGCCGTTCTGCGCAAGCACCATGCCGGAACCGTCGGTACCGATATCGAGACCGTTATCGTTGTTCACTGTCCAAGTGATACCGTCCAAAGTGACTTGGGCGCCATTGGTGACATGCGTGGAGTCGCCGCCCCGAGTCTCCAGCGACCCGCCGCGCAACGTCACATCGGCTCGGAACCGTATCTCGCCATCCGCTTCCAGCACCAGATGGAGCTCCGCCCCACCCGCGGCGTCGGTGATTGGCCGGTTGATGTTGATGTGGCGGTGGGCATCAATGGTCAGGGTGTTGGTGCCGGTGGTCGACTCGATGGACAGCTCCTGGCCGATCGGGGTGTTCAGGGTGATGTCGCCGGACTGGCTGTTCGCGCCGGATTCGGTTGTCCGCACCGTCACGCTCTGACCGCCCGAGAGCGCGGCAACGAGGAGGTCGATGCCGAGCCGGGCGTTGTCATCGGCGCTCACGAACGGGTCGACAGAGTTGATGTCGATATTCACGTTGCCACCGCCGCCCACAATCTCGATGTCGTTGGGGTCGATGAGCCAGTGCCCGCCCTCGCCCCCCGGCGCCGTCGTGTCCGGCGTGTGGCCAATCGCGAACGACCCCAGGCCCGAGGTCTCCACGAACCCACCGTCGCCACCGAACGGACCGCCCCGCGCGCTCAGCCGACCCTGCACGTTCGCAAACCCCTCCGCGAACACCACCACCTTGCCCCCGTCCCCGGCCCCGAGCGCATCGGCCGCGACCGTCGAGTCCGCCGAGACGTAGGTGGCACCAGCCCTCGGCACCGGACCCTCGCCGCTCACGTCGCCGCCGACCAGCACCTCCCCTCCGCCGGCCGGACCGGACGCATCGACCCGCGCTCCGGCGAGCCCCACCCGCTCACCGAGTAGCCGGATGGCCCCACCGCGCCCCTCACGCCCCCGCGCCGACACCTCCCCCGACACCCACGTGGTCCCCCCCTCGCTCTCGACGTGCACCGTCCCGCCCGAACGCCCCTCGGCCGCGACCCGACCCCCCGCCTCCAGGGTGACGCCGCCCTGCGCAACGAGTCGCACCACGCCGTCCTCGCCTACCTCCACCGCGCTCGCCTCCACCGTCCCGGCGTTGCGCAACGTCCCCGCGAACACCCCCGCCGCTCCCCGCTCGGCAATGAGCGCTCCCAGGTTCAGCGCCTCGTCCTCCGGCGCCTGCACCTCCACCCGCACTCCGTCGAGGTCCAGGCTCGTCAGGGTGATGCGACGCCCCGCCGCGAGCACCAAGTCTCCCCCGGCGGTCCGAACCACTCCGCTGCTCTCGATGCTCGGCGCGAGCAGGAACACTCCGCCCGCGCCCGCCTTGATGAGACCCCGGTTGACGATGCCCCCGGCCTCCGGTCCCGCGTCGAAGCGGTAGCGACCCGCCCGGAAGTCCGCGTCCCCGATGTCCAGGGTCGAGGCGACCAGCCCCACCGTGTCGACCACCGCCCCTTCGCCGAACACGATGCCGTGGGGATTGACGAGAAACACCCGGCCGTTCGACAGCAGCCGACCGAGAATCGCTGATGGGTCGGTCCCGGTGACCCGGTTGAGCACCGCGCTGGCGGTGGTCTGCTGAATGAAGCGGGTGACCTCGCCCGTGCCGATGGAGAAGCCCTGCCAGTTGATGATGGTGTCGGGGGAGGTGGTGACGTGCAGGGCGCCGGGGCCGGGATGGGTGAGCCGGGCGTTGCCGTGGACGACATCGGGGCCGGTGGGATTGGCGAAGGCGGCGCCGACGACGAGCAGGCCGGTGAAGAGGCCCGCGAGCCATTGCACCGGCCGCGGCGAGAGGCGCCGGAGGCTCAAGGGCGATGCCCCCACCCCATGGAGCGCCGGCGCCGCATGAAGCGCGGAACGCTTCCGCGTCATGTCACCGTACCCTCTCCATACAGGGCCACAGGGCCGCGACCGCCTGCCCGCCGCGATGCACCCGCTACGACGCAGGCGTCCCCATCGTCACCACACTCGGGGCGTCTCGGCCCGGGAGGAGCACCGTTCATGAGCATCTCCCTTGCATGTGCAGGTGCATATGCAAGGAGGACTGTACGTCAAGCCACCTTCACCCGTCGACCTCCCACCAAGGACAATTGTCCAAGCGAGTCCCTGCCCGATATCCCCCCATTCGCCGCATCGGACAGTGGCCCTGGCCGCGCACCCTGGTGGCGGAGCTGGCGCAGCGGATGTTCGCCAGAGTCGCCGAGCGCTATCCTCGCGACGGCGTGATCGCCTTTCACGCCATCCGGATCGAGGCCGGACTCGCTCGGGGACCGAGTCGCGGACATCGGCCCCGGACGGATGTACGAGGGGAGCCTGACATGCGCGCCCGTCTCGACCATTCCGTCCCGGACGGCCCCTCCCGCCGCCCAGGGCAAGCGCACGAGAGAGCCTGACTTGCGCACCCGCCTCGACCATTCCGTCCCGGCCGGCCCCCCGCTCCGGATGAGCACACCGGGGGCCCGGCTTGCGGACCCGTCTCGACGGTCTGGTCCGGGGCACCCGGGACGGGCGCACCGCGAACGCGATCCTGCGAAAATGCGTGCACTGCGGCCTCCGCACCGCGACCTGCCCGCTCCTCGGGGACGAACTCGACCGCCCGGCGCGGGCCGCATGGACCATGATCGAAGTCTCCAACGTCAGCCACCGCTTCGGTACCCGGGACGTGCTGAACGCCGTCAACCTGACCATCGGCGAGCGCCGGGTCGGCGTCATCGGGGCCAACGGCTCGGGCAAGAGCACCTTCGCCCGCCTCCTCAACGGGTTGCTGATCCCCGACGAAGGGACGGTGAGGGTGGACGGCATCGACACGCGGGAGGACCCGAAGGCGGTGCGCCGCCGCGTGGGCTTCGTGTTCCAGAACCCCGACAACCAGATCGTCTTCCCGATCGTGGAGGAGGATGTGGCCTTCGGTCTGAAGAACCTGAAGCTGCCGAAGGAGGAGGTCGCGCGCAAGGTCGACGCCGTCCTCCGCAGGTACCGGCTCGAGCACTTGCGCGACCACGCCGCGCACCTGCTCTCCGGCGGGGAGAAGCAGATGCTGGCGATCTCCGCGGTGCTGGTGATGGAGCCGCGCTACGTGGTGCTCGACGAGCCGACGACGCTGCTGGACCTGCGCAACAAGGGGCTCGTGCTGGAGATCATCCGCGCGATGGAGCAACCCGTGGTGCTGGTGACCCATGACTTCGATCAGGTGCGCGACTTCGACCGGGTCATCGTGTTCGACGAGGGTGCGGTGATGGCCGACGGCCCCCCGGACGCCGCGGTGCGCGAATACGTGCGGGCGATGGCGTGATGCTGTCGCTCTACGTGCCCGGCGACTCCATCGTCCACCGGTTGCCGGCCGGGGCGAAGCTCCTGGCGCTCTTCGCCGCGGGCGCGGCGCTCTTCGCGGTCTCCGGGGTGGCGGTCCACACGGCGGAGCTGCTGGCCGTCGCCGGCCTGTTCCGCGTCGCCCGCCTGCCCTGGCGGGACACCCTCCACCAGCTTCGCCCGGCCCTGCTCTTCCTCGTGCCGATCTTCCTCTTCCACGTCTTCGTCACCGACTGGGGGCTCGGCATCGAGACCGTGCTCAGGATCCTGGTGCTCCTCCTGCTCGCGGTGCTCGTGACCCTGACGACGAAGCTCTCGGACATGATCGACGTGCTGGAGCGCGCGGCCCGGCCGCTCCGCCACATCGGCGTCAACCCGTCGAAGGTGGGCATGATGCTGTCCATGGTCATCCGCTTCATTCCGCTGATGATGCGCGAGGCCCGGGAGATCCTCGAAGCACAGCGCGCGAGGGGACTCGATCGCAGCGCGATCGCCCTGCTCATGCCGCTGCTCATCAAGACCCTCAAGATGGCCGACGACCTCTCGGACGCCATCGAGGCGCGGGGCTACGACGCGGAGACGGTGACCCCGGTGTGGCGGAGGCGGGTGCGCTGACGGCAGACTTCGGGGGGCTCGTCTTCGGCGGCCCCGTGTGGCGGAGGCGGGGCGTGCTGACGGCAGACTTCGGGGGCTCGACTTCGGCGGCCCCGTGTGGCGGAGGCGGGGCGTGCTGACGGCAGACTTCGGGGGGCTCGTCTTCGGCGGCCCCGTGTGACGGAGGCGGGGCCGACCCGCCGGGCGGGGACAACGCCTGCTTCCGTCGTTTCGCGCCGGACGGCATTCCGGCACCGGCCCACTCCACGCCTCCGGGAGGCATCATGAACACACGAGACATGACCTTCGTCGCGCTGTTTGCCGCGCTGACCGCCGCCTGCGCGGTGTTTCCGCCGCTTCAGGCGCCGTTCGTCCCCGCGCCGATCATCGTGCAGAACATCGGCGTCATGCTGGCCGGCTCGATCCTCGGCGCCAAGCGGGGCAGTCTGTCGCTCGTGCTGTTCGTGGCGCTGGTGGCCGTCGGGATGCCTGTCCTCACCGGCTGGCGCGGCGGCTTCAGCGTGCTCCTGGGACCCACCGGTGGCTTCATCCTGTCCTGGATCCCGGCCGCATTCGTGATCGGGTGGCTGGTCGAGAGAAGCTGGAACCGCCTCGGCTTCTGGAAATTCCTCCTGTTCAACATGATCGGCGGGATCGGCGTGGTCTACGCGATCGGCATCCCCTGGCTCGCCGTCGTCGCCAACATGGAACTCGGCAAGGCCATCGCGGGCTCCGCCGTATTCGTCCCCGGCGATGTGGCCAAGGCCATCGTGGCGTCGATCGCGGCCCTGATCGTGAAGCGCTCCTACCCGCTCATCCGCGGGTAGCCGCACCGAATGGGCGCGGGTTTCCGAAGTCGCCATGGCGTCATCCCCGCAGCCTGCGCCCAATGCAACCTGCGTCGGTTCCTTCGCCCGGCGGTACTCGGCCACAATCGGTGGCGCCAACGGGAACTCCGGGCAGAGTCGAGCACCGGCAATCCAGGGGACTTGCGCGGGAGGACGCGGGAGGACGCAGGTGTTGAGCGGCCGAACCGGATGCTGTACACAATCCGTGCGCGCACCAGCCCTCCCGCTACGAAACTGCCCGGATCACACCGTCCGTGCGAATGACGAAACAATCCGGAATGGTGCAGGGGTATGGAAGCGTTCTTCGGCTATTGGGTAGCGTATGTGGTTGGAGCGCGCCCCGAGAATGTGGTGGCGCTGAACCGGATTGGGTAGGCGTGAAGGAGCGCTCGCGCACGTTGCGCGGGACGACGGTGACCGAGGCGGCGCGGGCGGTGGGCACGGTGGGCACGGTGGTGTACGTGCATGCCAACGCGATGGCCGAGCCGTGGTGTGTGGTGGCCGGCGAGCAGAAGGTGGCCACGCGCACCCTGATTCGCTACTGCGCCAAGCGCTTGCATGGAGCGACAACATCGAGATCTGCCCGGAAGCGCTCTATCCAGAGCTTGTCGGCAATTCGATTGAAGCTGGGCTTTTGCATCGGGAGCAGAACGACATGCTCGAAAATCTCAAGCTGGAAATGTACCGCGGCTTCCGCGCGTACGAGCTGGGAGATCTGTCCCGGGTGAACTTGCTCGTCGGCAAGAACAACTGCGGAAAAACTTCGATTCTGGAGGCCATACATTTTCTGGTGTCAGGAGGAGATCCCTCCGTCCTCACGCAGGCAGCCTATCAGCGTGGCGAGGTGAACTTTCCCTATGGCTCGGGTCCGAGGCATAGGCGAGAAGAAGGTTCGGATATCTCCCACTTCTTCTTCGGGCATCGTATCGAGTCAGGTGCATGCTTGCGCCTTTCCGCCAATAGTGGCTATGGACCGATAGATGCCCAGATTGTCTTGGCAGGAATTTCTGAGGATATTGATTCTCCGTATTGGGAGGATAAATCTCTACTGTCCATGGAGGATGAATCTCTACTATCCATGGACGACAATACATTCCAGGACCTTGCTCTTCAGATTCGAGTCGGAAACGACTCGGCCAAGCATCTTCCTCCTATTCCAGTCTCTGCAAATGGTTCGCTATTCATTCCGAGGTCGTGGCGGCTTCGACGTTCGCAGCTCGACACCCTACCCGAAGCTCCGCCCGTTCAGTTCCTTGCTCCGAATTCTCTGGAGCCGAACTCCATGCGGACCATATGGGACAAAGTGTTGCTCGAAGGTCGAGAGTCCGATGTCATCACCGCCATGCGGCTTCTCGAGGCTGACCTCGATTCCATCCACTTCCTCACTGGCGGTACTTCCCGGACGGATGCGGACCGAGCTGGTGTATTGCTTGGATTCCATACGCGCGCCGGGCGCGGGCGCGTGCCTCTCGGCAGCTATGGGGACGGAATGCGCCGGCTTCTTGCGCTTTCGCTCTCTCTCATACAAACCAAGGATGGGTTCTTGTTGATCGATGAGATTGATACCGGCCTTCACTGGACAGTCATGGAAGACATGTGGAAGCTGATCGTGGACACGGCGAGACAGTCCTCGGTGCAGGTTTTCGCGACGACCCACAGCTACGACTGTATTCGCGGACTCGCCTCCCTCGTCGAATCTCGGCCGGATCTCGCCGCGGACGTATCTATCCAGAAGATCGAGATGTCGCTGAAGAAGGCCGTAAGCCTGGACGCGGAGAAAATACGGGTAGCGGTCGAACAGGACATCGAGGTGCGGTAATGGCCGGTTCGGTAGAGCGATCTCGCCTTTGCGTCGAGGGCGAGGATGACAGCCATGCGATCCGGCACCTTCTCATCAGGCATGGCATCGACTACGACCGAAAACCGTGGCCGGATCGGTTCCCGTCCATAGATGCCGCAGGCGGTAAAGACAAGATCCTCGACAGTGTCGAAACCACCGTGTCCGTGAGCAACGGTCGCTCGGTCGGCTTCGTATTGGACGCCGACTCTTCGCTCCAGACTCGATGGAATGCGATAGCGTCTCGACTCCGAAAGCTCGATCTGTCGGTTCCGCAAGAGATTCCTCCAGCGGGGTTCGTGGGTGAATCCCCGAGATTTCGTGCCCGGGTGGGCGTATGGCTCATGCCGGACAATCAACGAGAAGGCGCGTTGGAGGACTTTCTCGAGACCCTCGTTCAAGCAGAGGATCCACTCCTTCCGCACGCCAAAGAGTCAGCGGAACGAGCGAAGGCATTGGGCGCACGCTATCCCGACTCCAAGGCCGGGGAAGCCGTGCTGCGCACTTGGCTCGCATGGCAGGAGGATCCGGGGTTACCGTATGGCTCGGCCATCCGGGCGCGATTCTTTCGCCACGACAGTCCGGCAGCCGAGAGTTTCGTTGCTTGGTATCGACGTCTGTTCGCAATGGACGCGAACGGAGGAGAGCTCCCATGAGCACGACGTCAGGCTCGGGCTCTCTGCAGGTCTCTCGCATGATTGGTCTTTCCGGAGAGCTTCGAAACCGGCTCGTCACGCCCCGGCGCGCTTCGGCCGGAGCGGCGTACCGGAGCAGTCCACCGGAGCGGAACCGGTACCCCGCAGCGCGGCCAGCTCGCCGACGGTCAGCGGCTTGACCGGCGGCCGGATGCGGTAGTGCTCCACCGCGCCGCGCCCGGCGGGGCGGCGTTCGGCGAAGATCCCGCTCACTGCCGTCGCGCACATCCGGCCCTGGCACGGCCCCATCCCGCAACGGGTGAACGCCTTGGCCTGGTTGGGGCCCGGACACCCGCAGGCGATCACGCGCCCGATCTCGGCGACCGTCACCTCCTCGCAGCGGCAGACCGTCACCGCCGGGTCGGACGGGCGCAGCAACGCCGCGCCCGGCTCGAACGCGAAGTCCAGGAATTCGCGGAAACGCCGGTGCCGGGCAAGCGAAGCCCGATGCGGCCGGGCGAGGACGTCGCGGCGCCGCATGGGAATCCTTCCGAGGCGATACGCCGCTTCGAACGCCGCGATGCGGCCGGAATCCACCGCGGCCTCCGCCCCGAGGATGCGCGCCCCGTCGCCCGCGACCAGCACCCCGGGCTCGCTCGTCGTTCCCCACTCGTCCACGGCGGGGCGAAATGCGTGCTGGCGGGGGTCCCAGACGTGGTCGAGCTGCGCCGCGAGGGTGAGATGCGCGTTGGGGATGACGCCTTCATGCAGGAGCACGAGCGAGACCGGCATCGACCGCTCCCGGCCCCGGTGCCGGAACCGTACCGACTCGACGCGGTCCCGGCCTTCGACGACGACATCGCCGACGTGCATGACCTTCACGCCCCGGCGGGTGAGCGCGCGTCGCCACCCGATGCCCTTGAGCAGGGCGCCCGGTATCGCGAGGGCCTCCGGCAAGGTGCCGACCGCCCGCCAAGTCCGGCCGGCCGGCATCGTGAGCAGCACCGCCCGCACCGGCGCGCACGCGCGCACGAGCTGCCAGGCGACCAGGTAGACGAGCGGTCCCGAGCCCGCAATGACGACGTCCGCATCGGGAACGAGTCCTGAGCCCTTGAGCAGCGACTGTGCACCGCCCGCGCCCATCACTCCGGGCAGGGTGGCTCCGCGCACCGGCACGGCTCGTTCCCGGGCGCCGGTCGCGACGATCACGCAGTGTGCGTACACGATCTCCGCGACGCCGTTGCGCAGGATCCCGAGCTCCAGCGGCGCCTTCCCGTCCTCGCGACGCGCCACCGGACTCACTTCCCACACCGAAGTACGGGCCGAGTACCGGGCGCCGCACTCGCGAAACGCACGGACGAACGCGGCGCCGGAGACATAATCGCCGCCGAGCGCGCGGGCGGTGCCGGGCCTCCCGGCGGCGACCGTCTCGACGTTGCGGTAGATCTGCCCACCGGGCGCCGGCTGCTCGTCGAGCACGAGTACGTCGGCTCCGTGCTCGCGCGCAGCGATCGCGGCGGACATGCCGGCCGGCCCCGCGCCGACGATCGCCAGCCCGACGACGTTGCTCATGGCGTCGTCCCGCCGGCGCCACGCCGGCGGCGCGCCTGCGCTTTCCCCCGACTCTCCGCACCCCGGGGCCGCGCCCATCGGCGCCCATCGGGCTTGGCCGTCGTCCGGCACGCGACATCCCGCGTCCGGTATCGGTGGAGCGGCTGCGCCGTCACGGGCGCCCGGGCCGGACCCGGCCCGAGGTTCGTCAGGCCCGTTGCGCCGGCCTCGCCTTCCCCGTCACCGCCCTGTTCGTCTACGCGCGCCAAGGCCGAACCCGGATCTCGGCTCGTTGCGCCGCCGGCGCGGGCATCGCTCATCGCTCCACACCCCGCGCGCCGCGCTGACGGCGTACCCGCATCCCGGCCCTTGCCTCGATCATGCAGGCCTGCCGGTTCGGCACACCGTCGATCTCGACGAGGCATTCGTGACAGTCGCCGATGAGGCACCAGGGGCCGCGAGGCGAGCCCGACACGGGCGTGGCACGGAACACGAGGATGCCGTTGGCGAGCAACGCGGCCGCCACCGAGTCCCCGTCGCAGGCCTCGAAGGCCGTCCCCTCGAAGTCGAACGTGAAGACACCGGCAACGTCAGGCAGCCTGCGGAACACCGAACCGATCCGTCGCGAAGCAGGCCATCTCCTCGGGGATCTCGCCGTCGATCACCCAGCCGCTCACCTCCAGAGCGTGGTTCGCGGCCAGGGTGACGCCGCTGTGGCAGGTGAAGACGAAGGCGCCGGGATGCGACTTCGACTGGTCGTAGATCGGAAACACGTCCGGGGTCATCACCCGGAGCGCTCCCCAGGTACGCACGACCCGAAGCGCCGCGAGGCAGGGAAAGACGCGCACCGCCCGAAACGCGATGTCGCGGCTGGTGCGGGCGAGCACGGAGGTATCGAAGCCGCGCTCTTCCTGCGATGCCCCGAGGAGCAGCGAGCCCTCGTCGGTCTGACGCACCCCCGGGGTAGGGTGGCCAAGCCACGGCACGGTGCGCTCGGTGACGACGATCTGTCCGTGCTCGGGATGCACCGGCACGTCGAGGCCGACCATCGCGCCGAGCGCCTTCGAACCGTGGCCGGACGCGATGACCACCTTGCCGCCGGTGATCGTTCCCCGCGCGGTTCCCACCGCGAAACCGCCGCCATCGAGGGCGGAGACATCGTCGACGCGCGCATCCGTGAGGTAGTCCGCATCGTGGGCCGCGAGCGATGCATGCAGACCGCGCATGAGCTTCAACGGGTTCGCATGGCCGTCGTATGGCGTGTAGGCGCCGCCCGCGACCTCCGGTCCGCACGCCGGCAGCAATTCGCGAACGCCCGCGGCGTCCAGGATCTCGTACTCGTAGCCGGCGTTGCCGGCCGCTTCCTCCAGGCCCGCGAGCGTCGATTCCAGATCGGAGAGCTCTTCCTCGGACAGCGCCGCGACCACCCCGCCCGGCCGCGCATAGCACGGCGCGAATCCGCAGTCGTCGGCGAGCGCTTCGCCGAGCGCGAACCAGCGCTCGGACGACGCGCGCGACCACAGCGCATACTCGGGCCGCCCCACGCCCTTGCCCTGCACCCACACGAGTCCGAAGTTGCCGCGGCTCGCGCGATACGTCGCGTCCTCTTCGTCGAGGACCGCGACGCGCTGTCCGGCGCGCGCGAGACCGTAGGCGATCGCACCGCCGACCAGCCCGGCGCCGATCACCACGACATCGTAGCCGTCACCGCGCATCGGGGTCCTTTCCGAGCCGTTCGCCGCGTTCGAGGATACCCGGTTCGGGCGCACCGCAACGCATCGAAAGGCGCGGAGCGCGTCACGCCACCAGCCCGACCCCCGCGAGTCCGAGCAGCAGCCACAGGACGGCACGCCGGAACCCGCGCTCCCCGGTCCGGCGGAACCACCACATCCCCGCGCCGGTACCGGCCAGGTAGAAGATCCCGAGGAGGGCCGCGCGCCACAGCGCGTCCGTCGTCGTGTTGCCGAGACCCATGTGCGTGGCGATGAGGACGAACGAAAGCACGATGCCCCAGAACACCGCGTTTGCCCGGCTCTGCGCTCCGGAAACAGGGAGCGCGAAGAAGAAGATCATGGCGACGAGTGCGATGTAGGTCGCGCCGAGCACCACTCCCGCGAGCACCCCCACCACGATCTGGACGACGATCGGTGGCCACTCCCGGAGGCGAACCCCGAACAGCATGACGACGACACACACGGCCACCGCGCCGGCGACCGCGCGCTTCATGACCATGGGGTCGGTCACCGCCAGCAGGTACACCCCGATCGGCAGTCCGACGAGCGTGGCGGTGGTGACGACGGCGACGAGCCGGCGGTCGAACTCGCGCATGGTGCTCGGGACGAGCAGCAGGTACGACATCGCATCGATGACCATCACCTTGGTGAGCACCGACAGCGGGCTGTAGAACTGGGTGAGCACGAGAGCCATGAGCGCAGGCCCGCCGAACCCGCTGAAACCGCGCACCATGCCGGCGACGAGCGCGGTCGCCGCGGTGAGCGCGATGGCGCGCGGCTCGTCCAGAGTCAGGTCCGGCAGCATCGAGGAGCGTTCTCCGGACCCCGGGAAGCGCCGCCGGACGGCCCGCGGTCAGTCCCGCCGGCCCTCGACGATCGCCAGGGCGAAGTCGAGAAGGCCGTCGGCCACGTCGTTGAAGCCCGCGAACTCCGGGCTCGTGCGCGTTCCGCGACGGTAGAGGTTGAAGAGCTGACGGAGCACGATGGCGAGCCGGAATACGGACAGCGCGCGATAGAAGCGGAATTCTCCGACGTCGATGTCCGTGCGCCGCGCATAGGCCTCGAGGACCTCGTTGCGGCTCGGAAAGCCGGGCGCAGCGGTCGGCATCTGGCCGAGCACGCGCATGACCGGGTGATCGTCGGCCTCGGTCCAGTAGCTCAACAGGACGGCAAGATCGTACAGCGGGCACCCCCGCGTGCACATGTCCCAATCGACCACCGCCACGGGCGTGAAGCGCTCCGGGTCGAGCAGGACGTTGTCGAGCTTGAAGTCGTTGTGCACGAGCGAGACCGCGCGCTCGGGCACGACGTGATCCTCGAGCCACTCGACGACACGCCGAACCGGGCGGCCCGGCTGCTCGTCGTAGGCGAGGTGCGCGCGCTTCGACCAGCCCGCGACCTGGCGGGAGAGGAACCCGTCCGGGCGGCCGAGGGAGTCGAGATCCACCGCCCCGGGGGGGACGCGGTGCAGACTGGCGAGCGCGTCCACGAGATCGGCGGCGACCCGCGCCGCCTGCGCCGTCCGCCCGACGAGGGCGGGCGGGAGCGCGCCTCCGATGGAGATCCCCGGACGGTACTCCATGAGGAAGAACGGCGCGCCCAGGACCGAAGAGTCCTCGCACAGGTGGAATGCGCGCGGCGCCAGCGGAAACGCGCGCCACAGGCGGGAGAGCACCCGATATTCGCGGGCCATGTCGTGCGCGCCGGGCGGCAGGGGTCCCGGAGGAGGCCGGCGGAGAACGCAGGGCTTCCCGTCCACTTCCACAAGGTAGTTGTAGTTGGCGAATCCGGACGCGAACTGGCGTGGAGGCAGCTCCGGAGAGAGCCGGTGGCCGTGAGGCCGGAGATGGCCGGCGAGGCGTGGCCAGTCCTGGGCGATGGCGTGGGTGCGGAAGGTCATCTCGGTCGCGTATCGGTGAGGCCGTTCCGGGCTTACATCTTGTCGGGGCCCGCCGTCCGTTCCACGGGGCGGGCCGTCACTCCCGGAGCTTCAGCGAACCGCCCTGCCCACTCGAATTCCAGTCCCCGGCCGCCACCGAGCCCGGCCGATACGCCTGCAACGTCCCGGGAACGGCCGCTCCCGCGCGTCCGGTACCGTTCCCGCCCGGGCGGGCACTCGTTCCGGACAGCGAATCCGGAATGGCGGTCCGCACGGAAACGCGTACGGGAAACCGCCACTCAGACCCGCGTGGCGCGGAACAGGCGTTCGCCCTGCTCGTCGATCACCTTGCGGGCCTTGCTGACGGACAGGGTAATCGCGGCCTCGCGCGACGGCGACGTGTCGGCGCGAATGAAGCGGGCCTCCTTCGCCTCTCCGTCGATCACCTTGCCTATGCGCCCTTCGGTGGACCAGCCGCCGCTCGCCTTGCGCGGAGTCGCGACGATGGTGAATCCTTCGTGCTCCACCGGCTCCGCGCCTTCGGGCTCACGGTCGTCCCCGCCTCCACCGAGCGCCTTCTTCAGAAATCCAAGCACCGTCCTGCTCCTCGACACGATGATGGCGCCATTGTCGTCGAAGGCGGCGGCCCGGCGCGAGCACCGGAGAGCGACGGCTCCCGATGCGGCGCATCGCATGGCATGGGATTGCCGGGAAGTGTAGCCTGCTCCGTCCGTCGGCTCGAAACCCGGGCGTGACATGCCGGGCTCGTGTCCCGCCGTCTCCGGCGCCGCGACGGGTCGCGGGCGGATTCCATGTCCATGAACGACCGCCCGGAGGAAAGCGGCGGTTCGTGAAGTGAAGCGATGACCGAGCCCGTCGAACGGAACTTCGTCGAATTTGCACATCGTCTCGCCGATGCCGCCGGCGAAATCGTGCGGCCTGCGCTTCGCTCGCGACGGGTCGCGCACCGCAAGGCGGATGCCTCCCCGGTCACCGGGATCGACCGCGCGGTGGAGGTGCGGTTGCGCGAGATGATCGCGGCGCGCTATCCCGATCACGGCATCGTCGGCGAAGAGTTCGGCAACGACCGGGGGGAGGCCGAGCACGTCTGGATACTCGATCCCGTCGACGGCACCAAGGCGTTCATGGCGGGGTTGCCGGTATTCGGAACGCTGATCGGGCTCGCCCGGGGCGGGCGCCCCGTGCTCGGCGTCGTCGACCAGCCGGTCACGCGCGAGCGCTGGACCGGCATCGACGGGGACGGAACCTGGCGCAACGGTGAACGGGTGTTCGCCGAGGCGTGCGACCGGTTGAGCGATGCGCTGGTTTGCACGACCTCGCACGAGTACTACGAAGGCGAGGATGCCCACGCCTTCCGGCGCATCGTCTCCGGCTCGAGATGGATGGTGTACGGCGGCAACTGTCTCGCGTTCGCCCGGGTCGCGTGCGGCTTCGTGGACGTCGCTCTCGAGGCGAGAATCGGCGTGTACGACTACTGTGCACTGGTTCCCGTGGTCGAGAACGCGGGTGGGGTGATGACCGGGTGGCAAGGAGAGCCGCTGACGATCGCGCCGCCGCCGGGCGGGAGAATCCTGGCGAGCGGCAACCGGTCGGTGCACGAAGCCGCGATCGCCTGTCTGGCGGGTGGGGCCTGAAACACCTCCGCGTGTCCCCGCCGTCCGCGGCCGCCGCGGTACGCACGGTGGCGATGACGGGACCGACGCGGTAGGGTGGCGCCATTGCGTCGGAACGGCGTGAGCGACGTACCATCACGAACCGCCGGCGGCGGCGCAGTCCACACCGGCTTGCCGAATGCGAGGCCAGACCTTGCAAAGTGACGACCTGAAGGACGCGGGCCTCAAGGCGACCCAGCCGCGAATCAAGATCCTGTCCGTACTGGAGCAGAACCGGGATCGGCACATGAGCGCCGAGGATGTCTACCGGGCGCTGATGTCCACGGGCGACGACCTCGGTCTCGCGACGATCTACCGCGTTCTGACGCAGTTCGAGTCGGCCGGGCTCGTCATGCGTCATCATTTCGCGGAAGGACATGCGGTGTTCGAGCTCGACTCGGGCGAGCACCACGACCACATCGTGTGCATCGACTGCGGCAAGGTGACCGAATTCGTCGACGGCACCATCGAACGCCGGCAAATCAGGATCGCGAAGGAGCACGGCTTCCGCCTCACCGACCACTCGCTGGTGATGCACGGGCGCTGCGAGCGCAAGCGCTGCGAGCACCGCAAACGCTGATCCGTGCGACCCCGGGCCATGCCCGCGTATCGCGGCGGCCCTCTC
Source organism: Gammaproteobacteria bacterium (assembly GCA_965215295.1). Taxonomy (GTDB): domain Bacteria; phylum Pseudomonadota; class Gammaproteobacteria; order HK1; family HK1; genus HK1. The sequence continues at coordinate 3,093,247 of OZ244045.1, forward strand.
CCTCCTCCCATGGCGCGACTCGATCCGGGCCCGGTCGCGGGCGCGGTGTCGGGCTGGGCCGCGTAGTCGGGGATTCTCCTCGGCATGGCCCGGTCGCGAGCGCGGTGTCGGGTCCGACACGCCGGTCTGCCCGGCCCTCGCGCGGTGCAACGGCGCCGTTTCGAGCTCCGCCGGAACCCTCGATGTTTCGCGGAAATGCCCTCGTCCGCCGGTGACTGCACATGCACCATTGCATTTGAGAATCGCTTGCAATCGTATCCGGGAAGACTATGATTCGCGCCGTCGGATCGAGACTGATTCTCATTGGGCATGATCCGGAGACCAACCCCGCGGACCGGGCGAAGGCGCGAAGCCGACGGGGACGGTGCGCTCGCCGCAAGGCTTCGTTGAACGTGGCAGTCCGGACGGACAACGCTCCGCCCGCCGGTTCCGGGCGGCGGAACTTCGCGCTCGACGGCTGGACGATCATCGCCGTCGCCATCGGGGTATTCGTCGCGGTTCCCGTCGGCTCCGTCCTCCTCACCGCACTCGGCCCCTCGGACGGCATCTGGAGCCACCTCGTCTCCACCGTGCTGTGGGTATACGTCGGCAACACGCTCGGGCTGATGGCGGGAGTCGCGGCGGGGACCATCGCCATCGGAACCTCGACCGCGTGGCTGGTCACGATGTACCGCTTCCCGGGCCGTCGAATCCTGTCGTGGGCGCTGCTGCTGCCGCTCGCGGTCCCGAGCTACATCCTCGCGTTCGTCGTCACCGATCAGCTCGAGTACGCGGGCAACGTGCAAGGCGCATTGCGCGAGGTGTTCGGATGGGCATCGGCGCGGGACTACTGGTTCCCCGAGATACGTTCGCTCGGCGGAGCGATCATCGTGCTGTCGCTCGTGCTCTACCCCTACGTGTACCTCCTCGCACGAGCCGCGTTCATCGAACAGAGCTTCGGCCTGTTCGAGACGAGCCGTACCCTCGGGCGGGGCCCGGTCGCGAGCTTCTTCTCGATCGCGGTGCCGCTCGCACGCCCGGCGATCGCGGTCGGGGTGGCGCTCGCGCTGATGGAGACGTTGAACGAGTACGGGACCATCGACTTCTTCGCGGTGCCGACCCTCACCGCCGGGATCTTCGATGTCTGGCTCAACATGGACAACACCGCGGGCGCTGCGCAGCTTGCGTCGGTCCTGGTGATGTTCGCTCTCGTGCTCGTTGCCCTGGAGCGCATCAGCCGGCGATCGCGCCGTTACCACGACACCACGACACGCGTGCAGCCACTGCCCGAGTATCCGCTCTCGACGGTGCGCGGCGCCGCCGCGCTCGTGTGGTGCGCGGCGCCGGTCGCGCTCGGATTCGTGCTTCCGGCATGTGTCCTCGGCAGCTACGCGATGGTGTTCCATGCCGAGACGCTCGAGGCGCGCTACCTCGACCACGTCCGGAACAGCATGGTGCTCGCGGTCTGGGCGGCGGGGATCGCGGCACTCGCCGGAATCGCCCTTGCCTATGGGGTTCGTCTTTCGAAACGACCGGCGATGCGCGGGCTTGCGGAGTTCGCGACCATCGGCTACGCAATCCCCGGTGCGGTGCTCGCCGTCGGCATCATGGTGCCGCTCGGACACTTCGACAACGCGCTCGACACAGTGAGCAGGGCGTGGTTCGGCATTCCGCTGGGACTTCTGATCTCCGGCACCGCGACCGCGCTCGTCGTCGGATACGTGGTGCGGTTCCTCGCGCTCGGCTACCGAACCGTGGACTCGGGCCTTGGCCGCGTCACCCCGAGCATCGAAGGCGTGGCGCGCACGTTGGGAGCGACCCCGACGCGGGCGCTCCTGCGCGTGCACGTACCGCTGGTCCGCCCCAGCGTCATCACCGCGGCGCTGCTCGTGTTCGTCGACACGATGAAGGAACTGCCGCTCACCCTGATACTCCGCCCGTTCAACTTCGACACCCTCGCGACCTTCGTGTACCAGTACGCATCCGACGAGCTTCTGGAGGAATGTGCGCTCGGCGCCCTGACGATCGTGGCGGCGGGCGTACTGCCCGTCATGGTGATGAGCCGCACCATCGCCCGCTCGCGCCCGGGTCACGCGAGCGCCCCTGCGCCGTCACGAAACCGCTGAAACGCAACGTGGCGTCCGGACCTCCGATGCGCGGAATCGAGCTCGTCAACGTCTCCCATCGATTCGGCGAAACCCTCGCCGTCGATGACGTCAGCATCGGAGTCGAGCCCGGCGAGTTCGTGTGCCTGCTCGGCCCGTCGGGTAGCGGCAAGACGACGTTGCTGCGGCTCGTCGCCGGCCTCGACACCTTGCAGTCCGGTCGAATCACGATCGGCGGGGTGGCGGTGGCCGAGGGCGGACGCCCGCGCCAGATTCCCCCGGAGCGGCGCGGCGTGGGACTGATGTTCCAGGACTACGCACTGTTTCCCCACCTGACAGTCGCGCAGAACATCGCCTTCGGGCTGCGTGACGGGGCGCGCGACGCTTCGTGGGTCGAGCGCGCGCTCGCCGACATGCGGCTCGCGCACCTGGGCGAGCGCTATCCGCACACCCTCTCGGGCGGGCAGCAGCAGCGCATCGCGTTGTTGAGGGCGCTCGCACCCGCTCCCGGAATCGTGCTGCTCGACGAGCCGTTCTCCGGCCTGGACGAACACTTGAGACAGCGTGTCCGTCAGGAAACCCGGGCGATCCTCGCCGAGAGCGGCGTCACGACGCTGATGGTCACCCACAATCCGGAGGCGGCGATGTTCCTCGCGGATCGGATCGTGGTGCTCGATGAAGGGCGGGTGGCGCAAGACGCCATACCGGTCGAGATCTACACCAATCCGGCGGAACCGCTCATCGTGCGGATGTTCGGGCCTGCGAACGAGTTCGGCGGCGTGGTGCGCGACGGTGTCCTCGCCACCCCGCTGGGACCGGTTCCCGCCACCGGGCTCGGGAATGGCGTGAGGGCGCTGTGCCTTGTGCGCGCCGATGGCGTCGAGGTCACCGCCGCGCCACCCGATGGCGGCTCCGGGTATGTTCGTGTACGGGTGGAGACCGCGCGGGTGCTCGGGCCGACGAGCTATCTGCTGCTGGAACCGACCACGGGCGCGGTGCCCGGAGGCCCGCGGCCGTCAATAGAGGCGCGGCTGCCCGGCATCCACGCACCGGCGACCGGCAGCGAGGTCTGGGCGCGCGCGAGAGATGAGCAGACCTTCGTGTTCGCCCTCGATTGACGCCGGCCGGGAAACGAAACCGGCCGCCGCTCGAACGCGGCGTTCACGAAAGACGCGGAGTCGTCTCCCGCACCGGGGACCGGCCCCGGAACGGCACCCACGGCAACGGCTTCGCGTTCTCGTCTCCTTCGTCGGCCGAACCGCGGCTCGCCCGTGGAGTCCGGCTCGCAATTGCTTCACTGTCGAGCCGCGCACCGGAAGGCGCTCCGGCGCCGGCAGTCCCGGGCGGGTCCGGCGTCGCAGTCCGGGCGAGGATGGGCTCAGCCGGCCGGCTCGTCCTGCCCGAGCACCCGAATTCCGAGCTCCCGAAGCTGCCCTGGCTCGGCCGGACCAGGCGCACCGGTGAGCGGGTCATTCGCGGTCTGGGTCTTGGGGAAGGCAATGACGTCGCGGATGGAGCTCGATCCGGTCATCAGCATCGCAATCCGGTCGAGCCCGAACGCGATCCCGCCGTGGGGCGGGCAGCCGAACTCGAGGGCATCGAGGAGAAATCCGAATTTCTCGCGCGCCTCCTCGTCGCCGAGGCCGAGCACCCGGAACACCGCTTGCTGGACTTCCCGGCGATGGATGCGCACCGACCCGCCGCCGATCTCGGCTCCGTTGAGCACCATGTCGTAGGCGCGCGCCTTCACGGTCGCCGGGTTCGATTCGATGGCGGCGGTGTCGCCGGTATCGGGCGCGGTGAACGGGTGGTGAAGCGCGGCATGGCGCCGCTCGCGCGGGTCCCATTCGAACATGGGGAAGTCCAGCACCCACAGGATGCGCCAGCCGTCCTCGACGAGGCCGAGATCCTCGCCGAGCTTCACCCGGAGCGCCCCGAGCGCATCGTTGACGATCTTCGACGAGTCCGCGCCGAAGAAGATGAGATCGCCATCCTTGGCGGCGGTTCGCTCCATGATTCCGTGCAGCGCATCGTCGGAGATGAACTTGACGATGGGCGACTGCAGACCGTCGCGGCCTGCGGCGCGGTCGTTCACCTTGATGTACGCGAGACCTTTCGCGGCGTACGTCTCGACGAACCGTGTGTAGCTGTCGATGACCGAGCGGGCCAGTCCGCCTGCTCCGGGCGCCCGCAACGCCGCCACCCGGCCGCCCGGGTCGTTGGCCGGTCCCGCGAATACCTTGAACTCCGTTTCGGCTACGAGGTCGCCGACCTCCACCAGCTCCAGCGGATTGCGCAGATCCGGTCGATCGGTGCCGAAGCGCGCCATCGCCTCGTCGCAGGTCATGCGGGGAAACGGATCCGGCAGCGCAACGCCAAGCACCCGATCGAAGACATGGCGCATCAGCGCCTCCATCAACCCGGTGATGCCGTCGATGTCGAGGAACGAGGTCTCGACATCGAGCTGGGTGAACTCCGGCTGCCGGTCCGCACGCAGGTCCTCGTCGCGAAAGCAGCGCACGATCTGGTAGTAGCGCTCGAACCCCGACATCATGAGCAACTGCTTGAAGATCTGGGGTGATTGCGGCAGGGCGAAGAAGCTGCCGGGATGCGTGCGGCTCGGGACGAGGTAGTCGCGAGCGCCTTCCGGCGTCGCCTTGGTGAGCATCGGGGTCTCGATGTCGATGAATCCTTCCGAATCGAGAAATTCCCGCATCGCGCGGGTGATGCGCGCCCGAGTCTCGATCCGGGCAAACATCTCCGGTCGCCGCAGGTCCACGTAGCGGTACCGGAGCCGCGTCTCCTCGCCGACGGCATCCTCGTCGAGCTGAAACGGTGGCGTGCGCGCCGGGTTCAGGATTTCGAGGCCCTTCCCGAGAACCTCGACCGCACCGGTCGGCATCTCGGGATTGAGCGTACCGGGCGGACGCTCGCGCACCCGGCCCCCGGCACGCAGAACGTACTCCGGGCGTACATTCTCGGCGACCGCGAACGCCTCGACGGTGTCGGGGTCGTACACCACCTGCACGAGCCCGGAACGGTCGCGCAGATCGATGAAGATCACGCCCCCATGGTCGCGGCGCCTGTGTACCCAGCCGCAGAGGGTCACGTTCTCGCCGACGAGATCCTCGGTGACGGTACCGCAGAAATGGGAACGCATCGGGTTGAAGCCGGGGGGAACGAGGCGCGCGATGGTAAGGATTCGCGTTTCGCCTCGCAACCGCGAACCCCGTCCCCTGGAACACGAGCCTGAACGGGTGACGCGAATTCCGTGGGCTGTTTCAACCTCGGCCGTTCAGGCTCGTTCCCGCACGGGGCCGGACTTCGCAAAGGGCCGCGTTGCCTGCCGCCCGAGCCATGCCGAAGACAGCACCGATCCACGCGGCCCCTGCCGGCTTTCGGCCCATCCGCGCAACCGCGGATGGTATCCTGGCATCGACACCATTCGACGGCGGAGGACGACGGAATGAGCTTGGCCGAGAAACTCGACGCCATCCGCGAAGCCGGGGCGAAACGGTTGCCGGCGGACAAGCGCGCAGTGATGGGCACGGCCGCGAAGGCGTTGCGCGACTCGGGCATCGAGAGCGGCTTCATCGAGGTGGGCGATCCGCTGCCCGAGTTCGCACTCCACAACGCTCGGGGGCAAGTGGTCCGTTCGGCGGACCTGCTTCATCGAAGCGCGGTGGTCCTGACCGTGTTTCGAGGGCACTGGTGACCCTACTGCAATGCAGAGCTGTACGCTTTGCAGGCAGTCGTACCGGAGCTTGAGAAACATGGCGCGAGACTCGTCGCGCTCACGCCGCAGAAGGCCGAGAAGAGCCTTCGGATGATCGACAGGCACAAGCTCGGCTTCGAGATGCTGTCCGATCCGGGGAATGCCTATGCCGCCCGGCTCGGGCTGCGTTTCCAGGTGCCGGACGAGCTGAAGGAGGTCTACCTGGGCATCGGCATCGATCTCGAAGAGTCGAGCGGGTCGCCGGACTGGACGCTGCCGGTGCCGGCCCGAATCGTCGTCGATCGCGGCGGGATCGTTCGGGCGACCGACATCGACCTGGACTACACCCGCCGTCCGGAACCCGAGAAGACGGTCGCAGACGTTGCCGCGCTCGACTGAGCGCCGTGCACCGGACGTTCCATCATTGGTTTCAGCCTTCCCCGGGACGGGGAGGGGGTTGCCGGGAGCCTGGATACCTGCTCGGGCTCCATCCGCCGAATCCGGTGGCGGATGCTCCGCATCCCGGATTCATCCCCTTCCCCGGGTGGGGAAGGGGCCTGTCGGGAGGCGAAGAGCCTACTCGCGCTCCATCCGGCGGAACTCGCGGCGGAGGCGATATTCCTCGGAGGCGACGAACTCCTCGATGACGCGCGCCCGCCGCTCGATCCTTTCGAACCGCCGGACAAGGGCGGACGGGTCGACGGACGGGCGCGGTGGTTGGTGCGGGTCGCCGCCGAATCCGCCGCTGGCGCCACCGTGTTTCGGGCCCGCCACGCTGCGCCAGAGCCGGTCCGTTGCGCGCCTGACGGAATCGTACGCCGTGTCCGCGTAGCGGCGCGCCCGCTCGGGATGGTCCACCCAGTACAGCGCCGCGAAGAACACCAGCACGGTCAGCAGCGGGATGAAGACGAACCCGAACACGAACCCCGCGATGACCACGCCGCACGGGACGCCGAACGCAGCCGCAAGACCCCGGACCACGCGCTTGACCGGCCCCCGGCGGCGACCGGACCCTCGACGGTGAGAGCACCGGCGGCTCATCGCCTTCTCCAGTCGGGTGCTTCCGCATCGAGGATCGTTTCCAGGGATTCAATCCTCCGCTCGAGCCCCTCGGCGAGAACATGCATCCGATCGAGGTCCGAGCGTTCGACGGCCACCTTGCCGGGGCCGGCGGCGCTGGCGCGCATGCGCATCCACACCGTGATGTAGTGATACGTAATCCAGAGCGGGACGATGATGCCGAGGAGGATGATCCCGGGCATCGCCAGCGCCCCCAGAATGGTCATGTCCACTGTGGTCTCCGCGTTTCTTCGATGGTCCGCGTGATGGCCGCATCGCACATCATTCGCGACGCTCCGCCGCGACCCGCGCCCTGAGCCGCTCGAGATCCTCGGCGATGTCCGCCTCCGCCGCGAGCTCGGCGAGGTCCTGCTCGAGCGTCTTCGCCTTGCCCATGTCGTAGACCTCGGCGCCCGCCTCGATCTCGTCGATTCGGCGTTCGAGCGTACCGTACCGGTTCAGCGCGTCCTCGACCCGTTCATCGTGCAACGCGCGCCGCACCCGCACACGGCCCTTCGCGGTGCTCATGCGCAGCTCGATGGAGGCCTTGCGGGTCTTCGCCTCGCCGATCTTCGCCTGCAGCTTGGCGAGGTCCTCGTCGTGGCGCGCGAGGCCGTCTTCGATGAGCGCGAGTTCTTCGCGCAGTAGCGCCGCCTGCTCATCGAGCTTGCGCCTGACCACGAGCGCGCTCCTGGCGAGGTCCTCGCGGCCCTTGCCGAGCGCGAACGCCGCCTTGTCCTCCCAGTCCCTGCCGCCCGTTTCCAGCCGATCGATCCTGCGTTCGATCTCGCGCTTGTCGGCAATGGCCCGAACCGACTGGGAGCGCACCTCGACGAGGGTGTCCTCCATCTCCTGGATCATGAGCCGGATCATCTTCTCCGGATCCTCGGCTCGTTCGAGCAAGGCGTTGATGTTCGCGTTGATGATGTCAGTGATGCGGGAAAAGATGGTCATGGTGGTCAAGCCTCCTGATTGTCGAATGGAAGTGGTGCGGGCCCGCTGAATGCGAACGGCGTGCCAACTCGCAAGGCATTGATCGACCGTCGAGTCGAGCGGGTTCAGCTCCAGATCTGGCGAAATCCGATGACGGAAATCACAACTTGTGAGCGATATTCGATACCATTGAACGATGGCTGACCTGCCGCACGTCCTTGGTGAAGATCCTGCCTTCCTGGAGGTTGAGGAGCAGGTCTCGCGCCTCGCGGCCATCGACAGGCCGTGTCTCGTGATCGGTGAACGGGGCACCGGGAAGGAGTTGCTCGCGACCCGCCTGCACTACCTCTCGCCCCGTTGGGACGGCCCCCTCGTCAAGGTCAACTGCGCCGCGCTCGCCGAGTCGCTGCTCGACACGGAGCTCTTCGGCCACGAGGCGGGGGCGTTCACCGGAGCGCAGCGCCAGCACATCGGCCGCTTCGAGCGCGCGAACGGCGGGACCTTGCTGCTCGACGAGATCGCGAGCGCGTCGGCGGCGGTGCAGGAGAAGGTACTCCGGGTCATCGAGTACGGCGAGATGGAGCGGGTCGGCGGGCGCCGGACCATTCAGCTCGACGTGCGGGTGGTCGGTGCGGCCAACATCGACCTGCCGTCGCTCGCCCGATGCGGGGCATTCCGTGCCGATCTGCTCGACCGCCTCGCTTTCGAAGTGGTCACGCTTCCGCCGCTGCGCGCACGGCGGGCGGACATCATGACCCTCGCGAACGCGTTCGCCCTGGAAATCACCCAGGCCATGGGCAGAGACGTCTTCCCCGGGTTCGGTTCGCGCGCGCGGGAGCGGCTGCTCGCGCACTCGTGGCCCGGAAACGTGCGCGAGCTGAAGAACGTCATCGAACGCGCGGTCTATCGCTCGGCGTCATCGGATGGGCCGATCGACACGGTCGTCATCGACCCCTTCGACAGCCCGTGGCGCCCGCCCTCCCGCCCATCCCGCGCCGGTCCCGCGCACCCGGCGCCCAACCTCCGGTCCGAAGCCGTCGGCCCTGACGGCGTTGGCGACGTGCCGGTCGGCTTCGCGGACCCGGCGGTGCGCGAGGGTGCAGAGGAACGCACTCCGGCCGGCTCCGCGATCGCCGGGGGGACACCGGTGGATTTCAAGACCGAGGTCGCGCGGTTCGAGCGTGGCCTGCTGGAGCGCGCGCTCGACGCGGCCCGGCACAATCAGAGCGATACCGCCCGCGTCCTCGGGCTCGGATACCACCAGCTCAGACGGCTGCTGAAGAAGCATGCGCTCGTGTGATCGGCCGGCGCGTCGAACCCGGGGGTGGCGCCGGGGCGCGTTGGCGAGCCGAACCGCGACGGAGAACGGGTGCGACAGACGCCGGCGAGGCCCCGCTGGCAGTTGCTGATGGAGTTGGCGAGCCGAACCGTGACGGAGAACGGGCGCGACCCCGAGACCGGCACGTCGCTCGACCCGTGAAGCAACGCCCCGCCGTCGCGGAGCGGAGAATCCTGGCCGTCGCGGAGCGGAGAATCCTGGAAAGTGCCGGCGTCCCGCCGCTCAGGCGGCCCGCGACGCGTCGCCGGAGCTGCCGGAGCCCTTCGATTCCTTCCCGCCCTTCGAGTCGGAAGACCCGGACCCGGAAGCCTTCGAATCCGCGGACGCCGAGTCCGATTTCGATCCGCTCGAGCTCTCGGCGGTGTCCGGCTTCACCGTGTCCTTGGCCTTGTCCTTGGCCTTGCCCTTGTCGCGGAAATCGGTGACATACCACCCATCGCCCTTGAGATGGAATGCAGCGGCGCTGATCAGCTTCTTCAGCCTGAGCTTTCCGCAGGATGGACACTTGCGCTTCGGGCTGTCGCTGAACTTCTGGATGAACTCGTGGAGATCACCGCACCCTCTGCATTCGTATTCGTAGATCGGCATGTCCCCGGCCCTCTTCAGCCGCTCCGCGCATTCTGCCGACATAGGGACGCACATTGCCAATGTCAAGGGACCGGGAAACGGCAGGGCGGCCCGCCTGCTACGGCGTCTCCGGAAAGCAACTGGCGGGGTCGAAGGTCGCGAAATGGTCCATCGTCTTGCGGTTGCACTGATCCTGCGCCGGCGTCCCCGGAATCACCGCTGTCGAGCATCGGTAACGGCCGCGATGGACGACCCCTCCGGCCGTCTCCTCGATGCACACGGCCGCGACCCCGGCGACGACGCCCCTCTGGCGCTCCACGAGCCGGATACCGGCGTCCATGGTGCCTCCGGTCTCCACCCACTGGTCGACGAGCAGCACCCGCGTCCCCGGCGCAAACGCCGGCTTGCGCATCTCCATCTGCTGGGTGCGCCCGGAGTAGTTCACGAAGTCGACCACATCGGCCTCTACCGGCACCTTCCCGGCCTTGCGGATGGTCAGGAATCCCTTGCCGATACGGGTCGCGATCGCGCTCCCGAGCACGAACCCCATGGCGTCGAACCCGGCGACCACGTCGATTCCGGACGGGTCGAACGGGGCGACCAGATCGTCGACCAGCGCGTGAAAAGCTCCCGCGTTGATGTAGATCGACGACGGGTCCAGCCACGCGAACCGCTCGCCCTTGACGTTCGGAGCCATGAGCGGCAGGTACCAGCCGGCGCCGGGGTCCGGCTCCAGCTCGCCCGCGCCGGCTTCGCGGCATACCGCCAGGAGTCGCCGCAACCGCATCGGCTCGATGTCGTAGAAGTCTCCGGGGCGATTGATCCCGGTGGCGACGAGGACGGCGTCCACGAGACCGGCCCAGGCGCGGGCGTTGTCCGGGGTGACGCCGGAGGCGAGGGCGAGCGCCCGATCCGCACATCCCTCACGAAACGCCTCGATCTTGGAGACCTCCGCCGACCGGCCGGTCGCGACGCCGGAGGTGGTGACCACGTCCATGTACCGCGCCGCAGTCCGCGCAGCGGCTTCGAAGTCCCGCGGCCGCACCGTGCGCTGCTTCTTGAAGGCGACCCCGCCCAGGTAGAGTCCGTTCCAGCCGCTCGTCCGGCGCACTTCGGCAATGGCGTCGGCTTCGGGCTGGGTATCCGAGCGCTCGTCGATGCGTGCGTCGTCGGCCCAGTACGCATCGACCACGCAGCCGGAGCGTTCGAGGTCGCCCAGCACCGGGAACGCCCGTGCTCCGGTCACTGAAAGGAAGTTGACACCGAGCCAGAGCGAGGGGAACCGGGTGCGCACCTCTCGAATGAGCGGCAGCAGTCCCTCCGGCGCGAAATCGTGATTGATGAGGAGGACGCCGTGCGCGCCTTCGCGCGCCGCGATCCGGGCGTTGCGGACGACTTGCTCGCGGTCCCGGGCGTGGATGACCGTCAGCACCGCGGGCCCCGCCGTCTTGAACCGCTTTCGGAACTCGAACCTGTTCACGGCGCGCCTGCCGTCGTCGTGTCCGCATGAAACGCGGGCGCCGTCACCAAAGTGAAGGTGCTCACGGACCCCTCACGCCACGTGTTCCGACGGACACCGAGACTTGGTGGTGGCGGGCACCGCATCGCCGATCTCCGATGGTTCGCTTCAAGGTCACCGCAGGCCCCCGGGCAACAGGCGATGCTCCCTCGGCACCGGCGATTATGCCGGCATTCGGGTCGGGAAATGCGCAATAATGCCGATGCGGAGGACAGTCCGGTTCTCCTGATCGCCGGGTACGGCCAATCGGCCCGCTCGCGCAGCCGGTGCGCCGAATCCAATCGAAACCGAGACGAAGATATCGAGAGGAGGACACCAGATGCCGAAACACGCTGGACGGACACGAACGAAAGACGACGGCTCGATGAGCTTCGACTCGTCCCGCCGCAAAGTCCTGAAGTATGCCGGCGCCGCCGCCGGCACCGCCCTCGTCGCACCCTTCGCACCCTATGTCCGGCGGGCCCGGGCGGAGCCGGTGGAGATCAACATGCTGTCATGGTACGGGCTGGCCGAGCCCGACATGGTCGAGGCGTTCGAGGCGGAGCACAACGTCAAGTTCAAGCCGAAGTACTACGCCGGCGGCGACAACATGCTGGCGGCGCTCGCGCAGTCGCCCGCCGGTACCTTCGACATCATCCACACCGACGCGGAGTACGCCCGCATCCTCATCGCGCGCGGCGATCTGGTCGACGAGCTGGACCCCGCCGACTACCCCTTCGACGACATGCTCCATGACGACTTCACCCGATTCCCGGGCCACTGGAGCGACGGCAGGCTCTACTCCGTAATCACCCGGTTCGGACACCTCGGTGTGACGTACAACAAGGAGCACGTCAGCCTCGAAGAGGCGATGAGCTACGACGTGTACTGGAACCCGAAGCTGGCCGGAAAGGTCGGCCATTTCGACTGGCACCTGCCGAACCTCGGCCAGGTGAGCCTGTTGAACGGCAACAACGACCCGGGACCGTTCGACATCTCCGCCGGCGCCTGGTCCGGGGTGCGCGAGAAGACGCTTTCCCTCAAGCCGCAGGTCAAGGGCTTCTTCGACTACGGCGGCACCTTCGCATCGCTGAAGAACGGCGAGATCTGGGCCTGTGTGGGGATCGGCGACTGGGTGACCGGCGTGCTGGAAAAGGACGGCGCACCGGTCGGGGCGACGGTCCCCGCGGAGGGCGGCATCCAGTGGACCGAGTCCTATTCGATCGTCTCGACGTCGAGGAAGAAGGACATCGTCAAGAAGTACATCCAGTACACGCTTTCCCCGGAAGGCCAGGTCCGCTCGGCCAACATGAAGGCCTATCCGGGCTTCAGCGTCACCCGGTCGGGCATGAAGGCGCTTCAGGAACAGACCCCGGAGGAAGCCAGGCGCACCGGGCAGATTGCGGGCGCGCCCAACAACCCGATCACCCTGATCAAGGAAGGCCGCATCCACTATCGCGACACGCCGAAGCAGCAAAGCCTCGAGGAGTGGAACGAGTTCTGGTCCGAATACAAGAATGCCTGACCCGGGCACAGCGGCGGGCCAGCTCCGGAGCGACCGCCCGGACTGGCCCCCGCCCACCCCGCCCGACGTTCCGGCGCGGGCTCGACCGACCGGGCCGGTCGCCGGACGGCGATGAACTCCAGGGCTGCCGCGCGCGGCGGCAACACGGCGAAGCGCCGCCTCCGCCTCGACTGGTACGCCGTTGCCTGGAGCCTGCCGATGGTGCTGTGGCAGGCCCTGTTCTTCGTGATTCCGCTGGGCTTCCTGGTCTACCTCAGCTTCTGGCTCGTCAGGAACTACCGCATGGTGCCCGGATTCGACGTGGTCAACTGGGTCGGCATGTACGGCAAGGACTATTTCTGGGATGCCTACGGACTGACCATCGGGCTCGCCGCAGCCTCGACCCTGGTGACCAGCCTGATCGCCTTTCCGTGCGCCTACGCACTCGCTTTCAAGGTCTCCGAAACGGTCCGCCGGTGGGCGATCTTCTTTCTGATCATTCCGTTCTTCACCAGCTATCTGGTCCGCGTCTACGCCTGGCAGGTCATCATCGCCGAGCACGGGGTAGTCAATGCGGCGCTCGCCCATCTGGGGCTGGGCCCCCTGATCATGCTCAACACGAAAGCCGGGACGCTGATCGGCTATCTCACGCTCTGCCTGCCGCTGGTGGTGATCTTGCAGACCTTCTCGCTCGCCGCGGTCGACCGCACCCTGATCGAGGCGGCGCACAATCTCGGGTGCGGCCGGGTCCGCACGGTCCTTACCGTCGTCGTGCCGCTCGCCAAGGTCGGGCTGATCATCGGGGCGGTGTTCTGCTTCATCCTGTCCTTCGGCGATTTCGTCAGCCCCTACTACCTGGGCGGCAGCCGGCCCCCGACCCTGAGCATCCTGATCATCGACACCACCAAGTCGGGCCAGCAGTGGCCCAAGGCGGCGGTGGTCGCGGTGACCATGATCGCCACGTTGCTGGTGGTGGCCTTCGCCGCGGTCAGCGCGGCGTACAGGAAGCGGACTTGACGGGCGAACGCGCCATCACCTTCTTCCTCGGACTCTATGTCTGCGCGATTTTCTGTTTCGTCTTCGCCCCGATCGCGGCGAGCTTCGTCTTCTCGTTCAACTCGGACCGGTTCCCGACCATTCCGCTGGGCAGTTTCACCCTGCACTGGTACGAAACGGTCTACACCGACCCCGACTTCTGGGATGCCCTGAGAGTCTCGGTCACCAGTGCGCTCGTGGTGTCGGTGGTCTCCACCTTCATCGGGTTCTGCACCGCCTACACGGACTACCGCTACCGCTTCTTCGGCAAGGGCGCCTATCTGGCCCTGGCCCTCCTCCCACCGACCATCCCCCTGGTGATCATGGGCCTCGCGATGCTGGCCTGGCTGTCGCACGTGGGCCTGTCGGGTCGCCTGATCTCCATCATCGTCGCGCACGTGGTGCTCTGTACGCCCTTCGCCATGGCCATCGTGCGGTTGAGGCTCGCCCAGATGGACCCGAACCTGGAAGCCGCCGCATGGAACCTGGGAGCCGGCGAGTGGCGCGCGATGCGGGAGGTGATCCTGCCCTTCGCGTGGCCCGCCATCGTCTCCGCGCTCTGTCTGACCGCCGCGGTTTCGTTCGACGAGTTCGCAGTCGCCTGGTTCGTGTCCGGCTTGAACAAGACCGTTCCCGTCATCGTCCTCGAGATCCTGCAGGGACAGGTCGACCCGCAGATCAATGCGATCGGCACCTTCGTCTTCATCACCTCCATGACCCTCGTGATCATCGCCCAGGTGCTGCTGATGACCCGCCGCGGGTCGCGGCAACCGGCGGAGGCCGGCAAGTGACCGAAGCGCTGGTGACATTCGACGGCGTGGTCAAGCGCTTCGGGAACATCACCGCCGTGCAGGCGCTCGATCTCGAAATCGACAGAGGCGAGTTTCTGGCGATCATGGGGCCGTCGGGCTGCGGGAAGACGACGACCCTGCGCATGCTGGCCGGGCTGGAGCGGCCGAGCGAAGGCGAAATCCGCCTCGACGGCAGACGCATGAACGAGGTGAAGGCTTCGGCGCGCGATACGCCGATGGTCTGGCAGAACCTGGCCTTGTTCCCCTTCCTGAACGTCGTGAAGAACGTCGAGTTCGGCCTCAAGATGCGTGGCCTCGATGCCGCGGCGCGCCGCACGAAGGCCATGGAATGGCTCGACCGCCTCGATATCGGTGACTTCGCAGAGCGCGACGTCTCGCAGCTCTCCGGTGGCCAGCGGCAACGGGTCGCGCTCGCCCGCGCACTCGTTACCGAACCCGAGATCCTGTTGCTCGACGAGCCCTTGAGCGCGCTCGACGCCAACTTGGTGGTCCGCATGCAGGGGGTGCTCTCGCGCCTGCAGAAGGATCTCGGGATCACCTTCGTCTACGTCACCCACAGCCAGTCCGAAGCGTTCGCGATGGCCGACCGGGTGGTCATCATGAACGAAGGGCGCATTGCGCAGACCGGCTCTCCGCGCGAGGTCTACCGCAACCCGGCCGACCGCTTCGTCGCCGAGTTCGTGGGCACCAACAATATCCTGACCGGCCAGGTCCGTGGCATGGGCGCGGACCTGGTCGGACTCGATACCAGCCTGGGCCGGTTCCAGGCGGTGCGGCCCGGCCGCCAGAACCTGGACGACGGCCAACCGGTGACCTTCGTGGTCAGCGCGGACCTGGTCCAGCTATCCGGCATCGACGCGGCGCTCGAGAACCGGATCTCCTGCAGCCTGGTCAGCGAGGAGTTCGTCGGTTCGATGGTGACGCTGCTCCTCGAGACGGCCGAGGGCGTCGAGATCAAGGTACAGACCTCGCAACGCATACTAGAGCGCCTCGACCTGTCGGGCGCCACGACCCTCTTCGCCTCGTGGTCGCCGGAACACGTCCACATCCTGCCGGAAGGCGCATCCGGGCCGCGCAACTGATCCGCCGCGGTGCCGGGGCCACGAACGCGGCAAATGCTTCGGCTATGATGGCCGCGTTTCAGGCATCCCCGCGCAGCGTCGGGGACAACCGGATCTCGAGGGCGAAGTGGCTTTCCAAATCGATCGCGTAGTACTCGCGTGGGCCCATCTCGAGGCGCTCGCCGGTGCATTCGCATCGGCGGGCCTCGCCACCGACTACGGCGGCATCCACTCCAACGGCGCGACCCACATGGCCACCCTCGGGTTCGCCGACGGGTCCTATCTGGAGCTCATATCGGTGCGCCAGCCCGGACAGCAGGCCCCGGTATGGCAGCACCACATCGCGACCAACGGCGGCATCTGCGCCTGGTCGGTGTCGGTCGGCGACGTCCACAAGATCGGCGAGCGTCTGCGGATGCTCGGAATCCCCGTGGACGGCCCCCGATCATCGCGCCGCCGCCGTCCCGACGGCGAGACCATCGAATCCGAAATCGCATTCGTGGGCGCCGAGGGGACGGGTTCGCTGCATCCGTTCATGATCACCGACCGCACTCCACGCGAGAACCGGGTACGGCTCTCGCGTTCGATCGCCGGCAGCGGACTTGCGGGCCTGGATTCGGTCGTGCTGGCGGCCCCTGACGTCGAAGCGGCCGCGATCGAATTCCAGCGTGTCTACGGCGCCGGCGAGCCGGTCGACATCGACACCGGCACGTTCCCCGGCCGCACCGTGCAGCTTCATGGCGAGCCGGTGGCGATCACCTCTCCCGCATCTCCCGACGACTGGGTTGCCCGGCGGATCGGGACCTACGGCCCCATACCGTGCGCCTGCCTCGTCCGGTCCACCAACATGGCTGCGTCGCGCAAGCGGCTTCCGCTGACCGAGCCGGAAAGGTTCGGCCGGCGAGAGGTCGCATGGCTCGAATCCGAGACGTTGCGCCCGCTCCGCATCGGCGTCGTATCGAAGTAGTCCGGTTTCATCCGGGCCTCTCCCCGTGGCGCCAGCCCGGACTTCTCACCGGATCGCGAAGCGAGGACGCGCAGAGGCCGGGAGCGACAAGGCGAACGCGAGTCAGGGCGCGCAGTACTTGACGGTACGTCGAGCCCCTTGGCCGCGTTCAACGCAGTCGATGCCGGTCGATCCGCGTCCGAGAAGTGAGATGGCGAGAAATCCGGGCTAGACTGCATGAGTGCCGGCGGTTCCGGGTGCCTTGCACCGACACCGTGCCGCCACGACGTTCATGGGCCTGTAGCTCAGTCGGTCAGAGCGGCGGACTCATAATCCGTTGGTCGCAGGTTCGAGTCCTGCCGGGCCCACCAATGAGGACATGCCGTCGTGTCCGAAGCACCCGTATCGACACCGCTCGAACCCGGTAGCCGATCGGGCGGACGCACACGAACCGGATTCTGCCGAAAGGACATGGACACGGAGGACTCGGGATGACGTATCGACGCGCAGCAGCACTTGCCCGGCCGGCGATCCTGATGGCCATCACCCTGTTCAGCGCCGCGTTGCCGGCACAGGAGTTCACGCTCGGGAACGTGACGATCGCCGATCCATGGGCGAGGGAGATGCCGCCCAATGCCCCCAACGGCGCGGCGTACTTCCGGGTCGAGAATCGCGGCGGCGCGCCGGATCGCATCGTCTCCGCGCGTACCGACATCGCCGAGAGCGTGGAGATCCATACGCACGAGATGGAAAACGGGTTGATGAAGATGCGCCAGGTCGAGTCGATCGAGGTCTCCGCCGGGGGCGAGGTCCTGCTCAAGCCCCACGGACTGCACGTGATGCTGTTCGGGCTGAAGCAGCCGCTGGTGGGCGGAGAGAGCTTCGACCTGACGGTGGTGTTCGAGAAGTCCGGTGCGCTCGATCTGTCGGTCCCCATCAAGCGTATGGAGTGAGCAGGAACCGCCGGCATCGAAGGGTACGGACGCCACACCCCGGGAAACGGTGGGCCCACCGCCGCCGAGGGGGAGCCGTCCGCCGGCATCGAAGGACGCGGACAGCCACACTCCGCGATGTTCGCGCAACGCCCTGCCGGACCACCCGGATTCGCCTCGGGCAGAGCCGGTCGACCACCGGCACCGCGCGACGAACGGAACGAGAGCCGGCAGAGGCGGATACGTCTTGATACCACTGCGTGACGACAACCCGTGCTCGATCACACCCGCGGTGAGCCGGACGCTCATCGGGACGTGCGTACTCGCCTTCCTGTGGCAGCTCTCGCTCGGGTCGCACGACGCCCAGGTTGCGGTCTACGCCCTGGGCGTCATCCCGGCCATTCTCTTCGAGGGTGCCCGGTTGCCGCCGGAGGTGGTGATGGTGCCGCCCGCGGCCACCGTGCTCACGTCGATGTTCCTGCACGGCGGGTGGATGCACCTCATCGGCAACATGCTCTACCTGTGGATCTTCGGCGACAACGTCGAGGACAGCATGGGCCACGGGCGGTTCATGGTCTTCTACGTCCTGTGCGGAGTGGCGGCGGTACTGGCGCAGGCGCTGCCGGACACACACTCGCAGGT
The DNA here is from genome assembly GCA_965215295.1 of Gammaproteobacteria bacterium. GTDB lineage: Bacteria > Pseudomonadota > Gammaproteobacteria > HK1 > HK1 > HK1. Next base: position 3,111,374 of record OZ244045.1, read on the forward strand.
GCCCATGATCGGGGCGAGCGGCGCGATCTCCGGCGTGCTGGGAGCCTACCTGCTGCTCTACCCCCATGCCCGCGTGCTGGTGCTGATTCCGCTCGGCTTCTTCTCCCAGGTCATCCACCTGCGCGCCGGCATCGTGCTCGGGCTGTGGTTTGCCCTCCAGCTATTCAATTCGATGGTGACGCCGGCGGGCGGCGGAGGCATCGCGTTCGGAGCGCACATCGGCGGCTTCGTCGCCGGGCTCGCGATGATCCCCCTGTTCAAGCGGCGCAACGTGCGGTTGCTGCAGCCGGGCCGGCGGCGGTAGCACCGGCCCGATCGCAGGGCGGCGCGGCCTGCCCGTCGAACGAAGTCCACCCTGTACGGCACCGCCCGCGGCCACCGGCAACGGCCACCGGCAGGCGGTCGCCGCCACCCGGGGACGGGCCGGATTTCGATCTCCCGGGCAAGAGCGTCCGGGATCTGTCCGCCATCGCCCGGAGACAGGCTGGATCTCGATCTCCCGGGCGAGAGCCTCCGGGAATCTGTTCGCCATCACCCAGGGACGGGCCGGATGCGCCGGGGCTCAGTGGGCGAGGAGGACGGGTATCCTCGCGTGCATCATGATGTGGCGCGTAGCGCCTCCGAAGACGAGCTGCCGGATCCGGCTCTGGGTATAGGCGCCCTTGACGAGCAGATCCGCGCCGAGGGTGGCGCATTCGTCGAGCACCGCCTCCCCGGGCGAACGGCCCTCGGGGTCGATGACGCGAGCGCTGGCGGGGATGCCGTTGCGCACGAGATGCCCGCCGAGCTCGTCCGCGTCCGGACCAGGCACCCCCCAGCCCCTGACCGCAACGACGGTGACGCTGCTCGCGCCCGCCAGCAACGGCATCGCGAACGCGACGGTGCGCGCCGTCTCGGTACTGTTGTTCCAGGCGATGACGATGTTCCGGCCGAGAGCGTCGCCCGGTTCCTCCGGCGCAATGACGACCGGGCGTCCGCTCTCGAACAGCGCCGCTTCCGTCATCACGTGCCAGTCGACCCAGGGATGTCCGAACTCGCGGCCGATCACGATGAGGTCGAACACCCGGCCATGGTCTCCGATGATCTGGCCTTCGAGCCCTTCCATCTCCCGCCAGCCGATCGCGACCCCGGCGGACGGCTCGGTCAACGAGCCCGCCACCATCCCGCGTTCGGCCACACAGTCGTCGAAACGCGCCCTGGCGCGATCTCCGAGCCGCCGGCCTTCTGCCTTGAGCTGGGTCAGATACGAATCGGCGAGGACGATCCCCTCGCCGTCGATGATCTGTGGCGGACGCATCACGAACAGCCCTTCGACATAGCTGCCGTACCGGACGGCGAGCTGCCGGCCGACATCGAGCGCGGCCTCGGCCGCATCGTCGTCGTAGAACGGAAGCAGGATCGTCTTCATGGCCGCACGCCTCCGAATCCGTGCCGTGGACGAGGCCCAAGGGTAACACCGGCATTTGATCGGATCAGATGCGGACCTCCGGACGATCGCGGCCGAGGACGAGGCTCGGGACGTCCTCGTCACGCATCGAACCGCAGACGAACAGAGGCGGGTTCATACAGAGGCGGGTTCATTCGGCCGCGTCGCGCTCGACGACGCGCCATGCCAGATCGAACACGCGGTGTCCGCGCTCCCGGCCACGGCTTTCGAAGCGGGTCTCGCGACGGCGTCCGGGGCGCGGCATGAACCGGTCCGGAGCCGCGCAGTTCGCAAATCCGGGGTGCGCCTCGAAGACCTCCAGCATGTGTTGCGCATACGGCTCCCAGTCCGTCGCCAGATGCAGCCTGCCACCGGGTTCCAGCACCCGGTGGACCAGCGAGGCGAGCCAGGGCCGGACCAGGCGGCGCTTGTGGTGGCGTTTCTTCGGCCACGGGTCCGGGAACCAGATCAGGACTTCCTCCACGCTCGACGGCGCGAGCCAGTGCTCGAGCACATCGAGCGCATCCGCCATCACGACCCGGACGTTTGCGAGTCCGGCCTCGTCGCAACGCGCGAGCAGGCGCCCGACCCCGGGCGGATAGACCTCGATGCCCAGGAAATCGCGGTCGGGCTCACTGCTCGCGAGCGCCGCCAGGGCTTCGCCGGTTCCGAACCCGACCTCCACCGTCCGCGACGCCCGGCGGCCGAACAGGCGGTCGAGATCCAGGGGACGGCCCGGGAAGTCGAGCAAGTACCGATCGCCGAGGTCGGCCAGCGCCCGCCGCTGCGCCGCCGTCATCCGTCCGGCGCGGAGGACGAAGCTGCGGATCGTGCGCCGCCGCTCGGCGTCCTCGGTGTGCTCCTCCCGTACCCGCGCGTCGTCGCCGCCGGGCGGAAGATTGCCGGGGGCTTCTTTCAACCGCCGTCAGACGAAGGTTCCATCGAGCGGGGATGACGCACTCGCGTAGCGCCTGCGGGACATGCGTCCCGCGAGGAATGCCTCGCGGCCCGCTTCGACGGCCTTGCCCATCGCCGAAGCCATCAGGATCGGCTCCTTCGCCGCGGCGATGGCCGTGTTCATCAGGACCCCGTCGCAGCCGAGCTCCATTGCGATGGCCGCGTCCGATGCGGTGCCGACACCGGCGTCGACGAGGATCGGCACCGACGCGTTCTCGATGATGGTGAGGATGTTCCAGGGGTTGCACACCCCGAGGCCGGACCCGATGGGAGCGGCCAGGGGCATCACCGAGCAGCAGCCGATCTCTTCGAGCCGCTTCGCGATCACCGGATCGTCGCTGGTGTAGACCATCACGTCGAAGCCGTCCCCGACCAGGGTTTCGGCCGCATCGAGAGTCTGGACGACGTCCGGGTAGAGGGTCTTCTCGTCGCCCAGCACCTCGAGCTTCACGAGCCGGTGCCCGTCGAGCAGCTCGCGGGCGAGCCGGCAGGTGCGCACCGCGCTCTTCGCGTCGTAACAGCCCGCCGTATTGGGAAGGATCGTGAACCGGTCCGGCGGCAGATGGTCGAGCAGGCTGGGTTCGCCGGGGTCCTGGCCGATGTTCGTGCGACGGATCGCGACGGTCACGATCTCCGCGCCGCTCGCCTCGATCGCGGCGCGGGTCTGCTCGAAGTCCCGGTACTTGCCGGTGCCGACGAGCAGGCGGGAGCGGTACTCGACACCGGCGACGGTCAAGGGCCGGTCCGCGCAGGCGCCGGCATCGTCCCGATGCCGGACGCGGGGTACTGCATTCATGGACGGAACCTCCTCCTCGTTGCCGACCGGGGGCTATCCGCCGCCGATGGCGTGGACGATCTCGACCCGATCGCCGCTCGCGAGCGCATGCGCGCCGTGGCGGCTGCGCGGCACCACCTCCTCGTTGACCTCCACCGCGACGCGCTTCCCGGCGAGATCGAGCTCCTCGATCAGCGAAGCGACGGTGGCGCCATCCGCGACGGTGTGCGGATCGCCGTTCAACATGACCTGCATCCCGGGAATCCTGCTGCCGATCCCGGCCGCGCCGGGACATGTGCCTCGTACGAAGAGCCGGAACACGGCCGTGCCGCAGGCTCCTCCGGCTAGGCTACGAGCCGCACCGGCACAGATCAACCAGCCGGAAACGACGGTGGTGGTCCGGTTTCAACCTCTCCCCGCAAGCCGGGTCGGCCGGAGGCGCGCCCCGGGATCGACGCCCTGCGCCGAATCCGTGGTTGACCGGACCCGGGAAGGAAATAGAATTCCGACTGGGGCAAGGCTCGCGGCCAGCCCGGCGGGTGTAGTTCAATGGTAGAACCTCAGCTTCCCAAGCTGATGACGTGGGTTCGATTCCCATCACCCGCTCCATCACCCCTTCTTCACCCACACCACCAACGGGTTGGCGTACCCGTCCGCCCGGAGCTTGACGCGGGCCGCCTCCAGGGAACCCCGATCGGCGTACGGGCCGATGCGCACCCGGTGCCACTTCTCGTCGCTGTTGACGGCGACGGTCTGCACGACCGGCCGGAATCCCAGCAGTATGAGTTGCGCCTTGAGGCCGTCCGCGTCGCCCATGCTCCTGAACGACGCGACCTGCAGGATGTAGTGGCCCGACCCGAGCGCCGGCTCCGAGTCCGTCTGCCTGTCCTCCCCGGCCGTGGAGCCCGTCGAGGCCTCCGTGTCCCCCGCGTTGCTCGCGGCGGGTGCGGGAGCCGACGCCGGGAGGTCTTCGTCCGGAACCACGATCTCCATCTCCGGCAACAGGGTGTAGAACTCGAACTTCGGCTTCGGCGGCGGCTCCGTCGAATCGGACCCGATCGAGTGGCCGACCGTTCGCTCCACCGTCGCCCGGACCTGCTCGGCGGCCGGGTCCCGGCCGAGCACCACCCACGTCACGAGTCCGCCCGCGACCGCGCCGGCGAGGAACCAGGCCAGGCCGCGGTTCTTCGAGTCGCCGCGCCGGCGCACCGCATGTGACCGCCCGGGCCTGGACGCCATCGCTTCCACCCGCTCCCTTACATGGAATCCGGCGCCGACACTCCCAGCAACGCGAGCCCATCGGCGAGTACCGATTGGGTGGCTACCGCCAGAGAGAGCCGTGCACCGCGCACCGCGTCATCATCGACGAGAAACGTATGGGCGTTGTAGAACCCGTGCAACCGGGTAGCGACCTCCCGCAGGTACGCGGCCACCTGGTGCGGCTCGAGCGCCTGCGCCGAACCCTCCAGTACCTCCGGGTACTTCGCCAAGGTCCGCATGAGGGCGAGCGGCTCATCCTCGACGAGGGCGTCGAGCGCCGCCTCCGGTCCCACGCCGGTGTCCATGCCCCGTTCGGCACAGTGTCGCAGCACGCTCGCGATCCGCGCATGCGCATACTGCACGTAGTACACCGGGTTGTCGTTGCTTCGTGACTTCGCGAGCTCCAGATCGAAATCGAGGTGCTGCTCACAGCGCCGCATCACGTAGAAGAACCGCGCGGCGTCGGCGCCGACTTCGTCGCGCAACTCCCGCAGCGTGACGAACTCCCCGCTACGCGTCGACATCCGCACCCGCTCTCCGCCGCGATACAGGTTCGCGAACTGCACGATGAGGATCTCCACCGCCCCCGGGTCGTGTTCCAGCGCCGCGACCGCGGCCTTCACCCGGGCGATGTATCCGTGGTGGTCGGCGCCCCACACGTAGATCGCGCGCTCGAATCCCCGGTCGAACTTGTTCGCGGCGTACGCGATGTCCGACGCGAAATACGTCGGCTCGCCGTTCTCGCGCACCACCACGCGATCCTTCTCGTCGCCGAACGCGGTCGAACGAAACCATAGCGCGCCATCGCGCTCGTAGACATGGCCGCGTTCTCCAAGACGCTCCACGACCCGTGCGACATCGCCCGCATCGACCAGCGAACGCTCGGAGAACCACTGGTCGTAGACGACGCCGAACTCCCCGAGGTCGGATCGAATGTCGTCGACTCCCATGTCCCGGGCAAGCGCAAAGACCCGTTCGTAGCGTTGCGGCCCGAGCAGGGATCGGGCCCGCGCGATGAGCGCGTCGACGTGGACTTCCCTGTCGCCGCCGGATTCTTCGTCGGCCGGCACGCCGTCCATCAGGGTCCCGGCGGCGGCGGCGAAGTCGCCACCGACCCCGCGCTCGAGCTCCGCCGCGATCTCGCGGACGTACTCGCCGCGATAGCCGTTCGAGGGAAACCTGATGGCGACCCCGAGGCGCTCCAGGTACCGCAACCACACGCTCAGCGCGAGGATGTGCATCTGGCGGCCGGCGTCGTTGACGTAGTACTCGCGCTGCACGCCGAATCCGGCCGCCTCGAGGATGTTCGCGAGGCTCGCGCCGTACGCGGCGCCCCGGCCGTGTCCGACGTGGAGCGGTCCGGTGGGATTGGCGGACACGAACTCCACCTGGATGCGGCGCCCATCCCCGAAAGTCGCGTGCATGCCCTTCGCGCCGGAGACGAGAATGCGGCGCACCGCGGCGGCGAACGCCTGCGTCGCGACGGCGAAGTTGATGAAGCCGGGCCCGGCGATCGACACCGACGCGATCGAGTCCGACTCCGGCAGCCGCGCCACGATGCATTCGGCGATCTCGCGGGGCTTGCGCCCCGCCACACGGGCGAGGGTGAGGGCGACGGGGCTTGCGAAGTCACCGTGGTCCGCACCGCGGCTGTGCTCGACCGGGACCTCCGGCAGGGAATCGAGCGCCAGCTCCCCTTCGTCGCGAAGTGCCGCCAGCGCGCGCTCGACGAGCGAGCGGATATGGTCTTTCACCGGCCGGATCTTCCGAGGATTGCGAACAAGGTATTGGCGGCGCCTGCAAACCGGGCCGGGTACGGGGAGCTCGAGCGCGGGCCGCCGCGGTGCGAGGACGACGCATTCTATATGAGTGCGGGAAATTCAGGAAATCGTGGCCGAGACCCTCGCGACCGGAGGAGTGGATACGACCTCGCAATACAGACCCATACAAAGGAAAGCCCCGCCGGAGCGGGGCTTTCGGTCCTGCCTGGAACGGGTGGACGTGAACTACATCATCCCGTCCATCCCTCCCATCCCTCCCGGCGGCATCGCCGGTCCATCGTCCTTCTTCGGCTTCTCCGCCACCGTCGCCTCCGTCGTGATCAACAGCCCCGCGATCGACGCCGCGTTCTGCAACGCCGTGCGCACCACCTTCGTCGGATCCAGGATCCCCATCTTCACCAGATCCCCGTACTCCTCCGTCTGCGCGTTGAAACCGAAGTTCCCCTTCCCGTCCAGGACCTTGTTCAGCACCACCGACGGCTCTCCTCCCGAGTTCGACACGATCTGGCGCAACGGCTCGTGGATCGCACGGCGCGCTATCGAGATCCCCGCGCTCTGGTCCTCGTTCTCTCCCTCCAGACCCTTCAGACGGCTCAGCGCCCGTACCAGCGCCACGCCCCCTCCGGGCACCACCCCCTCTTCCACCGCCGCGCGCGTCGAATGCAGCGCATCCTCCACTCGCGCCTTCTTCTCCTTCATCTCCACTTCCGTCGCCGCTCCAACCTTGATCACCGCTACCCCGCCGGCGAGCTTCGCTACCCGCTCCTGCAGCTTCTCGCGGTCGTAGTCCGACGTCGTCTCTTCAATCTGCTGCTGGATCTGCGACACCCGCGCCTTGATCTCCGACGCCTTCCCCGAACCGTCGATCAGCGTCGTGTTCTCCTTGCCTACCTGCACGCGCTTCGCTCGACCCAGGTCCTCCAGCGTCGCCTTCTCCAGCGACAGACCCACCTCCTCGCTGATGACCTGACCACCGGTCAGAATCGCCATGTCCTGCAGCATCGCCTTGCGTCGGTCCCCGAACCCCGGCGCCTTCACCGCCGCCACCTTCACGATCCCGCGCAGCGTGTTCACCACCAGCGTCGCCAGCGCCTCGCCTTCCACGTCCTCGGCAATCACCAGCAACGGCTTGCCCGACTTCGCCACCCCCTCCAGCACCGGCAGAAGGTCGCGGATGTTCGACACCTTCTTGTCGTGCAGCAGGATGTACGGGTCCTCAAGCTCCGCCGACATCGAGTCCTGGTCGTTGATGAAGTACGGCGACAGGTACCCACGGTCGAACTGCATCCCCTCCACCACGTCCAGCTCGTTGTCCAGGCTCTTGCCTTCCTCGACCGTGATCACCCCTTCCTTGCCCACCTTCTCCATCGCCTCGGCGATGATCGAGCCGATCGCCTCGTCTCCGTTCGCCGAAATCGTCCCCACCTGCGCGATCGCGGTGCTGTCCTTCGTCGGCTTCGACAGCGAACGCAGCCCATCGACCGCACTGCCTACCGCCTTGTCGATGCCGCGCTTCAGATCCATCGGGTTCATCCCCGCCGCCACCGCCTTCAACCCCTCGCGCATCATCGCCTGCGCCAGCACCGTCGCCGTCGTCGTCCCGTCACCGGCCACATCGGAGGTCTTCGACGCCACCTCCTTGACCATCTGCGCGCCCATGTTCTCGAACTTGTCCTCCAGTTCGATCTCCTTGGCCACCGACACCCCGTCCTTGGTCACCGTCGGCGCCCCGAAACTCTTCTCCAGCACCACGTTGCGCCCCTTCGGACCAAGCGTCACCTTCACCGCGTTGGCCAGAATGTTGACCCCGGCCGACATCCGCGCACGGGAGTCCTCGCTGAATCGAACGTCTTTCGCTGCCATCTGATGTGTCCTCTGTGTGTCGTGTCCGTCGTGTGTCCAGTCCCCGGCATCGAATCGCGAGCCGGACCGCTCAGTCTTCGATGACCGCCATGATGTCGTCCTCGCGCATCACCAGAAGGTCCTCGCCGTCGACCTTCACCTCGGTGCCCGAGTACTTGCCGAACAGCACCGTGTCGCCGGCCTTCACGTCGAGCGGGCGCACCGAACCGTCGTCGAGGATCTTGCCGTGGCCGGTCGCCACCACCTTGCCGCGGATCGGCTTCTCGGCGGCCGTGTCGGGGATCACGATCCCGCCCGCCGACGTGCGCTCCTCTTCCTCGCGCTTCACGATCAGGCGGTCGTGCAAGGGTCGGATCTTCTGTTTCGCCTTCTTTGCCATTGCTGCGAAGTCTCCCGTAGGTTGTCGGCCGGAATCGAAGCGGCCGTGTATCCCTGATTGAACGACGGGAGCCGTCGAGGCTCCCCCCGTGAGGCGGTTGCCATATGGGGACAGGGGTCGGGTTTTCAAGAGACGGGCGGCGAGGGGCCGGAGCGGGAGGCGCGGCCGTGCAATAACCGGGCGCGGCCGATCCCGCCATCGGTCTCGTGGCGCCGGCCGCGGTGGCCGGCCGCGCTCGATCGCGCCCGGGGACTCTCGACGATCCGGCAGGAACGGGGGCTTCGGGCGGGGAGGGCTCCGCCCCGGGATCCCTGCGCTGGAATCTCTCCGGGTGTGCCCCCACAATGATCCTTCGCAACGGCCCACGGTGCCTGTCACGGCCGCCGCGTCACGGAGCGCCTGAACGTCATGAACCGGATCTTCCTGTTCGTCGCCACGAACCTCGCCATCCTGCTCGTTCTGAACGTCTCGCTGCGCGTCCTCGGCGTGGATCGGATGCTCGCGACCCAGGGCGGGGGCATCAACATGACCGCGTTGCTCGTCATCTCCGCGGTGATCGGCATGGGCGGCTCGTTCATCTCGCTCGCGCTCTCGAAGTGGATGGCGAAGCGATCGACCGGCGCGCGGGTCATCGAGCGTCCGGGCAATCGCACCGAACGCTGGCTGCTCGACACGGTGGCGCACCAGGCGCGGCAGGCCGGGATCGGGATGCCGGAGGTGGCCATCTACGACGCGCCCGAAATCAACGCCTTCGCGACCGGCATGAACCGCAACAACGCGCTCGTGGCGGTGAGCACGGGCCTGCTGGCCAACATGTCGGCCGATGAGGCCGAGGCGGTGCTCGGGCACGAGGTCAGTCACGTCGCGAACGGCGACATGGTCACCCTGACCCTGATCCAGGGGGTGGTGAATACCTTCGTCATCCTGCTCTCGCGCGTGATCGGACACGTCGTCGACCGCGTCGTGTTCCGGAACGCGCGCGGCTACGGCCCCGGTTACTTCATCGCCGTGATCGTCGCGCAGGTGGTGCTGTCGGTCCTCGCGTCGATCATCGTGATGTGGTTCTCGCGCCGGCGCGAATATCGGGCCGACGCGGGCGGCGCGGACCTCGCGGGCCGCCACAAGATGATCGCGGCGCTCCGCCGGTTGCGCGCAGGCTACGGCGAGGAGCCCCGGCTCCCGAGCGAAATGGCGGCGTTCGGCATCTCCGGGCGCGTGGGCGGCGGCTTCGCTCGCCTGTTCCGCAGCCATCCGCCCCTGGACGACCGCATCGCGGCGCTGGAGGCGGCCGGGCGCTGAAGACCGGGCCCGACGGAAGATGCGAGAGAGTCAGGTGGCGAGATGCGGTTCAAGGACTACTACGAAACGCTCGGGGTCAAGCGCGACGCGTCGCGGGACGACGTCAAGCGCGCGTACCGGCGCCTCGCCCGCAAGTACCATCCCGACGTCTCGAAGGAGGCGAATGCCGAGTCGCGTTTCAAGGAGGTCGGCGAGGCGTACGAGGTCCTGAAGGACCCCGAGAAGCGGGCGGCCTACGATCGGTTCGGCAAGGACTGGAAGCACGGCCAGGAGTTCCGGCCGCCTCCGGGATGGGAGCGGCAGTTCGATTTCGGCGGCGGCGGGTTCTCCGGCCCTTCGGGCTTCAGCGACTTCTTCGAGACGCTGTTCGGACACGGCGGCTTCGCCGACGCACGCGGGCCGATGCGTGCCAAGGGCGGCGATCAGAGCGCAAGGATCGAGATCCCGCTCGAGGACGCCTACCACGGCGCGACGCGCACCATCACGCTCCGGGGCCGGACGTTGAGCGTGAAGATCCCCAGGGGAGTCATGGAAGGGCAGCGTATCCGCCTGGGCGGACAAGGCGGGTCCGGACCCGGCGGCGGACCGGCGGGGGATCTGTACCTCACCGTCACCTGCGCGGCACATCCGCTGTTCAAGGCCGAGGGTCGCGACGTGCACCTCAAGCTCCCGGTCGCACCCTGGGAGGCCGCCCTCGGGGCGACGGTCCCGGTGCCGACGCTGGGGGGCAAGGTCGACTTGAGGATCCCCCGGGGCTCCCGGGCCGGCCAGACCCTGCGGCTGAAAGGGCGCGGGCTTCCCGGTCGGCCGAACGGCGATCAGTACGTTGCGCTGGAGATCGTCGCGCCCCCCGCCGACACCCCCGAGGCGGAATCGTTGTATCGGAAGATGGCGGAGTCGATGCGCTTCGATCCGAGGGCGGACTTCGCGAGGTGACGTTCCCCGCCGAAGGTGGCCGCTTCCGGCGGAGCCCGACCCACCCGTCCGGCTCCGGGTCCGGCACATGCCCGCCTGGCCCGGATTTCTCATCGGATCGCGAAGCGAGGGCGCGCAAGAGGCCGGCAGCGACAAGGCGAACGCGAGTCAAGGCGCGCAGGCGTACTTGACGGTACGTCGAGCACCCTGACCGCGTTCAACGCGGTCGATGCCGGCAGATCCGCGTCCGAGAGGCGAGATGGGGAGAAATCCGGGCCAGCGCGTCGAGCGATGAGCTCATGGAGCCGTTTGCCCGACAGGAGAAGCGCGAAGCGGCGCCATCGACGGGATCGGGCCGGAATCGTGTCGTCCCGAGCGCTTCTGCTATCTTTTCCCCTGCTGCCGGTCCGGACCGGCGACCCTGAGCATTCCGCCGGGAATTCAGACCCACATGAACGTTCAATCCGCAGCCGCCGGACACATCAAGCTCCACTCGCACCCGACGGGCCGCAAGTCGGCCGCCCCGATCCGCTGGGGCGCGGCGAACGCGGAGCAGCGTGGTCCCGTCGTCGGCACGCTGACCGCTCAACGCAATGCGATCGGCGCGCACTCCGGCTCCTATTCGCTGTATCGCGCCCTCGCGGTGGCGGCGGGGACGCTCGACCCGGTGCACGTGCCGGACCTCACCGACACCGCACCGGCCACCCCGATCGGCCCGCATCACAAATGGGCCGATCCGTCCGCCATCGTTTCACTCGATCCGTACGGCCACCTGGTCAGTGAAGCGTTTGCCGAGCAGCTCGCCGCGGGCTGGGACATCCGCCCGACCATCGCGGTGACCAGGGCCCGGGTGAACATGCCCGAGTTCCGCGATGCGATCACGACGGGCAGGCTGCGGCCCGACGGCACGATCCTCACCGAGAACGGCGACGCACGGGTGACCAAGGCGGCGATCGAGCCGGTCTGGTACCTGCCGGGAATCGCCGAGCGGTTCGGCATTGCGGAGAGCGACCTGCGCCGCGGCCTGTTCGAGCAGTCCGGCGGAATGTTCTCCGAGCTGGTGACGCGCAACGATCTGAAGATCTTCCTGCCGCCGATCGGCGGCGCCACCGTGTACGTCTTCGGCGATCCGGGCGCCATCTCCGACCCCGGGCGCAAGGTCGCGTGCCGCGTGCATGACGAATGCAACGGCTCCGATGTCTTCGGCTCCGACATCTGTACCTGCCGGCCGTACCTCGCGCACGGTATCGAGGTCTGCATCGAGACCGCGCAGGACGGCGGGTGCGGGCTCGTGGTCTACAACCGGAAGGAAGGCCGCGCGCTCGGCGAGGTGACGAAGTTCCTCGTCTACAACGCCCGCAAGCGCCAGGCCGGCGGCGACCGGGCCGAGACCTACTTCGAGCGCACCGAATGCGTGGCCGGGGTCGAGGACATGCGTTTCCAGGAGCTGATGCCCGACGTGCTGCACTGGCTCGGTGTCTCGCGCATCGATCGTTTCGTGTCGATGAGCAACATGAAGCACGATGCGCTGGCCCGCCAAGGGTTCGAGATCGTGGAGCGGGTTGCGATTCCCGACGAGCTGATCCCCGACGACGCAAGCGTCGAGATGGACGCCAAGAAGGCCGCCGGCTACTTCAGCGAACGACCGGTCGGCGCCGAAGAGCTGAGGCAGCCGAAGGGCCGGGGACTGGACGATTAGCCCCCGCCCGTGCACGACCCCGGGCCACCCGCCGTTGCGAGCCGTCCCGTTGCCGCGCAAGGAACGCCGGCGTCGCCCGGGCGTCATGCGCCCACCGGCGTACTGCGACCCCGGCAAGGACGGATCGATGGATTGTCGGAAGCTCCGCACAGCCGGATGAGCGATGCGGCCTGACTCTCCGGCGGCGGCGCTTCTGACCGCCACCGCGGTGCGAGAGCGCTGTCACGAGTTGCTCGCCGCGTGCGAGCGCGATGATCTGGCGCATTTCGCGCTCGACGCGGAACTGCTTTCCGATGCCGCCGACTACGTCGCCGGCGAGGTGCGCCGCAACTACCCGTCGCTCGACATCCCGTTCCACAGCCGGTGGCGGCACTTCGAGGCCGGCGGCGTCGATCGGGTCGGACCGTTGCTCGAAGGCATCGCCGGCCCCGAACGCGCGCGCGTCCGGTTCGACCTCGCGGTCACGAGCGTGCTCCTCGATGCGGGCGCGGGGGCGGCGTGGCGGTGGCAAGAGCCCGGCACCGGACTCGGTCTCACGCGATCCGAGGGTCTGGGCGCCGCGAGCCTGCACCTGTTCGCCACCGGCGGGTTGTCGTCCGACCCCGGCCGGCCGCTTCGGGCCGACGCCGATGGGCTTTCCCGAGTGACGAAGGAAACGGTCGCGCGGGCGTTCCAAGTCGGCGACGGGAATCCTCTCGCCGGACTGGACGGGCGAATCGCGTTGCTGCGTTCGCTCGGGGATGCGCTTCGGGCGCATCCCGCGTGGTTCGGGGACGCGCCGGCCCGCCCCGGCCACCTGTTCGATGCACTGACCGCCGGCCGCACCACCGTGGCCCTTGGAGACGTGCTGCACGCGGTGCTCCACGGCCTCGGCGCGATCTGGCCCGGCCGCATCGCCATCGACGGGACCGGTCTCGGGGACGTGTGGCGTCATCCCGCCCTGGTCCGCGACGACGCGACCCGGGGGCTCGTCCCGTTTCACAAGCTCTCGCAATGGCTCACGTATTCGCTTGTGGAGCCGATGCTCGAGGCGGGCGTCGAAGTCACCGGGGTCGATACGCTCACCGGCCTTGCCGAGTACCGGAACGGCGGGTTGTTCGTCGACCTCGGTGTGCTCGCGTTGCGCGACCCCGGCGCGGCGGCGTCTCCGCTCGCGATCGATTCGGAGCTCGTCGTCGAGTGGCGCGCCCTCACGGTGGCGTTGCTCGACCGGCTGGCGCCCCTGGTGTGGAAACGCCTCGGATTCGTGGCCGACCCGCCACCCCTGGTCAAGATGCTCCAAGGCGGCACCTGGAGCGCGGGGCGCCGCATCGCGGCCGAGCGCCGTCCCGGCGGCGGACCGCCGATCGAGGTGGTGAGCGACGGCACGGTGTTCTAGCCCTTGCAGCCCCGCGAGCATCGAACCGGGCCGACCGCGTCCGTCGCATGACCGCGGCGCGCCGCTTGCTTCGCGTTCCACATGCCGGGGATGATACGTGCGCGCAGTGCACACGAGCGCGTTCCCCACCTCGAACCTCGATGCCACGGAGTGTCCCGGATGTCCGACGTCACGGTAATCGACCACCCGCTCGTTCGGCACAAGCTCTCGATCATGCGGCGCAAGGACACGCCGACCGCGAAGTTCCGTCAGCTCCTGAACGAGATCGCGCTGCTGCTCGGCTACGAGGTGACCCGCGACCTCGCCATCGAGATGCGCACCATCACCACCCCGCTCACCGAGATGCAGGCGCCGTTCCTCTCCGGCAAGAAGCTCGCGCTGATCTCGATCCTGCGGGCCGGCAACGGCCTGCTCGAAGGGATGCTCGATCTCGTGCCCTCGGCCCGGGTCGGCCACATCGGGCTCTATCGCGATCCGGAGACCATGGTCGCGGTGGAGTACTACTTCAAGGTGCCCGACGATCTGGAAGATCGCCCGGTGATCATGCTCGATCCGATGCTCGCGACCGCGAACTCGTCCATCGCCGCCGTTGCGCGGATCAAGGAAGCGGGGGCGAGGCACATCAAGATGGCCAGCCTGCTCGCATCGCCCGAAGGGCTCGAAGCGTTCCGGCAGGCGCACCCCGACGTCCCCGTCTACACCGCCGCCATCGACTCGCACCTGAACGATCACGGCTACATCGTGCCCGGGCTCGGCGATGCGGGAGACCGCCTGTACGGGACGAAGTAGGACGCCGGCCGGCGCCCCGCTCCGCCCGCTCCGCGTCCGGGCAATCCTCGGGAACGGTCACCCCGCGGCATCCGTGCCCGGGCCGCCCGCGCCGGGCATTGCCGCTACGGCGGCCCGGAACCGCCGCTTCCCTCGTTGCCCGCGATGTCCTCGTACCACAGGTCCGGGCGCTCCTCGATGAATCGCGACATGAGCTCGATGCAGGCCTCGTCGTGCATGAGCACCACTTCGACGCCCCGCCCGCTCAGGAACTCGATGTTGCCGGGGAAGTTCTTCGCCTCGCCAATCACGACCCTTCGGATGCCGAACTGGAGGATGGTCCCCGTGCACATCATGCACGGGCTCAACGTGGTGTACATCGTGACCCTGGAGTAGTCGGGCCGGCGGCCCGCGTTCTTCATGCAGTCGGTCTCGCCGTGGGAGACCGGGTTGGCGTCCTGTACGCGGCGGTTGTGGCCGCGTCCGATGATCTCGCCGTTCTCGACCATGACCGCGCCGACCGGAACGCCGCCCGCATCGTAGCTCGTGAGGGCTTGCGCGTACGCCTCGCGCATGAAGCGGCGATCACGAGCGACAGGGGTACCGAGGGGCATGCGGGCTCTCCATGACCGGCAACGCGGCCGACGGCCGAATGTTCGAAGCGCTACGCGGCACGGACCCTGGGGCGGCGGACGATCCGCATGAAGTTGTCGTAGATGCGGCGCGCATTGCGGTTGAAGTCCGCCATGTGGGCCGCCGCATCGGCCTCGAACGCGGCCAGCGCGCCGTCGCCCATCGCACGCTCCAGCGCCTGCTCGTATTCGGGGACCTCACCCCACTGCGGGACGGTATCGCCGGTGATTTCGACATGGTACTGGATGCTGAAGGCATGGTCGGCGAAGCCGAGCGCCTGCACTGCGCAGTCCCGCGACGCGGCAAGCGTCAGGGCGCCGGGCGGCGGCCGCAGCACCTCCGCGCTGTGCCACTGGAGACAGGCATGAACCGCGGGCAAGCCACTGAAGATCGGACTGGCGCGGCCCGCCTCGGTCAGCTCGACTTCCAGGATCCCGATCTCGGGCGTCGGCGCGGGCCCGACCTCGCCGCCGAGCGCCTGCGCGAGAAGCTGGTGGCCGAGACAGAAGCCGAAGAACGGCATCTTCCGCTCGACGACCGCCTCGCGGATCGCGGCGCGCTCGGGATCGAGCCACGGATAGGTGTCGTCCTGCCATACGTCCATCGGTCCGCCCATGACCCAGAGCGCGTCGTAGCCGTCCAGATCCGGAATCGGTTCGCACTCGTCGAGCTCGACCGCGGTCCACTCGATGCCGTCCTCTCGCAGGAAGTCCCGGAATACGCCCGGGTGCTCGATGGCGATGTGCTGGAAGACGAGGACTCTCGGATTGTCTGCGGACACTGGAGGCTCCCGCGGCGGCGGTGACGGGCAGGTATGGTATCGGGTCCCGCCTGCCGCCGAAACGGGCGGTCGGAGGTTGAAGGACGGGGGCCGAAGGTCCGATCGCCGTCGCGGACGAGCACACCGCCGCGACTCGCCGGCAGCCCGGCCGCGCGCCGGGATCGAATCGCCATGCGGTCAGGGTGCGGGTCCGGGCAGTGCGAGAAACTCGCGAATCGCGGGCCAGTATCCGGGCTTGGCATGGATGTCGTTGTGGTCCGCATCCGCCACGAGCACCCACCGCTTCGGGCCGGGCCACGCGTCGTGCAGGCGCCGCGAGTATGCGGGCGGGATGAGGTCGTCCTGTTCACCGGCGATCACCAGCAGGGGCGCCTCGGTCCCGGCGGCGTGCGCCAGCGAGTCGAAGGGATGCTTGAGCAGCAGGGACACCGGGACGATGGGGTACTGCTTCCTGGCGATGCTGCGCAGGCTGTCGAAAGGGGAGACCAGCACCACCGCGCGCACCGGCCGGTCGGCGGCGAGCCGTACCGCGACTCCGCTGCCGAGACTGCGTCCGAACACCACGATGCGGTCCGGATCGATGTCTTCGCGCTCCGCAAGCCGGTCGTAGATGGCGAGTGCGTCGGCCGCGAGCGCCGCCTCGCTCGGACGCCCTTCGCTCATCCCGTAGCCGCGGTAATTGACGGCCGCGACAGACCAGGGAGCGAGCATCGGGGCATCGTGCATTTGCCCGGACACCTCCTCCGCGTTGCCGCCGAAGTAGATGACGAGACCCCGGGAATGCGGTTCCTCGACGGTGTGCCGGAGCCAGCCGTGCAGCCGGGTGCCGTCGTGCGCCGTGATTCGAACTTCGGTCGTGCCCGGCAGCAGCCGAACCGCATGCCGATCTTCGTCCGCCAGCGGCGGTCGCAGAAAGATGAGCTGTCCCTGGAGCAGGTACAGAACCGCGCACAGCCCGACGAACGTCGCGAGCCCGATGTAAAGCAGCGGCAGCACGATGCGCTTGATCATCACCGCCCGATCCGACGACACATGACTGCAATGAAGGCCACGCATGTCCTTTCGCAGCGGGTCGGCGATGCGACCATACCATGGCCGCTGTCGCAACCGCAGGGTGGCGCACGTGTCCGCCATCTCTGCGCATGCTCCGCGCCGGGCGGCCGATCGCCCGAACGTCGATCCCTGCCCGGTGGCCGTCGGCCGCCTATAATTCTTCCGTATCGAAGCCGACGGAATCGCGGCATGAGCCGGCTCGACGGGACACGCCTTCCACAGAGAACGAAGATGGAACGACAGGGACTGGGCTTCGCACCGGGACGAGGGCGAATCCACACGACGACGCAGCCGGACAAGGCGCGGGCAATCTTCAGAGCGCGCAAGGCGCTCGAGGAGATCGTGTACGACACCGTCGCGCTCGAGGGCAACCCGTTCACCTTCCCCGAGGTCAAGACGCTGATGGACGGAATCACGGTGGGCGGACGACGGATCGAGGACGCCGAACAGGTGCTCAACCAGGCCCGGTCATGGCGCGACCTGATCGCACGGGTCGAGCGCGGGACCTTCAGGTTCGACCGGGCAACCTTCGAGGCGCTGCACGCGCACGTCGCGCGCGAGGAAGCGCTCGAGTGGGGGAGGTTGCGCACGGGTGCGGTGCGGATCGCGGGAACGACGCACGAGCCACCGGACGCGCGGACGCTGCCCGCGCGCATGGAAGCGGCGATCGAGACGATCGGCGCGATGAAGGGGGTGCACCACAAGGCCATCGCCGCGTTCCTGTGGACGGCGCGCAACCAGCCGTTCTGGGACGGGAACAAGCGCACCGGAAGGCTCATGATGAACGGGATCCTCCTCGAGCATGGCCACGACATCCTCACCGTCGCCGCCGCAAAACGGCTCGAGTTCAACGAGAAGATGATCCGGTTCTACGACACCGCGGACGGCGCGGAGATGCTGCAGTTCATGGCGGGATGCTCGCTCGACCCGAACATGCATTGCGAAGCACTCCCCCGCGAACGAAGCCGCGAGCGGTGAGCACGCCGCACATCGGAGTACGGTGCATGAGTGATGTTGCCCCGCTTTGAACGATGACCGCGTCGCGATGGAGGCCGAGCGCGTCGAGCGCATCAAGAAGCACTCCCCGAGCCAGAACGTACAGCTCATCCACGCCACACCCGCTCGTTCGCGCGCATCCACGCGATGAGTGCCTCGGCTTCGGCAGGACCACGACCCGGGCTGGTGAGCAGGTCCGCTGCCGCTTGGCTGATCGCGACGACACTCAGGCCGTTCCGCAAAGTGCGCCCTTCGAAGACCCACTCGTCTTCCGGCTCGATCAGCATGACGTTCGCCCCTCTCTCGGCGATACGAAGGTCCAGGACGGAGACGGCATCGTTGACATCGTCGACATAGATCACGGCAAGGTGCGCGGCAGCGATGGGAGCAAATTCCGACACGGCCAACGTCCCCGTGACTGCGTAGCGGAGGCTGGACTTGCCGAGCCGCGAAGTCATTGCGGCCAAGTCCCGCGGTTCCAGGCACATCGTTTGCGCGCCGCGCGATGACAAGGGAGCATCTTGCGACCACCGGTCCAGAAGACGGGGCCAATCCACGCTCGCGATACGTCCCCGTCCGCTGCGTTCAATTAGCGCCTGCTCGTCGAGTAGCGCCACGATGCGAGATACGTAGCCAGGGTTGGCGCCGATCATCGCAGCAAGTGCGCGCACGCCAGGAGGTTCCTTGCGGTCGATCAGTGCACGGACAATGCGCCCCGCCTTGCCTCCACGAAGCGAGTGTGAAGGACGGGACTGTCGGTCCGGATTCACGTCGGCGCCATTCGCTTCGATGAACAGGCCCGGGGTTCTGAGTGCGATCCGGATATTGCCCGTGAGGTCGACAAATCCCAAGCCCGCTTCCCTGAGGCGCTCCCGGACGGTCGGACTGAGGTGTGGCGCTACGACGATCGAGTCGCCCGCAGACACGTCCCGAAGGTGGGTACGAAGCACGAGCACGCCACGGGGTTGCAGCGACCGCTTCGGATAAACCGCCAGACACGCAGTGCGCCCATCCGGGCCGCGCACCTGGAGTCGGGCATCGGCTCCTGTGTCGCCGGTCGCACCACTCCCCTCGTCGAGGTCGGTGCGCCAACCGTCCGGCAGCCGCGCACGAAGCACCTCCTGGGCACCATGTATGAGTTTGTTGTCTCTTTTTGGCAAGTTGCGCATATCAGGCAACAGAGTATTTCTCAGCAACAATCAGGTCAAATGGAGTGCCGCCGTAAGCGGGCATTCTGAGCCGTGGTTGCGGGACGGCGCTCAGTGTGATGGCGGGTCGTGGTGGTGGGGGCCAAGGTCTGAGCGCATGGGCACGTCGGCGAACAGTGATTTCCACATCCGCGGAGTGAGTTCGATGGCTCGCTTGGCCGGGTGCGCGCTGATGCGCTGGAGCACATCGACCAGATAGGTATAGGGGTCCACCGCGTGCAACCGGCACGTCACCAGCAGGCTCTGGATGATGCCGACCCGTTGCGCGCCGACCTCACTCGAAGTGAACAGCCAGTTGCGTTTGCCCAGAGGAATCGGACGCAGCGCCCGCTCCAGATGATTCGTGTCGATGGCCACTGCGGGGTCGTCGAGGAAGACCTCCAGCCCTGAGCGACGCTCCTGCGCGTAGCTCAACGCCTTCGCCAGCGGGCTCTTCGGCAACAGCTCGGGACGATGGCATTGCACCCGGCACCATCGCCAGAAGGTCTCGACGACTGGCCGGGTGTGGGTCTGGCGGTAGGCACGCTTGTCCTCGCCGACGAGCCCGGCGGTGCGGAGTTGCTCCTCGTGAGCGTACATCGCCCCGATGAGCGCCAGCGCCTCGGCCACCGCCTCGGGCTCGGACTCTTTCGCCCGTTCAAAGTATCGCCTGGTATGGGACCAGCACAGCGCATGGGTCACCTGCGCGGGGCGTTGCGCCGCATAGGCCGCGTAGGCCTCGTAGCCGTCGCTGAGCAGCGTCCCGCGGTACTCGCCGAGAAAGGCATGAACGTGACGGTGCGCGCGCGACGGCGCGTAGTGGAACACCACCTCGTCGCAATCGCCGTACACCGGCCACAGCCATCCGGTGCGCATCTTGCCCTTCGCCTCGCGCCCGGCCTTGAGCGAGGTCTCGTCCATCGACAGCACTTCGCTCGCCAACACATGCGCACTCTGCGCATCGGTGATTGGCGCCAGCAGGTCGATGGCGCGGCTCGTCCAGTACACCAGGGTGGAGCGGCTGAGCGTGATGCCGGCGTCGCGAAGACGCTGATGCTGACGATACAGCGGCAGGTGCCAGCAGAACTTGTCGACCAGCATCGCGGCGAGGAAGCTCACGTCGGCCGCCGAGCGCTCCAGCACGTTCGCCGGTGCGGCGGCGGTAAGAATCGTCTGGGTATCGCGGCGCTTGACGACCTTGCGCACGTACTTCAGCACCACGTAGCTGCCCGGTTGCTGCGCAAGGCGATAGCTCACCTTCTCGCCGATGACCTCGCGCTCGGCCGGTGGAATCGCTTCAATCGCCGGGTCCGCCACCTCGATGGTCTGCACCGGTACCTCGGGGCCGAAGCGCAGTCCGCTCTGGGCGAGAGCCGCATCGCGCACCTTCGCGCGACGCTCGTAGCTCACCGTGTGGGTCGGCACATCGTCGCGCGCGGGCGGCTCCTTCACCCCGAGCCCCGCCAGCAGATTGAGCTGCGCGTCGGCGTCGAGGTCGAGGCGTTTCTCCGACTTCTGCCCGAAGAGCTGGCGCTTGAACCAGTCGAGCTCGTGGCGTAGCGCGTCGTACTGCGCCTGCAACTGCTCGAGCGCCGTCTTCGTCTTCGCGAGCACCGAGTACGAATCGCTCAGCGCTGCGCCGAGCCGCGCGTTCTCCGCCTCGAGCGTTGCCATGTCGGGTGCCGACAACGTCACACTTCCCCATGCACTGAACACGGTCGCAATCTATCATCTCCCGACCCACTCAGGCAGCCTGTCGGTAGCGCTTCCTGTGGCGTAGAATCTTGATATCCACGCCTTCGACCAGCGCCAGCAACGCGGTGCGATTCAGCTCCCGCTTCGCCTCCTTCGCTCCCCGGCCCAGAGCAAACTGACCCTGCTCCAGCCGCTTGCCCCATATCCAGTACCCGCCCGTGTCGAACCCCAGTATCTTGAGCATCGTGCGACGACGATTGACAAACACGAACCAGTGACCGCTCGTCGGCTCTTCACCCAAGTACCGGCGCACTCGGGCCGACAATCCATCGAACGAGCACCGCATGTCCGTAGGCTGAGTGCACAGCCAGATTCGACCCCCCGACAGACCGCTCAACATGGCGCCGCCCGACGTAGCCGCAGCACCACACCCGCGCCGAGCTCAAGCTCGACCTCCCACGCCCCTGTCCCCGTCGAGGCGGCAGAGGCCTGCGTCGGCGCCGGGGGGGTCAGCTCCACGAACAGCGGCTCGGGGCGTGCTTCGGCGACCGGCGTCGGCGTCGCAGGCAGCTTGCGCCGCCACAGGTCGAACGTGCTCAGCGCCAATCCGTGCGCCGCACAGAATCTGCCCCGGGTCTGACCCGAGCGCTCGAACTGCTCGACCAGCTTGCGCCACTGCGCGGCGGTGTGCCGCACACGATGTCTCGTACCACCTGTCCGCCTCATGATTCCGCTCGCCTCCGTGTCGGGGGAAGCGGCGAGTGAACCAGACGAGACTCCCTATCAGAACAACGGCCTACTTTGTCCGCTTACGTGCCGCCTACGTGGGCCATGACACTCTCGGTGGAACGGGTAGTCGCTTGCGGACCATCAGCGTGCGGATCATCCGGCCCCCGTGCCTTCGCGAAGCGACCATGACGGAGGAGGCTGCCGGCGAGGTTCGTATCGACATTGCCGGCATCGATGAACGGACCCGGGCGGCTGAGCATCGTCTGGAAGTTCCAGGTCCGACAAACACGTTCGGATTGTGTGCAATGGTCCGCAAGCCCGTAAGAGTGGGCTCGGAACACGCCACGAGACGTTTCCGGCCAATTGGCTTACAATGCACGGTGCGGATCCGAGTCGGAGTAAAGCTGATGCAGGCAAACGATCAAATGTACGCGACGCTCGTGGATGGCAGGGTCCAGTTCGTCATCCCGGTGTTCCAGCGGAACTACAACTGGGACGAGGAGCAGTGCGAGCAGCTCTGGGAGGACATTCTGCGGGTAGGCAACAACACCAACGGAGGCCACTTCTTCGGCCCGATCGTATATACACAGGCAGAGGACCATAATGCGGCGCTCCCAAAGTGGTTGCTCATCGACGGTCAACAACGCATGACGACCGTGTCGCTGCTCATGGCGGCGGTTCGCGACCACATCAAGGACCAATCATCATCGTCGTCGAAGATAAAGCTTAACGCCGACATGGTGGAGTCCGACTTCCTGAACAACTCCTACGAGAGTGACGATGGTCGCCCGAAGCTCAAGCTTCGCAAACGTGACGAAGCCACTCTTCGTTGGATAGTGGACAAAGATGAGGAACCGTCCGAAAAATCCGTGACGGTAGAAAAGAACTACGAATTCTTTCGCAAGAAGTTGCACGACGCAGACCCCGATGCCGTCCATGCGGGTGTAAGGAAGTTGGCCGTCGTGGACGTGCGGCTGGACAGGAACAAGGACGATCCTCAACAGATATTCGAGAGCCTCAATTCCACCGGCCTTGATCTGACCCAAGCGGACTTGGTAAGAAACTATGTGCTGATGGGTCTCGGTGAAACTCTTCAGATCAAGTTCTACAACAAGTACTGGCACAAGATCGAGCACTCGTACACAGGCAGCGAAGGTCAATTGGACAATTTCCTGCTCAACTTCGTGGCATTGGACACCAAGGCGCAAAAACAAGGCCGGGCGGATCAGGTCTACTCGTCGTTCCGCATTGCGTTCGGCGAACACAAGCAAGATCCGGACAGACTGGAGGAGCTGTTGCGTCGGATGGTGCAGTTCTCCCGTTATCACGCGGCGTTCACCATGGGAACTGGAGAATTCGAGCATGTAGCCGAACACATGGCACGTCTGCGGGTGCTGGCAACCACTCCGACGATCCTGGTGATGAAGCTCCTGGATGGTTACGAACAAGAATATCTGGACGATGATTCGTTGGCCGATGCGTTGGATCTGATTGAGAGCTACATCGTGCGACGGGATGTCTGCGGCTTCCAGACACGTTCGTATAGGGAACACTTCGCGAAACTGGCTTATGGGTTGCGGGAGGGCGACTACTTGAAATTTCTAAAAGTGAACCTGCACAGCCTGACGGACAACTACGCCTTCCCGACAGACCGTGAATTCCGACATGGCCTCGAGCAAGAGGAACTCTACGGACGCCGCATCTGCCGCACAGTACTCGAACGACTCGAAAACGCCGACTCGCGGGAGCGCGCGGATACGATCGCGTACACCATCGAACACATCATGCCGCAGAACCCGAGTCTTTCGCGTGATTGGAAACGAATGCTCGGCTCTGACTGGCAGAACGTACATGAGACTTGGCTGCACCGGCTCGGCAATTTGACGTTGACAGCCTACAACCAGGAGTACTCGGATCTTCCTTTCGACAAGAAGAAGACCATCAAGCACGGATTCGACGACAGCCCCCTCCGGCTGAACAAGGGTGTTCGTGACCAAGCCCAATGGACGGCGAAGGAGATGGAAGAGCGAGGTCGGCACTTGGCGTGTCGCGCGCTACGCATCTGGCCATCGCTGGATGTACCGCGCGAATGGGTCGAAGAGGCCGAGGTGACCAGACTTCTCGCGGAACGAGGAGACATCCAGGCCACTCGCGACGATATGGACGACGATGCCAGGAAGCTGTTTGACGCGTTTCACAAACAGGTCAAGACCCTTGACGAGAACGTCATCGATGTCGCACGCCCCAAGTCCGTGAGCTATCACAGCCCGAGCGCCGAGTTCTTCTGTGAGATCCTTCCGCGAACAAGATCGGTCGTGGCCCTCTTTCGCATTGACGCCGAGGAGGCTGTGAAGTGCGACATCGCAGTTGCAGACGCGGCGCAGCGCCGTCGGGCCTTCAATAACGCTCACCATGACGCAGGTTCCTACGTTGGCATCCACTCGGTTGAGGATGTTCGCGCTTGCAAGCCCTTGGTCCTCCAAGCGCTCGCGGCGTCAGCTTATTGAAGCGATCGGACGATCTGCACGGCCACCTTGAACGTCCAATTGTCTGGCGGCGATGGCCGCAGAGGGGCGAACAGCAAGAATCTCATTACCAAGCGCGTCGAGCCCCAGCCATCGGCTGCGACCGTCCGTTGAACGGCCCCGTTTTTCAGCTCCCCCGATTCGCGCTCCGGCCGCGGCTGAGCCGAAACATTCAGCCCTCTCCGCTTCCGGCGGGATTCGTGAATGGGTGACAGCGGGCAGGTGAGATACCTGAACTCGTGAATCAGTCCCCGGAGATCCGGAGCTTCGGCCGTACCTCCGCGGAGAAACGCTCGAGCTGAGGACGTGACTCGTCCCAGCCGCCCAGCAGGTCCAGGATGACGTGGCGGACGCCGGCGCGCAGGAACTCGTTGACCGTTGCCGCGACCTCGTCGGGGTGGCCGAGGGCGCAGTAGCGCTCGGCTGCGCGCCGGAAGTCCATCGCATAGCGGCGGCTCAGGATCGCCGTCGCGTCGTCGAGGGCGCGGTCGCGGCGATCGTCGATGCGGACGAAGAGCAGGTGCGCGGAGTCGAAACGCTCGATGGTCCGGCTCGCGTCCCGCGCCGCCGCTTCGATCGTCGCGAGACCCTCGGCGTAGCGCTGCGGCGTGACGACGTAGCTCACCCAGCCGTCGGCCTTGCGTCCGATCCGCCGCAACGCCGCCTCCTGGCGCGCCCCGCACCAGATCGGCGGACCGCCGGGAACGAGCGGCGGCGGCTGCATGTGGACGTCCTCGAACTGCACGAACCGGCCGCGGAACGAGACCGGCTCGCCCGTCCACAGCGCGCGCATCACGTCGATGGCTTCGTCGAGCCGCGCCCCGCGTTCCTTCACGGGGACGCCGCAAGCATCGAACTCGCCGGGGAACTCGCCGCCGACCCCGGCGCCGAACACGAAGCGTCCGCCGGAGAGGTGGTCGATGGAGACGACCTGCTTCGCGATCGCGGCGGCGGGACGCAAGGGCACCAGGTACACGCAGGTGCCGATGGTCAGGTGCTCGGACAGTGCCGCGGCGCAGGTCAGGCGCACGAACGGATCGAGTATCGGCGAGGTATATGCGATGTGCTCGCCGCACCACAGGGAATCGAGGCCGAGATCCTCGCAGAGCGCGACGGTCTCGCGGATCTCCGCCACCGTGGCGAGCCGCGACGTGATGCCGATCCGGACCGTGTCGCCGAGGGGGAGCGCCATGATTCCGGCTACCCGGGCGCTTCGTCGAAGCGCGGCAGGGCGTCGGTGATCTCGTACCAGGGCGCCTTCGACGCCACGAAGATGTGATCGTCCGCGCCGCGTCCGGGGTCGTCGTCCAGGGAGCCGAACGGGATCACCGCGATCCCGCGCGCGGGATCGAGCCGCGGCATCCCGGAGCCACAGGCCGGACAGAACACCTGGCTGAAGTAGCGCGCGCCCGGATGCCGCCAGGTCCGAAGCGTGTCCCCGCCGCGGGTATGGCGCACGTCCTCCATCGCGGTGAAGCCGTTGGTGGTGTGCGCCGCCGCGCGTGCCTTGCGGCAACGCGAGCAGTGGCAGTTGTGGACCACCCTGATCGGGCCGGTGACCTCGTAGGCGACGCTTCCACACAGGCAGCTTCCGCGCAGCACGCTATCGGTGGAGGCGGGCGGGGCAGCCCGATCCACGCGCGGCTCGTTGCCGCTCGCAAGGGCTTCGCGCCGCGGCAGCGCGTCGGTGATCGAGTGCCATGGGGCCTTCCACTTCGTGTAGATGTGGTCGGAAGCGCGGATGCCGGGGTCGTCGTCCAGCGGACCGACGGGAACGCCGATCTCGCTGCCGCGCACCGGATACGGCACGACGGAGCCGCAGCCCGAGCAGAATGCACGAACGAATCCGGGCGAAGACTCGTAGTGGGCAATGGACCCTTCGCCCTGGTCGAAGCGGAAGTGCCGGCCGCTTCCGATCGCGTAGGTCGCGAACGGGGCGCCATGGGCCTTGCGGCACATCTGGCAGTGGCAGTGGGTCATCCAGTCGAACGCACCGTCGAAGGACCAGCGCACCGTGCCGCACAGACAGCTTCCACGGATCATCGTGGCGTCTCCCGTATCGAGGGGTTGTTCATGGCTCACTCGCCGTGCGTCCCGGGGCCGGACCCGGCCCGGTGGTGCGACCGCGTTCGAGCGGGCGCGTGCAATGCCTCACCGCCTCGCCCATGACGTTGCCGACATGGGGCCGATCAGCCGCGGCCGTCCCAGGCCAGGAAGTTGGAGAGCAGCGCAAGGCCGGCGCGCTGGCTCTTCTCGGGGTGGAACTGCACCGCGAACAGCCGCTCGCCGGCGACGGCGGCGGTGAACTCCAGTCCGTACTCGCTGGCGCCGGCAACGACCGCTTCGTCGCGGGGACACACGTAGTAGCTGTGCACGAAATAGAACCGCTCCGCATCGTCGATGCCGAGCCACAGCGGGTGGTCCGACCGCTGGTGCACCCGGTTCCAGCCCATGTGGGGCACCTTGAGCCGCCGGCCCTGGCGATCGGTCCCGCCGGACGGGAAACGCACCGAGCGGCCCGCGAGCCATCCGAACCCCGGCGTGTCCGGATCCTCCTCGCTCGAATCGAACAGCACCTGCAGGCCCATGCAGATCCCGAGCACCGGCTTGGCGCCGAGACACGCCCGCATCGGGTCCAGGAGCCCGTGCGCGGCAAGCTCCGCCATGCAGTCGCGCATCGCCCCCTGTCCCGGGAACACGACCCGGTCGGCGTTCTCGATCTCCCGGGCGTCATCCGTCACCCGGACGACGGCACGCCCGGCGGCGACGTGCTCGACCGCCTTGGACACCGAGCGAAGGTTGCCCATGCCGTAGTCGACCACGACGACGGTTTCGACGCTCATGCGGCCGGGCTCCGCCTCACAACGTGCCCTTCGTCGACGGCACCGTCCCGCCCATCCGCTCGTCCGGCGCCACCGCCATGCGAAGCGCGCGGCCGAACCCCTTGAAGACCGTCTCGGCGATGTGGTGGGCATTGACCCCTTGCAGCGAATCGATGTGCACGGTGGCCGCCGCCGCGTTCACGAACCCCTGGAAGAACTCGCGGATCAGATCGACGTCGAATGCGCCGATGCGCGCGCGAGGGTAGCTCACCCGGTAGAACAGTCCGGGACGCCCGGAGAAATCGATGACCACCCTGGAAAGCGCCTCGTCGAGCGGGACATAGGCGTGTCCGTAGCGGGCGATCCCGCGCTTGTCGCCGAGCGCCTCGGCAACCGCCTGGCCGAGCACGATTCCGGTGTCCTCGACGGTGTGGTGGTCGTCGACCGCGACGTCTCCGTCCGCCCGCACGTCGAGGTCGATGACCCCGTGCCGGGCCACCTGCTCCAGCATGTGCTCGAAGAACGGGATGCCGGTAGCGAGGCGTGCGGCGCCGGAGCCGTCGAGCGCGACGACGGCGGTGATCCTGGTCTCGCGTGTCTTGCGTTCGATGGTCGCGGTGCGGTAAGACATGATGTGCGGGTTCCATGCAAGGCGATGCCTGAACGGTACAGCATAGCGAGCGCTACACCGTGTATAAACCGATCGCCACGCGACCTCTCCCGGAGACCGCCCTCGGACCCGACCCGCTCACGTGCTGCGCCCTCGGCATCCTGCTCGTCGCGTTCACGGGTGTCATGACCGGGTGCGCCAGAACGAGCACGACGTCTCTCGATGCCGACACGATCGAGATTGCGGTGCGTGTGGGCGCGATCTGCGATGGAGCCGATGCCGATCGGCTGGCGCGCCGGCAGGCCGCGGTGGAGACCCTCCGGCGGGGCTTCGACGACTTCATCGTGGTCGATTCCGCCGGCGGCGACCACGTGGCGGACTACGCCCCGGTCACCGCTCGCACGAACCTGTACGGCCACACCGGGACGCTCTTCAGGGAAGACGCGCCCCTCCTCGCACACCGCCGGGTGCTGACGGTTCGAATGCTTCGCGCCGGGGAGGACGACAGCGGGGAGAGCTTGTCCGCTCGCGCGGTCCTGAGCAGCGACCGGGAGACGATCGCGACCGGGGGCGCACCGGCCACGTGCCTCGGGCTCGGCGGCTGAACGATGTACCGGGTCGGGCTGTTCGTCACCTGTCTCGTCGATCTCTTTCGTCCCGCCGTCGGGTTCGCGGCGGTGAAGCTGCTCGAGGACGCAGGCTGCGCCGTCGACGTGCCCGCGGCCCAGACGTGTTGCGGGCAGCCCGCCTACAACAGCGGCGACACCACCGATACGCGGGCCATCGCGAAGCGCACCATCGAGGCGTTCGAGTCCTTCGACTACGTGGTCGCGCCCTCCGGGTCGTGCGCCGGGATGCTGCGCGAGCACTATCCGCGGCTGTTCTCCACCGGGGCCGACTGGCATGCGCGCGCGCAGTCCCTCGCCGATCGCACCCATGAGCTCTCGAGCTTCCTCGCCGACGTGCTCGGCGTTCGAGATGTCGACGCCCGGCTCGACGCGCGTGCGACCTACCACGACTCCTGCGCGGGCCTGCGCGAGATGGGAGTCCGGGACCAGCCGCGCGCGCTGCTCGCATCCGTCCGCGGGCTCGGGCTCACCGAGATGCGGGACGCGGGCACCTGCTGCGGCTTCGGCGGGACGTTCTGCGTCAAGTATCCCGAGATCTCCACCCGTCTCGTCGACGAGAAATGCGCGAACGTGCTCTCGACCGGGGCCGAGGTGCTGCTCGGAGGCGACCTCGGGTGTCTGCTCAACATCGCGGGAAGGCTCACGCGGCAGTCGCATCCGGTGCGGGTGCTCCACTTCGCGGAAGTGCTCGCCGGCATGGCCGGACGCGGAATCGGAGAGCCGGGGGGATGATCGCGGTGGCACACGGTCCTCCGGGTCGTGCCCGGGCCGCCGGGGAAATGCTCCGCCGGCTTCGCGAGCTCCGGGATGGCGATGACCGCGCAGCCCTGCCGCGGGACCGTGCGCGCGTGCAGCCGATGGCCGGACCCGGGATCGTCGAGACCGGGCGATGAGGCCCGCGGCGCACGACTTCCCGGCCCGGGCCCGTTCCGCGCTGAACGATCCCGACCTCGCGCGGGCGATGGCGCGCGCCCGTACCGGATTCGTCGACCGGCGCCTCGCCGTGGTCGAAGCGCTCCCGGAGTTCCAGGCGTTGCGGCGCACCGCCCGGGAGATCAAGGAACACGCGCTGCACCACCTCGACTACTACCTCGAGCGCTTCGAGGCCCGGGTGCTCGCGCACGGCGGCCACGTGCACTGGGCGAGCACCCCGGCCGAGGCGTGCGCCATCGTCGTCGACATCTGCCGCGCGGCGGGCGCGAAGCGGGTCACCAAGGGAAAGTCCATGGTGGCGGAGGAGATTGCGCTGAACGAGGCGCTGGAGGCGGCGGGCCTCGAGACGGTCGAGACCGACCTCGGCGAGTACATCATCCAGCTCGCCGGCGAGCCGCCGAGCCACATCATCGTGCCGGCCATCCACAAGACCAGGGACCAGATCTCCGACCTGTTCCACGCTCATCACGCGAAGTACGGGATCACCGAGCGCCGGACCGAGGCGACGGCGCTGGTCGGCGAGGCGCGCGCGGTGCTGCGCGAGAAGTTCCAGAGCGCGGATGTCGGGATCACTGGCGCGAACTTCCTGATCGCCGAGACCGGGTCGAGCGTCATCGTCACCAACGAGGGCAACGGCGACCTCACCAACACGCTGCCGCGGGTGCACGTCGTCACCGCGGGGATCGAGAAGGTGGTGCCGACCCTCGACGACATGAGCACCATCCTGCGCCTGCTCGCGCGGAGCGCGACCGGGCAGGAGACCACCGCCTACACCACACTGTCGACCGGCCCGCGCCGACCGCGCGATCTCGACGGACCGGACGAGTACCACGTCGTGCTGATCGACAACGGCCGCTCCCGGATGCTCGGCGACGAGTTCCACGAGATGCTTCGGTGCATCCGCTGCGGTGCGTGCATGAACCACTGTCCGGTCTATCACGCGGTGGGCGGACATGCCTACGGATGGGTGTACGTCGGTCCGATGGGCTCGGTGCTGACCCCGCTGATCGTGGGACTCGACCAGGCCCGCAACCTTCCCGACGCCTGTACCCTCAACGGGCGGTGCGCGGACGTGTGCCCGATGGAGATTCCGCTCCCGGATCTGATCCGCAAGCTGCGCACGCGCGGGTTCGAGGAGCGCATCACGCCACCGCGGGTTCGCCTGGGGCTTCGCGCATGGGCGTTCATGGCCCGGCGTCCCGCCCTGTATCGCGTGGCGACGTCGCTCGGGATGCGCGTCCTCGGTCTGCTCGGGCGCTATCGGGGCCGCTTTCGCCGGCTTCCGCTCGCCGGAGGCTGGACCGGAACCCGCGATCTGCCGGCGCCCGCGGGAAGGACGTTCATGTCGGCGTGGTCGAAGCGGCGGGCGGCGGAACGACGATGAACGCCGTGAAGAGGAACGCCGCGAAGGAACGCATCCTCGGTCTGTCCGGGCTCCCGGGTCCGCCCGGGCTCCGGCGTTCCGGCCGGCGGCCGCTCATGGGGTTCCGTGCCGGGGTGTCCGCCCGGGGCGGGCGGGCGGCGGGCGGAGCGCGATGAACGCCACGAAGGAGCGGGTCCTGGAGGCGGTGCGGCGTTCGCTGCGCCGGGCAGGGCCATTGCCCGAGAGCGTCCGGGCCGGGCTCGACCGTCGCCTCGCCACTCCGATCCCGAATCCGAAGCCGGCCCTCTGCGAAGACCCTGTCAGCCTCTTCGTCCGCAAGGCGAACGCGGCGCACACCCGGACCTCGATGGCGCCCACCCTCGCCGGGGTCTCGGAGGTCGTGGTGCGTCACATCGAACACCACGGCCTGGACGATGCGATCGTCGTGGCCCCCGGACTCGAAGGGGTGCGGTGGTCGAACCGCCTCGCGGTCGAGCGGCGGGCGGCCCGCGGGTCGGACCGGCTCAGCGTGACCGGAGCGTTCGCCGGCATCGCGGAGACCGGAAGCGTGATGCTTCTCTCGGGCCCCGAGAGCCCGACGACGCTGAACTTTCTGCCCGAGGACCACATCGTGGTGCTGCGCGAGTCGCGCATCGTTGCGCATCTCGAAGACGCCTGGGCGCTGCTCCGGGAGGAGCGGGAATCGATGCCGCGTACCGTCAACCTCATCTGCGGTCCGTCGAAGACCGGCGATGTCGAGCTCGAAATCCTCGAAGGCGCGCACGGCCCACGCCGGTTTCATGTCGTGGTCGTGCAGGAATGACCGGACCGCCGCTCGCGGCGTCGAGCAGGCGTGAGGACGGACGGCGGCAGTCCGCAAGTCGCGACGGGGGCGGCCCGCGCGTCTCCCCCGGCGCGAAGCCCCCCGGAAGCTCGTCCATGGTGTCGAGGTACTCCTTGCGCAGGCAAGGATCGGCAGCGACGCCGGCGCTATGATCCCGTCCTCGGGAGACCCGGATCGATCGACCCCTCCCGACGCGCCGGCTGACCAGGCGCGCCTGGTCCGATCACCGCGCCCGAGGAACGCAACGATGCTCGACGAGTCGACCGCGACACCGGATCTGCCGGCGGTGGGCCGGCCGATCACGGACGAACCGAGGACCTCGTTCACCCTGCCGTCGGAGTACTACACGAGCCCGGCGGTCTACGAACGGGAGAAGGAGGCCATCTTCTACCGCACCTGGCAGTACGTCGCGCATCGGTCCGCGTTCGCGGAGCCGGGCGACTACGTGACGCTGCGGATCTGCGACCAGAACGTCTTCGTCATGCGGGGAGGAGACGGCGTCCTGCGGGCCTTCTACAACGTGTGCCGCCATCGCGGGCACGAGCTGCTCGGCGAACCCCGCGGCAACGTGGGTTCGGCCATCGTGTGTCCCTACCACGCCTGGACCTTCGAGCGCGACGGAAGGCTGCGCGCCGCGCGCTTCTCGTCGCAGCGGCCGGGCTTCGACAAGGCCGATTTCGGGCTCCGCCCGATCCGGCTCGAGCTCTTCTGCGACTGCGTGTTCGTCAACCTCGACGACGATGCGGAGAGCCTCACGAGCCTCGCGGGAGACATGGAGGCCGACCTCCGCCGGCGCGTTCCCTACCTCGGCGATCTCGCGACGCACCCCCGTTCCGCCGGCCTTCTGGGCGTGACACGCCAGCACGCGGGATGGAAGGTCGTGGTCGACAACTACGTGGAGTGCTACCACTGCCACCACGCGCATCCGGACTTCGTCTCGCTGGTCTCCATGGACCACTACCGCCTGGACCTCGGACGCATCTGGTCGCGCCAGTCGGGTCCCGAGACCCGGCCGATCAACACCGCCTACGAATTCGACCCGGACGCCGGTTACCGGGGCTCCATGTTCTGGTACCTGTGGCCGAACACGACCTTCAACATCCTTCCGGGCTCGAACGAGCTGGCGGTCTACCGGATCCGCCCCATCGACCCCGAGTGGTCGAGCTTCGAGGGCGACGTCCTCACCACCGACGGCCGGGTCAACGAAGCGCGCACCACCTACACCGCCAACGTGCTCACGCCGGAGGACATCGCGCTGTGCGAAAGTGTCCAGCGCGGCTTGAAGTCGAAGGGGTACGATCAGGGCCCGATCATGGCCGGCGACGCTCCGGGCGGCGAGAACGAGTACGCGGTCCACCACTTCCACACGCTGGTCCGCGAAGCGCTGAACGGGCACGGCTGAGGAGACGCCCGTTTCGTCGCGTGACGATCCCGAAGGGTGGATGCGGAGGTCGCGCACACGCCCGCCCGTACCGAATCCGGCCAGGAGGAACATGCATGGCAGCGAAGCAGAAGAAGGTCATCATCACGTGCGCGGCCACCGGGTCGATCCACACCCCGACGATGTCTCCGCACCTGCCGCTGACGCCGTCGGAGATCGCGGAGCAATCCATCGAGGCCGCGGAGGCGGGGGCCGCGATCATCCATCTCCACGCGCGCAATCCCGAGGACGGCAGCCCCACCCCGAGTCCGGACGTGTTCATGGAGTTCCTGCCCCGCATCAAGCAGAGCTGCAAGTCGGTGATCAACGTCACCACCGGCGGAGGGCACGGGATGACGCTCGAAGAGCGGCTCGCCGGCGCGATGCGCACGAAGCCGGAGATGAGCTCGCTCAACATGGGCTCCATGAACTTCGGGCTCTACCCGATGCTCGACCGCTACCGCGAGTTCAAGTACGAATGGGAGCGCAGGCACCTCGAGAACAGCCGCGACTTCATCTTCCGCAACACGTTCAAGGACATCGAGTACATCCTGCGCGAACTCGGCGAGGCCCACGGCACCCGCTTCGAGTACGAGTGCTACGACGTCGGCCAACTCTACAACCTCGCCCACTTCCTCGACCGCGGCCTGGTGAAGCCGCCCCTGTTCGTCCAGACCATCTTCGGCATCCTCGGGGGGATCGGCGCGGACCAGGAAAACCTCGTCCACATGAAGCGGATCGCGGACAGGCTGTTCGGCGACGACTACTACTGGAGCGTGCTCGCGGCGGGCCGCCACCAGCTCG
The DNA here is from genome assembly GCA_965215295.1 of Gammaproteobacteria bacterium. GTDB lineage: Bacteria > Pseudomonadota > Gammaproteobacteria > HK1 > HK1 > HK1. Next base: position 3,144,898 of record OZ244045.1, read on the forward strand.
GCTTCGTGACCATGAGCGCAATCATGGGCGGCAACGTCCGGGTCGGCCTCGAGGACAGCCTGTTCGCGGGCAAGGGCCGGCTCGCCAGGTCGAACGCGGAGCAGGTACGCATCGTGCGCTCCATCGTCGAGAACCTGTCCCTGGAAGTCGCAAGCCCGGACGAGGCGCGAGAGATGCTCGCGCTCAAGGGTGGTGACGCGGTCGGATTCTGATCGACGGCAACGGCGGCGCCCGCCGTCCGCCCGCAACCCCGCCCCGTGCGGCCGCCGGTCCGGCGAAAGCCCTGTCCGCGCCGTGCGCCGTTCGGCCCACCGTCCGCCGGAGTCTCGCGCATCAGCGCGTGCGGCGGCATTGCCGATCGGCGGAAGCGTCGTCCGCCGTGCCCGTGATCGCCACCGTCCCGATCGCCGGGGCGTGCGACGGCGTTGCCGATTTGGAGGAAGCGTCGTCCCCGAGCGCCGTCGACTCAATCCCGTCCGTGCACGACGACCGGACACTCCATGCGGTTCCCCCACTCCTGCCAGGACGCGACGTAGTTGCGCACGTCCGGGTGCCCGAGCAGGCGCAACGCCAGGTACGCATGCGCGGAGCGATAGCCGGTGTTGCAGTAGGCGATGACCGGCGTCCCGGTCGTGATTCCCACCGAAGCGTACCGGTCGCGCAGAGTGCCCTCGTCGAGCATGCGGCCGTGGTCGTCCAGATTGTGGACCCATTCGAGATGGACCGCGCTCGGCACCGCCCCGGCGCGGGCGGCGCCACGGGAGTCCTCGCCTTGCCACTCCTTGTCGGTCCGGGTGTCGAGGATCACTGTCGAGGGATCGTCGATCGCGGCGACGACGTCCGACCAGCTCGCGCATACCGACTCCACCGCTTCGAACGGATACGCACCGGCTTTCGGCGGCTTCGCCTCGTGGGTGAGCGGCTGTCCCGCCGCCTCCCAGGCACGCACGCCGCCGTCGAGCACCGCCACGCGCTCGTGCCCGAGGTATTCGAGGAACCAGAAGGCGCGGGCCGCCGATTCGTCGGTGAATTCACTGCACACGACGACGGTGTCGTCGCGGCGGATCCCGGCGCCCGCGAGCTGGAACGCCCACATCCTCGTGAAGGAGGCGAGCGGCGCGGGGTCCGAGTCGTAGGTGTTGATCCCGTACACGCTGAAGTTGCGCGCGCCCGGGATGTGTCCGTTCGCGTAGCGCTCGCCGCGCCGCACGTCGAGCACCACCAGGTCCTCGTCATCGAGGCGGGGGGCGAGGGTGGCCGGACGCCACAACAGCGAAACGGAAGCAGCGGTCATCGTACTGGCTCCTACAGCCAGCCTTCGGCCCGCACGTGCTCGAGGGTGTCGTCGAGCGCGAGTTCCCAGCGATCGAAGAGCATGTCGACCTCGGGCTCCTCGATGATCAGCGGCGGGCAGAAGGCGATGCGGATTCCGCCGCCGGTGCAGGCGCGCAGCAGCACCCCGCGCCGCGTGCAGGCATCGGTCACCCACGATGCGAACGACAGGTCGAAGCTCTCCTTCGTCTCCTTGTCCCTGACGATCTCGACCGAGCCGATGAGGCCCACGCCGGACGCGTCGCCGACGAGCGGGTGATCCCCGAGCGCGGCCAGCCGCTCCTGCGCGTGTCCGCCGACCCGGCGCACATGGGCGCCGATGTCCATCTCGTCGTAGATCTTCAGCGTCTCCAGTGCGACCGCGGCGGGTACCGGGTGGCCGGAGTAGGTGAAGCCGGTGCCGAGGATGCCGTTCCTGCCGGCAAGCTCACGGATGGGCTCGTAGACCTTGTCGTTGAGGAGGACCGCCGAGATCGGCAGGTACGCCGAGGAGAGCTGCTTGGCGATGCACATGATGTCGGGCCGGATCCCGAAGGTCTCGCACGCGAAACGGTTGCCGGTGCGGAAGAATCCGGTGATGACCTCGTCCGCGACCATCAGCACGTCGTACTTCGCGAGCACCGCCTGGATCTTCTCGAAGTAGGTCTTCGGCGGGACGACCGCGCCGCCGGCGCCCAGCACCGGCTCGGCGACGAAGGCGGCCACCGTCTCCGGCCCTTCGGCGAGGATGAGCTGCTCCAGCTCCTCCGCACGCCGGCTCGCGAACGCCTCCTCGCTCTCGCCCGGATGGGCGTCACGGTAGTAGTGGTGGCTGCCGGTGTGCAGGATGTTCGGGATCGGCAGGTCGAAGCCCTTGTGCATCGCGGGCAGGCCGGTGAGCGACGCCGACGACACCGCGATGCCGTGATAGCCGTGCTCGCGGGCGATGATTTTCTTCTTCTCCGGCTTGCCGCGGGCGTTGTTGTAGTACCAGACGAACTTGACCATGTGATCGTTCGCCTCGGAGCCCGAGTTCGCGAACCACACCCGCGCCATCGGCGCCGGGGCGGAATCGAGCAGGCGCTCCGCGAGGTCGATGGTGGGCATGGTCGAGCGCTGGAAGAAGGTGTGGTAGGTGGGCAGCTTGCGCATCTGCGTGACCGCGGCCTGGATCAGGCGTTCGTTGCTGAACCCCAGGGCCGTGCACCACAGCCCCGCCATGCCCTCGATGTACTCGTTCCCCTCGAGGTCCTTGACGTATATGCCGTGCCCTTCTTCGAGGATGAGCGGTCCCTCTCTCTCGAGGCGAACGGGGTTGGTCATGCCATGCAGGAGCGACGCGACATCGCGGGCATGGGGGGAGTTGAGTACCGCGGACATGGGCGTGACCTCCTTGGAGAATATGCACGCAGCGGGAACGGGTCGCGGCTCGCGGACAGTCGATCCGGCGGGACACGCGCGGCCGCGAGACCGGGCGCAGTCTTCGAGGCAAAGGCGCCGCCCCGGAATGCGCCAGCCCGAGCATCGTGATGGCGGGTCGTGGTGGTGGGGGCCGAGGTCTGAGTGCATGGGCACGTCGGCGAACAGTGATTTCCACATCCGCGGAGTGAGTTCGATGGCTCGCTTGGCCGGTGCGCGCTGATGCGCTGGAGCACATCGACCAGATAGGTGTAGGGGTCCACCGCGTGCAACCGGCACGTCACCAGCAGGCTCTGGATGATGCCGACCCGTTGCGCGCCGACCTCACTCGAAGTGAACAGTCAATTCCGCTTGCCCAGAGGAATCGGACGCAGCGCCCGCTCCAGATGATTATGCCGATATCGGCATAATCATCTGGAGCGCCGTCTTCGTCTTCGCGAGCACCGAGTACGAATCGCTCAGCGCCGCGCCGAGCCGCGCGTTCTCCGCCTCGAGCTTCGGAACCTGTCACGGGAGTACGCCGCCGCGAACCCCGTGGCCCGTCGCGACGGCTCCCTTCATCCGCCCGTACGCGGTCCCCGGGAGCGGAACGCCTCGATGGTCCGGCCCGTGCTCCGTCCGGGAGACGCTGTTCCGGGCCGGCGGAGCCGGGTTCCGGAAACACGAAGGACGTGAATCCGATCCGGACAGTGGTTCGATCGACGCTGCGGAGACTATGCTGTGCGCTCCGCCGCCAGACGCGCCGACTCCTCTCCCGACCGCCGATGAATCCGACGCCATGCCGCGCGCTGCTCGCCCCCCACCTTGCGGACATCGAGGAGTACGCGCCGATCGAACCGTTCGAGGTGCTGAGCGCCCGGCTCGGAATCCCCGCCGAGCGCATCGTCAAGCTCGATGCGAACGAGAACCCCTACGGACCGCTGCCGGCGGTGATCGAGGCGCTTGCGCACTATCCGCACTTCCACGTCTATCCCGACCCCCGCCAATCCGTGCTGTGCAACGCGCTGAGCGCGTTCCTCGGCGTCCCCGCTGCTCACATCCTCCCGGGGCACGGCGCCGACGAGCTGCTCGACTACCTCTGCCGGCTCTTCCTCGTGCCCGGGGACACCGTCGTCAACACGCCGCCGACGTTCGGGATGTACGGCTTCGACGCCAGGCTCGCCGGTGCGAAGGTGGTCGATGTCGAGCGGCGCGAGGACTTCTCCGTGGACGTCGACGCGGTCGAGGCCGCGGTCGAGGCCCATCGTCCGAAGCTCCTGTTCCTCACCTCTCCCAACAACCCGTCGGGCAACTGGCTGGACGACGACGCGTTCGCGCGGCTGGTCGCGTTGCCGGTGGTGGTGGTGCTCGACGAGGCCTACGTCGAGTTCGCCGACCACGCGAGCCGCGCCGGCCGAGTGCTCGATCACGACAACCTCGTGGTGCTGCGCACGTTCAGCAAGGCGGCCGGAATCGCGGGGCTCAGGCTCGGCTACGGAGTCTTCCCGCGTTGGCTGATGCGTGAGCTCCTGAAGTTCAAGCAACCCTACAACGTCAACGTCGCGGCGAGCGTCGCGGGCATCGCGAGCCTGCGCAACGCGGACCAGCTCGAAGCGGTGGTGGAGAAGCTCAAGGCGGAGCGGGGACGGCTGTACGCGCGGCTCGACGCACTCCCGGGGATCGAGACGCTCCCCGGCTCGCAGGCGAACTTCATCCTGTGCCGGGTCCTCGGGCGGGACGCCCGGGAGCTCAAACATGCGCTTGAACGTGGCGGAATCCTCATCCGCCACTACCACGTGCGCAGGCTGGAGAACCGCATCCGGATCTCGGTGGGCCGGCCGGAGCACACCGACGCGCTGATCGACGCGTTGCGCGCCATGACCTGAACCCCGCTCCCCGGACAGCTCCCGGCCTTCCCGTCCCCGACCGGCCATCGGCATCGCCGCCGGCCGGTTTGCGGCCCTCGCCGGAGCCGGCCGATGTGATTGAAACGGGGATTTGTGATTCGATACGCGACTCCGACCCGACCGCGAAGAAGAAGCGATGTCACTGAATTTCAACGGGAGCTTCACGCAGCAACCGCCCATCCCCGAGGAGGCCATCGAGCGTGCCGTCGCCGTCATGCGCTCGGGGAGGCTGCACCGGTACAACGTCGTCGACGGCGAGGTGCCGGAGACGGTCCGGCTCGAGAACGAGTTCGCGGCCTGGATGGGCGCGCGTTTCTGCCTCGCCTGCACGTCCGGGGGCTACGCGCTGCAGACGGCGTTGCGCGCCTTCGGCGTCTCGCCGGGCGAGCCGGTGCTCACCAACGGCTTCACCCTGTCGCCGGTGCCGGGCGCCATCGCGGCCGCCGGCGGCAAGGCGGTGCTCGTGGAGATCACCGGGGATCTCGTCATCGACATCGACGATCTCGTGCGCAAGGCGCGGTCCGGAGAGGCGCGGGTGCTGATGCTGTCGCACATGCGGGGGCACATCGTCGACATGGGCGCGCTCATGGATGCCGCGGATTCGCTCGGCGTCGCGGTCATCGAGGACTGCGCCCACACGATGGGGGCACGGTGGGGCAATGCGAGGAGCGGCACCCACGGCGTCGCGGCCTGCTTCAGCACCCAGACGTACAAGCACGTCAACTCCGGCGAAGGCGGGCTCATCACCTCGGACGACGAGGAGCTGATGGCGCGCGCGACGATCCTGTCCGGGTCCTACATGCTGTACGGACGACATGATGCGGTCCCCGCCGGAGAGGTGTTCGAACGGGTCCGCCTCGACACCCCGAACTGCTCGGGGCGCATGGACAACCTGAGAGCGGCGATTCTCCGCCCGCAACTTGCGGAGCTCGATCGGCTCGTGGAAGCCTGGAACGAGCGCTACCGGGCCATCGAGGCGATCCTTCGCTCGACACCCGGCATACGCCTCCCCGAACGTCCCGAGCAGGAGACGTACGTCGGCAGCTCCATCCAGTTCCTGATCCCCGATCTGGACGAAACCGGCATCCGGGAGCTCGTCGAGGCGTGTCTCGCGCGGGGGGTGGAGCTCAAGTGGTTCGGGGACCCCGAGCCGGTGGCGTATACCAGCCGCCACGACTCCTGGCGCTACCTGGAGCAGCAGCCCCTGCCGGCGACCGACAAGCTCCTCGCATCGCTTCTCGACATGAGGATTCCGCTCACCTTCAGCGTCGAGGACTGCCGCCTGATCGGCCGGATCATCGTCGACTGCCTGACCAGGCTCCGCACTCGATCGGAAGGCGCGCGAAATTCGCGTGCCGCAACCGGGGCCCGGTGACTGTCGTTGCGTGCCCACGAGCCGCGACGCCCCGGAACGCGCTCGCTGGACAGTCGCGTGCGCGTGCTTGGGGGGCGTTGAAATTGCGGTACGATTCGAAGGACGAACCATTCGACGCCAGTCGAGTGGAGACCGGGGATCTCCGGATCATGTCCAGCGAACAACTGATCGGCGAGGCGGAACTCGGTCTGGGCCCGGGGGAGCGGCCGGGAGAACGGACGGATGCCATCGCGGTCTCGCGGCGGCCGTCCGCGCTGATCGACAAGGCCGAGCTGGAGCGCCTGTGCCGGCGTACCAACGTGCACGGCCTTGCGTACTTTCTGGGCCACTACACGTTGATCGGCCTCGGCGGGTGGATGTGCTGGACGACCTTTCCCGGACCGCTGTTCTGGCCCGCGTTCGCGTTCCAGGCCGTCGTCACGGGCTTCCTGTTCTCGCCACTGCACGAGTGTGCGCACGGATCGGCGTTCAGGAGCCGCGGCCTGAACGAAACGGTGCTGTGGATCACGGCGCTGGTCTACGTCGTGCCGCCGTACTACTTCCGCTACTTCCACCTCGGCCACCACCGCTTCACGCAGATACAGGGCAAGGACCCCTCGCTGGTGCTGCCCGAGCCCGCGAGCTTCCGCCAGTACCTCTGGTATTGCGCCGGGCTGTGGTTCTGGTGGCGCAATCTCGCGTGGATGGTCAAGCACGCCTGCGGCTTCGTGCACCCGGCCAGCGCGACCTACGTGCCGGCCCGCCGGCGCGGCCTGATGGTGCTCGAGTCCCGGATCATGGTGTCGTGCTACGCCGCGCTCTTCGTTTCGGCGGCGTATTTCGAGTTTGCGTGGGTACTGCTCGCGGCCTGGATCGCCCCGCGTGTCGCCGGCGAGCCCATCCAGCGGATCATCCGGGTGGCCGAGCACGTCGGATGCGACGAGAGCCCGGACCTGCTGCGCAACACCCGGACCACGCTGACCAACCGGTTCGTCAACGCGATCGCGTGGCAGATGCCGTACCACGCCGAGCACCACCTGTTTCCGAACGTGCCGTTCCACGCGTTGCCCGCCGCGCACGAGCGGGTCGGCGATCGCGTGGTGGTGGAGCCGCGCGGCTACCTGGCCGGTCAGCGGAAGATCATCCGGGGCCTGCTCGCCGCCGGCCCCGCTGCCCGGCGCCCCCGCGAAGCACGCTCACCGTTGCTCTGAAGCCGCCATATTGCCCCGATTCACGGCTGCGGACCCGGCGGCATCGACCGCATTGAACGCGGGCAAGGGGGCTCGACGTACCGTCGAGCACGCCTCCGCCGACCCGCGGTTCGCCTTGCCATCCCCGGCCTCCGCGCGCCCTCGCTCCGCGAACCGGGCGACATGGCGGCCAACCGGCGCCGTGGGACGTATCGAAATGACACGCCATGCCTGATCCCGTGAACACCATCTTCGGCCGCGACGCCTTCCTCGCGCTGCTCGAGAGCGAGGGAGTGACGCACCTGTTCGGAAACCCCGGCACCACCGAGCTTCCGATCATGGCCGCGTTGCCCGACCGGCCGGCGATCACCTACGTCATGGCGTTGCAGGAGGCGCTGGTGGTGGCGATGGCGGACGGCTACTCGCGGGCCTCCGGCGACCTCAGCGCCTGCAACGTCCACGTCGCACCGGGGCTCGGGAACGCGATGGGCTCGCTCTACAACGCGAAGTGGATGGGCTCGCCCGTCATCGTCACCGCGGGACAGCAGGAGCAGGGACACGGGCTCACCGAGCCGATGCTCTACGATCCGCTCGTGCCGATCGCGCAGCCGCTGGTGAAGTGGGCGGTGGAGGTCACCCGGCTCCAGGATCTGCCGCGCATCGTGCACCGCGCGGCGAAGGTCGCGACGACCCCGCCGACCGGACCGGTGTTCATCTCCCTGCCCGGCGACATCCTCAACGAGCAGGACGCGCTGGAGCTCGGCCAGTCCACGCGGGTCGACACCGCCGGCCGGCCGAGCGATGCGGCGCTCGAACGTCTCGCGGAACGGCTGCTTGCCGCGCGGCGCCCGGTGATCGTGGCCGGCCACGAGATCGCGACCTCCGACGCGCTGGGGGAAGCCGCGACGATCGCGGAGCTGCTCGGCGCCCCGGTCTACCAGCAGACGGTGTGCGACGGCGCCCACTTCCTGTCCGAGCATCCGGCGTTCATGGGCGCGCTCACCCGCGATCAGCGTGACGTCCGCAACACCCTCTCGCCCTACGACCTCATGTTCTGCATCGGCTCGGACGTGCTGCGGATGTCCGTGTACAGCGAGGTCGACCCGATGCCCGAGGGCATGGCGGTGGTCCAGCTCGGGCTCCGGGACTGGGAGATGGGGAAGAACTACGCGGCGGAGATTGCGCTGCGTGCCGACGTGAAGGAGACCCTCACCGCTCTGGCGCCCCGGCTCGAACGCAAGCGCGGAGTCGAGGGCGCCGCGAGGGCGGCAGCCGCCATCGAAGCGCTCGGCAAGTCGAGCTGGTCCGCGAAGCGCGCAGCCGCCCGCGCCCGCGCGCTGGCCGGTGCGGATACCACGCCGATGGCCCCGGATCTGGCGATGCTGCGTATCGTCGACGCTCTGCCGGAAGACGCGGTCATCGTCGAGGAAGGGCTCCTGAGTACGCGGGCCTTGCCGGCGCTCTATCCCTTCCGCGACGCCCGGGCGTTCTTCGGCCTCGGCAGCGGCGGCATCGGCTTCGCGATGGCCGGCGCGGTGGGCGTGCAGCTCGCGCTACCCGACCGTCCCGTGGTCGCCGTCGTCGGCGACGGCAGCGCGATGTACAGCATCCAGGCGCTGTGGACCGCCGCCAACGCCAGGCTCCCGATCACCTACGTCATCGCCAACAACGGCGGCTACCGCATCATCAAGGAACGGCTGAGGTCGTTCCACGGCGTCGAGCGCTACACCGGCATGGAGTTCAAGGACCCGGCGATCGACTTCACCGGCCTCGCCCGCTCGATGGGGGTGACCGCAGTGCGGATCACGGACCCCGGCGACATCGGCCCCGCCATCGCCGATTCGACCCGCCGCGGCGCGCCGACGCTCATCGATGTGGTGGTCGACGACGGGTTCGGGAACGAGGGAAGGTAGGGACCGGCGCTTCTGGTCCCCGGTGTGTTCCGTGTTCCGGTTGCGTGTGCGCGGCAAACCGGTAGTGACTGCTTGCAAGTTCATACTCGCCGAGGAGTGGGTCGGCCGGGAGCTTCCATTCGCGTGTCAGGGCGCGAATCACCGGATGCATGCCCGCAGACCCCGCATCACGTTCATCACTACCGCAAGACCCGCGTCGTCGTCGAGGGTCAGGATCGACTCCGGATGGAACTGCACTGCCGCGACCGACAGGTCGGGGTGCTCGACCGCCATCACGATGCCGTCGTCGCTCTCCGCGGTGATCGCCAGCGCATCGGGAAACGTGTCCCGGTCGGCGTAGAGGGAGTGGTAGCGCCCGCCCTCGAATCGACCCGGCAGACCGTCGAACAGCTTCCCCCCCCGCACGTTGACCATCGACGGCTTGCCGTGCATCGGCGCCGGCAGCACCGACAGCCGGCCGCCGTAGTACTCGACGATGCCCTGGAGGCCGAGGCAGACGCCGAACAGCGGAATGCCGGCCGCCAGCGTCGCGCCGATCGTCTCGCCGACCCCGAAGTCCTCCGGACGCCCGGGGCCGGGCGAGAGCAGCACCAGGTCCGGCCGCTCGTCGGTGATCCGGCTCCGCGGGAAGCCCGAGCGGTAGGTGGTCACCTCGGCCCCGGTCCGGCGGAAGTAGCCGGCGAGGGTGTGCACGAACGAGTCCTCGTGATCGACCATCACCACCCGCCGGCCGTCGCCGGGCCGGTCCGCGCCCGCCTCCACGCGCGGCTCCGGGGCGCCGTCCCCGCGCCGGATCGCGTCGAGCAGGGCCGACGCCTTGAGCCGCGTCTCCGCCTCCTCGCCCTCGGGGTCGGACCCGAACAGCAGCGTGGCCCCGGCCCGCACCTCGGCGACCCCGTCCCTGACCCGCACCGTGCGCAAGGTGAGCCCGGTGTTCATGTTGCCGTCGAACCCGAGAAAGCCGATCGCGCCGCCGTACCAGCGCCGCGGCGAGCGTTCGTGATCCTCGATGAACTGAATCGCATGCCGCTTCGGCGCTCCGGTGACGGTGACCGCCCAGGCGTGGGCGAGGAAGCCGTCGAGCGCGTCATAGCCTTCGCGCAGTCGGCCCTGCACGTGATCGACGGTGTGGATGAGCCGCGAGTACATCTCGATCTGGCGGCGCCCGATCACCTGTACGCTCTCCGCCTCGCAGACTCGCGACTTGTCGTTGCGGTCCACGTCGGTGCACATCGTGAGCTCGGACTCCTCCTTCTCCGAGTTCAGCAGCGCGCGGATCTGGCGCGCATCGCCGATCGCGTTGGCGCCGCGCGCGATGGTGCCGGAGATCGGACAGGTCTCGATGCGCCGACCCTCGACCCGCACGTACATCTCGGGCGACGCGGCCACGAGGTACTCCCGCTCTCCGAGGTGCATCAGTGCGCCGTAGGGAGCGGGGTTGCGCTCCCGCAGCCGCCGGTAGAGCACCGAGGGCGGTGCGTCGCACGGCTCGAAGAACGTCTGGCCGGGCACGACCTCGAAGAGGTCGCCGCACCGGAACGCCTCGATCGCCTCGCGCACCGTGGCCGCGTACTCGCCCGGCGCGTGGTCGCAGTCCCGCTCGACCGTGCCGGCGGGCACATACGGGGTCCGGCTGCCGGTGCGCGCGAGACCGCCGGTACGCCTGCCTCCCACCTCGAACTCGTAGCGATAGCGGGTCGCGGCCTCGCGCCGGTGATCGACGACGATGATGTCGTCGGGCAGGAAGAGCACGAGGTTGCGCTCGGCCTCGTCGCGCGGCATCGCGAGCCGGATCGGGTCGAACTGGAACGCGAGCTCGTAGCCGAACGCGCCGTAGAGCCCGAGATGGGTGTCCTCGGGGCTGCGGAAGAGGTCGATCAGTGCGCGCACCACCGAGAACAGGGTGGGCTGCTTGCTGCGCAGCTCCTCGGGGAACCACTCCCGGGAGGCTCGCACCGTTCCGATGACGGTGTGGGCGCCCGCTTCCAGGTCCATGACCGCATCGCAGCCCTTGAGCGCGGATGCGACCGCGGGCAGAAGCACCGCACCGCGTTCGTTGCAGGCGCGGATCTCGAAGTCGCGCTGCCGGCCCGTGAACGAAAGCGCGGGGTCGCAGAACCCGATGTCCCAGCGGGTGTAGCGTCCCGGATACTCGAACGACGAGGTCAGCAGGACACCGAGCCGTTCGTCGAGCGCCTCCGCGAGCGTGTCGATGACGTCGTCGCGGGCTTCGAGCCGGGCGCTGCGCGTGATCGCGATCCCTCCGGCGCTCAGGTAGGTCTTCGCTTGGCGTTCGTTCATCGCTCGATCTCCAAATGGATGCATGGACGCATTCGGTGCCGGGGACCGAGGGTGGGACGGGGCCTCAGACGAAGAAAAGGGCCGTCCACCTCCCGGTGGCGGCCCTCGATCCGACTTGCGCGCGAGAATACGGGGCCGCCCGGTCAACCGGGCCGCCACCACCGATTCGCGACACGCCGCATGTTCATGCCGGCCAGCTTGGCAGGCTGTCCGGTGCGAGTCAACGCGGCGGTCGGCGTCGAAACGAGCCGAATGCGGGAGCCTCGAGATGAACGACACCAGCCGGCCGCGCCGGAAGCGATGTCCGTGACGAAACCCGGCGGCCGTCCACCGGTCGCACTCGTCTTCGGCGTGAGTGTGTCGTTCGATGCTTTGTTACAATTTCACGCACTTCCATGATCGCAGACACCAATCCTGATGCAGCTCATCACCGAATCCCCGGAAATGGCGTGGCTGGGGGCGATCGGGTTCCTCGTCGCCTTCCTTGCGAGCGCCCTGATCGTCCTGACTCGTTCCTGGCACGGCGCCGTCACCTTCGATACATCGACGGGACCACAGAAACTCCACGATGCTCCGACCCCCAGAATCGGCGGAGTCGCGGTCTTCGCGGCTTTGTGGTGCGCATCGGCCGCCGCTCCGCCGCCGATTCGCGATCTCCTGTTCGCGCTCGGGGCAAGCGGAACGGCGGTGTTCGCCATCGGTCTGGCGGAGGACCTGACCAAGGGAGTCCCGCCGGGATGGCGCTTGTCCGCAGCGCTCTTCTCGGGGTTGCTGTTCTGCATCATGTCCGGCTATTCCGTCACCCGCGTGGACATCGCCTTCATCGATGGCTATCTGGAACTCGATGTCGTGTCGTTCGCGCTGACTGCGCTGATGATGGCGGCTCTGTGCAACGGCATGAACATGATCGACGGACTCAACGGGCTCGCGCCCGGGGCCGGCATCATCATGTCGGCGGCGGTCGCGGTGGTCGCCTGGATGGCGGGCGACAGCGAGCTGATGTGGCTCGCGATCACCATCTCGGCGGTCATGGCGGGATTCCTGGCGATGAACTTTCCGTACGGATACGTGTTCCTGGGCGACAGCGGAGCCTATTTCACGGGATTCATGCTCGGCGCCCTGGCCATCATGCTGCCGGTGCGCAACCCCGAGATATCGCCGTGGGCAAGTGTCGTGATACTGGCCTATCCGGTGCTGGAAGTAATCCACGCGACGCTGCGCAAGCTTCTCCGCAACGGCTATCGGCCCTTCGAACCGGATGCCGTACATCTGCACATGTTGCTCCACCGCTCATTCGGGAGATGGGTCGTGAAGGCTACAGGCAACCCACGACTCGCCAATCCCGCGACCGGCGCGTTGCTGTGGGTGGGACCGATGACCGGACTGGTCCTTGTCGCACTGCTCCCGCCGGTTCGCGAATGGGCGTTGCTTGCCATCTCCCTGCAGTTCGTCCTGTACTTCACGGTCTACCGGCGCGTCGCGTTGCTGCGCCGCAATTCCGTCCTGTCCATCCCTCGCCGTTCTCGGGGGGGGGGGGGGGGGGGGGGGGGGGGGGGGGGGGGGGGGCAGCTTCAGGCGAGCCTCTCGGACCGGCGTTGAAGCTCATGCGCAACAGGAAAGCCGATAATGCGTGACGCCGGTGGCGGGTACGGTGAACGCCGGCCGGGGTCCGAGGCCGCTGTCGCCGGCGCCCCTGCGGCCTGCCGGGCCTGCGAGATGCGCCGGCTGCCTGCCCGGTACCTCCCGTGACGGGCGGACGCCCGCTCCTGATTACGGGAGGCGCAGGCTACATCGGCAGTCACACGGCCCTCGCGTTCCTCGCGGCGGGGTACCCCGTCGTCATCCTCGACGACCTTTCGGCGGGCGCACGCTCGGCGGTTCCGGGCGACGCCACCTTCGTCGAGGGCGATGTCGGAAGCACCGACCTGGTCGACGCTCTCATCGCCGAGCACGAGATTGCCGCGGTCATCCACCTGGCCGGGAGCGTCGTCGTTCCCGAGTCGATCGCCGATCCCCTCAAGTACTACCGGAACAACAGCGTCGCCAGCGCGAACCTGATCCGGGCCTGTGTCGGACGAGGGGTGCGCCGCTTCGTCTTCTCCTCGACCGCGGCGGTCTACGGAGTTCCCGCATCGGTCCCGGTGTCCGAGAACGCTCCCACGGTGCCCGTCAGCCCCTATGGAAGCTCCAAGCTGGTCACCGAATGGATGCTTCGCGACACGTCGGCCGCCCATGACTTCCGCTACGCGGCGCTGAGGTATTTCAACGTCGCGGGAGCCGACCCGCACGGGCGGGCGGGCCAGTCCTCGCCGAACGCCACCCACCTCATCAAGATCGCCTGCGAGGCGGCCACCGGCTCGCGGAGGGGCGTCACCGTGTTCGGCGCCGATTACGACACTCCGGACGGAACCTGCGTGCGCGACTACATTCACGTCTCCGACCTCGCCGTCGCCCATGTCGCAGCCCTCCACGCTCTCGAAAACGGCAGCGAGAGCCGGGTGTTCAACTGCGGCTACGGCCGTGGGTTTTCCGTGCGGGAGGTACTCGAAACGGTGCAGTCCGAGGCCGGGGTGGCTCTCGACGAGCGGGTCGGCCCGCGCCGTCCGGGCGATCCACCGATCCTCGTATCGAATGCTTCACTCCTTCGCAGGTCCTTGCAGTGGGTGCCGCGCCACGACGATCTGGGCCTGATCGTGCGAACCGCGCTGTCATGGGAGAGGAAGCTCGCGGGGCTCGAACCGGCCCGATCCGCCACATGACCTGACCGGCCCGCGGCGTCACAGCGGCGGGCGGCGGGCCGCGAAGTCGGCAACGCCTTCGTAGGCGTGGGCGAGCTGCAGGGCCTCGAAGTCGCACTTGGGCGGCGCGACGATCTGGATCCCGATCGGCAGTCCGTCCGGAGTGAAGCCGGCCGGTACCGAGATCGAGGGGCATCCGGTCACGGTGATCGTGTAGCACGCGGCCATCCAGTCGACGTACGTCTCCAGCTCGACGCCGTTGATTTCCCTCACCCAGTCGGTATCGACGAAGAACGGCGGTACCTGGGTGGTGGGACAGACGAGGTAGTCGAACCGATCGAAGAACTCGACCACGCGATCGTACAGCGCAGCCCGCTTCATCTCCGCATGCGCGACTTCCATGCCCCCGAGAGCGAGACCTTTCTCGGTATTCCAGATCACGGCGTCCTTCAGTGCCGCGCGGTGCTCGCGGATGTGCTCCTCATGGGACATGGCGAAGGAGAACGCGCGCAGGGTCTGGAAGATCTCGTCCGCGTCGCGGAGGTCGGGGTCCGCCTCCTCCACCGCGCAGCCGAGTTCGGCGAACCGGCCGACCGCGGTCCCGCACACATCGAGGACGGCCGGATCGACCGGGTAGCCGCCAAGGGTGGGGCTCCACGCGATACGGACCGCATTGAAATCGCGATCGAGCGGTTCGCGGAACCGGCTCCCCGGCGTCTCGATGGAGAGCGGCGCCCGCCGGTCGGGTCCGGCCATCGCCGAGAGGAGCAGGGCGGCGTCCGCCACCCGCCGGGCGATCGGTCCGGCAACGCTGAGCGGATCGTAGAGCATGGGGCGAGGCCACGACGGGACCCGTCCGGGCGAGGTGCGAAAGCCGACCACGTTGGACCAGGACGCGGGATTGCGGAGCGACCCCCCCATGTCGGTGCCATCTGCCAGCGGCAGCATTCCGCACGCCACGGCGACCGCAGCGCCCCCGCTGCTGCCTCCGCACGTGCGTGTGGTCGAGTAGGGATTCCTGGTGGCTCCGAAGACCTGGTTGAACGTCTGGGAACCGGCCGCGAACTCGGGGGTGTTCGTCTTCCCGATGATGATCGCGCCCGCCGCCCGCAGACGTTCGACGTAGAGCTCGTCCTCCTCGGGCACGAAGTCGCGATAGATGGGCGATCCGAACGTGGTGCGGATGCCGCGGGTCAGGGTGACGTCCTTGCACGCGATGGGCAGACCGTGGAGCGGACCCGGCGGCTCGCCTCGCGCAAGGGCGGTGTCCAGCGCCCGCGCGCCTTCGATGGCGACCTCGGGAAGCAGGGTGACGATCGCGTTGACCGTGGGGTTTACCGTCTCGATGCGAGCCAGGAATCGACCCATGAGCTCCTCGGCGCTCAGCTCGCGCTCGACGAGCCAGCGCACCAGGTCGGGAGCCGGGGCGAAGACGATCTCGGAGTCGGAGGGCAACTTGTCAGGCACGGCACTCATGGCCTCGTGTCGGTCGGGTCGAAGGGAGCTCCCATGGCCGAGAACGTCCAGCCGCCGAACCCGGCCCGGCCGGAGAGACGGCCGCGGCGGTACCGCCGCCTTCGTCAGCCGGAGCCGGAGTACATCGGCCGCGGTGTCAGCATCCGGCGCACCTCGTCTTCGGAGATGTCGATGACGTCATCGGCAAGCTGCGCAACCTCGCGGGAGACGCTGGTGCGTTTCGGCGTGGCGACCAGCACCCGGGGACCGAAGTCCTGCGACGCGCGGAGGACCTCGGCGAAATCACGGTCCCCGGCAACGAGCACCATGGTCTCGCAGACCGAACGACCGGCGAGCCGCACCATGTCCAGGGCGATCAGGGTGTCCACGCCCTTCTGCTGGCGATTGGGCCGGAACGTCCAGTGCCGATCGAATTCGGCCAGCAATTCCTCCGGCTCCAGACCGAGACCGGTCGCCGTCGATTCCAGGGCCCGCCGGATCGGCTGCTCGAGCGGAGGCGGTCCTTCCGCGATATGCCCCAAGCGCAATTGCAGTCCGGGGGTAAGCGCGATCGCATCGAAGAAGGACCGCTGCCCGACGTAGCCCGAATGGGAAGGGTCGAAGGCGCTGTCGTACCAATAGGCTCGGAGGAATGTCTGGCCGATGGCTTCCACGCGTGCCAGATCGCGAAACCAGCCGACCACTGCCTGCGCATCGGGACGAACGCCCTTCGGAGACTGCCCGATCGCCTTGGCGCCTTCGGCTCGCAGAAAACCCGCGTCGACAAACCCGGCGTACGTGTCCGACATTCCGAAATCCGATGACATTCAAGCGCCCCGGCCGGGGCCGGACCAGATTGGCGTTCAGGGCCGAATGGCCCGGAGAAGACCGGAGCCAGTGTATCAGCCGGCGGGCCTTGCGCAACTCCCGCGGCGGGACACCGTGGGCCGTCAGTCCGCCGGACGTTCGCCGTAGTCCCGCCACGGCGCGTCGCGCTCCCGGACGACCTCGCGAAAGCCCTTCTCGTCGAACGACTCGGCCCATCGGTATGCTTCTTCCGTGTGGCGGGCGATACCGTCGAACAGGGTGCCGATGAGCTGCGTGGTGCGCAGCCCCATGTTCTCGAAGGCCTGGTTGATCAGCAGCTTGTTGAGCGCGAGCTGATTGGCGGGGATGTGGCGGAAGCGCCGCGCGTCGGCCTCGATGAGCGCAGCCAGCGTCTCGGGAGGAGCGACGTGCGCCACGAGCCCGATCCGGTGCGCGGTGGCTGCGTCGATCGCGCGGCCGGTCAGAAGGAACTGCTTGGCATGCTCCAGCCCGAGCCGGTAGATCCAGAGCATCGTCGTCGGAGTGCCGTAGATGCGACTCGGGGCGTAGCCCATGTACGCGTCGCTCGCCATGTACAACTGGTCACAGCAGAGCGCGAGATCGGTCGCCCCCCCGACCGCCCAGCCCCTGATCTCGCCGAGCACGGGCTTCGGGCATTCCCAGATCCGCATGAAGCGCTTGACGTTGTTGCCCATGAAGGCGAGGTCCTTGACCGGATCCCACGCCCCCTCGCGGACCTCGATGTCCGGTGCGCCGTAGGGCACGTCCCACTCGCCGCCGTCCGTCAGGTCGTACCCGGCCGCGAAGGTGTCGCCCACACCGCGCAGCACGACCGCGGCGACCTCCTTCGACCGGCTCGCCGCATCGACCCCGTCCGCGATGCCGCGCACGACGTTTTCCGTCAGCGTGTTCTTCTTCTCCGGACGATTGATCGCGACGATCGCGATCCCGTCGACTTCTTCGTAGAGCACCTCTTCGGTCATGACCGGTGCCTCCCGCCGGCGGTGCCGGAGAACGATGTCGGTGGTGTCGAGGAGGGAGCGGGGAGGGTTCCCCGCAGGTCCGGAACGGCGTTCCGGTTCGATGCATCGATCCCGCCCGGAAGCCGCATCGCCGGGGCGACGGCAGGCGGGACGCCATTCGACCTCGCGCGCGGGCGCCCCCGGTACGCGAGCCTTTGCGAACGACTCAAATCACCCTTCGATGCACGACCCGGCGGGTGTCATGGGCAAAGGCATCGGCAAGGCGGGGATCTCCGTTCAGCGGGCCGTTCCGGACAGGCCGCGCCGCCCCTTGGCCAGCCATCGTTCGAAACTCGCCGACAGCTCCGCATGGTGGGTCGCCCACCAGTCGGCGTTCATCTGCAGTGCGGTGGCCATGTTCTCCGGAGCGGTGGGAAGCATCGCCTTCGTCGCCTCGTCGACCAGCGGCATCGCGGACGCCCTCGCCGGCCCGTAGGGAATGTGCCTGGTTTGCTCCGCGAGCTGCGGTGCGCTCGTGGCGAATTCGATGAACTCCATCGCCTTGGCGAGGTTCACGGCGCCCTTCGGGATGCCCCAGGAGTCGATGTCCCAGAGCTGTCCATCCCAGATGATGGCGAAGTCCTTGCCTTCCTCGACCATCGGGCGATGCATGCGGCCGTTCCACACCGAGGTCATGACCACAGCGCCCGAATCCAGGAGCTGAACGGGCTCCGACCCCGACGTCCACCAGACGATGCCGTTCCTGATCCGGTCCAGCACACCGAACGCGCGCGCCCGTCCCTGCTCGGATTCGAGGGTGTCGTAGACCTGATCCGCCGGGACACCGTCCGCGATCAGGGCCCATTCCAGGATCACCCTGGGGTCGCGCCTCAAGCCCCGCTTGCCGGGGTACTTCTTCATGTCGAAGAAGTCCGCGAGTCCGGCCGGGGGCTCGCCCTCGAAACGGCTTGCGTCATAGCCCACGACGGTCGCCCACACCATCTGCCCGACACCGCATTCGGTGAGCGCTCCGGGAATGAAGTCATCCGCCACCGGCGTGCCATCGGGCCCCGCCACCAGCGTCCCGTGGTCGATCTTCTCGAGCAACCCCTCACGGCATCCTCGAACGAGATCGGAAAGTTCGAAATCCACCACGTCCCATACGACGTTCTCGGTCTCCACCTGTTCGCGGATCTCGTCCAGGCCGCCGTTGTAGGTCTCCATCGCCACCCATTCGCCGCTCCGGCGCCGAAAGGGCTTCACATACGCCAGCATCTGGCTTCGGGTATAGCTGCCGCCCCAGGACACGACCGTCAATTCCTTGTGCGACGAGTCGTGTGCGGCCACGCCGGTCGCCTGCAGCAGGGCAATCGCCAGACAAGCCGGTCCAAGGCGAATAAGTGCGTGCATTGCCTGAGCTCTCCCCTGTTCGGTTCTCGCGATTCGCGTGGACGCGACAGCCCTACGCATGCAGCTCGCCGCGCAGGCTGGTGCCGTCCGGCGCCACCGGCTTGCCGGATATGGGCACGGCGCTCGAGTCCTCGTTCAACGACTTGACGATCCCGTACGTCATCAACAGCATGATCACGCTCACGGGCAACGCAGCCGCGATGGAGGCGGTCTGAAGCGCCTTCAAACCGCCGGCAAGCAGCAAGGCCGCCGCCACGAAGCCCTCGCCCAGTCCCCACACGATCCGGAACCGCTGCGGCGGGTTGTCGTCGCCCATGCTGAGCATGGTCGTGATGACGAGCGTGCCGGAATCCGACGAGGTGATGAACCAGGTGGCGAGCAGGAAGGTTGCCAGCGCCGCCATTATCCAGTTCAGCCAGTGCACGCCCGTCATCCGCTCGATGGTGCCGTAGAGCGCGGCAGGCAGGTTCCAGTCACGGATCAACTGGGCGATTCCCGCCGTCCCCACGCCGCCGTCGGCGTTCAGTTCGAGGTACATCGCATTGCCGCCGAAGATGCACAACCAGAAGAAGGCGATGGTGGTGGGGACGAACATCACGCCCAGCATGAACTCGCGAATGGTCCGGCCCCGGCTGATCCGGGCAATGAACATGCCCACGAAGGGAGCCCAGGAGATCCACCAGCCCCAGTAGAAGATCGTCCAGCCCCCCTGCCAGGCGCTGGCGCCCTCGGAGTTGAACGTCTGGAAGCCCATGGGAATGACGTTCCAGACGTAGTCGCCCACCGTGGTGACGAAGAACCCCATCAGCCACTGGAACGGGCCACCGAACAGGAAGAACGCGAGCAGGACGACGCTCAGCCAGATGTTCCACTCCGAGATGATGCGGATGCCGTTGCCGACTCCCGAGACGGCCGACAGGGTCGCCACGGCCGCGATGACCACGATCAGGACGACCTGGGTGGTCGTGCCGGGATCGACTCCGAAAAGGAAGTGGAGCCCGGTAGCCATCTGGCTGACCCCGAGACCGAGCGACGTGGCAACCCCGAATACGGTGCCGAACACCGCCAGCAGGTCGACCGCGTGACCGATGGGGCCATAGATCCTCTCGCCGATGACCGGATACAGGGCCGAACGCAGCGTCAGCGGAAGCTTCTTCCGAAAAGCGAAGTATGCGAGACAGAGGCCGATCATCACGTAGACCGCCCAGCCGTGGAATCCCCAGTGGAAGTAGGTCACGCGCATCGCGTAGGCGGCGCGCTCCTCGTTCATCTCCGTGACGAGGGCACGGTCCGCGAACGGATTGTTCGGATACCCCCAGGGCGCGGTGTTGTCGAAGTAGAACATCGGCTCGGCGATCCCGAAGAAGAGCAATCCGATGCCGACCCCGGCCGAGAACAGCATGGCGAACCAGGAAAAGTTGCTGAACTCGGGCTTGCTGTCGTCGTCGCCGAGCTTGACCGCCCCGTGGCGGCTGCACATCAGGTAGAGACAGACGAAGAACATGATGACGAGCGCGCTGACGTAGTACCAGTTCAGCGCCGACTCGATCCAGCCCCGGACCGCCGAATAGATGGAGTTGGCGAACTCGACGTTGAGCGCCGTAAAGACCACGAACGCGAGGACCATTCCCTTCGAGGTGAGTCCCATGGCGGGATGCAGCCCTTTCCAGATGCCGGTCGCCGCCACCAGTCTCTGTGGATTCTCTTGCATGGCCTTTGTCCTTTGTCCGTGTGTGCGTCAGGCAGCACTTCATGCCGAGCCGCGCGTGTCCGCCGATCGGAATCCGGCCGGCTCACTCATTCCCGTATCACGAGTCGCGCCTGTCTTCAAGCCCCAGCAAGCGATCGAGCGACCAGGCGCCGGGACCGGCCGCAACCAGTGCGAGCAACACCACCGCCCACCACATGGCGGGATTCCACCAGTGGCTCCAGGTGGGAAACACCGCGATCTGGATGAACAGCGTCATCCCGAGTAGCCCGAACGCGGCGAGCCGGCTCAGCAATCCGGCCACCAGCAGCACCGGCAACGCGATCTCCATGACCCCTGCGGTGACGGCCAGCGCCTTGATCATCGAGACGATCGCCGACCCTTCGGTGTACTCCAGGGTGGCGGAGTCACAGAGCTGCAACGCCCCGGGGCGTGGGGGGTCGGGACAGAAGAACTCGTACAGGAACAGGTCGTACTTGTCCCGGTCGAACTGCAGGAACCCGTTCCACTTCGTCAGGCCGGAGTCCCAGAACACCTTGGCGCCGGCCAGCCTCAAGGCCAGGAGGGCCAGCGGTTCCAGCCACCCGCCGGCGCGAACGATCAGAGCGTGGTATGCCGATTTCATGAGTCCGTCCCTCCTCCGCGCGGTATTCGGCGCCGAACGCCGGCATGCGTCGATTCGGCGGAAACCGTACTTCCGGACAGTTCCCGGCTGGCCCTCAGCGCTCGAAGGACAGCATGTGATGGCGCAACAGCGATGCGAACGTCGTCACCAGATCGAACTCCGCGTCGAGATCGAGTGCGGCGCCGGCCGCCTCTCCACAGGACCGTCCCGCCGCGACGGCGGCGACGAATGCGTGCTCGGGGAGCGTCAGGCCACGGTAGAGCATTTCCGCCCCGCTGCGCCAGATCAGCACATGTTGAGGCGTGCGCCGGATCCCGGCTCGCTGCCCCGGCGCGCCCCGGCGAAGCCGGCTCCACACGTCGAGCACCGTGTAGTCCACGGACACCAGGCGTACCCATGGTGAGAGCCGGCCGCGCAGATTCATGAGCGCCTCGGCGTCGGCGGGGATGTCGGCGACCGCCCCGATCGCGGTGGAACTTCCCGAATCCGACGCCGGCGGCACGCCTCGCGACGGTGACCCGTGCGCATTCGGGAGCACCGCGGTATCGGGCCGATCGTCCGCGGCAAAATGGACCTCGGTCCACGCACGGTCCAGCGCCGCGCACGACGCGAGACAGTCGAGACCGTGCACTTCACGCGCGCCTTCCAGGAATCGCGGGAAGTCCTCGCCGTACCACACCAGGGCCGCATCCCGGGGAGGGTGCGCCTCGACATAGGCACGGGCCAGCGCCGGGAAGCGCTCGTCGCCCACGATCCGTCCGACCGACGGGTAATTCGCCCGCAGCGCCTCGATGCAGGCCCTGAGGAATCCGTTGCGATAGACCCGGAGCCGGGAAAGGTCGGCATCCTCGGCGCAGAAAGTGGAAAGTGCGCCGACCGTGCCGGTGCGGAGGTAGCGGGCGAACGCGCCGGTGTACTCGTCAAGCAACGGCCCGCTCCGGGCTCGCCGGCCGGCGCGCCAACGCGGCCGCGGCCCGGCGCCGCTCCTCCAGCAAGGTCTCGAACGGTGGGAGTTTGCCGTCGCGTTCCAGCAGCACCGGCCTCGGGCCGAGATGCGCAAGCGCGAAGTCCAGAAGACGCCACACCGCTTCGCTCACCGGCGCCGCATGCGTGTCGATCAGCAGCGCTTCACCGAGGTTCTCGTCCGCTTCGTGTCCGGCGATGTGAACCTCTTCGATCCGGTCGGCCGAGAGGGTCCTGATGTACCGCTCGGGATCGATGCCGCAGTTGCGGGCGCTCAGGTACACGTTGTTCACGTCGAGGAGGAGGCCGCATCCGGTGCGCCGCGCGACCTCGTTCAGGAACTCCGGCTCGTCCATCTCGCTCACGAACGGCAGGTAGTTGGTCGGGTTTTCGATCAGGATGCGGCGCCCGATCGCCTCCTGGTACCGGTCCACGCCCTCGACGAGCTGCCGCAATGCGTCGCCGGTCCGGGGCAGCGGCAGGAGGTCCGCGAACCAGACGCCGTTCGCACTCGACCACACGGCATGCTCCGACACCAGCACGGGCTCGAATTCATCCACCAGGCGCTTGACCGCCGACAGGTGCCGCGGCTCGGGGGGGACCGGTCCGCCGAGCGATGCGCCGACGCCGTGCAGGCTTACCGGGAACGCCTCGCGGATCTGCCGCAACTGTGCGAGGCGCGGCCCGCCCGCCACCATGTAGTTCTCGGTGTGGACCTCGAACCACAGGGAGGGCTCGGAGCACGCGAGCGCGCTTTCGACGAAGGACTGCTTGAGGCCGACTCCGGCGCCGATCCGGTCGGAGCCGCTCATCGCGACTGCTCCGTCCGCAGCCGGCGAATACGAGGGTTCACTGCGGGCACGGACACTTTCGACGCAGCGCCGCCGATGTCCGTGGCCGGTGCCGGACCACGCGAGGCGCCCGTCGCGTCTGGCCGGTCCGGCACCGAAGACACCCCGCTCAGGGCGTGTTGCGATCGAGCGCGCCCAGCGAGCCCGGCCCCTCGGGAGTGATGATGAACTCGCAACTCCCTTTCGGGGCATGGGTCCACGCATTGCCCTGGAAGTCGACGGTGGAGGTCCCTTCGCAGCTCGTGCCCGCCCCCGCCGCGCAGTCGTTCTCTCCGGCCAGCGCGATGCCGTAGCACTTGTCCTTGCGCCCGCTCGGCGAATTGCCCGCCAGCCACTGCGCGAACGCGGTCTTCACCGCCTCCGGGGCATCGTCCGCGATCGTCAACTGCGCGTTGGGTTTCGCCGCCACCTGGGCGCTCATCGCCGCAACCGCGGCGCCGGTCAGCAATGCCTTGGCGATAGTGGATTTCGTCGTCACGGTTCATTCCTCCTGTCGTTGGGTTTGCAAATCGCGTCCTGCCGAACAATTGGACACTGATCCCTCGCCGAGGTTTCGCGCTCGCCGCCGAATCCGGTGAGCGCATGCGTGGCCGGCAGACGAAGTCGTGCGCGTCACGGGCCACGGAACCACCGGATCCCCGCCAAGCGGGAATCCGTGGGCTTGGACCGAACGCCGATACCGGTAAGCGGGATCGGCCCCGCCCGCGCTCCGGAGTCCGGCCCCGACGCGGCTCATACGGATTCCAGCACACCGTCGGCAGCCCACTGCTTGAGGTACGTGGCGGCCCGAAACGCCGCCGCATCCTCTCCTACCCGCTTGCACAGAGCCGCGCACATCGAGCCGAAGTCCTCACCGTCGGCACAGCGCTGGAGCGCCCACGCCTCGTGGGACCCGATCGATCGCCAGCGAACCACAGTCCCCGCTCGCCAGAGCAGCCAGTTCGCCGCCGGTTCCGTGCGGGCCGGCGCCGGCGGCGGGTCGCCACGCTCGATGGCCTTCCACAGTGTGGGCGCGTTCCATTCGAGCGCGAGCCGCCGCACTGCGGGTCGGAGCCGCGGGAGGATCGCGGCCCACTGATCGGGAGGGATGGCGGCGATGTCCTCGACGCCGACCACGGCGCTGTCGGCGGCATCCAGAAGTTCGCCCTTGGTCCACTCGAACCGGGCCATTTCGCCCAGCACCGGCTGATCGCACCAAGGCGCGGTGGAGCAAAGGAACGCCGGGAGATGGCGGCCGAACCAGCGGATCGAAGGATGGTGCGACGGATGCGCCGCCGCGTATGCGAGCCCGAGGGTCCGGAACCGGTCGTCACCCGCCAATGCGTGCACGCCCGGATAGTCCTGGCCGAGCACTTCCAGGAACCGCAGCCGGATTGCATCCGCGTACACGAACAGGCGGGCCCGGGCCGACGCCGTACCGGTGCCGGCCACCGTGGCCGGAGGCGCGTCCGTTTCCCCGAGCACGTAGGCCTGGAAGCTTCGCTGCAACTCGAGGAGCGAGGTCATTGCGGGGCAAGGCGCGACGCCGACCGGCGATCACCCGCCGACGCCGCCAGCGACCGCGCCCGCGCGAGCTCGGCGACCAGCACATCGAGGGGCGGGATATCGTCATCGCGCTCGATCATCGTCGCGACCGGTCCGAGGCGGGCGATCGCCTCGGCATACAGCTCCCACACGGGGTCCGGCACCGGGTGGTCGTGGGTATCGACGATGAGCGAGCCGTTGTGGCTGTGGCCGGCCAGATGGATCTGCCGGACCCGCTCCGGCGGCACACCGTCGAGGTATGCGAGCGGATCGAACCCATGGTTGTGAGCACTTACATACACGTTGTTGACGTCGAGCAGGATGCAGCAGTCGGCCCGTTCGGCGACGGCGGACAGGAACTCCCACTCGGAGACGCCCGAGTCGGTGTAGGCAACGTAGCTGGAAACGTTCTCGAGCAGGATCTGCCGGCCAAGGTAGTCCTGGACCCGGCCCACCCGGTCGGCGACGTGCGCGATCGCCTCCTCGGTGTACGGCAACGGCAGCAGGTCATGCAGGTTGCGGCCGTCGACTCCGGTCCAGCACAGGTGATCCGAGATCCAGGCCGGCTCCACCCGGCCGGCCAGTCCTTTCAGGCCCGCGAGGTACTGCGCGTCGAGCGGGTCGGAGCCTCCGATGGAGAGCGAGACCCCGTGCATGACCATCGGGTAGTGCTCGCGTATCCGGTCGAGGTAGTGCAGCGGCTTCCCGCCGTCGACGAGGTAGTTCTCGCTGATGATCTCGAACCAGTCGACGGCGGGCCGGCTTTCGAGCACTTCCAGGTAGTGCTCGGGCCGGAGCCCCAATCCGAAGCCCGGAAAGGGGCTTCGGGCAGGTTCGTGGAACGTCGCGTCCTCGCGCGGCCGCTGCACGGTGCTCATGCTTCGCAACGAACCTCGCACGGAACAGGCGGCGCCGGAACGTGAACCCGTCGGACGGTGACCCGTAGCGGATCGCGCAAGCGCATGGCAGTCCGGGAACGAACTTCCCGATGGTGAAGGATGCGGATCGTGTCCGCGAGGTGCGCGACACGGCCGGAGCGAGGACGCTCCGGAATGGCACGGAGCGGGTCGGGGCCGTCGTACCCGATCCGCTCCGTGCGTACGAGCCGGGCGCTGGACGCGCCTCAGCCCTCCCCGCTCTCCGCGACCTCGCCGCCGAGCTCCATGCATTCGGCCGCGCTGACCATGACGAACCCCTGTCCCTTGCAGGCGTTCAGACCCTTGCATTCGCTGCTTGCCGTCTTGCAGGCGCTATGGCCCTTGCAGGCGTTGCCGCCCACGCACTGCACGGCATCCTCGTCCGCACTGGCCGAAACGGGCGCGAGAGCGAACATCGCCGCCGCGGCCGCGGCAAGCGTCAGACTGGAGGTGGTCTTGGCTTCCATGGAATTCTCCTTTGAAAACGAGTCGAGACGAGCCTGTTCAATCGTGTCGTGGCCGGATCGCGAAGTGCGATGCGGTCCACTGTCATTGTAGGAGATGAAATGTCACGCCACCATCACGAAAGGCTCACCGATCCGCTCGCCGTCCACCGTCACGCCGATCACGCGAGCCGGGTCGACCCCATGAGATGGCGATCGATCTCGCGGGCGGCTCCGCGGCCTTCGTCGATCGCATTCACCACGAGAGATTGGCCGCGACGGCAGTCGCCGGCGGCGAACACGCCTTCGACACCGGTCATGTAGCGGCCGTACCCGGCCGCGTAGTTGGAGCGGCCGTCGTACTCGATGGCGAGCGGATCGGAGACTTCGTGCTCCGGTCCGAGGAAGCCCATCGACAGGAGCACCAGATCCGCCTTCCATTCCCGCCCGGTGCCGGGAACCTCCTCGATGCGGCCGTCCTCGGGCGCGACCTCCACGGTGTGAACCCCCGCGAGGGCGCCGTCGCCGCCCGGAATGAACGACTTCGAAGAGATCGAGTACACGCGAGGATCCCGGCCGAACTTCCTTGCCCCCTCCTCGTGCCCGTAGTCGACCCGAAAGACACGCGGCCAGGTTGGCCAGGGATTGTCCGGGGCGCGCTCCGGCGGCGGCTTCGGGAACAGCTCGAAATTGGTCAGGCTGCGGCAGGACTGACGCAGCGCCGTCCCGATGCAGTCGGTCCCCGTGTCGCCCCCGCCGATGACGATGACGTCCCGGTCCTCGGCGGACAGCGTCGGGGACCTGCCGTCGAGCAGCGCCCTGGTGCTCTCGGTGAGGTACTCCATGGCGAAGTGCACCCCCGGGAGATCGCGGCCCCGGATTGGCAGATCCCTCGGCACGGTCGCACCCGTGGCGAGCAGCAGCGCATCGCTCCGCTCCCGGAGCCGCCGGACATCGACGGACCTCCCGTCACCGCGACCGATCGTCGTCCCGGTGACGAAGACCACGCCCTCGGAGCGCAGCAGGTCGACGCGCCGCTGCACCGTGCGCTTGTCGAGTTTCATGTTGGGGATGCCGTACATCAGCAGCCCGCCGATCCGGTCTTCGCGTTCGTAGACGGTGACCCGATGGCCCACCGAGTTGAGCTGCGCCGCCGCGGCGAGGCCCGCCGGACCCGACCCCACCACGACGACACTCCTGCCCGTCCTCCGCGCCGGCGGATTCGCCACCACCCAGCCCTCGGCAAAGCCGCGGTCGATGATGGCCATCTCGATGTTCTTGATGGTGACCGGCGGGTCGGTGATGCCGAGAACGCAGGCGCCTTCGCACGGGGCCGGACATACGCGCCCGGTAAACTCCGGGAAGTTGTTGGTCTTGTGCAGCCGGTCGAGCGCCTCCCGCCAGCGGCCCCGGTAGACGAGGTCGTTCCACTCCGGAATCAGGTTGTCGATCGGGCAGCCATCGTCGGCTTGGCAGAACGGGACGCCGCAATCCATGCAGCGGGCCCCCTGCGTGGTCAGGCGCGCTTCGTCGTGCGGGGTGTGGATCTCGTCGAAGTCGAGCAGCCTGGCCGCGGCGTCCCGACAGGGCGCCGCTTCCCGTGCGAACTCCTTGAAACCGGTCGTCTTGCCCATGTGTCCGCGCTCAGGCGGCCACTCGCCGGGCCGTCCTCCAAAGGACCGGCAGCATGTTCAGGTGGCCGCCGCCGCGGCCGGCGCGCGGTCCGCCGCCAACCTCTCGGCGCGCGCGCGCAACACCCGCTTGTAGTCGATCGGCATCACCTTGACGAAGTCCTCCGCCGATCGATTCCAGTCGGCCAGCACCGTGCGGGCCGGGACGGACCCGGTCAGCTCCAGATGGCGCTCGACCATGCGGCGGACCTCCCGGCGCTCATCCGCGTCTTCCAGACGCTCGAGCTCGACCATCTCCATGTTGCACCGGCCCGGGAAGCGGCGATCGGGGTCCCAGACGTAGGCGACGCCCCCCGACATGCCGGCGGCGAAGTTCACGCCGGTCTCGCCGAGCACGACCACGCGCCCGCCGGTCATGTACTCGCAGCCGTGATCGCCGACGCCCTCGACCACCGCGTCGGCGCCGCTGTTGCGTACACAGAACCGCTCCGCCGCAATGCCCCGGAAGAAGCACTCGCCGCCGGTCGCGCCGTAGAGCACCACGTTGCCGAGCAGGACGTTCTCTTCGGCCTTGAACGTCGAAGTCCGCGGGGGGTAGATGACGATGCGACCGCCGGACAGTCCCTTGCCGACGTAGTCGTTGGCGTCGCCTTCCACCTCCAGGGTCACTCCCCTGGCGAGCCATGCGCCGAAGCTCTGGCCGGCACTGCCGGTGAACCGGAAGTGGATGCTGCCGTCGGGCAGCATGTCCCGGCCCGCCTCGCCGATGATGTGGTTCGACAGCATCCCGCCCACCACCCGGTGGTTGTTGCGAATGGGCAGCTCGCAGTACACCCGCTCGCCGCGCGCGACCGCCGGCTCGGCCCGGCGGATGAGCTCGTTGTCGAGCGCGGCGTCGAGGCCGTGATCCTGCTCGTGCCGGCAATACACGCCGAGGCAGTCGTCCGGCTCGAGCGCCGGCTCCAGCAGCGCGGCGAGGTCCAGATCCTTCGCCTTCCAGTGCGAAGCCCGGGGCGACACCCGCAGCGCGTCCACCCGCCCGATCATCTCGTTGACGGTCCGGAAACCGAGCTCCGCCATGATGAGGCGCAGCTCCTTCGCCACCATGAAAAAGTAGTTGACGACGTGCTCCGGGGCGCCGGTGAACTTCCGGCGCAGCTCCGGATCCTGGGTCGCGATGCCGACCGGGCAGGTGTTGAGGTGGCATTTGCGCATCATGATGCAGCCGAGCGCGACGAGCGGTGCGGTCGCGAAGCCGAACTCCTCGGCGCCGAGAAGTGCCGCGATCGCGACGTCCCGGCCGGTCTTGAGCTGACCGTCGGTCTGCAGCACGACCCGTGAGCGCAGGTTGTTCATGACCAGCGTCTGGTGGGTCTCGGCGATGCCCAGCTCCCAGGGCACCCCGGCGTGCTTGATGGAGGTGAGCGGGGAGGCGCCGGTGCCGCCGGTGTCGCCCGCGATCACCAGGTGATCGGCGCGCGCCTTGGTGACCCCGGCGGCGACCGTGCCGACTCCGATCTCGGCCCCGAGCTTGACGCTGATGCGTGCGCGCGGGTTCGAGTTCTTCAAGTCGTGGATGAGCTGCGCGATATCCTCGATCGAGTAGATGTCGTGGTGCGGCGGCGGACTGATGAGACCCACCCCCGGGGTCGAGTGGCGGATCCTGGCGATGTGGTCGTCGACCTTGCGGCCCGGCAACTCCCCGCCTTCCCCGGGCTTCGCGCCCTGCACGATCTTGATCTGGAGCTCGTCGGATTCGGTCAGGTACTCGATGGTGACGCCGAAGCGGCCGCTCGCCACCTGCTTGATGGCGGAGCGGCGCAAGTCGCCGTTCGGCAACGCAACGTAGCGCCGCGGGTCCTCGCCCCCTTCGCCGGTGTTCGACTTTCCGCCGATGCGGTTCATGGCAACCGCCAGCGTCTGATGGGCTTCTTCGGAGATGGAGCCGAAGCTCATCGCGCCGGTCGCGAAACGCCGGACGATCTCCGCCTCCGGCTCGACCTCGTCGAGGTCCGCCGGCGGCCCGATCGGCGTGAAGTCCAGCAGTCCGCGGAGCGTCGCGTGGCGCGTGCTCTGCTCGTTCGCATGTTTCGCGAAACGCCGGTAGGCCCGCTCGGAGTCGGTGCGCGCGGCAACCTGCAGGTCGGCGATTGCGGGGGGGTCCCACAGGTGCCGGTCGCCGCCGCTGCGCCAGTGGAAATCGCCGGGATTGGGCAGCTCGCGTGGCGCGTCGGCAAGCCGGTCCGGATAGCCGATCCGGTGCCGGCGCTCCATCTCCTCGGCCAGCACCGCGAAGCCGATGCCGCCCACGCGGCTCGCGGTGCCCGCGAAGCAGCGCTCGACGAGCTCCCGCCCCAGACCGACCGCCTCGAAGATCTGGGCGCCCTTGTAGGACTGGAGGGTGGAGATGCCCATCTTGGCGAGCACCTTCAGAATGCCCTTGGCGACGCCCTTGCGGTAGGCGTCCACCACGTCGGCGTCGGAACGCACGTGCCCGCTGTCCGCGAACAGGCCGGCCCGGTGCGAGAACCACAGGGCCTCGAAGGCGAGATAGGGATTGACGGCGTCGGCGCCGTAGCCGATCAGCAGGCAGTGGTGGTGCACTTCGCGGGCCTCGCCGGTCTCGACGACGAGGCCGATGCGGGTGCGGCGGTGGGTGCGGACGAGGTGATGGTGCACGCAGCCGGTGGCGAGCAGGGCGCTGATCGGGACGCGTCCGGGGCCCGCCGCGCGATCCGAGAGCACGAGCAGGCTGTAGCCCTCGTCGATGGCCCGCGTGGCCTCGGACTCGATGCGCGCCAGCGCCGCGCGCAGCCCCGCTTCGCCGGAATCCCGGGGGAACGTGATGTCGAGCGTCCGCGCCCGCCAGCCGCGCACGTCGATCCGCGCCAGCGCGGCGAGCTCCTCGTTCGAGAGTACGGGATGGGGCACGCGCAGCCGGTGTGCGTGTTCCTCGGTCACTTCCAGCAGATTGGCCTCGGGCCCGATGTAGCACTCCAGCGACATGATCACCTCTTCGCGGATCGAGTCGATGGCCGGATTGGTGACCTGGGCGAAGCGCTGCTTGAAGTAGTCGCAGAGCATGCGGGGCTTGTCGGAGAGCACCGCGAGTGCCGCGTCGTTGCCCATGGACCCCAGCGGGTCGCGGCGCTCGCGCACCAGGTCGAGGAGCATGAACTGCATGGTCTCGGTGGTGTAGCCGAACGCCTGCATGCGTGCGAGCAGAGTGTCCTCGTCGAGGCTCCGGCCGGCGCGCGCGTCGCCGGGGCCGACGGAACCGCCGGAATCGAGGTGGCCGGTGGTGTCGCCGGGGCCAGCGGAGGCGACGAGATCGGCGAGGTCGAGGCGCTGGTGCGCCAGCCACTCGCCGTACGGACGCCGCCGGGCCCACTCGGCCTTGATCTCGTGATCCGGCACCATCCGCCCGGCTTCGAAGTCGATCAGGAACAGCCGGCCCGGCCGCAGCCGGCCCTTCTCGACCACGCGCTCGGGTGCGACCGGCAGCACCCCGACCTCCGACGCCATGATGCAGCGGTCGTCGTCGGTGACGTAATAGCGGCTCGGGCGCAACCCGTTGCGGTCCAGGACCGCCCCGATGCAGGTGCCGTCGGTGAACGCGATGGACGCGGGACCGTCCCACGGCTCCATCAGGCACGAGTGGTACTCGTAGAAGGCGCGCTTGTCGGGCGCCATGTCGTGGCGCTGCTGCCAGGCCTCCGGGATCATCATCATGACCGCCCCCGGCAGCGTGCGGCCGGTCATGAGCAGGAATTCGAGCACGTTGTCGAAGTTGCCGGAGTCGGAGCAGTCCGGCTCCACCACCGGAAAGAGCTTCGGCAGGTCGTCGCCGAAGAGCTCGGAGCGCATCACGCCTTCGCGGGCGTTCATCCAGTTGCAGTTGCCGAGGAGCGTGTTGATCTCGCCGTTGTGGCTCATGAAGCGGTTCGGCTGCGCCCGGTCCCAGGAGGGGAAGGTGTTGGTGCTGAAGCGCGAGTGCACCATGGCGAGATGCGTCTCGTACTCGGGCTCCTCGAGATCGGGGAAGAACTCGAAGAGCTGGTCCGGGGTCAGCATGCCCTTGTAGACGATGACCTTGGAGGAGAGCGAGCAGAAGTACAGCGCGGCGCGCTCGGCGAGGCGCTCGGCGCCCCGCAGCTCCCGGGTCGCGTGCTTGCGGATGATGTAGAGCTGGCGCTCGAAGCCTTCTCCCGAAAAGCCTTCGCCCGCCGCGATGAAGAGTTGCTCCATGTGCGGCATGGAGGCGATGGCGGCGCGGCCGAGGTCCGCGCCCCGGGCGTCGTGCGGCAACGCGCGCCAGCCGATGCACTCCTGGCCCTGCGCCGCGACGATCGCCTCGATGCGTTCCTTGCAGGCGCGTCGTTCGGCCGGGTCGCGGGGCAGGAAGACATTGCCGGCGCCGTAGCGGCCCGGCTCGGGCAGCGGCCGGGTGAAGGCGTCCCGCGCGAAGCGGGCGAGGAGCTTGTGCGGAAGCGCGGTGAGAATGCCGGCGCCGTCGCCGGTGTTGGGCTCGTAGCCGATGCCGCCGCGGTGGTCCATGCGGCAGTTGATCTGCCTGGCGTCGTCCAGGATCCCGCGGCTCGGCCGTCCCTTGACGTGGCACACGAAGCCGACGCCACAGCTCTCATGCTCGAAACGTGGATCGTAGAGACCCCGAGCCGATGGCGGCCCCGCGCCCCTCCTGACGGCCCGGCTTCCCTCTTTCATCGCACTTTGCTCGCCATGTTGGTCCACCGGGTCCCGCTCGGGCGGAAGCCGCGCACCCTGCCGTTGCCGGACGGCGGGGCGCTCGGTGCACCGCGAGACGGGGTCGGGAAGAAGTACCGCATCCATCCGCCAGCGACCGGGCGGACGTTTCACTGTGAACGGTGAGCGGTCGATGCGTCAAGTGCCGGCCGTCGGCCTGTCAGGAGCAAATAGTCTGTCCGGTGTTGTAGCCCGCGCAGCTACACTTGGGTGAAGACCACCCTTGAGCAGGCCGGGCTGGTGGCCAAGGCCCCGGCGCGGTTCAACCTCCCGGCATCGACGGCGGTGGGCAGGAAGCCACGGACCGCTCCGTTCACGGGCGTCTACCGAACGTTCACGGGCGCAACGATTGCGAGGGTGAAGACGGGCGTCAGCTCCGAGTGCCCACCGAACATTCGCGGACGCAACCCGCGCCCGTGAACGCGCGGCCCGAGTCCTCGGGCCGCGCCGGATTGCGGGCCGCCACCGCCGGCAGCCGCCCGCTTGGCTTCAGAAGCGAACCCGCAGGCGCGCCGCCACGGCGTGCACCGGCTCGCCGTCCACCTGCATCCCCGCATAGCCCAACCGCAGGCGCCACCCCTCCGAGCGCATCGCGGTCACGCTCGCACCGAGGGCATGCACCGTGCCCGGCATCCCCCGCGCCCGCGCCCGGCTCGTGAAGCTCAGCACCCCGGCCCGGTCGGACTGGCGCAGGTCGAACACACCGGTGTCCGCGGTCCGGGTGCGCATCGTGCTCACGTGCAGCGTCGGCCGCCACCGAAGCGCGCCCGCCCTGCCCAGCCACCGTGAAGGCGCCAGCTCCAGCCCCGCCTTCCAGCCGCGGTAGCGCTGCGAGAGCCCCGGCACCTCCGCCCGCAACGCGGCGCCCTGCGCCGTGTACGCGCCCTGGTCCACCTGCCCGGAGTACAACGACATCGACGGTGTGGCCCGCATCCCGCCCAGGGCGAGCCGCGCGCCGGCCTTCACGCCCACGTGGTCCTGCACGAGGTCGTGGCTTCCGCCCAGCACCCCGCCGGCCACCGGGTTCTCGAACAGCGAGCGGGCGCGCCATCGTCCGTGCGACACGCTCGTCTTCGCGAACAGCGTGCGTCCGCTCCAGCCGCCCCGCGCCGCGTACCAGCCCCCTTCGAGGCTCGCTCCGAACCCGGAGGCCGGACCGGGCCGCGACGACGCCACCATGTCGGGCAACGCGGCCACGCCGAAGTGGAACCCTCGCCCGAGCTCGGCGTCCAGCCCCATCGCCACCCCCTGCACCGTCCCCTCGACGCCGCCGGCCAGCACCGGCGAGCCGCCGGTCAAGGCCCGCGTCCAGCCCTCGACCCCGCCGGCCCGCGACCGGGTTTCGTGGGAGGACCCGGACCGCAGGTCGGCGAACGACGTGCGGGTCCCCCCGTGCGTGCTCTGCTCTTCCCACGCCGCGGCCTCGTCCTCCTCGGAGTCGAACCAGTTGTACAGCAAGGCGCCCAACAGGACACTGCCTCCCACGAATGCGACGGTCTTGCCGTCGCTGTCGTCGTCGCTGCCGCCGGAAGACGGAGCAGACGGCTCCTCGGGAGTGGTGGCAGGTGGTTCGGGAGTAGGAGTAGACGGATCGGGAGTAGAAGTAGATGGTTCGTCGGGAGCGACCACAAGCGACCCCGCGTCCTCCCGAACCATGACTTCCCCGCCGTCGTCGTCGACGATGACGGTGCCAATGTCCTGTTCCTCCGGCCCGGTCCCCGTCTTCAGGCCGACCTCATCCACCGGCGTCGCATCATCTCCTCCGGCAGTGGCGCGCTGCGTGACATGCGTGCCTTTACTGAGTACGTTGATGGACCTCTCCTGAAGCCGGGTCTGGATCGCCTCCGCCTGCCCCCTTGCCGCAGAGGCGATCTGGATCGACAGCGCCGGGTCGTCCTCCCCCTGGAAGACCACCCCGCGCCCGGCGGTGATCCGGCCATGCCGGTCGGCGTCCTCGATGATGTTGCCGACTTCGATGACGAGCCGGCTTTCGTCGAGAACGGTGACGGTGCCGTTGGCGCCGAGATTCAGGTGCCCGGCCAGGATCAGGTCGCCCTCCTCCAGGTTCACGGCGCTGCCCGAGAACACCACGTCGTTCACCCGTGCGGCGCCCGCGCCCCGCTTGTACATCGTCTCGAGCCCACTGACCGTTCCCTCGATGCGGGACAATCCGCCGCCCTGCATCACGAGCTCGTCGTCTCCGGGGCCGAAGTCCACGGCGCCGTCGATGACGCTGCCGCCCGCGACCGTCAACCGGGCGCCGTTGACCGCCTGCGTCAGGTCGACGCGCCCGGTCAGGGTGCTGCCGTCGATGACGTCGAGTGCGACGGCGTCGAGGCCGCTACCCCCGACGAGGCGCACGGCGGTCGGCGCCTCGACCCGCGCGCCGCCCTCGACCCGCACCGCGATGCGCCCCGCGTCACCGGTCTCGGCCAGGATGCCGACCCCGCCTTCGTCCACGTCGCCGGTGTCCGGGTCGTCGGCATGGCTCGCCGTGACCTCGCCGCCGGTCAGGGTCACCGTGGCCGCCCCGGTCCCGGAGGTACCGGCGTAAAGGCCCACCGCCCCGGCCCCGCTCACCGCGACCCGGCCGGTGTTGACCACCGTCGCGTCACCCGCGTTCCCGATGGTGACCTGCGGGTCAGACGTGAAGAACACGGCAGCAACACCGTTCGCGTTCGCCGCACTGCCCGCGCCGTCTGCCGGCAAACCGCCCGAGGTCATGATCGTGCCGCGGTTCTCCGCCCGGGCCGAGCCCGAGGAGTCCACCGTCCCCGAACCGCTGACGAGGATGCCCGCGACAAGCCCGCTCGACCCGTCACCTTTCGTGTCGATCGTGGCGTCTGCCTCGTTCACCGCACGAGCAAGGTTGGGGTTGTCGGCGGTCCCGCCGTGGTACGCGATGGCGAACACGGCGTCCGCGTTCCATCCGTGGGTGATGACCGTGCCCCGGTTTTCCACCCGCGCCCTCGCGGACGTCCGGCTGCCGTCGTTCTCGATCTCGGCGAACAGGCCGAAGGCCCGGGCGCCCATGGTCTCCACC
Source organism: Gammaproteobacteria bacterium (assembly GCA_965215295.1). Classification (GTDB taxonomy): domain Bacteria; phylum Pseudomonadota; class Gammaproteobacteria; order HK1; family HK1; genus HK1. Next base: position 3,180,134 of record OZ244045.1, read on the forward strand.
CGCCCGGTCTCCTCGTTCTCGACGAGCGCGTTGGCCGACCCGGAATGGGCCGAGGCGCCGCGCGCGCCGATCGACGTGCCCACGGAGCCGGGGAGATCATCGACCGCGTCGGTCTGATGAGTGGTGACCCGCCCTTGGTTGACGATCCTTGCCGTGCCGCCTTCGCTCCAGGCGCCGAGGCCGGTCGCCGCCGTCCCGTGGGTGTCGACGACGCCGCCCACCTCGTTCCTGGCCGATGCCGAGCCCGACCCCTGCGTGAAAGCGAGCAGGCCAGTGGCGCTACGGTAAGTGTCTCCGTCACTGTCCTGCCGGTCGATCGGGAAGGCGTCACCGCGGGTGGTGATGCGGCCCCGGTTGACGCTCTCCGCGTCGCCGCTGCCGAAGGCGTCGGCTTCGACGCCCCGAGAGCCCTTGCCGTGGGTCTCGACCACGCCCGTCCTGTCGTTGAGCGCTGTCGCACGGAAGGCACTCCCTTCGTCGGTGACGGCAAACACGCCCTGGGCGAGACCAAAGGTGTCTTCGTTGAAGGAGCCGTCTCCGCGAACGGTGATGCTCCCGCGGTTGATCGCGGTGGCCGAGTCGTCGGTCGTGCCCTCCTGGTTTTGCGCGCGCAGGCCATCCGCCGCAACGCCCTCGGTGACGATCGTCGCGCCCTCGTGGTTGACGGCGCGGGCCGACCCGTGCTGCGACCAGGCGGACACTCCATGTGACTGCCGGAGTGCGCTGTCCACCCCGCCGGTCGTGGTGATGTCGCCCTGGTTCTCGGCCTCCGCCCGGCCGGAGGATCCCTCGTGGGAGACGCTCAGCCCCCGGGCGCCGGTGCCCTCGGTCCGGATCGTGCCCCCGGCTTCGTTGACCGCCCGCGCTGTCCCGTCTCCGTCGAGATATGCGGAGACGGCATGGGCACTCCGGGTGCCGCCACCGGACCGGACGGCCCCATTGCCGGTGGTGGTGACCGACCCGCGGTTGATCGCGGTCGCCGACCCCGTTCCCGACCGGATGCAGCGTGCCCCGTCCCAGTTGCACGAGCTGGCGAAGAGCCCTCTGGCTCCATCGCCTTCGGTGCGAACGGTGGCGCCCGCTTCGTTGACGACTTCCGCTGTCCTGCTGCTGGGGCCGTCGCTGTCGGTCCGGACGGCATCGGCGTTTTTGTCGTTGTCGTCCAGGTCGCCTTTCGTGGTGATCTCCCCGCGGTTGACGGCCTTCGCCGTCGCCCCGGTCCCGGCAGTGGAGGCTGCGAGACCCTGGTCCCCGTTTCCACTGGTCTCGATGGTGGCGCCCGCTTCGTTGGTGGCCTCCACATTGGCATGATTCGCCCAGACGGCCATCGCGGCGCCGCGCCTCGCTTCGCCTGCGTCCTCGGTGACGACCACCGACCCGAAGTTGCGCACCCGCACTTGGCGGCCCGGCGCGTCGTCATCGACACCGACCACGATGCCGGGGGCACCGCCGGTCGTCCGGATGTCGGCATGGGAGTCCCAGCGCAGTTCGTTCGGGGAGTCGCTATCAAGGTACACATTGATGCCCGCGTTGTCGTCGGCGCCCCGGAACGTGCCCTTGAAGACCCAATCGGCGACGGTATCGGAGTCAAGGCCATAGAAATTGATCCTGGCGCCGTCACCGCCTACTTCCAGGACGACCCTGCTGTCACTATCGATCACATCGCCACCGCCGGCCGCAAGGTAATCGTCGTAGCCATCGACGATGTCGTCGATGGTGAGCTCGTCACCCGCGCCGTCGCCGGTGCAGGCGGCAAGGAAATCGATATCCGAAGCGCTCGTCCCCGGGGTGAAGGTGACGCCGTCGGCGCCGAGGGTGCCCCGCTGGGCGGGGTCGCAGTTCAGGACTGCGAGGGCGGGGGCTCCGGTGAGGAGGAGAGTCGCCGCAAGGGCGACGGAAGGGATTACGTCAGAAAGTGCACAAGATGTGCGGGGGGGGGGGGGGGGGGGGGGGGGGGGGGGGGGGGGTTGAGTAAGGCTATCGTTTCCACACATGGGGGGATTCCTCCGTTTCGGGTAACAACGCCCCTCGCGCCCATGCACGAGGACTGCATGACGGCTGCATCCTGTAGTCAACGGATTCCGATTGTCAACATCGGAAGTCGCATCGTCCAGGGTGATGATGAGGTCCCGGTGCTGTCCGGGCACCCACTGATGGGTCTCGCCGTCCTGGGGGAGCCTCATGCCCCGCAGCGGCGCGCGCTCGCGGTACACCGTCTCGGTGCGCACCACCTCGTCGACCGGCGCCCGCCGTGCCCAGACTTGGCCCAGGCGTTTGTCAACGAGCCCGTCAAGCCCCTCGTCCTCGTAGCGGTCCACGGAGCGCCGGAACGTGCGCTCGCACACCCCCGGCAGCCGAGCCGCCTCTTCCTGTGTCAGCCGCCGCTCCTGCCCGCCGCCGTACGCTTGTGCGAATCTCATCCGTCGGGTCTCCTGTCGCACTTGCGTCCGGGTCATGGGGCACCTCCTCGGTGCCCATCCAACCGGACAGATGACGTGCTACAACACCGGACAGACTATTTGCTCCTGACAGTGCCGGCCGTCGGCCGGTGTCTCGTTGCCGGCCGCATTGCTCGGGGTCAAGGCGTTCGGGCCCGGCGCTGTTGGCGGCTGTCCTGTCCGCGGTACAACCGTCTGGCGAGCCGAACCCCGGCGAGCACCGGGCGCCATGTCCGCGATCCGGAGCGGCCCGCTCGCCTCGGCGAGCGGCAACCCGGCGGGGAGGGCGGCAAGGACCGGTGCGACGAGCCGATCCGGGCATGCCGCCGCCCGGAGGCCACGATAGACTACCGGTGCTGTCGGAGAAGCCGCTCTCCGAATCACGTGGGTTCGAGAAGAGACCCTGCCGGTGAACGATCGTCTGCTGCGAGCGCTTGCGAAAGAACCCGTCGACCGCACCCCGGTCTGGCTCATGCGCCAAGCCGGACGCTATCTTCCCGAATATCGGGCGACACGGGCGCGCGCCGGCAGCTTCCTTGCGCTGTGCAGCACTCCGGAGCTGGCCTGCGAGGTCACCTTGCAGCCGTTGCGCCGGTTCGCGCTCGATGCGGCGATCCTGTTCTCCGACATCCTGACCATCCCCTGGGCGATGGGACTCGGGCTCGAGTTCGTCGAGGGCGAAGGCCCGCAGTTCGGCGCACCGGTGCGCACACCGGCCGACATCGACCGGCTCGGGCGCCCGGACCCCGAGGACGATCTCGGCTTCGTGATGGATACGGTCCGGGCGGCGCGGCGCGAGCTCGATGGCCGCGTGCCGCTCATCGGCTTCGCAGGCAGTCCGTGGACGCTCGCGACCTACATGATCGAAGGCCGGAGCTCGCGCGACTTCGCGCGCGCGAAGACGATCCTCATCGAACACCCCCGGGAGCTCCACCGCCTTCTGGAGCTGCTCTCGACCGCCACCGTCGACTATCTGACGGCGCAGGTGCGCGCCGGCGCGCAGGCGCTGATGGTCTTCGACACTTGGGGCGGCGTCCTCACCACTCCCGCCTATCACGAGTTCTCCCTCGACTACATGCGCCGGATCGTCGAACGCCTGCCCCGCGAGCACGAGTCCCGGGGGGTCCCGGTGGTACTGTTCACCAAGGGCGGCGGAGGGTGGCTCGAATCGATGGCGCGCAGCGGCTGTGACGCGGTCGGGCTCGACTGGACGGTCGATCTGGGGAGCGCGCGGGCGCGGGTGGGCGCGCGGGTCGCGCTTCAGGGAAACCTCGACCCGGCCACGCTGCTCGCGTCGCCGGCCCGGATCCGCGACGAGGTGGGCCGCGTCCTCGCCGAGTACGGCACGGGCTCCGGGCACGTCTTCAACCTCGGGCACGGGATCACCCCGGACGTCGACCCGGAGCACGTCCGCGCCTGCGTCGACGCCGTGCACGAGCTGAGCCCCGAGTATCACCGCGTCCCTTGAAAGCCGCGGCGTCCAACCTCGCGAGGGGGCTCGCGACGATCCGTTCCCCGTCCCGCCGGGCCGCTCGGTCTTGAAGGCCGCGGCGTCCACCATCGCGAAAGGGTTCTGTATCGGCGCCGCAGACGTGGTGCCCGGGGTGAGCGGCGCGACGATGGCGTTCATTCTCGGGATCTACCGCCGGCTGATCGAGGCAATCCGGGCGTTCGACGCCGCGTTCGTGCGCCTCCTGCTCGCGCGCCGGTTCCGGCCGGCGATCGAGCACGTGGATCTTGCGTTCATCGTCCCGCTGGGCCTCGGAGTCTTCGCCGCCCTGATGTTCTTCACCCGCGTGGTTCCGCTTCCTCGGCTGATCGAGACCCAGCCGGCCCTCGTCTACGGCCTGTTCTTCGGACTGATCGTGGCCTCGGTCGCCGTGCTGCTCCAGGCTCTCGAAGGCGTCCGGCCCGTCGAATGGGCCGTCATCCTCGCCGGAGCCGCGGCCGGCTTCGGGATCGCCAACCTCGTGCCCGCATCGACCCCGGACGCCCCGTGGTTCGTCGCACTGAGCGGCGCGCTCGCGATCTCCGCCATGCTTCTGCCCGGCGTCTCCGGCGCATTCGTCCTGCTGATCCTTCGCAAGTACGCCTACGTCTTCGACGGCATCGGCCGCCTCGACCCGGGCGTCATCATCCCCTTCGGAGTCGGCGTGGTCCTCGGACTGATGGCGTTCAGCCGCGTGCTCGCGTGGCTGCTGCGCCGGTGGTATCGCACGACCCTGCTCGCGATCTGCGGCCTCCTCATCGGCTCGCTGTGGGTCGTGTGGCCGTTTCAGGAACGCCGTTTCGAGATCGTGCGCGGCAAGCGCCGCCTGATGTCGAGCGACCCGGTCTGGCCGGATGCGGCCGACGAGGTCACGCTGGGCGCGTTCGCCCTGATGGCGGCCGGGGTCGCGCTCGTCGCCTCGCTCCACCGCCTCGCGCGGCAGCGCGGCGCACCGCCGCGCGCTTGACCCCACCGACTCGCGATGCCCGAATTGCCGGAGGTGGAGTCGACGCGCCGCGATCTCGCGCGCGACGTCCTCGGCCGCAGCATCGCGGCGGTGGTCGTCCGCGACCGGCGCCTGCGCTGGCCGGTGCCCGCCGGGCTGCCGCGCATCCTCGCCGGCCGGGAGATCCGCAACGTCGGGCGCCGCGCGAAGTACCTCCTGATCGGGGTCGGGAGCGGGACGGTGCTCGTCCACCTGGGGATGTCGGGAAGCCTGCGGTTGTTCGATGCGGGCGCAGCGCCGCGACCCCATGACCACATCGATGTCGTCCTCGACGACGGCCGCTGCATGCGCTACCACGACCCGCGCCGCTTCGGTTGCTGGCTGTGGATCGGCTCCGACCCCGCGCGGCACCGCCTGATCGCCCATCTCGGCCCCGAACCGCTCGGGCGGGCGTTCAACGGGTCGTGGCTGCACGGGCGGCTCCGCGGACGCACCGCGCCGATCAAGAACCTGCTGATGGATGCGCGGATCGTGGCCGGGGTCGGCAACATCTACGCGAACGAGGCGCTGTTCGTCGCCGGCATCGATCCGCGCCGGGCCGGCGGGCGGATCGCGCGCCGGCGCATCGACCGGCTGGTGGGGGCGGTCAAGCAGGTGCTGGACGCGGCGATCGACGCCGGCGGCACGACCTTGCGCGACCATGTCCGCACGAACGGATCGACGGGACGGTTCGCCGGACGGCTCAACGCGTACGGACGCGAAGGCGAGCCCTGTCCGCATTGCGCCGCGCCGATCGCAAGAGTCGTCCTCGCCCAGCGCGCGACCTGGTTCTGCAGGAGATGCCAGCGGTGAGCCGGACGGAGCGCCGCCGCACGTCCGAGCCGACGAAGAGTCCGGATCGCCCGTCTCGTCGCGATTCGGGCTGATCCGGTGCCGGAAACGAGGGGGCGGCGGCCCCCCGCGGACCGGCGTTACGCCGCCTTTCCGGTCAGACGCAGATACTTCCCGAACAGCTCGTCATGCGTCTCGACGTGGCCGGGGTCCTTCGGGATGCAATCGACCGGACATACCTGCACGCACTGGGGTTCGCCGAAATGGCCGACGCATTCGGTGCAACGCGAGGCGTCGATCACGTAGATCTCCTCTCCCATGGAGATCGCCTCGTTCGGGCACTCGGGCTCGCAGACATCGCAGTTGATGCATTCGTCGGTGATCAGCAACGCCATGTCGGCTCCGCACCGCTTCAGCCCGCCTTGACCCTGGCCCGCAACGCCGCCTCGACGGCGGGATGCACGAAGCCGCGCACGTCGCCGCCCAGCGCGGCGATCTCCCGAACCAGGCTCGACGAGATGAACGTACACCCTTCGTCGGGGGTGAGGAACATCGTCTCGATTCCCGGGGCGAGCTTGCGATTCATGCTCGCGAGCTGAAACTCGTACTCGAAGTCCGACACCGCCCGCAGCCCGCGCAGAATCACTTGCGCCCGCTGTTTCCTGGCGAACTCGACGAGCAACCCGTCGAACCGTTCGACCCTGACGTTCCCGATCTCGCCCACCACCTCCCGCGCGAGCCCGACCCGTTCGTCCAGGCTGAACCGCGTGGCCTTCGCGGTGCTGCCGGCGACCGCGATGATGACCCGCTCGAAGCAGGCCGCCGCCCGATGAACGAGGTCGGCGTGGCCATTGGTGATCGGATCGAACGTCCCCGGATATATCGCGGTTCGCTCCATCGGTCGCCTCCCTGCGCGGGTCATCGGCGGCCCGTCGGCCGGCCTCGGGAAACAAGATAATATCGCACCCGCCCGGCGCGCCGGGCGTGCCGGAACCGCCATCCGGGCGGTAGCTCGATGCCGTCGGGGTCGCGGTTCGCTTCGAGGTAGACGAGGCAGTGGGGGGCAAGCGCGTCCAGGCGATCGAGCCGGGCGAGGGACGCTTCCGGCACGGGCCCCGAGTAGGGCGGATCCAGAAACACGATGTCGAAGCGGCCGCCGGCCGGCGGTGTCCAGACGAGCGCATCGGCGCATATGACCTCCACGCCGTCCGCTCCAAGGACGCGGACCGCCCCTTCCAGCGCTGCGGCGGCATCGTGCCGGCGCTCGACCATGACCACCGACCTCGCGCCCCGCGAGGCGGCCTCGAAGCCGAGCGCCCCCGTTCCGGCGAAGAGATCGAGACAGCGTGCGCCGTCAACCTCACCATCCAGCCAGTTGAACAGCGTCTCGCGCACCCGGTCGGGCGTGGGACGAATACCCCCGGTCGCCGCTACCGGAAGCAGCCGGCGGCGCCAGCGGCCGGCGATGATGCGCACCGCGTGCCTCGCGACCGGACGTTTCACCTCGGTGGCCACAGGACCGGACCGCGCCCCGATCGTCCTCCGTGCGTTCGGGCTCGTGCTACGATCATCCGACCTCTCCCGATCCATCCGGGAACCAGAGTACTGCTTCGGGGGACCCGGCGCGTGGTCGTCTGCCCACGGTGGATTGCTCCTTCGCCGTTTCATGCCGTTCCGCCGAGGACGCTTGGCCGTTGATCCGCCTTTTCCGCAAGGATTCGAACCCGGAAGCCTCGCCGCGGCCCGGTCTGCTCGGGCGCATGGGCGAGGCGTTGCGAAAGACTCGCGGCGCGATCGCCGACGGGATCGCACAGCTCGTCGGGTCGCGGACGACCATCGACGACGCGTTGCTCGAAGACATCGAAACGATCCTCCTCACCGCGGACGTCGGCGTCGAAGCGACGAGGCGCGTCATCGACAGTCTCGAATCGCGGGTATCGCGCCGCGAGGTCGGTGACGCAACCGCACTCCTGGCATCGATCGAGAGGGAGATGCTGGAGATACTCGTTCCGGTCGAGGCGCCGCTGTCCATTCCCGAATCCGGCGAGCCGTACGTCATCCTCGTCATCGGGGTCAACGGCGCGGGAAAGACCACCACCATCGGCAAGCTCGCGGCGCGCTTCAAGGCCGATGGCCGATCGGTGATGATCGCGGCGGGCGACACCTTCCGGGCGGCCGCGATCGAGCAAGTGCAGGCGTGGGGCGAACGCGCCGGCGTGCCGGTCATCGCGCAGCAACCGGGCGCGGATTCGGCGTCGGTCATCTACGACGCATTCGACGCCGCCCGCGCCCGCGGCATCGACGTTCTCATCGCCGACACCGCGGGAAGGCTGCATACCCGGGTCGGACTGATGGACGAGTTGCGCAAGGTGCGCAGGGTCATCGGCAAGCTCGACGCCTCCGCACCGCACGAGGTGCTGCTGGTCCTGGACGCGGGAACCGGCCAGAACGCACTGACGCAGGCCGTGCAGTTCCATGACGCGGTCGGCGTGACGGGGGTCGCGCTGACCAAGCTCGACGGCACCGCAAAGGGCGGGATCATCTTCGCGATCGCGCAGCGGCTGGGACTCCCGATCCGGCTGATCGGCGTCGGCGAGGGTGTCGACGACCTCCGCGACTTCGATGCGAAGGCGTTCGTTGCCGCGATCATCGGACGCTGAGCACTTGGCACGGTTCCGCCGGTGATTCGATTCCACGACGCGACCAAGCGGTACCCCGGAGGGCACGAGGCGCTTCGCTCGGTGAACCTCCACGTCCCGCCCGGGCAGATGTTGTTCGTCACCGGGCACTCCGGGGCCGGCAAGAGCACCATGCTCCGGCTGATCATGCTGATGGAGCGGTGCTCGCGCGGGCAGGTCATCGTCGGCGGACACAATCTTTCGCGCATTCGAGCACGTCGCATGCCGCTGTATCGACGCCATCTCGGCGTCGTGTTCCAGGATCACCGGCTGCTCTCGGAGCGGACCGTATTCGACAACGTGGCGCTGCCGCTGGTCGCGGCCGGGTATCGCCACAATGACGTGCGCCGACGGGTGCGGGCCGCGCTCGACCTGGTCGGCCTGCTGGGAAAGGAGCGTTTGCAACCGGCGGTGCTGTCCGGCGGCGAGCAGCAACGGATCGGCATCGCGCGCGCAGTCGTCAACCGGCCATCGTTGTTGCTCGCGGACGAGCCGACCGGAAACCTCGACCCCAAGCTCAGTCGCTACACCATGGCATTGTTCGACCGCATCAATCAGCTCGGGGGCACCGTGGTCGTCGCGACCCACGATCTGGATCTGGCCCGGTCGATGTCGCACCGGATCGTCACCCTGAGCGAGGGCCGCATCGTCGACGACACGGGCGCCGGATCGTGAGCGAGCGGTACGCCGCGGGAACGGGCCGATCGGGCGCCGGTGACGGGACGGCAAGACCGTGAGCAAGCGCTCACGTCGCCAGAGAGGGGAGTTCGACCTGACTTCCGGGGCGACCATCACCCTTGCAGCGTGGATGTCCGGGCACGGGCACTCGGCGCTTTCCTCGCTCGGGCGCCTGATACACCGGCCGATCGCGACGGCCGTCACCGTGCTCGCGATTGCGGTCGCACTCTCGCTGCCGCTCGTGCTCTACATCATGCTCGACAATGCGCATCGCGCGATGGGGGGACTCGACCGCAACGCGCAACTGACGGCGTTCCTCCGGCACGATCTCGACGCGACGCAAACGGCGTCGGTCGCGGCGGCGCTGCGTCAATGGGACGCAGTGGGCGATGTGCGTATCGTCACCCGTACCGAAGCGCTTGCCGAGTACCGGCAAATGACCGGATTCGACGACGTCCGGGCCATCTTCGAAGGACAGAACCCGCTTCCCGATCTGATCGTCATCACGCCGCGTGCCGGAACGCCCGATCGCGCCGCCCAGGTGGCATTGCGCGATCGAGTATCCGCCCGGCCCGAGGTGGAGTCGGTACAGCTCGACCTCGTATGGGTCGATCGTCTCGCCGCGATCCTGGAGACGTTGCACCGAATCGTTCAGGTGCTCTTCGCGATGCTCGGGCTCGGGATACTGCTCATCGTGGGGAACACCATCCGCCTCGGCATCGAGAGCCGGCGCGAGGAGATCGGGATCATCCGGCTCTTCGGAGCAACGGATGCGTTCGTCCGCCGGCCCTTTCTGTACACCGGGTTGTGGTACGGCCTCATCGCGGGCGCGGCCGCCTGCACGCTCGCCGCCGCCGCGGCCTGGTCGGTGGCGGAGCCGGCAAAGCGCCTGGTGGTGCTGTACTCGAGCGACTTCGAACTCGTCGGCCTGCAACCGTGGAGCGCCATCGCAGCCATTGCCGCCGGCGGACTGCTCGGGCTCGGCGGCGCCTGGATCGCGGTCTCCCGGGAGCTCGGGGAAGAATCAATCCCGCGGTGACCGACCCCGCCGGCCGGGCGAGTCCGTCCCTCGCACCGCATCCGACGACATCGTCCTGGCCCGGATTTCTCACCAGATCGCGAAGCGAGGGCGCGTAGATGCCGGTAGCTCCGCGTCCGCGAAGTGAGATGGCGAGAAATCCGGGCCAGCTCCCGATCAAGCGTTCGGCGCCGCATGGACGACTCCCGTCGTCCCGTCCGTGCGCGGAACTTCTCCGCACGTCTGGCACTCCAATCCGCCGAGTGCTAGCATCCGCGCAAACCACGTCCCCAGATGAATGAAATGAGCACAGCATTGCAGTTGCCGGCGAACACCCTCCCGATCGGAAACCTCGCGGCGTACCGGCAGGCGGTCTTCTCGCTCCCGATGCTCAGCGCGGAGAAGGAGCGGGAATTGGCCGAGCGATATCGCAACGAACGTGATCTGGATGCCGCATGGGAGTTGGTGACCGCTCACTTGCGCTTCGTTGTCCGCATCGCCCGCGGCTATGACGGATACGGCCTCGCGCAGGCTGATCTGATCCAGGAGGGCAACGTCGGGTTGATGAAGGCGGTCAAACGCTTCGACCCGGACGTCGGCGTGCGGCTCGTCTCCTTCGCGGTCCATTGGGTGAAAGCCGAAATCCACGAGTTCATCCTGCGCAACTGGCGCATCGTCAAGGTCGCCACCACCAAGGCGCAACGCAAGCTGTTCTTCAACCTGCGCAGCTCGCGGAAGCGGCTCGGCTGGATGTCGCAGGCCGAGGTCGGGGACATCGCGGCCGACCTCGGCGTCGAGCCGCGGGTGGTCATGGAGATGGAGCAACGGCTGAGCGCGCATGACGCATCGTTCGACCCCCTCGTCGAACACGACTCCGAGAACGATCGGCCGGCGCCGGCCGGCTACCTCCAGGATCTGCGATTCGAACCGGCGGCTCGGGTCGAAGACGACGACTGGGAAGCGCACAGTGGGGCGCAGCTTGCCGGTGCACTGGAGGCCCTCGACGATCGCAGCCGCTCGATCATCACCCGGCGATGGCTCGCGGAGCGGAAGACGACCCTGCAGGAGCTTGCCGACGAGTACGGCGTCTCCGCGGAGCGGATCCGGCAGATCGAGAAGAACGCCCTCGGGAAGCTCCGGAAGCTGATCGACCTCTGACGTTCCCGGAGCCGCCGCCGCGCCGCCGGTCGGCGCGCGCGTAGTAATCGGTCTACGCGCTCGACCTCCCGGGCTTGCCGTCGGCGGCGATCACCACCACGCGCGCGCGTAGTGATCGACGAGCAGGCCGGCGAAGATCCCGAACAGGTAATAGATCGAGTAACCGAAGGTGCGCATCGGCAACCTGCTGTCGCGCCGCCGGTACAGGGCCACGGCATAGCCGAGAAACCCCGCTCCGAGCACCGTCGCGACGGCGAGATGGATCACGCCGCTCATCCTGGTCGCGAAGGGCAGCAGGCTCACCACGCACAGAATCACCGTGTAGAGCAGCACGTGCAGCCGGGTGAAGTCGACGCCGTGCGTCACCGGCAGCATGGGGATGTCGGCGTCCGCGTACTCCCGATGACGGTGGATCGCCAGAGCCCAGAAGTGGGGGGGCGTCCACGCGAAGATGATCAGGAACAGCAGTAGCGCGTGCGGATCGACCTCGCCGGTGACTGCGGCCCAGCCGAGCACCGGCGGCATCGCCCCCGCCGCGCCCCCGATGACGATGTTCTGGGGTGTGGCCCGCTTGAGGAAGAAACTGTAGACCACCGCGTATCCGACCAGCGAGCCGAACGTCAGCGCCGCCGTCAGCGTGTTGACGCCCCAGGCCAGGAGGGCCATCGAGGATACGGCCAGCACGGCGGCGAACACCGCCGCGGAGGCGGTATCGATCGTTCCCCTCGGCAACGGGCGGCCGCTCGTCCTTGCCATGAGCGCGTCGATCCGGCGATCGGCAAGATGATTGACCACCGCGCCCGCCGCTGCCGCGCCCCCGATGCCGAGGGTTCCGAGCACCAGGACGTCGAACGGCACCATCGCCGGGCTTGCGAGCAGCATGCCGACGATGGCGGTAAAGACGATCAATGCGACGACTTTCGGTTTGCAGAGCGTGACGTACTCGCGCCACACGCGGAGGCCGTCAGGAATCAGCACGGTGGAGGAGGACACGGAACGCAGGCGCGGGACGAGAGACGGACGGTCGGCGAATGATACCAAGTTCAGGCGGGCCGCCGGGAGGACGGCACGGTATCCGGTCTCCGTCCGGCCCCCTTTCCGGCTTCCGGGGCCTTGCGGCGAATCAGCCGATCTTGGAGATCTTCAGCACCCGGGCGAGGTCTCGCGCGAGCCCGTTTCCGCTCACGTCCGCACGATACCGGAGCACTGCCCGGTGTTGCGGGTCGACGACCAGAAGCACCGGCTCGCCTCCCGCGAACCGGTCGAACCACGCGGCGGGCACTGGAACCAGGACCAGGGCCGGGTCCATGGACTGCACGTGGTCGACCGGAAGGCCGGTGCGGTAGACGAACATCCTGGCCACGCGGTCGTGATCCTTGCCGAGCGAGATGTGCACGCGCCTCGTGAGATCGAGCAGCGCCTCGCAGGCCCCGGCGCATTCCGACGGGGCCGGGTGCAGCAGGACCCAGCGCCCGGCGGTGCGCCGCGCCGCGTCATGACCGAGCGCCGCGAGCTCGACCTTCCACGCGGGCTCGACGATCTCCCCGTGGTTCACCCGGCCGAACGGGCTCCAGTGCGGCCACCACACGTTGAGCGCGTACGCGATCAGGATCGGGACGCCGAACACCGCGAAGAGCCCGAGCAGCGCGGCCCGGTTCCCGCGCCGCGCCCGCCGGCGCGATTCAGCGGCCGCGGGCGCCACGGACCTTGACCACGATCCACACCACGGCCACCGCGGCCGCGAGCGAAAACCACTGGAACGCGTAGCCTCGATGCCGCTCGGGACCGATGCCGAGGTACGGCGTCCACTCGCGCACGAAGCCGTGCGGCTCTCCCGCGTCCATCAGGACCACGAACGGGAGGAGAGGACGGCCGAGGTCCCGCGCCGTCCTGTCGAGATCGATCCGCTGCACGACCTTCGGCCACGACGACCCTGTGTAGCCGTCGTCGCCGAGGAGGAGGGTCTGCCGCGGGTAGTCCACGATCCCCGAGACCACCAGCGCCGAAGGGTCCAGCGAAACGTCCGGACGGCGTTCGCGGCTCGGGCCGGCCTCCACCCACCCGCGGTTGACGAGCACCACGCGGTCGAGCCCCGCGACCAGCACCGGCAGGTAGACGTGGTAGCCGGCGACCCCGTTGCGGGTGCGGTTGTCCAGCAGATACTGGCGTTCGCCGAGCGTCTCGCCCGAGACCTCGACCCGCCGATACCGCCACCACTCGGGATCGATCCTGGACGGCGCGATGGACAGGCGCCGGTCGAGGGGTATCGGTGGGTCGCCGGTGCGCGCCGCGAACGTCCCGCGGCGGCGGTCCTTCTCGCCGGCCCGGTCGAGCTGCCAGAGTCCGAGCCCCGTGAACGCCGCAATGGCGAGAACCGCCGCCGTTGCCGGGACGAATGAACGAATCGCCGCAAGGGACATCGATACGAACCGCATTCACGTCCACCCGGCGATGACGCCACCGGCGCTACGATACAATGCTCCGGCACCCGCACCCGGGGATGCTCCCGATGCTCGCGAAGCTGGTCGTCGTGGTGATCTTCATCGGCGTGCTGGCCAGTCTGGCATCCGGTCTGTTCTTTCTCGTCAAGGACAAGGGCCGGTCGGAGCGCACGGTCAGGGCGCTGACGATACGCGTCGGGATCTCGATCGGCCTTCTCTGCCTGCTCGTGCTGCTCTGGGCGCTCGGGCTCATCGAGCCGCACGGAGTCAGGCCCTGAGACCCTGAAGCCGCCGTACCGGCCCGCGCCCACTCCCGCGCGCGCTCCGGGACGGGCCGCCAATCGGAAGACGGCCGGGAGACCTCGCCGCCCCGGCCGGCCGGTACGCGATCAGAGCCAGTAGACGAAGATGAACAGCCCGATCCAGACCACGTCGACGAAGTGCCAGTACCACGCCGCCGCCTCGAACGCGAAATGGTGCTCCGGGGTGAAGTGGCCCTTCATCGATCGGAGCAGCATGACGAGCAGCATGATCGCGCCGATCGTCACGTGCAGTCCGTGAAATCCGGTCAGCATGAAGAACGTCGACCCGTACACCCCCGATCCCAAGGTCAGGTTGAGATCGTTGTACGCATGCGCGAATTCGTAGCCCTGCAGCCCGAGGAACACCACCCCGAGCGCGACCGTCGCGAACAGCCACCAGCACAGCTTCCCCCGTTCGTTCTTCTTGAGCGCCCAGTGCGCAAGGGTGACCGTGCCGCCGCTGGAGACGAGGATGACGGTGTTGATGAACGGGATCCCGAACGCCGGGATGGTCTCGAAGGCGCCGCCGATGCCGGCGGGGCCGTTCGTCGGCCACGCCCCCTCGAATCCCGGCCACAGCAACGGTCCGGTGGCGATTCCGCCCGCGCCCTCGCCGGCGAGCCACGGCACCGAATAGATCCGGGCGTAGAACAGGGCGCCGAAGAACGCGCCGAAGAACAGCACCTCGGAGAAGATGAACCATATCATCCCCTGCCGGAACGAGCGGTCGACCTGCCCGTTGTACGCCCCCGACTCGCTCTCCCCGATCACGGTGCCGAACCACCCGGCCATCATCGCGAGGATGATCAGGGTGCCGACGACCATGATCCAGTTCGCGGACGCATTGCCGTTGAGCAGCATCGCGAATCCGCCGAGCAACGTGAACAGGCCGATCGAGCCCATGATCGGCCACTTGGTGCCGTGTGGAATGTAGTACCCGCCTTTTGCCGCAACCATTGCCCTGATCATCCCGTTCGTTGAGTTCAAGCCGAGCCGCCCGTCCCGGCGGCGCCGATGCCTGCGTGCGAACTATCCCGCCTGCCGTGAATTGAAGAACGTGTACGACAGCGTCACCGTCGAGATCTCGGCCGGGAGGTTCCGGCTCAGCACGAAACGCACCGGCATGTCCCGCCCCTCCCCCGGCGCGAACTCCTGCTCGACGAAGCAGAAGCATTCCGTCTTGTTGAAGTGCAGGGAGGCGACGGACGGCGCGACCGAGGGACGCGCCTGGCCCACGGTCGCGGTCGGGGACAGGTTCCGCGCGAAATACGTCGTCTCGTAGACCTGCCCGGGGTGCACCTCCATCGAGGCCACGTTGGGGCGGAATTCCCACGGGAGCCGGCTGCTCACGGTGCCGAGGAACTGCACCTTGACCGTGCGTCTCGTATCGACCTCTCCGTCGAGCGCGCCCGCGGCAACCACTCCGGTGCGCCCGCCCAGGCCGGTGATCTCGCAGAGCACGTCGTAGAGCGGCACGAGCGCGTACCCGAACCCGAACATCGCGAACACGACGACCGCGAGCCGCCGCGCCGTCTTCCCGTTCGCCCGCGTCCGCCCGGCGGTCATGGGTGCTTCAGCACGATGATGCCGAGATAGAACACGGCCGCCACGAGCGCGAGCACGATGGCCAGCCGGACATTCGCCCTGCGTCCGCTTCGATTCCCGTCGATGGCCATGTCGTCGTGCATGCCCTCGCCCTCAGCCGTGCGCTTCCGCCTCGGTGACGCGCGGCGGCTCCTCGAACGTGTGGTACGGAGGCGGCGACGCCAGCGTCCACTCGAGGCCGTGAGCGCCCTCCCACACTCGCTCCGACGCCTTCTCGCCGCCCCGGATCGTCTGCACGACGATGTAGAGGAACAGGAGCTGCGAGAGTCCGAACACGAAGCCGCCGATGCTCGAGACCATGTTCCAGTCGGTGAACTGGACCGCGTAGTCGGGGATTCTCCTCGGCATTCCCGCGAGACCGAGGAAATGCTGGGGGAAGAACAGCACGTTGACCGAGATGGTCGAGATCCAGAAGTGCCACTTCCCGAGCGTCTCGTCGTACATGTGGCCCGTCCACTTCGGCAGCCAGTAGTACACCCCCCCGATGATGGCGAAGATGGCCCCGGTGACGAGCACGTAGTGGAAGTGGGCGACGACGAAGTAGGTGTCGTGGTACTGGAAGTCGACCGGGGTGATGGCGAGCATGAGGCCGGAGAATCCGCCGATCGTGAACAGCACGACGAACGCGATCGCCCACAGCATGGGCGTCTCGAACGTCATCGAGCCGCGCCACATGGTCGCTATCCAGTTGAAGACCTTCACCCCGGTCGGCACCGCGATCAGCATGGTGGTGTACATGAAGAACAGCTCGCCGGAGAGCGGCATCCCCACCGTGAACATGTGGTGCGCCCACACGATGAAGGAGATGAACGCGATCGAGGCGGTCGCGTACACCATCGACTCGTACCCGAACAGCGGCTTGCGCGCGAAGGTGGGGAGGATCTGGGAGACGATCCCGAACGCGGGCAGGATGAGGATGTAGACCTCGGGGTGCCCGAAGAACCAGAACACGTGCTGGAACATCACCGGATCGCCACCGCCGGCCGCGTTGAAGAACGACGTGCCGAAGAACTTGTCGGTGAGCAGCATCGTCACCGCGCCGGCCAGCACCGGCATCGCGGCGATCAGGAGGAACGCGGTGATGAGCCAGGTCCACACGAACAGCGGCATCCGCAGCAGGGTCATCTCCGGCGCCCGCATGTTCAGAATCGTCACGATGATGTTGATCGCCCCCATGATGGAGGAGATCCCCATCAGGTGAACCGCGAAGATCAGGAATGCGACGTTCGCCCCGCCCTGGAGCACGAGCGGCGGATACATCGTCCAGCCCGCCGCCGGCGCGCCGCCGGGCAGGAAGAACGTGCCGATGAGGAGGGTGAACGCGAACGGGAGCAGCCAGAAGCTCCAGTTGTTCAGGCGCGGCAGCGCCATGTCGGGCGCCCCCACCATCATCGGGACGAGCCAGTTCGCGAAGCCGACGAACGCGGGCATGATCGCGCCGAAGATCATGATCAGCGCGTGCATGGTGGTGAACTGGTTGAACAGGTGCGGGTCCATCACCTGCAGTCCGGGCATGAACAGCTCGGCCCGGATCCCCAAGGCGAGGAACCCGCCGACGAAGAACATGATCAGCGCGAACCACAGGTACAGCGTCCCGATGTCCTTGTGGTTTGTGGTGAACACCCACCGGAGCAGCCCCGGATCGGGCCCGTGGTGATGGTGGTCGTCGGCGTGCGCTGCGTGCGAGGTGCTCATGACCCTCAACCTCCCGTGTTCAAGTTGCGAGCCGCCGAGATCATCGCCGGCTGGACCACGTCACCCGTGGTGTTTCCGAACGCATTGCGCTGGTACGTCACGACCGCTGCGAGCTCGACGTCGTTCAACTGCGAGCCGAACGGCCTCATCGCCGTCCCGCTGCGCCCGTCCATCACCAGCTTCAGATGGGCCTGGACGTCCCCGGTCGCCACCTCGCTTCCGCGAATGGAGGGAAAGGCGCCGTCGACACCGGCCCCATCCAGTTGATGGCACGTCGCGCAGGACGTGACGTAGACCTTCTCTCCGAACGCCATCAGCTCCGGCTTGCTCCAGGTGCGCATCGCGAGGGCGGCCTGCTCCGCCCGGGCCGTCTTCTGCTCGGCGACCCAGGCCCTGTACTCCTCTTCCGGAGCCGCGCGGACCACGATGGGCATGAACCCGTGGTCCTTGCCGCAGAGCTCGGCGCACTGGCCCCGATAGACGCCGGGCTCCTTCACCCGTGTCCACATCTCGTTGATGAAGCCCGGAATCGCATCCTTCTTCTGCCCCAGCTCCGGCACCCACCACGCGTGGATGACGTCATCGGCGGTCAGCAGCAGGCGCACCTTCCTGTCGACGGGGAAGACGACGGGGTTGTCGACTTCGAGGAGGTAGTTCTCGACCTTCGTCGGATCTTCGTAGATGGCCTGGCGGCTCGATGGCGCGAGATTGCTGTACACCGTGATGCCGTCCTCGATGTACTCGTACTTCCACTTCCACTGGTAGGCGGTGACCTTGACGGTGAGGTCGGCGTCGGTGGTGTCTTCCATCTCGATGAGGGTCGTCGTCGCCGGCACCGCCATCGCCACGAGGATGACGATCGGGATCACCGTCCATGCGATCTCGGCGAACGTGCTGTGGTGGAACTGCGCGGCCTGCGCCCCGGCCGCCTTGCGGTGACGCACGATCGAGATGAACATGACGCCGAAGACCACCACGCCGATCGCGACGCAGATCCACAGGATGAGCATGTGCAGGTCGTACACGATCCGGCTGATCGGCGTGACCCCGACCGGCAGGTTCAAATCCCATTCCGCGAACGCCTCCGTGCTCGCGAGTGCGAGCAGCGTGAAGACCGCAGCGCCCGAACTCGCCCATCGGCCCGGTGTTCTCCTATGCATCTTCCAGTCTCTCCGCTTGACGAATTCTTCCGGCGCCGGACGGGTCCCGGCCTCCGATCACCTCGCTCAGGGTCGCAGCCAGCCGCACGCGCTCGGTCTCGGTCAGAAATTCCCCCAGAACCACCTCGTTGCCATGTGATCGGACCAACAGGCGGCTCGCGCGATCACCCCGGGACCAATGGATGTCGACCCGGGCCCATGCCCGCTGAAACAGCCACTCGCACCGCGGCCCGGGCCTCTCCTTCTCGACCTTGACGACCTCCGCGTCCACCGTCACCACCTGGACCGACGTTCCCGCCAGGGCGTTGACGTAGAACGCGATGCCGAGCATCGCGACCTCCCCCCCGGCGAACGGAAGCACGGGCCAGAACCCCGCAGCCGCGAACACCCCGGCAATGATCAGGCTGCAGGATGCGATGCAGAGGTAGACGACCTTCGTCTGCCCCCACGACAGCGATCGGTTCGGCCGGATGATGATGCTCCGTACGGAGCCGTCCTCGATCCTGGTGGCAAACATGCGTACCCCGCGTCACCACCGCTGCCCCAACGAAGGGCGGCCAATGCTACAGCACGCCCGTTCGCCCCCGCAACACGAGAACCCCTTGAAAAAGGATGGTTTTCGTGCCTTGCGATCACGGTCCGAACCCTGCTCCCGCAGACCAGTCCACTCGCGGAAACACGGCGGAGGTTCCGGGCCGTCCAGGGTCGGGAGCCCACGCATGGCCGAACACGAACTCCACGCTCACGGGCAGCACACCCTCGGGGTCACGCATCGTATCGTATCGCGCTGCCGCAATCCGGAAGGACTCGGCCGCGGTCAGCCCGCGGCGGCGCGCCGCGAGCGCACCGGAACCCCCGCTGCGGCTCAGAACGCGACACAGGTGCCAGAAGTCGGGGGTCCGGAGCCGGACACGCTGGATGTCGATCACGACATCCGCGAAGCCGGCGCGCACCATGGCGTCGCCGAGCACGTGCATCTCCGCGAACGGGTGCATCCGGTGCGGATCATCCTGGCCCCGCCACGCAAACGCGAGCTCCTTCAAGGTGTCGGGACCTAGGGTGCTGAGCAGGAACAGACCGCCGGGACGCAGGATGCGCAGGCATTCCGCCAGCGCGTCGTCGACCGGATCGAACCACGGCAACGCAAGGTTGGACAGAACGAGGCCGACCGAACGGGACGACAACGGAAGCCGCTCGGCCTCGCCGGCGACATACCGATGCCTGGAGAACCAGCGCGGCGCACGCGAGCCGGCGCGCTTCAGCAAATCGACCACGGGGTCGACGGACACCACGTCGGCACCGCGGTAGCGGCGGGCGAGCGCGCGGGCTCCCGCACCGGTCCCGGCTCCGAGATCGAGAATCCGCCGCGGCGCGATGCGAATGTCGTCGAGACGATCGAGCAACGCATCGCGCGCGATGCCCACCGCACGCGCGAACTCCGGCTCCCCGTCGCCGGCGCGCGCGAACCGGCGCCTTACCGCGACACGATCGAAAGTCGACGAGATCGGGCGCCGTGCGGTTGGCCGCTCTGCCATGGGCGTCGAGTATGGGGTCGTCGGCCAGGCGGGTCGAGAGCGCACGGCCGACACGTCGCGAGACGAAAGTGAACGGTGCGCCGGTTGCGGCGTCCGTATCATGCGGTCCCGACCTGTCGGTACGGACCGTCGAAGATGCGATACCCGCGCAGCGACATCTGCCTGCTCTGCGACGCGCCGGGCGGGGCCATCCCCAATCTGTGCGACGCCTGTGTCCGCGAGCTGCCGTCCCTGCCCGAGCCCTGCATTGCCTGCGGAGCGAGTGCGGTGCCCCATGCGAAGCTGTGCCGATCCTGCGCGGTGAGGCATCCACCGGTCGATCGGACCCTTTGTGCGCTCGCATATGCGCCGCCCGTCGACTACCTTGTCGGGCGATTGAAGTTCCGTCGGGACTTGTGCGTCGTCCCCGCACTGGCCGGGCTTCTCCTGCGCACCGTCGCTCGCGAGTCCGGCACCGACTGGCTTGTCCCCGTACCGGTCACGCCGGCGCGACTGCGCAAACGCGGGTTCAATCAGGCGCTGGAGATCGCGCGGGTGCTCGGCAGGTGCCGTGGAGTGCCGATCGCAAGGACGGTACACCGGCGACGCGGCGCCGAGACCCCGCAGTCGTCACTACCCGATACCGCCGCCCGGCAGACGAACGTGCGGAGTGCGTTCGAAACACGGGGATCCATCGGCGGTCATGTCGCGATCGTCGACGACGTCGTGACCACCGGAGCCACGGTCAACGCACTGGCGCGATGCCTCAAAGGCGCCGGCGCCCACCGGGTCGATGTCTGGGCGGTGGCCCGGACGCCGTGACATAAAATAGTTCAAATCAATGGGTTACGAAATCATGCGTCGAGATTGGTGACGGCGAGGGCGTTCTCTTCGATGAACTCCCGGCGCGGCACCACATGGTCGCCCATCAGTGTGGTGAAAAGCTCGTCGGCCGCAACCGCGTCCTCGATGCGGACCCGGAGCAGTCGGCGGGTCTCGGGGTCCATCGTCGTCTCCCAGAGCTGGTCCGGGTTCATTTCCCCGAGCCCCTTGTAGCGCTGGATGTGCGTTCCTCGGCGGGCATCCTCGAGAAGCCACTCGATCGCCTCGCGCGCCGTCGCAACCTCATGGCGTCTCTCGCCCTTGTGCACCGCGGCATCGGCCAAGGGCGAATCCAGGCGCCCGCTCAAGCGCACGAGGTCGCGATACTCGGCCGATCGGAAGAACTCGCTGCCGAGCCGACGTTCCGATGCGACGCCGTGCAGAGTTGCTTCGATCAGGATCGCGAATCCGTCGTCGGGGCGCTCCTCGACGGAGATGCGGAAACGGTCCCGATCCGTCGCCGCCACCTCGATCCGCTGCCCGAGCGTATCGGCCCACTCCCGCGCCTGTGCGGTCCCGGTCCCGGCGGAGCCGTTCGTGTCGAGCAACGGGGCGTGCATCATCGCGCCGAGCGCTTCGGGCGGGATACGGCGCGAAAGCCGTTTCACGATCCCGCCGAGCCGCAGATGCTCGCGGGCGATCCCCTCCAGCGCGGGGCCCTCGATCACCGTCCGACCGTCGCCGTTCGCATGCACGACGTGCGTTCCGGCCAGAGCCGACTCCATGAAGTAGGCATCCAGCTCGGATTCATCCTTGAGATAGCGTTCGGACTTGCCCTTTCGCGCCTTGAACAGCGGCGGCTGAGCGATGTAGATGGTACCCCTGTCTATGAGCTCCGGCATCTGGCGGTAGAAGAACGTCAGCAGCAGGGTGCGGATGTGCGAGCCGTCGATGTCCGCATCGGTCATGATGATGATGCGGTGGTAGCGCAGCTTTGCCGGGTCGTACTCCTCTTTGCCGATCCCGCAGCCGAGCGCGGTGATCAGCGTTCCCACCTCCGCCGACGACAGCATCTTGTCGAAGCGGGCCCGCTCGACGTTCAGGATCTTCCCCTTGAGCGGGAGGATCGCCTGAAAGCGCCGGTCTCGTCCCTGCTTGGCCGATCCCCCGGCCGAGTCGCCCTCGACGACGAAGAGCTCGGACCGGCTCGGATCCTTCTCCTGGCAGTCGGCGAGCTTGCCGGGCAGACCCGCGACGTCCAGTGCGGTCTTGCGCCGGGTCATCTCCCGGGCCTTGCGGGCGGCCTCGCGCGCCCGGGCCGCCTCGATGATCTTGCCCGCGATCGAACGCGCCTCGCCCGGAGTCTCGAGCAGGAACTCGGCGAGCTTCTCCGCGACGGTCGACTCGACCGCCCCCTTGACCTCGGAGGAGACGAGCTTGTCCTTTGTTTGCGAAGAGAATTTAGGATCCGGGACCTTGACCGACAGCACCGCCGTCAGCCCTTCACGGACATCGTCGCCGGTCGGCTCGACCTTGGCCTTCTGCGTCAACCCGTTGGCGTCCATGTACTGATTGAACGTCCGGGTGAGAGCGGAGCGGAACCCGGCGAGATGCGTTCCCCCGTCGCGCTGGGGGATGTTGTTCGTGAAGCAGAAGATGTTCTCCTGATACGAGTCGTTCCACTGCATGGCGAGCTCGACCGCGGTGCCGTCACGCTCGGCGACGATGAAGAGCACGCTCGGGTGGATCGGCGCCTTGTTGCGGTTCAGGTGCTCGACGAAGGCGCGAATCCCCCCTTGGTACTCGAAGAGGTCCTGCTTGCCCGAACGTTCGTCCAGCAGCTTGATCCGGACGCCGGAGTTGAGGAAGGACAGCTCGCGAAGCCGTTTGGCGAGAATGTCGTAGTGGAACGCGATGTTCGTGAACGTATTGGTGCTCGGGCGAAAGTGGATGACGGTGCCGCACCGTGCCGTCTCCCCGATGACTTCCAGGTCGGTCTCGGGGTCGCCGTGCCGGTAGATCTGCCGGTAAGTGCGGCCGTCGCGGTGGATGGTGAGATCGAGGCGTTCGGAGAGAGCGTTGACGACGGAGACCCCCACCCCGTGGAGACCACCGGAGACCTTGTACGAGTTGTCGTCGAACTTTCCGCCCGCGTGCAGCATCGTCATGATGACTTCGGCGGCGGGACGGCCCTCCTCTTCGTGATCGTCGACCGGGATGCCGCGTCCATTGTCGGAGACCGTGATCGACTCGTCCGCGTGGACGGTCACCGCGACCTCCGTGCAGTACCCCGCGAGGGCCTCGTCGATGGAATTGTCCACGGTCTCGAACACCATGTGATGAAGGCCGGTGCCGTCATCGGTGTCGCCGATATACATGCCGGGCCGTTTTCGTACGGCCTCGAGGCCCTTCAGGACCTTGATATTCGAAGAGTCGTAGGTGGGGGCGGCCACTTGTGGCACCCGATGTGCAGGAAACGGCGGATTATACCACTGGGTGGATGCGTCCCTGTTCCACGTGGAACAGACGATCCGCTTCAACGTCGTCCCGGTCGAGACCGTGCCCGGGAACCGCGGTCAGGAAAACCTGTGCCCCGGTTGCGTTCAATTCCACGAGGCACCGTCTCCTGCTTTCCGGATCGAGTTCCGACGCCAGGTCATCGACCAGCACCACCGGCGGATACCCGAGTCTCGAGGCCAGATCTCGAACTTGTGCGACCACGACAGCGGTCACGAACAGCTTCGTCTCGCCACGCGACAGGCAATGCTGCAGAGGCCGGCCGCCGACGGTGAAACGGAGGTCTGCGCGATGTGGCCCTGCCTGGGTGTAACCTCGCACCCGATCGCTTGTCAGCAAGCGCTCACATGCGTGCATGAGGGACATGTCCGGATCCCAGCCTTGGTAGAACCGGATTTCGACCGGCATGCCAACCAGCTTGGCGATGATTTCTTTCATCGTCGGAAGTGCGCGTTCGAGATAGCGAACTCTCCGGGCCGTCAACTGATCCCCGGCCGCGGCAAGCTCGACGTCCCATCCACCGATCTCACCGTCACCGGCGCCGCCACGAATCGCTGCATTGCGCTGGCGCAGCGCGCGCCGATACCGCTGGTGATGGTCGAGGTACGTTGGTTCCACGTGAAACAGCAACCGATCGATGATCCGACGGCGCAGATCCGCACCATCGGTCACCAGCCGATACGAGTCGGGGGTCACGGCAACCGTCGGAAGAAACCCCGCAAGTACCGATGCCGCCTTGATGTCGGTACCGCCGCGGCGAACCCGCAGTCCATCGGGAGTGTGTTCGATCCCGATCGTTTCAGCACTCCCGTCGCCTCCGATCGTCCGCCCCACGATGCGCAGACCGGACTTCCCGTGAGTGACGACGTCACGCAGACGATGCGATCGGAAGGAGCGGCCCGACCCCATGATGTGAACCGCTTCGAGAAGGCTCGACTTTCCGCTGCCGTTCAGGCCGACAAGGAGATTGATGGATGACGAGAACTCGATGTCTACGTCATCGAGAACGCGGAGATGCCGAACCTCGATGGCTTCGACATGCATGCCCGTAGCTGTTCAATGCGGCTTCAGAGTCGCATGGGCATCACGACGAACTGACTGCTTGACCGGCCGTGCGGCTGAATCAGGCAACTGCTGGACGAGTCCGTGAGGAAAATATCGACGGTTTCGGAGGGCAACGTCGCCAATGCTTCGATGAGGTATGAGACGTTGAATCCGATTTCGAGGCTCTCGCCCTCGTATTCCAGCTCGATCTCGTCCGACGCCCTTTCCTGTTCGGGATTGTGGGCGTCAACCGTCAACTGTCCGGTTTCGAGTGTCAGACGAACGGTCCGGTACTTGTCACTCGACAACACCGATGCCCTGACCAGACACTGGCGGAGCGATTCCCTGTCGAGCGACAGCCGCTTGTCGCATGCCTCCGCATCCGGGACGACCCTTCCATAGTCCGGGAACTTCCCGTCGATCAGCTTGCTGGTAAATCGAACGCTGTCGATCGTCAGTTGAACCGCATTGGTGCCGATGCGCACTTGGAGCTCGACATCTTCCGTGGTGAGCAACTTGGCGAGTTCCAGCACTCCTTTCCTGGGGACGATGATCGCCCTCGTCTCATCCAGTCCCGTCTCCGTGTCGAGTCGAGCGACCGCCAGCCTGTGGCCATCGGTGGCGACCGCCTTGACGCTCTGTGGGGCGACTTCCAGCAGCAGCCCGTTGAGATAGTACCGAACGTCCTGTCGAGCCATCGCGAACTGGGTGAGATCGATCAGGCGCTTCAGCTCGTTCTGCGCAACGGCGAATGCGAACTCGTCGGAGAGCACGTCCGTTGTGGGGAAATCCTCCGCCGGTAGCGTCGTCAACACGTACCGGCTACGACCCGACCGAATATGGGCCTTGCCGTCATCATCGATCTCGAACTCGATCTTTGCGCGGGGGGGCAGGGCCTGGCAGATATCGATGATCTTTCTCGCCGGCACCGTGACCCGGCCATCCACCAGACCGTCAACGGCCACCTGCGCTTCGAGCTCGACTTCCGAATCCGTCGCCGTAAAGGCCAGGACACCGCTCCGTGCGGTGACGAGTATGTTCGACAGGACGGGAAGCGTCGGACGCTGCTCGATCACGCCACGAACGATGAGCAACGGTTTGAGCAGGGTCTCCCTGTCAATAATGAATTTCATGATCAATCCTTTTGGATCTATTGGATCTAGTCCGCGCGGTCTCTGTGGATAGTTGTCGTTTTTCTTATCGGATCAACAGGTTGTCCTTCCGGATAACGATGCCCGAAAACACTGTCGGCAATGTGGATGACTTGTGGACAGTGTGTGGTGACCGCAGCCGCTCGGCAGGAATGCAGTGCTTGTCCACAGGATTGCACCGGCGTTTTCTCATCCCCCGGTGAGCAGTCTCAGCAGTGCCGTGTAGTCGTCGTTCGTGGTCACGTCGTCTTTGCGAAGCTTGTCGATCTTTCGGCAGGCGTAGAGCACGGTGGTGTGGTCGCGGCCGCCGAACGCATCACCGATCTCCGGCAAGCTGTGGTTCGTCAGGTTCTTGGCGAGCGCCATCGCGATGTGCCGTGGACGTGCGATGGAGCGGTTGCGCCTCCCGGACGTCAGGTCGACGGTGCGGATCTTGAAGTATTGTGCGACGGTGCGCTGAATGTTGTCGACGGTGAACAGTCTTTCCTGTACCGCAAGAAGGTCGCGCAACGCTTCCTTGGCCAGATCGATCGTGACCGCGCTTCCCGTGAACTTGGCATTGGCGATGACGCGCCGCAACGCGCCTTCCAGTTCGCGCACGTTCGACTGCATCCGCTGCGCGATGAAGTACGCGACATCGGCCGGAACCGCGGTGTCGGTGGCCGCCGCCTTGTTCATCAGGATGGCCGCTCGGGTTTCGAGCTCGGGAGGCTCGATCACGATGGGCAGGCCCCCGCCGAATCGCGTCTTGAGTCGACTCTCGAGACCGTGAATCTCCTTCGGATATCGGTCGCTGGTCAGCACCACGAGCCGCTGTCTTTCAAGTAACCGGTTGAATGTATGGAAAAATTCTTCCTGGGAGCGTTCCTTGCCGGCGAAGAACTGAATGTCGTCGATCAGCAGCGCATCCACGGAACGGTAGAGTTCCTTGAACTCGTTGATCCTGTTGTGCTGAAGCGCGGTGACCATGTTCGCGACGAATTGTTCGGAATGGAGGTAGGCGACGTTCGCACCCGGGTCCTTCTGCAGCATCCGGTTGCCGATGGCGTGCATCAGGTGCGTCTTTCCGAGCCCCACCCCGCCGTAAATGAACAACGGGTTGTTGTCCGTGTCGCGCGGGTTGGTCGCCACCTGAACCGAGACGGCCCGAGCCATCTGGTTCGACTTGCCCACCACGAAGTTCTCGAACGTGAACTCCGCGCGCAGACCGCTCGCCGGCTGCGACGCCTGGAGCGTGTCGGACGCCGTGGTCGCGGTTGCCGACCGGTCGGACTCGTCGTCGTCGGGTGATTCGGGTTTCCGGCTTCCGACCTGCACGGTGACGTCCGTCGCGGCGGGCTCGCACCGGCTGACGATCTTCGTGATCAGAGCCAGAAAGTGCTTGCTGACCCGATCGCGCACGAAGTGGTTCGGTGCAAGCAACCGCAGGACGGACCCGTCCTCGACGGCATGGAGGGGCCGGATCCACGTGTTGAACTGCTCGGGTGTCAAGTCCGTTTCAAGGCGGTAGAGGCAACGTTCCCAAGCGCTTGACACCGTTGCGGTCCTCGTCATGGCGGCGGTCGCGGTGATTCGGGGGCGGGGAGGATTGCAGTGTATACCGGTTGTCCGGTACCACCAAACGGAGGGTGGAAGACCGCGGTTTCGCCGGTCGAATGTCAGGAGCAAATAGTCTGTCCGGTGTTGTAGCACGTCATCTGTCCGGTTTGATGGGGTCTTCCAAGGAGGTGCCCCATGACCCGGACGCAAGTGCTACAGGAGATCCGACAGATGCGATTCGAACAAGCCTACGGCGGCTGGCAGGAGCGGCGCCTGACGCAGGAGGAGGCGGCGCGGTTGCTGGGGGTGTGCGAGCGCACGTTCCGGCGCTACGTGGACCGCTACGAGGACGAGGGGCTCGACGGGCTCATCGACAAACGCCTGGGCCAAGTCTCGGCGCGGCGCGCGCCGGTCGATGAGGTGGTGCGCACCGAGGCGCTGTACCACGAGCGCTACGAGGGGTGGAACGTGAAGCACTTCTACAGCTTCTACCGCCGCGAGCACGCCGGCACGCGCAGCTACACCTGGGTGAAGAGCACGCTTCAGCGCGCCGGGCTGGTGGCGAAGGCGCCGGGGCGGGGCAAGCACCGCCGGCGTCGCGAGCGCGCGCCGCTTGCGGGGATGATGCTGCATCAGGACGGCTCGACCCATCAGTGGGTGCCCGGCCAGCGTTGGGACCTCATCATCACGCTTGACGATGCGACTTCCGAGCACTACTCGATGTTCTTCGTCGCCGAGGAAGGCACCGCGTCGAGCTTCCAAGGCATCGCTGAGGTCATCGAGGGTTGGGGGCTGGCGTCGAGCCTGTACACCGACCGCGGCTCGCACTACTGGTTCACTCCCGAGGCCGGGGGCAAGGTGGACCGTGAACGTCCCACGCAGTTCGGGCGCGCGATGCGCCAGCTCGGGGTGGAGATGATTCCCGCCTACTCGCCCGAAGCACGGGGGCGGTGTGAGCGGATGTTCGCGACCCATCAGGAACGCCTGCCCAAGGAACTCGCCGCTCGGGGCATCAAGACGATACCGGGCGCGAACCGCTATCTGGCCGAGCACTACCGGGCGGCGTTCAACGAGGAGTTCGCGGTGCCCGCCGCCGAGTCCGGCACCGCCTTCGTGCCCTTCATCGGTCCCGGACTGGCCGATGTGCTGTGCGAGCACCACGGGCGCACGGTGGCCCGCGACAACTGCGTGAGCTTCGAGGGCAAGCAGCTCCAGATCCCCGCCCAGAGCCACCGCTGCCACTTCATCAAGGCGCGGGTGCGGGTGCATCGCTACCCCGACGGGCGCCTGGCGGTGTTCCACGGACCGCGCAAGCTCGCCGACTATGAGCCCGATGGCACCCTCGTCTCAGACGGTGCCCCCGCGCCGGCCCACTCCCGCCGTTGAGCCGGAGCCGCTCGTTGAACGTGCCCCCCCTGTCCCGAGCCCTCGAGGGGGGAGTCGTCCACCGCGGCGTCTCGGGGGCCAGCCCCCCCGCCGGGATACCTCGCGGTGCTCCAACGCCTGCGCGCTGCCGCCCTTCGCCGCGGCTCGCTACGCTCCCCGCGGCTGCGGTTGGCTGGGTCTCGTACCCTCGATTGACGAACACCAAGCGGGAGATCCCGAGCCAGAATCCACTTCGGTCCACGTCCGCACCAAAGCGGACAATTCATGTGCTACAAAACCGGACAGTTCTATTTGTTGCTAACAGTCGAATTGACACCGCCCCGCACGCGCCTGTAGATTCCCGCCCCCTTCGGCCGCGCGCCGACCGCCGATTTCGGCCAGCCTCACCGGATGCCGTCATAGTACGATGAAACGCACGTTCCAGCCGAGCAACCTGAAACGCAAACGACGCCACGGTTTCCGGGCGCGCATGGCCACCAAGGCGGGTCGGCGGATTCTCGGTGCACGGCGTGCGAAAGGAAGGCGCAGACTCTCTGCCTGAGCACGGGTTCCCCGATCGGCGTTTCGGTCCGGAGCAACGGCTGCGTCGCCGAAAAGACTTCTCAAAGGTCTTCTCCGGTGGTTTCCGGTTGAATTTGCAGGTCGTGACCATCGTCGCGCGGCCCAACGGGGCCAGCCATTCCAGACTCGGGCTCGCCGTTTCCCGTCGAGTTGCACGCAGCGCCGTGGTGCGCCACAGGCTGAAGCGCCACATCCGGGAGAGCTTCCGCCACCACACCGGGCACCTCGCCGGCCTTGATGTCGTGGTGCTCGCCAATTCCGGCGCGGCGAAAGTGGACCCGAGACGGCTCCGATGCCTGCTGGTGCGAGGGTGGAACCGCGCCGCGGGGATGGGCCGGCGCCACGAAAAGGGACGCCAGCGAAGAGAGCCGCACGATGGCAGTTGAACAGATCCGCATTGTGCTGCTCATCGCGCTGTGCGTCGTGTCGTTTCTCCTGTGGGACGCCTGGCAGCGCGACTACGGCCCGAAGCCGCCGCCCGCGAGCACCGAACAGCCGTCCCCCGATGCCGCGTCGAGCGGTTCGGCGCCGCCAAGCGCCGATGTTCCGCAAGCGCCACGGACGGTGCCCGTCCAGCCGGCGGCCACCCCCACGCAGGAAGACGATGCCGTCGAGTCCGGTCACGCCCGGAAGATTCGGGTGACCACCGATGTGCTCGCGGTCGAGCTCGACACGCTGGGCGGGACCATCACCCGGGTCGAGCTTCTGTCCTACCCGGTTTCCAACGACAAGCCGAACGAGCCGTTCCTGCTGCTCGACGACTCCGATCCGAAGCACTTCTTCGTCGCCCAGTCCGGACTCACCGGTCCACGGTCCGCACCGAACCATCACACGCAGTATGAATCCGATGCCGCCGCCTACGATCTGCCCGAAGGCGCGGAGTTCATCGACGTTCCCCTGAGGTGGCGATCGGAAGACGGGGTGGACGTCATCCGCACCTATCGCTTCGCCCGCGACCACTATGTCGTCGAGGTCCGCGTCGACGTGGCCAACCGGAGCGAGGAGGCTTGGCAGGGTGCGCTGTACGGCCAGCTCCAGCGCGGCGAGCCCGAGAGCAGCGGCGGGTTGTTCCGCACCTACACCTACACCGGCGGAATCCTGTCCGGTCCCGACAAGCCCTACGAGAAGGTCGATTTCTCGGACATGGCGAGCCAGGACATCGACCGCGACGTGGCGGGCGGCTGGATGGCGATGATCCAGCACTATTTTGCCGCGGCCTGGGTCCCCGCATCGGAAGCGACCAACCACTACTACTCGAAGAGCCTTGCCGGCGGCCGCTTCGCGCTCGGAGTGGTGAGCCCCGTCGGGGTGGTTCCGTCCGGGGGCACCGGCGAGTTCGCCCTCTCCCTGTACGTCGGCCCGAAGATTCAGGAACGCATGCAGGATGTCGCGCCGCACCTGGAGCGGACGGTCGACTATGGATGGCTGTGGCTGATCGCGGAGCCCCTGTTCTGGCTGCTGAGCTGGATCCACGGATTCGTCGGCAACTGGGGCTGGGCCATCATCATTCTGACGATCTTGATCAAGCTGGCGTTCTTCCAGCTCTCGGCTACCAGCTACAAGTCGATGGCGAGGATGCGCAAGCTCCAGCCCCGCATCACCGCGTTGCGCGAGCGCCATGGCGCGGACAAGCAGCGCATGAACCAGGCGATGATGGAGCTTTATCGCGAGGAGAAGATCAACCCCCTTGGCGGATGCCTGCCGATCCTCGTCCAGATCCCGGTATTCATCGCGCTGTACTGGGTCCTGCTCGAGAGCGTGGAACTGCGCCAGGCGTCGTTCATCGGGTGGCTCGACGACCTCAGCCTCCACGATCCCTATTTCGTGCTGCCGATCCTCATGGGCGTCACGATGCTGATCCAGCAGAAGCTCAATCCGACGCCGCCCGACCCGATGCAGGCGAAGATCATGATGGCGCTGCCCTTCGTCTTCACCTTCTTCTTCCTCTTCTTCCCGTCGGGACTCGTCCTCTACTGGTTCGTCAACAACGTACTGTCGATCATCCAGCAATGGGTGATCACGAAGAAGATCGTCGGCGAGACCTGAGGTCCCGGTGGCGCCGGGGAGCGTGACCGGTCGATGAGCCTTGCCGGGACCAGGGACACGATCGCGGCCATCGCAACCCCCCCCGGCCGGGGCGGCATCGCGGTCGTGCGCATTTCGGGTCCGTTGGCGACGGACATCGCGCGCCGGCTGCTGGGCCGGTTGCCGGCGCCGCGAACGGCGACTCGAGCCAGGTTCACCGACGGCGCCGGGACGGTGATCGACGACGGTCTCGCGCTACGGTTCGACGCCCCGCACTCGTTCACCGGCGAAGACGTCATCGAGCTCCAGGGCCACGGTGGCGTCGTCGTCTCACGCATGGTGCTCGATCGCGTCTGCGAGCTGGGGGCGCGGGCGGCGAAGGCCGGCGAGTTCACCCTGCGCGCGTTTCTCAACGACCGCATCGATCTGGCGCAGGCCGAGGCGATCGCCGATCTCGTCGACAGTGCGACCGCGTCGGCGGCGCGCTGTGCGCGCCGGTCGCTGTCGGGCGAGTTCTCGCGAACCGTCGAGAGCCACCGGGACGCGCTCGTCGAGCTGCGTGCGTTCATCGAGGCCTCCATCGACTTTCCGGACGAAGAGATCGATCTCCCGGGCCCCCCCGAGACCGCGGCGCGCCTCGCGGCCCTGCGCGATGCGGCCGCCGCGACACTCGCCGCCTCCCATCGCGGCGCGGTGCTGCGCGATGGCGTCAAGCTGGTGATCGCGGGTGCGCCGAACGTGGGGAAGTCGAGCCTGCTCAACCGCCTTGCGCGCAGCGACACCGCGATCGTGACCGACATTCCGGGCACGACGCGCGACGTGGTGCGCGAACGGGTGGTGATTGCCGGCATTCCGTTCGACGTCCACGACACCGCGGGATTCCGGGAGACGTCGGACCCGGTGGAGAGAATCGGTGTCGAACGGGCCGGCGGCGTCATCGACGACGCCGATCTGGTGCTTGTGGTCGTTGACGATCGCGCCGCCGCGCGTGACGCGGACCGCGTGCTCATGGAACGCACCGCCGGCGCGCCGGCGCGTATCCTGGTGCGGAACAAGGTCGATCTGAGCGGGCGCGCCCCCGGTTCCG
Source organism: Gammaproteobacteria bacterium (assembly GCA_965215295.1). Classification (GTDB taxonomy): domain Bacteria; phylum Pseudomonadota; class Gammaproteobacteria; order HK1; family HK1; genus HK1. Next base: position 3,212,219 of record OZ244045.1, read on the forward strand.
CCACGGCCGCCGGCCCGCAGATGCCGGCGGTGCGCGTGTCCGCTCTCCGGGGAGCCGGGCTCGCCGAACTGGAAGACGCGATAGTCGAACGCATGACACACGGTGCGATGATTGGCGAAGATGCGTTCATGGCGCGGCGGCGCCATCTGGATGCGCTGCACCGGGCGCTCGCGGCTCTCGATCGAGCGCAGGGCCGGCTGGTCGTGGACAATGCCGGCGAGCTCGTCGCCGAGGAGCTTCGCGAAGCACAGGACGCGCTCGGCGAGATCACCGGAGCGTTTGCGACCGAGGATCTGCTGGCGCGCATCTTCTCGAGCTTCTGTATCGGCAAGTAGGCAGGCGGTCGAGCGGGGCGACGTGCCGACCGGCGGTGTCGAGGGCGTCGACGAGATCGAGGTGACATGACGCGATGACGGCGAACCGGCGGCTGGACAACATGGCGCAGTTCGAGCTGACGGCCGAACAGCAGGCCTTGAGGGAGCGCGCCCGGGAACTCGCGCGCGAGGCCATCGAGCCGCGCGCGGCCGAGGTGGACCGCACCGAGCAGTATCCTTGGGACAACGTCGAGGCGTTGCGCGCCGCGGGCTTCATGGGCATGACCATCCCCTCGGCCTACGGTGGCCAGGGGCGGAGCTTTCTCGACGCGGCGCTCGTCATCGACGAGATGGCGCAGGCATGCGGAGTGACGGGCCGCATCGTGGTCGAGGCGAACATGGGGGCCATCTCCGCCCTGATGCACTACGGGACCGAGGCCCAGAAGCGTCTGGGCGCCCGGCTGGTCCTGGCCGGCGACAAGCCCGCGATCTGCATCACCGAGCCCGGCGCGGGGAGTGCGGCGAGCGAGATGACGACCCGCGCCGACAAGCGCGGCGACGGCTACGTCATCAACGGCAGGAAGCACTGGATCACGGGCGGCGGCGTCTCGCGCCTGCATCTGGTGTTTGCCCGGGTGTTCGACGAGGACGGTACCGAGCAGGGGATCGGCGGGTTCATCGCGGTCCGGGACGAGACCCCGGGGCTGAAGATCGGCCGGCGCGAGCCGGCGATGGGGCTGCGCGGCATCCCCGAGACCGAGGTCCTGTTCGAGGACATGGAGGTCGCGGCGGACCGGGTCCTCATGCCCCCGCGCGGCTTTGGCCGGGGGTTCGCGGATCTGATGAACGTCTACAACTCGCAGCGGGTCGGGGCCGCCGCGGTGGCGCTCGGGATCGCCGATGGCGCCTACCGGCACGCCCTCGCCTACGTCGGCGAGCGCGAGCAGTTCGGCCGTCCGCTCGCCGAGTTCCAGGGGCTGCAATGGATGCTGGCGGACATGAGCATCCAGATCGCGGCCGCCCGACTCATGATTCACAACGCGGCCGCCGGCGCCGCCCCGTTCCCGGACGTCACCCTGGCCGCCCAGGCCAAGATCTTCGCTTCGGACATGGCGATCCGGGTTGCCAACGACGCCCTCCAGTGCTTCGGAGCGCGTGGCTACTCGCGCAACCTCCCGCTCGAGCGGATGGCCCGCGACGCCCGGATGTTCACCATCGGCGGGGGCACCGCGCAGATACTGCGCACGGTGGTGGCGTCGCGGATCCTGGGGCGCAAGCTGCCGCAGACGCGGGACGGATTCAGCCGGCTGGCGGCAAAGGCGTAGAAGCGCGCGACAGCCCGCCCGCCACGGCGAGCACTCGCATCAAGGTGGATTTTGTTCTGTTTTTCTGCTTTCCTTCCGGCGAACCGGAGGAACAGCAGAAATGGATACCTTTTGGGGAGTTCTCGGCGAGGCCGTGACCCTGATCCTGGCTTGGGATCCCGACCTCGTCGAAATCATCGGGCTCTCGCTGCGGGTCACGCTGACCGCCGTCGCATTCGCCTGCTTGATCGGCCTGCCGCTCGGCGCGCTGGTCGGCGCGTTCTCGTTTCCCGGCCGCACGGCGGTGATCGTCGTTCTGAATGCGCTGATGGGGCTGCCCCCCGTCGTGGCGGGGCTGATCGTGTACCTGACGCTCTCGGCCGCCGGCCCGCTCGGCCCGCTGGGCCTGCTCTATACCCCGACGGCGATGATCATCGCGCAGACGGTACTCGTCACCCCCATCGTGGCGGCGCTGACCAGGCAGGTCGTGGAGGACCTGCACGGCGAGTACGCCGAGCAGTTCGCCTCGCTCCAAGTGGGTCCTTTCGATCGCGTGGCCGCGCTTCTGTGGGACGCCCGCTACAGCCTGCTCACGGTTGCGCTGGCCGGCTTCGGCCGTGCGGTGTCCGAGGTCGGCGCGGTCATCATCGTGGGCGGCAACATCAACCACGTCACCCGGATGATGACGACGACCATCGCGCTGGAGACTTCCAAGGGCAATCTGCAGCTCGCCCTGGCGCTCGGCGTGGTGCTGCTCTCGATGGCGGTCCTGGTCAATGCGGGCGTGATGGCGCTCCGGGTCTCGGCGGTGCGGTCGGCCTATGCGTGAGGCGGCGCCCGCAAGGACCGCGGTGGAAACGGCGACTCGGGCCGAGGCGTCGTCGTCGCCGCTTCTGCAGGCCCGGGGCCTGTGTTTCGCCGCCGCCGGCAAGCGGCTGATCGGCCGCATCGACGCCGATGTCCGCCCCCACCGCCGCACCGTGATCATGGGGGCCAACGGCGCCGGCAAGAGCCTGCTCCTGCGGTTGCTGCACGGCCTGATCCGTCCGACCGCGGGCGAGGTCCGGTGGCGGGGACGGCCCCTCGACCGCGAAGGCCGCCACGGGCAGGCGATGGTGTTTCAGCGTCCGGTCATGCTGCGGCGGTCGGTGCTCGCCAACCTTCGCTTTGCGCTGGCGGTGCGCGGGATCGGCGGATCGGAACGCGCGGACCGGGAAGCGGAGGCGCTGGCACAGGCCCGGCTCGCCAATCTGGCGCACCGGCCCGCGCGCGTTCTGTCCGGAGGCGAACAGCAGCGGCTGGCGGTCGCCCGGGCGCTGGCCTGCGCTCCCCGGGTGCTGCTCCTCGACGAGCCCACCGCAAGCCTCGACCCCGCTTCGACCCACGCGATCGAGCAGCAGATCCGCACCGCCCACGGCAGCGGGGTCACCATCGTCCTGGTCACGCACGACATCGGGCAGGCGCGGCGGCTCGGCGACGACCTGCTCTTCCTGCACGCCGGGCGGGTCGTCGAAACCGGACGCGTCCCGGAGGTGCTCGATGCGCCCCGGTCGGAAGCGGCCCGGGCCTGGCTCGAGGGCCGGCTGTATCTGGACGCCCCACCCGGCGAGGCTGCGCCTCGAATCGACGAGCCATGATCGGAGCCGCGGTCCGGATTGTCCGGAGCGGGGACGTGAGGCCACCCCGGTGATCGGCCGCACGCACCTCGCCCTTGCAGCCGCCGCGGCGGCTGCGATCGCCTCGATCGGTCAGGTGATGGCGCAGGACCGGTTCATCGTCGTCCAATCGACGACGTCGACGCAGAACTCCGGCCTCTACGAACACATCCTGCCGATGTTTACCGGCAAGACCGGAATCGAGGTGCGCGTCGTGGCGGTCGGCACCGGGCAGGCGATCAGGAACGCCGCGAACGGTGACGGTGACGTCCTGCTCGTGCACGACAGACCGGCCGAGGAGGAGTTCGTGGCGGAGGGCCACGGGGTGGCGCGCCACGACGTGATGTACAACGACTTCGTCATCGTCGGCCCGTTCCCGGACCCGGCGGGGGTGGCGGGCGCCACCGACGCGGTCGCCGCGCTGACCAGGATCGCGCGGATCGAGGCGCCCTTCGCCTCGCGCGGCGACGACAGCGGCACCCACAAGGCGGAGCTCGCGCTCTGGAAGGCCGCCGGGGTGGACGTGGAGGCGGCCTCGGGGGGGTGGTACCGAGAGACCGGCTCCGGAATGGGCACGACCCTCAACATCGGCATCGGCATGGGCGCCTACGTCATGACCGACCGCGCCACCTGGCTGAGCTTCGCCGGCAAGCGCGGCCACCGGATTGCGGTCGAGGGCGATCCGAAGCTCTTCAACCAGTACGGCATCGTGCTGGTGAACCCCGAGAGGCACCCGAACGTGAAGGCCGGGCCGGGCCGACGGTTCGTCGACTGGATCCTGTCCGAGGAAGGCCAGGCCGCGATCGCCGCCTTCAGGGTCGATGGCCGGCAGCTCTTCTTCCCGAACGCCCGAGGCTGACCGCGCGACCGGGGGCGCACTCCCCGCCCGCCGGGCTTTCCATCAACCTCCCGATGAGTCGCCGGCGAGCCTGACATCGTAATCGAGCACGGCATTCACGTCGGACTCGAGTGCGGGAGAATCTGGTGACCATTCGATGCGACGGGTTTTCGACTTGAGATCGGGCGCGCTGTAGACGTAGCGCTCGTCGTAGCGCCGGTAGAGCGTTTCGAAGAACCCTTCGAGACGCAGCGGACTGTCCGCTGGCGGGAAGTCGGGCAATGGTTCTCCGATACTGCCGTCGCGCATGTCGATCATCGCAAGCGATATCGCCTCGTATCGACTGGCGTCCTCCCGGATTCCATGACGGCCGGTGAGCGCGCCCAACGCCGAGTGGAAACGGATGATCGTTTCAGCGGGACGGCCGGTCTCCAGGATTGCAATGTCGTTGGCGGCCATGTGCGGTCCCGTATGAATCCGGTGAGGTGAGCTCTCCCCGGACGCGGCATCGGCCCCTTGATTGGCGCGGATGACGAACAGGTATCCGAACACGAGGGCCGGATAGGTGATGTGCAGATTCGTGCACTCGCCGATCGTCTCTTCCATCCGGTTGGTGAGGTTGCGGAAGGCACCGGTCATGCCCTTGCACGAGACGGCGAGCACGGGCCCGAGGCCGTCCTTGTTGATCACGACATCGACGTTCTTCGTCTTCAACCCGCCGAGGACCGTTGCCTCGCCGCCGGTCGCTGCCGTCGGGTCGAAATGGAGCACGTACCGGCCCCGGCGCCTGGCCACGGTGAACGGCGGTCGGGGCTTGAGCTCATCCGGGTGAAATCCACCTTCCAGAACAAGGCGGCATGTGACGTACCAGTGGAGCGGCCTGATGTGTTGCTGGGTCTGGGTCGGTCCATCGTAGGCGGCGAAGTGCTCCAGCGCGCGGGACAGGTTCACCCATTGGCAGGTACGTGGGACCCGCGTCGTTTGTCGGTCATTGTCCGACGGCATAATGCCTCCACCTGTGCATGGTCGAGATGGCTTCCATCATTTCCGGGCCGGACGGCGCGCATTCCATCGAGGGAGGCGGGAACATGATCCGCGCGGCTTCCCCCGGCTCGAGCTTCAGCATGCCCCCGCCGAGCGGATGCCCTTCAAGCTCGCAGCTCAGCCGAACGAAAGGCGTGTTCCAACTCTCGACAATCCGTCGTACCGCCTTCTTGTGGCGCACGCGGACGCCATGCACCGCGTTCGTGCAGGTCGCCGCCGCGGAGTTTCGAACCAGACTCGGCGCGCGTCCGGACATGTAGGTCAAGAAGAGATCGGGCACCTGCACGTCAGGGACCGAGTACCAGGGCGTGCGCGTGCGGCATTTGTATGCGCCGCGCGCCTGCCTGCCCCGCTCGGTATCCAGATATCGCGAAACGCCGGGCGGCAATTCCGCGTCCTTCGGGATCCGCAGGAGCATCATGGAGTCGTCGCAACGCCGCCACCCTTCGACGGTCTGCGCTGTCAGTTCTCCGGCCGGCAATACCCGGCTGTTCCGCACCGTCGGATGGAGGAGCCGCTCCGGAATTTGCCACGCCTCGGCTTCGGAAGGCCGCAGGTGGAAGAAGTCGTTCGCGCCGCTGACGTATCCGATGCCTATCGAGGCGATGTCGCCGAAGCGCAACGAGCCGGCGGCGGAGTCGGCGGCGCGATAGAGTGCACGGACGTTTGCGGACAACAGATACGGGCGAAGACGGCGCTTCCAGGATTCGCGCCATTCACGAACCGGGACGGCAATGGTCTCGCATGGGGCGGCAGACCGCTTGAAATGCTCGAGCACGGTCAGGCGGAGTTCCGCCGTTCTCCCGCCGAAACCATCGGCGTGGAGCAGCCAGCAGTCCTCCGAGAGTTCCGGAAACAGCTTCGAGCGAATGGCGGTGACTCGTACGCCGTCGAAGTTCTCCACGAGGTAGTCGAGCATCGGCGCGGCATAGGGAGCGTGGCCGATTGCCGCGGGGACGACGAACGCCATGCGTCCGCCGGGCTTCAACAGACTCGCCGTCGCCACGAGGAACGGCGCCCAGGACGCGGTGAGCCCGGAGAACTTCACACCCAGGCTGGCGCACAACCGGAGCGCGCGCTCGCGTACCTCGCCCTTGAATGTCTGGTAGCGAATGAACGGCGGGTTTCCGGCGGCGCATTCGAAGCGCTCACGGGTCCGCGTGGCCCAGGCAAAGAATTCCCCCTCGTGAACGATGCTCCAGGGAGCCCGGTCCATCGCCGCGGCCGCCGCCTCGGGGTCCTGTTCGACGCCGAAGCTGTTCCGATGGGCGGCGACGAAACGTCCATCCCCGCAGGAAGGGTCGAGGAGTCGATCCGTCTCTTTGTGAACGACCCGTTGAACGAGGTACGAGACGACATGCTCCGGGGTGTAGTAGGCGCCGGCCTGCTTTCTCGATAGATGGGCCATCGAAACACTCCGCACTGCGGGACGGCGCGCTAGGTCGCGGTGCGCAACACCAGCCGGGGGAGCGGCTTCTCGTCGATGGGCATGTGGACGATGGCCGCGAACACGCCGAAGAAGATGCCGGCCCACCACATCATGTCGTACGACCCGGTGCGGTCGTGGAGCATCCCGCCAAGCCACACGCCGGTGAAGCTCCCGAGCTGGTGGCTGAAGAACACCACACCGAAGAGCGTCGCCATGAACTTCAGGCCGAAGATCTGCGCCACGATCGCAGTGGTCAGCGGGACGGTCGACAGCCACAGGAGTCCCATCGCGGCCGCGAAGACGTAGATCGTGGCCTCGCTCACCGGGGCCATCAGGAGTCCGGCGATCACCACCGCGCGGGTGAAGTAGATGACGGCGAGGCTCGACTTCTTGCTGAACCGCTGGCCGACGATGCCGGCCGCGAACGAGCCGACGATGTTGACCAGTCCGACGATCGAGAGCGCGTAGGCGCCCACGTGCGGCGAGAGGCCGAGATCGGTCACGTAGGCCGGAAAGTGCACCGTCATGAACGCGACGTGGAACCCGCAGACGAAGAATCCGACCGTGAGCAGCACGTAGCCGCGGTGGGTCATCGCCTCGCCGAGCGCTTCGCCCATGGTCTGATCCGAGTGCGGTTCCCCGGGCGCACGGCCCGTGCCCGGCAGGATGAACGCGAGCGGGATCATGACCAGGGTGAGGAACGAGACCAGCACGAGCGAGTCGTGCCAGCCGTAGCTCGATATCATGGCTTGGGAGAACGGCGAGAAGAGCACCTGGCCGAGTGAGCCGGCCGCGGTACCGAGGCCGAGCGCGAACGAGCGGCGTTGCGGGGAGACGACCCGCGCGATGGCGGCGAGCGCGAGCGAGAACGATGTGAACGCGACGCCGAGACCGACGAGGAGGCCGCCGGTCAGATGGAGCGCGAGCCCGCTGTCCGACACCGCCATGCCGGCCACGCCCATGCCGTAGATGACCGCCCCCAGCGCGATGACCGGCCCGGGACCCCACCGATCCGCGATCGCGCCCGCGACGGGTACGCCCATCCCCCACAGCAGGTTCTGGACCGCCATCGCGAGCGCGAAGGTCTCGCGCGGCCAGCCCTTCGCGACGGTCATCGGTTCGAGATAGAGCCCGAAGCTCGATCGAGTCCCGAAGCTGACGAGCGCGATCAGGCATGCGGCCAGGATCACGGCGAATACGGCGCCCGGGCCGAGGCGGCGGTCTGCGGCTGCGACGCTGCTCATGAAGTTGCGCTCTCTGCTGGCATGTGAAGGACGGGGCGCGAGAGGTCCGTTGATCCGGCGTTCCGGCCGACGCTGCCCGTGCCCCGCATCCGTTCGCCGGACTTGCAGCGGGGCAGCGGGGGAGGGCGGGTCACGAACGAGTGTAGCGCATGCGCCGGACCGGACGTTCACCAGGACGCGGTCGCGGTTGCAGGGACCGGGCCGCGGCGCGGGTTGCGGGGACGCATCAATGCCCGATAATGCCCGGTGACGATCGCCGGTGACAGGCGATGGAGCAGCGTGGTGGCGGGAATGCGCGATTCGAACATCGGATTCATCGGTGGCGGCAACATGGCCACCAGCCTCATCGGCGGGCTGGTGGCGAACGGGACGCCGCCCGGCGCGATCCGGGTGTCGGACCCGGATACCCCGAAGCTCGACGAACTCACCCGGCGGTTCGCCGTGCACGCCGAGGCGGACAACGGCGACGTGGCGTCGCGCTGCGACACCGTGGTGCTGGCCGTGAAGCCGCAGATCATGCGCACCGTGGTACGGGACCTCGCCCCGGTGCTCGGCGAGCACGCGCCGCTCCTGGTGTCCATCGCCGCCGGCGTGCGCGAAGCGGACATCAACCGCTGGGCGGGCGGCGGCATGGCCATCGTGCGCACCATGCCGAACACGCCGGCGCTCGTCGGTTGCGGCGCGACCGCACTCTGCGCGAACCCGAAGGTCACCGCCGACCAGCGCGACCGCGCCGACGCGATCCTGAAGGCGGTGGGCATCACCATCTGGGTGGACGACGAAGCCCGGCTCGACGCGGTCACCGCGTTGTCCGGGAGCGGCCCCGCCTACTACTTCCTGCTCATGGAGATCATGCAGGCGACCGGCGAGGCGATGGGCCTCGATGCGGATGCGGCCCGGCGGCTCACGTTGCAGACCGCGCTCGGCGCCGCCCGCATCGCGAACGAGAGCGGCGAGCCGCCGGCGGTGCTGCGCGAGCGGGTGACCTCGCCGGGCGGGACCACCGAGCGCGCGCTGGTCACGATGCGCGAGGGCGGCATCGACAAGGTGGTGGCGGACGGCATCCGGGGCGCGCGCCAACGATCGATCGAGCTCGCGGACGCGCTCGGAGACTGAAGGAAAGCGGGTGAACCGAGAGTGGGTGAACGCTCACCAACACTGGATCCGGCTCGCGATCCGGCCTGCGGGCCCCCGCCCGGCGTGACGTTCGCAAGGAAAGCGGGCGAACCGAGAGTGGGTAAACGCTCACCAACACCGGACCCGGCTCGCGATCCGACCCGCGGGCCCCCGCCCGGCGTGACGTTCGCGCGCCCGCGCCCCAGGATCGCGGACCGAGCCGCGGACCGAGCCGCGGCCTGAGCCGGGCGGACCGGAACATGGGCGGACCCTTCGGCAACGCGACCACGTTCCTGATCGAGACCCTGTTCGGGATATACATCCTGATCGTCATGCTCCGCCTGCTGCTCCAGTGGGCCCGGGCCGATTTCTACAACCCGCTCTCGCAGTTCATCGTCAGGGCGACCCAGCCGGTGCTGGCGCCGATGCGCCGCACCCTTCCGTCCGTCGCGGGCATCGATCTCGCCTGCGTCCTCCTTCTCGTCGTCCTCCAGTTCGCCGAGCAGTGGATACTTGCGGGCATCTTCGGCCACCGGGTTCCGGCCGCCGCCCTGCTCGTGTTCTCGGTTGCGGAGCTCCTCCAGCTCGCCATCCACGTCTTCCTGTTCTCGATCCTGATCCAGGTCGTCATGAGCTGGATCAATCCCGGTTCCTACAACCCGCTGCTCAGCGTGCTCCACAGCCTGAACGAGCCGCTGCTCGCACCGGCGCGGCGGCTCGTCCCGCCGCTCGGGGGGCTCGATCTGTCGCCGATCGCGGTGATGGTGGGGCTCCAGCTCGTGGCCATCCTCGTCATCGGTCCTCTGCGCCAGCTCGCGGGCGTGCTCGGCTGAGGGTGTGAGCCGGTACACCGGCTCGACAGCGGCGCCGGCGCCCGGCAAGCTTCGCGGTCGCGGACTTTCGACCCGGAGCGGACTCTCGATCCGGAGCGGCCTTTCGTTCCGGAATTGCATGAGAGGTCCCGTATCGCGGATTCTTGTCGCGTCAGCCAACCGCCGGTACGGCAGGAGGTGAACGGTGACAGCGATCATCGGCAAGGCGATTCCACCGCAGCGGCAGCGGGTGCTCGACGCGCTCGCGCTGCGTGAGCCGGACCGGGTGCCGGTCGGGCTCTGGGGCACCATCGAGGGGTACCAGAACCTGCGGCGCGGGATCGGCATGGACTACAAGGCCGACCCGAAGGACTACCGGACCGGCTCGACCACCTGGACCACGGACGTGAGCTTCGAGCTCGACCTCGCCGACCGGCTCGGGCTCGACTTCGTGCGCATCTCGGCCGGCTCGCCCGGCGGCTCCCCCGGTTTCCGCCCCATCAAGTTCGAGGAAGTGCCCTTCGACATGGGCATTCCCCCGCCCGACGTCGAGATCAACGTCGACGAATGGGGGGTCATCCGCAAGTGGACCCCGCACGAGCAGGGCGGCTACTACGAGATGATCGGCTACCCGCTCTTCCACGCCACCAGCGCGCCGCTCGAGGAGGGCCTGCGCGAGCTGGAGGCGTACCCCTGGCCCGACCCCCGGGACACCTCGGTGTTCGACGACGCCCCCATCCCCGGCATGACGCTCCGCGAGTACTGCCGGTTCGTCCGCGAGGAGACGCCTTTCGCGCTCATGGGGCAGGGCGGACGCGGCGGGCTGTTCGAGCAGGCGAAGTACATGGTCGGCTACGCGAAGATCTTCTCCGACTTCATCGAGTCGCCCGAGTTCCTCGACGCGATGCTGCACAAGCTGGTCGACATCGAGATCGAATTCGCCAAGGCGATCATCGACGAGTGCGGCGAGTACTTCGACTGGATCCGCCTGAGCCCCGAGGACCTCGCGAGCGAGAAGACCGCGTTCCTCTCGCTGCCGATGTACGAGCACCAGCTCCTGCCGCACTACAAGCGCTGCTACACCGAGATCAAGGAGCACTACCTGACGAAGAACCCGAACGGCAAGCTCCAGTTCCACTCCTGCGGCGCGATCCCGGAGCCCTTCATGCGCGGGCTGCTCGACTGCTCCGTCGACGGCTACGACAGCCTGCCGCCGAAGGTCGCCCGCCACTCGAACCCGTCCGCGAAGAAGCGCCAGCTCGGCAAGGAGATGTTCTTCTACGGCGGGATCGACGTGCAGGAGACGCTGCCCTGGGGGTCGGTCGAGGACGTGCGCAACGAGGTCCGCGAGCGCATCTGGGAGATGGGCCACGGCGGCGGCTACCTCCTGAGCTCCTCCCACCGCCTGGAGCACGACGTCCCGATCGAGAACACCCTCGCGATGATCGAGGAGTGCAAGGAGTACGGTGTCTATCCGCTGCCGCAGGACCCGCCTCCCGGCGCGGACACCGGCGCGGGCTACGAGCCCTGGACCGGAGACCGGAAGAAGCGGCGCAAGCGCCGTCCCAAGCCGGAAGCGGTCGAGCCACGCCCGCTTGCGCCGGACAACCAGGATTGAGGACCGGTCCATGCCTCTCATCATCGATACCGAGCAGGACTTCGACATCGAGGATCTCCAGTACGACATCGAGGACTCCCGCGAGACCGACCGCTGGACCGATGCGCCGCCGGAGATCAAGGAGCTGTTCCACGTGATCGAGTGGAACATCATCGACGGCGAGCACGAGGACACCGTCGACCTCATCCGGCCGGCGCTCGACGCGGAAGTCACCGCCCGGACCCTGATCGCGGGGCCGATGGCCACCGGCATCGCCGAGGTCGGCCGCCGGTTCAAGATGGACGAGTACTTCCTCCCCGAGGTGATGATGTCGGCGAAGTGCATGCACGCCGCCCTCGCGATCCTCAAGCCGCTCATCATCGCGGAGAAGACCGAGGAGATCGGCACCGTCGTGGTGGGCACCGTGCAGGGCGACCTGCACGACATCGGCAAGAAGATCGTGGCGATGATGCTCGAAGCGGCCGGCTTCACCGTGGTGGACCTCGGGGTCACGGTGCCGCCGGAGGACTTCATCGCCGCCATCCGCGAGCACCGGCCCCAGATCGTCGGCTTCTCCTCGCTGCTCACCACCACCATGAACATGCAGTGGGAGACGCTGAAGCTCATCACCGCGGAAGGGCTGCGCGAGGACGTGAAGGTGTTCGTCGGCGGCGCCCCGATCAGCCAGGCGTGGTGCGACAAGATCGGTGCCGACGCCTACGCGGCGGACGCGCTCATCGCGGTCGACAAGGCCCGGGCGTGCGTGAACGAGTTCGAGGCCTGGAAGGGCGGCGACCCCGCCCTGCACGCGGCGATGCTCGCCCTGGACGCGGAGCGCGAGGCGCAGAAGCTCGCGCAGGCCGAGGCGGCGGTGGGCTGAGGGTCGGGCGGGTCCGTTCGAGTGGGCCGAGACATCTTTCATCTTTCCGGATCCCCGGGTCCCCGGATCCCGCGAGACGATGGGCCGCGAGATCCGTGACCACCGTGACGAAATGTCCATCCCTCGCCTGAGTCCCAACGTGCTGCGGCCCCTCGCCGGCGCGGCGGCGTGGCTGCTGCTCGGTCTGACCGGAATCGTCGGGGCGGGCTGGGGCTACGGACTGTTCTTCGCATCGCTGCTGCTGCTCGCCGGGGCCGCGGTCGCCCTTGCGCTGCTGGCCCTGACCCGCGCCTTCGACACCGATCGGCTACGCGGCAGCGCCGCCTGGCTGGGGCTCATCGGGGCATGGCTCTACGTGTGGGCGGTGGGCGCCCTTGCCGGCCACTACACCCACGAGACGTTCGCGGGGCGCATGGAGCTGCGGTGGATCCTGTTCGGCCCCGCGGTGCTGGCCGCCCTGGTGGTGCTCGACATCGGGCTGTACCGGGCCCTCGTCGGCCGGAACCTGCCGACCTGGAACCGCTACCGGGGCGTGCTCCGCCGGGAGCTCGCCGACCCGCGGGCGATGCGCCGGACGCTGGTCGACGACGTCATCCTCCACCGCACGCTGCTGTCGGTGAGCGGCTTCCGCTGGCTCAAGCACACCCTCATCTTCTGGGGCTTCGGGCTGATGTTCGCGACGGAGCTACTCGCGGTGTTCGTGCGCGAAGGGTTCCCGGCGTTCGGCTGGCCGGACGTCTGGGAGGTGGCGTCCCACCCGGTGCGGCTCGCTTTCGACTTCGTCTACGACTTCACCGGCCTGATGGTGCTGGTGGGGTGCGTGCTGGCCATCGGGTGGCGCATCAAGGTCGGCGGCGCCGAGGAGCGGAAGTACACCGATACGCCCACCGCGGTGTTCCTGCTCCTGGTGGTGTCGAGCGGCTTCGTGGTGGAGGGAATGCGTCTGGCCGCGCTCCCCTGGACGCTGCACGGCGTTTCGTTCGTGGGCAGCGCGTTCGCGATGGCGACGCCCGCCGCGGCGGGGCCGGGCTCCACGGCGTACGAAGTGCTGTGGCTGGTCCACGTGCTGGGGTCATGCGCGTTCATCGCCTGGGTGCCGGTGAAGCGCCTGGTGCACTCGTGCGCGACCCCGATGGGGCGGCTGATGCACTCGCAGCGCGGACTGCTCGCGGCGAAGAAGCAGGCGGCGCTCACCGGACTGATGATGAGACGCACGTAACGCAACGGGATGGATGATCGACACGGGACCTGACGACCATGGCCACCAACGTCATCGGCATATTCGGAAAGACCTGCAGCGCCAAGTCCGACGTGGCGCGCGAGCTCTCGCGCATGACCGGCAACAAGGTCAAGCACCCGGGCGAGATGATCACGACCCGCGCCCGCATGTCCGGCCTCGCCACCGGCCGGGACGTCGCGGACAAGTGGCATCGCGACGTCGACGGGGACACGGTCCGGGCGGCGGACGCGCTGGCCGGCCTCGACGAGCTCTGGATCATGGAGAGCGGCCTGCTCGACGCCGTGCTCGGACCGAGGGACGACGTGTTCTGGGTCGCGCTCCATGCGCGCGACGACGTGCGCGAAGCGCGCTGGCGCAAGCGCCGGGAGGAGATGGGAGGCCGCTCGCGCCAGATCGGCGAGAGCGTCGCCCGGCGCGACGCCGACGATGCGGCGCTGCGCGAACGGCTCTACGGCGCGGCCCCGAGCGGCGTCGAGCCCGCGCTCACCATCGACACCAGCGACAGGTCCCCGACCGACTGCGCGGCGGAGATCCTCGCGGCGTTCCAGAGCGAGACCGGCGTCGCCCTCTCCGTCGCCCGGGCGGAGATGGACAAGACCGCGACCCGCGGCATCGTGCCCGGTCCCTCGCGCGGCGTCATTCGTTCGTACACCCCGCACCGCCCGCCGTTCGGCGGCTACATCACCGACGAGACGAGCGGGAAGGACCTCTACGTGCACAAGTCCGCGGTCGCGGGCGCCGGCATCCCGGGCCTCGAAGCCGGGCAGCGCGTGACCTACGACATCGTCGAGGACGGCTTCGGGGGCTTCAAGGCGTCGGAGCTCGCGGTCGAGGCATGACCGGGGGCGGCATCGGCGTCCGGGCAAGGCGGCGGCCGGCGGCAAGCGCGAGCGGCCGCACGATGGCGGCGGTGGCGCGCTGACGTGCCGACCCTCGGCCGGATCATGCGCTCGGAGATCGGCGAAGAGCGGTTTCGCGCGACCGATGCGTTCGTGCATCGCGAGGAGCAGGTAACCGCGATGAAGCTCGCGACCGGCGCCCCCTGCGCCGGCCATGGCGCGATGTTCGCGCCCTGGCCGGGGCCGGAGACGGGTGTCGAGCGCTGGTACCTGCTCGAGAGCGGCCGGGCGGTCGGGATCTCCGGCGCGGGGAGCGCGTCGCCGCGCCTGCACCTGTGCGACGCGGGCTCCGGACCCACCTCATGAGCGAGGCCGTCGAGTCGCCGGGCCCCGCGGCGCATGGAAGGGACGCGGCCTGACATGGACAGACCTCGCTCCCCGCAGATCGGACCGTACCCCGTGATGGTCGAGGAGGGCCGCACCTACCGCTGGTGCAGTTGCGGGCTCAGCGCGGACCAGCCCTGGTGCGACGACTCCCATGAAGGCACCGGCTTCGAACCGATCGAGTTCGTCGCCCCGATCACGGCCGAGTTCTACATGTGCGGCTGCAAGGGCTCCGACAACAAGCCCTGGTGCTTCGGCAACTGCACCGGGCACGCGGTCCGGGCGGAGCGCTCGTGAACGACTCGATCCCGCGTATCCATGTCCATCCGGGGGTCCATCCCGGGGTCCATCCCCGGGGACATGGGCCGACGGGACGCACGGCGTCCGGGATGGACGCGAGCGCACCGGGCCGTCCATGAACGGCGACGGCACCTTAGGCGACGACACCGTATTCGAGGTGATCGTGCGCCACAACGCGGTGCAGGCGATCCGCAGGGTGCCGCGTGCGCGGGACATGCACGTCCCCGAGTCGAACCTCGCCGTCACCACCGAGCTCGCCCGCAACCACCGGCGCCACGGCTGCATCGACGGCTGTTACCGGTTCGACGAGCCCGAGCGCGCCCGGAGCTTCGCGGTGCTGGCGCTGGATTTCGTCAAGCGCATGCTCGAAAAGCGCATCGAGCACATCGAAGCGCTCGACACCGGAGCGGAGTTCGAGGCCCCCGAGCAGGCGGCGTCACGGAGGCGGTGAGCCGCGGACGGCGGATCGGGGTCCGCCATGCCCATGCGCCATGCCGCGGCCCGGCCCGCGACATGGTTCCACCTTTCTTCAGCAGTCGATCTCTTCAGCAATCAAGCGTCGTCGTGCGCTCCCACTCCGTGAGGTGCTTCGAGTACTCGTCCCACTCCTGCATCTTGAGCTTGACGTAGGAGGCGGAGAACGAGTCGCCGAGGGCCGCCTTGAGCGCTTTGTCCTCGTCGAACGCGCGGACCGCATCCAGGAGGTAGAGCGGCAGCCGGCGCGCCCGGACCTTGTGCCCTTGCGCGTACATGTCGACGTGGCTCGGCTTGCCGGGGCTGCGGTCGTTGTCGATGCCGTCGAGCCCCGCCGCGATGATCCCCGCGTGCAGCAGGTACGGGTTCACCGCGCCGTCGGCGAGCCGCAGCTCGAAGCGCCCCGGGTCCGGGATCCGCACCATGTGGGTGCGGTTGTTGCCCGACCACGTGACCGCGTTCGGCGACCACGTCGCGCCCGATGTGGTGACCGGTGCGTTGATGCGCTTGTAGCTGTTCACGCAGGGATTGGTCAGCGCGCAGAGCGCCTCGGCGTGGTGAAGGATGCCGCCGAGGAACTGGTGCGCGAGCTTCGAGAGCCCGAGCTCGTCGCTCTTGTCGAGGAACAGGTTCCGGCGCCTGGTCTTGTTCCAGGCCGAGACGTGCGCGTGGCAGCCGTTGCCGGTGAGGTGCGCGAACGGCTTGGGCATGAACGTCGCGCGGATCCCGTGCTTTTCCGCGATCGACTTCACCATGAACTTGAAGAACGCATGGCGATCCGCGGTGACCATGCAGTCGTCGTAGTCCCAGTTCATCTCGAACTGGCCGTTGGCGTCCTCATGGTCGTTCTGGTACGTGCCCCAGCCCAGAGCCAGCATGGCGTCGCAGATCTCGGAGATGACGTCGTAGCGGCGCATCAGCGCCGACTGGTCATAGCAGGGCTTGGCGTCGATATCGCGCGGGTCCGAGATCGCAGTCCCCGAGGGATCGATGAGGTGGTATTCGGCCTCCACTCCGGCTCGCACCACGAGACCTCTCTCGGCCGCGGCGTCGATCATCCGTGCCAGCACCCGACGCGGCGCCTGGTCCACCGACGCACCGTCCATCACCAGGTCGCCCGCGACCCACGCCACCTCCGGCTTCCACGGGAGCCGGACGAGGCTCGCCGGATCGGGCACCGAGAACATGTCAGGACAGGCCGGCGTCATGTCGAGCCACGTTGCGAATCCCGCGAACCCCGCGCCGTCCTGCTCCATCGCCCCCGCCGCCGAGGCCGGGACCAGCTTCGAGCGCTGTGCGCCCCGCAGATCGGTGAAGTTGAACAGGAAGTACTTCACGCTATGCTTGTTCGCGAATGCTTCGAGCTTGCCGGCCATCGGACTCCTCCCCCCTTATCCGAAACGTCGTGCGCAAATTGACGATGAGTTGTTCGCGGCTTGTGGATTCCCGCCACCCGCTTTCCCGGGCGTCAGCTCCGCGGGATTGGCAGGCCGCGGCGTCGAATGCTCTCCGTCCTTCCGGCGTTCGAGGCCGCGCCTGAAGACGGCGAGTCTAACCGGTTTGGCGGCGGCGGGCGCGAGCCATGCACTTCCCGACCAGGACTTTCCCACGCTGGCCGATCATCCACGCCGGGTTGGCAGGAGCGCCCTCATTCGTGCCCTCGGGATGTCCCGCGGGCCCCGTTGATGCAGCCGAGCGGCCCGAGCGCCATCCCGGTCCCTCGTTGCCATGAGGAACCGTAGCGTGGGATGACCCTGACTTCCCAACCGGAGTCGGCGTTGATTGGGTACGATGCCGGGGACCGATGCGTCGTCACCGCGAGGAGTCCCGTCATGTCCCGCCGTCTCGTTACCGCAGCCGCGCAGCTCGGTCCCATTCACCGCGCGGATTCACGTCGGCGGCTCGTGCATCATCGCCCCGACCGGCGAGATCGCGGCGGTGGCGATGACCGAGGACGACGAGCTGGTGACCTGCGACATCGACTTCTCCCTCGGGGACTACATCAGGCGCACCGTGTTCAACTTCGAGAAGTACCGGCGCATCGAGCACTATGGAATCATCACCGAGCAGACCGGGGTGGTCCCGAGCCCGGAGAATGGATAGTGGCGGACCGAACACGGCGTGACTCGAGAGCGCGGCGACGTCGAAACGCGGCGAGGCAACCGCCCTGCGTGGCTACACCAACGTGAAGGGCACGTGGAACACGGTCCAGGCCGCCCGGGAAGCGGGGATCCGCAAGGTCGTGCTGGCGTCGAGCGTCTCCGCGACCGGAATCGGGGGGATGCGTCCCGACTTCCCGCCCGCGTACCTGCCGGTCGACGAGGCGCACCCGATGAAGCCGGCTCACGCCTACGGCGTCGGCAAGCTTGTGGTCGAGGACATCGCACGCGGGCTTGCGCTGCAAGGCGACATCTCGATCACCTGTCTGCGACCGGTGGCGGTGGTCGTCGATTCGAACCTGGGGCGGACCGTCGATCGTGCCGCGGACCCGGACCACCGCTGGCTCGCGGCCTACGTCACCGGGGAGGGCACGGGCCGGGCCTTCGCCGCGGCGCTGGAGTACGACGTGGCGTTCGATGCGATGTTCGTCGCCGCGGACGACTCTGCGTCGGAGGTGCCGACGCTGGAGCGGCTGGCCGGGGTGTTCGGATCCGCTCCGCCAGCTCGCGATTCGGAATGGTTCGAGCGGGATCCCCGAAGGTCGCCGATCGATGCGACCCGAGCGAAACGGTGTCTCGGGTGGCGGCCTGCGTCGCCGTGGGCAGAGGTGGCGGCGGGGCTTGATACATAGGATTGCACGGTGCTCGGGCGCATCCCGTCCAAAGGCTTCCTGTATGCGATGCGCGGCGTCGCGCGGATGCCGTGGAGTGCGCAGCGGGCGCTCGGCGCCGTCATGGGCTGGCTGCTGTACCGTCTCATGCGGCGACGGCGCAGAATCGCGGAGGCTAATCTGGCGCTTTGCTTTCCCCGACTCGACGAGGCGGAGCGCACGCGGATCGTTCGCCGCCACTTCCGGTCACTGGGCCTCGGTCTGATCGAGATCGCGATCGCCTGGTGGGGCAACGACGAGAGGATCATGGAACGGGCTCGGATCGTCGGCTCCGAGCACCTGGAGGCGGCGTTGTCACATGGAAGGGGCGTCATTCTGTTCGGCGGACACTTCACCACGTTCGAGATCGGGGGACGCATCATGGCATCGCGCTTCCCAGTCGGCGCGACATATCGTCCGCACAACGATCCGTGGTGGGACACCACGATTCGCGCCGGGCGGAAGCGTTATCTTTCGGAGCTGGTCAAGTACAAGGACGCCAGAGCAATGATCCGGTACCTCGCTCGGAACCGGATCCTGTGGTATGCGCCGGATCAGGACTACAGCGGCCGCCGCCGCGTCTTCGCACGATTCTTCGCCGAGCCGGCGGCGACGACGACCGCCACCGCTTGGCTCGCGCGCAGAAGCGGCGCCAGAATCGTCCCATACGCGTCGCATCGCCGCGTGGACGATTCGGGTTGGGACGTGGTACTCAGCCCGGCCCTTGAAGACTTTCCCAGCGGTGACGACTTGGCCGACGCGGAGCGACTGAGCGCAGTGCTCGAGACCCGGATCGAACGCAGCGTCGAGCAGTATCTGTGGGTTCATCGCCGCTTCAAGACCCGCCCGCCGGGAGCGCCGCCTGCGTATGGTGCGGGATTGCTGCGGGGCCGGGCGGGAAAGGGCTGAGTCCGGAAGGGATCCCGCCAATCCAGTCGGCGCCGGGAACCACATCGTCGGTCGGGATGACCACGAAGCCCGGGGGATGTGTCTTGCGGCCCGCAAGGACGGGATCGAAATTCTGGCGGTGTGGTGCCGCGGCCGAGAAGCGACCATTCCGAACGGTCGGCGGCTGATTCGGAAGCAACATCCAGGCAACGCTGCAACGCTGATGCGAGGTTCGCGATAGCGTTGTCGCGTCCGTTGGGCTTGCTCATGGTGCGTCCTCGTTCGGTACGTAGAGGGTTTCGTTCGAATCGTACATCAGGAACGCTTTCCCGCGCTGAAGGTGGCACCAACGTGTATGGAGGCGTTGGCGCCGTATCGGCCGTCGCAGCGCTACGTGCTGGTTGACACGAGGGCGTTGGGGGTCGAGGATTTGTCGGCCGGGAGCCGGGTGTCGGCGCTGGTGGAATTGGAGAACAGCCCGACTGCGGCTCTGCTCGCCGCTGATGGCCTGTGGGGTTCCGGTGGTCGCGACGACCGTCGGCGCTTTCAACGAATTGGATACCATTTTACAGTATGAACGAACATCCCATGCCGGCTCCACGATGGAGTGCTCCGTTCGCGGAGTGGTTCTTGAGACTGGCCGCAAGCGGTTGGATACCCGCGAAATGGTTTCTGCCTGCACTGCCCCGGATGCCGGACAGAGCGGCGAAAACCGGTCGGTTGAATCTGGAAATTGTCAGCCACTGCTGGAGCTACGCGCATATGCTCGTGTACCAGTTGGGCTCGCTGGTCCAATTTCCGCCCGGCAAGGCCACGGTGACGATGACCGTGTACTACTGCCGCGAAGACCGCCGTACGGTGAGGTTGCTCGAACATTTCTCGACACTGCGTGTTTCCGGGGTCGTCTGGAACTGGCGGGCACTACCCCGGCGGATGTTGTTTCGCCGTGCCATCGGACGCAATCACGCTGCGCGCAATACGAGGGCGGACTGGATCTGGTTCGCTGACTGTGACCTGATGTTTCGTGAAGGTTGTCTGGATTCCTTGGCGGACGCCCTGCAAGGCCGGCGGGACGCTCTCGTCTTTCCGCGGGCAGAGCGTTGTACTTTGCTGCTGGATGATACGGATCCGATGATCGCGGCGGGACGTGAGCAGATAGACGTTCTGGACGTGGATACCGGACGGTTCAAGGAGCAGACACGCACCCGGGCAGTCGGTGCATTTCAGATTACCCATGGCGACATCGCCCGCTCGGTTGGGTACTGCGAATGTCTGTCCTACTACCAGAGGCCGTCCGACAGGTGGTGCAAGACCCACGAGGACAGGGCCTTCCGATGGCTCTTGCGGACGAATGGAATCGCCTTGGACATCCCGAGCGTCTATCGTATTCGCCATGCATCCAAGGGGCGCGATACGGGCAGCTCGCTGAACACCAGACTGCGCCGTTGGATCAGGCGGCTCAAGTCCAAGTGAACCCACCACCGTCCTGCGAAGATCGTCGCTCAGTCGAATCATGCAGATCCGATATCGCGAGTGCTCGAATACCCACATCATCTATGATCAGGACGTGCTGCCCGTCCTTGCCACCGACATTTTCGATCATCAGGCCCAGCAGGATCGATGCGCCCAGGACATACCGGGCCGCGGTGCTCCTCTGTTCTTTCATTTTCGCGGCGTCGACATGAATCTGAAACGCTACCGGCGTGGAGGCATGGTTCGCCATGTCATCAAGAGTTCCTACCTGTATCCGGGATTGAAGCGGACTCGTATGTGGCGTGAATTCCATCTGCTGGCGGACATGCGGGAGCTCGGCCTGCCCGTCCCACAGCCCATCGCGGCCCGCTGCGAACGGCTTTCTCCGTTCTCCTACCGCGGAGATCTAGTTACTCGAAAAATCGCCAATACCCGGACTTTGTCCGAACACATTCGGCAAGCTTCGTTGTCCGACGATCAATGGTCCTGCATCGGTCGTGTGATCGCTGATTTCCATCGGCATGATGTCTACCACGCCGATCTCAACGCCAATAACATATTGATGGACGATCGTGGTGCAGTATTCCTGATAGATTTCGACAAGGGCGAATATCGGTCGAACACTCGTCAACACTGGAAGCGGAGAAATCTGGAGCGCCTTTTGCGTTCCTTGAACAAACTACGTGGACTTCATCCTGCATTGCATTTTACTTTTGACGACTGGAAAACCTTGCAATCGGGTTATTCGGAGCTCAAGGCCCGTCGTCCGGAAGAATCGAAGTTGAGATAACCCTTGCCGGAACCATGCCATGCATACATCGCTCGTCACCTCCTCCCCGCGGAGTGGCCGCCGTCGGGTCGCGATCCTGATTCCGAGCCTGTCCGGTGGCGGAGCGGAACGGATAACGCTTCTCATCGCGGCCGGCCTGCACCGGCGTGGCTACGAGGTCGATCTGCTCCTCCATCGTCTCATCTGCCACTATCCCGACGAAGTGCCGGAGGGGTGCCGGCTCTTCTTCTCGTCAAGCCGTAGTGATGTCGAGACCCGGGAGAGCCTGGAACGCATGGCCGTCACGCCTCGGCCGCTCGCTCCCCGTCCCCGCCCGTGGCGGCTGCGTTATCCGTGGGTTGCTCTGGCCGTGGCGGCGCGCCGGAGGCAGCCATCGCTGCTCCGGCATACCAAGACGTTTCGCCTGACGGCGGATGTCGTGGCCTATCTGGACCGGGAGCAGCCGGATACGCTCCTCGCCATGCTGCCCACCGCGGCGGCCGTGGCGACGATGGCCGGATGTCTCGCGCGTCGGCCCGTGCGGATCGTGGCCTCGCTACATAACGAGCTTAAGCATAAAAAGAGTCGTCATCGGCGCTTTGCACACAACTCCTATCCGTATGCGGACGCCGCGGTGGGAGTTTCCCGTGGTGTTGCCGACGAGCTGGCCAGGATCCCCGGCATGACGCCGGACCGGATTCACACCATCTACAACCCCGTCGTGTCGGCGGACCTCATGCGCAAGGCCGACGAGCCGGTCGACCATCCCTGGTTGAACGGACCAGGGCCCCCGGTGGTCCTCGCCGTGGGCCGATTGCACCCGCAAAAGGATTTCCCCACCCTGCTCACTGCCTTTGCCCGACTCCTGAAGCAACGCCCGGCGCGGCTGATCGTGCTTGGCGGGGAGGCGCGTCGAGGCCTGCGGTCGATGCTTCTGTCACAAACGCGGGAGCTGCACATCGCCGAGCATGTCGACTTTCCCGGCTTCGTGGAGAACCCTTACGCGTTCATGGCGAGAGCGAGTCTGTTCGTGCTGTCTTCCCGCAATGAAGGATTGCCGACCGTGCTGATCGAAGCAATGGCCTGTGGCTGCCCGGTGGTCAGCACCGACTGCCGGTTCGGGCCGGGCGAGATTCTGGAGGAGGGGCGCTGGGGCGAGCTGGTGCCCGTGGGCGACGCCAAGACGCTGGCGGAAGCGATGGCGCGCACCCTCGATACGCCGCCCGCCCGCCGCGCCCTGCGGGAACGAGCGGCGCATTTCGATGTCGAGGCGGCCATCGATCGCTATGAAGCACTGCTCTTCGAGCAAGAGCAGGGTCAGCGCATGCAGTATAGTGCCATGGGCTTCGGGGTCCACGGTCCGCGCCACGTCCGGAGTGCGATGCCGGCACCGGAACAACCGGAATCTCGTTCCGGTCACGGTAGTCGGATTCTGAAATGAAGTTTGCCATCATGCTTCCCACCTGCAATCGTGGCTGGTTGTTGCCGAGAGCCATCGATTCCGTTGTTGCCCAGACTCATCGGGAGTGGTCTTTGTACATAGTCAACGACGGCTCGACCGACAACACCGATGTCGTTGTCGCTCCATATCTTTCAGATCCCAGGATCCACTACATCAGACTGGACGAAAATAGAGGAAAAATGCACGCGTTGAACATCGCCCTGGACCGTATCGTCCCGGACGGCGCGGACTGGTTTACCGTGGTGGACGATGATGACCAATTAGTGGACCGCTGCCTGGAGCTCGTACACGCTGAAGTTCTGCGATATCCGGACCATGGGCTCATCGTATTCTCCACCGTGCATCCGGACGGAACACCGATTACCCGTATGAAAGTGACGGGGCCGAGAAACTATCTCTGGGCTCGCATGTTGAGCAGGAAGGTCGTTCATGATGCCCACGAGTTCGGGCTGGTACGTCTATTGAGAGACCAACGGTTCCATGCACCGGCTCGGACCGCCATGATCAGGATATTCTGGGGGGAGTTTTCCCTGAAGGCAGGATCCGTTTTCTGCAACCAGCCTACGAGGATCACGGAATACCTGTGCGATGGGATTACCAGAACGCAGCGTCGCGGGAGCCGCCGCAGAAGAACGGAAGGACGCCTGAAGCGCGCCATGTTGCGCGCGCATGTCTGGCGCGGCGTCGCCCGGCGTTATCGCCACGCGCACCTCGTCTACTGCGTGTACGTCAAGCTACTATGGCACGTGGCGCGGTGTCATCTGATATTATGGTTGTTGCCACGTGACCGATAGTATTCCGTACGGTCCTATCTCTTGCTCGATCCGTGTTCCGACGCAGCCGATCGGAACTCCAATGCACTGATGGACCAGATCAGGAGCACCAGGCCAAGCAGTCCGTGATCGTCGATCAGGGTTGTTTGGGCGATTCCGCCGACGAACAGTGTTATCCATGTCCCGCCGGACAGAAGCATCAACTGTGCCATGTGAGGGTCCTTGATAGCTCGTGAAAAGATGCGAACCGCGTGTTTGAGAATATGAAAAGCGCTGGATACGAAGAACAGAGCGACAAGGATGACTCCCAGCAAACCGCGTTCTACAAGTGTATTGACGAATGTATTGTGACCGTCAGTAATGTGGTAGAACTTGTCCCTTTCCTGTTCGTAGCTTCTGCCCTCCGCTGCCAGTTCCGCTCTGAGTCGCGCCGCCGATGTCGCTTTCCCGAACTGGCTGGCACCGAATCCCAGCCATAGATGCTGATCATGAATCTCGAGTGCGGTTCGAAAGATATGCAAGCGGTGTGAGGTTATGTTGCCTGAATATATCCTGTGATTCAGCTCGGCATTGAAAAAATCCAGGTGCCGATCTAGACTGGGGGCGATCGACACGAGCCCCAGCACGGTGATTCCCAGACCTGCGAATGTTCGAATCAGCATCTTTCTCCTGTTCTCGATGATCAGGATACTCGTCCAAAGGATACATGTGCATAGCAGAACGGCCAGGGCATTGAAGCTTCTCATGATGGCCAATAGACCCAATGATGCCGCAAACGCCAGCCATCCCGAGATAGCCAGCGATACCCGGTCGGACGATGTGAGAGCGATTGCCGAGACCAGAACAAGCATCACGTAAATCGCGGTGGGATTTGCAGCGCCCATGTTCCGAAGTTTCGGGTACGCGCCCAGCGTCGTATCCTTCCACGAAGTCGCGGCCGTCATGTCCCACGAGATGAACGCGTCAACGTACGCCGCCAGCCCGCCAAGAACCAGCGCAGTGGTTATCCAGGCAGTCGATTTTTCCTCCCCCTTCCGCATGATTGCCAGCGAATATACCGGCAGCGTGATCAGGACGAGCTTGGCGGGCCCCTTGGCGTTCAGGAGCAAGTCACGGGTATCGGAGATGTCTGATGTGAATGTCGTCACGAGGGGAAGTACTGCGAATAGTGCAATAGCATGGACGTACAATGGCGCCGTAAGCAGCTCACGGCGGATGCGTCCGGCCGACAGCCACCAGATGAACAGGGAGGCGATCAGGATATTCTTGAGTGCCTCCGACGTTGGGGTCACGAATACGAGCAAGACAAGCAGGAACACCCCGAAGGATTCGGATGATTGACGTTTCATCGTTGATCTCTTGATATTGACGGGTCCACGCGGCGGGTCACTGATTGCTCGCCGCCTGCATGGGATGCTCGCGACGCGAGAACTGGAACCGGTACAGCCCTGCGTAGAGGCCGTTGCGCACGATCAGCTCGGCGTGGGTCCCGATGTCCGCCATGCGCCCTTGGTTCATCACGATGATGCGGTCGGCGGCTTCGATGGTCAACAGTCGATGTGCGATCACGAGGGTCGTCCTTCCCGCCCGCAGCCGCTCCACCGCTTCCTGGACATGCCGTTCGGATTCGCTGTCGAGCGACGAAGTCGCCTCGTCGAGGATGAGGATCGGCGCATCCTTCAGCACCGCGCGGGCGATCGCGAGCCGCTGGCGCTGGCCGCCCGAGAGCTTGACGCCGCGTTCGCCGATGAGGGTGTCCAGTCCGTGAGGCATCGCCTCGATGAACTGCATGGCTGGCGTGTGCGGCGCGCGCGGCGTCGATGACGGCCTCGCGTGGCGCTCCGGCGGTCACGCCGTAGGCGATGTTCGCCAAGACCGTGTCGTCGAAGAGGACGATGTCCTGGCTGACGAGCGCGATGTTGGCGCGCAGCGACTCGAGCGCGAGGTTGCGCAAATCGGTGCCGTCGAGCCTGACGTGCCCGCTCTCGGGGTCGTAGAACCGCGGGATCAGGCTGGCTATTGTCGTCTTGCCGCTTCCTGACGGACCGACCAGTGCCACCGTCTCCCCCGGCTCGATGGTGATCGACACGGCATCGAGCACCGGCCGCGCCTCGCCGCAGTAGCGGAACGTGACCGAATCGAGCTCCAGCCGTCCTTCGGCCGTTGGATTCGGGTCGAGCCGGTATCGGCCTCCACCGGTGAGTCGATCAGGGCGAAGACGCTGGCGGCAGCCGCGATGCCCTTCTGTATGAGTGCGTTGATGCGGGTCAGCCGCTTGATCGGGGCGAACAGCAGCGCCATCGCGGTGAAGAAGCTCACGAAGTCGCTGATGGTGATCGCGCCGCTAGTGAACCGACTCGCGCACAGCAGCAGGATGATCGCGAGCGCGATCGCGGTAGCCATCTGCGCAAGGGGCGCCGTCGCCGCGGCGGCGGCGGCGAACTTGACCTGAAACCGCCGCACGCGGTTTGCCGCATCCGAGAATCTCCGCGTCTCGTACGCTTGACCGGAGAAGACCTTCACCACCTTGTGACCCTCGATGCTCTCCTGCAAGACGTTGGGTGACGTCTCCCATCGTGTGCTGCAGCCCGTGCGACATCCGCCGCAGCCGCCGGCTGAAGTAGACGACGACGGCCACGACCACGGGAGCAGTGGCCAGAGCGATGAGGGTGAGCTTCCAGTCGATCCACAGCATCCATCCCAGCAAGCAGGCCGATCACCGCGACCGAATCGCGCACCAGCACCGTCACCGCACGGGTGGCCGCTTCGGTGACCTGTTGCGCATCGAACGTGACCTTGGAGATGAGCGAGCCGGACGCAACGTTGTCGTAGGCTGGCGCCGGGATGCGCATCAGCCGATCGAACATGTTCTGGCGGAGATCCAGGACGAGCCGCGCCGCGACCGATTCGAGCGCGAACGTGGAGAGGAAGGACGACAGCCTGCGGACGAGGAACACCCCGAGGAGGAGCGCCGCGTAGAGAGGGATGCCGTCTAAATAGCTGAGCAGAAATGTAGATCAAAACGGAACTCGGGCGGCCTTCGAGGATCAGATCAGTTGCCAGACTGAACCTGAGCGTCGAGGAGGCCGCCCGAATGAAACACAGTGTACTCGAGATGACTCGAGCAGTGAGACGCCGATTGGAGCGAGTGGTACGCAACAGCCGCGAGAAGGACCACGCGAGGCCGACGTGGACCTCAATCCTCGAATCGGGTCGAGTTGGATGCGCTGCGGCGAGCAGACCACGGTTCCGACTCCGGGAAAAAATCAGAAGCACTACCTCGCCGGCGCCCTACATGCCCGAACCGGCCGTTTGGTCTGGACCGAACATCACCGCAAGACCTCGGTGCTGTTTGTGAAACTCCTCGAGCAGCTTCGTCGCCAATATCGGCGGGCCAGACGCATCGTGCTCATCGTCGACAACTACGCCATCCACAACAGCCGACAGACACAGCGTTGGATGGCCGAGAACCCGAAGTTCGAGCTTCTGTTCCAGCCCACCTACTCCCCGTGGGTGAACGTCATCGAGCGGCTGTGGAAGGCCATGCATGACACTGTGACCCGGAATCATCGTTGTCGTTCGATGTTTGAACTGTGCCAGTCGGTCGCACGATTCCTGGAGGTGGTCCAGCCATTCCCCGGCAACGGCCACGCTGTAGCATATTTAAGATCAGCTATTTAGGCGGTTCGCTTCAGGACCCGAATCGTCACCGTATCCCCGTCCTCCCTCACCAGCTCTGCCTCATATCTCGGCGGTTTTCCCGAAGGCCACCGTTTGCCGCGCTTGGCCATGTCCCCGCGCTTGATCATCCAGCGCCCAATCTCCGCGTGCCTGAACTCCCGGCACGGATCGCTTTTTCTCCAGAAGGAGGACGTGATATTGCAGTGGACTGTGGCGTGGCCCGGCAGTTCGATGCGTACGCGCTGCATGGTGTGTTTCCGCGGCAGCAACACGCGGCGGCACGAATCCACGTCCACACGAAAGCCAAAGCCAGTTGTCCCGTTCGTCCAGCCTGCCAGTCTCAATGTCCGATTCGTTCCCACTGTCCTCTCCCCAGTTTCCGCCGACGCTTGGCTCGAAATCGTGGCTCGGGCTACACGATTACGTAGCGGTCTGCCGAGGCCAAGGCGCGGGTCTGTCCATCGGCTCGGGCATCGTCAAGGACGTGCCGCCCGGAAAGCAAGAAAGTGAGGGAATCTCCAAGCCCGATGAGCTTACAAGGAGTTCGATACGTCGCCCGCGCGTTCGAACACCAGCATTTCAGCCCTGAGGTTCACATCCCTTGTCCTCCACCCGGCTTCCCGCCAAGCGCGTGCATGGCTATGACTGCCTCCATCCTCGTTCGCCCACCATGCCTGATGGCGGCGCGCCGAAGCCGGCAAATCGAAGCCCAACACAGCCTCGATCTCGCTGAAGGAAGCCCGCCATCGGAAGCCGGTCCTGGTGATGAGATAGCGGTAAAGAGGGGCGTATTTCCCGCACATCGCCCGGCCCGCTGTCGGCCTGTCCCGGCTCGGAGGCGCGGCGTCCGGGACGACTTCTTCCAAGCGGTTCGGAAACTCTTTTTTAGGAGAAAAATTGCTCCGTATCGACTCAACTACCCATTTTATTTCCTCATAGATCTCATTCCAGGCAATGGATTGATCAGGATAAGAAGATATGGGATGCCCATCTTTCGGCAAGGCCTTGATGTCGTCATCACCAAGCAGATCCTGCCATGAACAGTGGGTTAGTATGATTGGAATGCGGAAACTGGACTTGAATTGTTTGGATTCTTCCCACTCCTTCATGCAGGGCTTGGAATCAATAAAATCAGGACTAAGGAGGAATACCAAAATGTCAGCAGCCTTCATTTCCTTTTCCACAGCATCGGATATGCGTTGACCAGGAAGGATTTTTTGATCTGACCATTCTAGGATGAGATTCCGTTGACGAAGAAGAGATAAATGTTTTCCTGATTACCACTCAAGCTAAGCGTAACTTAAGCAGCCGTTCGGGCATCGGCGGCGTCCTGAGCGCCACGTAGACGAGTCTCGGAATGATGTCGGGCAGGTCGAATCGGCGATTGAACCGGTACTCGAACTCCGAGAGGTATCGCTGGGCATACTTGGGACGCAGGCGTAAATTACATTGTCATCTGATGGGTTTTGTGTTCTCCTCCTCCGATGAGACGCGATATTGAACTCGAAGCGACAATTGTTGAGAAGTACGCGGCGGTCGAGGCGTATCTTGATGAGCGCGGGCGTCGTATCTGGGCAGCCACGGAATCACGTGCCATCGGGTATGGAGGCGATGCTCTGGTTTCGGACGCGACAGGGTTGTCGCGCCCGACCATCCGCAAGGGGCGCCGGGAGCTGGAATCGGGCGGCGCCGAGTGCGGTCGAATTCGTCGTGTGGGGGCCGGACGTCCTGGTATCAAGCAATCGCAGCCGGGTATCAAACAAGCGCTGGAGAAATTGGTTGACCCGATGACGCGTGGCGACCCGCAGTCGCCGCTGAGGTGGACGTGCAAGAGTCGGGCGAAGCTCGCCGCGGCGCTGTCGAACGCAGGCTGGAAGGTGAGCACGACGACGGTGGGCCGATTGCTGCACGAGCTTGGCTACCGGCTGCAATCGGTACGCAAGAGTCGCGAAGGGACGTCGCACCCGGACCGCAACGCACAGTTCGAACATATCAATGCGAAGGCCGATGAGTTCCTTCAACGCGCCCAGCCGGTGGTCTCTGTCGATACGAAGAAGAAGGAGTTGGTCGGGGATTTCAAGAACGCTGGCCGGGAGTGGCAGCCGAAGGGGCGACCCGAGAAATCCCTGGTGCACGACTTTCCCCAGGATGCGGCGGGTAAGGCGATTCCCTACGGCATCTACGACATGGGACGCAACGAAGCATGGGTCAGTGTCGGATGTGACCATGACACCCCTTCCTTCGCGGTGGCGTCGCTGCGACGGTGGTGGGAGGAGATGGGCACGAGCCGCTACCCCAACGCACGGGAGCTGCTCATCACCGCCGATGCGGGCGGGAGCAACGGGTATCGTTCTCGCGCGTGGAAGCACGAGCTACAACAGTTTGCCGACGAGACCGGCGTGTGCGTGCACGTCAGCCATTTCCCGCCCGGCACCAGCAAGTGGAACAAGATTGAACATCGGCTGTTCTGTCACATCACCCAGAATTGGCGAGGCAAGCCGCTGCGGACCTTTGAGACCATTGTCGATTTGATCGGCAATACACGCACCGATGCAGGGCTTCAGGTCAGAGCCGAACTTGATACGAAAAAGTACCCCAAAGGAGTGACGACGACGGATGCGGAGATGGACGCCTTGTCTCTACATCGAAATGAGTTCCACGGTGACTGGAACTATGAACTTCGCCCGCGGTGAAATTGGAAACTTAATTTCGATCAATCTCCTTGGGTCGAATCGCATGGTAGGTGCCGCGCATGGCGTTCTTGACGTTGCCGAGAATCGTATTGACCCATCGAAACTCGGGGCGCTCGACGGCGGCTCTGCCGCTGCCCACCACGATCTTGTCATGAGAGCACCCGGCCGCGCTCACGGCGTTGAAGCACGCCAGGCCATCGGACACCACCCGGGTGCCGGCGCTGAGGTGGTGCTGCGCCCAGGCGGTGATTTCGGTGAGCCGGAAGCCTGCGACGACGGTGAGCTTCATGCGCAACGGGTGTCCCTCGTCGTTGGTCTCGACCGCGGCGACAAAGGGGGTTTTGCCGGGCGCACCCCGGCCGCGCTTGCCGCCGCTTCGCTCGCCGCCGAGATAGGCATCGTCGAGTTCGACCCAGCCGGTGAGAGGGTGCTCGCGGTCGCGCTCCATCATCACCTGCATCAGCTTGTGGCGGATGCGCCATGCGGCGTTGTAGGAGATACCCAGATGGCGGTGCAGCTTCATCGCCGAGACGCCTTTCTTGTCTTGGGTGATGAGGTAGATGGCCTGGAACCACACCGTCAGAGGCAGCTTGGTGGCCTCGAAGATGGTGCCGGCGGTAATCGAGGTCTGGCGGTGGCAGCGATTGCACTGCTGGAGCTTGCGGGTGTTGAGTTGGCAGCATCGGTCATGGCCACAGTGCGGACACACGAAGCCATTGGGCCATCGCCAGCGATACAGGGCGTCGAAGCACTGGTCTTCGGTTCCATAGAGGGAGAGGAATTCGTTGAGGCTGATTCCTTTCTGAAACTGCACTGGGTTGCGTGCCATGAAAATCTCCTCTCGTATCACTGAGTTACATGGCAGTATTCTATACCAAATGCAGCTTAGATTCGAGTGTAATCAGGAATGTTTTTGCATGGAAGATCGGAAATCCTCATTCTTGTGAGAGTAACTGCAAAAGAGCCGTACAGGGAATGTTGTTTCAGTTGGCATTGTATGTTACTGAATTTTGGTATGGCCGGGAGCCGCTGGCCTGCATTCTGGTACTCTATGGGTTGCCATGCTACAGAGCAGCACTTGGGTATGATGGATGAGGCACCAGCAGGAGCAACAGGGGAAGCAATTCAGAGCCTATCGTCCCGGCGACATCCGATAAGCAGACCGGAAGCGGTGGCGATTCGGTTCCTGTGCGTCCAAACGCGTGCCTGTCGAAGAAGTCCGGATGCGGCCGAAAACGGCCTGTAGTCCAAGGCGGTTCGCGCAGTGTGAGCATCTGACCGCGATGCTCGTAACGAGAGTTGGCTCCGTTGCCTGTGAGAGGCATCCAGGTCATTGTTGCCATTCGTTTTCCTGATTACACTCGAATCTAAGCTGCATTTGGTATAGAATACTGCCATGTAACTCAGTGATACGAGAGGAGATTTTCATGGCACGCAACCCAGTGCAGTTTCAGAAAGGAATCAGCCTCAACGAATTCCTCTCCCTCTATGGAACCGAAGACCAGTGCTTCGACGCCCTGTATCGCTGGCGATGGCCCAATGGCTTCGTGTGTCCGCACTGTGGCCATGACCGATGCTGCCAACTCAACACCCGCAAGCTCCAGCAGTGCAATCGCTGCCACCGCCAGACCTCGATTACCGCCGGCACCATCTTCGAGGCCACCAAGCTGCCTCTGACGGTGTGGTTCCAGGCCATCTACCTCATCACCCAAGACAAGAAAGGCGTCTCGGCGATGAAGCTGCACCGCCATCTGGGTATCTCCTACAACGCCGCATGGCGCATCCGCCACAAGCTGATGCAGGTGATGATGGAGCGCGACCGCGAGCACCCTCTCACCGGCTGGGTCGAACTCGACGATGCCTATCTCGGCGGCGAGCGAAGCGGCGGCAAGCGCGGCCGGGGTGCGCCCGGCAAAACCCCCTTTGTCGCCGCGGTCGAGACCAACGACGAGGGACACCCGTTGCGCATGAAGCTCACCGTCGTCGCAGGCTTCCGGCTCACCGAAATCACCGCCTGGGCGCAGCACCACCTCAGCGCCGGCACCCGGGTGGTGTCCGATGGCCTGGCGTGCTTCAACGCCGTGAGCGCGGCCGGGTGCTCTCATGACAAGATCGTGGTGGGCAGCGGCAGAGCCGCCGTCGAGCGCCCCGAGTGTTGCGTCGCACGTAGTTTCGTAAGGGATTTGTCGGTTTATTTCTGATCGGCCGAGGGCTGATTTCTCACATTGCCCCCCCATCGTCGGAGAGCGGTGCCAGTGCGGGCCGAGCGCCTGCGTTCACCGGGACCGCGGCGGTCGCGACGATCACGGTGCTCGTGGTGACGGTGAGTTCACCAGCGCGCCCGTGTTCGTTGAACGGGCGCGCTGGTGGGTGCGAGGGGTGGTCGAAGGCGAAGGGGAGGTCGTTGAGGAGTTCGCACAGAGGAGCGGCGGCTGGGTCGCTGATGTGGTGGTGCCCGACGAGTCAAGACCGGTTCACAGCCGCAACTCCGCGACAGCGTGCTCGAGGTGCACGGCGGTGACGGTGCGCTCGCCTTTTGCGTAAGCGGACAAAGTAGGCCGTTGTTCTGATAGGGAGTCCTGTCTGGTTCACTGGCCGCTTCCCCCGACACGGAGGCGAGCGGAATCATGAGACGGACAGGTGGTACGAGACATCGCGTGCGGCGCACCGCCGCGCAGTGGCGCAAGCTGGTCGAGCGGTTCGAGCGCTCGGGTCAGACCCGGGGCAAATTCTGCGCGGCGAACGGATTGGCGCTGAGCACATTCGACCTGTGGCGGCGCAAGCTGCCTGCGGCGCCGGTCGCCGAAGCACGCCCCGAGCCGCTGTTCGTGGAGCTGACCCCCCCGGCGCCGACGCAGACCTCTGTCGGTTCGACGGGGACAGGGGCGTGGGAGGTGGAGCTTGAGCTCGGCGCGGGTGTGGTGCTGCGGCTACGTCGGGCGGCGCCATGTTGAGCGGTGTGTCGGGGGGTCGAATCTGGCTGTGCACCGAGCCCACGGACATGCGGTGCTCGTTCGATGGATTGTCGGCCCGGGTGCGCCGGTCTCTGGGTGAAGAGCCGACGAGCGGTCACTGGTTCGTGTTTGTCAATCGTCGGCGCACGATGCTCAAGATACTGGGGTTCGACACGGGCGGGTACTGGATATGGGGCAAGCGGCTCGAGCAGGGTCAGTTTGCTCTGGGCCGGGGAGCGAAGGAGACGAAGCGGGAGCTGAATCGCACCGCGTTGCTGGCGCTGGTCGAAGGCGTGGATATCAAGATTCTACGCCACAGGAAGCGCTACCGACAGGCTGCCTGAGTGGGTCGGGAGATGATAGATTGCGACCGTGTTCAGTGCATGGGGAAGTGTGACGTTGTCGGCACCCGACATGGCAACGCTTGCGGCGGAGAACGCGCGGCTCGGCGCAGCGCTGAGCGATTCGTACTCGGTGCTCGCGAAGACGAAGACGGCGCTCGAGCAGTTGCAGGCGCAGTACGACGCACTGCGCCACGAGCTCGACTGGTTCAAGCGCCAGCTCTTCGGGCAGAAGTCGGAGAAACGCCTCGACCTCGACGCCGACGCGCAGCTCAATCTGCTGGCGGGGCTTGGGGTGAAGGAGCCGCCCGCGCGCGACGATGTGCCGACCCACACGGTGAGCTACGAGCGTCGCGCGAAGGTGCGCGATGCGGCTCTCGCCCAGAGCGGACTGCGCTTCGGCCCCGAGGTACCGGTGCAGACCATCGAGGTGGCGGACCCGGCGATTGAAGCGATTCCACCGGCCGAGCGCGAGGTCATCGGCGAGAAGGTGAGCTATCGCCTTGCGCAGCAACCGGGCAGCTACGTGGTGCTGAAGTACGTGCGCAAGGTCGTCAAGCGCCGCGATACCCAGACGATTCTTACCGCCGCCGCACCGGCGAACGTGCTGGAGCGCTCGGCGGCCGACGTGAGCTTCCTCGCCGCGATGCTGGTCGACAAGTTCTGCTGGCACCTGCCGCTGTATCGTCAGCATCAGCGTCTTCGCGACGCCGGCATCACGCTCAGCCGCTCCACCCTGGTGTACTGGACGAGCCGCGCCATCGACCTGCTGGCGCCAATCACCGATGCGCAGAGTGCGCATGTGTTGGCGAGCGAAGTGCTGTCGATGGACGAGACCTCGCTCAAGGCCGGGCGCGAGGCGAAGGGCAAGATGCGCACCGGATGGCTGTGGCCGGTGTACGGCGATTGCGACGAGGTGGTGTTCCACTACGCGCCGTCGCGCGCGCACCGTCACGTTCATGCCTTTCTCGGCGAGTACCGCGGGACGCTGCTCAGCGACGGCTACGAGGCCTACGCGGCCTATGCGGCGCAACGCCCCGCGCAGGTGACCCATGCGCTGTGCTGGTCCCATACCAGGCGATACTTTGAACGGGCGAAAGACTCCGAGCCCGAGGCGGTGGCCGAGGCGCTGGCGCTCATCGGGGCGATGTACGCTCACGAGGAGCAACTCCGCACCGACGGGCTCGTCGGCGAGGACAAGCGTGCCTACCGCCAGACCCACACCCGGCCGGTCGTCGAGACCTTCTGGCGATGGTGCCGGGCGCAATGCCATCGTCCCGAGCTGCTGCCGAAGAGCCCGCTGGCGAAGGCGTTGAGCTACGCGCAGGAGCGTCGCTCAGGGCTGGAGGTCTTCCTCGACGCCCCCGCAGTGGCCATCGACACGAATCATCTGGAGCGGGCGCTGCGTCCGATTCCTCTGGGGAAGCGGAATTGGCTGTTCACTTCGAGTGAGGTCGGCGCGCAACGGGTCGGCATCATCCAGAGCCTGCTGGTGACGTGCCGGTTGCACGCGGTGGACCCCTACACCTATCTGGTCGATGTGCTCCAGCGCATCAGCGCGCATCCGGCCAAACGGGCCATCGAACTCACCCCGCGGATGTGGAAATCGCTATTCGCCGACGTGCCCATGCGCTCAGACCTCGGCCCCCACCACCACGACCCGCCATCACACTGATCGCCGTCCCGCAACCACGGCCTATATTGCCCGCTTACCCTTTTGCAGCGGCGGCGGTGAGGGCGTAGTGGGCGATGCGATTGATGAGCCGGGGCAATCCGCGAGCGCTCTGTGCCAGCGCCTCGACGGCGGGGGGGTCGAACAGGGGGAGTTCGCAGCCGGCCAGACGCAGGCGGTGGGCGAGGTAGGCGTGGAGTTCCTCGCGGTCGATGCCGGCGAGGTGGTGGCGTACGACGAGGCGTTGGGAGAGCGATTCGTGCACGGCCATGGCGAGGCGGCGGCGCAGCTCGGTGAGTCCGACGAGTAGCAGGCACAGGCGGTTGTCGCTGTCCATGGCGAAGTTGGTCAACAAGCGAAGGTCTTCGAGGACGTCGTTGCGCAGGTGCTGGGCTTCGTCGATGACGAGCACGGGGAGCTGCTTGGCCTCGCACACCAATCGGGTGATTTCGGTGCGGATGGCGCGGTAGGCGGTGGCGCGCGAGCGCTCGGTGGGCAGTCCCAGTTCCCAGGCGATGGATTTGTACATGTCGAGGACGTTTCCGGTGGTCAGGCAGACGTAGCCCACCCGGTACAGGCCCGGATGCAGGGCGGCGGTGACGTGGCGGCATACGGTGGTTTTGCCCGAGCCGACCTCTCCGGTCATGAGGCCGATGCCCTTGAGCTCGATGAGGTGATGGAGCCGGGCCTGGGCCTCGCGCCGGGAGTTCGACTCGAACAGCTCGTCGGTGTGGGCCGGGGTCTCGAAGGGGAGCCGGGTGAGGGCGAAGTGTCGCAGGTACATTACGGGCTCTCCTTGAGGGTGCGCATCGTCAGAGGCGAGGCAGGCGGTTCGGATGCGGGGGTGTCGCACTGAAGCTGCCAGGAGGGTCGGTGGCGCTTGACGGCGGTGTTGGCGTAGGCGTCGAGGCGGGTGGCGGTGCCTGCGGGCTTGCCGTCGTGGACGACCTCGATGGGGCGCGCAGGCGGTGCGTCGGGGTCGTAGCGCAAGGTGACGGATTGGCCGACGAGCACGGCGTCGACCTCGTAGAGTCGTCCGTGGAGGCTGACGGTGCGGTCTTTCATGACGCGGCGTTTGGCCTCGAACAGGAAGAGGTCGTCGAGGTCGAGGCGGGGGCCGGGGAAGCGCACGTTGTGCCCGGCGAGTGCCCACTGGTCGAGGGGGGTGCGCCCGTCGAGTCCGCGATGGGGCGAGCGGTGGTACTCGCCCTCGACCCAGGCCCAGAGGGTGCGGTTCAACGTCTCCAGGCTCTCGGTGGCCTCGGCGGTGAGGTGGGCGAGCCAGGCGGCGCGCAGGGTGCGGAAGAAGCGCTCGATTTTTCCCTTTCCGGCGGGCTGATAGGGCCGGGCGTGGATGAGCGCGATGCCGAGCTTGGCGCATACCAGTGCGAGCTGCTGGGAGCGGAAGCTCGCCCCGTTGTCGACATAGAGCCTTGCGGGGAGGCCGCGCCGCGCGATGGCCTGCTTGAACACGGGCAGGAAGGCGGTGGTGTTGTCCGCGTAGGCGAAGGCGGCGAAGGGGATGACGCGGGTGGCGTCGTCGATGAACGCGATGAGGAAGGCCTTTCGGCGCCGGCGCCCGTCGCGCACCTTCGGTCCGTGCATCACGTCGCTCATCCACAGCTCGCCGGCGTTGCGGAAGGCGAATCGTCGCCGGTCGGTGGCGACGGGGTCGCCGGGGCGTTTGTCGAGCAGTCCTTCGCGCGAGAGCAGCCGGTGCACGGTCGACGGCGCGAGGGGATGGTCGACGCCGCGTTCGCGGGCGGCGCGGATGAGGGCCTTGACCGAGAGTGCAGGCCGCTCGGTCTTGAGCGCAACGAGCCACTCGGCGACCTCGGGGGGCAGGCGCCGGGGCTGGCCGCGGTCGGCGCGGGTCTTCGGGTACAGCGCCTCGAACCCGCCGTTGCGATACAGGCTGAGCCAGTCGCGCATCGTCTCGACGGCGACGCGGGTACGGCGGGTGCCGGGGATGGTGTAGGTGCGTTGGGCCTTCTCGTGCAGGGCGCGGCGGATGTCGCGGCTGCCCGGCGGCAGTGGGAGCACATCGGCGATGAGGCCGTAGCGGAACAGCGCCACGGCGTTGCGCAGCGTCTCGTTGGGGTCGTTCATCGGTGCAGTCCTCGTCGGCGGGGCGCATCGGCCCGGGAGAGGAGACGCTACGCAGGCGACGGCGGCGGGTCAGGCCCCATCTTGTGTTGGCGTGCGCGAAGGCGATTCGTCGTGCTGAGGCGGTGGGGGTGGAACCCCAAGGGGGCGGGCAGCATGGGGAGCTGCGCGTCGGTGAGGGTACGCAACGCCCGCAACGCGGTGTCGGTCTCGAGCCGCGTGCGCACCGCGCCCACCTCGGCGATGCACCGGGCGAGGGACTCGGGCAGCAGCCCGATGACGATACTCAGAACGTGATGGACAAGACGGACCCGGCGCTCGACCCAGCGCATCGCACCCGCAAGCTCGACCGCGTCGCGGCGCAGCCCATTGGCCGCGGCGGCCAGGCTCGGGGCCTGCTCGGCGTACGCCACCACCGCCTCGACGGTGTCGAGCTCACCGGGCAGCCGTGCGGCCAGACAGTCCGGCAGCCGGCTGAAGGTGGTGTGGCTCTCAGGGCAGTACCAGCGAGCGATCCGCGTCCCGCGCGGGCTCTTGCGCGCGTAGGTGCCGTGGCGTGCCAGTGAGCATCCCCCGTGGGGGTGATTCGGACATCGCTCGAGGGTTGCAGCGCGCCACGCCTGGGCCTTAACGTATTGCTCGCCGGTAAGCCCCGTCTCATACCGAAGCTGCACCGGCCGTGGCCCGGCGGGGTTCGTCCCCCCGCGCGGGCCAACTCCTCTGTTGTCCCAAGGGATGGCGAGACTACGGCGGCGCTGGCCCGGCGCCAAGCGGTGACGATGGGCACGCATCCGCCCGATCGGGCGACGACCTCCTCGGCACCTGCTACGCAACGATCCTTGCGACCGGGGACCGCACCCGCTCCGACCGGTTCCCGGATTGCTTCGTCATCCCAGGAAATCCGTCTACGGAATAGTCCGACCCATTCCCGTGGGGGTCCCACGACGGAATGTGAGAAACAACACCCCGAGTTTCGATGGGTCAATACGATTCTCGGCAACGTCAAGAACGCCATGCGCGGCACCTACCATGCGATTCGACCCAAGTATGCCCAGCGATACCTCTCGGAGTTCGAGTACCGGTTCAATCGCCGATTCGACCTGCCCGACATCATTCCGAGACTCGTCTACGTGGCGCTCAGGACGCCGCCGATGCCCGAACGGCTGCTTAAGTTACGCTTAGCTTGAGTGGTAATCAGGTTCGTTTTTCGAGTCTCCGCGCTGCGCGGTGGAGACACACCGCCTGACGATTCTGCAAGGATACTACAAACAGTCCGGTTCCAGGCCCGCGTACGTCCTTCCGCTCCTGGCGTCGACGTTTCTCTGGATGAACGCCGGCGGCCGGTTCCGGGCTCATCGCAGTCCGGTCTTTGCCGCGCTGCGAACAGGCCGGACGGTAGGAGAACCCAGCGGGCATATCGACCCGATTTTCTGCGCCGGACGGCCAGGATACCAGGCAACATTCGGCCGCCCGAGGGCCACTCTGGAACGAGGGGCTGGTCCAATGCGCCCACCGCGGCGTCAGCCATTGGAACCTGCCCGAGGCTGCTGGCCTCGCTCGCCAAGGCCGAGGTCTTGGTGCTCGACGACTTCGGACTCGCCAAGCTCAGTGCCGAGAACCGTCGCGACCCGCTCGAGATCATCGAGGACCGACACGCGGTGCGTTCGACCATCGTGACCAGCCAGCTCCCCGTCGAGAAGTGGCATGGCGTGGTCGGGAACCCGACCCTCGCCGACGCCATCCTCGACCGCCTCGTGCACAGCGCCTACCAGTTCAACCTGAAAGGAGAATCCATACGCAAGAGACGCCGACCGTTGACCCGAACTGACCACCACGGCACATAATCCAACCCCCGCGTCGCTTCGCTCCGACCGGTGGTCACTTTGCGTCGGAATGGGTGATCACTGTCGCCGGAATGCGCATATTTGCTTCTGACACGTCGCCGTTGACAGCTTGCCATCACCAATCGCTCCTTAGGACGCAGGCGTAAATTACATTGTCATCTGATGGGTTTTGTGTTCTCCTCCTCCGATGAGACGCGATATTGAACTCGAAGCGACAATTGTTGAGAAGTACGCGGCGGTCGAGGCGTATCTTGATGAGCGCGGGCGTCGTATCTGGGCAGCCACGGAATCACGTGCCATCGGGTATGGAGGCGATGCTCTGGTTTCGGACGCGACAGGGTTGTCGCGCCCGACCATCCGCAAGGGGCGCCGGGAGCTGGAATCGGGCGGCGCCGAGTGCGGTCGAATTCGTCGTGTGGGGGCCGGACGTCCTGGTATCAAGCAATCGCAGCCGGGTATCAAACAAGCGCTGGAGAAATTGGTTGACCCGATGACGCGTGGCGACCCGCAGTCGCCGCTGAGGTGGACGTGCAAGAGTCGGGCGAAGCTCGCCGCGGCGCTGTCGAACGCAGGCTGGAAGGTGAGCACGACGACGGTGGGCCGATTGCTGCACGAGCTTGGCTACCGGCTGCAATCGGTACGCAAGAGTCGCGAAGGGACGTCGCACCCGGACCGCAACGCACAGTTCGAACATATCAATGCGAAGGCCGATGAGTTCCTTCAACGCGCCCAGCCGGTGGTCTCTGTCGATACGAAGAAGAAGGAGTTGGTCGGGGATTTCAAGAACGCTGGCCGGGAGTGGCAGCCGAAGGGGCGACCCGAGAAATCCCTGGTGCACGACTTTCCCCAGGATGCGGCGGGTAAGGCGATTCCCTACGGCATCTACGACATGGGACGCAACGAAGCATGGGTCAGTGTCGGATGTGACCATGACACCCCTTCCTTCGCGGTGGCGTCGCTGCGACGGTGGTGGGAGGAGATGGGCACGAGCCGCTACCCCAACGCACGGGAGCTGCTCATCACCGCCGATGCGGGCGGGAGCAACGGGTATCGTTCTCGCGCGTGGAAGCACGAGCTACAACAGTTTGCCGACGAGACCGGCGTGTGCGTGCACGTCAGCCATTTCCCGCCCGGCACCAGCAAGTGGAACAAGATTGAACATCGGCTGTTCTGTCACATCACCCAGAATTGGCGAGGCAAGCCGCTGCGGACCTTTGAGACCATTGTCGATTTGATCGGCAATACACGCACCGATGCAGGGCTTCAGGTCAGAGCCGAACTTGATACGAAAAAGTACCCCAAAGGAGTGACGACGACGGATGCGGAGATGGACGCCTTGTCTCTACATCGAAATGAGTTCCACGGTGACTGGAACTATGAACTTCGCCCGCGGTGAAATTGGAAACTTAATTTCGATCAATCTCCTTACTATCATCAGACATGCCGGTTTCATAGTCAGGAGATGTTGTCATGAATCACGACACGTTCCGCCTCATCGGCCTCGACGAACAGGGTGCACGGGAGAGCATGAGTGCGAAGCGGCTCGTCTGTCAGATTGAAGGTGGCGGCAAGCTCGCAATCTGGGGCAGTGAGAAGGGCACCGAAAATATCGACATGGTGCTCAAAGCGGGCTTTCCCTGCACTGTGCATTGCCAGTGGCGAGAACCCAGCACATGGGCAATAGCGGAGTACGGACACACGCACTGGGTTCCCGAGAACGCGGGCCTGGAAGTCGTTCAGCAAGCCAAGCCGTAGGGCGCATCACGAATGGCGGGGTCCGCTGGCCGCATCGTGTCATAGATCGAAAGGCGCCAGAGGTCCTCGATGACGGAGCCAAGGGGTACCGGCACCGTGGAGGGGGTGGGACCGGTGGCCGTGGGATCAGTCATCGCTCGTATGGTGAGCGGAGGCGGAGGGACACTACAGCCCAAGCACTACGAGGATGGCGGTGAGGGCCTTTGCAGCGGCGATTCCGACCATGGCCGATGCGAACCTGTCGACAAGCCACTTCAGGGCGCCGACGAGCACCACACGGGCAGCTTGTATTCGGGTCTTGGCAGCCTCATGTTCAGACCGGAATCCAGCTCCAGTTTAGTTCTGGCCTTGTCGTCCGCGTCCATTTCATTGTTTTCCCGGAGGCGAGCGAGCGTCTCCTCGATCGCGTCGGCCGCGCTCCCTCTCGATCGTTGCGCAGCTTGCGTTTGTACCAATAACGACCAGAAGGGACTTCGCGCGGCTCATCCCCACGTAGAGCAACTCATCGCTTCGCTTCCAATCGATGCCGTCGATGCCCCACAGGAAGACGGCGGAAGCTTCAAGGCCCTTGAAGCGACTGACCGTGTCGATCAGTACTACGCGGTCGTTTCGAATGCCTTCCTCGCACCATGTCGCCGGCTTCGGCAAAGGCAGGCATCGCAATGCCGCATAGCAGTCGGCCTTGTTTCGCGCATCCGCGATGAGAACGACGATATCGCCGGGAGAGAGGCCCTCACGGGCGATTAGGTCGACGATCCGCCCCCGAATCTTCCCGGCTTGCGCAGCCCTGCTGGGTGCCGGATCGAACTGGACGTCATCGCCTTCATTTTCGGGTGGGGACACTGGCACCCCCCGGTACCGTGTATACGCAGCCGTATGGATAGGCGCAGTATTTCGGCAGTTCCTTGTGAGCGAAAACGGCTCACCGCTGATCGGGAACGTGGAGGCACGCGCATAGATGTTCTGGTTGTCGTCGTAGAAGACGTACAGGGGGCTTGTGTCGTAGTCGGCCAGCAGGAGTTCCAGCGACACCCAGAACTCCTCCCGAAAATCCTGGCCTTCATCACAAATGATCGCTTCGTATCTCATTGGAAGGATCTCGATCGAGTAAGCGAGCGCATTGGGAAACTGCACGTCGTACAGGTCTTGGCCCGGGTAGGTGGCCTTGGCCTCCGCCATCAGGTCGCGACCGGACACGCGATTCGCTCTTTCGACCTGCCGGTGGCAGAGTTGGTGAAAGCCCATCACGTCCAATTTGGCGGTGCCAGCGCACAGACGTGCCAGATGGTCGGCCAATTGCCTGTTGTAACAAGTGAGAAGCGTCTCGAACCCATCGCTTGCGAGGCGTCGTGCCTTTTCGAGTGCCAGCAATGTCTTTCCGGTTCCGGCGCCGCCGCGCACGGCGACACGCCGGTGGGAGCGAACGAAATCGAGCACCCCCATCTGCTCCTCGGTCAGTACGAGCCGGCGCTCTTCCTGCTCCGCGAGCCGCGAGGACGCCAACGGGGCGACTTCGAATGATCGCGCGAATACCTCGCGGATCACCTCGATGCCCCTGCGACCTGGCGGGACCACATCGCGGGCGCGGCCTCCCCAATACGAGAACACCGACTCGATCCACGTCCGAGGACTCTGAAGATCCGCGGCCGTGCCAATCAGAGCAGGTGGCAAGTCCGGTTTGCGGAGCGCATTCGCATCTCCGATATCCGGAAAGAACACTGCATGCCCACGCAGCACATTGCCCAGAGGCATCGTGCGCCAACGACGATTCTCGTTGAGTTTCGAGAGAACGGAATACTTCGCCCTCAGGGCTTGATCGATCGGGTCTCTGATCTTGTACCTTTGACCATGGCGGTCTATCGAGAACCAATTGTTGGTGGTCGCATCGAAACTGATGCCGCCGCCCTTGACCTCCACGCAAAGATAGCCGTGGGTAGGATGGCAGATCAGGAAGTCGGTCTCACCATCCTGTGTCCGATCCTTCCCCTGATGCAGAATCCAGCCAACCTGAAAGAGAACGAGGTAGTCGTCGGGAAGGTGATCCCGCAGAGACCGATAGACCTTCGCTTCGCCTTGTGACGAGAGGTCGCTCAACTGCTCCTCGGTGAGATCAGGAAGGATCGCCATCGTCCGGTTCCTCCAGGATATGCATCTCCTATGCGGTAGCTGCCGCTTCGGCTCCGGCTGCCTCGCGTCGCGCTTGCGCGAGAACGTAAGCGGCCTGCATGCGCATCCAGAAATCCGCGTTGCTCCAGCCGATGCGCTCCAGAGCCAATGCCATCTGGGGCGAAATGCCCGACTTGCCATTGAGCAACCGGGACAAGGCGACGCGCCCGCAGCCGAGGCGGGTAGCCACTTCCGTGACCGTCCACTGGTTGTCGATGATGATGTCCCGGATGACCTCCCCCGGATGCAACGGGTTCGCCACGGTCACGCTTTCGTTTTCGTCCACCGGTCTTCCTCCGTCAGTGGTAGTCGATCAAGTCCACGTCCACGGCTTCGCCGGCCTCGAAGCGAAACACCACGCGCCAATTGCCCGATGCGCGCACACTCCACAGGCCGCGTCCCTCTGCACGCAACGGGTGCAGCCGGTACCCGGGCAGGTCCATGTCCGACGGACGGGTCGCGGCTTGCAGCGCAACCAGGATGGCACGCAAGCGCGGCGCGAGGTCCGCCGACACTCGTGCGGTGCTGTTTTTGGCGGCCAGAAGCCGCAGGCCCTTGTGCCTGATCTTCACGCGGCCACTATATCCTGTATATGCACAGGATACACCCTACCCGACACATGATTCACCGAAGGTGGTCTTCACCTTGCTTCATTTCCTCCGCCCTGATCGTTGATGCGCACGAATTCGCATGGTGTTGAAGCGCACCGGGACACTCGGGGTATTCCCGGGCCTCCGGTGCTACGCTTGGCCGTCCGCTCGAAACGGGGTCCGCTTCAGTCTGGCGCCAGGCGATGATGCCCGAGAGGATCGAAGTCATCGCGCCGAACCTGAACCGGCGCCTCTCCGGGGTCACGGCGACGGTCGAGCGCCTGCTGCCGGTGCAGGCCCGGGAGATCGGGATCGTGGCGGCGGGAACGGGCCTGCCGGCCCACGTCCCCGGCGTCCCGCTGTGGTCCGTGGTCCGGATGTCCCGGCGGCCGTGCCGGGTCTGGCACGCGAGGCGCAACATCGAAATGCGCTGGCCGGGCTCGTCCTGCGCCACGTGTTGAGAAAGCGCCTGAGGCTCGTGTTCACCTCCGCCTCGCAGAGGAATCAGTCGCACCGCAGCGATGGGAGGGCTTCGGCCTCACCCCGCTCGAAGCCATGGCCTGCGGGGTTCCGGTCATCGCGACGACGGTGGGCGCGTTCGACGAGCTGGTGGTGGAGGGAGCGACCGGACGCCTGATCCCGCCCGGCGACATGGAGAGGATGGGCGCGGCGGTCGAAGCGGTGCTGGCCTCGCCCGGCACGTTGCCGCAATGGTCGGCGGCAGCCCGCCGCCACGTCGAGGAAGGGTTCCGCATCGAGGACGAGGCGGCGGCCCTCAACGCCCTCTACCGCGAGTTGCTGGGCGGCGGGGGGGATGGCCTACCGACTGCCTGCCGCCACTTGCGCTGAACGTTCGTGGCGGAGGAACTGGAACCGGTACAGCCCTGAGTAGAATCCGTTGCGCGCGAGCAGCTCGGCATGGGTCCCGATGTCCGCCATGCGCCCCCGGTTCATCACGATGATGCGGTCGGCGCCTTCGATGGTCGACAGCCGGTGTGCGATCACGAGGGTCGTCCTTCCCGCCCGGAGCCGCTCCACCGCTTCCTGGACATGCCGCTCGGATTCGCTGTCGAGCGACGAGGTCGCCTCATCGAGGATGAGGATCGGCGCGTCCTTCAGCACCGCGCGGGCGATCGCGAGCCGCTGGCGCTGGCCGCCCGAGAGCTTCACCCCGCGCGCGCCGATGAGCGTGTCCAGTCCTTGGGGCATCGCTTCGATGAACTCCAGGGCGTGCGCGGCGCGCGCCGCGGCGAGAATCTCGTCGCGCGGCGTGCCGGCGGCGGCGCCGTAGGCGATGTTCGCCGCCACCGTATCGTCGAAGAGGACGATGTCCTGGCTGACCAGCGCGACGTTGGCGCGCAAGGATTCGAGCGTGAGGTCGCGCACGTCCCTTCCGTCGAGCCTGACGCAGCCGCTGTCGGGGTCGTGGAACCGCGGGATCAGCCCGGCGA
This sequence comes from Gammaproteobacteria bacterium, assembly GCA_965215295.1. Classification (GTDB taxonomy): domain Bacteria; phylum Pseudomonadota; class Gammaproteobacteria; order HK1; family HK1; genus HK1. The sequence goes on from OZ244045.1 coordinate 3,257,116, forward strand.
CCGTCGTCTTGCCGCTCCCTGACGGACCGACGAGCGCCACCGTCTCCCCCGGCTCGATCGTGAACGACACCTCATCGAGCGCGGTACGGTTCTCGTCGCGGTAGCGGAACGTGATCGACTCGAGCGCGAGCCGGCCTTCGGCGCGCCCCATGTGGGCCGAGCCGGTGTCGGGCTCGACCGGTGCGTCGATCAGGGCGAAGACGCTGTTGGCTGCGGCGATGGCCTTCTGCAGCTCGGCGTTGATCTGGGTCAGACGCTTGATTGGAGAAAACAGCAGCGCCATCGCAGTGAAGAAGCTCACGAAGTCGCTGATGGCGAACGTGCCGTCCACGAACCGTTCCGTCGCCAGGAGCAGGATGACCGCGATCGCAGTGGCCGTGGCCATCTGCGCGATCGGGGCCGTCGCGGCGGCGGCGGCGGCGAACTTGACCTGAAACCGCCGCACACTGTTCGCAGCGTGCGCGAAGCGTTGCGTTTCGTACCGCTGCCCGGAGAAGACCTTGACCACCCGGTGGCCTTCGATGCTTTCCTGCAGGACATGCGTCACATCGCCCATCACGCGCTGCAGGCCGTGCGACATCCGGCGCAGACGCCGGCTGAAATAGACGACGACGGCGACCACGACCGGCGCGGCGGCGAGCGCGATGAGGGTGAGCTTCCAGTCGAGCCACAGCATCCATCCGAGCAGGCCGAGCACTGCGATGGAGTCGCGCACGAGCACCGTCACCGCGCTGGTCGCCCCGGACGTGACCTGCTCCGCGTCGAACGTGACCCTGGAGACGAGTGCCCCCGAGGCGACGTCGTCGTAGTCTGCCGCCGAAACGCGCATCAGCCGGTCGAACATGTTCCGGCGCAGATCCAGGACGAGCCGCGCCGAGACCGAAGCGAGCGCGAGCGTGGAGAGGAAAGCCGCGCTCCCCCTGACGAGGAACGCACCGAGGAAGATCGCGGCGTAGAGGGGTATTTCGTCGAGCGTCCGTTCCTCGAGACTGCCGACGATGCGCTCGAGGATCGCGGGGACCGCCGGCTCGGTCAGGCCGAGCACGATCATCGCGACGGTCCCGAGCGCGAATGTCCGCCAGTACGGCAGGACATGGCCCAGCAGCCGGAGGTAGACCGCCTTGCTGTCGATGGTATCGGTGGAGACTTCCATCATGCGTCATGGCCGGAAGGCCGATGCGAAGCCGTTCCGTCCGCGGCGGCGAGGCAGAGGACGGGCGTTCCCTTCGCCCGGGCGCCGGGCACTGTTCGCGGGCGGCGCGTGCGTCAGCACGGATCGTCTACGAGCACGTAGTCCGCCCCGCAGTACGGACACTTCACCGTCCCCTTGTCCTCGATCGGGAGGTACACCTTCGGGTGCGAGTTCCACAGCGACATCCCCGGCATCGGGCAGCTCAGCGGGAGGTCGGCCCGCGTGACCGCGTACCGGTTCTCCGCGTTGGGCTCGATGAGGCCGCGCGCGCCGGCGGTGCGCTGCTTCAAGGTGCGATTCCTCCCGCGTGGTCGGTACTGGCGGTCCGGCCCGGCATTATAGTGTGACGGCGAGCCGCCCGCTCGCATTGCGGTGCGGCCGGGCCCGCTCATGCCGCTACCCTCGGCCGCATTCGATGACCATGGTGGTCAGGGCACCATCAGACGATCCCACACCGCGGTCACCGCTTTGCGGAACCCGGCGAACTCCTCGCCGTCCACCACTCCCTCGGACTCCTGGAGCGAGAGCTCGTGGATGCGCCCTCGATAGGCGCGGTACGCATCCGCGAGCAGGGTGACGTCCTCGTCCGGCATCAGTCCCGCCCGCCCGAATCCTTCGAGCAGGCGGATGTTGTCGGTGAAGTCGAGGTCGGCACCGAGCCGCGCGGCCCAGCGCAGCGTGCCGTACTGCACCATGAACTCGATGTCGGCGACGCCTCCCGGGTCCTGCTTCAAGTCGAAACGGCCGGAACGGCGCGAGCCGAGCTCGGTGCGCATGCGCTCGCGCATGGTCCGCACGTCGTCGCGCAGCGAGTCGGCGTCCCGGTCGCGGAGCAGGATGTCGCGGCGAAGGCGCGCGAAACGCCGCCCCAGCGCCGGGTCGCCGGCCACCGCGCGGGCTCTCACCAGCGCCTGGTGCTCCCAGGTCCACGCCTTGTCGCGCAGGTACTCGCCGAGACCGTCGAGGGTGTTGACCAGCACTCCCTTCGAGCCGTCCGGGCGCAGCCTCGGGTCCACTTCGTAGAGCACGCCCTGGGGGGTCATGGTGGTGAGGATGTGGATCAGCCGCTGGGTGAGACGGGCGTAGAAGGTGGCGAGATCGACCGGCTTCGGTCCGGCGGTCATGGCGTTCGGATCGTCGTCGTGGACGAAGACGAGGTCGAGGTCGGAGCCGTAGCCCAGCTCGATGCCGCCGAGCTTCCCGTAGGCGATGACGGCGTAGGGAGCGAGCGCGCCGCCTCCCGGCAGCGACGCCGGCCGCCCGTGACGGGCGGTGATGTCGCGCCACGCGAGGCCGAGCGCCGCGCGCAGTACCGCCTCCGCGATTTCGGTGAGGTGATCGCTCACCACCATCAGCGGCATCCGGCGCGACACGTCCGCCGCGGCCACCCGCAGGACGTTCGCCTGCTTCGACTGGCGCAGGCAGTCCATCTCGTGTTCGCGGTCCGGATCGTCGAGGGCGGTGAGGCGCGCGGCGATGTCCCGGTCGATCTCGTTCGGCGCGAGCGGCGCGTAGAGGGTGCGCGGGTCGAGCAGCTCGTCGAACAGGGCCGGATGCCGGCCGAGCAGCCGCGCGATCCAGGGGCTCGCCGCGCAGAGCTGCACGAACTGCGACAGTGCGATGGAGCGCTCCGCAAGGAGCGCGAGATAGACGCTGCGCCTGGCGACCGACTCGATCACCTCCATCACCCGCTCGAGTGTCGTGGTCGCGTTGCCCTGTATCGCCACGGCCCGCAGCAGGTCCGGCGCGAGACGGGACAGCCTCTCGTGCCCGAGGGCGTCCGGCATCTTGAGCGCGATGGTGTCCCGGTACCGGGCAAGGATCGACCACGCTTCGCGGGCGGCCGCGAATCCGGCGTCTTCGAGCAGGGCCACCCCGGTCGCGTCATCGGTGGATGCGGCAAGCGCGGCACTGAGCGGCTCGACCGTGGAGTCGTCCTCGGTGTCGCGGTCTTCGCCGAATACCTGCGCGAACTGCTCTTCCACGTTGCGGCGATGACGGTCGAGCCGTTCGCGGAACGCTTCCCAGCTCGCATCGCCCATGCCCGCCGCAATCCGGGCGCGGTCCGCCTCGTCCAGCGGCAGCATGTGTTCCTGCCGGTCGGCGACCTGCTGCAGGCGATGCTCGACGGTACGCAGGAACCGGTACGCGGCGCTCAGCGACACGACCGCATGGTCCGGGAGCAGGCCGAGCTCCCCGAGACGCGCGAGCACCGTCAGGAGGCGCCGGTAGCGCAGCGCGGGGTTTCGCCCGCCCCGCACCATCTGGAACGCCTGCGCCGTGAACTCGACCTCCCGGATCCCGCCGGGACCGTGCTTCACGCTGTGCTCCATGCCCTTGCGGGCGACCTCCTGCTCCATCACCACCTTCAGGGAGCGCAACGCCTGGAGGGTGCCGAAGTCGATGTAGCGCCGGTAGACGAACGGACGCAGGCGCTCCAGCAGCTCCGCCGCCAGCACCATGTCGCCACTGACCGCGCGGGCCCGGATGAGCGCGTAACGCTCCCAGTCGCGGCCGTGGGTCTGGTAGTACTCCTCGAGCGCATCGAAGCTGAGCACGAGCGGCCCCTGCGTCCCGAACGGGCGCAGCCGCATGTCGACGCGGTAGACGAAGCCGCCCGCGGTCTGCTCGCCGAGGACCTTGACCAGCTTGCGAGCGAGCTGGAGGAAGAAGCGATCGTTGTCGACGCTGCGCCTTCCGCCTTCGGTATGTCCGTTCTCGGGGAAGGTGAAGATGAGGTCGATGTCGGAGGAGAAGTTCAGCTCGCTCGCGCCGAGCTTGCCCAGCGCAAGGACCACGAGCTGCTGGGGCTCGCCGTCCGGCCCGGTGGGGGTCCCGAGGTCCGCGCACTGCCACTCGTGGAGCCGGTCGAGGCTCGCGTCGATGATCGCGTCCGCGAGCTCGGAGGTGTCGCGCACGGTCTCCTCGAACCCGGCGAGGCCCCCGATGTCGCGCCACGCGATCCGCGCCATCTCGCGCCGCCGCAGCCGCCGCAGGTCCGCCATCAGTGCATCGACCGACGCGGCCGCGCGGGCCACCGCCCGGGCCCGTTCACGCAGTGACGGCCGTGCGCTCGCCCCGGCGGCGGACGACGCCGGGTACGGCGCCTCCAGATCCCCGCTCGATACGAGGTCCGCGAGCATCGCGGGGTGCCGGGTGGCGTTGGAGAAAACGAAGTCGGAGCAGGCGAGCACCCGGGCCGCATCGCCGGGGAGCGCCTCGGGGTCGAGGGTCTCGATGTCCGAAGCGAGCGCGGCAAGACGTTCGCGACCGGTCGCATCGAGAGGAGCGGGCAACGGCGCATCGCCACGCCAGTCCGGCCAGGTCGGGGTCATGCGTGTCGGGCTCCGCGGCGTGGCGCGGGATTATAGTCCGTGCTCAGTGAGGTGAAGCCTGGTGCAAGCATGACGACGAATGGAGCGTGGCTTCTGGATTCCCGCTTCGCGTGCGATTGGCATCCATTGGCCGGGTTGCCGCCGACGGCGGTTCTCCGCCCGTGGTTCCTACACACATGCGGGCTAGAAGTCGAACAGCTCGCGCAGCCAGTCGACGAAGGTGGCGGCAATTGGTGCGTCATGAAGAAGGTCGCGGGCCGTAATTGCGGTGCCCATGGGCCGCGGATCCTCGCGCGCTGCCAGCCATGCGTGGACGTAAGCCCTGGTAAGCTTGTTCGTTCTGAATTTACGCTCCTCGCCGGGAATATCGTCGATGTAGCGCTTGGCGCGAGGCCATGTGGGGTCGTCACCCGGGATCATCTCTGCGACAAAATCCTCGAGTTCGCCTCGGCGTTGGTTGTCGGGCATGAGCCAGACACCGACGCGGGTCTCTCGGGGTCCGGGGAACACGGTGCCGGTGCGGCAACGATCCTTGGGAACTTTGCAGCCGGCATCCCTGAGCTGGTCGGAAATCGATTGCCAGCGACGTTCGGGGTAATCGTTTCCATCCACAAGGATACCGAGCACCCGGCGCCGGGGAGCATTCACTTCGTTGTAGATTGATTGGTGGAGCTCTTCGAAACCGCCTTTGGGCGCAATTTCGAAAGACGGTTGGAGGCGGTGGCGATCCAGAAGCTTGCTTACGACGTGCCGCTCGTCTTGGCCTTCCACGAGTAGAAGCTCGGGACTCGGGGTCGTTTCCATGTGAGCTAACGAACCTCGGTGCGTTGTCGCGCGGCTACCACGAGCTTGTCTTCGGAGTAGTGGATGGCGTGGAGATCGTCTTCGAAGCGCTCGAGTCGGAACATGGTGCCGTTCATTGGCGTTTCGGCAGCAGCGGTTGCGAAGCCTGCGATGCAATCCCAGCTATGGGTCGCGGCGACGACTTGAACGTTCCCTGCTTCCGCCGCGCCGAAAACCATGCGCCAGAGCGCAGGCTGGATCGAATAATGGATACCGTTTTCGACCTCGTCGACAAGAAGAATGCCATTGCGGCAGTTCGCGAGTGCCAAGGCTATGGTCAAGAGGCGGTTCGCACCGTCGCCGAGGCGCTTCAAGGGTACAGGCACCGATGAGGATGTGAGCTTCGCGACGACGCGACGGCCTCTGTGGGAGTACGGGCCGGAACTACCGCCGACTACGGCGAGGCGCTCGAGCGTCTCTCCAACGACGAGGCGAAGGGCCTGTATGGTGAGATTTTCGGCTTCGGTCAAAGCCACGGTGTCCCAGAGACGCGAGACGTCGTCATTGGCGAGCAGACCGGGACCCAAGGATTCGAACTGGATGGTGGGGAACCAGGAGTCGGGGACGGATCGCAAACGGCGAAGGGGAGGATATCGTTCGGTCCGGCGGGAAAAACGCATCGGGTCGATCGCGTGCCTGCGGCTGCGTTTACCCACGGACACCAAGAGATCCTTCGGAGGGGGCTCCAACGGAAGCAGGTTTGGGTGTTTTGTGTCCTTTTCGGCGTCGACCAGACGCAGCGAGAGACTGGGAAGCTTCTGCGAAGAGCGTATTCGAATAGCAGACGGGCTGGTCTCGCCATCGTCCGGGTTGTAGTTGTGGAACAGGGACGCGAAGTCTGGATAGAGTATCGTATCGCCGTCCTCATCATAGTCGGTGACAAATTCCTCGCGGTTGGTGAGGAGTTCGACGAGGACTCGGAACTCACCCCTGGATGCATAGGATCGGATAGCGTCCAGAACGGTGGTCTTGCCGATGCCGTTTCCCCCGGCGAGGAGCGTAACGCGCCCGAGCCGAGGGAGTTCGAGCGAGCGTATGCCCCGGAACCCCTCTACGGAAAGCGACGGCAGATGCAATCGGGAAGTCATGGAGTCGTACCGTGATTTGGTGCTGGTGGACACACCGCACCGTGGGTGGACAAGTGTAATGCACGTTGCCTTGCCGTGTCCGCCCCGCCTCGGTGGTGACTGATTCGGTCATCGCGTCCGGGGCGGCGGCGATGCGATGATCGTCCGGAAGCGAGGCGCCGGCCGAAGGGAATACCGTCGGCGCTGCGAGACCCCGGGCCGGGCGGGTACGCGGGGCGGGCTCTCCCCTGATTCGTGCTTTGAGCATCCTTCCAGCCCGGGCCGGCCCGGGTGCGCGGGGCGGGTTCGTGTCCGGGGCGGCTCAGGCGCGCCGCCGTTTCGTCTGCGTGCCCCGTTCGCGCACCGTCGCGAGGGGCGGCTCAGGCGCGTTGCCGTTTCGTCTGCGCGCTCCGCTCGCGCACCGTCGCGACGTGTACCGGATGGCCGCAGTACACGTCGTGGTCGATGGCCGCGAGCGCGGCGTCGCGCGCGATCGCTTCGGCATCGCGCTCCGACTCGTACAGGGCATGCACCGCGCCGAGCGCGATGGGCGCGCCGGAGCCGATGGCGAAGTAGCGCTCGTAGCGCAGCACGGAGAGGTCGGAGGCGACGCCGAAGATCCCCCGCGGGCATACGACCAGAAAGGTGCTGTCGAGGCTTCCGAACGGCGAGTCCGCGTCGTCGGCCTGATCCTTGACGAAGTTGTATCGCTCGTGCAGGTCCTCCCAGAGTCGCATGAAGAACTTGAAGATGTTCACTTCGCTGTCGAGCCGGGGAAGCGCGCGTCGCCGTCCGAGCACGTCCGCGAGAATGTTCGAGTAGAGCGTCCAGCCTGTCGCCGCCATGCAGGCGTCTCCGATCTGCATGTACTTCGGTCCCGACAGGTTCGCCGCCGGCACCCGCTCGGAACCCAGGTTGGTCTGGCTGTCGGTGGCCAGCACGATCCGTGTGTTCTTGCGTACCGCGACTGCAATCGACATGTCGTCCTCCTCGGAAAGGTGAATTGCCGCGACGGCTCCCGGGTGCGCTCTCGGGGTCCACCCGCCCGGGTCCCGGCGGGATTCGAGAGCGGCGGGTAGCGCAGGCGCCCGCGCTGCCGCGTGCGGTGGTTCAGAGCAGCGCCTGATACGTCAATGCCCGCAGCTCGCGACGGATCGGATAGGTCGATGACGGCATGAGCTGGGTGAGCAGCAGCACGATCAGGTCTTCGGCCGGATCGACCCAGAACGCGGTGCTCGCCATGCCGCCCCACGCGTACTCGCCCGGCGAGCCGACGATCCGGGCCTTGGCCGGGTCGAGCATCACCGACACCCCGAGCCCGAAGCCGATTCCCGCGAAGGGCATCTCCGCGAACCGTGGCCGGCCCATGTCGGCCAGATCGCCGGGCAGGTGGTTCATCGTCATGAGCTCGACGCTCTTGCGTCCGAGCACCCGGACGCCTTCGAGCGTTCCGCGTCCGCGCAGCATCCGCATGAACCGAAGGTAGTCCGTCGCGGTGGAGACGAGCCCACCGCCGCCCGACAGGGTGACCGCGGGCTCGAGGAAGCGACTGCCGTCGGCCGGCTCGGCCAGCGCGAGTCCGCCGTCGCTGGACCGCATGTAGCACGACGCCAGCCGATCGGCCTGTCCGCTTCGCACCTGGAAGCCGGTGTCGTGCATGCCGAGCGGATGGAGGATGCGTTCGGCGAGGAAACGGTCGAGCGGCACGCCGGACCAGATCTCGACGAGTCGGCCGAGCACGTCGGTGGAGACGCTGTAGTTCCAGCGCGTCCCCGGCTGGAAGACGAGAGGCTGGGCGGCCGCCGCCTCCACCACCTCGGCGAGCGGCCCGACATGGGCGTTGAACTCGATGTTCCGCTCGCGATAGAGCGCATCGACGGCATGCTCGTGCTGGAATCCGTACGTGAGCCCCGAGGTGTGAGTCATCAGGTCGTGCACGGTGATGGGGCGCGCGAGGTGTTCGGTCGTGAACGACTCGGCGTCGCCGCCTGCGAATACCTTCGTGTCGGCGAACGCCGGGATGAACGTCGCGACCGGATCGTCGAGCTGGAAGCGGCCTTCCTCGTAGAGCATCAGGGCGGCGACGGTCGTGATCGGCTTCGTCATCGAGTAGATGCGGTAGATGGTGTCGGGCTCGACCGCGCGCCCGGCGCCGACGTCGCGGTATCCGCAGGTCTCGAACCAGGCGAGGCGGTCGTCACGCACGATGGCGACGAGTAGCCCGGGCAGCCTTCCGGAATCCACCCAGCGCTGCATCCACTGTGCGATGCGGGCGAGATGCGGCGTCGAAAGCCCGACGTCCTCGGGCCGGGTGTCGGTCTGCATCACCTGGTGTCCGACTTGGTGTCCGCGGATGGAGCGGGGGCGTCGGAGCGGGCCGCCGCGCCGGCCGGCACGGCGGGCATCGGCGCCGTTCGGTCTGTCGCTCGCCACCCCTGGTGGTCGGTCGTATTCATGGATGGATGCGCAATCGCCCGGCGGCTGCCGTGATGGGACCGGACTCCGGGCGGGCAGGGTCCGGAACCGTGGAGCGCCGAGAATAGCGTACCGTGGAGAGCGCCTCACCCGTGCCGACCGCTCCGCACCCGGATGCCGGCCCGCCGGCGTCCGGGGCGTCGGGCCACATCGCGCCCTTCCATCCGGTTCCGGCCCGCCGGCCCGCCGGCGTCCAGTGCATCGACGGACGAACGGGACGCCAGGTTCATCGAGCCGGGCTCGGGCCGTGTCCTCCGGGCGGCCCGGGTGGTGCAGGCTCGTGCCGCATCGAAGTCTTGGCCGCCGATGGTTCCCGGCATGTGCCCCGCCGAGCCCGCCGGCATGCGTTCGGCGAGGACGCCGCGTCCGCGATCTCAGGCTGATTCCGGCCGTGGCCCGAGAAGCTCGATGCGGGCCACCACGAAATCCCCGTCCCGGCCCGAATCGGCGAGGGTGGTGCGCAGGAGCGCGCCGTTCGGCAACGAGGCGCCCCCTTCGCGGCTCGCGTGTTCCATCAGGATGCGCGCGACGCCGCGGCTGGAGACAATCAGGGGCCATTGCGCGCAAAGCGGCGCGAGGGTGCGGAAGGCGGCGAGCACTCGCGCCCGGAAGACGGCGCTGGATTCACCGCCCGGTGGGGTCTCGCCCGCGGCGAGCGCGGGCTGCGTCGCCTCGACGCTCTGACCGTTCCAGGCCCCGAGCCGGCGTTCGGTCAGGCTCGGCACCGTTCGGACCTCGAGACCGAGCCGGGTGTTCAGCAGCTCGGCGGTCTCGACCGTACGAGACAGGGGGGAGGTGAGTATCAGCCCCGGCGTCAGGCCAAGCCGGTGCAGCCTCGACTCCGCTTCCCGGGCTTGCTCGCGGCCAAGCTCCGTCAGGTGCGTATCGCTCTCCGCGCCGGAACGCACGCCGTCACGGTTCGCGACGGTCTGTCCGTGACGGATGAAGAAGAATCCGGACTCGGAGGCTCCGCCAGTCATCGGGACGCACCCCTCTTCGGCCAGTCGGCGGCCGGTCGGGTCCGAATCTACGCCGAAGGGCCGGCCGTCGCACCCCCGGCGCGCGGCTTCACGGCTCGAGTCCCCGGGTTCGAAACGTCCGGAATCGGGCGACGGGTTCCCGTCTTCGAGGTCTCGGGGCAGCCGGCGCCACGGCCTTCGGACCGGCGACCGGTTGATCACTCACCGGTTGATCACTCGCCGTCACCCGTGCACGCTTTCGCCGTCCCCGAACCGGAGCGTCCCCGCCATGCAGGAGTCCGTCGTTCCCGACACGCACCGAATGTTGCTCGCCGGCGAGCGCGTCGACAGCGCTTCCGGCGAGACCATCCCGGTCCGGAATCCCGCGAACCGGAGCGTGTTCGCCCATGTGCCGCGCGCCGGCGCCGAGGACGTCGACCGGGCGGTGAAGGCCGCGACCGAGGCGTTCGCAAGCTGGCGCGACGTGCCGCCGCGCGACCGGGGCCGGATGCTGCTCCGGATCGCGGACGCCGTCGAGGCGAACGCCGAGGCGCTCGCGCGCACCATCGCCACCGAGACCGGCAATGCGCTCCGCACCCAGGCGCGGGGGGAGGCGGGACTGACCGCGGACATCTTCCGCTACTTCGGGGGCCTCGCCAGCGAGCTCAAGGGCGAGACCCTGCCTCTCGGCGAGCACCTGCTCAGCTACTCGCGGCGCGAGCCCATCGGGGTGGTGGGCGCGATCATTCCCTGGAACGCGCCGGTGCTGCTGGCGGCGCTCAAGATCGCCCCCGCCCTCTGCACCGGCAACACCGTGGTGCTGAAAGCGGCCGAGGATGCGCCGCTCGGGGTGCTCATGCTCGCCGGCACGTGCCAGGAGCACCTGCCGCCGTCGGTGCTCAACGTCCTCACCGGCTACGGCGAGGACTGCGGCGCCGCGCTCGCCGCCCACCCGGGGATACGCAAGCTGTCCTTTACCGGTTCCACCGAGGTCGGGAAGCTCGTCATGGAGCAGGCGGCCCGGCGCATCGTGCCGGTGTCGCTGGAGCTGGGCGGCAAGAGCCCGTCGATCGTGTTCCCCGATGCGAACGAGGACTGGGCGGTCGAGGGCATCATCGGGGCGATGCGCTTCACCCGCCAGAGCCAGTCCTGTACCGCGGGCTCGCGCCTCTTCCTGCATGCGAACATCTTCGACGAGTTCCTGGAGAAGCTCGTCGCCCGCACCTCGAAGCTCAGGCTGGGGGACCCGCTCGACGAGTCGACCGACATGGGCGCCATCATCAACGAGAAGCAGTTCACGAAGGTGTGCGGCTACATCGAGGAAGGGCTCGGGCGCTCGGACGCGCGGCTCGCGATGGGCGGGCTTCCGCCGGAGACCGGGCCGTTGAGCGAAGGGTTCTTCGCCCGCCCCACCATCTTCGCGGACGCCTCGAACGACTGGCGCCTCGCCCGCGAGGAGATCTTCGGCCCGGTGCTGGTGGCAATCCGCTGGGAGGACGTCGAGGACGCGGTCCGGATGGCGAACGACAGCCACTACGGGCTCGCCGCCTTCGTGTGGTCGCGCGACATCGGGCAGGCGCTGCGCACCGCCCACCGGGTCGAGGCGGGCTGGGTGCAGGTCAACCAGGGTGCGGGGCAGGTGCTCGGCCAGTCCTACGGCGGCGTCAAGCAGAGCGGGATCGGTCGCGAGTTCTCCCTGGAGGGGATGCTCGACAGCTTCACGCAGAAGAAGAGCGTCACCGTGAACCTGGGTCTCCCTGCCCCGTAGCGGCCATCGCGATTGCGAGCCTGACCGTGTCGTGGACGGGCTGGACCTGACCGGAGCACCGCATGTGATTGGAGTCATGAACCACAGGAGGCGCCATGCCTGATCTCGACATCGCCGATTGCATCAACGAGACCTGCCCGTGGTCGGGCAGACCGGTGCAAGCCGACTCGCTTGCCGAGTACGACGGCCATGTCGTCGGGTTCTGCAACACAGGCTGCCGCGACAAGTTCGAGAGCGCGGTGCGCCACTTCGAGGACGCGAGGGCGTCAGCCGCCACGCGATAATGCTGCGCTTCCGCCCGCCATGCGTCCATCCTTGAGGCTCGGTGTGTCTGTCGGAGAGCGAAAGGCGACTCATCATCCCTGTTCGGACGGCGATCATGGATGAAGACGGGAGATCGATGCCGGCGCCTGCCGGGGCGCGCCTCCCCGACAGCGAGCTGTCCGCGCTCGTCGAACGCTCGGATCGCAAGGGTCTCGCCCGTCTCGTCCTCCATGTCCTGGCGATCGCCGCGGCGGGAACGGTCTACGCGAGCACGTTCGGGACCGCGTGGATGCTCCCGGCCGCGTGGCTCTACGGTACGGCCCTCGTCTTCCTCTTCGCGCCGCTGCACGAGACGGTGCACTTCACCGCCTTTCGAAGCCGGTGGATCAACCGCGTGGTGGCGGCGGTCTGTGGATGGATTCTCGTGCTCCCGCCGCGCTACTTCCGCGCGTTCCACCTGGAGCATCACCGCTACACGCAGGATCCGGAACGCGACCCCGAGCTCGCCGTCGCGCCGCCGGGAACCTGGTCCGGCTATCTGTGGCGGGTGAGCGGCTTCCACTACTGGACGTCCCGGGCTCGAACCATGCTGGAGCACGCCGCCGGAAGGGTGGCGGAGCCATGCGTCGCGCCGTCGGAGCGCACCGCGGTGGTCCGGGAGGCGCGTCTCCATCTCGCGAGCTACGTCGCGCTCGCCGCGCTCTCGGCCGCCACCGGCAGCTCGGCGTTGCTCTGGTTCTGGGTCGTGCCGGCGATGCTCGGCCAGCCCATGCTGAGGCTCTACCTGCTCGCCGAGCACACCGGCTGCCCGATGGTCCCGGACATGCTCGCGAACTCGCGCACCGTCCGCACCAACGCCATCGTGCGCTTCCTCGCCTGGAACATGCCCTACCACGCAGAGCATCACGCCTGTGCGGCGATTCCCTTCCACGCACTGCCCCGGGCCCATGCCGCGCTCGCTCCGCACGTCCGGATGCAGTCGAGCGGGTACGCGAGCGTGCACCGGGAGCTGATTCGAAGCCTGCGGTAGCGCGCACGTCGCCGATGCCCGGATGAACCGATCCGGGCGCGCCGCGGTCTTCACGTGACACGGGATCCTTCGGAGCCGCCCATGCCCGCCACTCGCACCCTCGTCCTCGCCTTCGGTCTCATCCTGCTGGTGCCCGGATGAACCGATCCGGACGCGCCGCGGTCTTCACGTGACACGGGATCCTTCGGAGCCGCCCATGCCCGCCACTCGCACCCTCGTCCTCGCCTTCGGTTTCATCCTGCTGGCCGGGGCCGCGTCCCCGCGGGCGGCCGAAGTCACCGACCGCACCGTCATCCGGGCGTTCCTCACCCTTGTCGCGGGGGAGGAGGGCGACAAGGCGGACGCGCTGGATCTGATCGAGTCCACCTGGGAACCGTCGTACCTGGCGATGGCGCTCGACGTCATGCGCCTGATCCGCAGTCCGGCGACCTCCGCCACTTTGCTGGGGCTCCTCGAGAGCAATGTCGGCGGGGGGCACGGCTACGACCTCGGCGCATGGCAGCGCGCGATGTGGAACGCCCCCGAGGCCCGGCACCCTCGCTACGCCGCCTTCAAGGGCGCGCTCCATGGCTTCATGGACCCACGCTTCTCCGCGTACTTCGACGAGGTGGGCGAGCCGTCGATCCGGCTCGACGAGATCGTGTGGGGCGGGGTCAGGCAGGACGGCATCCCGCCGCTGCGCAATCCGGCGATGCTCGCCGCGGACGACGCCGGATACCTCGAAGACGGCCACGTCGTGTTCGGCATCTCGGTCAACGGCGATGCCCGCGCCTACCCGAAGCGCATCCTGGCCTGGCACGAGATGTTCGTCGACGTGGTCGGCGGCGTGCCGGTCGCGGGCGTGTACTGCACCCTCTGCGGCACCGTGATCCTCTATCGCACCGAGCACGATGGAGTGAACCACGCGCTCGGCACGAGCGGCTTCCTCTACCGTTCGAACAAGCTCATGTACGACCGGGCCACCCAGTCGCTGTGGAGCACGATGCGCGGGACACCGGTGGTCGGGCCGCTGGCGGGGAAGGACATCGTGCTCGATCGCGGCAGCGTGGTGACCACCACCTGGGGGGAGTGGCGGCGGCGCCACCCCGGCACCAGGGTGCTCTCCCTCGATACCGGCCACCGGCGCGACTATGCCGAAGGCGCCGCCTACCGCGACTACTTCGCGACCGACGCGCTGATGTTCCAGGTCCCGGTCCTCGATACGCGGCTCGGGAACAAGGACGAGGTGTTCACGGTGCTGCTCGCCGCCCACCCCGGCCGGCCCCTCGCGATCTCCGCCGACTACCTCGCCGCGCACCCCGTCCATCACGACGCGATCGAGGACACCGCGCTCGTGGTGCTCACCGACCCATCGGGCGCCAACCGCGCCTACGGGAGCGAAGACGTGACGTTCACCGGCTACGACGGCGACCGGAGCGTGCGGGACGGCACCGGCGTGACGTGGACGATGGACGAGCACACCCTCACCGCCGAGGACGGGCGAGTGCTCCACCGCCTCCCCGCGCAGCGCGCGTTCTGGTTCGGCTGGTACTCGGCCTTTCCGCACACGCGCCTGGTGCGGTAGCGCATCGGGGTCCGGGGGCCGAGTGTGTTGGAGTGTGTACACTCGCATGCATCGGAGATCGGCCATGTCCACGACCATGACGCTCCGTCCGGAGCCCGAGCTGAAGCGGCGCCTCGATCATCTGGCCGAAGCGACGCAGCGATCGAAATCCTTTCTTGCCGCCCAGGCCATTCGCGAGTTCGTCGATCTGAACGAGTGGCAGGTACGGGAGATTCGGAACGCACTTGCCGAAGCCGACAGCGAGGACTTCGCGAGCGATGACCTCGTGAGGGATGTTCTGGCCAAGTGGGGCGTCGATGCAGGTTAGGTGGCTCGCCGTCCGTACTTCGGATCGGCACCGTTCCACATGATTCCCATTCCGAAGCCCAACGCGGGAGCTCACCAACGACATGCCGAAGATCAAGTCGGTAACGATACGCGGCTATCGCTCGATCAGGGATGCGACGCTGGAGTTCCGCCCCCTCAACGTGCTGATCGGCGCCAACGGAGCCGGCAAGAGCAACGTCGTTTCGTTCTTCAAGATGATGAACGAAATGATGGCGGGCCGACTTCAGCACTTCGTGGCGTCCACGGGTCGCGCGACGTCCAATCTGCACTTCGGCCCTCGGTTCACGCCCCACTTCGAAGCGGAGCTCGGGTTCGAGACGGACGAGAAGGCCGTCGACAGGTATCGGATGCGTCTGAGCCACGCTGCGGGAGATTCCTTGATCTTCACCGAGGAATGCCTCTTGTTTCGGCGGCCTCAGTACCCGAGCGAACAGGAGGAGCAGCTCGGTCCGGGCCACAGCGAATCCCTGATCGGCAGCACAGCGGAGGGTACCGGCATACGGGCGGCGATGGCGGGAGTGTTTCGGCATCGGCTCGACAACTGTCGTGTCTTCCACTTCCACGATACCAGCCCGACGTCGCGGGTCCGCAACTACGGATACGTCGGGCACAGCAAGCCGCTCATGCCGGATGGCGGCAACCTCGCTGCGGTACTCCATCGACTGAAGTCGGAGAGTCCGGACTCCTATCGCCGGATTGTCGCGGCCATCCGGCAGATCGCACCATTCTTCGTCGACTTCGCGCTCGAGCCAACCGGATCGGAGGGCAAGGACATCATATTGAACTGGCGCCATCGCAACAGCGACCTGGTCTTCGGCCCTCACCAGCTCTCGGACGGCACGCTGCGTGCGATCTGCCTGATTTCCCTGCTGATGTCGCCAGCAGAGGAACTGCCCATCCTGATCGTGATCGACGAGCCGGAGCTCGGCCTGCATCCCTACGCCCTGAACGTGCTCGCCTCCCTGTGCCGTTCCGCGAGCGCCGACAGCCGGATTCTGATCAGTACCCAATCCAGCGCTTTCGTGAACAGCTTCGAGCCGGAGGACATCGTGGTCGTCGAACGCGACGACGACGACGATTTCTCCACATTGGCCCGACCCGACGTGACCGCTCTCGAAGCGTGGCTGGAGGACTACTCGCTTGGCGAGATATGGGAGAAGAACGTCATCGGCGGAGGTCCGCATTGATGGCGCGCTTGTACCTGTTCGCCGAAGGGCAGACCGAGCAGACGTTCGCGCACACCGTGCTGAGACCACATCTGGCCGAGTACGGGGTCTACATGGACAAACCCGTCCTGGTTGCCAATTCGCACAAGAAACACAAAACTCATCGAGGCGGTGTGCGCGATTTTTGTCCGATGCAAAGGGATATCGAGCGCCTCCTGAAGCAGGACTCCAACCCCGACGCGTTCTTCACATCGATGCTCGATCTCCATGCACTCCCCAGGAAGTTTCCGGGATCCGGTGAAGCGGAGAGATTCCGCGATGATCCATACCGGAGGGTCGAGGCGCTCGAACAATCGTGGGCGAATGAAACGGGGGACTGCCGGTTCATCCCGCATATTCAGCTACACGAGTATGAAGCGTATCTGTTCGTGGACATATCCGTTCTTGCCGAGCACTTCGAGGGCCAGCAGACGGCCGTCCTCAAGCTTCAAGAGAGCGTGAATCGTATTGAATCACCCGAGTTGATTGACGACGGACCCGAGACCGCGCCATCCAGACGCATCATCGGGGCACTCCCTCGGTACAGATCGAAAAAGCTGGCGGTCGGAGTTCAGGCGGCAGAGTCGATCGGGCTGTCGGCGATCAGAAGCAAGTGTCTCCACTTCTCCAGATGGCTGGCACGACTCGAACGCCTTGGTGCGATGGGTGAAAAGGAAGGAAAGTCTGATTTCGTCATTGACAGACAATGGATTGGAGAGCCGAAATGACCATCAGGATACAGCCGTATTTCCACCTTGCCCAGCTACTCGTTCTCGCTGTTCCGTTGTGGGGGGGGGGGGGGGGGGGGTGGGGGGCGGTGCGGGCGCTCGAGTCGGGGGGTGAGATCAGGACGCACCTTTACGCATTGGAGACGGAAGTCGTCCGCCTCGGCGAATCCGATGGAAGCGGCGGCGCGGCCGCAAGCCTGGGCAACGACCTGCTGGTCGTAACGGCGAAGGGAAGGATCGCATTGGTTCACGCGAGCGGAGACGTGAAATGGCTCCGCGGCAGGGTTCCGATGAACGTGTCGGGCTGGGAATCGACCGAGTCCTTTGGGGAAAACAAGAAAAAGCAGCATTTTCGGGTCGCGGGTATTCTTTTGAAAGAAATGACGCCGGGGCGCTCGGAGCTTTTTGTCAGCCATCACTACTTTGCCGAGGAGTGCGTCCGGTTCAGGCTGTCGTCGACGACTGTGGAAGCCACCTTTGCGGACGGAGAGAAGACGGTCGCCGTGTCGCCGTGGTGGAGGACGATATTCGACGCAGATACGGACGGAGAGAAGACGGTCACCGTGTCGCCGTGGTGGAGGACGATATTCGACGCAGAACCTTGTCTGAAAACCGTGCTTGTTGGCGAGGAATCCGGCGGGAAGATGTTGACGGACGGCCCCGGCCACCTGCTGCTCACCATAGGGGACCACGGAAGAGATGGTCGGTCTTCGGGTCCCAGATCCCGGACCCTGTCCGACGACCCCGATTCGCATATGGGCAAGCTCGTCCGTGTCGCAATCGAGACCGGCGAAACCGAAATACTGACTCTCGGCCATCGCAACCCGCAAGGGTTGGCGCGGGACAGGGCAGGCAATCTGTGGTCCACCGAGCACGGACCGCAAGCCGGGGACGAACTCAACCTTCTCGAACCCGGCGGCAATTACGGCTGGCCGCATGTCACTTACGGGGTCGATTACGGCCGCAAGGTTCCTTCCACGATCGAATACGGAAAGGTGGGTGCGCACGATGGTTTCGTAACGCCTGTCTTTGCTTGGGTGCCGGCGATAGCCACCTCCGCCATTGTCGTGAACGATGAGCGGTCATTTCCCCTGTGGAGGGACGATCTGCTGGTCGCGTCGCTGAGGGCCAAGTCGATATTCAGGATCCGCCGTCTTGGCGAGCGAGTGCAATATGTCGAGCGAATCGAGACAGGATCCAACATACGGGACATGGTCTGGATGCCGGACGACCGCTTGGCGTTGCTGTATCCGCATGGCTCGAACAAGGTGGCGTTTCTGAGGCGCTCCCAAAAATATTGCGACGCGGAATCCCGGAAGCGCCGCGATGTCTATGCGGCGCATTGCGAACCCGGGGTCGCGAGGTCCGCCGTCGCGGCGGACCCCGGTGAGCGGCTCTGGGCGCAGCATTGCAGTTCCTGCCACGGCGCGGACCCCGACAAGCAGGGCGACGCCCCCCGCCTCTTCGGTGCGGTCGGGCGGCGCGCCGGGCGCCTCGAAGGCTATGAGTTCTCGAACGCGCTCGCCTCGCTGGACCATGTCTGGACGCGGGACAGCCTGGTGCGGTTCCTCGTGGACCCGCAGGCGTTCGCCCCGGGCACGTCGATGTCCGAGGTGGAGGTTACCGAGGCGGAAGCCCGCGTCATCGTCAATTTCATCGACAATCGCGGGAGGATCCTGACGAAGACGTTGGGAGACAGGTCCGGAGACTACAGGCGAATCATCGATGCCGATTTCGATGTGTATCGCCATGGGCGCAAGCTCGTCTATGTAAAGACGCCTTGCAACGGGGAAGACAGGGCGCCGAAGTTTTTTCTGCACTTGGCGCCGGAGGACGAATCCGACCTTCCTGATAGACGGAAGCGGTATGGCTTCGACAACCTGGATTTCAGCTTCGACGACCACAGGCACACATTCGCGGACGGGGCGTGCAGCGTAACGGTGGAACTGCCGGGGTACCCGGTCAAGACAATCAGAACCGGCCAATTCACCAGGGACGCCGACGGCAAATTTCATCGTCTCTGGGAGGCAAGCTACAGCCCCGGGCGCTCGAAATAGGCCAGCGCAACCTGTCGCCCTGTCACCGGGCATGACAGGAATGTCGGCCGGTGAACGTCGCGATGGTCTCTTCCGCGCTCGGACTGCGACGACATCGTTGACGAGCAGGCCGCGCTCGACGCCGCGGGAGCCTTCGATCGCGCGCGCAAAGCGCGATGGGCGGTGTCTCCGCTCGCACGTGATATTCTGGCCCCGGTTCGGCCACACCCGATCGGCGTCCGCCATGGCCGCAGTCGAAATCCACCATCATCGCTTCACCGTCGAGGACTTCGCACACGTGGGCGAGGCCGGAGTGTTCGCGGCGGACGACCGTGTGGATCTCATCGACGGAGAGATGTGCACCGCACCAGGTCCGGACGGATACACCGAGGAGCGCGTGCTGCGACGGGGAGAGGAAATCGCTTCCGCAGCGGTTGCCGGCCTTCGTCTTTCGATCGATGAAGTCTTCGGGGACCGGTCGTGACCGCCCTCTCCGTCAACGTCAACAAGATCGCGTGGCTGCGCAACTCCCGCGAGGGGAGCCGGCCGGGCGTCCTCGATGCGGCGCGGACCATCATCGCGGCCGGGGCGCAGGGCATCACCGTGCACCCGCGGCCCGATCAGCGCCACATCAGGCCGGCCGACGTGCACGCGCTCGCGGAGCGGCTGGCTTCCGACCATCCGCACATCGAGTTCAACATCGAGGGCAATCCCGCCGCGGGGCCGCGCGCCAACGGCTATCCGGGATTCGACCGCCTCATCGAGACCGCCCGCCCGCACCAGGCGACGCTGGTCCCCGACAGCGACGCGCAGCTCACCTCCGATCACGGCTGGGACCTGTCCGACCCGGCCGAAGCCGGACGGGTGGCGGAGATGATCGCCCGCTACCGGGACCGGGGGGTCCGCGTGAGCCTGTTCATGGACCCGGTCGAAGACCAGATTGCACACGCGAAGGACTGCGGCGCGGACCGCATCGAGCTCTACACCGGCCCCTACGCCGACCTCGTCGAGCACCACGGGCCGGAACACCCGGACACCCTCGCCTGCCGGCGGACGTATCGCGACGCTGTCCGCTGCGCGACGAAGCTCGGCCTCGGCGTCAATGCCGGGCACGACCTGAACCTCGACAATCTCCCGGCGTTCATCGCCATCGGCGGCATCGCCGAGGTCTCCATCGGCCATGCGCTGATCGCCGATGCGCTGGACTTCGGCCTCTCGGCGACGGTGCGGATGTATCTCGACGCCATCGCCGCGGGGCACGACCGGGCGGCGGCCTTGCCCGTTTCACCGCACTGAGGAGACAGCGGCATCTCCGGTCCGTGCCAGTTGCCCGCTCGGCGCGGCCTGTTGCGGGCGGTGGCAGTCCTGCCATTCGCATGTATCGGAGCGCCCGGTCTTGCGGAGGACTACGCGGGACCGCGCCGTGGCATGCTGGAGGCGATCGCGCGCCTGACGTCGTCGACGGCCGAAAGCACCGGAGTCGAGGCCATCGACCCCGCAGTGATGGACGCGATCGACCGGGCGCCACGGCACGAGTTCGTCCCCGGGGATCTGCGGTCCTCCGCCTATGCGAACCGCCCCTTGCCCATCGGTTACGGTCAGACCATCTCCCAGCCTTACATCGTTGCGCTCATGACCCATCTGCTCGGGGTCGAATCCGGGATACGGGCCCTCGAGATCGGGACCGGCTCCGGATACCAGGCGGCGGTGCTCGCGGAGATGGGAGCGCAAGTCCACACCATCGAGATCGTGGAGCCCCTCGCCGTGCAGGCGGCCCATCGACTCGCACGCCTCGGCTACGACGGCGTGCGCACGCGCCTCGGCGACGGCTACCACGGCTGGCCCGATGCCGCGCCGTTCGACGCGATCATCGTGACCGCGGCGGCCGCCCACGTGCCGCCGCCCCTGATCGAGCAGCTCGCTCCGGGCGGGGGGCTCATCATCCCGGTGGGGGAGCCGTTCTCGGTGCAGTTGCTGCTGCTCGTGCGCAAGCAGGAGAACGGCGAGGTGAGGGTGCGGCAGATCCTGCCGGTGCGCTTCGTGCCGCTGACCGGCGGGCACTGATCGCCGATCCTGCCTGAACGGCGGCGGATTCCGGACCGGAGATCGGCCGAGTGGGCGGGGATGGCGGCGAGCGGCAACCGCGGCGGTCGGTCATGAACGGCGGCGGCGGTCTTTCGGCGGTCGATCGGCCGGTGCACACGACCAGTCCACGTCGCGGAGGCGAGCCCGCCGAAGGCCGGCCGGACATCAGCCTGCCCGTGCTGGCCGCGGTGGCGGTGCTCTCCGCCGCCACTCTCGGCTACGAGATCCTGCTCACCCGGCTGTTCTCCATCGTGCAGTGGCACCACTTCGCGTTCCTGGCGATCAGCGTGGCCCTGCTCGGCTTCGGGGCGAGCGGCACGTTCCTGCTGATGCTGGGCAGTCGCATCCGGAGCCGCATCGAGCCCTTCCTCGCGCTCTGCGCGCTCGGGTTCGGACTGGCCGCTCCGGTGAGCTTCGTCATCGCCGAGCGCGTGCCGTTCAACGTGCTCGATGCGCCCTGGTCCCCCGGCTCGTTCGGCTGGCTGCTGGTCATCGAGCTGTTGCTGGCGATTCCGTTCTTCTTCGCCGCCACCGGGATCGGACGCGCGCTGGTGGTGTTCCGGCACCACCTCGCGCGGGTGTACGCGGCGGACCTCGCCGGGGCCGGGGTGGGGGCCGCCGCGTCGGTGGGCGTGCTCTACCTGGTTCCGGCGGAACGGGCTCCGGACCTCGTCTGCGGGCTCGGCGCGGTCGCGGGGGCGCTCGCCCTCCGGGGTGGCCGGAGTCCCCACCGCCGGCCGCTGCTGCTGCTCTGTGTCGTCGTCCTTGCGCTGTCGGGTTTCGGTGTGACCGGTGAATTGCGGATCTCGCCGTTCAAGCCCCTGCCCCAGGCGCTCGGGGTCACCGGCGCGGAGCTTGTCGAGACCCGCTTCGGCCCGCTCGGCATGGTGAGCGCGGTCGAGAACCGCGAAGTGCCGTTTCGCGTTGCGCCGGGCCTGAGCCTCATGGCCGGGGCGCCGGTCCCGGAGCAGGCGGCCCTGTTCGTCGACGCGGACGGTCCGCTCGCCATCGTGCGCCACGACGCGGGGTCGCCGCCGCCGGCGTACCTGGAGGACCTCACTTCCGCCTTGCCCTACCGGCTGGTGCGGAGGCCGCGGGTGCTGGTGCTCGGCGCCGGGGGAGGCGCCGCGGTGCATCAGGCGCTTGGAGCCGGGGCCCGGTCGGTGGATGCGGTCGAGCTCCAGCCGCATGTCGTGGACATGGTGCGCGGGCGTTATCGGGAGTTCTCGGGCAGGGTGTACGAGCGTCCGGAGGTCGTTGTCCACGTTGCGGACCCGCGCGCGTTCGTGGAGGCCTCCGACGACGAATACGACCTCGTCCAGATCGTGGCACTCGGGTCGAGCACGGCCGGCCTGCACGCGCTCAGGGCGGAGCGGCTGCTGACGGTGGAGTCGGTGCGGGCGATCCTGGCCCGGCTGTCGGCGACCGGCGTCGCCGCGTTCACCGTCCGGGTGCGGCTTCCCCCGCGCGACGGTCTCCGACTGCTCGCGACGGTGCTCGATGCCCTGGAGGCCGGGTCGATCCGGTCTCCCGGCGATCATGTCGCGTGGATCAGAAGCTGGAGCACCACGACGCTGGTCGTCAGCCGGTCGCCGCTGTCCGGCGCACGGGTCGAGGCGGTACGTGCGTTCGCCGCCGCGCGGGCCTTCGACCTCGTCCACGTCCCCGGTATCGCGCCCGCCGAGGCCAACCGTTTCAACGTGCTCGAACGCCCGTACTTCCATGAGGCGGCGCAACGGATGCTCGGCGGCGAGTACGGGAAATTCGTTCGCGACTACAAGTTCGACATCCGCCCCGCCACCGACGACCGGCCCTACTTCTCCAGCTTCTTCAGGTGGGCGCATGCGCCCGAGATCCTGGCCCTCAGCCGCACGGGCGGAATCGGTCTGCTCGATATCGGCTACCTTGCCCTGCCCGCGGCGCTGGTCCAGGCGGTGGTGGCGAGCGTTGCGCTCATCCTGCTGCCGCTGCTTCTTCTGCGCGGGAGACCGGCCGGCGCGCGGCGGGGACCGGCACTGGCGGGCTTTTTCTGCATCGGGCTCGCCTTCCTGCTGATCGAGATCGCGTTCATCGGCCGGTTCACCGTCATCCTCAGCCATCCGGTGCAGGCGCTGGTGGTGGTGCTCGCGGCGTTCCTCCTCTTCGCCGGAGCCGGGAGTCGCCTGAGCGCGCGGCGCGGTCCCGACGCCTCGATCACCCGACCGGTCGTCGGTATCGCGGTTCTCGCCACGACCTGGGCGCTCGCATCGCCGCTCCTGACCTCCGCCCTCGCGGGAGCGCCCCAAGCGGTGAAGATTGCGGCTGCGGTCGTCCTCATCGCCCCGCTCGCGACCCTGATGGGCATGCCGTTTCCGCGCGCGCTGGCGCGGTTGAACTCCACCGACCCGACGCTGCTCCCCTGGGCGTGGGGCATCAACGGGTGCGCATCGGTGATCGGGGCGGTGCTTGCGACGCTGCTCGCGATCCACCTTGGTCACACGGTGGTGATCCTGACGGGCGTCGTTCTGTATGCCGTGGCGGCAGCCGGGGTGGGCCGGATGGCGCGGCGATAGCAGGCCGCCGATGTGGTCGCGTTCGGTCCGGATGGCGCGCCCGAGGCCGTGATCGGACGGAGGGGTGACGCGGCCCGGGTGATCGAGCAGCGGCGACAAACCGCGGCAGGCGGGACGCAAGCCGCGGCAGGCGGGACACAAGCCGCGGCAGATACCGCCCGCGAACGAGACCGCGCCGGTGATGGAACTACCGCCGGTGATGGAACTGCGGATCGGCGCGACTCGTTGGTTATCACCCGTTGGTCATCACTCGTTGGTCATCCCGATCGCGGTTCGCGCGCGCTCCGGGCGCCGGGGAATTGCCTTGCACGCGCGGTTCGGGCATATCGGGGGCTGCACACAGCTTCGCGGATGCCCGGCGTGACCGACTTCGACGCACACGATTTCACCACGGGTCTCAATGGAAGGCTCGGGTTCGATCTGGTCGAATGGCGCGAGGGGTTCGCTCAGCTTCGCGGATGCTCGGCGTGACCGATTTCGACGCACACGATTTCACCCCGGGTCTCAATGGAAGACTCGGGTTCGAGCTGGTCGAATGGCGCGAAGGGTTCGCTCGAGTCGCGGTGGACCTCGACGCGCGCCACCAGAACCGCCAGGGGGGCATTCACGGCGGGGTCACCGCGGCCCTGATCGACGCCGCCACCGGCTACTGCGGCATCTACGAGCCCGACCCCGAAAAGCGCCGCGGCAACGTCACCGTGTCGCTGAACGTGAGCTACACGGGTCGGCCAAAAGGCGCCCGACTGATCTGCGACGCGGAGCTGCTCCGGGCGGGCCGGCGCATCTACTTCGCATCGGCGCTGGTGCGCGACGACACCGGCAACCTGATTGCCAGCGCCGAGGCGGTCTACGCCTACGTCGACCGCGATGCGCGGCGGCGCACGACGGACTGAAGGCCGTCTTCGCGGCCCGGCGCTACGCGTCGTCCGGCTTCGGCTCGCCGGCGAGAAGCCGGTACGCCCGGGTGCCCGACGGCGCCGCGAGGAACGCTTCGAGGTCGTCCGGGGTATCGATGTCGAGTCCTACCCCCGGGCGCTCGATGACGGTCGGCTCGATGCCGATGGCGCGGGCGGCGGCCAGATGGGGGAAGAAGCTGTCGTCGCCGAACCGGAACGGAAACACGTCCGGCGGCGAGCACAGCACCGCATTCGATCCGCGCAGGTCGCGCGACGGTGCAATGGTGACGGCCGGGGCCGGGGCGTGCGCCGCGATCACCGCTTCGATCTCTTCGGAGGTCACGCGAGGAATGTCCCCGGGAACCTGCAACAGCGCCCCTGCGCCCCGGGCGGCCAAGGCCCTGGCCGCGAACTCGACCGCCGCGGTGTGGCCGCGGTTCTCCGGCTCGATCAGGCACTCGGCGCCATAGCGCCCCGCCAGCGCGACCGCTTCCTCGTCGCGGGTGACCAGCGCAATCCCGGCCAGCGAGGACGCACCCGAGAGCGCCTCGAGCACGTCTTCGAGCATTGCCCGGAACAGCGCGGTGCGCTCCGGCCGATCGAGAACTCCGGCCAGACGCTGCTTCACGTCCCCCAGGTTCTTCACCGGAACGACGGCATGAATGTCCGTGACGGGCATCGCCGGCGCTCCCATCGGCAAGCAAGCGGCCGTGCCGCCCGCTATGGCGCCGGGAGAGCGCCCCATGCGCTCACCCGGCCGATCCGCAATGCAATGACCGGCAGCGGATCGAGCCGCATCGTGCGGTACTGCGGATATCGTTCCCGCAACGCGGCCTGCGCCCGGTCGTGCTCGTCGCCGTCGTCGAGGATCTCGGCCCGGCCCCGCAGCATCACCCATGCGAGCCGGGACCAGTCCTCGTCGTAGCGGTCGAAGACGACGGCGACCTCGGGGTTCTCGTCGATGTTGCGAAGCCGCTTCATCCTCCGCACGTTCGAGTCCTTCGGCTTCTCGTCGATCGTCACGTAGAGGTTGTCGCCGATGAGCGCGCAGCACACCGGCACCACGTGCGGAGCCCGGTTCGCGTCCGCCGTCGCGAGCCGGGCGACGCGCATCGACTCGATGAACCGGCGTTGCGCACCGCTCAGCACGGGAGTCGCCGGCAGTTGAACGGCCTGCGCAGATCGTCGAGCGACGATACCGCTACCACTCCCTCCGGCATCGAGTGCGCCCGCTCGTCGGGAACCAGCGCGAAGACCTGCATCCCGGCCGCCACCCCGGCGGCGATGCCGTAGTCGCTGTCCTCGACCACTGCGCACCGATCGGGCGGGATGCCGAGCATTCGCGCCGCGTGCAGGAAGAGCCCGGGGTCCGGCTTCCACACCCCCACCTCGTAGGCGCTGACGATGCGCCCGGCGAAGTGCTCCAGCAGGCCGGCGACGCGCAGGGTGACCTCCATCTTCGACCGCGGGCCGTTCGAGACCACGCAGTACGGGACGTCGAGGACCTCGACCAGCGCCGCCGCGCCGGCCATCGGCTCCAGCCGGGACTCGAACTCCACCGCCATGCGGGATCGAAGAGCGTCCTCGAAGTCGTCGGGCAGCTTGCATCCGCCGCGCTCCTCGATCTGGCGCAGGGTGTCGGACATCCGCGCACCGGTGAACCGCCCCAGCGCATCGTCGAACTCGAACGTGGCGTCGAATCGGGCCGCGAGCTCCACGATGCACTCGACCGCGACCCGCTCGCTGTCGACGAGCACGCCGTCGCAGTCGAACAGCACCGCGTCGATGCGCCGCTCGTCCCCGGCCCGGCGTGGCATCGCGCTTCCCCCTCGCCGCCGGCGGGCATTCAGCCGTCGCGTTGCTGGACGGTTTCGAGGTACTTCAGGCAGATGACGCGAAGACACGAGGCGAGGTTCTTGTCGTTGGCGACGAGGCACTGGTCGTGGATCGTCCGATCAGCTCCGGCATGTCCATGCCGAGCTTCCGGGCCATCTCGTCGAGCACGTGCCGGAACGCCGCCTCGAATACCACCACGCACCCACGCGGCAGGCATACTAATACAGAATCGTCACCTCTCGGACCGCGGTGCGCGCGCCGGACGATCCAGGCGCTCCGCACCAATGGTGAAGCGGCGCCTGCCGCGAAGTTCCGCGCTCGGATACGGAAATCCCCAAGGGCTGCGAGCGGCGACCCCAGGAGCCTCGGATCGTGGAGTTCTTCCGCAAGACGCTCGACCCGGTGATCGCGCTGGCCGCGATCGCACTGCTCGACATATTCCTGTTCGTGCAGATCGGCGCCTGGACAGTCGGTGGGGGCGAGACCATGATGACGGGCCTCATCGCGGAATTCTTCATGGACGACGACCATCGGAGAATTCCCTTCTGGCAGCTCGTCTTCGAACCCGATGCGGGCTACTGAAGGAGGCGCTCTCACGCCCTCTTCGGAATGGAGATGGCGGCGTTGGACAGGCACGCGAGAAAGCCACTCTGCGGTGAAATCGAGCACCTCTCCGACGAACGACGCGCCCTCGGCCTACAGACACGGCGACCGTGCGGGCCAAGCATGGCCCCATGGCACACGAACGGCCCTCCGGAACGAACGGGCGCGGGCGCAGGCGCGAGCGCGGCGCGCGCCGG
Organism: Gammaproteobacteria bacterium; assembly: GCA_965215295.1. Classification (GTDB taxonomy): domain Bacteria; phylum Pseudomonadota; class Gammaproteobacteria; order HK1; family HK1; genus HK1. Next base: position 3,284,078 of record OZ244045.1, read on the forward strand.
CCCGTGCGCCACGACCCCGCCTTCAAGCGCTACTTCTCCCTCGCGACGGTGGTCGAGGATCTGCTGCGCGCTTTCGCCGCCCCGGACTGGGCCCAACGCCTCGACTTCTCCACCCTGTCCGACGCCTCTTCGGAGTTCGTCGACGAGACCCTCCACACACGCTGTGGCGACATGGTGTGGCGGGTGTGCTTCCGCGACGGTGCGCTCACCAATGGCGCCCGGCGCTACCTGTTCGTGCTGCTGGAGTTCCAGTCCTCGGTCGACGCGCACATGCAGGGGCGGATACGCCGCTACACCGACGCCCTGCTCGAACGCCTGATGCACAACGGCGTGCACACCCGCGAGGGCGAACTGCCCCCGGTGCTGCCGGTGGTGCTCTACAACGGCAACGAGCCGTGGACCGCGCAAGGCTCGGCGCCGCCCGGGTGGGCAACGCGCGGCCATGCCGAGGCACTGCCCGACAGGGAGCGCCGCGCGTTGGCGCGCTTCCGGTCGCAGGCGTACCATCTGGTGGACATCGCCGAGTGGCGCGGCGGGGGCTGGCCGGAGGCGAACCGGGTCAGCGCTTGGGCGCGGCTGCAGCACGCGGACACGCCCGAAGAGTTGCTGGAACGGCTGTCCGAGGAGATGGCCCGGCGCCCGGGGGCGGGCGAAGAGCCGGTGCGCCGGGTGCTGCACGCATGGGCGGGCGAGTGGTGGGGCCGGCTGACGGACGAGGGGCCGGAAGGGTCGCAGAGGTTCCCGCCGTTCGAGGAGATGGAGAGGGCAGGAGGAGAGAGGCGCATGGCAACGATATGGGAAGCGAAAGTGGACCAATACAAGGCCGGCTTGCTCGCCCAAGGCATCGAACAAGGCCGGGCCGATGGTGAGCGAGCACTGTGCCGGGTGGTGGCGCGGCGTTTCGGGGACGACGACGCCGAGCGGCTCCGCCCGTTGCTGCGCCGGGTGTCCGCGGACGGGCTCGCCCAAGTGGGCGACTGGCTGGTCGACTGCGAGACGGGTGAGGAGGTGATCCACCGCGTCGAGGTGCTGGCCGCGAACGGCTCGCCCGCCGGGCGCTGAAGCTTGCGCCGCGATTCCGGGATCGGCACGGAAGCCGCCCCGCAGGTGTTCCACGAGCGGCGATTCGAGCACTTGGTCCGGCACGGCCGCCACCGCTCCCCTCACGCTCCGGACCCGGGCGCCATGTCCGGTGTCCGGCCCACCACGCCGGGCAGCCGGATCGCACCTCGCTGCCCGGAGCCAACCCGACGCCATCGGCAAAGAGCCGATTGGTTGCGCTGGGGGAGTACGTATCCGCTTCACGCGGTGAGCGCGCCAAGCCTTGTCTGGCTGCGCCGCGACCTTCGCCTCCACGACAATCCCGCGCTCGCCTCCGCCTGCACGCACGGCAGACCCGTCCTGCCTCTCTTCGATCCCTCCTCTGCGGGGTCGGGAACGGATCCGGCGCCGCTACGGTCCGGGGACGGCCTCGGTCCCGCTTGAAGAGGCGGCTCTCCGCCTGCCGGTCCCGCCGGGGACCGTGGCGGCGACCTCCCGGACCGGTTTCATGATCCGGTCCGCAGTCTGTGAAACAATCCCGGATATCGCTCTCACGGGAGAACCAGCATGGGACAGCAGGTCCATTCGGATGCCTCGTTGCGCGACAAGGCCCGGGCGTTCCTGCCTGGCGGAAGCTTCGGAAACGCCGGCGCCGACCTCGTGATCGTCGAAGGCTCCGGCGGCCGAGTGCGCGACGCGGCAGGCAAGGAGTACGTCGACTTCCTGCTCGGCTCCGGTCCGATGCTCATCGGCCACCGTCATCCGGATGTGATCGCGGCGGTGCGCGAGCAGCTCGAACGGGGCACCACCTTCTTCGCCAACAGCGGTCCCGGAATCCTGCTGGCCGAAGCGATCTGCGATGCGATGCCATGCGCGGAGAAGGTGCGTTTCACCAGCAGCGGCTCGGAGGCGACGCTCTACGCGATGCGGGCGATGCGCGCGCTGCGCGGCCGGTCGAAGATCCTCAAGTTCGAGGGCGGCTATCACGGCATGAACGATTACTCGCTGATGAGCCTCGCGCCCCGGCGGCGCAGCAACGGCATCGAGCCGATTCCGGACTCTCCCGGCATTCCGGAAGCCATCAGGAGCGAGATGCTGATCGCGCCCTACAACGATCTGGACGCGGTCACCGCGATCATCGAGGAGCACCACGATTCTCTCGCCGGGGTCATCATCGAGGCGTTCCAGCGGGTGATTCGGCCTCGACCCGGATTCCTCGAAGGGCTCCGGTCCCTGACCGAGCGCCATGGTCTTCCGCTCGCGTTCGACGAAGTCGTCACCAGCTTCCGGTTCGCCTACGGAGGGGCGCAGGAGTTCTACGGGGTGGTACCGGACCTCTGCACCGTCGGCAAGGTCGTCGGCGGCGGATTCCCTCTCGCGGGCCTGGCCGGGCGGGAGGAGATCATGGCGCAGTTCGACCGCGGCGCGGTGGGCGAGGACGGGTTCCTGCCGCAGATCGGAACCCTGAGCGGCAATCCGGTGGCGGCATCCGCGGGACTGGTGACCCTCGAGGTGCTGCGTGAGGACGATGCCTACACGCGGCTCTTCGACAACGGGCGCAAGCTCATGGACGGACTGGCGAACGCGATGCGCAACGCCGGCGTCGAGGCGCAGATCTGCGGCGAGCCCTGCCTGTTCGACATCGTGTTCACCCGGGAGCCGATCGTCGACTACTGGTCGTGGGAGAGCGGGGACAAGGCCAGGAACGACCGCTTCAACGCAGTGCTGCAGGAGCACGGCGTGATCAAGGGCACTTCCAAGTTCTACGTGTCCGTCGCCCACACCCGGGAAGACATCGACCAGGCCATCGACGCGTTCGAAGCGGCGGCCGCGGAAATCGCCAGGCACTGAGCCGGTGGAGGCTCGATCGGGCCGGAAGCCGCGCGGCCGGATGGCTGAACGGACATGAGGCTGCATCGATCGGCCCGGCGTGGAACGCGGCTCGTCGTTCGGCCGGAGTGCGGCGCTTGAGCAACGTGGAGCCGGCGTCCGAGCAGGCTCCGGATACCGCCGCGCTGCGGCGGGCCCTCGGCTGCTTCGTCACCGGAGTGACCATCGTGACCGCGCGCGGGGTCGACGGCCGGCCGCACGGCTTCACCGCGAACTCGTTCACCTCCGTCTCGCTCGATCCGCCGCTCGTGCTCGTGTGCATAGGACACGAGACCGAGGATCTGGAGGTCTACCGCCAGTGTCCGCATTTCGCGGTCCACGTACTCGGCGAGTCGCAGCAGGCGATCTCGAACCGGTTCGCCGTGGAGCACCCGGACCGGTTCTCCGGAGTACGCTGGCGGGAAGGCCCGCACGGGTTGCCGATCCTCGAAGGCTGCATCGCATCTCTGGAGTGCGCGGCTTGGCGAAGGACCGAGGCCGGTGATCACATGATCCTGATCGGGCGAGTGCTCGGATGCGAGGACTCGATCGATCCTCCGCTCGCGTACTGGCGCGGACGCTACCGGAGCCTGCCGCTCGATCGGGACGGCATCGTGGACGAGGACGGACGCCCGGTTCCGCGGGCGCCCTGACCCCGATCCGGTCGTGGGCCGGCGAAGCACGCGGGCCGGGCGGCACGTCCCCGGATGGCGCGTCCGATGAGCGACGACGACCGCGAGTCGATGTGTGCCGAGGTCGCGCGGCTCGTCATGGGCTGGACGGCGACCGACATTCCCTGGGCCTATGACGGGGTGGCGTCGGTCTGGCATACGGCGGCCGGCGATCCCGTCATGACCGTCCATTCGTGGCGCCCCGACCGCAACGATACCCAGAACATGCAGGTGCTCGACCGGATGGCCGAGCTGGGGTTCGAGCTTGCCCTGACCGCGGGTGCGGAACGCACGGCCGCGCAGTTCGGCCGGGGGTCGCCGCCGCCGGCGCGCAGCGAGCACCGTGACCGGCGGATTGCGCTGTTGCGCGCCGCGCTGGCCGGGATCAGGAGCGCCTCGGAGCGTGGGCCGGAGCGGCCGGAGATCGGGCCTGCTCGTGGAGCCAGTCATCGACCAGCCGGCGGCTGATCGAGTCGAACGGAGGCAGGACGAGGGTCCCGGCCGCGGTATCGGTCTCGATGCGTTCGGGGGTGTACCAGCCGGCCTCCGCAATCTCGTCGCCGTCGACGGCGATGTCGGTGCTCTCGGCGGTGGCCCGGAAGCCGAGCATCAATGACTGCGGGAACGGCCACGGCTGCGAGCCTCGGTAGGACACCTCGCCCACCCGGACCCCCACCTCCTCGAAAACTTCGCGCGCGACCGTGTGCTCCAGGGTTTCCCCGGGCTCGACGAATCCCGCCACCGTCGAGCGCCGGCCCGGCGCCCAGTCCCGCCGGCGCGCGAGCAGGCAACGGTCGCCGTCGGTGACGAGGGTAATCACCGCCGGGTCGGTGCGGGGAAAGTGTTCCCGCCCGCAGGCCCCGTCGGTGCAGCGGCGCACGTGGCCGCCGCGTACCGACCTCGTGGGCTCGCCGCAGGCGCCGCAGAACCGGTGCGTACGGTGCCAGTGCACCAGCGCCCTCGCGTAGGCGAGAACCGCGGAATCCGCATGGTCGAGTTCCGTGATGACGTCGCGGAGCTCCAGCAGCGTGACCCGGGGAGGGAGCGGCGGCGGGGCGTCGGTCGAGTCGACCGCGAAGTAGGCGATGTCCCCGTGCACTCCGAGCAGGATCGGCTCGCCCGGCAGCGAGCCGTCGATGTCGCTCGGGGCGAGGTAGCAGGGCCGCCGGACTCCGGTCTCGGCATGGAGGAAGGGATGCCGGCCTGACGCGACGACGACGAAGCGCGTGGTCGGGGTCCGCAGCCGGGCGTCGAGCCATGCCCGATCCTCGCGTCGTACCGCGACCCGGTCCATGATGTCGTCGGCGTAGTGGATGGTTCGTCGGGGCATGCAGTGCCTGGGGGGTGGCGGTCGCGTCGTGGGCCGATGCTACCGCAATCGAGAGGCCGTCCGGTCCGGCCCCCTCCCCCGTCCATCGCGCATCGGACCGCCCGCGCCGGATTGGCGTTCGGCGGTTCGCCCGCCGTCGTCGCGGGGTCCTCTTCATGCGGAGGCGCGGAGCGTGGACTATGATCGCCCGATGGCCACATCCGTGCATCCCGGGCCGCGCCGCCACCTTCGCCCGCACGGCATCGAGCGCCATCGATCCTCGTGAACGCGTTCCTCACCACCAGGGAAGTCGCCGATCTCCTTCGGGTCAAGGAGCGCAAGGTCTACGAGCTCGTCGCCGCGCAGGCCATCCCCGTGAGCCGGGTGACGGGGAAGATGCTGTTCCCGCGCGACCTCGTCGAAGCATGGGTGCGGCGCCAGGTCGAGTTCAACGGCGGGACCGATCCCGCCCCGCCGTCTCCGGTGCTCGCGGGGAGCCACGACCCGCTGCTCGAATGGGCGATCCGCGAATCGGGCTCGGAGATCGCGACCATCTTCGGCGGCAGCATCGACGGTCTCGCGCGGATCACGGCACGCAAGGCGTTTGCGGCGGGGATGCACGTATTCGAGCCGGAAACCGGGGAGTTCAACGTGGGCCTCGTCACGAACGAGCTGGCGGGCCGGCCGGTGGTGCTGACCGAGTGGGCATGGCGCACCCAGGGCCTGGTGGTGGCGCGCGGCAACCCGCGGGGCCTCGCGAGCGCCGCGGACCTCGCCGGCGTCCGGTTCATCCCGCGCCAGCCCGAAGCGGGAAGCTACCTGCTCCTTCTCCACCTGCTCGCCGAGGCGGGAGTCGGGCCGGACACGGTCGAGATGCTCGATCCTCCCGCTCGCACCGAGGCCGACGTCGCCCAGCACGTGCTCGAAGGACGCGCCGATGCCGGGCTGGCGGTGGAGACCGCGGCCCGGATGCACCGGCTCGACTTCGTTCCGCTCTTTCGCGAGCGCTACGACCTGCTGGCGTGGCGCCGCGAGTACTTCGAGCCGCCGATGCAGCGCCTGCTCGCATACTGCGCGAGCGCTTCGTTCAGGCGGCGCGCGGCGGAGATCGGCGGCTACGACTTCTCGGGGCTGGGCGCCGTGCGCTACAACGGCGGCTGAGCGGAAGTCCGGCGGGTCGAGGTTCGACGAGTCGATGTCTTCATCGCCGGCGGCGCGCGGCGGAGATCGGCGGCTACGATTTCTCGGGGCTGGGCACCGTGCGCTACAACGGCGGCTGAGCGGAAGTCCGGCGGGTCGATGTCTTCACCGCCGGCCCGGTCGGTGCCGGCTCGTTCCCGAGCCACTCGTCGAGCACCTCGGCGGTGTGGGCGCCGAGGGCCGGCGGCGGGCGGTGGATTTCGAACGCATGGCCACTCATCGCCACCGGGAAGCCGGTCGTGCGCGTCCGTACCCCGTTCGGCAGGGTCAGCGGGTGGACGAGTCCGAGATGCGCGACCTGGGGGTCGTCGAGGATCTGCGAGTAGTCGTTGATGGGTGCGCACGGCACCCCGTGGGAGTCCATCACCTCCAGCCATTCGGCGGCGGTGCGCGTGGCGAACCTCGGCTCGAGGATCGCGGCCAGCGCCGCCTGATGCTCGGCGCGGAGAAGCTGGGAGGCGAACCGCGGGTCTTCGGCCAGCGCCGGGAGTCCGACCGCGTCGCACACGTGTGCGAACAGCCGATCGTTGCCTGCCGCGATGATGAAGTGTTCGTCGCTCGCGCGAAACGCCTGGTAGGGGGCGTTGCGGGGATGTGCGGACCCCAACCGCCCCGGCGCCTTGCCGGTGCCGAAGTACTCGCTGGTCTGCAGTGCCGCCACCGCAACGAGGCTTCCCAGCATCGAGCAGTCGATATACGCGCCCCGGCCGGTCTCTCTGGCCCGCATGAGGTTCGCGGTGATGGTGTAGGCCGCGTAGAGCCCGGCACAGAAGTCACCGACCGGGACGCCGCACTTGACCGGACCGCCGCCGGGCTCGCCGGTGACGCTCATCAGTCCGCTCATGCCCTGCACCGTGACGTCGAATGCGCCCTTGTTCGCGTAGGGCCCGGTCTGTCCGTAGCCCGAGATCGAGCAGTACACGATTCCGGGATTGCGGGCGCTCACCGCGTCGTAGCCCGCGCCGAGGCGCGCGAGCACCCCTGGGCGGTAGTTCTCGACGAGCACGTCGGCCATGTCGGCGAGCCGCAGCAGCCGGTCGATGCCGCCACGGTCCTTGAGGTCGAGGGCGACGCTGCGCTTGTTGCGATTGAGCGACGCGAAGTTCTCGCTGCACGGGGTGTCGTCGCCGCCGCCGGTGGAGAGCGGCGGCCAGCTCCGCATGCCGTCGCCGCCGTCGGGACGCTCGATCTTGACGACATCGGCCCCGAGGTCCGCGAGCAGCGACCCGGCGAAGGGTCCCGCCGCGATCTGGCCGAGCTCGATGGCCCGCACACCGGCGAGCGGCCCTTGGCTGGAACTGGACATCGGCCGGCGACCCTCCTGCTCACGAGGGCGGCTATCTTACGGGATGCGGCTGCGCCGCACCGTCGAGGGGCGTCGCGACCCGGCCGAGGACGGCCGGGAAGGTACGGAGGGCGCCCGCGTTTCAGTCGCCCGGTCTGAGTACCGTGTCCGCATCGAGCGTCGCCCGCAGCTCCCGGCGGACCTCCTGCCACCGGAACCGCACCGAGTTGCGGACGATCTCCTCGTCGAGGGCCATCAGCTCGGGGATGATCGGCGCGTGGCGCACGAGAGCCTCCGGGCTTGCGGTGAATGCGCTCTCGTCGTCGGCGAGCGCGCGCCAGTCGCACCGGCTCAGCCGATCGCGCACCTCCTGGACGCCTTCGGGGAACCGGGGACCCGAATCGTCCGGGGTGCCGGTGCGCTCGATGATCGCCTCGACCGCGTCCCGCACCGCCGCGCCGGCCGCCGCGGGACCGGCCCGCGAACGCCGGGCGAGCAGTCCGCCCGCGAATACCGAGAGGTCCGACAGGCAGGCAAGCCACATCTGCCACTTCGCGTGGTTGATCGAGACGACGAACGCGTCGTTCTCGAACAGCACCGGATACCGGGTGCCGGCCCGCGTGCGCAGATAGCCGTAGAGTGTGATCTGGGCGATGTGGCTCGCTCTCGTGTCAAGAAAGTGCCGGAGCGCCGCGATGTCGGCGATGGTGCGTTTCCGGCCTGCCGCCCCCGCCCCGAGATACTCCGCGAGTACGGACGCCCCCTGTCGCAACCGGGTCAGGATCGGTGGTTTCATTCCCGGAGTCGGCCGGAATCGGCGAGTTGTCCGCGGTGGCGAACCATACCCGGAATCGATTCGGCCGCCCTGCGAAAGCCTGCGAGGAAGCTCCGGCGCTCTCGACGAGAGCCGGGTGCGCAGGGGAGCGGTACGCGGAGCCGCGATCGAGCCGATCCCGGCCGCCAAGTGAATTGCGCTCGCACAATGGACATCGCCATCATAGAATCAGCCGATGATTCCTTGCTGTCCCGGCCTCGTGCGGGAGGAATCCACTTGCAGCCCCCCCGGCTCCGGCACACTGCCGGGCCGGGCAGGAAGCGGTCCGCGGCGGTGAGCGCGCGGCCGCTCTCGTCCGACCGGCGCACGCTCGCCGGGTCGTCGAGAAAAGGACGTACGCACGGGAAAACCGGCAATGTCGTCACACACGGAGGACGGTAGATGAACAGTGACCAAGCCACGCACTGGCGGCGTACCCGCAGTCTGATGTGGGTCACCCTCGCCATCTGGTTCGTGTTCTCGTTTGTCGTGCATTGGTTCGCCGATGCGCTCAACGGAGCGAGCTTCCTCGGGTTCCCGCTCGGTTTCTACATGGCCGCGCAAGGATCCCTGTTCGTATTCGTGGTGCTGATCTTCTGGTTCGCGAGAACCCAGGACAAGATCGACCGCGAATGCGGCATGGCCGAAGACGACTGAGGGGAAGAGACCATGGCAATGAAAGGGAGCTTCATCGACAACCTGCCCAAGATTTACGGCCTGTACACGGGCGGGTTCATCATCTTCATCGGCCTCATGGCCATCCTCGAGCAGATCGGGGTGTCGGCCGACACCATCGGCATCCTGTTCGTCGCGTTCACCGTCTTCATCTACGCCGCCATCGGGTGGCTGTCGCGCACGATGCAGGTGGACGCCTACTACGTCGCGGGACGTTCCGTCCCCCCGGTGTTCAACGGCATGGCGACGGCGGCGGACTGGATGTCCGGCGCATCGTTCGTCGCAATGGCCGGCGGCATCTACATGGGCGGCCACGCCTATCTCGCGTTCGTGGTGGGCTGGACCGGAGGGTACGTGCTGGTGGCGGCGCTCATGGCGCCGTATCTGCGCAAGTTCGGCTGCTACACCGTGCCCGACTTCATCGGCACGCGGTACGGCGGCAACCTCGCCCGCTTCTGTGCGGTGCTCGTGCTGGTCATCGCGTCGTTCACCTACGTGACGGCCCAGATCAACGCGACCGGCACCATCGCGTCGCGGGCGCTTCACATCCCGTTCGAAGTCGGCGTCTGGTTCGGCCTGCTCGGCATCCTGCTCTGCTCGATGCTCGGCGGGATGCGGGCGGTGACGTGGACCCAGGTGGCCCAGTACATCGTGCTGATCATCGCCTACCTCGTCCCCGTCATCTGGATGTCGAACAAGCAGGGCTTCGGCGTCGTCCCGCAGCTCGTGTACGGCGATGCGGTGATGCGGCTCGGCGAGCTGGAGGCCATGCACCAGGTCGGGGTACTGAAGCCGGAGCAGGCGGTGCCGGGGTTGAAAGCGCTCACGGTGCCGCACGCGGCGGCCGGGACCACCGCCATCGATAGCTGGCGGTTCATCACCCTGACGCTCTGCATGATGGCGGGCACCGCGTCGCTGCCGCACATCCTGATGCGTTACTTCACGACTCCGTCGGTGAAGGCGGCGCGTCAGTCCGTGGCGTGGTCGCTGTTCTTCATCTTCCTGCTCTACTTCACCGCTCCGGCGCTCGCGACGTTCACCAAGCTCCAGGTGCTCGATCCGAATCTCGCCACGGGCATCATCGGCAAGAGCATCGCGGAGGTCACCGCGCTCGACTGGGTACGGAACTGGAGCGAGGTCGGGTTCCTCAAGGTGATCGACTCGAACGGCGACGGCATCCTGCAGATCAACGAGTTCTTCATGCGCGGGGATATCGTCGTGCTGGCGACTCCGGAGATCGCGGGGTTGCCCTACGTCATCTCGGGTCTCGTCGCGGCCGGCGGCATGGCCGCCGCGATGTCCACCGCGGACGGTCTGCTCCTCGCCATCGCCAACGCGCTGTCGCATGATCTGTACTACAAGATCATCGATCCGAAGGCGGAGACGAAGACGCGGCTCGTCGTGGCGCGCGTGCTCCTCATCCTGATCGGCGCGGCGGGCGCATTGGTCGCGAGCCTGAAGCTCACGAGTATCCTCGGGGCGGTGGCTTGGGCGTTCGACTTCGCATGTTCCGGGCTGTTCTTCCCGCTCGTCCTCGGCGTGTGGTGGAAGCGCGCGAACCGGCAGGGCGCCATCGCCGGAATGCTCGCGGGGCTCATTGCCGGGACGTGGTACCTCTACATGGTGCGCTTCGCCGGCATGGAGCCGTGGATCGGCATCGACCACCTGCGGTTCGGGATCATCGGCATGCCGGTGAGCCTCGTCGCGATGGTGGTGGTCAGCCTGATGACGGAGGCTCCGGACAAGGAGACCCAGGACATGGTCGATGCGACCCGGATCCCGAAGGGGGAGACGGTCCTCGCCTCGTCGCACTGAAGTCGCAGGTCGTCACTTTCGCCGGGGCGGGCTTTCCGCCCCGGCGTTTTTCGTTTCCGCCCGGCGGTGTCTGCCCCGGTTTCGCTTCCATCCCGGCCTTCTCGGCCGACTTCAGCAACGTCCAAACCTTCCGCGGCGCAGCTACCGGGGCCGATCAAGATCTGGTGATTCATCTTTAGACGGACGAGCGGCGCGGCCCCGAGGCACCCGGGGCTCGGGGTCGGACAGGTCCGCAAGAGGAGGGCGCGTCAGCGCCCGGCGGTCAGCACGGCGCCGGTGAGGGCGCATGGCCGAGCACGACGGTGAGCCAGCCACAGACCGGTTCGCCGAAATGCCCGCCTGGGCGCCAATGCCGATCCATGCATCGTGGCCACGCACCGTCAATGGCGCGGGCCGGCTGCCGGATACGCTGTCTCATCGCCTCGGGCCATGGATGGATGGGGGCGGTCCGAGGTCGATTCGTTTTCTGCGGCTGACTCGACCTGCCGAAGGCTGCCGGTCCCGGGCGGGTCGGATTGGCGGAAGCGCAGCCCGGCACCAAGGGTTCGGTGCGACGGCTGTCAAGTGATGGATACGGTCCCTTACTCTGCCGGCTTTCGAGTCATCATGTCGGCCATCTCGGTCGGCATTGTGCGCGTGATGAACTGCCCGACATGGTACCGGTGGCAGAGCGTGCAATCGTCCCCGGCGACATCCGGCGTGTGGCAGTCGGCACAGACCGAGACCGGCAGCGTATCGAAATTCGACGCGAAAACGGCCGGATCGTGGTTCGAGAAGGAGTCGAGGTAGGTCTCCTCCGCCCCGAGCGTATGGCAGGTTACGCAGCCTTTCTCCCCGAGCAGGCTGAAGTGCGTCTCGTGCGAGAACACGGTGAAGGCTCCGCGCTCGATGTCGGGCCGCCAGGGCAGCCACTGTGCCTCCAGCCCACCATCCGCCCGCTGATCGATACTGTGGCACTTGTTGCATCGACCCGGCGCATCTTCCGCGGTCAACTCGCTGAACAGATGCCGCGCTTCGCTGCCCTCGGCCGCGTTCCCGGCGATGTCGACGTAGCTCCGCAGGAACGGGTCGGCGTGGCCCGCCGGTCGGTAGTACAAGGTCTGGGAGCTGCGATACCAGCCGCCGAGGCGAGCGAGGCGTTCATGGTCCACGTCCGGCGGCATGTCGTCATCGGGCAGGTCCGCGGATTCGGTCCGCGATGGCGCGGCCGGAAAGAGACCGACGGCCGTTTCGCCGCCACCGGTGTCGCCGGCAAGCAGGCCGTCAGTTTGACCGCCGGTGTCACCGGTCAGAATGTCATCGGCGCCGGCGTCGCTCGCCAGGATTTCGTCGGCGTCGACGTCACCGGCCAGGAGATCGCCGGCACCAGCGTCGCTCGCCAGGATGTCACCGGTGCCGCCGTCACCGGTCAGGAGATCGCCGGCGTCGGCGCCGCTCGCGAGGATGTCACCGGCGCCGCCGTCACCGGCCAGGAGATCGCCGGTACCGGCGATCGATGGGGTCGGGACTTCGGCCGCCGGCTCGTCGAGCGCGCCCAGGACCGGCGGAACCGGTTCGCCGCGCGCATGCAGGGCCAGCTCGCGATGGAGATCGGGGAACCACGCCTGCTGGGCCGCGTGCGCCACGTCCGGCGGCAAGAGGCCCGTGAGCTCCCTCAGCCGCCGTTCGTCGATGGGAACGCCAAGCCCGCCGGCCATTCGTTCCGCCAGTCCGGGCGCCCCCTCCACCGCAAGGTCGCGCACCAAGCCCTTGACCGCCCAAGCAAGACGTTCGACCGCCGCGACTTCTTCCGCGCCCGCATCCCGGAGATCGAGCAGATCGATGTCCTCGATTCGAGCCAAGGCATCGGCCATCCCCGGCTCGGCCTCGAGCAGCACCCGCATGAACGGCGTCAGGGGCTCGTCAGCGAATTCCGGCCAGCCGCCGATGCCGATGCCGCGCTCCCGCAATTCGACGAGATCGATACCGGGGACCCGCATGACCGCGACTCCGCGGGGCCCGGCGTCGGCCACGCCGCCGATGTCGCCATCGTGACATTCGGCGCAGGTTTCTTCGTAGCCTCGAACGATCATCCCGCCACCCATCGCACTCGGCGCATGGCAATCGATGCAGCGGACGTTTTCGCGTGGCGGGTCGTGCTCCGCGAAATGCCGGGTCGCATGGCTTCGGTGATCGAACACGATGCGTGTCCGCCGCCGGTAGGGATAGTCGGTGAACGGAGGGTGACCGTCGGCAAGGGCCGCGAAAGTCGTGCCGTGGCACGTCTGGCAGCGCTCATTCGACAGTTCGGTCTGATCGAAGCGCGCTCCCCGGTGCTCCGAATGGCAGGTAGCGCAGGCGAGGCCGTTGTGCACCGCTTCGTGGGGCGGGGTGAAGAGCACGTCGATGAGCGCCTGCTCGATCGGCTGCCGCTCGCCGCCTGCCGCGACCCCCGCGTCAAGCAGGGCCGGCGGCAACGTGTGCGGCGCCCCTGCTTCGTCGCGATCGTGTTCGTGACACGTCAGGCACCGCTGGGTGTCATCTCGTACCGGCGATCCTTCCAAGGCCGCCAGCACCCATCCGGCAGGCCCCTCGTGGTACGACTCGTGACAGTCTCCGCAGTCGGCAATCCGGCCGTGGTGCCCGGTGAGCGGGCCGGGGACCAGCAAATCTCCGAACGGCGCTCCCGACAACGCCAGCGTCACCAGGCCGACCGTGAACGTTGCCGCCCAGATGCTCGCCAGCCGGCGGCGGCCCCACGGACTGCGCCGGGGCACACAGCGCTCGATCGGACGGCAGCACGTTCCGTCCGGATACGGTCCCCGCTCGCACGCCCCTCCGGTGGTCGGCGGGCGCGTGCACAGCCAGCGATCTCCCTGTCTGTACGGCCGGCATTCGTACGCCGCGCGGCATCGCCCGCGGGCATCGGGCCCCCCGGGACACGGGCGGCCTTCGTCCAGGTGACCGCACCGCCAGAGCCGATGGGGGCGTTCGTACTGGCCTTCGGCGTGTTCGAGGCTCCGGATCATGTCACAGAGTGTCCGCCCCGAAGGAATGGACGAGGGTGACGTGGACCATGGCCAGGATGAGCAATGCCCAGGTCAGCGGGACGTGCACGAACAGCCAGCCCTTGAGCGCCAGTTGCCAGGCATGCTGGAAGTCCAGATCGTCCTTGTCGGTCACCGCTTCCCGGATGTCGTCGACGAGCGCCTTTCCCGGATCGTCGAGGCTGCGATGCAGCGATCCCAGCTCCTGGTGCAACCGGCCGAGAGCGCGGCGCGAGCCGCAGAGATGCCGCGGGAGGTTGCGGCTGCCGGCCATGAACGGCAGCAGCGTATGTACGTAATACTTCGCCACGATATCGGTCCTCGCTTCTTCGACCGACCGGGCAGCCAGCCCTTCCACCCGATCGGCGAGCCGCGCGCGGAGGATCGGTATGCGCTCGAACGAGATCCGTTCGCCGCCACGCGCGAGACGAGGAGGGATGAAGCGGGAGAGAGCAAGACCGATCGCACCGGTGACGGCCAGCGTGACGAACAGCACCCACAACGCGGTATCGAGTCCTCCGGTCGGCCAGCGGAACTCCGTGTGCATCAGGAACAGCGCCAGCGCCGTGACGCCGAGATAGACGTGGAACTGCAACCATGCCGCCGCGCTCAGCAACGGTACGATGGCCAGCTTCTTGCGGCCGTTGAACAATGCCAGCACGACCGTGCTGCCCAGCAGCAGCCACCCGGTGAGAAACGATACGTCGCGCAAGGCCAAGTGGTACAGCCACGCCACCGCGGCGATGGCGGCGATCACGATGAGGGTGATCGCACCATTGCGCCAGCGTCGGGAGGCGAACGTCGAGGTGAACGTCACCGGCGGTTCATCCAGTCGTGCAAGGTGGCGTGATCGCTCGCGTCGATGCGGATCAGGGCATCGTGCGGACAAGCGCGTTGACAGGCCGGGCCGCCCGGCAGATCGAGGCAGAGATCGCACTTGGTGGCCTTGATGATCGGACGATTCTCCTCGTCGAGGATCAGGGCGCCTTCGCGGTCGCGGATGGTCACGAGCGAGATGTTGTCATAGGGACAGGAGCGGGCGCAGAGCCCGCAGCCGATACAGACCATGTCGTCGATCACGACCTGACCATCGGGCTTGCGGTGAATCGCGCCGGTGGGACAGCCGATCAAGCACACGGGATCGACGCAGTGCATGCAGGCGTGGGCGACCATCAGATCGCCATGGGACGTTCCATGCCGGCGAAATCGCGGATTGTTGTCGTGGCCGGCGGCGCAGGCGCGCACGCAGTCATCGCAGTCGGTGCAGCGGGTGGTGTCGATCAGCATCGTGCTGCGGCCGTTGACGACACGGCTGTCGACGAGGAAATCGAGCGTCGCCTGAGTGATCTGGGACACCGAATCCATCCCCGCCCGGGCCGGCGCGGTGCGTTGCCTCGCGGTCGCGGCCAGCAGCTCCGGCGATACGAGCGGCAGCACCTGGGTCTCGATCACGTGCGTCGGCACGCGCAGAATGTCGACACAATCGATCGCTTGCAGGCCCCGGTTCCACACGAGATCGCCGCCGCGGTGCGAGTGGTGCAGGATTTCTTCCAGGCCGAACACCGCGTTGGTCGTGATGCAGTCCAGGGTCTGCCGGTATCGTCCCGTCACCCGGGCCAATCCGGCCCGCACGAGGATCAGCCCGTCGAGATAGTGATCCCGCCTGACGATGGGAGGCTCCAGCGCGATCGTGTCCGATACGCTGCCGCGCGTCCGGCTGAACGTCGTGTGCCATTCGGATTCCCCGTGCTGCTCGAACAGAGTCTGGCCGGCGATGCTCTGCAACCTCTCCTCGTCAAGACCGGCAAACAGCGGAGATTCGGCGAGATGGGTCGCCAGACTGCGCTCCTTGTAGAGGCGATCGATCCACTCCCGGAATCCCTCGTCGCGCTTGCGAATCTCCCGCAACCCCTGCCAGCGCAACTCCAGCAGCTCGGTCCCGTCCTCGTCGACAAAGACCGTCGCCGTGCGTGGAGTGCGCGACAAGGCGGCAATCTCGCCGAAGATCTCGCCGGTGCCGAGTTCGACGATACGGCGAGAGGAACGAATCGCATCGGGGTCGGCGAGGAAGCTTCGCGCCTCGGTGTCACGTCCGCGAACCCGCAAGGCGGCATCCCGATAGCTCGCGAGATCGCGTACTTCCGGTTCCCTCGGATTGCGCAGCAGCCGGCCCAGCGCTCCCAGCGCGCCCCCGCGCCGCTTGCGCATGGGGCCAAGCTCGCGATTGGACAGTCTGTCGATGACGACACACACCGACCCGCGCAGTATGAAGAATACCGAGTTGCCGTAGTCGCCTTCGCGCATGACGAATTCGCCACGCCGGCAACGTACGATCCGCGCATCGTTGCGGATGATCTCGGCGAGTGCCCGCGCGGGCGGGAACTGCTTCGGATCGACGGACTCCAGCAACGGCAACGCCAGCGCGCGCTCGATCTCGGTGTCGCCCATGTCCGGGGCGAATGGCTGGTCCCATCGCCGCGGGCGGGTGATCCTCGATACGCCGTCCATCGCCGCCGCTCTATCCGCCCGGCGTACCCACGTACCTGTCGCTGCCGGGCAACGCCCGATCGATACCGCCGAAGCCGCTGCCGTCATGGTGCTCGGCAAGTGCTCGCGTCGCGTCGCGGATGCGGTCGGCGATCGCCGCCAGTTGGACTTCGTTGTCGAGCTTGAGCTGCGCCTCGGCCGCGGCCTCGGCCGCGGCCGTGAGTTCCGGCACACCGAGGACCTTGGCAGCCTCGGCCAGACGCTTCCGGGCACGGTCCGCCCGTTTGGCCATCTCCACGGCGTAGTCGGCGCGCTCCGTTGCCTTGCCGACGGCGCGCAACAGCGCTTCGACCTCCACCGCCAGTCCGACGACGAACATCTTGCGCTTGGTATCGAGACCCGCCTCCGCGTTGGTCTCGCCGTTGTTGTACCAGACGTTGTGCCGGACCTCGCCCTGCGACCAGGCGACCAGGTCGAAGTCGCTGGCGGCCGGATGGCCACCCTTGTTCACGAGCTCTTCATTCGACACGACGTGGCACGAGTAGCAGTTGGCCGCCAAATCGTGGATCCCGGACGGACGGATCATGCCGGCCTCGTCGGCGGCCACCCAGCGCGCGGCCTCCTCTTCCGGGGTCTCGTCTGCCTCCTCCTTGCCGGAAAATTCGCTGTGAACCTCGATGAAGTCCAGACCCGCGCCGTGACATGACTCGCACGACACACCGGCGACCGCTCGACGGCGGCCCTTGTCGTTGAACGACGTCGTGAAGTGGCAGTCGAGACAGAGGGTATCGCCCTTGATGCGACGAATGCCCATCTTGCGAGCGATCTTCCTGGCTTCGTCCTGCCGCGGCATTTCGCGGAACGTCTTGAAATGGCGCGACCCCTGCCAGAGCTCGTTTTCCTTTTTGTGGCATTCCGCGCACTCGGTCGAGCCGACCACCATCGCGGGATCGTGGGCGACCTGCGCACCGGCGGAAGCGGCTGCGAGGACCATGGCCGGCACCATGGCCCACCGCGTGATCCCGCAGTTCTTGAGCATGTTCATCGTATCCTTGTCCTCATGACTCGGTCCTGATTACTTGCCGTGAAGCCTGCCGTGAAGATCGTGGTGAAATTTCATGGCGCCGGGATCATTTCCGGGACAGCGCATATGGTTGCCTACGCGTCGAGCACCAGCGGTTCCCCGGGCACCGCGATGCAGGTGAGACAAACTCCGTCCTCCACCGTCGCACCCGGATTGGCCAGATAGGAGATCTTGCCCTCCTTCACCGCGGTCGCGCAGGTTCCGCAATTGCCTGCGCGACAGCCGGACTCGATCTGGACGCCATTCGCTTCGGCGAAATCAAGCAGCGAGCCGTCGGTGTCCTTCCACGCGCACTTCTTGCCGCTGCGGGCAAACAACACGTCCGTCGTCCCACCGGCCTCGCTCCCGGTCGCCGCGGGGGCTCGGCCTTTCACGGCGGCCGGGCCGAACGCCTCGAAGTGCACCCTCTCCTCGGGAACCCCCCACTCGCGCAGGTCCTTGGTGATCGACTGCATCATCGGCGGCGGCCCGCAAACATAGTAGTCGTAGTTGTTCGACGGCAGCAGCTTCTTGAACAGGTCGACACCGACGAACCCGCGGTGATCGTAATCGCGGCCGGCGACACACTGCTCGGTCGGCTGGCTGTAGCAGACAACGATGTTGACGTGATCGAAATCGCGGCGAATCCGGTCGAGATCCTCGTACATGGCATGCTCCTTGCGGTGGCGCAGACCATAGAAGAACCACGTCTCGCGCGAGTCCCTGCTGGCGCAGATCGCATTCAGCATCGACACCAGCGGAGTCAGCCCGATTCCGCCGGCGACCAGGACGACCGGCGTCCCGCTCTTCCGATCGAGGCAGAAATTGCCGCGCGGCGCGTACACGTCGAGGATGTCGCCCACCTTGACGTGTTCGTGAAACCAGGACGAAATCAAGCCCGGCGTTGCGTCGGGCCGGTTCGGGAGCTGTCCGATTTTCTTGATCGTCACCCGGTAACAACCCCGATCGCCCGGCGCATCGGACAAGGAGTAGCAACGCACGACGGGTTTCGGCCGATCCGGTATTCGCACACTGAAAGTGAGGTACTGGCCGGGTTCGTAAGGAGGCAGCGTCTTGCCGTCATGCGGCTTCAGATAGAACGAGCGGATCTGGTCGGCCTCCGTCTCCACGCGCACGACCTCGAACTTGCGCAAGCCCGACCAGCTCGATTCCTTGGCGTCGTGCTCGACCTGCGCGGCGCCAAGGCGCAAGCGCGCCTCCTCCTCGAACAGTCTCGCCCGCGCGCGCAGGTGACGACTTTCCAGGGTCCGGCGCCGCAGCCCGCCGAACACGGCCAAGCTTGCCGACGCCAACGCCAGCACGACAACCATCCACCCAGCGGCTGCGATCATTTTCATCCTCTTCAGGCTTGCGTGTCCCGGTCGCGAGACACGCCGCGGGAACTGCCCTGAGCCCGGGCTGGTCGTGCCGCCGGTAGCCGGCACCCTCCACGAGCCATGACCGATACCGTCAGTGGATACTATTACTTGCCGATAATTCTGTACACTTCGACCGAACTGCGATCATGGCTTCGCTGCCGCTTCCCCTTGACGAAGACCGCCGCCCCACCCGCGAACGCCGTCCAGTCCGCGAAGCTGCTTCGTCTCCTGCAACGGACTGCCGGCGGGGTTGCACGCTTCCTGAGCGGCGCCCGGCTGGCCGCGCTCGTCCTGCTGGGGGTGCTCACCTGGGTGCACTGGCTCAATCCGGTGCCGGTCGAGATCGTCAGGACCCGCGTATTCGACCTGTACCAGAACCTCCGCCCCCGGCCCGCCCTGGAGGAATCGCCGGTGGTGATCGTCGATATCGACGAGAAGAGCCTTGCCGCCTACGGTCAGTGGCCCTGGCCCCGCACCTTGGTCGCGCAGCTCGTGCTGGCGCTGAAGAACGCCGGTGTGCGCGCCATCGGCTTCGACATCGTCTTCGCCGAGGGCGACCGCACCTCGCCGGAGTACGCCTCGCGCTTCATGGCCGGTCTCGACGATCCGACCTTCGAAAAGCTCCAGGCCCTGCCCCGCAACGACGCGATCCTGGGCGAGCAGCTCCGCGGCGCGAACGTCGTACTGGGCCAGTCGGTCACTTCCGACATGCCCGGGACGCAACGCGACCCGCCCCGGACGACGTCGGTCAACACCATCGGCGATGTCGCCGACTTCGTGCCGAACCTTCCCTTCCTGATCCGCAACATCGGTGATCTCGAGGCCACGGCGAGCGGCCGGGGCGTATTCAGCCTGCTGTCCGAGCGGGACGGCATCGTACGCCGCGTCCCCTCGGCCATGCGCGTGGGAAACGTGATTCACCCGGCGCTGTCGCTCGAGCTGCTGCGGGTCGTCCTCGGCCGGAAATCGATCGACATCCGGGCCAGGACCGCTCTCGGCATCGACGCGTTGCGGGTACCGCCCTTCGTCATCCCGACCGACCGGCTGGGCCGCATGTGGGTCTACTACGCTCCTCGCGACACCCTGCGCACCTACTCGATCCACGACATCCTCATCGGCGCGACAGGGGCCGACAAGCTGCGGAATCGCATCGTGCTGATCGGCACGTCGGCCGCGGGTCTGCTCGACATCCGGGCGACTCCCCTCGACGGCCTGGTGCCGGGCGTGGAGGTCCACGCGCAGCTTCTCGACATGATCCTGTCGCAGAACTACCTCTACCGTCCGGGATGGGCGCTGCCGGCGGAAATCCTGGCCACGGCGTTCGCCGGGCTGCTGATGACGCTTCTGGTGCCGGCGCTCGGCGCGTTGCCGGCCCTGATCGCCGGCGTCATGGCCGCCGGCATTCTCTCCGGAGGGTCGTGGTTCCTGTTCTCCCGGCACGGCATGCTGCTCGACCCGACCTGGTCGATCATCACCGTCGGCCTCGTATTCGGCCTGCTGGTGTTCTGGGCCTACTTCCGCGAAGAGACCGAGAGACGCCGGCTCCGCGGCGCCTTCGCCCAATACCTCTCGCCCGCTCTGGTCGAACGTCTGGTCAGGGAGCCGGGCCAGCTCAAGCTCGGCGGGGAAACCAGGGACATGACGATGCTGTTCTGCGACGTGCGCGGGTTCACGACGATCTCGGAGCAGTACAAGTCGGACCCCCAGGGCCTGACTTCCCTGATCAACCGGCTGCTCACGCCGCTGTCGCGCGCCATACTCGACCGGAACGGCACGATCGACAAGTACATGGGCGACAACATCATGGCGTTCTGGAATGCGCCGATCGACGACACCGATCATCGGGCGCACGCCTGCGAGGCGGCGCTCGCCCTGCACGAGGCGCTGGCCGACCTGAACACGGAGCGCGCGGCGGAGGCCGCCGCCGCGGGCAGCGGCGAGTACGTTCCGCTACGGGTCGGCGTCGGCATCAACACCGGCGCTGCCGTCGTCGGCAACATGGGCTCCGACATGCGCTTCGACTACTCGGTGCTGGGGGACGCGGTGAATCTGGCTGCCCGCCTCGAACACCAGTCGAAAGTCTATGGCGTGGACACCGTCATCGGCGAGGAGACCGCGCAAGCGCTGGACGGGCGCTTTGCGCTGCTCGAGCTCGACCTGATCGCGGTCCGGGGCAAAACGGAAGGCGTGCGCATCTTCGCGCTCATGGGCGGGTCCGACCGGGCGGCGACCCCGGAATTCCGGGAATGGCAAGCGCGCAACGGCGAGATGCTGGCTGCGTACCGCGCGCAGGACTGGGCGCGGGCCGAGGCGCTGGCGCGCGAGCTCCGTGCGAACGGAGACACGTCAGCCGGCGTCTACTACGATCTGTTTCTCGAACGGTTCGCGGAGTTCCGCGAAAACCCTCCGCCACCGGACTGGAACGGGGTTCACGTCGCGACGACCAAGTGACGGTCCCGCGGTCCCGCAAGGAGGGGGTCCGGGGTCACTCGGCGGGGTCGCGCAACGCCGGGGGAACGGTGAAGCCGAGCGCTGCCGGGGTCAGACGCCCGATCGCGGCCAGCAACTGCACGGTGGCGAGCTCGGCGTCGAAGTCCGCCGAGGCCAAGTTGATGCGCGCGTTGAAGATTTCCGAACGCGCGTCCAGAACGTTGATCGCGGTCTCGTTGCCGGCCCGGCGCAGCTTGACGCGCGCGGCGAATACCTCCTCGGCGATCGCGCTGGCATTCTCCAGCATGGCGACGCGTTGCCGCGCGGTGTGCAGCGTGTCGAACGCGCGTGTGACGTCGGCCTCCACGCGACGGCGAACGTCTTCGGCCGTGCGCCGAGCCTGTTCGCGCCGGGCCCGCGCCGCGGAGACCGCGGACCGGGTGCGAAAGCCCGAGAACAGCTCCCACTTCACCGCCAACAGAAGTGAGCGGTCACGTTCGGTGCCCCTCTGTGCGTTGAAATCCTCCTCGTAATCCACGGTGCCGACGAGATCGACCCGCGGCCACCGATCGGCACCGGCCGCGCGGCGCACTTCCTCGGCCCGATCCACGCGCCGCGCCGCGGTCAGCAGGTTGACGTTCTCGCCGCCCGCCATCTCGAGCGCGTTCTCCAGCGTGGCCGGCACGATCTCCGGCGGGATTTCGGGACGGACCATCCGGCCGGCGAGCGGCGGGCGGCCGAAAACCCGGACATAATGGGCGTTGGCGTTCTTCAGCGCGCCCTCGAATGCGACGAGGCGTTCGCCGGCGAGCTGCAGCCGGGCCTTTGCCAGCAGTACGTCCACGGCGATTCCCGAGCCCCGACTGACCCGTTCGTCCTCCAGCCCCATTTGCTCGCGAATGATCTCCCGGTTCTCCGTCGCGAGCCTTACCAGCTCGGATTGGCGCAGCGCCTCCAGATAGGCGGACCAGGCGTCGAACAGCAGAGACTGCGTCGTGAAGCGGAAGTCCAGGTCCGCGAGCTGCTCGTCGATCGTGGCGACGGCGAGGTCCGCCGAGTTGCGATAGCCGGAGAACAGGTTCTGGGTGACCGTCAGCGCGGCGGTGCGGCGCGTGAGTTCGGTGCTCTCTCCGTTCGGCGGGCTGTCGACGTACTCCGGGCCCAGATCGCCGGAGACGGACACTTGGGGCAGGAAGGACGAGCGGGCGACGCCGATCTCGTCACGCGCGGCCCGCAACGCCCGCGACGCGGCGTGCAGGCGCGGGCTCGACTCGATCATGAACTCCATCTCCTCGCCGAGCGTCCGCGCTGGCGCGGACGCGGACGAAGCGACCATGACGGCCGCGACGAGCGCCATCGATGCCGGATTCATGGTCATGGCACGTCGCGGGGTCATGGCACGCCGCGGTCTTGATGCACGCATCGGTGCCGGGGGGGATGGACGAGCCGGAGCGTCCGGCGACATGGAACGCACACGATGGACGCGCAAGCGGGGCGGACGAGCGCTCATCCGCACGCCGGGAGCGAAGCCCCGGCCAGCGGAAACGATTCTGGTGAACCCATGGCCGATCCCGTGACGCAGGGAAGCGGGAGACAGGGCGTGTCTCGGTCGAGTGCTTGAAACCGGTTCGGGCACGATGCGCCCCTCCGTTCATCCGGGAACTTGGCGAATCTACCGGATTATCGTGCGTTCGATCCAGAACGGAACGGGGGACGGAACAGAAGCTCCGGGCACACGCACGAACTCGTGGCCCGGAGCTCGGGTCTCAGCCCTCCTCTCCGATCGACGCCACACGGCCCCGGCTGCCGAACAGCTCGGCCATGATCTCCTTGCCGGGACCGGCCCTCACGATGCGCCCGCGCTCGAGCACGATGATGTCGTGGCACGCTGCGAGCAGGGTCGGGCTGTACGTCGCGATGATGACGGTGTGATCTTTCGCCAGCTCGCACAGCACGTCACGCAGGCGTTCCTCGGCCGGACGGTCGAGGTGGGCGGTCGGTTCGTCGAGCAGCAGCACCGGCGGGTCCTGCAACAGCGCCCGCGCGATAGCCAGACGCTGGCGCTGTCCGCCCGACAGGCGCCGGCCGCCTTCGCCGGCGTCCGCGGCGTAGCCCTCGGCGAGATCGACGATGAACTCGTGCGCCCCGGCCAGCTCCGCCGCGCGCATGATGCGCTCGTCCTCCACGCCGGGATCGTTGCGCGCGATGGTGTCCCGGATCGTGCCGCTCATCAGGAAGGTCTCCTGCGGCACGTAGCCGATCCAGCGCGCGAGGTCCTCGCGCGAGAACTGCGCGAGGTCGGCGCCATCGAGCAGGACCCGGCCGCTCTCCGGCGCATACAGGCCCTGCAGCAGCTTCATCAGCGTCGACTTGCCGGCCCCGCTGCGCCCGACGAGCGCGTGCAGGCCCGGGTCGAACGCGAGCGTCACGTCGGCGATCACCGGCTCGCGCTCCACGCCGTAGCGGAAGCGGAGCGCCTCGGCGGCGCACCGGCCAGAGGGACGGCGAAACGAGAGTCCGGTCTCGGGGCGCTCGTCGGCCATCGCGAACAGGCGGCTCAGGCGACGCCGCGCCTGCGCGAAGCCGGTCCAGGCGCGCCAGCTCGGCACGAGCTGGTTGAGGGGCATGGTGATGCGGTTGGCCAGCATGTTGGCGGCGATGAGGGAGCCGATCGTCATCTGCTGATCGAGGATCGCCAGCGCGCCCACCGCGGTCATGCCGACGGTGGTCAGAAGCACCAGCGCGAGGCCGAGGTGGGTGAAGCCGTCGGTGAGTGTGCCGCGCCGCAGCGAGGTCTCGATCGCCGCGGCGTGCCGGTCCTCCAGGTCCCGCTGCAGGTGCCGGCCCATGTCCAGGGCCTTCAGGGTCGTGCGTCCGGCCACCATCTCGGTCAGCAAGGCGTCGCGCCCGATGGCGCTGTCGAACTCCTCGCGGTTCGCGCGCGCGAGTTGCCGCGACGACACGAGGCCGAGGAGCAGGAACGCGGGAATGGCGATGCCGAGCACCCAGAGCACCGGCGTCGCGATCACTGCGATGACGGCGACGAAGATCGCCACGAAGGGCAGGTCGATGCCGAGCAGCAGGGGCGGCCCGCCCAAGGCGTTGCGGATGAACTCGACGTCCCGGCGCAAGGTCTGCCATTGCGCGGCGGACTGGCGCTCCAGCGCCTTCAGCGGCAGGCTGGACAGCTTGGAGAACAGGCGCCGGCCCAGTGCGGCGTCGATCCCCAACGCGGCGCGCTGAAGGATGCGAGCGCGCGCCTGGCGCAGCACGAAGTCGAACACGATGGCGACGACGACGCCGAGCACCAGCCCCTGCAGGGTCGACAGGCCGGCGAAGAAGACGACCCGGTCGTAGACCTGGAGGACGAAGACCGGGACCGCAAGCGCGAGCAGGTTGACGAACAGCGAGACCGCGGCCAACTCGGCGAAGCGGCCCGTCAACGGACGAAGGGTCTGCCACAGCCAGTCGCCGCGGCTGGCGCGCGTCTCGCTCATTGCGCGGCTGTCCGTGAGATTCGCTGTCCGGCCGTCCCGCGGGCCCGGCGGAACATGCTCCTCAATGGTCAGCCCGATGCGCGTCGTTCAAGGTGTCGCAGGCGACGGCGCTCATGACGCGGCGAGGGTAACACGGCGCCGGTGCCGCGTGTCCACCTGTACCGGCCCCCCGGGGCCCCTTGAGGTTGTTCGCAACCCGTTGAGCCATCGGGCGATTGCGCGAGGCCGGACATCCGGGAAACACCGCCTTGCCAAGCCCGTCCACTCGCGGTCGGCCGGCCCCTGCCACCTGCGCGACTACAGGACGGCCTTGACCGGCCCCCGACCGCCTTGGCGAAAAGCCCGCCCGTGCGCGTCGAGCCCCCACGTCGTCCTCGGGCTCGCGAACGGGCTCGGGAAAAGCCCGCTCGTGCGCGTCGAGCCCCCCCGCGATGTCGCCGGGGGCAGTCGCCAAGGTTCGACACCACCGGGCGCCGACTCTGGGCGACCTCACGACCTCGTCGATTTGCCATCGTGCATGGCGCTACGCTAGGCTTTCGTGTCCTGCATGAAGCACAGCCCGGAACATCCGCCCGCCGGTCTTCATGCGAGCTCAGAGGAGGCTCCGGTAATCTCATGAGCACCCAGTCCCTCATCCCTGCCTCGGGCCAGTCCGAAATCGTCGTCCCCCACGGCAATCTGGTCCTCGTCGCCGACTATGCGCGCGACAGCAACGACCTCACCCTCACCGGCCCCGAGGGTACCGTCGTCGTCATTCTCGGATACTTCGCCGGTACCACGCCCGCCACCCTGATCAGCGCCGATGGCGCCCGAGTGCCCGGCGACCTCATCGCGCAGCTTGCCGAGAGCGCGGACTCCTCGGGCCAGTCCGCTCCGGACCTGGGCGAACCCATCGGCACGACCGACGAGGTCGAGGGGACGGCGACGGCCACCCTGCCCGGCGGGATGGTGGTCGCGTTGGCCGCGGGCGACCCGGTGTACCGGGATTCGTTGATCGAGACCGATGCCGACGGCGTGGTGGGCATCACGCTGCTCGATGGTACGACGATCGGGCTCTCGCAGAGTGGTCGACTGCTCCTCGACGAGTTCGTGTTCGACTCCGCCACCGGCGCGGGCAGCAGTGCCCTGACGGTGCTCCAGGGCGTACTCGCCACGGTGACCGGCGAGATCGGCAAGACCAATCCGGAGAACGTCTCGATACGGGCGCTGACCGGCACCATCGGCATTCGGGGCACGACCATCGTCATTGAAGTCGACCGGATCGGGGCAGTGGAGATCACGGTAGTGGGAGGCCGGATCGTCGTCACGTTGCCGGACGGCCGCAGCTTTTACCTGAACGAGGCTGGTGACTTCCTGTCGTTCGAGGGTTCCGGCGAGGCGACCTTCACTCAGGGCGGGGATGAGCATCTGGAGCAGTTGCGTAACGACCCTGCCTTCGAGGCGGCGCTGGCGCAGGCACGAGCGGACCTTGACCGCGGCAGGGACCAATCCGACGGCGCGGAGCAGAACGAAGGAGCCGTGGAGAACGAGGAGGCTCCGCCATCCACCGAGTCCGGTGGGCAGACGGGCTTCGAGGTCAAGCTGACCCCGGAAGGATTTACCGTCGGATCGTTCGAGGCTCAACAGCAAGCCCCCCCGCCGAGCGACCCGGCACCGAGCGACCCACCGCCGCAGGCCCCGGCGCCTGACGATCCGGCACCGCAGGATCCGCCGCCGAGCGACCCGCCGGTCGAGCCCGACCCGCCGGTCGAGCCCGACCCGCCGGTCGAGCCCGACCCGCCGGTCGAGCCCGACCCGCCGGTCGAGCCCGACCCGCCGGTCGAGCCCGACCCGCCGGTCGAGCCTGACCCGCCGGTCGAGCCTGACCCGCCGGTCGAGCCTGACCCGCCGGTCGAGCCTGACCCGCCGGTCGAGCCTGACCCACCACCGGTCGACCCGCCGCCGGTCGACCCGCCGCCGGTCGACCCACCACCGGTCGACCCGCCACCGGTCGACCCGCCGCCGGTCGACCCGCCACCGGTCGACCCGCCACCGGTCGACCCGCCGCCGGTCGACCCGCCACCGGTCGACCCACCACCGGTCGACCCACCACCGGTCGACCCGCCACCGGTCGACCCACCGCCGGTCGACCCGCCACCGGTCGACCCGCCACCGGTCGACCCGCCGCCGGTCGACCCGCCGCCGGTCGACCCGCCACCGGTCGACCCGCCGCCGGTCGACCCGCCACCGGTCGACCCACCGCCGGTCGACCCACCGCCGGTCGACCCGCCACCGGTCGACCCACCGCCGGTCGACCCGCCACCGAACGAGGCGCCCGTGTTCGACCAGCGCGTCTTCAGATTCAGCTTTAATGAGGACGATATCCGCGACGACTTTTATCAGCCGACGATTGGCCAGCTCACGGCGATCGACCCGGAAGGGGACGGCGTGAGCTACTCGCTATCCAGCTCAGGGGGGGGTGTGAACGTAATCGCAGTCCAATCCGACGGTACCGTCATTTACACCGGAGGCATTCGGGACCATTCCGGATCAGGTTACAGTTACTCCTACACTGCACGTGTGCAAGATGAGCATGGCGCGTGGGGGGTCGACGCCACAGTCGAGGTCGAGGTCGTGCCTTCCGAGACGAATCCGGCGGGACTGTCCGGCAGTGCTCTCGTGACCGATACGCCCCCTGCCGCCACCTCCGATACCCTCCTTCCCCAGGATCCCGGCGACCCGTTCCCTCCCCCCGGCGCCGGATACACGGCCACGCCCGAGCTCGGCGATGCGCCCATCGCGCCGGACCACGGGATGGGGTGACGAGGCGATGAGCCGGTCCTCTCCAACGGACCGGAGAAGCAGTGCGCGGGCCACCGTCATGCTCGGCCGCGGGCGCTCCCGAGGCCCCGTCCGGAGAAGGAGGGCACGACAGGGCGGGACGGCAGGCCCGTCGCTCGGGAAGGGGGACTGAAGCCCCATGGCGCCGCCCATCCCCGGCCAGCTCGACGAAATCACGGCCCGCCACCCGATCCCGGACTGGCGGCTACCCGCTCTGCTGGTGATCATGCTGCTCGTGGCCGGCGGCGTGTGGGCAGCGGTTGCTCGCTTCGACGAGGTGGTGATCGCCGAGGGCGAGGTCGTGCCGCAAGGCCAGGTGAAGACGGTGCAGCATCTCGAAGGGGGGATCATCGAGGAGCTGATGGTGAGCGAAGGGGCCCGCGTGGATCGGGGCCAGCCGCTCGTCGCGCTCGATCTGGCCAGCGTCGGTGTCAACATCGAAGCATTGCGCGCGGCTCTCGACGGCCTCGAGATCAGGCGCGCGCGTCTCATTGCCGAAGCGAACGGCGCCACTCCCGACTATCCCGGCGGGCCGGCGCAGCGCCAGCCGGCGGTCGTGGCGGCCGAGCAACGCATCTTCGACGACCGCAAGGCCGAGCTCCGGAGCCGGCTCACCGTAGCGCGCGAGCAGGTGCGCCAGCGCAAGCTCCGGATCGCCGAACTCGGCGCGCAGCTCGCCGGGCTGAAGTCGAGCCTGCGCCCGGCCGAGGAGCGCTTCGCGCTCTCGGAGTCGCTGCTGCCGGACAACCTGACGCCACGGATGGAGCACCTTCAGATCGAGCGGGATCTCGTGGAGCTGCGCAGCGGGATCGCCCAGACCGAGGCGGCGTTGCCGCGCAGCCGCGCGGCGCTCGCCGAGGCGATCGAACGCGAACGCGAGGCGGTGCTGGCGTTCCGGCGCGGCGCCTCCGAGGAGCTCGCCAAGACCGAGGTCGACGTGGCCCGCCGCCGGGAGCTGTTGAACGCGGCTCGGGACCAGGAGCAACGCACCGTCATCGCCGCCCCGATCGACGGCTTCGTGCAGAGCATCCGCTACCACACCGTGGGAGGAGTGATCCGGTCCGGCGAGCCCATCATGGAGATCGTGCCGGCGTACGACAAGCTGCTGATCGAGGCCCGCGTCAACCCGCGCGACATCGGCCACATCCGGGTCGGCCTGCCGGCCACGGCGAAGATCTCGACCTACGACTACATCCGCTACGGAGGCCTCGACGGGCAGGTCACCTACATCGCCGCAGACGCCACCACCGACGAGATGGGACTGCACTGGTTCCGGATCGTGGTCGAGACCGATCGGACGACGCTCGGCGAAGACAGCAACTTGCCGATCACCGCCGGCATGCTCGCCACCATCGATATCCACACCGGAACCAAGCGCGTCGTGGATTACCTGATGGGGCCGGTACTGAGAATGCGCCATGAGGCGTTCCGGGAGCGTTGAGCCGCCAGTTTATTTTGTATTTCAAATCAGTTGGTTATGAAGGAAAACAGGAGGAGCCCGCAGGGGAGCGGGGCGCGGTGTTGCATTATCGGCCAAGCGGTGGCCAGAATGTATGGCAGGTGCCGGCCGTCACGCCGCACTTTGCAGAATCCGTCGGGCACGGTCTTGTGGAAATTCCGCGAGATCGTCCATGTGGAAGGAGGAATCCAGATGCTACCCAGATTCGTCTGTACAGTTGCCGCCACGGTTTCCGTCGCCCTGCTCTCGGCTCCTTCATTCTCTCAGCAGACCGAAACGTCGAGCGCGGCGCAAGCGCATGAGGCGCTGTTTCTGGAGAACCGGTTCCCCTCCGCCAATACCTGCGCCCAGTGCCACCCCAAGCAGTATCGCGAATGGTCGGTCTCTTCCCATGCCTACGCCCAACTCAGCCCGATGATGACGGCGTTCCAGAACGCTCTCAACAAGAAGAACAGCTCCACCGCCGGCGACTTCTGCCTGCGCTGTCACGCGCCGACCGGCACGGCTCTCGGGGAGCCGACCTCCATGTCCAATCTCGATCGATCACCGGCGGCGCGCGAGGGCGTGACCTGCGTGACGTGCCACCGCGTGACGCAGAACTTCGGCAAGATCACCGGGCGCTATCCCATAGAGCAAGGAGACATCTTCGACCCGGTCTATGGCGTCGACGACGGCTCCCGGCTGAAGGAGGTGCTTTCCCAGCCCGAGAAGTACCGGGTGCAGCCCGAGCGGGGCCAGACCGGACGCGCCATTCACGCCGAGGTCAAGTCTTCGTTTTTCCTGAAGGTTCCGGCGTTCTGCGGGGGTGTCTGTCACGAGGTGACGGCGCAGACCGGCTTCCGCACGCATGAGATGCTCACCGAATACAAGCGCTCGCCGGCGGCGCGAAAGGGCATCACCTGCGTGGACTGCCACATGGGGACGGAGCAGGGCGTGCCCTCGCCGTACGAGATGGGGCCGGTCGCCGTGGTCGGCGGTGTGCCGACCGGAGAGCGCCCGCTGTCCAACCATTTCTTCGCCGGTCCCGACTACTCCATCATCCATCCCGGCATCTTCCCGCACAACGTGGAAGCCTCCAAGCTGAAGACCCTGCGCGAATGGGCGCAGTTCGATGTCGAGGCCGGCTGGGGCACGGATGAATTCGAGGATTCGATCGACGACGACCATCCCTTCCCCGAGGCCTGGATCCATGCCGACGACCGGTATGACGCGCGCGAGATTCTGGAGGATCAGTTCGAGCTGCTGGCCTGGGCTTCGGAAAAGCGCCTCGAAGTATTGCGCAACGGCTTCGGCCTGTCGGAGATCGACGTCTCGCGCACCCGCGGGGACCTGGCTTTTTCCCTGACGGTGGCGAACACCACCGATGGTCATTACGTTCCGAGCGGGTTCGACATCGAACGCACGGTGTACCTGCATGTCGTCGTCAAAGACTCGGCCGGGAACATCGTGTACCAGTCCGGGGATCGCGACCCGAACGGAGATTTGCGCGATGCCCATTCCCGGTACGTGGCCAACGGTTTGCTGCCGCACGACGACGACTTGTTCAACCTGCATTCGAAGACCTACGTCGGGATCGTGCGCGGCCCCGAGCGGGCGCAGATACTGGCTCCGCCGGTGTCCCGCAACGCGTTGCCGATGGTGCGTCCGGACCCTCGCCCCACCATGCTCTACGGCCGCAACCGCAACGTCCGAAAGCACCGTACCGGCATCCCGGCCGGACAGTCACGCACCGCCACGTATCGGGTGTCGGCCGGCGTACTGCGTGCCGGGGAGACGTATGACATCGAAGCGAGGCTCGTCTTTCAGCCCCTGCCGACCAGCCTGATCTACAAGATCCAGTCGGTCGGCTTCGATTACGGCATGAGCCCCAAGCTGGTTGCGGACCGGCTGTCTCGAAATGCCACCGAAATATGGCGGAGGAGCACGACCGTCGGTTATGGCGATACCGTCAAGGTTTCAGCGCTGGGAGCCGAATGATGAGCCACAGAGGATTCCTGTCGTGGGTCGTGTGTTCCGCGTGTCTGGCGGCCTCGCCTCTTGCCGCCGCCGACTCGGAGGTCGACCTGTCCGAAACGCCCATCCCGTTTCTGAAATCCGAAGATTTGCCCCCACGCGTCGGCGCATTGATCGAGCTGGGGCGCGGGATCAACGAAGTCGGCGAGCTCTCCCCGGGCATTGAAATGCCGACCGGCGCCGTCTGGCAGCCGGCTCTGTGGGTGTACGGGTCGGCGCGTGTCGCCGGCTTGTCCACTGACGGTGATCGCAGGACCCGTCAGGGTGGCGACAGCGCGGAGGTTGCCGGGCGGGTGGATCTCTTCGCCAACCTGCAGCTTACCGGCACGGAGCGTGTCCTCGCTCATTTTCGCCCCCTGGACAAGAGAGGACGGTTTGCCCGCAAGGTTCTTTCGCCGGACGCGATGGGAACCGACATCGACGTTGACTTCGACGCTGAATCATTGTTCTTCGAGGGCGATATCGGCGAGATGTTTCCGAAACTGGATCCGGAAGACCGCGGAGAGCTGGATATGGGCTTTGCCGTCGGCAGGTTCCCGGTGGAGTTCCAGAACGGCTATCTGATCCGTGACGAAATGACCGCCGTGGGGCTCTCGAAGACCAACGTGCAGGTGCCCGGATCTTCCGGCGTGAGGGTGATGGGGGTGTGGGCCTTCGACCACGTCAACGAGTCGAACGGCGCCCGTGACCCGCGCGACGTCAATCTGTTCGGGCTGTTCATGGAAGGCGATTTCCCTTGGGGCCTGATGGAGTTCGACGTGGCCGGGACCGTCTCCGAAGAGTTGCGCGGCGATCAGATCAATGTCGGCTTGGGCTGGACCGGACATTCCGCCGGTAACAACTATTCCATTCACGCCAATGTTTCGCAGCATTCCGATCAGTTGGTGGATCCGATGAATGGAATCAACGTGCGGCCGAACGGTCAGGTCAAGGACTACGACGGCGCGTTGCTCGTCGCCGGCTATTCCACCGAGATCAATGCCAACCACGACCTCCTGTACGCCAATGGATACTGGGCCGCGGGGGATTTCGGTCGCCTGGCCAGCAACGGCACCCCGCCTCTGGGGCCGGTGGGCCTGTCCTACGCCGGCGTCGGATTGGGCGGGTACAGACCGGCCTTGTGGCCGCGTCCCCTGGATTCCGCCGGCTTCGCGGTGGGCGTGCAGAAGTTCTTCGCCGACGAGACCGCCAACTGGGCGCTGGAATTCGCCCATCGCCGGGATCTCGAGTCGGACGACGAGTTCGGCGACACCGGCGGCTTCGCCTTGACCACGCGTTTCCAGCGCAAATTCGCCAACCGTTTCCTGGTCCAGATCGACGCCTATCAAGCCTGGCTTGAAAGCGACGGCCGCGGACCCCAGGACGCCGAAAGCGACGACGATTCATCGGCCGTGCGTATCGAGCTGAGAATGAACTTCTAGCACAGGGAAAGTGTGCTCCCGGATCGTGCGGGACCGCTGCCGGGCAGGCGCCGGAACCGCCGTCGTCGACCCGTACATTCACCCCCGGACCTTCGACCTCCCTCTCGGAGTGAGCAGTTGCTCCGCGGCTTTCGTCGGCGAATTCCCAGGGAGCCCCACTCCCCGCCGCCCGCGTTGGATCGGGGGGGCCGATTCGACACCGCGGTCGCCTGCAACGGAGTAGCTGAGCTCGCCGGCCGATGTACGAGGCGTTTCCAATCTGGGTGCTGGTCGCCGACTACGTGCTCGGCGCAGTGATGTGGACCCTGATCGGCCGGTTCGGCATGGGGCTGTTCCTGCCCGAGGACAGCAGCTTCTTCTTCATGCGGTTCTTCGTGCGCGTGACGAACCCGCTGCTCAGGCTCTTCGCACCGGTGACGCCGGGGTTCCTCATCCCGCCGCTGGTGCCGCTGTTCGTCGCGTGGTTCTTCTTCATGATCCGCTTCTACCTGATGCCGTGGCTCCTCGGATACTCGGTGATGGGCATGCTGTCGTTCCCGCTCGAGAGCGAGATCGCGCACAGCATCGCGCGGGTCATCGGGACCTTCGTGAACTGAACGACGGTCCGGAAGGGGTCCCGGGTCCGCGCGGCGAGCGCAGTCCGGGAGACCGGCGTTCGCGGCGCGCACGGGACTGCGTTGCGTCGGGCACGTATGATTCTCTCTCCCTCATTTGGAGTGTGGCGGCTCATGCCGCACCGCAGTGATTTCCACCGCCGGCGCGTCCCGCGTTTCCACATCGGAGCCGTCCCATGACGAGTCACCCGCCGCATGCAGAGGTCACCGAGGTCGGACCGCGCGACGGCTTCCAGGCCGAGCAGGGCTTCATTCCCACCGCGCGGAAGATCGAGCTCATCGATCGGCTCATCGATGCCGGCGTGCCGCGCATCGAGGCGACCTCCTTCGTGTCGCCGCGCGCGGTGCCGCAGCTTGCCGACGCCGAGGAGGTCATGCACGGCGTCGACCGCACCCGTGGAGCGGTGCTTGCCGCACTGGTGCCGAACAAGCGCGGGGCGTTGCGCGCGGCCGAAGCCGAGGTCGACGAGATGGTCGTCTTCCTCTCGGCGTCGGAGAGCCACAACCGGAAGAACGTGAACCGCGAGATCGAGGAGTCGCTCGCGGGCTTCGAGGAGGTGGCCAGGGTGGCGGAGGAGGCCGGGACGCCCGTGCACGGTGCGATCTCGACCGCCTTCGGCTGCCCCTTCGAGGGCGATGTCCCGGCCGTGCGGGTGGCCGAGATCGCGCGCCGCTTCCAGCAGCTCGGATTCGCCGGAGCGAGCCTCGGCGACACCACCGGCATGGCGACGCCGCCGCTCGTCTCCGCCGCCGTCTCCGCGGTGCGCGCCGCCGCGCCGGGACTCGGCCTCGGGCTGCACTTCCACAATACGCGCGGCATCGGGCTCGCCAATGTGATGACGGGGCTCGGGCTCGGCGTCGACAGGTACGAGAGCTCGTTCGGCGGCATCGGCGGCTGTCCGTTCGCCCCGAAGGCGACCGGCAACATCTGCACCGAGGATCTCGTCTACCTGCTCGAGGAGATGGGCATCGGCACCGGCATCGATCTGCGCAAGCTCTCGGACATCGCGTGCGACGTCGAAGCCGCGGTGGGCCACGACCTGCCCGGACAGATCATGAAGGCGGGGCTGCGGCTCGATCTCCACTCGATGGACACGGTGCGCGTGGCCGAGGGCTGACGGGGCTCATCGAGGCCGGCCGGGCACCGAGAGCGCGGACTCCCGGGAAAGCGGGGTGGCGCTACGGATGTCCTGCTTCGGCAGAAGCGCGATACCGGTGGTGATGTTCCCGGAAGCAAGCCGGTGGCTCCCCCCGGCGGTGAGCGGCATGGGCGCGGCTCGGCGGCGCCGTCCCGCCGGGCTCAGCGCATCGGCTGTTTCCTGTCCAGGCGCGCACGGTCGAGCCGCAGCAGCATTCGCTCCTGCTCAGGGTCGCGCGGTCGACGGCCGGCGGCGCGGCTCGACGGCTCCGAGGCGAGGATCTTCGCCCACCGCTCGCGCTTGCGCCGTCGCACGTCTCGCTGGAACTCGTCGTAGTCGATCAACTCGGGCACGCCTCTCGCTCGATCCTGCTCAGGGCCTCGGCCTCCTCCGGAATCCCGCTGGTGCGCTCGCGAACATAACACCAGTCGATCCGGTCCGGGTACAGGAGCGCGAGCCGCCGGGTCCAGCGGCCGTCCTCGTCGCTGCTCCAGTGGACCCAGGCGCGAAGGCGGTCGATGAGCAGATCTTCGATGCCGATGATCACCACCCGCAGACCATCGATCTCGACCGCGGTTCTCGGCGCGTCCTCTCCCGGGAGGCCGGCCGGGGCCGGCGCCTCGAAGAGCAGGTCGAGACCGGCGTGAAACCAGTACCGCCCTTCCTTCTCGAATCCGAGCGCGGTGAACGCGGCATCCACTTCCGGCGCCGCCGGGAGCGCCAAGTCCATGTCCTTGGTCGCATAGCCCCCGGCGGTGTAGAACTCCAGCGCTCCCCCGCCCACCAGAATGGGCTCGATGCCGTGCGGCGCGAGCTGCCTGGTCAGGAGTCCGAGCGCGATCAGGCGACGGCGTTGAGGGTTCGGCTCATTGTGCAGGCGATCGAGCACCGCTTCGAGGTCGCAATTGCCCATCCCCCGAGTATAGGCTACGTGCGTCTCGTGGCAGGTGATGCTGCTCCGCCCGAAGCGCGCGTGGTGGCGTTTCCCGGGCTGGCGCCGACCGATGGCACGGTGACCGGGCTCGTCATGGAAGATTCGGAGTACTCGGGACCAGCGGTCGAGGGCGCCGTGGGCCATTCGGGACATGACCCGTTCCCGGCTCGGCGCGGCTCCACGCAAGAGGCGCTCCGTGCCTGATCCCGCCCTTCCTTCCCACGCCTCCGTCGTCGTCATCGGCGGGGGCGTCATGGGTTGCTCGACCCTCTACCACTTGGCCGAGGCCGGGGTCTCCGACGCCGTTCTGCTCGAACGCAACCGGCTGACCTCCGGCACCACGTGGCACTCCGCGGCCCAGGTGCGCGCCCTGCGCTCGACCCGCAACCTCACCGATCTCATCCGCTACTCCGTCTCGCTCTACGCCAGGCTGGAAGAGGAGACCGGCCAGTCGACCGGATGGATCAACAAGGGCTCGCTGTCGATCGCCACCAGTGAAGACCGGCTCATCCATATCAGGCGCCAGGAGGCGCTGGCGCATCTGTTCGGCGTCCGCGCCCGGTCCGTTTCGGTGGAAGAGGCGAAGGAACGCTGGCCGTTGATGAATGCGCGGGACGTGATCGGCGCGGTGTGGTCCCCCGACGACGGCCGGGTCAGTCCGTCCGATCTGTGCGCCGCCCTGGTGAAGGGGGCCAGATCCCGTGGCGCACGGATCCACGAGGATACGGGCGTCACGGGAATCCTCACCAAGGGGGGGCGGATCACGGGGGTCGAGACGCACCGGGGCACGGTGCGCTGCGATGCCGTCGCGCTCTGCACCGGCCTGTGGAGCCGCAGGGTGGCCGCCATGGCCGGCGTCGAGGCGCCGGTGTGGCCGTGCGAACACTTCTACCTGCTCACCGAGCCCATCGACGGCATCGAGGGCAACGTGCCGTCGTTGTCGGATCACGATGGCCATCTCTACATCCGCGATGATTCGGGCGGATTGCTGGTCGGCTGTTTCGAGCCGCTCGGCAAGGCCGTCGCTCCCGACCGGCTCGGCGAGGACTTCGCCTTCCGGTTGCTCCCCGAAGACTGGGACCACTTCGAGCCGATGATGACGAACGCCCTGCACCGGCTGCCGGCGCTCGAGACGGCCGGGGTGAAGATGCTCCTCAACGGGCCCGAGAGCTTCACGCCGGACGGCTCCTTCCTGCTGGGGGAGGCGGCGGAGACGCGGGGACTGTTCCTCGGCTGCGGCATGAACTCGGTCGGGGTGGCCACCGGCGGCGGGGCGGGCATGGCGCTGGCCCACTGCATCGTCCACGGCCATACGCCGATGGACCTGCACGAGGCGGACCCGAAACGCTTCCCGGCCTGCTTCAACTCCGCCGCCGCGCTGGCCGAGCGAGTGCCGGAGGTGCTGGGCAAGCACTACGAGATCACCTGGCCGGGGCGCCAGTGGGCGACGAGCCGGGGGCTGAGGCGGTCGCCGCTCGATGACCGGTGGCGGGCGGAGAGCGCGCACTTCGGCCAAGCGTACGGCTTCGAACGGCCGCTCTACTTCGGCAAGACCGCGGAGCCCGCGCTCACGTTCGGAAGGCCGGCCTGGTTCGACCGGGTGGGTCTGGAAGTGATGCAGGCGCACGAGGGCGCCGCCGTGTTCGACCAGTCCACCTTCGGCAAGATCAGGGTCGCCGGCCGCGATGCGGAAGCCTTTCTCGACCGGGTCTGCACCAACGACATGTCGCGGCCTCCGGGCCGCGCCGTCTATACCCTCATGCTGAACGAGCGCGGCGGTATCGAAGGCGATCTGGTCGCACTGCGACTCGGCGACGGGGAGTACCGGCTGTACGTCGGCACCACGGCGGTCAAGCGCGCTCTGGCGTGGCTGAGACGGCATCTGGCGGCCGGCGAGGCGGTGACGCTCGCCGACGAGACCGAGGACCATGCCGTTCTCGCCCTGACGGGTCCGAAGGCGGCGGAGGTTGCCGAGGCGGCCGGCGCCGGAGACCTGAACGCGCTCGGCTATTTCCGGCACGGCGAAGTCCGGGTTGCCGGCGTCACGGTGCGCGGTGTGCGCCTCTCCTACGTGGGCGAGGCGGGGTGGGAGATCACCTGTCCTTCAGAGCGGGCGGATGCGGTCCATGACGCCCTGCACGAGGCGGGCGCCCGGCCTTCCGGCCTCCTGGCCCAGACCTCGATGCGGATCGAGAAGCGCTTCCTGGCCCATGGCCACGATCTCGACACCGACACGACGCCGCTCGAAGCCGGGCTCGGTTTCGCCATCGGCTGGAACAAGGACTTCGTCGGACGGCCGAGAATGCTCCGGCTCCGCGGCCGGCCGCCGAGGCAGCGCATCGTCACCATCGTGTTCGACGACCCGCAGGCGGTGCCGCTCGGGAGCGAGCCGGTCCACGTCGGCGGCCGGATCGCGGGACAGACGACGTCGGCCGCCTTCGGCTACCGGATCGGAAGGCCCGTCGCGGTGGCCATGATCGACACCGGACCTCTTGCCGGCGCGCGCGAGCGGCGCGTCGAAGTCGACATCGCCGGCGCCCGCGCATCCGGCGTCGTGAGGTTCGAAGCCGCGTTCGATCCCGGGGGCACACGCATGCGCCCTCTTCCCTGAGCCCGGAGAGCGTCCTCCGGTCGGGCGGACGTTCGGCTCGCGTCCGACCCCCTTCATGCTTCTCCGGAGACTTTGCGTTCCGACTTCCACGACACCGGCCGATTTCCACGACACCGGTCCCCCCGCGGGAAATGAAGCCCGCCGGCCCGGGTCGAGCGCACCGTTCTCGTCCGGCACTCGCCCCGGGGCCCTACCGGCCGATTTCCACGACACCGGTCCGCCCCGCGGGAAATGAAGCCCGCCGGCCCCGGGTCGAGCGCGCCGTTCCCGTCCGGCACCCGCCCCGGGGCCCTCCCCGCGCTTCACGTCGATGGCGCCGTTCCCGGGGCGCCTACCCCCCCGCGGCCCGTCCAGTCGGTATGGAAGAACTCGCCGCGCGGGCGGTCGATCCGCTCGTAGGTGTGGGCGCCGAAGTAGTCGCGCTGGGCCTGGAGCAGGTTCGCGGGCAGGCGCTCGCTGCGGTAGCCGTCGTACCAGGCCAGCGCGCTCGAGAACGCGGGCACCGGCACGCCGCGGGTCACCGCGGTCGCGACGACCCGCCGCCACGCGGCCTGCGCGCCGGCGATCGCGTCGCGGAAGTACGGCGCCAGCAGCAGGTTCGCAAGGTCCGGCGCTTCGTCGTAGGCCGCCTTGATGCGGTCGAGGAACGCGGCGCGGATGATGCAGCCGCCGCGCCACATGAGGGCGATGGCGCCGAGGTCGAGTCGCCAGCCGTACTCGGCCGACGCCATCGACAGGAGCTGGAAGCCCTGCGCGTAGGAGCAGATCTTCGAGGCGTAGAGGGCCTGGCGTACATCCTCCGCGAACGATGCGGCATCGCCGTCGAATCCGCTCCCGGCCGCCGGGTCTCCCGGCTGCACGTGCGTCTCCGGTAACCGGGCATCCCGGATCCCCCTCCCCCGGAGGACGGCATCGGAGCCGGGACCGGGCAACACGCGCGAGGCCGCGACCCGTTCGTCCTTGAGCGCGGAGAGGGCGCGCGCGAACACCGCCTCGGTGATCGCGGTGACCGGCGCACCGAGCATCAGCGAGTCGATGCCGGTCCACTTGCCGGTGCCCTTCTGGCCCGCCGCGTCGAGGATCAGATCGACGAGGGGGCGGCCCGTCTCGTCATCGACCCGCGCCAGAATCCGCGCGGTGATCTCGATGAGGTAGCTCGACAGCTCGCCTTCGTTCCAGTGCGCGAAGATCCCGCTCATGGCGCCGGGCTCGATGCCGCCGACGTCTCCGAGCAGGGCGTACGCCTCGGCGATCATCTGCATGTCGCCGTACTCGATGCCGTTGTGCACCATCTTCACGTAGTGGCCGGCCCCGTCCGGGCCGATCCACTCGCAGCACGGAGCGCCATCGTCCACCTTCGCCGCGATCGCCTTGAAGATCGGCTCCAGGCCGGGCCAGGCATCGGCATTGCCGCCCGGCATGATGCTCGGCCCGAGCAGGGCGCCTTCCTCGCCGCCGGAGACGCCGGCGCCGACGTAGAGGATCCCCTGCCCGGCCAGGGCGCGGGTGCGCCTG
Source organism: Gammaproteobacteria bacterium (assembly GCA_965215295.1). GTDB lineage: Bacteria > Pseudomonadota > Gammaproteobacteria > HK1 > HK1 > HK1. The sequence continues at coordinate 3,323,165 of OZ244045.1, forward strand.
GCCGTGTCCCGGTAGTTCGAGTTGCCCCCGTCGATCAGCACGTCCCCCGGATCGAGCAGCGGCGCGACGGCCTCGATGACCCGGTCCACGGCGCGGCCCGCCTGGACCATGAGCATCACCCGCCGCGGCCTGGCGAGCTTCGCGACGAGCTCCTCCGCGGACCACGCACCGACGATCGTCTTGCCGGCCGCGCGGGCCGCGAGAAACGCATCGACCTTCGACGTGGTCCGGTTGTACACCGCCACCGTGTAGCCGCGGCTCGCCATGTTGAGGACCAGGTTCTCGCCCATGACCGCGAGGCCGACGACTCCGATGTCGGCCGTCTCCGGATCCTCCCGGGCTCGAAAGTCGCGGTTCACGGCGAACCCCTCGCCACGACCCGCGCCACGTCCTGGCCGGTCACGGCGGCGATGGTGTCGAAATCGGCGTCATGGTGAACAACGGTCATGCGAGCGGCCTCCGCGGGGCATTGTCCAACGATGACGCGGCGCCGACAAACGCCCCGGTGGGTGGACCCGCCCGTCGCGCCGCCACGATCCTTGCCGCGGGGAATGCGCCACGTCCTCGACCGTCCACGGCGTGCGGTGCAGAATCGGCCCGATGCGCATCCTCTTCATCGAAGACGACCCGCAGACCACTCGCTTCGTCCGCAAGGGGCTCGAGGAGGCCGGGCACGTCGTCGACCATGCCGGTGACGGCAGGCAGGGGCTGCTGCTCGCGCTCGATGCCGAGCACGACGTCCTCGTCGTCGATCGGATGCTCCCCGGGCTCGACGGCCTGTCGATCGTGCGATCGTTGCGGGCCGCGGACCGGAGGACTCCGGTGCTCGTGCTGAGCGCGCTCGGCGAGGTCGACGATCGGGTGGAGGGCCTGCGCGCGGGCGGTGACGACTATCTCGTCAAGCCGTTCGCGTTCGCCGAGCTCTCGGCCCGCCTCGAAGCGCTCGCTCGACGGCGCGGCGGTGGCGATGCCGCGCCGGTGACCCGGCTCGTGGTCGCGAACCTGGAAATGGACCTCCTTGCGCGCGCCGTGAAGCGCGCCGGGCGCGACCTCGAGCTCAAGCCCCGCGAGTTCCGGTTGCTGGAGTACCTGATGCGCCACGCCGGCCAGGTGGTCACGCGCACCATGCTGCTCGAGGCGGTGTGGGACTACCACTTCGATCCGCAGACCAACGTCATCGACGTCCACGTGAGCCGCCTGCGGCGAAAGATCGATCGCGACTTCGACCCGCCCCTCATCCACACCGTGCGCGGCGCGGGCTACGTGGTCCGCGAGCCATGACCGCGACCCCCCGCGACGGCGCATGGCGCACTCCCGATTGCGGGTCCCGTCCGCCGCTCGTTCGTCCGGTGCGCGGCGTGGGCCGCGGCATCCGCGAGCCATGACCGCGACCCTCCGCGGCGGCGCATGGCGCACTCCCGATCGCGGGTCCCGTCCACCCCTCGTTCGTCCGGTGCGCGGCGCGGGCCGCGGCATCCGCGCGCCGTGACCGCGATCACCCGCAGCGTCGCGTGGCGCATCGCCATCGGTTACGGGGCGCTGTTCGGGCTCTCGGTGCTCGCCCTGCTCGTGTTCATCTACCTCTCGACCGCGGGCTACATGGCCCGGCAGATGGAGGCGGTGATCGAGGCCGAGGTGCAGGGGCTCGCGGAGCGGTACCGGATCGGGGGTCTGCGGGGCCTGCGCCGCCTCGTCGACGAGCGGCTCGCGCGCAACCCCGCGAGCTCGTCCATCTACCTGCTCGCCGATCCGGCGTTCCGGGTGCGCGCGGGCAATCTCGACCGTTGGCCCGAGGCCGCGCGGAGCACCGAGCGCTGGGTCGAGTTCGAGCTCTACGCCGCGGGCGACGACGACGCCCGGCCCGAGGTGCATCGGGCGCGCGCCCGGCATATTCAGCTTCCGGGCGGGTTCCACCTGCTCGTCGGGCGCAACGTGCGGGACCTCGAGGAGATGCGCTCGGCCGTCGTCCGCGCGGTGGCGTGGGGCGTCGGCGTCACCGTGGTGCTTGCGGTCGCCGGTGCGTGGTGGATGCGAAGGAGCGTGGCGGCACGCATCGAGGCCGTCAGCCACACGTCGCGCCGCATCATGGAGGGCGAGCTTTCCGAGCGCATCGAGAGCCACGGGAGCGGCGACGAGTTCGACGAGCTCATCGCGAACCTGAACGCGATGCTCGACCGCATCGAGACCCTGATGGACGACGTGCGCAGGGTCTCGGACAACGTCGCGCACGATCTGCGCACCCCCCTCGGCCGCTTGCGCACGCGCCTCGAGCAGCTTCGGGACGCGAGCGGCGACGGCGCCTCGGCGGCGCTGGCGGATGCGGCGCTCGCCGAGGCCGATCAGATGCTCGCGACCTTCAACGCCCTGCTTCGCATCGCCCGCATCGAGACCGAGCGGCGAAAGCATGCCTTCGAGCGGGTGGACCTCGCGGCCGTCGGGGACGACGTCGCCGATCTCTACGCGCCGCTGGCCGAATCGCGCGGCATCACCTTCCGCCACTCCGGCATCGGGGCGCCGGTCGAGGGGGACGCCGACCTGCTGTTCCAGTCGCTCGCGAACCTGCTCGACAACGCGATGAAGTACACCCCGGAAGGCGGCGCGGTGACACTGCACGTCACTTCCGACGACGACACCGTGACCGTCGTCGTCGCCGACAGCGGACCGGGGGTGCCATCCGGGGAGCGCGAGGCGGTGCTGCGCCGGTTCTATCGCCTGGAGCCCGCCCGCGGCGCCCCCGGCAGCGGGCTGGGCCTGAGCCTCGTCGCCGCCGTCGCCCAGCTCCACGGGGCGACGCTGACCCTCGGCGACAACGCCCCGGGACTCGTGGTCCGGTTGCGGTTCGAGCGCGCCCGGTGACGCGCGGTCGTCGGGGGCAGGATTGGAGCGATCGCCCCCGAGCTGCGGTTCGAGCGTCCGATGACGCACGGTTGTCGGGGCAAGAAAGGTGCCTTCGTCCCCAAGCTGCGGTTCACGCGCCCGTTGACGCGCGCCCAGGCGAAGGGCGGGGGTCGAGCAGCGTGTCCGCCGGGACGGTCTCCGGCTGACGCGCACGTGAGGCGGGCGGAGCCGTCGCCCCGCCCGCCGCTCGGCCTGGCGCTTCAGCCGCGGTCGAGGTCGATCGCGACGTAGCGCCGGCGATCGCCGCGCTCGACGAGCAGCAGCACCGGCTTGTCGCCGGAGGCCGCGGCACGGACCGCATCGGCGACCTCGCCGGGACGGCTCACCGTCCTGCTCCCGGCGCGCACGATGACGTCGCCGGGGCGGAGCCCGCTACGGGCGGCCGGACTGCCGGGGTCCACCCCGGCGATCGCGACCCCCGCCTCGCCCGGCTCGCCTTGCGGCGCGAGCGTCACGCCGAGCCTTGGAGCGTCATCCTCCTCCGTCGAGGCGGTGGCGAACGCGCTCTCCGGCTCCTGCGTGCCGATCGTCGCGGTCAGGGTCTCGTCGCGTCCGTCACGCCGGACCTCGATCGCGACCTCGGCCCCCGAGTCGCGCTCCGCGACGATGCGGGGCAGGTCCTTCATCGTGTCGATCGGCTCGCCGGCGAACGAGACGATGACGTCACCGGGACGCAGTCCGGCGCGGGCGGCGGGTCCGTCCGCCATCACCGAGGCGACGAGGGCGCCCTTCGCCTCGTCGAGGCCGAGCGCCTCGGCCAGCGTCTCGTCGATGCCCTGGACCGCGACCCCGAGCCAGCCGCGCTCGACCCTGCCCTCGGCCCGCAGCGACTCGATGACCGGCCGGGCGACGTTCGCGGGGATCGCGAAGCCGATGCCGACGTTCCCGCCGGTGGGGCTGAAGATCGCGGTGTTCACCCCGACCACGCGGCCGCCGCGGTCGAACAGCGGGCCGCCGGAGTTGCCGCGGTTGATCGGGGCGTCGAGCTGGAGGTAGTCGTCGTAGGGGCCCGAGCCGATGTCGCGCCCGCGCGCCGAGACGATGCCCGCGGTGACGGTGCCGCCGAGACCGAAGGGGTTTCCGACCGCGACCACCCAGTCCCCGACCCGCGTCGCATCGGAGTCCCCGAACTCGACGGCGGGCAGCGACTCGCCGGCGTCGACCTCGATGAGCGCGAGGTCGGTCTTCGGGTCGGCGCCCGCGACCCGCGCTTCCAGCTTGCGCCCGTCGTGCAGGGTGACCGTCACCGTGTCCGCTCCCTTCACCACGTGGTGGCTCGTGACGATGAGCCCCGAGGCGTCGATGACGAACCCGGAACCGACGCCCTCGGCCCGCGGCGCGCCGGGTCCGTGGCGCCCCGGGACCCCGGGCATCCGCCGGAAACGCCGAAAGTCGTGAAAGTGCTCCGGGAGCTCCATTCCCGGCGGCGCCCGCCATGTGTACGACCCGGCGGCGGGCCGGATGGCGCGGGTGACCTGTACGTTGACCACGGCGGGCCGCACCGCGTGCACGAGGTCGGCGAAGCCGCCCTGCGTCGCGGCGCCGGACATCGTGGCGCCGTGCGTCGTGCTCGTCGCGGCGCCGGCCGCCGCCGTGGCGTTCGCCGGGCTCCAGGGCTCGCTCACGGCGACGGCGCCGACGATCGCGGCCGCCACCGCGGCCGCGACCAGGGTGCGCCGGAGCCGGGTCCGCATCGGGTTCTTCTGCGTCATTTCGAATGTCCTCCGGAATCGATCGAGGTCCGGCCCGCCTCCCTCCTCGCCGTCTCCGGTCCGCATTCCTCGCCGGACCGCGAAGCGAGGGCGCGGAGCCGGCGGGCCACGCCGGAGGAAAAGATAGAGCCGGCCGGGTGACCGGTGGGTGGGCGCGACATGAACGTTTTTTCATCAACGCGCTCCCGGACGGCCCGCTGCCACATTCGTGTCACATTCATGACCGATGGTTGTCACGGACCGCCGGTACAACACCCGGCGAGGGCGGACATGGCGGGCGGCCCCGGCCGTCGGCGCCTCGCGCCTTCGCTGGCGGAAGTCTCACCCCATCCTTCAACCTCGGAGAATCCGGAAATGAAGCGTACATTCGTCCTTGCGGCGGTCGCGGCGGCGATCGCGGGCCCGGCTCAGGCTCGCGACTACATCAGCATCGTCGGCTCCTCGACCGTCTACCCCTTTGCCACCGTGGTCGCGGAGCAGTTCGGCAAGACCACCCGCTTCAAGACCCCGAAGATCGAGTCCACCGGCTCGGGCGGGGGCCTGAAGCTGTTCTGCGCCGGCGTCGGCGTCGAACACCCCGATGTCACCAACGCCTCGCGGCGCATCAAGAAGAGCGAGGTCGAGCAGTGCGCCAGGAACGGCGTGAAGGAGATCGTCGAGGTCAAGATCGGCTATGACGGCATCGTGCTCGCGAACTCCCGGAAGTCCGCGCCCATCGAGATCTCCAGAAAGCAGATCTTCCTCGCGCTCGCGAAGGACGTGCCGAACCCGGACGGCGGCGAGACCCTGGTCCCCAACCCGTACGTGAAGTGGAGCGATGTCGACGCGTCCCTGCCCGGCACGAAGATCGAGGTCCTGGGTCCACCGCCCACCTCCGGTACCCGGGACGCCTTCGCCGAGCTCGCCCTTGAAGGCGGCTGCAAGGAGGTCGGCTGGATCAAGGCGATGAAGAAGAAGGACAAGAAGCGCTACAAGTCGATCTGCCACACCGTGCGCGAGGACGGCGGGTACGTCGAAGCGGGCGAGAACGACAACCTGATCGTGCAGAAGCTGGACGCCAACCCGGCCGCGTTCGGGGTGTTCGGCTACAGCTTCCTCGACCAGAACTCCGACAAGCTCCAGGGAGCCGAGGTCGACGGCGTGGAGCCGGCGTTCGAGAACATCGCCGCCCAGTCCTATCCGGTCTCCCGCCCCCTGTACTTCTACGTGAAGAAGGCGCACATCGGGAGCATTCCCGGCATGAAGGAGTACCTGGACGAGTTCACGAGCGAGAAGGCGTGGGGTCCCGACGGCTACCTCGCCGACAAGGGCATGATCCCGATGCCGGCCGCCGAGCGGAGCAGGTTCAGTGCCGACGTGAGGCGCCTGTCGGACCTGAACCTCGCATCGAACTAGCACGGGAGCGTCCCTTGCCCATGACGGTACTCGGCGCCGCCCGCGGACACCCCGCGGCCGGCGCCGGGGCGGCGGAGCCGCCGCCCGCGGCGTCCCCGGAGTCGTGGAGGTTCGCCGGGCCCATGGCCGAGAGACGGCCACCGGAAGCCTGAGCCATGTCCGGCACCGCCCTTGTCGCGGTACTCCTCGTGTTCACCGCGTTCGCGTTCCACCTCGGCCGCCGGCGCGCCTTCGCCGTCTCCGCCGCGGTCGGCGGCGCGAAGCACCTGCACTCCCTGCCGGGCTACTACGGGAGCCTCGCCGCACTGTGGTGCGCACTCCCGGCGATCATCGTGCTCGGGCTCTGGTTCTCGTTCGAATCGCATGTCGTCGAGAGCCTGGTCGTATCCGGTCTGCCGGAGGACACCCGGGCGCTGCCGCCGGAACGCCTGAACCTCATCGTCAACGACATCCGGAACCTTGCGGAAGGCAACATCGTCTCCGGCGAGGTCGTCCCGGAGATGCGCGCGGCGGCCGACCACTACCTCGAGCTGCGGCGCACCGCCGCCGCCGCGTCGGCCGTGGCGGTGCTCGCGATCGCGATCGCCGGGCTGGGTCTGGCGTGGCGCCGGATATCGCCGGGCCTGCGGGCCCGGAACCGGGTCGAGCAGATCGTCCGGGGCCTCCTGATCGCGAGCTCAACCGTCGCGATATTCACCACCGTCGGCATCGTGCTCTCGGTGCTGTTCGAGGCGCTTCGCTTCTTCGGCCACGTGCCGGTCGCGGACTTCCTGTTCGGCCTCGACTGGAGTCCGCAGATGGCGATCCGGGAGGATCAGGTGGGATCGTCCGGCGCCTTCGGCGCGATCCCGCTGTTCGCCGGCACCCTGCTCATCTCGTTCATCGCGATGATGGTGGCGGCGCCGGTCGGCCTGTTCGCGGCCATCTACCTCGCCGAATACGCCTCCTCGGGGTTCCGTTCGATCGCGAAGCCGGTCCTGGAGATCCTCGCGGGCGTGCCGACCGTCGTGTACGGCTTCTTCGCGGCGCTGACCGTGGCCCCGATGATCCGGGACGGCGGTGCGATCGTCGGGCTGGACGTGGCGAGCGAAAGCGCCCTGGCGGCCGGCCTGGTCATGGGGGTGATGATCATCCCCTTCGTCTCGTCGCTGTCCGACGACGTCATCAACGCGGTGCCGCAGTCGCTTCGCGACGGCTCCTACGCGCTCGGCGCGACCCGGGCGGAGACGGTCCGGCAAGTGGTCCTGCCGGCCGCGCTGCCCGGGATCGTGGGGGGGATGCTGCTGGCGATATCGCGCGCCATCGGCGAGACGATGATCGTGGTCATGGCGGCGGGCCTCGCCGCGAACCTGACCGCGAACCCCCTCCAGGCGGTCACCACGGTGACGGTGCAGATCGTCACCCTGCTCGTGGGCGATCAGGAGTTCGACAGCCCCAAGACGCTGGCCGCATTCGCGCTGGGCCTGGTGCTCTTCACCGTCACCCTCTGCCTGAACGTCATCGCGCTGCACGTGGTGCGGAAGTACCGCGAGCAGTACGAGTGACCTCCCGCTCCTCCCGGTCCGGCCGATGAACACGAGCGTCCACACCAGCGCGGCGATGGCGCGGCGGCGCGCCAGGCGGCGCGGCGCGGAACTCCGTTTCCGGGCTTGCGGGATCATCGCGATCACCCTCGCGATCGCCGCCCTCGCGGCCCTGTTCGTCAGCATCGTGGGCAATGGGCATACCGCGTTCCGGCAGACCTTCATCGAGCTGGAGGTCACGTACGATCCGGAAGTGCTCGGCCTCGGCGAAGCGCGGGACACCGCCGCGCTGTCGGGCGCGAACTACCCCGGGCTGATCAAGAAGACCCTGCGGGACATGTTCCCGGAGGTGAAGGGACGCAAGGCCCGGCGCGCCCTGTACGGCATCGTGAGCTCGGGCGCGAGCTTCATGCTCCGCGAGCGCGTGCTTGCCGACCCCGGGCTCATCGGCCAGACGCGGCGCATCCGGGTCCCGGCCGACGACGACGTCGACATGCTCGTCAAGGGCCACATCGATCGTCATGCGCCCGAAGCGGAACGACGGGTCAAGGACGACCAGATCGCCTGGATCACGTCGCTCGAGGAGGCCGGCCGCATCGAGAAGCGGTTCAACACCGCGTTCTTCACCGCCGGCGACTCGCGCGAGCCGGAGCTCGCGGGGGTCCGGGGCGCGGTGGTCGGCTCGTTCTTCATGCTGCTCGTCACCCTGGCGCTGTCGTTTCCCATCGGCGTCGCGACCGCGGTCTACCTCGAGGAGTTCGCGCCCACCAACCGGCTGACGGACCTCATCGAGGTGAACATCAACAACCTCGCCGCGGTGCCGTCCATCATCTTCGGGCTGCTCGGCCTCGCGGTATTCATCAACTTCTTCGGCCTGCCGCGTTCCGCCCCCTTGGTCGGCGGGCTGGTCCTGACCCTGATGACCCTGCCCACCATCATCATCGCGAGCCGCGCCGCCCTGAAGTCCGTCCCGCCGTCCATTCGCGAGGCGGCGCTGGGGATGGGCGCATCGAAGATGCAGACCGTGACCCACCACGTCCTCCCGTTCGCGATGCCCGGCATGCTCACCGGCACCATCATCGGCATGGCGCAGGCGCTCGGCGAATCCGCGCCGCTGCTGATGATCGGCATGGTCGCGTTCATCGTGGACATTCCCGGCGGGCCCCTCGACCCCTCGACGGCGCTGCCGGTCCAGATCTTCCTGTGGGCGGACAGTCCGGAACGCGCGTTCGTCGAGCGCACGTCCGCCGCAATCATGGTATTGCTCGCATTCCTCATCACGATGAACGCCTTCGCGGTCCTGCTGCGCCGGCGGTTCGAGCGCCGCTGGTAGCGCCGGCAGGCGTGCAAGTCCTGGCCGAATGGAAAGATCAAGGGATCCCGAGGAGTCGAAGATGAGCGTGACCGCCGTGGAACTCTCCGCCGCAATACAGTCCCCTCCGCCGATGCCCGAGCCACCCGCCCCGGTCGAACCGGTGCCCGACGACGTCGAGACGGTCGGCGAGATCACCGTCGACCGGCCCCGCATGACGTCGCGCAACGTCGGCGTCCGGTACGGCGACAAGATGGGCATCGAGCACGTCAACCTCGACATCGGGAGGAACGAGGTGCTGGCCATGATCGGCCCCTCGGGCTGCGGCAAGTCGACCTTCCTGCGCTGTCTCAACCGGATGAACGACACCATCGACACCTGCCGGGTCTCGGGCAGCATCAGGCTCGATGGAGAGGACATCCACGATCCCCGCCTCGATGTCGTGCAGCTTCGCGCCCGCGTCGGCATGGTGTTCCAGAAACCCAATCCGTTCCCGAAGTCGATCTACGACAACGTCGCGTACGGACCGAGGATCCACGGACTGATCGAGGACAGGCGCGAGGCCGACGTGATCGTCCAGCGCAGCCTCGAGAGGGCGGGCCTGTGGAACGAGGTCAAGGACCGCCTCGGCCAGCCCGGCACCGGACTGTCCGGCGGCCAGCAGCAGCGCCTGTGCATCGCGCGGGCCATCGCGGTCAGTCCCGAGGTGATCCTGATGGACGAGCCCTGCTCCGCCCTCGACCCCATCGCGACGGCACGCATCGAGGAGCTCATCGACGAGCTACGCGAGAACTACGCCATCGTGGTCGTGACCCACTCGATGCAGCAGGCGGCCCGGGTCTCGCAACGCACCGCGTACTTCCACCTCGGCCGGCTCGTCGAGGTCGGGGAGACGAACCAGATCTTCACCAATCCCCGCCACCGGCTCACCGAGGACTACATCACCGGGCGGTTCGGCTGACCGGCGTGGACGATTTCCAGGCAGCCCGGATGGGCAACGACGAGCACACCTTCAAGCGCTTCGATCAGGAGCTCACGCACCTGAACAGCGTCGTGCTCCGGATGGGCGGCCTGGTCGAGGACCAGATCGCCAGGGCCGTGAATGCGCTGCGCGATGCGGACCTGGAGGCCGCCCGCAACGTGGTCGCCCGCGACCATGTCGTGAACTTCCTCGACGTCCAGGCCGACGAGCAGATCGTCAACCTCCTGGCCCTGCGCCAGCCGATGGGCAGGGACCTGCGCATGATCCTCTCCCTCGGCAAGACGGTGACGGATCTGGAGCGGATCGGCGACGAGGCCGAGCGCATCGCGCGCATGACCATCGACATCTACGACTCGAACAATCCGCCGCCGGACGCCCTCCTCCTCAGCGATGCGTACCGCATGTCGAACCTGGCCACCCGGATGCTGCACGACGTGCTCGACGCTCTCGCCCGGCTCGACGTCGACAAGGCGGTTCGGGTCGCCCGCGGCCATACCGAGCTCGACAGCGAGTTCCAGGCCGCGCTGCGCCGCCTGTCCACATACATCATGGAAGACGCCCGCAACGTCGGCCACATCATCAACGTGACCTTCATCGTCAAGTCGCTGGAGCGGATCGGCGATCACGCCAAGAACATCGCGGAGTACGTGGTCTTCCTGGTGAAGGGCAAGGACGTGAGGCACGTCAGCCCGGAATCGATCGACGCCGGCGAGCTCGACCGCTGAGCCGCCGCGCGGGCGGAGCCTCGCCGGGAACGAGCGTCGCGCTCAGCGCCCGCCCGCCGCCGCGATGCGGTGGAGCGGGTCCTGCCGGTAGAAGGCGCGCAGTTCGGCGTAGAGCTCGGGATAGCGCTCGTCGAGCACTTCGGGCAGCTCGAAGAAGTACTCGCTGATCACCGCGAAGAACTCGTCCGGTCCCGTCGTCGCGTAGTCGTCGAGCTCGGTTTCCTCGCCGGCGTCGACGCGCGCGCAGAGATCCCGGTAGGCGTCGCTGAATACCCGGTACCAGGCCGCTCCGTCCATCTCCGCGTGCAGGGGCGGGAAACCGTTGGCGTCGCCGTTCAGCATGTCGAGCTTGTGGGCCAGCTCGTGGATGATGACGTTGTAACCCTCCAGCCTGCCCGAGGCCGCGACGTCCTCCCATGACAGGACCACGGGCCCGCGAAACCAGGACTCGCCGCTGCGCTCGTCCTCCCACACGTGCTCGACCCCGGCCTCGTCGATCGAAGTGCCGCGCGACACGAAGCCGCCCGGGTACACGATCACCGAGCGCCACCCGGCATACGCCTCGATGCCGAGGGCGAGCACCGGGATGCACGCCTGCGCGGCCACCACGACCCGGGACTCCTCGTCGAACTCGAAGCCCCCGGCTCCCTCCAGCGACTTCGTGTCCAGGAACGCATCGGTGAGGGCCCGCAGCCGTTCCGCGTCGGAGTCGGCGAGGGTCGCCACGATCGGCAGCTCCCGCCGCACCGTCCGCCACGTGGCGTCGGCGACGGGTCGGCGGCTCGGCTTCAGGAAGCGGAACATGGCGGAATCGTCTTCCGGTCAGGGTCTTCCGGTCAGGGCCCGGCGCTAGCCCGGATTTCTTGCCGGATCGCGAAGCGAGGGCGCGGTGATGCCGGCAGCGACAAGGCGAACGCGAGTCAGGGCGCGCAGTCGTACTTGATGGTACGTCGAGCACCTTGGCCGCGTTCAACGCAGTCGATGCCGGTCGATCCGCGTCCGCAGCCGTGAGATGGCGAGAAATCCGGGCTCGGGTCGTCGCCCGCCGTCCGCGGCGCGGACGACTCCGCATGGCCACGCTCGACCGTGCCGCGAAACCACCGGACCGCACGATGGAGCACGACGCCGATCAGGATGCCGGCGCCGTCCAGAGCGATGTCCCGGACCTCGGCGTCGCGCCAGGGCAGTGCGCCCTGCACCAGCTCCAGGCCGATCCCGTAGGCCAGCATCCAGAAGATGACCGGACGCCACCCGGAGCGGTCGAAGTGCGCCAGCCGCAGCGCGGGGGTCAGGTAGCCGAACGCCAGCACGTGATTGACCGGAGCGCTGCCGGTGTCGAGCGCCGGAGCGGGCGTCAACGCGAGGTACGTGCAGACGCCGAGCGGCAGCCAGAAGCAGATCCCGGGCATCAACCGGTCGACAGCTCCCCGGACGGGTACGGAGGGTCCGCTCCGCCTCCGGCCCGGACGTTCACGACGAGGCGCGTCGTATACCATGGCGGCGCATCGCGACGGGAGCGTCCGGATCGGCCGGATGCTCATCGCGGCCCCCGGCCCGGGGACCCGGTGCATCGGCCGGGCGTTCCGCGGGGCGGAGAAGGTGGCTGACGTTCCCCGCGGCCCCCGGACCCGGTGCATCCCTCTCGCCGCAGGAGAAGGAGCCGACGTGACCGAAGACTCGAACGGTCCGCCTGCCGGGGATGCCCGGTCCGGCGCATCGGTGCTCGTTCCCGGGGCTCATGGATTCCCGCCGCGGCGGGAGTCCGGCGGTTCCGCGACCCGGGACCCGCACGGGATCGCGACCCGGTCACGGATGCGGTCCGGCGCCGGCGCGAGCTGACCGGCCGCCGTGCACGAGGCATACACCCTCCCGGTGCTGCTCGCCCTTGCGGCCGCGGTCCTCTTCGCGCTCGGCAACCAGCTCTCGCGCATGGCGTTGCGCTTCGTCGACTCCCAGACCGCGGTGCTGTGGCAGATCGGCGTGAGCGCCACGATCTACTGGCTCGCCGCGCCATTCTACATGGAGGCATGGTACTGGACGGCCTCGGTGCTGCCGTTGCTCATCCTGCTCGGATGTGTCCGCCCGCTGCTCTCGGCCAATCTCGGGATGGCGGGGACGCGCATCCTCGGGCCGACGATCAGCGCGACCCTCTCGGCGACCTCCCCGCTGTTCGGCGTCGCCCTCGGGGTCGTGCTGCTGGCGGAAACCCTCTCCCGGGAGATCGCGATCGGCACCGTCGGGATCGTCGCCGGCGTGGTCCTGATCTCTTCCCACGGGCGATCGTCGCGGACCTGGCCGCTCGTCGCCCTCCTGCTGCCGGTCGGCGCGGCGCTGGTGCGAAGCCTGGCGCATGCCTTCTCGAAAATCGCCCTCGAAGAGATCCCGAGCCCGTTCTTCGTTGCGGTCGTGGCCTACAGCGTGTCGTTCGTGCTCGCGCTCGCCAATCAGGCGCGCACCGGGCGGGCGGTATTCAGCGCCGTCGCGCCGGGAGGCGTGAAGTGGCTCGTCGCGACCGGCGCCACCTACGGCACCGCGGTGCTCATGCTCAACACGGCGTTGCTGCACGGCCGCCTGGTGGTGGTGGCCCCCGTCATCGCCTGCGCCCCGCTGTTCACCCTGCTGCTCGGCGCCGCCGTGTTCCGCGAGAACGCGATCACCCGCCGCGTGGTCGTCGCGGTGCTCGTCGTGGTGCCGAGCGTGGCGCTGATCGGGGTGCGGGGGTAGCGCCCCGTGGGCAACGCGAAAGCGTTCGCTCTACACTGTCCGGGGAATGACGGAGGCTTTCGCCCGCGAGCTCCGCGGCCGATGTCGTCCCGCACCCGCCCGCCGGCCGGGGAGCTTTCATTGAGAATCCGTCGCGTCAGTACCTGGACCGAACGCTTCGAGCTCGTCAGGCCGTACACCATCGCGTTCCGGACCGTCGAGTCCGTGCACAACGGCATCGTCCGGATCGAGGCCGACGACGGCTCGACGGGACTCGGCTGCGCCTCGCCGGAGCGGTTCGTGACCGGCGAGACCCGGGACACCTGCGGTGCGGCGCTCGCCGAGCCGGGACTGCAATGGCTCGTGGGTCGCCACGCCCACGAGCTGGCCGCGCTGTGCCGGGAACTCCACGAGCGCTTCCCCGGGACCCCGGCCGCGCGCGCCGCCGTCGATATCGCATTGCACGACCTGTGGGCGAAACAGCTCGGGGTACCGCTCGCCGACGCGCTCGGCCGGGCCCATGCGGCGCTGCCGACCTCGATCACCATCGGGATCAAGGACGCCCGCGCCACCGTCCGGGAGGCGGACGAGTACCTCCGGCGCGGGTTCAAGGTGCTGAAGGTCAAGCTCGGCCACTCCCTCGACGACGACATCGAGCGGCTCCACCGGCTGCGCGACTTCGTCGGCGAGGCGATCGTGATCCGCATCGACCCGAACCAGGGCTACTCGGCCGAAGAGGTCGCGCGCTTCGTGGAGGAAACGGCGGCGCTCGACATCGAGTTCCTCGAGCAGCCGATGCCTGCCCGGGACGTCGATGCGATGCGCGCCCTGCCCGACGCGGTCAAGGACCGGCTCGCGGCGGACGAGACGCTCCTCGACGCATCCGACGCGCTCGCGCTCGTGCAGCCGCCCCGCGCCTGCGGGATCTTCAACATCAAGCTGATGAAGTGTGGCGGGGTCCGCGCCGCGAAGCGCATCGCCACCATCGCCGAGACCGCCGGGGTGGAGCTGATGTGGGGCTGCATGGACGAGAGTGTGGTGAGCATCTCCGCCGCGCTCCACGCCGCGTTCTCCTCCCCGGCGACGCGCTACCTCGATCTCGACGGGAGCCTCGACCTCGCCCGCGATGTGGCCGATGGCGGCTTCGTCATCGAGCACGGCGTGATGCGCACCCTCGACGAACCGGGCCTCGGCGTGACCCTGCGCGTCTGAGGCCGCATGGGTCACATGGGCCGCCTAGGGTCCCCGCCCCCGATCGCCGGGAGCGACTCTGCGCGCTCGATACCACACGGGCCGTCCGGGCCTCCGCCCCCGGCCGCCCGGGCCTTCGCCTTCGGCCGCCCGGGCCTCCCGCCTCCGGTCGCCCCCGGCCGCCCCCGGGCCTCCGCCCTTGGCCGCGTGGCGCACTTGGCGTGACCCTGCGTGTCTGAGGCCACATGGAGCGACAGTGCAATGACCGTACCGGCAAGTCTGGAGATCGTCACCGTGGTCGATGGCGAGAACCGTCCGGTGGCCGAGCTGCCGCGCCATCGGGTGCGCAGCGAGAACCTGCCCCACCGGGCGACCTTCATCTTCGTCTTCGACCGCCGGGGACGGGTGCTCGTGCAGCGCCGCACCACCATCAAGGACGTCTACCCGGGCCAGTACGATCTCGCCGCCGGCGGGGTCGTCGCGGCCGGTGAGTCGTACGAGGAATGCGCGGAGCGCGAGGCGGCGGAGGAGCTCGGCATCCGGGGCGCGGCCCTGGAAGCGAAGTTCGACTTCTACTACGAGGACGAACGCAGCCGGTGCTTCGGGCGCGTGTTCACGTGTGTGCACGACGGACCGTTCGCGCTCCAGCCCGAGGAGGTGGAGAGCGTGGCGTTCCATACCGTCGAGGAGATCGCCGCCGGCGGCATCGCCCCGATCACCCCCGACACCAGGATGGCCCTCGACCGTCTGCTCGAGCTCCCGGGCGTGGCGGGCGCGCGGGAATGAGGGGGTTCCGGCAAGCCGGGATGCCGGACGAATCGTCGGTTCGCGAACCGTCGCCGCCGGGCGAGCGGGTCAGATCCTGCCCGCCTCTTTCAGGCGCCCCAACGACTCGCGCAGCCCGCGCTCCATCCGGCCGGCCCATTCGCGCTGGCCGGCCTCGCTTTCGACGAGGTCCTGGCGGATCTCGAACCCGGCGTGAAGGAGGCCGCGCCCCTGGCCGTGGCGCGGCATCGAGTAGGCCTTGTCCGAGGTCATGAAGTACGGCTCGTTGTCGCCGACCACGAGCCCCGCCGCCTCGCCTTCCTCGCGCAGGACGGCCAGCATTTCGCGGGCGAACCGGTCGTCGTGCTCGTACATCACGCCGATGTGCCACGGTCGATGCTCGCCGAGGTACACCGGCGTGCACGTGTGGATCGAGACGGCCACGGTAAGGCGGCCGGCGGCGATGCGCGCGTCGATCAGATCGTGGATGCGGTCGTGATAGGGATGGAAGATCTCGACGGCGCGGGCCTCGATCGCGGCCTCGCTCAGGCCCCGATTGCCCGGAATGAGCGTGTCCTCGCTCACTTCGACGACGAAATCGGCGGCGCCCGGGGCGCGATTGCAGTCGACGACGAGCCGCGAGTACCGCTGGAGCACCAGGGCCGCGTCGAGCCGGGCGGAGAGGTCCCGCGCGACCGCCGCCGCCCCGATGTCCCACGCGATATGACGGTCGAGATCGGGACCGGCCACGCCGAGGGTGCCCAGCCGGGCGGGAAACATGCGCCCCGCGTGCTCGCAGGTCAGGAGGAACGGCGACGATCCCGCCGGCCGCACGACTTCGACCGGCGCGGGATCGCCGGCGCCGAGCAGGCGGCCGTCGCTGCCGATCTCGCCGGGCTCCGCTGCATCCATCACCGATTCCCCATGGGCGCAATGGGCGCGCAATGTAGCAGACGCGGGACATGTCGCAGCATGGCGGCGCCGGCCCGGCCGGGCGGCACGGGCCGTCGCCTCCCTCCGGGGCCGCGTTCAGTCGTCGAGGTCGCGCACCCGCGTCAGTCCCAGGAGCCTGCCCTGGCCACGTTCCAGCCGGCGCCAGTCGCCGGGAAGTTCGAGTCGCGCGAGCGCGGCGGTGGGCATCAGCTTTCCGTCCTCCGGGACCGGGACGCCTCCCGCAAGGTGATCGAGCAGGTATTCGAGCCCCGGGTTGTGTCCGACGATCATCGTGCGGGCCGCCTGGGGGCGGCAGCCGCCGAGCACGTCGAGGAGCGTCGAGAGGCCCGCTTCGTAGATCGCGCTCTCGAAACGCGCCGTCCGAAGCGTGAAGCGGGCCGCCTGCGCCACCTCGAGGACGGTCCGGACGGCGCGCGTCGCGGTGGAGCAGACGACCACGTCGGGCGCCAGCCCGGTCTGCGCGATGTAACGGCCCATCCGCTCCGACGCCCGGATGCCGCGCGGCGCCAGCGGGCGATCGAAGTCGGTGGGCGCATCGGTGTCCCACGCGGACTTCGCGTGGCGGAGGATGAGCAGTTCGCGGCGTTGCATCGGGGGGTCGGACGTCTACGCGGGGGCCGTCGATGCCGTGGATGCGAGTCTCGACGGGCGGGTGGCGAGATACAACCCCACGAGGCACGTCAGCAGCGCGACCGCGCCCGCCTGATGGCCGGCCGCCAGCGGGACCGGCACGTGGAGCAGCAAGGTGGAGATGCCGAGCCCGGCCTGCGCCGCGACGGCGACGAGGCTCGCATGGGCCCAGCGGCGGACCCGGCGCGGGACACCGGCCCCGAGGCTCGACAGCCAGGCCGCGACCACGGAGAGGACGCTCGCGAGGGCGAGCACCCGGTGTGCGAACTGTGCCGTTACCGGGTTCTCGAAGAAGCTCCTCCACCACGGCGCGGTCTCGAACATCCCGGGCGGGACCCAGAATTCGCCCATCTTCGGAAACGTCGGGTACACGTGGCCGGCCTTCAGCCCGGCCACGAATGCGCCCATGACGAGGGTGGCGAAGACCGTCACCGCCGCCGCGAGCGCCAGCCGGCCGACCGGACCGGAGCTGGCCGGACCGGAGCCGGCCGGGATGCGGCGTGCCGGGCCGCGCGCGTCGAACATGCGCATCGCGAGGGCGAGCAGGTAGACGTAGATCGCCACCGCGAGCGAGAGATGGGCCGCGAGGCGGTACTGGCTCACGCGCGGCTCGTCGACGAGCCCGCTCCTGACCATGTACCAGCCGAGCACGCCCTGCGCGCCTCCCAGGACGAACACTCCGGCGAGCCGCGGAATCATCTCCCGGGGGATCGCGCGCATCGCGAGGAAGGCGACGAAGGGCGCCAGGAACGCGATCCCGACCCCGCGCCCCAGCATCCGGTGCGCATACTCCATCCAGAAGATGCGCTTGAACCGCGCGAGGGACATCCCCCGATTGACGAGCCGGTACTCGGGCGATGCCCGGTACGCGTCGAACTCGCGCCGCCACGCATCCTCGCCGGCCGGCGGCAGGACTCCGGCCACCGGATGCCACCGGACCATGGAAAGCCCCGATCCGGTCAGCCGGGTCAGCCCGCCCACCACGACCATCGCGCAGACCAGCGCCGCACAGGCGATCAGCCACCATCCCACCGCACCGGCCGACCCGGCCGGTGCCGGGGACGGAGCTTGTGTCAGCGTTGCCGATTCGTTCATCGTGGCGGGGGACACGCATCGTGTGCACGAACGTCCGGGCCGTGGAGCCGCGCCGTTCCGGGCCCCGCGGGTACTTGCGACGCGGCAGGCCCCGGGTCCTGCGGAGCGGACCGGGCGCCCCGGGCTTCGCGGCGAGCTCTCCGGCGGCAAAGATACACGAGGCGCGTCCCCGGCGCCGGACCGGACGGGCGTACCGCTCCCGGAAGCCCGCGCACGGACGACTCCGGTGTCGGCACACTCTCGAACATCGCCTCGCGCTCCTGAACGCCCTCACACGGGCAACTCCGATGCCAACCTCGCGGCCGGTCGTCGCCCACACTCCTGAACGCCCGCGCACGGGCAACTCGCTCGGGCGGCGCGGGAATGCGCTCGACGGCCGGCCCCGAAAGCGCGCGGTGGCAAGTTTCCCCTTGCCGAAGAACCAGCAATTCTCATTTTGCTCGTCGGGTCCCGCGGTAGGACCGGCACGACCGTCGATCTGCCCCCGATCTGCCCCGGATCGAGTCGCAAGGAGAAGACGGCTTGCGGCTTAGGGTGAAGTCAGGCGCCAAAATGAGAATTGCTGCCGAAGAACGTTCCAGGTTGCGGCCCGGGAATCGAATCGTGTAGCTTCCCGAGCCCGTTTCGCCGGCTGCGGGACGCAGGCGACGAGCGGCGCCGGAAGGGGCGGACGGTGCGATCGCACCGGCGTGTCACGGACGGCTCCGGCTCGGCTCCTTCGAGCGCCCGGCGCCCCTCGGCCCCGCTGTCCAACCGAACGAGCGAACCCGACCCATGGCCCAGACGATGTCCTCCCAATCCCTGCCCACACCACAGCACGATCCGGACATCAGGGTCTCGGTGCGGCAGACCTTCGGGTTCGACTGCGAGCTCGACGTGCCGGCGTTCAGCGAACGCACCGAGCACGTGCCGAACGTCGACGACGCCTACCGCTTCGACCGGAACACGACGCTGGCGATCCTCGCGGGCTTCGCCCACAACCGGCGGGTGCTGATCCAGGGCTATCACGGCACCGGGAAATCGACCCACATCGAGCAGGTCGCGGCCCGGCTCAACTGGCCGTGCATCCGCATCAACCTCGACAGCCACATCAGCCGTATCGACCTCGTCGGCAAGGACGCCATCGTGCTCCGCGACGGGCAGCAGGTCACGGAGTTCCGCGAAGGGATCCTCCCTTGGGCATACCAGCACGCCTGCGCCCTGGTGTTCGACGAATACGACGCCGGCCGCCCCGACGTGATGTTCGTCATCCAGCGCGTGCTGGAAGCGGAAAGCCGTCTCACCCTGCTCGACCAGTCCCGCGTCCTGCATCCCCACAAGGCGTTCCGCCTGTTCGCGACCTCGAACACCGTCGGCCTCGGCGACACCACCGGGCTCTACCACGGCACCCAGCAGATCAACCAGGGCCAGATGGACCGCTGGAGCCTCGTCGCGACCCTGAACTACCTGAGCCACGATGCGGAGTGCGAGATCGTGCTCGCGAAGGCCACGGAGTACGAAACCGAGGAGGGACGCCGGACGATTTCCGCCATGGTGACCCTCGCCGACCTCACCCGCTCCGGCTTCATCGCCGGCGACGTATCGACGGTCATGAGCCCCCGCACCGTGATCACCTGGGCGCAGAACGCGAAGATCTTCGGCGATCTCGGGTTCGCGTTCCGGCTGACCTTCCTCAACAAGTGCGACGAGGTCGAACGCTCGATCGTCGCCGAGTACTACCAGCGCTGTTTCGGCACCGAACTGCCGGAGACCGGCGTCGACGTGACCCTGACCTGAACGCTCGTCGAGGCACCGTGCATCCGGGACGAGAGCCCTCCCCGACCACGCCGCGGCTCGTGACCGGCCGGGGGGCGGGGAGCCGGGTCGCGGGCGACGTGCGGCCCGGTCGATGACCACCCTGCTGAAGCGCGGCGCGAGCCGGGCCAACGAGACCCTCGACGAGTTCCGCCAGGCCACCGCGGCGGTGGCGCGGGCGATCGGGCGCGCCGAGGAGCTCGATGTCGAGTTCGTGGCCGAGCATCCCGGCGCCGCCGGGAACACGTTGCGGGTCGAACGTCCGGACCCGTCCCTGCCCTACCAGCAGGTGGTGCGCGCCCGCGGCCAGGCGGATTCGGTGGCCCTGAAGCTGCGTCACCACGACGCGGCGTTCCACGCCCGGCAGGTACCGCGCAGCGCCCGCGCCCGGCAGGTGTTCAACGCCTTGGAGCAGATGCGGTGCGAAGTGCTCGGTGCGCAGGCCATGGCCGGCGTCGCGATCAACCTCGACGCCGCGCTCGATGCGCGGGTCGCCTCACTGGACCTCGATCGCGTCGACGATTCCGAGCAGGCGCCGCCGCCCGAGATCCTGGGGCTGCTCGCACGCGAGACGATGCTCGGACAGCTTCCCCCGCCATCGGCCGCAAAGGCGCTGGAACACTGGCGCCCGAAGCTCGAAAGCATCGTGGGGACGGACCTCGTCGAGCTCTCCCGCTGCGTGCGCGACCAGCGCGCCTACGCGCAGGCGATGCGCGATCTGCTGCGCTCCCTCGGATTCTCGGATGAGCAGGCCGATCCGCAGTACGACGAATCCGACGATGCCGACGCCGAGAGCGAGGGCGATGAGAGTGCGCTCGACGAAGGCGAGGCCGGCGACGCCGACGCGTCGCTCTCCGAGAGCATGGACGGGGCCGAGACGCGCGATGGCGCGGGGGAGGACGAGGCCGACGCCGGCGATCCGGAGAGCCTCGATCCGGGCACCCTGGAGTTCGGTGAAGAGGACTCCGAAACCCCGGGCGAGGCGGCCTGGCGTCCCCAGCCGGGCCACAACGTCCCCGACCGCGAGCAGTACCACGCCTATTGCACGGACTACGACGAGATCGTCGAAGCGGCGGAGCTCTGCGAGCAGGAGGAGCTGAACCGGCTGCGCACCCACCTCGACCAGCAGCTCTCGCACCTGCAGAGCGTCATCGGCAAGCTCGCGAACCGGCTCCAGCGCCGGCTGCTGGCGCAGCAGGTCCGGTCCTGGGAGTTCGACCTCGAAGAAGGCTACCTCGACACCGGCCGCCTCGCGCGAGTGGTCGCGAACCCCACCCACGCGCTCTCCTACAAGATGGAGAAGGAGACGGGGTTCCGCGACACCGTGGTCAGCCTCCTGATCGACAACTCCGGTTCGATGCGCGGCCGCCCCATCGTGGTCGCGGCGATGAGCGCGGACATCCTCGCCCGCACCCTGGAGCGTTGCGGCGTGAAGGTCGAGATCCTCGGCTTCACCACCCGCGCCTGGAAGGGCGGCCAGTCCCGCGAGCGGTGGCTCGCGCAGGGGAAGCGCCCGCACGCCGGCCGCCTGAACGATCTCCGCCACATCATCTACAAGTCCGCGGACCAGCCCTGGAGACGGGCGCGGCGCAGCCTCGGCATCATGCTGCGCGAGGGACTCCTGAAGGAGAACATCGACGGCGAATCGTTGCTGTGGGCGCACCAGCGCCTTCTCGGCCGGCCCGAGCACCGCCGGATCCTGATGGTGATCAGCGACGGCGCGCCGGTCGACGACTCGACCCTGTCCGTCAATCCGAGCAACTACCTGGAGCGGCACCTGCGCCAGGTCATCGAGTACATCGAGCACCACAGCCCGGTGGAGCTGCTCGCGATCGGCATCGGCCACGACGTCACCCGGTACTACCAGCGCGCGGTCACCCTGGTGGACGCGGAGCAGCTCGGGGGCGCGGTGCTGGAGCAGCTCGCGGAACTGTTCGATGCCGACTGGGAGCAGCTCGCGGCGCGGCGGCACAAGGCCACGCGGTAGCGCCGGAGCAGCCTGGAGCTTCGCCGGCGGGCGAGCGGTCTCGCCATGCCCCGCCGCGGACCCCCGCAAGGCCCGCCTCGCGCCGGAATCACCCCCCTTCGAACCCGGGCGTGATCGGGCGCGGCTCAGGCTTCACTGACATGCTTGATGTTGGTACTCTGACTTTCCCTGTTGTCTCGCGTTCAGCCTGTCTGCCGCCGACGGTCCGGTTCCGGTAACGAGGCTCCGGTGGAGGGGGTTTCCGCCGGCCCGGAACGGAAACGGCCACTCCATCGGGCGATTCCGCAAACGGGAGGCACGGGGGCGGACACCCGAACGGGATTTTCCGCGGGAACGCGAAGGGACGCGCCTGGCGCCCGCAGGGGTGCGCGAGCGGCTTTCGCGGGCCGGCAATTCGACAGTCGTATTGAACTTTGAATGGAGAATGTCATGACCAAGCAATCCAAGAAGCCCGCCACGGTGACCCGCCGCTCGGCGTTGAAGGGGATGGCTGCGGTGAGCGCTGCCGCGGTCGGTCCATGGGTCGTCAGCTCGAAGGTGCTTGCGGCCGCGGGGCAGGTCAACGTGCTGATGTGGTCCGACTACCTGCCCCCCGGCTTCCTGAAGTCGTTCGAGGAGAAGACCGGCATCAAGGTGAACTACACCGGCATCGGCTCGAACGAAGAGATCATCACCAAGATGAAGGCCACGAAAGGCCGCGGGGTCGACCTCTGCAGCCCGACCAACATGCGCTCGCCGCAGTGGGTGGATCTCGATCTGCTCCAGGCGTTCGACTACGGCCGCATCAAGAACCTCGGCAACGTCAACCCGGCCATGCTGAAAGTCGGCGACGACGAGTGGAACTTCAAGGGGAAGGGCTCGCACTGGCTGCCGCACATCTGGGGCACCGAGGGCGTCGCCTGGCGCACCGACCTGTGGGCGCCGCCGCGCGCGGGAGAAGTGCCGAGCTACGGCGACGTCTGGCAGTCCGACGTGAAGGGCAAGACGATGATGCGCCCGCACTCCGGCATGCTCGGCGCCGGCCTCTACCTGGAGACCACCGGCGCTCTCGATCCCGGTGCGATGAAGCGCGCCTACAACGACGAGAAGACGATGCGCGCGACGTGGCAGAAGGTCACCGACTTCTGCATCGCGAACAAGGCGCAGCTCAAGCTCTTCTGGAACGACGCGGACACCCAGAAGAACGGGCTGCTGAACGAAGGTGTGGTCGTCGGACAGACCTGGGACGGCCCTCCCATCACCCTGATGAACGACGGCGAGGCGGTGCAGTACCGCGCACCGGTCGAGGGGTCGCTCGCATGGGTGGACGGAATGGCGCTCTCGGCGGCGGCCGAAGACCTCGATGCGGTCTATGCGTTCATCGACTACTGCTTCGAGGCGGAGCCGGCGGGCAAGTCCATCGACGGGGGCGCGGAGGGTACCGCGTGGGGCGGGCATGGCTACAATTCGGCCGTGCTCGGCGCGGACGGTTTCGCCAGTGCCCAGTACGCCAATGTCTTCGCCTCGGTGTACCCGGGCGATTCGCTCGCGAACCTCTGGCCCTGGCCGAAGGAGCCACAGTGGTACGCGGACGTTCGCACCGAGTACCGCAACAAGTTCGTCAACGCCTGACCGGCCGCGACGGCGGTGCCCGAACCGGGCCCGGGACGGGTCCGGTTCGGGCGAGCAACAAGGGAGCGATGCTCCCGATCGCGGCGCGGCCGGCCGCATGCCCGAACGAGCCTGCTCGCATGCCCCGGTACCGCGAATACCGCAAGGGGGTTGCCATGACGGAGAGCACGCGATGAGCGCCGGGGTCGAGCTTGACGGCGTGTGGATCAAGTTCGGCGATTTCGTCGCGGCCCGCGACGTGAACATCGAGATCCCCGAGGGCGGGTTCTTCAGCTTCCTCGGGCCATCGGGTTGCGGCAAGACCACACTCCTGCGCGCGGTGTCCGGCTTTCTGGAGCCCTCGGAAGGCGTGGTGCGGATCGGCGGCCGGGACATGGCGGGGATCGGCCCGAACAAGCGGCCCACCGCCCTCATCTTCCAGAACCTCGCACTCTTCCCGCTCATGACGGTGTGGGAGAACATCGCGTTCTCCCTCGAAGTCCGCGGGGTGGGAAGCGCCGAGCGCCGCCGCCGGGCCGACGAGCTGCTCGATCTGATCGCGCTTCCCGGCCAAGGCGAGAAGATGTGCCACGAGCTGTCCGGCGGGCAGCGCCAGCGGGTGGCCATCGCCCGGGCGCTCGCGGCCGAGCCGGACGTGCTCCTGCTCGACGAGCCGCTGTCGGCGCTCGATCTCAAACTGCGCCAGCACATGCGCACGGAGCTTCGCTCCATCCAGCAGCGCGTCGGGATCACCTTCATCTACATCACCCACGACCAGGGCGAGGCCCTGACCATGTCCGACAACGTCGCGGTGATGAGCGAGGGGGTGATCGATCAGGTCGGGGACGGCAACACCATCTACGACCATCCGGAGTCCGCCTTCGTCGCCTCCTTCGTCGGCGAGAACAACCTCTTTCGGGGCAGGGTGACGGACGCGGACGCCAGCTACGCGACGGTGGACACGAACGTCGGACCGATGCGGGCGCGGATTGCCGCGGGCCGCGGCGACCCGCTTCGCGCAGGCGACACGGCCTTCGTGTTCGTGCGTCCCGAGTCGCTGAAGTTCGCCGACGGCGAGAGCTTCGACAACGTCGTCGACGCGACGGTGCACACCGAAGAGTTCGAGGGCCACTTCTGGCAGGTGTTCCTCGACGTCGCGGGCGACGACCGGCAGATCAAGATGTCACTGGTGAACGACGGGGCGCCGCTCGGCCACCAGCCCGGCGCCTCGGTGAAGCTCGGCTGCTCCGCCGACCTCGCCGTCGCCCTGCCGGAAGGCCCGCTGGCGGCCGAGTGACGGAGCGCGCGCCATGAAGTGGTTCGGCAACTTCGTGCTCCGCAACGGCCCGGCGCTCGCGGCCTTCCTGTTCGTCGCGGTCGGCTTCTGGATCTTCGTCATGATCCTGGCCCCGCAGATCGCGATGGTCGACTTCTCGTTCCGGCACAACCTCCCGCCGGCCGAGCAGGGCGGTCCGAAGGACGTCTACACCCTCGACCACTACGAGTTCATGGTCTACGGCAGCGCCGAGGCGACCGGCACCTTCAACACCCTCGATCTGACGGTGTTCGCGCGCACCCTGCTCACCGCGGCCCTGGTCACGCTCGCGGACCTGCTGATCTGCTATCCGATCGCCTACTTCCTCGCCCAGTCCGCACGCGGCGGCTGGGCGCGGCTCATGGTGCTGTCCCTGATCGTCCCGTTCTGGGTCAACGAGATCCTGCGGGCGTTCGCCTTCCGCATCATCTTCGGCTCGGCCGGGGTCATCAACGGCACCCTGCTCTGGTTCGGGGTGATCGACCAGCCGGTGGACTTCATCCGGGAGAACATCGCGCTCTACACCGGGCTCACCTACGCCTTCATCCTGCTGATGATCTTCCCGCTCTACAACGCCATCGAGAGCCTCGACCGCAACCAGATCGAGGCGGCCCGCGACATGGGCGCCTCGTGGCTGCGCATTCACTGGCGGGTGGTGATCCCGTTCGCGAAGCCCGGGATCAGCTCCGGCTGCACGATGGTCTTCATGCTCACCGCCGGCGCCCTCGCCGCCCCGCAGATCCTCGGCGGACCGAGCAGCCTCTGGTTCACCCAGATCATCTACCAGTGGTTCAACACCGGGAACAACTGGCCGCGGGGGTCGGCCTACGCGATCATCCTGCTGGTGTCGACGATCCTGCTGGTGCTGCTGGTGATGCGGATCTTCAAGGTCCGTCTCGGGGACATCGGCAAGTGAGGTCGGACGCCCTCGCCCGCGTCTTCGTCCTGGGCTTCGTCTGCCTGTTCTTCGTGTACCTGTTCGGTCCGCTCCTCATCATGGGCGTGACCGCCTTCAACAGCTCGCAGTTCCCGCGGGTCACGCCGTTCGAGTGCTTCTCGGTCGAGTGGTTCGAGGTCCTGGTCAACGACGAGAAGCTGATGCGCGGGCTGCGGAACAGCCTGATCATCGGGACCGGCGTGGTCCTCGTCGCGGTGCCGGTCGGCCTCGCCGGCGCGCTGATGCTGACCCAGGTCCCGAACCGGATCCGGCCCTGGTACTACACCATCGTGATCTCGCCGATCCTCATCCCCGGCGTGGTGCTCGGAATCTCGACCCTGGTGTTCTGGGACCGGCTCGGGAGGATGTTCGGCGCGAGCGAGGACAGCATCTTCTACGACGGGATCTTCCTCACCATCATCGGGCAGGCGACGTTCGTCTCCGCCTACGCCATGCTGATCTTCATCTCGCGCCTCCAGCGCTTCGACACCGCCCAGGAGGAAGCGGCCCTCGACCTCGGGGCGACCCATGTGCAGACCTTCCGCAAGGTGCTGCTGCCGTTCCTCAAGCCCGCCATCGGCTCCGCCGCGGTCCTCGCGTTCCTCGCCTCGTTCGAGAACTACAACACCACGGTGTTCACCAGCCTCACCAGCGAGACCCTGATCACGGTGCTCGCGAGCAAGGTGCGCTACGGCATCAACCCCTCGATCAGCGCGCTGGCCGTGATCATCGTGGCCCTGACCCTGTTCGGCGCGGTGATCTACGAGATCGTGAAGCGCCGCGAGGCGGCGGCCGAGCGCGAGTCGGCCCGCATCGCGCGCGGCGAGATCGAGACCCGCTCCCAGCGGGCCGCCCTGATCGCCGACCCCGCCCTCATCCTGTTCATCCTGGTCTGCGTCGCCGGCCTCGGCACCGTCTACTTCGCGGGGACGATGGGGGTCGAGGAGTGCAAGGTCGAGGTGAAGGCCGAGAAGAAGCGCCTTACGGAGCAGCGCGTCAAGGAACGGCGGACGCTGCAGATGTTCAGGGGGGCCGCACCGGGCGAGCAGACCGGTCGCCAGGAAGCCGCCCCGGCCCAGCCGGAAATCAAGGCGAAGGGCACCGAGGGCTACCAGGGCATCTTCGCTCCCCGGAACCTGGAAGGCCAAGCCGGTACCGGTACCGGCGAGCCGGTCCGGGAGGACGACGCTCCCGCGAAGGGCACCGAGGGCTACCAGAGCATCTTCGCTCCCCGGAACCTGGAAGGCCAAGTTGGTACCGGTACCGGCGAGCCGGTCCGGGAGGACGACGCTCCCGCGAAGGGCACCGAGGGCTACCAGAACATCTTCGCTCCCCGGAACCTGGAGAGCCAGGTCGGGGTCGATCCCGGCGAGTCGGCGCAGAAGAAAGAGGAATAGCGCTACCCGCACCCGGCGGGGCGAAGGGAGCGGCCCGTCCCGAGAGGCCACCGCAACTCGAGTCTCTTCCCATGCCTCTGGTCACGACCACCATCGGCGCTTGGCCGAAGCCCGGGTACGTGCGGCTTCCGGACTGGTTCACGTGCCCGGAAGGCCCCGACACCCCGACCCCCACCCGGGGATGGGCCGAGGCGATGGAGGCACTGGGCGATGACGCGGAAGCGATCATCGCGCGGGGCGTCGGCGAAGCGGTCGCCGACCAGATCGGCGCCGGCATCGACATTCCGACCGATGGAGAGATCGCCCGCGAGGACTACATCCACTACCACTGCCGCCACCTCGACGGGGTGAGCTTCGAGCGGCTGGAGGAGAAGTCGCTGCGCAACGACGCCTATCGCGCCCACCTGCCGACGATCCTCGGGCCGGTGCGCGCCGGCGCGCCGTTCCTCCCCACCGACTACCGGCGCGCGCAGTCGTGCACCGATCGGGCGGTGAAGATCACGATGCCCGGTCCGATGACGATCTCGGACACCACGGTGGACCTCCACTATGGCGACCCGCGGGCGCTCGGGCGCGATCTGGCGGCCGCCCTCAACCGCGAGGTCCTCGCGCTTGCCGACGCCGGTTGCCGGCACGTCCAGATCGACGAGCCGCTGTTCGCGCGCAAGCCCGACGCGGCGCTCGACTACGGGTTCGAGCATCTGGAGCGCGCTTTCCACGGCTGCCCCGGGCACGTCACCCGGACTGTCCACATGTGCTGCGGTTACCCCGACCGGCTCGACCGGCTCGACTATCCCAAGGCCGATCCGGACAGCTACTTCCGGCTGGCCGACGCAATCGACGATGCGGCGATCGACGCGATCAGCATCGAAGACGCGCATCGGCCGAACGACCTGTCGCTGCTGGAGCGGTTTCGCCGCACCACCGTGATCCTCGGGGTCGTGGCGATCGCCAGGAGCCGGGTCGAGAGTGCCGGGGAGATCGCCGAGCGGCTCGGCACGGCCTTGGGGCACATCGATGCGCATCGCCTCGTCGCCGCCCCCGATTGCGGGCTCGGTCTGCTGGGGCGCGACCTGGCGCGAAGCAAGCTCTCGAACCTGTGCCAGGCCGCCCACGCAGTGGGAGAAGGCGCAGGCATCCCGGGACGTTGATTCGGGATCGGTCCGGCTCGTGCCGGATTGCCGCCGGACCCCGGTTCCCCGGTCATCGGCGACTGATGCGGGCCGACCACATGCAACGGTCGGGCTGCCTTCCATGACCCGGGCAAACCGGTCCTCCCCGGGGTTCCCGGAGCGATCCGTATCCAGTGGTACGTCGGCACCGCCACCGTCCGGTCCCCCCGGGGGTCCCGGGACGATCCATTCGGACATGCCGGTGACGGGAAAGTACGGCCGGGCGTCCCTCGCTCAGACGACGAAGCGCCGCCGCACGAGGGCGACCGCGACGTAGAACCCGGCGACGGCGAATCCCGCGAGCACCGCCAAGTGTACGGCCACCTCGCCGACCGGGGCGCCGGTCACGAGCGGGCGGACCAGGGCGACGGCATGGGTGAGCGGCAGCGCCTGCACCGCGTGCCGGGCGATCTCCGGCAGCGACGAGACGGGATAGAACACGCCGCACAGGATGAACATCGGGGTGATCACGAGGGTGATGTAGTAGCTGAAGAAGTCGTACGACGGAGAGACCGCGCTCACCGCGATGGCCGGCCCGGCGAAGGCGAGTCCGATGAGGAACAGCAACGGAACGCAGTACAGGGCCTGGACGCCCTCGACCGCCCCGAACAGGGAGGCCACGAGCAGGATCGAGCTTCCGGAGATGCAGCCCTTCGTCGCGCACCAGAGCATCTCCCCCGCCACGATGTCGTCGATCTCGACCGGGGTGGCGAGCATCCCGTCGTACGTCTTCTGGGGAACCATGCGGGTATAGACCGAATAGATCCCCTCGTACGACGCGACGGTCATCCCCGACGAGGCGACCAGCCCCGAGGCGAGGAACGCGAAGTAGCCGACACCGTCCATCTCGCCGATGAACTGCCCGAGCCCGAACCCGAGGCCGAGCAGATAGAGGAAGGGCTCGCCGAAGTTGAGGAACAGGCTGGGCACCATCAGCCGGCGCCATACCCGGACGTTGCGGCGCCACACCGCGAACGCCACCGGGCGCGGCGCCGGGGGACGCCAGTGCCGGACGCGCTCCGTCACGTCCACGTCGGGGCCCCTCCGCCGCCCCCGCCGCAGAACTTCTTCATTCGAGCGCATCCCGCATCGTCGTCATGCTTCCGGTCCCCCGGTCCTCACGTCCTTCAGTCCCGCAGCTCGTGTCCGGAGGCGCACCACCCCTCCGCGGCGCTCCTTCATTCGAGCGGCGTTCCGCATCGTCGTCATGCCTCCCGGTCCCCCCGGTCCTCATGTCCTTCAGTCCCGCAGCTCGTGCCCGGTGAGGCGCAGGAACACGTCCTCGAGGTTCGCGGGCCGGTGCAGGTATTCGAGCTCGGGATGGCGCTGGAGGATGGAGAGGACCGCACCCGGATCGCTCGCGTGGCAGTGCCAGATGCCGTCGATGGCCTCCACCCGCGCATGCCGGGCGAGCTCGTCGGGCAGCGTCGCCGATCCGGCGCGCACCTCGATCACGCTCGATTCGACCTGCCCCGCCACCAGCGCGCGCGGGGTGTCCTCGGTCAGGATGCGCCCGTGGTCGATGATCGCGAGCCGGTCGCAGAGCCGCTCCGCCTCCTCCATGTAGTGCGTCGTGAGCAGCACCGTGGTCCCGCGTCCCTTGAGCTCGCGCAGGCGCGACCAGATCAGGTGGCGGATCTGGGGGTCGAGCCCGGTGGTCGGCTCGTCGAGGATGAGCATCTCGGGATCGTTCACCAGGGCGCGGGCGATCACGAGCCGCCGCCTCATGCCACCCGAGAGGGCCTGGATGCGGTCCTCGGCCCGATCCGCGAGGGCGACGAACTCGAGCAGCGACAGGAGGAACGGCTCCAGCGGCTTGCGGGCCGGGTGCGGAAAGTAGCTGGCGTAGACCCGCAGGTTCTCCATGACCGTGAAGTCGGGATCGAGGTTGTCTTCCTGCGGCACGACACCGATCCGCGCCCGCACCCGGCTGGCCGCGGCCGGCATCGGCTCCCCGAGCACGGTCAGCTCGCCGCCGCTCGGCGGGGAGTGGCCGAGGATCATGCGCAGCGTGGTGGTCTTGCCGGCGCCGTTCGGCCCGAGCAGCCCGAAGCAGCCGCCCCGAGGCACCCGGAGGTCGATGCCCCCGACCACCGTCTCGGCGCCGAAGCGCTTCAGGAGCCCCCTTGCCTCCACCACGTATCCGCTCAATGTCCCCACCTCCGGCCACCGCGCATGACCCGCCTTTCCACCGAAGCGCCCGGCGCCGGTGGCCGTCGCGGATCGGATCGGCGAAGCGCGGCGAGACCTGACGCCCGGGGTCCCGGCCGGCGTGAAGCCGCCCGGCCACGGCTTCCTCACGAAACGGTTTTCCGCGAAAACGACTTCCGCGCCGCGGGTGCGAAGTCTATTCGAAAGCGGCCCCGGCCGGCTCGCCGGGGGGGGGGGGGGGGGGGGGGGGGGATATCGAGCGTCGCACGAGGTCTCGCCGAAGCTCGCGCCGTTGTTCATGTGCCGGCCGGCCCGCCGGGGGGCGGATATCAAGCGCCGCGGCTGATATCTTCGCCCGACAGGAGCGGATTCGGAGAGATCTCCCATGAAATTCGGACTGACGGTCCCCTCGTACACTTGGCCCGGCCTCGACCGGAAGATGGCCCGCCTCGTCACCAAGGACATGGCGAAGCGCGCGGAGGCGCTCGGCTACGACTCGATCACGGTCTGGGACCACCTCCTGAGCGCGCCCGGGCTCTACGGCGGCTCGTGGATGGACCCGCTGATGGTGCTGAGCTGCGTGGCCGGCGCCACCGAGACGATCCCGCTCGGCACCCACATCCTGGTGGTGCCGCTGCGCCACCCGGTGCTGCTCGCCAAGGAGCTCGCGACCCTCGACCACATGTCCGAGGGGCGGTTCATCTTCGGGGTCGGGCCGGGCTGGAACGAGCCCGAGTTCACCGCGATGGGGATCTCCATGAAGGAGCGCGGCCGGCGCACCGACGAGGTGCTCGATGCGGTCAGGCTCCTGCTCACCGGGGAGAACGTCTCGTTCGAGGGCAGGTTCTGGCGGTTCGAGGACGTGACCATCGAGCCCCGCCCCGAGAAGTACTTCCCGGTGTGGGTGGCCGGGGGCTCGCGGATCCCCGACCCGCTGTCGCCGGACAAACCCTACATGGTGAAGTCGGTGATGGACCGGATCGCCAAGCACGCCGACGTGTTCACCGTGCGCGCCTCGGGCAGGCTCGAATGGGTCGTGCGGGACATCCGGACGATGCGCGAGTACCTGCCGACCGCCGGCCGCGACCCGTCCACCCTGGGCATCGCGCACGTGCAGGCGGGCTACCTGGTCGACACCGACGACACCGGGAAGGCGCTCTCCGTCCAGCGCGGGCCGATGGAGACCATGATGGGCGCCAACCGTTCCTGGGAGCATCTGCAGGAGTGCTACCTGCTCGGCGGCATCGGCGACATCGTCCACAAGCTCAGGACGCTGGAAGAGGCGGGGATCGAGCACGTGACCATCCAGCCCGCGGCGCCGGAAATGGAGCAGGTCGAGCTGTGGATGGACCGGATCATCCGGCCGTACTTCCGATAGCCGCGCCCGCCCCTCGCCGTGCCGCACGGGCCGGGGCCGCGCTCCGGGCCTCGGACCCCGGATCAGGAGCATCCATCATCATGCGGAGCCGAGCCGCCCGTCGCGAAAAGCGCCCGCCCTTGGCCGCGCGCCCGCCCCTCGCCGTGTCGCATGGGCCGGGGCCGCGCTCCGAGCCTTGAACCGGGGACATCCACCATGCAGAGCCGAGCCGCCCGTCGCGAGAAGCGTCCGCCCCGGAAGCACCGCTCCGCAGTGACGCGGATCGCGGTCGCCGGCTTCCAGCACGAGACGAACACCTTCGGCGCGACCCGGGCCGGGTTCCGCGACTTCGAGGAGGCCGATGCCTGGCCGGGCCTGCTGCGAGGCGCCGAGGTGGTCCCGGGCACCGCGGGGATCAACCTGCCGATGGCGGGCTTCGTGGAACGGGCCGCCGCGGAGCCGCGAGTCGAGCTGGTGCCGATCCTGTGGTGCTCGGCCGAGCCGTCCGCCCATGTCACCGACGACGCGTTCGAGCGGGTCGGCACGATGATCCTGGACGGCATTCGAGACGCGGGCGCGATCGACGGCATCTATCTCGACCTCCACGGGGCGATGGTCACCGAGAGCTTCGAGGACGGCGAGGGGGAGCTGCTGGACTGCATCCGCGGTCTCGTGGGCCCCGCGCTCCCCATCGCGGTGAGCCTCGACCTGCACGCGAACGTCACCCCGCGGATGGTGGAGCACGCCTCCGCAATCACGGTCTTCCGGACCTACCCCCACCTGGACATGGCCGAGACCGGCGGACGGACGTATGCCGTGCTGAAGCGCCTGATTGGCGCCCCGCCCCCGTGCAAGGCGTTTCGCCAGGCGCCGTTTCTGGTGACCTTGCCGGCGCAGTACACCGGGGGGTCGCCCTGCCGGGAGCTCTACGCCGCGGTCGAGCGGACCGGCCGGGCGCCCGGCCCGCGGGCGGAGCTCGCGATGGGTTTTCCCGCCGCCGACATCCACCATGCCGGGCCGTCGGTCCTGGCCTACGCGGACACCGAGGAGGGTGCCGGCGACCTCGCCGATCGGCTGCTCCGCGACATCATCGCCGCCGAGCCGTCCTTCGACTGCACGCTCCTGCCGCCGGAGGAGGCGGTCGCCCGGGCCATGGCGGCGGAGACGGACAGGCCAGTGATCATCGCCGACGTTCAGGACAATCCGGGCGCGGGCGCGACCTCGGATACGACGGGGCTGCTGCGGGCAATGGTGGCGGGGGGCGCACGGGGAGCCGTGCTCGCGTTGCTGAACGACCCCGAGGCGGCGGCGCGGGCGCACGAGTGCGGCGTCGGCGCCTCCTTCCGGTCGGCGCTCGGCGGCGGGTCGGACGTGCCGGGTGACGCGCCGTTCCATGGCCGGTTCCGCGTCGAGGCGCTGAGCGACGGCCGGTTCCCGTTCACCGGCGAGATGTACGCCGGCGGGGTGGCGGAGCTCGGCCCGACCGCCGCGCTTCGGGTGCTGGACCGCGACTCCGACGTCCGGGTCGTGGTCGGCAGCAGGCGCTGCCAGTGCCTGGACCGGGCGATCTTCTCCCACCTCGGGATCGCCCCGCACGAACAGCGGATCCTCGCGGTGAAGAGCACCGTGCACTTCCGGGCGGACTTCGAGCCGCTCTCCGAAACGATCCTCCTCGCGGAGGCGCCGGGCCTGAACCCCTGCCGTCTGGAGTCGATCCCCTATCGGCGCCTGCGCGGCGGCGTTCGCCTCGGTGCCGGCGGGAGGCCGTTCGCCGACGCGGTCCGCGGCGCGGCGGGATAGCCCCGCCGACACGGCCTGGTTTCTCGCCGCCGTTTCCGGAGGTGTAGATGCCGGTGGGGCTCTGATAGTGTCCGGTCATGCACGGCAACATCGCCGATGGCGATTCGAGCAACGCCGGGGCCAGCGAATCTCGATGTCATGGACAGGCGCATCGACGAACCGGGCTGACCCGCTGCCTCCACCGCCGCGCTCCCGGCCTGTGGCGGGCACGCATTGAGTCATGCGATGCGGGTGGATTCCTGAATGGTTGAAAACAAGCCGGAACATGAGGCCCCGGACGGCAGCCTTCGCATCGCCGTCGATGTCGGCGGCACCTTCACCGACATGGTGCTGGTGGACCGCGACGGCGGTTTCCACGTGTTCAAGGTGCCGTCGGTGCCCGCCGACCCGAGCCGCGGGGTGCTCGATGTCTTCGCGCACGCCGCGCGGTCGTTCTCGACGAGCGTCGAGCATCTGCTGGCGGGCTGCACGCTGTTCCTGCACGGCTCCACCGTCGCCACCAATACGGTGCTCGAAGGCAGCGGGGCGCGGGTGGGGATGCTCGTCACCCGCGGCTTCCGCGACTTCCTCGAAGCCCGTCGCGGCTTTCGGGCCGACCCCTTCGACCACCGCCCTCCGTACCCCCCGGTGCTGGTGCCGCGCTACCTGCGCCTGCCGGTCGGCGGGCGGATCGACGCCGGGGGCGCCGAGATCGAGCCCCTCGACGAGACCGACCTCGACGCCGCGATCGAGACGTTCCGCGCCGAGGGGGTGGAGTCGGTCGCGGTCTGTCTGCTCAACAGCTTCGAGAACGGCGCGCACGAGCGCCGCTGCGCCGAGGTGCTGCGCGAGCGGGGCGGCTTCGAGTGGGTGTCGCTCTCCCACGAGGTGGTGCCGGTCATCGGCGAGTACGAGCGCGGCTCCACCACCGTGGTCAACGCCTGTATCGGCCCGAAGGTGGTGCGCTACCTGCACGCCCTCGACGAGCGCCTGCGCGCGCTGGGCCTCGGACCGGACCTGCTCGTGCTGCAATCGAACGGGCGGGCGATCTCGGTCCGCCAGGTGGCCGGGCGCCCGGTGAACCTGGTGCTGTCGGGGCCGGCGGGCGGGGTCGGCGCCCTCGACTACCTCGCCTCCGCGACCGGAATCGACGATCTGATCACGATGGAGATCGGCGGCACGTCGTGCGACGTGATGCTGCGCGCGGACGGACGGGTCGCGGCCACCGACCGGCTGGAGGTCGGCGGCTACGATCTGGTGTCGGCCTCGGCGGACATCCACACCGTCGGCGCCGGCGGCGGCACCATCGCGGGCGTGGACGTGGCGGGGCTGCTGTTCGCCGGACCGCGCGGGGCGGGCGCCGTCCCCGGACCCGCCGCCTACGGGCGCGGCGGCGAGGAGCCCACGGTGACCGATGCCCAGCTCGTGCTCGGGCGGCTCGCGCCGGGGCCGTACGCGGGCGGGGCGGTCTCGCTCGACCGCGACCGCGCCGAGGCGGCTCTCCGCACGCGGGTGGGCGAGCCGCTCGGACTCGACGTGCGGGAGGCGGCGGTCGGGGTGATCCGCCTCGTCGAGCAGAGCCTGCTGCAGGCGGTGGAGCGGATCAGCACCGAGCGCGGACGCGACCCGGCCCGCTTCGTGCTCGTGGCCTGCGGCGGCGCGGGACCGATGCACGGAGCCGCGGTCGGGCGCCGGCTCGGGGCGCGGGGGGTGCTGGTGCCGCGGCTCGCCGGAGTGTTCTGCGCCCTCGGGATGCTCAACGCGGACGTCGGCCAGGACTTCGCCCGCGTGTTCATCGCCCCGCTCGACGCGGATGCGGCGCGGGCGGCGTGGGACCTGTACGCGACGCTGGAGGACGAGGCGCGGGCGTGGCTCCGCGAGGGCGGGTTCGACGCCGGCGCGATGCGCTTCGAGCACGAGGCGGACCTGCGCTACGCAGGCCAGCAGTGGGACGTGCGGGTAGCGGAAGTCCCCCCGATGACACGAACGCCCGCGGCGCCGGGGGGAACGGCACCGGAGGGAACGGCGCCGGGAGGAACGGCATCGGGGGGAACGACACCGGGAGGAACGGCATCGGGAGGAACGGCACCGGAGGGACCGGCGCCGGGGGGAACGGCACCGGAGGGATCGGCGCCGGGGGGAACGGCACCGGAGGGATCGGCATCGGGAGGACCGACACCGAAGGGAACGGCGCCGGCGGAGACGCCCGAGAGCACGCAAGCGCTCCGCGCCGCGTTCGAGCGCGAGCACGAGCGGCTCTTCGGCCATGTCCAGCCCGACAGCACGGTGGAGGTCACGAAGCTGCGCGTCGTCGGTATCGGGACGTTGCCGCCGCTCGCGCCGCTTCGGGCCGAGCCGTGCGACGCCGCCCCCGAGCCGGCGTCCGTACGCGATGCATACGTCTTCGGCCCGCACGGCGAGCCGCAAGGCTTCGTGCCCACCCCCGTCTACCGCGGCTCCGACCTGCGGCCCGGCCACCGGCTCGAAGGCCCGCTACTCGTCGAGGAGCGGACGACGACGGTGGTGGTCGGACCGGGGGACCGGGTCGAGGTCCTCCCCTCGGGCGACCTGCTGGTGCGCTTCGATGCCGGCTGAGCCGTCGGCGAAGCCCGGACAGCGGGGCGGAGACCGTCCCATGACCCTCGACCCGGTACGGCCCGCGCCCGCCCGGAAGTGCCCGCGCGGGGACTCCACCGCCCGGCTGCCCCGCCGGCAAAGCCCGGACAGCGGGACGGAGACCGCCCCATGACCCTCGACCCGGTACGGCCCGCACCCGCCCGGAAGCGCCCGTGCGGGGACTCCGCTGCCCGGCCGCGTTGCCGGCGAAGCCCGGACAGCGGGACGGAGACCGCTCCATGACCCTCGACCCGGTACAGCTCGCCCTCACCCAGAACCGCCTGGACTACATCACCCGGCAGATGGGCGAGGTGATGGTGCGCACCGCCCGTAGCCCCATCTTCAGTCAGGCCCACGACTTCACCTGCTTCGTGTGCGGGCCGGACGGCTGGCTGGTCTCGCAGGCGGACGGGATCCCGATCCACTCCGGGGGCGGCGGCTTCGCGGTGCGCGCGGTGCTGCGCGACTTCGCCGGCGACATCGCCCCCGGCGACGCCTTCGTGCTCAACGACCCGTGGCAGGCCGGCGGCAACCACCTGCCCGACTGGGTGATCGCGCGCCCCGTGTTCGCCGGCGGCCGGCTGGTCGCCTTCGCCTGCAACCGGGCCCACCAGTCCGACATCGGCGGCGGCGCGCCCGGCACCTACAACCCGCTCGCCCGCGACACCTGGCAGGAGGGAGTGCGGCTCCCGCCGATGAAGCTCGTCGCCGGCGGCGAGACCCGACGCGACCTGTGGCGGCTCCTGCTCGCGAACTCGCGCACCCCGGAGCTTCAGGACGGCGATCTGCGCGCGATGCTCGGTGCGACCCGGATCGGCGCCGAGCGCGTCGCGGAGTTCGCCGAGGAGGTGTCCGCCGACCGCGCGCTTGCGCTGTTCGACGGCATCCTCGACCACGCCGAGCGCCGGATGCGCGCCGCGCTGGCCGCCCTCCCGGACGGGGTCCACGAGGGCGCCGACCACTCCGACAACGACTGCTTCGAGCCGTGCGACGTGGCGGTGCGGGCACGCCTCACCATCGAGGGTGACCGCGCCACGGTGGACCTGAGCGGGTCGAGCCCCCAGATCCGGGGCTTCAAGAACAGCACTTGGGCGAACACCTGCTCCAGCGTCTACACCGCCTTCGCGTCCTTCTTC
Organism: Gammaproteobacteria bacterium; assembly: GCA_965215295.1. Taxonomy (GTDB): domain Bacteria; phylum Pseudomonadota; class Gammaproteobacteria; order HK1; family HK1; genus HK1. The sequence goes on from OZ244045.1 coordinate 3,360,281, forward strand.
GAGCCCGACATCCCGCGCAACGAGGGCACCTTCCGTCCCCTGGAGCTGATCGCGCCCGAGGGCAGCATCGTCAACGCGACGGAGGGCGCGGCCACCACCATGTGCACGGTGTTCATCGCGCACGAGATCATCCACGCCTGCTGGAAGGCGCTGGGCGAGGCGAGCCCCGAACGGGCGTGTGCGGGCTGGGGGAAGAACGTCTTCGGCATCACCACCGGGCGTCACGGGGACGGCCGGCGTTACGTGCTCTACCACGGTCTCGCCGCGGCCGGGGCCGGCGCGGTGGACGGGCGCGACGGCTTCAACCAGATCGGCCATCTCTGCACCCTCGGCGGGCTGGTGATGCCGAGCGCGGAGGTCTACGAGCAGCTCTACCCGGTGCGCTACCGGCGCTGCGAGTTCCGGTGCGACGGCGGCGGGCCGGGGGCTTGGCGGGGCGGCACCGGCGTCGAGTACGAGATCGACGTCCACACCGAGGGCACCTGGTCGTTCCGCGGCGAGGGGCTGCGCTACCGGAGCGGCTACGGCGCCGCGTCGGGCCTGGACGGGGAAGGCGGCGAGATGGAGGTGCGTCCGACCGATGCGCCGGCCTTCGAGGCGCCGAAGTTCGGCCTGCGGGATCTCGGGCCTGCGCGGCTCGTGGTCTCGTCGCCCGGGGGCGGGGGGTTCGGGGACCCGCTCGAACGCGATCCCGAACGGGTGCTCCGGGACGTGCGCGACGGCGTCGTCTCCGTCAAGGCGGCCCGCGAGCGTTACGGCGTGGTGCTGGCGCCGGGAGGCCGACGGGTCGACGCGGAGGCGACGGCCCATCGGCGCGCGACGATTCGCGGAGCGGACGTACCACGTCGGGAAAGTGGTTGATGCGGAAGCCGCGAGTACCGCTACGTCTCGTCCACCTTCACGCAAACGGACGTACCGTATCGGGAAAGTGGTTGATGCGGAGCCCTGGAACGCCGCCGGGGACGGTGGGGACGGCCTCACGGAAACAGCGTCAGCACCCCGGTGTAGGCGTAGATCCGATCCCGGTTCAGCCGGCGCCGGCAAGGCGGGCCCCGAGGCGGCCGGCGCCCGGCCCTACTCCACCCCCTCGGGCAACTCCTCCTCGCGCTTCGCGATGTACGCGCGTAGCGCCTCGTCCACCGCCTCGTCCATCGGGGGCGGCTCGTAGCTGCGGAGCATCTCGGCGGCGCGGCGCAGCCCCCGCTGGTTCGCATCGAGGGCGCCCTCCGCCGTCCACTGCTCGAAGCTCGTGTTGTCGAGCAGCTTCGGGGCGAAGAACGCGGTCTCGAACTTCGCCAGCGTGTGCGCGGTGCCGAGGAAGTGCCCGCCCGGCCCCACCTCGCGCACCGCGTCGAGCGCGTCCTCGAGATCGCCCAGGTCCACGCCGGAACCGAGCCGGTGGTACATCTCCATCTGCTCCGCGTCGAGCACGAACTTCGCGAAGCTCGCGCTCAGCCCCCCTTCGAGCCATCCCGCGGCGTGGAAGACGTAGTTCGCCCCCGAGAGCAGCACGGACTGCATGGTCATGCTCGATTCGTAGGCCGCCTGGGCGTCCACGAGCTTCGAGCCCGCGGTCATGCCGCTCGACCGCCACGGCAGCCGGTAGCGCCGCGCGAGCTGGCCGATGACGAAGTTCATCAGGCTGATCTCGGGGGTGCCGGCCATCGGCGCCCCGCTCTGCATGTCCACGGTGGCGAGGAACTGTCCGTAGATCATCGGGGCGCCGGGGCGCACGAGCTGCGCGAACGCGACGCCCGCGAGCGCCTCCGCGTTGAGCTGGGCCACCGCGCCCGCGGTGCTCGCCGAGGTGCTCGCCCCCGCCATCACGAACGGCGAGGCGATCACCGCCTGGTTGTTCGTCGCGTAGACCTTCAGCGCATCGAGCATGGTGGCGTCCCACACCAGGGGCGAGTTGCAGTTCAGCACTCCGGCGAGGACCGTGTGGTTCGCGATGAAGTCCTCCCCGAACGCGATCTTCGCCATCGCGACGGTGTCCTCGGCCCGCTCGCGGGCGGTGGTCGCGCCCATGAACGGCTTGTCCGAATGCTTGAGCAGGCTGTACGCGACGTGCAGGTGGCGCTTGGGCACCGCGACGTCCACCGGCTCGCAGATGATGCCGCCGGAGAGGTGCATGGACGGGGACAGGTACGCGAGCTTGTGGAACTGGTGCAGATCGTCGAGGGTGCTGTAGCGGCGCCGGTTGTCGAAGTCGAGCACGAACGGGGAGCCGTAGGTCGGCACGAACAGCATGTGGCGCCCGCCGACGGGGACGCTGCGTTCGGGGTTGCGCGCCGTGAGGGTGAAGGTCTCCGGCGCCTTCGCGACCAGCTCCATGAGCAGCGCGCGGTCGATTCGCACGCGCCAGCCGTCGACGTCGGCGCCGGCCTTCTTCCAGAGAGCGATCGCCTCCTCGTCCCGGAAGTCGATCCCGACCTCTTCGAGGATCCGCATCGATGCGTCGTGGATGCGCTCCAGTCCTTCCTCGTCGAGCACCTCGTAGCGAGGCAGCGCGAGCTCCAGCGGCGGCAGCATCGGCGCCTGCACGCCGACCCGCGCGCGATGCCGGGCCGCGCGTCCGCGGGTTCGGGTCTGTCGGGTAGTCAATGCCTGCGCTCCTCGGCCTCGCCGTTGCCACCCCCGATCCGATGGACGGACCGGGCTTTCCGGTATCCTTGCCGCATTGCGCTCGATGTGCAACGCGGTGCGCACCAGCGGGTTGCGTCGGTGGGTTACGCCGACGAGTTGGACCGCGAACTGCGCAGGCGGGTTGCGCCACGAGTTGCATCGGCGGGCCTTGTTGGCGGGAATTCCTGCCGAGAGGCGCAAGCCCTTGACCCGCGATCCCTGATAGCATGATTTGATTGATGAATGGCCCGTAGAAGGACTCCCGACCGAACAGGAGGCGCCGGCATGGGCACCAGCATCACCGTCCGCGACATCGATCCCGGGGACAAGTCCTGGCTCCGGCGGAAAGCCCGGCAGACCGGCGTGTCGATGGAAGAGCTGGTCCGTCGCCTGATCCACGAGAAGCGCACGAAGACCGAGCGCCGGCCGAAGCCGTCGGAGGCCTTCGCGCGGCTTTTCGGGGAGGCGCACGGTGTCGAGCTTCCGCCCCCGGCCCGTCGCGGCTACAGACCGCAGTCGTTCTCCGGTGACGGCGAGGGATGAACGCGCCCCTCGCGTGGCTGATAGACACGAACGTCGTCTCCGAGATGATGCGACCGCGGCCCGAGCCGCAGGTTGCCGCTTTTCTCGACTCCATCGCCGAAGAGGGCCTGGGCCTCGCGTCCGTCACCGTCTGGGAGGTGCTCGACGGCATCGGCCGTCTTGCTCCCGGCCGGCGCCGGCGCGGCCTCGCGGACCGGTTCCACGACCTTCTCGGCGAACTGTTCGAGGACCGCATCGTCGATTGGACACTGGCCGACGCCCGCGCGTGCGCGCGGATCATGGAGGACAAGCGACGGCGCGGCGAGGCCCTCGACGACCACGTGCCGGACGCCTTCCTCGCCGCGGCAGCGGCCACACGCGGGCTCGCCGTCGTGACGCGAAACACGGGAGAGTTCCGCAATACCGGGGTCGAGACCGTCGATCCCTGGACGGCGGGGCGGCAATGAGCATCGCTCCCGACCGTCGTCGAGCGCTCAATAGTCCGGTCCGGGAAGGTGGGTGATTGCAGTCGCGAGTGCCTGTCCAGCTCCACCTGTCCGTGACACCGCGAAAGAGGCGCAAGCAATCGCATGCCGCATGACATCAACCAGACCCCGGAACAGGTCACCCGCGACCGGATCGACGGTCGCCTCCGGGCGGCGGGCCGGCAGGTGCAGGACAAGGACGCGCTGGACTTCAACGCGGGGCCGGGAATCGCGGTGCGCGAATACCGGACCGACATCGGACCCCCCGACCATGCGCTCTTCGCCGACAGGTGCGTCGGCGGACCTTGACCGACCTGCAAGCGGAAGGAAGACGCATGGCACGGGGACGACCGGGAAAGCCGAAGTCCGGCGGCGACGGGACCGCCGCCGGCGGGCAGGGCGCCACGACCGGGTACGAGGCCGAGCTGTGGCGCATGGCCGACGCCCTGCGCGGCTCGATGGACGCGGCCGAGTACAAGCACGTCGTCCTCGGCCTCATCTTCCTGAAGTACATCTCCGACGCCTTCGAGGAGACGCACGCCCGCCTCGAAGCGGAGCGGGCCGAGGGCGCCGACCCGGAGGATCCGGACGAGTACCGCGCCGAGAACATCTTCTGGGTGCCGCCCGAGGCGCGCTGGAGCCGTCTCAAGGCCCGGGCGCGGCAGCCCGGCATCGGCCAGCTCGTCGACGACGCGATGGCGGGCATCGAGCGCGACAACCCGGCGCTCGGGGACGTGCTGCCCAGGGACTACGCCCGTCCCGCGCTCGACAAGCAGCGGCTCGGCCAGCTCATCGACATGATCAGCAACATCCGGGTGGGGGACGCCGACGCGCGCTCCAGGGACGTGCTCGGCCGGGTCTACGAGTACTTCCTGTCGCGGTTCGCCGGCGCCGAAGGCAAGAAGGGCGGCGAGTTCTACACCCCGCGCTGCGTCGTCAAGCTCCTGGTCGAGATGCTGGAGCCCTATCGCGGCCGGGTCTACGACCCCTGCTGCGGTTCGTCCGGCATGTTCGTGCAGTCGGTCGCGTTCATCCGCGCGCACGCCACCGGCAACGGCAACGGTAACGGCGGAATGGTTCCGAGAGGCGCCAGGGCCGATATCTCGATCTACGGACAGGAGTCGAACCACACGACCTGGCGCCTGGCGAAGATGAACCTCGCCATCCGCGGCATCGAGGGCCGGATCGCCCACGGCGACAGCTTCCACGACGACCGCCACCCCGACCTCAAGGCCGACTTCATCCTCGCCAACCCGCCGTTCAACGTCTCGGACTGGGGCGGCGAGCGGCTGGCGGACGACCAGCGCTGGCGCTACGGCGTCCCGCCCAAGGGCAACGCCAACTTCGCCTGGGTGCAGCACATCGTCCATCATCTGGCGCCGGGCGGCTCGTCCGGCTTCGTGCTCGCCAACGGCTCGATGTCGTCGAACCAGTCCGGCGAGGGCGAGATTCGGAAGAGCCTGATCGAAGCGGAGCTGGTGGACTGCATGGTGGCGCTGCCGGGCCAGCTCTTCTATTCGACGCAGATCCCCGCCTGCCTGTGGTTCCTCGCCCGCGACCGGGGCGGCGGCGAGCTCCGCGACCGTCGCGGCGAGGTGCTGTTCGTCGATGCCCGCAAGCTCGGCCGCATGGTCGACCGTACCCATCGCGAGCTGACCGACGAGGACATCGCCCGCATCGCCGACACCTACCATGCCTGGCGCGGCGAGAAGGGCGCGGGCGACTACGCCGACGTGCCCGGCTTCTGCAAGGGCGCGACGCTGGAAGAGGTGCGCAGGCACGGCCACGTGCTGACCCCGGGCCGCTACGTCGGCGCGGAACCGCCGAAGGACGACGGCGAGCCGTTCGAGGACAAGATGAAGCGGCTGGTCGCGCAGTTGAAGGAGCAGCAGGCCGAAGCCGCGAAGCTGGACACCGCCATCGCCGCCAACCTGAAGGCGCTGGGGTTCGACCTGAAACAAGTATGAGAGAAACAGGCATTGAGAGTGGACACCGGATTTCTCGAGCGCTGCATCGATACACTGGAACACGCTTTGAAGGGACTCCGGCGCAGCGATCCGGACGACATCGCCCATGACATCTATCGTGCCGCCTGTGTGAAGGAGTTCGAGATCGTTCTGGAGCAAAGCGGCAAATTGCTGCGCAAGCGTCTCGGCGCGTATTTCGCGAGCAACCGCCAGGCGGATCGTCTCGCTTTCAAGGACCTTTTCCGACATGCCGCGAAGCATGCGCTGATTGACACGGCGGCCTGTGAGCGCTGGCTTGCATACCGGGACAATCGCGACGATACGACGCACGACTATGGTGAAGGTTTCGCCGAGACGACCTTGAAGCTCCTGCCGGACTTCATCACGGACGCGAGAGCGCTCGCCGAGATGGTCGGAGCGGCCGGCGATGGCTGAACGGCTCCTCCTGGCGCCCAGGCATCGCGCGGCGATCGAGGCATTGCTGAAAGAGCACTTGCCCGATGTCGAGGTCTGGGCCTACGGCAGTCGGGTGAACGGCCGCGCTCATGACGGCAGCGACCTGGATCTGGTGTTGCGCGCATCGGGCCTGAGGGAAATACCGGACGATCGCTTCGCCGACTTCAAGGACGCCCTGCGCGACTCCAACATTCCCTTCCTGGTCGAAGCCCGCGACTGGGCGCGCCTGCCGGAGACCTTCCACAGGGAGATCGAGCGGAATTATGTGGTGCTGGTGGGGAAGCTGCGGGATCGCGATCAGACCGATACACGAAGGAGACATGAGTGGCCAACGGCCACTATTGAAGAAATTGCGGAGAAGGTTGCCATGGGACCATTCGGTTCCTCGATCAAGGTCGAGACTTTCGTACCGGAAGGAATCCCGATCATCAGCGGACAGCATCTGCACGGCACGAGAGTCGATGATGCGCCTGGATTCAACTTCATTACCGAAGAACATGCGAAGAAGCTTGCGAATGCAAACGTCTACCGTGGAGATATCATATTCACGCATGCGGGCAACATTGGACAAGCAGCATACATTCCGGAACACTCGATATTCTCTCGATATGTCGTTTCGCAGCGTCAGTTCTATCTGCGCTGCAACCGTTCCAAAATCCTCCCCGAGTTCGTCGCCTTGTACTTCAAGTCTCCCGATGGGCAGCATCGGTTGCTGGCCAATTCGTCCCAGGTCGGTGTTCCATCCATCGCCCAGCCGGTGACCTATCTGCGCACGGTAGAAATTCCACTTCCTCCTCTCCCCGAACAACGCGCCATTGCCCACATCCTCGGTACGCTGGACGACAAGATCGAGTTGAACCGGCGCATGAACGAAACGCTGGAAGCGATGGCGCGGGCGATCTTCCGGGACTGGTTCGTCGATTTCGGCCCCACCCGCGCCAAGGCCGAAGGCCGCAAGCCCTACTTGGCATCCGAAATCTGGGATCTGTTTCCTGACGCCCTCGACGACGAGGGAAAGCCGGCGGGATGGGAAATTCGTCCGGCAAGCGACCTGTTCCGGTTCAACCCGCGCGAGTCAGTCAGAAAGGGGACGATGACGCCATACCTCGACATGGCAGCTCTTCCGACGGTCGGACTTGTGCCGGATGCTCCGGTCCAGCGCGAGTATAAATCCGGATCGAAATTCAAAGACGGCGATACGCTCTTCGCACGGATTACACCGTGTCTTGAGAACGGGAAGACAGCCTATGTCTTCGATCTTGGCGATGAAGTAGTCGGAACGGGCTCTACGGAGTTCATAGTAATCCGATCGTGTGCACCAAGACCGAAGGCTGCCAGCTATCTCTTGGCACGCGACCCCGGATTCCGGGCTTGTGCTGAACAGAGTATGGCAGGAACATCCGGGCGACAGCGCGCCGATTCGGAGGCGCTGAGCCGGTATGAAGTCGCTTCCCCATCCGATGATCGCCTTTGGACGGCACTCGGCAATCTGATTGGCCCGGTGATGGACAGAATAATCGCCAATGCCCACGAATCCCGCAGTTTGACCCGAACCCGAGACCTGCTCCTTCCCAAGCTCGTCTCCGGAGAAATCCGCCTCCATGAGGCCGTGAGGGGGTGAGTTCGTTGACAGATATCGGGAGGCTATGAGGCATACTATGACATCAATACGAAACACCAGGAATTCATAGATGACCGAATGAAGGGAGTCCATGAATAGATTCACATATGCGTCTTCCAGTACTTGGGATTCCTATCCACTTGCTTGGGTTCACGCCGCAAGGCGTGGGTTGCGGCACGTCCGCGTGACTCATGATGAGTCGGTGATTGGCTTCGTCGGCTCGACGATATAATGGTGGATCGTATCTCTTCAGAGCTCCGCAGCCGCCTCATGGGGCGTGTGCGGGGAGAGAACACGAAGCCGGAGATGCAGGTCCGACGTTTGGTTCATCGAATGGGATTCCGGTATCGCCTTCATCGTCGAGATTTACCGGGTACGCCGGATCTGGTATTTCCGGACCGGAAGAAGATCATCTTCGTGCACGGCTGCTTCTGGCATCAGCACGATTGTCCGCGAGGCGCACGGCCCACGTCCAACAGGGATTTTTGGAACATCAAACTCGATAAGAACGTACGAAGAGACCAAGAGAACATTTCCGCCTTGGAAGAACGAGGATGGTCCGTTCTGGTGGTGTGGGAATGCGAGACGAAGCATCCGGAGGAATTATGCGACCTCATCGGAGATTTTATCCAACAGACAAAACGGTGCTCTCCCCCTACGTAATCGCACAATTGCCAATTCCGGTTCCGGTCAACGCTTGTCGCTCCCGAATTTTTCGAGATGCCGGTAGATGGATCGTGCATGATGTTCGGCGAACTTCGGAGGAAAGGCATTGCCGATCAATTTCGCCGCGGGATAACGGCCTTTGGACATTCCGAACACGTACGATCTCGGAAAACCTTGCAGGAGCGCGGCCTCGCGTAAGGTGATGGCCCGATCTTCCTCCGGATGAAGAAATCGCCCCTTCGATGGGTTGATGCATCCTCCCGTGATCGTCGGCGCCGGCTCGTGCCACGCCATTCGGCCGTAGATGTCCTTGAATCCGTCGAATCCCTGATGACAATTGAGTTGGTGTTCGGCTGGAAGATCGGTACGGCCTCCGCCGTTCTTGGGAATTCGGCGGATCAACGACATTACGTGCGCGGACCGGCAAACGGAGTAGTTATGCACCGGGTCCTCCGAGACTTCCGGCGACGGCAGACGTTGAATGGCTTCGGCCACGGTCCGCCGCCGCCGGACGGGCGAGGCAAACGACGGGCAACCGCTGCGAGAACCCAAGAGAATCATGCGTAGCCGACGTTGAGGGACGCCGTATCTCGCTGCATCGAAGATCTCGGCTTCACATTCATATCCAAGACCGGTCAATTTTCTCCTGATCTTCTTCAGGCGGGCATCGTCGCGTAGCCCCGGTACGTTCTCCATCATGATTGTTTTCGGCAAGAAAGCCCGGACGAACCGTACGAATTGAAAGACAAGTTCATTCAGCGGATCATCGATGTATCGTCCACCGTTGAGCGTTCGCAGCGTCGAGAATCCTTGGCAAGGAGGACAACCGGCCAACAAATCCAGATCACCGGGATTCAGATCCAACTCCTTCATCAGAATCCGGGGATTTACTGAACGAATATCATCTTCAATCACATGGGTATCCCGGTGGTTCATTCGATAGGTCTCGACCGAGAGGTTGTCGTTGTCGATAGCTGCCACAACTCTAAACCCGGCCCGACGAAGTCCAAGCGACAATCCGCCGCACCCGCAGAACAGATCGAGCGCCGAAAACGACTTTCTCCTCGCGGCTGTCATGCCTACACCCGCCCGTTGGAGAAATCCAATCCGATTCGAGTGAGAGACACGCCGAGCTTCTGTACGAGATTGAGTGCATATTCGTACCGAAGCTGGGCAACGACCGTCGCTTCATGACGTTTGAAAATCAGTCGGGTCTTTCCTTGTTCGGTTCGGGATATGGCGAGCCGAAAATCGCTCCCGGTGAACTCCCCCCGTTTTTCCGCATAGAAGACATCCCAGCGAGGCGCCGAGTCGCTTCTTGGCGGATCGTTGAAGCAAAAGCCCTTCAGTTCGCCGTTCAGTTGTAGAACCACGAACCGATTGGATTGAATGTCGCTCAACAGCTTCTTGTGGGAAATCGGCCGTAGTTCGACCGCAACGAACGGAAGCCGCTGCTCACCGAAGGCGTCGCGACGCCACTCGGAAATCTGTGACGGCACCATGTCGCAGGCTGGCGAGACACAGAGCCAGTTGTCGTCGCCTATGGAGAAAACGTGACCGGTTGTGAGATGCCGTCCCTCCGGCTCCATGCTGCAGACGAATGCATTGTGCTGAAGAGCGGCCCGTTTTCTGGACTCGCAGTCGGCCAAATCCACACCGAATCGGTCCTTGCATATCCGTCCGACATTGCCGTCGGCCGCCTTCACCTCTGCATCGATCAGACGTGCGACGAAGTCCTCGACGCGCGGAAGGATACCGCTCATCAAGCGGCTCGAATGGCGGGAGACGCTCTCGGCGACGCGCCATCGGCGTTCCGGTTCGTCGTCGGCGCGCAGGAGGCGATCGTACCAGTACGCCAAGGCATAGCGGTTGCTCAATGCCCAGCCTTGAGCCGCAATGCCGTGTTCATCCATTTCCGCTCTGAGTTTGGTCAGAAGAAGCCTTGACGGCTTCGGCTTCCAATCATTTAGCGCAATCCGAAGATCGGCTAACAGATCATCGTCATGGGATTTTGCTGAAAATGCGACGAACACAGAGTCGGATTTGATCCATCTGACCGGGCCGGAAGACCATAACAGGCTATCGGCACCCGGGAGTTTATTGTCGTCTGCTCCGCGAGCACGTTCCCTCTTCTTGAGAAGGTATCGAAGGACGAGTTTTTGTTCGTCCCGAGTCCACTCGGCTCCGTCGCCTAGATCCTTGAACGCGGAATAAGGCGGCTCCTTTTTCGCCATCGTCCGGAGATAGCACTCTGGATAACGGCATGAGTGGAAGTATTGTTCAGAATCTATGCTGTCGAATACACGTTGCGAGAAACCGTCGAACCTCTCTTCTCCTTTCTCAATCAATTCCTCGGAGGCTTTCGTCTCTTCTTCGGAGAGCGAATCCGAAGAAGGACGTATCACTCCCCACAGAACCTCGTCGAACACGATATCGAGCATCTCGTTCGTATAGACGACCACGAGATTGAAATGAGCATTGGACATCAGGCCGCGAAGAATTTCGATCGCGCCAGTTCCGTCCCCCGGCTTGGCTCTGTCCAACTGATAATCGAGAATGAGGAGGTCGGACTGATGCAGATGTTCGGCTACCTTGGCCTCACCCCCTACGGTGACATTCGTTCCATCGTGAATATCGACGAGAAGCGGTCGAGATCGTTCGCGGAACTTGCGTATTACGCGCCTGATGCGTTCGGGGTCGGAGCGCCAAGCTTTCCGGTTGTATGTCTCTCCGTGAGTGCCGTGCTCGATTCCGGTTTCAAGAATCTCGGCGAAGGTCGGATAATCGTCATCGACTATCAGAACGGAACGAATCGGAGCGACGAAAGCCTCTTCGATAAATTCCCGGTAATGCTCATTCGTCATCGCACTCCGCCCCTCTGAACGAGATCAGGAAATTCGCCCCCGGCAGAGGCATGTCCGTCGCGGAGGATTCATATCTGATCCTATGGCCTCCGGCCGCGAGGTTGGCACGGCAAAGGTACAGACCTACTCCCCGTCCCCCACGTACCTTCCTAGTGAAGAACAGGGTGAAGAGGCTGTCCAGATCCTCCGGATCGATGCCGGGACCGTTGTCCGAAACCACTGCCTCGGAATCCGAGACGTCGAAAACCACCTGCCGGTCGTCGATGTCGCTGACGCCCAACCAGTAAATGCTGTTGTTCAACAGGTTGATAAATACCGGGTAGAGACGTGAGCGCTGATCGAATACCCGGAGCTTGCGAAATCTCTCCGTGGCGGAAAAGGAAATACGGTTCTTTGCGAGAGTCGGTCCGAAGAACTCCGAAACATATTCGGCGATCTCGGCTCCCGTGATCCAACATTGTATTTTCTGCCCCGCAAGACGTAACGGTGAGAGGAATCGCAACTGGTCAGTCAGCCCTTCGTAACCGAACTCGATATCCTTCACCGCGACGCTGGAGCGAACGTCTTCCGGAAGGCGCCTTAGTCCCGATCCGATAATATCGTCATAGGATTGCAGTTCGTGGCCGACGATCTCCACCGCTATGCCGAGTTGGGCGAGACTGTTCAGTCTCTCCAGCTCGCCTCGTACCTCACCGAGCTCCTCCATCCCGAATGTGGCCAGATGCTCCAAGTCGATACTGTCCTGCAGGCTTTCCAGAGCTTCGATATACGGAACGAAGATTTCCCTGTTTTCCTCATCCATGCGTCGCATGAGCAGATCCATCAAATTCGAGACCTCCGCATAGGACAGCTCACCGGTCTCGAAGCGATGAAGAAGGGGTTCGGCTTCGGCGTGGAACAGCTTGTTTCGTTGTTTCACGATATCGAGTATCCTCTGATACTCGGCCTTCTGGAGAGCGGCGATGGAGCTCTTCCATTTCTGGATGCGGTGATGGATGCGGCCGGCTTGGCTGGCCAATTGTCGTTTCAGAAGAATTCTGGGTTTGGTAGGCTTGATTCGTTCGATGTCCCGATCGATCCTCTCATTCAGAGCAGTGACGGTTGCGCGTGCCGTTCGGAGCGTATCCCGGTAGTGCGCATACGTATCCTCCGATGCCCCGAGGTTCTTCGGAGCGCCCGGAAGCCTGAAGTCGGCCAAGCGCTCTCGGAAGCCTTCCAGCGTCCGTTGTACTTGGGATATCTGTGCTTCACTTCCGATGTCCAGATTCTCCGCATAATGTTCCACGTCGTGAAGGAGGTTCGGCAGATCTCGGGAGTATTTCTTGAGTTTTGACAAAAACTCCCGCCGGTGACGTCTTCGCAGCTTGTTCCTGGCCTCTGCGGCGCGCTTGCGTTCGTTTTCTGCGGAAATCCGAGGCAGCAATTCATTGCGTATCTCGGACGCGGAACCGAAATATCGGCGAGCGGACTGCATCAGAAGGTTCGAGATCAGGGACTTGAGCGTCTTCGCCGCTCGGTTGTCGAGCAGACCTTCGCGGCCCGCCTTGTCCTTCAGGTTCGGATTGTGCTCGCGCGTGATCGCGAGACGCCCGAACATCTGACGATGATTCCAGAACTCGCGGCCGGCGCTTTTGCTCCGGCGAGACTCGATCTCGAAGAAGTCGTTGTCGGTCCGCCCGTAGGGTAGGACCCGCAGGCCATCCCGAAAGACCATGAAGCCCGAATACTTTTCGGCCAGTTCCCGGTATTGTTGAAACTCCGATGGAGAATGAGTCGTGTTCGTGGATACGAACTCCATCGACGCGATATAGAGCTCCAAGGGCCCCACCTCGTTATCGCGACGCCGAGGAATCGAAAGATCCTTCGGCGGCTCGATGATCTGGGTATCGGGCAGCCATTCGCCGAAGGCCTTGATGTGGCCGGTGAAGACGCCGCTGGAATCGATCCTGCCTTCGATACGATGTTCCAAGCCGTCTACCTGACGTTTGTCGAACTGTTTTCCCGAGCCGACAACTATCCGGTGGGTGTCTCCTTCCCATACGCGCACGACATAGGAAAAGTGAGGGTCGTTCAGGGTAGCGGCGGAGTCGGACGGATCGACAAACGGGTCGACGAAGCTGGAAAGCGTCTCGAAAAAACGCTCGCGTGCCGCCTGAGCCGACGTATCGGCGACCCCTTCATTGAAGTGGACACGTAGATCATAATTGATATGAGAGACGAGCAACGCCATTCCGTGGTCGGAATCGCCGGTCCATACCGGCCATTGCAGCAGGTGTCGGGGCTCGAAAGACACCCGGGACATGGTGGACAGAATCTCTTCGGAGGGCGTCCGCGGCTCATTGCCCCCCGCCTCGTCAAGCTCCTTCCAAGCCTTGCGAATACGATCTTTGCGGTCCCCATCCGAGCCGCCGGTCACATTCTCCGACAAGCCGGCGACGAGGTCGGGGACCTGTGCGAAGAGTTCGTCTCTCGTGGTGAACTCCGTCATCGGAACGAATATGTCGGACAGGTTGATAAAGGGGTTTTCGAACAAGCGCCAGTCGATCAGCGCGGCGACGAACGGAGCCTCCGATCGCTTCGAAACCAACAGAAGAATCGGCCCCAGATTGGCGCATGAAAGGCGTCCGATCCCTTTCTGGCCTTGGCGCGGTCGAACCGTCAGGCCGTTCCGGTCCCGGACGGGCGTCGTGTCCACGGTCGCCTTGGACTCGGTTCCGACGACGAGCCAGCGGGTCTCGAATTCGTCGCGACTCATTCCATGGCCGTCGTCGCTGATGGTCGCTACCGGCTCTGCGCCGTCATAGATATTGAGCTCGACATTTCGTGCATAGGCATCGAATGCATTCTTCCACAGCTCCGAGATAGCGGTGGGACAATCGGCGATTTGCTCACGGCCGAGATGATCGACCGTCCGAGCCTTGGTCTGAAACGCGGTTTTCCCGATCACGTTACCCGCCGCATCTTCGACTGGCAGGCGGTCGTTCCGGCCGTCGAGCCAAGCGTCTCGCCCCGGCCCCGCGACTTCCAAACCGGGTGCACGCTCTCGCGCTCGGGTCCGACCGGGGTGCACCAGCCCTGGCGGAGCTCCGGAAAACGCGCCGGTATCACTTCCTCGATACGGTGTTCGTTCGCTTCCCGGCATCGTGATCGAGGCAGTCGGGCACATTCGAACCGTACCTCGCGCGGTCTCGGCGTCGAGATTGCACGCTCACCTTCACGTTCACGCAACCGGCACATGACACCACTCCCCGGTTCGAGCCTCAGTAGTCCCGAGACCGCGTCGATGTCGAGCAGGTATCCCACGGGTCACGACCGGACATTGCATTTCCGCGTCGGAGTCGAGCCCGGGCTTCTGAAGGGCCGATGTTTCTCGCGAGGTCCAGATACGTTTCGGCGAAGTCGTGACGGCTCGAGGCAGCCCCCCTCGAAGCGGATACGATCGGTCCGTACCGCACCTGATTCACCGTACCGACTCCACTGCCTTACCGCGCCTCGCGGATGAGCCTCGGCAGGTTGCTTGCGGTGCGCTTCGGCGATCGAACGTCTGTCGATCATCAACTTAGTCGTGAGGTGTGTGGGCACGTAGATTACACCATATTGAAGGTCGCGCGCCGACGAAAAGAGTAGACGGTCAGCCGGAGTGATCGGGACGCCCAATTACGTTCGCCTCGATCCTGTTACCGACGGCTTGAGAGCTTCCGTCACGGCCCTATGTTCAGGTCGATCTCCCGACGTTCCGGCGTCTCATGCCGCCCGGGATGCTCTCGCCCGCCCGGCACTTCCTCACGCGGCTTCTGTACGCCTTCACGATTGCGTGCCCCTGTGCAGCCCGACTCCACCGCCTTCTCCGGCTTTATCTCGATCCCATTCGAATGCGGAAACCCGCTCTCCGGTGGCCGCTTCCAGCCTTGATGGCCTCGTGGTCGCACGCGAGGACCTCGGCCACCTGTGTAGAAGCGGGGCTGTGCGGACGGGACAGATCGGCGAAATGCAGAAACTCCAGACCGGCGGCCAGGGAGACATCCCCCTGACGCCATGCCTGGAGAGCTTGGTCGATCGTTCGTTCGTCCTCTTCCGACAAAGGCATGAAGTATCAGCCCGTCGTTCCGGATGTCCGCCTGGCATGGACGGCGCGGGCCCTGGCCGGAACATCGGGCCGTTCCTGCTCGGCCCCCAGAAGAAGCGCTGGCGCTTTCGGTCGGCGGGCGTCCCGGGCGGCGCGAGAGAGGGGGGCATGGTGAGGCCCGGGTGCGGGAGCGCCCGCGACGCGGCCCATGGCTTCGTCGAAACGACCGTCCTTCATGAGGTCGAGCGTGGACACCCCCATGGCTTGGTCAACGGCCAGGAGCAGGGCCCGGGTGCCGACCTGCTCACCTTGGTCGAGGTGACGGACGGCCACCAGCATCCTGCGAATGGTTCGATCGTGGCCGGCGGTAACGGACTTGCCGTTCGCCCAATGATGGACGCTTCGACGCGATACATCGAACAGGTCGCCGATTTCCTCCCACGTCAGGCCGGATCGGCGACGGATTTCCATGACGGCCTCGGCCGTGGATTCCGCCGGAGCATGTTCGATTTGTCCGATCGGGCCGGCGGCGGTGCGCTCGGAGCGCAGCACGATCGTTTCTCCGGCACCGGTGGCCGTCGCCGATCCTGGAAGCGTGGTGGCGATCAGGAATGCGAAGGTGGCCTCCATGTCAGGGCGATTCATGCAGCCGACCGCAGAAGTGCGCATGTCCGGTGCTTCGCATAGCGCGGTCTCGGTCATGACTCTCCTCCGTAGAACGTCAGGAATTCCTCCGTAACCATTTCGCGAAAGAGCCAGTAGAGACATTCGGCAAAGCTCGTCGCGGTTGTCAGCAATTCTTCGCTCGTGAAGGGCAGCGACTCCGTCGTGAACATGTCCAGATCGAGAACCCAGCTCGGCTCGGCCACCGGCCCGAGGGCATTGGGATCGTAGGTCACGTCCTTGGGCAGCAGCCCCCAGCGTCCCTGGACGCGGGCGCCGTCCTGGGCCAGGAATTGCGCCTCGGTCATCAGATGGGTGAGAGATTCTCTCAGGGCGGAGTGCGGGTTCTCGGGAGACCGGACTATGCCGAGAATGTCGGGTCGGATCAGGTCACCGATTCGATCGACCGCCTCGCCGGTGAGCCGGTCGATGTAGCGCAACCCGAAGCGGCTGGCCGACGCGGGCTCGAATGCCTCCTCGACCGCGGAAACGACGGTACGCAAGCGGCCGAGAAAATCGTTCCGGCTCTCGTAGGAAGAGGTTTCGAGGGCCACGAAGTCCACCCCCAACGACACCCGCCAGCGGGGGTCCTTCTCCCGATCGGCGAGTCGCCAGATGAGGGCTTGGCGGACGTTCGGGGCCTGTCCGCCGGGCAACTCGATGCTGTGAACCTGATCCTGGCTGAGATTCGGATAGGTCTCGCGGAGTGCGTCCTGCAATATGGCGACCCTGCCGGGGTCACGAATTGCCAGGATGAGCGGGAAGCGCGCCTGGGCGATGACGCGCGCCAAGGGTGCACGAAGCAGGTGCACCTCTGGTGTCCTCCGCGTGGGATTCAACGGCGTCGGTTCATTCATTTCATGTCCCTCTCCACACCCTGACTGTATGTGAATCACACTGTGAAGTGAAACCCTTGAAACGAGCCACGCACATGTGAACTGCGGGACGTCGTCATTCGGTCGGCTCTCGACGGTGCCGCATGTCGAGCCAAGACGTGAATCCCGACGACATCCGGCGCGCGCCGCTCGAGCAGTTCGATGTCCCGGAGCTGTACGGGGTATGCATGGGACAGCCCGTTTGGTGTCGGGGGTCCGCTCGCATGGGCGGCGGGGTGGGCCAAGGGCCAACGCAATCCGTCTCCGCACACCCGAGGACCCCCGCACGGCAAGTGCTGGCCCGCGTTCAACTACGCGCGCGACCCTCACACCGCCGCAGTCGCGTGGGGCGGCGCCGCTCGCCCTGTCTGTTGGTGTTGGACAAGGCGCACGCCATGGATCGGACAGCAGGTTCTTTTACGGAAGACATAACAGCGACTACACTGGGCACGCATGATACGAAGCTTCAAGGATCGGGCGACTCGACGCTTCTTCGAGGGGCAGCGCATCGCGACATTTCAGAGCTTCGCCCGGCAAGCGGCGCGTCGCCTGACCCTGCTGGACAGCGCGGAGACGCTTGGTGACCTTGCCGCACTGCCGAGCAACCGATTGGAAGCTCTGCGGGGCGACCGCGCCGGTCAGCACAGCATTCGGATCAACGTGCAATGGCGCATCTGCTTCCGTTGGACGGACGACGGGCCATGGGACGTCGAGATCGTTGACTATCACTGAGGGGGTTTGACGTGAACGCAAAGAACGGCATGAGGCCGGTGCACCCCGGCGAAATCCTGCGCGATGAACTCGACGAGGTCGGGCTGTCGGCCAATGCGCTGTCGAAGGCTCTTGGCGTACCGGTGAACCGGGTGACGATGATCCTGAACGGCCAGCGGGGCGTGAGCGCGGACACGGCCTTGCGGCTGGCGCGGTATTTCGGGACGTCGCCGCAGCTCTGGATGAACTTGCAGAAGACTTGGGAACTTCGCCAGGCGGAAATCACGGCAGGCCGCGAGATCGACGAGAAAGTGACGCCTCGGCAATCGGCGGCATGAGGGGGTAGTCGACGACCGCTCCCGACTTTCAGTCTCGGCCGGAGGCGAATCAGACGGTTCGCTATCCCGTTCTGCACGGCAACGAGCCGTGGACCGCGCAAGGCTCGGCGCCGCCCGGGTGGGCGACGCGCGATCATGCCGAGGCGCTGCCCGACAGGAAGCGCCGCGCGTTGGCGCGCTTCCGGTCGCAGGCGTACCATCTGGTGGACATCACCGAGGGGCCGGTTGACGGGCGAGGGGTCACAGGGATCGCAGAGGTTCCCGCCGTTCGAGGAGATGGAGAGGGCAGGAGGAGGAAGGCGCATGGCAACGATATGGGAAGCGAAAGTGGACCGGTACAAGGCCGGCTTGCTCGCCCAGGGTGTGGCCGACGGTGAGCAGCGAGCACTGTGCCGGGTGGCGGCGCGGCGTTTCGGGGACGACGACGCCGAGCGGCTCCGCCCGTTGTTGCACCGAGTGCCCGTGGACGGGCTCGCCCAAGTCGGCGACTGGCTGGTCGACTGCGAGACGGGCGAGGAGATGATCCGCCGCGTCGAGGTGCTGGCGGCGAACGGCTCGCCTGCCGGACGCTGAGAACGGCGATACCCTGTCGGCCCATCGAGGACTGCGGCCTCATCGGCGACATGCACACCGTGGCGCCCTGAAGAACAACCATTCGGGTGGGGGACTCGTGGAACCGGCAACTGCCGAGGATTACTTGGTAGTTCGAACCGAGGGCAGGCGCCGGGTCCGGCGCACCCTGAAGCACTACAACCTGGATGCCGTCATCTCCGTCGGCTACCGCGTCAAGTCCCCGCGCGGCACACAGTTCCGCATCCGGGCCACCCGCACCCTGCGGGACCATCCGGTGCGGGGCTGCACCCTGAACGAGCGGCGGCTGGCGGAGCGCGGTCTCCGGGAGGCCCGCGAAACCCTCGACCTCCTTGCCCGGACGTTGCTTGCCCGGACGCTGCGCAACCGGACGCCGCGCCGCCGGGCGCTGGTGGACGATACCGGGCGAAGCGTCAATCTGCCGGCGGCGCCCCTGCCGGCGGCTCCCGCCGAATGAAGGGGATTTCGGAGTCCACCGTCGAGGATGCCGCCCTCGAATGGCTCGCGGGGCTGGGCTGGTCCGTCGTCCACGGCCCCGATATCGCCCCCGATACGCCGGGCGCCGAACGCGCCGATTACGGCGAGGTGGTGCTGGAGCGGCGTCTTCGCGACGCGCTCGCGCGCCTCAATCCCGGCCTTCCCGCCGCGGCGCGGGAAGACGCCTTGCGCAGGCTGATCCGGCCGGAAGGGGCGACGCTCGCGGCGCGCAACCGCGCTTTCCACCGCATGGCGACGGACGGCGTGACGGTGGAATACCGCGATGCCGGCGGCGCGATCCGCGGCGCACAGGCGCGGGCGATCGACTTCGACCGGCCCGCCCGCAACGACTGGCTCGCGGTGAACCAGTTCACCGTGGTCGAGCACCGGCACGAGCGCCGGCCCGACGTGGTGCTGTTCGTCAACGGCCTGCCGCTCGCCGTGATCGAGCTCAAGAACCCGGCCGACGAGCAGGCCACGATCCTGTCGGCGTACCGGCAGTTGCAGACCTACAAGGATCAGGTGCCCTCGCTCTTCGCCTGCAACGCGGCTCTCGTCGTGTCGGACGGCGCCGAGGCCCGCATCGGCACCCTGACCGCCGGCCGGGAGTGGTTCAAGCCCTGGCGCACGATCTCGGGCGAGACCCTGGCCGACCCGCACCTGCCCCAACTCCAGGTCATGCTCGAAGGGGTGTGCGAGCGGCGCCGGTTCCTGGCGCTGGTCCGCGACTTCATCGTGTTCGAGGACGACGGCGGCGGCGCGCCGGCCAAGAAGATGGCGGGCTACCACCAGTTCCACGCGGTCGAGACGGCGGTCGGCGAGACCCTGCGCGCGGCCGAGCTGCAACGGACCGCGGAGGAGCGGGGCCGCTACGAATCCGGCCGCAAGCCGGGCGGCGCCCCCGGCGACCGGCGCATCGGCGTCGTCTGGCACACCCAGGGCTCGGGCAAGAGCCTGACCATGGCCTTCTATGCCGGGCGGATCATCCGCGACCCGGCGATGGGCAACCCGACCGTCGTCGTCCTCACCGACCGCAACGACCTCGACGACCAGCTCTTCGGCACCTTCGCACGCTGCCGGGACCTGCTGCGCCAGCCGCCGGTGCAGGCCGCGAGCCGGGCCGACCTGCGCGGCAGGCTCGCGGTCGAGGCCGGCGGCGTGGTGTTCACCACCATCCAGAAGTTCTTCCCCGAGGAGAAGGGCGACCGGCACCCGGTGCTCTCGCAGCGGCGCAACGTCGTGGTCATCGCCGACGAGGCGCACCGCAGCCAGTACGACTTCATCGACGGCTACGCGCGCCACATGCGCGACGCGCTCCCCAACGCCTCCTTCGTCGGCTTCACCGGCACGCCGGTCGAGCTCGAGGACGCCAGCACCCGCGCCGTGTTCGGCGACTACATCAGCATCTACGACATCCGGCGCGCGGTCGAGGACCAGGCGACGGTGCCCATCTACTACGAGAGCCGGCTTGCCAGGCTGGGGCTCGACGAGAGCGAGCGGCCGAACATCGATCCGCGCTTCGAGGAGGCGACCGAGGGCGAGGAGATCGACCGCAAGGAAAGGCTCAAGACCCGATGGGCCCAGCTCGAAGCGATCGTCGGCGCGGAGAAACGTCTGGCGCTCGTCGCCCGGGACGTCGTCTCGCATTTCGAGCAGCGCCTCGAAGCGATGGAGGGCAAGGCGATGGTCGTGTGCATGAGCCGGCGCATCTGCATCGACCTCTGGCGCGAGCTTGTGCGCCTGCGCCCGGAGTGGCACGACGGGGACGACGACAACGACGACAAGGGGCGAATCAAGGTCGTCATGACCGGCGCCGCCTCCGACCCGCCCGACTGGCAGCCCCACATCCGCAGCAAGCCCCGCCGCGAGGCGCTGGCGAAGCGGTTCCGCGACCCCGGCGACCCGCTTCGGGTCGTGCTGGTGCGCGACATGTGGCTCACCGGCTTCGACGCCCCGAGCCTGCACACCATGTACGTGGACAAGCCGATGCGCGGCCACGGGCTGATGCAGGCCATCGCCCGCGTCAACCGGGTGTTCCGGGACAAGCCGGGCGGACTCGTCGTCGATTATCTCGGGCTCGCCCACGAGCTCAAGCGGGCGCTCGCGACCTACACCGAGAGCGGCGGCGCCGGACGGGCCGCGCTCGACCAGGCCGAGGCGGTCGCGGTGATGCTGGAGAAGTACGAGATCTGCCGCGGCCTGTTCCACGGCTTCGACCGGTCGGCGTGGACCGCCGGCACGCCGGCGGAGCGTCTGGGCCTGCTGCCGGCCGCGCAGGAGCACGTCCTCGCCCAGGAGGACGGCAAGGAGCGCTGCGTGCGCGCGGTGCGCGACCTCTCCCGGGCCTTCGCGCTCGCGGTGCCGCACGAGGACGCGCTCCGCATCCGCGACGACGTGGCGTTCTTCCAGGCCGTGCGGTCGGTGCTGGCCAAGCGCTCGGCCGCCGAGGCGCGGCCGGAAGAGGCGCTGGACCACGCCGTGCGCCGGATCATCTCGCGGGCGGTGGCGCCGGACGGGGTGATCGACATCTTCGCCGCCGCCGGCCTGGAGAAGCCCGACCTCTCGATCCTGTCCGACGAGTTCCTGGCCGAGGTGCGGGACATGCCGCAGCGCAACCTCGCCGTCGAGCTGTTGCGGAAGCTGCTCGAGGGCGAGCTTGCCGCGCGCCGGCGCAAGAACGTCGTGCAGGCGCGCTCCTTCGCCGAGATGCTGGAGCGGACCCTGCACCGCTATCGGAACCGCGCCGTCGAGGCCGCGCAGGTGATCGAGGAGCTGATCCGGCTCGCCCGCGAGCTGCGCGAGGCCGGCGCCCGGGGCGAGAAGCTCGGTCTGTCCGAGGACGAGCTCGCTTTCTACGACGCGCTCGAGACCAACGACAGCGCGGTCCGGGTGCTGGGCGACGAGACGCTGCGCGGCCTCGCGCGCGAGCTGGTCGAGACCGTGCGGGGCAACGTCACCATTGACTGGACGCTGCGCGAGAACGTGCGCGCCCACCTCCGGCGTCTGGTCAAGCGCGTCCTGCGCAAGCACGGCTACCCGCCCGACAAGCAGGAGAAGGCGACCCGGACGGTGCTGGAGCAGGCGGAGGTCCTGTCCGCCGGCTGGGCCGTGTGAAGCGGAGGACTCGTCCGCCGGCCGATGGAAGCGGCCTCACGTCATGCGGCGCCGGTCGCGCACGCCCAGGGTGACGTCACGCATGCGGCGCCGACCGTTGCGCCCCCGGAAGCCTCGTAGCCGGCAAGGTTCGGGCTCGCGAAGAAGGACGGATGGACCCCGTGCCGGGCCACCCGCACGTCGTGGCGTTCGGCCAGTGCAGCGATCGTGTCCGCCGAAAGCGCAGCGTCCGCGGTGATGGGCGGGGCTCCGCTGACATCGATCCGGGGCGTGTGCATCGCGTCGTCCATGGACATCGAATGGTCGACGAGGAACGACACGAGCTGGAAGACGGCGGGCAGGATGCGCCGCCCGCCCGACGCGCCGGCCGCGAACCGCAGGCCGTCGGCCCGCTCCACGACGGTCGGGCACATGTTCGACAGCGGCCACTTGCCGGGAGCGATCGAGTTGGGGCGCCCCGGGCGCGGATCGAACCACATCATGCCGTTGTTCATCAGGATCCCGGTGCCCGGCAACACCATCCTCGATCCGAATATCGAGAGCAGGGTCTGAGTCAGCGCGACCATATTGCCGTCCCGGTCGGCGACGCCGAGATGGGTGGTGCAGCCCGGCGCCGGTGAATCGTCCACGTCGCCCATCGTCGCGAGCCGGTCACGCCAGGCATCGAGCAGGGATGACGCGTACGCGAGATAGGCGGCGGCATCCGGCCGCGAGCCGGACGGCGCGAACCGCTCCCCGAGCAGGCCGAGCGCGTGCCGCAGGGTCGGTCCGGCCGAAAGCCCGGACGCGGCGTGGACGAGCGCATCGCGGTACCGGTGCCGGTCCGCGTCGACGATGCGCGCGGCGTATCCGGCGAGATCGTCCGCCGAGAGCGGAGAGCCCGCATCGTTGCAGTCGCGCACGATCCGCCGCGCAATCTCCCCCTCGTAGAAGTCGCGCGGACCCGCGTCGCGGAGCCGGGCATACGTCTCGCCGAGGGCGCCGAGCCGGATCACGGGCGCGGTGTCGCCCCAGCCCGGCGCGGGGACGTGGCCGGAGGGGAGGTAAATCCGGGCGGTCTCGGGAAACCGGGCGAGCGATGCCGCCTCGCTCGCGATCTTCAGCGTCGCGTACCAGTCGACGGCCATGCCTCGCCGCGCGTGCTCGACGGCCGGCGCGATCGCATCACGCCACGACCGCGTCCCGAACCGTTCGAGCGCCGCCGCGTGCCCGGCGATGAAGCCCGGCACCGCGATCGAGAGCGGGCCGAGCACGTTGCGATCCTCCACCACGGCCGGCCACCCGAACAGATCCGTGTCGACTCCGTCCGCAAGCGGGTACGCGGCCGGGTCGATCCCGCGCGGCGCGCGCATGCCGAACTCCACCACGCAGGCCCGACGTTCCGCCGCAACGTAAACGACCATGAATCCGCCACCGCCGAGTCCGCTCATCCACGGCTCCACCGTTCCGATCGCGAGGCCCGCCGCCACCGCGGCATCCACCGCGTTGCCGCCCGCCTCGAGCATCCGGGCGCCGATCCGCGACGCAAGATAGTGCTGGCTGGTGACGACGCCGCCGGCAGCACGGACCGCCGGCTTGCGAATGGTCCAGCTCTCGTGGGTCGGATGAACGGTCGATGGAGTCATGGCGATGCTCGACGGGACGGGAATCGCCGGCTGGTGACGACGCCGCCGGCAGCGTGGACCGCCGGCTTGCGAATGGTCCAGCTCTCGTGGGTCGGATGAACGGTCGATGGAGTCATGGCGATGCTCGACGGGACGGGAGTCGAGGGCGCCGAACCGGAGCCGGCGCACCCGTGCCGATCATGACTCATGCCGGATGGTTGCGGGAGTGGCGGCGCCAAGCCGAGCCGGTGCCGCCCGCTCCGGCAGCCCTCGGTCCCCTCCGCGGGCGGGAGTGACCGTCGAGACCGTCAGCCGGCCGACGCCGACCGCCTCGGCGCCCTCCGCGGGCGGGAGTGACGGCGCCGGATCGAATCCGGTGCGCCGGGATGAACCCGGACGTACCATGCCCCTGCGCCGGTTGAGAGCCCGGCACGGCCGGAAGTCCCGGGAACGTCCCGCGTGGCCGGCTCGACGGTCCGGTTCGGGCGCGGGCCGTACAATCGCACCGCGGTGTCCGGACCACGCGGACCATCGGGACACCGGGAAAGAGCCGGGATCCCGGCAAGGCCGACAAGGAGCCGGGACCCCGGCAGGGCCGACAAGGAGCCGGGACCTCGGCAGGGCCGACAAGGAGCCGGGACTCCGGCAAGGCCGACAAGGAGCCGGGACCCCGGCAAGGCCGACAAAGAGCCGGGACCCCGGCAGGGCCGACGACGAAGGGAGGGAAGCGGGTGGCCGGAGAGGACGTGGAGCTGCTCGGCAGGGACGTCGTCTACGACGGCCACTTCCGTCTCGACCGCTACCGCCTGCGCCACCGGCAGTTCGCCGGCGGCCTCGGGCCGGTGCTCACACGCGAAGTGCTGGAACGCGGCATGGTCGCCGCGGTCCTCCCGGTGGACCCCGGGCGCGACCGCGTCGTGCTCATCGAACAGTTCCGCCCGGGAGCGTGGGCCGCGGGCCGGAACCCGTGGCTCCTGGAGTGCGTGGCGGGCGTCATCGAGCCGGGCGAGACGCCCGAAGAGCTGGCGCGGCGGGAAGCGCTGGAGGAGGCGGGCTGCGTCATCACCGATCTCGTCCCCATCGCGACGTTCCTCACGAGTCCCGGAGCCACCACCGAGACGGTGCACCTGTTCTGCGGCCGGGTCGCGAGCGACGGAGTCGGGGGGCTCCACGGCCTGGGGACGGAGGGCGAAGACATCCGGGCAACGACGATACCGATCTCCGAGGCGGTGGCGTTGCTCGACGAGGGGAGGATCGTCAACGCCAAGACGATCATCGCGCTGCAATGGCTCGCACGGCACCATGCCTCCCTGAAGCGGCGCTGGCCGGAAGCCCGTCCCGATGAATGACCTCGTACTCGCCGGTATCGCGGTCTATCCGTTGAAGTCCGGCGCCGGGCTCGACCTGGACGCACGCGAGGTGGAGCCGTGCGGCCTGCGCGGCGATCGCCGCTGGATGGTGATCGACGCCGACGGGGTGTGCGTCACCGCCCGCGAGCGGCCGCAACTGGTGCGGATACGGGCCGAGGCCGCAGGCCCGGATCTTCAGCTCCGGATGGACGGCCGCGAGACGCTCACCGTACGGTACCCGGATGCGGGATCGCGCTCGGCACGGACCTGGATCTGGGGACAGGAGTGCGGCGCCCTGGATGCCGGCGATGCCGCCGCGCGGTGGATGTCGGACGCGCTGGACAGGCCGGTGCGGCTCGTTGCGATGGACGATCGCGCCAAGCGCCGACCCGACCCGGAGTGCACGCTCCCCGAAGACGAAGTGAGCTTCGCCGACTGCTACCCGGTGCTCGTCATCGGCCGAAGCTCGCTCGACGACCTGAACACCCGTACTCCGACCCCGGTGTCGATGCGCCGGTTCCGGCCCAACTTCGTGGTCGGCGGCGGCACACCGTACGCGGAGGACGACTGGCGCCGCATCCGGATCGGCTCGGTGGAGTTCGAAGGGGTCGAGAACTGCGAACGGTGCGAGCTGCCGACCGTCGACCCCGACACCGGCATCCCGGACTCGAAGCGCGAGCCGATGCGCACCCTCGCCCGCTATCGTCGCCGCACCACCGGCGGGGTGTTCCTGGGCCAGAACCTGGTGCCGCGCGACACCGGAACGGTCCGCGTCGGCGATCGCGTCGTGGTGCTGGAGTCCGCGAGGAGCGGGCAGGCCGGATAGCCGGCACGGCCCGTGCCGGCAAGCGTCGGCAAGGGGCGGCGTCCGGTCGGGGGACTGTTCGACCCCGAGTGGCGGCGGCCCGCTCCGAGTCGGGTCGCGGAAGCCGCTTCGGCGCTGCGGGGGCTTCGCCGATTGACGGAGCGACCTGTGGCTCCGTGGTGACCGGCTTGCGTATCGGGGGACTGTTCGACCCCGAGTGGCGGCGGCCCGCTCCGATCGGATCGCGGAGACCGCCTCGGCGCTGCGGGGGCTTCGCCGATTGACGGAGCGACTTGTGGCTCCGTGGCGATCGGCTTGCGTATCGTCGGACTTGACTCCATAGTGGAAATCATGCATTTCAACTGCATGATTTCCACTTCGATCGACTCATGAACGAACGTTACATCAGGCGTTCCCTGGAGCCGGTGCTGATACGAGCCGCCGCGGAATTTCCCGCCGTGGTGCTCACCGGTCCGCGTCAATCCGGGAAGACCACGCTTCTGCGACACCTCTTCGGCGGGTCCTGCCGGTACGTGTCCCTGGAGCCGCCGGACGTTCGCGCGGCCGCCCGGGAAGATCCGCGCGCCTTCCTTGAAACGTTCCGGCCTCCGGTCATCTTCGACGAAGCCCAGTATGCCCCCGACCTGTTCCCGTACATCAAGGAGAGGATCGACGAAGACCGGCAAACGGCGGGCCAGTATCTGCTGACGGGCTCACAGAACCTGTCGCTTGCGGAAGATATCGGCGAATCCTTGGCCGGCCGTGCCGCCATGCTCCGCCTGCTCCCGCTCTCCCGGCGGGAGGCGGAGGGGCGCCCGGACCTCGCCCTGCCGTGGGAGGCGGCACGCCCACCGGTCCCGGCCGCCGCCGGGCGCTTCGCCTACGGGGCGCTCTGGGAGATGTTCCTGAGAGGCGGATACCCGGAGCCCTTCACTCATCCCGAGCGTGATACCGCCTTGTGGCACGGCAGCTACATCCAGACCTATCTCGAGCGGGACGTGCGCACCCTCCGGCAGGTCGGGGACCTCACGGGATTCCAGAGCTTCCTGAGAGTACTGGCAGCCCGGAGCGGACAGCTCCTGAACCTTGCGGACGTCGCGCGGGACCTCGGGGTCGCGGTCAACACGGTCAAGGCCTGGCTGTCCGTGCTCGAGGCGACCTGTCAGGTCATCGTTCTCCGCCCGTACTTCGCGAACGTCGGGAAACGACTCGTCAAGACCCCCAAGGTCTATTTCACCGACGTGGGGACGCTCTGCCATCTGGCCGGCCTGAGAGATGGCGCACACGCCGCCTCCGGCCCCCTGGGAGGCGCCATCATGGAGACGGCGGTGCTCTCCGAGATCGTGAAGGCATCGACTCATCGGGGGCTGACGCCCCGGGTCTTCTTCTGGCGCACCCGGGCGGGCACGGAGGTGGACATCGTAGTGGAGTCCGACGGAAAGCTCGTACCCATCGAGGTCAAGCTGTCCGCGACCCCCCGGCCGGGCATGGCTGCCGCCATCAGGACGTTGCGGAAGGATCTGGGCTCCGAAGCGGCGCCCGGCTACGTGGTTCATCCCGGCGACGTCCGGCTCCCGCTCGGTCCGGGCGCATCGGCGTTGCCGTTCTCGGACCTGTGACGACCGGTTTTCGGAGTTCCAGCTCGTCCTCGCCCGCCAGCCAGCGATCCGGGTCCGGCACCAGACCCGGCAGCCCGCCCGCGCGGCGCACTCCAACCTCGCCACCCGGGAGAACACGCGGCGGCACCGCGGATCGTCGCCCGGCGGAAACGTCCGGGGCAACAGCGGCAGCCGGGACTCGGGTTCTACTCACGCTCACGGAAGGGAAACTCGGCTTTCCAGACCTCTCCTTCGCCTGGAATGAACTGGCCTGTCCTGATGCTGACGATGGCGTAGGGGTGCAGATGCCTGGCAGCCAGGCATCTGCCATCGGATATCGTGCCGTATGAGACAAAAGCGAAGTCCAGGTTGTCGAAGCCGTGTTGCACACGGGAGGCGTGCAGGTCATTCACGTTGGCTGGAATCAGGTGCAGAAAGAAGCGTTCCTTGATGTCGGCAGGGTCGCACGGCTCCTTGAAATAAGTGATGCGGTTCTCGGTGAGATGGATGTCGAAGGTCGAGCGGACTGCCGGCTCGCCGGACACGGCGGCAGCCACGGCTCTGTCAAAGAGCGCCGGGATTCTGCCGTCGAAATGGTGAGAGAGCGCCAGTCCGATACTGCATGAAAATACAACAAGACATACCGTCAGCCAGGCCGATGGGCAGCAAACGCCTGACCTCCGGAGGGATGAATCTGGTGGCAAAAGTCCTTTCCGACCCGTTTCGGTTCGGTGCGGAAACAGGTGGTATGGCAGCGACTTCAGGCCGTTGAACAGCGTCGCGACTTTGCGTTGGATTGATTCTTGAGAGAATGTCAACTCGATAGAGAGCAGCATACATACAATGCCGGTCAGGTATTCATGTACTTCATTTTCTCCTGGTTTGATCCAGTCACCGTTGACATATGACATGGTCAGGGCGAGTGCCGCGGTCGAGATTGATGCCGTGATCAGTTCGGCGCGTCTTGAAATAAAAGCATATAATACAAAGAGCGAAATCAGCAGGTTGAAAACAAATTCCGCCGATAGAATGGATGCTCCCCGCGGACCGTCGAATTGAATTGTCACCATGGTCCCAAGCGCCAACAGAGCTGACGGGATCGGGATACCAAGCAGAAACTTCTTGCCGCAGAAGAACGCCATACACGTTACCATGCAAAGCATCAAGGTTCCATATCTGTCCAGTTTGTAGCTGGATTCCGGTATGTTGTGAAAGTTGAATTCTTTCTGACGGTTCAAGTCCATCAAGAAATCGGGCGTTGAAAATCCAACTATGCGCTGTCCCCAGCTTATCTCTTCCCCGGCGACGAATAGCAGCGCGATTCCGCCGAGGACATAAACGATGCGGCGGAAGACGTCCCGCTCCGTTCCTGCTATTGTGAAAAACAACAGACTCGCCAGGAAGAACCATACCGCGGTGAGATTCTCCACCCAGTGGTCTTCTCTGGTCAGAATGACGAAAATGTAACGGTCGGCGGAGTTGATCCAGCCGAAGAAGAGCAGGTTCAGACAGATGAACAAATATCCGAAGACGGCGACCTTGCTGTCCAGGCCGCTATTGCCCCCGGACTTGCGACCCGGCCCGTTTTGTGGAGAGGACTGCCAGAGATTGCGCAGAGAGGGTGTGTTCGACACAGTCATGATTTTGAGAGCCGTGGGCTGAAGACCTTCGTCAGCTCCAGCTCGTCCTCGCCCGCCAGCCAGCGGTCCGGGTCCAACACCAGACCCGGTAGCCCGCCCGCACGGCGTACTCCGACCTCGCCACCCAGGAGAACACGCGGCGGCGCCGCGGACCGTCGCGCGGCGGAAACGCCCGGTGCAACAGCGGCAGCCGGGACTCGGGTTCTACTCATGGAAGGAAAACTCGGCTTGCCAGACCCTTCGCCAGACCTTTCCTTCGCCTGGAATGATCTGGCCTGTCCTGATGCTGACGATGGCGTAGCGGGGCAGAGCCACGGCTACCAAGCATCTGCCGTCGGATATCGTGCCGCCAGTCAGGATAAAATTGAAGTTCAGGTTGTCGAAGCCGTGTTGCTTGCGGAAGGCGGGCAGGTCATTCACGTTGGCTGGAGTCAGGTGCAGAAAGAAACGTTCCTTGATGTCGGCGGGGTCGCACGGCTCCTTGAAATAAATGATGCGGTCCTCAGTGAGATGGATGTCGAAAGTCGACCGGGCTGTCGGCTCTCCGGACACGACGGCAGCCATGGCTCTGTCGTTGAGATAGTGAGAGAGCGCCAGCCCGATACTACATGCAAATATGATAAAGCACACCGTCAGCCAGGCCGGTGGGCAGTAGACGCCTGATCTCCGGAGGGATGAATCCGGTGGCAAAGACCCTTTCCGGCCTGTTTCGGCTCGGCGCGGAAACAGATGGTATGGCAGCGGCTTCAGGCCGTTGAACAGCGTCGCGACTTTGCGTTGGATTGATTCTTGAGAAAATGCCAACTCGATGGAGAGCAGCATACATACAATGCCGGTCAGGTACTCATGTACTTCAGATTCTCCCAGCCTGGGCTTGTCAGCGTTGACGTATGACAGGGTCAGAGCGAGTGCCGCAGTCGAGATTGATGCCGTGATCAGCTCGGCGCGTCTTGAAATAAAGGCATATAATACAAAGAGCGAAATCAGCAGGTTGAAAATAATTTCCGCCGACAGGATGGATGCTCCCCACGGATTGGCGTATTGAATTGTCACCGTGGCCCCAAGCGCCAACAGAACTGATGGGACCGGGATACCAAGCAGAAACCTCTTGTCGCAGAAGAATGCCATACACGTTACCATGCAAAGCATCAAGATTCCATATCTGGGCAATCCTCGAATTTTTAATCCTCGTATGTTGTGAAGGTTGAATTCTTTCTGCGCGTTCAAGTCTGTCAAGAAATTGGGCGTTGAGAATCCAACTATACGCTGTCCCCAGCTGATCTCTTCCCCGGCGACGAATAGCAGCGCGATTCCGCCGAGGACATAAACGGTGCGGCGGAAGACGTCCCGCTCCGTTCCTGCTGTCGTGAAAAACAACAGACTCGCCAGGAAGAACCATACCGCGGTGAGATTCTCCACCCAGTGGTCTTCTCTGGTCAGCGTGTAGAACATGTAACGGTCGGCGGAGTTGAGCCAGCCGAAGAAGAGCATGTTCAGACAGATGAAAAGATATCCGAAGACGGCGACCTTGCTGTTCAGGCCGCTATTGCCCCCGGACTTGCGATGTGCAACAGCGGCAGCCGGGACTCGGGTTCTACTCACGGAAGGGAAACTCGGCTTGCCAGACCCTTCGCCAGACCTTTCCTTCGCCTGGAATGATCTGGCCTGTCCTGATGCTGACGATGGCGTAGCGGGGCAGAGCGACGGCTGCCAAGCATCTGCCGTCGGATATCGTGCCGCCAGCCAGGATGAAATCGAAGTCCAGGTTGTCGAAGCCGTGTTGCTTGCGGAAGGCGGGCAGGTCGTTCACGTTGGCTGGAGTCAGGTGCAGAAAGAAACGTTCCTTGATGTCGGCAGGGTCGCACGGCTCCTTGAAATAAATGATGCGGTCCTCAGTGAGATGGATGTCGAAAGTCGACCGGGCTGTCGGCTCTCCGGACACGACGGCAGCCATGGCTCTGTCGTTGAAATAGTGAAAGAGCGCCAGCCCGATACTGCATGCAAATACGATAAAGCACACCGTCAGCCAGGCCGGTGGGCAGCAAACGCCTGATCTCCGGAGGGGTGAATCTGGTGGCAAAGGCCCTTTCCGGTCCGTTTCGGTTCGGCGCGGCAACAGGTGGTATGACAGCGGCTTCAGCCGGTTGAGCAGCGTCGCGACTTTGCGTTGGGTTGATTCTTGAGAAAGTGCCAACTCGATAGAGAGCAGCATACATACAATGCCGGTCAGGTATTCATATACTTCATATTCCCCCAGCCTGGACTTTTCATCGATGATGTATGATAGGGTCAGGGTGAGTGCCGCAGTTGAGAGTGATGCCGTGATCAGCTCGGCGCGTCTTGAGATAAAGGCATATAATACAAAGAGCGAAATGATCATGTCGAGAATAAATTTCGCCGACAGGATGTATGCTCCCCGCGGACCGTTGTATTGAATTGTCACCATGGCCCCAAGCGCCAACAGAATTGATGGGACCGGGATACCAAGCAGAAACTTCTTGTTGCAGAAGAACGCCATACACGTTACCATGCAAAGCATCAAAATTCCAAGTCTGTCCAATCCCCGGATTCTGGATCCTCGTATGTTATGAAGGTTGAATTCTTTCTGCGCGTTCCAATCCATCAAAAAATCGGGCGTTGAAAATCCAACTATGCGCTGTCCCCAACTGATCTCTTCCCCGGTGACGAATAGCAGACCGATTCCGCCGAGGATGTAAACGGTGCGGCGGAAGGCGCCCCGCTCCGTTCCTGCTGTTGTGAAAAACAACAGACTCGCCAGGAAGAACCATGCCGCGGTGAGGTTCTCTACCCAGTAATCTTCTCTGGTCAGCGTCCAGAACATGTAGCGGTCGGTGGAGTTGAGCCACCCGAAGAAGAGCATGTTCAGACAGATGAAAAAATATCCGAAGACGGCGACCTTGCTGTCCATGCCGCTATTGCCCCCTCCCCGGACTTGTGATCCGGCCCGTTTTGTGGAGAAGGCTGCCAGAGATTGCACAGAGAGGGTGTGTTCGACACAGTCATGATTTGATGGAATTGCGGCGGCGCATTGGCCGCCGCGGGCGAGGACGCGCCGGACGGCGCGCCCTCCTTCCTTCCCTGAAGCTCGTTACTTCGCCGGCGTCCACGTCCCGTCGTCGCCCACGACGTTGAGGGAGTAGGTGCCGGCCACGTCACCGTTCTCGTCGAACTCGATGGCGCCGGACGCGCCCTCGTAGTTGATGTCCTCACCCGCCGCGATCGCTTCCTTGGCCTTCTTCCATTCACCGGGGCGGATCACCATGCCCGGCGCATTGGCGACCTCGCGCAGGGCGGCCGGAATCCCGTCCCGATCGGCGGCGCCGGCCTTCTCGATCGCGAGCGCCATGAGGAACGCGACGTCATAGCCGTGGGTCACGAAGGGCGCGGCGGGATTGTTGCCGGCGGCCTCGAAGGCGGCGGCGAACGCCTTGTAGGAAGCGCCCTCGGTGTCCGATGCCGGTTGCGAGAGCATGATGTTGCCGCGCAGGGTGTCGGCTCCGATCTGCTCGATGACGGAGTTGTCCATCATGCCGTCCGCTCCCAGGAACTTTCCGAACAGGCCGTTCTCAAGGCTGTTGCGCAAGATGGTGATGCCGCTCGATCCGTAGTAGGCGAACAGCGCGAGCCCCTCGCCGCCGGCCGAGGCCAGGGTGGAGAGCTCGGAGCGGTACGACGCCTTGTCCGGCTCGTGCGCCTGGCTCGCGGTGATGGCGCCGCCGAGCTCCTTGAACGCGGCCTCGAACACCCCGGCCAGTCCCGCGTTGTAGTCGTCGTTCGAGTAGGTGACGGCCAGCGACCGGTAACCGTCCGCCCAGGCCAGCTCGGCGAGGGACCGTCCCTGGTAGGCATCGGAGGCTGCGGCCCGGAACACGAGGTCGTTGTCGTCGAGCTCCGAAATTCCGGGCGCGGTCGCGGAGTCCGACAGCATGGCCACGCCGGCCGGGATGGTGACGGACTGCGCCATGCCGTTCGTGGCGCCCGAGCAGCTCGGTCCGATGACGGCCACCACCTGCTCGATGTTGACGAGCTTGGTCCCGGCATCGACCGCGGCCTTCGCGTCGCACTGGGCATCGCCCGGCACCAGCCGGTAGGAGTCGCCGCCGAGCAGTCCGCCCTGCCCGTTCACGTGGGACGCGGCCAGATTGCGAGCCGCCAGGATGTCCACGACCAGCTCGGCGATCGGCCCGGTGATGCCGCCCGCGGAGCCGACCTTGACGTCGGCCGCGGTGGCGACGGCGCCGTGCAGGCACATCGCGGCGCCGGTTACGGCAATCAGGGTTCTCTTCATGGTGGATGCTCCCTGTGGGAAGACGATTGGGAAGACAGCGCCGGAGCGGTCCGGAAACGCCGTTCCCGGAAGATCCCCTCCGGATACTTCTGCAGGATGAACTGCAAGGCGAGACCGACGAGGAAGATCCGCAGGTACCCCGATCGGGTCGCCCATTCCGACGGCAGCCGGATCGTCACGATTTCCGTGGCCGACCAGATTGCCCATACCAGGATCGCGCCGAAAATCGCGCCTCGATTGTTCCCGCTCCCGCCGATGACGAGCATAACCCAGACCAGGAACGTTGCCGATACCGGCTCGGCCGCGTTCGGCTCGATGAACTTGATGTGGTGGGCGGTCAGCGCCCCTCCGAGCCCCATGAGCGCGGCGCCGAGAATGAAGGCTTCGACTCGAAGCTTCTCGACGTCCTTGCCGGCCGCGCGGGCCGCGTCCTCGTTCTCCCGGATGGCGGCCATCACCCGCCCCCACGGGGAGCGGCGGGCCCGTTCGAGCAGGAGGTAGAGCACGAGCACGATCGCGAACACCAGCACCATCATCCCGATCTGGTTCCACGGCTCCGGGAGGTGCTCGAACGGCTTGGGGATCCGGGAGATGCCGCGCGCCCCGTTGGTCGCCCAGGTCTCGTTCTTGAGAACGAGCCTGAGTATCTCCGCGATCCCGAGCGTCGCGATCGCGAGATAGTCGCTGCGCAGCCGGATGCAGATGCGGCCGATCCCCCACGCGACGATCGCGCTCGCCACCATCGCGGCGCAGAGTCCGAGCGGGATGCCGAAACCGAACCCGCCGAAATGGCGGGTGGAGGCGGCGGAGGTCAGGATGGCGCTGACGTAGGCTCCGATCGCGAAGAACCCGGCCACTCCGGCGTTGAACAACCCGGTGAAGCCCCACTGGACATTGAGGCCGAGGGCGAGCACCGCGTAGATCCCGCCCATTGTGAGCAGGAACACGGTGTAGAGGAAGATGCCGTAGAGCTGTTCCATGTCGGAGCCGGGTCGCGCCTTGGCGGGAAGTGCGGGCTAGAACACCCGGCCGCGGAACAGCCCGCTCGGCCGCCAGATGAGGATCGCGACCATGATCGCGAACGCCACGCCGGCCTTGTAGCCGGGCTGGAGCAACGGCTCGGAGCCGATCCACGGGTAGGTCGCAAGCTCTTCGGCCATGCCGATCACCAACCCTCCCGCCATCGCGCCGTAGGGCCGGCCGATACCGCCGAGCAACGCGGAGGCGAAGATCGGCAGCAGCATCTTGAAGCCCATCTGCGTGTCCACGTGGGTGTCGTAGGCGAGCAGCACCCCGGCCGCGGCCGCGAGCCCCGCGCCGACGATCCAGGTGGTGCGGATCACCCGTTCGGTGTCGATGCCGGTCAGGCGGGCGAGGTCGGGCGAGTCGGCCACGGCCCGCATCGCCTTCCCGGCCCTGGTGCGGCTCAGGAGCAGGTGCACCGCCACCATCAGCAGCAGTGCCGCGCAGACGATGACGACGTGCTTGGGGAAGACGCGCAGCGAATCGAACAGCACCCACGGAAGCTCGATGCCCTTGCCGAAGGACTGGAGCTTCGCGCCCCAGACGATCTGCACGAAGGAGCGCACCATCAGCATCAGCCCGAACGAGGCGATGACGAGGATGATGGTGGGGCCGTGGCGGAGCGGCCGGAAGAAGAGCCGGTCCATCCCGAGGACGGCGAGGGCGGTCAGCCCCATCGCGACGGGGAGGAACAGCAACGGGTGCAGGCCGGTGAAGGCGGTCAGGGTGAGGGTGAAATAGGCCCCCAAGGTCATCGTCTCGCCGTGCGCGAAGTTCGCGAAGCGCAGGATGCCGAAGGTGAGGGTCACCCCGATGGCGCCGAGCGCGTAGATGCTCCCGAGCACCAGGCCGGGGATCAGGTGGAAGTTGATGAACTCGATCACGGCCGGCCCTCGCCCGCGCCGTTCCCCCCTCCGAGGAACATCGCGCCGACGTCGGGGTCTGCGAGAAGCGCGGGGCCCGCACCCTCCATCCGGTTCCGGCCATCGACCAGCACGTAGCCCCGATCCGCGATGGCGAGCGCCTGCCGCGCGTTCTGTTCCACCATGAGGATCGGCGTGCCTCGTGCGTTGATGTCGCGCACCACGCGGAAGATGTCGCCGCGAAAGCGCGGCGAGAGGCCCGCGGTGGGTTCGTCGAGGAGCAGGATCACCGGCTCGACCATGAGGGCCTTGGCGATCGCGACCATCTGGCGCTGGCCGCCGGAGAGGGTGCCGGCTGGCGCGCGCCGCCGCCGCGCCAGCGGCGGGAACAGCGCGTACATCTCTTCCAGGCGCGGCCGGAAGTCGTCGCTCCGGACGTACGCCCCCATCTCCAGGTTCTCGTTCACGCTCAGGTTGGGGAAGACGTTGTGGGTCTGGGGCACGTAGCAGACGCCCTGCCGGACGACCTGTTCGGGCGGGACGCCGGTGATGTCGCGCCCCGCCAGCCGGACCCGGCCGCCGTCGATCCGGAGCCGCCCGAGCACCGCGTTCATCACGCTCGACTTGCCCGCCCCGTTGGGTCCGATCAGCACCACGATCTCGGCCGGGGCGACCCGCACCGACACCCCGTGGACGATCTCCGCCCCGCCGTAGCCGCCGCTCACGCCGTCGAGCTCCAGGACCGGCGAGTCGGGCGCGGTTCGGCGAGGTGGGTCGCTGAGCGTCATGATTTCCGCTGCGAGTCGCGTCGCGCGGAAGCGTCACCTGACGCCGCCCCGCGGTCCCGGCCGGATCGAGCCTCCCTCGCGAGCCCGGCGTGCGGCATCCGTGATCGGTCGCCGCGATTGTGCGCGCAATGGGTCACGGAATCACCGGATCCCCGCTCTCCCGATCGGGGAGCGGGAATCCATGGGCTTGCACCGAACACGGATACGGCGTGCGGGGCCGCCCCCGACCGGCTCCGGGTTCGGACCGACCCGTCCCCTCGCCCGGGGAGTCGCACCACGTTCGCGCACGAGTCGCGTTCGGGTCCTCCGGGCCGGCTCACCGAAGCCCCGTCCGGGTCTGCAACGGCTCGCCCCCTCCACCGCCTGGACCGGCAACGGCCGGGGCGCTCTCCTCTCCCCCTCCGAGGTAGGCGTCGATCACGCGGGCGTCGCGCCGCACGTCGGCCATCGTGCCTTCGGTCAGCACCGAGCCCTCCGCCAGCACGATGATCCTCTCGCAGAGCGAAGCGATGAAGTCCATGTCGTGCTCGACGATGACGATCGTGTACCCGCGCTGGCGGTTGAGCCGCCGGATCATCTCCGCGAGCTTCACGAGCAGGGTCGGGTTGACCCCCGCCCCCGGCTCGTCGAGCAGCACCAGGCGAGGCTCGGCCATCATCGCCCGGCCCAGCTCCAGCAGCTTCTTCTGGCCTCCCGACAGGTTCATCGCGAGCTCGTCCCGCAGCTCCCACAGGGTGAGGAAGTCGAGGGTCTCCTCGGCCCGCTTCCGCACCTCGCGCTCGCGCCGGGCGACCGCGCCCGGAGCCAGCCACACCGGCCACAGGGACTCGCCCGGCTGGGCGGCGGGCACCGCCATCAGGTTCTCCAGCACCGTGAGCCGGCCGAACTCGTGCGGGATCTGGAAGGTGCGGACGATGCCGCGATGGAACAGGACGTGGGCCGGAAGCCCGGCGACGTCCTCGCCGTCGAAGAGGATCCGGCCCGCGGTGGGCGCCAGCGCGCCGGCCACCAGGTTGAAGATGGTGCTCTTGCCCGCTCCGTTCGGTCCGATGACTCCGGTGATCCGGCCCGTGTCGACGTGGAACGAGCACCGGTTCACCGCGACGAGCCCCCCGAAGCGGCGCGTCAGTCCGTCTACGGCGAGGATGGGCGGAGGCGGCGATCCGGAGGGTCGGGCCATGGCTGCCATCGTGCAGATTCTAGCCCGCATCCGTCACCCGGGAGCGAAGGAAGGGCGCGGCAACGGCAAGCGCGAGTAGAATGCTCCCGGCTTCGCGGCCGCGAGCCGGAACGCCGCGGGAGCGGCACGGGCCACGTGGTCGGGAGTCGGCGAAGCACGGTGCGACATGAACGAGCCTGACGCGACGAAGGGCTCCCGCGGTGGCGGGACGCAGGCGGAGGTTCGCCTGCCGAGCCGTGACCTTCACGCCGACCTGCGGTTCTTCGGCGAACGGCTCGGCTTTCGCCTGGAGACGATCTTTCCCGCCGACGATCCCGCGGTGGCGGTCATGACGGGTCACGGACTGCGCATCCGGCTGGAGCGCGGCGCGGATGACGCACCGGGCACGATCCGCCTGCTGTGCGAACACCCGAGCCGGTTCGCCGGCGACGAAACGGAGCTCCGGGCGCCCAACGGGACACGGATCGAGATTCGCGGCCCGGACCCCGCGTTCGAGCGGCCCCCGACCCGGCACGCTCTGGTGGTGCAGCGGTTGGACGAGGACGGTGCGTGGCACGCCGGCCGTGCCGGCATGCAGTACCGCGACCTGATCCCCGGACGCTTGGGTGGTGCGGTGATCGCTTCCCACATCCGCATCGCCGAGGGAGGCCCGGTGCCGGACATGGTGCACTTCCACACCGTCACCTTTCAGCTCATCTACTGCTACCGCGGCTGGTTCGACCTGGTCTACGAGGACCAGGGCCCCCCGTTCCGCCTCGAAGCGGGCGACTGCGTCATCCAGCCCCCGCGCATCCGCCATCGGGTCCTGGTGTCCTCGGACAACGCCGAGGTGATCGAGGTGGGAGTGCCCGCCGAGCATCCGACCACCATCGACCACGAGCTCTCGCTGCCGACCGCCACTCCGGACCCGGAGCGCCGCTTCGACGGGCAGCGTTTCTGCCGCCACCGGCGGAGCGACGCGACCCGGGACGGATGGCGGCTCCCCGGTTTCGAGGCCCGCCGCACCGGGATCGGCAACGCCACCGGCGGCGTCGCGAACGCCGAGGTCGCCACGCGGGCCGGCCGCGTCGCGGACGGCATCGCCTGGAGCCACGACGCGGACATCCTCTTCACCTTCGTTCTGGAGGGCGGGATGCGGCTGCGGGCCGCGGGCCGCGAAGCCCGGGACCTCCGCGCCGGCGACGCCTTCGTGGTCCCGCCGCGGACCCGGATCGCCTACGGGCAGTGCTCGGCGGACCTGGAGCTGCTGGAAGTGTCGCTGCCGGCGGCATTCGAGACCACCTTGCACGAGGGGCTGTAGTCATGGCCGCAAGCCCATGACCGACTTCACCAGGACCCGGAGGCTGTTCCACCTGCCCGATGGAGTGATCTACCTGGACGGCAACTCGCTGGGACCTCTCCCGCTCGCGGCGCGCTCGCGCGTGGCCCGCCTGCTGTCCGAGGAATGGGGCGAGATGCTGATCCGCGGCTGGAACGACGCGGGCTGGATGGACCAGCCGGGCCGGCTCGGCGAGCGCATCGGCCGTCTGATCGGCGCCCCGGCCGGCGCCGTGACGGTGGGCGACACGTTGACCATCAAGGTCTACCAGGCGGTGGCGGCGGCCCTGGAGATGCGGCCTGAGCGGCGCGTCATCCTCTCGGACCACGGCAACTTTCCGTCGGACCTCTACATCGCGGAGGGGCTGGTCCGAGCCCTCGGCCAAGGCCACGAGATCCGGCTGGTGGCCCCGGAAGAAGTCGCCGGGGCGCTGGACGAGAGCGTCGCGGTCCTGATGCTGACCGAGGTCGACTACCGGACCGGCCGAAAGCACGACATGGCGCGGCTGACCGAGGCCGCCCACGCCGCCGGCGCATTGACGATATGGGACCTGGCCCATTCGGCGGGCGCGCTGCCGATCGACCTGGGCTCCGCCGGCGCCGACTTCGCGGTCGGCTGCACCTACAAGTACCTCAACGGCGGACCCGGGGCGCCGGCCTTCATCTACGTCTCGCCCGCGCACGTCGACCGCATCCGGCCGGCGCTGTCGGGCTGGATGGGCCATGAAGCGCCCTTTGCCTTCGATCTCGACTACCGCCCGGGTCCCGGCATCGAACGGATGCGGGTGGGCACGCCGCCGGTCGTCGCCCTTGCGGCGCTGGACGCCGCGCTCGACGTCTGGGATGGAGTGTCGATCGAGGACGTGCGCGCCCGGTCGATGGAGCTGGGCGACCTGTTCATCGCCGAGGTGGAGGGCCGCTGCCCGGAGCTGGAGTTCGTCGGCCCCCGCTCGGCCGAGGAGCGCGGCTCGCAGGTGTCCTTCCGGTTCGAGCACGCCTGGCCGACCATGCGGGCGCTCATCGACCGGGGCGTCATCGGCGACTTCCGCGCTCCGGACGTCATGCGGTTCGGAATCGCGCCGCTGTACCTCGACGCGGCGGACATGATCCGGGCGGCGGAGATCCTGGCCGAGATCGTGGCCGGGCGGCTGTGGGACCAGCCTCGATTCCGGGAAAGGCGGGCGGTAACCTGAGCGGGCGCCCGGTACGGCCACGACGCGGACCCGGTCCGGGCCGCCTTGCGCACATGCGACATGCGCCGGCCGGCACGGCGGATGGGGACGCGCCGCCGGCCGGCCCGCTCCGGGCGGTGCGCGGCGCCCCGGCTCCGGGGTCGCGGCCGTTCAGTCCCGCCCTTTCGGAACGACCTCGTAGCCCGGCGCTTCCGGCTCGTCGTCGATCATCTGCGCGGGAAAGCCTGGGGCGAGGATCGACAGGCCGGTGGCGTCCTCGAGGCGGCGGACGATGTTGGGAGACCATTCGCGCGCGCCGTAGCGCGCCTCGCCGTCCTTGAAGATCTCGACCATGACCGGGTTGAGCTCGACCGGGACGCGGTGCCGGTCGGCGATCGCCTGGAACAGCCCGATGTCCTTGCGCACGAGGTCCATCGTGAACGAGATGTCGCGCGAGCCGTTGAGGATCACCTGGCTCTCGGTCTCGTGGACGAACGAGTTGCCGGAAGAGATCCGCATCGCCTCCCAGGTGGTGTTCAGGTCCATGCCCGCCGCCTTCGCGGTGACGAGCGCCTCGCAGCACGACACCAGGTTGGCGGTGGCGAGGTAGTTGGTGACGACCTTGAGGATCGAGGCCGAGCCGAGCGGACCGGTGTGCAGGATGCGGCGGCCCATGGTCGTGAGGAGCGGGAGGATGCGTTCGAACGTCGAGCGCTCGCAGCCGGCGAAGATGGAGATGTTGCCGGTGTCCGCGCGATGGCAGCCGCCGGACACCGGGCAGTCGACCGGCTCGCCCCCGAGCGCGGCCACCTTCTCGCCGAGCCGGCGGACCTCGGCCTCGTCGGTGGTCGACATCTCCATCCAGACCTTCCCCGGGCCCATCGCCGGGAGCAGGCCGTCCCCGGCTTCCAGCACCGCGGCCGATGCGGCCGGCGTGGGCAGGCAGGTGATCACCGCATCGGCGGAGCGCATCATCTGCGCGGGACTCTCTCCCCAGCGTGCCCCCGCGACGAGGAACGGCTGCGCGGCGTCGCGGTCGAGGTCCCGCACCGTCAGGTCGATCCCGCTGCGCAGCAGCGCCCCGGCGAGCTTGCCCCCCACGTTGCCGAGCCCGATGAAGCCGACTTTCATGCGCCTGCTCCCGATCCGCATCCGCACGCCTCCGTCCCGATGCCGGCGGCGCCGCGCCGCGGCCACGGGGACGCGCCATGCCGCCGGCGCAATTGACGCTGGCCCGGCCAACGGGTACAACGCGCCAAGGCTGCGGGAATGCGGTACGCAGTGGAAGCGTCGCGTAACCCGCGGCTTTCCGGTGGTGCGTTGGCATACACCCGGAACACGGCGCTTTTACGCATCGTCCGGGCGCTTGGGAGCGCCTGATACCAACCCGGGCCAGGGCCTTCGGGCGTTTCCTCGGCTCGTGTCAATTCACCAACGGAGAAACCTGACTCATGCACCAATCGAACTGGTGGCTGGCGGGAGGGAAGCTCGCGGGCCTCGCGGCCGCGGCAATGATTGCCTCCTCCCCGGCCCTCGCCGAAACGAAAATCCGTGTCCAATCGGTCATTCCGTCCAAGGCCGACGAAGTGCACATGCTAAACGAGTTCGCCAAGGACGTGAGCGACCTGACCAACGGCGAAGTCGTCATCGAAGTCCTGCCGGCCGGCGCGGTGGTCGGCGTCAAGGAGACCCTGGACGCGGTCGACGCCGGGCTCGTCGAGGGTGGCTTCGCCTGGACCCACTACTGGTCGGGCAAGCACCCCGCCGCGATGCTGTTCGGATCCCCGGTGGCGGGGGCGGGTGTCGGCATCGACAACATCGCCTTCATGTCGTGGTTCCTGTACGGCGGCGGCAAGGAGCTGTACGACCAGCTCTGGGACGAGATGGGCGTCAACGTCAAGGGCTTCATGCTGCAGCCGGTCGGACCGGAGGCGCTGGGCTGGTTCAAGGAGCCCATCAACTCGATGGACGACTTCCGCAAGTACCGCTTCCGCACCCCGCCCGGCATCCCCGGCCAGACCTACAAGGACATCGGGGTCGCCTCCGTCGCCATGGGTGGCGGCGACATCCTCCCGGCGCTGGAGAAGGGCACCATCGACGCGGCCGAGTGGTGCTGTCCGAAGCCGGACAGCGTGTTCGGGTTCCAGAAGGTACTGAAGCACTACTACCTGCAGGGCCTGCACCAGGTCGTCGTCAACGCCGACATCTACATCAACCGCGACGTGTACGACTCGCTCACCGACCACCAGAAGAAAGCGCTCGAAGTGGCGGCGAACGCCTCGCTCACGAAGGCCCTGGCCTACCGCATCTACGAGAACGGCAAGGCGCTCAAGGACCTGACCGAGAACCACGGGGTGCAGCTCCACGACACGCCCACCGACTACTTCAGCGCCTACATGAACGCCGCCAAGGCGTCGCTGGAGAAGAACGCGGAGCAGAATGCGTTCTTCAAGAAGGTGTGGGACTCGCAGCGGGCCTTCGCGGAGATCGCCGTGCCGTTCTGGGCCGGCGCGCAGACCTCGAACGCCAACCTCGGACAGGCGTTCGCCAAGTCGCTGCAATAGGGGACGGATACCCCAGGAAGGGAAACGGCGCCGAACGTCGCGTGGCGGAGCACCGCCTCCGCCACGCGACGAGGGCCGGTCCGGTTCCGCCGCGGCCGACGGCGGCAACGGCGGACGGGGCCGGGAAGCGAGCGATTCGAGCCTTCGACCATGGCCGCCGGCGCGGGCCGGCGGTCCGGGTCCGGACGCGGGGGATGAACGGGCAGTGTCCGACGTACCCGACGAACTGGACATCACCGACGAGCTGATCGCCGAACGGCGAAGCGGCGCGCCGGGCGATCTGCCGGCCGACATGGCGGGCTGGATGCGGTCGGCCATCACCTGGATCGACACGTTCAGCCTGTGGAGCGGGCGCATATTCTGCTGGATGCTGGTCCCGCTGATGATCGCCATGGTGTGGGAGGTGCTCGCGCGAAAGCTCTTCGTCGCGCCCACGATGTGGGCCTACGACGTGAGCCGGATGCTGAGCGGCGCGCTGTTCATGGTCGGCGCCGGCTACGCCCTGATGCGAGGCGTCCATATCCGCGCCGACTTCATCTACCGGAACTGGGCGCCGCGCCGGCAGGCGATGATCGATGCGGTGCTGTACCTGGGCCTGTTCTTCCCCGCGATGATCTTCTTCCTCCTGATCTCCTACGGCTTCGCCGAGAAGGCGTGGGTGCGCTGGGAGCTGAGCATGGACACCGCCTGGATGGCGCCGGTCGCGCCGGTGCGGACCGCCATGCCGCTCGGCGCCCTCTTCCTGATCGTCCAGGGAGTATCGGAACTGCTGAAATGCATCTACACGATGCAGAAGAACCGGTGGCCGTGACATGAGCACCGAAGCCATCGGCTTCATCATGATCGCGGTCATGCTGCTGGCGATCTTCGTCGGATTCCCGATCTCCTTCACCCTCATCTTCCTCGGGCTGGTGTTCGGGGCCTGGGGGTTCGGGCCGAAGCTCGTCGTCTACCTGATGACCCTCCAGTTCAACAACGTCATGCTGGAGCAGACGCTTGCGGCGGTGCCCCTGTTCATCTTCATGGGCATCCTGATGGAGCAGGCGGGGCTGATGGAACGGCTGTTCCGCGCCGTGCAACTTGTGCTCGCCAGCACCCGCGGCGCGCTCTACATCGCGGTGCTGTTCGTCTCCACGATCTTCGCGGCCGCCACCGGCATCGTCGGCGCCTCGGTGACGATCCTCGGGATCATGGCGGCCAAGACCATGAACCGGTCCGGCTACGACGTGAAGCTGGCCGCCGGCACCATCACCGCCGGCGGCACCCTCGGGATCCTCATCCCGCCTTCGATCATGCTGGTGGTCATGGGCCCGGTGCTGGAGGTGCCGGTGACCGATCTGTTCGCCGCCGCCATCGTCCCCGGCATCCTGCTGGCCTGCCTGTACACCGCCTACTCCCTCATTCGGTGCTGGCTGAACCCCGCGCTCGGCCCGCCGCTGCCGGAGGACGAACGCCTGGAGCACTCCGGGTCGATGTGGCTGGAATTCATCGCCGCCATCGTCGTTCCGGTGGCGCTGTTCGCCGGCGCGACCGCCGGCGTGCACACCATCACCGCCGCGGCGCTGCCCGGAGAAGGACTGCTTCAACGGTTGCTGGCCCTGGCGGCCTACCTCCTGGTGTACGCGGCGCTCTTCCTGGCCCTGATGAGGGCGCACCGCTGGCTCCTGGCCAACCGCCCGCTCGGCTTCTACATCAGCGAGGTGTGGACCGAGTTCTATCTGGGGCTGGTGCCCCCGGCCCTGCTGGTGGGGTTCGCCCTCGGCTCGATCCTGCTCGGCTGGGCGACCCCGACCGAGGGCGCGGCCTGCGGCGCGTTCGGCGCGCTGCTGATGACCCTCGCC
Source organism: Gammaproteobacteria bacterium (assembly GCA_965215295.1). Lineage (GTDB taxonomy): Bacteria > Pseudomonadota > Gammaproteobacteria > HK1 > HK1 > HK1. The sequence continues at coordinate 3,404,375 of OZ244045.1, forward strand.
TATCGGAAGATGACGCCGGCGAAGTTCCAGGACGCCCTGGTCAAGACCCTGGAAATCTCGGTGCTGATCCTGTTCCTGGTCGCCGCGTCCAACTTCTTCGGCGCGGTGTTCTCGAGACTGGGCACGCCCACCATGCTGACCAACGCCCTGCTGGCGTTCGATCTGTCCCAGATCGAGGTCCTGATCATCGTCATGGCGCTGATCTTCATCCTCGGCTGGCCGCTGGAGTGGGTCCCGATCGTCCTGATCATCGTTCCCATCCTGATCCCTCTACTGGACAAGATGGGCATCAACCTGACGTGGTTCGGCATCCTGGTGGCGGTGAACCTCCAGACCGCCTGGCTGTCGCCCCCCGTCGCCCTGTCGGCCTATTTCCTCAAGGGCGTGGTGCCCGAATGGGACCTGAAGGACATCTACTTCGGCATGATGCAGTTCATGGTGATCCAGTTGATCGGCCTTGCGCTCATCATGGCGTTCCCGCAGATCGTCCTGTGGCTGCCGGGCTACATGTACGGAGAATAGAGACGGGTATCGGTGCCATGCTGGTCTTCCCCGAAATCCAGATATCCGAGGGCAAGGTGGTCACGCGGGCCTCGCCCGCCGCCCGCAACATCGTCCACTCCCTCGCGCCCGCGGAGGCGATCCGCAAGTTCGAGGCCCAGGGCGCGGAACGGCTGCACCTCCTCGACGTGGACGCCGCTCTCGGGAAGGATGCCGCGAACGACGCGCTCATCCGCGAGCTCATCGCCTCGACCCACATTCCGGTGCAGGTCGCCGGGGGCATGAGGACGCTGCACCACATCGAGGCGTGGTTCGAGGCGGGCGCGGCCCACGTGGTGCTCGGGACGCTCGCCATCACCAACCAGCAGTTGCTGGCCGAGGCATGCGCCCGGTATCCGGGCGCGATCCTCGCCAACATCGCGACCAGGGACGGCTACGTGATGATCGACGGCTGGCACACGCAGACCGCGTACCGGCCGCAGGACATCGTGTACGACCTCCAGATGGCGGGGGTCGCGGGCATCATCCACTTCGACATCAACCGGTTCGAAGGCGAGGCCTCGACGGCGCTCGCCCTGACGATGGAGATGAAGCAGGACGTCGTCATTCCGGTGTACTCCAGCGGCACCGTGCACAGCCTCGACGACATGGCCCGGCTGCGCTATCTGCCGAACATCCACGGCGTCATCATCGGCGAGGCGCTGATCACCGAGCGGTTCAGCCTCCAGGAGGCGCTCCACGTCGCGGCGCAGAGGGAGACCAGCCCGGAGCCGGGGGTGGAGACGTCGGTGTCGGAACGCGGCATCCAGCGTCCGGTGAAGGTCTATCTGGCCTCCTACGGCTTCTCTCCCGCCGTACGCTGGTGGAACCAGGACCTGCGCCAGGCCGTGACCGACGACAATCCGTATGTCGAGATGCTGATCCCCCAGGAAGACCTCGACATCGATCCCGCCACCCTGACCTCGCGCGAGCTGCAGGCCGCGTACGAGCGGGCGGTGGACGATGCGGACGCGGTCGTGGTGGTGCTCGACGGCATCGAGTTCGAGGCATGGACCGGGTTCGAGTGCGGCTACGCCCGCGCCCGCGGCAAGTACCTGCTCGGTATCGCCACCAGCGACCCGAACGAGGCGCGCACGCCCTTCGAGGTGATGTGCGACGACGTGATCGTCATCGATCCGCACGAGGACCGCATGGTCACCTTCGCGTCGATCGCGAAACAGATGAATGCGCGACTGCTGATGGATCGCGCCGACCGGTGAACGGCGCCGAACTGCTCGTCATACCGGGCGCCGTTCGCGGTGCTCCCGCCGGTCCTCCCCGAGTCCTCCCCCGTCCGTTCGCCCGCAGCCATCCCGCGAGATCGAAGCGATGAAGATCGGGTTCTGCCTGCCGCACGAGACCGACGCGATGGGCGGGGACACCGCGACCGGGGCGGACGTCATGCGGTTCGCCCGCCGGGCCGAGGAGATCGGGTTCGACTCTCTGTGGCTGGTGGACCACTTCTGCTACGCCGCCGCGGAAGAGGCGGAGGTGCTCGGGGCGAGCGCGCCGCCGGAGCTCGCCGGCCGCACCTACGGCGCCTGGGAGTGCATGGTCACCGCGGGGGCGCTCGCCCGGGAGACGCGCCGGGTGGAGATCGGGACCTTGGTGGTGAACACCGGGTACCGCAACCCCGCTCTGCTTGCCCGAATGGCCGACACCATCGACGAGCTGAGCGAAGGACGCCTCATCCTGGGACTCGGCGCCGGTGACTTCGAATCCGAGCACGTCGCCTTCGGCTACCCGTGGGAGCGACGCGTCGGCCGGTTCGAAGAGGCGCTGCGGATCATTCGGCCGCTGCTGTGCGGGGAGAAGGTGACCTTCGAGGGGGAGTTCTACACCACGAGGGAAGCCGAGAACGTCCCCAAGGGTCCGCGGGCATCCGGCCCGCCGATCATGATCGGCGTCCTCGGAAGCGGCCCCCGGATGAGGCGTCTGGTCGCGCAGCACGCGGACCAGTGGAACTGCTGGCTCGCGTCCGGCGACAGCCACGCCGGGGGCTACGTCGGAATTCGCGACGCGATGCTCGCGGGATGCGAGAAGCACGGGAGGGACCCCGCGTCTCTGGAATTGAACGTCACGGTGCGGGTGTGTCCGCCGGGCGGGCGGCCGGTGTCGAAGGACATGAAGCCTCTGGCCGGCTCGCCGGCGCAAATCGCGGAGCAGCTTCTGGAGTTCGAGGCGCTCGGCGTCAACCACGTCACGGTGTGGCCGCACCCGAACACGTACGAGAGCCTGGAGGTGCTCGGTGAGGTGCTCCAGGCGCTTCGCTGACCGCCGGCCCCGACGGTTGCCGGTCGTCTCGCTTCGAATTCGCCCGCGTGCCTGTCGCATGCACCGCCGCGGTGTAGGCGCGAAAGGAGTGTGCTGACCGATGAACGGCGCCGAACTGCTCGTCGACACCCTCGTACAAGCCGGCGTGCGACGTGTCTTCAGCCTGTCCGGCAACCAGATCATGCCGGTCTACGATGCGTGCATCGATGCCGAAATCTCCATCGTGCACGTCCGCCACGAAAGCGCGGCGGTGCACATGGCCGACGCTTGGGCACAGGTCACCGGCGAGGTCGGCGTCGCGCTGGTAACGGCCGGACCGGGATTCGGCAACGCGTTGTCCGCGCTCTTCTCGGCGCGGCACTCCGAGAGTCCGGTCCTCCTGCTGAGCGGCGACTCCCCCGTCGGCGCCGATGGAGACGGGGCGTTCCAGGAGATGCCGCAGGTCGAGATCACGCGCCCCATCGTCAAGACGGCGCGGCGTCCCGGCCGCGTCGAGCGGCTCGGACACGACACCGCCGCGGCCATCGCCTGCGCGCGCTCCGGGCGTCCCGGTCCGGTGCACGTCGCGTTGCCGTTCGACGTGCTCCAGGCCCCGGCCGGCGATGCGTGCCGGGTTCGGACGACAGAGTTCGATCGCCGGCCGCGCGCGCTTGCGAGACCGGTCGCCGACGACATCGCCCACCGGATTGCGCGAGCGAAGCGGCCTCTCGTGCTGACCGGTCCGTGCATGAACCGAAGCCGCAACGGCGCCCGCATCGAAGCGTTCGAGGCCGCGCTCGATGTCCCCGTGGTCGCGATGGAGAGCCCGCGCGGGCTGCGCGATCCGGCACTCGGTACGTTCTCCGACGTGTTTGCGGCGTCCGACCTGGTGGTGATGCTCGGCAAGGCGATCGACTTCGCGGTGGGATTCGTGCGGCCTCCGGCCATGGACGCCGCCGCCGGGCTGGTGGTCATCGATCCGGAACCCGGCATGATCGACCGCGCGCACCGCATTGCGGGCGATCGGATCGCGGTGTCGGCCTGCGCGGACCCGGACCTCGCGGCGGACGCGATTGCCGCGGCGGGGTCCACGACCACGGCCTCGTCTCCCGGGACCTCGTCTCCCGGGACCACGGACCGCTCGTGGCGCGACGAAGTCGCCGGCGCCATCGCGAGCCGCACGGTCGCCGCCGAAGCCGGCGCCCGCATCCACCCTCGCGCCGTCTGCGAAGCGGTACAGCACGTTCTGGACGCCGCCGAAGAGCCCGTCCTCGTCCTGGACGGCGGCGAGTTCGGGCAGTGGTCGCAAGCGCTGTGCGACGCTCCCACCCGCATCATCAATGGACTGTCCGGCACCATCGGCGGCGGGTTGTGCCACGCCCTCGCCGCGAAGCTCGCGCGGCCGAACGCCACGGTCATCGCGATGATGGGGGACGGGACGGCCGGGTTCCATTTCACCGAGTTCGACACCGCGGTTCGCGAGCAGGCTCCGTTCGTGGCCGTGATCGGCAACGACTTCCGCTGGAACGCCGAGCACCAGATCCAGCTCCGGGACTATGGCCCGGACCGCCTGATCGGCTGCGACCTCGCGCCGAGCGCCCGCTACGATCTGGCCGCGGCCGGGTTCGGATGCCATGGCGAGCACGTCACCGAGGCCACCGGACTCGAAGCGGCCCTGGCCCGCGCCTTGGCGAGCGGCCGTCCGGCATGTGTAAACGTGGAGATCGACGGAGTGGCGGCGCCGACGTTCTCTCGAAAGGCACAGCCCGCGGACCATTGAGGGAATGGCTGCGCCCGGACCTCCATGAGCATCTCGAATCCGCCGTAGATGAGGCGCTTGCCGTCGAACGGCATGGGGTTCTCGTCGAGAGCCACGGTGAGTACGCGCCTCGACCCCGACCGTTGGAAGCTTGCCGGTGTTCTCCCGTCCGTTCCGGTAAAAGGATGGCGTACACTTGTCAGCAGCCATGTCGAAAAATCCTGGGGCCTCAAATGACGAAGGAAGACTCGAAAGGCACCTTGGTTGACGACTTGCTCAGCCGTACCGCCAGGACCGCCCAAGAAGGCGATCTCCGTGAGCTGAGAGAGATCATTACCGACGCCTTGAAGGCCAAGGCTCACCATGGGCTGGCCAGGTTGCCCGAGTTCCGGGAACATCTGGCGTCCCTGACGACACATGCCGCGGATCAGGATGACGAGCAGTTCGTTTTGGCCCTCGCCGAGCTGGGACGCCTGCATGCCTCGATCCGATCACAAGGGGAATGGGTCTCGGTGCTGGCAGCCCGATTGCTGTCCAGCCGTATCCCGGCATCCTTTCAACACGGCGATGGAGATCAGCGCCATCATGCCGCCACTGTCGTCGTGGCATCCGGCGTTCCGTTGGACTCGGATATTCTCGCGAGGGCCGTGGCCGAAGAGGAGAAAGGCGAGAGGGCGCGCCGGGTGTGGGTCAATGTATTGCTCGAACGAGTGCCACTGTCCGAGCTCTTCGAGTGCCTGACGCGGGCGATCACGGAGACCGAGGGCATCTCGGGCGACAGTCGATCACTTCGCCTTCAGCGCATTCTGGAGGCACTCAACACTCAGTTCATTCAGGCGGACTTCCAGATCGACGAAGGTCTTTGCACTGGCTTCCGCCACTTCATCGCCAAGGCGTTTGCCAACACTCCACGCCCGCAGGAATACAGAACCTCGGCCATGGCGGTGGAGGAGCTGGTCAAGACCGCCATCCAGCTTATTCGCTTCAAGTTCAGGCTTGGCGCGGAACCGGACTTCTACGGAGCGGTGGCGCTCGCGGAATCATGGCTTCCGAGCGGCGGCTGGATACGGCTGACAAGCACCAGCGCCAGCCTGAAACAGCTACGGCGAACCCTTCTCGAAGGGCTGTTGTTGCTGCTCGAACAAGGCAAACCCGATGATGAACTCCTGAAGGCGCATCGCGCCTTGTCGCCAAACGGGAGGTTCGCGCTGAAGGAGCTGAACGAGTCGGAGAAGTCGGCCCACAACCTGCCGCCCGAACTGCGAAGGTGGCTGGTTTCGAATGGCACCAAGGTACTGGTGGCGAAAAACGTCGAGCTGGACGAGAGCGACGACCTGTCGATCGCCATGGCCATGATCGTCGCGAGCGATCTCCGCCACCGGACGGAAGCGGGTGTCGACGCCATGCTTGATGATCTTCGATTCAAGGCGCCAATCCACGCCGACACCATCACGGGCGTGGTCGACTTGACCAGGCAATTGATCGACCGAGTGAGCTTTCTGGCGGACAGAAGGCAGCTACGGCTGTTCGGCTCGCCAGGCGAGGTGGTCGACTTCTCTCCTCACGCGTACCGCCTCCCCGACAACGTACCGCTCACGCGACGCGTTCAAGTCCGCTCCCCCGGCGTCGAGAAACACGGGCGGTCGGCGTCGAGGGTAGTGGTTCCTGCTCTCGTGGAGGCGTGTCACTGATGAGAAATGACGCTTTCCGTCATTGCCCGTCGCGAAAGCCGCCCGCTGTCCACTGCACATCGGACAAGTCTCCCCCGAATTTATGCAACTCCCGATCTACGCCCAAATCAGTCTTTCCTGCGCCGTGGCAGGCACCACCGATGCAAACCGCAAGCTGCGGGTAGAAGCCGACAACATCCTCACACTCGTCTTCGAGCCAAGGTGGCGGCTGCGTCACCGGTATTGGTGTAACCACCGAGTTGCCGATCCGGACGGGCTGATTTCGGGCAAGTCTCGTCACCATGCCGAGAGAGGCTCCGCCGCCCGTGAAAAACACTTCGAGATCGCGAAAGCTCAACCAGCTACTGTCTACTCTCGACAGTACCTTGTTGAACGCTTCCTGCATCGCATCCCGTAGCCGAACCATTGCGGAGCAGGCCTCGAACTTGTCGAGTCGCGCTTCGGCCCTCCTGTCATTCACGAGTTGCCTCGTAACGGATCCCTTCCTGAACAGCTCCTCCTTGAGCAACCGAATGTCTCGCTGCAAATCAGCTCTGATAGCGCCGAGCCGCGGGTCGCTCTCCGTGACACCCGCTTGCCGCAGCAGATAGTCCATCAGGGCACTATCGACGTCATTCCCGGCAATTCGGACGGTGGCTACGGAATTCCGGATGCGGAACAGGCTCATTTGGTCTTCATGCTCGACCCGAGCGAACATCGCGAAGTCGGTTGTTCCTGCACCTGCATCGATCACCATCATCAAGCGTCGCCGATGCCGTTCGGGCTCAACGTTCCGGATGCGACCGGCGAAGGCGGCAACCGGCTCCGGCAGGATACTGCGCTCAACCACCAAGTGCTCCTGTGCCATGTTCGGTTCGGCGATCACTTTGCGCAGATCGTCCAGCGGAATGCCGCCGTCCCACTGGCCGGAGAAACGATCGGCCAGCGCCTGCCCAACCGTCGCGCACTCGGTCAGGATCTCCGTCGCCCACTCATCACGCTCGGGGTCGAAAACCGGCTTGGTGTAGTTGCGCGGGATGTTGCGGCCGCCTTCCCGATAGTCCTCCCGCAACGCCAGAAGCGCGCTGTCGGTCAGGAAGGCCAGATACAGCGTGACTACCTCTCTGCGACTGACCGGATGCCCGCCGGGGTTGTACGGGCTGGACACGGATTCCCGCAGGTCGGATATCGGGCCAACCGTCAGAATATCCTTGATGGACTGGAAGGCCTGGTGGTGTTCGGAGTCCACCGCCGCAGCGCGATTCACGGCTTCCTGCCCGAAGAAGACTCGCCCATCACGGGAGATGAAGATCGTTGAATCGAGCACATAAGGGGAGGATGCGGGGGCCCCGGCGGCATGGCCGATCCTCAATGGCATGGGATCGTCGGAGTTCTTGTCCCACGCAAACGCCTTCGACATCGCGGTGCCGAAGTCGAGGCAGAGATGGATCGGGCCGGTGTAGGGCTGGAGCGGAAGCGTCGCGGGAAGGTCGGTGTCTACCGCTTTGCCTTCGACATGGAAGGGTTCGTCCTCCGTGGCGCCCGCATTGCCGAGCTCGTCTGCATCGCCGAACACACGATTGGCGTACTCAAGCGCAGCCGCGGCGAGCCGGTGCGGCGGGATTTCCATGGTCTCCGCCATCTGGTGGAGAAATCCGACTATCTGTTTCTTCGAGTACATTTTCATTCAGGCATCCTTGAGATGGCCGGTGAGCGCCAAGGGCGGCATGCCTGACGTCACCGGACCCGTCCATCGTTCAGTGGAAGCGAACGCCAGCGCATCCGCCGTGGGCAGCGTCTCGTCGGTGCTGTCGACCACGCAGGCCGAGGCATCCGTTTACTCGCCTTCGCCGCCATTGCCGTCGTCTTCGGCAGTCGACGACACAGCATTTCATGCTCCGAGGAGCGCAGAAACAGGCCATCGTCCCGAATCGGTGTAGGCGTTCGTCTATTGTTTGGTGCGACTTCGTGCCTCGGGACGGTTCCATCCAACGGAGAGATTCCGCGGTGTCGTCGGAACACCACCAGCAACACGGACGGTGCGGGATGCCCGGGTCATCGTCTTCGCGCGGGAGCCTGCCCCTAGCCGATTGACGAGGGTGCGCCCCCGTCATAGCCTCGATTCCCCGCGAGACCGCACCTTCCGGAGAGGGACGACCGATGAGCACCGCACCTTCGTCGTCCGAGCTTGCCGACGCGATCGAGCACCGGCAGATGGAGGAGCTCGGCGAGCGTGTCGTCGTGAAGTCCCTCCTCTACCACCTCGCGGACGGCGAGCGCACGCTGGGTCCGCGGCCGGCCGGAGCCGGCCTGCTCATGGGCGAGGACCCCCGGCTCCCGTCCATGCCGGAGAAGCCGGACCTGCTCGACTTCTTCCGCCTGCGCTTCGCCCCGACCCAGGCCCACCTGCTGCAAAGCGCCAACTTCGCGCAGAAGAACGGGCTGCCGGAGAAGATGGTGCTCGCCTGCCTGCTCCACGACATCGCGGTGGTGGGGTTCATCCGCGCCGACCACGGCTATTGGGGCGCGCAGCTCGTCGAGCCCTACGTGGACGAGGAGGTGAGCTGGGCGATCCGCGCGCACCAGGCGCTACGGTTCTTCCCGGACGAATCGGTGGGGTACGAGTACCCCGACCTCTACCGGACGATGTTCGGCGAAGACTACCGGCCCGAGCCCTACGTCGTGGCCGAGTACGAACGGGCGAGGAAGCACCGCTGGTACATGTCCGCACGCATGATCTGCGTGAACGACCTCTACTCGTTCGACCCCGACATGGAGGTCGATCTCGGGCAGTTCGAGGACATCGTCGGCCGGCACTTCCGGCAACCGCCCGAGGGCCTCGGCAACGACAACACCCCCGCCTCGCACATGTGGCGCACGCTGCGCCGGCCCTGCAACGCGCTGTAGAGGCTCGACGACCGCCATCCGGCCGGCGGAACGGCCGGAACCGGGTTCAGCCCGCCGGGCCGCCCGCCTCCTCCTGCACCGCGAAGAACGATGCGCGCACCGGCTGTTCGGGAAGTGCGCCGGCCCTGCAACGCGCTGTAGAGGCTCGACGACCGCCATCCGACCGGCCGTGACGGCCGGAACCGGGTTCAGCCCGCCGGGCCGCTCGCCTCCTCCTGCACCGCGAAGAACGATGCGCGCACCGGTTGCTCGGGAAGCTCGATGGTCGCCTCCGCGAGCCGCGCCCGGCGCGTGGCCCGGCCGCGCACCACCATGCCCTCGTTCCGGTTGGGCATGGGGTTGCGGGCGATGGGAAAGGCGTCCGCGGCGCTGTAGACGCAGATGTAGAGACCGCGCGGCGAGGCGGAACGATTGGGCTCCGAGCCGTGCGCGAGCCGGGTGTGCATCAGGCACACGCTGCCGGCCGGGCCGAGGACGGGCTCCTCGCGCTCGCGCAGCGTCCGCTCCTCGCCGGGAGCGATGAAGCCGGTGAAGCGGTCCCCGTCGAACAGCGAGTACACCGGCCCGCAGTGGCTGCCCGGAACCACCATCAGGCAGCCGTTCTCCGCCGTCATGTCGTCGAGCATGAGCAGCGCGGTCACCACGTCGTCGTTGGTGTGTGGCGTGTAGGCGAAGTCCTGGTGGTAGCGCACCTCGGTGTGGGTGCCGGGCAGCTTCAGGTTGATCTTGCAGTGGTGGTGCTTCACGTCCGGGCCGATCAGGGCGGCGACCATGTCGGTCATCGCCGAGTCGCGCATGACCTCCATGTACGTATCGTCGATCTCGCTCGGGTTGTTGACCCTTCTGAGCGCGGGGGCTTCGGCGGTGTGCTCCGGAGCCAGATCGAAGCGCGCCCGTCCGTCCGCGGTCGGCTCGCCGAACGGCGCGTCATGGGAGCGGCTCTCCTCGACCCACTCGGCGAGGACCTCGCGCAGGCCAGCGAGCTGCCGGGCATTGACCGCGTTCTCGGCGACGAGCACGCCGTCGCGCCGGAATTCGTCGACCTGTGTGTTCGAGATCATGCTCGGGACGGCCCGTGGCGAATTGCGGACGGTGATGTTTCCAGCTTGATTGCCGGCCGGCAAGTGCCGCCGCGCGAGCACACCGGGCGTCAGGCCGGGTCCGGCAAGCCGAAGAAGCGGCGCGCGGTCGCGGTGGTGGCGCGCGCCAGGCCGCCCGGCTCGTGTCCGGTTGCGACCGCCACCGCCCGCAGGACGTGCGGGAGGTACATCGGCTCGTTGCGCCGGGTCTTCGGCTTCGGGACGAGGTCGCGGGGGAGGAGGTAGGGCGCATCGGTCTCGATCATGAGGCGATCGAGCGGGACCCGGCCGATGATCTCGCGCAGGTGCAGCCCGCGGCGTTCGTCGCAGATCCAGCCGGTCACTCCGACGTGGAGGTCGAGGGCGAGGTAGGCGTCGAGCGCGATCGCGTCGCCGGTGAAGCAGTGGATGACGGCCCGCGACAGCCGGGCGCGCCAGCGCGAGACGATGGCCAGGAACCGTTCGTGCGCATCGCGCTCGTGGAGGAACACGGGCATCCCGAGCCCCGACGCCAGCTCCAGGTGGGCTTCGAACGCCCGTTCCTGATCGGGGCGCGGCGAGAAGTTGCGGTTGAAGTCGAGTCCGGTCTCGCCGATCGCGACGACCTCGGGCGCCGCCGCCAGCCCGTCCAGTGCCGCGGCGCTCCCCGAATGCCAGTCCCGGGCGTGGTGCGGATGGACCCCGGCGGTGGAGAACAGCGTTCCCGGCGCAGTCCGGGCCACACCGAGCGCGGTCGCGCTCTCCGGCTCGCTCGCACCGGTGACCACGATCTGCGCAACCCCGGCCTGATGCGCACGAGTGAGCACTTGCTCACGATCGCGATCGAACGATTCGTGGCCCAGGTTCGCACCGATGTCGACAAGCTCCATGTCAACTCTCCGTCAACCCGCCGCTCCGGCGCATCGGGGTCGGGCGAGACGCCGGAGCGCCCCCGCGACCTCCAGCGACTCGACAGGCGTCGCGCATGAAGCCTCGCAACGGATACGGGCGCTACCGAGCGGCACCGGCATCGAAGACCGGCGAAACCGGGCGAGCGCATCGCGCTTCGCATCGGGAGCTCAGGACGGCTTCCGATGAATCAACGACAGCACGGACCGCGCCCGACTCATGGCGACATAGTGCGCCGCCGACTTTCCGGCGCCGTCCGCCGGGTCGGGAAGGTCCACCACGATGATCGCGTCGTTCTCCAGACCCTTGAACTCCTCGATCCTTGCGAATCCGACCCTGTCGCCGGGAGCGTCTCTCAAGTCTCGCATGGAGTACTCGTCCAGACGCCGGATGCGACGTGCGGAGCCGGCGGGCATTGCGGCGACGGAAGACTCGGTGATCTCGAACGGCGAGAGCACGGTGACCGAGCCGGGCGCGAGGCCGCCATCGTCCACCAGCTCGATGAGCTCGCGTGCAATTCGCTCGGCGGATTCCGACTTGTCGGCCGCGGTCTGCCGGCGCACGGCAGGACCTGCCCCCGCCCCGCTGACGCCCAGGTCCGCGTCCAGCGCGTTCTGTATCCACTCGAGGATGACCCGGGTGTTGCGGCAGTTCGTTCGCAACGGCATCCGCACCGGATGCAGCGATTCCAGATACTCCTTCGCGCGTGAATCGAAACGATCGGCCAGGAACTGGTTGTTCAGATCGTGAAACCAGCACCAGCGTCCGGCTTCCAGTCGACCGTCCAGGACGCCATCCAGCGTTTCCAGACAGCTCATCTCGAACAGGTCCTGCCCTTCGTCGACGATCAGCGCGTCAAAGCGTTCCAGGCCCGCCCGGCGGCAGTCGAGGCGAACCTCGTCGATCAGCGATACGGTCAGCCCGGGCATGGAGAGACGCGATGCGAGGAAGTGTCCGAGCCAGGGGGAACGGCACACCAGAGCGACCTGCATGCCTGCGCCGGCCCAGCGCCGGGCAAGACGTTCGGCGAGGAACGTCTTCCCGGTTCCCGCGCCGCCGGCACAGAGCACTCGGGGATTCGCCTCCGCGACGTCCGCCATGCGCATCTGGTCATCGGTGAATCTCTCGATACGCTGCCGGACATCCTCCACCTGATGGATGATCGGTTCCTCCGCATCTTCCGTTTCCCGGCCGTCCATGTCGGGCCGCAGATATTCCAGGAGCAGCCGCAGCGCTTCGTCGTCGAGCCGGCCTTTCGCGCCCTTTCGCGCTTTCCAGTAATCGAACAGGCCGCGCAGCCAGCCTTCCATGTTGCGGCTGCGGCGCGCGTCGGCGACCATCGCGGAGTCCCACTCGGCGCTGTCGCCGTGCCATTCGCAGTCCGGGAACACCACGCCGTAACCGGTGGTGAGCCGGTCGAGCACGCTGGCGGGAAGATTGGCGCGCAGACCTTCCACCAGCCCATGCAGAGCGGTCTCGGCTTGGCGGAACGGATCTTCCCGGAGCTGGCCACCCCGGCCGGTCTTGTCCAGGTAACGCCAGACGCCGTCATGACGAGAGATCCGCCCGCCCTTGATCTCGAGGACGTACAAGCCTTCCGCCGAGCAGACCACGAAGTCGATCTCCGGAAACCGCTTGCCGGGATGCCGGGTCGGTCTCAACGAATGACAGGCGACGTAGTTCTCGTCGAAAGCGGCCCGCAGCCGGTCGAATATCAGCTTCTCCGCCTGACTGCCGGTCACGTAGGGAAACGGCGGGACCATGCGCATGACGGTTTCAGGCCCGAAGCTTCCCGCGGACCTTCTGTTCGGCCTTCGGGTCCAGGCGCATCCTGGCCAAGTCGTCGAAGAACCGGGTCCGGTCGATCTCGGGGACGATCCCGGGCTCGCCGGGTAGCTCGATGTGCACCGATGCACCTTCGACCGTGAGCGTGTACTTGCCTCGGCCGAGGCTGATCCGGGTATGGATGCACTCCCATTTCCGCATCCGGGCGAGATCCAGAGCCGCGGCTCTCTCCCGGGCGCGCCAGGCCGAGCCGTCGTCGAACAGCTCGCGCAAGGGGCGGACCCTTGCGGGGGATACACCGAGGTCGAGCCCCGTGCCGGCAAGCCGATGGGCCATCCGCGCCATGCGATGGGAGACGGCAGCCGGGAGTCCGGGGATGGCGCGCAGTCGGAGGGGCAGGCGCAACCACCCGTCGCGCGCGCCGAACAGGATGGCGGCGGCCAGCCAATCCGGCTCATGGAGCCGGTCGTTGCTGAAATCGAGGAGGTCCGCGCAGTCCCGGCGCAGAAAGAACAACACCATGGCGCGCGCCATGGGCGTGACATGTCGATCGAACAGCTCGTTGGTGGTGGCGTCCCCAAGCCCTCTCAGGGACACGAGGGTGTCGCGGAGCTTTCTGGCGCCGGCCTGCAATCGCGTGTCGAGCTTCGCTGATGCCGCTTCGAGGTAGTCGAGCAGTACGTCCTCGGCGTCCCCGGCGCCGCTGGCGTCCTCCTCCTTCCAGTCCACCAGCCGCTCGACGGCGCCCCAGAAGAGGCTCTCCTGGGAAACGTTCTGCAAGCTGGCCGGATCGGCGGAAGTCGTCTCCGTATCCGGGGCGGCCGGCAACGATGCCGCACCCGTTCGCATCCACCCACGCAGCCCGGCGAGGATCGGATCGTTCAAGGGCGGTGCGGATTCGTCTTCCGGGTCGAAGGCGTGCCGGCAGCCGTGAACCGCCGACTCGCCTCGGTTGGCCATGAGCAGCAGCATCGCCATGACGCCGCCGGCGGCGAGGGGCGCTTGCAGCGGCGCAGCCCGCGGCTCCGGACCCTCCGCTGGCGGCCAGGGAGTGTCCAGCGCCTTGGTGAACAGCGTCTTGGGTGCGGTCTTGCGATTGAAGTCCTGCAACGGCACGTTGCCGACGTCCTTCGCATCCGCTTCGCAGGCGCGCTTGTCCTCCGGCGATCTGAAGACGACGGATTCGATCCAGAACGTGGGCAACGGTGCGGGCAGGAGGATCGCCCATTCGGTTCCATCGAGCCCATCCGGGAAATGCAGCTCGCGCAGGCCGCCCTCGCCGAGCGCCAGGACTCGACCCGACAGGCTGGTCAGGCCGATTTCGACGATGGTCGGCCTGAGATACCCGGCTTCCCTCGTGGACGACTCGATCGCTTCCCTGGGTACCTTGCCGATGAACAGCGGAATCCAGCCGGGGAAGCAGCCGAGGGTGTCCCGGTAATACTTGGCGTCGAACCCGGACGGCGGCATCACGAGACCCGCCGCCAGCATGTACATCAGGTTCAGGTGGTTGGTGACGAGGAATCCGGAGCCGGGCGCCTTCGCCCCGGCAGATGCGTTCCCCAATTCGAAGGACTCCTGGATTGCCATTCACAGATCCTCGCGCCGCAGGACGTCTCGGCTCGTCGGCAGGATGCTTTCAATGAAGCGGCGGCCATCGCGTTTCATGAACATGAACACCCGTTCCCTGGCCCGCGCGACCATGACATAGAACAGGCGTCTGGTGGCGTCCGGGTCGTCGAATCTGAAATAGTGTTCGTCGATGTCCGCGAGAATCGCGGTGTCGAACTCGAGCCCTTTGCAGGCTTGGGCGTTGATGACGAGGATGCCGCCTTCGTCGAAAGAGACGTCGGTCCGGTTGTCCGTGTGGAAGGTTTCGATGGACGGGCGAGGGTTGTCCAAGCGGACGTCCGCGGATTGAAGGGCGTTCAAGTAGCGGTCTCTGACCAAGTTGTTCGGCGCAATCACGCCGATGAGCTTCCGCGGGTCGCGATCTGCCAGCCGGAGGATGCCTTGCGCGACTTTTCCCAAGTCGTCCGGCTGGTAGGCATAGAGTAGCGGGACGGTACCCGTGGCCGGCCCGGGCAGCTCCGGAGGCGGGCTCGCCGGATCGTCGGTGTAGAACGCGCTGGCCAGCCTCGCCACCTGATAGTGGTTGCGGAAGTTCTCCCGGAGCTCGATCACGTCCGCCGTGTCGAGAGCCAGACAGTGTTCGATGTCCTGCCGGCTGCTGTTCGCATCCGTGATCTGCTGGTTCTGATCGGCCACCACGAAGAAGTTCTCGAAGCCGAGGCTGATGAGGCTGGCATAGAACTGCCGTGGCATGTCCTGACCCTCGTCGATGACGAGAAACGGTCGATTCGTATCCGTATCTGTCGAGAGAGGAGGCAGCGTCTCGATGATTCTTTCAACGCCATCCCAGTCGATCTCTCTGAACTCATCGGATTTCGACGTCCGCCTTGGAACGGGTTGGCCGGTGATCTTCTCGAATGTGTTCAGGAACCATCCCATCCATGTCCGGCTGCTGAGGCCGTCACCGAAGAGCTGGCCGCTCGCCCGATTGAGGAGGTGGTTGAAGACCAGGAACAGATAGTCGTCCTTCTCCCGGTGGTGACGCCGGGCGCGGATCAACGCGAGCACCGATTTCCCGGTCCCCGGTCCGCCGACGATCAGATGCTGGCCTTCCCTGGACAGGGCGCGCGTCGCTTCCTGCTCCTTGCTGAGGTCCTGGATACCGGGTAGCTCGAACTTGCGTCTGACCATCAATCGGGCTCCTCCACGCAGTCGAGGAACGCGGGAATTTCGGCCTTGCCGCCCTTGATGAAGGTCCGGTCCAGGAGGACGTTGCCGTACTGGCAGCTCGTCTCGGGCAGTAGCGCACAGGCGTGGCAGGCGGCGCGGTTCAGCAGGTCCGGTCCATGACCCTCCTGATCGGCACACACCGGATCCAGCGAGCACCATTGCGCCGTCTCGAACGCCCCTGTCAGCAGACGGAGGAACCGTTCGGGCCTCGCCAATTCCATCAGGCCGCCCAAGGAGCCTTCCTCGTCCGCCACCGCCACGTAGATCAGAATCCCCGCCATGGGTTCCTTGCCGGATTCCTTTCCGGTTGCGCAGTAGATGCGCTCCTTCAGCGAAGCGGCCGGATACCCCGCTTCCGCTTCGAGTCGGCGGATCATGACGTGGGCCAACGTATGGCACAGCAGGAAGCGTGGTGAGACTTCGACCTCACCGTAGGGTTGCCCGGCACGATGGCAGTATCGTTCCGCAAAGGCGCCCGCGCGCTCGTGCAGGGCGTCGCTGCGCTCCCAGCGTTGCAGCAGCGTCTCGTCGAGGGTGAAGAATATCCCTTCCCCATACAGCTCAATTGCGGGAAGCCAGCCGCTCTCTTTGGTGCTGCTCTCTTTGGTGATGTACGGCGGTGTCACCCGATCGCCGCCGGCGCGCCGAAAGCCCTCGAGCACCATGATCTCCTTCAGCTTGTTCACGGCGATCAGACGACCGACCGCATCGGCGGTCCGCCGCGCAACTCCCGCCTCCAGCGTGCCGCCCAGCGTCTTCCAGGCGAGCGTATGGTGCTCGGTGACGAAGTCTTCGTCTTCCTTGAGGTCGGGAATCTTTCCCGTCAGAGCGTGGTACTCGCTTTCCAGGAGATCGCCCCCGGTGATCGCCTGGCCGTACAGGGGATAGCCCCTGTCGATCTCGGCCATGGCCTCCTTGATGTCACCAGGAGTGCAGCCATAGTCGTTGGCGATCTGTCCGATCGCACTCCTTCGCGCCAAGAGGGGTTTCGCGTTCCGTATCTTCCGTTGGTTCCGGGAGCTGCCGTAGAGGCGGTCTAGAACCGTCCCCTGACGGATCCGCGATTCCGGCGGGATGACGAGGGCCGTGCGACTCACGGGCGAGTGAACCCGCACGTCGTTGATCTCCATCAGCCAGGCGGGGGGACCCGGCGGCTCGGCGGGGGGTTCGCGAATCCACGGCTGCTGCCAAGTGCCATGCGGGAATGGCCATCGTGACGGCAGGCTGCCACTCGACCTGCAACGGGTGCATTCGACGCGGCGCCCATCTGCTCGTTCCACCAGCTTCAGGTAGGGTTCCGTCCGGTCGGCACGACATTGACGCTGATCCTGATCACGGGCGTTCGCGTGGGCCAGATCGTGCCAAGGGACGTCCGCCAGATAGCCGTCTTCGTGCACGAGGACCCAAGGCGCCTGCTCCAGCTTGCCGCCGCATTCGTACTCCCCGTCCCGTTTCGTTTCCCTCGCGGCGTTCGGTCCAGGGCCACGGCAGTGAACGTCTTTCCCCTTCTGGTCCCGCCAAGGCGCGCGGTGCATCAGGCTGCACCTCAGGCAGCGCATCCAGAGCGGAAACCTGAGAGCCGGTATGGAGCCGAGCACCCTCCCGTCATGCTCCCGCGCAATGGGAGGCGTGCGCAGTGCCTGAGTGATGCCGAGAGCGCTGCGAACCTGATCGACGTAACGGATCTCCCGATCCCGAGGATTGCCGTCCGGCGGATCCCATTCGCGGATGTCCCGAACCACCATCAGGCTCTCCGCACCGCGCACGATGGCGCCCACGGAGCAGTGGCGCAGCAGGTGCGAGAGCCGAACGGGAACGTACTCCTCAGCCATGGAGCTTCAACGTCCCCGTGCTCTCGACGTTGCGCATCGAGCGCAACGTCGGCCACAGACCGCGACGCGACTCTCCGTGGCCGTAGAGCAGCCGATCGGCGTTTCGTTCGTTGTTCGGGACCTGATAGCGGAGCTGTCGCCTGCCCTCCTCGCAGCGTCGGGCTTCGTCGTGCCATTGCTCGACGAGGTGTTCGATGTGCGAGTCCGTGTCGCGGGCCTGCCCGGGTTCGGCCGCGGCGCGTCGGCAACGCCGCTTCAGCTCGACAACTACCGCTTCGACCTCCGGCGAATGCCGATCGAATCTGCCCGCCGATTGGTTCTCGCGCAGATGGTCGCAGGCATGTCGGAGGGCGATCACGAGGGCGGCGTGCAGTGCGCGAGACCGGACCTGATAGGTGTGGGGGGTGACGCTGCTCGGCTCCACGAAGCGGTAGAAGGATTCGTGATAGGGACGGAAGCTCTCGTAGTGCGACAGGCTGCGGGCCTGATGCCGGTAGTAGTTGGCGAAGACCAGGCCCGGCACCTCGGCGCGGCCTACGCGGCTGGTCGCCTGGATGTACTCCGCGGTGGTCAGCGGCTGGCCGTTGACGATCATCAACGCGAGGCGCGCGACGTCGAGGCCGACGGACACCATGTTCGTCGCCAGCACCGCGTCGAGACACTCCCCGTCCTCCCGGGGTTTGGTCAGGCGCTGGAAGGTCTCGGCGTTCTCCTGGGCGCTTCGCGTGCTCGTGAGCTGGGCGATCTGCGCAGTCAGGAACCGTTCGGGAGCGCCGTGGGGTTCATCGGCGAGACCGGCGCCGCCCGCGGGCGCATCGACATCATCGTCGGGTTCGCCGGCGGGAGCGCCGCGTTCATCGGCGCCACCGGATCGGCGCACTTCCCGATGCTCGCCGGAGAGCATCCCACCGAAGTCGCGCACATCGGTGACGAAGGCGTTGTGGCTGTTGCCCACGCCCTTGAGGCTTCCGTGGTAGAGCACCTGGGTCCACCACGCATCGAGCAACTCGTCCCGGTTCGGGTCGTCGCCGAATAGCGCCAAGGGACCCGCGAGCAACGCGGCGGCGAGGGGCGCCAGACAGTGCTGTTGATCGAGCATGGGGGCCAGATAGCCGACATAGAGGCGTCCGGGACGCTTCGTGTCGGTGCGGGCGAAGCAGGAATCGTCGCAGGACAGGCCCGGTGGCGGGAAAACCGCCAGATCTCGCGCATACAGGCGCCGCACCTGCTCACTCGCCATGCGGATGGTCGCGGTGGACGCGACATACTTGGGACGAACCCCGCGCCGGACGAGCAGCGTGTCGAAGCCCGCCTCGTACAGCCCGGCCACCGAGCCCAAGGGTCCCGTGACGAGATGCAGCTCGTCCTGGATGACCAGTTCCGGCGGGCGAGAGCGTCTGCCCGCACCCACGCCGAAGAACGCCCCCGCCCGTTCGTCCCATGCGACCCGGGCGAACTTGTCGATGGTGCCGATCAGCAGCGCCGGCGGGTTTTTGTAGAGCGCTTCGTCCACCACGTTGCAGGGCAGGGGGCGGCCGAGAGCATCCGCACCGAACTCGCATTCGCCATTCGTACAGTGGAAATGAAAGTCGCTCTCCGTGGCGCGGTAGCCGCGCGCAACGTCGAATGGCGATCGGCACCAGGGACAGGCTTCCAGCAGCAGGGCATGCCGCGCCGCCGGTCCGCCCGCCGCGATCTCGCCTACGAGTTTCAAGGCCTGATCGAACCGGTTGGGGCTGATCTCGCCGCCGACCCAGATGCCGATATCGACGGGTTCCTCGCCGAGCCTTGCGGGATCCTCTCTGCGAATCAATTCCAGGGCGCACATCATGTGCGCCGCCCGTTCGAATTGCTGCCGGGTCAGCAGGCGCAGCGTGTAACGCATGAAAGCCACGGTCCCACCGCCGGTATCGGGGTACTTCAATCGGCGCCAGACGATCAGGAACGCGATCAGGCCCAGGTACGCCTCCGTCTTGCCGCCGCCGGTAGGGAACCAGATCAGGTCCAGCACGTCTCGAAAGTCGTCACCTTCCCGGATCGCGGACTCCATGACCGCAAGCAGGAAGGCCAACTGGAAGGGCCGCCACCGATAGCCGCCCTCTTCGGCCTCCTTGCCGTCGATACGGTCGGCCTGGCGCATCTGCTCGAACATCGCGCGGTTGGCCAACCGGAACGCCTCGTCCGCGTGCCGGTCGGTGCGGAGCATCTCGACGCATCGCCGCATGCGTCCGAGGGCAACGTCCATCCTCTCGCAGATGCGTTCCGCGGCAGCTCGCTCGCCGGTGTCTTCGATATCGGAGGCGATGCGCCGCTGCCCCTGAATCCAGTCGGCGTAACCGGCGGTGAAGCGCGCGAGTTCGTCGTGCATGGGTATGCTGGAGAGGCGGCCGAGCTCGAGGTACCCACTGTCGCCACCGGTGTCGACCGTCATCATCGGCACCTCCGCCACGGGCATGAAGTCGGATCGGATGCGCGGGGGGCGGCCCGGCTCCACGTCCCAGTCCACCGCGGCGCCGTGACCGACGGCATGGATGTGCCGATCCCTGTACTGGAGCTCGAGCTCCTGTTCTTCTTCGGTGAGCAGGCTCGGATCGACCCGGGGATACTCGACGAGCTCGCCGGCTTCGATGGCGCACTCGATCCGCGCTTCGAACAACGACTTCTCCACACGGTCTATGGCTCTCTGCCAACTGACGAGGTCCGGATCCAGCTCGTTCCGATTGAACAGGGTGACGGTGAGAATGACGCCATCCCGATGTGGCCGGGCGCGAATGTCGATGCCGGCGCGGCCGTTCCAGATGATGGTGGGCGCCGGGTCCGGGGAAAAGGAGACGACGCGAACGTCGATGCCGGCGCGACCTTCCTGAATCGGCTCGCCCGGCGCCTTGGACCTCGTCCAGATCAAGGTGTGCTCCCCGAGCTCGGCTCTCTCGTACTGCTGCGACTGAAATCGAAACCGTCCCTTCTCGTCTCGCTCTCCGGCGCTTTTGTAAACGGCGGCGGACGCGGTGATGGAAAGGCGCGCATCGCCTCGAACGCAGCAGGAGAACCCGACCGACGACGGCGGGACGTACCGCCGCCGGCGCACCGGCTGCGCCAGCGTCCGGCTTTCCGGTTCATCGCCGGCGAGCGTCTCCTCTTCCTCGTCTTCGTCTTCGAGCAGGGCCGGTCCGGCATCCTGCGCATGGCCCGCCGAGGCGGGATCGATGCCGGACACGTCGGGTTCGATGGGATGCAGCACGCCCGTCGGATATCGGTCCAACGGGGACGTCGACAGGCTACCTTCGTGGGCGGGACCAACGAGTTGCCGGCGCAACCAATCGACGAGTCTTTTTCTGGGTTCGACGTAGAGCAAGACCGGGCCGGCGCGAGGGCGATGAATTCATTTTGTGCCCGATGGACCAAAACGTGTCAAGACAATGCTTGATGCCGGATCGTTCACTCGGTTCGCACCGTCGGTGAGGTGCGGGTTCGTCCGTTCCCGCCATGCGGCAGGGCTCGCCGCACACGTTTTGCTCGACACTGAACCGAAGTGCCGCACCTGTGACTGCTCCACAAAACGATCGGTGGTCGTGACGGCGCGGCAGCGGATGTCCGCGGCGTGTATGGTTGCGAGTCTGCGGAAGCGTATTTCGCCCACCTTGGGCAGGTGCGCGCCTCGGATGGCCCGGCCGGGGAGCGGTCGGGCTGCGGGCCGCTCGCGAACCTGCCGAACGCGGTTTGCGCGTCGCTCAAGCCGAAGGCAACGAGCCGGTACAGCCTGTTGCACAGCCGGTGCTGTCCGGTACCCTGATCCGCGGAGGAACTCGATTCGATGCCCCAATCCGCCGCGCACAAGCACGATACGACCCGCCGGGCCACCTATCAGGACGTGCTCGACGCGCCGGCGCATCGAGTCGCCGAGGTCATCGACGGGACGCTCTACACCCACCCGCGGCCGGCCGCCCCCCATGCGCGTGCCAGCTCGTCACTCGGCGTAAAGATCGGAGGTCCGTTCGATTACGATGCCGGCGGTCCGGGCGGGTGGTGGATTATCGACGAGCCGGAACTGCACCTGGGCGAGGAGATCATGGTGCCGGATCTCGCGGGATGGCGCCGGGAGCGAATGCCGGACTATCCCGACACGGCGTACTTCACCCTCGCGCCGGACTGGGTGTGCGAGGTGCTCTCGGAATCGACCCGCAAGGTCGACCTGCACGAGAAGCGTCCGATCTACGCCCGCGAAGGAGTGTCCTGGCTGTGGCTCGTCGACCCGATCGATCGCACCCTCGAGGCGTTCGAGCTCCACGACGGGCAATGGTCGATGATTGCGAGCGCGAAGGATGACGAGCCGATCGGCATCCGCCCGTTCGATGCGGTCACCTTCAGCCTCGGCGATCTCTGGGCCGGAGGAGCGAGCGCACGGCGACCTGCCTGACCGTTCCGTTCGCCCGCGCGGACCACGGAGCGGGGCGCCCGGGACGCGAGCCGTAACCGGAGTCCAGCACATGGCCGAACCCGCACTTTCCGATCATCCCGCCCATGCCGACCCGCGCGCGCGGCCCGGCACGGACACCGCCGCGAGGGTCCGCTTCGTCACCGCGGCGAGCCTGTTCGACGGACACGACGCATCGATCAACATCATGCGCCGGATCCTCCAGTCGGCGGGCGCCGAGGTCATCCACCTCGGGCACAACCGCTCAGTGGAGGAGATCGTGGTCACCGCGATCGACGAGGACGCCCGCGCGATCGCGGTCAGCTCGTACCAAGGCGGACACGTCGAGTATTTCAAGTACATGGTGGACATGCTCCGTGAGCGCGGCGGCTCCTCGATCCGGGTGTTCGGCGGCGGCGGCGGGGTGATCGTCCCCGAGGAGGTGCGCGAGCTGCACGCGCACGGCGTGACCCGGATCTACTCTCCGGAGGACGGCCGCACCCTGGGCCTGCGCGGCATGATCGACGACATGATCGCCCGGTGCGGCGCCGGCGAGCGCCGCGCCGCGCCGGACAGCCTCGATGCGCTCGCGGCCGGCGACCGCCGCGCGCTCGCGCACGTGATCACCGCGATCGAGGACGGCCGTCTCGACCCTTCCCTTCTTGCGGAGGTCCGCGAGCGCGCGGGGGCGCTGACCTCGCCGCCCGTCGTCGGCATCACCGGCACCGGCGGTTCGGGAAAGTCGTCGCTCACCGACGAGCTGGTACGGCGGTTCCGCCTCGACCGGCGCGACTCGCTGCGCATCGCGGTGCTCGCGGTCGACCCGTCGCGACGCAAGACCGGCGGGGCGTTGCTCGGCGACCGCATCCGGATGAACGCGATCGGCCACCCGAACGTCTACATGCGCTCGCTCGCGACCCGGGTGTCGGGCAGCGAGGTCCCGGCGGCCTTCGCGGACATCGTGGCCGCGACCCGCGTCGCGGGCTTCGACATCGTGATCGTGGAGACGAGCGGGATCGGCCAGGGCGACGCGGGCATCGTGCCGTTCGTGGACGTGCCGGTGTACGTCATGACCCCGGAGTTCGGCGCCGCGAGCCAGCTCGAGAAGATCGACATGCTGGACTTCGCCGCCCTCGTGGCCATCAACAAGTTCGACCGCAAGGGCGCCGAAGACGCGCTGCGCGACGTGGGCAAGCAGCTTCAGCGCAACCGCGAGGCCTTCTCGACCCCGGTCGAGGACATGCCGGTCCGCGGCACCATCGCCTCGCGGTTCAACGACGACGGCGTGACCGCGCTCTACCACCGCCTGGTAGGGATCCTGCGAGAGCGCGGGCTGGCCGGATGGAGCGACGGCGCCCTCCCGGCAGCGGACGTGCGCATGTCCTCCCACACCCGCGCCATCGTCCCCGCCGCGCGGGCCCGCTACCTCTCCGAAGTCGCGCAGACGGTCCGCGAGTATCACGGCCGCGTCGAACGGCAGGCCACGCTCGTGCGCGAGCGCCAGCACCTGCGCGAGGCGCGCCGCCTGCTCGAAGAGGCGGACGCGCCCGCCGCGGCCGCGCTCGCCCGGCTCGAAGACGCGCGCAATGACGCGCTCGATCCGGAAGTCCGCGACCTGCTCGCGAGCTGGCCGGACGTGGTGGAGCGCTACTCCGGAGACGACTTCGTGACGAGAGTGCGCGACCGCGAGGTCCGCACCGCCCTGCGGCACGTGACGCTCTCGGGGACGTCCATCCCCAAGGTTGCGCTGCCGCGCTTCCGCGACGAGGGCGAGACCCTCGGGTTCCTGATGAAGGAGAACCTTCCCGGCAGCTTCCCGTACACCGCCGGCGTGTTCCCGTTCAAGCGCGAAGGCGAGGACCCCTCCCGCATGTTCGCCGGGGAGGGTGATGCGTTCCGGACCAACCGCCGGTTCAGGATGCTCTCCGCGCACGCCCCGGCGAAGCGGCTCTCGACCGCGTTCGACTCGGTCACGCTGTACGGGTTCGACCCCGCGCGCCGCCCCGACATCTACGGCAAGGTCGGCAACTCGGGAGTGTCGATCGCGACCCTCGACGACATGAAGGTCCTCTACGACGGCTTCGATCTGTGCGATCCCGCGACCTCGGTGTCGATGACCATCAACGGCCCGGCCCCGGCGATCCTGGCGATGTTCCTCAACACCGCGATCGATCAGCAGCTCGACCGGTTCCGGGACGAACACGGACGCGAACCGGCCGGCGAGGAGATCGATGCGGTCAGGGCGCGGGCGCTCGCGAACGTCCGCGGCACCGTGCAGGCGGACATCCTCAAGGAGGACCAGGGCCAGAACACCTGCATCTTCTCGACCGAGTTCTCGTTGAAGGTGATGGGCGACATCCAGGAGTGGTTCGTCCGGCATCGCGTGCGGAACTTCTACTCGGTGTCGATCTCCGGCTACCACATCGCCGAGGCCGGCGCGAACCCCGTCTCGCAGCTCGCGTTCACCCTCGCCAACGGCTTCACCTATGTCGAGGCGTACCTCGCCCGCGGCATGGACATCGACGACTTCGCGCCGAACCTCTCCTTCTTCTTCTCCAACGGGATGGACCCCGAGTACTCGGTCATGGGGCGGGTGGCGCGCCGGATCTGGGCGGTCGCGATGCGCGAGAAGTACGGCGCGGACGAACGCAGCCAGAAGCTCAAGTACCACGCCCAGACCTCCGGGCGTTCACTGCACGCGCAGGAGATCGACTTCAACGACATCCGCACCACGCTCCAGGCCCTGATCGCGACCAGCGACAACTGCAACAGCCTGCACACCAACGCCTACGACGAGGCGATCACCACCCCGACCGAAGCCTCGGTGCGGCGCGCGCTCGCCATCCAGATGATCATCAACAAGGAGTGGGGGCTCGGAAAGAACCAGAACCCGAACCAGGGGGCGTTCATCATCGAGGAGCTCACCGACCTCGTCGAGGAGGCGGTACTCGCGGAATTCGACCGGATCTCGGAACGCGGCGGCGTGCTCGGCGCGATGGAGACGGGGTACCAGCGCGGGAAGATCCAGGACGAGTCGATCTTCTACGAGCGGAAGAAGCACGACGGATCGCTCCCCATCGTCGGGGTCAACACGTTCGTCAATCCGGACCCGTCGCCCGAGGAGACGACCATCGCCCTCGCCCGCTCCACCGAGGACGAGAAGGAACGCCAGCTCGAACGGCTGCGCGCGTTCCACGAACGGCACGCGGATGCCGCGCCGGCGGCGCTCGAACGGCTGCGCGATGCGGTGATCCGGGAAGAGAACGTGTTCGCGGTCCTGATGGACGCGGTGCGCTGCTGCTCGCTCGGGCAGATCACCGATGCCCTGTTCGAGGTCGGCGGGCAGTACCGGCGGAACATGTAGCGCGTTGCGGCCTTCGGCGCAGCCCGGCATCGCCCCGGGGGGCCGCGGGCTTCACACCGTCCGCCCGTTCGTCGATGGATGGATGCAGGTCCCTTCGCGAGGACTCACCGCATGTGCCTGATCTACGTCGCGTGGCGGCGTCATCCGCGCTACCGCCTCGTGGTCGCGGCGAACCGGGACGAATACCACGCCCGCCCCGCCGCGCCCGCCCACTGGTGGGACGACGCGCCCGGGGTGCTCGCGGGCCGCGACCTGGAGGCGGGCGGGACGTGGCTGGGGATCACCCGCGCCCGCCGGTTCGCGGCGATCACCAACTACCGGGACTCTGCCCGTCTCGCCGAGGCCCCCTCGCGAGGCGCGCTGGTCAGCGCCTTTCTCACCGGCGACGGGTCGGCGCCGGACCATCTCGGCCGCGTCGCGGCACAAGGCCGCCACTACAACGGATTCAGCCTGCTCGCGATGGACGGCGAGACGCTGGCGTTCACGTCGAACCGTGCCCGGGGGGTCGGCCGGCTCGATCCCGGAACGTACGGACTGAGCAACCACCTGCTCGACACCCCATGGCCCAAGGTGACGGAGGGAAAGGCGGAGCTGGAACGGCTCGTCGCGGCGCCCGAAGTCCGGGTCCCGGACCTGTTCGCACTCCTTGCCGGGCGCGGCCCCGAGGGGAGCGACGGGGCCGAAGCGCTCCGCGCCGACACCGGAAGCGACTCAGGGCGCATGGAGTGGCGTGCGTCGCGGTTCATACTCGGCGGCGACTACGGAACGCGGACCTCGACCGTCGTACTGCTGGATGCGGACGGCGCCGGGGTCTTCGTCGAGCGGAGCTTCGATCCGCGCGGCGTGGCGGTCGGCGAGGTCGCGTTCCGGCTCGGCGCGGACGCCGCCTCGCGCGGGATCGGGCATGGCAGTAGACTCGCTCGTGCGCAGGGTTGACCACACTCGAATGGCTCCGGCCGGACTCGCAACGGCTCCGGCCAGATCCGAATGGCTCCGGCCGGGTCCGAATGGCCCCGAATGGAAGGAGGCTCGCGATGAGCCGTGACCCGGACTGCATCTTCTGCAAGATCGTCGCGGGCGAAGTGCCGTCGTTCACGCTGTTCGAGGACGATGCGACCCTCGCGTTCATGGACATCAACCCCGCGAACGAGGGGCACGCCCTGGTCATTCCCAAGGAGCACGCGGTCGACCTGTACGCGGTGCCCGACGAGGCGCTCGTCCGTACCGCGGTGACCGCGAAGAAGGTGGCCGGCGCGGTCGCCCGGGTGTTGAATCCGGACGGGCTCAACCTCGTGCAGTGCAACGGCCCGGCCGCGGCGCAGTCGGTGATGCACTTCCACGTGCACGTGCTGCCCCGGGTCGAAAACGATCGGCTCGCCATGAACTGGGGACTGAAGCTCGGGGACATCGACGCCATCGGCCGGCTCGCCGAGCGCATCCGGATGTGGCTGTGAGCGGCCGGACCCGCACGGCGAGGCGGCCGGGGATCCCGGGCGGCAATCGAAGATCGGTGAGGGAGTGACGACATTGGCGACATTCATCGGAATCAGGGCGTGCGTCTTCGATGCCTACGGCACGCTGTTCGACGTGCATTCGGCGGTGGGGAAGCATCGCGCGAGGCTCGGCGAGAAGGCGGACGCGGTGTCCGGGACGTGGCGGACCAAGCAGCTCGAATACACGTGGCAGCGCACCATCCTCGATCGCTACGTCGATTTCTGGCGGATCACCGCGGACGGTCTCGACTACGCGCTCGACGCCCACGGAGTCGACGACGCGGCGTTGCGCGACGACCTCCTCCACGCCTACCTGCGCCTCGACTGCTACCCCGAGGCGCCGGGCGTCCTGAGCACCCTCAGGGGCGCCGGCCTCCGGACCGCGATCCTCTCGAACGGCTCCCCGATGATGCTGGAGGCGGCGGTGGAGAGCGCCGGGATCGGCGACGTGCTCGACGCGGTCATCTCCGTCGACGAGCTGGGGGTGTACAAGCCGTCGCCCGAGGTGTACCAGCTCGCCATTGACGAGCTGGAGGTCGGACGCGGCGAGGTGAGCTTCCAGTCGTCGAACGCGTGGGACGCGGCGGCGGCGGCGACGTTCGGGTTCCGGGTCGCATGGTGCAACCGTTTCGGCCAGGCGCGCGAGCGGCTGCCCGATGCGCCGGACGTGGAGATCCGGACCCTCGACGAGCTGCCGGCCATCGTGCTGCCCTGAAGCCGCCGGCCGCGGCGGACGATCCGCGGGAGGTCCCCGGGAGGTCCTCGCGCCGCCGTGCGGCGGATGGTGTATCAGTTTGACTCTCGACAAGTGCGCGCGCCCGGAAATATCAGCTTGACGACCATGACCAAAGTCGAACCGGGACACTACCGAGCGGCGCGCCCGATGCGTGGCCGGCGTGAGGGCGGTCTCCCGAACACCAAGGAATGACATGGACATCGCGGGACATTCGGCCGTGGTCACCGGCGGCGGCTCGGGCATGGGGGCGGAGACCGCGCGGCGGCTCGCCCGGGCCGGCGCGAAGGTCGCGGTACTGGATCTGGACGAGGCGTCGGCGGTCGCGGTCGGCGCCGGGATCGGCGGTCTCGGCCTCGCCTGCGACGTCGCGGACGCCGGGGGCGTGGAAGACGCGATCGCCCGCGCCCGCGACGCCCATGGTCCCGCCCGCATCTGCGTGAACTGCGCGGGCATCGCGCCCGCGCAACGCATCGTCGGCCGGGACGGACCGGCCCCGCTGGATGGATTCCGCCGGGTCGTCGAGGTCAACCTGATCGGCACGTTCAACGTCATGCGGGTGTGCGCGGCGGACATGGCCGGCCTCGATCCGGTGAACGAGACCGGGGAGCGCGGGGTCATGGTCGCCACCGCCTCCGTCGCCGCCTGGGAGGGGCAGATCGGCCAGGCCGCCTACGCGGCGTCGAAGGGGGGACTGGTGGGAATGACCCTGCCGCTGGCGCGGGATCTCGCCAGCCTGGGAATCCGGGTCATGACCGTCGCTCCGGGCCTGATGGAAACACCGATGCTCGCCGGACTGCCCGACCAAGTCCGCGACAGCCTGGCCGCGTCGGCGCCGTTCCCCCGCCGGCTCGGCCGGCCGGAAGAGTTCGCGGACCTCGTCGAGCACGTCGTCGCCAATCCGATGCTCAACGGCTCCGTCGTCCGCCTGGACGGCGCCATCAGGTTGCCGCCGCGATGACGTCACCGCCTCCGGTGGATGTGCGCGAACTCGCCGTTGATGATGCGCTTGGCGGCCCGGGCGCCCGCGATGACGTCACCGTTCCCGGAGGACGTGCGCGAGCGGTGGGCGTCCCGCCGCGGCCGTTGCCGTCCCGTCCGCGCCGGTTGCCGCGAGACGGGCGCGGTTGCGATTAGAATCCGGTCCCTCGAACCCGAACCCGAACCTTGCGCCGACCCGAATGAACGACACGACCCGCGGTTCCGAACTCCCCCACGAGCAGGACCTCGACGCGTTGCGCGACATTGCCGCGCTGGCCATCGATACCGCCCGGCAACTGGGCGCGAGCGCATCGGAGGCGGCGCTCAGCCGCACCGCCGGCCTCGACATCAACGTCAGGCTCGGCGAGGTCGAGACCATCGAGCACACGAGGGACAACGACCTCGGCGTCACCGTCTACTTCGGCAACAGCAAGGGTTCGGCGAGCAGCACGGACCTGAGGGCCCCCGCGGTGCGCGAGACCGTGGAGGCCGCCTGCCGGATCGCGCGCCACACCGCGCAGGACGAATTCTCCGGGCTTGCCGATCCCGATCGATTGGCGGTCGACCCGCCCGACCTCGATCTGTTCCATCCTTGGGCACTCACCACCGAGGAGGCGATCGCGCTCGCGCTGGAGACGGAAACCGCGGCGCGGGACCACGACGCGCGGATCACCAACTCCGACGGCGCATCCGTCTCCAGGCACGACGGCGACTACGTGTACGGCAACTCGCACGGCTTCCTGGAAGGCTGTTCGAGCAGCCGCAACAGCGTGAGCTGCGTGGTCATCGCGGAGGACTCCTCCGGGATGCAGCGTGGCTACTGGTACTCGACGGCGCGGGACCCGGCCGATCTGGAGCCCGCGTCGCGGATCGGCCTGACCGCCGCCCGGCGCACCGTTCGCCGGCTGGGGGCGCGCAAGCTCGATACGCGCAACGCGCCGGTGCTCTATGAAGCGGATGTCGCACGCGGCGTGATCGGCCATTTCGTCTCGGCGGTGCGGGGCCCGAACCTGTACCGCAAGGCGAGCTTCCTCGTCGATCGGCTCGGCGACCGGGTGATGGCCGATCACCTGCGGATCCACGAGCAGCCGCACCTGCGCGGCGCGCTCGCCAGCGCCGCGTTCGATGGCGAAGGCGTGGAGACCGCGCCGCGCGACCTGATCGCCGGCGGGGTGCTCCAGGGCTACGTGCTCGACAGCTACTCGGCCCGCAAGCTCGGCGTCCCGACCACCGGCAATGCGGGGGGAGTCCACAACCTGACGGTCGATCCGGGGCCGAAGCCGTTCGAGGCGCTCCTCGCCGAGATGGGCACCGGACTGCTGGTCACGGAGCTGATGGGGATGGGCATCAACATCGTGACCGGCGACTACTCGCGCGGCGCGGCCGGGTTCTGGGTCGAAGGCGGGGAGATCGCGTATCCCGTCGAGGAGATCACCATCGCCGGGAACCTCGCGGACATGTTCCTCGGCATCCGCGAGGTCGGCGCCGACGTCGATACCCGGGGCGCCGTTCGCACCGGGTCGCTGCTCGTCGAGCAGATGACGATCGCGGGGAACTGACCGGGGAACTGAACCGGCCGAAGCGTCGAGGAGCGAGCGATGTACGGAATCATGCCGGTTGCGAGGCGATGGACGATCGCCATCGCCTGGCTCGCGGTGGCGATGCTGTCGCTCCCGGACCGGATGGCGCTCGGGGCCGGGGACAGCGCCTCGAAGCAGCCGGCGCCGGAAAGCGGGGCGGAGCCGCCGCACCGCCCCGGCGCGATCATCCGGGACTGCGAGACGTGTCCGGAGATGGTCGTGGTGCCGGCCGGCGCTTTTCGAATGGGCGATCTCGCGGGGGGCGGGGACGCCGACGAAGGGCCGGTGCGCACGGTGCGCATCCCGCGCCCATTCGCCATCGCCCGGTACGAGACCACGTTCGCGCAGTGGGACGCCTGTGCCGCGGCCGGCGCGTGCCGGCAAGGGGTCGGCGACATCGGCTTCGGCCGTGGCGGACGGCCGGTGATGCTCGTGACCTGGGAGGATGCGCAGGCGTACGCGGGCTGGCTGTCGGACATGACGGGAAGGCGTTTCCGGTTGCCGAGCGAGGCCGAATGGGAGTACGCGGCGCGCGCGGGGAGCGAAGCGAGGTACCCGTGGGGCGACGCCGTCGGCCGGGGCAATGCGAACTGCGACGGATGCGGGAGCCGGTGGGACGACGAACGCACCGCCCCCGTCGGATCGTTCCCGGCCAACGCCTTCGGCGTTCACGATCTGGTGGGGAACGTCTACGAGTGGGTCCAGGACTGCGGGCGGTACGGCTACGAGGACGCCCCGTCCGACGGCTCCGCCATCGAGCCGGACGCAGCGTGCAGGCAGCACATGATGCGCGGCGGCTCCTGGCTCAGCCCGCCGAGAGCCACCCGCCCCGCCAACCGGGTCAGGAATCCGGTCGGATTCCAGGACATCAACGTCGGCTTCCGGGTAGCGCGGGATCTGCCCTGACCCCGGCTCGGGGGAGGAACGTCCACCGCGCCGGCCACAACGGCGTCGCGCGGGTGCTACTCGGGCCTGAGCGCCTGCACATCGGCGCGCAGCGCCCGGATCTCGGCCAGAAGGCTTGCGTGCTCCTCGCGGCTGAGCCGCACGTGCTCCATCTCCATGTCGTGGTAGCTCTGCATCGCGTTGACCACCACCGCGATGAAGAGGTTGAGCATGGTGAACGTCGCGATCAGGATGAAGGTGACGAAGAACGCCCACGCATACGGATAGACCTCCATCACCGGCCGGACGATGCCCATCGACCAGCTCTCCAGGGTCATGATCTGGAACAGTGAATACAGGCTCTTTCCCAGCGTGCCGAACCACTGCGGGAACTCGTCTCCGAAGAGCTGCGTCGCCATCACCCCGGCCACGTAGAACATGAGGGCGAGGATCGCGACGACCGCTCCGAGCCCGGGCAGGGCCGACAGGAGCCCACCGACCACCCGCCGCATCTGCGGTACGGCGGTGATGAGGCGCAGCACTCGCAGCACCCGGAGCGCGCGCAGCACCGAGAAGTTCTCCGTCGCGGGGGCCAGCGCCACTCCCACCACCACGAAATCGAAGACATTCCAGGGGTCGCGGAAGAAGCTCCGTCCACCGGCCCCGATCCGGATCGCGAGCTCGACCACGAACACCGTGAGCATCGCGCGATCGAGCGCGACCAGCACGGGACCGGCGGACGCCATGATCGCGGGTGAGGTCTCCAGGCCGAGGGTGATCGCGTTCGCGACGATCAGCACGATGATGGCGCGCTGGAACCGCGGGTCCTCCGCGATCGCGGCGAGTCTGCCGCGCAGCGCCGGGGTGGGTTTGTCGGTCATGGTGTGGGTACGCCCGTGGGTTCGAAACCTTCGGAAGAATGGGGCCGCGAAGCTCGCGGTCCAAGCATCGGGATACGGATCATGCCCCTCTTCCGGCGACGGTTCGCTGTCGATGCATGTCAATGGGCCGGTCAATCAGCCGGCGACGGCAGTCCGGCATCACCGGCGCCCGACATGCGCTGGCGGTCGATCTCCGGTAGCTTCACACGAAACGACCTTGGCCGATCCCGGCCGCGACCCGGAGCACGGGTACGGGCGGGCGCGCGAGACCCAGGCTCTTCAGACGGTAGAGGGCAGCTTGATGGCACGGATACGGGCGGCCCCTCCGCCGGGAGGCGTCGTCGATTGCCGGCCGTCCCCGAGCGGCGCGACGCGAACGGACCCTCGTCCCCGAGCGGTGCGCCCTCTGGACACGGACCCGGGCACTCGCTGTACGGTACGCGGACCCGGCCCACCAATTCGAGCGATCAGACCAATGGCATACAAGGACATTCTCGTCGTCCTCGACGACACCGCCCAGTGCGAAGTACGGACCGACGTGGCGCTCCAGCTTGCGCGGAAGCACGAGGCGCACCTCATCGGCCTGCTGGTCATCGAGGGCTTCTCCATCCCGTCCCACGCGATGGCCGAGCTTCCTTCGAGCGTGATGGCGCTGCGCCGGCAAATGGAGGATGAGGCGCGCGCACGGGTCCGGGAGAAGTTCGAGCGGCAGGCCGATGCGGCCGGCATACCGAACGAGTGGTACACGACGGAAGGCGACATGGTGAAGACGGTTGCGCTGTTCAGCCGCCATGCCGACCTCGCCGTCATCGGACAGGAAAGCCCGGAGGGCAGCGGTTTCGGCGCCAGTCCGGATCTCGCCGAGAACGTGGTCCTGGCGAGCGGGCGCCCGGTCCTCGTCGTGCCCTACGTCGGCAAGTACGGGCATGTCGGCGAGCGCGTGATGATCGCATGGGATGCGAGCCGGGAGGCGGCCCGCGCGGTCGCCGATGCCCTGCCGGTGCTCCAGGCGGCGGAGGACGTCCTGGTGCTGTCGGCGAACCCCGAGTCGGGCCGGCACGGCGCCCTCCCGGGCGCGGACATCGCCCGGCATCTTGCCCGCCACGACGTGAAGGTGGAGGTACAACGGATCGAGAGCGGCGAGGTCCCGGTCGCGGACCTGCTGCTCAACCGGATCTCGGATGCATCCATCGACCTGCTCGTGATGGGCGCCTACGGCCACGCGCGGGTGCGCGAGATCTGGCTCGGCGGAGTGACCCGGGACGTGCTCCGGCACATGACGGCGCCGGTGCTGATCTCCCATTAGGAGTCTGCGCCGCGGTCAAACCGGAACACTACCCATCGTCCGTCCAGTATTGCGGACCCTCGGCAACGGACTCCCCTCGGCGCCCGGCCGTCGAGGACACCTTGTCCGCTCGTCTCGCCCTTGGGGCGCCTGCGAAACGCGGGCTACACTCCACCGTCATCGAACCCATCCGCACGCACGGAGACCCACATGCCTTTCAATGCGGATGCCGCGACGGCCGGGCTCCCGGTGAATGAGCTCCCGGCGGAGTCCCGCCGCCCGCACGCCCCCGAATTCCCCGGCTGCCATCCATTCCCCCTCAAACGCGAAGACCTGGATTCCTTCGACGGCCGCTTCGAGTACTGGGACGGCGACACCGAGACCGCTTGGCGGGTGAGCGAGCCCACCGGCTACACCCACGAACGGCCCTCGCAGCGCCTCGCGGCCCTGGTCGAGCTGATCGCCCAGTCCCGCGGCTCTCCCATCGAGTGCTGCGGCACGATGGACTTGCTGCTGCGCAACGCGCGCGGCGAGAAGTGGCGGATCATGCAGGCCGACCAGGCGGTGTACCTGCATCCGGGGCGCG
Organism: Gammaproteobacteria bacterium; assembly: GCA_965215295.1. Taxonomy (GTDB): domain Bacteria; phylum Pseudomonadota; class Gammaproteobacteria; order HK1; family HK1; genus HK1. Next base: position 3,438,092 of record OZ244045.1, read on the forward strand.
TCCGGCTGCCGACCGAAGCGATGGAGATCGGCTGGCACGACCGCCCGGACGTGGTGCTGGAGGTGGACCACACCACCGACGTTCGCCGGGGCAAGCTGGGGCTGTACGAGGCGTGGGGGTTCCCGGAGGTGTGGGTGGATGTGCCGGAGGCGGGGTATGTCCCGAGTCGTCCGGCCGGCCTGTCGCCGGGACTGACGATCCACGTGCTGGAGGACGGCGGCTACCGGACGGTGACGGAGAGCCGGGCGTTTCCGGGCTGGACGGCGGCCGAGATCCACACGGCGATGAACGAAGCGACGTTGTCGATGGAGACCAGCCGGGTGCTGCGTCGGGTGGGACGGGCGTTGGGGGCGCGGGAGGGCACCCGCCCTGGCGATACGCCATGGCTGCGCATGGAGCGTCGCGAGGCCCGTGCCGAGGGACGTGCCCAAGGACGTGCCGAAGGACGCACCGAAGGGCAACGGGCGATGCTGGTCCGCCAGGCTGCGCGGCGGTTCGGCGCCGGGACGGCGGATCGGCTGTCCGCGCTACTCGCCCGTATCGACGATCCGGCCCGGCTCGCCGAGGTCGGCGACCGGATCGTCGATTGCGCCACCGGCGCCGAGCTGCTCGACCGCGTGGAGGGGCTCGACACCCGCGCTTGACCGGGCCGTCGCGGATCGCGGAAAGGTGCTGATTTTCTGTCTCATCGGGAACCTCTACGATGCAGATCCATGTATGACCGACGTATCCGGAGACAAGGCTGCGAGTCGCGTCGTGCTGCCTCCGCCGACCGGCGTGTCCGCTGCGGGCGTCAGGCCCGCTCCACCGCGAACGCCGTCACGTTGCGCGTCTCCTTGCTGAACTCCACCCCGATCAGGTGGATCGGCTCCCCGGACGCGCGGTACTTGTCCGCGTATCCCCGCTCCTTGAGCTGCGCCAGTGCGGCTCCCTCGGTCGCCTGCTCCACCACCTTGAACTCGAACAGGTAGACGTTGCCCCCGAAGCGCACCGCCATGTCCGCGCGCCCCCGGTTGCTCGAGTCCTCCACCGTGACGTCGAACCCGGTCGCCGCGAAATAGGAATAGAACACGCTGGCGTAGTAGCCTTCGTAGTCTGCGACGGCATTGTTCGTGTACCACTCGTAGGGAATGCTCGCGAAGAACGCTTGGAACAGCGTCTCCATCCCCGCGAAGTCGTTGGCCTCCAGCAGATCGTACAGGCGGTCGATGTTGGCGGTCTGACGAGCAGCATCCTGCACCAGGCGCCGCAGCAGGCTCTCGTTCAGGCTCTGCCGGACCTCCCGGTTCGGGTATCCCAGGCGGTAGCGGCGGACACCGCCGCGGTCCCGGACGTGCTTGATCGTCAGGTAGCCGGTCTGGAACAGTAGCGCCTCGGTAGCGATGGCGCCGACGTCGAACGAGGAGAGCAGTTCGCCACTCGTCAGCATCCCGTCAAGCTCCAGTGAACCGACCCGGCGCTGGAACAGTGTCTCCACGAGAAACGTCGGCGTGGCGCTCTCGAACCAGTAGCAGCCGAACTCGCGTTTGTCGAACAGGAGCAGGATGTCGAACGGGTTGTACACCTTCTCTGCGCCCCGCCAGTTGTAGCCGTTGTACCAGTCGCGGACCCGTTCCCGGTCCAGGCCCGGCAGCTCCGGGGCGAACACCGTGTCGAGGTCCGTCTCGGTGTAGCCGCAGACGGCCGAATAGCGCGGGTCGAGCGTAATGTCGGTCAGGTTGTTGAGGCCGGAGAACACGCTCACTTTCGAGAATTTGCTTACCCCCGTGAGAAAGGTGAAACGAACGTGCGCATCGCTGGACTTGATCGTCGAGTACAGCCCCCGCAGGTAGTTGCGGTTGGCGCGGGCGACGTCAGGCGTATCGAGGGAGTCCAGAATCGGCTTGTCGTATTCGTCGACCAGCACCACCACGCGCCGGCCGGTGCTTGCGTGCAGCGTACGAAGAAGATCACGAAGCCGCTCGGGCGCCGTGTCGTGCTCCACCGCGACCCCGTTGTCCTGCCCCGCGGCGGCCAGTTGCGCCATCGCATTGGTATGCACGTACCCGGGCTCGCCGAAGTGTCCACCGCCGAAATCGAGTCGGACGACGGGATGGCGGACCGACCAGTCCCAGCGGTCGTAGATGTGCAATCCCGCGAACAGCGGCTGGTTGCCCTCGAACAGCTCCTTCAGGGTGTCCAGCAGCAGACTCTTGCCGAAGCGCCGCGGGCGCGACAGGAAGTAGTGCTTGCCTTCGTCCAGCAGTCGGGCGATGAAGCCGGTCTTGTCGACGTAGTAGCAGTCCTCCTCCCGCAGCTCGCGGAACGTTTGCAGTCCGATCGGCAGTCTCCGTCTTGTCATTGGTCGATGATCTCGAGCGTGGCGGCGTCGAGGCCCAGCGCCCGGAGCACGGGACCGAATCGGCCGGCGAAGCTCCCCACCACAGGACCTTCGACAATCATATGTTGCTCACCGCAATGGAGCACGAGGGAATCCGTCACGTAGCCGGACCGGTGCCCGAAACGGACGTCTTCCGGCAGGTCCGCGGGGCGCCGACCTCGATGGCGAGTTCCTGCCTCGGCACGACGCCGACCACGCCTGACAGTACCGGTCGTCGCCGTGCCATTGCAATGCAGGGTCCGACTCGACGAGCGCTTCGGCCCCGGATCGCCGACGAATCGTGACCGGCCGCACTACGCTCGGGCGTATGCTTGGTTCAATCTTGCCGCCTCCCGATTCCCGGCATCGGAGCAAAGCCGTCGCGACGAGGCGGTGGAGACGCGCGATCAGGCCGTGTCGTTGTTGGCCCCGGCGGGAGTCGCCCGGGCCCAGCGATGGGCGCGGGAGTGGCGGCCCGGGACCGATTCGTAGCCGCCTGGACCGGAACCGCTCGCGGGGGATGCGGGCGGCGATGCGAGCCGCCGGACCGCCGTGGCACAACGTACCCTCCACCGGGGAGCCCGTCCGGGACCAGACGTCCAGCCGCGGCATCGATCATCGTTTCTCGGAAGTTCCACGAAAGAAGGCAGGATACCCGGGTGCGAGGTCGTTGCCGGTTACGCCCACCGGTGTCTCGGGTTGGAACGAGCAGCCGAATTCGGTGCGGATCGAACCGGCCGGAAAACATCGGGTCCGCGGAGTAGACTCGCGAGATCGTGGCCGCGCAGGGAAAGAGACCGAATCTCGGCGCTGGTGGTCCGGCGTCCGAGACAGGCATACCGCCCCGGAGAGTCCCATGCCGCTGACCGAAGAAAGGTTGCGTGCCGCCGCCATGCGAGCAGTCGCCGAATCCGGCGTGCAGGCCGTCGTCCTGTTCGGCTCCCGCGCACGAAAGGCGCATCGCAAGGCGAGCGATTGGGATGTCTGTGTCGTCGGGGTCGGAGACAGGGCGCGCGCGGAGCAGGCTCTCGGGCTCGCCTTCGAGGAGCAGGGAGAGGTGGATCTGCTGTGCGCGGACACCGGCCGGGTTCTGAGGGATGCCTCGCAAGGGACGGTGTGGGCAGGCGTCGTCACCGAAGGACGGGTGCTGGCCGGTGACGGCGAAATTCTGAAAGGGATCGAGGTGCAACCGGTGAACCCCGACACGGTCGAGGAGACAATGGCGAACATCAGGGTCGCGATCGTGCGAGGGCTTCAGGCAACCGTACCGCCCGGCCCGAATGAAGAGGTGCATGGCAGGGATGCACGCATGCGCGAAGGAAGCCGAGCGAGCGCGGACGCGGCGGAGATGGCCATCCGAATCATGATGGCGCTCGCCGGGATCCAGCCAAGCGGCGGGCATCTCGTCGCAAGACACGCGGAGATCCTGGAACGGCACTCGGCAACGCAAGATACGGAAGCCGCCCGGGAGCTGGTTCGGGCGATGGCGAGGCTCGCGGGAAGAGTGAACGGAGGAACGCAACGCGCGCACAACGCGCTCTACCACGGCCAAGCCGACCCGGAGAAGACCTGGAGGGAGCGCGTGTTCCACGCGATGGCGACGCATTCCGCGTTCATCGAGGGGTTGCTCGCGGGAGAGGGGCCGCTCGCGGGGCTGAAGCAGCATGCACGGAGGCAAGCGCTCACCGAGACGATGCGCCAGGCGGCGCGGGACGTGAGGGAGACGCGGAACGAGTTCTCGAAGAGATACGGAGGCGACGCGGATGAAGTCGTCATCAGGAAAATGGAGCAGTGGCGCCAACGCTGCGAGCAGGCATCGGCGAGGGCAGGGAACGCGTGAATGGGGCTGCGATTTCAGAAACGAATTCGTGTTCTCCCCGGTGTCCGCGTAAACGTCGGGCTGCGCGGTGTCAGTACGTCGCTCGGGGTGCGGGGCGCCTCCGTCACGGTTGGAAAGCGCGGTGTGTATGCCAACGTCGGAGCCCCGGGTACCGGTCTTTCCTGACGATCACGCATCGACGACGCCACCGGAGGCCGGGCGTCCTCGCGCACCGCCGTCGACGAAGAGCATGTGCAGGTGGATGATGAGGTTCAACGCCAAACCGAAATTTCTCTTGAACAAGCTGATCACCGGAAAGATTCGCGTTGACGCTCTCGACGTTGCAGGTCTCCCTGCCACACCTGGGCAGTTTTCTGCAACAAGAACCGCAAGTGGAGTACCGACATGAAGTTCAAGAGCGCCACAATCAAGGATTTCAAACGCTTTACGGATTTGACCGTTCGTCGTGTTCCAGATACCGCACGACTGATCATGCTTGCCGGCCCGAACGGTTGCGGAAAATCCTCTTTTTTCGAAGCTCTGTATACTTGGTACAAATGGACATCACGGAAGGACCAATCATGGGAAGCGGACTATCACATCAAGGCCGACTCACATTCGGGAGGTCAGCGGAACTGGAAAAACGCCGTCAATCTTTATTTCCATGATCCTGTGCTTGATGAACCAAAGAAATCTTTGTATATGCGATCCGCATACAGAAATGACCCGGAATTTCGAATCAACAATCTCCAACGGCTCGGAGATCCGCTTGATCAGATTTCGTTCCAGAGGATTATAGATAATGATGCAGCGGTAAGTCGAAATTACCAGAGATTGGTCTGTCAGGGTCTTGAAGACTTGCACAGTCTGGAGGAGGGGTCGACAGCTTCTGGTCACTACCGGAACAGTATCAAGGAGATACAGAAATCACTTCGCCGGCTGTTTCCTGAGTTGGAGCTGAACAGTCTCGGAAATCCATTGGAGGGTGGCACTTTTCGCTTTACAAAGGGAACGAGCCAAGGTTTCTTGTTCAAGAACCTTTCAGGAGGGGAGAAGGCCGTGTTCGACCTGATCCTGGATCTGGTCATCGCTGGACGATACTACGACAACACTCTATTCTGCATCGACGAACCCGAGTCGCACATGAACGCGCGTCTTCAGGCGGAGCTTCTGTCGGTGCTCTACGATCTCATCCCGGAGAATTGCCAATTGATGCTGGCGACGCATTCTGTCGGAATGACGCGACGGGCGCGAGACATTGAAGCCGAGAGCCATGGGAGCGTGGTGTTTCTGGACTTCGGAGATCGAGATTTCGACCAGTCACAAGTGATCGAGCCGACAGCACCCGACCGCGCTTTCTGGAATAGGGCCTACGAAGTCGCGCTCGATGACTTGGCCGCCTTGGTTGCGCCGAGCAGGGTCGTGATCTGCGAGGGGCATCCGAAAATGGACCCTCCTCCCCGCAATCATTCACACGATGCTCGATGCTACGAAACCATATTTGAGGCCGAGTTTCCGGAGACGCGGTTCGTGTCGATGGGCAACGACCGGGAGGTTTCCGGGGACAAGCGTGGGCTGGCAGAAGCGTTACGGTTGTTGATCGGTGGGCTGGAGGTCGTGCGGCTGATCGATCGTGACGATCGGAACAACAAGGAGATCACCGAACTGGTCAGAGAAGGCATCAGGGTACTGTCTCGGCGCAACCTTGAATCTTTCTTGTTCGACGACGAGGTTCTGCAGGCGCTTTCAAATTCGGTAAACAAAGGCGATAAAACGGAGGAGCTTCTCGCGGCGAAGAAGCGCATATGCGCCCAAAAGATTGGCGCTCCACCGGACGATCTGAAATCAGCAAGCGGCGAGATCTATGTCGCGTGCAAGAACATATTGGGACTCACTCAGCCGGGGAACAACGCGAGCACTTTCATGCGAGACACACTCGCGCCACTCATCAAGCAGGGAATGAACGTGTACGGGGAATTGCGGCACGACATCTTCGGATCTCAGACCGACTCCTGATTCCTGCGAATGGTATGCCCATGTATTTGTTCACGCCGCCCCGGTTCGCTATGCGCAAGCACGGCGGGCCGGCCGGAGTGCCGTTCCAGGGTCAGGTGGGGGCACACTTCGCCGGTTCGGCCCCTGGATGTTGGAAGATCCCGTCGGCCGCACGGTGGTCGTGCTGCTGGCCAGCGGGGACAAGCGTTCCCGGGACGACGACATCGCGACGGTCCTGCGCCTCGCGCGGAACGCGGAGCATGAGCGTGGACCGCCGGCGCGCGCCATGCGGCCGGTCTCCGGGTTCTGCATCCGGGTCTCCACAATGTTCTCCTCGACCCAGGCGAGCGTGCGCTTCACAGCCCGGTCGTACGCCTCATAGTGGCTATTGACGATTTTTCTCCATGGAACGGATTTGGCAACATCACGTTGCGTCCAACGATCAACGGCTACCATTTCCAATGTTCATATTCAGTAGCTTCCCGATCGCGTCGTCGCTGGAGATGTCGGCGGGCCAGTCATAGGCGGCTGCCACCGTAGCGTCGAGGGCAGCGTGTGCGTCGGCGAGCCATTGCGGGCGGGCGTTGTAGAGATTGGTCAGGGTGCGGGCCTTCAGCGCCTTCGCCGTCGCTTCGTCGCGGGGGACCGGGCGCTTCGGATAGCCGAGGGCGGGCTCGTCGAGCCACTCCACCCATTCGGGCGGATTGAGCCACCGGTCGCGTAATTCGACCAGCCGCCGGGCGGCTTCGGCGATGGCCGCAGCGCGCGGGTCGTCCGCATACTCATCGGCGGGAACAAGGGGCGAGAGCCCTTCCGGGAAGGGGAAGGTCTCGAAGGTGGTGGTCGGGGTGTAGCGCGGGTCGTTGCCCTTGCCGAGCCACGTGCCGAGCCGCAGCGACCACGCCTCGTGGAACCGGCTGTGCAGAATCCCGAAGGTCGTGTCGTCGTCGCGCGCGATGATGATGAGTTGATGGTCGGGGCAGATGCCGGCGTCGAGCCATACGAACAGCCGGTGCTTCGCCACCGTCGGCGTGGCGATATACCGCGACAGCCCGTCGAGCGCCCGCCACATCCCCTGCCGTGGCTCCACGTGGCGCCACCAGCGCTCGCGGTAGGACTCGCGGCGGTTCCGCTGCCGCATCGGGTACACCCGCTCCCGCGCGTGCCGGTACGGCGCCTCGTAGAGCGCCGCCTCCTCGCGCACCATGTCCCACCCGAAATCCACGATCCACTTGTCCGCCGGGCGTCGCGTCACGTCCATGCCGTTCCGCCACGGCCGCAGCACATCCGAGTTCGGCCGCCCGTTCGGGTTCGCCGGCTCGCGCAGCCATGCCCGCGCCTGCTCGCCCCGCACGTCGAACGGGCCGCCCTTGGTGTCACCCATGAACGCGACGCCCATGTTCGTGTAGAGACGTTGCGCTCCGGTCAGATCGACCCCGGTTCCGCCCCGCCTCGCGGTCAGGTCGGCGTGGACCGCGTCCACCGCCCGCCCGTCGAGCCGCCGCTCCGGCCCCGGGGCCTCCTCCCGCCGCGCGAAACACACCAGGGACACCCGCACCGCCGCCCCGTCGATCACCCACGGCTCGTCGCTCCATGCCTCGAAGATGGGACGGTCCTCGATTGCCGCGCGCAACGCCCGGCGGTTCGCCCCGCCCCGGATGGAATTGGTCGAGACGAGGCCCACTCGCTTCGCACGGCCCGCCCCCACCTGCTCGCCGGCCTTCACGAGCCAGTAGCACACGAGATCCGCCTCCGCCGGCACCCGGCCTTCGTAGACCGCGAAGATACGCGAGACGTAGTCCTCCCCAAGATTGGCGTTGAGGAGCTTTCCTCCGAGGAACGGCGGGTTCCCGATCACGACGTCGGCCGCCGGCCACTCCGGCTCCCCGCCTTCCACCGTCAGGATCGCATCGCGGCATTCGATGGTCTCCAGGGGCTTCAGGATCGGGTCGCGCGACTCGTTGAAGCCGTTGCGCCGCATCCACTGGATCTCGCCGATCCACACCGACACGCGCGCGAGCTCGGCGGCGTAGGCGTTGAGCTCGATCCCCCGGACGTTGGCCGGGCCGACCGCCGGAAAGGCCCGTTGAAGACCCAGCGCCTCGGCCTCCAACTGCACCCGGTGCTCCAGGTCCTTGAGCGCGTGCAGGGCGAGGTAGAGGAAGTTGCCTGAGCCGCAGGCGGGGTCGAGCACCGTGAAGGTGCGCAGGCGTTCGAGGAATCCACGCAGCCGCCGTTCCGCCTCTCCGCGCCGTCGCGTTCCGGCCGCCCTCGATCCGGCCGCTTCCGCACGCTTCAGATCGGCGGCGATTCCGGCCTTCACTGTCTCCCATTCGGCAAGGCAGGGACGAACCACCACCGGCTCGATGATCCGCATGATCTTGTCGCGGTCGGTGTAATGGGCGCCAAGCTGCGAGCGCTTGTCCGGGTCCAGCCCACGCTCGAACAGTGTGCCCAGGATCGAGGGGTCGATCTCCGACCAGTCGAGGGCCGCCGCCTTGAGCGTGGTCTCGATCTCGGACCGTTCCAGCGGCAAGGCGGTGTCATCGTCGAACAGACCGCCGTTGAACCACGCCACCGGCTCGAATCCGATCCGGCCTCCAGTGGACATCGCCCCGAACAGGTCCCGGGCCAGGAGGGCGAACTCTTCGGGCCGTCCGCGGGCCTGCTCCAGCATCCGGGTGAACATTCGGTCCGGCAGCAGGCCCACATCCTCGGCGAACATGCAGAACACGAGCCGGTTGACGAAGTGTGCCACCGGCTGCGGCTCGTGGCCGCGTTCCCGCAACGACTGTGCCAGCAAGGCGAAGGTTGCCGCCGCGCGCTCGGTCAGCGCCTGCCGGCTCTCTCCGGGGCGCAGCCGCTCGGGGTCCGACATCGCCCACCTGAGCTTGTGGCGTACCGCCGCATCGGCCAGATCGTCCAGCGTGAACTCGTGCGTCTCGCTCACGCTGTTGGTCCAGTTGGTGCGGATGCGGAACCGCACCATGTCCGAGACGATGAGCAGCGGCGGGTTCTGCAATGCCAGTGCGTATTGGCGGAGCTGATTGAAGGCCGTGTCGAGGTTGGCGTGGCGGCCCTTGTACTCCCAGGCGAAGCAGTGGCGTTTCCACACGTCGGCCCAGCCGTCGCCGCCGGTGTCCTTGCGCGCGCCGCGCTCGAAGCAGTAGCGCTCGCCGGTCGGGTCGGCCTCGGCCGGGGTCGGCTCACCGAGCAGCCGGCACAGATCGATGAAGTGCTCCTGCGCCGCGGAGCGCTCCTTCAGCTCCGACGCCCGCCACTTGGCGATGAAGGTGCTCGGCGTCATGCCATGCCCCGCGCCGTCAGGGTGGCGCTTCTCCGAGGTGAAGTCACGGTACTCCCATGCTCCCGCCGGCTCCTGGTCCGCATCGGGGAAACCCCGATGCTCGAATGCCTCGGCCCCTGGTTCGCATTGTGCCTGTACAAGATGCCGCGCTCCGGCGCGGGCGGCAAGCCGGCGACCCGCGGTGACGAGCGGTTTCCGGAGACAGGGGATCGCTGGTTTCGCATGATGATTCAGATACGGATAAGAATCGTTTGCATTCGCATTTATGAGCGGCTATGCTCCGCCCCCGCTCAATCGCGAGTGATTCTCATTCCACAACCTGGAGGACCCGACGATGCGCACGCTCTTCGCTTCACTTGCGTCCCTCGTGGCGCTGTCCATGACCTTCCCGGCCCATGCGGCGGGCGAGGTCAACCTGTACTCCTACCGCCAGCCGTTCCTCATCGAACCGATGCTCGAAGAGTTCACCCGGCAGACCGGCACCAAGGTGAACGTCGTGTTCGCGAAGAAGGGGATGGTCGAGAAGATCAAGGCGGCGGGCGACAACAATCCCGCCGACGCGGTGCTGACCGTCGATGTCGGCCGCCTGGACGCACTGCACAAGGCCGGGCTCCTGGAGCCCGTGGACTCCGCGGTCCTCGACGAGACGATTCCGGCGCATCTGCGCCATCCCGATGGCCTGTGGTTCGGCCTCACGACCCGGGCCCGCCTCGCGCTGGTGTCCAGGGAGCGCGTGAAGCCGGGTGAGCTCGAAACGCTCGCCGACCTCGCGGACCCGAAGTTCCGCGGCCGGATCTGCACCCGCTCCGGCAAGCACGTCTACAACGTCGCACTCATCGCCTCGGTGATCGCCCACGAGGGCGAGGCGGCGGCCGAGCAGTGGCTCGCGGGGGTACGCGACAACCTCGCCCGCAAGCCCCAGGGCAACGACCGCGCCCAAGCGAAAGGAATCCACGAGGGGGTGTGCGACGTCGCGATCTCGAACCACTACTACATGGGCAAGATGGCGACGAACGAGAAGAAGCCCGAGCAGAAGGAGTGGGCGAAGGCGGTGAACGTGCGGTTCCTCGACCAGAACGGGCGCGGGAACCACGTGAACATCTCGGGTGCCGCGGTCATCAGGGGCGCGAAGAACCGCGACAACGCGGTGGCCCTCATCGAGTTCCTCGCCGGCGACAAGGCGCAGAACATGTACGCCACCGTCAACTTCGAGTACCCGGTCAAGGCGGGCGTCAAGACCCATCCACTCGTCGAGTCCTGGGGCTCGTTCAAGGCGGACGAGCTGTCCCTGGAGGACATCGCCCGCCATCGGGACGCCGCGACCAGGCTCGTGGACAAGACCGGGTTCAACGCGGGACCGGCGAGCTGAACGAAGCCGGGGCTTCGAAGCGGCCGCGGGAGAGACCACATGGACATGGGAGCCGTTGCTCCGACGACGACCCGGGACATCCTCGGTCTCGCGCTGCTCGTGGCGGAGCGAGACCTGCTCCTCGCGTTCCTGAACTCGCTCTGATCGGGATCGTTCGCGATCCCGGACTCAGTGTACTTCCCGACCGGAGATCGGCCCATGGCTTTGCCGGATTCCCTGTATCCCCCGCAAGGAGAGTCGAGAGGACATCACGACGAGCGGCCATCTCGTCGCGCGGCCCCGTTCCTCCCGTTCGCCCGCGACCGTTCCGAACAGGGGCGGCGGGACCCGGGACTCGATTCCGCGGGCGGGCTTGCGCTCGACCTGGACTGGCGTTCGGCGATGGAGTGCTCCGGACTCCACGGACCCGAGCGCGCCGGCGCGCCGGAACCGGCGCCGACATCCCGCCGGCGTCTGCTCTGGGAGATCCGGGACGGGTACCACTGCTCGATCTGCGGCACGTGCCTCAGCTTTGCCGAGCTCGGCAAAATTGCCGGCAAGGCGGGGCTCCGATTCGAGCCGGGCGAAAGCGAGCACGGGATCCACGGCCATTTCGTGCAGCTTGCGGCGCAACCGGGACACGTGGCGAAGCTGATCCAGAAGGTCCTGGATCGGAAGTACCGGAATGCGGTCGAACGTTTCCGCCGGGCGAAATCCGAGGCGCAGGTCGGCGAGCTCTGGAGTCGCGCCTTGGCGGAAGGAGACGTGCCCGGCCCGTACTGGGCGCTCATGACGCATCCGCGTACCTCCACCGCCCTGATGGTGCGGGCGTTCGGGGAGGTGCACATGCTCTCGCACTTGGCCGGCGCGACGAACCGGGCGGACATACGGCGGTTGCGGGCGCTGGAAGGCGAGCGGCGGGAGCTGTCCGGGCAGCTCGCCGCCGCGAGGCGCCGGCTGTCGGAACGCGAGACGGAGCAACGGCGCCTCGCCGAAGACCACCGGACCGAGATACGGGAATTGACGAACCGGCTGCGGGCGGCGCAGGCGGCCGAGACGCGCCTGGAGCAGATCGAGGGGGACCTGCGCGAATTCGAGGAGGGCGAGGCGCTTCGCCGGCTGAACACCCACAACACGGTGCTGGAGTCGGAGCTGAATGAAGCGAGGCGCGCGCTTCGGAGCGAGTCGAAACGGCGAGCGACGATCGAGCGCGAGCTGTCGGCCCTGCACGCCGCGCACCGGGAGATGAGCGCCACGGTCCGGGCGTTGAGCACCGAGTGCGCCACGCTCGAATCCATGTTGCAGTCCGGCATCGACAATGCGAACGGCAACGCCATCGAGTCCGGCGCGGGGGTCGACCTCTGCGGGCGGCGGGTCGCCTATGTCGGCGGGCGGGCCGGAATCGTCGGACATTTCCGCGCGCTCGTGGAGCGGCTGAACGGCCACTTCATCCACCACGACGGGGGGATCGAGGACCATGAAGGGCAGCTCGGCCGCATCCTCGGCCAGGCCGACGTCGTCCTCTGCCCGGTGGACTGCGTGAGCCACCGCGCCTGCCTTCGGGCCAAACGGTTCTGCAAGCGGACCGCCAAACCGTTCGTCCCGCTGCGCAGCGCCGGCCTCTCGTCATTCATGTTCGGGCTCCGCCGGGTGACCGAATGGGACCGCGCGGCCGAGGGGCGGAACGCTTGACGGCCACAGTGAAGGACAGGCCGAGGTGCTGCCCGACGCGGAGTACGCGGCGCTCGCCCAAGCGGTCATCGACCGGGTGATCCTTGCGGCAGCTCATCACCGAGCGGCTCGCCACGACCCGGCCCTGCGCCGCCTGAGCCGGAGCGGAGCACCCGAAGGACCCTCATTCCTCCCCGCTCTCCCACGGGTCGTAGCTGCCGAAGTTCCACAGGTTCCCCTCGGGGTCGCGGCAGGAGTACAGGCGGCCGCCGTAGTCCTGGTCTTCGGGCTCCATCACCACGCGCGCGCCTGCGGCAACCGCTCCGGCGTAGTGCGCGTCCACATCCCGGACGATGATGTACGCGCTCTTCGGCGCCGGGGCGTCAGGCGCATCAGGTGGCCCCCGACGCCGCCCGAAGTCGTCGTCCCGGGCGGAGCCGAGCATGATCATCCCGTTGCCGAACACGAGCTGGGCGTGGACGATCGTTCCGTCCTCGCCCGGCACGACGAGATGCTTCTCGAAGCCGAACGCCCGGCACAGCCAGTCGATGGCGGCCGGGGCATCCCGATACCGCAGCGACGGAATGATCGTGGCCGTCGTGTCCTTCGCCGAACCGGTCATGTGTGTCCCTCCCCGTCGCGGTTCACTCGAATGTGCAGCTCCTCACCCGACCGCGGGCGACACCCGCGCCGCGGACTTCTCCCACCGAGTGGCCACCGTCTCGTGCAGGGTGAGCAGCGTCCGCGGCTTCTCACCCGACCGCGGGCGACACCTGCGCCGCGGACTTCTCCCACCGGGTGGCCACCGTCTCGTGCAGGGTGAGCAGTGCGGGCACCAGCAGCAGCACCAGGAAGGTGGCGAACGCGAGGCCGAAGGCGATCGACACCGCCATCGGGATCAGGAACTGCGCCTGGACGGAGGTCTCGAACATCAACGGGGTGAGGCCGCCGATGGTGGTGAGGGAGGTGAGCAGCACCGCCCGCAGCCTGAAGCAGGCCGCGTCCACGATCGAGTTGCGCCACGGCAACCCGCGCCGCTTCAGCTCCTTGTAGAAGCTGACGAGGATGATCGAGTCGTTCACCACGATCCCGGACAGCCCGAAGAAGCCGAACAGCGACAGGATGGTGAGGTCGATGCCCATCACCCAGTGCCCGAAGACGGCCCCGACCATGCCGAACGGGATCACCGCCATCACCACCAGCGGCCAGCCGTAGGAAGCGAAGACGAAGGCGAGGACCAGGTAGATCAGCACGAGCGCCAGTCCCGCCCCCCAGGCCATGTCGGCCAGCGTTTCTTCCTGATCTTCCTGGCGGCCCTTGAACGACCAGTCGATGCCGTAGCGCCCGGTCAGCGCGGGCAGGGGTCCCGCGATCAGGTCCGCGACCACGGCATTGGCGTGGGTGACGGCGGGGTCCACGTCCGCGGAGACCTTGACCGCGAGCCGCCCGTTCTCGTGGCGCAGGATGTCGAAGCCGCGTCTCGTGTCGATGTCGACGGCGGTGAGCAGCGGCATGACCCCCCCTCCGGGCAGCGCAACGGCGAGGTTGCCGAGGCTCGCGATGTCGTTTCGCTCCCGGTCGGGCAGCACCACCCGCACTTCGATCTCCTCGCCCTCGTGCTGGAATATCTGGGCGACGCGGCCGTCGTAAGCGGCTCGGAGCTGCTCGCCCACGTCGGCCACCGTCAGCCCCAGGGCGCTCGCCTGCGGGGTCAGGCGAACGATGAGCTGCTCCTGGCCGAACGGCGTGTCGTCCTCGATTCCGCTCACTCCCGGCGCCGACGCCAGCACCGACGCCAGCTCCAGGGCCGCCGCCTTCAGCGCGGCGGGGTCGTCGCCGGTGAGGCTGACTTCGACGTCCCGGCCGGGCGGCCCTCCGCGCACCTCGGTCAGGGACAGGGACTCCAGGCCGGGCGCGGGCTCGATGCGCTCGCGCCACGCGGCGATGAACTCGGTGTTGCGCGTCTCGCGGCCGTCGGACTCGACGAGCTGCACCCGAAGACTCGCGAACTGGTCGCCCCGGGGCCCCGCCTCGATGGTCTCGCGCTCCTGCTGGCCGAGACGGGCGACCGCAAGGTCCACCAGCTCCTCGCCGAAGTACGCCTCGGTCTCGTTCAGGGTGTGCTCCAGATGGTCGATGAACCGCTCCACCCGCTCCGGCGGAGTGCCGGCCGCGAAGCTCACGCTGGCGAACAGGATCTGGCCCTCCGGGGTCGGGAAGAAGTTGAAGGCGAGCCGGTCTCCACGCAGCAGGCCGACGGTGAGCAGCATGGCGGCCAGCGCACAGCTCAGCGCGGTCCAGGGACGGCGGACCGCCGCCGTCACCAGCCGCCGGAAGGCGTGGTCGCGGAACCGCTCGAACCCGCTGTCGAACCGGCGCCGGAACGCGCCGGGACCGGCGCCGTCGCTCCTGCAAAACGTGTGGTGGAGGTGCCCCGGCAGGATCAGGAAGCTCTCGATCACGGAAGCGAAGATCACGCAGACCACCACCAGGGGGATGTCGAACAGGACCTTGCCGATGATGCCGCCGACCAGCATCAGCGGCATGAACGCGGCCACCGTGGTCAGCGACGAAGCGAGCACCGGGGCGAGCATCCGCCGCGCGCCGTCACGCGCGGCGGCGAGCGGCGCGCCGCCTGCCTGGCGTTTGGTGAGTGCGTCCTCGCCGACCACGATCGCGTCGTCGACGATGATGCCGAACGCCATGATGAGGGCGAACAGGCTCACCATGTTGATGCTGCCGCCGAGCGCGAAGAGCACCCCGAGCGCGGCCATGAACGACACCGGAATCCCGACCGCGACCCAGAACGCGACCCGGGCGTTGAGGAACAAGTACAGCACCGCGACCACGAGGACCAAGCCGCCCGCACCGTTCTTGAGCAGCAGCATGATCCGCTCTCGAATCAGCTCCCAGGACTCGTCGTAGGCGGCGACCTCCACCCCGGGCGGCCACCCGTCGCGCCGTTCGTCGAGCCACTCGTGGAGGATGCGGGCCGATTCCAGGCTGTCCGACGATTCCGCGCGACCGAGCAGCAGGCTCACCGACGGCCGGCCTTCGAAACGGCCTCGAACTTCGCCGGTCCGGGCGCGGCGTTCCACCGTGGCGACGTCGCCGAGGGCGAGGAAGCGGCCGTCGTCGTCCGAACGCAGCGCGAGGCGCTCGAAATCGGCCTCGTCCCGCGCCTGCTCGAGCGTGCGCAGTTGCTTCGAGGTCTCGTCGCGGCCGATGTTGCCGACCGGAAGGTCCACGCTGGAGTCCGCGATCCGGCGGGCGATGTCGGCGAGCGACATGTCGAGCTCGCGCAGCGCCGCCGTGGGCACCTGGATGGCGATCTCCTCCGCCGGCAGGCCGACGATGTCGACCTTGGCGATCCCGCGCTCGATCAGCTCACGCTCGATATCGCGCACGAGGGGGCGCAGGTTCTGTCCGGCCCGGCCGGTCACGAGCAGCCGGGCCACCGGCTCGTAGTTGATGATCCGCTTGATCACCGGAGCATCCGCCGCTCCGGGCAGGTTGCGGATGGACGCGACCCGCTCCTTGACCTCGTCGAGTGCGACGTCCATGTCGCTGCCCTCTTCGTACTCCAGGTTGACGAGCGCGAACCCCCGGTTCGAGCTCGACGTCATCACGCGGACCGTGTCGAGGCCGAGCAGCTCCCGCTCGATCGGCTCGGTGATCGCCGCCTCCACGTCTTCGGCCGAGGCGCCGGTCCACTTCACGTTGATGGTGATGAAGTCGATGTCGAAGGTCGGGAAGAACTGCGTGTTCAGCCTGGTGAGGGCCCACGCCCCGGCGAGGAGCATGATCGCCATCAGCAGGTTGCAGGCGACCGGGTGGCTCGCGAACACCTCGATGAGCCCCCCCGAACGGGCGGGGGCGGGCGTACCGGTGGGGGAGGGTGCGGTCATCTTCGGCCCGTGGTCGGGGATCCGGCCGGGTTCATGCTGTCGCGAAGGCCACGGGACGGCGCGCGGTTCAGCCGGGCGGCGCTTCGGAGACCTTCACCTTCAGGCCGTCGATCGCGTTGGGCAGGTGGGTCACGATCAGCCGGTCGGACGGTCTCAACGCGGGGCTGCGCAGGATCACCCGGCTCTTCCCGTCGTCCGGATGAGTCTCTCCGAGCCGTTCCACCTCGACGCTCCTCATGCGCTCCCCGTCGAGCACGAACACGCGGTCGGTGCCGTAGAGCGCTTCCCGGGGCGCCGTCACCGCGTTGCGCACCGCCGGCAGGTCCAGGATGAACTCCACCGTGCGGCCGAGCTGCAGCCGGGCGTTGCCCCGCGTCACCCGGAACAGGCCGTCCGCCCCGCCCGAGCCGCGGTCCACCCGCGCGGTGAGCCGGTGCAGGACCGCGCGCACCTCCTGCCCGTCGACGACCGCGCGCGCCCCGAGGGTCTCGCCGCGTTCCAGGGCGCCGCGCACCACGGGCAGGTAGCGCAGCGGGATCTGCGCGCGGAGCTCCAGCATCCCGGTGTCGAACATCGCGAGTAGCCGGTCCCCGGGCCGGACCCGGTCGCCCGGAGAGACGAACACCTCCGTGACCCGTCCCGCGAACGGCGGGTACACCCGGGTGCGTTCGAGGTCGAGCATCGCCTGCGACTGCTGAGCCCCGGCCCGGGCGAGCTTCGCCTCGATCTGCTTCGTGCGGCTCCCGTGCTCGCGGATCGCGAGCTTGCGCAGCTCGACCGCGAGCATCTGGCGTTCCTCCTCGCGGCGCACCTGGTCCAGGCTCGCCTGCGACCCCACCTTGCGTTCGGCGAGGTCTCGCGCCCGTTCCACTTCGCGCCGGGCGAGGTCGAGCAGCGCCTCCTCATGGTCCAGCGCGGCGAGATTGTTCCCGTGCCGCAGCGCCTCGTGCTCCAGGTCGGCTTCGAACCCCGCCATCTCGGCTTCGCGTTGCGCCAGCACCAGCCGGATCTCGCGGTCGTCGAGGGCGATCAGCCGATCGTCCGGTCCGACCCGCTGTCCTTCGAGCACGTCGACCGCGTCCACGTCGGCGGTCACCGCCGAGGACAGGTGCGTGACGCGGGGAGAGTCGACCAGTGCGAAGAGCACGAGCTGAGGCGTCACCGTCTCCGGCGCGAGCGCCGTGACCGCCACCGGCCAGACCCGCTCCTCGGCGCCGAGGGTCTCGCGCTCCGGCTTGCTCATGACCAGCGCCATCATGCCCCCGATCCCGGCGGCGAGGATCAGCAGCGGCAGCGCCATTCGGAGGATTCGGGAGAGCATGGCCTTCCAGGTGGACTCGCCGGCAACGGCCGTCGGACCGCAGGCGTACATGGTAGTTCAACTCCGTTCCGGCCCGGACACGTTCGGTACCGAACCGGCGACGACGATCCGGCCACTTGGCCGAAGGCGGCGAGCCACCGCGACCCCGGAGCCCCGGTCCCTGCCCGAAGAGGTCCGGGCGCGGTAGACACCCGGGACTACCGGGGCGTTTTCCCCGGCCCCCGCCCGAAGAGGTCCGGGCCCGCCGGCCGCCACGGTTCGGAACGACGGTTGACCCTGTATCGCCGAGTCTACTACTGTAGGCAAAGGGTCGGTGTTCAATCAGGTCGAGGCAACGGGGGACGGAAACATGGCGGGCAAAACAAAACTTGGTCTTGGTCATTGTCGGACGGAAAAGACCCCCCCCCCCCCCCCCCCCCCCCCCCCCGTGCCCGGTACGGTTCAGTGAGTCGTCCGCGCGGCTTGCCCGGCGGCCTTCGGTCACTCGCCCCCCGCCGCATCTTCGCCTTCCTGTCGGTGGCGGTGGTCATGGCGGGCCTCTTCCCCGGGCTGTCCGCCCAGGCTCAGGGTTCGTTGGCCTTGGGGTCGGTCTCCTTTGACCATGCCTTCGTCTCGGGAAGGGACAACTCCATAACCCTGCCGGCGGCCACCGGCGGCACCCCGCCCTATACCTACTCCTTGAGCGTCGCAGGCGGGCTATCGCGCGACAATCTGTCCTTCGACCCGAGCACCCGCGTCCTGTCCGGCAACCCGCCTGACTCTTCCATGTGGAGCTCCCGCCCGTTTTGTTCGGGCGTCCCCTGCCTGACCCGTACTATTACCTATACGGTCACCGACGACACCGGCGCCACGGCCAGCCGCGCCAACGTCGATTTTCATCTCATTGACTATCCTGATGACTTTCTCCCCACACCGGACAACCTGAACTTCGACCTGGACACGGCCATCACCCCCGTGACCCTCGATCCGACGACTAGCGACAACAACAACGACCGCAGCTACGCACTGACCGGGTTGCCGTCCGGGCTGTCTTTCAACCCGGCCACCCGCGTCCTGTCCGGCACCCCGGACACGGCAGGCGTCACGACGGTGACCTATACGTCCACCACGAACACGTGGGAGTCCGACATCACCCACACGGTCACCTTTTCCATCACCGTCGGCGACCCTCCGGATCCGTTGGCCTTGGGACAGCTCCGCGATAACTATGCCTTCGACACGGGAAAGGCAGTCACCTTTGCCCTGCCGGCGGCCACCGGCGGCACCCCGCCCTATACCTACTCCTTGAGCAGACCAGGCGGGGCATCGCTATCGAGCGACGGGCTGTCCTTCGACCCGAGTAGCCGCGACCTGTCCGGCATCCCGCCTGCCTCTTCCCAGTGGGGTGGCACCCAGACATGTTCGAACGTCACCTGCGCGATCCGTGGTTTTACCTATACGGTCACCGACGACGCCGGTAACACGGCCCAGCGAACTGGCGAATATCGTCTCCTTGAAATTCCTTTTCGCTTTCTCCCCACGCCGGACGACCTGAACTTCACCCGGAACACGGCCATTACCCCCGTGACCCTCCCGAAAACGGTTGACGACCAATTCACGTACAGAGTGAGCCAGTTGCCGCCCGGGCTGTCCTTCGACACAGCCACCCGCGTCCTGTCCGGCACCCCGACCGAGACAGGCACCATGGAGGTGACCTATACGGCCACCGGACACCATTGGTTCCCCGTCGTCACCCGCTCGGTCAAATTCGACATCACCGTCGCCGATCTGGTCCTGCCCACGCAGGCTCCGTTGGGCTTTGCCGCGAACACGCCCGCCTCCGTGACCCTGCCGGCGGCCACCGGCGGCACCCCGCCCTATACCTACTCCCTCCTGATCAGTCCGAACCGGCCCCTGCGGAACGGGCTGTCCTTCGACCCGAGCACCCGCGTCCTGTCCGGCGCCGTGCCTGACTCTGGGGAGTGGATTGGGGCCACGGCTGTCTGTGATCAAGTTGGGGGCGTCGTCTGCCAGTCTCTCAGACTTGATTACGAGGTCACCGACGACGCCGGCGCCACGGTCGCGCGCGAGATTGAGCTCAACCTCTTGGACTACCCTCCGGAGTTTCTGCCCGCGCAGGACGACCTGAACTTTACCCCGGGCACGGCTATCTCCCCCGTGACTCTCCAGCAGACGGCTAGCCAAGGGTCGGTCTATGCCTACGCCCTGACCGGGTTGCCGCCCGGGCTGTCCTTCGACCCGAGTAGCCGCGTCCTGTCCGGCACCCCGACCACGGAAGGCACCACGACGGTGACCTATAGCGCCACCCACACCACTTCGATCCCCACCCTCGCCCACACGGTCACCTTCGACATCATCGTCGCCGATCTGGCACCGCCCGCACAGGGCGACGTGGCCTTCGTCGTGGACAGGCACACCTCCGTGACCCTGGCGGCGGCCACCGGTGGCATCCCGCCCTATACCTACGCCCTGACCGGGCCGAACGGCGAGGACGTGGGCGTAGCGGTGCCCGGACTGTCCTTCGACCCGGACACCCGCGTCCTGTCCGGCACCCCGACCGAGAAAGGCGTGACGACCCTGACCTACACGGCCACCGACAGCGCCGGCACGCCCGCGAGCGTCACGCGCGCCTTTGACTTTACCGTCACCGGGGTCTCCATCGCCGAGGTGGACGACCAGACCTACGAGATCGGTGTGTCCATCGACTCCCTGACCCTGCCGGAGGCCACCGGCGGCACCGCGCCCTATACCTACGCCCTGACCGGGCCGAACGGTACGGATTTGAGCGAAGTGCCCGGACTGACCTTCGACCCGGCCACCCGCGTCCTGTCCGGCACCCCGACCGAGGCAGGCACCACGCGCCTGACCTATACGGTCACCGACAGCGAAGACAACGCTACCTTCATAACCTTTGACGTCACCGTCACCGAGTCCGATGACGGCACCGTCACCGGGCCGATATCCATCGCCGAGGTGGGCGCCCGAACCTACGCGGCCGGTGAGGATATCGACCAGACCCTGCCGGAGGCCACCGGCGGCACCGCACCCTATACCTACACCCTGACCGGGCCGAACGGTATGGATTTGAGCGAAGTGCCCGGACTGACCTTCGACCCGGCCACCCGCGTCCTGTCCGGTATCCCGACCGAGGCAGGCACCACGCGCCTGACCTATACGGTCACCGACAGCGAAGACAACGCTACCATCATAACCTTTGACGTCACCGTCACCGAGTCCGATGACGGCACCGTCACCGGGCCGATATCCATCGCCGAGGTGGACGCCCGAACCTACGCGGCCGGTGAGGATGTCGACCGGACCCTGCCGGAGGCCACCGGCGGCACCGCACCCTATACCTACACCCTGACCGGGCCGAACGGTACGGATTTGAGCGAAGTGCCCGGACTGTTCTTCGACCCGGACACCCGCGAACTGTCCGGCACCCCGACCCGGGCCGGCACCACGACCCTGACCTATACCGTCACCGACAGCGAAGGCAACGCTACCTTCATAACCTTTGACGTTATCGTCACCGGGCCGAAGTTCGACACCGACGCCGACGCCGAGGTGGAAGAGACGGTGGAAGATTCCTACAAGGCTGGCGCGGTCATCTCCCTGACTCTACCGGAAGCCAGTGGCAAGGGCGTGACCTACGCCTTGACCAACGAGGACGGTAAGGATGTGAGCGTCGCGGTGCCCGGGCTGTCCTTCGACGCGGCCACTCGCGTCCTGTCCGGCACCCCGACCCGAACCGGCATCACGACCCTGACCTATACGGCCACCGACGAATACGGCAACGACACTACGCTCGCAACCTTTGACGTCACCGTCACCGGGCCGATGTTCGTCGACGCCGCCGCAGTCGACGAGGTGGAAGGCCGGACCTACGAGTACGCGGTGGATGTGCCCATTGCCTCCCTGAAGCTGCCGGAAGCCACCAGCGACACCGGCGACACCGTGACCTACGCCCTGACCGGGCCGAACGGTACGGTTTTGAGGGATGCGGTGCCCGGGCTGTCCTTCGACCCGGACACCCGTGAACTGTCCGGCATCCCGACCCGGGTCGGCACCACGACCCTGACCTACGAGGCCAAGGACAGCGAAGGCACCATCTCCATGGAATTTACCGTCACCGTCACCAGTGCGGTTCCCGCCGCCCTCAACGAAGTCCTCCTGCCGGAGGTGGTCCGTGCGATGGCGGGCAGCACCGTCGGGGCCATTGCCCGGCGGATTGGGCAGGCCGCGCGGGGCGCGGAGGCCACCGGCCTGAGTGTCGGCGGGCAGGACGGGTGGGCGGCGTTGCGTACCCACGGCGAGGCGGTGAGCGAGGGCCGTCGCGGCTTCGAGGAGTTGCTGTCCGGCAGCGGCTTCGTGCTGCCGCTGGACGCTGCCGCCGCCGGGGCGGCGATGGCGTCGTCGGTGGCCTTGTGGGGGAGCGGCGAGTACCGCAGCCTGTCGGGCGAGAGCGGGACGCTGGGCTGGGACGGCGCGCTGGTGGGGGTGCATCTGGGCGTGGACGCGCGCCCGCACGAAGACCTGCTGGCCGGAGTAGCGGTGTCGTGGCTGTCGAGCGACCTCGACTACGAGGATGCGACGGCCGTGGTGGACGGCGGTTTCGGCGGGGGCGCACACGTGGCCGAGCTGACCGGCGTGCATCCGTACCTCGGCTGGCGCGCTGGTGAGGTGGACGTGTGGGCCACCGCGGGCCTCGGCGCGGGGGAGCTGGAGGTCACGCCGACGGGGCGTGATGGGCGGGCGAGCGACCTCGGGATGCGCACGGTGGGCGTTGGCGGCAGCGGGGTGTTGCTGGAGCGCGGGGTGAACACGGTGCGGCTCAAGGGCGAGGCCATGTACAGCGCCCTGGAGGTGGACGAGAGCGTCCATGTCGAGGGGGTGGAGGTGGAGGCGACGCGGGTGCGGATGACGGTGGAGGCCGGCCAGACGCACACCTTGGCCGATGGTGGGGTGTTGGAGCCGTCGCTGGAGGCGGGGGTGCGCCATGACGGCGGAGACGGGGAGACGGGCACCGGAGCCGAGGTGGGGGGTGGGCTGAGCTATCGGCATCGGTACGGGAGGATAACGGCGGAGGGCCGGGTGCGTGCGCTGGTGGCGGGGTATGGTGAGCATGAGGAATGGGGCATCGAGGGGCACCTCGCGATGTTGCCCGGCGCGGGGGGACGGGGGCTGTCGTTGAGCGTGCGTCCCGGCTACGGCGACAGTGGCGAAGGCGGCTTCGGGCAGTTGTGGCGGCGGGAGGGGGTGTCGGACGATGGCGACAACGGCGCCGAGGACTACCGTGCGCGTCTGGAGACCCGTCTCGGCTATGGCGTGTTCCTGCCCGGCTACACCGGAGTGTTCACCCCGTATACCGGGATGACGGTGGGTGCGGCCGAAGGGTATCGCATCGGCGTGAGCTGGAAGGCGGGTTCGCGCATCGACCTCGACTTGGTGGGCGAGCGCCGGGAGTCCGGCGGCGGTCCGGCCGAGCACGCCCTTGTGCTCAGAGGCGAGGTGCGCTTCTAGCGCCCGTCGGCGGGCGACTTCGGGGAGGCCCGGAATCGGTCCGGGCCGAACCCCCCTTCGCTCGGTGGCCTCGACCGACCGTGCGGCCCGCTCTCCACGTCCCATTCGAATCGGTCCCGACGTCGCCCGCGGGCCGGTTCACCCTCCGCCGTTCAGGCTCCTCTCCGCACGGGATTGCGGCTGCCGCCCGGCCGCCCGGCGCCGAAGGCGGCGAGCCGGTACATCGGGTTGGCGTTCAGTGCGTTCGTGCTATGGTCGGCATCATCGGCGGTCGGCGGAACCTGAGCCGGTTCGTGTCGGTTGCTGGGCCGGACCCGCGGTGCACACTCCATCCGGAGGGCGTCCACGATCATGGTGACCTCGATCATTCTGATGAACGTCGAGCGGGGGCTCGTGAACGAAGTCGCGGAGCGGCTCGCGGACCGGGCGGAAATCTCCGAGGTGTACTCGGTCAGCGGCTCCTGCGACCTGGTCGCGATCGTCCGCGTGCCGCGCAATGACGATCTCGCGACGCTGGTCACGGAACACCTCACCCGCATTGACGGCATCACCCGCACCGAGACGATGCTCGCGTTCCGTGCCTACTCGCGGCACGATCTGGAGGAGATGTTCGCGATCGGTGTGTAGTCGATGCCGGTGAGTGTCGCGCCGGCGGCCGGCGCGCCGCGTGCGGGACTGGCCGCCGGAGTCAGCCGCGGGCCGCGGCGCGGGCTTCGCGGCGCCGCTCTTGGCGCGGCTGGCGGCAGATGTTGCCGAGGAACTCCAGCACCGTGTGCGCGGCGAGGTAGGAGGTGATGCCGGTCCTCACGTCGAGGGTCGGATTCACCTCGACCAGATCGAACCCGACCACGTCGCAGTGCTCGGCGATGGCGGCGAGGGTGTCGCGCAGCTCCGCGTAGCTCATCCCGTTCGGCTCGGCCGAAACGCAGCCCGGGATCAGCGGCAGGTCGAGCACGTCGATGTCGATGCTCACGTACGTCCGTGCGTCGCGCGGGACCACCCCGGCCACACCCTTCGGCCCCACTTCGTGGAACTCGCCCATCGTCATCACCCGGTTGCCGTCGTCGATCGAGTCCCGAATGTGCGCCTCGACGCTTCTGAGGCTGCGGATGCCGACCTGGGTGAGGCTCAGCACGTGCCGCATCGGGGCGATGTGGCGGAAAGCGTGGCCGTTGGTGAAGCGAAGATCATGGATGAAGGGCGCATAGTCGATGTGGGCGTCGAAGTGGATGACGTGCAGCGGCTCCTCGTCCTCGTATCCCCTCACGATCGGATAGGTGACCGAGTGGTCGCCGCCGAGCACCACCGGCAGCGCCCCCCTGGCGAGGATCGCCCGGGTAAGATCGGTCGCGTTGTCGAACGAGCTCTTCACGTCGGTGGGCCATACGTCGATGTCGCCGACGTCCGCGATGGTCCTGTTGGCCATCTCGTGGGCGAGGTAGGTGCGCCCGGTCTCGGGATCGTAAAGCCCGGCGTCGGACGCGGCGAAGCGCAGCGACTGCTCCCGGATCGAGCGCGGCCCCATGCGCGAGCCCGCCAGGAAGGGCGAGCCTTCGTCGAAGGGAACCCCGCAGACCGCGATGTCGGCGTCGAGCGCATCGAGGTCCGTCTCGATGGGCGCGCGCAGGAAGGACGGAATGCCGGTGAACGGGCGGTTGAGCTTGATTCCGGACCGTCTGCTGCTCGATGTCATGGTCGGCTCCTCCACGTGGCCGAATGCGATGGATGGGAGTGCCCGCCCGCCGCATCGATCCTGCATGCGCCGCGGGTCCGCCCGAGAGTCACAGCAGCCCGCGCGGAAGGTCCCGCCAGCCGGGCCAGTACGGCCGCTCGGGGCTCGTCACAGCAGCCCACGCGGAAGGTCCTCTTCCCATCTCCGGGTGATGGCCACCGTGTCGCCCTCCCGGGCGGTGACCTCGCGGGCGAGATGGAAGCGGTCCGCGTCCGAGGTCATCACGCTCTCGGAGTCGATCCGCACCGACCAGTCCCCGCGCCGGAACTCGTAGCGCCAGCGGACCTCCTGGCGGGCCGACAGCGGGTCGTCGGGGTGGATCGAGTAGCGCTGCTCGACATGGCTGCCGGTCTCGAGCCCGTGCGCCAGATCGCGGCTGGCGCCGAAATCGTCGAACGTTTCGAGTACGCGGGTACCGTCCGGGTCGATCCGGCGCGCGGTCCGGTTCGCCGGGTCGCGCAGCGTCCTGGCCGCCTGGACCGGGAAGTCGGCGGGATGGCCCGGCGCGGCCGGGTCGATCTCGTCCGCGGCCGCGACCCGGCGCTCCGGCAGGACGAGGCGGCACCGCGCCAGGTGCAGGGTCACCGCCGCCGCGGCCGGGGCCGGCCAG
This sequence comes from Gammaproteobacteria bacterium, assembly GCA_965215295.1. Lineage (GTDB taxonomy): Bacteria > Pseudomonadota > Gammaproteobacteria > HK1 > HK1 > HK1. The sequence goes on from OZ244045.1 coordinate 3,463,685, forward strand.
ATCACCGGCCAGTAGCTCGTCGAGACCGCGAGCCTGAGCCGGTGCCCGGCTCGCAGCCGGTGGGCGCATTCGTTCAATGCGATTCGCGCCCGGTAGACGCGGCCGGGCTCCAGCGCCGCGGGCTGCTCGGGTCCCGCGTGATGGGTCAGGTTGAAGGCCCGGTAGGTGATTCGTTGCGATTCTCCGCCGGGCGCCACGTCGCAGAGCCGGAAGCAGAGCTGCGCCACCGGCCGGTCGGCCGAGAACGCGACCTCGGCCACCGGCCGCCCCAGAAGCTCCAGCGGAGTTTTCAGGACATCGGTGTCGAAGCACACCGACGCCGCGTCGTCCGGCGCCTGGTCGGCGGCCAGCTCGTTGTCGATACGCATCCCGGGACAGAAGCAGGCCGCGGCGATGCCGACGTGATGCGGCGTCGCCACCACCTGCTCGCCCGTGCCCGGTGCGGCCGACAGCGTTCCGGCGCTCGGCGCCGGACCTGGCGTCTCCGGGTCCTCCGGCCTCGAGATCGAGCGGGATGCGGCCGGCGTCCCACCGGCGTCCGGAGGCGGGGGTCGAGACCCGCAGTCCGACGAACGCGCAGGTCGTCGGGCCGGCGTGCCGGGGAGCGTTCCCAGGTGCAGGATCCTCGAGCCGATGTTCGGCGACGGCCAGGCCGCTTCGCCGACCCACCGGCCCGGCTGCGGTCCGTACAGTGGCGACGGCGACCCGCGGTGCTCCTGAATGAATGCGCGACAGGCGGGCAGGTCTTCGGCCCCGTTCCGCTCGCCCTTGAGCCAGCGGTCGAACCAGCCGATGACCTCGGCGTGGAAGTCCGCGGGGTCGATCCGGGCGATGTGGGGGTACCTGTGCTCCCACGGTCCCATCAGCGCCTTGACCGGCGCGGACAGGTTCGCGGCGAGCGCCGCGGGCGCGTTGACGTAGGCGTCCGCCCACCCTCCGACGGCGAGCACCGCCGCCTCGATGGCCGGCCAGTCCTCGCAGACCGAGCCGTGCCGCCAGCAGGCGTCGCGGGCCGGATGGCCGAGCCAGCGGGCGGCGAGGAAGGGCAGCGTCTCGATCCGCTCCATCCAGCGCTCGCGCCAGTCGTCGCGCAGTGCCGGATCGGGCGGCCGGGACTGGTAGGCCAGCATCTGGGCGCCCCAGCCGAAGTTGTCGGTCAGCAGGCAGCCGCCCATGTAGTGGATGTCGTCCGCGTAGCGGTCGACGGTCGAGCAGCAGGTGACCACCGCCTTCAGCGCGGGCGGGCGGCGAAAGGCGAGCTGCAGTCCGTTGAACCCGCCCCAGGAGATCCCGATCATTCCGACGTTTCCGTCGCACCACGGCTGGCCCGCGATCCAGGCGATCGCCGCCTCCCCGTCCGCAAGCTCCCGCTCCGAGTACTCGTCGTCGAAGAGGCCGTCCGAATCCCCGGTACCGGCGATGTCGACACGAATGCACGCATAGCCCGCCGCGGCGAACACCGGATGGGTGGTGGCGTCACGCGGCGCGGTCCCGTCGCGCTTGCGGTACGGCAGGTACTCCAGGATTGCAGGGACCGGCGCATCCGTCTCCGGGCGCCACAACCGAGCCGCGAGGCGCCGCTTGTCCGCGAGGTCGATCCAGGTGTCGATGGGTGATGGATACGTCATTCGGAACGAGCCTCTCCCTTCACCGGATGCAGCGTCCCGGAACGGGCGGACGCGGACGCATCCGGGGCGGGGGCGCGGTTCAGCCTGTGCGCGACACGCCGGCCGATGCACCGGCTGGTTCGGCCCCGGCGCGGGCAACCCGCCCGCGCGCCTTCAGGTCCGGGTGCGTCCGACGGCGGGCGCGGGCGTGCGCCGCGCGGCCGAACTCCTCGAAGAGCCGGCGCGAGAGCTCGTGCTCCTCGGGCTTCCACTCCGCGTGCCACTGCACACCGACGGTGAAGGTGCGGTCGTTGCGGAGCCGCACGCCCTCGACGACTCCGTCGGGGGTGACCGCCTCGACCTGCAGCGAGTCGGCCAGCATGTCGATCCCCTGGCCGTGCAGGGAGTTCACCATGACCTCGGAGGCGCCCGCGAGCCGCTCGAACAGGCCCCCCGGCGTGAGTCGCACCGGATGGCGCGGCTTGAAGATCTCCTCGACCGTCACGTCGTCGTGCCGCGGCATCCGGTGGTCGTCCTTGTCCTCGAGAACGTGCAGCCGGTAGTGCAGCGAACCGCCCAGGGCGACGTTCATCTCCTGGATTCCCCGGCAGATCCCGAACACCGGCACCTCGGCCTCGATGCAGGCCCGCACCATCGCCAGCGCGGTGGCATCGCGTTCGGGGTCGATCGGTTCGTCGTCGGGGAACGGCGGGCCGTCGTAGTGGTGGGGTTCGACGTTCGCGCGTCCGCCGGTCAGCACCAGTCCGTCGATGCGCTCGACGAACGAGTCGACGTGGAGCCGGTCCCCCAGCGGCGGCAGCATGACCGGCAGGCACCCCGCGAACCGCTCGACCGACTCGTTGTTCTTTGCCGACGACGCATGCACCGTATGGCGCCGGTTCTCCAGCTCGATCACGCTCGCCGACACGCACACGAGCGGCCTGGGATGCGGATGCGATTCGGGCGGGACCTTGTTCACGGGAGCGAAACCTAGCGCGCGGAAGCCGGACGGGCAAGTGTCCACGACGTACCGTCACGATGGATTCGCGCCGGCCCCGAGCAAGGCCTCACTCGGCTCGCCCCGCGATCCGGCAGGGCCTCCATTTTCGAGTCCAGTGTTCGTCCGTCTGCACATGGCCGGCTCGAACGCTCTTGCAGACGTTGTTCCGGAACTCCGCCACCGGAAACCCTCGCTCCACCCGCAACACCACACCCTCCCGCTCACCGCCGAGCACGGAAGGTTCGCCGTGGGCCTGCTTCACGAACCCGCGTATCTCCGCGACCGATCGGAAACAGCCTCTGAACAGCACCGGCACGACCGGGATCTCCCGGCGCTTCGCATACGTCTCGACCTCGGCAAACGCCGCAAAGTGACCATCGCCGTCTCCGAGCGCGAAGGCATGGAACGTTTTGTGCTCCGCCACGGGCTCGTAGGCGATGCTGTGCACTCCGTAGATGTCCTCACCGTATAGATGGACGTCCGGCTCGTTCACCTTCCATGCGTGGTGTTTCTTCACCATCGCCATCCACCTGGCGTCCGACGGGGCCGCCACGCTGCGCGCGTACACCTTGCCGGCGTGCAGGAGCGTGCTGCTGCCGTCCAGCTTCTCCGTCACCACCACGGACTCGTCCACGAATCGAGCCGGGTCCGGGTGAACGTCGTCGTCCCGAACGATGGCCGGTGACCACGGCCAGTACGGCGTGCCGGGATATTTGGCGCTCGATGGCAGGCCGAGTCCGCTCTCCACGGTGACCGGCCCCATCACGCTCTCTTCGAGGCATGCTGAGGGCACAGTTGAGTGACCCTCACTCCCAGACCATCCGTCAACGCCGCCTGTTCAGCCCAATCGCTGTCGAGTGCATTCAGGATGGTTGCATTCGCGACGACCGCAACCGCCAGAAACTTTCGGTCCGATCGGTCGAGAGTATTCCCGGGCAATTCTTCGAAACCTCGCCGATCGTCCTCGGACGGTGTCACGGCAACCCTGAGAACACGATCACTCGCATACTGGTTGTTGTGTACATGTCTGAAGAACATGTCACCCACGTCGGGTGCTCCCGAGTGATTCAGATGATTCGCGTACTCCGCCAGAATGTCGTTCCGCTCATCGATCGCAACGACCTCGTTCCCCACAATCGATTCCAGTCTCTCCACACAAGTCAACCGGCAAAGCGGATCGGCATGGGTATCTCGCCCGTTGGCGACTATTGCAACGTTCGTATCCACTACAAGCGGGGTCATTCGGATTACTCCATCTGTCTCTTCAAGGATGCCTTGGTGATGGCTGCGATTTCGCCCATCTCGTCTCCAAAGAAATGCTCCGGCCAGTTCTCGATCACACCCCATTCGTTGAGGCGCAGATCCTCGATGCACGCCTGATCCGATTTTGGACTTGACTGCAAGGAAACGAAGTACAGCCTGACATCTTCACAGGGTACCTCCTGCTCGGCTACACGACGTTGCAGACGCCGCATCAAGTGTTCGCTGTGGCTCTCCACGACAATCTGCACATTTCTCACTTCTGCCACGTTCAGCATGACGTCCGCGAGTCCGCTCTGCACCGCGGGATGCAGGTGGATTTCCGGTTGCTCCATCAGCACCGTCGAACCTTCCGGAACGTAGTAGAGGAGTACGAGCACCGGCAGGACCTGGGACACGCCGAACCCGACGTCGGTCAGCGCCGTCCACACCCCCGAACGTGAAGTCCTGACCCTCGTTCGGTACAGATTCGTTCCCTCTGCGATCTCCTCGAGACGGAATTCGTGAATCAATCCCAGTTCACGCAACCAGTGGGCGATTATCTCCTGAAAGGGTCTCCGCCACTTCCCGAATCCGAGTTGCCGCTTCTCTTTGCGAGCAGTAGCGGCGAGGATCGCATCGATCGTGCGCTCACCCCGCTGGCCAACGTCTTCCGGAATGGATCCGGCCCATTGGTACTCCCTTCTCGGATATTCGCGCAACGGACCCAGGTAATGGATGGAATCCATGAATTTTTCATATTCCAGCTCGAGTTCATCGAGAAATTCCGCATTCTGAAAGTAGCTCTTTGCTTGACCGGGAAACAGATAACCTTTTGCCGGGTGCGGCAACCGCGAAGGGCGGCCCCGGGTACGTACCAAGTCCAGTTTGGGCATCCATTTGAACCACTCCGACTTCCCCTTCGCTTGCAACCGGAACTCCTCTTCGCTGAACCGGTATACCAATTCCCGGGGCCATGGGCGCTTGTTCCGGAAACCGACCCGGCACCGCACCTGAAGGCTGTCGCCCTGAATCCGTGGGTCACTCGACAACGGCGGATACTTGATCCGCAACGCGTCCGGCAGCGTCCACTCGAGGCCCCAGCAGATTGCCTGGGCATTGTCACGTCGGTGGACCACGTCTTCGAATGTCCCCAGGTTGACCATGGCCCCCGGCCTGCCAAAATCGAGGACAGTGCCGCGGTCCGTGGCGTTCCTGGTCTGCTTGAGCAGCAGGAGCAAATGCAAGAGACTGCTCTTGCCCGCGCTGTTCTTTCCGAAAAGTCCGGTCACTTTGCCAAATGTCAGGTCGGCTTTCCGCCACGCCTTGAAGTTCTCGATCTCGATGCGTTTCAGCATCTCCATTTCTCCTGCGGTGCATTCCGGAGCCGGGACGACGGCGATGCTACCATCCGGTTCATCGAACAGGATCCGTCAGACCCGGATGAAACGAGTCCGATGAATCCGTCAAGAGGGCGCATCGTCGCAGCGCGGCACGAAGCGGCGCCGGACGGAGCCCGCTGTCATGCAGCCTCGGCGATGACCGACGAAGGGCCCGGATCGGCGGACAATCACCTGAAGATCATCGGCGATCGTTATCCAGTGCCGGGTCGGCGCTCGTCAGCCCCGGCGTCGTTCGAGTCGTCATCGCCGGTTCCGTGCCAAATGCGTCTGAGCTGGAACAGCAGCCGCTAGGGGGCGACGACCGTCAGCAGCGGCGTGCCGTCGGGCGAGAGCGGCACGGCGCCGGCGGCGCCCGCCGCCGACCATGGCTTCGACCCGCAGTAGACCACCACGGCCAGCGTGCGCAGCCCGCCGTCGCGGTCGAGCCGGCCCTGACGCCGCAGATGCTCGCGCAGCAGGCTGGTGTAGGCGAGGGTACGCGCCGCCATGTCGGGGTCCACCGTGGACTGGAACTCGAGCATGCGCGGGCCGCCGCACCTGCCGGACGCCGCGGGTCTCTTCGCACCTCATCCGGCAAATCACCTCCGGCGCTCGTGTCCGGGTCATGGGGCGTCTCCTCGGTGCCCATCGAACCGGACAGCTCACGTGCCGCTGCACCGGACAGACGATTGGCTCCTGACCACTTCGGTGCGGCCAAGGAGACCGGCACCCCCGTCCGTACCGCCCACGCGAGGCCACCGAGCGTCTCGCCCCGTGAGGGCACCGCCCGAAGGACGTGCAGTCGCCCTTCAGTCAGCCGACCGTATAATCCTGTCCGGCATCCGGCCACGACCGGGCTCCTCCGCGGCTCCTCGCTTCGGTCCCGGGGTATCGCCGATGTCGCTGCCCGACGCCGCCCGGCGCTCCGGTGACGGGTACGGTCACCGTCCGCCGTGGACGGTACCCGGGCCGGCAATTTTCGTGGCGCCGCGGAACGGGTCGGATCCGGACCCGATGGCTCCCGTGTTCCGGAGAAGCGCGTGATGTCGGAACTCCGATTTCATCGAAGGCACTGGATGTGCCTCGTGATCAGCGTAGCGGCCTTGTTCGCCGGGCTCCCCGGCCATGCCGCATCCGTTGCGGAGAAGGTGAACGTCGGCATCGTGGTCGACGGGGACGGACCCTTCCTTCAGGAAGCCATCGGCCTGTTCACGAGCGAGATCTCCGAGCTGACCGCCGGGGAATTCGACGTCCGCTTCGATGACGCCATGATCCTGAAGGGCGACTGGTCGGTCGAAGGGGCCGAGGATGCCATGCGCGCACTGCAGGGCAACGCCCATGTCGATGTCGTGCTGGCGCTCGGCTTCGTCTCCAGCACCGTAGCCGCACGGATGCCGGAACATCCCAAGCCGACGTTTGCTCCCATGGCTCTGGCTTCGGACCTGGTGGACCTGCCCCGGTCCGGCAGATCCAGCGGCGTCGCCAACCTCAGCTATCTCGCCGCCGAAGTCCGGTTCGCAGACGATCTGCTGACGTTTCGGGAGATCGTCCGCTTCCGGAAGCTGGCGCTGCTGATGGAGAAGTCCATCAGCGAGGCCGTGCCCGAGCTGGCGGACAGCGCCAGGGAGCTGGCCGCGAGCCTCGGCGTCGATCTCGTCATCGTTCTCCAGGAGAACCCCGTCGACGACATCGTTGCACGGCTCCCCGGTGATGCCGATGCGGTCATGCTGGGACCCCTGCCCCGCATGGACCGGACCGGGACAACGCGGCTCATCGAAGACCTGACCACCCGTGGACTGCCCAGCTACAGCCTGACCGGCACCACTCCGGTCCGGCATGGGGTGCTCGCGGCGGCGGCCCCCGATACCGACTGGACTCGACTGGCCCGGCGCAATGCGCTCAATTTCCAGGCGGTGCTCCTCGGCGAGAACGCCGGCGACCAGAGCGTGTCGTTCCGGCGCAAGCGCAGACTCACGATCAACATGGAAACTGCCGGCAGGCTCGGGATCTCGCCCCGGTTCGACGTGCTCAGCTCCGCAACCCTGCTCAACGAGGACACGGCTCCGGAAAGCCGCCGGTGGAGTCTCTCCTCGGTGGCGAAGGAGGCACTGCGGGCCAACCTGAACATCCGGACAGGCATGGCGGGACTGGTGGCGGACGCCGAAGGGGAGGTCGCGGCGAGGTCGCGCCTGCGGCCGCAGATCGGCGCCTCGCTCGGGGTGACGCAGTTGAATGACGATGCACCGTCGGTCCTGGCCGGCCAATCGGCGCGGCGGACGTCGAGCGTGCAGGTGCAGGTGAGCCAGGTGCTCCATTCGGAGGCCGATCGGGCCGCCATCGAGGTGGAACACCATCGGCAGCAGGCTCGCGTGGCGGCGCAGCGGGCACTCGAGCTCGATGTGGTGCAATCGGCCACTACGGGGTTTCTCCAGGTCCTGAAGGCGCAGACCGCGGTCGACATCCGCCGGCGTGCACTGGAGCTCGCTCGTACCAATCTCGACCTTGCCCGGGATCGGGTGCGGCTCGGCTCCTCCAGCGCATCCGATGTCTATCGCTGGGAGAGCGAGGTGGCGTCGGCGCGGCGGGCACTGCTGGCCACCCGGGCCACCCGGGAGCAGGCGATGGACGCCCTGAACCGCCTGCTGCATCGCCCGATCGAGGAACGGTTCTCCACCGAGCCGGCCAGCCTGACCGATCCGTCGCTGCTGGTGAGCCGGAGCAATCTGGTGTCGCTGATCGACAGCCAGCGCGCAGTGGATGCGATGGGGGAGATCTTCCTGGCCGAGGGGCTGGCCAACGCACCGGAGCTGAGGATCATTGCAGCCAATGTCGCGGCGGCCGACCGGCAGGTCCGGTCCGGCCGAAGGTCCTACTGGAGCCCCGAGCTGAGCCTGTCCGGCCGGATCGGCCGCGTGCTGGCGGAACATGACAGGGCCATGGGCTCGGCCGAGGGGCGGAACGACTGGCAGGTCACCCTCAATCTCTCCCTGCCCCTGTACCTCGGTGGACGGCGGCAATCCGACATCGACCGGGGCGTGTACACCCTGCATGAGCTGAAGCTGCAGAGGCTGGCCGAGCAGCACCGAATCGAGCACGATGTCCGGTCCGGCCTGCACGCGGTACAGGCCAGCTACGCCGCCATCGACCTGGCGGCCAGGGCGGCGGACGCCGCTCGCAAGAACTTTGCATTGATCCAGGACGGCTACAACGGCGGCACGGTGTCCATCCTGGGCTTCCTGGATGCCAGGGATGCCTTTCTGGACGCGGATCGGGCCGCCACCGACGCGGTGTACGACTTCCTGATCGACCTGATGAGCCTGCAGCGCGCCACGGGAGCCTTCGATTTCTTCCTCGATGCCGAGTCCATGGACGCGATGGCGGAGCGTATCCGGCAGAAGGTGATCGGGGGCTCCTGAGTGCGGCTGCCTCATGCCCCCGCCCTCCATGACGCCCTGGAGGCCACGCGCATTCCCGCTCCGAGACCCATGATGCGATCGAAACAGCCGTCTCCCCATCCTTGCGTTGCGCTGCGTTGCATCGGCCTGGTGGCGTTGCTGGCCCTGCTGGCCGGATGCGGGGACGAGGAGCCGGTGCGGGAGCTTCCTCTGCGCACGGTCCGTCACGTCACGGTGACGCCGGAGCCGGGTCGCCGGGTCCGCACCTTCAGCGGCGTGTCCCGCGCCGCGCAGCAGGCCAGCCTGAGCTTCAAGGTCGCCGGCACCATCAGCGTGCTGGATGCGGCGGTCGGAGGCGGAGTCCGCAAGGGGCAGATCATCGCCGGACTGGACCCGTCAGGCTTCCGGCTCCGGTTGCAGCGGGCGGAGGCGGAGCTGCTGCGGGCCGAAGCGGAGCGGAGGAATGCCGCCGCGAGCTATGAGCGCGTCAAGGGACTGTACGAAAACCGCAGTGCCTCCCGCACCGAGCTGGATGCGGCCCGGGCCGCGTCGGAATCCACGAACGCCCTGGTGACTGCCGCCACCCGTGCCGTGGAGCTGGCGAGACTCGACCTGTCCTACACCCGTCTCGAGGTGCGGCAGGACTGCTCGGTGGTGGACGTCGTTGCGGATGTCGGGGAGAACGTCGGTGCCGGACAGCCGGTGGTGGAGGTCGATTGCGGAGATTATCCGGAGGTCGCCATCACGGTCCCGGAGACTCTCATCGCGCACTTCATCCGGGGCCTGTCCGGGGAAGTCACGTTCGACTCGCTGCCGGGCCGGACCTTTCCGGGCGTGGTCTCGGAGGTGGGCGTCGCCGCCACCGGCACCGCGTTTCCGGTCACCGTGCGCATGGAGGAAGCCGAGGGGGTGCGTTCCGGCCTCGCCGCGCAGGTGGGCTTTGCATTCGACCTTGGCGAGCCGACCACGATTCTGCCCGCGGTATCGGTCGCGGAGGACGAACGGGGACGCTTCGTCTACACGCTGGCTGACGGCGACGAGGCGGGCGTGGGCGTGATCCGGCGCAAACCCGTCGAGGTGGGAGAGCTGACGTCACGGGGCCTCGAGGTGATCTCGGGCGTCTCCTCCGGCGACCGGGTCGTCACGGCCGGCATCTCCGTCATTCGGGACGGCATGAAGGTCAGGGTCGACTGACCGGGTCCGACATGGCAGGCGTCACGGATTCGGCGGTGCGGCATCGCGTCGTCGTGTACACACTGGCGGCACTGGTGGTGCTCTACGGCGCCATCGCCTACTTCGACCTGCCCAAGCAGCAGGATCCGGGGTTCACAATCCGGGCGGCGGTGATTGCCACGCGGTTTCCCGGGGCCAGTCCGCTGCGGGTGGAACAGCTCGTCACGGATCGGATCGAGCAGGCCATACAGGAGATGCCGGAGCTCGACAACGTCGTCAGCGAATCCCGTCCGGGGCTTTCCCGCATTACCGCCAACTTCAAGGAGAGCCATACCGACATGCGGCCCATCTTCGACGACCTGCGCCGCAAGGTGGAGGCGGTCGACGACTTGCCCGATGGCGCCCGCGACCCGGTGGTGAACGACGAGTACGGCGACGTGTTCGGCAGTGTGTACGCCCTCACGGGGGAAGGTTTCAGTCATGGCGAGCTCGGCGACATCGCCGAGGATATCCGCGACCGCCTGCTGCATCTCGACGACGTGGCCAAGGTGACTCTCCAGGGTGTCCAGGAGGAGGAGATCTTCGTCGAGTACAACATGGCGCGGCTGCGGGAAATCGGGCTCTCGCCTCGACAGCTCTCCGGAATCCTGTCCGGCATCAACATCGTCCGTGGCGGCGGCCAGGTAGTGGTCGGGCGGGAGCGGATCGCGCTGGAACCTTCCGGCAATTTCGAATCCGTCGACGACCTGCGAAGGACCGTCATCCAGATACCCGGCGGCAGCCGGATCGTCCATCTGGAAGACATTGCGGACATCTACCGCGACCATGTCGACCCGCCCTCCGGTATCGCCCGGTTCAACGGCGAGGACGCCATCGTCCTCTCGGTGTCCCTGCGCGAGGGAGGCAACATCCTGGCCCTCGGCCAGACCCTGCAGCGGGAAATTCCATACATGGAGGCCGCCTACCCCCTCGGTATCCGGCTGACGCCGGTGTACCTGGAGTCCGCCGTCGTCGATGCCGCAGTCGGCAGCTTTCGCACCAACCTGCTCCAGGCCATCGGTATCGTGGTGGCGGTGATGCTGCTGTTTCTCGGCCTGCGCACGGGACTGATCGTCGGCATGCTGGTGCCGGCGACCATCTTCGCCACGTTGTCCGCGATGAGCGTGCTCGGCATCACCATCAACCAGATATCCCTGGCGGCGCTGATCATCTCCCTCGGGCTGCTGGTGGACAATGCCATCGTCATCGCGGAGTCCATTCTCGTGCGCCGGGAGCGTGGCGAGAGCGCAACCGAGGCCGCCGTGGCCGCGGGCGGGGAAATGGCGATTCCCTTGCTGACCTCTTCCCTGACCACTGCCGCCGCATTCCTGCCGATCTTCCTTGCCGAGTCGGCCCTGGGCGAATTCACCGCGGACATCTTCAAGGTGGTGACCGTCGCGCTCCTCAGCTCATGGCTGCTGGCGTTGTCCCTGATCCCGCTGCTTGCCATCGCGTTTCTGCGCGCCCGCGGGGAGCCCGGGCAGTCCGCGGACGACTCGGGGCTCCATCGTGCGTACGACCGCGTGCTCGCCCTGTCCCTGAGAAACCGCACGGTCTTTCTCGTCCTGACCGCCGGCATCTTCGCCAGCGCCGTCTGGGTGCTCCGGTGGGTGCCCACCGTGTTCATTCCCCCGAAAACCGATCCGATCATCAATGGCACCATGCAGATGCCCCCGGGCACCGCGATCGAGCACACCGCGCGGGTAATGTCCGACATGGATCGCTTCATCGCCGAAGAGCTCATGGTGGAGGAGGAAGACGGGGCCGACGGGGGCCGGACCGATGGCGCCATCCTCGACTGGAGTGCGTGGATAGGGCAGAGCGCTCCCCGCTACACCCTGGGCCTGAATCCCGGCTCCAGCGACCCGGGGGTCGTGAACCTGCTGATCAACACCACCGATTACCGGGTGATTCCGCGGACCATTGCCCGGATTCGGTCCTACGCCCGCGAATGGCATCCCGATCTGGATGTTCAGCTTCGCAAGATCGAGAACGGGGTTCCGATTCCATATCCTGTCGAAGTCAGAGCCGGGGGAGGAGACGTCGAACGGCTTTACGAGCTGATCGCCCCGATTCGGGACTGGCTGCTCGAGCATCCCGGCGTGTACTCGGTGAAGGATGACTGGGGATTGCGTACCAAGAAGCTGCTGATCGAGGTGGACCGGGAGCGGGCGCTCCGTGCCGGGGTCACCAATGACGACATTGCCGTCTCGCTCCAGTCCAGCCTGTCGGGCCTGGAGCTGAGCCAGCTTCGCGAAGCGGACAGCCTGATACCCATCACGATGCGATCCGGTTTGACGGACCGGGCGGATATCGACCGGCTGCGGACCATGCCCGTGTACGCACCGGGTGGCGGCACGGTACCCCTGGAACAGGTGGCGGACCTCGAGCTCGTCTGGCAGCCGGCCATCATCAAGCGTCGTGACAGGAATCGCACCATCGCCGTTCAGGCCCGGCTGCGGCCGGGCGTCACTGCCGCGGAGGTCAATCGCGAGCTTCTCCCGTGGCTCGAGGAGCAGACCGCGTCATGGCCCCGCGGATACGAGCATGCGATTGGCGGCGAAGCGGAAACCTCCGGGAAAGCCAATGCGGCCATTGCCGACAAGCTGCCCGTCGCCGGCATGATCATCCTTCTGCTGCTGGTCACCCAGTTCAACAGTCTCCGCAAGCCCTTCGTCATCCTGCTGACGATTCCCCTCGGACTGGTGGGCGTTGCGTACGGGCTGCTGATCTCGGGATCCGTGTTCGGCTTCTTCACCATTCTGGGACTCGTCGCGCTGTCGGGTATCGTGATCAACAATGCCATCGTGCTGCTCGACCGGATCGACATCGAGATCGAGCAGAACGGCCTTGCACCGGCGCAGGCCGTGCCTGTCGCCTGCCGCCAGCGCCTGCGCCCCATCCTCCTGACCACCGCCACCACCATCGGCGGCATGATGCCGCTGTGGCTCAGTCATGATCCGATGTTCGAGACGATGGCGGTCACCATCATGTTCGGCCTGCTGTTCGCCACGCTGCTGACCTTGCTGTTCATCCCCGTCATCTACACGATCCTCTTCCGGGTCCGGGTGGCTCGCTGATGTGGCGACCCATGAGGAGAAGACGGCCATGAGCGCAATCGAAGTCCCCATCGACGGCGAGCGGTTGCTCTCGGATCTGAAGCGCCTGCGCGAGTTCGGGGCTTGCGGGACCGGGGTGGTGCGGACCTCCCTCTCACCTGTCGATCTCGAATCCAGGCGCTGGCTTTGCGGACGACTGGAGGAAGCGGGGCTCGATACCCGCATCGACGGGGGCGGCAACGTCATCGGCCGGTCCCGCAACGCCGGCAGGGCGGTGATCATCGGCTCCCACACCGATACCCAGCCGACCGGAGGCTGGCTCGACGGTGCGATGGGCGTGATCTGCGGACTCGAGGTCGCGCGGGCGCTGTCCGGGACGCCGGCGACGAAGGACCTCGCGGTCGACGTCGCATCGTGGCTCGACGAGGAAGGCCGGTTCCTCGGCTGCTTCGGAAGCCTCTCGTTCGTGGGCGACGCGCCACCCCACGCGGCCGACGCGGCGGACGGCACCGGCCTGACCCTGCGCGAAGCGCTGCGCGCGGCCGGGCTCGACGGCGTTGCGCCGGAGCGCCTCGACCCCGAACGGCACGTCGCCTACCTGGAGGCGCACATCGAGCAGGGTCCGTATCTCGAAGAGGAAGGGAACCGGATCGGAGTGGTCACCAGCATCGTCGGGGCGCGCAACTTCACCGTGGAGTTCGAAGGCGAGCAGAACCACGCCGGCACCACTCCGATGGCCCGGCGCCACGACGCCGCCCACGCCATGGTCGAGTTCGCGCACTCGGTCCATCACGAGTTCCCCGCCACGGCGGGAGAGCGCTCGGTGTGGACGATCGGGGAGATGGCGCTCGAACCGAACGCGATGAGCATCGTCCCCGGCAAGGCCCGGATCAACCTCCAGTTCCGGGATCAGGATTCGGCGGTGCTCGACCGTCTCGAAGCACTCGCGCGCGACCTCGCGGCGCGTGCGGACGAAGGCCCGTGCCGCGTCGCCATGCATCCGCGCAAGCACCACTCCGTCCCCGCCCCGATGGACGCGGGCCTGCGCGGCCACCTCGAACGCGCGGCCGAACGCCATGCCCCCGGCCGGTGGACGTCGATGCCCAGCGCGGCGGGGCACGACGCCCAAGTGCTCGCGCGCCACCTGCCGAGCGCGATGCTCTTCGTGCCGAGCATCGGCGGGGTGAGTCATGCGTTCGAGGAGGATACGAGCGAGGAGGACATCGTGCTCGGATGCCAGGTGCTCGCAACGGCCACCGCCTCGGTGCTCACCGCGGCTGGTTGAGCGCCGGTCGCTCCGGGTCGTTTCCGGTCGGCAGCGTCGCCGCCGTTTCCGGCCGGCAGTCTCGGCATCGTTTCCGGCTGGCCGCTCCGACACCGTTTCCGGCCGTCAGCCTCGACGCCGGCTCCGGCCGCCAGCCCCGACATCGCTTCCGGCCAGCCGCTCCGACGCCGTTTCCGGTCGGCAGCTCTACGACCCCTCGTTGTTGCGGATGATGTGCTCGTACAGGGTCCGGAACTCGTGCTGGACCACCGGCCCGAAGACCGGATCGGACTGCGCCTCGAATGCCTTTTCGATCGCCGACCAGTCCGCTTCGTCGAGCAGTTCCACCGCCACGACGAACACCGTTTCATCCTCCAGGGTCGCGTGATAGCCCAGGAATTCCGCATAGTCGCGGCCCGCTGCGACCAGTGCTTCGCGCTCGACCAGGGCGCCGTCGACCACGCTGACGAGCATGTCCCGGAAGGCGTTGCCCTTCTCGGCGAGCGCAGCGTGCTCGCGGAGCAGCTTCTCGATGGTGCCTTCGGTGTCCGGCGCAACCCCGCGCTCGCGCATCCGCTCGAACATCAGGTCTTCCTTCGGGTGATGCGTCCGGTCCGGGTAGCGGGTCATGTAGATCATGATGTCGCGCATCAGCTCGAAGTTGCCGCCACTCGCGTCGCCCACCGCATCGAGCTCTCGCGCAAGCAGGCCGAGCAACTCGCGGATGTTGCGGTGGTCCTGGGACAGTTCGTCCACCAGTGTGGCCATGATCGCCTCCCTCCGCCGTCGTGCCGGCTCGCGGCACTTCCGGACCGCATTGTAGGGGCACCGGCGGGCAATGTGCTCGCCGGACCGGGATCGGGCCGACGGGCGCCATGCGTCCGCCGCCGGAAAAGATCCGCATCGCGGCCACGCCGGGGGATGGCGGACGGCTCCGGTACCCGAGGGGAATACGCCCGCTACCGGTGCCGCGGTCAAGACCGTCTCGGAGCCCTGCGGCCAAGACCGGCCCGGAGCGCCGCGGTCGAGACCGTCTCAGAGCGCCGCGATCCGCGACCATTGCTCGTCGAGCTTCTTTCTCGACACCCTGAACGCGGTGCCGAGCTCCTGGGCGAAGACGGACACCCGGTACTCCTCCAGCATCCACCGGTGGCGCGCGAGCTCGGTGTCGCGCCGGCCCCGGGCCCGGATGTCGCGGGCCCTGGACTCGAGGCGCTGCTGCAGGGGCAGGATCCCGGCGAGCCGGCGGGCATCGCTCGCCCCGCCGCGACGAAGTTTCTCCAGCCGCACCCGCAACGCCTCGAGATACCGCGGGAGCGATGCGAATGCGTCATCCGGCGTCGTGGCGAGGAAGCCATGATGCACGAGTCCGTCGAGCTGGCGCCGTGCGTCGGCCAGCGATTCGGGCGGCGCGTGCAGGTCCGGGGCGTCGATGAGCCGCCGTACCGTGCGGGCCGCCCGCAGGATCGCGAGCCCGCCATCGACCGCCGCCGCGAGTCCGCCGGCGAACTCCCCCCGGCCCTCGGCCAGCACCGCCTCGAACCGGCTCCGCTCGCGGATCGCGGCGGCCGGGGCGACGAAGACCCGGGTCACGGCACGCTCGACGAGGTCGCGGCGCGCCTCGGCACAGGTGCCGGGCGCGGGGCGCCCCGGATGGGCGGGGGGCGTCTCGATCCAGTCCGGAGGGGACGCGGCCATCGCGTAGAGCAGGCACAGCTCGTCCATGCCGGGAAGGGCGCGCAGGCATTCCCGGGCTTCACGCCGCACGCCGAGCGAGAACAGCCGCACGAGCCCGCCGCGGTGGCTGCGCTCGGCGGAATCGCGCGCCTGGAAGTGCTCGACGACGACCCCCGACCCGATGTCGCGCAGTGCCGGAAAGACGACCCCGGACCCGTCCCCGGCTCGATCCTCGGCTTCGACCGGCACGGCGCCGAAGGTCCACGCGGCGTGTCCGCGTTCGTCGCGGTCCGGGGCGACGCCTCCGCTTCCCCCGGAACGTTCGAGCAACCGCCGCTCGATCTCGTCGAGCCGGCGGCCCCGGTCCAGCACCGCACCGTCCCTGTCCGTCACCTCGAAGCGCATGAGCAGGTGGGCCGGCAAGGCGCGCCGCAGCCGCGCCGGCGACCACGCATCGCGCGGAACGGAGACGCCGCGGGTGCGGTCGAGGAACCGGGCCAGCGCCTCGTGCAACGAACCTTCCCCGGCCGGCGCCTCGGCGATGAACTCCCGCGCGACGCCGGCCAGCGGCATCACCGCGCGGCGCACGCTCTTCGGCAGGGCGCGCAGCAGGGCGAGCACCTTGTCTTCGAGCATCCCCGGCACGAGCCACTCGAACCGGCCCGGATCGAGATCCGCGAGTCCGTCGAGCGGGATCGTCACCGTCAGCCCGTCGTCGTCTTCGCCGGGCGCGAACCGGTAGGCGAGCGGGAGCGTCTGGCCATCCGCCCGCAGCACGTCGGGAAACGCCCCCTCGCCGGGGAGGGGGACACCGGGAGCGATGTCCTCGCGGTGCAGATCGAGCCCGTGCGCGCGGTCCTCCCCGAGCCCGGAGAGCCACTCTTCGAAGGTCCGTCCATCCACGACGCGGGCGGGGACCCGGGCGTCGTAGAACGCGAAGACCGCGTCGTCGCTCACGATCGCCCCCGGACTGCGGAGCTTGTGCTCCACGATGCGAAGCCGCGCGATCTCCCGCCGATTGTGTTCGACGAAGGAGTGGCGGCACGCATACCCGCCCTCGACGAGCCCGGAGCGCACGAAGACCTCGCGCGCGCCCTCGCGGCTCACCGGCGCGAACCGGACCTGGCGCCGGGCGATGAGCGTCAGCCCGTACAGCACCACCTGCTCGAACACCATCGGCTCGGCGCGGCGCGCGTCCCAGTGCGCATCGAAGTGGGTGCGGCGCACGAGATCGCCGGCCGCCGCCTCCACCCATTCCGCGCGAACCCGTCCGGCGGCGAACGCATACGCCCGCTCGGTCTCCACCACCTCGGCGGCGACGATCCACGGCGCAACGGCCGGATGGAGGACCGAGCTCGGGGCAAGCCGGAACGCGGTCCCGCGAAGCCCGCGGTACTGTCCCTCCGGTGTGCGCGAGCCGACGCAGCGCAGCAGCCCCGAGAGCAGCGCCCGGTGGACCCGTCCGGGCGAGGCCCCGAATTCGCGCGGCCGGATTCCCAGCTCGCGGCAGACGTCGCGGATCTGGCCATGGACGTCGAGCCAGTCCCGCATCCGGACCGGAGACAGGGCATGACGGCGGCAGAACCGGCGCATCGACTCGCCCGGGTCGTTCGCGACCGAGAGGAAACGGCGCCAGAGACCGACGATCCCGAGAAAGTCGGAGCGGGGGTCCGCGAGCCGGGAGTGGGCGGCCTGCGCCGCCGCCTTCCGTCCGGGACTCCGTTCGCGAGGATCGGGCACGCTCAGGAAGCTCGCGATGACGAGCACGTCGGCGACGCAGCCGAGGGCGTGCGCTTCGAGCAGCATGCGCCCGATCCTCGGGTCGAGCGGAAGCCGTGCGAGCCGGCCCCCGATCCTGGTGAGGACCCCGCCGGCATCGACCGCCCCGAGCTCGCGCAGCAACCGCAGGCCGTCGTTGACGTGGCGCCGGTCGGGAGGGTCGATGAACGGGAAACGCTCCACGTCGTGCATCCCCAGCGACAGCATGCGCAGCAGCACCGCCGCGAGGTCCGAGCGGCGGATCTCGGGCTCGGGGTGGGTGGGCCGGGCCGCGAGATCCGCCTCGTCGTAGAGCCGGATGCACACCCCCGGACCGGTCCGCCCGCACCGCCCGGCGCGCTGGTCGGCCGAGGCCCGTGCGATCGGCTCCACCGGCAGCCGCTGCACTCCGGTGCGATGCGCGTACCGGCTCACCCTGGCCGTGCCCGCGTCGATGACGAAGCGGATCCCCGGCACCGTCAGCGAGGTCTCCGCGACGTTCGTCGCAAGCACCACGCGGCGCCGGCGGTGAGGAGCGAACAACGCCTGCTGGTGGGCCGCGGACATCCGGGCATGGAGGGGGAACAGCTCGGTGTCCGGCAGCCGGAGGCGTCCGGCCCGGGCCTCGGTCTCGCGGATCTCGCGCTCCCCGGACAGGAAGACGAGCACGTCGCCGGGCTCGTCGCGCAGCTCCTCCAGCGCTCCCGCGACCTTCTCCGGGGTGTCGTCCCCTTCCTCTCCGGGCCGGTACCGGATCTCGATGGGATGGGTCCGGCCCTCCACCTCGATGACCGGCGCTTCGCCGAAGAACGCCCGCAGCTTGTCGGCCTCCAGGGTGGCCGACGCCACCACGACCCGCAGGTCCGGACGCCGCGGCACGAGCTGGCGGAGATAGCCGAGGACGAAGTCGATGTTCAGGTTCCGCTCGTGCGCCTCGTCGATGATCAGCGTGTCGTAGGCCAGCAGGTCGCGATCGCGCTGGATCTCCGCGAGCAGGATGCCGTCGGTCATCAGCTTGACCAGGGTGCCCGGCGCGATCCGCTGGCGGAAGCGGACCTGGTACCCCACGAGCTGCCCGAGTCCGGTACCGATCTCCGCCGCGACCCGCGCCGCAACGCTCCGCGCCGCGATCCGCCTCGGCTGGGTATGGCCGATCATCGCGCCGACCCCCCGGCCCGCCCCGAGGCAGATCTTCGCGAGCTGGGTACTCTTCCCCGATCCGGTCGCGCCGGTCACCAGCGTGACCGGATGCGCGGCGACCGCCCGTGCGATCGCTCGCGCCTTCTCCGCGATCGGCAGGTCCGCGGCGACCTCCGTCTCCGGCACCGACGCCGCGCGCGCGGCGCGGCGGGCGGCCGACCCCTCGGCCGCCGCGATCAGCTCCGCCCACTGCCCGGGGGTCGCGTTCCGGCCCAGCTTCTCGCGGCGGCGGCGAAGGCGCGCCGCGTCGGCGAGCATGCACGCCTCGAACCGCTCATCGAGCGCCTGCGGGGAAACGGCGCGCGCCGGCTCGTTCATCGCGCCCCGGTCCTCGGCCGCTCGTCCATTCCGTGCGCCAGGGCCGTGCCTTGCGCACCGCATGACGCGGTCGCGGTCATCGCGCCCGGTCCCCGGTGCCACTCATCGAGCGCCTGCGGGGAAACGGTGCGCACCGGCTCGCTCATCGCGCCCCGGTCCTCGGCCGCTCGTCCGTTCCGTGCGCCAGGGCCATGCCTTGTCCACCGCATGACGCGGCCGTGGTCATCGCGCCCGGACCCCGCTGCGCTCATCGAGTGCCTGCGGGGCAACGGTGTGCGCCAGGGCCGTGCCTTGTGCACCGCATGACGCGGTCGCGGTCATCGCGCCCGGTCCCCGATGCCGGCCTCGCGCAACAGCGATGCCGTCTCGAACAGCGGCAGGCCCATCACTCCGGAGTAGCTGCCGTCGAGGCGGGTGACGAATGTCGCGGCGCGACCCTGGATGGCGTAGGCGCCGGCCTTGTCCATCGGCTCGCCGCTGGCGCAGTAGGCGCGCCGCTCGCGGGGCGGGATCTCGCGAAACCAGACCCGGCTGATGCTGGTCGCGGTCCGCAGCGAGTCGCGACCCGCGTCGTCGATGTCCGGAGGGCGCCGGTCGTCGCGGGCGGCGGCCGATCCGCGGACGTTGCCGCCGGCGATCGCGACCGCGCTGACGACGCGATGCATCCGCCCCGACAACGCATGGAGCATCTCCATCGCGTGCTCCACGTCGCGCGGCTTCCCCAGCACCCGATCGTCGAGGACCACCGCGGTGTCGGCCGCCAGCACCGGCGCCGTGCGGGCCTCCCCGAGTGACGCGAGCCCGGCCTGCGCCTTCTCCCTCGCCATGCGTTCGACGAACGTCTCGGGGACCTCGCCGGCCCGGCGAACCTCGTCGACGGGCGCGTCCACGACGGCGTACTCGATCCCGATCTGATCGAGCAGCAGGCGCCGGCGCGGCGATCTCGAAGCCAGGTGGATCATCGTCATCCGGTCATCCTCGGTGGTAGGGATGGCGGCGGACGATCGTGGACGCTCGATAGAGTTGCTCGACGACGACGATCCGCGCCAGCCCGTGCGGCAGCGTGAGAGGGGACAGCGACCAGCGGTGCTCGGCCGCTTCGAGGCATGACGGGGCGAGGCCGTCGGCGCCGCCGATGAGCAACGCGAGAGGGCGCCCGTCATGCATCCAGCGTTCGATGCGGCTCGCAAGCGCCAAGGTCGTCCATGGCGAGCCGCGCTCGTCGAGGGCGACGACGCGGGCGCCGGCAGGGGTCGCCGCGACGAGGCGCCTGCCCTCGTCTTCGACGCCGGGTTCTGGTCCTCCCCGGTCGCGCTTCGTGCGCTTCGACGGGGCGAGCTCGTGAAGCTCGAGCGGAAGCTCCGGCGGCATGCGGTGCGCGTACTCCCGGAATCCGTCCCGCTCCCATCCGGCGCGGCGGCGACCGATGGCGATGAGGTGAATGCGCATTGGCGTGGCCGGTGGCGGGTGATCGCGTGATTGGGACCGACGGGTTCGAAACGGGTTGCCGGCGCGGACCCGGACATCGCTCCCGGTCGCGCCGATGGTCGATGCGGGCGCGATTGAGCGGGACTCCGTGCGTTCGTTCCCGGCGCTCCCCGGCGGCCGGGGGCGTCACCGGGGCTCAGGCCGATTCGGTGCTCCGCGACGGCGGCCGGCGGCCGGTGCCGCCCCAGAGCTTCTCGAGCTGATAGGTCTCGCGGGTTTCGGGCGTCATGACGTGCAGCACGAGGTCGCCGAGATCGACGAGCACCCACTCGCCCTCGCGCAGCCCCTCCACGCCGAGCGGCCGGCAGCCCGCGGCCCTGGACCGTTCGATGAGGTGTTCGGCCGTGGCCTTGACGTGGCGTGTGGATCGCCCGCTGGCGACGACCATCACGTCGGTGACGTCGGTCAGGTCGCGGACATCGAGGACGGTGATGCTCCGCGCCTTGCGGTCCTCCAGGGCGCCGGTGACGATGGCCGTCAGCACTTCGGTGTCGACGGGGATGGCGCCGGCCGTTCGTCCGGTCGCGCGGCGAGCCGTGCCTTCAACGTTGATGGGCATAGAGATCCTCTTTGACGACGATGTCGTGGACCCGGTCGGGGACGAGGAACCGGATCGACTCCCCGCGGGCGCGCAGCGATCGTATGCGGCTGGCGGAGATGTCGAGGGTGGGGAGGTCGCGCACGAAGACGACACTCCCGGAAGAGGTGGTGCGGAGTACTTCGGGGTCGTCGCGCCGCCGCTCGCGCAGGAGGTCCGCCACGCTCCCGTCGCGCGGCAGTGCGGTGGCGCCGGGGCGTTCCGCGACGACGACGTGGGCAAGGGCCGGAATGCGTTCGAAGCCGATCCAGGCGTCGAGTCGTGAGATCGCGTCCATTCCCAGGATCAGACACAGCGAGGCTCCGGGGAGTTCCTCGCGCATCGCCTGCAACGTGTCCGCGGTCACGGTCGGTCCGGGGCGCGAGAGCTCGCGCCCGTCCGCTTCGAGTCCGGGGACGTCCGCGACCGCGGCTTCGAGCAGGCGCATGCGTACCTCGGCGCTCGCGGCGGGGGCGCGCCTGAGCCGCGGACTGGGTGCGAGCATCAGGCGGACCGAGTCGAGACCCAGGGCGGCGCGCACTTCCAGGGCGAGCCGGAGGTGCGCGCAGTGCACCGGGTCGAACGTGCCGCCGAGGATCCCGATGGTTTCGAGGGGTGCCGGTCCGGTTGGCCGCATGGCCTCAGCGGGCTACCCGAATGGAGTGCGCGAACGGCAGGCCGCGCCCGGCGCGCCCGCCGCGGCGGTGGGGACCGCGTCTGGCGGTGCGGGCGTCGATCAGCCGCGTACCTGTCCGTTGCCGAGCACGATGAACTTCCGCGTCGTGAGCCCTTCGAGTCCGACCGGCCCGCGCACGTGCAGCCGGTCGGTGCTGATCCCGATCTCCGCGCCGAGTCCGTACTCGAATCCGTCGCAGAAGCAGGTGGGCGCGTTCACCATGACCGAGCTCGAATCGACCTCGGTCATGAACCGGCGGGCCCGGGCGAGGTCCTCGGTCACGATGGCGTCGGTGTGGCCGGAGCCGTAACGGCCGATGTGCGCCATCGCCTCGTCGATGTCGCCGACCAGCCGTACCGCGAGGATCGGGGCGAGGAACTCCGTCGCCCAGTCTTCCTCCGTGGCCGGGACCGCGCCGGCGACCAGCCTCCGGGTTGCCTCGCAGCCTCGCAGCTCGACCCCGGCCTCCGCGAACCGCTCCGCCAGGGCCGGGAGCACCCGGGGCGCGATGCCGCGCCCGACGAGCAGCGTCTCCATCGCCCCGCAGATCCCGTAGCGGTAGGTCTTCGCGTTGAACGCGACGGTGGCCGCCATGTCCGGGTCGGCGCGGTCGTCGATGAAGACGTGGCAGTTGCCGTCGAGGTGCTTGATCACCGGGATCCGGGCCTCCCGGCCGATGCGCTCGATGAGCCCCTTGCCGCCCCGCGGAATGATGACGTCCACGTGCTCGTCCATGGTGACGAGCTTCCCGACCGCGGCGCGGTCCCTCGTCTCCACCACCTGGACCGCATCGCGGGGGAGTCCCGCGGCCGCAAGCCCTTCGTGGATGCACTCGGCGATGGCGAGGTTCGACGCCAGCGCCTCGGAGCCGCCGCGCAGGATGGTCGCGTTGCCGGACTTCAGGCACAGCGCCGCGGCGTCGGCGGTGACGTTGGGACGCGACTCGTAGATGATTCCGATGACCCCGAGCGGCACCCGCATCCGCCCGACCTCCAGGCCCGACGGCCGCTTGCGCATCTCGCTGATCTCGCCGACGGGGTCCGGGAGCGCCGCGATCTGCCTCAGCCCCTCGGCCATGGATCGAACGCGGGCGTCGGTGAGCTCGAGCCGGTCGAGCAACGGGGCGGCGAGACGGTTCGACCGGCCCGCGTCGAGATCCCGTCGATTCGCCGACCGGATGGCCGGAGCCCGCTCCGAGATCGCGTCCGCGATGGCGACGAGGGCGGCGTTCTTCGCCCGGGTCGGCGCGCCCGCCAGCGACCCGGCGGCGGCGCGCGCGCGCGTACCGAGGCCGAGCATGTAGGCGTCCAGGTCTTCGGTCGCGGCTTCGGGTTGCAGAACCGCGCTGGCGGAGGCTGCGGCTGTCGTTGCGATGGGTCCGTTCTCCGACGTTCGTGGAACCGGCGTTCGACCACCGTCGGCCGGGGAATTATATCGAAGACACGGCAGGCCGTGACTGAGGTGGTCCCGGATTTGGTGAGCTCGAGCTCCCTGCGGTCAATCTCGGGGTGTCCGCCGGGAAGCCCTTCGGCCATGGCGCGCGCTCGCCTCGCGGGCGTCGCGCTCCCAGCGCTGCCTCTCCTCGCGTGATCCCTCCATGGAACCTTGGGGCCGCAGCGCCCCTGGCACCGCATCATGCGACACGAGCGATTCGCGCTGAGGAGAACAAGGCGGCGGTGGTCCCTTCGCCGTGCGCCCTACTGCCGTGAGGATCTCGGCGGTCTACCCAGCACGAGGCGAGCAAGCGTAGTTATCACGCCGGCCAAGCCAATCGGAAGCGCAATCCAGATTTGCCCGAACCATGTCGCCAGCCCGGCCACCACTAACATGCCAAGTCCGAGAATTGTCGCTGCGTCTATCTTGCGCCGATCGTTGGCGATAGCACCACGTTGCGCCTCCTGGCGAATTTCCTGCTCCCTTTCTGCCATCGCCAGAATGCGATTCCCGGCATCGGGTACGACTTGGTTGTACCGCTCGAACGCATCCGGCGAAGGCAACGGCCCCGAGAATGCTTCGAAGTGGGTGACGGCAGTGATGACCCTGAGTTGCTCATCCTTCGGGAGAGCGGATAGCTCCTCAATGACTTTCTCGGTTGGTACCGCAGACGGCGTGGAGTTGTCCGGTGAAGCATCAGTCACCAACCCTGTCCTCCGTAAGGCCGAGGATGGCGATAGCTCTACTAAAGTCGGCCCGGATGCGCAGCGCATCACGTAGCCGTGCACCGTACCCGTGATCGAGGGGGGTCAGTTCGATGTCACCCGGGGAGCCCCAGACGTCAGAAAATGCATCGAGTCCACTCGATTCGGGAACAGGGAGTGCCGAAACGGGTCGCCACCGAACGACACATGTCGGGACAACGTGCGCATAACTGGCCCAATGGACGTCTGCTGGCTCATACCAGAAATCAGTCGGCTCGCCCATTGCGTGCGGTTCAGGGTTATAGATAGGCGCCCGCGACTCCCTCGACGAGAGCACGGGTCGCCGGGGCCACATCCCGGCTTTGAGCATGGATCGTTTCTCCTGGTGCATTTCACCATCGCGCGCAGTGGAGGGCTGCCTGTGTGGGAGCGATTCGATCGGCACCGCTGAATGGCAAGTCACTTCCAAGTGCTTGACACAGCCACTATCGGAATCCAGCGCGCACCACCTCCCGGTGATAGCCGGTGGCAGGAGCTGGATGGGGGCTGATGGCGGACGACAGCGCGTCACACGTGGGCAGAAGTCACCGCCTCGCCGCCGCGGACGTCCGCTCCGAGGACAATCGTGGTTGCACACATCTGGTCGCCCTCCTGTCACGCCAGCTACGGGACCATGGTCCGATCACGTTCCCGGCGTTCGTCAGATTCGACCCTCTCGGGCCGGTGTGCCGATTCGGCCGACCTCCGGTTGTCGCGCCGAGCCTTCAATAGAGGTAGGGTCTTTCTAGCACGTTTTCCACACCAATGGGACACTTCGATACACCGAGCTGCGGACAATCCGCGTCTATCCGCTCAGCGGAAGCAGCAGGTCCGGCTCGTCATTGCGCACGTCGTTCACGGAGCGCGACACCGGCCACCGCTCGAATGGGCCCTCGTGCGCGTGGCGCGCCACTGAACCGCCCCGGGAATCCCGGAGACATTTGGTTCGAGTCACGCGGCCAGCGCCGTGTGCTCGCTTTGGCGATAGTACGCCGCTTCGGCCTCGGCCGCAGGCCGGTTCCCGATGGGCTCGAGGTCCGTCGGTGGTTGAACCAATCGACCCATTCGAGGGTTGTGAACTCCACCGGCTCCAGGCCTCGCCAGGGGCCGCGGGTTCGAATCCCCTCGGTCTTGTACAGCCCGATGATGGACTCGGCCAGAGCGTTGTCGTACGAATTGCCGACGCTGCCGACCGATGGCTCGATGCTGGCCTCGGCAATGCCATGTCTGCGCATGGAACCGGTGAGAAATCCGGGCTAATCAAAGGGTGCGGCTCGCGGCAGCTTCACCCGGCACATTGCCAGCGCCAGTCGTTCGAGGCCCGACCATCCGTCGTCGCGGGACCAGCGGACCACGGCGCCGGAGCGCCCCGGCGACCCCTTGAGGATCCGGTCCACCCCCTCCGCGACCCCGAGCAACCGCACCCAGCCCCGGCGGGGCATGCGCGACACGGCGCGCTGGACAAGGTGCTTTCGTCTCCACCATCCGCCGAACCCCCCGCGCAGCACGTCGTCGAGGCGGTCGCCGCGCTCCAGCCCGGCCGCGATGCCGCACACGCTGCGGATGGCCCAGGCGAGAGAGCCGAGGACGTGGATCGGCTCCATGCCTTCCTCGCGAAGGGTCCGGAGGATCCTCACCGTGCGCGCGCCATCGCCTTCCAGAGCGGGGTCGATGAGGTCGAACGCGCCGAACCGGGCGCTGTCCGCGACGGTGCGCATGACGTCGTCCACCGTGACCGGTCGTCCTTCGGCGAGCAGGCGGAGCTTGTCGATCTCCTGCGCACACGCGAGAAGGTTCCCTTCGCTGCGCTCGGCGAGCGCAGCGGCCGCGTCGCGCTCGAAGGAGACCCCGCGCGACGCGCCCCGATCGACGATCCACCGCGGGAGGTCGCGGGCGCGGACGGGGTACACCTCGATCACGTCGCCGGCGCGTTCGAGGGCCTTGAACCACTTCGTGGAGGCCGCACGGCGGTCGAGCCGGCCGCACGACAGCAGCAGCACCATGTCCGGGGGCGGGCTCGCCGCGTACTGCGCAAGGGCCGGACCGCCGTCCCGTCCCGGCGACCCCCCCGGCACTCTCAGGTCGATGAGCCTTCGCTCCGCGAACAGGGACAGGCTTGCGGCGTGCGCCCCCAGCTCGCTCCAGTCGAAACCGGACTCCGCGTGCAGCACGATGCGCTCCGCGAATCCCGCCGCGCGCGCGGCACGGCGGATGACATCGAGCGATTCCTCGCGTTGCAGGGGCTCGTCACCGTGGACGACATGGACGCTCGCGAGGCCACGAGCGAGGTGGCGTTCGAGCTGTTCGGGCCGGACGCGCACGCTACGCGCGGCCGGCCGGCGCGGGTGCGCGTTCCGCGCGCTCCGGGCGACCCACGTCTATTGCCCGAACGCCGCCGCGACCCGGCGCACGATCCGGCTGGCCGCGTCGCGGCGCATCTCGGCATGGAGGGCCTCCCGCTCGCGGCTCTTGCCGAGCACCGCGTCCGGGTCGTACACGTAGTCGCGCACGAGGGACACCGTCTGCCCCGGCAGGAGTTCCTCGCCGTTCGCACCGGTCAGCCCGAATGCGACTTGGTAGGCCAGCTCGAACTCCCGCTCGTTCCCCGTGCCCGGATCGACGGAGAGGACGCGCCGCTCGAACCGCTCGCGGCTGAGCCGCAGGATCGCCCCGGCCGCGTCACGGTCCGGCTGGACCCGGATGCCGCCGCTGTCGAGCACCAGAGTCAGCGCGGCGCCGATTTCGGGAGGTCCGGCGACATGGATGCCGTCGAGCTCGGGCGGGATCGAAACCGTCCCGCGAAGCTGGTAGCCACAGCCACCGGCGGCCACGACCACCAGGGCCAGGACGAGGTTGCGGACCGTGCCGCGGGCCGGGATCACCGGTCCCCCCGTTCCCGCCGCGGCGAAAGCGGAACCGGCGGCCCCGGACGGCCGGACCCGCCGGCGGGACGCCTCCGCGGGCGGCCGTCGAAATCGTGCGGACAACGGGTCAGGGAATCCACGGGACGCCCCGGACAGGACGGTGACGGTCTCGGGGCGAAATCGTGCGGACAACGGGTCAGGGAATCCACGGGCTCGAACCGGACACTGGCGTCGATGCCGTCTCCGATCATACGACGATGTTGACCAGCCGGCCGGGGACCACGATGACCTTCCTGATCGGCCTCTCGCCGATGAACCGGGCGACGTTGTCGTTGCGTTGCGCCTCGCGCTCGACGACCTCCCGGTCCGCATCGGCGTCGACGCGGACGTGGCCGCGCAGCCTGCCGTTCACCTGGACCACGAGCTCGATCACGTCGCGCGACATCGCGGCCTCGTCGGCCGTGGGCCATGCCGCGTCGATGACCGGGTCGCGGTGGCCGAGCGCCCGCCACAGCGTGTGGCAGACGTGGGGAACGACCGGGGCGAGCATGAGGACCACCGCCTCGATCGCTTCACGCACGACGCCGCGCCGGGCGGCGGTGTCCGCGTCGAACGCCATGATCTCGTTGACGAGCTCGCGGCAGGCCGCGCACGCGGTGTTGAACTTGTAGCGGCGCCCCACGTCGTCGCTCACCTTGGCGATGGTCTCGTGGATGCGGCAGCGGAGCTCGCGCCCCGGGCCGTCGAGCAGCCTCACGTCGAGGGCGGGCGCCGGCCCCTGCTCCAGGTGCTCGCGCACGATGCGCCACAGCCTGCGCAGGAACTTCGACGCGCCTTCCACCGCGCGGTCGGACCACTCCAGCATCTGGTCCGGCGGCGACGTCTCCATGATGTAGAGCCGCACCGTGTCGGCGCCGTACCGGGCGATCATGTCTTCCGGGTCGACGCCGTTGTTCTTCGACTTCGACATCTTCTCGATGGACCCGACCTCGACCGGCGCTCCGTCCGCGAGTGCGTGGGCGCCGGTGATGCCGCCCTTGTCGTCGTGCTCGACCTCCACCTCGGCCGGCGCGTAGTAGCGGACCGCGCCGGCCTCCTCGCGGAAGAACGTGGGGGCGACCACCATGCCCTGGGTGAGCAGGCTCGCGAACGGCTCGCGCACCTTCGCGAGCCCCGCCTCGTTCATCAGCTTCTGGTAGAAGCGCGCGTACATCAGGTGCAGGATCGCGTGCTCGATGCCTCCGATGTACTGGTCGACGGGCATCCAGTAGTCGGCGCGCTCGTCGAGCTTGGCGGTGTCGGCATCCGCGCAGGCGAAGCGCGCGAAGTACCACGACGACTCCATGAACGTGTCGAAGGTGTCGGTGTCGCGGCGCGCGTCCGCGCCGCACTTCGGGCAGGTGGTCCGCACGAACTCCGCGAGGCGGGCGAGCGGCGAGCCGCCCCCTTCGATGTCCACGTCCTCCGGCAGCACCACCGGGAGCTGGTCGTCGGGGACCGGGACCATCCCGCACGCATCGCAGTGCACGATGGGGACCGGGCAGCCCCAGTAGCGCTGGCGCGACACGCCCCAGTCGTGGAGCCGGTAGTTGATCCGGCGCGCACCGCGGCCGGTGGCCTCCAGCCAGTCCGCCATCCGGTCGAAGCACTCCCGGAACCCGAGCCCCGAGTACTCCCCGGAATTGACGACGACGGCGTTCTCCCGGTCGGTCCACGCGGCCGCCCGAACGTCCGCCTCGGCGCCGTCGGCGGGCGCGATCACCTGCCGGATCGGCAGCCCGTAGTGGAGTGCGAACTCGTGGTCGCGCTCGTCGTGTCCGGGCACCGACATGACCGCGCCGGTGCCGTAGCCCATGAGGACGAAGTTCGCGACCCACACCGGCAGGCGCTCGCCGTTGAACGGGTTGACGGCGTTCACGCCGAGCGGCATCCCGCGCTTCTCCATCGTCTCGACCTCGGCCGCCGACGTGCCGCCGCGCCGGCACTCCTCGATGAACGCGGCGACGTCCTCGCGCCGTTCCGCGACCGCCGCGGCGAGCGGGTGCCCGGCCGCCACCGCCATGAACGTCGCGCCGTAGACGGTGTCGGGACGGGTAGTGAAGACGCGCAGCGGCGGGTACTCGTCATCGGTGGCCGGGCCATCGGCGTCCGGGTCATCGGTGTCCGGGCCATCGGTGCCCGGGCCTTCCGTGTCCGGGCCATCGGTGCCCGGGCCTTCCGTGTCCGGGCCATCGGTGCCCGGCCCTTCCGCGCCCGGGCCATCGGCGTCCGGCCCTTCCGCGCCCGGGCCTTCCGCGCCGGGGGCTTCGATCGCGAAATCGATCTCCGTGCCCTCGGAGCGTCCGATCCAGTTGCGCTGCATGGTCTTGACCGGCTCGGGCCAGTCGATGTTGTCGAGCTCGGTGAGCAGCTCCTCGCAATAGTCGGTGATGCGCAGGAACCACTGCGGGATCTTGCGCCGCTCGACCACCGCCCCCGAGCGCCAGCCGCGCCCGTCGATGACCTGCTCGTTGGCGAGCACCGTGCGGTCGACCGGGTCCCAGTTCACTTCCGATTCCCGGCGGTACGCGATGCCCTGCTCGAACAGGCGGGTGAACATCCACTGCTCCCAGCGGTAGTACCCGGGCCGGCAGGTGGCGAGCTCGCGGCTCCAGTCGTAGGCGAACCCGAGCTGGCGGAGCTGCGCCTTCATGTACTCGATGTTCCGGTAGGTCCAGCGCGCCGGCGGCACCTTGTTCTGCATCGCCGCGTTCTCGGCGGGGAGGCCGAACGCGTCCCACCCCATGGGCTGGAGGACGTTGCGCCCGCGCATGCGCTGGTACCGGCTGATCACGTCGCCGATGGTGTAGTTGCGCACGTGGCCCATGTGCAGCTTCCCGCTCGGGTACGGGAACATCGACAGGCAGTAGAACTTCTCGCGGGAGGGGTCTTCCCGGACCTCGAACGCGCGGCTCTCGTCCCAGAAGGCTTGCGCCTCGTGCTCTATCGCCTCGGGGCGGTAACGCTCGTCCATCGTCCTCGGTCACAGGTCCGGTGCGGGAGGTTTCGCAATCGACACGCCACCGGGCACGTGCACCGTCGACGTCGGAAACGCGATCTCGGCGCCGTGGCGGTCGATGATCTCGATGATGCGCAGCAGCACGTCCTGCTTCACCCGGTGGTACTCCGCCCACGCCCTGGTGCGCGTGTAGCAGTAGACGAAGAAGTCGAGCGATGACGGCGCGAAGGCGTCGAAGTTCACCATCAGGAAGTTGTCGGTGTCGATGTCTTCGTGCGCCCGCAGCATCGCGTCGACGTCGGCGACGATGGCGCCCATCGCCCCCGCATCGTCGTACCGGATGCCGATGGTCTCGTAGATCCGGCGGTTGTGCATGCGCGAGGGGTTCTCGACCGCGATGTTGGCGAATGCGCTGTTGGGGATGTAGAGCGGGCGGGTGTCGAATCCGCGGATGACGGTCTGGCGCCATCCGATCCGTTCCACCGTGCCCTCGATCGCGCGGTCCGGGGAGCGGACCCAGTCACCGACCGCGAACGGGCGGTCGAGGTAGATCATCAGTCCGCCGAAGAAGTTGGCGAGCAGGTCCTTGGCCGCGAAGCCGACCGCGATGCCGCCGATGCCGCCGAAGGCGAGTACGCCGGAGATGCTGAACCCCAGCGTCTGCAAGGCGACGAGGAAGGCGGTGATCAGCACGGAGAGCCGGAGGAGCTTGACGATCGCGTCCAGGGTGGCGCGGTCGATGGCCTCGCCTTTCTCCCGCCGGTCGGCGATGAAGTTCACCTCCGCGATCCGGATGAACCGCACCGCGAACCACGCCACCGCCGCAATGAGGCCGACGTCGCGAATCGGGTCGACCGCCTCGAAGATGGCGGCGGCCGCCTCGCTCTGGATGATGTCGATCGCGAACGCGATTCCGGCGATCCAGATGAACGCGCGCAACGGCGGACCGATCGCCTCGACGAAGCTCTCGTCCCATACGCTGGGGGTGCGCGCGAACGCGGCGTGCAGCCGTGCGATGAAGCGGTTCGCGGTGAACGCGAGCACCGCGGTCGAAAGGACCGCCACGAACACCTGCACCACCCACGGCTCGAGGCCGACGGCGTTCAGGAGTCCGGATACGGCTTCGGTTCCGTTCATGGGTCGGGCGATCGCGCGGAGGGCATCGGCGGGCGGAGCGGCGGCTCGGGTCCCGAATCGCTGGCGGGAACACGATTATGCAGGAATCCGGCACGCCGTTTCACGGCGCGGCCCGGTCCCGCAGCGCTTCGAAGTCGAACAGCGCGCGGTCCGCGAGGCGCGACCGCCTTTCCCACCAGCCCTCGGCCGGGCTTCGAGCCGCTTCAGGCTCCCGGCCTTCCCGACCTTCTCGGCCTTCCCGGCTTTCCCGACCTTCCCGGCCTTCCCGGACTCCCCGGCCTTCCCGGACTCCCCGGCCGCCTCGTCCATTTCCGGGCCCTCCCGGCCGTGCGCCGCGCCGCTCGGCGAGACCGCCGCGGTCACGCGCCGAGGAACGCCTCCAGCGCGGCGTTGAACGCACCGGCCTGCTCGATGTTGCAGAAGTGCGCGCTCTCTTCGAGCACCACCAGCTTCGAGCCCGCGATCCGGTCGTGGATGAGTTCCGCCGCCGACGGCGGGGTGCCCGGATCGTCCTCTCCGACCACGACCAGCGTGGACCGGTCGATTGCCCGGATGCTCTCGCGCTGGTCCATCGCCGCGATCGCGTGGGCGCAGGCGACGAATCCTTCCGGCGGAGTCGCGAGGATCATCTCCCGGACCCGGGCGACATCGGCGGGGAGCCGGTCCTGTCCCGGCCCGGTGAACCAGCGGTCGATGGTCGCGTCCACCACCGCGGCCATCCCGCCGCTGGTCACCGCCTCGATGCGCGCCGCCCAGACCTCCCGTCCGCCCATGTACGCCGAGGTCGAGCACAGCACGATCCGGTCGATCCGGTCGCCGTGCTTCGTGCCCGCGATCTGTCCGACCATGCCGCCCATCGAGCAGCCCATGAAGCTGGCTCGTTCGACGTCCAGGGCGTCGAGGAGCCCGACCGCATCCGCGGCCAGCATCTCGATGCCGTAGGGACCGGGAGGGACCCCGGACCGCCCGTGGCCGCGGCTGTCGTAGCGCAGCACCCGGAATCCGAGCCCGAGCAGAGTGTCGATCTGGTGATCCCACATGGCGAGACCGGACGCGAGGGAATTGGAGACGAGAATGACCGGCGCGTCCTCCGGGCCGTCGAGGCGGTAGTGCAGGGTGGTGTCGTTGACGTTCGCGGTCGGCATCGGCAGGCTCCGTCGGGTGGCATCGTCGGGTGGGTCGGGTATCCCCCGGCGGAATGGTTCCGCCGCTCCGGTCCCGGTCGGTCCGCTCCGGGCGCGGGACGGCGAATGGTACAGCAGCGCCCGGGCCCGGGCTTGCGGCCCGCGGAGCCTTCCGGGAGCGGGATGCGACGCACATGTCCGTGGACGAGTCCGAGTTCCGCATCCGGCTCGCGCTGACCGGCGAGGTCTTCACGGTCCCCCCCGGCAAGAGCATCGTCGAGGTGCTGCGCGAGAACGGCGTCGACATCGACACCTGCTGCGAGCAGGGATATTGCGGCACCTGCATGACCCGGTACCTGGAAGGCGAGCCGGAGCACCGCGACGAGGTGCTGGACGACGAAGACCGCAAGACCTACGTCCTCGTGTGCTGCGCCCGCTCCCGGACGGAGGAGCTGGTGCTGGATCTGTAGCCCGCTCCGCGAAGGGGCGGACCCGCCTCGGCATCCCGGACTTCGGCAGTGTCCCGGTTCGACTCTGGTCATGGTCGTCAAGCGATGTTTCCGGGCGCGCGCACTTGTCGAGAGTCGAACTGACGGCCCGTCCGGACTTCAGGGCGCGGAACGCGCCGTTCGAGGTCTATCGGGGCTCATCAAGCCCCATCGAGGCTCATCGTGGCCCTTCGAGTCCGGCCCCCGGCATTGCGCTACACTCGAAGCGACACTCGGCACGGCCCGTTGACGGCGTGCGGGCCGCAAGGCCCCGGCGCTTCAAGGCCCTGGCGCTTCGGAGGAGCAGCCCATGATCCCCCGCCACTACATCCGCAATGCCTGGTACGTCGCCGGACTCTCCGACGAGTTCGCGGTGGACGATCTGCAGGGACACACGATCGCAGGCCGTCCGGTCCTGCTCTGGCGCTCGCGAGACGGCGCCATCGGCGCCTTCGACAACCGGTGCGCCCACAAGCGCATGCCGCTGTCCGAGGGCCGGGTGCTGGAAGACGGGACGCTCGAATGCGCCTATCACGGCCTGTGCTATGACCCGAAAGGAGCCTGCGTGGCGGTTCCGTCGCACCCGGACGGCTCGATCCCGGAGCAGGCGAAGCTCCGGCCCTTCCCGGTGATCGAGCAGGACGGGATGGTGTGGGTGTGGCCGGGCGACCCGGAGCGCCGCCACGAATCGCGTCCGCCGCGCACCCCCGAAGTTGCCGACGACGGCTACGACTCGGTCAGCTCCGGTCCCATGCGGGTGCCCGCGAACTACCTGCTGCTGATCGAGAACCTGCTCGACATCTCGCACTTCTATCCGTTGCACGACGGCAACATCGGCGACGTCGCCAACAGCCGGATCCCGGTGAAGCTGGAGGAGGGCGAGGTCGACGGAAACCGTTTCGTGAGGACCGTGCGCGAGGTCGAGAACTACGAGCAGCCACCGTTCCTTGCCGACTGGTTCGGCTACGACGTCGTCGATCGCCATCACACGCACTGCATGGTTTCCCCGGGGCTCACGCGGGTACAGATGCGGGTGGCGCCCCCGGGCCGGCTCGGCACGGAAGCCGAGCGCGGCTATGTCCTCCTCCACACCCACACCCCCGTCGACGGCGCCAGCCACGTGTGGCGCTGGTGCGTGAACTTCAGGGCGGGCCTCGAGTCGAGGGGCGATCCGGGCGTCTCCGTCGCCCAACGCTTCGGTGAAATGTTCCCGGCGGTCGCGGCGGAAGATCTCTGGGCGCTGGAGAAGCAGCAGCAGATGTTCGAATTCCCCGACGAGGGCTACACCGAGGTGCACCTGCAACCGGACAAGGCGCTGCGCAGGGCGCGGCAGATCTTTTCGGCACTCCTGCGCAAGGAGCGCGGTCCCGCCGTCGCCCCGGCGCCGCAGGTCGCGGCGGCCGGCGCGGACTGACCGGCGGGCAACGACAACGGCGGCCGCAAGGAGCGCCACCCCACCGGGCGCCGAACGTGTCACCGGGGAGCCGGGCGGCGGCATTGCGGTGGCGGTGGTGGAAGCCGGCGTCGATTTCAGACACCCGGACCTGAACGGCATCGGGTTCGGCATGTCTGCGGCTCGGCTATCCCGCCCCGGACCGGGGGCGGACAGTGTCCCGGCCGGTGGTGCGGGAGTCTGGCCTCCTTCGCGGTTCCGGCGGGCAGGGCCGGGTGGCTCGGGCTGCCACGGCGGCCGGAATGCGCAGCCGGAATCCTCGTCGCGCATCGCCGTGTGCGCAACGATGGCGAAGCGTCGATGGCGTCGTCGGTGTCTTGCGGAGGGGCGTCCGAAATGACGTCGGCCTGCACCATCACCGCACGGACGAAACGCTTTCTTCCGTGTTAGCTTTCCGAAGCAGGACATGGAGAAGGGGAAAACCCCATGAGGGCATGTCGTCTGGCGATGGCCGCCACCTTGGCGGTCCTGTTGGGAGGCTGCGGCGGAGGGGGGGGAGCTTCGCCCGATCCGGAAATGCCCGATCCGGAGATGCCCGAGCCGGAGATGCCCGAGCCGGAGATGCCCGAGCCCGATCCGCCAGCGGTTCTGTCACCGTTGCCCCCGCCGCCCGATCCCGGCCCGCCAGTGGACTCGCCATCGTCGCCACCGCCGATCGACGACCCGCTAGTGACGCCGCTACCGCCGGTCGACCCCGACCCGCCACCGTCGGACCCGCCACCGTCGGACCCGCCACCGTCGGACCCGCCAC
The DNA here is from genome assembly GCA_965215295.1 of Gammaproteobacteria bacterium. Classification (GTDB taxonomy): domain Bacteria; phylum Pseudomonadota; class Gammaproteobacteria; order HK1; family HK1; genus HK1. The sequence goes on from OZ244045.1 coordinate 3,498,529, forward strand.
CGTCGGACCCGCCACCGTCGGACCCGCCACCGTCGGACCCGCCACCGTCGGACCCGCCACCATCGGACCCGCCACCATCGGACCCGCCACCGTCGGACCCGCCACCGTCGGACCCGCCACCGTCGGACCCGCCACCGTCGGACCCGCCACCATCGGACCCGCCACCGTCGGACCCGCCGGTGATGCCGCCGCCGAGCGGGGTACGTCAGCCACGCTCCGGTGAGGTCCTGGAGCCTCCGTCCCCCGCCGACCCGTCGAGTGCGGCGGCATGGGAAACGTCCGAGTACCAGTTCGGAGGGTACTTCTATGCCGGCAACGGCAACCAGGGCCTGCCCGTCGGTAGTCGTCATTCCCTGATCCGGGCCAGCGCGGGATATGCCGCGCGTGTCACCGGGGAACCGGGAGGCGGCGGCATTACGGTGGCAGTGGTGGATGATGGCGTCGATTTCAGCCACCCGGACCTGGATGGCGAAGGATTCGCTTTTTTCGAGGATCAGCTACGCTTCCAGCACGGCACCGCCGTCGCCGGCGTCATCGCCGCGCGTCGCGACGGCCAAGGGATGCACGGCGTCGCGTACAACGCGAATCTGGTCAGCGTCGGCGTCGGCTTGTCCTTCGATGAAACCGCGGCGGGTATCGCGTCCGCAGCGGGTCTGACGAGAACCTACGGGAATTTCGGCTCCGATCCCGCGGCGAGTTCCCACATCGTGAACATCAGCCGTGGCGCCATCAACAATCCTTCCGTACCTCAATTTACGAGCGTCATGCGGGACGCTGCCGAGGCGGGCAGGATCATGGTCGTCTCCCTCGGGAATTGCGGGGCGGGAGGACCGGATTGCTCGAACAATGGCGGCACCGACGACGGTCTCGGACCCACGGGCGCACCGGCGGCCAACGTGGGCGATCCCGGCATCGCCGGTTTCGGGATCGCGGTCGGGTCGCTCGACGAAGACGGCGCCGGGCGCGCCGCACACAGCAACACATGCGGTTCCGTGAGCCGGTACTGCATCTTCGCGCCGGGGGAAAACGTACCGACGACGAGTCCCGGTGGTGAATACAACGTCGCGACGGGAACCTCGTTTGCAGCGCCGTATGTCGCCGGGGCGGCGGCGGTGGTGTGGGGTGCGTTCCCCAACAAGTCGGGCGACGAGATCGTTGCCCGCCTGCTCGATACGGCGGACAGCAGCGGCGTATTCGGCGATGCCGCAACATACGGCCAGGGGAAGCTGGATCTCGGCGCTGCGATGAACCCGGTCGGTTTCACGAGCCTGTCCGTCGAAGGCCTGGGCATGGTTCCGGTGGCGGACAGCTTCGTCGATCTCCCGCCGGGTTTCGGCGTGGAACACGCCGCCGCCGCCCTGTCCGACGCCGTGGTCCACGACGAGCAGATGTTTCCCTTCTACCAGGACCTCTCCCCGGCGTTTCGTCCGCGTGGGAACGTTTCGGCGACGAGCGCGCTGGACGACTTCCTGTCGTCGCTCGGCCGCTCGTCACGAGTATCGCTGCCGAGCGGCAAGGCGTCGTTCGCGTTCACCATGGCCGACGACCCGCTCGACCGGGAGGGTGATCGAGACCTGTCCTCGCGGACCGGCGAGATGGAGACCTGGCGCCTGCGGCTTCGGCCGACGGAGGGCTTGGCGATCGGGTTCGGAAGCGGGCTGGACGCGACCGGTTCTTCGAACGAATTCGTTGCCGGGCGCGTGTACCGAACGATGTTGCGGGACGGCATCGGCCCGTTTGCGGCGTTCGCGGGGGCGGGCTCCGCCCTGGGCGCCGACTGGCGGCTCGATGATGCGACGTCGTTCGATTTCGTCGGCAAGGAGGGCACGGGGCGCTTGGGGTCGTCTCATGCGTTGCTGACCTCGTTCGGGGTGACGCATCGGCTCGACGACGGGCTGATGCTGGGCGCGCGTTACGGCGCCTTGCGCGAGGACGGCTCGCTGCTGGGCATCCATCCGAGCGGCGCCTTCGGCAGCGTTTCCGGGGTGTCGACCCGATTCGTCGACATGAGCGCGGCCAAGCGGGTGGGGAAGGGTCTGACCCTGTTCGGGGGCGCCAGCTTCGGATGGACCGGAAGCCGGGCGCAAGGCGGGCCCTCCCTGGTCTCGGAATGGGAAGGGTCGCAGGCGGAGTCGCTCCTGGTCGGCGGCGAGCTCGAGGGGTTGTGGCTGCCGTCGGACCAACTGGTCGTGACCGCATCGTTGCCGTTCCGGGCGCGCAAGGCGGCGGTGCGTGTCGAGGTCCCGGTCGAGGAGGTCGCGGACGGCGTCGTGCGCCGCGAGACGCGAACGATCGACCTGACGCCGACCGGGCGCGAAGCCCGGCTCCAGTTCGCATACGGTACCGGCGATCGCGGAGGCGTCTCGCTGTCCGTCGGGGGATACCTGCGCTTCCGGCCCGACCACGATGCATCGGCGGACTCCGAGCTCGGGCTGGCGGCCAAGGTGGGCGTGGACTTCTGAGGAGGGCGCGGCGATGCGCCTCGTCGACCTTCCGGTGGTGATATCGCTCGCCGCGCTGGCTGCCTGCCACGGCGAAACGATGGGCGGAAATGGCGATGCGGGGGCGTCGTCGCCGGCTCCGCCGCCGGGCGCCATCCGTCTGGCGGACGACTACTACATGGCGCCACGCGGCGCCGACCACGACGGTTGTCCGAGCTATTCGCCCTGGTCGGGGCAAAGCGCGGTACCCGCCGCGATCTACTACCGCAAGGCCGACGGCAGCTTCACGCTGTACAGGTCGGATGCGGACTGCGGAGAACGGCCGATACGGCAAGGGACCGGCGAGGAGTCATAGTGCTTCCTTACGAAACCGTCCAGCGGCGCATCTTCGGGCGGCTCGTCCGTGCCGGCGTGTACGACGCCGACGGCTCCCCGCCGGCGGAACTCGAGGCATTACGACCGACATGACGCAGCAGGACATCACCCGCCGATTCTCGGACCCGCGTCCGATCATCCTCGACGGCGCGACCAGCACCGAGCTGGAGCGCCGGGGAGTGCCGATGGACCCCGTGGCGTGGAGCGGGACGGCCGCGCTCACCCATCCCGGCATCCTGCGCGACCTGCACGCCGAGTACCTGCGCGCCGGGGCCGAGGTGATCATCGCCAACACCTACGCCGCGGCGCCCCACCATCTCGCGGCGGCGGGGTTCGGCGAGCGGGCGCGCGAGATCAACGTCCGCTCGGTGGAACTCGCGCGGGAGGCGCGCGACGCGGCGGCGGACGGGCCGGCGTGGGTCGCGGGGTCGCTGTCGCTGATGGCGCCCGGGTTTCGCGCGGCGAACCGTCCGGGGCCGGCGGAGCATGCGGAGCGGCTCCGCGTGCAGGCGTCGTGGCTCGCCGAGGCCGGCGTCGATCTCCTGGCGCTGGAGATGCTGCGCGACATCGAGTGGAGCACCGCCGCGCTGGACGCGGCCCTCTCGGTGGGGCTGCCGGTGTGGGCCGGGTTCAGTTGCGAGGTCGACGACGCGGGCGCGCTCGTGACCCAGGGGTCGGTGGCCGGACCGATGCCGCTCGCGGAGGTCCTGCGCGCGGTGACCGGCCGCGGCGAAGCGCTGGTCGCCATCATGCACTCGGAGATCGAGGACACCGACCCCGGACTCGACTGCGCGCGGGGCGTGTGCGGGGCGCCGCTCGGGGCGTGGCCGAACAGCGGGCACTTCGAGCCGCCGCACTGGCAGTTCGACGACGTGGCGGCGCCCGAGGCGTTCGCCGCGACGGCGGCGCGGTGGGTGGAGGAAGGGGTGAAGGTGGTCGGCGGGTGCTGCGGGCTCGGGCCGGAGCACGTTCGCGCGATGGCCGAGCGCCTGCGCGGCTGATCCGGTCCACCGCCCGGGGGATCGGCCCGACTCCCTACCAGCGTATCGTCGCCCGCATGCCCACCCCGTGCTCGGGCACATTGTCGTTCGCGTCCTCGCGCCGCGTCGCCTCCACACGGAAAGCGAAGGAGCCGGTGTTGCGGCCCTCGCGCGTCAGACGCCAACCGAGACTGTAGTCGCGCCCGCTCTCCGACACCCCGAAGCCAAGCTCCGGCGTCCCCGTGAAGCGACCGCCGAAGGCGGAAAGGCCGTAGCCGGCCCGGACCTCCAGACTGCGACGCCCAAGAGGATCCGCCGCCCCCGTGCCATCGTCGGCCCCACCAAGCTCCGCCATGGTGTCGCGTCCGTAGAGCGCGTCCACGCCGCCGGTCGCCGACGCACCCACGGTCTGGCGGAGACTCAGGCTCAGCCCCCGGTCCGAGGACGGGGACGGGTCGAACGCGAGCGAGCCCGAGAAACCAACCTCCCGGAAGTCCGACGCCTCATGGCCGAGAAGCCCGCGACCCTGCAGGTCCGCCGTCACCCCCGAGGACGGAGCGGCGTAGGCAACACCGGCGCCCATCTCCACGCCGAACCCGGTCTCCGCGTCGCCTCCGTCATGGCGCGCCCCGATCCCGAACGAGGGCGTCAGCGTCCCCCTGCCCTCCGAACGGAACGCGCGCGTGCCCTCCAGACCCAGCCGCAGCCGCGTCACCTCGGTATCGGTCGCCTCCAGCATCCCGCCACCGCCGTCACCCCCCACCTCCTCCGAGGCGCTGCGCACGATCAGACCGTCCGTCTTCGCCGCCAGCTCGAAGCCGCCTTCCGCCGGCGCCTCCACGAGCACGCCGCGCAGCCCCGCCGCCGCCATCGCGAGGTCCATGTCCGTCTCGATCCGGGCCTGGCCCTCGGGCTCCAGCGTCAGCGTCCCCTGGCCGTAGCCCGCAACGCCCCACGCCGTTACCCGGTCGTTCAGCGCCCCCCGGCCCCAGGGATACAGACCGGTCAATGACGACGAGACCGTGCCGGCGCCCTGGCCGCGGTAGTCGCCCTCGCCCCGGCTGTGACCCACCATCAGACCCGCAGCCCAGTCGGCTCGCGCCCAGTCGGCTCCCAGCAGGCCCGTCGCCACCTCCCCGTCCACCGAGAGATCGCCGTCCCGGCCGTCGAAGCCCGTCACCACGCCCCGGCCCCAGACCGAGACGAAACCGCCCTCCGCCGTCCCCTCCGTCCGCGCGAACGACGTCCCGGTCAGCAGCTCGCGGCCGCTTATCGTCAGCAGCCCCGCCAGATCGGTCGCGGCCTCCGCCCCGGAGTCACGGGACGCCGCCTCGTCGAACGCCCCGGCCGCCCCGACACGCCGACCGACAATCGAGACCTCCACCCCCGCTTGGCGGGCCGTGGTCATCCGCGCCTCCACCGCGTCGAGCACCTGCCCGGCCACCGTGCGCCCGAAACGCCCGAGCCACGCCCGAGGCATCGCGTCGGTGTTCACGATGGTCCCCGTCGCCGTGCCGTCCGCAATCGTCGCTCCGAACGGGCGCGACAGCGTGAGCGTCATCGTCTCCTCGCCCTCGTCGTGCGCGTCCTCCAGCACCGCGACGTGCACCGTCTTCACCGTCTCGCCCGCCTCGAAGCGCACCACGCCCGACGCCGCCACGTAGTCCGCGCCCGCCGTCGCACTGCCGTCCGATGTCACATAGCGCACCGACACCGCCGACGGCCGCTCCTCGGACAACGTCACCCGGAAGGCGAGCGGCGTCCCCGCCGACTCGTTCACCCGCGCGTCCGCCACCGTCATCGCCGCCGACCCTGTCGGGGCATTCGGCTCGTCGTTGTCCAGCACGTCCACGCCGGCCGAGCCCGCGTCCGCGGCCACCGCGTAGCCGCGACCCTCGCCCGCGGCCACCGTCGCCGTCACGCGGCCGTCGGCCTCGGCCGTCGAGTCATCCTCGGTCGCAACCCGCAGCCGCGTCTCCGTCTCGTTCTCACCGAACGCCACCGCCGTCGGCGCGGTCCCGGCGAGCACGCTGCCGGCCTCGCTCACGTCCACCGCCACCGTCAGCGGCACCGACGCGTCGTCCGTGCTGCGCGTCAGCACGAACACCGCGTCCTCGCCTTCCGTGACCGCGTCCGCCTCCGCCGCAATCGTCACGACCGACCCGCCGACCCTCATCTTGAAGGTGCGCGTGACGGTGGTGGGCGGGTCGGCCGCGTCCGTGGCGCCATAGGTCATTCGGGTGACGCCGGGGGCGGTCGGCGTGCCGGACAGCGCACCGGTGCTCCCGTCGAAGGACAGCCCGGCCGGCAAGGGGGCCAAGGTGTAGGTGTAGGGTCCGGTGCCGCCGGTGGCCGCCGGCAGGGTCAGGTCGACGGTGTCGCCGACCTCGTACCCGAGCTTGGCCGGGGCGCTCAAGGTCATCGACGACCCCGCCCTGATGCGTATCTTGAGGGGGTGCTTGCTGGCGGCGAAGAAGCCGGCCGCGTCTCTCGCCCCGTAGCGGAGCTGGCTGAACCCGGGGGCGGTCGGCGTGCCGGACAGCCGGCGGGTGTTTCCGTCGAAGGACAGCCCCGCCGGCAAGGAGCTCCCGTCGTAGGGGAAGGACCAGTCGGCCCCCAAGGGGGCCAGGGCGTAGGTGTAGGGCCCGGTGCTGCCGGTGGCCGCCGGCAGGGTCAGGTCGACGGTGTCGCCGACCTCGTAGACGAGCCGGGCCGGGGTGCTCAAGGTTATCGATGACGACCGCTTGCGCTTCTTGATGCGCATGGTGAAGGTTCGCGTGACGGTGGCGGGCGGATTGGCCGCGTCCGTGGCGCCATAGGTCACTCGGGTGACTCCGGGGGCAGTCGGCGTGCCGGACAGCGTGCGGGTGCTCTCGTCGAAGGACAGCCCGGCCGGCAAGGGGGCCAGGGTGTAGGCATACGGCCCGGTGCCGCCGTTGGCGGCCGGCAGGGTCAGGTCGACGGTGTCGCCGGCCCCGTAGCGCACCGCTTTCGACGGGACGTTCAGGGTCAGTCTCGGCTCCTTGCTCTTCTTGATGCGCAGGTTGAAGGTGCGCGTGACGGTGGCGGGCGGGTCGGCCGCGTCCGTGGCGCCATAGGTCACCAGGGTGACCCCGGGAACGGTCGGCGTGCCGGACAGCGTGCGGGTGCTCCCGTCGAAGGACAGCCCGGCCGGCAAGGGGGCCAGGGTGTAGGCGTACGGCCCGGTGCCGCCGTTGGCGGCCGGCAGGGTCAGGTCGACGGTGTCGCCGGCCCCGTAGCGCACCGCTTTCGACGGGACGTTCAAGGTCAGCGCTCTCGGCTGCTCGAGCGGCGGGTCGCCGCCGATGACCGGCGTGTCGCTCGCCTCGATCGCGCCCGTGGCCGTGTCGTCGGCGAGGGTCGCGGCCGAGGACGGCTGGGGATTGGAGAGCGTGACCTCGACCGTCTCCTTCTCCTCCTGGATGTCGTCGTCCACCAGGTCGAGCGTGATGTTCGCGGAAGTCTCGCCCGGCTGGAAGGTCACGGTGCCCGAGGTCGTCCCGGTGTAGTCTGCGGCCTGCGCCGAGACGGGCGTGATCGCGTAGTCGACGGAGACCGCCTGCCAGCTTGCCGGACTCAGGGTCACCGGGAACACCAGATCGTCGCTCTCGGAAGCCGAGGCGTCGGCGACGCTGAGCGCGGGCGTGGCTTCGTTGTCGCTCACACCGGCTTCGGCCTGCGCCGGCGTGCCGAGGTCGTAGGCGTCGCCGTCGGTCAGCGTCAACGTCAGCGTGGCGTCGGGTTCGTCGGTCTGGTCGTCCGTCGTCGGGACCGCCACCGTGGCCGTGGTCGAGTTCGCCCCGAAGGTGGCCGAGGTCGGCGGGACGCCGGCCAGCATCGAGCCGCCGCCCGTCACCGCGAAGGTCACGACGAGCGTCCCGGAAACGTCCGTGCCCGACCGCGTCAGCGTGAACCTCGCGTCCTCGCCTTCCGTCACGTCGCCCTCGGAGACGATCGTGACCACCGGCAGGTCGTCGTCGTCCGTGATCGTCAGCGTCGCGTCGTCCGGGCCCGTGACCCCTTGGCTGTTCGTCGCCGTGCCCGACACCGTCACTGTCTTGTCGGGCGCGTCCGCGTCGTTGTCCGTGGCCGTGATCGTCACCGAGCCCGTGCTCGTCAGGGAGTTGGCAGCGATCGTCAACCGGCTCCCGCTCAGCGTGTAGTCGTTCGCCACCGCCGGCGACACCGGCGCCGCCGACACCGTCACCGTCGTCGGCTGCGGCGAGGGTTTGTCCAGCGTGGCCGTCACCGTGCTCGTTCCGCCGTTCTCGCCGATCGAGGCCGGCGTCAGCACCAGCGTCACCGTCGGCGTCTCGTTCGCCACCGGCTGGCTCGAGAACGCCGCCGCCGCGTTCCCCTCCTCGTCCTGAAGCACCGACCCGCTCCCCGGCACCGCGTAGCTCACCGTCACCGTCTCGCCGGCGCCCACGGACGACGTCAGCGTCAACGTCACCGCCGACCCGCTCACCGTCACCGCGCTCACCGCGTGGCCCCCGGACACCGCGAACGCCGACGCGGCCGGCACGCTCGCCTCGTCCAGCGCCTCGTTCATCGTCACCGTCAGCACCCGGCCGTTCACCGATGCTCTGTCGAAGACCACCACCACCGGCGCTTCCGCGATCGTCCCGGAGAGGGCGCCGACCACCTCGCGGTTGCCGTCGCGATCAGCGAAACGCACCGTCACCCGCACCCGCTTGCCCTGGTCGTCCCCGACCGGCGTGTAGGTCCGCGACGTCGCGCCGGCGATGTCTTTCGGATTCGACACGCCGTCGGCGTCCACTCGCGTCCACTGGTAGGTGAACGACGGCGAGGACGGCAGGCCGTCGGCGTCCTCGATGCCGCCGGTTGCCGCCGTCAGCGTCTGGCCGACCTGCGCCGTGCCGCCCAGCGTCAGGCCCGTGGCAAACGTGTTGTCGGTGTTGTGGCTGGTCGTCTGCTCGTAACAGTCGTCATCGGTGTAGGCCACCTGCACCCGGAGCCGCCTGCCCTCGTCGTCTTCCGTCGGGGTGTAGGTCCGGGAGGTCTCGCCGGAAATGAGTTCCGAGTTCGTCCCGTCGTGGTCCGTCCGGAACCACTGGTAGGTGAACGACGAGGGCGACGAGGGCACGCCGTTTGCGTCGGCGATGGTCGTGGTGTCGGCCGTGAGCTCCACGCCGATCGTCTGGCTCCCCGTAATCGTCACCTTGCTCGTGGGCAAGTGGTTCCGCTCTCCGACGATCTCCGTGACGAACGTGTTCCTGGCGTTGCCGTCGGGGATCCAGCCCTCGGCGCCGGGATTTCTCACGTCGGCGCTCAGCCCGCGCAGGAAAGCCCAGCCGCCCGGCGAGCACTGGTCGGTGTTCCCGGTGAAACCCACGTCGCCGGCAGTGCCGCCGGTGGTTCTTGTGATGTCCACCGCTCTCCACTCGGGTCCGGTCCTGTTCGCCACCGACCACAGATACAGGTGGTACGTGGTGCTCGCATCGAGGACAGTGTTCGCGGGCGCGTCGAACCGGTACCTCCGTCCGCCCACGTTCGTGGGGGTCGCGAACTCGGCAAGCCGCCCGGCGAGCGCAGGCTCGTTGGTTATCGCGTGGACCGTGCCCGAATCCGGAACCGTCGGAGCGAAGGCCGGGGGGTTCGTGGGGTTCGGATTCGCCTTGCCCCGATACAGGTACAGTTTCACATTGTTCAGCGTGAGGGGCATGGAGGTGAAGTGCAGAACGACGTTTCGGAGGGGGATGTTGCCGGATCCCGCAGGGGTCGTGAACGGTTGGGCAAGATGAAACGTGCTCTCGCTCGAAGCGGTGCCTTGCGTCGGGCCGTCCACGAAAAAGTTTCCGGTTCCGGAGACGGCGTTGCTGATGTGAACCTGCGCTTGGGCGGCCATCGGCGACATGGCCGCCATGGCGGCGGCGCACGGCAGGGCCAGGCAAGCCAGCCGCGCTCTCGCCGCCGGACCGGGGCGCCCCGTGCCGCGAACGGTTCCGTGGGTTCCGTGCGAGTCGTTGCGGATTTCAGAGATCATGCTGCGGTTCTCTCGCCAGTGCGCGCCCATTGGTCCACTTCTCCTCCCGTTCGGGTTCCACCGTCTTCCGTGCGTAGTCCGTTCCGCATGCCGGCCGGCCCGTCCCGATTCCCGTCGCCCGCGCCGACGCACGCGGCGCGCAGTGTAACGGAAACCGCCGGGCAAGCGAGCCGCTTGCGCGGGGTGGGGGGGGGGGGGGGGGGGGGGGGGGGGATGCCAGCTCTGCAAGCCAGTCAGGGGTATAGAACTCTCCCCTTCAATGAGGCCGGGGCGCGCGCGCCCCGGATGCCGCGCAATCACCGCCGGCGCAGCCGGCATCACAAGGAGATCCTTCAATGAGGCCGGGGCGCGCGCGCCCCGGATGCAGCCGCGCGACGCGCACCCGTACCGGCCGCTGTACGCCCCTTCAATGAGGCCGGGGCGCGCGCGCCCCGGATGCTTCCGCACGAGCGTTGGGCAGTCGGCGTCGTTCATTGCCCTTCAATGAGGCCGGGGCGCGCGCGCCCCGGATGCTCCCTGCACGACCACGTTGGCGACGTTGTTGGCGTCCCTTCAATGAGGCCGGGGCGCGCGCGCCCCGGATGCTTGGATATGGCTATAAGCTATCTAGTGTAATGTCACGAATAAAACATTGTTTACTGGACTGGAAAGAGTTACCCTGCTCTGCGTTGGGATAGTGAGGGCTATACGATGCGAGTAGCAGCACAGATCACCCTATCGAACGAAGAGCACAGGAAGCTGGAGAAGTGGGCGTCGACACGGAGCACCTCGGTGCGGCTTCGCGAGCGTGCACGAATGGTTCTGATGGCCGCCGAGGGCATGACGAACAAGGCGATAGCCGCGCAACTCGGGGTCGATGCGAACAAGGTGGGGCGCTGGCGCAGTCGGGTTGCGAACGAGGGCGTGTCGAGCATCGAGAAGGAACGCCCGCGTGGGGGGAATCACGGCGGCAAGGACTCGAACAAGCAAGCCGAGCTGCGCAGCAAGGTCATCGAGGCGACGACGCAGACGACACCCGACGACGCCACCCATTGGTCGTGCCGGTCGATGGCACGGCATCTGAACACCACTCACAGCTTCGTCAACCGGGTGTGGCGCGCGCACGGGCTCAGGCCGCACCTGATCCGCACCTTCAAGCTCAGCAACGACCCGCGCTTCGAGGAGAAGCTGCGCGATGTCGTCGGGCTGTACCTCGACCCGCCGCACAATGGCGTGGTGTTCAGCTTTGACGAGAAGAGCCAGATCCAGGCTCTGGACCGTACACAGCCCGGTTTGCCGATGAAGAAGGGGCGTTGCGCAACGATGACCCACGACTACAAGCGTCACGGGACCACCACGTTGTTCGCGGCGTTGAACATGGCGACGGGTGAAGTGCTCGGCAAGACGTATCGCAGGCACCGACACCAGGAGGTATTGAGGTTTCTGCAAGAGGTTGAAAAGACAGTGCCCAAGGACCAGGAGATTCATATTGTGTTGGACAACTACGCGACGCACAAACACGAGAAGGTGCTCGGTTGGATCGAACGCAAGAAGCGCATCTTCCTGCACTTCACTCCGACGAGCGCTTCATGGGTCAACTTGGTGGAGCGGTTCTTCGCCATTCTCACGGACAAGCAGATTCGTCGTGGTGTGTTCACCTCGGTGCCGCATTTGGAGAAGTGCCTGCGCGAGTATTTGCATAGCTACAACGAAAACCCACGTCCTCTGGTGTGGACAAAGACGGTGGAGGAGATCGTCGAGAAAGTCCAGCGGGGTCGGGCGGCGCTGGATGCAGCATTTTAATCTCGGTTTTGTTAGTGACACTACACTAGGTATAGCCATGACCTTCAATGAGGCCGGGGCGCGCGCGCCCCGGATGCCCGCCGCGGAACCCAGTGCCGGAATCGGCTTATGTCCCCTTCAATGAGGCCGGGGCGCGCGCGCCCCGGATGCCCGGGGGATTCTGGTCGGCATCAACGTCCGGCAGAACCTTCAATGAGGCCGGGGCGCGCGCGCCCCGGATGCGCGCCATGATCCTCGGCAGGGACGTGATGGCGGAATTCCTTCAATGAGGCCGGGGCGCGCGCGCCCCGGATGCCGCTCGCACCCTACGTCCCGCCCGAGGACCTCGGGCCCCTTCAATGAGGCCGGGGCGCGCGCGCCCCGGATGCCGCTCGCACCCTACGTCCCGCCCGAGGACCTCGGGCCCCTTCAATGAGGCCGGGGCGCGCGCGCCCCGGATGCCGGGCGCGCTATGGAACGAGGCATACATCCATACTATCCCTTCAATGAGGCCGGGGCGCGCGCGCCCCGGATGCTACAGCGCCCACGGCGACGCCGCGGACCCGTCCCCCCTTCAATGAGGCCGGGGCGCGCGCGCCCCGGATGCGTCGCATATTGTTAGATTATGTTCCAATAACGGTACCTTCAATGAGGCCGGGGCGCGCGCGCCCCGGATGCAGGATCATTGAGTCGATCGCAGATCCTTACGACGTGGACCTTCAATGAGGCCGGGGCGCGCGCGCCCCGGATGCTCCGCTGGTCTGGCCATCACCCCCTCGTGCTGTCGCCTTCAATGAGGCCGGGGCGCGCGCGCCCCGGATGCGCCGATGGTGACGCGCGGCGGGAGGGCGCGCTGGTAGGTCCTTCAATGAGGCCGGGGCGCGCGCGCCCCGGATGCGCCGATGGTGACGCGCGGCGGGAGGGCGCGCTGGTAGGTCCTTCAATGAGGCCGGGGCGCGCGCGCCCCGGATGCTCCGCGCGACTGCGTACCTGCCGGCGGCGCTGGCCGCCGCCCTTCAATGAGGCCGGGGCGCGCGCGCCCCGGATGCAATGCCGCCGGCCGGCCTTCGGTCGGCGGCCAGGCTCCTTCAATGAGGCCGGGGCGCGCGCGCCCCGGATGCCGGCCGGGTGTACGCGCTGTCGCCGACGTTCGCCGGCGTCCTTCAATGAGGCCGGGGCGCGCGCGCCCCGGATGCAGGCGGCGCTGAACCCCGCCGAGATCGCGATCGCCTTCCTTCAATGAGGCCGGGGCGCGCGCGCCCCGGATGCCCGATATTTGACGGTGCCAGCGAGAAGGATATTCAACCTTCAATGAGGCCGGGGCGCGCGCGCCCCGGATGCGGGGAGCTCGACGGACACCTCGGCCGCCGGCGTCAGCCTTCAATGAGGCCGGGGCGCGCGCGCCCCGGATGCGTCGGCGACGCTGTGGTGGTTCGGGACGCGGCCGATCCTTCAATGAGGCCGGGGCGCGCGCGCCCCGGATGCTCTGATCGGCTACCTTAGGGTATTCATCTCTCAGTGACTCCTTCAATGAGGCCGGGGCGCGCGCGCCCCGGATGCACCATTTTTCTCGAACAGGCAATTTTTCATAATCAAGGTCCTTCAATGAGGCCGGGGCGCGCGCGCCCCGGATGCCTTGTTGTTCCCGCCGTCGTTCAGGGTACCCTTGCGGACCTTCAATGAGGCCGGGGCGCGCGCGCCCCGGATGCGCCGGATTGACTACTGCGCTCGGCGCTGCGGGCGGGTCCCCCTTCAATGAGGCCGGGGCGCGCGCGCCCCGGATGCCTGGATGCCGAGAACTCCGACCTGCGCGCGGAGCTGGCCCTTCAATGAGGCCGGGGCGCGCGCGCCCCGGATGCGTACTCGTGGTCCCAGGTGACCGCCTTGCGGTCCCGCCTTCAATGAGGCCGGGGCGCGCGCGCCCCGGATGCTTCGCCTCGCTCGTCACGTTCACCTTCATCACCGGCGGCCTTCAATGAGGCCGGGGCGCGCGCGCCCCGGATGCCGTGTCGAGGGGCGCGCGGCGCAGCTCGCTCTGGTGACCCTTCAATGAGGCCGGGGCGCGCGCGCCCCGGATGCGATGGGCAGGTCGGCGTCCTCGAACCTGAAGTTGACCCTTCAATGAGGCCGGGGCGCGCGCGCCCCGGATGCACCGGCGACACCGCCCGGTACTGGTCGAGCGCGCGCCCCTTCAATGAGGCCGGGGCGCGCGCGCCCCGGATGCGCGCCTCGTCTCCGCAAGCACCTGCTCGAGCATCCCCCTTCAATGAGGCCGGGGCGCGCGCGCCCCGGATGCGGCGGAGTTGCTCGGGAGCACGGCGCAGGAGATGCTCCTTCAATGAGGCCGGGGCGCGCGCGCCCCGGATGCGCTCACGTCGCCGACGCGAGGGAGCCCCGGCTCGGCGAGCCCCTTCAATGAGGCCGGGGCGCGCGCGCCCCGGATGCCCAAGCTCGACGACGTGCTCACCGAGCTGCGCGGCTTCCTTCAATGAGGCCGGGGCGCGCGCGCCCCGGATGCTCGATCTCGACGAAGTGATGGCCGTCGATCTCGCCGCGCCTTCAATGAGGCCGGGGCGCGCGCGCCCCGGATGCGACTTCGCGCGCGCACGCGCGGACACCTTTCCTGTGGCCTTCAATGAGGCCGGGGCGCGCGCGCCCCGGATGCTGTCCGCGCGTGCGCGCGCGAAGTCGTCCTAGTCGTTCCTTCAATGAGGCCGGGGCGCGCGCGCCCCGGATGCACCTCCCCGCGGCGCCGAAACCGACCGTGAAGACGGGCGCCTTCAATGAGGCCGGGGCGCGCGCGCCCCGGATGCGTGACGGACCTTTTCAACCAACTGGGAGGGGGCGAATCCTTCAATGAGGCCGGGGCGCGCGCGCCCCGGATGCCTTGTCACCTTCGAGCACGATGCCTTGCAACAATTGGAGCCTTCAATGAGGCCGGGGCGCGCGCGCCCCGGATGCCGGGGTGTTGAAGGGACGAATACGCCATGAATACTCCTTCAATGAGGCCGGGGCGCGCGCGCCCCGGATGCATGTCCCCGAACCACCCCCCCGATCCCAGCGCGGACCCTTCAATGAGGCCGGGGCGCGCGCGCCCCGGATGCCTGGAGGCAGCAGCGCAGTGAGATCGTGCGCTCCCCGGACCTTCAATGAGGCCGGGGCGCGCGCGCCCCGGATGCCCGCTGCCGGATGCGGCTCGCCCAACCGCGGTTGCCCCTTCAATGAGGCCGGGGCGCGCGCGCCCCGGATGCCGTCCATGCCGCGAAGATAGAGGCAAATCCGCCACTATGTCCTTCAATGAGGCCGGGGCGCGCGCGCCCCGGATGCCGCGGACCGGCGGTACCGACGCGCCGGAGAGGATTCGCCCTTCAATGAGGCCGGGGCGCGCGCGCCCCGGATGCACGGCGCGGATGCGTAGGTGCGGATCCCGGGCGCGTCCCTTCAATGAGGCCGGGGCGCGCGCGCCCCGGATGCCGGCTCCCGGTAGCTCGCGTTGATGTCGAGGATTGCCTCCCTTCAATGAGGCCGGGGCGCGCGCGCCCCGGATGCATCGGTGCTGCCGGCGGCGAAGTCGGAGCAGCAGTTCCTTCAATGAGGCCGGGGCGCGCGCGCCCCGGATGCGGTCACCGTACAACCTGCTGATACCCATGACAAACCGGGCCTGCTTTCGAGCACCCATCGCTTCGTCGCCGGATGACGCCTGGAACGAGGTGCTCCAGACCCTTCCCAATCTGACAAATTTTTGGTGGATCAACATGGTGTGCAGTTTCGAGCGAGCCCCGGTGGTTTCGCATTGCCGCGCCGCTCGATCCGATGCGGCGGAGAGCGAAGGTCTTTGTCTCGGGATCTCCACACAGGTTCCGTATCTTCTGCCCGACCGTCCGTTCAGTCTATATGACGACCGCTTGGCGTTCGATCATGGAGAACGTCCTGCCAAGGCTCGTGACGGCCACTTCGGTCTTGTCCGCCGGGCCGATGTCGATCACCAGAACGTGATCCTCTCCCGTCTTGATGACCCCCCGCAGCTCCGTCTCGAGCTCGGCCCGCCGGCGCCTCGACAGCCGGCACTGGAAGACCGAGAGCTGTAGCCATTCCCCGAAGCCGTGCATGGTCCGGAAGACGCGGCGCCACCGCCGGGGGTTGGAGATGTCGTAGGTCACGATGTAGGTCCGTTCGTCGCTCATGGCGGAGCCGTCTCATCTGGGAAGATAGTGGGGGTATTGCGGGAGCTCCCCCAGAAGGTGGCGGCACAGCAGCCGGGCCTGCAGCAGCAGGAGCCGGCGCATGCTGAGCCGGTAGCCGAACAGCGGATGCGTGGTTTCCTGGGAGAGCCGACGTTCGAACGCGCCAACGAAGCGGCGGCGCCCCGTGGCGTTGAGCGCCGTTCCGGTGGGAGCGCTCACGAAATCGCCCGCCGAGACCTCTCCGGTGTTGACCGCCGACAGCACCACGGAGTCGGCGATGATCGGGCGGAACGGCTCCATGATGTCGAGGGCGAGGGCCGGTTTGCCGTAGCGCGGAGCGTGGAAGAGGCCCCGGTAGGGGTCCAGCCCCACGGTCGCAAGCGCGACCGTAAGGTGCCGCGTCAGCATGGCGTAGGCGAGCGACAGCATGGCGTTCACGGGATCGGTCGGAGGGCGACGGTTGCGCGCGTCGAACCGGAACAGGCCCATGCCCGCGGCTTCGGTTGTCGTACCGGCCGTCGTGCTGTCCGTCGTACCGGTCATCGTGCCGGTCGTCGTACCGTCCCCCGCTCCGACCGCCGTGTTGCCCGCCTCCCCCTCCTCCTCCGCGCCCGCGCCCGCTCCCACATCTGTTCCCGCACTCGCCCCCGCCTCCGGCGGCGCCAGAAGGCCGGCGAACGCCCGGAAGTAGACCGCGGCGGCATCTCCCTCGACTCCCAACAGCGCGGGAATCGTATCCGCGTGCTCTGCCGTCCTGCGGGACGCGGTGAGGTGGTTCAGCGCCTCCTTGCGGTCGGCCTCATCGCCACGCCAGTTGCGCCGCAGGATGGTCCGCTGGTTCACGATCTTGGCGGCGACCAGAACACGCGCGAAACGCAGGCAGAAGCCCTCGTCGAAGCTCGCCCGGTACTGCGCCGTGCGGACCTCGACGTTGCGATGACCCGTTCCGTGGGCGAGGCCGCGGAACCAGCCGCCGTGGCTGTGGAAAGCCACCGGGATCCCGCGGTCCATCAGAGTGGCGAGCGCGGGCGAGGTGATCGAGACGTTCCCGAACAGCGCCACATCGGACACCTCGTTCAGCCGCACACTGGTATCTCCCTGTTTCTCGTCGGCGATCTTCAGGGTCTCGCCGTCCTTCATGATGCGCGCCCGCTGCGACTGCACGACCAGCGGCAGGGCCTCGTCCGCGCCGACCGTGATCGGGCGGGGAGCGAGGTCCGACCCTCCCAGCGCCGCCATCTCGTCCGGAAGGCAGATGGAGACGAGAGCACAGCGGGGGCACTTGGGGCTGTCCTTGAGCGGCGGCGGGATGCGGCCTTGGGCGACCGTGAGGCGAAGGCTGCTCACCGCCTGGCGTGTGTCGCGGCGCAGCTCCTCGTCGAGGACGATGCGCACCCGTTCGCGGCTCTGGGCGTACCAGATCGCGCCCTCCTCCACCGCGTAGCCGTGCTCTTCCAGCAGCAGCGCCTGAAGGCAGACCTGGATGCGCTCGGGCTCGTAGACGCCGCGGGAGACATGGGGCCGTTTGCCGCGCTTGTAGTCGACCGGCGTGACCACCCCGTCTTCGGCCTCGGCAACGTCGATCTTCGCGATCACGCCGAGCTCTTCGGAGGAGAGGGTGAGCGCACGGCTGGCCACCTTCTCCTGCTCGCCCTCCAGGGTCTCGGGCGACGGCAGAGGCGCGTTGGCGCGGTCGACCCGGACATGGACGCGCCGGCCATCCACCGTGTCGCCGGTCTCCGCCCACTCCGCCTGCGCCCACATGAGGTAGGCGAGGCGCGGGCAGTAGACGAACTCGTTGACCATCCGCGCCGGCACCAGCGGCACCTCGTCGGTTGTCGGAGGCGCATCGAAGAGGAGTTCGAGTTGGTCGGGGGGCATGGGAGATGCGGGGGCAGGTTTGAGGCGCCTCAGTTTATCGGACAGACTAGCGGCCTGGTTAGGTGCTTTCCGGTTGGGGATTATGTAGGAATGTGCCGAAGGCAAGCAGTCCTCTCCTGCATGTTACGTCTCCTGTCGGTGGTGTCGCCGTACTGCGTCGATCAGCCTTCCGACCATAAATCGGAGTTTCGCCTCGTCTATCGTGCTTCCGGGTGCTGACGACCGGCGACCAAACAGAGTATTGGCAGACCGGGGAATCTTTTCGTATACATCGGGGCCTACTCGGCAAACATCCGGGGATCCCATCTCGTACAGCTTGCGGAGAGCGTTCTGATGCCACGTCGGGTCCGACTTGCGAGGACCGCGGACAACATGGGCATGTCGTGTAACCGGTCCTTCTTTCATTCGTGTAGCTAGCTCACTGTGCAACCAATACTTGTACCGATTCTCCCCTACTATGAGCGGCTCAAGCTCTGTAAGCGTGACATCGCGGTCCGTGCGTGAGAGATCGATCTCCAGAGCGGAGATCCCTGCTGACTTTATCTTCGCGAGTTTACTCTCATCGACTCCGTGGGTTACCTTGATTTCAAGGATTAGCCGATATCCCTCGTGCTCGATGACAACGTCGGGAACAAATCCTTGTAAAGGAGATTCAAGCGTGACTCGATCCAATGAAATATATCTTGATTTTGCCCGTAGAACCATCCCATCTTCGCGTTGAAGAATGATTTCCGGTATCCAAAGCTTTCTTGCATTCTCCAGTATCTCCTTGGCGGCTCGATGCAGTGTTGTCTCGATACCCCAAGCACACCCATCCTTGTTTTCATGGGAAAAATGATGCCGCCTAGTTCCTCCTTTTTTTGCAATGAGACGCTGGCCACAGTATGCACAGGTACACTTGCACGCAAGTCCACGTTCAACATCGGAAATGTGGACAAGTTGATCGTTCTTAATAGCGTGATAAAGTTCCAATGTTAGTTTCTCTCTTCCATTTTATACAGACCGCATATGCCGAAACCCTGTCCAGTTTTTCTTCGGTACTTTCCTGCATAATTGCCTTGTAGAAGCCGATCCACTCTCCGATGATACGCCGGACGGTGAAGCGGTTGGCGAACTCGTGCAGACAGACTGCCTCATCCCGGATTGTGCAGTCCGGGAGACGCAACCTGAGCTTCGTACGTAATCAGCACCGATTATGTGGTCCTGCCTGAATCAGATTCAGCGCTTCATGTTGCAGGCTGCGGCATCCGGTCCGGGGACCTCGCCGGCAGGTCGCCATCGGTTGCCACGAAGAGCCCCAAACCGAAGTGACTGCCATATCCGATAGCCAGCGGACCTTCAATCGCTTCCGGTAGTACGATGTTGAGCAGGACACCGGCCGCATCGGGCTGTACCTCGCGCCCACGGGAACGGAAGCGATGAAAGTGGATCGCGCGGCGCGTAGTTCCACCGACGGAAATTTCATGGAGTTCGCTGACCTCGACATTGGTCGCATCGAGTCCGCGGCGTTTCAGCAATCGTCGTACCTCGCCGGGGTAGCCGGCCCCCTTCAGGTGTCCGGCCGCCAAGAACGGCGTCACACTCCGCCATCGCCTGGATCTGTCGAAGATACGCGCACCGCCGGCGAAATCGGCCGGTTTACCGAAGCCTTCCAGCGCGAGGCGCCATTCCATTACGCCGCTGGGTTCGGCCGCGTCGTCCTTCCGTCGCTGCTTCGGCGGGAGCCAGAGACGGGTGATGCGATCGAGAGCCACACGGATCTCGGGGCTCATGCCGCTGGCAACGAACACGGACACATGATCGATCCACCCGTCGCCGTCGGCGTCCTCCGGCAGCCAGAATGCGTGTGCATGGAATGGGTCCTTGAGCGGCTTGCCGTCCTCGTCTCGGCCCGATATCTCCCTTGGCGCCTTGGGAATCGAGCGTGCAGTCGCCACGTCCACCCGCCACCCGAACTTTGCGAGCGCCGCCCGACGCATCAGTTCGCCGATTCTGATGGTGTCTTCGATACGGGGACGCGGTCGGCCAGCCAGCAGGAAGCGGGCCACCGTCGGTTCGTCTCGCCCTGCTTGCGACGGATGGTTCCGACCGAAACGACGGGCGATCACTCCCGGAGCGGCTTCCGGCTCGCGTGCGTAGACCACCTCGCGGGCCGCTGGCGGGCGACTCCAGCCCCGGTCCTGATAATCCGCCGTGTCGAGCGCGAGCGCATCGACGAGGCGCTCGGGCAGCGTATGCGCCTGCCGCCCCTTGCTCCGCAACTCCTTGTCGATTTTTTGTTTCAGCGTTTTCTCCGTCGGGGTTCGCTTGGCTGTCGCGAGTATCCGGTTCTTCATGTCGTCCATGATCCGTCGGCGTTCGGCCGAGTAGGCGTCCGCGCTGAGCGGCGCAAGTAGCCGCACGGGGTCCCCGCCACCAGCCGCGTCGAGCAAACGGCAATTCACCGTCCCGTCCCACTCCGACAGCGCTTCGCACTCCGTCCAGCTCTCCGCCCGGCCGAGATAGCCGATGGCGCTTGCAACATGAGCAGCGAATGCGAACGACTCGGGTTCGAGCGCCACGCGTGGCCACGCGGCAACCAGCGTCGCTCCGATGGGCAATCGAAGGAAGGCGTCGAAGACGAGCGTCGTCTTCGGTCTGCCCCTCTCGATCTTTCCGGTCGGCATGTAATGGCGCGTGTGGGCGTGGATCGCACCGGTTGGCAGGCTGTACTCCGGCAGTGTCTCCGCGAGCTCGTCTATCAGGCGTGCGAGGTCGTCCTCGGACCAACGCTCACGGTCACCTTTGCGCCACCACGCAGCGACGAGCGCGCGCAGCAGGCGCCACGGCTCCGGCGGCCACGCGACGTCGGCTTCGTTGACGTTGCGGCCCCAAGGCGTCGCATGGTACCGGCCTGCGGGAAAGCGAAAGGCGAGCGCAAACATGCGTTCACTTCTCGTCGTATTTGACAGTGCGAACCCGGCTCTCGCCGAAAAGCCCCTTCGAGCCCATGGCCTCGATCAGCCGAGGCAGCTCTTCTTCGATCTCGTTGAGGCTTGGGAGGTCGAAGTCTTCCGGCCGGGTGACCGTGACTCCGGTCACATCGAGATCGCACGCGGTGCGAAACCGCAATCCCTCCGCGAGAAACTTCCGGATCTTGAAGAGCGCGAGCACTATCAGCAACCGCACCGGATCATCTCCCAGACCGAAGGCCCGGATCTGTCGCAGGTCGATGTTGAAATAGGCGGTGATCTTCTCGGCGGTCCATTCGTCCCGTGCGAAGGGCACGTTGCCGAAACCCTTGGCCGCGTCCCCGGACGGATTCACACTGTCGTTCTTCACGCCTCCGCTCGCCGCCACCTTTGCATTCCTGGCTTCGACAAACGCAGACAGGGATCTGGGCAGACGCAACCGGCCGCCGGCCAGCTCCTTCTTGGCAAGAAAGACCCCATGGAGGAGTGCGTTCGTGTCGAATTCCAGGAGTACTCGCGCAAGCTGGCGCAAATCTACCCGCCCGATCTCCATGGCGGCGAGCCGCTTCTTCAGCAGATCGAAGACAGTCTTGTCCTTGCCTTCCAGGATGTAGGGCGAGTTGAGCCGATGCGCTTCGATCAGGGAGTTGGTGAGCGGTTTACCCTCCCCGTTCACCACCTTTACGACCGGCAAGCCCTGGAGCGGAGTGACCCAATCGTCCTCCACATCGTTCCAGCAAACTGCTTCCAAGCGATTCGCCATCGACTGCGCACTTTCCACGAGCACCATTCGTCCGTGTCCGTCGGGCGAGTCGTAGACGGCGTGCCCGAGATTGGGAAACCCCGTCGGCTGGAATCTCGCGCCTTGAGCCGGTTTGAGGTCGGCTTCGATGAGAAGGCGGGGCGTATCGTCGATTGAAGTGAGGTCAAGCGGCATTCGTCGTATCCTCCATGGCCATGTCGTCGTCTTCAGGCAGAGCGCCCGGGTAGGCGCGTTTTATCAGGGCGGCCGACGCCCGGATTCCGACAGGGATCAGAAGCGCTGCGGCAAGGCGATCGGCTGGGACGCCGGCGCCCATGCGGCTGTCTTCGACCGCGGATATCCGCGAGCCGGATCGCAAGGCATCGAAAGGTGTTGGCAGACCGGAGGCGCGGGCGCGGGCCAAGGCGGTATGCACTGCCCGGCCAGTCGCTCGCCCGTCGAGGCTGTCGCCGCCAGCGTGCAGGTGCGCGAGAATTTCTGGTGGGACCGGCATTCGCGTCGCGCCGGGCAGTGCGCCAACGTCATGGAGAGCGGCATCCGGTGTGAACACCGGCTTGAGCGCCGCGTAGGCGAATGGCACGGGCGAAGCGCTCGCGTGCATCACCGGTCCAAGGTGGGTCGGACGCACCCACACGAGACCGGCAAGCAGCGCCGCGCAACGCGCATCGTCGAAGTGGCCGGAGAGGAACACGGACACGTCCGCAAGCCGCGCGGCCATGGCGCTCGCGAGTGGCTTGTCCTCCAGTCCGCGAGTCGCCGCTTCCACCAGTCGCCGTTCCAGGACGGCGAGCATGTTCGAAACGAGCTGACCGGTTCCCCAGACTGCCGTGGGCGGCGTGTCGTCGCTGGACCATGAGCGGCGAGTGCGGAGTCCTCGGCTACCCAAAAACCTCTCCTCGTCGAGTGGTGCGAAATGCGCGGCCATCGGCGGGGCCACCTTCAACCGTGCTGGCTTGGCGGTGTCTGAGGACTTCACGGTGCTCGGTAGCGCCAGCGCTGATTCGTCATTGTCGAGGTCATCGACCTGTACGGGCGTGTCTTGTCCGGACGATCCGGGCGCCGCCAGTCCAAGTCCGGACAGCGCGGCGGCAACACGGAATTCCGCGCTGTCATCGTTCGCCTCTCGAATCCAGCCGGGCGAAAGCGGGGGTGGTGGCTTCAGGGCCTCACGGGCCTTCCGGCTGGTCGCCAACCAGGCAACAAGACTGCCGAGCGCCATCAGCGCGTTTTGTATTCCTCCTCTTCCGAGATTCGGCGCTGTCATATTGAACAGTGCGTCTTCGAGCCGACGCATCGCCTGTCTCGCACGAGCAGGAGCCGTTTTCTTGTGAACCAACAATTTTCGTGCGTCGTAAAGCCAGTCATCTGTTTCCAGATCGTCGGCGAGGTCCCGACGCGGTCGATCAGGGACATTGAATCTGCCAAGTGGCGTCGCCTGATAAGGCATCTCGCTATCAGGCCGGATGATGGAGTACCGCTCGAATCCGCTAATGCCGCGCGAGGAACCGACCTGCGCGATCGAGCGCGCAGCGTCCAGCCCCGTTCGAGCCGTGCGTTGCCCAACGGTGAGTCGTCCCTCCGCGAAGACCGCAGCGACTTCGGAAAACGTGGCCGGCTTGGCCCAGACAGGAGTCCAGATTTCACCGCGAGGCTGGTTCGGATCTTCCGATGACAGACCGCCTGCCCCGGCGCCCGTGGGCTCGAAAGTAAACGGGAAGGCGCCGCGATTGCCGCCCGCCGCTCCCCAGCGGCGAGTAAGGGCACCGGCAAACACCAAGGTGCCCTCCATTGCCAGAACGACATCCCACGGATTCAGCGGGTTGGAGCCCTCGTACCCGGTCGTCGCATTCGGTCCGCCGTGTCCGGGACTGAACTGACCCATGGAACCGCTTTTTTCAGCGCGCCGAACGACGGCGAACAGCGCGGACTCGAGATCAAGGCCTGCGCGGTCTTTCGGATCTCCGCTCTTGAAGACGATGAGATCCTCAAGCTTCTCTGCGAAGTTGACGCCGAAATCGCGGCTTCCGTCGTTACCGCCTCTTCCAAGAAGAGGAGAAGCGGTCTCGCCGGATGCGAGTACGTAACAAGCGTCAATGTAGCCGACATGATGCAAGTCCACTTCAGATCTCAAGATCGGAAGCAACAGACTCTTGTACTTCTTTTCTTCCTTGCTGAGGCGTTTTATCTCGACTTCTTTCAGTTTCTTCTCGTCGCCGGTGAGGCTCCTTGATTCCTTTTCGAGATTCTTTCGTTGCCCCCGAAGTCGGTTGCATCTGCCCAGATGGCCATTCCTGTCCAATGAGTGGACGGTACGTCGCATCAGCTCCAGTCGACGACAATCGCTTCCCTTGATGGCACGCATCAGGCGGGCGCCGGTGCGACGCGACTCTTCGCCCGCATCATCCTCGAGAAAGCCCGCCCGGCCGTTCCACGGCGCGATGATGGGACTCGGCGCGTAGTCGTCCAGAAAGAAGCGCAGCAGGGCGTCGCGGCTGAGCGTCGTTCGCAGGTGGAAGCGCTCGTTATCCCAGCAACCGCGTGCGTGCGGATCGGCCGCCTCGCCGGAGACATGGTTGTCGGGCGACGAGATCAGGCGCAGGACTCCAAGGGCCTTCAGGTAGGATGCCAGCGGCGTCGGAGCGCATCCGTTCAGCGTGAGCGGTGCACTGGTCATGAGTAGCTCCCGTTCCGCTCCTTTTTGGATGCCCGCCGGTCGGCGATCCTCGGGAGGGTTTCCAGCCAAGCGAGGTGGAACGGTCCAAACCGCGCGAGCAGTTCGCGTGTGCGCTCTGTCCAGCTCTCGCGGCTGACTGCGTCCCAGCCTAGTTCCATGATCGAGAGGAGCAGGCTTCCTCCCTCCCAGCACTCGCCGCTTTCCAGATCGAGAGGCGGTAGTTGGTCTCCCTCCCATACGCCCCGGGCGAAGCGGGTACCAGCGCTGGAATCGGCCTCCGGCGCCCCTTCTTTGGGCAAGGCGCGCAGGTTCAGCCGCACTTTCCCATGGTGAGCGGCGATCAGATAGGCAATCAGGTCGGCATCCCGTGACCAGTTCTCGTGGGCGAGAAACGCCAGAGCGGATGCGAGTTCATGCCGGAAATAGGCCCGTCCGTGTCGGGACCGCTTGAGCGTCTTGGCCAGCAGTACGTCCGGCGGCGGAACGTCCTGTCCATTGAGACCGCGCCGCATCGTCTCCTGGAAGACTTCGTGCGCCTTGCCCAGATCGTGCCAGTGTGCCGCGCGGACGACGGCCGCCCGAGTTCCGTCGTCGACGCCGAGAGCGCTGCACAGCGATTCTGCTTCCGTGGCGACGTGCCGCAGATGATCGGCAAGCGTTACGACTGTTCCGATCTGACTCAGCGGATCCTCGTCGTGTCCCTCGCTTTCGTCCGCAGTCATGGGGGCGGAGCCGTTCGGTGCCGCACTTGCGCCAGCCGGTGCGACCGGATCGACCACCGGTTCGGGCACATCCTTCGGATCGCCCGTGAATCCGACCGACTCCCGGTACCCGCCGGCGTTCCGATCGGCGAGCAGTATCAGTCCCGGCCATGGTTTTTCCTGGAAAGGCGCCCATCCTGGGGGGACGGTTTCCCTCCGGCCATCATGGCGCCGCCACTGCGGGTCGCGCTGGAACACAACGTTCTTTGTCCGGAGCGTTTCGATCCATTTTCTGGCGGCGCCTATCGACACGGCACACAGCTCTTCCCGGCAGGGTCGGGGTGGATCGTCGCCCAATGTGGCGAGATCGCGCCAGAAGACACGAATGTCCGTGTCGTCAGCGTCACGGACATACGGCGACACGTCGACGTCGAAGCCGGTCAGATCCGGATCCGTGTCGAAGAGGTCGTAGAGATCCTTGCGGCGGATGACGCGTCGCGGTGGCTCGATGTTGTCCGGGGGAGGAAGGTGCTCCGGCGCAACATCGGTCAATTCGGACAACCGTCCCTGTGCGCACCGCAACTCCGCGACGGTGTAGGGGATCGCCAAGGCGTCGGCTTCCTTGTCCGATGATCCACCGTCGGCTGTCGGCTGGAGCAGGTCGAGCCAATGCACCTCCGCGCCGTCGGGAAGCTCGGCATAGCGGTTGACTCGACCGAAGCGCTGGACCATCGAAGACCAGGACGAGATCTCCGTGAACATGACTGCCGCAGAGATGTCCAGGCCCGCTTCGACCGCTTGGGTGGCAACAACGATCCGGCCGTTCGGATTCTGGTCACTCGTCGCGATTACCTTGTCTGTTTCCCGCTGGCGGTCGGCGGGGCGGAAGCGAGAATGGACGAGGGCCAAAGTCGGCGCCGTCGGCTTCTGCTTCAACAGCTTCTTGTCGATCTCCTTGTACAGCTCCTGCGCGCGATCTACGCGATTGACGATCGCGAGCGTCATGAATCCGGTTCGGTGCTTGTTCAGGATCGCGTCCGCAAGCTCCCGGATGTAGCTGGTGATGTCAGACTTCTTCGCCGACTTCGGCGCCACCGATGAACGGGTCAGCCTTTTGGTGGCGCGCGAGAGGCGTGCGAGCCTGCCGTCCGGCTCCATGGCCGGATCGACCCTGACCACCGATTCGGGGCACGGTTGAGGGTGATCCACGGTGGCGAGCCACTGCGGATCGAGCGTTGCCGAGATCCAGAGGCTACGGGACGGGCTTCCCATGGGACGGCATTCGCTTCGGGATCGAGCAGCGCTCGCTTGGCGAAACGCTTCAAGCTGTGCGGAGGTTGCGCGGCCCGCGCCCATGAGTTGCACTTCATCGAACACCCATTGCGCATCTTCGTGCAGAAGGGCGAACTCCATCGGCCAGATTGCCCGGGAGGAGGCGTAGCCGCGCATCAAGGCGCGGCTCAACAGCATGTCTTGAGTGCCAACGAGCACCGCAGGATGTTCCGGGTTCCGCAGCCAATCGCTACTGTCCACGCCACCCATGAGTACGTACACGTCCTTCCGTTTTGGAAGCTGGTCCACGCTGCCCACTTCGCCCGCCAGCTTCTCGAGCCAGTCTCTGACAAGCTGCGTGGTCTGTTCGACCAGCGTTCGCATCGGCAGGCACCAGACGAGCCTGCGGGGCGTACGGTCAGGATTTCGGAGGCGGTGCGCAATCCACCCGAGCGTCACTGCTGCCGTCTTGCCGGCGCCCGTCGGCGCGATCAAGACTTGAGGCCACGCATCGGTCGTCAGCGCGAGCTGCCACCTGTCGGGTTGCACGTCCTCCCCGAACAGGATCCGATAGATGGTAGCGCCGTCCATATGGAATCTCCTGACAGGGGACGTCGAGCGGGGATGTCCCTTGTCTGTTCCTGATTACGTATTACGCAAGAGAAGTTCGCCGGTCGTATTCACGAAGCAAGAAGCGAAGGGGCACGCATCGGACCGGAACCTGATCCTCCGAATCGACGGCCCCGACTATATCAATCAAACGTGGGTGGAGCCCCCGTCTTCTTCGCTCTCGTTCTTCTGCTGGCCGGGAACGAACTTCAGGGTGCAGAAGGCGATCGCGGTGGTCAAGGTCATGTCCGCAGTCACTACCCCGGCCGCGGTCCGGCAGAGGTCCGCCTTCGTGGCGGGTCGACGGCTTCCTGCCCGACCAGCTCGAACTCGGGCTCCCGCGGCTCCACGCCGGAGAACACCCCCTCGCCCCTCTCGTGAGCCAGCAGCATCGCCTTGCGGCTCAGTCCCCCGCCGTAGCCGACGAGGCTGCCGTTTGCGCCGATGACGCGGTGGCACGGGAGGACGATCGCGACGGGATTGGCGCCGTTGGCGGCGCCGACCGCGCGGGCCGCGCCGGTGCGTCCGGCCACACGGCGAGCGAGGTCGCCGTAGCTCCAGGTCTCGCCGTAGGGGATGCGGGCGAGCTCGGCCCACACCTTGCGCCGGAACGGGGTGCCCTCGGGCCGCACCGCCATTTCGAACTCCCGGAGTTCGCCCGCGAAGTAGGCATCGAGTTCCGCGAGTTCGCGGGCGAGCCCCGCGTCGTCGCGGACCCAGCCCGGTACGGGTTCGAGCGGCTTCACCGCCCGGCGGCGCGGCGAGTCGGGCCGCGTCGGATCGCGGTCCGGGATGGTGAGGTGCCGAACCGCAATCTCGTCCCTGGCGACGAGGAGCCGTCCGATGGGGGATGCGTACCAGGCGTATCTCATGGGCGGGTCCCGTCCCCGGCGTCCTGTTCGTTCGAGTATGCAGCGGCATGACGCCGGCAGGAAGCCGGATGGCCGGTGGCGGCGCGGCATTGCGGATGGCGGCTCAGGAAGCCGGATGGCCGGTGGCGGCGCGGCATTGCGGATGGCGGCTCAGGAAGCCGGATGGCCGGTGGCGACGGGGCGTCACGGATGGCGGCCGTCGCCTATACTTCGGATGGTCCGGCGCCGACAGGCACCGGGCTCCGGAGTGCCCGGAACGCGTGCCGAGCCGGGTGACCGCACCACATCAGGAGAGCCTCAGTGCAAGGTCTCGAATCGAAGATCCGTGCGATTCCCGACTTCCCCCGGCCCGGCGTGGTGTTCCGCGACATCACGCCTCTGGTGGGTGATGCGGCGATGTTGCGGCTGGCCGTCAATCAGCTCGTCAATCCCTTCATCGACGAACCCATCGACGCGGTGGCGGGCATGGAGGCGCGCGGCTTCATCTTCGGCGCCTTGGCCGCGCAGGAGCTGGACGTCGGGTTCGTTCCTCTGCGCAAACCGGGCAAGCTTCCCTACGACGTCCAGTCGGTCTCCTACGAGCTGGAGTACGGCACGGCATCCCTGGAAGCCCACATCGATGCCATCAATCCGGGCGCCCGCATCTTGCTGGTTGACGATCTCATCGCCACCGGCGGCACCGCGTCGGCAAGCTGCAAGCTCGTCGAGCGGCTCGGCGGCGAGATCGCGGCGTGCGCGTTCGTGATCGAGCTCGACGATCTGGAAGGGCGGGCAAGGCTGCCGGGCCGCCGCGTGCATTCGCTGCTGCACTATTGAACGAGCGGCGTCATCGGTCCGGCCGGGCACGTGGGTGAGTACGGGCACGTGGGTGAGTACACGCAAACCTGGGGGCGCCGGAGCGGCGCGGCACGGCGGTGCCGTCGCGCGGTTGACCACATGACCGCTTGCCCACGACGAGGCGGCTTCCCATGACGAGGCTGGTCGAAGGAAAGGTCGCGCTGGTCACCGGCGCCGGGCGCGGCGTCGGCGCCGAGATCGCGAAGATGCTCGCGGCGCACGGCGCGCAGGTGATCGTGAACGATCCGGGCGGCACCGCCTCCGGGGAAGGCGGCGACCGGGCTCCCGCGCTCGGGACCGTCGGCGCGATCCGGGATGCCGGCGGCGAGGCGGAGGCGAACTTCGACAGCGTCGCGGACTTCGCCGCCGCGCAGGGGATGGTCGAGCAGGCGGTCGACCGTTTCGGAAGGATCGACGTCGTCGTGAACAACGCCGGGATCCTGCGCGACGCCATCTTCCACAAGATGACCGAGGAGGACTGGGACGCGGTCATCGACGTGCACCTCAAGGGGAGCTTCAACACGTCGCGGGCCGCCGCGACCCGGTTCCGGGCGCAGGCGTCGGGCTGCTTCGTGCACATGACGTCGACTTCGGGGCTCATCGGCAACCTCGGACAGGCGAACTACGCCGCGGCCAAGCTCGGCATCGCGGGGCTCTCGAAGTCGCTCGCGCTCGACATGGCGCGGTTCAACGTGCGCTCGAACTGCATCTCTCCCTTCGCGTGGAGCCGGATGATCGGCACCATCCCGATCGACGACGAGGCCCAGCGCGAGCGGGTCGAGAAGCTCAGGCGGATGACCCCCGACAAGGTCGCCACCGTCGCGGTGGCGCTCGCCTCGGACCGCGCGGCGCACGTGACGGGCCAGATCTTCGCGGTCCGCAACAACGAGATCTTCCTGATGGGCCAGTCGCGCCCGTTGCGCGGGCTGCACGAGGGCGCGGGCTGGACGCCGGAGTCGGTGGTCGAGCACGCGTTCCCGGCGCTGCAATCCCACTTCTATCCGCTCGACCGAAGCGCCGACGTCTTCAGTTGGGATCCGGTATGAGCGATGCGGTCCCCGGCTCGATGAACGACACGCATCCCCGGCTCCGGCCTCGCCTCTGTCGGCCTGGCGACCGTCGTGGTGCGGTGGCGCCGGCCGCACACCCCCGGCTCCAGAGGCGCGCGCAGTGGTGAGCGTCGGCATCCATGCCTTCGGCGGGTACGTCCCGCGGCTGCGCCTGCAACGCCGGGTCATCGCGCAGGCCAATGCGTGGCTCAACCCCGCCCTCATGGCGCTCGGACGCGGAGAGCGCGCCATTGCGGGCTGGGACGAGGACTCGATCACGATGGCGGTCGAGGCCGCTCGCGACTGCCTCGCGCGGCGCGGGCGGGACGGGATCTCGCAGCTCTTCCTCGCCTCGACGACCCTGCCGTTCCAGGACCGCCAGAACGCCGGCGTCGTGGCCGAAGCCCTCGGCATCGCGGGCGCCATCGGAACCCTGGACATCGGTGGCTCGCAGCGGGCCGGGACTTCGGCGCTGCTCGCCGCTTGCCGGATCGCCGCCGGCGGCGGCGGACCGGTGCTGGTGACGAGCGCCGAGAAGCGCCGGACGAAAGCCGCGAGTCTGCTCGAGCTCACCACCGGAGACGCGGCCGCCGCGCTGCTCGTCGGCGAAGGCGACGGGGTCGCGAAGCTGCTCGGATGCGCCACCCGTTCGGTCGACTTCGTCGATCACTATCGCGGCCAGGACGAGCGCTTCGACTACGTCTGGGAAGAGCGCTGGGTGCGCGACGAGGGATTGATGAAGATCGTCCCGGAAGCGGTCGGCCGCGCGCTGTCCGACGCCGGCCTCGATCCCGGCGCGATCGATCGTTTCTGTTTCCCCTCCCCGATACGCCGGGCCGGTGCGAGCGTCGCGAAACGCCTCGGCCTCGCCGAACGCAGCCTGCGCGACAACCTCCAGGGGACGTGCGGCGAGGCGGGGGCCGCCCATCCGCTGGTGATGCTCGCCCACGCACTCGAGGACGCGGCGCCGGGAGAGCGGATCCTCGTCGTCGGGTTCGGGCAGGGATGCGATGCGGTCGTGTTCGAGGCCACCGAGGCGCCGGCGGCGTCGAATCCGGAGCGGGGGGTCTCGGGATATCTGGAGCGCCGGCGCGCGGACACCGACTACCACCGCTACCTCGGCGTCAACGATCTGGTTTCCCTGGAGCACGGACTGCGATCGGAGACGGACCGGCAGACCGGTCTGACCACGCTCTACCGGAACCGGAGGATGGTGCTCGGGCTCGTCGGCGGGAAGTGCTCGAAGTGCGGCACCCTCCAGTTCCCGAAGTCGAACGTCTGCGTCAATCCGAACTGCCATGCCGCCGACGCGCAGGAGGACCATTCGTTCTGCGACATGCGGGCGACGATGCGCTCGTATACCGCCGACCGCCTGACCTGGTCCGTGGCGCCGCCCGCGTACCATGGCATGGTGCAGTTCGAGGAGGGCGGCCGGGCGATGATCGACTTCACCGACATCGATCCGGAGGCCGGACTCGATGTCGGCCAGCCGATGCGGATGGTGTTCCGGGTCAAGGACTACGACGCCAGACGGGGATTCCGCCGGTATTTCTGGAAGGCGACGCCGACGGATGCAGGATCGGCAGTGGAAGAGGACGGTGGAGCGGGCTGAGCCACCGGAGCGGGGACGGCAACGGAGAAGGACTCACCGGCGAGCGCCGCACCGCAGGGCAACGAGGAAGGAGACTGGACCATGGCAACGGGAATTCGCGACCGGGTCGCCATTCTGGGGATGGGGTGCTCGAAGTTCGGGGAGCGCTGGAACGACAACGCCGAGGATCTGATGCACGAAGCATTCGGCGAAGCCCTTCTGGATGCGGGAATCGAACGGGACCGGATCGAGGCGGCGTGGCTCGCCACCGCGATCGAGGAGCAGCACGTCGGCAAGTCCGGGCTTCCTCTCGCCACCGCGCTGCGCCTGCCGTACATCCCGGTCACGAGGGTGGAGAACTACTGCGCCAGTGGCTCGGAGGCGTTTCGGGGCGCCGTCTACGCGGTGGCGTCCGGGGCTTGCGACATCGCGCTCGCGCTCGGGGTGGAGAAGCTCAAGGACACCGGCTACGGCGGCCTGCCGCAGCGGACCAGGGGCGCCGTGAACGATCTCCATTGGGCGAACTTCTCCGCACCGGGCGCGTTCGCCCAGCTCGCCTCGGCGTACCGGGCCCGGCACGGGCTGCCGGCCGGGGATCTGAAGCGCGCAATGGCCCACGTCTCGGTCAAGAGCCACGACAACGGAGCGAAGAACCCGAAGGCGCACCTGCGCAACCGGATCGACGAGGATCGGGTGCTGAACGCGCCCATGGTCGCGGAGCCGCTCGGACTCTTCGACTGCTGCGGGGTCTCGGACGGCTCGGCGTGCGCGATCGTGACCACTCCGGACATCGCCCGTTCGCTGGGCAAGTCGGATCTCGTCACCGTGAAGGCGCTCCAGCTTTCGGTGTCGAACGGGACCGAGGCCCAGCACAACTCCTGGGACGGGAGCTATTTCATGACCACCCGCAAGGCGTCGGAACGCGCCTACCAGGAGGCCGGCATCGCGAATCCGCGCGAGGAGCTGAGCCTCGTCGAGGTCCATGACTGCTTCTCGATCACCGAGCTGATCACGATGGAGGACCTCCACATCTCGCCCGAGGGCGGCGCGGTGAAGGACGTGATGGACGGCTTCTTCGACGCCGACGGCCCGCTGCCGTGCCAGATCGACGGGGGCCTGAAGTGCTTCGGGCACCCCATCGGCGCCTCGGGGCTTCGCATGATCTACGAGGTCTACCTCCAGATGCTCGGCCGCGCCGGAGAGCGCCAGCGCGAGAACGCGCCGGTGCTCGGGCTCACCCACAATCTCGGCGGGTTTCCGCACCAGAACGTGTGCTCGGTGGTGATCGTCGGGCACGAGGGCGCCTGAGTTTCCGGCGTGGCGCGCCCGTAAGCCGTATGGCGCCGGAGAACGGCTGCAAAATGCAGTCAGGTCAGTACGTTGATGGAATTGTGGAAGAACGAAACGACCGAGGAAACATCAAGACATGTACGGGATCCTCGAAGGACTGCGGATTGTCGAGGCCTCCGCGTTCGTCGCCGCACCCACCGGCGGGCTCACCCTTGCCCAGCTTGGCGCGGACGTCATCCGCGTCGACCCCATCGGCGGCGGGGTGGACGCCAGGCGCTGGCCGCTCGCGGAGAGCGGCGCAAGCATCTACTGGGCGAGCCTGAACAAGTGCAAGCGCTCGATCACCGTCAACCTCCGCGCCCCCGAAGGCCGGGAACTCGTCGCCGAGCTCGTCGCGCGCCCCGGTGAAGGCGGCGGCTGCTTCCTGACGAACCTCCCGGCGTGCGGGGCGCTGGCCTGGGACGCGCTCGCGGCCCGACGAAGCGATGTGGTGATGGTGCAGATCACCGGGCATCGCGACGGCTCCACCGCGCTCGACTACACCGTGAACAGCGCGGTGGGATTCCCGATGGTCACCGGGCCCGGGCGCCCGGATGCGCCGGTGAACCACGTGTTTCCGGCCTGGGACGTCATCACCGGCCTCACCGCCGCCACCGGAATCCTCGCCGCACTGAGCCGGCGCCGCGACACCGGCGAGGGCGAGCACATCACGCTGGCGCTCTCCGATGTCGGCTACGCGACGGTGGGAAATCTCGGACACATCGGCGAAGCGGTGGTGAACGGCACCGAACGTGCGCCGATCGGCAACGATCTGTACGGTGCGTTCGGCCGTGACTTCGCGACGAAGGACGGACGCAGGGTCATGGTCGCGGCCATCACCGCCCGCCAGTGGACGAGCCTGCTCGACGCCATCGAGGGCCACGAGGCGATGCGCCACGTCGAGGCGATGCTCGGGGTGGATCTCTCCGACGAGGGCCAGCGCTTCGAAGCCCGCGACGTCATCGCCCCGGTGGTGGCGCGTTGGGTCGGCGCCCGCGGGTACGACGAGGTGTGCGCGGCGTTCGATGAAGCCGGCGTCTGCTGGGGGCCGTACCGGTCGTTCCTGGAGATGGTCCGCGACGACCCGCGGTGCTCGACCCGGAACCCGTTGTTCGAAGACGTCGACCAGCCCGGAATCGGCCGGTTCCGGATGCCCGGCTCACCGCTCGAGTTTCGGCGCCACGAGCGGGAACCGGTCCGCCCCGCCCCCATCCTCGGCCAGCACACCGACGAGATCCTCGCCGAGGTGCTCGGCCTCACCAGCGCCAGGATCGGAGCGCTCCGCGACCGCGGGATCGTCGCCTGAGCACCCTCCCCCGGAATCACTGTCCCTCCCCGGCGCCGTCGGAAACGAATCCGGAAACCGGAGGGTTCATGTCTCCACCATGGCGACCTTGCCTTCGAGCTCCGTGTTCGTCTGCGTCCGTCCTGCCGCTTTCGTCATCTCCGTGCCCTCTCCATGCCATGCAAACCGCGTCCCGAACTCTCCTCCGGGAGGCGCTCATCGAGCTCAAGCTACAGGTCACAGGCGATCACGTTCAACGACCGTGCTCCGATCATTCCTTGTCTGTCGAGCCTATCGAAGCGCCGGGGCCAGGAGATCACCGCAGCGCATCAGTTGGATCCGGTACTTCCTGTTCCGAAACAGAATACGGTTTTTACGATTCGCCAAATCCTTGATCTGCTTTCGGTTCAATTTCCCGTCATGGGCGGCAACGGGAACGAATCGGATGGACGAGGAGCCGGGAACGATGCGTTCAGCGACCCTCGCGCCGGCCTGGAGCTGAGACGACACCGTACCGACCCTGATGCCGCTGCTCTTGAGTTCCAACGGAACCACCCACAGCCGTGTGGCTCCATCGTTCTCCCCGATGAACAGGTAATCGCACCGCTTGGCATTCCTTCCGGCCGGCGATCTGCAGTGGTCCATATCGATCAGACGAGACGGATTCGGTGTGCCTTCCAACTCTACGGTGCATCCCTGTTTGTCGCATGTTTCCGCAAGACATCCGGGATCGACGATTTCGTCGACGTGCTCCAACGGCGACGTCACAGGCTTCGCCCCTCTTCGATTCGATTGGAGATCTTTGCCCAATCGTTGTAGAGGGATTCAGTGATCTCGCCATAGCCGGCCGGAAACGTGCCGGACTCCATATCGAGGGGAATCTCTTCCACGACCGATCCCTTGGGACGCTTCTTGGGTTTGAACCACCATGCACCGACTTCATTCGGAGTGAGCGCGAGGTCTGCACCGTCGATACCCCTTCTCCTGCTTTTGGGCACTCCCGACAAACGCACGAGGTTGGCCAGTGTCTCGAGTACCCACTCGCTGTGGGTGGTGACGATGATCCGGATCCCGGAACGCACGGCCGCGGCCAGCAGGCGCGTGAAGGCCACCTGCATGGCGGGGTGCAGGTGAGACTCGGGCTCTTCGATGATCAAAACGTCATCGTGTTGAACGACGTGGCGCAGATACAGAACCACCGGAGCGAGCTCGGAAACCATCGATGAGGTGTTCATCAGCGGCAGATCGCCCTTCCATCCATCCGGCCGGTAATAGAACGACGGGTAGCCGGTTTCCGACCTTTCGCCCCGAACCGCACCTTCCAGGATCTCGGCTTCGAGACGTTCCGCAAGATTGTTGCCGGACTTGCGACGCCTGCCGGGTACGTCACCCAATTCGATGAGCTGTTCCAGGAAATCGGCGAGAACACCGGAGAGTACCGGTAGCGGCGCGTCCCGGCGAAGACCTGCGCGTGATGCGCGGCCAATCAAGGAGCTGACGACCACTCGGTGAGCGTGCATCACGCCCGTGCGGTCCGCGGGAAGGTAGTGGACAGGGCGACTTACCGGACCTACCGTGTAGGGGACGAG
This sequence comes from Gammaproteobacteria bacterium, assembly GCA_965215295.1. Classification (GTDB taxonomy): domain Bacteria; phylum Pseudomonadota; class Gammaproteobacteria; order HK1; family HK1; genus HK1. The sequence continues at coordinate 3,533,701 of OZ244045.1, forward strand.
CAGATTTGCAAGGGTGTCGATCAATCTTCTTGCGAGGAAGCCACGGTCGTCATCGTCCTCGGAACCAAGTGGCGGCTTCATCATGTATGGAAACAGCCTGAAGAACTCGGGATCGGTTCCTTTGATCCGCAGGGGGGTTTCGGCAGGAATCGAAGAGGTGAGCCGAGATCCTGCTCTCGTCATCGTGAACTCGTACTCGAACGGCGGTCTGTGTTCGGACACTTCCGATACGTCTCTGCGCAGCGTGATCCGGGCGTTCGTGTTGCAAGACCGGCGAATCAGATCTTTCGACTCTTCGACACCGAAACATCTTGTGATCTCTCCGTCGAACGCGCTACCGAAATCATCGACGTCATTGAGAAACGGACGGATCAAATCGGCGACTCGTTCCGGTAGCGCCGCATCGATGTTCTCCGACGGTTCGGCCCCTGCCGCTTTGTTGGATACCTCTTCCGCCCACCGGGATACCGCGTCGAGTGCTTCTTTCGGAAGATTCGACATCTTGTCGAGAGACCTGTGCCGTCGATAACGATAAGACGGTAGCCGCCTCCTTGCCCACGGTTCGGCATACCGGCGATCTCCAAAGAAGCGATGGAGCGCATAGATCAGGATGGCGAGATACGACTTTCCCGTATTGCTCGGACCGACGAAAACGGTCAATGGTCGCAGATCGATGGTCGCCTCGACGATCGGCCCGAAATCGGCAACCGCGAGCACCGGATCTCTTCTCTCGGATGATGTGGTCATCGTACTCCTCCGTGCGGGCCGGCAGTCTGGCGAAGGTGAAGTGTACATGGTCACCGCTTTGCGCCCCGGTCCCGCCGAACTCGTCTCCGATCTCAGTACAGCCCGTGCTCGCGCCGGGTGCGCGCGAGGGTGCGCAGCACCGGCAGCAGCAGGGTGTCGCGCTCCTTCGCGATGGACGCGGTCCCGCGCTCGCCGACCGCCCCGGCGACGAGCGCCTTCAGTTCGGCCCGCACCTCCGGCGTGAGCTCGACCGGCCGCATGTCGTCCATCCAGTGCTGGAGCGCGTCCCCGAAGTGGTCGAGGAAGTTCGAGAACCCGCCCGGTCCGCCCGCGAGATGGCACAGCTCGAACGGACCCATCACGCTCAGGCGCAGGCCGGGACCGTACTTGATGGCGTCGTCGACGTCCTCGACGCTCGCGAGTCCGGTGAGCACCGCGTCCATCGCCTCGCGCCACAAGGCGGTCTGCAACCGGTTCACGAGATGGCCGGGCGCCTCGTGGTTGAGCCGGATCGCTTTCTTTCCGTGCGCGTTGTAGAAGTCGATGGTCCAGTCGACGACGTTCGCATCCGTGTCCGCTCCCCCCACCACCTCCACGAGCGGGACGAGGTGCGGCGGGTTGAACGGATGCCCCACCACGAATCGCGCCGCGTTCGAGAGCCCCGCCTGGAGCTCCGACATGAGCAGGCCGGAGGTCGAGCTGGCCATGACCACGTCGCGCGGCAGCGCGGCATCGATCTCCGCATAGAGCGCCCGCTTGACGTCGAGCTTCTCCGGAGCGCTCTCCTGCACGAACTCGACGCCGTCGATGGCCGCGGCGGGGCCGGCATGGAAGGTGAGCCGATCGGGGCTTGCGCCGGCGGCGACCCCATCGAGGTCTTCGAGGACGGGCCACGTATCGGCCACGAACGCACGCAGCGTCGTCTCCGCGCCGGGGGCCGGGTCCCACGCCTGTACGTCCATTGCGCGCGCAAGGAAGTACGCGGTCCACGATGCTCCGATGGTGCCGGCGCCGATGACGCCGACGCGATGGACGGATGACGGTTCAGGCAGGTTCACTGGCAGGTTCTCCTTTTTCGGTCGTGGCGCGCCTCGGCGGATGCGCCTTCAGGCGCCGCCGTCGAAGTGCACCATCCACGCGGCGATGCCCTGAATGGTGATCGTCCCCCGGTAGACGCCCTCGTCGACGACGAAGAGGTAGCTCGTGTCGTGGTGCTCCATGACCGCGAGCGCCTTCATGAGCTGGGTGTCGGAGTGGATCGACGCGTGCGGCTCCTGCACGTATTCCTCGACGCCACGGTCGAAGATCGCCGGGAGGCGGCGCTCCATCTCCTCGAACGTCGCGTGGTCGTCACCGATCACGTGGGCGAGCTCCGCCACGTAGGCGGGCACGACGGAGTGGTTCACGATGTACTTCAGCGTCACCCGTCCCGTGATCAGACCCGACTCGTCGCGGTACGGGAGGGCCTGCACCCGGGCCGAGAGACACTCCCGGAACACGTCGCGGACGACCATGCCCGGTTGCGCGGTGCGGGTCACGGTAAGGATGTCGTCTGGGAGGATGTCGTCGGGGAGCATGGCGCTTCCGTCTTCGGCCGCATCTCACAGGTATCGCAAGTAGACGTACACGCTCGCGATCGCGACGCTCATCAGCATCATCGGGAACGCGAGCATCATGAACGGCAGGAACCGGATCCGGTGCCCGGCCCGCTCCGCCAGGCCGGCGACGATCAGGTTCGCGCTGGCGCCGACCAGCGAGCCGTTCCCGCCGAGGCACGCGCCGAGCGCGAGCGACCACCACAGCGGCATCAGCCCCTCGGCCCCGCCGAAGCTGGGCGCCATGGACTTGATCAGCGGGATCATCGTCGCAACGAACGGGATGTTGTCCACCACCGCCGAGGCGATGGCGGAGACCCACAGGATCGCCAGCGCGGTGACGGTGAGGTCGCCCCCGGTCGCATCGACGATCCAGTGGGCGAGGATGCCGAGAACCCCCGCGTGCTCGATGCCGTGCACGACGATGAACAGGCCGACGAAGAAGAAGATCGTGACCCACTCGACCTCGCCGAAGCGCCGGTGGACGCTCTCCGACTGCCGCTCGGCCCTGACCCCGAGGTTCGTGATCAGCAGCAGGAGCGCCGCGCCGGACATCGCGATCGTCGCCGGCTCCATGCGCAGCGGATGGGCGCAGACGAAGGCGACGATCACCAGCCCGAGCACCGACAGGGACTTCTTCAGCAGCGGCACGTCGGTGATCGCTTCGCGCTCCTTGAGGCCCATCACGTAGGCCCGCCGTTCGCTGCCGGCGCGCATCCCGCGCCCGTAGACGAAGTAGAACACGCCGAGGGTCGCCGCCAGGATCGGGGGCGTGATCGGCGCGAGGTTGAGGACGAAGTCGTTGAAGGTGAGCCGCACCGCGGACCCGATCATGATGTTGGGCGGGTCCCCGATCAGCGTCGCGGCGCCGCCGATGTTGGACGCGAAGATCTCCGCGACCAGGAACGGGTAGGGACTGACCCCCAGCTCCTTGGCGATGAGGAGCGTCACGGGCGCAAGCAGGAGCACGGTGGTGACGTTGTCGAGCAACGCCGAGAACACCGCGGTGACGATCGAGAGCATCACCAGGATGGCCCAGGGGCGGGCCTGCACCCGCTTGGCCGACCAGATCGCCACGAACTGGAAGACCCCGCTGCGCCGCGTGACCGCCACGATCACCATCATCCCGGTCAACAGCCCGAGGGTGTTGAAGTCCACGCCCCGGATCGCGGCCTCCTGGTTCAGGACGCCGAGCGAGATCATGAGGCCGGCGCCGGCCAGCGCCACGATCGCGCGGTTGACCTTCTCGGTGACGATCGCCGCGTAGGTGGCGACGAAGAGGATGCTGGAGACCCAGATCGGGTCCCATCCGAACACGACGTGGCTGTCGATGTTCCCGGGTGCGTCCATCTGCCCTGCTCCATCACTTCGTTGGCGGCGAGGTCGCAACCGAGCCCGCCATCGGCGCACTCCCGCTCCCGGTCATGCCCTTGCGGTTTCCAGGGTCGGACCCGGCCCGCCCGGCCCGGGGGTCGATCGGTCGAGCTTGATCCGGGACTCGAACGCCTTCAGGCGCTTGTAGATCGAGATCAGCTCGACGATGGTCGCCCACGAGTTCACGAGGAACTGGAACGAGGTCTCCACCCGGTCGAACGCGCGCAGGATCTGCTGCAGCACGCCGAGAGTGACGACCCCCGCCACGATGGTCGGACCCATCATGATGTAGGGCACGATGACCCCGAACTGGAGGTAGGACCACTTCGCGATGTCGAAGTAGAGGTAGTGCTTGTAGAGCCGGAAGTAGTTCTTGCGCACGTTCGCGAACAGCTCCGTCACCGTCTCCGGCTCCGCCCGCTCCTCGTGGTCCTCGCCGTAGACCAGCTCCTTGCGGTACGCGGCCTCCACCTTCTGGTTGTTGAACTCCAGGCCGGGGAGCTTGATCCCCACGATGGCGAGCAGCACCGTGCCGGCCGCGGCGGAGATGATCGCCAGGTAGACGAGGGAGTGGTCGACCGGCCCGATCCACGGGAGCTCGGTGACGTGCTCGCTCAACCCCCAGAGCAGCGGAAGGAATGCGAAGAGGGTCATCACGGACCGCATGAACGCGACGCCCAGCCCCTCGACGATGCGGGCGAAGCGCATCGTGTCCTCCTGCACGCGCTGCGCGGCGCCTTCGATATGGCGCACCTGGTGCCAGCAGGACATGTAGTAGTCGTTCATCGCGGTCCGCCAGCGGAAGACGTAGTGGCGGACGAAGAACTCGAGCAGGACCGCGACGGTGATGTAGATCCCGGCGATCTCCGCGAAGGTGAGGCACTTGACGAGGAAGTCGTCGAACGACACCGCGCCGGGCTTCGCGAGCGCCTTCTGCAGGGTGTCGTAGAAGTCGCCGAACCACTCGTTGATCCGGACGTCGAGCTGCACCTTGTACCAGGTGACGAGCAGGATCGCGATGCTGCCGAACAACGACCAGTGCAGCCAACGCCGGTTGGCAAAGAACGACCTGAACATGCTCCGTCTCCTTCGGGCGCGGCGCCCCGCGAAGCCGGGGCGGTGGCCTGGGGTGGGACTGCGGATCCGGCGCGGGGTTTCCCTGGGCCGGCCCGCCGATCAGCCGGAGAGCGACGCGCAGGCGCGCCGGATCCTCATGCACGCTTCCTCGAGCCGGTCCGTCGCGAGCGCGTAGGAGATGCGGAAGTACGGCGAGAGGCCGAACGCCTCGCCGTGCACGACCGCGACCTCCTCGCTTTCGAGAAGGTACTTCGCGAAGTCGCCGTCGTTCCCGATGGTATCGCCGCCGGGGGTCCGCTTCCCGATGGTCCCGCCGCAGTCGATGTAGAGGTAGAACGCACCGTCCGGCGAGTCGCAGGAGAGTCCGTCCGTCCGGTCGAGGATCGAGACCCCGAGGTCCCTCCGCTCCTCGAACACCGCGACGTTGGCCTCGATGAACGACTGGTCGCCGTCGAGCGCCTCGACCCCGGCCCACTGGCTGATGGTGGACGCTCCGCTCGTGGTCTGTGACTGGACCTTCGACATCGCCGCGATGAGCGGCTTCGGTCCCGCCCCGTAGCCGATGCGCCACCCGGTCATGCAGTACGCTTTCGACAGCCCGTTCATGGTCAGGGTGCGCTCTTGCAGGTCGGGCGCGACCTGCGCCATCGTCGAGAACGGCTCGTCGCCGTAGACGATGTGCTCGTAGATGTCGTCGGAGAGCACCCACACGTGCGGATGCCGGCGCAACACCTCGGCGAGTCCCTCCAGATCGTTCGCCGAGTAGACGGTTCCGGACGGGTTGCCCGGGTTGTTGAGGATCAGCCATTTCGTGTTCGCGGTGATCGCCCCTTCGAGCTGGGCGGGCGTCAGCCGGAACCCGTTCGCGCCTTCGGTCGGGACCACCACCGGCGTCCCGCCCGCGAGCAGCACCATGTCCGGGTAGCTCACCCAGAACGGCGCGGGGACGACGACCTCGTCGTCCGGGTCGAGGGTCGCGGCGAGGGCGTTGCAGATGACCTGCTTGCCACCGTTGCACACGAGTACTTGGTCGGGGGCGCAGCGCAACCCGTTCTCGCGTTCGAGCTTGCGGCAGATGGCCTCGCGGAACTCGGGGATGCCGCCGAGCGGCGAGTATTTCGTCTTCCCTTCGATGATGGCGCGCATCGCCGCGATCTTGATGTTGTCCGGGGTATCGAAGTCCGGCTCCCCTGCGGAGAGGGCGATGACGTCGCGACCGGCCCGCGCCATCTCCATCGCCTTCGCCGAAATGACGATGGATGGAGACGCCTTGATGCGGTCCATGCGTCGTGCGGCGATGGACATGACAGGCTCCTGAAGGTGTTTTGAGAGAGGGGGTGGAGACCGTGCCCGAGTGCACGGACCGCAGCATGTACGAGCGTCGATTCTAGCCCGCATTTCCCGCCGGTGCGCGAAGCCCGGCCGGTCCTCATGGCTGCGGTCCCCTTCCCGGCCGGGTATGATCCTCCGAGCCGCACGAACTCCCTTCACCCGGGCCGTTAGCTCAGTCGGTAGAGCATCTGACTTTTAATCAGGTGGTCGAAGGTTCGATTCCTTCACGGCCCACCAATAAATCAATAGGTTACGGTGCAGATGAGCCCCCTGGACTTCGACGAACCCGTACCCGCGGCCCGCGCTCCCGCTGCATCGATCAGAGGTGCAGACACACACGACGAGCGGTCTACAATGCGGCAGGGGCACAGCCTGGAATCGGCTTGGAGTCGGCCCCGGGCGAGCGGTAGTCGAGTGCGACCCGGACGACACAGGCGGTGGTGACCGTATCCACACGACGGTCGACAAGTGGAAGATCTGAACGCCAGATGGAAGGCTCGGAAGGGGAAGAGAGTCGAATGAAGACAGGACCAATGGGCCAGCGGGCCGTAGGGTGACCGGAATGGCCGGCAGGAAACGGCGCCAGTCCGGATTGGGGCCGAGCGAAAAGGCGCGCTACGCCATACGCGACGTGCCCAGGCTCACGATTTCGAGACGCCTGCGCAGACCGCCACCGAAGCACGATCCGAGCAAGGAGTACCAGTTCCGGTACCGGGCAAAAAGGCACAGTTCGCTGCCGCATGTCGTCAAATTTTCAGGTGGTCGCTCAAGCGGCATGCTGCTGTTCGCGCTACTGGAGAACGGATTGCTGGACGCCGCCCGAGGCGACGTCATCGTCTTCAACAACACCACCGCCGAGCATCCGGACACTTACCGGTTCGTCCGGGATTGCATGTTCACCGCTCGCCGGTACGGGATCCCGTTCTTCCAGGTGGAGTTCCAGACATACGAAGACGCCCGCCAAGGCGAATGGACGCGACTCCCGACGTACCGTCTTGTCAACGACGAACCGAAGTCGGAGACGAACGACAGCGGATTCCACTGGCGAGGCGAGGCGTATGAAGAGTTGCTCTCGTGGGCCGGGTACGTTCCGAACCAGTTCAACCGGATATGCACGAAGCACCTGAAGCTCGACGTCACGCGGAACTTCCTGAAGGACTGGCTCGCATCCAAGCCGTGCATTCCCCGCCTCGGACACTACGGGAACGGTTCCCGGATTGATGCGGAAACAGTCTACCGGAGGCACCAGCGCAACCAGGGCGGGGTGCCGAAGGACATCTTCCTGAGAAAACGCGCCTACGCCTGGGATCGGCCTCACTTCCGCCCCGAGCAGCGCTACGACGCGTTCTGCCCCGGATGGCAGCCATTCGAGAGCGAGGCGCTCAAGGGCAAGACGTTCGGCGACAAGGCGTGGTTCGGCAAACGGGGCGTGGAGTACGTCGCCTTCATCGGACTCAGAGGCGACGAGCCACACCGGGTCCACCGTGTGGAGGCGCGCAACGACACCGCAGCCGGCTACGAAGGCGAGCACGTCTACATGCCGCTCAGCGACATGGCGGTGACCAGAGACGACGTCAACGCGTTCTGGGAGCGCCAAGGCTGGGACTTGGCGCTGCCGAAGGACACGGCAATGTCGAACTGTGTGTACTGCTTCCTGAAGGGAGCAGCGAACCTCGGCGCCATTCACACCGGACTGGAAGACGCGCCGAAGACCGAAATCCCGGGTTTCGGGCCGCTTGCCGACACGCCGTGCGATCTGCGCTGGTGGATGCGGATCGAGGAACGGTACGGACGAGACCTGCACGCCGAGGGCCGGAAGGTCAGGAGCGACGCGACGCACATCGGGTTCTTCGGAACCCATCCCTTCGCCTACAAGGACCTCATCGACGGACGGGACCTCAGCGCGCTGAGCGAGTCGATGTTGCCGTGCGACTGCACAGAATGACCGACACGCCCGTCTACCTGGATTACCAAGCAACGACGCCGATCGATCCCGCGGTCCGGGAGGCGATGATGCCTTTTCTGGGAGACCTGTTCGGGAACCCGCATTCGGGCGACCACAGCTTCGGACGCGAAGCATCGAACGCAATCCGGCACGCTCGAAAGCAGGTGGCGGACTTCGTGAACGCGGACGACGACGAAATCGTATTCACCTCGGGAGCCACCGAATCGTGCAACCTCGCCCTTCGGGGGGTCGCGAATCGCCCCGGCAACGACCAGCGCAATCGAATCATCACGCTCGCGACCGAGCATCCCGCCGTGTACGAGACCGTTCTCGACCTCGGCCGCTCGGGCCTCGACACCGTCGTGCTTCCCGTCTCGTGTGATGGGCTCCTGAACCTCGCCCATCTCGACGAGGTGCTGGATGAACGGACGCTCATCGTGTCCGTCATGGCGGTCAACAACGAAATCGGGGTGATCCAGCCTATCGCCGAGATCGCTGCGCGATGCCGGGCTGCCGGCGCTCTGTTCCACACCGACGCAACGCAGGCGGCCGGACGCATGGCCATCGATGTCGACGAGTGGAATGTGGACCTGATGAGCCTGTCGAGCCACAAGGTCTACGGACCCAAGGGAGTGGGTGCGCTGTTCGTCCGATCGGGCGTAAAGCTCAGACCCATCATTACGGGGGGCTCGCAAGAAGATGGCCTGCGCGGCGGTACACTTGCCCCGGCGCTGATCGCAGGGTTCGGTGCCGCCTGCGACATCGCGTCGACACGGCAGGAAGGGGATATCGCGCGCATGGAAGCGCTCACGAAACGTCTCTACAACGGCCTGCGCAAGGTCTGCCCGAGCTTGCGTCTGTTCGGAAACGCCGATCGGAGAGTGGCCGGTAGCCTCACCGTCGGCATCGCGGGGATCCCCGCGCTGGAAGCGATCGACAACATCTCCAGGCAGATCGCCGTGTCAAGCGGCGCAGCGTGCGCATCCGCCACCACGAAGCCATCGCGTGTCCTGCTCGCACTCGGTCTCGACGAAGCGACCGCAAAGACCGGAATCCGAATCAGTCTCGGGCGCTTCACCACGGAGACGGACATCGACACCGCAATTGCTACGCTATCCAGAATCAGCTCAGCCGCCCACAGGACGTAGACATCATGTCTCGGAGACGCCCCGATCTGAGATTCGGACCCGCCGGAAACAATCAAGGCTTCACGGGAGTCGGAGTCGCAACCTTCGACGATCTCCGCCCAGCGGCAGTGGTGCGAGAGCTCATCCAGAACGGCCTCGACGCAGGACGAGAGGCCGGCACACGGACATCGATCATACGGTTCCAGCTCAGCGAGACACGCATCGAGAGCATCCCCGGGATAGAAAGCTACAGAGACGCACTCGGCAAGGCCATCGAGACACAGAAAGAATGGAGCAACGGCCAACTGGCAAGTCAGGCCCGCAAGGCCGTCGACCGAATCCAGGAAGCGCTCGACAAGGAGCACACCAACGTCCTCACCGTGCTCGACAACGGTGTCGGGCTCGACGAGAAACGGATGAATGCGCTGTTGAGCGATGGATCGAGCTTCAAGAAGGGGAATGCGACGGGAACGTACGGGAACGGTCACGCCACGGCGATCCCCACATCGGACCTGCGCTACGTGCTCTACGGTGGGGTCACCGAGAAGGGGAACAGAATCGGTGCTGGCCATGCGGTGCTGGCGTCGCACTTTGAAGAAGGCAAGAAACGCCACAGGGCGGGCGATGGGTTCTACATCCGGGATTTCCAGGCGGGACGGAGAACGTTCTACGCTTACGCAACGGGGGAGGATCTACCCGACTTCATCGCAGACGCCATCGACGACATCGAGAACGGTACCGGACACGGCACGGCCGTCATTATCCCCGCTTTCAACAACTTCCACGAAGACGACCTGCTATGGGAGATGGTCGCCCATGCAGCGTCGGCCAACTTCTTCGTCGCTATCGAGGAGGGGGAACTCGAGATTGTGGTCGAAAACCTCCGCCTCGAAGGGGACGGAGAGCGCCAGTGGTTGAACAAGTCGACACTGCCGAGGGTGCTCGAGAGATATCAAGACAAACGACGCGCAAGGGCGTTCCTCAACGGTCGGCGAGCATTCGAAGCACACGGGGCGTACCAGACGGGTAAGCAGCACCTGATCGAGACGTCAGCGGGAAACATCGATATCAGGCTTCGGGAGACTCCTGCCGGGGAGACTCGCATCGACCTGTGTCGCAACGGCATGTGGATCGCCGACGACAAGCGTATCCCGGGCTTCTCCCAGAAGTTCACCGACAAGGTGCCGTTTCAGGCCGTCCTCTCGCTCGACGCCCGGAAGGGGGGCGACCTCCACAACCTCATCCGTACCGCAGAAGGACCGCTGCACGATTCGATTGACATCAAACGGCTCTCCGAGCAGGAGCGCAAAGACTGCCGAAAGGCACTCCGCGAAATCGTGGACTGGATCCTGCACAACACTCCGAGCGTCGAGTCCGATGCCTATTTCGCCGACGACTTCCTGACCCTCGACTTCGGAGATCAAGGAGGGAAAGGAGCCGGAAAGAGCCGCCGGGGGTTCCGGGGCGTGCCCGTCGCTGTGCACCGAAACCCGGCGCGCCAGTGGCTGCTGTTCCCCATCGATCCTGACCCCAATGACGACGATCCGGCGCAGATCCCGGACCCGGGTAACAAGCGACACACGCGCAAAGCGAAGCGCAAAGGTGAAAGAGCACGTCCATCGCTGCCTACGTTCTTCCGGGCGGCATCGCGCCCTGCGGGGCAGAGCCGCCACCGAATACTGATCGAGTGTGCGAAGGACTACGCCAACGCAGAGCTCCGACTCGTCGTCGACGAAGCCCTGGATGCGACCTGCGAACGACACGGACAGGACGCATACGCCCCCGCAGTGCTCAGCAACGTCACCATCAACGGCAAGGCGGCAAGTGAGGCCGACTTCGTTCGGTGGGACGAGGGGATCATCGGAGTGAGGCTCGGCGACCTGAGCGCAGATGCCTCGATCGAGGTAGAGACCGACTATCGCCTTACCGGCGACTTCACGGATCTGCCACCGCCGTCGCTTCGGGTCGAAGTCCTGAAGAGCGAGCAACACCCGCCCACCGCCTCCTGACCACCCCCCACTGCCCGAGAGCAAGCCACGATGCCGTCGCACTCCGTTGAAGCGGTCGTACCGGCTCCGTCGAACGCAGTCCGAGCCCATGATCACCCCATTCTCGAGACGGGGAGCCTCTCCTTCCCCGAAGGTCGATACGAGCTGGACTTCAAGGAGGGCGACGCCTCCTCGTCCTACACCATCACGCACCGCATCACCGACGCTCCGCTGATCACCCGGCTGCTGGCCGACCAGCAGGCGCGATACGTCTGCATCGTCTCCTCCCCGATCTCGTCGTACCGTGCGACCCATGTCTCGGAGGATGCGCAGCACGAAGTGCGCTGGGACGCCGACGAGCTCGGAGAGCCACCGATGTTCACGCCGATGATCGTATGCACGGAGGCAGGGGAGATCACCCTTGATGCGAACCGAGACGGCGTGCACAGGATCTGGGACAAACAGAAGATACGCTTGCAGAAGGGCTCGCGCCTCGCCCTCGGAAGCGTCATCCAGCTCGAGTCCTCGATCCTGCACCTGCTGTCGCTTCACGAGGATGCCAACCTCAAGGCCGGCCAGTTCGTCGTCGAACTCGAATCCGAGCCCTTCCGCTTCCGAGTCAACGTGAGCACCCGGTTGCACCAGTACCTGCGCTACCGCCCCGGAGAACACCGAAGCAACATCATGACGCACATCGTGACCGCCTGCCTTGCTCGGCTGCAGCGTGATTATTCGGATGACGATGGCGAGAGCGGGTGGGAATCCCACCGCAACCTGAAGACCTTCGCCGATTACCTCGCCCGCGAGGGGCACGGACACTGGACCGAGGACGACTTTCGCCCCGAGAAGGTGGCGACGGCCCTGTACCCGCACAGGCTACCCGAGAACGCATCGAGCGACGCCGGGGAGGACGAGAGCGCATGATGACGAAGTTCAAGGAGCTCCGCGACAGCGACTACACCCAGCTCCGAAAGAAGCTGCTCAAAAAGAAGGGGTCAGAGTGCCAGAGGGAACTTCTGAGAGCCGTACGTCACACCGAGGACTTTATGAAATGGTTCTCGGACTCGGCGGACGTCCCGACAGTCGGGTCGACGGATGCAGGACTGCTCCCCTACCCATTGACCGAAAGTGAATTCAAGGAGCCACCTCCCGACGCCGAACACATGCTGTATTCGGCTTGGTCCGAAGTCTCGCCGGCCGTTGCCTGCCGCTCGACCTTCTGGGCTCACGTCACGCTCGAACATCTCCAGAACGGCCGGATCGAATCGGCATACCTCGCCGCGAATGGTGGCAATCTCCCGGGCGGTGCGGAACGAATCGACTTCGCACTCGAAGACCGGACGGCCAAGGGACCGCAAGCGATCGACGCCTGCGTGCGCACCGTGTTGCGCAGGCTCGGGGGACTTCCCGAAGTGCGGGGCAACCGATCCGTCTATGTCGACTGCCCGTTTGCGAGAGCGTGGTGGCGTGAACGCATGGTTGAACAGGCGTCGAATGGGGACGAGGAACTCGCAGTACACGTACGCAACGCCATCCGCATCCACCAGACCTACTGGGAGAAGCTCGTCGATCGGATCGTGTTCAGGAATTCGACCTTCGGGTCGTTCAACATCCGCAATGCCTTCGTAAGGGCGCTCGCGCAGTTCGTTCAATCCAATCCGGAGACCGAGCTGACGAAGACCTCTGGCCTCCAAAGGGCATGCCGACGCGCCAGCGCGTACCAGGGCAAACGGGAGCTCAGTATCCTGAGTGACAGTGAGCTGGATGCCCTGATGGGAACGATCGTAAGCACCTCGTAAGCGAGGGAATGAACGACGCAGAGAGCGACACGATCGAATCGCAGCCCTGACCAATCCGGTCGTTTCGGGGAGTCGCGATGAACCTCGAAGCCGTGCTGTCCCGGAACCGCCGCAAGACGGCGATCGCCCGAACCGACTACTCGCGTCCAATCAGGATTGCACTGGCCGACGGCCTGATCGGCCCGACGATAACGGTGTTCGACTACGGCTGCGGTCTCGGCGACGACGTCCGACACCTCGGACTCCACGGGTGCCGATCATGGGGATGGGATCCCGCACACCGGCGCGACGGCACCCGATCCTCGGCCCGGATCGTCAACCTCGGCTATGTCGTGAACGTCATCGAAGATGCCGAGGAGCGCGTGCAGTGCCTCAAGCAGGCATGGTCGTTCACCGAGGGTGCATTGATCGTATCGGCGAGGCTCACCACCGACACCGCCGATCTCAAGCCTGCCGGGACCTTCGAAGACGGGATCGTCACATCGATTGGCACCTTCCAGAAATTCTACGAGCAGGGCGAACTCAAGGAATGGCTCGACGAACACCTGCCGGAGCCGGCGGTCCCGGCTGGTCCCGGAGTCTTCTACGTGTTCCGGGAAGCCGCGGATCGAATCGGATTCCTCGCAAGCCGATACCGGCGCCGCACGAGCGCCATCCTGCCATCGGTCGAGCTTGGCATCGAAGAACACAAGGAGCTGCTCCAGCCGCTCATCGAGTTCTTCGAGCGAAGAGGCCGGGCTCCCGCAGACGACGAGCTACCCGGGAGCGAGGTGATCCGGGAACGATTCGGCAGCGTGCGTCGCGCTCTGCGGCTGATCGAGCGAGGACACGATCCGGAGGCATGGAAGCGGATCGTCCTGCATCGGGGTCAGGACCTGCTGCTTTTCCTTGCGCTCGCACGCTTCGACGGCAGACCGCTCTTCGGGCAACTCCCGCTGGAGGTGCGGAGAGACATCAAGAGCCTCTTCTCGACGTACCGTAGCGCATGCGAGCAAGCCGACGTGGCGCTACTCGCCGTCGGCGAGATGCCCAGGGTCCTGAGAGCAGCGCAGCGTTCGCCAGTCGGCAAGATGACTCCCTCAGCCATCTATGTGCACGAGAGCGCGCTGGACAGCCTGCCTCCGCTTCTGAGGCTCTATGAGGGGTGCGCCCGGCGCTACATCGGCCGGGTCGAGGAGGCGAACCTCGTCAAGCTCCATACCACCGAGCCCATGATCTCCTACCTGTCTTATCCGGAGTTCGAATCCGACCCGCATCCCGCCCTGGCCCATTCCCTGACCGTTCATCTACAGACATTCCGGCTACGCGAGCGCGACTATCGGAGCTCGAGAAACCCACCCGTTCTGCATCGCAAGGAGACGTTCATCACTCCGGATCATTCCCTCCATGCGAAGTTCTCGCGCCTGACCCGACAGGAGGAAGCCAAGGGCTTGTTCGAGGACACGACACGCATCGGAACCCGAGACGGGTGGATGCAGCAACTGACGGACAAGCAGGTCACCCTGCGGGGGCACCGGATGATCGGGAGCCGAAACAGCGGACCCATGACGAAGTAGCGCAGCAACGGATCACCGACGCGGACGAGGACGATGGTGCGTCACGACACCTCTCGGTGCACTTGGGCAGACGATGGGGCCGACACAGCCAGCGGCGGAACGGTGTAGGATATTTCCGACAACACTACAGCGACTTGCAATGACGAGCCCACGCACGGATCGTTTTGCCAGCCTCCGCCGTTGCCCGCACCGCAGGGTTTCGGATCGGACGGATGACGGCTCCTCGCCACTCGGCGCTGTCGCACAGGGACATGAGCAGAGCCGAACAACCATCTCCAGACGCAGCGAAGCGCTATCGAAGTGTAAGCGGGCATTCTGAGCCGTGGTTGCGGGACGGCGATCAGTGTGGTGGCGGGTCGTGGTGGTGGGGGGCGAGGTCGGAGCGCATGGGCACGTCGGCGAACAGTGATTTCCACATCCGCGGAGTGAGTTCGATGGCTCGCTTGGCCGGGTGCGCGCTGATGCGCTGGAGCACATCGACCAGATAGATGTAAGGGTCCACCGCGTGCAACCGGCACGTCACCAGCAGGCTCTGGATGATGCCGACCCGCTGCGCGCCGACCTCGCTTGAGGTGAAGAGCCAGTTGCGTTTGCCCAGAGGAATCGGCCGTAGCGCCCGCTCCAGATGATTCGTGTCGATGGTCACTGCGGGGTCGTCGAGGAAGACCTCCAGCCCTGAGCGGCGCCCCTGCGCGTAGCTCAACGCCTTGGCCAGCGGGCTCTTCGGCAGCAGCTCGGGGCGATGGCACTGCGCCCGACACCATCGCCAGAAGGCCTCGACGACCGGCCGGGTGTGGGTCTGACGGTAGGCACGCTTGTCCTCGCCGACGAGCCCGTCGGTGCGCAGCTGCTTCTCGTGAGCGTACATCGCGCCCATCATCGCCAGTGCCTCGGCCACCGCCTCGGGCTCGGACTCTTTCGCCCGTTCAAAGTATCGTCGGGTATGGGCCCAGCACAGCGCATGGGTCACCTGCGCGGGGCGTTGCGCCGCATAGGCCGCGTAGGCCTCGTAGCCGTCGCTGAGCAGCGTGCCGCAATACTCGCCGAGAAAGGCATGAACGTGACGGTGCGCGCGCGACGGCGCGTAGTGGAACACGACCTCGTCGCAATCGCCGTACACCGGCCACAGCCATCCGGTGCGCATCTTGCCCTTCGCCTCGCGACCGGCCTTGAGCGAGGTCTCGTCCATCGACAGCACTTCGCTCGCGAGCACATGCGCACTCTGCGCATCGGTGATCGGCGCCAGCAGGTCGATGGCGCGGCTCGTCCAGTACACCAGGGTGGAGCGGCTGAGCGTGATGCCGGCGTCGCGAAGACGCTGATGCTGACGATACAGAGGGAGATGCCAGCAGAACTTGTCGACCAGCATCGCGGCGAGGAAGCTCACGTCGGCCGCCGAGCGCTCCAGCACGTTCGCCGGCGCGGCGGCGGTGAGAATCGCCTGGGTATCGCGACGCTTGACGACCTTGCGCACGTACTTCAGCACCACGTAGCTGCCCGGCTGCTGCGCAAGGCGATAGCTCACCTTCTCGCCGATGACCTCGCGCTCGGCCGGCGCAATCGCTTCAATCGCCGGGTCCGTCACCTCGATGGTCTGCACCGGGACCTCGGGGCCGAAGCGCAGCCCGCTCTGGGCGAGAGCCGCATCGCGCACCTTCGCGCGACGCTCGTAGCTCACCGTGTGGGTCGGCACATCGTCGCGCGCGGGCGGCTCCTTCACCCCGAGCCCCGCCAGCAGATTGAGCTGCGCGTCGGCGTCGAGGTCGAGGCGCTTCTCCGACTTCTGCCCGAAAAGCTGGCGCTTGAACCAGTCGAGCTCGTGGCGCAGCGCGTCGTACTGCGCCTGCAACTGCTCGAGCGCCGTCTTCGTCTTCGCGAGCACCGAGTACGAATCGCTCAGCGCTGCGCCGAGCCGCGCGTTCTCCGCCTCGAGCTGTGCAAGGTCGGGTGCCGTCAACGTCAAGCTTCCACGTGGACCGAACATGACCGCAATCTATCATCTCCCGAACCACTCAGGCAGCCTGTCGGTAGCGCTTCCTTTGGCGTAAAATCTTGATATCCACGCCTTCGACCAGCGCCAGCAACGCGGTGCGATTCAGCTCCCGCTTCGCCTCCTGCGCTCCCCGGCCCAGAGCAAACTGACCCTGCTCCAGCCGCTTGCCCCATATCCAGTACCCGCCCGTGTCGAATCCCAATATCTTGAGCATCGTGCGCCGACGATTGACAAACACGAACCACTGACCGCTCGTCGGCTCTTCACCCAGAGACCGGCGCACTCGGGCCGACAATCCATCGAACGAGCACCGCATGTCGGTGGGCTCGGTGCACAGCCAGATTCGACCCCCCGACAGACCGCTCAACATGGCGCCGCCCGACGCAGCCGCAGCACCACACCCGCGCCGAGTTCAAGCTCCACCTCCCATGCCCCTGTCCCCGTCGAACCGACAGAGGTCTGCGTCGGCGCCGGGGGGGTCAGCTCCACGAACAGCGGCTCGGGGCGTGCTTCGGCGACCGGCGCCGCAGGCAGCTTGCGCCGCCACAGGTCGAACGTGCTCAGCGCCAATCCGTTCGCCGCGCAGAATTTGCCCCGGGTCTGACCCGAGCGCTCGAACTGCTCGACCAGCTTGCGCCACTGCGCGGCGGTGCGCCGCACACGATGTCTCGTACCACCTGTCCGCCTCATGATTCCGCTCGCCTCCGTGTCGGGGGAAGCGGCGAGTGAACCAGACGAGACTCCCTATCAGAACAACGGCCTACTTTGTCCGCTTACATCGAAGTGACCTTCAGGACACGCTGGAGGTCATCCGCAAGAACGACCTGCTGAAGATCAGTGCCTTGGCGTGGCCGACCGGACTGGACCGCAGGATTCTGGATGGACTGCCGCTTCGAGAGCGAACGCGGAACTGCCTGTCGCAGGCCCGACTCATGGAGGGCGATGGGGGGGATTATGTAGGAGAGTGCCGACGACACCGTCCGGGATCGGCTGTCCACTACCGCTTCGGGCGTTTGACGTATCGGACCTTGACCGGACTTGCCAATGCCTGGATGGCCTCAGTCACAATGTCTGGCAATTGGTCTATCGCTAACATTGCATCCAAATTCTTTGTGATTTTGTATGTGACTGACTGTCCCTCCGCCATGCGAACAAGACTGCCCGCCTTGCCTTCTGCAACAGCACCTTTACGCCACATATTAAAACAGATTTCATTCGGGCAGACGCCCAAACATAGAAGGAAGTCATATTGCCGGTCTAATCTGACATGATTGAACTGGAAGGTTCCGTTCGCCCCTAGCGAGGCAGTTTTAATCTCGAATCGCCGGTTGCCAATTCGCATGTCTGTCTTCGAGGTTCGGTTGCCATTGCTTGTCTCTATACCGTGATTATCCAAGTAGCGGCGCACAAATTCTTCGCCGATTTCCCCTCGATTCGTGTTCCCCAAAGATCGATATCCGACAAGCGGTGAGCCTTGCCAAATATCTTGTGGCACCTGCTCTTTGATGACTTCAACAAACAAATCGACAGCGTTCATAGCGGAGGTACCCAATGCCCCTTGCCCTTGGTGCGCTTCCAGAACACAAGGAAATATGAATGATTCTTTCGTGCATGGACTTGTCGAATTGTACGGCTTACACCTGGCTTGTTATTTCGCATCACAATAAACAAATCTTCTGCAACATATCCAATCTCGGCATACATGCTCATAATTTCGACATGTGTGAAGCGTTGGCGATTGGCACAGACCTCATCCTGACATTTGACAATCAAGACGCCGCGCTCCCGCAAGACGCGCCATGCCTCCCGTCCCGCGTCATGATATAGATCCAGGACCGCCTCATGATATTTGCTTTGTGTCCGGTTTCCGCTTGCATTGTTTCGATAGTGCACCTCGAACGGCTTATGTCCAGTATGGGCTGTTCCGCCCGGTGAATGCATATATGGAGGATCCAATACAACGCAATCTATCGATTCATCGTTATATGGCAGATCGCGGCAATCAATACCATCCTGTATATCGGTTGCACGCAAGTCATATTCAGATTCCGGGATATGACGCCAGAAGACACCTTTCCCATACGTCACATCTGCGATAATACTTCCGGGCTTTACATAGAGACCAAGCACAAGAGGAAACACACTGTCGTTGCCGTCCGCGAAAGCACTTTGCACAAGATCATTGGTCGGAATACCATTGCGAACCTTCCGACGCGGCGAAGACGATGTATATTCAACCGATGGGTCTGGAGCAAATAAATCAATACCGATGGGTCTCATGTCAAACCTCCATTATTTACTCCGAGCGCTGGACGGACGGCCATCATCTGCAATCAGATCGCGGTAGCGCAGCCGTTGGTTTCCCTTCCTATCACACCCTTTTCGGCAGCGTCAATCATGCGCCCGATGCGGCCAAGGCATCCTTTCAGAATGCGCATAGAATCAAAGGGATGCGGATGACCGGAACGTGCAGCCTCCGGCTCATCGCGGGCCGAAGATCGCGGTCCCTATCCGCACGATGGTGGCGCCCTCCGCGATGGCTGCCTCCAGATCGCCGGTCATGCCCATCGAAAGGGTGTCGAGCTCGAGGCCCTTCGCGTTGAGTTCGTCGAGGATCTCGCGAAGCTGGCGGAAGGGGATGCGCTGGGTCTCGATGTCCGGCGACGGGCGGGGGATGGCCATCAGGCCGCGCAACCGCAGTCCGGGCAGATCGCGAACCATCCGGGCAAGGGACTCGACGTTCGCGGGCGGTACCCCCGACTTCGTCTCCTCCCCGCTCACGTTGACTTCGATGCACACCTCCAGCGGCTCCCGGCCGGCGGGGCGCTGGGCGGAGAGGCGCTTCGCGATCTTCTCCCGCTCGATGCAGTGGACCCAGTCGAAATGCGCCGCGATCGGCCGGGTCTTGTTCGACTGCACGGCGCCGATGAAGTGCCACGACACACCAGGCCCGGAGAGCGTCTCCACCTTGGTCATCGCGTCCTGGAGGTGGTTCTCGCCGAAGGCGTGCTGACCGGCCGAAATGGCCGCCCGTACCGCCTCCGGGGGCTTGGTCTTGCTGACCGCGAGCAACGCGACCGAGCCCGGCTCCCGGTGGTAGCGCCGTTCGAGCTCGCCGATTCGGCGCCGAACCGCGTTCAGTGCTGTCCCGACGTCATGCATCGCGATGTACTCGCCAGCGCGTGGGAGGTGAGGGTACGGCAGCGCTCCACGGACGGGACATTTTCCTACACGAGACGCGCTTTCGGCGAATTTCCGTGCGGTCCTCGAACCGCTAGGTTCCTCTCCGAATCGGGGCGGCCCCGGGACGGTATCGGCGCGAGCCCCGCGAGTCGGCGGGGCGGGGCCTGGGCCCGGGGACCGTTGCCCGGCTCGCTCATGGTGGCTTCCCTCCCCAAGGAGATGAACGAATGGACATCGGTGAACTGCTTGCCTTCGGAGTGGAGAACGGCGCGTCCGACCTCCATCTCTCGGCCGGGCTCCCGCCCATGCTCCGGGTCGACGGTGACCTGCGCCGCATCGGAACCCCGGAGCTCGATCACCCGGCGGTGCTCGGCCTCGTCCGCGCCGTCATGAACGATGCGCAGCGCAAGGACTACCAGGAGCGGCTGGAGGTCGACTTCTCGTTCGAGATCCCCGGCCTTGCCCGCTTTCGCGCGAACGCCTTCAACCAGCACCGGGGCGCCGGGGCGGTGTTCCGCACCATCCCTTCGAGGGTGCTGTCCCTGGAGGCGCTGAAGGCGCCGGCCATCTTCAGGGACATCGCGGATACGCCGCGCGGCGTGGTGCTCGTCACCGGGCCGACCGGTTCCGGCAAGTCGACGACCCTGGCCGCGATGATCGACCACAAGAACGCGACCGAGCGCGGACACATCCTGACCATCGAGGATCCGATCGAGTTCGTCCATCGGAGCAAGCACTGCCTCGTCAGCCAGCGCGAGGTCCATCGGCACACGCTCGGCTTCGACGAGGCGCTGCGCTCGGCCCTGCGCGAGGACCCGGACGTGATCCTCGTCGGCGAGATGCGCGACCCGGAGACGATCCGCCTCGCCCTGACCGCGGCCGAGACCGGCCACCTCGTGTTCGGCACCCTGCACACGAGCTCCGCCGCCAAGACCATCGACCGCATCGTGGACGTGTTCCCGGCGGCGGAGAAGGACATGGTCCGGGCGATGCTCTCGGAGTCGCTCCGGGCGGTCATCTCCCAGACGCTGCTCAAGAAGCGGGGCGGCGGGCGTGTCGCCGCCCATGAGGTCATGGTCGGGACCCCGGCGATCAGGAACCTCATCCGCGAGAACCGGATTGCCCAGATGTACTCGGCGATCCAGACCGGACAGCAGTTCGGCATGCGCACCCTCGACCAGACCCTCGCCGCGCTCGTTCGCGAGGGAGTGGTGTCCGGAGAGGCGGCCCGGCAGGCCGCGGTGAACAAGGACGCCCTGATCGAGGCGCGTTGACGCGGTGACCGAATTGCGACGCTGGGCGAGTCCGATGCGCTATTCTCGCCGTCCGTCGGCCGGGCACGCGAGTGCGAGTGCCGGGGTGCGAGAAATGCCGTGAAGATGACTCGGGAAGAGTTCCTGCGGTGGGAACACAAGGCAATCACGTTGCTCGGCATGTCCGGGATCGGCAAGACGACGCTCTCGAACAAGCTCCCGAAGAGCGACTGGTTCCACTACTCGGGGGACTACCGTATCGGCACCCGGTACCTCGAAGAGCCGATCGTCGACAACGTCAAGCGCGCGGCCATGCAGGTGCCGTTCCTGCGCACCCTCCTTTGCAGCGACTCCATCTACATCGGCAGCAACATCACCGTCCACAACCTGGAGCCGCTTTCGACCTTTCTCGGCAAGGTGGGGGATGCGTCGAAAGGCGGTCTCGCCTGCGAGGAGTTCCTCGCGCGCCAGCGCCTGCACCGCGAGGCGGAGATCAGCGCGATGCGCGACGTGGCCGCGTTCGTCGAGAAGGCGCGCGACATCTATGACTACGCTCATTTCGTCAACGACGCGGGCGGCAGCGTCTGCGAGCTCGACGACCCCGGGACGATGGAGTTGCTCGCCGCCCATACGATGATCGTGTACATCCGCGCCGACGAGGGCATGGAGCAGGAGCTCATCCGCCGCCAGCGGAGCCATCCGAAGCCGCTCTACTACGGGGAGCCGTTCTTCCGCCGCTCGCTCGCCCGGTACCTGGAGACGGAGGAGCCCACCTCCCCCGAGTCCATCGATCCGGATCGGTTCGTGCGCTGGATCTTCCCCCGGCTCGTCGAACACCGCCGGCCCCTCTACGAAGGGATCGCCTCCGCCCATGGCTACGCCGTCACCGCCGCGGACGCGGAGACGGTGCGCGACGATCGGGACTTCATCGAGCTCGTGGCCCGCGCCATCGCCGCCGAAACGGATGCCGCCGCCTGAGCTCCGGATGCCTCTCGTCGCCCATTCCGACCTGCCGAGCTTCGAGCGGCTGCGCTCGACCGGACAGGAAGTGCTGTCGCTCGAACGCGCCCGGCGCCAGGACATCCGGGAGCTGCACGTCGGACTGCTCAACATGATGCCGGACGCGGCGATCGAGGCGACCGAGCGCCAGTTCATGCGCCTCGTCGGATCCTGCAACCGGATCGCGCAGATCCACGTGCACCCGTTTGCGGTCGATGCCGGCGCGCGCGGCCCGCGGGCGCGCGACTACCTCGACCGCTACTACGAATCGTTCGCCGACGTGCGCGCCACCGGCCTCGACGCCCTCGTCATCTCCGGAGCGAATCCGGCGCAGCCGGAGCTGGAGAACGAGCCGTTCTGGGACCCTCTCGTCGAAGTCATGGAATGGGCGGCCGGGCATGTCTGCTCGGTGGTGTGCTCGTGCCTGGCGACGCATGCCTGCCTGAAGCATTTCCATGGCATCGCGCGCCGGCGCTGCCTTCCCGACAAGCGCTGGGGCGTGTACGAGCATCGCAACCTCGCCAGCCATCCGTTGCTCGCGAACCTGAACACCCGTTTCGATGCGCCGCACTCGCACGTCTACGAGGTCACGCGCACGGACGTCGAGTCGGTCGGCGTCCGGGTACTGAGCGAGAGCGAAGAGGCGGGCATCCATCTCGCGGTGAGTCCGGACGGCTTCCGTTTCGTGTTCTTCCAGGGCCACCCCGAATACGACAAGGCAAGCCTCGCAAAGGAGTACAAGCGCGAGGTGGCCCGCTTCGCCGCCGGCGAACGCGAGGCCTATCCGCCGTATCCGGAGCGCTACTTCGCCGCCGCGGCCCGTGCGATGCTCGATCGCCATCGCGACCGGGTGGTCGAAGCGAAGGCGCGCAACGCGGCGCCGCCGGCGTTTCCGGACGCCGAGCTGGAGCCGCGGCTCGACAACACCTGGACGGATACCGGCAAGGGGATGTTCAACAACTGGCTGGGACTCGTCTACCAGCTCACCGATGTCGATCGGCAGAAGCCGCTCATGGCAAATCTCGATCCGGACGATCCACTGGGACTCAAGGACACATGAACCGACCAGCAAGGAAGAGACCTCGAACACTGCCGAGACCGCGAACGCTCGCGGTTGCCACCCTCGCGGTACTCGTCACGAGCGCGGCGGCGGACTCGAATTTCCCCGGCGGCTATCCCGCTCCCGGCTGCGGAGACCGGCCGGAAGTCCCCGAGCGCCCGGAAAAATTCGAGACCGAGGAGGCGATCGCGAGGTACAACGCGAAGGTCGACGCCTACAACGCTTCCATGGAGCGCCTCGTGGAGTGCACCCGCGAGTACGTGGCCAACGCGGCGGCCGACATCGAGCGGATCCGGAAGCTGTCCCGCGAAGCGATCGACAAGCTGAACCGGTAGCCGCGTCGCGTGCCGGGCGCCGGCGGCCGCGGCTCGCGCGGCCGTGTTCGCGCCGGGTGCGCTCGATCCGGATTCGGGAGGAGGTCGATGCGGCAGGCACACAGGATGTCGGTGCTCGGCACCGAGACCGCGTTCGAGGTTCTCGCCCGGGCCGAGGCGCTCGCGCGTGAAGGGCGCGACATCATCAATCTCGGCATCGGGCAGCCGGACTTCAGGACTCCGCCGCACATCGTCGAGGCGGGGGCCAGGGCGCTGCGCGACGGGCACCACGGCTATACCCCGTCTCCCGGAATCCCGCCGATCCGCGAGGCGGTCGCGGCGGATATCGCGCGTCACCGTGGCGTCGAGGTGCACCCCGACCGGATCGTCGTCGTCCCCGGCGGCAAGGTGACGATGTTCTTCGCGATGATGATGTTCGGCGAGCCGGGGGCGGAGATCCTCTACCCGAACCCCGGCTTCCCCATCTACGAGTCCGCGATCCGTTTCAGCGGCGCCGCCGCGGTGCCGATCCCGCTGCTGGAGGACGAGGACTTCTCGTTCGACCCCGACGAGGTGCTCTCGCTCGTCACTCCGCGCACCCGGCTCCTCGTCGTCAACTCCCCCGCCAACCCCACCGGCGGCGCGATTCCGCGCGAGGCGCTGGACCGGCTGGTCGCGGGCCTCGTCGAGCATCCGCACGTCGCGATCCTGAGCGACGAGATCTACGCCCGCATGACCTACGACGGCCGCGAACACACGAGCCTGCTGGGGTACCCCGAGATCGCCGACCGCCTGATCCTGCTCGACGGCTGGAGCAAGACCTACGCGATGACCGGATGGCGGCTGGGCTACGCGGTGTGGCCGGAATCGCTGGTCGAGGGCGCGACCCGGCTGGCGGTGAACTGCCACTCCTGCGTGAACGCCTCCGCGCAGTACGCGGGCATCGCCGCGCTGGAAGGCCCGCAGGACAGCGTCGGCGAGATGGTCGCCGCCTTCGACGAAAGAAGGGAGGTGATCGTGGACGGTCTGAACGCGCTGCCCGGCGTCACCTGCCGCCGTCCCGGCGGCGCGTTCTATGCGTTCCCGAACGTCACCGGAACCGGGACGTCGAGCGACGCCCTCCAGCGCCGCATGCTCGAAGAAGCGGGGGTCGCGGTGATCTCCGGCACCAGCTTCGGCGCGTTCGGGGAGGGGTACCTGCGGTTCTCGTACGCCAACAGCACCGGGAACATCCGGCGAGCGCTGGAACGGATGGGGGAGCTGCTCGATGGTTCCGGCGGTCCGGGGTGACGATGCCGGCGGTCCGGGGTGACGATGCCGGCGGTCCGGGGTGACGATGGACGCCCCCGGACCGGTGTGCGATCGTGGCCGCGAAGCGGAGGAGCGACGAACCTGCGAGCACGACCCCCCCGATGAACCTCGCCGCCTTCATGCGCCACGCGGCCATCGCCGAGCCCGACCGCGAGGCGGTCTGCGTCGGCCGCGCGTGCTGGGCGACCTACGGCAGGCTCGGGGCGCGCACCGCGTCGATCGCGGCGGCGCTTCGCGCCCGGGGGTGCGCGCCGGGCGCCTGCGTCGCGCTCGCGATGACCAACTGTCCGCAGTTCTTCGAGACGCTCTTCGGCGCATGGCACGCCGGCCTGGTGGCGGTCCCCGTCAACGCGAAGCTCCATCCGAACGAGTTCGCCTGGATCCTCGACCACTCCAGGGCCAGGATCTGCTTCACGACGCCGGACCTGGTCGAGAGCATCGCCGGGCTCGCTGACGAGATCGATACCCTCGAGGCCGTCGTCAGCGTCGGCGACCCCGCCTACGAGGCGATGGCGACCGGTCCCGGCATGGACATGGCGCCCGCCGCCCCGACCGATCCCGCGTGGCTGTTCTACACGAGCGGCACCACCGGGCGGCCGAAGGGCGCGACCCTGACCCACCGGGTCCTCATGGCCATGACCATGGCCTACTTCGCCGACATCGACCACGTCGAGCCCGGCGACGCGCTCATCCAGGCCGCGCCGGTCTCGCACGGTTCGGGCATGTTCTCGCTCCCGCACGTCGCCAGGGCGGCGTGCAACGTCATTCCGGAGAGCGGGCGCTTCGCTCCGGACGAGATCTTCTCGATCGTGAACGCGCGCGAAGGGGTGAGCTTCTTCGCGGCGCCGACGATGATCACGCGCCTGCTGAACGCCCCCGGCGCCGGCGACATGAACCCCGCGAACCTCAAGACCATCACCTACGGCGGCGGCCCGATGTACGTCGCGGATCTGCGCAGGGCGCTGGAGATGTGGGGTCCCCGGCTCTACCAGCTCTTCGCGCAGGGCGAAGCGCCGATGACGGTCACCGGACTCTCCAGGCGCCACCACGCGATGGCGGATCATCCGCGCCACGAGGACTGGCTCGCCTCGGTCGGCTTTCCGCGCACCGGGGTCGAGGTGCGGGTGGTGGACGAGGACGACGCCGACCTTCCGCCCGGAGAGCCGGGGGAGATCCTCGCCCGGGGCGACGTCGTCATGGCCGGGTACTGGCGCGACCCCGAGGCGACGGCGCGCACCCTGCGCGGCGGCTGGCTCCACACGGGCGACGCCGGGACTCTCGATGCGACCGGGTTCGTGACGCTGAGGGATCGCATCAAGGACATGATCATCAGCGGCGGCAGCAACATCTATCCGCGCGAGATCGAAGAGGTGCTGCTCCGCCACGAGGCGGTGCTCGAAGCGTCGGTGGTCGGCCGCCCGCATCCGGAATGGGGCGAGGAGGTCGTGGCGTTCGTGGTCGAGCGCGAGGGCCAGCGCGCCGAGGACGCCGCGCTCGACCGGCTCTGCCTCGACCACATCGCCCGGTTCAAGCGCCCGCGGCGCTACCTGCGCATCGGCTCCCTGCCCAAGAACAACTACGGCAAGGTGCTCAAGACGGCGTTGCGCGAGCGGCTTGCCGCCGGCGGAGGATCCTCGCGATGAGAGCGGTATCCGTTGCCGGGGCCGGCTCGACCCGCTCCGGGCGCCACGACGGGACGGCGATCGACGATAGCGGCGACCCGTCTTCGCGCCCCTGTCCCCAAGGCCGCGTCCCACGCCACGTCTCGCGGGATAGCCGTTCCGGCAACGATCCCGGGCTGTTCCCCCCGGACGTGGTCGAAGCACGTTCCCGGCCGGAGCCCAGCTACCTGCCGGTGGAGAAGGCCCACGCCCGCGTCCCGCTCCCGAACCGACATGCCTCTCCACCTGAGCTCCCATGACCGCCGACTGCTCCGCGGAGACGCCGGCGACGGAGCGCGGCTCGCGATGCGGCTCGTCGTCAAGGCGGCTGAGGTCGCGGGCGCGCCGCGGCTCATCGACATCGGCTCCGCCCATGTCGGGAGCTGCTACTCGGCCGGCGCGACAGGGCTCGACTT
The DNA here is from genome assembly GCA_965215295.1 of Gammaproteobacteria bacterium. Lineage (GTDB taxonomy): Bacteria > Pseudomonadota > Gammaproteobacteria > HK1 > HK1 > HK1. Next base: position 3,560,431 of record OZ244045.1, read on the forward strand.
CGCCCGCAGGCTCGCGGGCTCGGGGACACGGGTGGCGGTGCCGACGACGCTGAATACCGCGGCGACGGACCTCCTGCACTGCACGTCCCGAAGGCGCCGAGACCCCGGCTTCACGCGGATTCGCGAGCTCGTGGACCTCTACCTCGGGATGGGCTGCGAGGAGACGCTGACCTGCGCGCCCTACCATCTCCCCGGGCGGCCCGGCCTCGGCGACCAGGTGGCATGGTACGAGTCCAACGCCGTGGTGTTCGCCAACTCCGTGCTCGGGGCACGCACCGAGCTGTACGGCGAATTCATCGACGTGTGCGCGGCGATTGCCGGCAGGGTGCCCGATGCGGGCCTGCACCGCACGGAGAACCGCAGGGCGGAGGTCCTCTTCGACGTGCGGGATCTGCCCCCCGCCCTGCTCGCCGAGGACGTCCTCTGGCATCTGCTCGGCCACGTCGTTGGACGGCGGACCGGCTCCCGAGTGCCGGTCATCGACGGGGTGGCCACCGCGACGGGCGAAGACCGGCTGCGCGCGCTTGGCGCGGCCGCCTCGGCCTCCGGATCGGTGGCCCTCTTCCATGTCGTCGGAACGACTCCCGAAGCGCCGAGCCTGGATGCCGCGTGCGGCGGAAGAGAGCCGGCGGAGACCTTCGTGATCGGGCTGCGCGAACTCGCCGAGGCGCGCGATGCGCTCTCCACGCTTCGCGAGGGTGCGCTCGACGCCGTTTGCATCGGCACGCCGCACTTCTCGCTTCGGGAGTTCGAGCGGCTCGGACAGATGCTCGCCGGCGAGAAGGTCCACCCGGACGTGTGTTTCCACGTCGGCACCAGCCGCTTCGTGCTGGCGGAGATCGAGGCTCGGGGATGGCGCGACGCCCTGGAGTCCGCCGGGGTGGAGCTGCTCGTCGACACCTGCTCGTACTTCCCGCTCGCCCCGCCCGGCAGCTCCGGCGCGGTCATGACCAACTCGGCGAAGTGGGCCTACTACGCGCCCGGAGGTCTCGGGTCCCGGGTCGCGTTCGGAAGCCTTGCGGAGTGCGTGCGCTCCGCCGTCGCCGGACGGGTGGTACGGGACGCACACATGTGGTCGGACCGGTGAGCCGATCGTTGCAGGCGGAAGCCATCGTCGACGGCGCCGCCCGCGGCGCGGCCCTGGTGCTCGAAGAGCCACTCGGCTTCTGGGGCGGTGTCGATCCCGCAACCGGTGTCATCGTGGACCGGCATCACCCGCAGGCGGGTGTGTCGATGGCCGGAACGGTGCTGGTGCTCCCGGGCACGCGCGGCAGCGCCGGCGGCTCCGGCACGTTGGCCGAGTGCCTTCGGCTCGGCACCGGTCCGGTCGCGATTGTGCTGCCGTCGGCCAACCGGAGCATCGTCATCGGGGTGCTGGTGGCGGACGAGCTCCATGGCCGCCCGGTGCCGGTTCTGGTGGCGCCGGGCGACGCGCATGCGTCGTTTCGCACCGGGGAAGTCGTGACGATCGCGACCGGGGGACGGATCACCCGATCCTGACGTGATTCCGCCGCGGGGACGCCCGCTCGGAAAGGCGTCCGGGGAGTTGGCCTTCAGCCGCCCGGTACGACCGGTTCGTCGATATCGGGGGCCTTGTTCATCTCCCGATCGATGCGGGGGAAGTCCCGCTTCGCGAATATCGCGCCGACCGGGCAGCCGTATTTCCGCGCCAGCATCTCGCGGCCGCCGGACTCCCGGTCCACGAAGGCCACGATCCCGACGATGTCGTATCCGGCCGCGATGAACGCATCGCAAGCGGTCTCGGTCGACGAGCCGGTGGTGACGACGTCGTCGACCACCATGATCGGCGTACCGGCCGGAAGCTCGTTCTCGATCCTGTTGCCGGCGCCGTGCTCCTTGCGTTCCTTGCGGACGATGGAGCCGGAGACCAGCGGCTGCCCGGTCCCGGCCGCGCGCTGGATGACGGCGGCGACGATGAAGTCGGCGCCCATCGTGAGCCCTCCGATGGCTTGCGGGAAGCGCGGCAGCTTGCCGGCCTCCTCGAGGAACGCGTCGGCGATGAGACCGAGGCACCTCCCGTCCAGCATCGCCTTCTTGCAGTCGAAATAGAACGCGGACTGGCGCCCGGTGGTCAGCGTGTACGAGCGCCCGACGGTCAGGCACTTCTCGTCCACCAGCAACCGAAGCTCTTCCCGCGAGGCGTTCATCCCGGCTCCCTCCTTGCGCTGGTCCACGGCGTGACGGGCTCCGGCGAGGCGCCGGGCGAGCATTGTAGCGAGACTTCACCCCGGGGCGGGCAATGGACGCCTCCGGGACGGTGTGCGATCGTAGCCGCGAAGCATGGCCACGAGCCTGCGGGGACGCTCCCCGACGAACCTCGCCGCCTTCATGCGCCACGCGGCCATCGCCGGAGGACCTTCACGATGAGGGACGTATCCATTGTCGGGGTCGGCTCGACCCGCTTCGGGCGCCATGACGAGACGGCGATCGACGATCTGGCTGCGGTGGCCGCCCGCGACGCGCTGGCCGATGCCGGCATCGAGCCCGAACGCGTCGGCGCGCTCTACCTCGGCAACTTCGTCGCCGGGATGCTCACCGGTCAGGAGGTGCTGGCCGGGCTCGTCGGCGAAGCCGTCGGGCTCGGGAACGTCCCCTGCACCAAGGTGGAGGGCGCGTGCGCCTCGGGCGGCATCGCGTTTCGCCATGCCTGTCTGGCGGTGGGAGCGGGGCTGACCGACGCCGCGATTGCGGTCGGGGTGGAGAAGATGACCCACGCCTCGAACCCGCGCATCACCGAATCGCTGAACAGCGCGATGGACAATCGCGCCGACGCGCCGAGCGGTCTCACCTTCCCAGGGCTCTTCGGCATGGCGTACCGCCTGCACGCGCAGCGCTACGGCACCACCCGCGATCAGGTGTCGTCGGTGGTGGTGAAGAACAAGGCCAACGGGCTTTCCAATCCGCTCGCGCAGATGGGCGCGCGCCTGAGCGTGGACGACGTCCGCGACTCGAAGCCCATCGCCGATCCGTTGCGTCTCTACGACTGCTGCCCGGCCAGCGACGGGGCGGCGGCGGTGGTGGTGGTCGCGCGCGACGTGGCCCGCGGCGACGACGATGCGATCGACGTGCGCGCCTCGGTCCAGACCAGCGGCTCCGCCCGCATCGCCGGGCACCCCGATCTGTGCTCGTTCGATGCGACGGTGAGCGCCGCCGCGCTTGCCTTCGAGGAGGCGGACCTCACCGCGAGGGACATCGACTTCGTGGAGCTCCACGACTGCTTCTCCATCGCCGAGATCATCGACTCCGAGGACCTCGGCATCGTCCCGCGCGGTGAAGGCGGGGCGTGGGCGGGCGAGGGACGCACCGCACTCGGCGGCGACATGCCGATCAATGCGAGCGGCGGCCTGCTCTCGAAGGGTCATCCGGTGGGGGCGACCGGCCTGAGCCAGCTCTACGAAGCGGTGCGCCAGCTCCGCGGGCGTCACCCCAACCAGGTGCGCGACGCGCGATTCGGCCTCACCCACAACCTCGGCGGCACCGGCGTGGCCTGCACCGTCAGCATCCTGGGCCGACCCGATGCCTGAGTGCCGTCACGGCATCGCGGATCGTCACCTGGTCGAGCCGTGGCCTGTCACCGTGACGTACTGCCCCCGGTGCGGCGCGGTGGATGGCAGTGCTCCCGGTCGTTGCCGGCGCTGCGGCAGCGACGCGTTGGAGCGGGTCGACATGCCCGGTCGGGGCCGGCTCGTCTCCTGGACGGTGGTCCGCCGTCCGTCCGGCGCATTCGCCCACCGTGATGCTTTCGCGGTCGCGCTGGTCGATATCGACGCGGGTCCGCGCCTCACCGGGAACCTCGAAGGCTGGGAGGACGACCCGCCGCTCGGCGCCACCGTCCGCGTCGTCGGCGAGATCGACGGCATCCCCCTCTTCGCAACGGAGCCCTCATGAGCGACGACATCCTCTACGAGACGCACGGTCACGTGCGCCTCATTACCCTGAACCGTCCGGCGAAGATGAACTCGCTCGACTTCGAGGCCAACGACGCGCTGATCGAGCGGTGGAGGGAGTTCGACGCGGACCCGGAAGCGAGAGTGGCGGTCGTTACCGGGGCGGGTGACAAGGCGTTCTGCGCCGGTGCGGACCTGAAGACCTATACGATGGCCTTCGCTCGCACCCCGGCGCCCGAGTTCCGCCGCAAATACACCAACGGCCCCGGCTTCGGCGGCATCACCCGCAACCTCGACATCTTCAAGCCCATCGTCGCCGCGGTAAACGGCTACGCCGTCTCGGGCGGCCTGGAGCTTGCGCTGGCGTGCGATATCCGCTGGTGTTCGACGAACGCACGGTTCGGGCTGCAGGACGTGCAGTGGGGGTTCCACGCCTGTGACGGCGGCCTCATCCGGCTCAAGGAGATCACGGGTCTCGGCAACGCGATGGAGATGGTGCTCTCCGGCGACCTCTTCGATGCCGAACACGCGCATCGGATCGGGCTCGTCAACCGCATCGTGGCGCAGGATCGGCTGCTCGAGGAGGCCATGGCCTGCGCCGAGAAGCTCGCCTCCCGCGCCCCGCTCGCGCAACGGCTCGCCAAGGAGGTCGTGCACCGCGCCCACGGGATGCCGATGGACGAGGCGCTCAGGCTCGAATCGACGTCGTTCCGGAACCTCGCGCATACCGAGGACCTGGCGGAGGGGAACGCGGCGTTCCGGGAACGCAGACCGGCCCGGTTCACGTCGCGCTGAGGGATCTTGCGGATGCCGGCCAGGGCCGGGACGCGAACCGGCCCGAAGGCCCGGGCGATGGGCATGGGCGATGGGCATGGGCGATGGGCACGGGATCGAGCATGGACGGCTCACGGGCATGTGCGCCCCTTCGCCCGGCAGCACCGCGGCGTCTCCCTCCCGGTGAGCTCGTCAAGTCTCGAACGGATTGAGCACGTTCGCGCCGAGCCCCTCGACGTTCGATGCATTGCGTGTCACCAGGGTCATGTCGTGGACCTTCGCAGTGGCGGCGAGCAGCCCGTCGATGACGGGGATCGGACGGCGGGCGCTCATCTGGCCCCACAAGTCGGCGACCTGAGCGTCGATCGGCAGAATGCGTTCGGCAAACGCCTGTTCGACTTCTTGCAGCCAGCGTTCGAGAACCTCCGCCTTGTGCGGGTCGCGCGGTCGCGCGGACTCGATCCCTTTGCGGATCTCGCCGGTCACGAGCACGCTCAGATACAGGCCGGCATCCTCGATTCCGGCATACCAGCCAGCCACCCGCGAATCGCAACGAACGCCCTTGCGCACCTCGGAGATGATGTTCGTGTCGATGAGAAACATCGAATTCGACTACGAGAGATCAGGAACGCGACCCGGATCGGTGGATCGCTCGATATCGATTCCCTCGAGTGGAGCGGCGGCGAGCAGGGCTTTGAGGTTCGGGGACGACGAATCCCCGAAGTGCGCGCGAAGCAAGGCACGCGCCTTGGCGGCGCGCTTCGGATCACTCAGTACGGCGGCAGCCTCACGAATCAGCGAGGCGTCCTCCCGGGGAACCTTCACTTCGCAACGGACCCACCCCTCACGCCTCAGGCGCTCGCGGTAACGCCTGACGGCCTGGTTCTGACTGGTCGGCATACGTCGTCTTCCCTTTTCCGGAAAGATGTCCGGATAGAAGGGTAACACGGCCGCGCGCCCTTTCGGCCGAGTCCGTGAAGCTCGGCCAGCGTGCAATGATCCTGTGGCGCAGTTGGCGGAAGTTGATCGGCCCGGACCCCGCCCCGTACAATCGCGCGTCCATTGCGAGGGAGTGCGGAAAGGGCGTGCTCGCACGCCGCGCATGGCGCGCTGGCCGCGGTTCGGCCGGCCTGCTTGCTCGCAGCCCGTGGGGACGCACTGTCGAACGGTCCGTCCGGTGATCAGCCGGGTCTTCTGGGTCCAGTGTCTGCTGACGGCGGCAGCGGCCATCGCCTCGATGCCCCTGGGTAGCGCCGCGGCATTGTCGGCGCTGATCGGGGGAGTCAACAGTCTCGTGCCGACCGCGTATTTCGCGCACAAGGTGCTGCGAGCGTCCTCCGGAGAGACGGGCGGAAGAGCGCTTGGCGTGTGGATGCGCGCCGAGGTGGCGAAGATCGCGATTGTCTGCGGCCTGTTCGCAGCGACGTTCGTGCTGCTGGAGGAACTGAACATGGTGGCGCTGTTCGCCGGATTCATCGTGGTGCACCTCGCGGGCGTGCTCGCCTCCATGACCCTCGATCCCCGCAGCGGCGCCAAGGGCTGACACGCTCCATCGGATACCCCCGGACATGGCCGCGCAGACCTCCACCGAATACATCCAGCACCATCTGCAGAACCTCGTCCTGGGGCTCCACCCCGAGAATGGCCTCGGCTTCGCGCGCAGCGCGGCGGAGGCCAAGGCGATGGGCTTCTGGGCCATCCACGTCGATACCATGCTCTGGTCCGTCGGCCTCGGGGCACTCTTCCTGTGGCTGTTCCGCAAGGTGGCGCTCACCGCGACGAGCGAAGTGCCGACCCCCTTTCAGAACTTCGTCGAGACCATCATCGAGTTCGTGGACGACAACGTGCGCGGGACGTTCACCGGCAAGAACGACCTGGTCGCGCCGATCGCGCTGACCCTGTTCGTGTGGATCTTCCTGATGAACACCATGGACCTCGTGCCGGTGGACTGGATCCCCTGGCTCGCGCACCTGATCGGGGTCCCGTACATGAAGATCGTGGCGACCACCGATCCGAACGCGACCTTCGGCATGTCGCTCGCGGTGTTCGCGCTCACCATCTACTACAGCATCAAGGTGAAGGGCGCCGGCGGGTTCTTCGGCGAGCTCGCGTTCCAGCCGTTCCCCAAATTCCTGTTCCCCGTCAACCTCTTCCTCGAAGGGATCTCGCTCATCTCGAAGCCGGTGTCGCTGTCGCTGCGGCTGTTCGGCAACCTGTATGCCGGCGAGATGATCTTCATCCTCATCGCGTTGCTCTACAGCGGCGGCTTCTGGTGGGGGCTGGCGGGGGGAGCGCTGCAATGGGGATGGGCGGTGTTCCACTTGCTCATCGTCACGTTGCAGGCGTTCATCTTCATGATCTTGACGATCGTGTATCTGGACATGGCGCATTCGCACCACTGATCGGCTTCGCAATTCGGACTGGAATCTCGACAGGAGATTGTGAGATGGAAACAGCTCTGCTCTACATCGCCGGCGGACTCATGCTCGGCATCGGCGCGGCGGGAGCCGCGGTGGGCATCGGCATACTCTCGGCCCGGTTCATCGAGGGCATCGCCCGCCAGCCGGAGATGCTCGGCATGCTCCGCACCCAGTTCTTCATCATGATGGGTCTGGTCGACGCGCTCCCGATCATCGCCATCGCCATCGGCCTCTACGTGCTGTTCGCGGTGGTCGGCGGCTGACGGCGGAAACCGCACAAGCAGAAGGACTGGATCATGAACATCAACCTGACGCTGATCGGTCAGTCCATCGCGTTCGCGGTGTTCGTGTGGTTCTGCCTGAAGTACATCTGGCCGCCGATCCTGAACGCGCTGGAGGCGCGGCGCACCCGGATCGCGGACGGTCTCGCCGCGGCGGAGCAGGGCTTGCGGGCGAAGGAGGAGGCGCAGTCGCAGATCGAGGTGGAGCTCCAGGCCGCGAAGGAGCAGGCCCGCGAGATCATCACCAACGCGCAGCGCCGCGCCGACGAGATCGTCGACGAGGCCAAGTCCGACGCGCGGGTCGAGGGCGGCAAGCTCATCGAGGCGGCGAAGGCCGACATCGACCAGCAGATCCACCAGGCGCGGGAGGCGTTGCGCGGTGAGGTGGTCGCGCTCGCGGTCTCGGGCGCCGAGCAGGTCCTGATGCGCGAGGTGGACGCCGCCGCGCACGAGGAAGCGCTCGGCAAGCTCGCCGGACAGCTCTAGGCACCGGCGGCGGCGGGAAGCGAAAAGCGAGCGGAAAGCGAACCGATGGCGGAATCAGGCGAACTCGCACGGCCCTACGCGGTGGCCGCCTTCAAGCAGGCGGAGGAAGAGGGCAGGCTCGGCGAGTGGGCCGGGATGCTCGAGCTGCTCGCGACGGTCGCGCGCGACCCGATGGTGAGCGGCCTCATCGCGAACCCCGGGGTGGACCGCGCCCGGCTCGTCGAGTTCTTCATCGACGTTTGCGGCGATCGGCTTTCGGACACCGGCCGCAACTTCGTCAAGGTGGTCGGGCAGTACGGCCGGTTCGCGTTGCTGCCGGAGGTCTCGCGCCGCTTCGCCGAGGAGCGCGCCACCCGCGAGGGGCGCAACCAGGTCCAGGTCACCAGCGCGTTCGAGCTCTCCGAGGCGCACCGCGCCACCATCGTCGAGGCGATGGAGCAGCGCCTCGGCACCAGGGTCGAGCTCGACTGCACGGTGGACGGTTCGCTCATCGGCGGCGTCGTGGTCCGCGCCGGCGACCTCGTCATCGACGCCTCGCTCAGAGGCCGGCTCGGCCAGCTCGCCCAGGCGCTGGCGTAGGGCGCCGGTGAAGCGAAGCGGTTTACCAAGCACTCAGGGGTTCTAGTCATGCAACTCACCGCGGCGGAAGTCAGCGACCTCATCAAGAAGAAGATCGAGAGCTTCGACGTCGGAGTCGAGGCGCGCACGGAAGGGACCATCGTGTCCCTCACCGACGGCATCGCCCGCATCCACGGGCTGTCCGACGTCATGCAGGGCGAGATGATCGAGTTCCCGGGCAACACCTACGGGCTCGCCCTCAACCTTGAACGCGACTCGGTCGGCGCCGTCATCATGGGGGAGTACGGCCACATCGTCGAGGGCGACACCGTCAAGTGCACCGGGCGCATCCTCGAAGTGCCGGTCGGGCGCGGGTTGCTCGGCCGGGTGGTGAACTCGCTCGGCCAGCCCATCGACGGCAAGGGACCGATCGAGCCGGAGGGCACCTCGCCGATCGAGAAGGTGGCCCCCGGCGTGATCACCCGCCAGTCGGTGAGCCAGCCGGTGCAGACGGGGCTCAAGTCCATCGACGCGATGGTGCCGATCGGGCGCGGGCAACGCGAGCTGATCATCGGCGACCGGCAGACCGGCAAGACGGCGGTCGCGATCGACGCCATCATCAACCAGAAGGGCGGCGACATCACGTGCATCTACGTCGCGATCGGACAGAAGAACTCCTCGATCGCCGGCGTGGTGCGCAAGCTCGAAGAGCACGGCGCGATGGAGCACACCATCGTGGTCGCCGCCGCCGCCTCGGAGTCCGCCGCGCTCCAGTACATCGCCCCGTACTCCGGATGCACGATGGGCGAGTACTTCCGCGACCGGGGCGAGGACGCCCTCATCATCTACGACGACCTCACCAAGCAGGCATGGGCGTACCGCCAAGTCTCGCTCCTGCTGCGCCGCCCGCCGGGCCGCGAGGCATACCCCGGCGACGTGTTCTACCTGCACTCGCGCCTGCTGGAGCGCGCCGCGCGGGTGAACGAGAAGTACGTCGAGGAGGCGACGGGCGGCAAGGTCGAGGGCCGCACGGGGTCGCTGACCGCGCTGCCCATCATCGAGACGCAGGCCGGCGACGTGTCCGCGTTCGTTCCGACCAACGTCATCTCGATCACCGACGGCCAGATCTTCCTCGAGAGCGACCTCTTCAACGCCAACTTCCGCCCCGCCATCAACGCCGGCCTGTCGGTCTCGCGGGTCGGGGGCGCGGCCCAGACCGACATCATCAAGAAGCTCGGCGGCGGGGTGCGGCTCGCGCTCGCGCAGTACCGGGAGCTGGCGGCGTTCGCGCAGTTCGCGTCCGACCTCGACGAGGCGACCCGGCGCCAGCTCGAGCGCGGCCAGCGGATCATGGAGGTGCTGAAGCAGCCGCAGTACTCGCCGCTTTCCGTCGCGCACCAGGCGGTGACCCTCTACGCGGTGGACCGCGGCTTCCTCGACGATGTCGAGCTCGAACGGGTCGGCGACTTCACCGGCGCCCTCACGGCGTACATGGATTCCAGCCGGGCGGACCTGATCGATCAGGTCAACGCCACTCCGAAGTGGGACGACGGGGTGGAGAAGCAGTTCAAGGGCGCGGTCGAGGACTTCAAGGCGAACCACGCCTGGTAGAAGACCGCCAGGACCCAGTAGCGGGCAAGCGACACCGAGCGAGCGACGACATGGCCGGCGCCAAGGAAATCCGCACCAAGATCAAGAGCGTGCAGAACACGCAGAAGATCACCCGGGCGATGGAGATGGTCGCGGCGAGCAAGATGCGCAAGGCGCAGGAGCAGATGCACCAGGCGCGCCCCTACGCGGAGAAGATGCGGCAGGTGATCGCGCACGTCAGCGCCGCCAACACCGAGTACAAGCATCCGTTCCTCATCGCGCGGGATGAGGTGCGGCGGGTCGGGTTCATCATCGTGTCGTCGGATCGGGGGCTGTGCGGCGGGCTGAACAACAACATGTTCAGGACCGTGGTGCAGGAGCTCGACGAGTGGCGTTCGAAAGGCGTCGAGACCGATTTCTGCGTCATCGGCAACAAGGGCGGGGTGTTCTTCCGCCGCCTGAGGGTGAACGTGCTCGCGAGCACCACGCACATCGGCGACCAGCCGGGCATCGACGACCTCATCGGCACCATCAAGGTCATGCTCGACGCCTACTCCGCCGGCAACATCGATCGCGTGTTCTTCGTCTTCAACGAGTTCGTCAACTCCATGACCCAGCGCCCGGTGGTGGAGCAGCTCCTGCCCCGCGCCCCGTCCGACGCGGACGAGGTGAAGCATTACTGGGACTACCTGTACGAGCCCGACGCGCGGGAGGTGCTCGACGCGCTCCTGACCCGCTACGTCGAGTCGCTGGTGTACCAGGGGGTGGTGGAGAACATCGCGTCGGAGCAGGCGGCGCGCATGGTCGCGATGAAGGCGGCCTCGGACAACGCCGGCGACCTCATCGAAGACTTGCAGCTCCAGTACAACAAGGCCCGGCAGGCATCCATCACCCAGGAGCTGTCCGAGATCGTCGGCGGCGCCGCCGCTCTGTAGAGCCGACAATTCTCAGTATACTGAATGCTCAGTCTCAGCGAATCCATGAATTTGTAGAGGAACTGCGCAACTCGTTGCACCGGATGAGATGATTACTGGATCGAAAATGATAGCCAAGCACACGAAGATGGCGGTAGTATTTCTTCTCCTACCAGGGTTCATTCTTGCGGCCGACTACAACATTGAACGGGAGAACGGTGAGCGAGTTGGATCTTATGATACTATAAGCGAAATCGGCACAGAAATCAAAGCGGAAGTCAAATTCAATGATGGATCGACTCTGATCCGAGAGAATATCTTTCTAAATGATCCCGCATGCCCTGCCAAGATTTTATCTCATACCAAAAGATACGGTAATGAGACTAGATTCTACTGCACATCAGATTATGATTGTACTTATAGTGCATCGACTTCCTTATACGTAGAGAATCCAATCGTCGCCATTGATGTCCGTACGAGAATTTATGATGTTTTCGGACAATATGCGATAACCCTAGCCCATCGTGAGATACAAGACTTCAGTACAGGCCAGTTCGAAATAGACGGAGCGTGGGATGCGGATTACAGCCTCGTAGATGAGATGATGACAACCGTCACCTACATCGGTCGTGTTCGTTTATCGGATGGCACTCAGTGGATATACAATACGGAAAAGCTGGCATCTGCTTTATCCACTCTCTACCTAGAACAGAAATTCGGAGAGGACGATGAGGAAAAGCATATCCTTAACCAGAACCATTGAGAGAGAGTAATGGCAACGTATAATCAATTACAGATTTGGATAATGGAAGAATACGGATGGAAGCCGAAGACGTGTTGGATAGCCCATTGCAAGGAGCTAGCCGGTCTTGAACGTCATGACGCTCCAAATCGTACAGGGGATAAACCATCAAATCCATGTCCGGATGAGAAGCGCGAATCGATATTTGAGGCGTTCCGACACTTCAAGATGCTTTGAGTAGTTGTGGCAGTCCACCCGAGGAAGCAAGGTCATGACAAGTCGAGAGCGGATTTTGGCCTTGATCAAATCGAATGCCGGATCTGACGGATTCCGAAACCTGAGAGCGCACCGGAATCCAGCCGCATGATGAATCAGAAGGCTGACACCAATGACATGAGATCGGAGTATCATTTTTCCGGAGACATGCGTGGTAAACATCACAAAGCGTACCAAGAAAGCACAAATGTCGTTCTACTGGAGCCCGAGGTGGTTCGAGTGTTTCATGATACCACGGCGGTCAATCGTGCCTTACGCATATTGATTGACTTGGCGGACGAAGAAGTACGGAGAAACCTGCCTAAGCCGAAGTCCGGCTCGTGTGGCCTGTCCACGGCGGCGACAGATTCAACGGACACACCAAGGAGACGAATATGAGTGCCGGAAACATCGTCGAGATCATCGGAGCCGTGGTGGTGCGCACTATCGGGATGGATTCCACCGGCGGCCTGGAGCTTCATACAATAAGGCCAAGCAGGCATCCGCTACCCAGGACCTGTCCGAGGTCGTCGGTGTGGCGCGCTTGGATCATTGGCCAAACCGCAGGCCATAGTGATGGTTGAGGCGCCACACAGAATCATCGAGGATTTCTGTCGTGCGCTCCCGAAGCAGGGTAGGGAACGTGCTGATCCCAGCGAGATCGGTCACGAGTATTTGCCAGCTCCACATTCCATCGGAGATCTCCCGTCTGGTCGAGGTGCGGTATACGTATTCACATTATCTGGGAGTTCAGAAGCACCCGCCGGACCGCACCGAGCGCTCAAGGTCGGTAAGGCTGGGCCGAATTCCAATTCTCGATTCCGAACTCAGCACTATAATAGTAGATCTGCCCCAAGTACTCTCGCGGGAGCAATTGAGAACAATCCATTCTTGCACGAATTTATAGGGGTTGATTCTTTGACAGTGGACATCGGGGATTGGATCCGGAAATGCATCGACCGGGATCACTTCTTTGCGAAAGAAAACCGACAGACACTTCTATCTCTTCTGGAGGTATATATGAAAGCTCGTCTTGGCCCTGTCTTTGAAGGCTCACTGTCGATTTCCATCAGTAAGAGGAGTACCATTTCTTGAGCATGGGCCGATCCTCACACAGCCGCTTACTTGTGGTTTCCTGTACCGAACGTGAGGAGAACCGAATCCGAATCATCAACGCAAGACCGGCTACTGCGTCAGAGATGAAGCGATATGAATCAGAAGGCTGATACCAGTGACATGAGATCGGAATACGATTTTTCCGGAGGCGTGCACGGTAAACATCACAAAGCGTACCAGGAAAGCACAAATGTCGTTCTACTGGAGCCCGAGGTGGATCGAGTGTTTCGTGATTCCACGGCTGTCAATCGTGCTTTACGCATGTTGATTGACTTGGCGGATGGAGAAGTACGGAGAAATCTGCTCAAATCGAAGGCGGGCTCCCTTCACGGCTTGTCCACGGCGGAGACAGATTCAACGGATACATCAGGGAGACGAATATGAGTGCCGGAAACATCGTCGAAATCATCGGCGCGGTCGTGGACGTGCAGTTTCCGCGCGCCGCGGTGCCCAAGGTCTACGACGCCCTCAAGGTCGAGAACGGCCTCACCCTGGAAGTGCAGCAGCAGATCGGCGACGGGGTGGTGCGCACCATCGCGATGGGCTCGACCGATGGCCTTCAGCGCGGCGTCGATGTCGACAACACCGGGTCGCCGATCTCGGTGCCGGTCGGCGAGAAGACCCTCGGCCGCATCATGGACGTGCTCGGGACTCCGGTCGACGGCGGGGACACGGTCGGCGCCGAGGAACACTGGCCCATCCACCGCAAGGCCCCGAGCTACGTCGATCAGGCGGCGGCGGTCGAGATCCTGGAAACCGGCATCAAGGTCATCGACCTCATCTGCCCGTTCAACAAGGGCGGCAAGATCGGGCTGTTCGGGGGCGCCGGCGTGGGCAAGACGGTCACCCTGATGGAGCTCATCCGCAACATCGCCATCGAGCACTCGGGCTACTCGGTGTTCGCCGGGGTCGGCGAGCGCACCCGCGAAGGCAACGACTTCTACCACGAGATGACCGAGTCGGGCGTGCTCGACAAGGTGGCGCTCGTGTACGGCCAGATGAACGAGCCGCCCGGCAACCGCCTGCGCGTCGGGCTGACCGGCCTCACCATGGCCGAGTTCTTCCGCGACGAGGGGCGCGACGTGCTGTTCTTCGTCGACAACATCTACCGCTACACCCTCGCTGGCGTCGAGTGCTCGGCCCTGCTCGGGCGCATGCCCTCGGCGGTCGGCTACCAGCCGACGCTCGCCGAGGAGATGGGGGTGCTGCAGGAGCGCATCACCTCCACGAAGACCGGCTCGATCACCTCGATCCAGGCCATCTACGTCCCCGCCGACGACCTCACGGACCCGTCCCCGGCGACGACCTTCGCCCACCTCGACGCGACGCTGGTGCTCTCGCGCCAGATCGCGGAGCTCGGGATCTACCCGGCCGTGGACCCACTCGATTCGACCAGTCGTCAGCTCGACCCCCTCGTCATCGGCGCCGAGCACTACAACGTCGCGCGCCGGGTGCAGGGCATTCTCCAGCGCTACAAGGAGCTGCGCGACATCATCGCGATCCTCGGCATGGACGAGCTCTCCGACGAGGACAAGCTGGTGGTGGCGAGGGCGCGCAAGATCCAGCGCTTCCTCTCCCAGCCGTTCTTCGTCGCCGAGGTGTTCACCGGCTCGGCCGGCAAGTACGTGTCGCTCAAGGACACCATCGCCGGCTTCAAGGCGATCGCGGACGGCGAGATGGACCAGTACCCGGAGCAGGCCTTCTACATGGTCGGCGGCATCGAGGAAGTGGAAGAGAGGGCGAAGAGCCTCTGATTCGGTCCCTTGTTCGTGACGTGTCGCGCAAAATGACAAAGGATTGGTCACGACTTCCGGATGCCCGTCTTCGCGGGAACCGGGAAGTCCGGGTTCCGGCCGCGCCGGATCGGGTCACGGCCGTGGCTTGCGGCACGACCCCCTGAGTCGACAAGAGAAGCAGGTCCACGCGGAGGCGAGAGATGGCATCCACGATCCGACTCGACATCGTCAGCGCCGAGCGCGAGCTCTTCTCGGGGGAGTGCGAGATGGTGGTCGCGCCCGGCGCGATGGGGGAGCTCGGCATCCTGCCGCGCCACACCCCTCTGGTGACCCGCCTGAAGCCGGGCGAGGTGCGCGCCAGGCTGCCGGGTGGCGAGGAGCAGGCGTTCTACGTCTCGGGCGGGATGCTGGAAGTTCAACCCCACGTCGTGACGGTGCTCTCCGACACCGGGCAACGCGCCGAGGACCTCGACGAGGCGGCGGCCCTCGCGGCCCAGGAGCAGGCCGAACGCATGCTCGCGGATCGCGCGGCGGATATCGACGAGGCCCGGGCGAGGGCGGAGCTCGCGCAGGCCGCAGCCCAGCTTCGGGCCATCCGCCGGTTGCGAGGCCGACATTGAGCCGCGAGGCGGACACCCTCCGGACGGCGCGGCGCGCGCGGGCGCCGGATCGGAGCAATCCGAGAGCGGCGGCGAGGGAAGCCGTCCGCCGGAACCGCAGCGGGCACCATGGCACGGAGCCGCCCGGCGGGCCGCGTTTCCGGTGCGCCCGGCGGCGGCACGCCGGCTCCCCGTCGGAGTCCGTTCGCGCGACACCTGTCTCGTCACGGTGCGCCCGGCGGCGCGGCACGCCGGCTCCCCGCCGGTGAGCCCGGGACACCTCTCGGCATGACGCCCCTGCATGTCGTCATTCTCGCGGCGGGGCAGGGAAAGCGCATGCGCTCGGACCTGCCCAAGGTCCTCCACCTTCTCGCCGGCCGTCCACTCCTCTCCTACGTCATCGACGCAGCGAAGGGGCTCGACGCCGCGCGCGTGCATGTCGTGCATGGACACGGCGGCGGTGCAGTGCGCGAGGCCATGACCGGGGCCGATGTCGAGTGGGTGGAGCAGCGCGAGCAGCTCGGCACCGGCCATGCCGTCGCGCGGGCCATGCCCGGCATTCCCGACGACGCGACGGTGCTGGTGCTCTATGGCGACGTGCCGCTCGTCAGCCGCGCCACCCTGCACGAGGCCGCGACGCTGGCCGGCGGCGGCATCGCCCTCGTCACCGCGGTGGTGGCCGATCCGAACGGGTACGGCCGGGTCGTCCGTGACCCGGCCGGACTGGTTCGCGGCATCGTCGAAGAAGAGGATGCGAGCGACGGGCAGCGCGTCATCCCGGAAATCAACACCGGGATCCTCGCCGCCGGCGCCGGGAAGCTGCGGAGCTGGCTCGACCGCCTGAGCGGCGACAACGCGCAGGGCGAGTACTACCTCACCGACGTCGTGGCGTGCGCGGTCGAGGACGGGCTGTCGGTCCGCACCGTGCCGCCGGAGACGATCGAAGAGGTGCTCGGCGTCAACGACCGCGCGCAGCTCGCGGCGCTCGAACGGTTCCACCAGAGGCGGCTCGCCGAAACCCTCATGCGCGAAGGCGCGAGCCTTGCCGATCCCGCTCGAACCGATATCCGGGGCCGCGTGCGCACCGGGCGGGACGTCTTCATCGACGTGAACGTCGTGCTCGAAGGCGACGTCGTTCTCGGCGATCGGGTGAGCATCGGCCCGGGCTGCGTGATCAGGGACGCGGTGATCGAGCACGACACGGAGATCCGCTCCCACTGCGTCATCGAGGACGCCCGCGTCGGGGCCGCGTGCCGGATCGGTCCGTTCTCGCGGCTGCGCACCGATGCACGGCTCGCGCGCGGCGTGCATGTCGGGAACTTCGCCGAGGTGAAGAACGCGGCCTTCGGCGAAGGCTCGAAGGCCAATCACTTCGCCTACGTCGGGGACAGCCGGATCGGCCACGACGTCAACGTGGGGGCGGGGGTCGTCACCTGCAACTACGACGGCGCGCACAAGCACACGACGGTGATCGGAGACGACGCCTTCATCGGCTCGGGGGTGATGCTGGTGGCGCCGGTCACCGTCCATGCCGGCGCGACGATCGGAGCGGGTTCGACCATCGGGAAGGACGCGCCGCCCGATGCCCTGACCGTGAATCGGGCGCCGCAAAAGACGATCAAGGGCTGGAAACGCCCGCGCAAGGGCTGAAGGCCGCAGGCGAGATCGGGAGACGGCTCCCGCCCGCCGGTGCGAACCGTGTCCGCTCCGGATACCCGGATACGGGGCGGGATTGTCGATAGCCGCGATCGGCGTAGACTTGTCATGGTGCGCGGGCGACGCTCGCGCGTCAGGGCGGAAGGCGTTCCATGATCGACGCGATACACGAGCTCTCGCCGGAGACGTTTCAGCGCGACGGCTACCTGGTGGTCCGCGGTCTCGTCGACCCCGCGAGCGTCGGCGAGATGCGCGAGACGGTGCTCCGCGCCCTCGACCCGCTGCAGGGACCGGCGGAGTTCGAGACCGACGTGGGCTATCCGGGCTCTCCCGCGAGCCGCGACGCGGCAGGCGGCGATACCCCGCGGCGGCTGCTGCATGCCTACTCGCGCGGCCCGGCTTTCCGCCGGTGGGCCACCGCGCCCGAGCTGGCGTCGGCGCTTCGCGGGGTGATGCGCGAGGAACGGATCGAGCTGTCCCAGTGCCACCACAACTGCGTGATGACCAAGCATTCCGGATTCAGCAGCGAGACGGCGTGGCACCAGGACATCCGGTACTGGTCGTTCGATGCGCCGGAGCTCGTGTCGGCGTGGCTCGCCCTCGGTCCGGAACGTGAAGAGAACGGCGCGCTGCGGGTGATCCCGGGCAGCCACCGGCTGCACCTCGATCGGGGCCGGTTCGATCGCCACCTGTTCCTGCGCCCGGAGCTCGACGAGAACCGCGCGCTCATCGACGCCGCGGCCCAGGTGGAGCTGGAGGCCGGCGACGGCCTTCTCTTCCACTGCCGGCTCTTCCATGCGGCGGGCAAGAACCGCTCCGGAGAGGTCAAGCTCTCCGCGGTCTTCACCTACCACGCTCAGGACAACCGCCCGATCCCGGGCACGCGCTCGGACCGCTATCCGTCGGTCCCGGTCTGAGGTCCGCCTCGCCGGCCGGGCGCCTTCCGCGTCGCGCAGAGGAACCGGCCTTCCCGGCGTAGCCCGAACCGAAGACGAACCACATCCTGGCCGCGGCCGAGACACGCCGGACATGGAGGGTCATTCGATACATCCGACACGTTCGTCCGCGACACCCCTGGTCGTCGACGTCGACGGCACGCTGGTCGGCGGCGACCTGCTGATCGAAGGCGCCGCCCGGCTGCTCGCCGCCTCCCCCCTCAAGCTCCTCGGCGTTCTCTTCCGGCTCGCCGGGGGACGCGCGGCGCTCAAGCGCGGGGTCGCGCAGAAGGTTCCGCTCGCGCCGTCGACGCTGGTGCTGAACCCGGCGGTGCTCGACGAGATCACCGCCGCCAGGGCCGCGGGCCGCGAGGTCTGGCTGGCGTCGGCCGCCGACGAGCTGGCGGTCGCGCCGCTTGCCGAAGCCGTGGGCGCGACGGGCTTCCTCGCCTCCGACGGGCGCACCAATCTGGCCGGTGAGGCCAAGGCCGCCGCCCTGGTCGAGCGCTTCGGCGAGGGCGGGTTCGATTACGCCGGCAACGAGCGGCGCGACCTGGCGGTGTGGAGGCACGCGCGGCGCGCCATCGGCGTCGGCCTCCCGGCACGCCTCGCTCGGGAAGTGCGCGCGCTGGACGAAGACGTCCGGTTCCTTCCGGGGCTCGGGAGCGGTCCGCGCGACTGGCTCCGGGCATTGCGCCCCCACCAGTGGGTCAAGAACCTGCTGGTGTTCGTCCCTCTCGCCGCCGCGCACGAGACCGGCGCCGGACCGTACCTGACGGCGGCCGGGATGTTCGCGGCGCTGTCGGCCTGCGCATCGGGCGCGTACCTGCTCAACGACCTGCTCGATCTGCCCCACGACCGCGGACACGCGAGCAAGCACCGCCGCCCCATGGCGGCGGGGAAGGTGGCGCCGCTGCCGGCCATGGGTCTCGGCGCGGTGCTGGCGGCGGGCGGGCTCGCCCTCGCCTTCGAGCTTTCCTGGCCGGGAGGGCTCTGCGTGCTGCTCTACCTGATCCTGACCCTGGCCTACTCGCTGTCGCTGAAACGAAAGCTGTTCGTCGACGTGGTGACGCTCGGCCTGCTCTACATGGTGCGCGTCTTCGCCGGGGGGGTCGCGGTCGCGGTCACGCTGTCCCCGTGGTTCCTCGCCTTCTTCATGTTCGCGTTCTTCTCCCTGGCCATCGTCAAGCGCCAGGGCGAGCTGCAGAGGCTGTGCGAATCCGGCGACACCGCGGTCGAAGGACGCGGCTGGCGCATCGAGGACCTCCCGGTGCTGACGGCGTTCGGCGTGGCCGCCGGCCTTGCCTCGGTGATCGTCTTCGCCCTGTACGTCCAGAGTCCGGAAGTGAACGTGCTGTATGCCCGGCCGGAGTTTCTGTGGCTGATCTGCCCGTTGCTGGTCTACTGGCTGGGGCGCATGACGCTGCTCGCCAACCGCGGGGTCGTGGACGACGATCCGGTGGTGTTCACGCTGCGGGACCGCACGAGCTGGCTGACCGGCCTGGCGATGGCGGCCGCGTTCACCGCCGCGCTGTGAGTGAAGTACGAATCAACGCGATGTCGCCCGAGGCAGACCCGTTGACCGCATTGCCGGCACGCCTTCGGCCCGACCGCTTCACCCTGTTGATGATCGCCATCGCCGCACTGGGCGTTGTCCTCGTGCTGGGGCGCGTCACTTTCGGAGTGGTGCTGATCAGTGATTCGGCGTGGCACATATCCGCCGCCCGGAGTCTGCTGGCCGGGGAAGAGCTCGTTGGAGCCCACGGATTCCTCTATTCTTCATGGCCTCCTCTCTACCCCCTGCTGCTGGCCGCGGCCAGCCTGGGAACGTTCGATCCAATCGATGTCGCCGGCCCCCTCAACGCCATCGTCTTCGGGCTGACCGTGTTCGTTGTGGGGCGGTACCTGCGGGACCGTCTGGAGTCTCGATTCCTGGCGGCATGGGGCTGTCTCGCGACGGCTCTGGCGGTCCCGCTGACGGAGTTGTCGTCGCAGGCGATGTCCGAGATCCTGTTCATCCTGCTGATGACCCTCGCCCTGATCCGGACCGACCAGTTCCTGGTCGACGGCAGGTTCCGGACGCTGGTCTGGGCGGCGGTGTTCAGCGCGCTGGCCTGGCAGACCCGGTACATGGGGGGCGCCGTGCCGGTTTTCGTGGGGCTGCTGCTTCTCTTCCACCCCCGGGCGGGGGCCTCCGTGGCCCGGAGGGTGAGGCGCGTCACCGCCTATTTGCTGATCACGGCGGCGCCGATGGTCCTGTGGCTGTTGCGCAATCACTTGGCCACCGGAGCGTTCACCCGGCACTCGTCGCCCAGGGAAGACTATCCTCTGCCGATGATCCTGCGGGATGTATTCGACATCCTGTGGGGTTGGGCGCAGACTCATCCTGCCGTCTGGCTGGTGCCGTTGGCCTGCATTCTCGTCGTGGCGCCCTTCGTGGCGCAGCGGAGGCGCCTGACGGTTGCCGTTGCCGACTGGCGTCCTTTCTGGCTGTTCGGAGGCTTTGCGCTGACGTACTTCGTCCTGTTGATCGCGGCCATGGCTCTTCTGGTCGATATCTTCAGTCTGTTCAGGAGATATCTGATTCCACTGTACATCCCAATCATGATCGCCGGTGTGTTCGTGCTGGATCGTGTTCTCGACCATGAACGGGAGAAGAGGCTGCCGGGAAGCATCGGCAGCCTGCCGATCATTCGAACGATGATGCCGGGAAAGAAGGGAAGCGTGCTGGCCGTCATCGTGATGATTGCTCTCTCCCTGGGGGTGGCGAGTCAGACAGTTCCGAACGTCTCCAGGATTGTCAAGGCAAGCCGTGGCGAGCTGGACCTCCGTTTCAATGAGCCACGCTGGGCCGGTTCCGAGACGATCCGGTACATCCAGGAGAACCTCGTTGCGGGCATGACACATAGCAATGCAGTGTTGCCCATGGCGCTTCACGTTGGCAGAAACAGGCAAATGCGTCGTCATTATCGTCTATGGAAACGTCTCGAATTGCCGGAGGAAGAAGTGGAGCGGACGCCGGATGGCGCAAATGCGAATTATGTGGTTTGGTTCGACGAGTCGGACCAGAGTCGACACGACTATGACGATGCCGACTTGCGGCTGTTGCCTGGCCTGGAACTGGTCGCGGAGCTGGAAGACGGTGTCGTCTTCAAGGTGAACAGGGACGGTGTGCCCCGCTCGAACCCGTAACGGTCGGCGCTTGCATCCGATGGCTGGCACGCCGTGATGGGCGTCGCGGGTTCGGGCTCGGGTCCGGCGCCGGCCCTGCGCCACGGCGCGTCCGCCGCCGCGCCGTGATGGAACGCCGGGGCGCGACCGACGCGATGTTGCCCGAGGCACCTCCGGTGAAGGTATCGCCGGCGCGCTTTCGGCCCGACCGCTTCACCCTGTTGATAATCGCCATCGCCGCACTGGGCGTTGCCCTGATGCTGGGGCGCGCATTCACCTTCGGAGCGACACTGAGCCCGGATTCGGCGCAATACATTGCCGCCGCCCGGAACCTGCTGAGCGGAGAAGGTCTTCTCAGAATCGATGGACAGCCTTCCATCGCATGGCCTCCTCTCTACCCCTTGCTGCTGGCCGCGGCCAGCCTGGGGCGGTTCGATCCGCTCGCCGTTGCCGGTCCTCTCAACGCAGTCCTCTTCGGACTGACCGTATTCACCGCGGGGCGGTACCTGCGGCACCGTCTGGAGTCCCGATTCCTGGCGGCATGGGGCTGTCTCGCGACGGCTTTGGCGGCCCCCCTGCTCACGTGGTCGTCGTTCGCGCTCTCCGAATCCCTGTTCATCCTGCTGGTGACCCTCGCCCTGGTCCGGACCGACAGGTTCCTGACCGAGGGCGGGACCCGGGCGCTGGTCTGGGCGGCGGTGTTCAGCGCTCTGGCCTGGCAGACCCGGTACATCGGGGTGGCCGTGCCGGTTTTCGTGGGGCTGCTGCTTCTCTTCCACCCTCGGGCGGGGGCCTCCATGGCCCGGAGGGTGAGATGTGTCACGGCTTACTCACTGATCGTGGCGGTGCCGATGGCGCTGTGGCTGCTGCGCAACCTCTTGTCCACCGGAGAACTCACCATGCACTCGCCGCCCAGAGGCTACCCTGTGTCGATGATGCTGCGGGATGTTGTCAGGACCCTGTGGAGCTGGGCGCAGGCCGAGCCGTGTGGATTCCTCAGGCTGCCTTGGTGGCCTCTCTTCGACAGAGCCGTATTTGCGCTGCTGGCGACAACCGCCGCGTTGCTGGCGCCGGTCGGCTGCATTCTGATCGGAGAGCAATGGAAGCGACGGACAGTTGCCCGTTGGCGCCCTCTCTGGCTGTTCGGCGGTTTTGCGCTGACGTACGTCGTCCTGCTCATCGTGGTCATATCGCTTCTGGTCGGGGTCTTTATGGGGAAAGCGGTTTGGCCGAGATACCTGTCTCCGCTGTATGTCCCTCTCCTGATGGCCGGAGTGTTCGTACTGGACCGCATTCTCGGCTACGAACGGGAGAGGAGGCTTTTGGGAAACGTCGGCAGCCTGCCGATCGTTCGAACGATGGTGCCGGGAAGGAAAGGAAGCGTGCTGGTCGCCATCGTGACGATCGTTCTCTCCCTGGGAGCGGTGAGGCAGGCAGTTCCGGCCGCCTCCGTCATCATGGTCGGAAACTGCCACCGCCAGTACCTCGGCTTCAACGGGCCACGCTGGGTCGGTTCCGAGGTGCTGCGATACGTCCGCACGAGTCCCGTTGCGGGAGAGATATACAGCAACGCACCGTGGCCCTTGTCTCTTCACAATGGCGGAAAGGGCGGAAAGAACATGAATCGCCATCATGCTCTCTGGAGCTCCCGCACCGCGTTGGAGAGGCAGTTTGCGGAACGGATCCCGGATGGCGCATACGTGATCTGGTTCGATCACTACGACCGCCATCATGACTACGGTGAGTCCGACTTGTGGCGATTGCCGGACCTGGAACCGGTGGCGGAGCTGGCGGACGGTGTCGTCTTCAAGGTGACCAGGGACGATGTGCCCCGCTCGAGCCCGTAACGGTCGCCGCTTGCAACCGATGGCCGACACGCCGTGATGGGCGTCGCGGGCTCGGGTCCGGCGCTGGCCCTGCGCTATGGCGCGTTCGCCGCGCTGGCCACGGCGGTCAACGTCGCGACGCAGGCCCTGAGCCTCGTGCTGTATGCCGGCCGCCACGAGCTGTACGTGGCGATGGCGGCGGGTACCCTCACCGGCCTGCTTGCCAAGTACGCGCTCGACCGCCGCTGGATCTTCCGTGGCCCGTCCGCCTCGCTGCGCGGTCGTTCGCGGGAGTTCGTCCTGTATGCGCTGACGGGCGCGCTGACGACCTGCATTTTCTGGGCGACGGAGCTGGCGTTCGCGGCCATGGG
Organism: Gammaproteobacteria bacterium; assembly: GCA_965215295.1. Taxonomy (GTDB): domain Bacteria; phylum Pseudomonadota; class Gammaproteobacteria; order HK1; family HK1; genus HK1. The sequence continues at coordinate 3,583,769 of OZ244045.1, forward strand.
CGATGCGCGCTGGCTGCCCTTCGCGGGGGCCGCTCTCGGACTGTCCGCCGGCTATGCGATCAAGTACCGGCTGGACCGGCGTTTCGTCTTCCGGGGAGCCGTGGCATGAAGCTCTCCGGCTGGGGCCGGTATCCGGTGCTCGACTGCCGGGTCGAACGCCTTCGCGAGGGCGAGGCGTTGCCCGCCCTGCTCCGCCGCGGCGATACCCTCATCGCCCGCGGCAACGGCCGTTCCTATGGCGACGCCGCGCTCAACCCGGACCTGACGCTCTCCATGCTCGGGATGGACCGGATGCAGGCGTTCGACGCGAAGACGGGCCTGTTGACCTGCGAGGCCGGCGTGCTGCTCGCCGACATCCTGGACACCTTCGTGCCGCGGGGCTGGTTTCCGCCGGTGGTGCCGGGAACCAGGTTCGTCACCGTCGGTGGCATGATCGCCGCGGACGTGCACGGCAAGAACCATCACCGCGACGGGTCCTTCGGCGCGCACGTCGAATCGCTGGTTCTGGCCACCGCGGACGGTGAAGTCCGGACGTGCAGCCGTACGGAACACGCCGGCCTCTTTCGGGCCACCGTCGGCGGGATGGGGCTGACCGGGGTGATCCTCTCCGCGAGCTTCCGGCTGCAACCGATCGAGACCGTCTTCGTGATGGAGGAGACCTTGGCCACGCAGGACCTCGACGAAACCATGACCTTGTTCGAGACGTCCCACGAGTGGCCCTGGAGCGTTGCCTGGCTCGACTGTCTGGCGCAAGGCGCGAAGCTGGGCCGTGCGGCGATGATGCGCGGCGCATTCATGGACCGCGCCGCGCTGCCGTCGCGGCTCGCCTCCGATCCCCTGCGCCCGGCGCCCGCGGGCAAGCTCGCGGTTCCGATCGATGCGCCGTCCGTTCTGCTCAACCGCTTTTCGATCGGTCTCTTCAACGAGCTGTATTACCGACGCGTGCGTGCGCGCGCCGGGACCCGGCTGGTCCATTTCGATTCGTTCTTCTTTCCCCAGGATCGGGTCCGGGCGTGGAACCGCCTCTACGGGCGGCGGGGATTCGTCCAGCACCAGTGCGTGCTGCCCAAAAGCGGGGGCCTTTCCGGGATCACGGCCCTGCTGGAACGCATGGCCGCCGGGGGACAGGGTTCGTTCCTCGCGGTGCTCAAGCTGTTCGGCCCCGCCGGAGACGGGCTGATGTCGTTCCCCATGGAAGGCCATACCCTCGCGCTCGATTTCCCGATGCGCAACGGCACGCTGGCGTTGCTCGACGAGCTCGACGAGATCGCCCATCGCCACGGCGGGCGGGTCTATCTCGCCAAGGACGCCCGCTGCGCGCCGGAGCGGATACGCGAGGGCTATCCGCGCCTCGACGCCTTCAAGGCGGTCCGCGCCGAGACGGCCGGGACGCGGCCCGGGTTCGCCTCCGCCCTGTCGCGGCGACTGGAGTTGTGAGAGGGAACTGTGACGGGACTTGCGAAAAGGGACCTGGTCCGGGGCGCGGGAGTCGCGCTGTCGTTCCTGCCGTGGCTGGGGCTGCTGGGCTGGCTCTCGGCCGTCGCCTGGTTCCTCTGCGACGATGCCTTCATCAGCTTCCGCTACGCCCGCAACCTGCTGGAGGGTCACGGGCTGGTGTTCAACCCCGGCGAGTACGTCGAGGGCTACACCAACTTCCTGTGGGTGCTGGAGCTGGCGGCGCTGTGGGGGGTGCTGGGGATTCCCCCGGAGCGGGCGGCGCCGTGGCTGTCGGTGGCGTGCACGGTCGGGGTGGTCGCGGTGCTGGGGGTGTGGCTGGCCCGTGTGCCGGGGGTGGGCCATCGGTGGCTGGTCGCCTGGATGGCGTTCGGGTTGCTGTGCACCAGCGCGACGTTCGCGGTGTGGACCTCGGGCGGGGGGTTGGAGACGCGGCAGTTCACTCTGTTCATGGTGTTGGCGGTGGTGTGTCTGAGCCTGTGGCGCTCGGGGCGTCGGGGACTGGTGGCGGCGTCGCTGAGTCTGGCGCTGGCGGCGTGGACCCGGCCCGAGGGGCTGCTGACGGGGCTGGTGTGCATCGGCTGGTTCGCCGCGCAGACGATGGCGGACGCCGGGCGTTTGCGGCCGGACTGGAGGCGGCTGGCGTGGCTGGCGGCGCCGTTCGTGGTGCTGGTGGCGGCCCACTACGTGTTCCGCTACGCCTACTACGGGGAGTGGTTGCCGAACACGTACTACGCGAAGCACGTGCGGCCGTGGTACGAGTCGGGGTTTCGCTACCTGTGGGCGGCGGCGCTGGAGACGGGGCTGTACCTGCTGCTGCCCTTGGCGGCGGTGGCGGCGCGCGAGCGCTGGCGGTCGCACCGGGACGGGGCGTTCGCGCTGCCGCTCCTTCTGATGGGCGTCCACATGGTCTACGTGATGCGGATTGGCGGGGACCATTTCGAATACCGGCCGCTGGACTTCTACTGGCCGCTGCTGGCGTTCCCCGCAGCGGTGGGGGTCGTGCACCTCGGCTCGCGCCTGGCCGCCGGTCGTTGGCGCCCCCGTCTTCCCGGGCTGGGCGCACGGGCCTGGGCGGTGGCCGTCTTCGTGCCGGTGCTGTTCTATGCCGGCGCGATCCAGGGCGCGTTGCTGTTCGAGGGCGCTGCGACACGCGAGCACATTATCAGGCAGCATATGGAATTGGATGATGAAAACGCCGGGTGGCTGCTGGCCGCTCCGGGAATGCCGATGCTCGTCGCCATCTCCAACGACCTGCGACGCCAATCCGTCTATCAACTCGTTGCTGTGCCCTTTTTTCGACACCGCTCGGGCGCCGCACCCCGAATTCGAGCGTACGAGGGCTACGAGCACATGGAGCGGGGCTTGATTCCTGCGGACGCGTTGATGGACTCGACAGGGATTTACGCCTCAGGGATTGGCATTCGGTTTTACTATCTTCCGGATCTGAAAGTCATCGACAGATTCGGCTTGACCGATGCCACCATAGCCCGCAGCCCGGTCGCCGAAGCCAATCATGAACGCCTCATGGCCCATGACCGGCGACCGCCGCCGGGATACCTCGAAGAGCGGGGCGTCAACATCACCGTACATCCCGTGGCGCGCAGTCGATTGAAGGCGTTCATGCGGGCGCAGTATGCCGTGCAGTTCGGACCGGAGTCGTGGATGCCTTTCGATGCGCCGGACGAGGAGTGGGTTCTCGACCGTTTTGCCGGGCGAAGCCTGCACGTGCGAGACATGCGATACGCCCGTCTGTCCTGGGAGGAGGCGGCTCCGGACTTCGACTACCGCTCGGGGGACCTGGGGTTCGTGGTGGATCGATCTGTTCCCCCATGGCCCCGAGTGCAGGCGTTTGCCAGGAATTGCGCACCGGACGAGCTGCTGGTATGGCCCTGGTCGAACGAAGAGACGGACGAACCGGCACTCCAGCGCTGGACGGTCAACGAGACGGGGCTGTGCCGGGCCACCGCCGCAACGCCTCCGGAGTGGGCCCGGTCGGTCGTCGACGACCCGTCCCGGCTGGAAGAGGTCGAGCGGGCGAGGACAGCCGCCCTCCGCTCGGTGTTCGACGTCTACCTGCTGGGGAAGCGCCTGATGTACTTCAGGCAGCCATGCCGTCCGGACGACGACGACGCGCGATTCTTCCTGCACGTGGTTCCGGTCGATGAGCGTGATCTTCCCGGTGGGCGCCGGCAGTACGGTTTCGACAATCTGGACTTCGGGATGGAAGAGCACACGAGGGCCGGCGAGCGTTGCACGGCGGTGCGCACACTGCCGGACTATCCCGTCGCGGAAATCCGCACCGGCCAGTTCACCGGCGAGGGCCGGCTCTGGGAGGGCGCTGTCGTCGTCGCCGGCCCCGGAGGCGAAGGGAGGCCCTCGCCATGAACGACGGGCGGGCGGCGCTGGTGCTCGGCGCCACGTCGGACATCGGCCGCGCCATCGCGCGCGAGCTGGCGGGCGGCGGCTACGCGATGCAGCTCGCGGGGCGCGACCCGGCGCGGCTCGAGCGGGAAGCGCGGGACATCCGGGTACGTACCGGCGCCGTCGTGACCCTGCACTGCGGGGACACGCTCCGGGACGATGGCGGCGTCTCGATGCTCGATGCGCTCGACCCCCTGCCCGAGGTGGCGGTCTGCGTCGTCGGACTGCTTGGCGACCAGGCGGAGAGCCAGCGCGACATCGTGGCCGCGGAGCGGGTGATGCGGACCAACTATGTCGGCCCCGCCCTGCTGATGGGCGCCCTTGCCGAGCGCTTCGAGCGGCGCGGCAGCGGCGTGCTGGTCGGTGTCAGCTCGGTCGCGGGCGAGCGCGGGCGCGCCGCGAACTACGTGTACGGCTCCGCCAAGGCGGGGTTCACGGCATTCCTGTCCGGCTTGCGCAACCGGCTGTCCGCATCCGGCGTCCACGTGGTGACGGTCAAGCCGGGGTTCGTGCGCACCCGCATGACCGACGGGATGGACCTGCCGGCGCGGCTGACCGCCACGCCCGAGGAAGTGGCCGCGGCGGTCGTCCGGGCGATCCGGCGTCGTCGCGATGTGGTGTACGTGCGCCGCGTCTGGAGTCCGATCATGCTCTTCATGCGCGCCGTTCCCGAACGGGTCTTCAAGCGGATGAGGCTGTAGCGTGGAGCCCACTCGCCGTTTCGAAGGCGCCGAACCGGAACACGGCCCCAGGCGGGCGCACGCCGGCCCGGTACGTTGCCCGGACCACCGCCGCGGGCCCCGTGCCGTTCGGCAGGGAGTGGACGAGGCAGAGCCATCCCCCGCTCGGCCGCACCTTGTGAGCCATCCACGCGAGAAGGGAGAACGTTGATCATTGCCGCGGAAACCGCTTCCGCGGACGGCGGGAGTACGGTTTCGACCACCGGGCTTTGCGGACTGTGACGGGGCTTGCGGCGAGGGGTCTGGTCCGGGGCGCGGGAGTCGCGCTGTCGTTCCTGCCGTGGCTGGCGCTGCTGGGCTGGCTCTCGGCCGTCGCCTGGTTCCTGTGCGACGACGCCTTCATCAGCTTCCGCTACGCGCGCAACCTGCTGGAGGGTCACGGGCTGGTGTTCAACCCCGGCGAATACGTCGAGGGCTACACCAACCTCCTGTGGGTGCTGGAGCTGGCGGCGCTGTGGGGGGTGGTGGGGATTCCCCCGGAGCGGGCGGCGCCGTGGCTGTCGGTGGCGTGCACGGTCGGGGTGGTCGCCGCGTTGGGGGTGTGGCTCGCCCGTGTGCCGGGGGTGCGCCAGCGGTGGCTGGTCGCCTGGATGGCGTTCGGGTTGCTGTGCACCAGCGCCACCTTCGCGGTGTGGACCTCGGGCGGTGGGCTGGAGACGCGGCAGTTCACTCTGCTCATCGTGGTGGCGGTGGTGTGTCTGAGCCTGTGGCGCTCGGGGCGCCGGGGACTGGTGGCGGCGTCGCTGAGTCTGGCGCTGGCGGCGTGGACCCGTCCCGAGGGGCTGCTGACGGGGCTGGTGTGCATCGGCTGGTTCGCCGCGCAGACGATGGCGGACGCCGGGCGCCCCCGGCCGGACTGGAGGCGGCTGGCGTGGCTGGCGGCGCCGTTCGTGGTGCTGGTGGCCGCACACTACGTGTTCCGGTACGCCTACTACGGGGAGTGGCTGCCCAACACGTACTACGCCAAGCACGTGCGGCCGTGGTACGAGTCGGGGTTTCGCTACCTGTGGGCGGCGGCGCTGGAGACGGGGCTGTACCTGCTGCTGCCGCTGGCGGCGGTGGCGGCGCGCGAGCGCTGGCGGGCGCACCGGGACGGGTCGTTCGCGCTGCCGCTCCTTCTGATGGGTGTCCACATGGCCTACGTGATGCGGATCGGTGGGGACATTTTCGAGTACCGGCCGCTGGACTTCTACTGGCCGCTACTGGCGTTCCCCGCGGCGGTGGGGGTCGTGCACCTCGGCTCGCGCCTGGCCGCCGGGCGTTGGCGCCCCCGTCTTCCCGGGCTGGTCGGGATGGGCGCACGGGCCTGCGCGGTGGCCGTCTTCGTGCCGGTGCTGTTCTACGCCGGCGCGATCCAGGGCGCGCGGCTGTTCGAGGGCGCCGCGATACGGGACTTGCTCGACTGGGGTTCTCGACCGCATGGACGGCATGTAGAACTCGACAGCGACAACGCCGGGTGGCTGCTGGCCACGCCGGGAATGCCGATGCTCGTCGCCATCTCCAACGACCTGCGACGCCAAGCTGCCCGACAGCATGTTGCCAATCCCTTTGCAGTACACCGCAAGTTCGCCGCACGCCAACTTCGACGGTACAAGGCCTACGAGCACATGGAGCGGGGCGCGTTTCCCCCGGACGCGCTGACGGCCGGGCGTGGTCTCGGAATCCGGTTCTATTATCTCCCGGATCTGAAAGTTGTCGACGAATTCGGCCTGACCGACGCCACCATAGCCCGCAACCCGGTCACCAAAGCCAATCATGAACGCAAAATTGCCCATGATCGGCGGCCGCCGCCAGGCTACCTCGAAGAGCGGGGTGTCAACATCACCGTACGTCCCGCGGCGGACAGTCCGACGAAGGCGCTCATGCGGGGGCGCTATGCCGCGCGGGTCGGCCCGAATCTCTGGATGCCCTTCAACTCTCCGGACGAGGAGTGGGTTCTCGATCGTTTTGCCGGGCGAAGCCTGCATGTGCGAGACATGCGATACGCCAGCCTGTCCTGGGAGGAGGCGGCTCCGGATTTCGACTACCGCTCGGGAGACTTGGGGTTCGTGGTGGATCGATCCAGGCCCAAATGGCCCCGAGTGCAGGCGTTCGCCAGGAATTGCGTACCGGACGAGCTGCTGGTATGGCCCTGGTCGAACGAAGAGGCGGACGAACCGGCGCTCCAGCGCTGGACGGTCAACGAGACGGGGCTGTGCCGGGCCCTCGCCGCAACGCCTCCGAAGTGGACCCGGTCGGTCGTCGACGATCCGTCCCGGCTGGAAGAGGTCGAGCGGGTGAGGACAGCCGCCCTCCGCTCGGTGTTCGACGTCTACCTGCTGGGGAGGCGCCTGCTCTACTTCAGGCAGCCATGCCGTCCGGATGACAACGACGCGCGATTCTTCCTGCACGTGGTTCCGGTTGACGAGCGTGATCTTCCCGGTGGGCGCCGGCAACATGGTTTCGACAACCTGGACTTCCGGATGGAAGAATACATAGAGGTCGGAGAGCGCTGCACGGCGGTGCGCAGACTGCCGGACTATCCCGTCGCCGAGATCCGCACCGGCCAGTTCACCGGCGAGGGCCGGCTCTGGGAGGGCACTGTCGTCGTCGCCGACCCCGGAGGCGACGGGAGGTCCTCGCCATGAACGACGGGCGGGCGGCGGCGCTGGTGCTCGGCGCCACGTCGGACATCGGCCGCGCCATCGCGCACGAGCTGGCGGGAGGCGGCTACGCGATGCGGCTCGCGGGGCGCGACCCGTCGCGGCTCGGGCGGGAAGCGCGGGACATCCGGGTACGTACCGGCGTGCCCGGCACGGTACGCTGCCCGGACCACCGCCGCGGGCCCCGTGCCGTTCGGCAGGGAGTCGACGAGGCAGAGCCGTCCCCCGCTCGTCCGCGCCTTGTGAGCCATCCACGCGAGAAGGGAGAACGTTGATCATTGCCGCGGAAACCGCTTCCGCGAACGGCGGGAGTACGGTGTCGACCACCGGGCTTTTCGGACTGTGACGGGGCTTGCGGCGAGGGGTCTGGTCCGGGGCGCGGGAGTCGCGCTGTCGTTCCTGCCGTGGCTGGCGCTACTGGGCTGGCTCTCGGCCGTCGCCTGGTTCCTGTGCGACGACGCCTTCATCAGCTTCCGCTACGCGCGCAACCTGCTGGAGGGACACGGGCTGGTGTTCAACCCCGGCGAATACGTCGAGGGCTACACCAACTTCCTGTGGGTGCTGGAGCTGGCGGCGCTGTGGGGGGTGATGGGGATACCCCCGGAGCGGGCGGCGCCGTGGCTGTCGGTGGCGTGCACGGTCGGGGTGGTCGCCGCGTTGGGGGTGTGGCTCGCCCGTGTGCCGGTGGTGCGCCAGCGGTGGCTGGTCGCCTGGATGGCGTTCGGGTTGCTGTGCTCCAGCGCGACGTTCGCGGTGTGGACCTCGGGCGGTGGGCTGGAGACGCGGCAGTTCACCCTGCTCATCGTGGTGGCGGTGGTGTGTCTGAGCCTGTGGCGCTCGGGGCGCCGGGGACTGGTGGCGGCGTCGCTGAGTCTGGCGCTGGCGGCGTGGACCCGTCCCGAGGGGCTGCTGACGGGGCTCGTGTGCATCGGCTGGTTCGCCGCGCAGACGATGGCGGACGCCGGGCGCCCCCGGCCGGACTGGAGGCGGCTGGCGTGGCTGGCGGCGCCGTTCGTGGTGCTGGTGGCTGCTCACTACGTGTTCCGCTACGCCTACTACGGGGAGTGGTTGCCGAACACGTACTACGCGAAGCACGTGCGGCCGTGGTACGAGTCGGGGTTTCGCTACCTGTGGGCGGCGGCGCTGGAGACGGGGCTGTACCTGCTGCTGCCGCTGGCGGCGGTGGCGGCGCGCGAGCGCTGGCGGGCGCACCGGGACGGGTCGTTCGCGCTGCCGCTCCTTCTGATGGGCGTCCACATGGCCTACGTGATGCGCATTGGCGGGGACCATTTCGAGTACCGGCCGCTGGACTTCTACTGGCCGCTGCTGGCGTTGCCCGCGGCGGTGGGGGTCGCGCACCTCGGCTCGCGTCTGGCCGCCGGGCGTTGGCGCCCCCGTCTTCCCGGGCTTGGCGGGATGGGCGCACGGGCCTGCGCGGTGGCCGTCTTCGTGCCGGTGCTGTTCTATGCCGGCGCGATCCAGGGCGCGCGGCTGTTCGAGGGCGCCGCGATACGGGACTGGTTCGAGTGGGTTTTTCAACCGCATGGACGGCATGTAGAGCTCGACAGCGACAACGCCGGGTGGCTGCTGGCCGCTCCGGGAATGCCGATGCTCGTCGCCATCTCCAACGACCTGCAACGCCGGTCTGCCCAGCAGCTCGTCGCTACACTCTTTGCAGGACACCGCGTGTTCGCCGCACGCCAACTTCGATGGTACAAGGCCTACGAGCACATGGAGCGAGGTGCGCTTCCCCCGGACGCGCTGATGGCCGGGGGTGCTCTCGGAATCCGGTTCTATTATCTCCCGGATCTGAAGGTCATCGACCACGAGGGCCTGATCGATGCCACCGTGGCTCGCAACCCGGTGACCCACGCCAATCATGAACGCTTCATGGCCCATGATCGGCGACCGCCACCAGGCTACCTTGAAGAGCGGGGCGTCAACATCACCGTACATCCCGCAGTGGACAGTCCGACGAAGGCGCTCATGCGGGGGCGCTATGCCGTGCGGGTCGGCCCGAATCTCTGGATGCCCTTCGACTCGCCGGACGAGGAGTGGGTTCTCGACCGTTTTGCCGGGCGAAGCCTGCATGTGCGAGACATGCGGTACGCCAGCCTGTCCTGGGAGGAGGCGGCTCCGGATTTCGACTACCACTCGGGGGAGTTGGGGTTCGTGGTGGATCGATCCAGACCCCAATGGCCCCGAGTGCAGGCGTTCGCCAAGGATTGCGCACCGGACGAGCTGCTGGTATGGCCCTGGTCGACCGAAGAGGCGGACGAACCGGTGCTCCAGCGCTGGACGGTCAACGAGACGGGGCTGTGCCGGGCCCTCGCCGTAACGCCTCCGCAGTGGGCCCGGTCGGTCGTCGACGAACCGTCCCGGCTGGAAGAGGTCGAGCGGGCGAGGACAGCCGCCATCCGCTCGGTGTTCGACGTCTACCTGCTGGGGAAGCGCCTGATGTACTTCAGGCAGCCATGCCGTCCGGACGACAACGACGCGCGATTCTTCCTGCACGTGGTTCCCGTTGACGAGCGTGATCTTCCCGGTGGGCGCCGGCAGTACGGTTTCGACAATCTGGACTTCGGGATGGAAGAGCGCGTGAGGGCCGGAGAGCGCTGCACGGCGGTGCGCACACTGCCGGACTATCCCGTCGCCGAGATCCGCACCGGCCAGCTCACCGGCGAGGGCCGGCTCTGGGAGGGCACTGTCGTCGTCGCCGACCCCGGAGGCGATGGGAGGTCCTTGCCATGAACAACGGGCGGGCGGCGGCGCTGGTGCTCGGCACCACGTCGGACATCGGCCGCGCTGCCACCGCCGCGGACCCCCTTGCCGTTGCATGGGTAGTGAACGAGGACACCCCCCACCGTCTCGCAGGCAGTGAACGGGACAGGACCATCCCGAGGTCGGGATGAAGTCGCCGAAACAGTCGAGAAAGTGACTCCCGCCGGTGTCGGGAGCAAGCAGGCCGGTCCGGTTGACAAGGGAGGGTCGCCGGCGAATACTCCGCCGCATTCGACCGATGCGGAAGGCCGACGGCCCCGATGTCCTCGCACCCGCGCTTCACCTGTTGTTGCATCTGTATGCGGAATTCCCGGATGGGACTTTCTGCAAGGGAGGCGCGTGCGCTGAACCCGGGCTGAACCGACACACCAGTCGGAATCCGACACCAGAAAGCCGCCATCCGGGACTCCGGGTGGCGGCTTTTTTCGTTTCAGGACCAGGAAGACACGACCATGTACCAGTACGACGCCTTCGACCGACAGCTCGTTCAGGAGCGGGTGGCCGACTTCCGCGAGCAGACCGCGCGCTATCTCGCGGGGGAGCTCGACGAGGACGCATTCAAGCCCCTGCGGCTCATGAACGGGCTCTACATCCAGCGCTTCGCCCCCATGCTGCGCGTCGCGATCCCCTACGGCGTCCTGTCCGCGGCCCAGCTCCGGATGCTCGCCTCTATCGCCGGACGCTACGACCGGGGCTACGGCCACTTCACCACCCGCCAGAACATCCAGTTCAACTGGCCTGCCCTGGAACGGGTGCCGGACATCCTCGCCGACCTCGCCTCGGTGGACATGCACGCCATCCAGACCAGCGGCAACTGCATCCGCAACATCACCTGCGACCACCTGGCCGGCGTCGCCCCGGACGAGGTCGCCGACCCCCGCCCGTACTGCGAGCTCCTGCGCCAGTGGTCGACCCTGCACCCGGAGTTCGCCTACCTGCCGCGCAAGTTCAAGATCGCGGTGACCGGGGCCCGGCGCGACCGCGCCGTCACCGAGGCGCACGACATCGGCCTGCGGCTCGTCGAGGACGACGCCGGCCGGCTCGGCTTCGAGGTTCTGGTGGGCGGCGGGCTGGGACGCACACCGGTGATCGGCAAGGTGCTGCGAGCGTTCCTTCCCCACCGGGACCTGCTCTCGTACCTCCAGGCGATCATGCGGGTCTACAACCTGGAGGGGCGCCGGGACAACAAGTACAAGTCCCGCATCAAGATCCTGGTCAACGCGCTCGGCATCGAGGAGTTCCGCCGGCGGGTCGAGGCCGAGTGGCGCGTCACCCGGCGCCACGTCGCGCCGCTCGATGCGGAGGAGATCGACGCGCTACGCTCGCACTTCGAGCCGCCGCCCTACCGGCCGTTCGTCGAGGCCGCGAGCTTCGAGGCCGCGCAGGCCGCGGACCCCGCGTTCGCGAGGTGGGCGCGTTCCAACACCACCGGCCACCGGCAGCCCGGCTACCGCGCGGTGTTCGTCTCGCTGAAGGCGCCCGAAACCCCGCCGGGCGACATGACCGCCCGGCAGATGCAGGGTGTGGCCTGGCTGGCGGACCGGTACGGCTTCGGCCTGGTACGCACCACCCACGACCAGAACCTGCTGCTCGCCGACGTCGCGCTCGACGACCTGCACGCGCTGTGGCGGGGGCTTTCGGACCTCGGTCTCGCGACCCCCAACGTCGGCACCCTGACCAACATGATCTGCTGCCCGGGCCTGGACTTCTGCAGCCTCGCCAACGCCGAGTCCATCTCCGTGGCCCGGCAGATCAACGCGCTCTTCGACGACCTGGACTGGCTGCACGACCTCGGCGACGTGCGGATCAAGATCTCCGGGTGCATGAACGCCTGCGGCCATCACCACGTGGGGCACATCGGGATCCTCGGCGTCGACAAGAAGGGCGAGGAGTGGTACCAGATCACCGTCGGCGGCTCCGCCGAAGAGCGCACCCGCCTCGGCCGGAAGATCGGCCCGTCGGTGCCCAAGGCCGAGGTTGCCCGGACCGTCGCCGCGATCCTCGACGTCTACCTCGCGCACCGCCGTCCCGACGAGCCGTTCCCGGAGACGGTGGAGCGGATCGGGGTCACGCCCTTCCGGGAGCGGGTCTACCGGGGAGACGGGCCATGACCAGGCTCGTGGTGGACGGCAGGGAACGCGCCGATACCTGGAAGCACCTGCTCGCCGGCGACGGGCTGCCCGACCGGGACTTCACGGTGGGATTCGCACGCTGGATCGAGGAGCGGCGCGACATCCTCGCGCACGTCGAGCGCACCGGCCGCTCCCTGGGGCTGCGTCTCGCGATCGACGACGATCCGGCCGGCCTGGCCGCCGACGTCGGGCGCCTTGCCCTGATCGTCATCGAGATCCCGAGCGCCGCCGACGGCCGGTTCTTCAGCATCGCCGCGCGGATTCGCGAGCATCTGCGCTACCGGGGCGAGCTCAGGGCCACCGGAGACGTGGCCCCCGATCAGCTCTCGTTCATGCAGCGTTGCGGAATCAACGCCTTCGAGCTGGGGGAGGAGGTCGATATCGACCGCTTCATCCGCCGCTACGAGCGCTTCTACCAGTCGAGCGGCGGCATGACCACCCGCGACAACCTGATCCGGCTGGCCCGGCGGCGGTCCCGGCGCCCGGGCGGCGGTCCATCGTTCCAGGCGCGGACCACCACGGCCGGGTCGAGCCACGGATGAGCGCTCGTCCGGGGCGGAGGCGCCTGTCCGTTTTCCGGGCCGCCGCGGCGGCGTGACGGGGGCTACGGCGCCGCGCCGCCGAGCGTGAACACGGCGATCCGCCCGGTCCGGCCGCGGACGGCGACCTCGCCGATCGGTTCGAGGTCGAAGCCCTCGACCCGCGCCGCGGTCGCCTCGGAGACGAGGATGCGCGTGCCGAGGTCCTTGTTGAGGGCTTCGAGCCGGGCCGCCAGATTGACCGCGTCACCGTGCACCGTGTAGCTCGACCGGCCCTTCGCGCCCACCGCGCCCGCGACCAGCCGGCCGGTGTTGACCCCGATGCGGTTGCCGATTCGTTGACCCGCGAACTCGCGGCATCGGGTCGCGGCCTGCATCTCCATCGCCGCCCGCAGGGCGTTGGCGGCATGGGCGGAGTCCGGCACCGGCACGTTGAACGTCGCGAGGATGGCGTCGCCCTGGAACTGGGTGACGACCCCGTGGTGGCTCTCGAGGATCGCGACCATCGTCTCGAAGTACTCGTTGAGCAGCTCGAAGATGCCGGCCGGGCCGAGGGTCTCGGTCAGGGCGGTGAAGCCTTCGAGATCGCAGAACAGCACGGTCGCCTCGGACTGCTCGGGGGCAAGCTCGCCGCCTTTGCTGAGCAGCGTCCTCGCGACGTCGGTGGGCACGAACCGGCCCAGGGTCTCGCGGATCGTCTTGTTCTCCCTCAGCCCTGCCACCATCCGGTTGAACGAACGGTTCGCGTCGTCGAATTCCGCCACCCGGCTCGGCGGCAGCACGGGGACCTCGTCGAAACGCTCTGTCTCGATGGAGCGCGCCGCCGCCGCGATCGCCTGGATCGGCCGGCTCGCACGAGCGCCGAGCCACATCGCGACCACGACGGAGACGACGAGCACCGCGAGTCCCGCGAACATCGCGGCCATCAGGCGCTCGAAATCGTTCCTTTCGTCCTTCCCGGTATTGACGTAGGCCCCGATGGTCCACGGCGCCGGACCGTAGCGGTGGATGTCGCGGTACAGGAAGACATGGTAGTCGTCGCCCACGCTCACCCCCGAGGCACTCGCCTCGGTCAGGCCGCGCAGGATGAACATGTCCTTCTCGTCCGGCGACCAGATGCGCTCGAGCACCGTGTCCCCGAGGGCTTCCAGGGTGACGAGCGGCTGGTCGAGATCGGTGATGGCGGGCGCCCACGCGATCAGCAGCGGATGCGCGAGGACGTGATCGCGATCGTAGAGGATGAACGGGGTGACCCCGGTCTCGGTGCTGGTCGACGCAAGGCGCAGCGACAGGTCGGAGATGGTCACGACCTGGGCGAACATGCCGGCGAACTCGCCGTCGATCCGGATCGGCGCGTCATGGAGCACGACCGTCGTGCCGAGGGTGTGGGTCCAGAACGGAGGCCGCCACCGCGAGCCCGTCTGCGTCTTCCCGGCGTCGAGCCACTCGATGGTCTCGGGGTCGCTCGACCAGTCCTCCACCACCGGCGGGGCGGGGAAGCGTCCCCATCTGCGGATCCGCCCATGACGATCGACGATGCCGATCCCCGCAACCTGCGGCGTCGCGCTCAGCGCGCCGAGGATGAACGTGTCCAGCGCCTGCGTGTCGTCGAGGCCCACGTTGCCGAGCTCGATCTGCTCCACCGCCCACTGTGCCTGCCGCATCACCGGCTGGAGCTGCGATTCGATCCTTCGCTCGAGCATGTCCACGAGCGCCTCGGAGCGCGCCGCGACGAGCTGGCGGGTATTCTCCGTCGCGCTCGACAGCCCGAGGAACAGGGAGACGCCGACCGCGAGCGCGACCAGGGTGGCGAGACCGGCCACCGCGATCGCGGCAATCGGGACCTGGACGCGGTGCGCCCGGTCGGTCATTGCGGGTTCCCGGCTCAAAGCAGCTTCGCGTCGAACGGATAGGTCATCAGCGGCAGCGCACCGTCGCGGGTGAGCAGCACCTGGTCCTCGAGCTTCACGCCGTACGGCGCGCCTTCCCTGCCGGCGTAGCATTCGAGGCACCACACCATGTTCTCCTGAAGCTCGCGCTCGGGCAGGGCCTTGTGGCCGACGCCGTCCTCGTAGAGGTACGGGATCCCCGGCCCCTCGTCCTCGAGCCCCGCCTGGTGCGCCATGCCTCCGTAGCGCAGGTTGCGGTACTCGGGCGGGAGCTGCGGCGCCGCGCGCGCGAACTCCTCGAAGGTCATGCCGGCCTTCATCGTCTCGCGCATCCCGTTCACGCAGTCGTAGGCGATCCGGTAGACCTCCTTCTGGCCTTCCGTCGCCCGCTCTCCGCACAGGAAGGTGCGCGAGAAGTCGATGACGTAGCCTTCGAAGCCGTTCGCGTCGGTGTCGATCCCGACCAGATCGCCCGGCTGCACGAGCTTGTCGTGCGCCTCCGACATCCAGGGGTTGGTATTGGCGCCGGTCGCGATCAGGCGGGTGAACATGAACTCGCCGTGAAGGCGGAACAGCGACTCGTTCAGCACCGCCATCAGCTCGTGCTCGCGGACGCCGGGACGGACGGCGGCCTCGAAGTCGGCCATCATCGCATCGCCGATGGTCCCGTTGACGAGCATCAGCTTCACTTCCTGCGGCGTCTTGACCTCGCGCGCATCGACGGTGGCGGGGGTCGGATCGGTGATCTCGACGCCGAGGTCGGCAAGTGCGCGGAACCCGTTGCCGTCGAGCTTGTCGACCGCGAGCGGCTCGCCGGCGCAGCCCAGCTCGCGCATGACGTCCTTGACGCCTTCCGCCCACTTGCGGGCGAGCCCGTACCCCTGGTGTCCCATGAACTGGTAGCCGCGGTGGGGCCGGACGTCCTTCACGTGCTTCTCGGCGACGTGCATCGAGACCGGATACTCGAAGAGCACGGGGTCGCCCTCGGCCGCGACGACGCAGCAACGGGCGAACGTCGATGCCGTCCACACCCCCATCACGTCGACCCCGGTGGCGTAGCGGATGTTCGCGGGGTTGTAGAAGAGCGCGATGGGGACGTCGCGCTTGCGCATCATCGCCTGGAGCCGTTCGAGCCGCTCGCGGCGCAGCGCCGTGAAGTCGAGGTCGGCCATGGTGGGAACCCGCATCGTCTGCACGTGGGGCTCGGGGGGGCGGTGCCGGTGCGGGTCGCCGACGTTCATCGGAGGACTCTCCTTGTGGGCAGTTCGCCATGGAGCGATGGCGGGGGCGAATCTTCCTCCAACGCCGAGCGGTGCGGAAGCCGTGACGACTAACGCGGAGCCTCGCCCCGGAGCGTGGTGCGGTGCATGTAGCGGCGCTGCGGGAGTGCGTAGTCACAGACGGCGAGGTGCTGGGTCGGGATGTTGTCCCACATCAGGAGGTCGCCGGTGCGCCAGCGGTGCCGGTAGACGAATTCGGGCCGGGTGCAGTGGGCGCACAGCTCGTCCAGCAGATCGCGGGCCTCATCCTCGGGGAGGCCCAGGATGCGGGAGGTCTGGCCTTCGTTGACGTAGATGTTCTTCCGGCCGGTGTGCGGGTGGGTGCGAACCACCTTGTGGACCACCGGTGGAGTCTTCTGCCGGTGTGCGTCGCTCAGCGCCGCGTCCGGGTCGCCGTCCGCCACCAGCTTTGCGTGGCGGCTGGCGAGGCTGAACTCGGCCTTCAGTCCGGCGATGCGACGCTTCATGGGCTCGGACAACGCGTCGTACGCGGCCGCGGTGCTGGCGAACAGAGTGTCGCCCAAGGGGGCGCCCGCCGCGTCGTGCGGCACCTCGATGGCGAAGAGCAGGGAGCCGCGGCTCGGCGCCGCCATGTAGGAGAGGTCCGAGTGCCAGTAGCGGCCGGCGTCGTAGATGCCGACGTGACGGCCGCCGTCCATGACGTTGGAGACGATCAGGATCTCGGGATGCTCGGGGTGGAGGTACTGATCGAGGACGTGTATCTCGAGCTCGCCGAATCGGCGGCTGAAGTCGATATGCCGGACCTCGTCGATGGTCTGGTTTCGGAACAGCAGCACGGAATGCTCGTTCCAGGCGCGCTCGATGGCGGCGAAGGTCGCGTCGTCGAGACCCCGCGCCAAGTCCGTGTCGCGCACCTCGGCGCCGAGTGCCGCATCGAAGGGTCGAATGTCCGGGGTCATCGTCGCAGCCTCGCTCCGTCGTCATCGGTCCGACCGCCTCCCCCGCTCTGCGGGGCCGGGCGTGGTGCTGCGGTGCTCACCCGAAGCGCCGGCGCAACGCGGGCATCACCTTCTCCGCGTAGAGGTCGATGAACCGCCGCTGATCCGGCCCCGGGGCGTGGAACACGAGGTGCCGGAAGCCGAGCTCGACGTAGGGCGCGATGCGCTCGACATGCTCTTCCACCTCGGTCGACACGATCCACCGGCTCGCGGCGCGCTCGGCCGGCAGGGCGTCGGCGAGGCGCTCCATCTCGGCCGGGTCCTCCACTCCCATCTTCTCCTCCGGCGAGAGCGCGAGCGCGGCCCAGTGCCGGGTGTCCTCCATCGCCCGGGTCCGGTCGGCGTCGAACGAGACCTTCATCTCGATCGTCAGCTCGACGCTCCCCTCCCCGCGCCCCGCCTTCGCCATCCCCTCGCGCACCGCCGGCAGGAGAGTGTCGGAGTAGAGCCCGGGCTTCTTGCCGCTGGTGCAGATGAAGCCGTCCGCGACCCGGCCGCCGAGCCGCGCCGCAACCGCCCCCGAGGCCGCGACATAGAGCGGGACCGGAGTGTCCGGGCGGTCGTAGACGGTCGCGTTCCCGGTGCGGTAGTACTCGCCCTCGTAGGTGACCCGCTCCTCGGTCCAGAGCCTTCGCATCAGCTCGATGGACTCCTTGAGCCGGCGGAACCGCTCGCGGAACGGCGGCCACTCGCAGCCGATCGAGGGAACTTCGTTCAGCGATTCGCCGGTGCCGACCCCGAGCATCACCCGGCCCGGATACATCGCGCCGAGGGTGCCCATCGCCTGCGCCACGATGGAGGGGTGGTAGCGGAACGTCGGGGTGACGACGCTGGTGCCGATCGTCGCCGTCGAGGTGCGCTCGCCCAGCGCACCGAGCCAGGCGAAGGAGTAGGGGGCGTGGCCGCCGGTGTGGCGCCACGGCTGGAAGTGATCGCTCACCATGATCGAGTCGAACCCCGCCCGCTCCGCATGCACGGAGAATTCGAGCAGATCGCGCGGCCCGAACTGCTCCGCGGAGGCCTTGTAACCGAGCTTCAGCATCGTGCGGCTCCCTGGCTGGGCACCATGTACCACCGATCCGCGGCCGCGGGGAGGCCGAGACCCCCGGCTTCCCGGCGCCGGCGCCGGCTCATGCGCCGGAGCGATCCGCGGAGGGGCCGGGCACGCTCGCCGCCGCCTCGTCGGCGAAGAGAATCGAGTCCCGCCGGGTGACGCGGCCAGCGGGGATCGTACCGGAGCCGGCTCATGCGCCGGAGCGATCCGCGGAGGGACCGGGCACGCTCGCCGCCGCTTCGTCGGCGAAGAGAATCGAGTCCCGCCGGGTGACGCGGCCGGCGGGGATCGTACCGTCGCCCGCTCGCAGCCTCGCGAGCATCGCCGCTTTCGATGCGCCCGTCACCACCCACATGCGCTCCGCCGCCCTGTCGATCGCGGGACGGGTCAGGGTCATGCGCCGCCGGCCCTGGTAGGGCCCGGCCATCGTGACGTCCCGGTCCGCGACGTCGAGCGCCCGGTCCCCGGGCACGAGGGAGGCGGTGTGTCCGTCTTCGCCGAGCCCCAGGTGCACCAGATCGAGCCGCCCGTCACGGCCGTGCCGGGCCATGGTCCGCGCGTATGCGTCGCAGGCCCGGCCGGGGTCCTCGTCCGTGACCGGCATGAGGTGGAGGTTTCCGTCCGGCAGCCCGGATCGCCCGAGGATGGCGGCGAGCCGGGTGGCGTTGCGGTCCGGGTCGCCGTCCGGCGCCTCCCGCTCGTCGACCTGGAAGACGTGTACGCCGGTCCACGGGAGATCCAGTCCGGTCAGGCGTTCGAGCATCTTCCACGGCGTGCGTCCGCCGCTCAACGCGACGCAGAACGCGCCATGCCCGGACACCGCGGCCCGAGCCCGCGCCGCGACATGGGCCGCCGCCGCCGCGGCGACACCGGAGTCGGTACCGCTGATCTCGATTTCCAGCATCGGGAAGGCCGCTCAGTCCGGAGGGACGTCCACCTCGAACCCCTGCCCGTCCTCGCGCATCTCGAACCGGCCGTCGATGACGGCCCGAACCCACTGGGCCGACCTCTTCAACCCCCCGAGCGGGTAGACGTGGACGCCGTGGATCCCGCATCCGGGGTCGGTGGCGCGATATGCCGCGAGCGCGGCGACTAGGCGGTCGGGGGCGGAGACCCTGAGCAGCCTCGCGACGTTCCGGGCCTGGCGGGTGAGGAACCGCATCGACGGACCGACTCCGCAGGCCCTGGCGTGGCCGATGAGCGCCTTCAGCGACGCGAGGCCGGGGATGCCGACGCAGACCGGGAGCCGGTTGCCCTCGGCCCGGATGCGCCGGTCCCAGGCGATCACCGGGGCGGCCTCGAAGCAGAACTGGGTGACGACGTACAGGGAGGCGCCGGTCCGCTCGGCGAAAGCGTTCTTCCACGCGAGCGCCGCGCGGAGCTCGGCGTCCGGGATGTCGGGGCTGCCCTCCGGGTGTCCGGCGACGCCGATCCGCGTGATCCCGTACCTGTCGAACAGTCCGGAATCGAGGAGCTGCATGGTGTTCGAGAACTCGCCCAGCGGCCGGTCGACCGCGCCACCGATGAGCAGGACCTGATCGACGCCGGCGTCGCCGGCGAGGCGGGCGAGGCTCTCGTCGAGGAACGCGCGGTCCGGCACGCTGCGCGCCGCGATGTGCGGGACGGGTTCGAATCCCTCGCGGCGCAGCCGGGCCGCGACCTCGATCGTGTCCGCGAAGTTCGAGCCGGGCAGAAAGGTGATGAAGACGGTCGCCCCGGGCCGCAGATGGGTGCGGTAGTCCGCGATCTTCGCTGCCGCCGCGGGTGTCGTTTCGGTGGTGAAGCTCGACAGCAGATCGATGATCGGCTGCTTCGGGGACGGCGTCGTATCGGGGTCCCCGGTACGCTCGGCGGGTTGCGGCGTCACCATGCGCTCTCCCTTGAACCGCGGCCGTCGCGTCCGGTGTGCGCCGCCCGTGGATCCTTCCACCGTCGGAGCGGGGACATCCGCGGCCGGCTCCGGGTGTCGGCGGCGCCGGAGGCCGGTCCCGCCCGCGACGGGACGTTCGACTCGAGGGCAGGGGCCGGCCGGCCGCGGTGGATTCTCGCCATCGCGGGAGCCGCGGCTGTCACGGGAGCGACGCATCCGGACGTCATGGCGTCACTCCGGCGCGGGCGGGAGCCCATCACTCGGACTTGGGCGCTTCGAGCCCCGGGGCCGGGGCTACGCTCCGCTCCAGTCGAACGAGACCACCGAGGCGTGGAAGTCGTCGATCTCGTCGCTGTCGCACGACAGCACCCGGAATCCGTATCCCGACGGGCCCGCCCGGTCGTTGTCCGCGATGGTCCGATTGGCCACCCAGTAGTCCGAGTACTGGTGCGCGAGCACGAGGAACATCGACGCGGCCGGGGCCGCGATGCCGTCCTCGGGCCCGAGCCGGGTGTTCATCGGGCGCGGGGTCTTCCAGTCGAGGAGGAGCCCGGCCGATGCGCCGGACACGGCGGGCGCGACCATCGCGCGCTGGATCTTCCAGGCGTAGGAGCGGCCGAGCATCCTGACTCCGGTCGCCGGCATCACGCACAGCATCGCGTGCCGGTGGTCTCCGCGCACCGGGAGGGAATCGAGGAAGGCGTCGCGCGCGGCCACCGGATAGGCGCCGTAGACGGAGGTGTCGCCGTCTCCGGCCGCCTCGACGATCCGGGCCGCCGCGTCGAGGTCGAGCAGCTCGGGCGCGGTCCAGTCGAGGCTCTTCAGCGCGTCGTGGTCGAACTCGGGGATCGGGAATCGTTTGGCCATCCGGACTGTCCTCTGCGTAGGCGCGGGCGGTCTCGCGCGGATCGCCTCCGGCAAGGGACGGCAAAACCGTCCTCTGCGTGGGCGCGGGCGGTCCGCCGTCTTCACCGGCGCGGAGCCGGGCGCCCCGCTCGTCGCGTCCCGTGCCGCCGGCCGGGCTCCACCGGGGGGGATATTAGCAACGAGCCGGGGCGCCGCAAGCATCGAATCACGCGGCGGCCGAGGGCGAGTCCGCACCTGCGCACCGCGATGTCCGATCGAGGTGAAGCTCCCCCGGGTCGTTTCGGGAATCGGTGCAGCCGCATCCGGCGACGCCGGGCCGCCCGGTGCACGCCATCATGTGGACGGGCGGCCCGGAGACCGCGCCCGGCCGGTGCGCGACGGCGGGACGATGCGATGGAATTGCCGTCGCGCCCGGCCGGGTGCACCATCGCTCTTCACCGGCGGAGCCGGGACACGTACATTCCGGGCCCCCGCCGCGTCGAGCCGGCGCGGCGGGTCCGCACACCCCGGGGAACGAAGCCCCGCGACGCAAGACATCAGGAGGACGCGATGGCCAGGGTCACCATTCTCTACTGGCAGGAGATCCCGTCCGTGGTGGAGGCCAGGGACCGGAGCGGCCGGCACAAGATCGAGCTGAGCCGGCGGTTCCAGGAGCTGATCGACCTCGTCGCCATGAAGAAGAAGCTGGCGGGCACCGACGAGTACCTGATCCAGTGGAACAAGGGCGATCCGGAGGAGCGGGAGGGCGATCCCGAAACCGTGGTCAAGGCCGTCGCCGAGGACATCGAGGCGCGCTACGCCGCCATCAGGGCGGAAGCGCTCGCGAAGTGCGGGGGCTGAAGGGACGAAGGCCACGGCCCGCCATCCGGCCGGTCGCCGACGGCGACGCCTGAAATCGCGCATCACGCGAGTTGTCCCCCGAGAATATATTTGTAATATTTCAGCGCATGAGCGTCGTCATCGAGTCGCTTCTGCCGGCGCCGGCCGGGGCCGGACGGTTTCAGGCCGGGCCGGTCGACGTGCGCACCGACCGCATCCTGCGCATCCAGGGCTACCGGGACATGGCGCGCGTGCGCCGGCCCATCCGCCGGGCGGCGGACAAGGCGGCGGCGATCGCCCGCGAGATCACCGAAGGCGAAGTGGGTTTTCGGCGCGTCGGGATCGCGGCATGCGGCGGATCGAGCCTGGTGCTGGAGGGCGGGGAGCGTTTCGAGTCTGGCGCGTTCGAACGCTTTCTGGCCGAGTGCGAGTCGGTGGTGGTGTTCGCGATGACCGCGGGGGCTGCCATCGACGAGCGGATCGACGAGCTGTTGGCGGCCGACGATCCGGTGGTGGCCCTGCTGCTCGACACCGCCGGCTGGCTCGCCATCGAGTCGATCACGCGCCAGTTCTCAGAGCGGCTCAAGGCGGACTGCGAGCCGGCGGGACTGCGGCTCACCCGGCGGATGGGACCGGGCTACACGTACCGCATCGGACGCGAGACGGCGCCGTGGGGGCTCGAGGAGCAGGAGGGGCTGTTCCGGGTGCTCGGCGCGGACGCCTCCCCGGTCGCGGTGCTCCCGAGCGGCGCGATGCTTCCGAAGATGTCGCGCTCGGGGCTCTACGGGCTGCGAGCCGCCGGCGTCCCCCGCGCCGCGGTGCCCGTGTCGTCCTCGGCAACGGCGGGTGGAGGGCGCATGGAGCTTCAGCCGGAGCCGATGGAGTCGGGGTGAGGACGGGGGCGCGCGCGGCCGAAGCCGCGGCCAGCGAACCGCCGGATCGTTTCACGACAAAGGGGCACACATGCCGAACCGGACCCGCGGCCTGCCGGACGACCGCATCATCGTCATCGGCGAGAACTTCAACGCCACCCGCAAGATCAAGGCGACGAGCCCGCGCGTGCGGGAGGTCGACGGCAGGATCGGCATCGCCTACACCGACTTCGACGGCGCCCGCAAGCTCCTCGACTGCACCGACGTCATCCCCGAGGACCCGGCCGAGCGCCACAGCTTCATGATCCCGCACATCGCGCAGGCGCTGCGCAGCCGGGACCTCGACTACATCACCTGGGCGATCAGGGCGCAGGAGCGGGCCGGCGCCCACATCATCGACCTGTGCGTCGACGAGATGTCGGTCTACCCGGAAGAACGCTACGAGTGGATCGCGTACCTCGTGCGGACCGCGCAGTCGATCACCGATTCCATCGTGGCCATCGACTCCTCCGATTCCAGGACCATCTACGCCGGACTCGAAGCCCACGACAGCTCGAAGGGCCGGCCCGCCATCAACTCGTTCAACCTCGAGAACGGCCGTCAGGAGCTGGTCGGGATGGCGAAGGAGCGCGACGCGATCCTGTTCGCGAACGCGAGCGGCAACACCGGCATGCCGCAGAACGCCGACGAGAGGGTCGCGAACCTCGACCGGTGCATGGACATGATGGACGAAGGCGGCATCGCTCCGGAGGACCGCTTCCTCGACCCCCTCGTGTTCCCGGTGGGCGCCGGCCCCGAGTTCGGCGGGCACTACCTCGACGCGGTGCGGGCGCTACGCGGGAAGTACCCGGACGTGCACATCTTCGGCGGGCACAGCAACGTCTCGTTCGGGCTGCCGAACCGCAAGCTCCTGAACCGGACGTTCGTCACCCTCTCCATCCAGGCCGGCTGCGACGCCGCGATGCTCGACCCGCTGATGAACCCGCCGGCCGACTTCGACGACTTCAACTTCTCCGCCAACGCCCTGACCGGCGTGGACGAGTATTCCGTGAAGTACCTCAAGTACCAGCGCGGCCTGCGCAAGCGGAAGAAGTGAACGCCCGCGCCGCGACGCCAATGGAGGAGAGCCACCGATGAAGGAGCTGCTACCCCGCGAACGATTCATCCGCGCGCTGCGCCGCGAGCCGGTCGACCGCGTGCCGTTGCTCTACCGGATGAAGCACGAGGCGAAGGAGAAGCTCGCGCGGGTGTACGGCATCACCGACGCCGCCACCGGCCGCAAGCACAATCCGGAGCTGGAGCTCCGGCTCGGCAACGACGCCATCATCTACCAGATCGGGATCAACGCCGACTTCTCGCACCGTCCCATCGCGATCGGCGAGACCTGGTTCAACCACTTCGGCGTCGGCTACGGGAAGAGCGGGCTCAAGGGCAAGACCCCCGAGGAGCAGGAGGAGTTCGCCAAGACCCAGGAGTTCTGGGGGCCGGCCAAGGTGGTGCCGGAGAACTTCCCCAAGCACCACCCCATCACGTCGATGGAAGACTTCAGGAGCTACGAGTGGCCCGACCCCGCGGACCCGGTGCTCCTCGACCCCATCAGGACCATCTGCGATCGATACCAGGACGACTACTTCATCATCGTCGACCTGTCCTCGACCCTGATCGAGGCCGCCTATGCGCACATCGTCGGCACCCAGAACTTCTTCCTCTACATGTTCGACCAGCCGGAGCTCATCGAGGGGGTGCTCGACGGACTCACCCAGTACTACACCGAGCTCGGCCTGAACGCGATCCGGATGGGGGCGGACATGATCCGGGTCGGCGACGACGTGGGCGCCCAGCAGTCGATGATGGTCTCGCCGAAGCAGTGGCGGGAGATGGCCAAGCCGCGGTTCGAGTCCATGTTCAACGCGTTCCGGAAGGAGAACCCGGAGCTGTTCGTCAAGCTCCACTCCTGCGGGGACTACTCGCCCATCCTCGGCGACGAGGTGGAGCTCGGGGTGGACCTCTCCGGGCTGATGCAGCCGACCGGGGGGTTGAAGGACCAGGCGGAGATCAAGCGCAAGCACGGCGCGGACATCGCCCTCATCGGCGGCTTCGACGTGCAGCGCCTGCTGCCGCGCGGGCAGGTCGAGGCGGTCCGCCAGGGGGTGTGCGACGTGATGAAGAACCTCGCGGTGGGCGGCGGGTACATCTTCTCGCCGTCGCACTACATCCTCGCCGACGTGCCGGTCCAGAACATCTACACGATGCTGGAGGCGCAGCGGGACTTCGGCGTGTACGGGAAGTATCCGCTGAACTGATACGGACAGGGGCCATGACCGGATTCCTTGCGGCGCCGTCGTCGTTGCGGTCGAGCCGGACTCGCGGCGGGACGCCCGCACTCCCGGGCTCAGGGGTGCCATGACGGCTCCTCGCAGTCGTCGAGCCGGACTCGCGGGGGGGCGTCCGCACTCCCGGGAATCCGCCCCGCGGTGGCGCTCATGCCGCGCCGGTCCGGGGCGCGACTTCGCCGGCCTGCCGGTTCGGCCCGGACTGCGCACGGCGGCATCGCGGGCGAGCGATTGGCCATCGGCAATCCCGATCGAGGAAGGTGACGCATGACCGAGCCGGTGCTTCAGATCCCCGAGGGCTGGGAAGGGCGCGCGCCCGAGGGCTGGGAATGGCGGACCCTGTGGGAGGCGGTCGAGGAAGGGGACCACCGCTACACCCACGATCGGGTCGAGCAGGCGATCGAGTCGAACATCGATCCGCGGGTGATCCTGGACGACGGGCTGTTCCCCGGGTTCAACCTCCAGGGGGACCGCTTCAGCGAGCAGATCATCTTCATCCCGGAGATGCTCATCACCGCCCGCGCGATGAAGACCGGGCTCGCGCTCATCCGCCCCCTGCTCGCGGCGCAGGCCGAGAAGCCGGTCGGGACGTTCGTGATGGGGACGGTGCTCGGCGACATGCACGACATCGGCCAGTCCATCGTGACCATCATGCTGGAGAACGCCGGCTTCAACGTCCT
This sequence comes from Gammaproteobacteria bacterium, assembly GCA_965215295.1. Taxonomy (GTDB): domain Bacteria; phylum Pseudomonadota; class Gammaproteobacteria; order HK1; family HK1; genus HK1. The sequence goes on from OZ244045.1 coordinate 3,609,105, forward strand.
CAACCTTGGCACCGACGTGCACCCGGACCGGTTCATCGAGACCGCCGAAGCGGAGCGGGCGGATCTGGTCGGCTTCTCGGCGCTGCTCTCCACCACCGTCTACTACCAGAAGGTGACGATCGAGGAGTTCGTGAAGGCCGGGCACCGCGACAAGGTGAAGATCCTGGTCGGCGGCGCCCCGACCACCCAGGAGTGGGCCGACGAATGCGGCGCCGACGGCTGGGGCCGCGACGCGGTGCAGGCGGTGAAGCTCGCATTGAAGCTCGTGCAGGAGCCGCGGGAAGCGTGGACATGAGCGGGATGCCGGCGCCGGAGCTTGCGGAACGGTCGCCGCGGGAAGCGCGGGTCTGAGCGGGATGCCGGCGTCGGGCGCCATCGAAGTCGGCTTCGTCGACCCCGGCGCCGAGAAGGCGGTGCGCCGGGGGCGCATCGAGCGCGGCGCCTCGCTGCTCGACGCGGCGCGGGCGGCGGGGGTCGGCATGGAGGCCACGTGCGGCGCCCGCGGGCGGTGCCGGAGCTGCCGCTGCAAGATCCTCTCCGGGGACGTCTCCCCGGCCACCATGCAGGACACCCTCCAGCTCGGCCACGAGGCGGTGCAGGAGCGGTTCCGGCTCGGCTGCCAGACCCGCCCGGCGACCGACTGCGAGGTCATGGCGCTGCCGCCGAAGTCCGAGGCGGGCCACCAGATCCTCACCGGCGCCCATCCGTCCGGCGCCGCGGCGAGGGACGGCGCCGGCTTCACCTGCGACTCGGGGGTGAAGAAGCACGTCGTGGTCTCGAACATCCCGCGCGAGGAGCACCACCAGACGTCGGACCTCGCGGAGGTGCTGGCGGCCGTCGATCCCCCGCCCGACCCGCGCGTCCCGCTCGCGGTGATGCGGAAGGTCCCCCGGGAGCTGCGCGAGCAGCGCGGCGAGCTCACGGTCACCACGTTCGCCGGCCGGGTCATCGACGTCGAGGCCGGGGACGCCTCGGAGCACGCCTACGGCATGGCGTTCGACATCGGCACCACCAGCATCGTTGGCACCCTCATGCACCTGGAGACGGGCGAGGAGCTCGCGGCGGTCGGCGGCGTCAATCCCCAGACCGTGTACGGCGGCGACCTCATGTCGCGCATCGCCTACGCGCAGTTCGACGAGAAGAAGCTCGCCGCCCTGCGCGCCAAGGTGCTGAACGCGGTCAACGGCTTCGTCCGGGAAGCGTGCGCGGACGCCGGGGTCCTGCCCGGCCACGTCTACAAGATCGTGGTGGTCGGCAACACGTGCATGCACCATGTCCTTCTCGGCGTGGACGTGACGTACGTGGGGCTCGCGCCCTATGCGCCGGCGGTGAGCGACGGCATCGTCGTCGCCGCGAGCGAGCTGCCGCTGAAGGCCGCGCCGAACGCGCAGGTCTGCCTGCTGCCGATCGTCGCGGGCTTCGTCGGCGCCGACACCATGGCGTGCGTGCTCGCCACCCGCATCTACGAGAGTGACGAGCTGCGCGCCCTCGTCGACATCGGCACCAACGGCGAGGTGGTGATGGGCTCGAAGGACCGGCTCATGGCGTGCTCCGCTCCGGCCGGTCCGGCCCTCGAAGGAGCGCAGATCCGCCACGGGATGCGGGGCGCGGTGGGCGCGATCGAGGACGTGCGGATCGACGGCGACGTGCACTGCGGGGTGATCGGGCAGGCGCCCGCGGTCGGCATCTGCGGGTCCGGCCTCGTCGACGCCTGCGCGAAGATGGTCGGGGCGGGGGTGATAGACGCGAGCGGGCGGATGCGTCCGCGCCATCGGGACCGGCTGCCCCCCGCGGTCGGGGCGAGGCTTCGCGCCACCGGGAGCGGCGCCGAGTTCGTGCTGGTCCGGGGCGCCGACGCGGGCAAGGACGAAGACGTGACCCTCACGCAGCGCGACATCCGCCAGTTGCAGCTCGCCAAGAGCGCGATCCACTCCGGCATCGTCATGCTCCAGCGCGTGATGGGCATCGGGGACGCGGACCTCGCGGAGCTCATGCTCTGCGGCGGCTTCGGCAACTACATCAACATCGAGAGCGCGGTGGCGATCCGGCTGCTGCCGCGCCTCTCCCGCGACCGGATCACCTACGTCGGCAACGCGGCGCACCTCGGCGCGCAGATGGCGCTCCTGAGCGAGCGCGAGCGTCTCCGGGCCGAGGAGATCGTGCACCGCATCGAGCACGTGGCGCTCGCCACGCACCCGGATTTCCAGGACATCTTCGTCGACGGGATGGCCTTCGAGGGACCGCGCTCCGCGAAGCCGGGGCGGGCCGCGGAGGGCGCGTCCGCGCCGGATGCGGAGCCGTCGGACGCGAAGCCGCCGAGGTCCGTGGTGGGATGAGCGATCTGCGCGTCAACCTCCTCTTCGGGTTCCTTGGCTCGGGAAAGACGACCCTCGTGCGGCGCATCCTCGGCGAGCGCGGCGGCGAGCGGAAGACGGCGGTCATCGTGAACGAGTTCGGCGAGGTCGGGGTCGACGGCGAGGTCATCGCGGGCAGCAACGTGGACCTCGTCGAGCTCACCTCGGGGTGCCTGTGCTGCACGTTGCGCGGGTCGCTGATGAGCGCGGTGGAGGAGCTGCGCGAGAGGGCCGCGGTGGAGCGGATCGTGGTCGAGGCGACCGGCGTCGCCTCGCCCGGCGACATGCTCGAGGATCTGCACGACTCCAAGCTCGCGGACGAGCTCGACGTCGGCCCGCTGGTGACCGTGGTCGACGCGCCGAAGTTCACGCGCCTCCAGCAGATGCTCGGCGAGTTCTACGAAGAGCAGGTCGAGAACGCGGACGTGCTGGTGCTGAACAAGATCGATCTGGCGACGCAAGGTGAGCTCGACCAGGCGCGGGCGGCGGTACGGGAGATCAACCCCGACGCGGTGCTGCTGTTCGCCGAGCAGGGCGATACCGACCTCGCGCTTGTCCTCGACGGTCCCGAGAGCGAGCTGCTCGCCCAAATGAAGGCGGATGCGGGCGGCCATCGTCACGGCGCCGGCGACCGTCACCCCGGTTCCGGCCCCGCCTCCGGTCCTGCCGCCCCCGATCCCGGGCCTGCCGGCGGTTCCGGTCTCGCGCGCGGCCCCGACTCCGCCCCCGACTCTGCCCCCGACCCCGGCTCCGTCCTCGACCCCGACTCCGCCCCCGACCGTGGCCACGATCACCACCACCACGGTCATGCCCATGCGCCGGCCGAGTCGTTCGTCATGGACGCCTCGGGGGAGTTCTCGCGTGAAGGTCTGGCCGAGGCGTTCGCCTCGATGCCCGGGAACGTCTGGCGGTCGAAGGGGTTTCTCACCGTCGACGGCGAGCCGAGCCTGCTCCAGTTCACGATGGGGCAGTTGGAGATCGACGGTGCGCCGCCCCGGGAGCGTCCCTACCTCGTGATGATCGGACAGGACCTCGACCGCCGTGCCGTCGAGCCCCGGGTGCTCGCGGCGCGAAGGGAAGCGCCCGACCCGCCTTGACCGGCCGGCCCTCTGACCCGGACCTCTCCCCCGGTTCGGGTGCATCGGGGTGCAACACGGGACGGATTCGTCCCTCACCCTTTTGCCGTCTCTTGCAGTACCGGGAAGGGAGGCCGGCTCTGCTTGATTCGTCTCCGGGGAACGGCAACAATTTGAAACCCCGTGCACGATCAAATGTCACTCTCGAACTCGGATTCTTCTTGGGAAAGCTCGACCGGGCGCGTGTCTGCGCCTTGGTGAAAGGCAACGTGGAAACACCCTCGGACTACGATGGAGTCGTCCATACCCCGCTGGATGACGCCGGAGGCTGGAAGCACAAGCTCATTCAGGAATTGAAAGCTGCGGGGTTCGGTGTCGATGCGAATCCGGCGTTTTCGACATGACCGCCCACCTTGATATCCGGTCCGACAAGCTTGCCGAGTTCTGCCGGGCGAACGGCATCGTGCGGCTCGCCGTCTTCGGTTCGGCCCTGCGGGACGACTTCGGGCCGGACAGCGATATCGACCTTCTCGTCGAGTTCGGTCCCGGTCGCACGCCGGGCCTGGAGTTCGTGAGCATGGCGGATGCGCTGTCGGAACTGTTCGGACGGCCGGTGGACCTGTTGACGCGCCCGTCCGTGGAACGGAGCCGAAACTACATTCGACGCAAGGCGATCCTCGACTCCGCCGAGGTTATCTATGCGGAGTGACGACGCATATCTGCTCGACATGTTGGAGGCCGCCCGCAAGGCCCGGGAGTTTTCCGCCGGCCTCACGAAATCGCAGTTCGAGCAAAGCGAGCTGCGCCAGCATGCCATCCTCAATGTACTGGAGGTTGTCGGCGAGGCCGCCTCTCGCGTCAGCGAGGCTACCCGGAATGCGCATCCGGCAATACCTTGGCGAAAGATCGTCGGGCTGCGCAACCGTATCGTCCACGGATATTTCGATATCGACGCCGGAATCATCTGGCGGGTCGTGAACGACGATCTGCCCGGGTTGATTTCTCAGCTCGAACCAGTCGTGCCGCCGGATGGAGAATCATGACGCAGGCGGCCATCGACCGGCTGATCGTCTCCGCGGGTTTTCCGGGGCGCCGCTGGACAGGCCCCCGTCATGACGGTCGCAGACGCGCGGCAGGGAGGAGCGAGCCGAGATGACGGCCACCGCGGTTCCGGCCCCGCCTCCGGTCCTGCTGCCCCCGATCCCGGGCCTGCCGGCGGTTCCGGTCTTGCGCGCGGCCCCGGCTCCGCCCCCGACCGTGGCCACGACCACCACCGCCCTTGCCGGCACGGTCGGCCAGGGCGCCGAGACACGCCTGCCGAAATCCCCGTATATGTCGATGGCGATGGCCATCACCTTGGCAGTCCTGTTGGGAGGCTGCGGCGGAGGGGGAGCTTTGCCCGACCCGTCACTTCCGAATATCCCCGGCTCGTCAATGGGCTCGCCATCGTCACCCTCACCGGTCGACACCGACCCGCCCTCGACACCGGCTGACCCCGACCCGCCATCGCCTCCGGTCGACCTCGCACCGCCATCGCCTCCGGTCGGCACCGCTTCGCCATCGTCTCCGGTCGACACCGCTCCGCCATCGCCTCCGGTCGGCACCGCTTCGCCATCGTCTCCGGTCGACACCGCTCCGCCATCGCCTCCGGTCGACACCGCTCCGCCATCGCCTCCGGTCGACACCGCTTCGCCATCGCCTCCGGTCGACACCGCTTCGCCATCGCCTCCGGTCGACACCGCTTCGCCATCGTCTCCGGTCGACCCTGCTCCGCCATCGCCTCCGGTCGACCCCGCTCCGCCGTCGCCTCCGGTCGACCCCGACCCGCCGCCGCCACCGGTCGACCCCGCACCGCCGCCGCCACCGGTCGACCCCGCACCGCCATCGCCACCGGTCGACCCCGCACCGCCATCGCCTCCGGTCGACCCCGCACCGCCATCGCCTCCGGTCGACCCCGACCCGCCGTCGCCACCGGTCGACCCCGACCCGCCGTCGCCACCGGTCGACACCGACCCGCCAGTGACGCCACCGCCTTCGCTCGACCCTCTGCGTGCGGAGTACGAGCGGCAGGGTGGGCTCGACATCATCAAGGCCGGGGCGATGCACGGGCGAGGCGGCACGGGGGACGGGATTGTCGTCGCCCTGTTCGATTCGGGTAGCGGCAACCATCCCGAACTGAGTGGAAAGTACGTCTACGAATCGAAAATCGATATTGACTGCAATACGGTAGAGCCTGGGCAGACGTGTACGCCGCAGGTGATCGGTGCCGCCGACGAGCTCGGACACGGCACCTTCCTCGCCGGTCTCATCGTCGCCCCCAGAGACGGCGAGGGCATAGTCGGCGTCGCCTACGAGGCCAAGCTCGCATCCGTGAGGATCCACTCCGGCGACGTGACCGATGGCCAATATCCGAGCTGGCTCGCAGGGCTCGTCCCGCAGATCGACAAGATGATCGATCTGGGCGCGCTCGTCACCAACAATAGCTGGGGTACGCCGGTATTGGTTGTCAGGCCGGGACCGTCTTTGCCGGCGAGCGAAGTGCGCAAGCTGATGCCGATAGACAAGTATCAGGCGTATGTCGATGCGGGCGGGGTCCAGGTCTGGACCACCGGCAACGATCAGTCCACCGTCCCGCAGTTGGAGGGGGCCGCGCCCTGGTACTTTCCCGATCTGAAGAAGGGCTGGCTGGCCGTCGGCGCCGTGAATCTGGATGGCGGGACCGCCTCCTGGTACAGCAATCGGTGCGGTCTGGCAGCCGATTGGTGCCTCGTCGCCCCCGCGGGAATCGGCATCAACCCCTTCAACTCCGAAGCGGAATACGAGGGGCTCACCTCGTTGGACCTGAACGGAGGATACAGAGAGCGGGCCGGCACATCGGTCGCGGCGCCGCTGGTGGCGGGCGCCATCGCCTCGCTCAAGAGCATGTTCCCGAATTTGAGCTACCACCAGATCCGCGACCGCATCCTCGCCACCGCCGACAAGGGCGTCTACGACTTCTATCCGAACCTCCCGGGCTGGATCGAAGCCCTTGGCGGCCATCCCTATATCTATGGCCAAGGTCTTCTCGACCTCGACGCCGCTTCGAGCCCGGTCGGCGGGACGTCCATCCCGATGACCGGGTCCGCCCACGGGTCGGTCGTCGCGACCCGGAGCACCGGCGCGAACCTTCCGGCCGCGGCCGTCGACCGCTATTTCGCCGGGCGGACGCTCCTCGTGCTCGACAGTTTTCAACGCGCGCCGTTCCGGATTGCGGCGGATGCGTTTGCCGAGAGGCACGGCCCGTTGCTCGCGATGAGCGATCTCCGCCTCGGCATGGCGGAGCGGGACGGGTCGGGCAAGGCGGGCTATTCGACCGTCGGTTTCGGCGGGACGGACTTCCGGAACGGCGGCGACCCCGATGGCCGCGCGCGCGGCGTCCTCGGCTCGGGGGCGCGGGTCATCGAGGGGATGAACACCTTCACCGGCATCGACGGCCCGAGCGACGGCCTGTACCGGATGGCGAACGACGCCGTCGGCCTCGCGGTGCGCGTCGCATCCGGGGCGGCCGGCGAGATGTTCGCCGGCTTTGCGGCGAACGTCACCTCGGAGAGGGTCGGCGCGCGGACGTTCGGCGCTGCCGGGTGGGCGCCGCAAGCGGTCGCGGCGCTCACCTTCGTCGGGCAGGACGCCAGGGACTCGGTGGGACTGTTGGCCGCGCCGTCGCTGAAGCGGCCGATGGGCTGGGACGGCGCGGGCGCCTTCGCGCTCTCGGGCGATGCGTACGAGATGTCGTACACGCGCGAGATTGCCTCCGGGAGGCGGTACCGGCTCGGATTCGCGGGACGCCTCGTGCATCTGGAAACGGAGGCGGGGCCTCTGCTGCGTTTCGATGACGCGACGATGGCGGCGGCGGAAGTCGGTCTGTCGCTGGCGCTGGGACAGCGCACGACGCTGACCGCGGGGCTGGGGATGGAGCGGGCGTTGACGCCGGCCATGGGCAGGCTGCGCTTGCCGAGCACAATCGACGAGAGCGGCCGCCTGGGCTTCGAGGAGGTCGAGGTCGACGGCTCCGAATTCCTGAGCCTGGACCGCGGAACGCTGAACCTGCGCTACACCCCGAGCGAGGGCACGTCGCTCGGCGCCGGCCTGACCGTGGTGCGGGACGGTTTCGACGACAGCCAGGCGATCGCCGGCCTGCAGGCCAATATCGCGTTCTGACCCGGACCTCTCCTCCGGGTCGGGTGCATCGGGGCGCAACACGGGACGGATTCGTACTTCGCGCTTTTGCCGTCTCTTGCAGTACCGGGAAGGGAGGCCGGCTCTGCTTGATTCGTCTCCGGGGCGCGGCAACAATCTGAACCCCCGTGCACGACAAAATGTCATTCTCGAACGCGCGGCAGGGAGGATCGAGCCGAGATGACGGCCACCGTGCGTTCGGCGCGGGAGTTCGCGCCGGGATGACCGTTGCGGCTCTCGTGGAAGCACGCCGGAAGGCGTCCCGTTCGCTCGCCGAGCGCGCCTACGAGCGGCTCGTGCGCGAGATCACCCGCCTCGACCTCGCCCCCGGCGAGGTGCTCGCCGACAAGGCGCTCACCGAGCGGTTCGACATCGGCCGCACCCCGATGCGCGAAGCGTTGCAGCGGCTTGCGCGGGAGGGGCTGGTGGTGCACCTGCCGAACCGCGGCATGTTCGTCTCCGAGATCAGCGCGACGAGCGTGCAGCAGATCTACGAGTTCCGCACGCTGATCGACGGCTACGCGGCGCGGCTGGCCGCAACCCGCGCGAGCGCGGCCGAGATGGACGACCTGCGGACGCTGCACGAGGCGCTCGTCGAGGCGACCGAGCGCGACGACATCGACACGTACGTGCTGATGGACCGGCTGTTCTACGAAGTGCTGGCGAACGCCGCACAGAACGTCTATCTCGCGGAGGTCATTCCGCGGATCTTCAACCTCCACCTGCGCCTGTGGTTCTTCATCTCGAGGAAGGTCGGGGGCTGGCACGCGATCGCGCGCTCCCACGAGGAGATGACCCGCGGGGTCGCCGAAGCGATCCGGCGGCGCAACCCCGATGAAGCGGAGCTCGCCATGAAGGCGTACATCGCGCGCCGGCAGCAGGACATCCGGGGGCTGCTCTGAGGGTCGTGCACCGCACGGCTCCGTGCACCGGGCGCTGAGACCGGGCCCGGCGGAAGATGCGAGAGTTGCTCTGAAGGTCGCGCACCGCACGGCTCCGTGCACTGGCGATACTCCGCCGGCGGCAAGGTTGCTTCACGGTGTCTCCGGCGTACGGAGAATCGGTCGCCCGTCTCCTCGCGACGGACCGCGATCGACTCCTCCAGCCCGCCAATCACGAGGTTCCCGTCCGGCTCCGGATACCCGCGTTCAATGCGGCCCAAGGTGACGTGGACACTCTGTGCCTTGATCCGGTTCGGAAATTTTTCTTGAGCGGCCGGCCGCGGCCCGGTCCGGGACACCGCGTGATTGACCCCGATTCGCCGATATGTTTGCATCGATCGCCCCGGTGCCGAACCTGATGCGTTCGTGACCCGAACGACGCGTTCCGGGCCGAGGCCCGGCGAACGAGGGCATCGCGGGATGCCCGATGGCTCCCCGGGCAGTCAGGTTCCCGGAATGCGGATCCGGCGAGAGGCCGGACACGGGACACGAAAGAATCGCAGAGCGACGACCCGGGACGCACCTCCGCACGACACCGGATCACAACGAGCTTCAAGGAGGACACGACAATGAAAGACATCAGGAAATTTCAGCAGATGTACCGGGATGGCCGCATCGGCCGCCGGGACTTCCTCTCGGCCATGGGCGCCCTGGGCCTCTCGGCGACCGCCGCCGGGAGCTTCCTGACTTCGGCCGGCGCCCTCGCGGCGACGCCGAAGAAGGGCGGGCTGGCGAGGTACGCCAACAACCTGCACGGCCCGGACGACCAGATGGACCCGATCGTCTTCACCTCGGGCATCGACTACACCCGCGGCCGGGCCACCTACAACGGCCTGATCCAGATCCTCGACAACATGACCCTGCACCCCGAGCTGGCGGAAGAGTGGACGCCCAACAGCAACGCCACCGAGTTCACCTTCAAGATCCGCAAGGGCGTGGAGTTCCACGACGGCTCCCCGCTGACCGCGGATGACGTGGTCTGGAGCATGAACCGCCATCTCGGCGAGGACTCCGCGTCCGTGATCAAGGCGTTCTTCTCCTCGGTGACGGAGTGGAAGAAGGTGGACAGCCATACCGTGAAGGCGGTCCTCAGCTCTCCGGATTCCGACCTGCCGGCCAAGCTCGGCGAGAAGCAGGCCAAGATCGTCAAGAAGGACACCGAGGACTTCAAGAAGGGGAACGGCACCGGTCCCTTCCTGCTCGAATCGTTCGAGGCCGGGGTGCGATCGACCCACGTCCGCAACCCCAACTACTGGAGGGACGGCGCGAATTTCGACGCACTGGAGCTGACCGGCATCACCGACCCGATCGCCCGCGTCAACGCGCTCATCGCCGGTGACATGGATCTCATCAACAACGTCGACGCCAAGGGCATCCGGCTCATCGAGGAGTCCGACGGGGTTCACATCAACTCGACCCCATCGGGTCTCTACGGCGGCATCTGCTGCCTCAAGAACACCGCTCCCGGCGACAACGACGACTTCGTCATGGGGCTGCGCTACATCCAGGACCGCGAACGCATCGTGCGCTCCATCCTCAAGGGGCACGGCACGGTGGGCAACGACCACCCGATCTCGCCGGCCTACGGCGCGGACCACTGCCACGAGCTGCCGCAGCGCGAGTACGACCCCGACAAGGCGAAGTTCCACCTCGACAAGTCCGGCTACTCCTCGGCGGAGCTCTTCGTCGCGCCGGTGACCGTCGGCATCGAGGAGGCCTGTCTCCTCATGCAGGCCAACCTGAAGAAGATCGGCTTCGATCTCAAGATCAGGAAGGTGCCGACGGACGGGTACTGGGGTGCGGTATGGATGAAGGAGTCCCTGAATGTCGTGTCGTGGAACATGCGTCCGACCGCGAACGCGATGCTGGCCATCCAGTTCGCGCCGGGCGCCGCCTGGAACGATACCTTCTGGAACGACGATCGCATGGGAGATCTGCTCAAGGCGCAGCTTGCCGAGACCGATCCCGCGAAGCGTCACGGGATGCTGTGCGAGATGCAGGAACTGGTGCACAACGGGAGCGGCATGGTGATCCCCTACCACGTCAACATCCTCGACGGGGTCAGCGACAAGATCCACGGGATCCCCAACGTCCCCCTGGGCTCGCTGGGCGCCTACGAGTGGGTCGAGTTCGCCTGGACGGAGGCCTGAGCCCCTCGGGCGCCATCCATCGGGAGAGGGCCCGCACGAATCGCGCGTGCGGGCCTCTTTCTTCAGGCGTCGCCGGGTAGCCTCGGAGAGGCCGTCTCCGAGGCTGTCCGGCGGTTCACGCCGGAACCCCCGAGAACCTTCCGAGCGCCGCTCCCCGGAACCGGGCATCCGCCATGTTGCTTCAGGCCATAGTGCGCCGGACCGTCGTCGGCATCGCCACGCTGCTGGTGGTGTCGATCCTGATCTTCATCGGCACCAGCGTGCTGCCGGGCGACGTCGCCAACATCATCCTGGGGCAGATGGCGACCCCCGAATCCCTCGCGGCGTTGCGCGCCAAGCTCGGCCTGGATCAGCCGGCCCACGTTCGCTACTTCTTCTGGCTCGGCAACCTCCTGACCGGTGATCTCGGCATCTCCAAGGCGGGCTCCGGCTTCGGCACCATCGGCACCCCCATCTCCGAGATGCTCGCTCCCCGCCTGGTGAACACCTTGCGAATGGCCGGGGTGGTGGCGGTGATCGCGGTGCCGATCTCGATGTCCCTGGGGTTGCTCGCCGCGATGTATCCGGGTACGCGGCTGGATCGGGCCGTCACGTTCACCACGCTGGGCCTGATCTCGGTGCCGGAGTTCCTGGTCGCCACGTTCCTGGTGCTGGTGGTGGCGGTGCATCTGGGCTGGCTGCCCGCGACCGCCTACATGAGCGGCAACGAGACCGGCTGGAAGCTCGTCAAGGCGCTGGCGATGCCGACCCTCACGCTGGTCATCGTGGCGTCGTCGCAGATCATGCGCATGACCCGGGCCACGGTGCTCAACGTCATGAGCTCGCCCTACATCGAGATGGCGATCCTCAAGGGAGTCCCGCGCAAGCGGATCATCCTGCGCCACGCGCTGCTCAACGCGGTGGGGCCGATCGTCAACGTGATCGCCCTGAACCTCGCGTACCTGGTGAGCGGGGTGGTCATCGTCGAGACCATCTTCGCCTACCCGGGACTCGCCAAGCTGATGATCGACGCGGTGCAGACCCGCGACCTGCCGCTCGTGCAGGCGTGCGCCATGATCTTCTGCGCCACCTACATCGTCCTGATCTTCATCGCGGACATGGCGTCGATCCTGTCGAACCCCCGGCTGCGGCACCCGAAGTAGAGGGACACGGAGGGCCACGGGAGCGTCCACATGCCGGAGACGATCGAAAAGACCACGACCGCGGCACGGTTCGAGGAGCTGCCCGACGCGCCGCCCCGGCGCCGGCTGAAGCTCTCTTGGGCCGGGAAGCTCGGTGTGTGCGTGGTCGCGTTCTGGATGGTCATCGTGGTCATCGGTCCGTCCATCTCTCCCTACCATGAGGCGGACATCCTGGACGAGGCGCTCTTCATCGTGCCGGGCAGCGACGAGCTCTATCCCGCGACCGACTTTCAGCCGCCCGGCAAGGTGGCCTGGCTGGGCACCGACTACCTCGGGCGGGACACGCTCTCGCGCACGCTGTTCGGCGCGCGCACCACCATCGGCATCTCGCTCGTCTCGACCCTGTTGGCCTACCTGGTGGGAGTCACGCTGGGCATCGCGGCGGCGGTCGGGGGAGGCGTGCTGGATTCGCTGCTGAGCCGGCTCAACGACTCCATCCTCTCCATACCGAGCATCATGCTGGCGCTGGTGGTGATCGCGGCCATCGGCAGCACCATTCCCATCCTCATCGTGCTGACCGGGCTCATCTATGCGTCCAGCGTGTTCCGGATCGCCCGGGCCCTGGGGCTGGACGTCATGGTCAGCGACTTCGTCGAGGCGGCCCGGGTGCGCGGCGAGGGTCTGTGGTGGATCATCACCCGCGAGATACTGCCCAACGTGGCCATGCCGATGGCGACCGACTTCGGCCTGCGGTTCGTCTACATCATCCTGTTCATCTCGAGCCTGAGCTTTCTCGGCCTGGGGGTCCAGCCGCCGCAGTCGGACTGGGGCAGCATGGTCAGGGAGAGCCTGGCGGGGCTTCCCTACGGCTCCATCGCGCCGCTGGTGCCGGCCCTCGCGATCGCCACCCTGACCGTCGCCATCAACATGATCGTCGACGACGTCTCCGCGCATGCCGGCGGCAAGCTGGCCGGGCGAATGGTCTGATGCCCGCGCTCCTGGAAGTCGACCGCCTCGAGATCGACGCGCGCGGTGATGACGGCAGCCTGTCCCCCATCGTCAAGAGCGTGAGCTTCAACGTCAGGCGGGGAGAGGTGGTGGCGCTGATCGGCGAGTCGGGCTCCGGCAAGACCACCATTGCGCTCTCCGCGCTGGGATACGCCAAGCCGGGCCTGGAGTTCACCGGCGGGGAGGTGCGTCTCGACGGGCGGGACATCCTCTCCATGTCGCCGGAGGAGCAGCGCGACCTTCGCGGCCAGCGGGTCGCGTACCTCGCCCAGAGCGCCGCCGCCACCTTCAACCCCGCGCTGACGATCGGAGAGCAGGTCACCGAGTCCCCCGTGCTGCACGGGCAGTTGAGCCGGCAGGACGCCGAGCGCCGGGCCGAGTCGCTCTACCGGGCCCTCGACCTGCCCGACCCCGACCGCCTGGGCGGGCGCTACCCGCATCAGGTCTCGGGCGGTCAGTTGCAGCGGTTGATGGCGGCCATGGCGCTGTGCGGCAAGCCCGACCTGCTGATCCTCGACGAGCCGACCACCGCCCTGGACGTCACCACCCAGATCGAGGTGCTCAAGGCGTTCAAGTCGGTCATCAAGCAGGAGGGCGCCGCGGCCGTCTACGTGACCCATGATCTCTCGGTGGTCGCGCAGATCGCGGATCACATCGTCGTGCTCTACGCGGGGGACATTCAGGAGCAGGGAGGGGCCGACCAGATCATCAACCGGCCGTCACACGACTACACGAGGCGGCTGATGGCCGCGGTCCGCCCGCCGCCGGCCGCCGGCCAGGGCGACGAGACGTCGGACGAGCACGCGCGTGACGCCCCCGCTCTGGAGGTGAGGAACGTCACCGCCGGCTACGGAAAGGGCGCCGCGGCGGTCAAGGTGCTCCGCGCCGTCAACGTTGCCGTTCCGCGCGGCCACACCGTCGGGGTCATCGGTGAATCCGGATGCGGCAAGTCGACTCTCGCGCGGGTGATGTCCGGCCTGCTGCCCGCGAGCGAGGGGGAGGTGTCGCTGGATGGACAACGGCTCCGGCCCAGCCTCCGCGACCGCGCCCGCTCGGAGCTCCGGAAGGTGCAGTTCGTCTTCCAGATGGCGGACACCGCGCTCAACCCGCGCCAGAGGATCGACCATATTCTCGGTCGCCCGATCGAGTTCTACCTGGGCCTGAAGGGCGAGGAGAAGAGAAGGCGCATCGGCGAGCTGCTCCACATGGTGGAGCTGCCCGCGGAGTTCGCCGGGCGCTACCCGGAGGAGCTCTCGGGCGGTCAGAAGCAGCGCGTCAACCTGGCCCGCGCGCTCGCCGCGTCGCCCGAGGTGCTGCTGTGCGACGAGGTCATTTCCGCGCTCGACACCATCGTCGGCGCCAACGTGATCGAGCTGCTCAAGCGACTGCGCAAGCAGACCGGGGTGTCGTTCGTCTTCATCAGCCACGATCTCTCCACCATCGCGTCCTTCGCGGACGAGATCGTCGTGCTCTACGCGGGACGGGTGGTCGAGCAGGGAAAGACGGACCAGGTGCTCTCGCCGCCCTACCATCCCTACACCCGGCTGCTGATCGCTTCCGTGCCCGAGCTGCGCATCGGGTGGCTGGAAGAGACGATGGAGACCCAGGAGGCGAAGGCGGGCATCGACCGCGTGGTCAAGCTGACGGATGTCGGATGCCCGTTCTTCGATCGCTGCCCGCTCGCGATCGAAGGCACCTGCGATCGGGAGACGCCGCCGATCCGGGACCTCGGCGGTGGACATACCGTCGAATGCCATCGAAGCAGGGAGGAGTTCCTGCACTGAGCCGCGCCGAGCGCCGGCCGCGGCCGGCATCGCGGCATCATCGGACGGGTTCGTTCATCCGGTCGCTGCGCCGCGCTCCCGGCGGTTCGGAACGGGCGAGTACGGCGCCTCCTCCTCGCGCACCCGCACGCTCGCGCGCTGGCGGCGATGCACGATCCGGGCCACCGCCTCCTTCCGCTCGTCGTGGGTCAGACTGGACCGGACCCCTTCCACCGCCTCGCACACGTCGTCCGGCGTGAGCCCTTCCAGCACCTGCGAGGCGTCGAGCCGCCGCGACACCCTGCCGGGACCCAGCGCGAGGAACTCCGCCCGCAGCTCCCACGAATCCTTGCGCCCGTGCAGCCGCCACAGCTCCCGTACCCCCATCTCGGCGTAGCGCTCGGCCTTGTCCTCGTCGGCGTTCGTGATCTCCACCTCGACCACGAGGTCGGGCGCGGTGCGTTCGAAAAAGGCCTCGGCCGCCGCTTTCCCTTCGTGGAGGGCCGCGAGATAGTCCTTGGCGCGCCCGCCGACGTAGAACGCGCAGTCGGGCTCCATCCCCGTGCCCGGTGGCTCGTCCCGCCCGCGAAGACGGGGGCTGCGAAGCCCCCTCGCCGCGCCGGTGAGGACGCTCGCCGCGATGTCCACGATGTCGTCGAAGATCTTGGCCAGATCCTCGTGCGGGTGCGAAGGCGCCATCAGGGTGACGAGTCCGCGTACCGGGTCGAGGCAGACCCGGCGGAAATGCCGGTTCCAGTCGATGGCGGCAAGCTCGGTGACGGTCTTCGAATCGGCGCGCAGGACGTGGACGGTGGAGCCGAGCGGCCCGGTGTGCGTGGTGGCGGGGTCTTTCATGGCGGATGCTCCTTGTCGGGCGAAAGCCATGGTACCGGACCGGAAACGCCGGCGGACGAGTCCGGTGCGGCGAATCCCTTCAGTCGCCGGCATCCTTGCGTTTGTAGTACCCGACCACGTCGCCCTCGGTGGTCACGCCCAGGCCGTTCAGCACGCGGTTGGAGTAGTTGAAATACGCGCATACCTGGTTGACCTCCAGGATCTCGCCGTCGCCGGCGCCGGCTTCGCGCAGGCGCTCGACGTCCGCCTCGCACATCGCGCCGACCTCCGCGGTGAGCTTGCGTGCGTATTCGAGGAAGGCGAGTTCCTTGCCCTCGAACGCGGCCTCCGGATGCCCGCAGGCGAGCGCCGCGTACATCGCCTCTCCTCGCAGCTCGTCCCCGACGAGCCGCCGCATGTTGGCGGAGTGATGCGTGGTCGAGTAGTGGCAGCGGTTGACGAGGCTCACGTATGTCGCCACCGCTTCGAGGAACCAGGACGGCAGCGTGTTCGCCTCGTTGTGCAGCACGCTCCGGTAGAGCGCCACGTGGCCTTCGAGCGACCCGGGCCGCAGCGAGTGCGCCCGCATCACGTTGTCCACGGTCCCGTGCGGCGTCTTCACCTGCTCGTACAGCTCGGCGAGACGGCCGGTCGCCTCCTCGGGGGGGATCATGCGAATCCATGCACTCATGTCGAAGCTGCCTCCTTGTCCGGATTCGTGATTCGAGCGGTCCGCGAGTACGCCGGTGATGCCGCGATCGGCCGGCGGCCGATGTCCCGTCTTCGAGGTCTCCCCGCGAGCCCGGTTGGCCGAGGGTGCGGCCGGACATCGCCTCCGCCGCATCCTGACAAAGGATGTCATCGACCG
Organism: Gammaproteobacteria bacterium; assembly: GCA_965215295.1. GTDB lineage: Bacteria > Pseudomonadota > Gammaproteobacteria > HK1 > HK1 > HK1. Next base: position 3,625,435 of record OZ244045.1, read on the forward strand.
ACACCAGCATCCAGATTTCGAGGTAATACGCTATTTTTGCTTGATTTTCGAATACCCCTCGACCCCTGCATTGCCGCCTCCGATGCGCTTCAATACGCCCGGGTTTCAGTCCGGTCGCTTGCGGTATGCTTACGCTTACGGTACGCAGGATAGCCCCAAGGGTCAGGTGACTGGCAGCCGGAAGGAGGCAACGAGATGGAAGTCGAGGGTTGGCTTCCGGTCTACCCGGCAGTAGCGCTCCGCTTGTTGATGCTGACCGGCTGTCGACGCAACGAGATCGTGGAACTCGAGTGGAAGAACGTTGACCTTGCGGCGGGTGAGCTTCGCTTGCCGGACTCGAAGACCGAGGCGCGTCTGATTCCGCTGTCGCCGCCGGCAGCACGGGTGCTGGAGGAGCTACCGCGCATCGACGGCAATCATTGGGTCATCCCCGGCATGAAGCCGGGGTGCCATCTGTCCGACCTCAACCACTACTGGGACCGGGTGCGTGAGCGGGCGAAGCTCACCGAAGTGCGCGTCCATGACCTGAGACATAGCTTCGCCTCGCGAGCGCTGGCGCTCGGCGAGAGCCTGTCGATGATCGGAAAGCTTCACAGGCGTGCGGATCGTCAACCGTGGAGCGCGGGGTGGGCATGCGGTCGATAGGCCAGGACGATTTCGCCCGTCGGTTCTCGCTTCGGGGCGCGAACCTGATGTGGTTGCTCGGTGCTGGGGCTTCCAACGCGGCGGGGTTGCCGACGGCGCACGATCTGGTCGTCGAGTTCAAGCGAATGCTCTACGTCAGCCAATGCGGCCGGAGCGTCCGACCGGGCGACTTGGCGGAACCGGCAATCCGCAATCGCATCGAAGCGCATGTGGAGTCCCTCGGGCTCCCGGAAAGCGGGGATGCCGACGAATACGCGGCGTTCTTCGAGGCGGCATTCCCGGACGAGGCGGATCGTGCGAAGTTCATCGACGGACAGCTCGGTGGGGCCAAGCCGTCGTACGGCCACATGGTGCTCGCGTCTTTGATGTCGGCGGGGCTTTGTCGGCTGGTGTGGACGACGAATTTCGACACACTGATCGCAGATGCCTCCGCCGCCGTTTTCCGGACGACAGGTAGCCTGACGACGGCGACACTCGACGCCCCGGAACTCGCCCGGCGCGCGATCGCGGCGGATCGTTGGCCGCTTGAGGTCAAGCTGCACGGGGACTTCAGGTCACACCGGCTGAAGAACACAAGGGACGAATTGCGAAGACAGGACCGCGAATTGCGCCGCACGCTGGTCGATTGCTCGGCGCGTTTCGGTCTCGTGGTGGTTGGGTACAGCGGTCGGGACGACTCCGTCATGAGCGCGCTGGAAGAGGGGTTGGCGAAGGAGAAGCCGTTTCCGACGGGCCTCTTCTGGCTTCAGCGGGGCGGGGACACGCCGGCAGGTCGCGTCGAGGAACTGTTGAACTGCGCAGTCGACGCGGGGGTGGACGCGGCGCTGGTGGAGATCGAGAACTTCGACGAGGCGATGCGCGGCTTGGCGAATCTGTGCGATGAAGTCGATGAGGAGGAGCTTAGCCGGTTCGCGGTGGCCCGGCGGTACTGGAGCCCGGCACCGCGGTCTCTTGGCCGTGGAGGATGGCCGGTGGTGCGGTTGAACGCGTTGCCGTTGCTGAAGGCGCCGACGAACTGCCGGCGGGTGGAATGCGAGATCGGCGGAACGGCGGCGGTTCGCGAGGCCGCGAAGGGCGCGTCCGTGATTGCCGTCCGGTCGAGCGTGGGCGTCCTGGCATTCGGATCGAACGCGGAAGTTCACCGGGCGTTTGATCCTTTTGGCGTGACCGAGTTCGACCTCCACACGCTGGACGCGGGCTCGCGGACCGAACGCGGCCTGCTGCACGATGCCTTGCGTGCCGCATTGATTCGCGGTAGGGGCCTCGCTGTCGTGCCGGACAACCGCTGGGACCTCGTGCCGGCTCTGCCGAGTGACCCTTGCTGGAACCCTCTGCGGAAGATGGTCAAGACGCTCGGTGGCGAGCTTGGCTCTGACGATGAGATCAGTTGGCACGAGGGGATTAGCACCAGGCTGGAATGGTTGCAAGATCGGCTTTGGCTTGTATTCAATCCCCGCACGGTGTTCGAGGGAGTAACGGACGACAACAAGGCGATGGCCGCGGACTTTGCGCGAGAACGCACAGTACGCCGCTACAACAGGGAGTTGAACGGTTTGCTGGATTTCTGGTCACGCTATCTGGGAGAGGCGCGGGAGGATTTGCGGGCCTTCGGCATCGGCGATGGCGTCGACGCCGTGTTTCGAATAGGGAGCACGACTGCGTTCTCACGGCGGGCTTTTACGTGAACCTGAAGCTCGCCAACCACGCGTGGCTGCCCGAGCCGATGCTGGCATTCAGCGCCGAGGGCACATCGAGGCAGGCGCGTCATCCCCTCAAGGGGCTATGCAACAACGGTCCGTATTCGGCGGGACTCGTGCCGGACCCGATCCGGATCGCGACGATTTCACCGGGGCGCGAGAGCGAAACCCTGTACGGTTTCATGAGGAGGCTGCGCCGGAGGTGGAAGCCGAGCGAGAGGCGGGACTACCTGCCCGAGTGGCCCGGGTTCAGGGAGGTCTTCGAGCTTGACATGCAGGCGGCGGGTCCTTCGTGTCACATCCGGTTGGTGGATCAGGTCGACGCCGATGTCCAGATGTCGGACGCGCCGCACGTGGTGCTTGCGGAGCACATCGTGCGGGCGATCCAGACGCTTTCCAGACACCGGACTGAGTTCGACTTGGTGTTCATTTATGTCCCGGAGCGGTGGCAGCCGGGCTTCGCGGGTGGGGCGGGTGACGACTTCGACCTCCACGACCACATCAAGGCGTTCACCGCGGGAGCGGGGCTCCCGGTCCAGTTGATACGGGAAGGCAGGGCGATCACCTACGCCTGCAAGGCGAGCGTGATGTGGCGTATAGGCTTGGCGATCTACGCCAAGGCGGGAGGTATTCCCTGGAAGCTGGCCGAAGCGGACCCGGAAACGGCGTACATTGGCATTTCCTACTCCGTCCGCGGTGCAGAGTCGGATCTACCGCGTTTCGTCACGTGCTGCAGCCAAGTATTCGACTCCGACGGAGCCGGGCTGGAATTCGTGGCCTACGACGCGCGGGAGGTCGACATGGAGCACGACAATCCCTTCCTCTCCCAGAACGAGATGTTTCGGGTAATGACCCGGTCGATGGATCTGTACCGCCGCCGGCACGCCGGTCGTTCACCGCGGCGAGTGATGGTGCACAAGAGCACGGAGTTCAAGCGCGAGGAAAGGGATGGTTGCATGGAGGCGTTGCGTGTATGTGAGGCGGTCGACTTGGTGCAGGTGGTTGAGAATGTGAATTGGCGGGGAGTTCGCATCGACGGACAGAGAAAGGCCAAGGGCAGTGCCGCGCCGTTTCCGGTACCGCGGGGGACGGTCCTCCCGGTCGGCGACCGCGAGGCGCTGCTTTGGAACCATGGCGATGTAAGGGGAGTCACGTCGCGGTCGTACTTCCAGGGTAGCCGGAGCACTCCGCGACCGCTCCGCTTGGTTCGACATGCCGGCCACGGGTCGTGGGACGATACGGCGCAAGCTATCCTCGGGCTGTCGAAGATGAACTGGAACAACGATGCGTTGTACGACCAACTACCGGTCACGATGAGCTACGCGAAGGTGTTGTCCAGAGTCGTCAAGCGCATCCCGCAGTTGCGTCGCTCGCCGTACCAGTTCCGCTTCTTCATGTGAGCACCGCATGGCCCCGGGGCACCTGTTGACGTTGTGGGAACGCGGGCGCATGCGGCTTAGCCGTGGATGCCAGTGCTCAAGTACGGTGCGGCGTTCGGTCACGGTCAGCTCGCCCGCGTCGGGGTCTATGTCAACAGTACGTGTTGCGTCGCACGTAATTTCGTAAGGGATTTGTCGGTTTATTTCTGATCGGCTGAGGGCTGATTTCTCACATTGTCCCCCCATCGTCGGAGAGCGGTGCCAGTGCGGGCCGAGCGCCTGCGTTCACCGGGATCGCGGCGGCGGTCGCGACGATCACGGTGCTCGTGGTGACGGTGAGTTCACCAGCGCGCCCGTGTTCGTTGAACGGGCGCGCTGGTGGGTGCGGGGGGTGGTCGAAGGCGAAGGCGAGGTCGTTGAGGAGTTCGCACAGATGAGCGGTGGCCTCGTCGCTGATGTCGTGGTGCACGACGAGTCAAGACCGGTTCACAGCCGCAACTCCGCGACAGCGTGCTCGAGGTGCACGGCGGTGACGGTGCGCTCGCCTGTTGCGGCGGCGGCGGTGAGGGCGTAGTGGGCGATGCGATTGATGAGCCGGGGCAATCCGCGAGCGCTGTGCGCCAGCGCCTCGACGGCGGGGGGGTCGAACAGGGGGAGTTCGCAGCCGGCCAGACGCAGGCGGTGGGCGAGGTAGGCGTGGAGTTCCTCGCGGTCGATGCCGGCGAGGTGGTGGCGTACGACGAGGCGTTGGGAGAGCGATTCGTGCACGGCCATGGCGAGGCGGCGGCGCAGCTCGGTGAGTCCGACGAGTAGCAGGCACAGGCGGTTGTCGCTGTCCATGGCGAAGTTGGTCAACAAGCGAAGGTCTTCGAGGACGTCGTTGCGCAGGTGCTGGGCTTCGTCGATGACGAGCACGGGGAGCTGCTTGGCCTCGCACACCAATCGGGTGATTTCGGTGCGGATGGCGCGGTAGGCGGTGGCGCGCGAGCGCTCGGTGGGCAGTCCCAGTTCCCAGGCGATGGATTTGTACATGTCGAGGACGTTTCCGGTGGTCAGGCAGACGTAGCCCACCCGATACAGGCCCGGATGCAGGGCGGCGGTGACGTGACGGCACACGGTGGTTTTGCCCGAGCCGACCTCTCCGGTCATGAGGCCGATGCCCTTGAGTTCGATGAGGTGATGGAGCCGTGCCTGGGCCTCGCGCCGGGAGTTCGACTCGAACAGCTCATCGGTGTGGGCCGGGGTCTCGAAGGGGAGCCGGGTGAGGGCGAAGTGTCGCAGGTACATTACGGGTTCTCCTTGAGGGTGCGCATCGTCAGAGGCGAGGTGGGTGGTTCGGATGCGGGGGTGTCGCACTGGAGCTGCCAGGAGGGTCGGTGGCGCTTGACGGCGGTGTTGGCGTAGGCGTCGAGGCGGGTGGCCCTCCCGGCACCCTTGCCGTCGTGGACGACCTCGATGGGGCGCGCAGGCGGTGCGTCGGGGTCGTAGCGCAAGGTGACGGATTGGCCGACGAGCACGGCGTCGACCTCGTAGAGTCGTCCGTGGAGGCTGACGGTGCGGTCTTTCATGACGCGGCGTTTGGCCTCGAACAGGAAGAGGTCGTCGAGGTCGAGGCGGGGGCCGGGGAAGCGCACGTCGTGCCCGGCGAGTGCCCACTGGTCGAGGGGGGTGCGCCCGTCGAGTCCGCGATGGGGCGAGCGGTGGTACTCGCCCTCGACCCAGGCCCAGAGGGTGCGGTTCAACGTCTCCAGGCTCTCGGTGGCCTCGGCGGTGAGGTGGGCGAGCCAGGCGGCGCGCAGGGTGCGGAAGAAGCGCTCGATTTTTCCCTTTCCGGCGGGCTGATAGGGCCGGGCGTGGATGAGCGCGATGCCGAGCTTGGCGCATACCAGTGCGAGCTGCTGGGAGCGGAAGCTCGCCCCGTTGTCGACATAGAGCCTTGCGGGGAGGCCGCGCCGCGCGATGGCCTGCTTGAACACGGGCAGGAAGGCGGTGGTGTTGTCCGCGTAGGCGAAGGCGGCGAAGGGGATGACGCGGGTGGCGTCGTCGATGAACGCGATGAGGAAGGCCTTTCGGCGCCGGCGCCCGTCGCGCACCTTCGGTCCGTGCATCACGTCGCTCATCCACAGCTCGCCGGCGTTGCGGAAGGCGAATCGTCGCCGGTCGGTGGCGACGGGGTCGCCGGGGCGTTTGTCGAGCAGTCCTTCGCGCGAGAGCAGCCGGTGCACGGTCGACGGCGCGAGGGGATGGTCGACGCCGCGTTCGCGGGCGGCGCGGATGAGGGCCTTGACCGAGAGTGCAGGCCGCTCGGTCTTGAGCGCAACGAGCCACTCGGCGACCTCGGGGGGCAGGCGCCGGGGCTGGCCGCGGTCGGCGCGGGTCTTCGGGTACAGCGCCTCGAACCCGCCGTTGCGATACAGGCTGAGCCAGTCGCGCATCGTCTCGACGGCGACGCGGGTACGGCGGGTGCCGGGGATGGTGTAGGTGCGTTGAGCTTTCTCGTGCAGGGCGCGGCGGATGTCGCGGCTGCCCGGCGGCAGTGGGAGCACGTCGGCGATGAGGCCGTAGCGGAACAGCGCCACGGCGTTGCGCAGCGTCTCGTCGGGGTCGTTCATCGGTGCAGTCCTCGTCGGTGGGGCGCATCGGCCCGGGGGACGAGACGCTACGCAGGCGACGGCGGCGGGTCAGGCCCCCTCTTGTGTTGGCGCGCTGGCTTGCGATTCGTCGTGCTGAGGCGGTGGGGGTGGAACCCCAAGGGGGCGGGCAGCATGGGGAGCTGCGCGTCGGTGAGGGTACGCAACGTCCGCAACGCGGTGTCGGTCTCGAGCCGCGTGCGCACCGCGCCCACCTCGGCGACACACCGGGCGAGGAGGTCGGGGAGTAGCCCGATGACGATACTCAGGACGTGATGGACAAGACGGACCCGGTGCTCGACCCAGCGCATCGCCCCCGCAAGCTCGACCGCGTCGCGGCGCAGCTCATTGGCCGCGGCGGCCAGGCTCGGGGCCTGCTCGGCGTGGGCCACCACCGCCTCGACGGTGTCGAGCTCACCGGGCAGCCGTGCGGCCAGACAGTCCGGCAGCCGGCTGAAGGTGGTGTGGCTCTCAGGGCAGTACCAGCGAGCGATGCGTGTCCCGCGCGGGCTCTTGCGCGCGTAGGTGCCGTGGCGTGCCAGTGAACATCCCCCGTGGGGGTGATTCGGACACCGCTCAAGGGTTGCAGCGCGCCACGCCTGGGCCTTAACGTATTGCTCGCCGGTAAGCCCCGTCTCGTAGCGAAGCTGCACCGGCCGTGGCCCGGCGGGGTTCGTCCCCCCGCGCGGGCCAACTCCTCTGTCGTCCCAAGGGGTGGCGAGACTACGGCGGCACTGGCCCGACGCCAAGCGGTGACGATGGGCACGCATCCGCCCGATCGGGCGACGACATCCTCAGCACCTGCTACGCAACGATCCTTGCCACAGGGGACCGCACCCGCTCCGACCGGTTCCCGGATTGCTTCGTCATCCCAGGAAATCCGTCTACGGAATAGTCCGACCCATTCCCGTGGGGGTCCCACGACGGAATGTGAAAAACAACAGTACGGCTAGCCCGGACCGGAATGAATATGTCGAAGGGCGAGCGGTGGTTCTGCACCGAGGCCGAACGCGGGCGGTGGGGTGGAGGCGCGCACGACGGTAGCTGAGCGTTCTCCGGCCCTCTGCCGCCGACGCCCCAGCTGAGACGCCGGGAGGGCAGAAGTCTCCGCGCGCATCAATGGGAGAAGACTATCGTGAGTGAGCTCATCTACGTTGACAACTCAAACGTATTCATCGAAGGCAAGCGGGTGAAGGCCGTTCAATCAGGGCTTGCGATGGACATCTATGATGCTATGAACAATCGAATTCTGCACCCTAGCTACAAATTGGACTTCGGCCGACTTCATTTCTTCATCGCAGGTAACGAAAAAGAGAACATAAAGCGATGCATGCTCTTCGGGAGCCGACCTCCCCCGAACGATTCCTTGTGGGCAGCAGCTAGGCGCGCAGGATTCGAGGTCATTGTCGAAGACCGGAATGTCCAAAACAAAGAGAAAAGGATCGACACAGGCATCGTGGCTGCGATGATGAGGGATGCGTATACAATCTGCGAGAAGGGAACCGATACAATCACATTGGTTGGTGGAGACGCCGACTATATTCCGGCCGTAGTTCCACTTGTTGAAGATGGGTTCAACGTCGAGGTCGTGTTCTGGAGCCACGCATCGGGAGAGCTCAAGGGCGCTTGTTCGAAGTTCATCGACTTGGACCCGATGTTAGGCCACTTGGCGCATTAGGCTCATCTCTGTAATAGGAAAGTGTCGAAAATGGCTTGACATCTCCGACACTCTCTAATGAAATGCGTGGCAAGCGGTTGTGCTACCATGAACTGATTGCGGATAATGACTGCTCTTCCGACACTCGGAGTAAATGAAATGAAGACAACATCTCTTCCACATCCGATCCCATATCAAGGGAGCAAGCGAAAATTGGCGCAGACTATTTCACAGTATTTCCCGGAGGGAATTGAAACTTTTTACGAGCCATTCGCTGGATCTGCGGCAATGACAATTTATGCTTCTTATCATAGATGCGCATCGCGATTCGTGCTTGCAGATAGTCTTGGACCGATGATTGATCTTCTCCGTGCAATTGTGGAAACGCCGGAGGAAACCGCCAGTGAATATCGTACCTTGTGGTATGGACAGAAGGATGGTGACAGTGATTATTTTAATTACATCCGAGATCGCTATAACGATGCCAGACATCATGTTGATCTACTTTATTTGATCTGTCGATGTGTAAAGAATTCCGTTCGATTTAACCGTATCGGCCGCTTTACACAGTCTGTCGATAAACGACGCCTTGGAATGCATCCGAATAAAATGTGGTCTGCCATTTATGGTGTATCGACCATTCTTCGGGGTCGCGTTGAATTCCGAGTTGGTGATTGGCTCGAAACGACTGAAGATGCATGCGCAGGCGATTTCGTCTACATGGATCCGCCGTATCTTGGCACATCAATTGGACGTGACAGACGATATCATCAGCAAATGGCGCAGAAAGAATTGGTGAATGGATTGAGGACCTTGCGCAAGCGTCATATTCCGTTTGCTTTATCCTACGATGGTGCGACTGGTGGACGGGAGTATGGACCACCACTGCCGGAATCTCTTGGGCTAACACGTCTTCTGCTTAATGTTGGAACATCCTCACAGGCGACGCTCAACGGTCGTAGAGAAGAAACAATTGAGAGTCTATATCTAACGCCGGGCTTGGATTCACTCCCGAATTCCCGTTCCTTGTGGAATGCCACGCAAACTAATCTAGCGTTCGCTCTAACAGCCGTTTGATAAATGCGGCAACTGTTGTGTCTTCTTTTTCGGCCCGAATACGAATTCTCTCAAAGACTTTGACCTCTGACCCTCGCCATTCAATATCGACACGACGAACGTGCTCTCCTGCAATATGTGTATAGCTTTCTGGGAAAGCCCAGAAACAGGATTGGCAAATTTCCTCATTATGATCCTCTTGCCAGTTTTTACATTGCTCGCACGACCACGACTTTGCCCGTTGGCTCGAAGCATCCAGAAGCATATATGCATCCGGCTGATTTTCGTCGTGCGCAAATTCTCCGGCAACTTCATACGGAATTCGATGGTCAATTTGAAGATAACGAGCTTCGTGTTGCTCTCCAGTAATGGCATCACGAGAACCATACTGTTCAATGAGTACATCGCGAAAACGCTTAGAAAATGCTTTACGTCCACCTATACGTCCACGAACAATTTTGTCCGGGCTATCAAAACGATACGCAGCAATTTTGCGCCCTATTTTTGTGCTGTATATGCGAAATGTCTCAATAGGGATGCCGCACTCGCGAACATCCCGGACGGCTCTCGGTGCATGATTATAGCCGTAGAGAGACCGCAATTCCTCGGTCGTGACCAAACCGTGCTTGATGATGTGATCAATGACCGTGCGCGGCCGTTTGGCCGTCACCTTCTCGCACAATGCGAGGATGCGCGGATCAATGTCTCGGGGCGGCATAACTGGCGAGATTAGACCAATTGCCCTCTCCATGACAATACGGAGGAAATCATATGGCCACCGGCAATCAGAAGCCACCGCCGCTCCGTGAGGTCGAGATCGTGCATTCGAGCTACCAGCCGAGCGTGGTGGACCTCCCGCTACACGAAGTGCCGAGAGGACCGACAGACCTGTCAGACACACTACCGAGGTGATCGGCCGAATTCGGCATCGGTATCGTGGCCGTGTCGGATAAGGGAGAGCGGCTCGACGTTGGCGTGGGCCGCGAGGCGGGTATTGACGGGCGGCAACTACGGTAGGAGCGTTGGGGTTCGACCGGGGCTACCGAGTAGCGGTGGGTGTAGCAGCGAGCGGAAAGTCCCGTGTGGTGCCCGGAGTGTCGTCCTTTGGTCATGTGGTGGCGATGATAATGAGGTCGATGACAGCTTCCGCAGTCTGCCGGACCGTGCTGGCCGTCGCTCAGCCTCTTCATCCCCTCCATCGCCGCCTGACCGAAGGAATACCCCGAAATCGGCCGTTCGGTGACCTGTAGGTGGAGAACGAGGACATGCGCAGTCACGATGTTGATCGAATCCGCTTGCGGAATGCTTACGCTAACGAGATTTTACAAGTATTGCCGGATTTTTTCTTTTCAAATAATTAGTTATGAGACGATCAGGATCTAGTTGCCGCGTGGGAGTTGACATAGGCGGCACCTTCACCGATGTCGTGCTGGAACACGGCGACGCCCTCGCCGACGCCAGGGCCCTCGTCACCGCCAAGATCCTCACGACACCCGACGCTCCGGATGACGCGGTGCTCGCCGGCGTGGACGACGTCCTCGCCCGCGCCGGAGCCGATCCGGGCGCGGTGGGGCTTCTCGTCCACGGCACGACGCTGGCGACCAACGCGATCATCGAGCGCAAGGGCGCGCTCACCGCGCTCGTGACCACGGAGGGTTTTCGCGATGTGCTCGACATCGGCTACGAGAGCCGCTACGACCAGTACGACATCATGATCGAGAAGCCCCCCGCGCTCGTGCCGCGCGAACGCCGGCTCGTGGTGCCGGAGCGGGTCGATGTGAACGGCCGGGTGCTGAAGCCTCTGGACGAGGCGGCGGTCGAGGCCGTCGCCGGCGAGCTGGCGCGGCTCGGGGTCGAGAGCGTCGGGATCGGCTTCCTCCACAGCTATGCCAACCCCGCCCACGAGCGCCGGACGCGCGAGATCCTCGCCGCCGCGCTGCCCGGCGTGCCGATCACCCTGTCGAGCGAAGTATGTCCCGAGGTCCGCGAGTACGAGCGTTTCTGCACCACTGTCGCGAACGCCTACGTGCAGCCGCTCATGGCCAGCTACCTCGGGCGGCTTCGCACCCGGCTCGAGGCGCGCGGCCTCACCTGCCCGGTGCTGCTCATGACTTCGGGCGGCGGCCTCATGAGCCTCGACGCCGCGATCCGGTTCCCCATCCGGCTCGTCGAGTCGGGCCCCGCCGGCGGTGCGATCCTCGCCACCCGCATCGCGGCGGAGATGGCGCTCGACAAGGTCATCTCCTTCGACATGGGCGGCACCACCGCCAAGATCTGCCTCATCGGCGACTACGCGCCGCAGGCCGCGCGCGAGTTCGAGGTGGATCGCGCGGCGCGCTTCACCAGGGGGAGCGGCATTCCGCTGCGCATCCCGGTCATCGAGATGGTGGAGATCGGAGCCGGCGGCGGCTCCATCGCCAGGGTCGATGCCATGGGGCGCATCGCGGTGGGTCCCGACAGCGCGGGCGCCGACCCCGGTCCCGCCGCCTACGGGCGCGGGGGCACCGCGCCCACCATCACCGACGCCGACATCGTGCTCGGACGCATCGACCCGCGGCGGTTCGCGGGCGGCAGGATCGTCCTCGACGTCGAAGCGGCGCGCCGGGCGATCACGGGCGACGTCGGATCGCCGCTCGGGCTCGACCACCGCATGGCCGCGTTCGGGATCACCGAGATGGTCGACGAGACGATGTCGAACGCGGCGCGCGTGCACACGGTCGAGCAGGGCAAGGTGGCGGCCGAGCACGCGGTGGTCGCGTTCGGGGGGGCGGCGCCGCTGCACGCCGGGCGTCTGGCCGACAAGCTCGGGGTGGACACCATCATCGTGCCGACCGAGGCCGGGGTCGGGTCCGCGGTCGGATTCCTCCGCGCGCCGGTCGCCTACGAGGTGGTGCGCAGCCGCAACATGCGCCTGCGCGACTTCGACTCCGATGCCGCGAACGCGATCGTCGAGGAGATGCACGCGGAGGCGCTCGCCGTCGTGCGGAGCGGCGCGCCGGGGGCGCGGCTCGTGCAGACCCGCGGCGCGTTCATGCGCTACGTCGGGCAGGGGCACGAGATCTTCGTGCCGTTTCCGGTGCGTGCGCTCGTCCCGGGCGATCGCGAGGTCGTGCAGCGGGCCTTCGATGAAGAGTATTCGAGACTGTACCGGCGCGTGATCCCCGAGGCGGAGGTGGAGGTGCTGACGTGGGCCCTCACCATCTCCACCGACGCGGAGCGTCCCGGGCCGGTGGGAGCGGTGGGGTCGCGGCCGGCGCCGGCGCCCCTGGACCACTTGCGGGTGCCGGACCTCGAGACCGGCGAGGAGCGCGACGTACCGCTCTTCTGGCGCCCCGACCTTGTGCCCGGAGTCGGGTTCGAGGGTCCCGCCATCGTTGCCGAGGACGAGACTTCGACCTTTGTCACCCGGCGGTTCGCGGCCCGCGTCGCCGCCAACCGCTATCTGGTCATCGAGCGTCGCCGGGGAGCGGACCGGTAGGCGCCGGCGGAACGGGGTCGGTCGCCGGGACCGGCCGGTATCGATCGGTATCGGAAGGTGCCGAATTCCGGGCATCCTCGCCCCCGAATCCCGAGCCGAAGGAACGAGGCGCACCGGAAGCGCCCCGCCGGGATCGAGGGAGAACCGCATCCCGCGCATCGGCGCATCGGGCGCCGCGAGGCCATGAAGGGCGCGGCGGGAATGTCGGGCGCCTCGCGCCGGACGCTGCGGCGCCTCGCCCGCCACGGAGTACCATCAACCCATGGACACTCGATACGACGTGGTGATCGTCGGTGGCGGCGTCACCGGCTGTTCCGCCGCCGTGTTCCTCGCGCGCGAGCCCGGGTTCGACGGCAAGGTGCTGGTCGTCGAACGCGATCCGACCTACGAGGACGCCCCGTCGGCGAAGGCGACGGGCGGGTTCCGGCAGCAGTTCTCCACTCCCGAGAACATCCGGATCGGCCTGTTCGGCGTCCACTTCCTCAAGCACCTCGACGAGTACCTCTCGATCGACGGCGAGACCCCCGACGTGGGGTTCCGGGAGAACGGCTACCTGCTCCTCGCCACCGAATCGATGCTGCCGGCGATGCTCGACAGCAATGCGGTGCAGCGCGGGCTCGGGGTCGACGTGCACTTCAGGGAGCCGGAGGAGCTGCGAGCGCGTTTCCCCTGGCTCGCCACCGACGGCGTCGCCGGCGGGTTCCTCAGCGACAGCAACGAGGGATACGTCGATCCGTACTCGCTCCTCCAGGCATACCGGCGCAAGGCACGGTCGCTCGGGGTCGAGTTCGTGCGCGACGAGGCGCTCTCGGTGCGGCGTGACGGCGCACGGGTCACCGGGGTGACGCTTGCCGAAGGCGGCGCGGTCGCCTGCGGGGTGGTGGTCAACGCCGCCGGCGCATGGGGGGCAGCGGACCTCTGCGCATCCATCGGCGTCGAGCTACCCGTCGAGTCCCGCAAGCGCTTCACCTTCGTATTCGAGTGCCGCGAGCCGATCGGCCCGACCCCGCTCACGATCACCGAGGCCGGCGTCGCGTTCCGCTCCGAGGGCAAGGGGTTCATCTCCAACGTCTCGCCGCCCGCCGAGCGGGACCCGGCGACGAAGGACACCGGGATCGAGTACGAGCTGTTCGACGAGATCATCTGGCCGGCGCTCGCGTCGCGCGTGCCCGCGTTCGAGGCGATCCGGCAGGCCGGCGCCTGGTGCTGCCACTACGACTACAACACCCTCGACGAGAACCTGATCATCGGACGCACCCCCGCGTACGAGAACTTCTACCTCGCGGCAGGATTCTCGGGACACGGCCTGCAGCAGTCTCCGGCGGTGGGGAGAGCGCTCTCCGAGCTCGTCACGTTCGGTGAATTTCGCACCATCGACCTCGCCCGCCTCGGCTACGGGCGGGTGCTGGCCGGCGAGGCGCTCCGGGAGACGAACTGCTACTGATCGGGGCGGGCGCCCGCGGTGGCGGTGAGCGTCCACCCGCGCCCGGCGGCGTGCCGCGCCATCGCGGCGCATTCCCGGTTCCGCCTTCGGGCGGGTGTTCGGGAGACCTCGATGGCCCCGTCCCCGACCGGCAGCAACGTCCCGGACCTCGTGGCGGATGCGTTCGCCGCGCCCATCGGGGATCCGGGTTCGGAAGACCCCGACTGGGCGCACGAGGACACGCCGGGCGACTGAGACGCCCGGACACGTCGCCGAGGGATCCCCGTCTCCGATCGGGGAGCGGGAATCCACCGGCTGATTTCCGGGCGTTTACGGACTCCCTACGACGCGCCCGGCGAGACGGCCCGCGGCTCATTCCCCGGCCGGGGCGCTCGGCCAGCCCGGGTGGTCGAGCTTGCGTTGCTCGGGATAGAGCCGGATGCCGGGCACCCGGCCCCGGGCGAGATCGTGCTGCATGCGCTCCCAGTACCCGGTGGTGAGGAGATCCCCGTGCACGTCCCGGAACAGGCGCCTCAAGCCCCGGTCGTGGATGCGGAAGCCCGACTCGATCTCCTCGGGCAGGAAGATGGTGCCGTCTTCGTAGAACCAGTCCGGGACGTCGTCCTCGCCGTCGAACCGCCCGGCGTTCGAGCGGACCTTCACCCGCGTGAGAGGCTCCAGCGCGTCGTAGTCGAACAGGTAGACCTTGTGGAAACGGCTGACCCCGTAGTTGCGCGCATCGAGGTCCTTGTTGAAGACGTTCGCGGCGGCGTTGTTCTTGATGCAGTGCCCGAGGTTGACGATGACCTCGCGGGCCGCCTCCGGCGTGGCGTCGCGCAGGTGGATGGGCAGCGGCCGCACCCGGCGCTGGACGATCAGGTGCTTCAGGATCACCGTGTCTTCGCGCAGCGACACGCTCTCGGCCGCGTCGCGCAGGAGCTCGGCGAGGAGGCTCGGCTCGAACCACGCGGGGTCGAGCTCCAGGTTGTAGTAGATGATGTTGTCGAGCATGGAGCCGGTGCGGTCGATCTCGTGCACCCGGCGGTACTTGTCGAGCACCGCCCGGACGCCGGGAAACTCGCCCCACTTGTACTGCTCGGTCGGGACGTCCCGGATCACCTTCAGGTTGTAGTCCGACGACGGGGCCGCGAACCCGATGGCGACCGAGCCCCGGAACCCGACCGCGGTGGTGAACACCTCGCGGTGCGCCGCCAGCTCCTCGCGCAGCTCGTTCATCACTGCGACCTTGCCCACGTGGTTGAACCCGATCGTCGAGTAGTGCAGCCCGAGACGCCGGGTCGGCATGACGCTGTGCAGGAACGCGGCGAGCTCGTGGTAGTGGCTGTTGGTGACGTGGAAGTTGGCCAGCGTGGAGCTGAAGAGGTTGTGCGCATCCGCCTCGCCGGCGAGGACCGCCTGCACGTGGATCCCGGCTTCGTGATTGAGTAGCGCGAGGATGAGCGGTGTGGCGCTCGCATCGTCGAAGACGACCCGGCCGACGATGTAGGCGCCGCGGTTGCGGAAGAACCCCGCGTCGGTCATCTGGATCTCGACCGGCCGCCCCGCGCCGTCCCTGAAGATCGACTCGAGCCGCTCCACCACGCGCCCGACGTCGCCGGGCCGGTCGCGCCAGCGCCGCTCGAAGCGCGGGATGGAGAGGATGCGATCGACGAGTACCGCGAGGTCCGCGCCGGGGGCGATCGGAACGTCGATCCGGACCGCGGCGGAGCGTTCGCTCGCCGGCTCGCGATGGTGCAGGAACGCGTAGTCCACCGGCTTCCACATGCCTTCGTACATCATCCTGCGCGCGGAGTGGATGTAGGCGAAGGCGAGATCGGACTCGTAGCGTCCCGCGATCAGGGTGAGGTAGCGGGTCTCGATCCGTTCCCAGAAGGTCTCGTCGTCCGCAGCCGACGGCAACGCCTCGCGCAGGCGCCGCGCGAGGGCGTGCACGCTGACGCTGTACACCGAGAGGCGCCGCAGGCTCAGGTCCAGCGACGTGCCGGGATCGCGCCGTTCGAAGGCGGACTTGGCGAGGTTGGGGATGTTGCGCGATTCGACGTAGTAGGCGTCGAACTCCGCGAGGATCCAGTGCGCGGCGAGGTCCGCGCGCTCTTCGATGGAGTCTGCCGCCGCGATGCGGCTCGCATGGTCCGCGGGCCGTTCGCTCACGGCGTCGCGGGTCCGCAAGGAGGTCCCGGGAGCGGTCCCGGACCGCGTCCGGGGCGCCGGCGCATCGGCGCGCCAGCGTACCGGTCGGTCATGCCGTGGCGGGTTCCGGCCTCCACCATGCCGTCGCGGGGTCGATGGAGAGGGCGTTCGGAACCGGACGTCAGTCGCCGGATCGTATCCGGGCCTCCCGGATGACGACCGTCTCCCGCGGCACGTCCTGGAACCGTCCGCGCGACCCGGTCTCCACCGCCGCGATCCGGTCCACCGTGTCCATGCCTTCGGCCACGCGCCCGAAGACCGTGTACCCCCAGCCCTGGGGGGTAGGGCTGCGGTGGTTCAGGAAGTCGTTGTCGACGGTGTTGATGAAGAACTGGGCGGTGGCGGAGTGGGGATCGGAGGTCCGGGCCATGGCGATCGAGCCGCGGTCGTTCCTGCCGCCCCGATCCGCCTCGTTGCGGACGGGCGCGCGGGTCCGGAGCTGCTCGAGCTCCGGCGTGAAGCCTCCGCCCTGGATCATGAAGCCCGCGATCACCCGGTGGAAGATGGTGCCGTCATAGAATCCGTCGCGGACGTAGGCGAGGAAGTTCTCGACCGTCTCGGGGGCGATGCCCCGGTCGAGCTCCAGGACGAACTGGCCGTGGTCGGTTTCGAAGACCACCCGAGGGTGGCCGGACTCGTCCGCCCGAACCGGCGGGGCGGTGGCGGAGAGGCTCCCCAGTGCGAGCACCGCGATGGTGGAGGCGATGCGGCGGACGGTGCGGTCGGTCAAGGTCCGGCTCCTGGTTCCCGGGCGCTTGGCGCGTCGATGAAACGACCCGCCGTTCCGCGCCGATGGCGGAGTCTCGGCGAGGCGCCGCGGGCGGGTCAAGGCGCCGCGCCTTCGAAAGGCCGGGCCGTCGCGCGCCGCCCTCCCTCGTTACACTCCGGCTCCGTCCCGGCACCGCCCCCGGAACAGGGTTCGCGGGACTTCGAGGCCGAGGAGGGAACCGCATCATGGAAGGCGTGACGACGATCACGGTGACGCAGGCGCACTGCGACGAGCTCGGACACCTCAACCACGTGGAGGCGGTACGGTACCTGGAACGTGCGAGGTCGCAGTGGTACCGGGAGTGCGGCCTCTTCGACGCCGAAGGCGGCCGGCCGCTCGGCACCGTCGTCGTCAACATCGACTACGACTACCGGCTGGAATGCTTCGTCGGCGAGCCGCTGCGGGTCACCACCCGCCCGGTCTCGATGGGGACCAGGAGCTTCATCCTGGCGCACGGGATCGTCAAGCCGGACGGCCGCACCGCCATCGACGGGCGGTGCACCAGCGTCATCATGGACCTCTCCGCACGCTCGATCATCCCCGTTCCGGAGTGCCTCGCGGTACATTTGCCGAAGCGCGGCCGAGACGCGGGGACGGCTCCGGACAGGGGGAGGGAAAGCCGATGACGGAACGGTTCAGGGAACTGGACGGCGAAACGAGCGAGGAAGCGGCGGCCTTTCTCGGCAGCTTCAGGACCCTGCACATGGCGACCGCCTCCGCCGAGGGCGTGCCGGAGGCCAGCTACGCGCCGTTCGTACGCGCCGGCGACGACAACGCGTTCCGCATCTGCGTGAGCGACCTCTCCCGGCACACCGGCCACCTGATCGCCACCGGCCGCGCGAGCGTCCTGATCGTGGAGGACGAGTCCGCGTCTCCCCAGCCCTTCGCCCGGCGCCGTCTCGTGTTCGAGTGCGTCGCCGAGCAGGTGGAGCGCGACACCGGACGGTGGCACGCGACGATGGATCTCTTCGAGCGCAAGTTCGGCGAGGTGATCCGGCTCATCCGCCCGCTCGCGGACTTCCGGGTGTTCACCCTCGCGCCCCGTCACGGGGTCTTCGTCAAGGGCTTCGGGCAGGCCTATCGCATCGCCGGCCCCGCGCTCGATGCGCTCCGCCGGGTGAACGACGGCTGAGCCCCCCGCAATGCCGCCATGCCCGCGAAGGGTCCGCTCCCGTAAAACGGGGACGGGGCGCCGTCGGCCGCTCTCCGATGCGCCGCGAATCACGGGATGCGGGATGGTTCCGCGCCGTTTCGAACCCCGGAACCCGGATAGAATGATCGCCCGGATCCCCGGACCTTGGCCGGAGCCGCGGACCGGCGACGGGAGCTGGCGGAGATGGGCCGACTGACCACCCATGTGCTGGACATGATGGCGGGCGCTCCGGCCGTCGGCCTGGAGCTCGAGCTCTGGACGGTGGGCGAGGACGCCAGCCGGCTCAGGACCGCGACCACCAATTCGGACGGCCGCGTGGACGCGCCTCTGCTCGAAGGCGACTCCCTCGTCGCCGGGCGCTACGAGCTCCGCTTTCATGCCGGGGCGTACCTCCGCGCCCGGCACGGCGTCGACGCGGACCCGCCCTTCCTCGACGAGATCCTCATCCGCTTCGGCATCGCCGACCCGGACCAGCACTACCACGTCCCGTTGCTGCTCTCCGCCTACGGGTACTCGACCTACCGGGGAAGCTGAGCCGTGGCGCGCAGCAGCGTCCGCTTCGTCCGCCGCGGCCGGGTGGTCGAGCGGTCCGGTTTCGCGCCGACCGAGACCCTGCTCGACCATCTCCGCATCCGGGAGCGCGCGTGCGGCACCAAGGAAGGCTGCGCGGAGGGCGACTGCGGCGCCTGCACCGTCGCGGTCGGGCGGCTCGACGGCGACCGCCGCGTCACCTATCAGCCGGTCAATAGCTGCATCCTGCTGCTGGGAATGATCGACGGGGCCGAGATCGTCACCGTGGAGGATCTCGCGTCCTCGAACGCGGGACTGCATCCGGTGCAGCGCGCAATGGTCGATCTGCACGCGTCGCAGTGCGGTTTCTGCACCCCCGGATTCGTGATGAGCCTCTTCACCCTCTACCACGCCGGGAGGCGTGCGGATCGGGCCACCGTGAACGAGTGGCTCGCGGGGAACCTCTGCCGCTGTACCGGCTACCGCCCGATCGCGGACGCCGCGCTCGCGTGCTGCACCGGAGAGGCGGACGACGCCTTCGCGGAACGCGCCGGCGAGACCGCGGACCTGCTCGCCGGGCTGCGCGCATCCGGCGACGCCGACCTCCTTGCCGGCGACGACGAAACGTTCTTCGCCGCACCCGCGAGCGAGGACGCGCTCGCCGCCCTGTGCGCTTCCCGTCCGG
Organism: Gammaproteobacteria bacterium; assembly: GCA_965215295.1. Lineage (GTDB taxonomy): Bacteria > Pseudomonadota > Gammaproteobacteria > HK1 > HK1 > HK1. The sequence continues at coordinate 3,644,728 of OZ244045.1, forward strand.
ACGCCACCATCGTCGGCGGCGCCACCGACGTGGGCCTCCGGATCACCAAGCAGCTCCTGGACCTGCCGCGGATCATCCATACCGGCCGCGTCGCCTCCCTGCATGAGGTGCGGGAGATGGACGACCGGGTCGAGATCGGCGCCGCCGCCACCTGTGCCGAGGCCGAAGACGCGCTCGCCGGCATCGATCCGGACATCGGCGAGATGCTGCGCCGTTTCGGCTCGAAGCAGGTGCGCGCCACCGGCACCATCGGCGGCAACATCGCCAACGGCTCGCCGATCGGAGACTCGCCGCCGGTGCTGATCGCCCTCGGCGCGACCATCGAGCTGCGGCGCCGCGACGCGCGCCGGACGCTGGCCCTCGAGGACTTCTTCCTCGGCTACGGCCGCCAGGACCGGGCCCCCGGCGAGATCCTCACCCGCATCACCGTGCCGAGGCTCGGCCGGGGCGAGCACTTCCGCTGCTACAAGGTCTCGAAGCGCTTCGACCAGGACATCTCGGCGTTGCTCGGCGCGTTCCGGTTCCGCATCCTCCGGGGCCGCATCGCCGAGGCGCGCATCGCCTTCGGCGGCATGGCCGCGACCCCGAAACGCGCCTCCGCGACCGAGCGGGCCGTCACCGGCCTGAGCCTGCGCGACCGTGCCGCCCGGCCGGTGGCCGCGCAGGCGCTCGCGCAGGACTTCTCGCCCATCGACGATCACCGCGCGAGCGCCGGCTACCGGCTTCGCGTGGCGCGCTCCCTGCTCCTGAAGGCGCTGGCCGAGGTCGGAGGGCGTCCCACGTCGCAGACGCGCATCACCGGGTTCCGCGAAACGGAGCGCGACGGCGGCCCGGGCCGGACGGATCGGAGAAGCGGCGCCGGGGCGCCGAGGTCCGCTCCGCAGCGGCCGGGATGAGCCCGGCGCCCCGGCGCGGGCCCGGGCGGGTTCCGGGCCATGGATCACCTGTTGGATATCCGGTGTCCCGGGCGGGTCCCGCGCCATGGGTCATCCGTTGGATGTCCGGCGCCCCGGGCGGGTCCCGCGCCATAGGACACCCGTTGGATGTCCGGCGTCCCGGGCGGGTCCCACGCCATGGGTCACCCGTTGGATGTCTGGCGTCCCGGGCGGGTCCCACGCCATGGGTCACCTGTTGGATGTCCGGCGCCCCGGAGCGGGCGGACCCGGGACCGGGCCGCGCTCGTTCAGACGTCCAGCGCAAGCTCCTTGATCTTGCGCGTGAGGGTGTTGCGCCCCCAGCCGAGGAGCCGGGCCGCTTCCTGGCGGCGCCCGCCGGTGCGGCCGAGCGCGCACCTGATGAGGACGGTCTCGAACCTCGGCATCGCGTCGTCGAGCAGCGCACCGTCGCCCCGCCCGAGCCGTCGCTCCGCCCAGCGGCGCAACGACGCCTCCCAGTCCTGCGCGGTGTCGCCCGCCTCCCCGTCACCGCGCAGCTCCGGAGGAAGATCCTCGACGTGGATCTCGCTCCCGGACGCCATCACCGTGAGCCAGCGGCAGGCGTTCTCGAGCTGGCGGACGTTGCCGGGCCAGTCCAGCGTTTCGAGAGCGCGCACCACCTCGGGCTTCAACGTCTTGGGCTCGACCCCGAGCTCGCGCGCCGCCTGCTCCAGGTAGTGCGCGAGCAGCAGCGGAATGTCCTCGCGGCGTTCCCGCAGCGCGGGCGAATGCACCCGGATGACGTTGATCCGATGGAAGAGGTCCTCCCTGAACGTACCGGTGCGGACCCGCGCCTCCAGGTCCTGGTGCGTCGCCGCGATGATGCGCACGTCGACCCGGACCGGCGTGTGGCCTCCGACCCGGTAGAACTCGCCGTCGGCCAGCACCCTGAGCAGGCGCGTCTGCAGCTCGGCCGGCATGTCTCCGATCTCGTCGAGGAACAACGTCCCGCCGTCGGCCTGCTCGAATCGGCCGAGACGCCGGGACTGCGCGCCGGTGAAGGCGCCGCGTTCGTGCCCGAAGAGCTCCGATTCCAGCAGCTCGCGGGGAATCGCGGCGGTGTTGAGCGCGATGAACGTCCCCGATGCCCGCGGACCGTGGCGATGCAGCGCGCGCGCGACCAGCTCCTTGCCGCTGCCCGACTCGCCGGTGATCAGCACCGTCAGGTGTGATCGGCTGAGCCGTCCGATGGCGCGGAACACCTCCTGCATCGCGGGCGCCGAACCGATGATTCCCGGGGCGGCCACCGCCGCCGTCGCGGGGTCGCGGCCGGCGTGCTGGCGGTGGTGGGCCACCGCGCGCGCGACCAGGGCGACCGCCTCGTCGATGTCGAAGGGCTTCGGCAGGTATTCGTACGCACCGCCCCGATAGGCGGACACCGCGCTGTCGAGATCGGAGTAGCCGGTCATGACGACCACGGGGAGGTGCGGGTAGCGCGCCGAGACCTCGCCGAGCAGCTCCAGCCCGTCCACGTCGGGCATGCGGATGTCGGAGACGATCGCGTCGGGCTCGCGTTGCCGGAGCCGCGCCCGCACACCGGCTCCGCCGTCGAATCCCTCGACCGTGAATCCGGCGCGGCCGAGGGCGCGTTCGAGCACCCACCGGATCGACTGGTCGTCGTCGATGACCCAGACTTCGCCCGCGCCGCTCATGTGCGTCCCTCCCGCCGCGCGGAGTCCATCGGCAGCAGGATGCTGAACGTCGTGGCGCCCGGCCGGCTGGCGCACTCGATGATCCCTCCGTGTTCGTAGACGAGCGATTGCGCGATCGACAGCCCGAGCCCGGCGCCTCCGTCGCGGCCCGACACCAGGGGATAGAACATGCTGTCGACGAGGTCGTCGGGGATGCCGGGACCGTTGTCGGCGACCTCGATCCGGCACACGAGCCGGTGGTGCCTGACTCCGATGCTGACGCGGCGCTGGACGCGGGTCCGGAGCACGATGCGGCCGCCTTCGCCCAGCGCGTGCACCGCGTTGCGCGCGATGTTCAGCATCGCCTGGATCAGGAGCTCGGGGTCCGCCGCCAGCTCCGGGATGCTGGGGTCGTAGTCGCGCTCCACCACGATGCTCGCCGGCGTCTCCGCGCTGACGAGGGCGCGTACCCGTTCGGTGACTTCATGGACGTTCACCGGCCCCATGCGCGGCGGGTGCCGGAGGCCGACCATCCGGTCGACGAGGTTCGTGAGCCGATCGGCCTCGCGGATGATGACCCCCGTGTACTCGCGCAGCGCCGCGTTCGACAGCTCGCTCTGGAGCAGTTGCGCCGCGCCCCGCAGTCCGCCGAGCGGGTTCTTGATCTCGTGGCCGAGCCGCCGCACCAGGTCCCGGGCGTAGGCGGCCTGGGTGAGCAGCCGCTCTTCGCGGGTGATCTGGTTGCGGCGGTCGAGCTGCACCAGCTCGACGAGGATGTCCGGTACGCGCCGGTTCGCGGCAATGGGGGTCAGGGTGCAGTCGACGACCCGGGTCCGGCCGGTGTCGAGGGTGATCGGGAGGGCGCGCTCGGTCAGCGGGGCCGCGGTGTCGAGCACGCGCTCGATGGCGTCGAACAGCTCGCCCGCGGCGACGAGCTCCGAGAGCGGCGCGCGGTGCGCGGCCTGCATGCTGGTGTCGAGCAACGCCTCGGCGGCCGAGTTCATCCGCTCGATCACCGAGCCCCGTCCGAGCACCAGCACCGCGGTGGTCAGATGGTCGATCAGCCCGGGGACGGGCGGCGGGAGGTCCGTCTCGCGAACGGACTTCGAAGGCATGGGGAGGATTCGAGTCGGGTCCGGAACGCGGGCGCGAGCCGGTTCCGGACCGGGCGGTGAGGGCGCCCGGCTCGACGCCGGCCGGCGGGGGGGTGCGGCCGGCCGGCGTCGGGTCTGTCCGGAGCTGTCGGGCTTCGGAACCGTCAAAGGCTGTAGTACATGTCGAACTCGACCGGATGGGTGGTCATCAGGAAGCGGGTCGACTCCTCCTCCTTGAGCTCGATGTACGCGTCGATGAAGTCGTCGCTGAACACCCCGCCCGCCTTGAGGAAGTCGCGATCCCCGTCGAGCGCCTCCAGGGCCTGTTCGAGCGTGTTGCACACGGTCCTGATGTCGGCCTCTTCCTCGGGCGGCAGATCGTAGAGGTCCTTGTCCATCGGCGCGCCGGGATCGATCCGGTTCTGGATCCCGTCGAGCCCGGCGAGCAGCATCGCCGAGAACATCAGGTACGGGTTTCCGCTCGAATCCGGGAACCGCACCTCGATGCGGCGGCCCGCCGCGCCGCTGTGCGGGATCCGCACCGAAGCGGAACGGTTGCGTCCCGAGTACGCGAGCAGGGTCGGGGCTTCGAATCCTTTCACCAGGCGCTTGTAGCTGTTGGTGCCGGCGTTCGTGAACGCGTTGAGGGCGCGGGCATGCTTGAAGATGCCGCCGATGTACCAGAGCGCCTCCTGCGAGAGGCCGGCGTACTTGTTGCCGCCGAAGAGGTTCTTGCCCTCCTTCTGCAGTGACTGGTGGCAGTGCATGCCGCTGCCGTTGTCGCCGACGAGGGGCTTGGGCATGAACGTCGCGGTCTTGCCGTAGGCATGGGCCACGTTGTGCACGCAGTACTTGAGGATCTGGAGCTCGTCGGCCTTGCGGACGAGGCTCGCGAAGAGGGTGCCGATCTCGCACTGTCCGGCGGTGGCGACTTCGTGGTGGTGGACCTCGACGGTGAGCCCCATCTCCTCCATCGCGAGGCACATCGCGCCGCGCAGGTCGGAGAGCGAGTCGACCGGGGGCACCGGGAAGTAGCCGCCCTTCACCCCGGGGCGATGACCGATGTTCCCGTCTTCGAACTCCAGGTCCTTGCTCCAGTCGGCTTCCTCGGAGCGGATGCGGTAGGAGGCGCCCGCCATGTCGTCGTTCCAGGTCACTGAGTCGAAGACGAAGAACTCGGGCTCGGGGCCGAAGAACACGTCGTCGGCGATCCCGGTCGACTGCATGTAGGCCATCGCGCGCCCGGCGAGCGAGCGGGAGCACCGCTCGTAGCCGGTCATCGTCAGCGGATCGAGCACGTCGCATCGCAGGATCAGGGTCGCCTCGTCGGAGAACGGATCGAGGACGGCGGTGGCGGGCTCGGGCATGAGCACCATGTCCGATTCCTGGATGCCCTTCCACCCGGCGATGGACGAGCCGTCGAACATCTTGCCGTCTTCGAAGAACGCCTCGTCCACGATCTTCGCGGGGACGCTGACGTGCTGCTCCTTTCCCCGGGTGTCGGTGAAACGGAGGTCGACGAACTTCACCTCTTTCTCAGCAAGCGTTTTCAATACGTCTTCAGCGGACATTTCCGAGGATCTCCTGTCATTGGTCAGGACTGCGGTTTCGCCGTCGCGAACGGTCGGACAGGTTCGCGTCAGCAGATTGCGTGCCAGTCACGTGGCTTCGAGGGCCGGGCCCGGCCCGTGCCGCGTTCTCCTTCACCTCGCGCGCTCGTCCGGCATCCGGAACCGCTGCGGATCACGATGTCCGGGCCGCGGCCCGGTCCCCGCACCGGTCCTTGGCGCGGAGCGCGCGTCCGGAGGGCGTGGCATCGGCCTCCCGTTTCCCGTCGGCGGCCGGTGCACCGAAACAATGCGCCATTTCGGGAGAGCGATCCACAATAGCGCATCAGCCGAACAGGATCCGCACCTCGCTCACGTCCGGATCCTCCCTCGTCGCCTGCTCGAAACGCTGCCGGATCGGCCCCGGGGCGTCGCGGTCGAACGCAAGCTCCAGGGGCAGCTCGATCTCGACCAGGATGCGGCCATTGAGGTAGTGCAGCGTGATCCGGCGGATCGATCCGGCCTCCGGCACGTCGGCCCAGGCCGCCCGCAGCCTGGCCTCGACCTCGCCACGCAGGCCGAGGTGACGCCCTCGGGCGACCTCCTCGTCGTCCTCCGGGTCGATGTGGACCGTCACGTCCTCGATCTCGTCGAACCTCCGGATGAGCTCGGCGCGGGCGGTCTCGCTGATCTGGTGTCCCTCGGACACGCTGAGCTTCGGGTCGTCGAGCAGGATGTGCACGTCCACGAGGGACTTCGGTCCCATCTGGCGGGTGCGCAGCATGTGCAGGTCGCGCACCCCGTCGATCTCCATCAGCGCCGCGCGGATCGACTCGACCCGCTCCGGTTCGAGCCCCGTGTCGATCAGCTCCTCCACGCTCCGGCGTGCGAGGCGGTAGCCCATTCTCCCGATCATCCAGGCCACCACCACGGCGGCGACCGCGTCGAGGTAGTCGAGTCCGAGCATCGTGCCGCCGACCCCGACGATGACCACGACCGACGACGCCGCGTCGCTGCGCGAGTGCCACGCGTTCGCCTCCAGGAGCCTGGAGCGGATGCGCCGCGCGGCGCGCATGGTGTAGTGGTAGACGCCTTCCTTGGACCCGACCGAGACCGCCGCGATGGCCATCGCCCACCACGTCGGAACCAGGATGTCCTCGGGGTGCAGCAGCCTCCGGACCGAATCGAACGCGATCCCGACGCCGACGAGGATCAGCACGACGCCGAGGGCGACGGTGGCGGCGGTCTCGATGCGCTCGTGCCCATAGGGGTGGTCGGCGTCGGGCTGCGCGCGCGCGTGCCGGGCCGCGAACAGGACGAAGGTGTCGGTGGCGAGATCCGACAACGAGTGCACGCCGTCAGCGACCAGCGCCTGCGAATGCGCGACGAGGCCGCCGCCGATCTTCGCGAGCGCCAGGACCAGGTCGAGCGCCGCGCCGACGAGGGTGACCCGGCGGGTGATCGCGTAGCGATCGGGCGCCGCGTCGCGCGCCTGTGCGGTCCGCTCCCGTCCCGGGTCCGCCGGCTCAGGCGATTCGGCCATCGCCGTCGCCCGGTCCCGCCCGGATCGCGATCCGGATCTCGTCCGCGCCGGCGTCCTCGACGGTCTCGAGCACTTCATGGCCGTGCACGCGGCACCACGCCGGCACGTCGCTCATCGCGCCCGGGTCCGTGCACCGCACCTCGATCTCCTCGCCCGGCCCGAGCGACTCCATTGCGTCCTGCACGCGGATCACCGGCATGGGACAGAGGAGGTTCCGTGCATCCAGGATGCGTCGTTGCGTCATTGGCGTCCGGGGCGGCGAGACGGGTGGCCTGTCGGGCCTCAAACATACCAGGACGGCGGGATCTCGTTGGGGTGCAGCGGCGCGACCTCCACGGTGCGGCTCTCCCCGCCGGGCTCGACGATCTCGACCTCGACCCTTCCGGCGTCGCGTCCCTGGCTGAAGCGGGCCGTCATGCGCGCGGCGAGGAGCAGGTCCTCCTCGCCGCCGGCGCCGTCGATCAGCGTCAACGGGCCCTGGTGGCTCACCGTGCGCAGGTGCGTGAACCGCTTCCGATAGCCGCTCAGGTAGCGGTTCTCGCCTTCTTCGCGTCCGACGATGACCTTGAAGTGCGGGCGCGGGCGGATGTGCCGGCCGACCTTGAGCAGCATGATGTCGTCGAGGTCGTAGTCGCGCCGGCCCCGGCTCCGCCACAGATCGGCGAGCTTCGATGCGTACTGGCGGTTGGTGAGGAAGCAGCAGCCGCCGGCCGGCTGGGCGTAGTCGGTGAAGCCGAACCGGTCGGCGAGCGCCATCTGGGGCTTGCGGGAACGGCCGTGGAAGTCGTGGAGCCGCTCCCGGTCGACCCAGCCTTCGCGTTCGGGCAGGGTGGGTTCGAGCCGCTTCGCGCAGAGCGGCCGCAGGAGCCGGTCCCCCGCCCCCGACTCCCGGGCCACCACCGGCATGGTGTCGCGCCGCTGCGACTTGGGCCGCTGCCCCACCACCTCCCCGGTGATGATGAAGTCGAAGCCGCGTTCGCGCCTCCACTCGTCCGCGCGCCCGACCATGAAGCTCTTGCAGTCGAGGCACGGGTTGAGGTTCGCGCCGTACCCGTGCTTCGGATTGAGCACGATGGGCTTGTACTCCTCCACCACGTCGACGAAGTGCAGCCTGATGCCGAGCTGCTCCGCCACCCACAGCGCGTTGTTGCGCCTGGGCCGGGCCCGGTCCTGCCGGCGGATGGCGTGGGTGTGGCCCTCGACGCAGAAGCCGGTGAAGAAGTTGAGTCCTTCGACCCGCACCCCCTGCTCCAGCACCACCTTTGCCGCGAGCATGGAGTCGAGCCCGCCGGAGATGAGGGCAACCGCCGTCGGCGCGTTTCGTGGCTGGTCCATGCCCGGATCTTACGCCGGAGCGGAGCCGCCGGCAGCACCCGCCGCCGGGCTCCGGCCGATCCCGGCGCCTGCGGCCCCGGCCGTCATGCGCGCGAATGCACCGTACCGGGATTTCCGGCGCGTTTCAGGCGCAATCGCGCGCCCGGGCTGCGTTGATGCCGGCGCCAACCCCCCCCATCCCGAGGAGTTGAATCCATCCATCAACCCTCGAACGGAGCGTCCGGCAGCATCGACTCTCCGGCGAACAGGTCGCGTACCCGCTCGCGCCGCCGCACCACATGGTAGCGGTCGCCATCGACCATGACCTCCGCGGCACGGGGGCGCGTGTTGTAGTTCGAGCTCATCACGAACGCGTAGGCGCCCGCCGACCGCACCGCGAGCAGATCGCCGGGTTCGAGCACCAGAGGGCGGGCACGCGCGAGGAAGTCCCCCGACTCGCAGACCGGTCCGACGATCTCGTACGGTTGCGGAACGCCCTCGCGCGGCGTCACCGCCACGACGCCGTGCCAGGCGTCGTAGAGGGCGGGGCGAATCAGGTCGTTCATGGCCGCGTCGAGCACCGCGAAGCGTTTCTCGCCGTTGCGCTTCAGGTACTCGACCCGGGTGAGCAGCACGCCCGCATTGCCCACGATGGAGCGGCCCGGCTCCAGCACCAGCACGAGGCCGCGTCCCGCGAGCCGATCGGCAACCGCACCGGCGAGCTTCCCGGGCGGCGGCGGCGACTCGTCCCGATAGCGGATGCCGAGCCCGCCGCCGAGGTTGAGGTGCGCGAGGCGCACCCCGTCCCGCGCGAGGGCGTCGACGAGCGCGAGCAGGCGGTCCAGGGCGTCGAGGAAGGGTGAGAGGCTCGCGAGCTGCGAGCCGATGTGGCAGTCGATCCCGCGCACTTCGAGCGATGGGCTCGCGGCGGCCCGGGCGTACAGCCCCGGCGCATCGTCGGCCGGGACCCCGAACTTGTTCTCGTGCAGCCCGGTGGTGACGTACGGATGGGTCTGCGCGTCGATGTCCGGATTGACCCGCAGCGATACCGGCGCCGGGCGCCCCGCCGCCGCGGCGACGGCGGCGAGCCGATCGAGCTCCTGGGCCGATTCCACGTTGAAGCATCCGACTCCGGCCTCCAGTGCCGCCGCCATCTCGTCGGTGCGCTTGCCGACCCCGGAGAAGACGATGCGCCCCGCCGGCACTCCGGCCGCGAGCACGCGTTCCAGCTCGCCCCCCGACACGATGTCGAAGCCGGCGCCGAGGCGTCCGAGCACGTCGATGACCGCGAGGTTGGAGTTGGCCTTGACCGCGTAGCAGACCTGGTGCGGGATGCCGGCGAGCGCGTGGTCGTACTCCAGCCAGGCCTGCTCGATCGCGGCCCGGGAGTAGACGAAGCAGGGGGTCCCCACGTCGCGGGCGATGCGCTCGAGCGCCACGCCTTCAACCGTGGATTCGCCACACGGCAACATGCTGGTGCGCGGCGGGTGCATCGGGGGGTGAGGGGGAGGAGGACCGGGAAGCGTCAGGCGATGCGCTCACCCGATCCCGGAGGCGCCGCGCTCGTCTGGTCGCTTTCGCGCTCCTCGTCGGACTCCTCGTCGTCCTCCGGCGGATGGTACAGCGGCCCCTTCTTCCCGCAACCCGCAACGAGTACCACCCACGGCAACGCGGCCGCGAGGCGCAGTGCCTTCCGGCGTCCCGGGCACCCGATTCGATCGGACCGGGCGGAGGAGCGGGTCTGGCGCATGGCCGGAGTATAAACCTCCGTCGATGCACGACGCAGCGCGCCCTTGCGGTCATGCTCGCGGGTCCGTGGCCGTCCTCCTGGTCTCCCCCGGGTGCGGGCGCCGCGTCTCCGGAGGGCCTTCCGCGAGGCCCGGCGGCAGGGGGGAATGGCGCCTATCGGAGCTCGGGACTCCGCGCCGAGCCGGAGATGCGCAGCCGCAGCAGGTTGAGCACGCTGATCACCGCGTATTCGCGCACGCGGCGGCGATCCCCGGGCAGGCGCACCCGCAGCGCCTCGGCGCCTTCACCGTGCGCGAGTCCGAGAAACACGGTGCCGGGCGGATGTCCTTCCTGCTCCGCGGGTCCGGCGACGCCGGTGGTGGCAATCCCGATGTCCGCACCGAGGCGCTCCCGCACCCCGAGCGCCATCGCCTTCGCGGCGTCGGTCGAGACCACCGGTCCCTTCGGCACGCCGAGGAGATCGAACTTCACCTCGCTCGCATACGACACCACCGCGCCGCGGAAGACGTCGCTCGCGCCGGGTACCGCGGTGAGCCTCGCGCCCACCATGCCTCCGGTGACGGACTCGGCCACCGCGAGGGAAAGCCCCCGCGCGCGCAGCAGATCGAGGACCACCGACTCCATCGTCCGCTCGTCGGTGGCGAAGATCGCGTCGCCGACGATCGCGCGTACGTTCGCCTCCTCCGCCGCGATGAGCGTTTCCGCCGCCGCCGGGTCCTCCGCCTTCGCGGTGATGCGGATCTTCAGGCCCTCGATGCCGCTCGCCTGGAAGGCGATGGTCGGGTTGCCGGTGCGGTCGAGCGCCTCGATCCTGTCCGCCAGCAGCTCCGCGAGCCGCGATTCGCTCTCGCCCCAGCTCTTGAGCACGCGGCTCCTGATGACCGCGCTCACCCCGGCGCGGCGCTGAAGGTCGGGGAGGATCGTCTCCTCCATCATCTCGCGCATCTCGAACGGCACCCCCGGTACCGCGTAGATCACCCGGTCCCCGACCGGACAGACGAGTCCCGGGGCGGTGCCCGGCATCTGCGGAATGAACGAGGCGCCGGCCGGACAGTCCGCCTGGCGCAGGTTGTTCTCGGTGAACCGGCGCCCGCGCGCCTCGAAACCGCGGCGGATCCTGTCCCCCATCGCGTGGTCGCGAACGAGCGCCACACCCATCACTTCGGCGATCGCCTCGCGGGTGATGTCGTCCTGCGTCGGCCCCAGGCCCCCGCACAGGACGACCGCATCGCTGCGCGAGAGAGCGTGCCGGATCGTGTCCGCGATCCGCGCCTGGTTGTCCCCGACCTTGACCTGGAAGTGCGAGTCGATCCCGGCCAGCGCGAGCCGCTCGCCCATCCACGACGAGTTGGTGTCGACGGTCTGGCCGAGCAGCAGCTCGGTCCCCACCGCGACGATCTCGCAACGCATCCCCGCGCACTCCCGTGACGGCCGCCCATGCGGCGGTGCGCAATGCTACATCGCCCGGGGCCGTGCATCGCCCGGAACCGTGCATCGCCCGGAACCGTGCATCGCCCGGAGCCGTGCATCGCCCGGGGCCGTGCATCGCCCGGGGCCGTGCATCGCCCGGGGCCGTGCATCACCCGGAGCCGTACATCACCCGGAGTCGTACATCGCCCGGGCCGTACATCGCCCGGAGCCGTTCAATGTGCTACAGGAGCGCCGGGAGTCGAACCGGGACATCGTGATGGTCGCGGCAAGGTTGCAGGGCAGGACGGTCCCCGGCATGGCCCGCGTCGTGTGCGTCCCGGGCGATGTGCCCGCGGAGGCGGCCGGCCGGCGCGCTGGTCGCCGGTGAGACGTGATGGACCGCGTCGAATGCATCGTGATCGGGGCCGGGGTCGTGGGCCTGGCGGTCGCCCGCGCGCTCGCGCTGCGGGGCCGCGAGGTGATCGTGCTCGAACGGCACGGCGTCATCGGATCGGAGGTCAGCTCGCGCAACTCCGGGGTCATCCACGCCGGCCTGTACTACCCGGACGGCAGCCTGAAGGCGCGCGTGTGCGTTGCCGGCAAGCAGGCGCTCTACGACTTCTGCGCAAGCCACGGGGTCGCGCATGCGCGGACCGGCAAGCTCGTGGTCGCGACCGAGGACGAGCAGCTCGTTGCGATGGACGCGCTCATCGAGCGGGCGCGGGGCAACGGCGTGGACGATCTGGTGCGCCTCGACCCGCGGGAAGTCCGTGCGCTGGAGCCGGAGGTCGATTGCGTGGGCGCGTTCCTCTCGCCGTCCACCGGCATCGTCGATGTCCACGAGTACATGCTCGCGCTGGAAGGGGACGCGGAGGCGAACGGGGCGGTGGTGGCGCTCGGGAGCCCCTGTCTCGGCGGCACGGTGCGCGACGACGGGGTCCGCGTCGACGTCGGGGGCGTCGAGCCGATGAGCCTCGTGAGCGAGGTCGTCGTCAATGCGGCGGCACTCGGCGCGCAGGACGTGGCCCGCCGCATCGACGGACTCGACCCCGCGCACGTGCCGCCGCTCCACTACGCGAAGGGGAACTACTTCCACCTGGCCGGCCGATCGCCCTTCTCGCACCTCGTCTATCCGATGCCCTCCGGAGCATGGCTCGGGGTGCACGTCGGATTCGATCTCGGCAACCGCTGCCGCTTCGGCCCGGACCTGCACTGGGTGGACACCCTGGACTACGACGTGGAGGCGAGCCGCGTCGAGAGCTTCTACGCATCGATCCGGCGCTACTACCCGGCGTTGCGCGACGGCGCGCTGCTCCCCGACTACACCGGCATCCGCCCCAAGCTCCACGGCCCCGGCGAGACCCCCCGCGACTTCGTCATCCAGGGTCCGGAGACCCACGGCATCGACGGGCTCGTGAACCTGTTCGGGATCGAGTCCCCGGGGCTCACGTCGTCGCTGGCCATCGCCGAGGAGGTCGCGGTACTCGTGGCGTAGACGGCCGGGCGCGACGCGGGGCCGATCCGCGTCGCCGCATCCCGCCACCGTGCCGCGCGGGTGGCGCCGCGCCCGTCCCGCCGGCGACCTGTTCGCGTCTCACCATCCCGCCGGGCGGCCGTCCCGCCGGCGCCCTGTTCGCGCCTCACCATCCCGCTGGGCGGTCATCCACCGGCGCCCTGTTCGCGCCTCACCATCCCGCTGGGCGGTCATCCACCGGCGACCTATTCGCGCCTCACCATCCCGCCGAGCGGCCGTCCGCCGATGAGGTGCAGATGCAGGTGGAACACCTCCTGGTTGCCGTCGCGGTTGCAGTTGATGATGAGCCGGTAACCGCTCTCGGCGATCCCTTCGCGTTTCGCCAAGTCCCGGGCGACGAGCAGCAGGTGGCCCGCGAGCGACTCGTCCTCGTCGGCGATGTCGTTGACGGTCGGGATCTCCCGGTTCGGCACGATGAGGATGTGGGTCGGCGCGGCCGGGTTGATATCCCGGAACGCGGTCACCCGATCGTCGCGGTAGACGATGTCGGCGGGCCGCTCGCCCGCGACGATCTTCGAGAAGATGGTGGACATCGAATCTCCTTGGATGCTGGCTGGCATGAGCTCGGGGGAGCACGTATCGGCGTGCGCCCGCATGGACCGGGGGCCGGGACGGGTCCGGATGCGTCGGCGAGGGGGCGCTTCAGGCGTCCCCGTCCACCGAGCGGAGCGCATCATATCCGAGCCGCGCGGAGCTGGAGCACCGGCGTGGACCCGGCGGCGACCGGATGCTCGCGGCATCGACATACGCCCGCACGGACCGGGGCGCGGGTGCGCAGGCGGCTGCGGGTGGCGGGGGATCGGTGTGCGCCCGCATGGACCGGGGGCGCGGGTGCGCAGGCGGTTGCGGGTGGTGCGGCATCGACGTGCGCCCGCACGGACCGGGGCGCCGGGACGGGTCCGGATGCGCCGGCAAGGGGGCGCTTCAGGCGTCCCCGTCCACCGAGCGGAGCGCATCATATCCGAGCCGCGCCGAGCCGGGTCCGGACGCGCCGGCAAGGGGGTGCTTCAGGCGTCCCCGTCCACCGAGCGGAGCGCATCATATCCGAGCCGTGCCCGGGCCGGAGCACCAGCGCGGAATCGCCGCACCGCGCGGGTCCGGGCGATTTCGTGGTGGTATCCTCACCGGCCCGGGCAATGCCCGGTTTCCATCCGGGCCGACACTTTCGGAGAAGACCATGGCCGGCGGCGAAACGAACGTATCCACCCTTCATCACTTCATCGGCGGCGAGCGTGTCGCCGGCGGGAGCAACCGCTTCGGTGACGTCTACGACCCGGCGAACGGGAAGGTCCGGGCACGGGTGCCGTTCGCCACCGCGGGCGAGGTCGACGGGGCGGTCCGGGCGGCCAGGACCGCCTTTCCGGAATGGGCGGCGACCCCCCCTTCGCAGCGCGCGCGCATCCTGTTCCGCTACCGCGACCTCGTCGAAGCGCATCGCGACGAGCTCGCGCGCATCTGTTCGTCCGAGCACGGCAAGACCCTCGACGACGCCCGCGGCTCGGTCACCCGCGGCCTCGAGGTCGTCGAGTTCGCATGCGGGATCCCCCAGCTCCTCAAGGGCGAGTTCAACGAGAACGTCGCGGGCCGGGTAGACAGCTTCAACGTGCGCCAGCCGCTGGGCGTGTGCGTCGGCATCACTCCGTTCAACTTTCCGGCCATGGTGCCGATGTGGATGTACCCGATCGCGATCGCATGCGGGAACACCTTCGTGCTGAAGCCGTCGGAGAAGGATCCGTCCTGCGGCCTGCGGCTCGCCGAGCTCGCGATCGAGGCCGGCGTGCCGCCGGGCGTGCTGAACGTGGTCAACGGCGACAAGGAGGCGGTCGATGCGCTACTCACCCATGAGGACGTCGCCGCGGTGAGCTTCGTGGGCTCGACCCCGATCGCGGAGTACGTGCACCGGACCGCGACCGCCGCGGGCAAGCGGGTACAGGCGCTGGGCGGTGCGAAGAACCACCTCGTGGTCATGCCCGACGCGGACATGGACCAGGTGACGGACGCCCTCGTCGGATCCGCCTACGGTTCGGCCGGAGAACGGTGCATGGCGGTCTCCGTGGCGGTCACCGTGGGCGACGAGACCGCCGACGACCTGATCGGGCGGCTCGCGCCGAGGGTCGAATCGCTGAAGATCGGCGCCTGGGACGCCGACGGGGTCGAGATGGGACCGCTCGTGACCCGCGAGCACCGCGACAAGGTCAGAGGCTACGTGGACACCGGGGTGGAGGAGGGCGCGACCCTCGTCGTCGACGGCCGTGACGCCACCGTGGAGGGCCACGAGGACGGCTTCTTCATCGGCGGCTGCATCTTCGACAACGTGACGCCGGAGATGCGGATCTACAAGGAGGAGATATTCGGACCGGTGCTGGGCGTGGTGCGCGCGAAGGACTACGAGGAGGCGGTCAGCCTCGTCAACGAGCACGAGCTCGGCAACGGGGCCGCCATCTTCACCCGCGACGGAGACGCCGCGCGCGACTTCGCCAACCGGGTGCGGATCGGGATGGTGGGCGTCAACGTGCCGATTCCGGTGCCGACCGCCTACCACAGCTTCGGAGGCTGGAAGCGTTCGCTGTTCGGCGACCACCACATGCACGGGCCGGAGGGCGTGCGCTTCTTCACCAGGATGAAGACGGTGACTTCGCGGTGGCCGTCCGGTATCCGTGAAGGTGCGACGTTCAACTTCCAGCGCAGCACCGAGGCGTGACTCGGCGCCCGGCCTCCGGCGGGCCCGCGTCCGGGCGTTGCCG
Organism: Gammaproteobacteria bacterium; assembly: GCA_965215295.1. GTDB lineage: Bacteria > Pseudomonadota > Gammaproteobacteria > HK1 > HK1 > HK1. The sequence continues at coordinate 3,660,229 of OZ244045.1, forward strand.
CGGACGCAGGCTTGCGGGGAGTCCGGGTCCGCCACCGTCGGGTCGAGCGGGAAACGGCTTCGGAGGAGACCGGCGAGGGGTGGGGAACGAACGTCCCCGCCGCTCGGCGTCGATTCCGTGCCGCCGTCGCTCGCGATGCTCGCCGGTGGGTTGCTGGCGGTCGCGGCAGCCCCGCCGGATGCGCTCGCGGAGCAGGAGCTGGCCGGACAGTCGACGGCCCCGCCCTTCGAGCTGATCGCCCCGGGACGAACCCTCACCGTCATCGTCCCGAGCCGGGAGGCGGAGGCCCGCCACACCGGCAACGGCGCTCCCCCCGACTCGTCGCGGTTCCACCGCGATCTGGTCCGCCGCTTCGCCGAGCGGCACTTTCTCGACATCGACTGGGTACGGGTGGAGCGCTGGGATGCGCTCGTTCCCGCCCTGGCCGCGGGCCGGGGCGACCTCGTCGCCGCCGGCATCACCGTGACCGAACAGCGCAAGGCGAAGGTCGCCTTCACCGTTCCCGTCCATCGCACCCGCGAGCACGTCGTGGTGCGCAAGGGCGACCGCATCGAATCGCTCGAGGATCTCGCGGGGCGCGAGCTCACGATCCGGGAGCGGTCGTCGTTCTGGCACGCGGTGCAGCGCGCACGCCTCGCCCGCCCGGACATCGAGGTCCGTCTCGTACCCGAGAACACGCCGCCGGAGCGCCTGTTGGCCGGCGTGGCCGAAGGCCGGCTGGACATGGCGGCGGTCAACGTGGAGGACATCGCGCGGTTCGAGTCCGACTGGCCCGCGCTGCGTGCCGTCTCCCGGCCGTTCATGAGCGATGCGGTCGCGTGGGCGGTCGATGCGCACGCTCCGCGCCTGCTCGACGAGCTCGATCGGTTCCTCTCGATAGAGCAGATCACGAGGCTGGCGCATGGCGAGCGGCACGGCGACCTGCCCGAGATGCGGCGCCGCGGGGTGCTGCGCGTCGTCACTCGAACCGGTGCGGCGACCTTCTTCCTGTGGCGCGGCGAGCAGGTGGGATTCGAATACGAGCTGCTCCGCGAGTTCGCGAAGCGCCAGGGCCTGCACGTCGAGGTGGTGGTCGCGCCGCCGCACGTGTCGCTGCTGGAGATGCTGGAGCGGGGCCACGGCGACGTCGCCGCGGCGGCGCTGCCGGTCGATGCGCCGTCGCGCTTCCCAGGCGTGGTGATGACGCGCCCGTTCAACTACGTCAACGACTCTCTGGTGGCGCGCCACGACGATGATTCGATCCTCGGGTTCGAGGACCTCGCGGGGCGTGCGGTGACCGTGCGCCGCGGCAGCGCGCACTGGCACATGCTGGAATGGCTCCGGGAGGCCGGGCTGAAGATCGACATCGTTCCCGCGCCGGAGGACATGGAGGCGGAGGCGTTGATCGCGGCGGTCGGGGAAGGACGCATCGACCTGACCGTGGCCGCGAGCCACGTGCTCGACCTCGAGCTCGGCTACCGGACCGACGTCCGCAAGGCGTTCACCCTGCGCGGCCCGGTCGCCCTCGGCTGGGGAGTGCGCCGGGAGAATCCGGAGCTGCTCGCCGCGCTCGACGAGTACCTCGACGAGGAATACCGCGGCCTGTTCTTCAACGTCGTCTACCAGAAGTACTTCGAGAACCCGATCCGGATGCGGCGCCTGCGCGAAGGCCGTGTCGATCACGAGCGCGCCGGCGGGCTTTCGCCCTGGGACGGACTCGTGAAGCGTGAAGCGGCGGCGCACGGGTTCGATTGGCCGCTCATCGTCGCGCAGATGTACCAGGAGAGCCGGTTCGATCCACGAGCCAAGTCTCCCGCCGGCGCGATCGGGTTGATGCAGTTGCTGCCGCGTACGGCGCGGGAGTTCGGAGTCGGGGATCCGCGCGATCCGGAGCAGTCGATACGAGCCGGTGTCGCCTATCTCGCGTGGCTGCACTCCCGCTTCGAATCCGAGCTCGCGGTCAAGGACCGGCTCTGGTTTGCGCTCGCCGCGTACAACGCCGGATTCGGACACGTGAGCGATGCGCGAAAGCTCGCGGGCGGCGAGCTCGGCCTCGACCCCGACCGCTGGTTCGACAACGTCGAGGAGGCGATGCGGCTGCTGTCGAAGCGCGCGTACCATCGCAAGACCCGGCACGGGTACGTGCGCGGGCACGAAGTCGTGAAGTACGTGCGCGAGATCCGCGAGCGGTACCGGTCCTACCTGCAGGCCACCGGTGTCCGGGAGCAGTCCTGACGGGAGCGCGCCGCTTCGGATGCCGTCCGGCGGTTCCGGTTCCCGGTCACGGAAGGGCTGGTGTTCCGGAAGACCGGAGCGCGCCGCTTCGGATGCCGCCCGGCGATTCCGGTCCGGTCCTCGTGCGTCGCCGGAGGGTGTCAGTACGAGCGCGGCAGCCCGAGCACGTGCTCGGCGATGTAGCTCAGCACCATGTTGTTCGAGATCGGGGCGATGCGGTAGAGCCTGGTCTCGCGAAACTTGCGCTCGACGTCGTACTCCTCGGCGAAGGCGAACCCGCCGTGGGTCTGCATGCACGTGTCCGCCGCCCGCCACGACGCCTCCGACCCGAGCAGCTTCGCCATGTTCGCCTCCGCCCCGCACGGCTCGCCCGATTCGAACAGTTCCGCCGCGTGCCGGCACATCAGCGCCGCCGCCTCGGTCGCGGCATGGGCTTCGGCGATCGGGAACTGGATCCCCTGGTTCCGGCCGATCGGGCGCCCGAAGACGTGGCGCTGCGTCGCGTAGCGGCTCGCCCGTTCGATGAACCACCGGGCGTCGCCGATGCACTCCGACGCGATCAGCACCCGCTCGGCGTTCATCCCGTCGAGGATGTAGCGAAAGCCCTTTCCTTCCTCCCCGATCAGGCTGTCGGCGGGGATCTCGAGGTCGTCGAAGAAGACCTCCGTCGTCGAGTGGTTGATCATGGTGCGGATGGGCCGGATATCGAGGCCCTTGCCCTTCGCTTCGCGCATGTCGACGAGAAAGACCGAGAGCCCCCCGGTCCGCTTCTCCACCTCGTCCGCGGGGGTGGTCCGCGCCAGCAGGAGCATCAGGTCGGAGTGTTCGGCGCGCGACGTCCACACCTTCTGCCCGTTGACCACGTAGTGCGAGTCGCCCTTCCTCACCGCGGTGGTGCGCAGCGCCAGGGTATTGCTGCCGCTCGTCGGCTCGGTGACCCCGAACGCCTGGAGCCGCAGCTCGCCGGACGCGATCCCGGGCAGGTAGCGCTGCTTCTGCTCCGCGCTGCCGTGGCGGAGCACCGTGCCCATCGTGTACATCTGGGCGTGACAGGCGGCCCCGTTGCAGCCGGCGCGATGGATCTCCTCGAGCACCGCCGCGGCGGCGGAGACGGGCAGCCCGCTGCCGCCGTACTCCTCGGGCACGAGGATGGAGAGGTAGCCCGCCTCGGTCAGCGCCTGCACGAACTCGGTCGGGTAGATCCGTTCGCGGTCCAGCGCCCGCCAGTACTCGCCGGGGAAGCGCTCGCAGAGCTTCGCCACCGCGTCGCGGATCTCGGGCCAGTCCCTCATGGCGCGTCTCGTCGCCCCCCGCGCGGCGGCTCCGCCGGACCGGGCCATTCGCGGCCCGACCCGCCCGGGCGTGTGCCGGGAAGTCGCACGCGGGGACTGCGCGCCGCGCCGTGAACCCGGGAGCGGCCTTTCACCGCCCGCCTCCCCGCTCCGGGCGCAGCCATGCCGCGGTGCCGTCCCGGACGACGTCGGCGACCAGTCCGACCTCGTCAACCGGTCCGATCTCCCGCACCAAGTAGTTGTGCATCGCTTCCTCCATGCCCTTGGATCATCTCACAGGCCCCGGACCGGCGACTTCCCGCCTCGCCCCCTCCGACTCGGCGATCCGCGCAGGAGGAGGCGGCCGCTTCGGTGCTTCGGTGGGCGTGGACATTCGGCTCGGCGGCCCGCGCAGGAGGAGGCCCGGCTGCCGGGGAGTGCGACGGACTCGATACGAAACCCTCTGCGAAATCCCGACGTTCCCGGCACGATCTCCTACAAGTAGTCGGGGTGATTTCCTACGTTCGGAGGGCGGATCTTCGCTTTCGCCCCCATGCGCGGGGCCGATACCGTGCCTCCCCATGGAGATCGATGCCGCCTGGAAACGCCTGTTCGCGTTGCCCGCGATGGTCGAGCACCTGCTGCGCGCCGTCGCCCCGGAACTCGCCCGCCAGCTGGACTTCACCGCCATGGAGCAGCTCGCCGCCAACTGGACCCGCCCGACGGACGGCGCCGACCCGGGCACCGGTACTCGCCCGACGGACGGCGCTGACCCGCGCCCCGGCACTCGCCCGACGGACGGCGCTGACCCGCACCCCGGCACTCGCCCGACGGACAGCGCTGACCCGCGCCCCGGCACTCGCCCGACGGACGGCGCTGACCCGCACACCGGCACTCGCCCGGCGGGTAGCGCCGGCCCGCGCACCGGCGCCCAGCGCTACGCCGACGCGGTCTGGCGCATCCGCTACGCTGGCGCCGATGCACGCACGCTTGTGCTGCTGCTCGAGTTCCAGTCCACGGTGGACCCCGACATGGCGGCACGCACGCTCATCTACACCGGCCTGCTGCGCGAGCATCTGCGCCGCCAAGGCAAGTTCGACCCCGACGGCGGGTTGCGCACCCTGGCCGTGGTGGTCTACTCCGGCCCGAAACCGTGGTCGGCGGCGGACGCCGCCGACGCCGTGCCGCTCTCGCCCGACGGCACGCCACTGATGACGGTCGTCGCCCCCTACCGGTTGCTTGACTCGCGGCGGGCGGCGACTGACGATTCGGCCGAACGCAACCCGGCGCTGGCGGTGCTCGGCGTCGAGGGCACGACCTCCCCGGCGCAGGCGGCGGCGCGGATGCAGGCGATGGCGCTCTGGCTCCCGCAGGTGCTCACCGACCGGGACGTGCGGCGCGAATTCGGCGCCTCGGTGGTGGCGTGGCTGGCGGCGACGATGCCGCGGCTGTTTCCCTCCGCCGACGGCGAGGAGATCGAGAGCATCGGACTTGGGCTGTTCGAGGAGGACGAAATGACGACGCTGCACCTGAGGGTGAAGGAGTGGGAAGCCGAGTGGCTGCGCCAGGGCATCGCGCAAGGCATGGAACGCGGCATGGAGCAGGGAATGGAGCGCGGTCTGGCGCAGGGCGTGGAGCGCGGTCTGGCGCAGGGCATGGAGCGTGGTCTGGCGCAGGGCATGGAGCGTGGTCTGGCGCAGGGCGTGGAGCGCGGTCTGGCGCAAGGTATGGAACGCGGCATGGCGCAGGAACGGTCGCTGCTGTGTGAGCAGGCGGCGCGCAAGTTCGGCGCCGCGGTGGGCGAGGAGCTGGCACGCCGCCTGGAGTCGGCGTCGGATGCCGAGGCGCTTCGGGACATCGGCGTCCTGATCATCGACTGCGCCGACGGCGCGGAACTGCTCGCCCGCGTCCCCCCGCGCGGAGACGCTTGAGGGTCCCGTCCCCGACCTTTACGACCTTCGGCCCCGGGCGGCGGCGCGCTCGGAGCCGCCGGGGAGGGTGGCACGCAGGGCGGCGGGTCTCCGCGGTTCGTCCCACTTCATCGTCAGGGCGACGTTGCGTTCGAGGCAATCGCGGGCGACCCCGACGGCGGACGAGACCGGAGCCTGTTTCACGACCAACGACAAATTATTCGGCAGAACAACCGGATAACCCTTGTCCTGCAAAACCGGGCAGGTTGATTTGTCGCCGACAACCCACATGAACGAACTTGTTGACGCGGCATCGTCCGCTGAAGAAAATGAATCGCCCCGGCCGAGGCCGGAGTGCTTCCGGATGGCGAATTTCCGCAGCCATCGCCCGCAGCTACTGATAGGTGCGGCGCTGGCGCACCGCACCGCCGGATCGTCCGGCGCCCCCCTTCGCCGCCCTCGCGGTAGCGCTTGCGTCGGGCGTACGGGGCGTTGCGCGACACCGCGACCGCCTCCGGGGCCGCTTCCGGCCCGCGTCGATCCTCGGAGCCTCCTCCTGGCGGTCCCACCGGGCCGTATTCCTCTTCCCCGTGCATGCAGTGCTCGCCGCCGACGGCGAACGGGTTCGCGCGCAGTGACGCACCTGCCCCGGAGTGGCGACGAGGAACGCCCACGCCGAACGCTTCAACCGCGCGGTGCACGAGGAGTTCGTGGATTGCCACGAAGCCACGCTGTTCGCCAGGGTGGTGTCCGTTCGGCGGGTCGGAGAAGGGGCTCCGGCCGCTCCGGAGACGTTCGATGAGCGATGGTTCGGGCACCCTGACTGACATGTCCGCCACCGCCCCGATCACGTCCGGGCCGGACACTCCGTACTGCGGCGCTGCGGCGCTTCGTTTCGCCCCCCCCCCCCCCCCCCCCCCCCCCCCCCCCCCCCCCCCCCCCCCCCCGCACCCACGCGCGGAGAGAGGTGGGGACCGGACCTCCCCGCCATGGGGTGAAGGAGAACCAGCCCGCCCCTGAACCGGGGCTGACCGGGCGGGAATCCCGCGCGGAACATCCAGCGCCCCAGCAGGCCGCGGGCCGCGAGGGCGCATCGGCTCCGACTTGCCACCCGGGTGCCGTTCCCCAAGATCCCCGCCGCCCCAGGTTCCGCCTCGGCGACCGCTTGAGTGCCGGCGTCGACGCTCTCCACCGCCAATCCACCGGCCGTGCCAGAGAGCGGGCGCAACCCGGCGGGAAGGCATCCGCACCCACCGGCCTCATCGGTCGCTGCCGGTTCGCCCGCGCCATCCCACTGCTGCTTCTACCCGTCGTCTTCTCGTTGTTGGCGGCGGATGCGCACGCCCAGGCCCCCACGGTGTCCATCTCGTTCGGCCCCGGCACGAACGGGCACGAGAACCACGACACGAACGGCAACGTGCCGGTCCGCTTCAAGGTGGTTCTGGAACCGCCGGCGACCGTTCCGGTGACGGTCGACTACGCGACCTTCGACGACACCGCCGTCTCCGGCAAGGACTACCGGGCGCAGAGCAGCACCCTCACCTTCGCACCCGGCGAAACCGAGAAGACTGTCGAGGTCGCTGTCCTCAACGACGACATTGTCGAGGACGACCAGAGCCTAGGGCTGCGGCTCTCGAACGCGAGCGCCTCGGGTAATGTCGGGGTCGCGATCACGGACTCCGAAGAGACGCGCACCATCGCCAGCGAGGACCGCTACTCGCTGTCGTTCAACTCGCCCAGCGAGGCCGAGGGGAGGCGCCGCGACATCAAGGGTCTCACCTTCAGGGCGACGCTGAGCAAGGCGGCCGACTTCGACGTGCAGTTGGATCTCCTGAAACATGCAGATGGCGGCACGGCCATCGCTGGCGAGGACTACTATCTGCCCTTCGACGACCCACTCAAGTTCGCGAAATCTCAAACCTTTGAGCCGGGTGAAACCCAAAAGGTGATCAGGGTCAGGTTCAGGGGAGACAGCCGCGCCGAGCCCGACGAAACAGTGGTGTTCCGAGGCTTGCTGGGGAGCCACTGCGCTCTGCCGGACAACCTGCAAGTCGACTGCTTCGCCGAATCCGGCGGAAACGAAGCGATCGCCGAGGGCACCATCCGGAACGACGACGGCCACGACTTTTCGGTCAGCGATCAGTCGAACGGGTACGAGAATCACCCCGACAACGGCAACGTGCCGGCCCGGTTCACTGTGGAGCTGCATCCGGCGGCGCCCGTCCCGGTAACCGTCCGTTACAAGACGGCCGAGCAGGAAGACTTCGACGAAGGCTCAAGCACCTGGGAATCATTAGCGACCAGCGGCGAGGACTACCCGGCGGCGGACGCGAACGGCACTCTCACCTTCGCGCCCGGCGAGACGGAGAAGACGGTCGAGGTCGCGGTCATCGACGACGATATCGTCGAGGACGACAACGACCTGTTCCTCCTGTTGAGTGAGCCGTCTGCGTCCTCGTCAGACGTGGAAGTAGGTATTAGCGGAGGAGGGCTCGGTTGGGCCCAAATCGTCAGCGAGGACCGCTACACGCTGTCGGTCGATTCGCCGAGTGTGAACGAGGGGCAATCGACCGACAGCACGGATCTCCCCCTCACCGTGAGACTGAGCAACCCGGTGCAGGGCCGGACGGTGACGGTCGACTACACCTTGGGCGGCACGGCCACCGCCGGCACCGACTACACGGGACCGGTCTCCGGCACGCTTCGGTTCGCGTCGGAACAAACCGAAACCTGATTACCACTCAAGCTAAGCGTAACTTAAGCAGCCGTTCGGGCATCGGCGGCGTCCTGAGCGCCACGTAGACGAGTCTCGGAATGATGTCGGGCAGGTCGAATCGGCGATTGAACCGGTACTCGAACTCCGAGAGGTATCGCTGGGCATACTTGGGTCGAATCGCATGGTAGGTGCCGCGCATGGCGTTCTTGACGTTGCCGAGAATCGTATTGACCCATCGAAACTCGGGGCGCTCGACGGCGGCTCTGCCGCTGCCCACCACGATCTTGTCATGAGAGCACCCGGCCGCGCTCACGGCGTTGAAGCACGCCAGGCCATCGGACACCACCCGGGTGCCGGCGCTGAGGTGGTGCTGCGCCCAGGCGGTGATTTCGGTGAGCCGGAAGCCTGCGACGACGGTGAGCTTCATGCGCAACGGGTGTCCCTCGTCGTTGGTCTCGACCGCGGCGACAAAGGGGGTTTTGCCGGGCGCACCCCGGCCGCGCTTGCCGCCGCTTCGCTCGCCGCCGAGATAGGCATCGTCGAGTTCGACCCAGCCGGTGAGAGGGTGCTCGCGGTCGCGCTCCATCATCACCTGCATCAGCTTGTGGCGGATGCGCCATGCGGCGTTGTAGGAGATACCCAGATGGCGGTGCAGCTTCATCGCCGAGACGCCTTTCTTGTCTTGGGTGATGAGGTAGATGGCCTGGAACCACACCGTCAGAGGCAGCTTGGTGGCCTCGAAGATGGTGCCGGCGGTAATCGAGGTCTGGCGGTGGCAGCGATTGCACTGCTGGAGCTTGCGGGTGTTGAGTTGGCAGCATCGGTCATGGCCACAGTGCGGACACACGAAGCCATTGGGCCATCGCCAGCGATACAGGGCGTCGAAGCACTGGTCTTCGGTTCCATAGAGGGAGAGGAATTCGTTGAGGCTGATTCCTTTCTGAAACTGCACTGGGTTGCGTGCCATGAAAATCTCCTCTCGTATCACTGAGTTACATGGCAGTATTCTATACCAAATGCAGCTTAGATTCGAGTGTAATCAGGAACCGAAAAGACGATCCCGGCCACGGTCAACGGCGACGACGACGTCGAGGACGACGAAACAGTGGCGGTCACGGCCACCGTGCGTAATCCCATCGACCGTCACGTCGCTCCCGGCGGGGACGAGGCGACCGGCACGGGCACGATCCGGAACGACGACCACAGGCTCTCGATCAACTCGCCGACCGCCATCGAGAAGGATAGCGGCACGAGACCACTCCAGTTCGCAGTGACGCTGACCCCGGCGTCGCATCAGACCATCGAGGTCGGCTACGGCGTCACCGGCGGCACGGCGACGGCCGGAACCGACTTCATAGCGATCCCCACCGACAGCAAGATCACGTTCAGTCCCGGCCGGAGTTCCCAAGGGTTCCGGCTTCCTGTCAGAGGCGACACCGAAGCCGAGGAGGACGAGACGGTGGAGCTCACGTTCACGAACCTCACCGCCACCGCGGCGATCCCCTCGGTGATCGGCACCGGCACGATCCTGGACGACGAGCCGACGGTATCGCGATCGCGGGATGGGACAGGGCCCGTAAGGGAGGGAAATCAGACCTTTATCGTGGTCGAGCGGTTCTACACCGTGGGCGGGGAAACGCTCCATCTCACCTTCGAGGGCACGGCGACAGTACGTGACGACTATCAGGCCCGCCAGCTCTTTGATATCCCCGGCCATGTCGACAGCGTGACTTTCGAGGATGGCGAGAGTCAGCAAGAGTTGACAGTGGTTGTGGAAGACGACGACGTGGACGAGGAGGATGAAACGGTGGTGGTGTCGATAGGCACCTCCTCGGTCACGCTGACCATCAGCGACCATGACGACCCGCCGGAGGTGTCGGTCACGGCGCCGGAATCGGCGGTCACCGAGGGCGCCGGCGACCTGTTGTTCCCGGTCGCGCTGAGCCGGGAGAGCTCGCGGGAGATCGCCGTGTCCTACACCTTGGCCGGCACGGCGACGGCGGGCGCCGACTACACGGACTCGGGGGGCGACCCGGGCGGCGGCACGGTGACCTTCGCACCGGGGGAGACCCGGAAGACGATCACCCTGACGACCATCGACGACCCGGTGAACGAGCCGGATGCGGAGACGGTGGAACTCACGTTGACGGCGGCGCCTCCCGGTCTGGCGGTGCTGGACTCGGACTCGGACTCGGCCACGGCAACCATCAACGACAACGAGCCCTTGACGCGGGTGTGGCTCGAGACCGTCCTGGGGGAGCCTGACGGCAGCGTCCCGGCCAATGACACGGTCACCGAGGGCGACGGCTTCAGTTTGCGTTACGCGGTGCGCCTGGAGCCCGACAATTCACGGCCGGTGACGGTCACGTACACCCTGGGCGGCACGGCGACGGCGGGCGCCGACTACACACACTCGGGGGGGGACTCGGGCGGCGGCACGGTGACCTTCGTGCCGGGCGAGACCCGAAAGCCGATCACGCTGACCGTAACGGACGACGATCTGGTCGAGTGGGGAGAGACGGTGCTGGTGACCTTGTCGCTGTCGCCGTCGGAGCGCGCGAAGGACATGCGGCTGAGCTCCTCCGTCAACGAGCCGACGGTGATTGCCAGGACGATCCGGGACAACGACCTCACGATCTCGGTCGACGCGCCGGGATCGGCGGTGGCCGAGACCGCGGGAGCGGAATTGGTGTTCACGGTAACGCTGAGCGCCGAGAGCCTGCAAACGATCACGGTGTCGTACGGCTTGTCGGGCACGGCGACGGCGGGCGCCGACTACACGCACTCGGGGGCGGGACGGAGGCGCGGCACGGTGACCTTCGCACCGGGCGAGACCCGCCAGCCGGTCACGCTGATCGTGACGGACGACAACCTCGACGAGGAAGACGAGACGGTGGTGCTGACGGTAGACACGGCCTCGGCCAGTGCGACCATCGCCGACCGGGACGACCCGCCGGAGGTGTCGGTCGAGCCGCCGGGAGCCTCGGTCATCGAGGGCAACGAAAGCCTGGTGTTCCCGGTCAGGCTGTCCCATCCGAGTACGCGACGGATCACCGTGCCCTACACCCTGGGCGGCAGCACGGACGCGGCGACGGACTACACGGCCCCGACCCCCCAGGTGGTGACCTTCGAGCCGGGTGACGAGGATGCGGCCATCACGTTGCCGACCGTGGACGACTTCGTGCACGAGCCGGACGAGACGGTGGAGGTGACGCTGGTGGCGCCGGCCTCCGGTTTGGCGACGCTGGGCACGGCCACCGCCGAGGGGACCATCCGGGACGACGAGCCGACGGTATCAGCGCCAGTCGGGTACGTAGGGGAGGGATCTTCAACCTATGTCGAGATCGATCGGCTCGACACCTCGTCCAGGGAAACCTTCGATTTCATCTTCGGGGGCTCGGCGACGGCAGGTGACGACTATGAGGCCCGCGTGAACACAAGTCAGTCCGGCCATGTCGAGCGTGTGACTTTCGGGGTGGGCCAGAGGCAGCGGCGGTTGTGGTTGGTTACACGGGACGACGACGTGGACGAGGAGAATGAAACGGTGGTGGTGGCGATAGGCACCTCCTCGACCACGGTCACCATCCGGGACCAGGACGACCCGCCGGAGGTATCGGTCGAGGCGCCGGGAGCGGCGGTCGTCGAGGGCGCTGGCGACCTGGTGTTCGCGGTGGTCCTGAACAGGGAGAGCTCGCGGGAGATCACCGTGTCCTACGCCTTGGGCGGCACAGCGACGGAGGGCGAGGACTACGCAACGGACCCGGGCGGCGGCACGGTGACCTTCGCACCGGGCGAGACCCGGAAGACGATCGCCCTGACGACGGTGGACAACGCGGTGGGCGAACTGGAGGAGACGGTGGTGGTGACACTGTCGATACCGCCGCAATCGTCTTCGGGCATCCTGGTGACGCTGGGCGCCTCTTCGGCGGAAGGGGCGATCTGGAACAACGAATACGTGTACCTCTATGTCGATGCGCAGCAGGTAGCCGTGAACGAGGGCGCCCGTGGCACGGAGTCGACGTTCACGTTCGACCTGGTGCTGGAGGGCCCCGTCCAGGACGGCGTCGAGTACATCTGGAGCTACGCCATGTCCGGCACGGCGACCGGTGTGGGAGGCGACTATTCCGTGCAGTCTCCCCATGCGCAGTTCGGCACCATTCGTGCTTCCGCAGGTACCTCCAGGGTGCCGATCCGGGTCACCGTCCTGGGGGACGACGAAATCGAGGAAGACGAAACCGTGGTGCTCACGCTTTTGGTCTTGCCAGGCCTCAACCCGCAAAACACAAGGATCCTGGAGGGGCGCGGCGTCGGTACGGCCACCATCCGAAATGACGACTACAGGTTCTCGATCGACTCGCCGACCATCACCGAGGGCGATTCCGGCACGACGGACCTCACCTTCACGGTGACGCTGGATCCGCCGTCATCGTTTCACGAAATATGGGTCGACTACGCCACCAGCGACGGCAAGGGCCGGAATGCGGCGCAAGAGGGAGGGCTGCCGAACCGGGGCGGCGACGACTACGAACCGGCGAGCGGCACGCTCGTGTTCCCCGCTGGCGTCTCGACCCGAACGATCACGATAACGGTCAACGGAGACGGGACGTTCGAGTTCGATGACACGATGAAGGTGGCGTTGTCGGATCCGAACGGCTCGAAGGGGAGCTCGTTCACGATTTCGGGCGCGGGGGTCGGGACGATCGAGAACGACGACATCTTCACCTACACGATTCGGGACGATTCGGTGAGTGTTCTGGAGGGCAGTCGATTGGCAAGGAATACGCACCCGGGTGCGGGCCCGTATGACACGCAGGAGTTCATCTATTTCTATGTGGATTTGAGCCAGGATGTGTACGTTGATGCGGTTGTTTCTTGCCTTGCAGAGGAAGGTACGGCGGGGGGAGGTGTACACGCTGACCGCGGCCGGAGCGATACCGATTACTTTGTAGACGAATCATGGGCTGAAAATCCAACTTGGGCATTTGAATATGAATTCACTCTTGGTGGCGATTACGGATTCCGCAGGGATTCGTTCTTCTGCCGGATCACAATCTGGAGCGACGACGAGATCGAGCCTGACGAAACGCTGGAGGCTTATTTCTATGCCCCGGACTTGGGACTCGGAACGAGTGACGATCCCCTTCTCATAGGCACCGCCACGATCGTGAACGACGATCACGCGATCTCGATCGACACACCGAATGTGGACGAGGGCGATGAGGGCGAGATCGGGCTCGAGTTCACGGTGACGCTGGATCCCCCGTCGACCGGAACGGTGACGGTGGACTACGTGGTGGCCGATGGCTCGGCGACGGCCGTCGGCGAACGCGGTGCTGCCGGTGGCCATGACTTCCTGCCGGTGGCGCCGGGCACGCTCACGTTCGAGGCCGGTGAGACCGAGAAGAAGATCACGGTTCAGGTGAGCGGCGATGAGACCTCCGAGCCGGACGAGACCGTGCTGGTCACACTCTCGAACCCGGTGGGCCCGGGCGCCCCGGGTCAGCAGCCGGTGGGTTCCAGAGCGAACTCGATGTCCACGATCACGGTTCCGGCGGACCCGGCCGCCGGCACGATCGCCGACGACGACGGACCGCCCGCGGTGACTCTGAACCTGGACCCGGCCTCGATCAGCGAGAACGGCGGGACGAGCACGGTGACGGCGACCCTGAACCGCCCGTCGAGCGCGGCGACGACCGTGACGGTGTCGGCCACGCAGGTAGGCTCGTTACCGGCCGCGGTAGGCGACTACCTCGTGAGCGCGAACAGGACGCTGACGATCGAAGCCGGTGAGACCACGAGCACGGGCGAGGTGAAGATCAGGGCCGTCGACAACAATGTGCAGGAAGCGGACAAGACGTTGACGGTCTCGGCCACGGCCACCAACACCCAGGGCGTCACGGCCCCGCATGACGTGACGCTCACGATCACCGACGACGATGGGCCGTCGCTGTCCATCGCCGACGCCAGCGTGGCCGAGGGCGACGCGGACGAGAGCGCGACATTGACCTTCACCGTGACGCTGAGCCGGCCGGCGACGCTGCCGGTGACGGTGGACTGGGCGACCGCCGACGGCACCGCGACCGCCGGGACGGACTACACGGCCGCGAACGGAACCCTGATGTTCGACACCGGAGAGGAAAGCAAGACGTTCACGGTGACCGTGGCGGGCGACGAGGTGGACGAGCCGAACGAGACGTTCACCGTGACCCTGTCGAACGAGTTGGCCGCGACGATCACGGATGGCGCGGCCACCGGGACGATCACGGACGACGACGACACGCCCGAGGTGACGCTGGTCCTGACCCCGGCCTCGATCGGCGAGAACGGCGAAGTCAGCACGGTGACCGCGACCCTGGACCGCCCGTCGAACGCCGCGACCACCGTGACGGTGTCGGCGGCGCCGGTGGACCCGGCGGTGGCGGGCGACTACGCGCTCAGCACGAACACGACGCTGACCATCGCGGCGGGCGAGACCGCGAGCACGGGCGAGGTGACGATCGCCGCCGTGAACAACACCGTGTACGAAGGGGACAAGCAGGTGACGGTCTCGGCCACGGCGGCGAACGACCAGGGCGTCACGGCCCCGGACGACGTGACGCTGACGGTTACGGAGGACGACGCGGCGCCGGGCCTGTCGATCGCGGATGCGAGCGTGGACGAGGGCGACGCGGACGAAAGCGCGATGATGACGTTCACGGTGACGCTGACGCCGGCGGCGGTGGTGCCGGCGACGGTGGAATGGGCGACCGCCGACGGCACCGCCACCGCCGGGATGGACTACACGGCCGGGAGCGGAACCCTGACGTTCGACTCCGGAGAGGACAGCAAGACGTTCACGGTGATCGTGACGGGCGACGAGGTGGACGAGCCGAACGAGACCTTCACCGTGACCCTGTCGAACGAGTCGGCCGCGACAATCACGGATGGCACGGCCACCGGGACGATCACGGACGACGACGAGACGCCCGAGGTGACGCTGGTCCTGACCCCGCCCTCGATCGGGGAGGCCGGGGGCAAGAGCACGGTGACGGCGACCCTGAACCGTGCGTCGAGCGAGGCGACGACGGTGACGGTGACGGCCACGCCGGTGACGCCGGCGGTGCCGGGCGACTACACGCTGAGCGACAACCTGATGCTGACGATTCCCGCGGGCGACACGGACAGCACGGGCGAGGTGACGATCACCGCCGTCGACAACGACGTGGACGCCCTGGACAAGAGGGTCACGGTCTCGGCGGGCCCGGTGGTGAACACGCAGGGGGTCACGGTCCTGCGGGACGCGATACTGACGATCGAGGACGACGACGCGCCGGAGCTGTCGATCGGCGACGCCAGCGTGGACGAGGGCGACGCGGGCGACTCGGGCGAGAGCGCGACACTGACCTTCACGGTGACCCTGACCCCGGCGGCGACGCTGCCGGTGACGGTGGACTGGAAGACCGCCGACGGCACCGCGACCGCCGGAACGGACTACACGGCGGGGAGCGGAACCCTGACCTTCGAGACCGGGGAAGACACCAAGACCATCACGGTGACCGTGACGGGCGACGACGCGGACGAGCCGAACGAGACCCTCACCGTAACCCTGTCGAACGCGCCCGGTGCGACGCTCGGGAAGGCGACGGGAACCGGGACGATCACGGACGACGACGAGGCGCCCGAGGTGACGCTGGTCCTGACCCCGCCATCGATCACGGAGAACGGCGGCAAGAGCACAGTGACGGCGACCCTGGACCATCCGTCGAGCGAGGCGACGACCGTGACGGTGACGGCGGCGCCGGTATCGCCGGCGGTGTCGGGCGACTACGCGCTCAGCACGAACACGACGCTGACGATCGCCGCGGGCCAGACCGCGAGCACGGGCGAGGTGACGATCACCGCCGTGGACAACTCCGTGGACGCCGCGGACAAGACCGTGACGGTCTCGGCCACGGCGACGAACGCGCGGGGGGTCACGGCCCCGGAGGATGCGACGCTCACGATCACCGACGACGACGCGCCGTCGCTGTCGATCGGCGACGCCAGCGTGGCCGAGGGCGACGCTGGCACCAGCGCCACGCTGACCTTCACGGTGACGCTGACCCCGGCGGCGACGCTGCCGGTCACGGTGGACTGGGAGACCGCCGACGGAACGGCAACCGCCGGAACGGACTACACGGCCGGGAGCGGAGCCCTGACCTTCAACACCGGAGACGAAACCAAGACCGTGACGGTGACGGTGACGGGCGACGACGCGGACGAGCCCAACGAGACCCTCACCGTAACCCTGTCGAACGCTCCGGGCGCGACGCTCGCGGACGCCGCGGGAACCGGCACGATCACGGACGACGACGACGCGCCGACGGTGACGCTGGTCCTGACCCCGCCTTCGATCGGCGAGAACGGCGGCAGCAGCACGGTGACCGCGACCCTGGACCGCGCGTCGAGCGCGGCGACGACGGTGACGGTGTCGGCGGAGGCGGTACCGCCGGCGGTGGCGGGCGACTACGCGCTCAGTGCGAACACGACGCTGATCATTCCGGCCGACTCCCTGGCGAGCACCGGCGTCGTGACGATCACCGCCGTCAATAATGATGTAGACGCCTTGGACAAGACGGTGACGGTCTCGGCCACGGCGGAGAACGACCAGGGGATCACGGCCCCGCAGAACGCGACCCTGACGATCACCGACGACGACGCGCCGAGCCTGTCGATCGGCGACGCGAGGGTGGCCGAGGGCGACGCTGGCACCAGCGCCACGCTGACCTTCACGGTGACCCTGTCCCCGGCGGCGACGCTGCCGGTGACGGTGGACTGGAAGACCGCCGACGGCACCGCGACCGCCGGAACGGACTACACGGCCGGAAACGGAACCCTGACCTTCGAGACCGGCGACGAAAGCAAGACCGTCACGGTGACGGTGACGGGCGACGACGTGGACGAGCCCATCGAGACCCTGACAGTGACGCTGTCGAACGCGCCGGGCGCGACGCTCGCGGACGCCGTGGCCATCGGCGCGATCACCGACGACGACGATGCGCCCACGGTGACGCTGGTCCTGACCCCGGCCTCGATCAGCGAGGACGGCGGGAAGAGCGCGGTGACCGCGACCTTGGACCATCCGTCGAGCGCGTCGACGACGGTGACGGTGTCGGCGGCGCCGGTGTCGCCGACGGTGGCGGGCGACTACACGCTGAGCACGAACAAGACGCTGACGATCGCAGCCGGTGAGACGACGAGCACGGGCGAGGTGACGATCACCGCCGTCAACAACGACGTGGATGCGCTGGACAAGGAAGTGACGGTCTCGGCCACGGCGGAGAACGGCCAAGGGATCACGGCCCCGCAGGACGCGACGCTGACGATCGAGGACGACGACGCACCGGCGCTGTCGATCGGCGACGCGAGCGTGACCGAGGGCGATGACGGGGAGAGCGCCACGCTGACCTTCACGGTGTCCCTGACCCCGTCGGCGACGCTGCCGGTGACGGTGGACTGGAAGACCGCCGACGGCACCGCGACCGCCGGAACGGACTACACGGCCGGGAGCGGAAGCCTGACCTTCGACACCGGCGACGCCAGCAAGACCGTTGAGGTGACGGTGACGGGCGACGACGCGGACGAGCCGAACGAGACCTTGACCGTGACCCTGTCGAACGCGCCCGGGGCGACGCTCGCGGACGCCACGGGCACCGGCACGATCACGGACGACGACGACGCACCCGAGGTGACGCTGGTCCTGACCCCGGCCTCGATTAGCGAGGACGGCGGGAAGAGCGCGGTGACCGCGATCCTGGACCATCCGTCGAGCGAAGCGACGACGGTGACGGTGTCGGCGGCGCCGGTGTCGCCGACGGTGGCGGGCGACTACACGCTGAGCACGAACACGACGCTGACAATCACAGCCGGTGAGACGACGAGCACGGGCACGGTAACGATCACCGCTGTCAACAACGACGTGGATGCGCTGGACAAGGAAGTGACGGTCTCGGCCACGGCGGCGAACGGCCAAGGGATCACGGCCCCGCAGGACGCGACGCTGACGATCGAGTGTAGGGTCACGCGAAAAAAAATCGCTTATTGACGCGAAACATCGATGCGCATCGGTGTTGAAATCACACACATCCGGATGCGTTATTTCAACACGCTATTCTGGAATCAGTCCAAAAAAAAACGCGTAACGCGTCCCGCGGCATCGTAGCCGCGCCGGCCGACCATCACGACGCGCCGATGACCATCCAGTGGAGCCCCCGGGCCGTCCCGATACGCACCCTCATCTCCTCGAGCGGATCGGAGCCGCTCTCGGGCGGTATCAGGGTCGCGATGTAGTTCCGGTAGTTGGAGTTCGTGGTCGTGGCGGTATAGGTCAGCAGCACCGTGCGGCGCGGTGCCGTCAACGGCGGCGTGAACTGCACGTCGACATTCACCCACCCTATCGGGCCCGGTATCGCATCGACGAACCCCCACCGCGCCTGGATCCCCCCGATATCGATACCGCTGTCGCCGTGGATCCTGATGGATGGCACATCGAGATTCGCCGCCGGCACCTTCCGCGAGGCGTCGAGGGGGGCGATGCCGCCGGCGTCTCCGCGGGGGAGGTTGGCGACGGGGACCTGACCGTCGCCGTCGAGGGGGGCGATGCCGCCGGCGTCTCCGCGGGGGAGGTTGGCGACGGGGACCTGACCGTCGCCGTCGAGGGGGGCGACGCCGGAGGGGCGGATCGGCAGGTTCCGCGTCCGCATCACGCGGTCGGCCTGTAGCTGCGGCACGCCCCATGCGACATCGAGCGGCAGGTTCGGGTTCGGGACCTTCCGGTCGACGCCCAGGGGAGCGATGCCGGAGGCGTCGCCGCGGGCGCCGAGGACGGCCTTGACGATCTGGGTGAGGCGCAGGAAGTGCGTCCGGGACGGGCGGTCCGCGGCGCTGTCGAGACTGTCGGTGGTGAGGTCGTCGTTTGGCCAGGGCATCAGGTGGCTCCTCGAATCGTGGCGTCAATGGTGGCGTCGGCAGGGTTCCCGTCGGCGTCGTAGATGATGATGGCCGGGGGGGTCTTGCCGACCACGGCCCAGCTCCAGCCGGCGCCGACGCCCTGGAGGGTCACGTCCACGCCGAAGACCAGGCGCAGGGGCCCGGACGGCAGGGTGCGCGCTCCGGTCCTCGCGCTGGAGACCGGCAGGAAGGCCGTGTCCTGATCGAGGATCCGGTGCTCGGTCACGCCGCCCGTCACCCACCAGCACAGATGGTCGATCGACAGAGGGACGGTCCCGTCGCCCGCGGCATCGATGCGGAGCTGCACGAAGCGGCCGGTGAACTGCTCGGTGCCGGTCAGAATCGTCCGGGGATGAATCGCGGCGATGCGGGCGTCGGCAAGGGCAATCGTGATCTGCGGACGGCCTTCCGGCAGAGCGCGCCAGGCGCTGATCCAGGCGGCCATCGCGGGGATGTCGGCCGGGGCGACCTCCCAGCCGTAGGGCTCGGTGGTGTCGACAGGCGCGCCCAGCTCGACGTCCAGGATGTTGTTGGAGTAGCGGGCGACGATGCGCAGATTGGCGACGTAGTCGGCGGTGAAGTGGGGGCCCGCCGCAATGACTTGCTCTGGCGTCGGTTGGAGGTTCATGCGGATGGCGCCGTTCTCGGCGAAGATCAATCGCGTGATGTAGGCGTCCCCGCCGCCCTGGATCACGACGGGGCGAACGGGGGTCGTGGCGTCGCCTTCGATGAGGTGGATATAGGGGGCGCCGAGGTTGCCCGGCCCGTCGAACGCACGGGGGGCGGGCAGAAGCTCGCGCCACCGCACACCCGACCAGTCGTCGTCGGGATAGGGGCTGCTCGATATCGGTGCGGCGAGCACCGCCTCCCCGGCCGCATGGTCCGTGTCTCGGGCCCGGGCCCTGACGATCTCGGTGCCCTCGACGTCGGCGCTCCAGCCGATGCCGAACCGCAGGATCGTGCCTAAGTCGATCCAGCCGGTCTCGTAGCCCAACGACTGGACATGGCTGTCGCCGGCGCCGCCGGCCCAGCTCTCCCAGTCTCCCCATGCCGGGGCGTCCGCCCACGTGTAGTCGGGGCCGCCTTCGAGCGCGTCGCGGCCGTCGTCGGAGCGCTCGGTATTGGAGAATATCCCCGCGGGCCAGCCGCGCCCGGACGGGCAGTCCCAGCGCAGGACGTCGCCGTGACGCGACGCGCCGAGCTCGGCGACGATGTAGACCGGCGCGGAGGCGATCCCGGAGGTGTCGACGCTCCGCGCCGCGATCCGCCAGGCGCCGGCACGCTGCGGCTCCGTCGTCTCCAGGTGGTCCGCGGTGAGGACGCCCGTGTGCAGCGGAACGAGGTCTTCCCACTCCGGCTGCGTGCCTCCGACGACGTGCTCCGCCACCGCAATCTGGATGCCGGCGAGGTCGATGTCCGAGGGCGGCGCCCAGCGGTACCGCCTCGTCCCGTCGCCGAGCACGTCGACGAGGAAGTTCCGGGGCGGCCCGGGCGGGGCCGTCTTGCCCTGGACCGTCACCGCCGGGGACTCGGCCCAGGCGCTCCGGAGCGTCGAGGGCTCGCCGACGTACCGCGCCCGGGCGCCCCACACCCCGACCCGTGCGTTCGGCGCCTCGGCGCCCGGCTGTGTCGTCACCGCGAGGGGGCGGTAGTCCGGGTCGTTCGGGCCGCGGACCTCGATCTCGTGGGCGACGATGCGCGGGTCGCGCGATGCCGGCGCGACGACCGAGACGACGACCGCCGTCAGGATGCTCGTGCCGGACCGGTACAGGCGCTCGGAGACGACGACGTCGGCCGGGGGCCGGATCGGGCCGGTCGGGATGAGGGTGAGATCCGGCTCCTCGATACGCACGCCCCGCTCGACCGCGGCGTAGCGGTCCGGGTGGTAGGCGCGGGCCACGACCTCGAACTCGAGGCCGTCGCGCTCCGCGACCGACTCGACGCGCCACAGGCGGGCGGTGACGTCCGATGACTCGAGGACCGCCATCGCGCCGGGGATGATCGTGGAGTTCCACGCGTCCGGTTCGATGAGCTCGCCGGCGAGGCGCCGGACAAGGTAGGTGTCGACCTGGCCGCTCTCGGTCATGACGTGCAGGGTCCACGAATCGTCGGGGCCGGGCTCGACACCGTCGAGGCTGTCGGCGCGGAGGCGGTTCGGGGGCTCCTCGCGGACCCGCACCGCGAGGCGCGCCCCGGCGACGAGCGGGTCGTGCTGGCGGATGACGTCGCCCGGGCGGAGCGACGCCTGGTCGAGGCCGCCCCGCCAGGTCAGGCGGTCCGTCTCGTGCTCCTGCTCGATGAGGATGTGCCGGGCATGGCGCTGCGCCTGGCTCCGGGATGTGCACAGGAGCGCCGCGTGGTCGCGCTGGCGGTAGCCGTACTTCGCGACGAGGGCGTCGTCGACGACGAGCTCCGTCCCGAGACGGTAGCCGTCGGCCGGATCCGCGAACGACACCGCGACGGCGCTCACGCGCTCCGACCACGCCTGGGTCTCGACCGACATCTCCCCGTCGATGACGTTCGCCGGGCCGACGAGGGCGGCCGGATCGGACGGGGCGTCGGAGACCGCGACGACGGTCGATGCGCTCCAGTACATCCGGGTCCGGATCGCGGAAAGCATCTGGTCGAGGAGGCGCCGCGCCTCCGCCGCGCGGGTGAGGACGCCCGCGAACCGCCACCGCGGCTCCGTGCCGCCGCGCCCGTCCGGCACGCCCTCGTCGCACCACCGGCCGACCTCGTACAGGCTCCACTTCAGCGCCGAGAGCGCCTCGGGGCCGAGCTCGGAGCCGAGGCCGAAGCGGGTGTTGCTGAGCATGTCGTAGACGCACCAGGCCGGGTTGTCCGTCCAGGCGCGCGCGAAGGTCCCGTCCCAGATCCCGGTATAGGTCCTGGCCGACGGGTCGTAGTTCGAGGGGACCGAGACGACTAGGCCATAGACCTCGTACTCGCGCCGGGTGAGCTGCGAGCGGAACTGGCGCGCGTCGGCGGTGATGCCGACGACTGCGGAGTGGGGGTACGACTGGCGGACCTCCAGAATCTCGGTGAGGCGCGCCCACCAGAGCTCGTCGGAGAGGCGGTCCGACTCCGAGTCCGGCGAGAGGCGCGTCACGCGGATGTCGTGCGGTGCGTCGCCCGGGAGCGCGATGCGCCACGAGAGCTCGGCCGGCGAGACGTTCTTCTCGGTGACCGTCTGCTCGACGCGGGCCACGTACACGTCGCCCGCGCTGCGCGTCTCGATCGTGAGCGCGACCTCGGCGCCGTGCGAGTCGCCGTCGTCGTCGTAGCGCACCAGGCGCGGGAACCGCAGCGTCACCCGGACGCTGTCCACGTCGGCGCTCGTGATGCGCCGGACCACCGGCGCGCCGTTTCGCACGCGCAGCCCGACCTCGACCTCCGTCTCGACCTCCGGGATGCCGGCGAGCGGCGCCTGGTCAGGGGTGCCCGTCCGCCACTCGACGGACAGGCCGTCGAAGTTCGCGGCGCCGCTCTCGTCGGCGGCGGGCACGCCGTCGATGAAGACCGATCGCAGGCCATCCACCGGGCCGCGGATCTCGCCCTCGCCGATGAGGTCGACGATGCGCGCCGTCGCCGCCGAGCGCAGGGTGTCCGGGGCCTCGGTCGGCGCGCCGCCGCCCGACTTCCCGCCGCCGGCGCCGGCGATGGCCGGGATCACGGCGCGATCCGGTCGCTGGAGACGCCGGCGGAGATCAGCGTCGAGCCGACCCTCACCGGGCCGCCGTAGATGACCGGCACGACACCGCCCTCGGCGGCCGTGTTGGACGGGCCGTCGAACAGGAACGACGCGCGCTGGCCGGCATCGTCGCGCTCGACACCCTCCATCGTCGGCAGCAGGAACAGGCCGACGGCGAGGGTCCCGATCGCGATCGCGGCGATGAGGAGCGCCTCGCCGCCCTGGCCCTCGGCCGAGGGGACGAGGTGCAGCTCGCGGCAGGCGCCGAGCGGGAGAGACAGATCGCCGGGGACGTCCGCGTCCCCCGCGACGAGGCGCCAGGCGCCGGCCCGGATCGTCGCGTCGAGGCCGGGGAGCTGGGACGTGCAGGCGAGCAGCGCCTCGGCCGGTGAGCGCACGTCGAGGCGGAGTGGTCCCGGGGCCGGGAGGTGGCGAGCCGCCGCCCCGTGAAGATGCACGTCGATCATGTCGCGGATCGGCAAGTGTAGACGTTGACATTGCGCCGCCGATACCCTACTATCCCATCCCACAGTCGCCACACGGGGCGGCGTTCGAGGAGCAAGATCAAATGAGCACCCGCGACAGCAGTCTGTTTGGCTTCCCGCTGCGAGACGACGCAGAGCCGGTCGCGCGATATCGCGTCACGACAGAGTCTCGCTACTACACCGCCGGGTACAGCGGCCTCTGCAGACGCCTCGGGGGGGTGCCCGAGGGCGGCGCGTACCCGAAGCGCTGGACATTCGACGTTCCGTCGCGAAAAGAAGCCGAGGAGATCGTCGCACTCGTGGACGGCGGCCATCCGCTCGGCGGACCGACACCCACTATCGTGGCGCTCGACGCCCGCGACGAGCAGCCGGACTAGCGACCTTCCACGGGGCGGCACGTCGCCGCCCCACACACAGGAGATGCAGCCATGACCACCACCATCCGCACGACCGAGCGCGACGTCGCCTGGGAGCGACACGCCCGCGTCCGCGAAATCGCCGACCCGGTCGCCCGCGATCTGCACGTCCTCACCACCGCCCGCCAGATCCTGGCGGACGAGCCGGACGCGCTGGACGGTGACAGCACCGACGCGATCAATGCGATTTACCGCGCCGGCGCCACCGATGACGAGGACGCGTACGCGGCGCTCGATCGGCTTCACGGCGCGATCTACGAGATCGAGGGAGACACGTGGGGGCCGTCGCACGAGCCCGACGAGGTTGACGGCGCGGGCACCGGGATCGCCGAGTGGATCGAGGCGCGGCCCGTTGCGCAGGCGCACGACGACACCATCGCGCTGTTCGACCGCGCGATCGCGCGGCTGCGCGCCTGACAGGCATTCGACGGGGCGCTGCACCGGCGCCCCGCACACAGGAGACAGACGATGAGCTACCACTTTTTCGGATCGTGGAGCGGCGAGGTCAGCCAGGAGTGGGTGGACCGCGCGGAGAAGATCGCGAAACGCCACGACGCAGACATCATCCCCTACAGAGGCCCGGAGGATCGCCCGGGGGGGTGGATGCAGTGCTGGAACCGCGGGGCGCCGTTCGACGGCCAGACCGCGGAGGCGGTCCTGGCCGACCTGGAGGAGGCCGGCCTGTGGGATGGCGGGCCCCGGGAGGAGGACCCGGCGATGGACGCCGATATCTGCAGCGTCTGCGGTGCGGGCCGGTGACCTCTCGCCAGGCCCGCTCCCAGGCCCGCCTGCGCGCCGAGAGACGTGCGGCGGGCCTGTGCGCCGAGGGCTGCGGGGCGCCGAGCCTGGTCTACCGCTGCCCGGATTGCCAGCGCTCGCTGTCCGCACGCCAGGCCCGGTGGCGGGCCCGCAGGCGCGAGATCCTGAAGCCCGGAGAATCGCCCGGCGGGCAGTAACCCCCGGATCGCCCGGTCCGGGGGCGTTCGACGCGCCGCCGAGCGCCCGGATCGCCCGGATCACGACCGACTCTCCGCGTCCCGGTGGCGCAGGACGCGGCGCACGTGCGGGATCCAGCGCGCGAGCGCATCGCGCCGCGAGAGCTGGCCGGGCGCCCAGGGCCGGTCCGCGGCCGGGTGGTGGAGGATGACCCCGTCCTCGACGATGACCGCGCCGTGCGAGACGACGCCGCCATGGCCGAACGCCATCAGCACCGCGTCGCCGACGCCGGCCTCGGCGCGGTCGATGTCGACGAACCCGGCCGCGGCATAGCCCTGCTCGTAGAGGCTCGACGCGTCCGGATCGCGGCGGTCCCACCAGCCCCAGGCGCGCGGGACCTCCGGGAGGCGGAGGTCGCGCGAGATGCGGTACCAGTCGCGCACCAGGGAGTAGCAGTCGTCGACGCCGTGGCGGTAGGGCCGGCCGAGGAGCGGGGGCCGAGGGGCGCCACCGCCCCACCAGAACGGCTCGCCGGCGTCGCCGGCGGGACCGACCGGGACGATCCCCCACGGCACGTCGGTCGCGATCTGGCCGCGCATGTCGGCCGCGCTCGGGCAGGCCGGGTGGGGCGGCGGGTGCGAGTGCACGACCGCGCCGAGCGTCCCCGCCGCCTGCGCCTTGAGCACGGTCCCGCCCGGCACGCGGAACGCCGCGCGCGGGTCTGGCGCGATGTTCGGGTACGACACGTACCGGACCCCGCCCTCGTCCGCGAGCACGAGGCCGCAGGACTCGTCGGGCGCGCGATCTTCCGCGTCGGCGCGGATGTCGGCGACGACGTCGTCGGGGAGCGGCCAGATCGCGCCGGCGATCATCGAGGCCGCGTCCGGCCGACCCCGAGGAAGCCGCCGTAGGGGAGCGCGGCGCCGCGCCCGAAGCGGGCGGTGCAGCCCGACAGGCGGCGGCTGCACCGGTCGGCCGCCGCGTCGAAGACGCGCACGTCGTCGGCGTCGAAGTAGTCGAGGCCGGCATACGGGCAAGTTGCGGCCGTGTAGTCGAAGGCTGCGCCGTTCCAGCGGCGGTAGACCCACGCGCAGACGTTGCGCAAGACCTGGCGGCGCGGGAGGCGGACGAGGTCGAGGTCGAGGGGGCTCGCGAGCTGCCACACGAGCCGGTCACGGGTCTGGCGTGCGAGACGCTCGATACGCCAGCCCTCTCGCGGCCAGTGCCGGTTCGGGTCCGCATCGGGCCCCCCGTCGAGGTAGCGCGCCAGGGTCCGGATCCGCTGCAGCGTCGCGCCCCGGAAGTCGTCGACGGCGAGCGCGGCGGCGATGAACGGGGTGTCGAGCCGGCTCACCGCGAGCGTCGGACGCGAGGCGGTGCCGCCGGCGCGATAGTCCACGCCCTCGATCTCGATGGGTATCGGGCGGTACGCGACGTCCTGGTAGCGCAGCGTCTCTCCATCACGGGCGGCGGCAACCAGGCGATGGACGCCGCCGCCGATCGCGGTCGCGTCGAGCGTGTACAGCGAGACGATCGCCTCCACCGAGGCGCGCTGCTCGTCGGCGCGGATCGTCACGCCGGAACCTGCGTGAGGCAGTAGATGGCGATCCCGACGAGGGCCATGACCAGCCAGAACCGCGGTCGCTCGGGGGGCATGTCCGCGCGCCTCGTCACGGGCACGTTCCGCCGACGGTGACGGCCAGCTCGACCAGCGCCATGCCGAGCGCCATGGAGAGCAGGCAGACGAGGAAGATGGTGCCGAAGCTGTCGAGGGGGTCGGGGGGCATGGCGGCTACCACAAGTGATGCTCGACGAACCGGGCCTGGAGGCTGCCGTGCGTCGGGCTGAGGCGGCGCGGGCCGCGCCAGTCCGTGCAGCGCCAGGCGCGGTCGCGGTCGCCGGGCGCGGCGAACGCGAACGGCTCGGCCCCGGCGCGGGCCTCGAAGAACCGGCCGAGCCGGTGGAGCGCATCGAGAGGCGTCACGTCCCACCGCGCGTCGAAGGTCCGGTCGATCGAGTGCAGGCCGTCCGACGCGACCTGGCGGTAGCCGTCCCCGAACTCCACGCTCACCAGGCGCGGGCGGGCCTGGAGGCGCGAGGCGCGGTCGAGGTGGACGTCGGGCAGGCGGTTCGCGATCGGCGCCTCGTCCGGATCGCGGTAGACGATCGGGGAGGTCGCCGTGCGGTCGAGGAGGACCGCCGACACCGCGTCGTGGTCGGCGAGCGGCCCGGTCAGGGCGCTGACGGCGGTGGCGACCTCGCCGGCGAGCGGAAAATGGTACGGCTCGCTCTCGTCGCCCAGGAGCGGCACGACCGCGAACAGCGCGCCGGCGCGGAGCGCGATGGCGAGGCCGGCCGGCATCGAGAGGTCCGGATCGCCCGTGTCGGCGCCGCCGCCCGTGGCGGATATGTCCAGCAACACCCTCAGCACCCGCGCGTCCGCGGGGCCGCGGACCTCGAGCTGCGCGATGTATGTGGACGCCCCGCCGGTCAGGGCCGGGGGCAGCGGGGCCGGCTGGGAGTTGTGCGTGCCGTCGCCGTCGATCAGGACATAGCGCGAGGGATTGGGGGGGTCGTCGCGGAGATCGACGCCTTCGGGCAGCGGGATCCGCTGCCACACGCCGCCGACGCCCTGCGCGTCGGGGCGGACGTCGAACACCGTCACGTCCGCGACCGCCGTCATGCGGCGCGGTCCGTCGGGCGGAGCAGCCCGCCCGGGCGGAGCTCGTCGGCGAGGGTCGCGCGGATCACCGGCACCAGCTCGTCCTGGACCCGGCGCGCGATCTCGGCGCCCGTCTCGTCGGGACGGCGGTCCGGATCCGCGTCGACGTGCACCGTGATGGTCGGGGCGATGGTGAGGACCGGCGCGCCTTGGGCGCCGCGGGCCTCGACCCCGAGCCGTCCGTCGGGCCCGCGGCGGAGCGGCAGGATCGCCTCCGGGCCCGCCTCGCCGGCGACGCCCCGCGGGACGCCGCGCGCCGTGAAGTAGGTGGGCGAGTCGACGATGCCGCCCCGCTGGAAGGCGCGCGGCGGGCGCTGGGCGCGGATCGTCGCGATCTCCGCAGCGCCGGCGGCGGCGATGAGCGCCGCCTCGATGGGGCCGAGCGGAAAGCCCTTGGCGAGCGAGGCGGCGACGCCCTGGGCGGTGGAGACGGTCGCGCGCGCGATGCCGGCCACCTGGGCGAGCCGGAACGCCTTCGTCGAGAAGGCGGCGTAGCTCCGGAGCGACGCCTCGGCGATCTCGAGACCCGTCTGCACCCGCGCGGTGCCCGTCTGCTCCTCGAAGCGCGCGAGGGCGACGCGGATCTCGCGGACCTTCGCGGCACCGCGGCTCTGGATGGTGGCGATCCGCGCCTGGTGGGCCGCCTCCTCGGCCGCCTCGCGGTCGCGGAAGCCGGCCGCGGCCAGGAGCTCCTCCTCGCGGCGGCGCGCGCGCCTCTCCGCCTGTTCCTGCTCGAATTGCTCATTCTCGGCATCGCGGGCGTTGTTGATCTGGATCTGGGCCGCGAGGGCGAGCGCGTCGAACTCTATCTGGTTCGCACCGGCCGCCTCGAGCGCCGCGCGCTGCTGCTCGGCCCACTCCTCGATCTCGAGGACCGCCTGCCCGTAGGGGCTCGCGAGGTGGAACGCGATTTCGCGCGAGGCGGCGCGGTGGAGCTCTTGCACGCGCTCGGCGGCGGCGCGCTCGGCGTCCAGGCGGGCCTGCTCGGCGGCGCGCTCGGGGCGATGCTCCTCCTCTCGGATCGCCTGGCGCTCGGCCGCGAAGTGCTCCTGGATCGCGGTGCGCGCCGCCTCGAACTCGGCGGCGCTGACTCCGTCCTGGCCGCGGAGCTTCTCCAGCTCGGCGAGCGCCCGCCGTTCGGCGTGGCGGACCTGCCCGATGCGGTCGTGCGTCAGGCGGACCAGGGCGTCCTGGTGCCGGCGATGGATGGCCTCGATGGCGGCCGCACCGCGCTCGGCTCGGCGCTCGGCCTCGCGCGGATCCGCGCCGGTGTCCGGCGCTGCGGGGTCGGCGGGCGGGAAGAGGGCGCCGCCCTGCGGCTCGGCGCGACGGATGAGCCGGGCTTGGGCCTCCGCGCGGCGGCGTTCATCCCTCTTGATCCGCTGATCGAGGATCTCCAGGTCGCGGATCTTCTGGTCGATTTCGATGCGGAGCTCGTCGGGAGTCCGGGAACCGATGGCCGTCCCGGGGATGAAGGAGTGCTCCTCGGTCTCGCGCCGCTGGCGGCGCAGGCTATCGATCTCGCGATCCAGGGCATCCCTCTGCGCCAGAAATCCCCCGGCGGTGAGGAAGGTGGCCGGCGTGTAGAGAGCCTCGTCGATGTCGGCGATGAGACCGCGCAGCGCCGCGTCCGTGAGATCGTTCAGGACCCCGGCGAGCTTCTCGGCGGCGAGCCTCTGGTCGCCAAGGGCGCGGGTGACGCGCTCGGCGGCCTCCTCCGCGTCCGTCGAGCGAGTCGCGAACAGGGCCAGGCCCGCGATCGCGAGACCGATGGCGCCGGCGGGGCCGCCGAGGAGCGCGAGCCCGATGCGTGCGGCGCCCGCCGCACGGTTGAGCGCGTAGAGCGCGGTCACCGCGGTACGACTGCGGTCCGCCATCGCGCCCGCGGCGACACCGAGGCGCAGGATCTCGCGCCGGGCGGCCGTCGCGGCGACCACGGTCCGGCCGGCCGCGAACACCAGGCGCCCGCCCAGGGCCCCGGCGGCGAGCAACACGGCCGTGCTGAGGACGTCCATCGCCTCGGCTACCGCCCTCGGGTCCACGGCGCCGAGCGCCTCGGCGAAGGCCTTCAGGGACTCGGCGAGGTCCTCCGAGACGCCGTTCGTCTCGTCGATGCGTCCGATGAGGCGGGTCATCGCGTTGTCGACCTGGATGAGGCCCTGCGCGACGGTCCCGGTCGCGCTCGCGAACCCGCGCTCCAGCTCCGGCAGGCCGCGCTGAAGCGCCTCGAAGAACTCGCGGCTTGACACCTCGCCTTCGATGACGAGCTGGCGCAGGCGGCCGACGGAGCCGCCGGCGCGGTCGAGGTTGCTCGCCACCGCGCGCAGCAGCGCCGGCGCGCCTTCGATGAGGCTGTTGAACTCCTCGGCCCTCACCACCGTTCCGGACAGCGCCTGGGAGAGCTGGAGGAGCGCGCCGCGGGCCTCGGCCGCGCTCGTGCCGCTGATGACGAGTGATTGACCGACGCCCTCGATGACGGCGAGCAGCTCGCCCGAGGTCGCGCCCAGATCGTCCTGGGCGATCGAGAGCTTCTGGTAGAGGTCCGCGATCGCGGCAATCGGCGCCCTGGTGCGGTGGGCGACGTCGAACAGGCCCTGCTGGACTGCGGTGAACTCCGCCGCCGTGCGGGTCCCGATGCGCACCGCGTTCGCGACCTGGGTGTGGGCGTCCGCGTAGCGCAGGACTCCTCGGGTCGCGGAGACGGCGCCCGCGATGGACAGGAAGCCGGTGGCGTAGCGCAGCAGCGCGCCGTGCGCGGCGAGGAGCGACCGGCCGGTGCGGCGCGTGGACCGCTCGACCTCGGCGGTCGCACGCGCGAAGCTTCGCGCCGCCGGCTCGCCCCGGCCCATGGCGCGCGTGAGCTGCTCGATCTGCCCGCGGCTCGCGCGCACCTCGCCGACGAGCCCCTTCGCGTCGGCGGTCAGGCGCAGCCCGACCCGGATGTCGGCGGGCACCGTGCTATGCTCCGGGCATGGATAGAGGCGGCAAGCCCGGGTGGGTCTTCGAGTGCGTGTGCGGACTCATCGGCGGCGCGGCCGTCGGGGCGGCGTACCTGTGGAGCGACGGGAAGGCGCTGTACGTGTTCGTCGCACTGGTGCTGGTGGCCGCCGTGCTGCGCTGGGTCTGCGGATTCATCGTCCTCCTCGCCGACCTGATTGGCGGGCGGCCGTGACCTCCAGCGTCTCCGCCTCCATCACCCGCACTCCCTCGAACACCGCTCGCCATTTCAGCCCCATCGCCCGGACCGCCGCACGCGCGCCGGCGTAGTCGAGCCCGGTGGGGGCGCCCGAAGGACCGTAACGCCACTGGGTCTGCATCGCGGCGAACGCCCGGACCGCGTCCCAGCACTCCGCCAGCACGTCGTAGGGGCGCTCCTCGGGGGGCTCATCGAGCGCGATCCCGAAGAGCGCGGCATCGGCCTGGACCTCGTCGGCGCCGCCGCCCCGGCTCAGGAGGTGGCGGGCGGCGCCGCGGAGTTTTTTTCGGGGACGCCGGCGGCCCAGGTGAGGTAGCCGAGGACCACCGCGCGCTGAAAGTAGGGGATGTCGAGCAGCGTCGCCCGGTTCTCGTCGTCCACGGCGAGCGGCTTGCCCTTCGCGTCGCAGATGTCCTTCCAGCCGGCGAGGACCGCCTCGGCGAGATCGGCGTCGCCCTCCAGGGCGAGCCGGCGCGTCTGCGAGGCGGGGAGGAGGCGGAAGCGCACGGTGCAGCGCTGCGCCTCCGTGCCGCCGTCGGCCGGGACCTGGACGGTGAGCGGGACGTCGTAGATCTGGTCGGGGGGTGCGATCCGGAACATGGGCTACCTCAATTCGTCTCGATGACGATCTCGTCGTTGCCGGCGTTCGGGCGGAAGGTGAGGGGGACCTGCGCCTGCCAGATGCCGTCGGCGTTCTGGAAGGTCGGGGGCCCAAGCTGCACCTTGGGGGCGTCGAACTTGATGATCTTGCCCGCGCCCATGCCGTGGGTGAGCTCGAACGTGCCGACGGCACCTTCCTTCGCTTTCTTCACGATCGCGAAATCACCGACCGCGGGCATGTCGATCGTGGCGGTGCCGGTCATCGAGCGGTCGGTGATCACGACCTCCGAATCCTCGCCGATGATCTCTCGGTACGAGACCACCGCGCCGTACTGGAGCTCGAGGGAGGACAGGGCCATCTCCTCGCCGTGCAACTCGAAGCGCGGCGTCCCGGCGTTGCTCGCGACGATCGGGTCCTTCCAGCCCGTGTAGACCGGGTTGGCGACCGCGGCGGTCGCGGACGGGTCCTTGTACAGCCCGGTCAGCTCCCAGCGCATCCGCGGGATCTGGTTGGCGGCGAGGCTGAGCGTCCAGGTCCCGAGGCACCCGGCCAGGGTGTGGAGCTGCCCGTCGACGTTGACCGATGCCGTGAGCGTCGGCTCGCTGCCGGTGATCGGCTTGTAGACGGTCTTGGTGGTCGCCGTGTTCGTCTCGCTCATCCCGCACGACTTCAGGAACCTCCCCCAGGGCGGGATCGTGCCGGCGGCGCCGCCGGCGGCGAGCTCGGTGGAGAACGCGAGCGTCTGGTGGCTGCCGACCGGCAGCTCGCCGCTCGCGCCGTAGTAGCTGCGCTCGAGCTCGCGGCTCACCGTCTCGCCGGCGAGGGGGGTGAGCTCGACGTTGATCGCGAGGACCGCGTCGGCTGCGGCGAGCACCTCGGCCGTTCCACTCGCGCTCTCGTTCTTTGCGAGGACGAGCTTCTTGCGCCACAGGAGTCCCATCGTTCTTCTCCTTCTGTCTACGGCTCGGCGCCGGCGAGGCAGTCGAGCAGCGCGGCGCCGGCGACGGAGAGGTCGCCGGCGAACCAGTCGTCGAGGTGCGCCCCGACCGCGGCGCGCTCGTCGAGACAGACGCGCCGGCCGGCGAGGAGCGCGGCCGTCTTCGCCTGCGCCGCCTCGGCGCGGTGGTCCGCATCGAGGGCGGCGGCCACGGCCGCATCGGCGCTGCGTTCGGCGCTGCGCGCCCGGGCCCTCCACTCGGCGAGCGCGGTGACGGCCGCCTCGCGCTCGGTGCGGGCCGCGTGGTCCGCGGCCTCCGCCGCCTCGGCGCGGGTCTCGGCGTCGATGGCCCGGGCCTCGCTGAAGGCGGCGCGCTCGCGGTCCGGAGCGCACGCCTGCCAGACGCCGAAGGCGAGGTCCCGGTCGGCGCCGCTGATGTCGCGGCCGAGGCTCGCCTCCAGGGCCCGCACGCGGGGCCGGCCGTCCTTCGTCCAGGCGCCGTCGTCGGCCGGATCGAGCGCCTCGATGGCGGTGACGATCTCGGTGTCGATGGCGGGCGCCGCCCAGCAGCCCGCGGTCAGCAGCGCGGCGAGGAAGGTGAATACGACGATCTGGAACTTGCGCATGGTGTCCTCCGGACTCAGTGGGTGGAAAGCCTGACGCTGCGCAGCGCCACGTCCTGGCGGTAGATCTGCGCCCCGGGGGTCGAGGCCGCGACGTAGATGGGCCGGATCCTCAGCTCGCGAGCACTCGCGGGGATGTCGACGTCCACGTCGCGCCAGCCGCCGGCGGCCACGACGTTGAACGCGTTGCCGGCGTAGTCGTTGAGCGTCTCGCCTTCGGTGCGGACGAACGCAAAGCCCCAGCCGGCGATGAGATGCGCCCGCGTCCACTCGGCGGCGCTGTCGGGCCGGTGCTCAATGGCGAGGCCCTCCATCTGGCCGCCCGCGGCCACGTCGGCGAAGTCGCCCTGGATGCAGCAGCGCACGCCGAGGCGGCGCGCGACGGGCGCCATCAGCCACGCCCGGCCCTGGGCGCCGGCGGTGGACAGCATCACGAGGGTTCCGTGGTCGATGAGCGTCGCAGGCGAAGCGGTGGACGAGGTCTCCGTGTGGATGAACGCGAGCTCGTTGTTCTCGCCGGGGCCCGTGTGCGAGCTCTGCGTGGACCCGGTGTGATCCGCGAGCCACCTGCCGTCGCGCTCGGCCTCGAGATGCGATGCGAGGGTCTCGCCGGAGAACCGCCCCGCGATCGCCTCCGCCGCGGTGTCGAAGCCGCCGAGGACCCACTCCATCGGCGCGAGCGAGACGCCGGCCGCGGCGCCGCCGGTCGCCGGACCCGGCGCCGGGGGCGGCGCCCATCGCGGCTGCCAGGGGGGCTGGATTCCCGGGACGTGGTACATGTCAGGTCCTGAAGGCGAGCCGGACGCTGACGGCCTCGGCGGTCGCCGTGACGCGCACGGCGGTCACCGCGGGCGACAGGGTCCAGGCGCGGCCCTCGGTCTGGACGTCGCCCTCGTCGAGCAGCGTCCAGCCGGTCATCATCGACGTGTCGGCGAGCGGGGCGGCGAGGGTGAGCTCGGCGTCGTAGGTCGCGCCCGCCTCGGGGGTCACGCTCAAGGCCACGTGGGCGTAGCGCACGTCCGGCAGGACATAGACGGCGGTGTCGCCGGCGTCGACGTCGAGCGTGTGGTGCGCGGTGTTCAGGGACTCGAGGTCGATCTCGGGGGTCATCGGCCGTCACCTCGCCGGCGCCGGCGCCAGGCCGCGATCCAGTCGGCGACCCGCGCGAGCCAGATGAACAGGGCGCCGCCGGCGCGCATTCGCGGCAGAGCGGACATCATGGGTCCCTCGCGGCGAGACATGGATGCGCGGCGGGGGGCGCCGGCCACGGCCAGGGCGGGAGCGCGGGCATCACGCGGCCTCCGCGATGTCCAGGGTGACGCTGTACAGGGCGATGTCGTGTCTGCTGTTATCTGACGCCGGCCCTCCCGAGGCGATGAGATAGCGGGGGCGGAGCCTCACCTCACGCGCGTTCGCGGGGATGTCGACCGCGACGTCGCGCCAGCCGCCATCGGCGGCGACAGTGAAGGCCTCGTCACCGAAGTCCACGACTTCATCGCCCGCGCTGCGCGTGTCGGCGTACTCCCAGCCGCGAATGAACCCGGACGTTTCCCACGCGTCGTTTTCTGTGGCGCGGTGTTCGACGGCGAGACCCTCGGGCTCGCCGCCCTGAACCGGGGCGTCGAAGGCGCCCTGGAGGCAGCATCGCAGCGTGATTCGACGCGCCACGGGCGTATCCAGCAGCCACGCCTGGCCCTGGGCGCCGCCGGTGGCCAGCATGGTCAATATCCCGAGGTCGTCGATGATTGTGATTGGGACGGCGGTCGTCGTCTCGGTATGGATGAACGCAAGCTGGTTGTTGGCGCTGGGGCCAGTCATTTCGCTGCTCGTGGCCGCCGGATCGCTCTCCGCGCTCCAGTGGCCGGCGTTGCTGGAAAAAGTTCCGGCGAAGCGATTGGCGATAGCGCTGGGTGTGCCGCTGTCGAACACCCACGTCAGCGCCTCGAACGCGGGCGCGTCGTCGGCCGTGATGAGCACCTCCGTCTCGTACTCGTCCTGCCACCACACCTCGCCCTGCGCCGCGTCGAGCAGCGCGCCGCGGCGGAGGAGGAGCGGCGCGCTGGCGCCGTCCGGCTCCCAGCCGTAGACGGCGGCCCGGACCCGCTCGCGCAACGCCTCGACGTCCTCGGCCGCCGCCTCGCCGCGGCGGTCGCGGCGGTTCACGGCGCGGATCACGATGCCGAAGCCGACGCGCACCAGGGCGCGGGCGGGGCCGATGACGTCGCCGGCGGGCGGCGCCTGCTCTTCGAGCGGAAGCACGTAGACGGCGCTCGTCGCCGGTCCCTTGTCGCGCCGGGTGCCGAGCGCCGCGAGCTCGGCGGCGCCGCACACGCGCACGTCGGGGCGGTCCGCGAGGCGGTCCGCGAGACGGTCGGTGATGGCGGAGAGGACGGACACGTCAGAACCCGGGGCCGAGACGGCCGATGCGCGCCCGGCTGAAGAAAGGGCTATCGCCGCCCTGGAAGGCGGCGCCGGAGGCGGCCGGAGCGGGGCCGTCGGCCGCGCCGAGGTCCGGGCTCACTCGGCCGGCGGCCACGTCGGCGAGCCAGGCGCGCGCCGCGTCCCACCGGATCCAGTGGTCGCTGTCGCGCCCGCCGCCGGCGAGCTCGTAGGCGGCGAAGTCGACCGCGCGCACGCGCAGGACCTCCGGGACCGGGGCGAGCGGCAGGCTCACGACGCCGCGGATCCGCGCGTCGATCTCCGAGGTCGCGTGCTCCAGAACCTGCTCGATGCGCTCGACCGCCCGGCCGAGCGCCGCCACCACGTCGTCGCCCTCGGCGGTGAGGTCCTCCTCGTCGACGACGTGGCGCCGGAGGAGGTCCCCGGTCACCCGGCCGTCCGCGACGCCAAGCTGCGCGAGCTCGTCCCAGGAGAGGCGGTCGGCGAGGTCCGCGGTGGTGGCGTACGTGGTCACGCGCCCGCCAGCGCCTCGCGCGCGGCCCAGGCCGCGTCGCGTTCGGCGGTGTTGATGTCGCGGCCGAGGATCGCCTCGACCGCGTCGACACGAGGCTTGCCGTCGGCGGTCCACAGGGACCGGTCGGTCGGGTCGACCCGCCCGACGGCGTCGGCAATCTCGTCCCGGGGGTCCCCGGCGGACGGCTCCGGACCGTCCTCCGGATCATTCCCCCTTCGAGGAGCGGGGTCCCCGCCCGCGGCTCCGGAGCCCGCGGCCGGATCGGCCCCCTCGGCGGTCGTCTCTGCGTCCTGCGCCGGGTCGTGCGGCGCCGGGCGGATCTGGATCTCGGACTCGGCCTGAAGGGCCGCCCACTGCTCGTCGGTGAAGTCGGTGCGCTGCACGCGCTCGCCCGCGGCGGGCCAGGCGCGGCCTGCGCGGCGGAAGCCCTCGGTGCGGGCGCTGACCAGGTAGGTGCTCATGTCTCGTCTCCTTGGCCAAGCTCACCGCCGGCGCGGACCGCGCAGCCCGCGCCGGCGGGTCGTCGCTTCGCGCCGGTGCGCTTTCCCGCCCGGCGCCCATCGCCGGCGCCACTGCGCGGTGGACGCCGGCTTCGAATCCACGCTATGCGCGATACAGAATGTCGATGGCATCGGCGTACTCCGCCTCGCGCTGGAGGCAGCGCGTGATGGCCGCGTCGTACTTCTCGCGTTGTTCGGCCACCCTCGCATCGAGCCGGTCGGCCCGCCCCCTCGCGGTGGCCTCGCCCTTGCTGTTCTCGCCGGCGTTGTACATCCAGCCCGAGACCTTCTTGTCCGAGGCGCCGACCTCCGACACCCACGCGCTGAAGGCGTAGTCGCGATATGCGGCCGGCCGGCGGCCGTAGCGGGAGCGGCACAGCCGCTCGAGCCGTACCACCTCGGACGCGCACCGGTCCTGCATGCTCCGGTAGACGTCCACCTGCCCCTGCGCCCCGGTCATCCCGATGAGCGCACGCTCGATCTCGCGCACGTCGGCCATCCAGCCGCGGTACATGTCGTGGTCCATCCCCGGGCCGTACCTGTCCCCGCAGGTGAGCAGCAGGTGCAGCGCGCGGACGGCGGTCTGGGTCCGCGGCGGGACGGGCTCGTTCGCGAGCTCGATGTCCTCGGCGGCGAGGTCCTCGCCGTACGCCCGGATCTCGTGCATGTCCTCCGGATCGCACGTGAGCCAGTGGTGGCCGGCTTGGCCGCCGACGGGGCAGCACCAGCACCACACGCCGTTGACCCGGATCATCGGCGCCCGGTCGTGGCGCACGCCCGGCGCATGGAGATCGAGGCAGTGGTGTCCACCGCCCGTTCGGGGCGGCGTGATCGTGATCGCCCGAGCGTCCATCCACTCCGGCCAGCCGGCCGTGCTGCCCCGCCACGCCAGGTGCTCGGAGCGCGGGTCGGGACGGAACACGGTCTCGACGCAGGCGTCGATGGGCTCCCCGGGCCCGGCCCGCTCGACCGCCAGCGCGATGCGCTGCGCCTGCGATCGGGACCGCTGCGCCAGACGCTTGCGCTCGCGCTCCTTCTGTCGCTTGACGGCCGCCTGGATGCGAGCCTCGCGCTCCTCTCTACCCTGCTCGGGCGTCCAGTCGTCGCCGCTCGCGTCCGCGCCGGGCGCGGCGTTCACGATCCGGCGGGAGACGGCGGGGTCGAGCACGGCCTCGTAGCGGCTCTGGGGGCTGCCCGTCTTGCGCAACGCGAACGCGACCGTCTCGCCGTTGATCGTCCAGGACCGGTCGAGGCCGTGGCCCCACGCCTTGAGGCGGGGTCCGGGGCCCTTGTCGGGGGCGAGGACGAGCTGAGGACCGCGCTCCCGGTGGAACTCCGGCGGCCACTTCCCGACGATGCGCGCGTGCCGGAAGCCCTTCCGCGGCGAGTCGAACGCGACGCGCAGCGTCGTGGTCTGCGGTGCGGCGGCCTGTGCCGTGCCTGTCATCTCATCACTCCCGAGCCGTCACGCCGGCGCCGCGCCCTGGGCGGCGGCGCCGAGGTAGCGCCCGACGATCCGCTCGATCGCGCCCTCGTCGTGGTCGTCGAGGCCGAGGAACGGCCGGGCCGGAATGCGCACCCTGCGCGGCGAGACCCAGCCGGCGCCGGGGAGCCGGAAGCGGAGCCGCGGGGCGCGCTTCGCCTCGATCTCCGCGCCGTACTGGTGGACGGCCGCGTACTCGACGTTCGTGCCGACCACGACCTCGCGGTCGTCGGCGCGGTGGACGATGGACCGGCGGAGCCGACGGGTGTCGGTGAGGGTCTCCCCGCCCTGCACACGTGCGCGGATCGACGGCGGCCAGGGGCTTCCTTCGGGGCCGACCTGGCGCCGGAAGCGGCGCTCCGTCGATGCCTTGAGGTAGCGCCCGATCTGGTCGAGCACCGGCCTCGGGCGCTCGCCGGAGGCGTGGATCCGCGCGAGCGCGGCCCGGGCGCGCTCGCGCCCGGTGTGGATGAAGACGAGGGTGACGCCCGCCACGGTGCGATCACGCGAGCCAGGGGCTCACGATGAGCTGCGCGCTGTCGCGCCACACGTTCGTCGCGCCGTTCGCGAGGCGCTCCGCCATCAGGATCTCGCGGGCCACCTGCTCGCTCCCGGGCGAAACGACGAGATGGGTCGGCATGATCCCGAGGGGCCGGCCGGCGTCGCTCTTGAACTCCAGCATCGCCTCGCGGGCGTCGGCGTAGCGGGTCGCGGTGAGGGGCTCCTTCGAGCCGTAGGCGAGCTGCCACAGGCCGTAGCCGACGTTCCCGCGCCCGTCCACGCCGTGCAGGAATTCACGCCTCATATACACCGGCTCGTCGTCGAGGGCGTCCATGCTGGTCAGCACGTAGTCCTGGCGGCGCTGGTGGATGATGGGCTTCATCATCCGCGAGCAGTCCATCAGGAACCAGGGATCGCCGGCGCCCCCGCCGTCGTTCGACACGCTCGCACCCGCGACCGGGTGGTCGGTGTCGAAGAAGAACTGGCCGTCGTAGCACTTGGTGTCGAATCCGCCCTTCAGGGCGCCGTAGACGAGCTCGCAGGGATGCGCGGCGGCGGCGCGGCCGAGCTCCATGAACAGCGGCCGGTAGATCCCGAGGTTATCGTCCTCGATGTCCTCGCGCCGGACCCGCACGGTCGACTCGAACGTCCGGTTCCGGATCGTGTACCCGTGGCTCACCAGCCCGTCGAGGACCCGCTCGCCGACCCACTCGCGCAAGCTGGAGATGTGGCCGAGCCAGCCGTACTCCGCCTCCGCCGTCATCGACGGCACCGTCATCGTGAAGGGCTCGTGGTCCGCCATGGCCTGGCCGAAGCCCTCGGCGAAGGCGGCGTTGAACGCGACGTTGAGGGTCGTCAGGGTCTGCTTGTTGACGATCATTTCAGGGGCTCCTTCAGCTCACCCACACCCAGACGCCGTCATCGTCCTCGGCAACGACCTTGCCGATCTTCGTGCGGGATCCAGCGGTGGTGGTGACGTCGTTGTCGTTCTCGGCGTACACGTCGTCGCCGGGGTCGGGGGTGTCGCCTGACTTCACGGGGAAATGGAAGGCCTGGTTGCGGTGGACCTCCACCATGTCGCCGTCCTTGCCCGCCGTCGCGGCGACGCCGGCGACCTTCAGGTTCGCGGCGCCGGTGATGGCCTTCACGTGGCCCGAGGCGTCGTATTGCAGCAGCGAGCCGACGTAGACGGTGCCGCTCGCCTCGATCTTCAGCGCTCGCCCGTCGCGGGCGAGGCGGATGGTGTCTGCTGAGAGCGCTGCCATCACGCTGCCTCCTGTGTGCCCATGCGCGCGCGCGCATCGGTGAACGCCTTGGCGTCGAGGCCCATCTGCGAGCAGACGGAGCGCTCGGTGCCGGTGAGGGTGTCGGCGCCCTGCGCCGGGACGCCCGCCGGGCCGGTGGCGCCGGGGGCGACGATGGTGGGCACCATCGCGCAGTAGGCGGCGAAGCCGTCGGGATCCTTGCGGGCGTAGCCGAGGGCCCACTCGCGGGCGGCCGGGGCGATCTTGCCGTTCGCCACCGCATCGTCCACCGCGGCGGTCGCCGTCGCCGTCGCCTGGGCGGACTGGAGGCTCGCGAGCTGGGTCGCGAGGCGGTCGATCTCGGCGCGGGGCACGAACTGCCTCGGGTCCGGGGGGGCCGGGTCCGGCGTGCCTGGCGCCGCCTTCGCGAGGGCGAGGATGGCCTCGGTCTGCGCCTTCGAATCGACCGGGTCCGGGACCCGCACGTCGAGCGCCGCGCACAGGCCGGTCAGGTGCCCGCGCGCGGCGACGAGCGATTCCACGTGCGCCTGCGCCTGCTCGGGGGTGGCCGCGGCATCGAGGCCGCAGAGCGCGATGATCTGCTTCAGGAAGTCCATACGTCGATCTCCTGTCTCGGGAGGAGGTTGAGCGGTCGCCAGGGCGGTGAGGCCCAGCGCCGGGATGTTCGTCAGGGCGGCGCCGAAGATCGTCAGGATCTCGCCCTTGTCCGTGTGCGAAAACGCCGGAGAGATGTAGCGGTATTCCCGCGCGCGCAGCATCTCTCGCGCTCGGTCATTCCAGCGCACGCGCGCCCAGACTCCGTCGGGGCGCGCATCCAGCGTCTCGATCCAGCCCGCGGCGGGCGCGGGTTGGCCGTTCGTCGCGGCGCGCTGCGTCTGGTGCTCGAAATCGATCGGGAGGTCGGCGGACGCGGCCCACGCGAGGCTGCGCCGCACGATGGCGTCGGGCTCGCCATGCCAGCGCCGGCCGTCACGGGCCGCCGCGTCACCCGAGGGCAGCAGGTGGACCCACTGTGGCTCGTCGGCCGATTCGGCGGCGAGCGCGGCGGCGAAGGAGAAGTGCATGTGCGCGAATGTACCCGCGGCTCCGGACCGCGGATGGATCGATCGTGTCACTCGCCGCGCCGGGCCTTGCCGCGCGCGACGGGCCGGGGCGAGCATGGCGCCATGACCGTCGAGTACCTGGACCTCCCCCCCGCCGAGGCGATCCAGCACTTCCGGGCGAAGGGCGCGCGCATCAGCTTCGACTGGCGCGACACCGCGGCCGAGTCCCACCTGGCGAGCTTCACCGCGGCGAAGGCGATGCGCTTCGAGATCCTGCGCGAGCTGCGCGGCGCCGTGGACCGGGCGCAGGCCGAGGGCCTCGCGTTCGGCAGCTTCCTGCGGGACCTCCGGCCCCGCCTCCAGCGCCTCGGCTGGTGGGGGAAACGCGAGATCATCGACCCCGACACGGGCGAGGTCGTGCAGATCGCGATCGGGCCGCGGCGCCTTCGAACCATCTTCGAAACGAACCTCACCACCGCGGCGCAGCGCGGGCACTGGGAGCGCATCGAGCGGCTGAAGGACTCGGCGCCGTACCTGCGCTACACAGCGGTGCTCGATGCGCGCACCCGGCCCGCGCACCGGGCGTGGGACGGCATCATCCTGCCGGTGGGCCACGAGTTCTGGCGCACCCACTACCCCCCGAACGGCTGGCGGTGCCGGTGCGACGTCACGCAGCTCAGCGACGACGATCTCGCGGACGAGGGCTGGCAGGTCTCGCCGGACCCGGAGATTCACACCCGCCCGTGGGTGAACCGGCGCAGCGGGCGCGTCCACCAGGTGCCGACCGGGATCGACCCGGGGTGGGACCACAACGTCGGCCTGGTCGACCCGGTGGAGTCGATGCGGACCTGGGCGGCGGAGAGGATGTCCGGGGCGCCGCCGGCGCTCGCCGCGCAGTTCACGACGTTTGTTGCGCCCGAAGACCACATGATCGATGGGCGCCGCCGGCGCCGCGAGCTCGTGGGCGAGGTCGGCGACATCACCACCGCGGCCGGGGCGACGGCCTTCCGCGCCGCGCTCATCGAGCGCCTGCGCCACGAGCGGGGGGCGGGCGAGGTGGAGCCCGCCATCGTCGCGGGGTCGGACATGGGGCCCGCCCGGGAGGTGCTCGCCGCCGCCGCGATGCTGCCGCGGTCATGGGTCGAGCGAGGGAACGACGTCGAGATCGAGGTGCGGCGTGCGGAGAAGCGAGGGGGGTATCGGGCCGACTCGCCGCTCGTGGCGGTGAGCGGCGCTCTCGGAAGTGCGGTACACGAGTACACGCACCACCTCCAGCGCACACTCGGCGAGCCCTTCAACCGGATCTGGCGCGAGGTGCACGTGCGGCGAACCACGAACAGCGCCGGGGAGCGGGACCCGCGCGTCTCGGTGTATTCGGACCATCCGGACCACGACGAGCGCGGCCAGCCCGACGACTACGTCGATGGATACAGCGGACGGATCTACCCCGAGACCACCACCGATGCGCTCGGAATGCCGGCGGGCGATCCCCTGGAGCTCGCCACCACGCACATGGAGATGGTGCTCGGGGACCACGGCGCGGAAGATCGGCTGTCGGATCTGGCCAAAGAGGATCCGGAGATGCTTGACCTCGTGCTCGGGATGCTGTTCAACTTCGACCCATGACGGCGCATACCATACAGCTTCCGGACCGACGCAACGGCGCCAACGGCGCGCTACGCACCCTCGTCTGGGACGATGAGGCCGGCACCGTCAGCGGCGACTACTCCCGGGTGGACGACATCCGGGAGTTCTTCCGCCGCCCGGAGCGCTGGACCGCCGGCGACGCCAGGGGGGTTCGGCAGTTCAAGGACCCGCGCCACATTCCCGAGGACTTCAAGGGGATGATCGTGGCCGTGTTCGCCATCGCCCCGGACCTGCCCCACATCGTCTGGCCGCCGATTCTCGCCGACGTGACGTCCACTCCGCTCGACCCCGGACCGCCCCCGCCGCCGGGCGAGATCTGGGTCAACTGACGCGCGGCCCTTCGCCCCGCCCTCCGGGCGGCGGCGCATCCTTTCCCCGTCAGGCCTGGCCGCTCAGCCGGTGCGCGCCCACGTCCACGATGTTCGCGAGCCAGCGCTGGTACCAGCGCGGCTCCGCACGCTCCTTCGGGTCGACGCCGGATGCGGTCACGAGCTCGTCGTGGCACATCGCGTCGAGCACCCGGAGCACCGGCGGCTCGCGGGACTCGATCTCCAGACGACGCGCCTCGAGCTCACGCAGCTCGTGCTCCGGCAGGTCCTCCCCGGCGCGCACCATGGCGCGCTCGAGATCGACGAAGTCCCGGGCCAGGTCGCTGTGCAGGCGCGCGCGCCGCGCAAGCCCGAACGCGAGCTGCAGCATCCCGGCGGTTGCGGTGATCGCCGCCACTACCGTCAACAGCGCCGGGACGCTGCCCGTCAGCAGCGACACGAATATGCTCGTGCCGAAGACGGCGACGGCGAACGCGCATACCCTGTCCACCGCGTCCAGCCACCGCTCGCGCCGGCGGTGGTAGCGGATCGAGCGGCGCACTCCCCACAGCAGATCCCAGTGCGCCTGCTCGTGTTCGGGGGTGTGCGGATCGTCAGTCCGGTTTGCCTTTTTTCCCATCTTTCGCCTCCGGTTTCGGCTTCGGTTTCCGGGGAGGAACGAGTGTATTACTGATCGCGCCGGGCCGAACAGAGGCGATGTCGATACCGACATCGCGCGCCCTCCCGGTCTGCAGCGTGCCCTGGTGTTTCTTCTGCCGCTTCTCGGGCGGCGGCTTCTTGTCCGTCATCCGGTCACTCCCGTGAGATCTGCCCTGACAGGGTGTGGCTCACCACACTTCATCCTGCTGTCGACCCCTCCCCTGCCGCCAGCGCCGGTCGCTGACGACGATCACATTCCCATGCCGTGGTCGCGGTCTGGTTTCTTCGTCGCCCCCCCCCCCCCCCCCCCCCCCCGAAGCTCCTCGCGCTCGCGCTCGCGACGCTCGAGGCGCTCGATCCGCATCAGGATCGCCTCCTCGGAGGCGGAAGGACGACCTCGCGAAGGACGGCCTCGCGTCGGCGTTTCTGAGTTTTGGGGGGGGTAAAACTCAGAAATCTCGTCCCCGCGCGGCGGGCCGATGCGGAACTCCAGACCGAGGGCGATCGCGAGCGCCACGATGGTCGATCCGTGGGGGTCTCGGCCCGCCGCCACGCTGCGTATACGGCCTATGTTTCCGCCCGCCGAAGCGCGTCCTGTCGTGGGTCCGCGCGACCCGGCTCATCCATGAGTTCGAGCGGACGGTCCTGTCCGGCGGCTTCCGCCGCCACGGCCGGGACTGGCCGGTGACGCGCGCGCAGTGGGAAGAGGCGCTGCGGATCGTCATCGAGCGCCGCGACGCGGGGAAGTTGGAGACGCCGCTGAAGGACCACGCCTATCTCTATGAGGTGGCGCGCGGCCTCGCCGGGA
This sequence comes from Gammaproteobacteria bacterium, assembly GCA_965215295.1. Taxonomy (GTDB): domain Bacteria; phylum Pseudomonadota; class Gammaproteobacteria; order HK1; family HK1; genus HK1. Next base: position 3,704,044 of record OZ244045.1, read on the forward strand.
AGGCCGAGGCGCAGGCGGAGCGCGACACGGAGGCGGAACGCAAGGCACGGAGCACGGTGGGCGCGGGCAACGTCGTCCGGATGTCCGGCGCGGCGGAGCGCTACGAGGCGCTGCTCGCCGAGGCGCGCCGCCTCGGCGTCGACACCGACGAGCGCGGGGCGACCCTGCCCGCGGCGGCGCTGGAGAAGGCCATCCGGGCCGCTCGGGCGCCGCAGGGTGATGCGTCGTGATGCACGCGGCGCGCCTCGAACGCTCCCCGCGTCTCCAGCGCGTCCTCGCGGTGCTGGCCGACCGCGCCGAGCACTCGACGCTCGAGATCGCGCAGGCCGCCCGGGTCTGCGCGGTGAACTCGTGCGTCGCAGAGCTGCGGGCGGGCGGCCACACCATCACTTGTCGCCAGACGCAGGCCGGCGACGGCGCGCGCGTCTGGCTCTATCGACTGATACCAGAGGAGGCGGTCGCATGACGGAAACGATGATGGAGCGGCTACACCATATATATGTGCTGAACCCGCGCCTTGCGGCGGCGGGGATCAGCTACGGCGAAGTGCATGACGACCCGGAGTGCATGTTTCGGCCTTCGGGTCCGGCCCTGCGGGCCGAGCGCCCGCACGCGCTCCTCCCGGCGCAGGCCCGCGTCGCCGAACGGCTCCGGCGCGACGAGGAGATCGCGGCGGCGGTGCGAGGGGGTGCGGCATGACCCTCGACGACATCGAACGGCTCGTCCGCGCCTACGCGGACGCGCGCGAGGATCTCAACGCCGTCATCGCCGAGATCCAGGACATCCGGCGCAGGGCGGTCCGCGAGCGGCTGCGCACCATTCGCGCGCGCGTGGCCCATGCGGGCGCCGCCCACGAGCGGGTGCGCGACGCCATCCGCGAGCACAAGGATCTGTTCGCGAAGCCGCGCACGCACAGCGTCCACGGGGTGAAGTTCGGGATCAGGAAGGCGCCGGGGCGACTGGAGGGCGATCAGGCGGCGGCGATCGGGCGGATCCGCAAGAGGATGCCGCAGGACGCGGCGCGCCTGATCCGGGTGAAGGAGTCGCTGAACCTCCCGGCGGTGCGCGGCCTGTCGACCGCCGACCTCGCGGCGATCGGGATGGCGCTGGTCGAGACCGACGACCAGATCGTCCTCTCCGCCGCCTCGGACGAGCTCGACAGGCTCGTCGATGCGCTGCTCACCGATCTGGATGGGGGAGCGGCGGCATGAGCGACGCGCACGAAGCCCCGGCGGCGGGCGGCGATCGGTACCTCTCGCCGTCCTCCCGGACCCTGCTGCAGATCGTCGAGGCGCTCGCGCCCCTGACCATCCAGGGGGCGCCGGTGAAGGCGCTGATGCGCAAGTCCGGTGCATCCCGTGACCAGGTGTTCCGATCCCTGAAGAACCTCGAGGCGGGCGGGTGGGCGGAGCAGCAGGGCGACGTGTGGCGTCTCACGCCGCGGATCACGCTGATCTCCGCGGGGGTCGAGCGCTCGATCTCGGATGCGGCCAGGCGCTGGCTGGACCCGCGATGAAGGGCGCGACGACACAGCCGCTCGACCTGGGGCCGGGATCCGGCGACGGGGAGATCGACATGGCCGGTTCGACGGCGGCCGACTGGCGCGTCGCCGATCTGACGGCGGAGCTGCGCGCCCACTGGCTCGCGTGGCAGACGTTCGCCGACCAGTGCCGGGCGCGGATCATGGAGACGGCCTGGCAGCTCCGCGAGGCGTGCGGGAGCGAGGAGGCGTTCGCGGCGCACTGCTCGGCGCACCTCGACTGGCTCTCTCCGGAGCGCCGGCGCGAGCTGCCGGCGATGGTGCGCACCTGGGCGGTGGCGCGCGAGAGCCGCGCGCTGCGCGAGGCGGCGGCCACGAGCCCGAGCCAGGCGATGGCGCTGGTGTCGGCGAGCATCGACGCGGGGCTGGATCTCCGCGACGAGACCGACGAGGAGATCATCCGGCTCCTCACCGCGAGCGCGCCGCGGCGCCGGAAGCTGCTGCGCGGCCTCATCGAGGAGAGCGCGGCGGCAAGGGCGGATGGTGAAGCGGACGGGGAGAGCGGGGGCGGCGAGGAGGCAGATGGAGACCCCTTCGGCCACCTCCTGCCCTCGCCATCGATCGCGGAGGCGGAGCGGGCGTTGCGCCGCTCGGCGCTGCCGGCGCTGCGTGACGCGGCCTGCGCCCTCGCGCGGGCGGAGCCCTTGGCGGAGCGCCAGCGCGAGCGGATGGTGGCGCTGCTCGACGAGGCGAACGGGCTCATCGACCGCATCGAGCGCCTGTGCATGCGCGATGGCTCCGAGGGGGGGGGTGAGTGACCCTCTCCCCGTCCGCGGTCGAGGCGATCCGGGAGGCGTTCCGGGACACGCCGCACGGCGCGCGGGGGGGGCTCGTCCGTGAGCTCGCCGAGCGGTACGGGGTGAGCCGCACCACGATCTACCGGGCGGCGCGCCTCGGCGGGACGAGCCGCCGGCGCGCGGCGCGGCGTCCGGAGTATCGCGATTGGGTCGAGATCGCGGTCGGGTTCGCGCATCGCGCGCCGATGCCGATGCCGCTGGACCTCGCGATCGAGGGGGCGGTCGAGGCGCAGGACCTGCCGCCCGAGGCCCTGGGGATCCCGCCGGGGACGGCGCACCGGATCCGGCGCGAGCTCGGGCTGCGGCCCACGGGCCGGCGCACGCAGCGGATCCACGCGGACTACCCGATGCAGGCCGTCCAGTTCGACGCCAGCACCTCGGCGCACATCTACCCGGTGCGGCGCCTCGAGGACGGCGACTGGCTGCTCGCGCTGCACCGCTCGCCCATCCCGGCCGGGGCGCGGGGCTACAAAAACAGACCGTTGGGGCCGGACCGGATGCGGGTCCTCGTCTACGGGATCTGGGACATCTGCACCGGCTACACGCGCGCTGTCTACATGGTGTCCGCCGGCGAGAACGCGGCGGACGCAGCGGTGGCGCTGGCGGCGATGCTCGCGCGCACCGGGGATCCGCGCCGGCCGCTGCACGGCGTGCCGGACGATCTGTGGTCCGATCAGGGCCCGCTGTTCCGCTCGGGCGCGAGCCGCGAGCTGCTCGACCGCCTGGGCGTCGCGCTCGTGACGGGCGCCCCATACAAAAAGGAGCGGATGGGCGGGGTCGAGCGCGCCTGGCGCACGCTGTGGGCGCGCTTCGAACGCGGCCTGTTCGCGCGCGCCGAGGACGAGATCCGGCTCTCGGCGCTGAACGAGCGGCTCGCCGAGCACGAGCGGCGCCAGGCGGAGCGGCCGGCGCGCGTGCGGGTGGGGGGGCGCGCGGTCTCGCGGGCGCAGGCGTGGACCGCGCTCGTGAACGGACGCCCGGCGGACAATCCGCTGCGGGCGATGCCGCCGAACGCCATCGCGACGCTGCACCGCCAGGGCCACCGCACCCTCGACAGCAACGGGCTCCTGCAGTGGGCCGGCGAGTGGTGGGAGTGCCCCGACTGGCACTCGCGCCGGGTGGCGGTGCGCCAGGCGCTCGCCGGCGAGGTGGACAGCCTGACGCTGGAGGACCCCCGCACCGGCGAGCGGAGCGTCGCGCGGCGCTACCGGCCCCGGCGCTACGGCGAGGTCCGGGGCATTCCGGCGACGGCGCTCGACCGGCTGCTCGATGCGGCGGTGGAGCGCCCGGGCGGCGGGGCGGACCTGTTCGCGCCGCGGGGCGAGGCCGGCGGCACCGTGGTGGCGTTGCGCCCGCGCACGGCGCCGGCGGCGCACCTGCCGGACCCGCTCGACGCCGACCACTACCCGGACGCCGGCGCCGCGCTCGCGGCGTTCGCGGCGCTCTACCCGTACCCGCTCTCCGCCGCCGATCGGGCGGCGGTGGAGGCGCACCTTCGCGAGGCGGATCTCCGCCGCGATGCGGTGGCCGAGCTCGCGAGCCGGCTGCTGCGCGAAGTCACGGACGGCGCGGGGTAGCGGCGTCCATCTCATCACTCATCACGGGAGGGCCGGCTGTGAATCATCCGAGGCGAAGACGGCGGTCGATGGGGACGATGTACTTCAACGAGTGCCGGGAGGAGGGCATCCTCCCGATCCGCCGGCTCGACGACGGCGACTGGCTGCTTGTCACCGGGGACTGGGATCGGCTGATCAAGGCGAACCGGCGCCGCGCGGTGGCGGCGCAGGGGATGCACCTCTACACCTTCGGCCTCCAGTGCGCCCGCACGGGCTATGCGCGCGCGGTCTGCATGGTGGGGCCGGACGCGGCGTCGAACGCGGCGGCGGCGCTGGTGACGATGTGCGCCCGGACCGGGGACCCGGACCGGCCGATGCACGGGATCCCGAACGACCTGTACTCCGACAGGGGGGGCACGCTCCGCGGGGGCGCGGTCCGGAGCCTGCTCGCTCGCCTCAGGATCGTGCTCGTCGAGGAGCCGTCGTGGCGCCGGGGGATCGGGGGCCTGGGGCAGATCTGGCAGGGGGAGGCGCGCCGGATCGATGCCTTCGTGCTCCGGCGCCTCGATGATGGCGAGATCCTGCTCTCGGAGCTGAACGAGCGCCTCGTCGAGTACGAGCGGCTCACATCGGCGGAGCCGGCCCACACGGCGGTGAATGGCCAGCCGACGTCCCGGGCGGCTGCGTGGGTGGCGTGCACGGCGCCCGGCGTCGGCCCCCTGCTGGAGATCCCCGCAGACATCCTCGCCGAAGCCTGCCTGCGGAAGGACGTCGCCCGGATCCACCAGACTCTGCGAGCTCTCCCCGCAGACGCCCTCATTCAGGAGGCCACGGCATGAAGCACATCGCCTATCAGCACTTCCACCTCGGGGCCGCGCCCTGGGCGGCGCACCAGGAGACGGCCGACGCGGTCCGGGTCGCGATGGCGGTCCAGGCGGCGGTGGCGGCCGGGGCGATGGTGGCCATCGTCGGCCGGCGGGGCTTGGGCAAGACGCACGCGCTGTGGGCGGCGATCGATGCCGTCGACTGCGCGGTGGTGACGCCCCTGCGGCTCGACCGCGAACGGCTGCGGATCGGGGACGTGCTCCTTGCCGTGGTTGCGCAGCTCTCCGAGGAGACGCCGCGCGCGTCGGCGGAAGCGCGGACCGGGCAGGCGCGCCGGCTGCTGCGCGCCGCGCGCCGGCCGGTCCTGGTCATCGACGAGGCCCACGACCTGCACCCTCGCACGGTCCGGAGCCTGAAGCGCCTTCGCGAGCTCGTCGCCGGCCGCGGCCAGCGCGCGACGCTGCTGCCGGTGATTCTGGTCGGACAGTCGGATCCGGTGGAGCGGATCGCGGAGGTGGCTCTGCGTACGGACACGATGCACCTGGGCGGACTGACCCAGGAGGAGGCCATTACGGCGTTGGAACGCCTGGGCGATGCGATCGATGCGCCGGCGCGCGCCGAGCTGGCGAGGAGCGAGCGGGCGCGGTGCTGGCTGGAGCTCCAGACCCTCACCGACGAGTGCCTGGCGGCGGCGATGGCGGAAGGCGCGGAGCGGGTGACCGCAGGCGTCGTGCGGCGGGTGCTCGGCCGCAGCGCCCCTCCCGAGGACGCGGCGGGGCCGAAGGCGGGGCCGGCGGTGCGCCCGGGGGCGGTGGCGGCGGTGCTCGGCGGCGTTCCGCGGCGCGCGGCGGACAGTGCGTGATGCCCGAGAGCGACTACCCCTCGGACTGGCCCGCGATCTCGGCGCGGATCCGCGCAAGGAGCGGTGGCCGGTGCGAGTGCACCGGGGAGTGCGGGCTGCACCGCGGGGTGCGCTGCTGCGAGGTGGACGGGACGGACGCCGAGTGGGCGAGCGGGCGGGTCGTCTTGACGGTCGCCCACCGGAACCACGCGCCCGCGGACTGCCGCGACGAGAACCTGATGGCGCTATGCCAGACCTGTCACCTGCGCTACGACACGGTGCTGCACGTGACGAACGCGGCGAGGGCGAGGCGGGAGCGGCGGGCCTGCCGGGACCTGTTCGACGCGCAGGCGCCGACGGTGCCGGCGCCATGACGCCGCTGCTGCTCTCGATGAGGCCGCGATACGCGGACCTCGTCTTCGCGGGCGAGAAGAGGGTCGAGCTACGGCGCCGGATTACCCCGACCGTGATCGATCGAGAGGTGTTCGTCTACGCCTCCAGCCCGGCGCGGGTGATTCGCGGGGGGTTCTGGGTCGACGAGGTCCGGATCGGTAGCCCCGAATCTGTCTGGAGCGATGTCGGGGGCGCGACCGGGCTCACCAAGACGGAGTTCGACGCCTACTTCGAGGGCTGTGGCGCCGCACATGCGCTGCGGGTGGTGGGCGTGTGGGCGTTCGACCCTCCCTTGAGGATCGACGACGTGCGCAGAGCGCTGCCGGGGTTCCGGGCGCCTCGATCCTGGCGCTACGTGCGGGAGGAGGAGATCGAGTGGCTCGGGCACAACAGCACACTCGGGCGTGTCTGCGCGGCGGCCGTGGCGCTGAACCTGACTGCGCGCCGGGCGGGGATGGACTTGTCATGACGCGCGAGCCGAAAGCCCGCCCGATCACCGCTACGCAGGTGCGCGCGATCCGCGCGCGGCAGCGCATGTCGGGGATGCCCGACGAGACCTACCGGTCCATCCTGCGCGCGCGCCACGGGGTCGAGTCGACGCTGGACCTGACGGTCGGGCAGGCGAGCGAGCTGATGAACTGGATCTACGGCCGGCCGGCGCGTCCCCGCCGGACGCGGCGGGCGGAGCGGAGCGAGCGGCGCCCGGTGCGCGATGCGCGCGCGCCGAACGTCGCGACGCTCGCGACCGCCGAGCAGCGCAGGGTCATCGAGGAGATGGTGGCGGAGATCCGGTGGCGCGAGTCCGACGGCTACCGGCGGTGGATATCCAGGCAGTTCGGCCTGCGCGGAGAGCCCCGGACCACCGAGGAGGCGTCGGCTGTGATCCGGGGGCTCATCGGGATGCGCCGCCATCAGGACCGGCGGGGGCGAGGGGGCGAGGATGGAAATCCATGACTTCAGCGCGGAGGACCTGCGCCGCGTGCGGTGGCCGCGGTGGCTGCGGATCACGCTGGGGGCGCTGCTCGACGAGGGGAGTGACCCGGGCCAGGCGATCGCTGTCGCGGTGCGCATCGCGGAGTCGACGCGGCGGATGGGAGATCAGCGCATTCCGTCCCCGTCGCGGATCTACGAGGAGCTGCGGACCGCGAAGCGGGACGGGGTGATCGAGACCGAGTTCACCGGCGAGAACTACTCGGAAATCGCGCGCCGGTTCCGTCTCTCCGTGCGCCAGGTCCGCCGGATCATCGCCGCCGCGCGAGACCGGGAGCGGGCCGGAGCCTTCGCGCGCGATTGACGGGTGACACGATCGGCGCATTCGTGTCCGGCGTCCGCACTATTCTGTCCCGATGCGGTACGCGCGCCTCATCCGCGATGAACGCACCGACCACGGGACCTTCGGGGTCCTGACGGCGGGGCCGCTCGTGCTGGAGACGGCGGAGCCGCCGGATCGCCACAACGAGCCGCGGATCTCGTGCATTCCCGAGGGCGAGTACCGGGTCCGGCTCCACATCTCCCCGCGGTTCGGCAGGGTCCTCGCAGTGCTCGGGGTCAAGGATCGATCGCACATTCTCATCCACGCCGGGAACCTCGCCGGCGATCGGGCGCGGGGGTACTGCACCCACACGGCGGGGTGCCTTCTGCCGGGGCTGCGCCGCGGCCACCTCACGGTGAACGGGCGCCCGCAGCGCGCGGTCCTCGGCTCGCGCACGGCGCTACGCCACCTCATGGAGTGGGCGGGCGCCGCGCCGTTCGAACTGCAAATCTGGTACTGAGGAGAAGGGCATGTTCTCTACTCAATGGCGGTGGTCGTGGCGCAACGTCCTGAACGCCGCGGTCTTCTTCCTCCTCCTTCCGCTCATGCTGATCCGTGGCACATGGAAGGTGAGCGTTCCCCTCATCCTCCTCGCGGCCGGGTTCTTTTTCTGGACGTACCTCGCATAGGAGCCGCACATGGAAATCCTCGCATCGATCCTCGCCGGCGGCGCGACCGGGCTGCTCGGCACCATCGTCAGCGGCGTCTCGGGGTACATCGAGCGCCGGCAGCGCCACCAGCAGGAAGTGGAGCTCCGCCAAATCGACCTGCAGATCTCCCAGGCGGAATCCGAGTCCGCCGAGCGAATCGCCGCGCTGGAGGCCGGTTCGCGGGAGGCCGAAGCCGGGTGGAGGTCTCTGGAGGCCTCGTACCGGGCGTCGCAGACGAGGTGGAGCTCCGGGGACTCCGGGTGGCTGGTGGTGGTCGACGTCGTGCGCGGGCTCATCCGGCCCGTGCTGACCATCGGCTCGCTGATCCTCATCGCGGTGGTCTATTTCAACATCGCGGTCATCATGCCGGACGATATCGGCGTGAAGATCGTCGACACCTTGCTCTATATCGCCACGACGACGATCTTGTGGTGGTTCGGCACGCGGCCGCAGAGGCGCTCGGAGTAGGCCGTGCCCTCAATCGAGGCAATGGAGGCCGCCGCCGGTGTCGGTGCCGTCATCATTTTCCTCGGCGCCGTTGTCTTCGCGCTGAAGCGCTTGGGGATCCTCCGGATGCCGGCTGCGGCTCCGCCCGCCGCTCCCGAACGGCGTGACGAAGTCTGGACGGCGACGCGCGTGGCCGAGGCGGACAAGCTGGCGGCGCGCGTGGCCGAGATCGAGGCCCTAGTGCCGCGGCCGGAGGCCCTGAGCCGGATCCACTCCCGCCTCGACGACATGACGAAATCGGTGGGGCGCGTCGAGGGGGTCTTGGAGCAGGTCAACCGCCAAGTCCACCTCATCAACGATCACCTGCTGCAGAGGCCGCCGAGGACATGATTCGCGAGTATCGAGAGAGGACCGCCGCGGACCGTCGCCTGGCGATCCTCGAGATCCTGTCCTCCGCCGGCGCGCCGGCGAATCCGGTCGTTCTGCGCGGCGCCATCGAGGACGTGACGTTGCATCGCCCGTCGATGGATCAGGTGCGGGCCGACGTGCGCTGGCTCGCTGAGCGGGGCCTGGTGCTCGAGGACGCGGCGGGCGCGGCGCTCGCGGAGGTGACCATCACCGAACGCGGGGAGGACGTTGCGGGCGGGCGCACGCGGGTGCTCGGGGTAGCGGTTCCGAGGAGCGCCGGTGACCGCCCGGCCTGAGCCGGCGACTCGGGGCTGGATGGGGCGCATCCACCAGCTCCCCGCGGATCTGCGCGAGCGGGTGAACCGGCGCCTTCGCGACGGCGCGACCCAGGCGGACATCGTCCGCGAGATGGCGCCGGTCCTCGCCGAGCGGGGGCTGCCGCCGCTGTCGAAGAGCGGCCTGAATCGCTACACCACACGCGTCGAGCGGGCGGGCCGGGACATCCGTGAGGCGCGCGAGGCGGCGTCCGCGTGGGCTGCGACGGCGGAAGAGGGCGCCGGCGACGTGGGGCGGCACACCATCGAGGTGCTGCGCACGATCGCCTATCAGATGATCCTGCGCGCGCGCGAGGAGGGCGAGGACGGCGACGGGCCGCCGCTCAGCGCCGCGGAGATGAAGGACCTATCACTCACGCTCCAGCGCCTGGAGGCGGCGGGTGAGCACTCGGCGCGACGCGAGCGCGAGATGCGCACCGCGATGGCGGACGAGGTCGAGAGCCGCGCCAGGGCGGTCGGGATCGGAGACGACCTGGTGAGCGCGCTGCGCGAGGCGCTGGATACGCCGGCGGGGTAGCGGCACACGGCACACAGGAGGGTCGGATGAGCATCAGGGTTCCGCTGGACGGCAAGGGGAGCTACACGTATCTCGCCGAGTACATGGGCGCCTACGACGGGGACTCCGTGAGCCTCCGGATCCGCAAGGATTGGGACTTCGGCTTCAACATGCGGGTCACCCAGGAGTACGCGATCAAGGCGCGCATCAAGGGCATCGACACGCCGGAGCTCCGGGACTGGCGCCCGAAATGGAAGGCCGCCGGATATCTGGCTCGGGATCGCGTCCGGGGGCTTCTCGCGGGCGCCGATGAGCTGATATTCGTGTCCATGGACAAGCCGGACAAGTACGGCAGGGCCCTGGGGGACGTGCTGGCCGACGGCAAATCGCTGGTCGAGTTCGTCCTGGACAGTCGTCTGGGGGTCGCGTACGAGGGGGGGACGAAGGAGGACGTCGAAAAGGCCCACGCCGCGAACATCCGGTGGCTCGATCAGCAGAACATGCTGGCGTGAGCGCGACGCCGAACGCCCTCGGCGCGCGCCAGGCGGACGGCTACCCGCTGCGGCTCGCCTACCAGTCGCGGTGGTGCCGCGAGGGCGCGGCGCTCGCCCTCATCGTCAAGTCGCGCCGGATCGGGATCTCGTGGGCGGATGCGTCGGAGCGGGTCCTGCACGCGGCGTCCGGTCGTGGCTCGGTGGTGTACATGAGCTACAACCGGGACATGACCCGCACATACATCGACGACTGCGCGAGCTGGGCGGCGCGGCTCGGACAGGCGGTGGGGGCGGTGCGCGAGGAGGGGTCGGCGCTGGAGCCCGATGCGATGCAGTTCCGGCTCGACTTCGCGAGCGGGAAGTCCATCATCGCGCTGCCGTCCTCTCCGCGGGTGCTGCGTTCGCGCGGGAAGCCGGGGGACGTGGTGGTCATCGACGAGGCTGCGTTCTGCGACGACCTCGACGCGATCCTGAAGGCGGCGACCGCGGTCACGATGTGGGGCGGAACGGTGCGGATCGTCTCCACTCACAACGGAGAGGCCAGTCCGTTCAACCGGCTCGCCGTCGAGATCGGAGAGGGGAAGCATCCGAGGTGGGGGCTCCACCAAGTGACGCTCGACGACGCGATCGCGGACGGGCTGGCGCGCCGGGTCTTCTCCGTGACCGGCCGGCCGTGGCACTCCGAAGCGGCGGCCGAGTGGCGGGCGGAGGTGCTCGCGAGCTACACCTCCGAGGCGGCGATGCGCGAGGAGCTCTTCTGCGTGCCGTCGCAGGGCGGTGGCGCGTGGCTCTCGTGGGCGGACATCCGGGCGGCGACGCACGCGGACGCCGGCCGGCCCGAGCTCGCGGGCGAGCACGGCGTCGTCTACGTCGGGATCGACATCGCCCGGCGCCGCGACCTGTGGGTGGCGGCGGCGGTCGAGGTGGTGGGGGACGTTCGGTGGGTGCGCGAGATCGTGGCTGCGCGCGATATCTCGTTCGCCGAGCAGTACACGCTCGTGGCGAACATGGTCGAGCGATACCGCCCGGTCCGCGTCGCCGTGGATCAGACGGGGATGGGCGAGGCGGTCGTCGAGCGGCTGCAGGAGACGCACGGGACGCACCGGGTCGAGGGGGTCATCCTCTCCGGACCGCGGCGCCTGGACGTGGCGACCTCCCTCCTCGAGGTGACACAGGACCGGCGGCTCCGGATCCCGGACGATGAGGCGCTGCGCGCGGATCTGCACTCGATCCGGGCGGAGACGGGGCCGACGGGGGGGCCGCGGCTGCTCGCCGACCGCGGCGGAACGGATGGTCACGCCGACCGCTTCTGGGCGCTGGCGCTCGCCATCTCGGCCGCCGCGGTGCCGCGCGGTGAATACGGCTACGAGCCGCTCTACCGTGCGGCGGGCGCGTCGCGGCAACGGATGAGGATGCGTCCGGATGCCGACGATGCGCCCCGGAACGCGCCGATTGGATACGGCGGCATCGAGCACGGGCGGCGGCGGTTCGCGGGAGGGGCCTCGGCGTGGCGATGAGAGACTGGCTCGGGCGACTGGTGTCTCGGGGGCTGCTGCGGCGCGAGCACTCCGCGCCACGGGCGTCAGGACAGCGCTCCGTGCAGCGCCAGCACATCCGCGTGCTGGAGCCGGAGACGCTCGCGCGCGTGCTGGCGGAATCCGAGATCCCGGGGTACGGGCGGGCCGAGGGGTACCTCGATCTCGCCGAGCAGATGGAGGAAAGCTACCTGCACTACGCCGGCGTCTTGTCGACCCGCAAGCGGCAGATCGCGCAAATCCCCATCCGGATCGAGCCCGTGAGCGACTCCCCCGAGGATGTGGCCGACGCCGACCTGGTGCGGCCGTTCTTCGAGCGGGCCGAGTTCGAGGCGGAGCTCGTCGACATCCTCGACTCCCTGGGAAAGTCGTTCAGCGCGAGCGAGATCATCTGGGAAACGAGCGAGCGGCAGTGGATGCCGCTGCGATTGGTGCATCGCGCGCCGCAGTGGTTCGATTTCGATCCGGAGACCGGCCGGCGGCTGATGCTGCACGAGATCGGGGAGGACGGGGGGTGGGTCGAGCTTCCGGCGTGGAAGTACGTGACCCACTACGGCCAGGTGAAGTCAGGCCTGCCCATCCGCGGCGGCCTTGCGCGCGCCGCGGCGTGGTCGTGGATGGCGCATTCGTTTACCGTCGCGAACTGGCTCCGGTTCTGCGAGGTCTACGGGCAACCCCTGCGGGTCGGGCGCTACGACGCTTCCGTGTCCGACGGTGACCGGGATGTGCTGCGGCGGGCGCTCTATGGGTTATCGAGCGACTTCGCGGCGCTCATCGGATCGGGGATGGAGATCGAGCTGCTCGCCGATTCCCAGGCGACGGCGCGGTCCGACATCTATCGCGACCTCGTCTCGTACCTGGACGGGCAGATATCGATCCACGTCCTCGGGCAGACGCTCACCACCGACGCGGGTGACAGCGGCAGCTACGCGCTCGGCCAGGTGCACAACCAGGTGCGCGAGGACATCGAGCGCTCCGACGCCCACCTGCTGACCACGACCCTGCGGCGCGATCTCATCGTCCCGGTGATCACGCTGAACCGCGGCGAGCGTGAGGAGTACCCGCGCGTCGTCATCGAGCGCGAGCAGGCGACCGACGCGAAGATGATCTGCGACGCCCTCGCGGCGCTGCTGCCCCACGGTCTGCGGGTGCGGGCCGATGACGTGCGCCAGATCCTCGACATGGAGACGCCGGGGCCAGACGACGAGGTGCTGGAGATGAAGTCGGTCTCGATGCCGCCGCCTCCCGACGCACCCGGGCGGAACGCTGCGATGGCTCGGCTGGCGCTGCTCGCCGCGGACGCGGGCGGAGCCGCCGACCCGGTCTCCCGGGCGATTGCCGAGCACGTGGATCCGGAGTGGGCCGCCCTCTCCGCCCCTCTCGTCGACCCCATCCTCGCCGCCGCCGTCGAGGCGGGTGACTACGACCGCCTCCGCGACTCGCTCCCCGCCCTGTTCGGAGAGATGAACGATTCCGCCATCCGGCGCCTGCTCGAACGCCTCGGGTTCAGCGGGCACGTGTCTGCTGCCGGCCTTCCTGGTCCCTGATCGGCCGTGGCTGTGCCCACCGGGCCGGGGTGGCTGTGCTTCCATTGCGGCGGTCGATTCACGGACATCCGGTCGGCGATGCGGCATTTCGGGGTGCGCTTGGATTCCAAGCCGGCGTGCACAATCACGGATGCCGACCTCCGGGAGTATCGTGCGCTGGAGGCGCGGTTCGGGACGGGTGAGAGAGTGGTGGGCCTGGGTTTCGGGGTGTTGAAATAGCGCACTTCTCATTTGAGTTTTCCCGAATCCTCCCGGATTTTCCCGCCAAGTTTTCCACAGTATTTCCCGTCAATAAGCTCCATCTTTCCCATCACTCTACAGAGGACGACGACGCACCGGCGCTGTCGATCGGCGACGCGAGCGTGGACGAGGGTGACGCGGACGACGCGGGCGAGAGCGCGACCCTGACCTTCACGGTGACCTTGGCCCCGGCGGCGACGCTTCCGGTGACGGTGGACTGGAAGACCGCCGACGGGACCGCGACCGCCGGGACGGACTACACGGCGGCGAACGGAAGCCTGACGTTCAACACCGGGGAAGACACCAAGACCGTTACGGTGACGGTGACGGGCGACGACACGGACGAGCCGAACGAGACCTTGACCGTGACGCTGTCGAACGCGCCGGGCGCAACGCTCGCGAAGGCGACAGCCACCGGGACGATCACGGACGACGACGACGCGCCCACGGTGACGCTGGTCCTGACCCCGGCCTCGATCGCGGAGGCTGGTGGCACGAGCACGGTCACGGCGACCCTGGACCGGGCGTCGAGCGAGGAGACGACCGTGACGGTCTCGGCCACGCCCGTATCGCCGACGGTGTCGGGCGACTACACGCTGAGCACGAACACGACGCTGACCATTCCGGCCGACTCCCTGGCGAGCACCGGCGTCGTGACGATCACCGCCGTTGACAACGCCGTGGACGCTCTGGACAGGGAGGTGACGGTCTCGGCCACGGCGACGAACGCGCAGGGGATCACGGCTCCGGAGAACGCGACGCTGACAATCACCGACGACGACGCGCCGGAGCTGTCGATCGCCGACGCCAGCGTGGCCGAGGGCGATTCGGGCGACGCGGGCGAGAGCGCGACACTGACCTTCACGGTGACCCTGACCCCGGCGGCGACGCTGCCCGTGACGGTGGACTGGGAGACCGCCGACGGCACCGCGACCGCCGGAACGGACTACACGGCCGCGAACGGAACCCTGACCTTCGAGACCGGGGAAGACACCAAGACCGTTACGGTGACCGTGACGGGCGACGACACGGACGAGCCGAACGAGACCTTGACGGTGACGCTGTCGAACGCGCCGGGCGCAACGCTCGCGGACGCCACGGGCACCGGGACGATCACGGACGACGACGACGCCCCCACGGTGACGCTGGTCCTGACCCCGGCCTCGATCAGCGAGGACGGCGGCAGCAGCACGGTGACGGCGACCCTGGACCGCCCGTCGAGCGCCGCGACCACGGTCACGGTCTCGGCGGTGCCCGTATCGCCGGCGGTGGCGGGCGACTACACCCTGAGCACGAATACGACACTGACGATTCCGGCCGACTCCCTGACGAGCACCGGGGTGGTGACGATCACCGCCGTGGACAACGCCGTGGACGCTCTGGACAAGGCGGTGACGGTCTCGGCCACGGCGACGAACGCGCAGGGGATCGCGGCCCCGCAGGACGCGACGCTGACGATCACCGACGACGACGCGCCGTTGCTGTCGATCGGCGACGCCAGCGTGGCCGAGGGCGACTCGGGCGCCAGCGCCACGCTGACCTTCACGGTGACGTTGTCCCCGGCGGCGACGCTGCCGGTGACGGTGGACTGGAAGACCGCCGACGGCACCGCGACCGCCGGGACGGACTACACGGCGGCGAACGGAACCCTGACCTTCGAGACCGGCGACGCCAGCAAGACCGTGACGGTGACGGTGACGGGCGACGACGCGGACGAGCCGAACGAGACCTTGACCGTGACGCTGTCGAACGCGCCGGGCGCAACGCTCGGGGACGCCACGGCAACCGGCACGATCACGGACGACGACGACACGCCGACGGTGACGCTGGTCCTGACGCCGGATTCGATCACGGAGGCTAGGGGCACGAGCACGGTGACGGCGACCCTGGACCGCCCGTCGAGCGCGGCGACCACGGTCACGGTCTCGGCGGTGCCCGTATCGCCGGCGGTGGCGGGCGACTACACCCTGAGCACGAATACGACGCTGACGATCACAGCCGGTGAGACGACGAGCACGGGCACGGTGACGATCACGGCGACGGACAACGATGTGGACGCCCTGGACAAGGAAGTGGCGGTCTCGGCCACGGCGACGAACAGCCAAGGGATCACGGCCCCGCAGGACGTGACGTTGACGATCACCGACGACGATGCGCCGGCGCTGTCGATCGCCGACGCGAGCGTGGCCGAGGGCGACGCGGGCACCAGCGCGACGCTGACCTTCACGGTGACCCTGAGCCCGGCGGCGACGCTGCCGGTCACGGTGGACTGGGAGACCGCCGACGGCACCGCGGAAGCCGGGACGGACTACACGGCCGGGAACGGCACCCTGACGTTCAACACCGGGGAAGACACCAAGACCGTTACGGTGACCGTGACGGGCGACGACACGGACGAGCCGAACGAGACCTTGACCGTGACCCTGTCGAACGCGCCGGGCGCAACGCTCGCGAAGGCGACGGCCACCGGGACGATCACGGACGACGACGATGCGCCCACGGTGACACTGGTCCTGACCCCGGCCTCGATCACGGAGAACGCCGGCAAGAGCACGGTGACCGCGACGCTGGACCATCCGTCGAGCGAGGCGACGACGGTGACGGTGACGGCGGCGCCGGTGTCGCCGGCGGTGGCGAACGACTACACGCTGAGCACGAACAAGACGCTGACGATCGCGGCGGGCGCGACGACGAGCACGGGCGAGGTGACGATCACCGCCGTCAACAACGACGTGGACGCCCTGGACAAGGAAGTGACGGTCTCGGCCACGGCAACGAACGACCAGGGGATCACGGCCCCGGACAACGTAACCCTGACGATCACCGACGACGACGCACCGACGCTGTCGATCGCCGACGCGAGCGTGGACGAGGGCGACTCGGACGACGCGGGCGAGAGCGCGACCCTGACCTTCACGGTGTCCTTGGTCCCGGCGGCGACGCTGCCGGTGACGGTGGACTGGCAGACCGCCGACGGGACCGCGCAGGCCGGGACGGACTACACGGCCGGGAACGGCACCCTGACGTTCAACACCGGGGAAGACACCAAGACCGTTACGGTGACCGTGACGGGCGACGACACGGACGAGCCGAACGAGACCTTGACGGTGACGCTGTCGAACGCCCCGGGCGCAACGCTCGGGAAGGCGACGGCCACCGGGACGATCACGGACGACGACGACGCGCCCGAGGTGACGCTGGTCCTGACCCCGGCCTCGATCACGGAGAATGCCGGCAAGAGCACGGTGACCGCGACCCTGAACCATCCGTCGAGCGAGGCGACGACCGTGACGGTATCGGCGGCGCCGGTGTCGCCGGCGGTGGCGAACGACTACGCGCTGAGCGCGAACACGACATTGACCATTCCGGCCGACTCCTTGGCGAGCACCGGCGTCGTGACGATCACCGCCGCGGACAACGCCGTGGACGCCGCGGACAAGACCGTGACGGTCTCGGCCATGGCGACGAACGGCCAGGGGATCACGGCCCCGCAGGACGCGACGCTGACGATCACCGACGACGATGCACCGGCGCTGTCGATCGCCGACGCCAGCGTGGCCGAGGGCGACGCGGGCACCAGCGCCACGCTGACCTTCACGGTGACGCTGACCCCGGCGGCGACGCTGCCGGTGACGGTGGACTGGCAGACCGCCGACGGCACCGCGACCGCCGGAACGGACTACACGGCGGGGAGCGGAACCCTGAGCTTCAACACCGGAGACGAAACCAAGACGGTCACGGTGACGGTGACGGGCGACGACACGGACGAGCCCAACGAGACCCTGACGGTGACCCTGTCGAACGCGCCCGGCGCAACGCTCGGGGATGCCACGGGAACCGGCACGATCACGGACGACGACGACGCGCCGACGGTGACGCTGGTCCTGACCCCGGCCTCGATCACGGAGAACGCCGGCAAGAGCACGGTGACCGCGACCCTGAACCATCCGTCGAGCGAGGCGACGACGGTGACGGTGACGGCGGCGCCGGTGTCGCCGGCGGTGCCAGATGACTACACGCTGAGCACGAACAAGACGCTGACGATTCCGGCGGGAGCGACGACGAGCACGGGCGAGGTGACGATCACCGCCGTCAACAACGACGTGGACGCCCTGGACAAGGAGGTGACGGTCTCGGCTACGGCGGAGAACACGCAGGGGATCACGGCCCCGCAGGACGCGACGCTGACGATCGAGGACGACGACGCGCCAGCGCTGTCGATCGCCGACGCGAGCGTGGCCGAAGGCGACGCGGGCGAGAGCGCGACCCTGACCTTCACGGTGTCCTTGTCCCCGGCGGCGACGCTGCCGGTGACGGTGGACTGGCAGACCGCCGACGGCACCGCGACCGCCGGAACGGACTACACGGCGGGGAGCGGAACCCTGAGCTTCAACACCGGAGACGAAACCAAGACGGTCACGGTGACGGTGACGGGCGACGACACGGACGAGCCCAACGAGACCCTGACGGTGACCCTGTCGAACGCGCCGGGCGCAACGCTTTCGGACGCCACGGCCACCGGCACGATCACGGACGACGACGATGCACCGACGGTGACGCTGGTCCTGACCCCGGCCTCGATCGGCGAGAACGGCGGAAAGAGCACGGTGACGGCGACCCTGGACCATTCGTCGAGCGCGACGACGACGGTGACGGTGTCGGCGGCGCCGGTGTCGCCGGCGGTGTCGGGCGACTACACGCTGAGCACGAATACGACACTGACGATTCCGGCCAACTCCCTGACGAGCACAGGCGTCGTGACGATCACCGCCGTCAACAACGACGTGGACGCCCTCGACAAGGAAGTGACGGTCTCGGCCACGGCGACGAACACGCAGGGTGTCACGGCCCCGGACAGCGCGACGTTGACGATCACCGACGACGACGCACCGACGCTATCGATCGCCGACGCGAGCGTGGCCGAGGGCGACGCGGGCACCAGCGCGACGCTGACCTTCACGGTGTCCCTGACCCCGGCGGCGACGCTGCCGGTCACGGTGGACTGGCAGACCGCCGACGGCACCGCGACCGCCGGGACGGACTACACGGCCGGGAACGGAACCCTGACCTTCAACACCGGAGACGAAACCAAGACCGTCATGGTGACGGTGACGGGCGACGACACGGACGAGCCGAACGAGACGTTGACCGTGACGCTATCGAACGCGCCGGGCGCGACCCTCGGGGATGCCACGGGAACCGGGACGATCACGGACGACGACGACGCGCCCACGGTGACGCTGGTCCTGACCCCGGCCTCGATCAGCGAGGACGGCGGAAAGAGCACGGTGACGGCGACCCTGGACCATCCGTCGAGCGAGGCGACGACCGTGACGGTGACGGCAGCGCCGGTATCGCCGGCGGTGGCGGGCGACTACACGCTGAGCACGAACACGACGCTGACGATCGCGGCGGGCGCGACGACGAGCACGGGGGTGGTGACGATCACCGCCGCGAACAACACCGTGTACGAGGGTGACAAGACGGTGACGGTGTCGGCCACCGCAACGAACACCCAGGGAGTCACAGCTCCGCAGGACGCGACGTTGACGATCACCGAGGACGACACGGCGCCGGTGGTGACGGTGGCGGCGGAGACGGCCACGGTCACGGAAGGCGAGGACGCGGTCTTCATCCTGACCCGGGCGAGTGCCGACATCACCACGCCGTTGGCCGTGGACTTCACGGTCGCCGACCCGAACACGGTGCTGGAGCAGGAGGCCCCGACCACGGCCACGATCCCGGCCGACCAGACCACGGTCAAGGTGACGCTGGCGACCGACGACGACGCGGCCCATGAGGCGGACGCCACGCTGACGCTGACGGTGACCGACGGCGACCTCTACGATCTGGGCACGGCGTCGTCGGCGACGGTCACGGTGGAGGACGACGATCCTGTGGGCAGGCAGGAGGTGACCGACGCCGCGGTGACGGTGGCGGCGGCCGAGGCGACGATCACGGAAGGGGCGGACGCGGTGTTCACGCTGACGCGGACAGGGGGTGCGTCGGAGGAGTTGGTGGTGACGTTCGCGGTGACGGGGGGCGGCGAGGTGCTGGCCGATGCGCCGCCGACCGAAGCCACCTTCGGGGCCGGGGCGGCCACGACGCAGGTGACGCTGGCGACCGACGACGACGCGGTCGACGAGCCGGACGGGACGCTGACGCTGACGGTGACCGACGGCGACGCGTACTACCCGGGCGAGCCGGCCGAAGCCGAGATCACGGTGCAGGACAACGACGCCACGCCCACGGTGACGCTGGTCCTGACCCCGGCCTCGATCGGTGAGAACGGCGGCAAGAGCACGGTGACGGCGACGCTGGACCGTGCGTCGAGCGAAGCGACGACGGTGACGGTATCGGCGGCGCCGAAGTCGCCGGCGGTGGCGGGCGACTACACGCTGAGCGGGACGGCGTTGACGATTGCGGCGGGCGCGACGACGAGCACGGGCGAGGTGACGATCACGGCTGCGGACAACGACGTGGACGCGCCGGACAAGGAAGTGACGGTGTCGGCCACGGCGGAGAACGACCAGGGGGTCACGGCACCGCAGGCGGTGACGCTGACGATCACCGACGACGAGACGCCGGTGGTGACGGTGGCGGCGGAAACGGCGACGATCACCGAGGGCGAGGAGGCGGCGTTCACGCTGACACGGGTGGGCGACCTGTCGGGCGAGTTGGCGGTGACCTTCGGGGTGACGGATGGTGGGGCGGTGCTGACGGAGACGCCCCCGACCGGCGCCACCTTCGGGGCGAACGCGGCCACGGTGCGGGTGGCACTGGCGACCGAAGACGACCAGCAGGACGAACCGAACGCGACGCTGACGCTGGCGCTGAGCGACGGCGCCGACTATGACCTGGGTACGACATCCGAGGCCGAGGTGACGGTCGAGGACAACGACGGCGCGCCGGCGGTGATGCTGGTGCTGACGCCGGCCACGATCGGCGAGAACGGAGGCAAGAGCACGGTGACGGCGACCCTGGACCGTGCGTCGAGTGAGGCGACGACGGTCACGGTATCGGTCACGCCGGATGCGCCGGCGGTGGCAGGCGACTACACGCTGAGCACGAACAAGACGCTGACGATTGCAGCCGGTGAGACGACGAGCACGGGGGTGGTGACGATCACCGCCGTCAACAACGACGTGGACGCCCTGGACAAGGAGGTGACGGTCTCGGCCACGGCGACGAACGCTCAGGGGATCACGGCCCCGCAGAACGTGACACTGACGATCACCGACGACGACGCGCCCGCGCTGTCGATCGCCGACGCGAGCGTGGCCGAAGGCGACGCGGGCGAGAGCGCGACCCTGACCTTCACGGTGTCCTTGTCCCCGGCGGCGACGCTGCCGGTGACGGTGGACTGGAAGACCGCCGACGGGACTGCGACCGCCGGGACGGACTACACGGCGGGGAGCGGAACCCTGACCTTCGGCACCGGAGAGGAAAGCAAGACCATCACGGTGACGGTGACGGGCGACGACGCGGACGAGCCGAACGAGACCTTCACCGTGACCCTGTCGAACGCGCCGGGGGCAACGATCACGGACGCCGCGGGCACCGGCAAAATCACCGACGACGACGGGCCGCCGGCGGTGACGCTGGTCCTGACACCGGCCTCGATCGGGGAGAACGGCGGCAAGAGCACGGTGACGGCGACGCTGGACCGTGCGTCGAGCGCGTCGACGACCGTGACGGTGTCGACCACGCCGGTGACGCCGGCGGTGGCAGGCGACTACACGCTGAGCACGAACAAGACGCTGACGATCGCGGCCGACACCCTGACGAGCACGGGCGAGGTGACGATCACCGCCGTCAACAACGACGTGGACGCCCTGGACAAGGAAGTGACGGTCTCGGCCACGGCGACGAACGACCAGGGGATCACGGCCCCGGACAGCGTGACGCTGACGATCACCGACGACGACGCGCCGGCGCTGTCGATCGCCGACGCGAGCGTGACCGAGGGCGACTCGGGCGAGAGCGCGACGCTGACCTTCACGGTGACGCTGGCGCCGGCGGCGACGCTGCCGGTGACGGTGGACTGGGCCACATCCGACGGGACCGCGATCGCCGGAACGGACTACACGGCGGCGAACGGAAGCCTGAATTTCAACACCGGAGATGAGAGCAAGACCATCACCGTGACGGTAACGGGCGACGACACGGACGAGCCGGACGAAGAGACGTTCACGGTGACCCTGTCGAACGAATCGGGCGCGACGCTCACGGACGCCACTGCAACCGGGACGATCGAGGACGACGACGACGCGCCCACGGTGACGCTGGTCCTGACCCCGGCCTCGATCACGGAGGCCGGGGGCAAGAGCACGGTGACCGCGACGCTGGACCGCTCGTCGAGCGCGACGACGACGGTGAAGGTGTCAGTTACGCCGGTGTCGCCGGCGGTGTCGGGCGACTACACGCTGAGCTCGAACACAACGCTGACGATCGCAGCCGGTGAGACGACGAGCACGGGCACGGTGACGATCACCGCCGTCAACAACAATGTGGACGCCCTCGACAAGGAAGTGATGGTCTCGGCCACGGCGACGAACACACAGGGGATCACGGTCCCGCAGAACGAGACGCTGACGATCACCGACGACGACGCACCGGAGCTGTCGATCGGCGACGCCAGTGTGAACGAGGGCGATTCGGGCGAGAGCGCAACCCTGACCTTCACGGTGTCGCTGACGCCAGCGGCAACGCTGCCGGTCACGGTGGACTGGAAGACCGCCGACGGGACTGCGGAAGCCGGGGCGGACTACACCGCGGGCAACGGCAGCCTGACTTTCAACAACGGCGAGGCCAGCAAGACCTTCACCGTGACTGTGACGGGCGACAACGCGGACGAGCCGAACGAGACCTTGACGGTGACCCTGTCGAACGCGCCGGGCGCAACGATCACGGACGCCACGGCCACCGGCACGATCACGGATGACGACGACGCGCCGGCGGTGACGCTGGTCCTGACCCCGACCTCGATCAGCGAGGACGGCGGGAAGAGCACGGTGACCGCGACCCTGGACCGCCCGTCGAGCGAGGCGACGACGGTAACGGTGTCGGCGGCGCCGGTGTCGCCGGCGGTGGCGAACGACTACACGCTGAGCCCGAACACGACGCTGACAATCGCAGCCGGTGAGACGACGAGCACGGGCACGGTGACGATCACCGCCGTCAACAACAATGTGGACGCCCTTGACAAGGAAGTGACGGTCTCGGCCACGGCGGAGAACGACCAGGGGATCACGGCCCCGCAGAACGAGACGCTGACGATCACCGACGACGACGCGCCGGAGCTGTCGATCGGCGACGCGAGCGTGGACGAGGGCGATGAGGGCGAGAGCGCGACGCTGACGTTCACGGTGACGCTGAGCCCGGCGGCGACGCTGCCGGTGACGGTGGACTGGAAGACCGCCGACGGGACCGCGACCGCCGGGACGGACTACACGGCCGGGAACGGAATCCTGACGTTCGGCACCGGAGATGAGAGCAAGACCGTCACCGTGACGGTGACGGGCGACGACGCGGACGAGCCGAACGAGACCTTGACGGTGACCCTGTTGAACGCGCCGGGCGCAACGATCACGGACGCCACGGCCACCGGCACGATCACGGATGACGACGACGCGCCGGCGGTGACGCTGGTCCTGACCCCGACCTCGATCAACGAGGACGGCGGGAAGAGCACGGTGACCGCGACCCTGGACCGCCCGTCGAGCGAGGCGACGACGGTGATGGTGTCGGCCACGCCGGTGTCGCCGGCGGTGTCGGGCGACTACACGCTGAGCACGAACACGACGCTGACGATTCCTGCCCACTCCCTGACGAGCACGGGCGTCGTGACGATCACCACCGTCAACAACGACGTGTACGAGAGGAACAAGACGGTGACGGTCTCGGGCGCCGCAACGAACGACCAGGGGGTCACGGCCCCGCAGGCCGTGACGCTGACGATCACGGAGGACGACACGGCGCCGGTGGTGACGGTGGCGGCGGAGACGGCCACGGTGACGGAGGGCGAGGACGCGGTCTTCATCCTGACCCGGGCGGGCACCGGCATCGCCGCGCCGCTGGCCGTGGACTTCACGCTCGCCGACCCCGACACGGTGCTGGATCAGACAGCTCCGGCCACGGCCACCATCCCGGCCAACGAGACCACGGTCAAGGTGACGCTGGCGACCGACAACGACGCGGTCCACGAGGAGGACGCCACGCTGACGCTGACGCTGACCGACGGCGCCGTCTACGACCTGGGCTCGGCGTCGTCGGCCACCATCACGGTGCGGGACAACGATCCTCCGGGCCAGGAATCGGAGTCCGACGCCGCGGTGACGGTCGCGTCCGACGGCGATGTGGCGGAAGGCGCGGACGCGCAGTTCACGCTGACGCGGACGGGCACGGACCTCGCCGGGGCGCTGGTGGTGCACTTCACGCTCGCCGACCCCGCCGCGGTTCTGGACCAGGCGCAGCAGGTCCCGGCCACGGTCACCATCCCGGCCAACGAGACCACGGTCAAGGTGACGCTGGCGACCGACGACGACGATGTCGACGAGCCGGACGCCGCGCTGACGCTGACGGTGACCGACGGCGCCGACTACTACCCTGACGAGCCGTCCGAGGCCACGGTGACGGTGGAGGACGAAGACGAAGCGCCGACGGTGACGCTGGTCCTGACCCCGGCCTCGATCGGAGAGGCCGGCGGGAAGAGCACGGTGACGGCGACCCTGGACCATCCATCGAGCGAGGCGACGACGGTGACAGTATCGGCGGCGGCGGTGGACCCGGCGGTGGCGAACGACTACACGCTGAGCGCGAACAAGACGCTGACAATCGCAGCCGGTGAGACGACGAGCACGGGCACGGTGACGATCATGGCGACGGACAACGACATGGACGCCCTGAACAAGGAGGTGACGGTCTCGGCCACGGCGACGAACACGCAGGGTGTCACGGCCCCGCAGAACGTGACGCTGACAATCACCGACGACGACGCGCCGGCGCTGTCGATCGGCGACGTGAGCGTGGCCGAGGGCGACGCGGGCGAGAGCGCGACGCTGACCTTCACGGTGACGCTGGCCCCGGCGGCGACGCTGCCGGTCACGGTGGACTGGAAGACCGCCGACGGAACTGCGGAAGCCGGGTCGGACTACACGGCCGGGAGCGGAACCCTGACGTTCAACACCGGAGATGAGAGCAAGACCATCACGGTGACGGTGACGGGGGACGACGTGGACGAGCCGAACGAGACCATCACGGTGACCCTGTCGAACGCGCTGGGCGCAACGATCACGGACGCCACGGCCACCGGCACGATCACGGACGACGACGACGCGCCCACGGTGACGCTGGTCCTGACTCCGGCCTCGATCACGGAAAACGCCGGGAAGAGCACGGTGACCGCGACGCTGGACCGCTCGTCGAGCGCGGCGACGACGGTGACGGTATCGGCGGCACCGTTGTCGCCGGCGGTGTCGGGCGACTACACGCTGAGCACGAACAAGACGCTGACGATCGCGGCGGGAGCGACGACGAGCACGGGCGAAGTGACGATCACCGCCGTCAACAACGACGTGGACGCGCTGGACAAGGAGGTGACGGTCTCGGCCACGGCGACGAACAGCCAAGGGATCACGGCCCCGCAGAACGTGACGCTGACAATCACCGACGACGACGCGCCGGCGCTGTCGATCGCCGACGCGAGCGTGGCCGAGGGCGACTCGGGCGAGAGCGCGACGCTGACCTTCACGGTGACCCTGACGCCGGCGGCGACTTTGCCGGTGACGGTGGACTGGAAGACCGCCGACGGGACCGCGACCGCCGGGACGGACTACACGGCCGGGAACGGAACCTTGACGTTCAACACCGGGGAAGACACCAAGACCGTCACGGTGACGGTGACGGGCGACGACACGGACGAGCCGAACGAGACCTTGACCGTGACGCTGTCGAACGCGCCGGGCGCAACGCTCGGGGACGCCACGGGAACCGGCACGATCACGGACGACGACGACGCGCCCACGGTGACGCTGGTCCTGACGCCGGCCTCGATCACGGAGAACGCCGGGAAGAGCACGGTGACGGCGACCCTGAACCATCCGTCGAGCGAGGCAACGACCGTGACGGTGTCGGCGGCGCCGGTGGACCCGGCGGTGCCAGGTGACTACACGTTGAGCACGAACACGACGCTGACGATCGCAGCCGGTGAGACGACGAGCACGGGCAAGGTGACGATCACCGCCGTCAACAACGCCGTGTACGAGAGGAACAAGACGGTGACGGTCTCGGGCGCCGCGACGAACGACCAGGGGGTCACGGCTCCGCAGGACGCGACGCTGACGATCACGGAGGACGACACGGCGCCGGTGGTGACGGTGGCGGCGGAGACGGCCACGGTGACGGAAGGCGAGGACGCAGTCTTCGTCCTGACCCGGACGGGCACCGGCATCGCCGCGCCGCTGGCCGTGGACTTCACCCTCGCCGACCCCGACACGGTGCTGGACCAGGAAGCTCCGGCCACGGCCACCATCCCGGCCAACGAGACCACGGTCAAGGTGACGCTGGCGACCGACGACGACGCGGTCCACGAGGAGGACGCCACGCTGACGCTGACGCTGACCGACGGTGCCGTCTACGACCTGCTGGGCTCGGCGTCGTCGGCCACGGTCACGGTGGAGGACAACGAGCCTCTGGGCCAGGAATCGGAGTCCGACGCCGCGGTGACGGTCGCGTCCGACGGCGACGTGGCGGAAGGCGCGGACGCGGTCTTCGTCCTGACGCGGACGGGCACGGACCTCGCCGGGGCGCTGGTGGTGAACTTCACGCTCGCCGACCCCGCCGCGGTGCTGGACGAGGCGCAGCAGGTTCCGGCCACGGCCACGATCCCGGCCAACGAGACCACGGTCAAGGTGACGCTGGCGACCGACTACGACGATGTCGACGAGCCGGACGCCGCGCTGACGCTGACGGTGACCGACGGCGACGACTACTACCCTGGTGAGGCGTCCGAGGCCACGGTGACGGTGGAGGACAACGACGATGCGCCGACGGTGACGCTGGTCCTGACCCCGGCCTCGATCGGGGAGAACGGCGGCAAGAGCACGGTGACGGCGACTCTGGACCATCCGTCGAGCGAGGCGACGACGGTGACGGTATCGGCGGCGCCGGTGTCGCCGGCGGTGTCGGGCGACTACACGCTGAGCTCGAACACAACGCTGACGATCGCAGCCGGCGAGACGACGAGCACGGGCGTGGTGACGATCACCGCCGTGAACAACGACGTGGACGCTCTGGACAAGGAAGTGACGGTCTCGGCCACGGCGGAGAACACGCAGGGGATCACGGCCCCGGACAACGTAACCCTGACGATCACCGACGACGACGCGCCGAGCCTGTCGATCGCCGACGCCAGCGTGGCCGAGGGCGACGCTGGCACCAGCGCCACGCTGACCTTCACGGTGACCCTGAGCCCGGCGGCGACGCTGCCGGTGACGGTGGACTGGGAGACCGCCGACGGCACCGCGACCGCCGGAACGGACTACACGGCGGCGAACGGAACCCTGACCTTCAACACCGGCGAGGACACCAAGACGATCTCGGTGACCGTAGCGGGCGACGACGCGGACGAGCCGAACGAGACCCTGACGGTGACCCTGTCGAACGCGCCGGGCGCGACGCTCGCGGACGCCACGGCCACCGGCACGATCACGGACGACGACGATGCACCCACGGTGACGCTGGTTCTGACCCCGGCCTCGATCAGCGAGGACGGCGGGAAGAGCACGGTGACCGCGACCCTGGACCATCCCTCGAGCGCAGCGACGACGGTGACGGTGACGGCGGCGCCGGTATCGCCGGCGGTGTCGGGCGACTACACGCTGAGCACGAACAAGACGCTGACGATCGCGGCGGGAGCGACGACGAGCACAGGCGAGGTAACGATCACCGCCGTCAACAATGACGTGGACGCCCTCGACAAGACGGTGACGGTCTCGGCCACGGCGGTGAACGACCAGGGGATCACGAACCCGCAGAACGCGACGCTGACGATCACCGACGACGACGCACCGGCGCTGACGATCGGCGACGCCAGTGTGAACGAGGGCGATTCGGGCGAGAGCCCGACGCTGACCTTCACGGTGTCACTGACGCCGGCGGCGACACTCCCGGTCACGGTGGACTGGAAGACCGCCGACGGGACCGCGACCGCCGGAACGGACTACACGGCGGGCAACGGGAGCCTGAGATTCGACACCGGAGAGGAGAGCAAGACCATCACCGTGACGGTGACGGGCGACGATGCGGACGAGCCGAACGAGAGGTTCACGGTGACGCTGTCGAACGCGCCGGGTGCGTCGCTCGCGAAGGCCACGGGAACCGGCACGATCACGGACGATGACGGTCCGCCCGCGGTGATGCTGGTCCTGACGCCGGCCTCGGTCAGTGAGGACGGCGGAAAGAGCACGGTGACAGCGACTCTGGACCGTCCGTCGAGCGCGGCGACGACGGTGACGGTCTCGGTGGCGCCTGTCGGCCCGGCGGTGGCGAACGACTACACGCACAGCACGAGCCTGACGCTGACGATTCCGGCCGACTCCCTGACGAGCACGGGCGAGGTGACGATCACCGCCGTCGACAACGACGTGGACGCTCTGGACAAGGAGGTGACGGTCTCGGGCACTGCGACGAATGCGCAGGGCGTCACGGACCCGGACAGCGTGACGCTGACGATCACCGACGACGATATGCCGGAGCTGTCGGTCGGCGACGCGAGCGTGACCGAGGGCGCTTCGGGCGACAGCCCGACGTTGACGTTCACGGTGACGCTGAGCCCGGTGGCGACGCTGCCGGTGACGGTGGACTGGAAGACCGCCGACGGGACCGCGCAGGCCGGGACGGACTACACGGCGGGGAGCGGAAGCCTGACCTTCAATACCGGAGATGAGAGCAAGAGCATCACGGTGACGGTGACGGGCGACGACGTGGACGAGTCGAACGAGACACTCACCGTGACCCTGTCGAACGAATCGGGCGCGACGCTCGGGAAGGCCACGGGCACCGGCACGATTACCGACGACGACGGCCCGCCCACGGTGACGTTGGTCCTGACGCCGACCTCGATTACGGAGGCCGGGGGCGAGAGCACGGTGACGGCGAGCTTGGACCACCCATCGAGCGTGGCAACGACCGTGACGGTGTCGGCGATGCCGGTGTCGCCGGCGGTGGCGAACGACTACACACTGAGCACGAACCTGACGCTGACGATTCCGGCCCACTCCCTGACGAGCCAGGGGCTGGTGACGATCACGGCCGCGGACAACACCGTGTACGAGGGTGACAAGGCGGTGACGGTGTCGGGCACCGCAGCGAACGCGCAGGGGGCGACCGGGCCGCAGGCCGTGACGTTGACGATCACGGAGGACGACACGGCGCCGGTGGTGACGGTGGCGGCGGAGACGGCAGCGGTGACGGAAGGCGAGGACGCGGTCTTCATCCTGACCCGGGCAAGCGCTGACGTCACCACGCCGCTGGCCGTGGACTTCACGCTTGCCGACCCGGACACGGTGCTGGATCAGGAGGCTCCGACTACGGCGACGATCCCGGCCAATGAGACGACGGTCAGGGTGGTGTTGGCGACCGACGACGACTCGACCCACGAGCCGGACGCCACGCTGACGCTGACGCTGACCGACGGCGACCTCTACGACCTGGGTGCGGCGTCGTCGGCGACGGTCACGGTGCGGGACAACGAGCCTCCGGGTCAGGAATCGGATCTGGATGCTGCGGTGACGGTGGCGGCGGACAGAGACGAGGTCACGGAGGGCGAGAGCGCGGTCTTCACGCTGACGCGGGTCGGGGAGACGACGGAGGCGCTGGTGGTGACCATCGAGGTGGCGGGTGGCGATGGGGTGTTGGCTGGCGCGCCGCCGACCGAGGCCACCTTCGAAGCCGGGGCGGCCACGACGCAGGTGACGCTGGCGACCGTGGACGATGAGGTCGACGAGCCGAACGCCGCGCTGACGCTGACGGTGCTCGACGGCGACGTGTACTACCCGGGCGTGTCCTCCGAGGACGAGGTCACGGTGCGAGACGACGACGATGCGCCGACGGTGACGCTCGTCCTGACGCCGGCCTCGATTACGGAGGCCGGCGGGAAGAGCACGGTGACGGCGACGCTGGACGTTGCGTCGAGCGAGGAGACGACGGTGACGGTGTCGGTTGCGCCGGAGTCGCCGGCGCTCGCGAGCGACTACACGCTGAGCACGAATCTGGACTTGACGTTTGCGGCGGGCGAGACGACGAGCACGGGCGAGGTGACGATCACCGCCGTCGACAACGACGTGGACGCTCTGGACAAGAGGGTCACGGTGTCGGCCACGGCGGAGAACAGCCAGGGGGTCACGGCCCCGCAGGCGGTGACGCTGACGATCACCGACGATGACGAGCCGGAGCTGTCGATCGGCGACGCGAGCGTGACCGAGGGCGATGCGGGCGAGAGCGCGACGCTGATGTTCACGGTGACGCTGACCCCGGCGGCGACGCTGCCGGTGACGGTGGACTGGAAGACGGCTGACGGGACGGCGACCGCTGGGGCGGACTACACGGTGGGGAGTGACAGCCTGAGATTCGACACCGGTGAGAACAGCAAGACCATCACGGTGACGGTGACGGGCGACGACGCGGACGAGCCGAACGAGACGTTCACGGTGACCCTGTCGAACGCGCCGGGCGCGACGCTCGGGGACGCTACGGCCACCGGGACGATCACGGACGACGACGATGCGCCCACGGTGACGCTGGTCCTGACGCCGGACTCGATCGTGGAGAGCGGTGGAGTCAGCACGGTGACGGCGACCTTGGACCATGCGTCGAGCACGGCGACGACCGTGACGGTAACGGTCGCACCGGTGGACCCGGCGGTATCGGGCGACTACACGCTCAGTACGGATCGGGTACTGACGATCCCGGCCCACTCCCTGACGAGCGAGGGGCTGGTGACGATCACGGCCGTGGACAACACCGTGGACGCTCTGGACAAGGCGGTGACGGTTTCGGCCACGGCGACGAACGCGCAGGGGATCACGGCCCCGCAGGACGCGACGCTGACGATCGAGGACGACGACGCGCCGGCGCTGTCGATCGGCGACGCGAGCGTGGCCGAGGGCGACGCGGGCGAGAGCGCAACACTGACCTTCACGGTGACGCTGACGCCAGCGGCGACGCTGCCGGTGACGGTGGACTGGCAGACCGCCGACGGGACCGCGACCGCCGGGACGGACTACACGGCCGGGAGCGGGGCCCTGACTTTCGGGACCGGAGATGAGAGCAAGACCATCACCGTGACGGTGACGGGCGACGACGCGGACGAGCCGAACGAGACCCTGACGGTAACGCTGTCGAACGCGCCGGGTGCGACGCTCGCGGACGCCGCGGCCACCGGCACGATCACCGACGACGACGGTCCGCCCGCGGTGACGCTGGTCCTGACCCCGGCCTCGATTACGGAGGCCGGGGGCAAGAGCACGGTGACGGCGACCCTGGACCGCCCGTCGAGCGCCGCGACCACAGTGACGGTGTCGGCGGCGCCGGTGACGCCGGCGGTGCCAGGCGACTACACGCTGAGCCCGAACACGACGCTGACGATCGCGGCCGGTCAGACCGCGAGCACGGGCGTCGTGACGATCACCGCCGTGGACAACTCCGTGGACGCTGCGGACAAGACCGTGACGGTCTCGGCCACGGCGACGAACGCGCAGGGGATCACGGCCCCGCAGGACGCGACACTCACGATCACCGACGACGACGCGCCGGAGCTGACGATCGCCGACGCGAGCGTGACCGAGGGCGACTCGGGCACCAGCGCCACGCTGACCTTCACGGTGACGCTGGACCCGGCGGCGACGCTGCCGGTGACGGTGGACTGGCAGACCGCCGACGGGACCGCGGAGGCCGGAACGGACTACACGGCGGGGAGCGGAACCCTGACCTTCGAGAGCGGCGACGCCAGCAAGACCGTCGCGGTGACCGTGACGGGCGACGACGCCGACGAGCCGAACGAGACCCTGACGGTGACCTTGTCGAACGAATCGGGCGCGACGCTCGCGAACGCCGCGGCCACCGGCACGATCACGGACGACGACGGCCCGCCGGCGGTGACGCTGGTCCTGACCCCGGCCTCGATCGGCGAGAACGGCGGGAAGAGCACGGTGACGGCGACCCTGGACCGCCCGTCGAGCGCGGCGACCACGGTGACGGTCTCGGCGACGCCCGTATCGCCGGCGCTCGCGGGCGACTACGCCCTGAGCACGAACACGACGCTGACCATTCCGGCCGACTCCTTGGCGAGCACCGGCGTCGTGACGATCACCGCCGCGGACAACTCCGTGGACGCTGCGGACAAGACCGTGACGGTCTCGGCCACGGCGACGAACGCGCAGGGGATCACGGCCCCGCAGGACGCGACGCTCACGATCACCGACGACGACGCGCCGTCGCTGTCGATCGCCGACGCCAGCGTGGCCGAGGGCGATTCGGGCGAGAGCCCGACGATGACGTTCACGGTGACGCTGTCCCCGGCGGCGACGCTGCCGGTCACGGTGGACTGGAAGACCGCCGACGGGACGGCGCAGACCGGGACGGACTACACGGCGGGGAGCGGAACCCTGACCTTCGAGACCGGCGACGCCAGCAAGACCGTCTCGGTGACCGTGACGGGCGACGACGCGGACGAGCCCAACGAGACCTTGACGGTGACGCTGTCGAACGAATCGGGCGCGACGCTCGCGGACGCCACGGCCACCGGCACGATCACGGACGACGACGGCCCGCCCGCGGTGACGCTGGTCCTGACCCCGGCCTCGATCGCGGAGGCCGGGGGCAAGAGCACGGTGACCGCGACGCTGGACCGCCCGTCGAGCGCCGCGACCACGGTCACGGTCTCGGCGGCGCCCGTATCGCCGGCGCTCGCGGGCGACTACACGCTGAGCACGAACACGACATTGACGATCGCGGCCGGTCAGACCGCGAGCACCGGCGTCGTGACGATCACCGCCACGGACAACACCGTGGACGCCGCGGACAAGACGGTGACGGTCTCGGCCACGGCGACGAACAGCCAAGGCGTCACGGCCCCGCAGGACGCGACGCTGACGATCACCGACGACGACCTGCCGATGGTGACGGTGTCGGTGGAGTCGGGCACTGTGACGGAAGGCGCGGACGCGGCGTTCACGCTGACGCGGGAGAGCATGGACATCGCCCGGCCGCTGGTCGTGGGCTTCACGCTCGCCGACCCCGCCGGGGTGCTGGACCAGAAGGTCCCGGCCACGGCCACCATCCCGGCCAACGGGACCACGGTCACGGTGACGCTGGAGACCGACGACGACAACATCGACGAGCTGGACGCCACGCTGACGCTGACGCTCGGGGCGGGCCGGTACCGCGGCGAGGGCGGTCGGGCCACGGTCACGGTGCGGGACAACGACGGCACGCCCGAGCTGACCGTCGCCGACGCCGCGGCCCCGGAGAGCGCGGACCTGGTGTTCACGCTGAGCCTGAACCCGTCCGGTTCGGGGACGGTCTCGGTGCGGTACGCGATCACGCCCGACACGGCGCAGGCCGGGGATTACACCGGGACGACCTCGGGGACGGTGACCTTCACCGCGGGCGAGACCTCCAAGGACATTACGCTCGACCTCGTGGACGACACGGAGGACGAGCCGGACGAGACGGTGACGCTCACGCTCTCCGGTCTCCAGGGAACGGCGAGTCTCCCCGACGACACCGCCACCGGCACGATCGAGGACAACGACCAGCCGCTCGTCACGGTGGCGGCGGAGTCGGGCACGGTCACGGAAGGCGCGGACGCGGTGTTCGTCCTGACGCGAGCGGGAGTGTTGTCGGACGAGCTGGCGGTGGCCTTCACGGTGGCGGGCGGCGGCGCGGTGCTGAGCGATGCGCCTCCGACCGAAGCCACCTTCGACGCCGACGCCGACACCGTGCGCGTGGTCCTGAAAACCACGGACGACCAGCGCGACGAACCCGATGCCACACTGACGCTGACGCTGACCGACGGCGACGACTATGACCTGGGTGCGTCGTCCGAGGCCGAGGTCACGGTCGAGGACAACGACGCGACGCCGGCCGTGACACTGAACCTGTCTTCGGACTCGATCAGCGAGAACGGCGGGACGAGCGCGGTGACGGCGACCCTGGACCGTCCGTCGAGCGAGGCGACGACCGTGACGGTGTCGGCCACGCCGGTGTCGCCGGCGGTGGCGAACGACTACACGCTGAGCGGGAGCCGGTTGACGATCGCGGCGGGTGAGACCACGAGCACGGGGCTGGTGACGATCACCGCCGTCAACAACGATGTGGACGCCCTGGACAAGACGGTGACGGTCTCGGCCACGGCGACGAACACGCAGGGGGTCACGAACCCGGAC
Source organism: Gammaproteobacteria bacterium (assembly GCA_965215295.1). Classification (GTDB taxonomy): domain Bacteria; phylum Pseudomonadota; class Gammaproteobacteria; order HK1; family HK1; genus HK1. The sequence continues at coordinate 3,737,907 of OZ244045.1, forward strand.
AGCGTGACGCTGACGATCACCGACGACGACGCGCCGACGCTGTCGATCGGCGACGCGAGCGTGACCGAGGGCGACACGGGCGAGAGCCCGACGCTGGCCTTCACAGTAACCCTGACCCCGGCGGCGACGTTGCCGGTGACGGTGGATTGGGAGACTGCCGACGGGACCGCGGAAGCCGGGACGGACTACACGGCGGGGAACGGAACCCTGAGCTTCGGCACCGGAGAGGAAAGCAAGACCATCACGGTGACGGTGACGGGTGACGATGTGGACGAGCCGAACGAGACCATCACCGTGACGCTGGCGAACGCGTCGGGCGCAACGATCGAGGATGCCACGGGAACCGGCACGATCACGGACGACGACGGCCCGCCGGCGGTGACGCTGGTCCTGACGCCGGCCTCGATTACGGAGGACGGGGGCAAGAGCACGGTGACCGCGACCCTGGACCGCTCGTCGAGCGCGGCGACGACGGTGACGGTATCGGCGGCGCCGGTGACGCCGGCGGTGGCGAACGACTACACGCTGAGCGGGAGCCGGTTGACGATCGCGGCCGGTGAGACCACGAGCACGGGGCTGGTGACGATCACCGCCGTCAACAACGATGTGGACGCCTTGGACAAGACGGTGACGGTATTGGGCACGGCGACGAACACGCAGGGGGTCACGGCCCCGGACAGCGTGACGCTGACGATCACCGACGACGACGCGCCGGCGCTGTCGATCGCCGACGTCAGCGTGGACGAGGGCGATTTGGGCGAGAACGCGACGATGACCTTCACGGTGACTCTGGCCCCGGCGGCGACGCTGCCGGTGACAGTGGACTGGAAGACGTCCGACGGGACCGCGACCGCCGGGGCGGACTACACGGCCGGGAACGGAACCCTGAGCTTCGGCACCGGAGAGGAGAGCAAGACCATCACGGTGACGGTGACGGGTGACGACGCGGACGAGCCGAACGAGACGTTCACCGTGACGCTGTCGAACGAATCGGGCGCGACGCTCGGGGACGCCACGGGAACCGGGACGATCACCGACGACGACGGCCCGCCCACGGTGACGCTGGTCCTGACGCCGACCTCGATCAGCGAGAACGGGGGCAAGAGCACGGTGACCGCAACCCTGGACCGTGTGTCGAGCGCCGCGACGACGGTGACGGTGGCGGCCACGCCGGTGACGCCGGCGGTGCCAGGCGATTACGCGCTCAGTGCGAACCTGGAGCTGACGATTCCGGCCAACTCCCTGACGAGCACGGGCGTCGTGACGATCACCGCCGCGAACAACACCGTGTACGAAGGGAACAAGCAGGTGACGGTGTCGGGCACGGCAACGAACACCCAGGGGGTCACGAGCCCGGACGACGTGACGCTGACGATCACGGAGGACGACGCGGCGCCGGGCCTGTCGGTCGCGGATGCGAGCGTGGACGAGGGCGATTCGGGCAGCGCGACGATGACGTTCACGGTGAGGCTGACGCCGGCGGCGGTGGTGCCGGTGACGGTGGATTGGGCGACGTCCGACGGGACCGCAACCGCCGGGACGGACTACACGGCCGGGAGCGGGAGCCTGACGTTCGACACCGGGGAGGACAGCAAGACGTTCACGGTGACGGTGGCGGGCGACGAGGTGGACGAGCCGAACGAGACCTTCACGGTGACACTGTCGAACGAGTCGGGCGCGACGCTCGGGAAGGCCACGGGAATCGGAACGATCACCGACGACGACCTGCCGCTCGTGACGGTGGCGGCGGAGGCGGCCACGGTCACGGAAGGCGCGGACGCGGTCTTCGTCCTGACGCGGGTGGGGGATTTGTCGGCGGCGCTGGATGTGACGTTTGCAGTGGCGGACACCGGTCCGGTGCTGAGCGATGGGCCGCCGACCGAAGCGACCTTCAACGCCAACGCCGACACCGTGCGGGTAGCGCTGGCGACCGAGGACGACGAGGTCGACGAGCCGAACGCCGTACTGACGCTGACGTTGTTCGACGGCGCCGACCATGACTTGGGTACGCCGTCCGAGGCCGCGGTGACGGTCGAGGACAACGACGATGATCCTCCGAACACGGTGGAATCCGATGTCGTCGTCACGGTTGCGCCGGTTCGGGCGACGATCACCGAAGGCGAGGACGCGGCGTTCACGCTGACCCGGGAAAGCACGGACATCGCCGGGCCGCTGGTCGTGAGCTTCACGCTCGCCGACCCCGCCACGGTGCTGGCCCGGAGGCAGGAGGTTCCGACCACGGCGACCATTCAGGCCAATCAGACTACGGTCACAGTGACCTTGGCGACCGAGGACGACCTGATCGCCGAGCCGGATGCCAGCGTGGTGCTGACGTTGCGGTCCGGCGCCGCCTACAGGCTGGGGGATCCGTCCACGGCGACGGTCGTGGTGCGGGACAACGATGGCCTTCAGGTGGTGACGGTCAGGGCGATGTCCGAGCCGGCCCCGGAAGCGGAGGCTGCCGCCGAGGCGTTGGCCACGGCTACGGAAAGGGAGGCTGCGGAGTTCGAACCGGGACACACGGGAGACGTGCCGGCCACGGTCACGGAAGGCGAGGAGGCGGTGTTCGAGCTGAGGCGGACAGGGGGGGACATGTCGGCGGCGCTGACGGTAGATCTGGAAGTATCGGAGCGTTCGGAGCGGGGCGGAGACATGGTTCCGGCTGCGCTGGAAGGGGTCCGGCGTGTGACGTTCGCGCCGGGCAACCGGGAGTCGCGGTTCGTTGTGCAGACCGTCGACGATGGCGTTGCCGAGCCGGACAGCGAGCTGACGGTAGCGGTTCTGCGCAATGGTGGTTTCTACGAGGTCGGCCAGCCGGGCACCGCGACGCTGAGGGTTGCGGATGCGGGCGGCGTGAGCGTCCTCGCGCAGGGCCGCCGTGCGGGTGCGGGAGCGCTTCTGCGCCGTCACATGGATCGGTTCTCGCAGTTGACCTCGGATGTGGCGCTGGAGCGTCTGGCAGGGGGCCGCAGGGTCTCGACGGTGGATTTGAAAGTCGATGACGAGGGGGTGAGTGCGAATGGTGAAATCGCGGTGGCTCTGCCGTTGGAGTGGGATGGCTGGGGGAGCCTGCGGTATTCGGATGTGGGCGGTACCGCGGACGGAGAGGTGTGGGATGTGTACGCGGGAGCGGACTACCTCAGCGCGGATGGTCGCACGGCCTATGGTGTGCTGACCGGCTACGAGCCTGGCCGGGTGACGGCGGGAGGTGTGCGGCTGAAGGCGAGTCACATGCAGTTCGGGGTGTACGGGGCGCACCGGCTGAGCGAGACCCTGACGGTTGATGGCGCCCTTGGCTGGGGACGCGGCAGGGGCAAGGTGTCACTGGTCGAGGGGGCTCCGGTAACGGCCGCGTACCGCTCGGAGCGGATAGCGGTGCGAGGGGGCCTGACGGGGGACTTCGGTTGGGGCGGTGAGGGGCTGCGGGTGGAGCCGCAGATCGACCTGCTCTATGCGGAGGAGGATCTGGATGCGTTCACGGACGACATGGGTGGCGAGGGGCCGGGGGAACGTCTGTGGCTGGCGCGGCTCGGGTTCGGTCCGAAGGTGACCCGGAGCCTGGAGGAGGGCACCACGCACGGGAAGCTGCGCGTGAACCTGGATACCCACAACCTGGAATCGGATGAAGACCGGTCGGAGGAGATCTCGGCATCGGTGGAGGTGGGACATCGCTGGCAGATCGACGAACGGAGCTCGCTCGACGTGTCCGTCAGCGTCGATGGCCTGGGGTCGGGCTGGTTCTCCTCGGGCTCCGTCGGGTTGAGGTACGAATTGAGTTTTTGACCCGCTCCGGGCGCAGCCATGCCGCGGTGCCGTCCCGGACGACGTCGGCGACCAGTCCGATCTCCCACTCCAGGTAGCCGCGCATCGCCTTCTCCATGCCCTCCTCGGCTTCGTGGACGCGCACGACGACGTCGTCCGGATCGTCGAGGAACCGCGGGTCGGCGGCGGTCAGCGAGTGCCCCACGGCGATCCACCCCGCGTTTCCGCCCTCCAGCACCCGTACCGGTGAGGGAACCCGCGCCGCGGCCTCCGCGGCGGCGAGGCCGGCGAGCGCCGCGTCGTCGGAGGTGACCACCAGCATCCGTCCGGCGGGCCGGTCTTCGAGGCATCGATGCAGCCGCGCCCGAACCGCGTGACGGGCCCCGGGGATGTGCCCGGCGCGATAGGTCCGGCTCGGGGAGACGTCCACGACCGTCGCCTCCCCGCGGTCGAGCGCCGCCGCGAGCGCATCGGGGGCGATGCCCTCCACCCGCGCTTCCTCCGCCCCGAGCACCGGCGGGGCGGGCATCCCGGTCTCCAGCGCATGGCCTTCGATGCCTCCGTCCAGCACCACCGCGTCGCGCCATCCCATCTGCACGAGCCAGGAGGCGGTCATCGTCGCGCGCACTCCGTCGTCGTCGACGAGGACGATGCGCGAGCGAAGCATGCCGACCTGCTCGTCGGTCGTCTGCACGAGCTGTCCGCCCGCGATCCACCGCGCATCGGGCAGATGGCCGGCCTCGTACTCCTCGCGGGTGCGAACGTCGAACACGAAGAGCGAACGCTCGCCGGCTTCGATCCGCCACCGGTCGAGGGTGGCGCGATCGATCGTCCGCACCGCGAACCGTTCCGCAACCCGCGCGGCCGCGGCCCGGGCTTTCTCCAGCCCCTGTGCGGATGGCCGGCCGGCGTGCTCCGTCGCTCCCTTGGCAAGCGCCAGCCCCGCCAGATGCCAGGCCATGGTGCCGTTGCGCAAGCTGACTACCCGGTTCGGGACGCCGGCGTTGATGATCGACTGCGCGCCGATGATGCTCCGGGTGCGGCCCGCGCAGTTCACGACCACCGTGGTGTGCGGCGACGGCACCGCGTCGTGCACGCGGTACGCGAGTTCCGCGCCCGGGCAGCACACCCCGCCGGGGATATTGAAGCTGGTGAATTCCGGGGTCGGCCGGCTGTCCAGGATGACGAGGTCCTCGCCCGCGTCGAGCCTCGAACGAAGCTCTCCGGCGGTCATGGACGGCGTGCCGAACTCGTGTTCGACCACCTCGCCGAACGCCTTGCTCGGGACATTGACGCCGCTGAACAGGCGGAAGCCGGCCGCCGCCCAGGCGTCGATACCGCCTTCCATCACCGACACGCGGGTGTAGCCGAAGTGCGCAAGCCGGTCCGCCGCCCGCGCCGCCTCCCCTCCACCCGCGTCGCAGACCACCACCCGCGCGGCCCGGCGCGGAACGAGTCGCGGCGCCAGCCGCTCGAGCCTCGAGAGCGCACAGCAACTCGCGTAGAAGAGATGCGAGTCGTGGAACGTGCCCACCTCCCGGGCGTCGAGCAACGCGAGCTCCTCGTCGTCGAGGATCATTCGCCTCAACTCGGTGGCGGTGACGGTCTTCATGTTTTCCTCGCAGCCGACTTGCGGCATCACGATTCAACCACGGCGGCCCGCTGCGTGCCTGCCCGCACACCGTCCCGTGCGTTGCTTCGCGCCACCTTCACGGTTGCAGCCGGAGCGGAAGCGTGGTCACGGTCCCATCGGGGTCTCGACTCCACGGGAGGGGGGTAGCCGAAGTCCACGCGATCAGGCTGCGGGTGGTGGCCCGGACGGTGAGCGAGCCGCTCGACCTCCGCCGAAGGATCGATCTCGGGGTCGCCGGGATCGTCTCTGATTCCGTAGCGGTCGCAGGCAAGTTCGGGGACATCCTCCCGCGACCGACGCCGCGGCCGGCAGATGGATTCGATTTACTCCCCTTGCCGTTTCTCGCCCTTCTTCCTGAGAGTCCCCAGAACGAACACGGCCGCGGCGCCGGCAACGACGGACATGGCGATACCTGCGACCCAATGGGCGCCGATGACTGTCGCGAGGGCTGCAATCCCGAGAATCGCCATGACGACAACGAACCCCATCCACTGTCCGCGGGTGCTGTATTCGATGCTCGCCTTCAACGCGGCCCTGTCGAGCTCTTGCAAGTGGTCAGCCGCGATCTGTACCTGCCTGGCGAGCTGACTCGCGAGTCCGGGCACGACCTGATCGTATTGTTCGAGCAACGCGGGTGGAGGGAGCGGGGCTTCCCAACGGACGACCGTGGTGGTTCTGACGCCTGGATCAGCCGGCACTCCCTCTACGACGCCATCGGCCGGCGTAGCGTCGTCCCCATCCCCATCCCCGTGAGCGGCGCCGGCGCCCTCCGTGCTCCTGCCATCGCTATCGCCCGGAGTCACTGCGCACCGCCTCCTTGACCCGGGCCATGAAGTTCTCCGCCTGTTCCTCCGTGATCCGAATGGATACGGAGTCTGCCGGCGTGCCGCCATCGGTGTCCGGCGCCATCTCCCGTACTTGGCGAAGCGCGGCTTGATATTCCTCGTCGAAGACATCCGGAACGACGACGTGGGTTGTCCGTCGTCCGTCGGGGTGCGTGACGAAAAGCGTCACCGGATTCCCGAGCGCGAGCTGCATTGCATTGCCGACCCGAGCCCAGGAGGCGTACAGCCGACGAGCCGGGTCCCGCTCGTAATGCCGGTGGAAGTCAGGCTGCACAGCGAGCGATTCGAAAATGTTTCTCAGGCTGCGCGTGACCAGGCTCCATGGGTCGCCGCCAACGGACGAGCCGGGGTCGGGGAGGGCCGAGGCGGATTGAGAGTCGGGCGACGGCCGGGATGTCGTTGCATCCTCGGCGCCCGGGCATGTCGTGGGGAGCATCTGTCCTCCATTCGCTTCACGGGCAGGCACTGCCTCGCCTGTCTGCGACCATAGCCGACACCCGTGGAGAACGCCATCCGGACAGTTCCGGGACAGGTGCCGGCCAACCCGATCCCGCGGCAGGCGAGCCACGGGAGTCGGGCCGTTGTCCGACGCGCATGGAACGCCCGCACCCGCCCGGGCCTCTTCCCCGCGCTGCCGCTCAGAAATAGAGCGAGATGTCGCGGTGCACCGACCGGCATTCGGCGACCAGGCGCGCCTGCTCCTGGGTCAGCCTTTCCTGGACGCGCAGGCCGATGCTGTGCTTGATGGCGTCGTCGTAGGCCGACAGCCCCGGCAGCAGGTCCTCGGCCGCGCGGGTCCGCCACGCGACCTCTTCCGCGTAGCGCTCGCGCGCTTCGGCCAGGAACTCCGCGGCCTTCCCGGGGTCCGGTGAGCCGCCGCGCAACGCCCGGCGGGCCTTCGACAGCCTGCCCCTGATCCGGCTGCTCCCCGCCACCTCGCCGACCTCGCGCTCGGCCGCCTTGATGACCTCCATCGCCTGCTCCGGAGGCTCGCCGGCGACGACGCCCTCGAGGCCGGACAGCGTCGGCTCGAACGCGCGCAGCGCATCCGCGTCCGCGACCAGCGCCCGCAGATCGGAGATGGTCTGGTACGCCTCGTCGACGCTCTGGCGGTACTGGCGGCGGGCCTTCTTCTGGGCATCCAGAAGCTCGACGTAACGCGACCTCGCACCCTCCCAGGCCGCCGGGATGCTCGCCTCGATCGCGGCCATTTCCGCCTCCACCCCTTCGATCTCCCGGTTCACCTGCTCGCGGTCGGCGTCGGTCGCGGTCTCGTCGCGGATGAGCCGCGAGCGGTCCCGCTCCAGTCGCTCCAGCCGCTTCCGGAGCTTGCGGAGATCGGCTTGCTTGCGCCGCACCTCCACGTGCAGCGGCTGATACTCGGGCAGGTACGCCTCCGTTGCCGCGTCCGCGTCCCGCACCGCCTGCGCCCGGTCGATGCCCGCCCGCGCGAGCTCGAAGCTGCCCGCGTACTTCTCGCGAATGGCGTCCGGCAGGAAGCTGGCGTCCATGGCCGCGGCCCGGTCGATGTGGACGCGAAGCTCGTCGCCGCTCTCGTCGTAGACGGCGAAGACGTAGTCCTCCAGGCACGCCTGGAGCTTCGGGTTCATCGGCGGGGGCGCGGTCTCGGAGCCCAGGTACACGCGGTTCGGGAGGTAGTTGACCAGGCTCGGGAACGTGCCGGCGATGGCGAGTCCGACGAGCTGCAGCCCGATGAAGACCGCGGCGCCGCGGTAGATCTCCAGGGTCTTGACGATGGCCGGCGCCACCCCGCGCAGGTAGAAGAGCGCGAACCCGAACGGCGGGGTGAGGAACGAGGTCTGGATGTTCAGCCCCACCATCACGCCGAACCACACCGCGGTGATGTTCGCGCTCGGATCCGCCAGCAGGATCGGGGCCACGATGGGGATGACGACCACCGCGATCTCGATGAAGTCGAGGAAGAACCCGAGCAGGAAGATCACCACCATGACCACGATGAACTGCGTCCAGAACCCCCCGGGCAGGCTGGTGAGGTACTCGCGCACCAGGTCCTCGCCGCCGAAGGCGCGGAACGCGGAGGTCAGCATGGCGGCGCCGATCAGGATGATGAAGACCATCGAGGTGGTCTTCGCGGTCTCGATCATCACCCCCTTGAGGGTGTCCCCGATGGCATGGGCCCGCCACAGGCTCCAGACGACGGCGACGAGCAGCCCGACGGTGCCCACCAGGGCGAGCGCGATGCCGCGCGCGTCCTCCGCGCTGGTGATGTTCTTGACGTTGATGTCGTAGACGGCGAGCACCACGAGGAGCTCGACGATGGAGACGATGGCGATGACGGCGGGCAGGAACGCGCTGCGCCGGCCGGCGGTGAGGCGGTACCCGCCCATGATCGTGGCGCCGATCGCGCCGATCGCGCCGGCCTGGTTCACGGTGGCGATGCCGGCCAGGATGGAGCCGAGCACCGCGAGGATGAGGGTGAGCGGGGGCACCAGCGCGAGCAGCACCCCGAGGAAGAACCGCCTGTCCATCCGGCCCTCGTACGGAACCGGGGGCGCGCTCTTCGGGTCGAGCAGCGCGTGGACGAGGATGTAGAGCATGTAGATGCCGACGAGGATGAGCCCGGGGACGAACGCCCCCATGAACATGTCGCCGGCGCTCGCGGAGACCACGTCGAACTCCGACGGCATGACGATCTCGCCGGTCGCCGCCTTGTACTCGGCCTTGCGCGTGGTGCTGGCGATGTCCGCCGCGCTCGCGAGCTGGTCGGCGAGGATGATGAGCACGACCGACGGCGGAATGATCTGCCCCAGCGTTCCCGAGGCGCAGATCGTCCCGGTCGCGAGTGGCCGGGAGTAGCCGTTGCGCAGCATCGCGGGGAGCGAGATGAGCCCCATCGCGATGACCGTCGCCCCCACGATGCCGGTGGTGGCGGCGAGCAGCGCGCCCACGAAGACCACCGAGACCCCGAGTCCGCCCGGTATCGGCCCGAACAGCCGCGCCATCGCCACCAGCAGGTCCTCGGCGATCCGGGACCGCTGCAGCATGATCCCCATGAACACGAAGAGCGGGACCGCGATGAGGGTGTCGCGTTCGACGACCCAGTACAGGCTGCGGAAGTTCGTCACCCCGGCGCTCAGCCACTCGATGGGGCCTCCGTGCGCGAAGTAGGCGCTGGCGTCGCCTTCGAACAGCCAGCCGCAGAGCGCGGCGGCGCCGATGGACAGGATGGCGGAGCCGGGCAGCGCGAATCCGACCGGAAAGCCGGACATGAGCGCGAACACCATGAGCAGGATGAGGACGACGAGGAAGACGAGCTCCATGGCGCGTGCCCTACGGGTGCGACGAGGCGGCCGCAGCCGGTGCTGCGGCCGGTGTCGCGGCCGGCGCCGCGGCGCCGCCGTTCCCGGCTCGTCTCAGCACCGCGACGCTCTCGAGGAAGCAGGCGGTGAACTGCGCCGCCATCGACAGGGCGAAGATGACGAGGAGTCCCGCCATCAGGTACTTCACGTACATCCCGAACCCGCTCTGGGAGATCTCGAAGTTGAGCAGCGGGCTCGCGAGGCTGCTCCCCTTCGCCCACAGCCCCATGGTGAGGATGACCCAGCACAGCGGCACCCCAAGCGCCATGGAGCCGACCGCGTTGGTCCACGCCTTGCGCTTCTCGCTGAACCGCGCGTAGAAGACGTCCACCCGGACGTGGCCCTCGTCGACCAGGCTGTACGCGCTCGCGAGCAGGAACAGCGACGCGTACCAGAACCGCACCAGGTCGCCCATGAACGCCTGCTCGTAGGAGAAGATGAAGCGCGTGATCACGATCTGGAACTCGGCCAGCACGATGAGCAGCGCGAGCCACACCACCGACAGCGAGCGGGTGAAGAGGGCGATGACGCAGGAGAGCGTCATCAGCGGCAGGTGGACGTACTGGCCGCGGAACGTGGACAGCCCGAGCTTGATGGTCATGTCGTCGCCGACGAGCGGGGGCAGGAAGTCCTCCACCCGCAGGAAGGACAGCGCCGCATCGACGAGGCCGACCAGGAACACCGACCAGAACGAGGCGCGGACGATGAAGGCGGCGAGCGCGGAACATGCGTCCGCGTCCGCCTGGAGCGGTCGATGCTTCGTCGATGCGACCCACGCCGCGATGCACAGGACCGGGACCACGTAGATCGAGACCTGGATCCAGCCCCTGAGCGCCAAGGCGTCGTCGAGCGGGCTGCGAAGCGGCGCGAAGCCGAACCAGCCGGCGTCGGCGAACAGGGCGGGGACGCCGGGCCATCCCCCCACGAAGCTCAGGAAGAAGTTGACGGTGAAGGCGAGGGTGATGGACATCACCACGCCGGCGCCGATGCGGGACAGGACTTCGACGGAGCCGGCCGCCGGGTACGCGGCGGACACCGCCGCACCGGCTCCGGGCCGGGTCGCAGTGGTCGCGGTCGACGTCATCGCGGGGATGGCCGGCGCAAGCCCGGCGCTCGAAAGGACGGGGAGCCACCGGGCGATCCGGAGGCTCCCCGTCGATCAGGCTCCCGCCGGCGCGGGAGCTTCAATCCGGCCGTGCGGTCGCGCGGCTCAGACGCCGATGCCGAGCACGCGGTTGCGCTGCTTGAAGTACTCGATCTCCGCGATCGAGAGCCAGCTTGCCACCGCCCTCATCGACTCGCGGAAGCTGTCGTCGATCCGCATGGCGAGATCGCTGTGCTGGCGGGTCTCTGCGAAGACCTCCTCCGCCGCCTCCCCGAAGGAGTCGATGATGTCCTCGTTGAACTTCTTGAGCACGACGCCCTGCTCGGTGATGAACTTGTGGAGCCACTCCGGGTTCTTGGCGTTCACCTCGGAGAAGAGGTCGAAGTGGGTCTGGGTGCAGCAGGACTCGATGAGGAGCTGATCGGACTTCGGCAGGCCGTCGAACCATGCCTTGTTGAGCCCGAAGCCGAGGATGGTGCCGGGCTCGTGCAGGCCGGGGTAGTAGTAGTACTTGGCCACCTCCCAGAACTTCATGATGCTGTCCATCAGGGGCCCGGCCCACTCGGTGCCGTCGATGGCGCCGGAGACCAGGTTCTCGTAGATCTGCCCGCCCGGGAGCGAGACCGGGGAGGCGCCCATCTTCGCGAGCACGTCGCCGCCCAGGCCCGGGATGCGGAACTTGAGCCCCTTGAAGTCGTCGGCGGAGTTCATCTCCTTCCTGAACCAGCCGCCCATCTGGACCCCGGTGGTCCCGCCGACGAAGCCCTTGACCCCGAACTCGGCACCGAGCTCGTCCCAGAGCTGCTGGCCGCCCATCCACCGGATCCAGGCGTCGCACTCGGGGGCGATCATGCCGAACGGCACCGACGCGAAGTAGGCGAAGCCGGGATGCTTGCCTTTCCAGTAGTACTCGGCCGCGTGATAGATGTGGGCGTTGCCGGAGGCGACCTCGTCGAACGAGTCGAACGCCTTGACCCGCTCTCCGGAGGCGAAGTACTGGACGTTCAGCCGGCCGTCGGTCATGTCGGTGAGCCGCTGGGCGAAGCGTTGCGCGTTGGTGCCCAGCGCCGGGAAGTCCCGCGGCCACGTGCTCACCATCACGATCTCCTGGCGGCCCTGCGAGATCGCGGGGGCCGCGACGGTCGCGGCGGCGACACCGGCGGTGCCGGCCGCGGCCTTCTTCAGGAAGCTCCGCCGCCTGATGCCTTGCCCGGTCTGCTTCATGGTCTGCTTCGTGGCCTGTTTCCTGGTCTGCTTCATCTGTCTTCCTCCTCTGTCTCCCTCCTCGCGGAGGGTGTGGGAGCGAGCCATCGATCGGGCCGGGTCCTGGTGGACGCCGGCGTCGCGCGGGGTCGCATTCGGGGATCCGTGCCGGAGAACCGGCCTTCGAGCCGGGATTCCCGATCCGGACGGACAACGCTGTCCGTCATTGTTCGCAGGTTCTCCCTGCGAGATCAACCGGCGGGATCAACCGTGTCAGGAGCAAATAGTCTGTCCGGTGTTGTAGCACGTCATCTGTCCGGTTGGATGGGCGCCGAGGAGGTGCCCCATGACCCGAACCGAAGTGCGACAGGAGACCCGACGGATGAGATTCGCACAAGCGCACGGCGGCGGGCAGGAGCGGCGGCTGACACAGGAAGAGGCGGCTCGGCTGCCGGGGGTGTGCGAGCGCACGTTCCGGCGCTCCGTGGACTGCTACGAGGACGAGGGTGAAGACGGATGTCAGCTCCGAGTGCCCACCAAACGTTCGCGGACGCAACCCGCGCCCGCGAACGCGCGGCCCGAGGGCTCGGGCCGCGCCGGGTTGCGGGCCGCCACCGCCGGCCGCCGCCCGCTTGGCTTCAGAAGCGAACCCGCAGGCGCGCCGCCACGGCGTGCACCGGCTCGCCTTCCACCTCCATCCCCGCATAGCCCAACCGCAGGCGCCACCCCTCCGAGCGCATCGCGGTCACACTCGCCCCGAGGGCGTGCACCGTGCCCGGCATCCCCCGCGCCCGCGCCCGGCTCGTGAAGCTCAGCACCCCGGCCCGGTCGGACTGGCGCAGGTCGAACACACCGGTGTCCGCGGTCCGGGTGCGCATCGTGCTCACGTGCAGCGTCGGCCGCCACCGAAGCGCGCCCGCCCTGCCCAGCCACCGCGAGGGCGCCAGCTCCAGCCCCGCCTTCCAGCCTTGGTAGCGCTGCGAGAGCCCCGGGACCTCCGCCCGCAACGCGGCGCCCTGCGCCGTGTACGCGCCCTGGTCCACCTGCCCGGAGTACAACGACATCGACGGTGTGGCCCGCATCCCGCCCAGGGCGAGCCGCGCGCCGGCCTTCACGCCCACGTGGTCCTGCACGAGGTCGTGGCTTCCGCCCAGCACTCCGCCGGCCACCGGGTTCTCGAACAGCGAGCGGGCGCGCCACCGTCCGTGCGACACGCTCGTCTTCGCGAACAGCGTGCGTCCGCTCCAGCCGCCCCGCGCCGCGTACCAGCCCCCTTCGAGGCTCGCTCCGAACCCGGAGGCCGGACCGGGCCGCGACGACGCCGCCATGTCGGGCAGCGCGGCCACGCCGAAGTGGAACCCTCGCCCGAGCTCGGCGTCCAGCCCCATCGCCACCCCCCGCACCGTCCCCTCGGCGCCGCCGGCCAGCACCGGCGAGTCGCCGGTCAAGGCCCGCGTCCAGCCCTCGACCCCGCCGGCCCGCGACCGGGTTTCGTGGGAGGACCCGGACCGCAGGTCGGCGAACGACGTGCGCGTCCCCCCGTCCGTCCTGTGCTCTTCCCACGCCGCGGCCTCGTCCTCCTCGGAGTCGAACCAGTTGTACAGCAAGGCGCCCAACAGGACGCTACCTCCCACGAAGGCGACGGTCTTGCCGTCGCTGTCGTCGTCGCTGCCGCCGGAAGACGGAGCAGGCTCCTCGGGAGTAGGCGACTCGGGAGCAGACGGCTCTTCGGGAGTGGCGGCAGGTGGTTCGGGAGTGGGGACCGACGGATCGATCGCAATCGACGTGTCCGCCTGAACCATGGCCATCCCCTCGGCGCCGACGGTGCCGATGTCCTGTTCCTCCGACCCGGTCCCCGTCTTCAGGCCGACCTCATCCACCGACTCCGCCCTTTCTTCGGCAGTGGCGCGCTGCAAGACATTCGTGTCTTCACCGAGCACATCGATGGACGTCTCCGGGTCCCGAAGCCGGTTCTCGATCGCCTCGCGCTGCCGCGCTGCCGCAGAGGCGATCTGGATCGACATCGCCGGGTCGTCCTCCCCCTGGAAGACCACCCCGCCCCCGGCGGTGATCCGGCCATGCCGGTCGGCGTCCTCGATGATGTTGCCGACTTCGATGACGAGCCGGCTTTCGTCGAGAACGGTGACGGTGCCCTCCTCGCCGAGATTCAGGTGCCCGGCCAGGATCAGGTCGCCCTCCTCCAGGTTCACGGCGCTGCCCGAGAACTGCACGTCGTTCACCCGTGCGGCGCCCGCGCCCCGCTTGTACATCGTCTCGAGCCCACTGACCGTTCCCTCGATGCGGGACAATCCGCCGCCCTGCATCACGAGCTCGTCGCGTCCGGGGCCGAAGTCCACGGCGCCGTCGATGACGCTGCCGCCCGCGACCGTCAACCGGGCGCCGTTGACCGCCTGCGTCAGGTCGACGCGCCCGGTCAGGGTGCTGCCGTCGATGACGTCGAGTGCGACGGCGTCGAGGCCGCTGCCCCCGACGAGGCGCACGGCGGTCGGCGCCTCGACCCCGACCCGCGCGCCGCCCTCGACCCGCACCGCGATGCGCCCCATGTCACCGGTCTCGGCCAGGATGCCGACCCCGCCTTCGTCCACCTCGCCGGTGGCCGGGTCGTCGGCATGGCTCGCCGTGACCTCGCCGCCGGTCAGGGTCACCGTGGCCGCGCCGGTCCCGGAGGTGCCGGCGTAAAGGCCCACCGCCCCGGCCCCGCTCACCGTGACCCGGCCGGTGTTGACCACCGTCGCGTCCCCCGCGTTCCCGATGGTGACCTGCGGGTCAGACGTGAAGAACACGGCAGCAACACCGTTCGCGTTCGCCGCACTGCCCGCCCCGTCTGCCGGCAGAGCGCCCGAGGTCATGATCGTGCCGCGGTTCTCCGCCCGGGCCGAGCCCGAGGAGTCCACCGTCCCCGAACCGCTGACGAAGATGCCCGCGACAAGCCCGCCCGACCCGTCTCCTTCCGTCTCGATCGTGGCGTCCGCCTCGTTCATCGCACGAGCAAGGTTGGGGTTGTCGGCGGTCCCGCCGTTGCGCGCGATGGCGACCACGGCGTCCGCGTTCCACCCGTGGGTGATGACCGTGCCCCGGTTGTCCACCCGCGCCCTCGCGGACGTGCGGCTGCCATCGTTCTCGATCTCGGCGAACAGGCCGAAGGCCCGGGCGCCCATGGTCTCCACCCGCCCGGTCTCCTCGTTCTCGACGAGCGCGTTGGCCGACGCGGACCAGGCCCAAGTGCCGCGAGCGCCGATCAACGTGCCCACGTAGCCGGGGAGATCATCGACCGCGTCGGTCTGATGAGTGGTGACCCGCCCCTGGTTGACGATGCTTGCCGGACCGCCTTCGCTCCAGGCGCCAAGGCCGGTCGCCGCCGTCCCGTGGGTGTCGACGACGCCGCCCACCTCGTTCCTGGCCGATGCCGAGCCCGACCCCTGCGTGAAAGCGGCCAGGCCAGTGGCGCCACGGTAAGTGTCCCTGTCACTGTCCTGCCGGTCGATCGGGAAGGCGTCACCGCGGGTGGTGATGCGGCCCCGGTTGACGCTCTCCGCGTCGCCGCTGCCGAAGGCGTCGGCTTCGACGCCCCGAGAGCCCTTGCCGTGGGTCTCGACCACGCCCGTCCTGTCGTTGAGCGCTGTCGCACGGAAGGCACTCCCTTCGTCGGTGACGGCAAACACGCCCTGGGCGAGACCAAAGGTGTCTTCGTTGAAGGAGCCGTCTCCGCGAACGGTGATGCTCCCGCGGTTGATCGCGGTGGCCGAGTCGTCGGTCGTGCCCTCCTGGTTTTGCGCGCGCAGGCCATCCGCCGCAACGCCCTCGGTGACGATCGTCGCGCCCTCGTGGTTGACGGCGCGGGCCGACCCGTGCTGCGACCAGGCGGACACTCCATGTGACTGCCGGAGTGCGCTGTCCACCCCGCCGGTCGTGGTGATGTCGCCCTGGTTCTCGGCCTCCGCCCGGCCGGAGGATCCCTCGTGGGAGACGCTCAGTCCCCGTGCGCCGGTGCCCTCGGTCCGGATCGTGCCCCCCGCTTCGTTGACCGCCCGCGCCGTCCCATCTCCAGTGACCCATACGGCGACGGCGTGGGCATTCCGGGTGCCGCCACCGGACCGGACGGCCCCATCGCCGGTGGTGGTGATCGACCCGCGGTTGATCGCGGTCGCCGATCCCGTTCCCGACGGAAGGCAATCTTCGCTCTCCCAGTTGCACGAGCCGGCCGTGAGCCCCCGGGCGCCGGTGCCCTCGGTGCGGATCGTGCCCCCCGCTTCGTTGACGGCTTCCGTCGTCCCGGCGCCGGCGCTGTTGCTGGCCCGGACGGCATCGGAGTGTCTGCCGGTGTCATCCAAGTCGCCTGTCGTGGTGACCGATCCGCGGTTGACGACCCTCGCCGTCGCCGTCTCCCCGGAGGTGTTTATGAAGAGACCGCTACCTCCCATTCCACTGGTCTCGATGGTGGCGCCCGCTTCGTTGGTGGCCTCCACATTGGCATGATTCGACGAGATGCGTATCGCGTCGCTGTCTCCCGCTTCGTCTGCGTCCTCGGTGACGATCGACCCGAAGTTGCGTATCCGCACCCGGCGGCCCGGCGCGTCGTCATCGACGTAGACCCTGATGCCGCGCCCACCGCCGGTCGTCTGGATGTCGGCATGGAAGTCGAGGCGCAGTTCGTTCGGGGGGTCGCTTTCAAAGCGCGCATTGATGCCGTCGTCGTCGTCGGCGCCCCGGATCGTGCCCTTGACGACCCCATAAGTGAGGGTATCGGAGCCAACCTCATCGAAATCGAGTCTGGCGCCGCTACCGCCTACTTCAAGAACGATCTTGCTGCGGCCATTATCGAGCACGTTGGCGCCGCCGTCCGCAAGGTAATCGCCGTAGCTGTCGTCGAAGTCGTCGAGGGTGATCCGGTCACCTGCGCCATCGCCGGTGCAGGCGGCAAGGAAATCGATATCCGAAGCGCTCGACCCCGGGGTGAAGGTGACGCCGTCGGCGCCGAGGGTGCCCCGTTGGGCGGGTTCGCACTCCAAGACCGCGAGGGCGGGGGCTCCGGTGAGGAGGAGAGTCGCCGCAAGGGCGACGGAGGGGATTACGTCAGGAAGTGCACAAAATGTGCGGGGGGGGGGGGGGGGGGGGGTAGGTAGGTTGAATGAAACTATCGTTTCCACACATGCGGTATTCCTCCGTTCCGGGTAGTGACGCCCTCGCGCCCGTGCACGAGGACTGTATGACGACCGTATGCTGTAGCCAGCGGATTCCGATTGTCAACACGCGCACGCACACACGCACACACTCTCCCGCGCGGTCCGGCAACCTCCCGGCATCGACGGCGGTGGGCAGGAAGCCACGGACCGCTCCGTTCACGGGCGTCCACCAAACGTCCGCGGGCGCAACGATTGCGAGGGTGAAGACGGGCGTCAGCTCCGAGTGCCCACCGAACATTCGCGGGCGCAACCCGCGCCCGCGAACGCGCGGCCCGAGGGCTCGGGCCGCGCAGGATTGCGGGCCGCCACCGCCGGCCGCCGCCCGCTTGGCTTCAGAAGCGAACCCGCAGGCGCGCCGCCACGGCGTGCACCGGCTCGCCGTCCACCTCCATCCCCGCATAGCCCAACCGCAGGCGCCATCCCTCCGAGCGCATCGCGGTCACGCTCGCCCCGAGGGCGTGCACCGTGCCCGGCATCCCCCGCGCCCGAGCCCGGCTCGTGAAGCTCAGCACCCCGGCCCGGTCGGACTGGCGCAGGTCGAACACACCGGTGTCCGCGGTCCGGGTGCGCATCGTGCCGCGGTGGCGCGCAGCGTGTGCAGCGCGGAGTTCGACCGTGGCCTCCAGAGTCCCCGCTCCGCCGCCTCCAGGAAGCGCTCGGCCATCTCGCGCAGGGCGTCGGGGTTCTTCCGCTCCAGGAACTCCAGCACCGACTCGTCCTCCATGAACGCCGCGTGGACCGCATCGAAGTGATGGTCTTCCACCATGCCGGTGGTGGCGGCGAAGGCGAAGAGGTAGTCGAGGGTCGCCGCCATCTCGAACGCGCCCTTGTAGCCGTGGCGCCGCATCGCCCCGATCCATTTCGGGTTGACGACCCGCGCCCGCACCACCAGGGCGATCTCCTCCTTCAAGGCCCTGATCCGGGGGGTCTCGGGGCGTGAATGGTCGCTGTGGTAGACCGCCGGACGCTCGCCGCTCAGGTGCCTGACGGTCGCGGTCAACCCCCCCTCGAACTGGTAGTAGTCGTCGGAGTCGAGCAGGTCGTGTTCCCGGTTGTCTTGGTTGTGGAGCACCGCCTGCACGCCGGCCAGCCGGGTCTCGAACAGTCCGTGCTCGGCCGTCCCGTGCGCGCCGGCGCCGTAGGCGTAGCCTCCCCAGGCGAGGTAGGCGCGGGCGAGGTCGGCCTCGGTCTCCCAGCCGCGCTCGTCGATCAACGCTTGCAGGCCGGCTCCGTACGCGCCGGGCTTGGAGCCGAACACGCGGAAGCCGGCGCGGCGCGCGGCCGTCGCTCCGTCGACGCCGGCCGCCACCAGCCGGGCCGCCTCGGCGCGGGTGCTCGCCGCCAGCGGATTGGACCGCTCCGGCTCGTCGAGGGCCGCCACCGCCCGCGCGGCCGAGTCGAACAGGTCGATCTGGGACGGGAAGGCGTCGCGGAAGAAGCCGGAGATGCGCAGCGTCACGTCGACCCGGGGGCGGTCGAGCAGGTCGAGCGGCAACACCTCGAACCCGGTCACGCGCCTCGACGCCACCTCCCAGGCCGGCTTCACGCCCATCAACGCCAGAGCCTGCGCGAGGTCGTCGCCGCCGGTCCGCATGTTCGCGGTGCCCCACGCGGAGAGCGCGATGCGCTTCGGCCAGGCCCCGTGCTCCTGCCGATAGCGCTCCAGCAGGAGCGACGCCGACTTCCAGCCGAGCTTCCAGGCGGCCGGGGTCGGCACCGTGCGGGTGTCGACCGAGTAGAAGTTCCGGCCCGTGGGCAGCACGTCGAGGCGGCCCCGGGTGGGCGCGCCCGAGGGGCCCGGCGGCAGGAACTTCGCATCGAGGGCATGACGGCACGCGTCGAGCTCGGCCGGGCCCGAGGCGACGACCCGCGGCCGCAGGTCGTGCTCGACGAAGTCCAGCACCGCGCGGGCGCGCGACCAGCCGGTCCCGGGTTGCTCCGCGCCCTCGATGAGCAGTCCGGCCAGGAGCTCCAGCCGTTCGACGGTGTCGCCGCAGGTGCGCCACGGCGCCGGCGACCGCGCGGCGAGCGCCGCGGGGCGGGGTCCCCGCCAGCGATCCCCCGGATTCGCGGACAGCGGATCGAAGTCCCCCAGATCCAGATCGGCGGCGAGCGCGCGCGTGAGCGAGGCGTCGGCGGGCTCGGTGTCGCCGCGCGGCAGCCGGACCATCGACGCCAGGAGGTCGGTCAGCGGCGTTCCCTGCGGCGCGCGGCCGAACACGTGCAGGCCGCCGCGGATCTGCATCTCCTTCAGCTCGCACAGATGGCCGTCCAGCTTGGAGAGTGCGGTGTCGGGGTCGTCCGCGGCCTCGATGCCGCAGTCCCGGTCCAGGCCGACGTGGGCGGCCAGCGCCAGGATCTCCTCGCGCAGTAGCCGGAGCCGGCGCGGGTCCACGCCGGCCGCCTCGAAGTACTCGTCGACCAGCAGCTCCAGCTCCGCCAGCGGGCCGTAGGTCTCGGCCCGGGTGAGCGGCGGCGTGAGGTGGTCGACGATGACCGCCTGCGCCCGCCGCTTGGCCTGGCTGCCCTCGCCGGGGTCGTTGACGATGAACGGGTAGAGGTGCGGCAGCGGCCCGAAGACCGCCTCCGGGAAGCACGCCTCGCCCAGGGCCAGCGCCTTGCCCGGCAGCCACTCCAGGTTGCCGTGCTTGCCCATGTGGATGACGGCGTGCACGTCCCGCACGATGCGCAGCCACGCGTAGAACGCGAAGTAGCCGTGCGGGGGCGCCAGGTCGGGGTCGTGGTAGGTCGCCTGCGGGTCGATGTTGTAGCCGCGCGCCGGCTGCAGGCCGATGACCACGTTGCCGCACTCGAACGCGGGCAGGGCGAACTCGTCGGAGGCGGCGAGGTAGAACGGGTCGTGCCGGGGCTCGCCCCAGCGTTCGTCGACGCCGCGGCGCACCGGCGCCGGCAGCGCGTCGAAGAACCGGCGGTACGCGCGCAGGCTCAGGGTGACCGATATCTCGCGGCCGTCCCGCGCGGCGTTGGTCGGCCCGCGGCGGAGCCTCCCGATCAGTGCGTCGCCGTCGGGCGGGAGGTCCGCGACGGCATGGCCCGCGCGTTCGAGGGCGCGCAGCAGCTCGACCACGCTGGCGGGGGTATCCAGTCCGACCCCGTTGCCGATCCGGCCGTCGCGGTTCGGGTAGTTGGCGAGGACGACCGCGAGGCGGCGCCGTTCGACCGGCGTGCGGCCCAGCCGCAGCCAGCCCGCGGCGAGGCGCGCGACGAAGTCGACTCGGTCGGGCACCGGCTCGTAGACGACGAGCGGGCACTGCGTGGACTCGTCGAAGCGGGCCTCGCCCTTGAAGGAGACCGCGCGGGAGAGGATCCGCCCGTCGACCTCGGGCAATGCCACGTTCATGGCGATGTCCCGGGCGGAGAGTCCCCGGGTGCCGGCGCGCCAGTCCTTCTCGTTGCCGCCGGAGAACACCACCTGGAGCACGGGCGCTCCCGTGGCGTTCAGCGGCGAGTCGACCGTCGGCCGTCCCGGCGTGGAGACGGCGAAGCCGGTGCCGTTCAGCACCACGCCCGCCCCGCTCTCGGCCAGCAGCGACTCGACGACGCCGGCCGCGACCGGGTCCTTCAGGCTCGTGCAGTACAGCGGCAGGCAGTCGACCCCGTGGCGCCCGAGCGCGTCGATCAGCGCGCGGACGGGAGCGAGGTTGCCGGCCTGCACCAGGGCGCGATAGAAGACCAGCGCCGCCACCGGCCGGTCCTTCGTCCGGACGCTTCGCAGGTCGTCCAGGCCGGGGTTGTCCAGGCCGGGCCGGTAGATGCCCGCGCGCGGCAGCTCGGCCGGCTCCCGCCAGTCGAACCGGCGGCCGATCAGCGTTGCGGCGCAGGCGAGGAAGCTCCTGGCGTTGGCGGTCCCGCCGTGCAGCAGGAAATGCCAGAGGCGCCGATACGTCTCGACGCCGACGGTGGAGTGCGCGGCCAGCTCCGGGTCGGGCTGATCGTCGCCGGGCAGCAGCACGACGGTGGCGCCGGTGCCCGCGCAGGTCCGGACGACCTGTTCGACCCCGTAGGGCCAGTAGGACTTCCCGCCGAGCAGGCGCACGATGACGAGCCTTGCCTCGGCGACGATCGCGTCGCAGTAGAGGTCGACCGAGGCGTTGTGCGAAAGCTGCATGAGGTTGGCGAGACGCACGGCGGGAAACGTCTCGCCGAGGGTCTCGCGCGCCGCCGCCAGCGCGGCGAGCTCCGTGTCGGCGGCCGAGAGGACGACGATCTCGCCGGGAGTCTGGCCGAGGTCGACGGCCTCGCCGCCGTCGGCGACGACTCCGGGCTGCGCCTTGAGGAGATGCATGATGCTCCGGCCTCCGTCGCGCCCGTCACCGGCCCGTCGCCGGGGATGTTGTCGCCGGCGGCGCCCGGTGGCGCTTCGGGAGGTCCATGCGGTCCGGGGCGGTTCAGGGTGATCCAGGGCGGTTCAGGCGTCCAGCAGGGTCCTGACCGAGCGTTCGTCCAGGCCCTTGTGGCCGATCACCACCAGCCGCGTGCACCGGTCCTCGCCCTCGCGCCAGTCGCGATCGAAGTAGTACTGGATCCGATCCCCGACCGCCTGGATCAGCAGGCGCATGTCCTTGCCGGGGATGTGGGCGAAGCCCTTCACCCGCAGCACGTCGTGCTCGACGATGGCCGAGCGCAGGCGGCGGATCAGCTCATCGACGCTCAACGAATCGTTCACCGCCACGCTGAAGGTGTCGAAGTCGTCGTGGTCGTGGTCGTCCACCCCGTCGTGGTGGGACGGCCGGGCATCGAGGTCGTCCTCGGCCGCGGCCCCGAGGCCGAGCAGCACCTTCGGGTCCACCGCGCCATGGGCCGCGGTCACGACCTTCACGGAGGGCCGTAGCTGCGCGGCGACCTCGGAGGTGACCGTGTCGAGCGCCCCGCGGTCGAGCAGGTCGCACTTGTTGATGACGACCATGTCCGCACACCCGAGCTGCTCCTCGAACAGCTCTTCCAGGGGGCTTTCGTGTTCCAGGGCGTCATCGTCCTCGCGCCGGGCCTGGACCGCCTCCGGGTCGGAGGCGAACCGTCCGCCGGCAACCGCCGGTCCGTCGACCACGGTCACCACCGCATCGACCGTGACCCGGGTCCGGATGTCGGGCCAGTTGAACGCCTTGACCAGGGGCTTGGGCATGGCGAGGCCCGAGGTCTCGATGACGATCCGGTCCGGCTTCTTCTCGCGGCCGAGCAGCGCCTCCATGGTGGGCACGAAATCGTCGGCCACCGTGCAGCAGATGCATCCGTTGGCGAGCTCGAGGATGTCCTCGTCCTCGCACCCTTCGATGCCGCACCCCCGGAGGATCTCGCCGTCGATGCCGACGTCGCCGAACTCGTTGACGATGAGCGCGATGCGCCGGCCGGCGGCGTTCTCCAGCAGGTGCCGGATGATGCTCGTCTTGCCGGCCCCGAGGAATCCGGTGATCACCGTTGCCGGTATCTTCCGTGCCATTCGCTTCGTTTCCCGTATGCGCAGGCCGGCGTGGCCGGAGCCCGCCTTTCCCGAATGCCCGATGTGGATGGGTCCGACGCGGCGCCGCACGCGAAGGAGCGGTGACGCATCACCGTGCGCACGCCGATGGATCGTTCATGTCCGTTCCGCTCCCGCCAAGGCGGCGTGGACTGTAGATCGAGAGGGCCGGGTTGCGAAAGTGCCGGGAGCAAAGTCCTGTTCGCCCTCGTCGTCACCGCATCGATGCGACCGGTCGGCGTCCATGCCGTGCTCGCCAGCCTCATCCCTGGAGCTCTCTTCGTCCATGCCGGAAGCGGATGGAAACTTCCGTGGCAGGCACTCGCCAAGGATTCCAAGTGCAGCAATATCAATCAGTTGCGAGGGTTGACGGTTGCCATCCGGCCAATGTTATATTATTTCATAACGTAGACCGGGCCGGCAGGAGCCCGGTCGCGAGGGAAGGCCACCGGAGGAATATCGATGCATCAGCTCGCCGCATATGCGCGGTCGGCAGCGATCGGATTGCCGATCCTGCTCGCCGTCCCGACAGCCCAGGCACAGTCCGGACCGCCCACGGCGGAGGAACTGGCTGCGCGGATCGATGCCCTGAAGCAGGACTACGAACGGCGCATTACGGATCTCGAGGCCCAGCTCACTACTCTCGAAGCCGAATCGCGGGCCGCCGGGAAGAACGCCGCGCCAACCGCACCGGCGACGCGGCCCGCCATGCGGTCCGGCGACAACAGCTTCAATCCGGCCATCGGCGTCGTTCTGAACGGCATGTTTTCGGAATACTCCGAGGACAGCTCCAGCCTTCCGGGTTTCCAGCTCGGCCACGAGTCCGGGCGTCCGGACGAAGGGCTCGCCCTCGGCCACAGCGAGGTCACGGTGTCGGGCAGTGTCGATGACAAGTTCCGCGGAAACCTCACGCTCGGCCTCGGTGTCCATGCCGGCGAGCCGACCGAGCTCGAGCTGGAGGAGGCCTATGTCCAGACCTTGCCCGGCTCCGGCCCTGCCGGACGGGGTCCGGATCAAGGCGGGCAGGGCGCTCTGGACCTTCGGCTATCTGAACGAGCTGCACGCCCACGGCGACGATTTCGTCGACCGCCCGCTTCCTTACCGGGCGTTTCTGGACGGCGCCTACAACGACGACGGGCTCGAGCTTTCAATCGTGCTTCCGGGTGACGTCTACGGGGAGATTGGCGGCGGCGTCTTCCGCGGCGACGACATGCCTTTCGGCGGTTCCGGGAACGGTCGGGAAGCGTGGTCCGCCTTTGGGCGCATCGGCGGCGATGCGGGCCGCAATTCGGCATGGCGGCTCGGCGCCTACGTCCTCGACGGTCGGGCCCATGGCCGAACCGTCGGCGGTCACCATGAAGAAGAACACGGCCATGAAGAAGAGCACGAGCATGAAGAAGGACACGGGGATGAGGAAGGGCACGAGCATGAAGAGGAGGAGGGAGAAGGCGAGGAGCACGGCCATGCCGATTTCTTCTCCGATGGCGGGTTCACGGGCAACACGGGGCTCATCGGCGTCGATTTCCGCTACACATGGGCGCCGACGGGCAATGCGCGGGACAGCGAGCTGATCCTCCAGGGCGAGTATTTCCTCCGCAACGAGCATGGTCTGTACACCCTGGAAGAAGAGGAAGGAACCGAGACCGAGAGTTTCAATGGCGACGCCAGTGGCTGGTATGCGCAGGCGGTGTACAAGTTCCGGCCGCGCTGGCGGGCCGGCGTTCGCTATTCGCGCCTCTTGCCGCCGGACGATGCGGAGGTGGATCGCGACCCTTCCACGCTCAGCGCCATGCTCGACTGGACCAACAGCGAATTCGGGCGCATCCGGTTCCAGTACAACCGCAACTCCTTCGGCGCGGAAAGCGACAACCAGTTCATCGTGCAATACGTCATGAGCCTCGGCGCCCACGCCGCCCACAGCTTCTGAGCCGTGAAGACCATGGAGACCGTGAAGGCGATGCGAACGGCGCTTGCGGCCGCCGTGCTCGCAGCCGCATCGCTGTCGCCGGCCGCCGCCGAAGGGCGGGTCCGGGTCCTCGCCTGCGAGCCGGAGTGGGCGTCGCTCGCGGAGGAGATCGGTGGTGGCGACGTCGTCGTCCACTCGGCGACTCATGGAGGCCAGGACGCGCACCACATACGCGCCCGCCCCAGCCTGATCGCGAAGGTGCGCCGGGCGGACATCCTGTTCTGTTCCGGTGCGGGGCTCGAAGTGGGCTGGCTGCCGGTGCTGATGGAGAGGGGCGCGCGGCGCATCGTCCAGCCGGGCCGGCCGGGGCACATCATGGCGGCGGATCATGTCGAGGTCCTGGAGCGGCCGGAGGTCGTGGACCGGAGCATGGGCGACATCCATCCGGAGGGGAATCCGCACGTTCATCTCGACCCGCGGAACATTGCCGTTCTGGCGGAGGTGCTGGCCGGCCGTCTGGAGCGCGTGGACCCGGAACGCGCCGGGGCCTACCGTCAGCGCCTGGCGTCCTTCCGGACCCGCTGGGCCGATGCCATGGACGAGTGGCGCGAACGCGCGGCGGCCCTGCGCGGCATGAAGGTGGTCGTTTACCACAAGGCCTGGGTCTACCTGCTGCGCTGGGCGGAGCTGGATCGGGTTGCGGTGCTGGAACGGGTTGCGGGCATTCCGCCGACCGCGTCGCATCTGGCCGAGGTCCTCGAACGGGTGAGGGACACCGGCGCCAAGGCCATTCTCCGTGCGCCCCACGAACCCGAAGATGCTTCGGAATGGCTCTCGGGACGAACCGGGATACCGGTCGTCGAGCTTCCCTTTACCGTCGGCGGCCGACCGGAGGCGGAGGACCTGTTCTCGTTGTTCGACAGCACGCTGACCTTGCTGGACGAAGCCGACAATCGACCCTGACCTGCTGGGCATCCTGGCGCCGGGCCTCGTCGCCGGGCTGATCGTCACGGCGGCCCACGCGCCGCTGGGAATCGAGGTCCTCAAGCGCGGCATCGTGTTCATCGACCTCGCTACCGCGCAGGTCGTCGGGCTCGGCGTCATCCTGCTGGACCTCTGGCTGGAAGACCCGGCCTGGGGCGCGGGCCAGGGGGTGGCCTTCGCCACCGGCATGGCCATCGCGCTGTTCTTCCGCTGGATCGAGCGCAAGTCGCCGGACGAGCAGGAAGCGGTGATCGGCAGCAGCTTCATCGTCGCCGCCTCGGTGACCCTGCTGGCGCTTGCCGACGACCCGCATGGCGGCGAGGCGTTGCGCCACGTGCTTTCCGGCCAGCTCCTGTTCACGACTTGGGGCGATATCGCGTCCTTCCTGCCGATATACGTCCTCTTTGCCGTCCTCTGGCTCGCCGTGCCGCGTCTTCGCGCCGGCACCGGGTTCTTCGTCCTGTTCGCCCTCGTCATCACCGCGTCGATGCAGCTCGTCGGCGTCTATGTCGTGTTCGCCAGCCTCATCCTTCCGGCTCTCGCCGCACGCACCGGCAAGGGCTACACCCATTGGCGCGCCTTCGCGAGCGGCGGGGTCGCCGTCGTCGCGGCCATGTCGATCTCCGCGGTTGCCGATCTTCCCGCGGGTCCCTTCCTCGTGGTGTGCTTTGCCGTGTCGGCGGTTGCGATGCGCCTGCTCTACCGGGAGCGGACGGAAGCGCCCCCGCCCCCGGCCTGACGGCCGTCGCCGCGCCCCCGGCTCCTCCCGGCGAGGAATCGAGCCAGGGCGCGGGCGGTGTGCGAGCCCCGCGCGCCGGCGACCTTGCCCGGAGTCCCCGAAGCGACGACCCTGCCTCCACCCGCGCCCCCCTCCGGGCCGAGGTCGATCACCGTATCCGCCTCCGCCACGACGTCGAGGTTGTGCTCGATCACGACGACGGTGTTGCCGGCGTCGACCAGCCGGTGCAGCACCCGGACGAGCTTCTCCACGTCCGCCATGTGCAGCCCGATGGTGGGCTCGTCGAGCACGTAGAGCGCCTGGCCCGCGGCCTGCCGGGCCCCGCTCGCATCCACCTTGGCGAGCTCGGTGACGAGCTTGATGCGCTGCGCCTCCCCGCCCGAGAGGGTCGGGCTGCTCTGGCCGAGGGTGAGGTAGCCGAGCCCGACATCGCGCAGGAGCGCCAGAGTGCGGTGGACGCGCGGGTGCGCCTCGAACCGGGGCAGCGCCTCGTCCACGCTGGCGCCCAGCACCTCGGCGATGCTCATGCCGAGATAGCGGATCTCCAGCGTCTCGGGGGTGAACCGGCACCCCCGGCAGGCGTCGCACGGCACCCGCACGTCGGGCAGGAAGCTCATCTCGATCCGCTGCACGCCCTGGCCCTCGCAGGCGTCGCACCGTCCCCCCGCGACGTTGAACGAGAACCGGCTCGGGCCGTAGCCGCGAATGCGCGACTCGGTGGCGCCCGCGAAGAGTCGGCGGACGTGGTCCCAGATCCCGACGTAGGTGGCGGGACACGAGCGGGGGGTCTTGCCGATGGGGGCCTGATCGACTTCGAGCACGCGCTTCACCGTCTCGAAGCCGAGGATCTCGCGGCACCCCGTCCACTTCGGCCGCCGGCGCCGCCGCGCGCGTAGCGCCGCCGCCAGATTGGCCAGGAGCACGCCGCGCACCAGGCTGCTCTTGCCGCTGCCGCTGACTCCGGTCACGCACACGAGCCGCTCCAGCGGGAGGTCGACGTCGATGCCCCGGAGGTTGTTCAGATCGGCCCCGCGGATCGACAGGCGCCGCTCCGGAGCCTTCGAGCGTTCCGGCGACCGGACACCGGGGAGCGGGTGGGCGAGAGGGGACGAGAGATGGCGTCCGGTCGGGGATTCGCGGCTTGCGAGGATCCGCGCCAGCGGTCCGTGGGCGACCACCCGGCCGCCGTTCACGCCCGCCCCCGGGCCGAGGTCGATGATGTGCTCGGCGCTGCGGATGGTCTCCTCGTCGTGCTCGACCACCACCACCGTGTTGCCCTTCGCGCGAAGCGCGCGCAGGGTGTCGAGGAGCATCGCGTTGTCGCGCGCATGCAGCCCGATGGTCGGCTCGTCGAGGATGTAGCACACGCCGCGCAGGTTCGATCCGAGCTGCGCGGCGAGCCGGATGCGCTGCGCCTCGCCGCCCGAGAGGGTGGGGGCGGCGCGGTCGAGGCGGAGGTAGCCGAGCCCCAGCCGGCACAGGAAGTCGAGCCGCGCTCCGAGCTCGGCGAGCACGTCGCGCGCGATCGCCGCCTCGCGTCCCCGGGGCCTGATGCGCGCCAGGGTCTTGCGTACGGTCTCGACGTCGAGGGCGCTCAGGTCGGCGATGCCGTGCGATCGGTAGCGCACCGCCAGCGCTTCGGGGCGGAGCCGCTGGCCGGCGCAGGCGCGACATTCGCGGTGCGGCTCGTCCTCGCGGGCCGCCCGGTGGACCTCCTCTCCCGTCTCGGTCTCGTCGAAGCCGCGCAGTTCCAGGCCGGTGCCGTAGCACGACGGGCACCACCCGTGCCGGGAGTTGTAGGAGAAGAGCCTCGGGTCGAGCTCGTCGAAGCTCCTGCCGCAGCCCGGGCAGGCGCGCGCGGTCGAGTAGAGGGTCTCGCCGCGCCGATCGGCGCTCGGGCCGGTGCTTCGGCCGCCGTCCCGGCGGCGGCCGTGCTCGTCGGCGTCTCGCTCCGCGACCCGTACCCGTCCCCCGCCGTGGCCGAGGGCGCGCTCGATCATGGCTCGCAGCGCCGGCTCGCGGGCGGCCCGGGCCGTGACCGAGCCGACCGGGAGGTCGATGTCGTGCTCCCGGTAGCGGTCGAGCCGCGGCCAGGCATCGGTGGGGAGCGGCTCTCCGTCCACCCGGAGCGTGGCGTGGCCGTGCTTCGCGGCCCATCGGGCCAGCTCCGTGTAGTAGCCCTTGCGCGCCACCACGAGGGGGGCATGCACCTCGACCTCGCGTCCCCGGTGCCGCTTCAGGACGCGGTCGACGATGGCGTCCAGGGTCTGCGGCTCGATCGCGATGTCGCAGTCGGGGCAGTACCGGGTGCCGAGCCTCACGAAGAGCAGGCGCAGGAAGTGGTGGACCTCGGTCGTCGTTCCCACCGTGCTCTTGTAGCCGCCGCGCGAGGTCCGCTGCTCGATCGCCACCGACGGAGGGATCCCGAAGATCGCGTCCACGTCGGGCCGCGCCGCCGGCTGCACGAACTGCCGGGCGTACGCGTTGAGCGACTCCAGGTACCGGCGCTGGCCTTCGGCGAACAGGATGTCGAACGCGACGGTGCTCTTGCCGCTCCCGCTCACGCCCGTGATCACCGTGAGCCGATCGCGCGGGATGTCGATGTCGGCGCCGCGCAGGTTGTGCTCGCGGGCGTTGCGGATGCCGATGGCGCCGGTGCGCGCGGGCGGCGTGCGGGCCGGCGCCGCGGTCGCGGGCGCCGCACCTTGCTCGCGCTCGGCGAAGTACGCGCGCAGGGCGGCTCCGGTATGGCTGCGCCGCCGGCGCGCGATGGCGCCCGGGCGGCCGGTCGCGACCACCCGCCCGCCGCCGCTGCCGCCCTCCGGTCCCAGATCCACGACCCAGTCGGCGGCGGCGATCACGTCGAGATGGTGCTCGACGACGAGCACCGAGTGGCCGGCCGCGAGCAACGCATCGAACGCCGCGAGCAGGCGCGAGACGTCCTGGAGGTGGAGCCCGGTGGTCGGCTCGTCGAAGATGAACAGGCAGTGCCCGGCGCCGCGTGCCGCGAGGTGCCTGGCAAGCTTCAGCCGCTGCGCCTCGCCGCCGGAGAGCGCGGGCACCGGCTGGCCGAGCCGGAGGTAGCCGAGGCCCACCTCCGCCAGCGGGGCGAGCGGACGGACGACGTCGGCGCTTCCCGCGAAGAAGACGAGCGCGTCGTCGACGGTCATCTCCAGGACCTCGGCGATCGAACGGGGCGCACCGGTGACGCCGCCGGTGGGGCGTTCGCCTCCGCTCCCGCGACCCGGTCCGCCGCCGGTCGAGCCGCCCTTCGCGTTGCGCGTTCCGGTTGCGGCGCTCCCTTCGATGCCGCCACCGGCTCCCCCGCCGGTGGCGCGGCGGTTCGCCTTGGCGGAGGCCGTGCCCTTCCTCTTCCCGGTCCGGCCCGGGCGCTCGCGCCCGATGGAGCCGTTCCCGGTTTCGCCGGCGTCCGCCCCGGCCCGGTCCGGCGGGCGGATCTTCACGTCGAGCACTTCGTTTCGATAGCGGCGTCCGTCGCAGTCGGGGCAGCGCAGGTACACGTCGCTCAGGAACTGCATCTCCACGTGTTCGAAGCCGTTGCCGCCGCAGGCCGGGCAGCGCCCGTTGCCGGAGTTGAAGCTGAACGTCCCCGCCGTGTATCCGCGCTCGATCGCGACGGGCTCGGCCGCGAACCGCTTCCGGATCGCATCGAGGGCGCCGATGTAGCTCGCGGGATTGGAGCGGGTGGTCTTGCCGATGGGCGACTGGTCCACGAGCACCACGTCGTCCAGTGCGTCGAGCCCGTCGATCGCCCGGTGCTCGCCCGGCGCGTCGACGGCGCGCCCGAGCCGCTTGCAGACCGCGCGGTACAGCACGTCGACGGCCAGGGTGGACTTGCCCGAGCCGCTGACGCCGGTCACGCAGACGAAGCGCCGGAGCGGGAGGTCGACGTCGACGCCGGCGAGGTTGTGAGCGCGGGCTCCCCGGACCCCGATGCGTTCCGAGGCGGCCGGCGCCGGCGTGCGCAGTCCGATCGGTTCCGCGGCGCGGTCTGCGCGGCGCGCCGTGATCGGGGCCGGCGCACGTGCCTCGATTCGCCGCTCGCCGCGCAGCCACGCCGCGGTGAGCGAGCGCCGCGACCGCAGCAGGGCGCGCGGAGTGCCGCGGAACACGATCTCGCCGCCCCGCTCGCCAGGGCCGGGTCCCATGTCCACGATCCGATCCGCCGCGAGCATGACCTGGGGGTCGTGCTCGACCACCAGCAGGGTGTTCCCGGCCGCGCGCAGCTTGTGCAGCACCGAGACGATCCGGGCGATGTCGCGCGCGTGCAGCCCGATGCTCGGCTCGTCGAGCACGAACAGGGTGTTCACCAGCGAGGTCCCGAGCGCGGTGGTCAGGTTGATGCGCTGGACCTCGCCGCCGCTCAGCGTGCGCGACTGGCGGTCCAGGGTGAGGTAGCCGAGGCCGACCTCCACGAGGTAGCCGAGCCGGCTGCGGATCTCGGCGAGCAGCAGCTCGGTCGCGTCGTCGAGCGGCGCGCGCAGGCGGAGTCCGTCGAAGAGCTTCCGGCACCGGTCGAGCGGCAGGCGCATCACGTCATGGATGCACAGGCCCGGTTGCTTCGAGAATGCGGCGGCATCGAGGGTCGCATCGGGCGGCCGGTGCGCCGCCTCGCCCGCGAGCGCCTTGCGGGCATCCGCCCGGCCGCCGATCCGCCACAGCAGCGCTTCCGGCTCGAGCCGCGCGCCGCGGCACGCCGGGCACTCCCGGTAGCTGCGGTAGCGCGAGAGCAGCACCCGGACGTGCATCCGGTAGCTCCTGGTCTCGAGCCAGTCGAAGAACCGGCGCACTCCGTACCATCCGTCCTCGTCGAAGTCCGCCTCGCCTTCCAGGACCCATTCGCGGGTGGCGTCGTCCAGCTCCCGCCACGGCGCGTCGAGCGCGACCCCTTGGCGGCGCGCGTAGCGCACCAGATCCCGGTGGCACTGCCGGTGGCCCTTCGAGAGCCAGGGACGGATCGCCCCTTCGCGGAGCGTCTTCGATTCGTCGGGGACCACGAGCCCGTAGTCGATTCCCATCGTGCGCCCGAAGCCGCGGCACGTCTCGCACGCCCCGAGGGGGGAGTTGAAGGAGAACATGCTCGGCACCGGCTCCCGGTACTCGATGTCGCAGCCGGCGCAGTGCAGCGTGGTCGAGAAGCGCCGCGGCGAGCGGGCGCGGCGCCGCGCGTCGAGCCGGTAGAGGGTGAGGCGCCCGCGGCCCGCCTTCAGTGCGTTCTCGATCGCCTCGACGGCGCGTGCGCGGCGGTCGGGGTCGATACCGGCGTCGCGGCCGGCGGGGCTCGCGGGCGGCTCGCCGGGACCGTTCCCGGCATCGTCCGGGGGGACGCGGCCCAAGGGCTCGCGGGCATCGCGTGCGCGGCCATCGGGGGTGCGGGCATTACGGGTGCGGCCATCGCGGCCGCTCGGGCGGTCGCGGGCCTTGCCGTCCGGACGGGCGGAGGGTCCGTCGTCGGGACGGAGGCGGAGGCGATCCGCGATCACCTCGATCCGGTCGGCATGCTCGCGGTGCACCCGCGTGTAGCCCTGGCTCGCGAGCAGCTCGACGATGCCGGTGGGGGAGGTCCCCGGCGACAGCGGCACGTCGAAGGTGATCATGATCCGATCGAGGCCGGCGTCGAGGATGGCGCGCATGATCGACTGCGGCGTGTCGCGGCGCACCGGCGCCCCGCAGCCCCGGCAGTGCAGCACCGCGGCGCGCGCGAACAGCAGCTTCAGGTGGTCGTTGAGCTCGGTCATGGTGCCGACGGTGGAGCGCGAGGTCCGCACCGGATTGGTCTGGTCGATCGCGATCGAGGGCGGAATGCCGTCGATGCCGCCGGCCTCGTCGAACCGGGGCTTGTCCATCCGGTCGAGGAACTGGCGGGCGTAGGAGGAGAACGTCTCCACGTAGCGGCGTTGCCCCTCGCTGTACACGGTGTCGAAGGCGAGCGAGGACTTCCCGGATCCGCTCACCCCGGTGACCACGTGCAGCTCCCCGAGCGGCAGATCGAGATCGATGCCCTTGAGGTTGTTCTGGCGGGCGCCGCGGATGCGGATGGCGGGGCGGCCGGTCATGTCCGCGTGCTCCCGCGGCGGCGGGGCGGCCGGCGGAAAGCGCGGCTGCGCGGTCGCGCGGCCGTCGTGACTCCGGCGCGGTGCGTCCGCGCCCGGTCGGGAGTCGTCCGCCACCGGCCGCGAGCCGCCGGTGCGCGGGTTCTCGAAGCACGCCTCGACCCGGCTGCGAGGACAGCACCGTCAGCTCCGCATTTTCGCAGCGGTTTCGCGCGCACTAGAAGAGGTCCACGGCGATGGGGCAGTGGTCGGAGGGCAGGCCGCGGCGCGGGTCGGCGTCCGCGTCGGTCCACACGATCTGCCGGAACGACGCGGGGTCCGCCCGCTTCCAGGCGCGCGCGCCGAACACGAAGAAGTCGATCGGATAGCGGTGGTGGCGCGACGTTCCCCGCCAGCAGGCGGGGTCGCGGCCCGCCGACAGCCGGTGGAGCGCGAGCCCCGGCGGGTCGCCGTCGTCGATGGCGCTCCACAGGTGGTCGCGCTGCCCGTGGCGGTCGATCTCCCGGTTGAAGTCGCCCAGCACCACGAACGGCACGCCCTCGCGCCAGCGCGCGTCGATCCAGGCTTCAAGAGGCTCGAGCTGCCGCGCGAGCGTCCGGCAGGGCCGGCTGCGCGGCTCCCTGAGGCTCCGGTTGAAGCACTTCGACTTGAGATGGACGTTGAGCAGCCGAAGCGTCCGCCCGTCCAGCGAGACCGCCAGATCGACGCCCCAGCGGAGCTGGTAGCGGGCGCCGGAGCCGAGTCCGAGCGTCTCGTGGTCGCGCTTCACCACGTGGTCGAACCTGCCCTTGCGCACCGCGAATCCGTTGTAGATGTCGTCATAGCGCGAGTCGTAGCGGCCGGAGAAGTGGAGCGAGTAGTCGCGGGGCGGGAAGACGCGGGCCGCGGCGTGCGGTCCGTTGACCTCCTGGAAGGCGATCACGTCCGCGTCGAGGATGCGGGCGTAGCGGGCAAGGGTCTCGTAGTCGGCGTCGCTCCGGGCCGCCGCGCCCCGCCACAACGCGCCGCCGGTCCGCCAGTGCAGCCGGTTGAGGTTCCAGCTCGCGAGCCGGATCCATTCGGCCGAGGCGGGGGATCCGCCGGCCGCCGGCCGGTGCGCCTCCCCGGAGCCCATGCAGCCACCGAGTCCCAGACACACCGAAAGGAGCGCGGGGACGATCGTTCTCCGCCCGGGGTTCCGGGGCATGATTCCTTTCAATCGACTCCTCCGCTCCTTCGCCCCTCCGCTCAATCCGCTCCTCCTCTCAATCCGCCGCTCCCGGCGGACATTCACCCCTTCGCCGCTCGGGCCTCGACATCGATGGGCACGTCAGGCCACGCGAGGTCGTCGATGACGAGCGGAATCGAGGCGGGGCCTTCGGCACGCTCACGGCGTGACCGGGTTCAGCAGCGGCTCGCCGGCGCGCCAGCGATCGAGGTTGTCCGCGAAGAGCGCCGCGAACCGGCGGGGCCAGCCGTGGACGTTGTCCGATGCGTGCGGGGTGATCAGCACGTTGGGCATGGTCCACAGCGGGCTCTCGGCGGGCAGCGGTTCGGTCTCGAACACGTCGAGGTACGCGCCCCCGAGGTGGCCGGAGCGCAACGCCTCGATCAATGCCCCTTCATCGACGACCGGCCCGCGCGAGGTGTTGATGAGACAGGCGCCGGGCTTCATCGCCGCGAGCCGCTCGCGCGAGAGCAGCCCGCGGGTCGCGGCGTTCAGCCGCACGTGCAGGGACACGAAGTCCGCCGCCGGCAGCAGCGTGTCGAGCGCGTCCGGCCCGTGCATCTCGTCGGCCGCGGGATGCGGGGCCGGCGTCCCGCGGATGGCCAGGACCCGCATCCCGAGCGCCTTCGCGTTGCGGGCGACGCACTCTCCGATGCGGCCGAACCCGGCCACCAGCAGCGTCCGGCCCCGGAGCGGGGTGAACGGCGCCGGCTTCCAGCGGCGCGCGCGCTGCTGTGCGGCGTAGTTCAGGAGCCCGCAGCCGAGCGCGAGCATCGCCCCGGTGACGGTCTCGGCGAGATACGGGGCGAGCACGCCGGCGCCGTTGGTCACGGTGATCCGTTCGGTGTCCCAGGGGGCGAGGTGTTCGAACCCCGAGCCGCCAATCTGGATCCAGCGCACCGAGGGATGCGCGGGGATCGGCGCGTGCGCGGGGCCCGGGAACCCGGGGTGCTTGATCGAGAAGACGGCCTCGGGGTCGTGCCGCGCGAGCGCCCGGAGGATCCCGGGCGCCGTCGTCGCGTACACGAACGCCTCCGCGGGGAACCGCGCGGCGAGCAGGTCCCGGAAATCATCCGGCCGGTCGTGCGCGATGAGCACTGGGGGCATGGCACCGTTCCACGTGCGGCACGGGCACCCTCTTGCCATACCGGCGGTCTCGAAGGCAACCCGAAGTTGCTCGGCGCGCTGTCGATTGCCTTGTTGACGTTGCTCGGTACGGCTGATTCGATAAGGAAATGAACCCGAAAATATCAATATCGAAACCCGCGCTTGCGGCCTTCTGCCGGCAACATGGCATACGACGACTCGCCGTCTTCGGCTCCGCCCTGCGTGAAGACTTCGGACCGGATAGCGATATGGACCTGCTCGTCGAATTCGAGCTGGATCGTATCCCCGGTCTGCTTGGGATTGTCGGCATGGAAATGGAATTGTCCGAACTGTTCTCGGGACGCAAGGTCGATATCCGAACTCCTGAAGATCTGAGCCGGTATTTTCGGCAGGATGTTCTGGACGCGGCGGAAGTACTGTATGACCGGACATGACGCAATCCGTTTGCGTCATGTGATTCGGGTGGGCGGCACTCGGGTATCCTCGCCCCGTCATGCCTCGACTCGCCGCCAATCTGAGCTACCTCTTCACCGAACGTCCGTTCCTCGATCGGTTCGAGGCGGCGGCCCGCTGCGGCTTCCGGGCCATCGAGCACCAGTTCCCGTACACCGAGGCGTCGGAGTCCGCGATCCGGGATCGGCTCCGGGCGCATGACCTGCGGGCGGTGCTGTTCAACCTGCCGCCCGGCGAGGAAGGGGAGCGCGGGCTCGGCGGCCTGCCGGGACGCGAAGCGGAGTTCCGGGAGGGACTGGACCTGGCGCTTCGCTACTGCCGGGCGACCGGCTGTCCCGGGCTGCACGCGATGTGGGGGGTCCCCGACGCGGACACGAGCCTCGAGGAGAGCCGGGCCGTCTTCGTCGCGAACCTGCGCGAGGCGGCGCCCCGCGCGGCCGCGGCCGGCGTCACCCTGCTGGTGGAGGCGCTCAATCCCCGCGACAACCCCGGCTATCCGCTCAACCGCCAGGCCGATGCCCATGCGCTCGCGGCCGAGGTCGGCGCCGCGAACGTCAAGGTGCAGCTCGATCTCTACCACTGCCAGATCGTGGAAGGAGACGTGGCGACGAAGCTCCGGCAATGGGTGGGCGGCCCGGCCAGCCGCGTCGGACACATCCAGATCGCGGGTCCGCCCGACCGGATCGAGCCCGATGCCGGCGAGCTCGACTACGCGTGGCTGCTCCCCCGCATCGACGAGCTGGGGTACACGGGATGGGTCGGCTGCGAGTACCGGCCGGCAGCGAGTACCGAGGCCGGTCTCGGCTGGGCGCGCCCCTGGGGGGTCCGGCCGCCTCCGGAGGCCGGATCGGAGTGACGGGCTTCCCCATGGCGCGCTCAGAGCTGGCCTCACCTCTCGGACGCGGATCGACCGGCATTGAGCTTCCCCATCGGAGTGATGGGCTTCCCCTTGGCGCGCTCGGAGCTGGCCTCACCTCTCGGACGCGGATCGACCGGCATCGAGCTTCCCCTTGGCGCGCTCAGAGCTGGCCGGCGTCGCCGGCGTTCGCGAAGGCGTCCAGATAGCCGGGGTCGTCGAAGCGGGCCGGATGGAACGCGCCGGCATACGCCGGCAGCGGGGTCCCGAGGATGTGGGCCGCGAGCAGCTCGCCGCCCGCGCACGCGCCCATGATCCCGAACCCGGACCAGGCGGCGTTCACGTAGGCGCCGGTGACGGGGAGGGGGCCGATGAGGGGGCGGTTCCCGGGAGTCTTGACGTAGTAGCCGCCGTCCACCGTCATGCGGGGCAGGCGTGCGAAGTAGCGCTCCAGCGACGGCAGCATCCGCGACCACCCGCGTAGCGCGATCTCCGGCAGGCGTTCGTCGAACGGGACCGGGAACACCGGCTCCACCGTCTCGGTGTCGAAGGTCCACAGCATCATCAGCCAGTGCTCGCCGGGGGTCCCTTCGGGGCGGCCATGGAGCCCGGGCGGGAACGGTTCGACGAGCGGGCGGGTCTCTTCGTGGTCGGCGAGCACCGCCCGCTCGTCGTCGGACCACGGCAGCTCGACCGGGTCGGCCCAGACGAGCAGCGGCGCATCGCCCGGAACCGCCCGCTCCGCATCGCGGAAGACCACCTTCATGTGGCGTTCGCAGGCGACGGGAAGCTCGATTCCCAGCGTGCGGGCGAGCTCGGCAAGGTGCGGCCCCGGCGAGAGCACCAGCGTCCCGGCGTCGATGTCCACGCGCCCGCCGGGCTGCGCCACCGACACCGTGCGAATGCGCCCGCCGCGGGTGTCGATTCCGTCCACCCGTCCCCGAATCAGCTTCACGCCACGCTCGCGGGCGCGCTCCAGCATCCACATGCCGAGCTGCTGCGCGCTCAGCCACCCGCATCGGCGGGCGTGCAGCACCGCGACCACACCGGGATCGAGGTACGGGAACTCGGCGCGGACGAGGGCAGGGTCGGTGATCAGGTCCGCTCCGGAAGGAATTCCGTCGAAGCCGCAAGCGCGCGACCGGACGTAGCCGGGACTCGAACCGGAACCGTCGTGCACGCGAAACTCCCCGGCGCCGAGGGACTCCGCCTCGCTCGCCATCGCCCGGAACGCGTCGATGCGCGACGGCTCGGCGGTGGCGAGGAGATAGCCTCGGCGGTTGAGGCGAAGCCGCCCGCCGCTCTCGCGTTCGATCCGCTCCAGCAAGTCGATGCTGCGGTTCATCAGCGCGACCATCGCGTCGCCGGGTCCGGGCCACCAGTTGCGGTAGCACTCGGTCGACTTGTCGCTGGTCAGCGCCAGCGGATCGCCGGACTCGACGAGGACGACGCCGTCCGCACCTTCCCTCGCCGCGAGGTGGAACGCGGCCGAGATGCCGGCGATGCCGGCGCCGACGACGACGACTTCGGCCGTCGAGCGGCTCACGCCGGATGCTCCACCCGGAGGTCCGTACGAGGACTTCCGGCGTCCGGCCATGCGGCCGCGACGCGCGGAGTCGCGGAGATGCCGTCGAGCCTCGGCGCGGCGAAGGCGGAGCTGTCGTCGAGCCTCGGCGCGGCGAAGGCGGATCTGTCGTCGGGCCCCGGCGCGGCGAAGGTGGAGCTGTCGTCGGGCCTCGGTGCGGCGAAAGTGGAGATGCCGTCGAGCCTCGGCGCGGCGAAGGTGGAGCTGTCGTCGAGCCTCGGCGCGGCGGAGCGCGCGGGCGTCGATGCCGGCGGTACGCGGGACTCCGGCGCACGTCGGAACCGCATTGGGTAAGATTCGACGGTCCCGATCAGCCTCCACGGTCGCCGCGAGAGAGCTCCCGCCATGAAGTACGCCGAGACCATTCTCGATCTCATCGGAAACACCCCCCTCGTCAAGCTGCACCGGATGACCGATGCCCGCATGGCCACCGTGCTCGTCAAGCTCGAGAACTACAACCCCGCGGGCTCGGTCAAGGACCGGATGGCCTGGAACATGGTCCGCCGGGCGGAAGAGGCCGGCCTGCTCGGACCCGGCGCGACGCTCGTCGAGAGCACTTCGGGCAACACCGGCCTCGGTCTCGCGATGGCCGCGGCGGTGCGCGGATACCGCTGCGTCTGCACCATGCCGGACAAGATGAGCAAGGAGAAGATCGACATGCTCAAGGCATACGGCGCGGAGGTCATCATCACCCGCACCGATCTGCACCACGACCACCCGGAGAGCTACGTCGAGGTCGCCAAGCGCATCGCGGCCGAGACCCCCGGCGGCTTCTACACCGATCAGTACTACAACATGCACAACCCCGAAGCCCACTACCTGACCACCGGCCCGGAGATCTGGGAGCAGACCGATGGCCGCATCGATGCCCTCGTGGGCGGGATCGGCACCGGCGGCACGATCTCGGGGGCGGCGAAGTACCTCAAGGAGAAGGCGGCCGAGGCGGGCCGGACCCTGTTCGTGTCGTGCCCCGATCCCATCGGCAGCATGTACTACGATGCGTTCAACCAACGCGAGATCCGCAAGCCCGGCATCTACCGGGTCGAAGGGATCGGCCACGACTTCATGGTGGGGACCCTCGACTTCTCGGTCATCGACGAGGTTCTGGAGATCACCGACAAGGACTCCTTCCTCACCGCCCGACAGCTCGCCCGGCGCGAGGGTATCTTCTCCGGGGGTTCCGCCGGCACCGCGGTCTACGGCGCGCTCGAGGTCGCACGCCGCCTCGGCCCCGGCAAGGTCGTCGTCGTGATCATCCCCGACTCCGGCGACCGCTACCTCAGCAAGTGCTACGACGACGAGTGGATGCGCGACATGGGATACCTCGGTCCCGAGCAGCGGCTCGGCACGGTGCGCGAGCTGCTGGAGTTCAAGCCCGGCCGGGTGGAGTTCGCGCGCCGGGACGAGACCATCGCGTCGGTCGCCAAGCGCATGGCGGACATGGGCATCTCGCAGATGCCGATCCGTTCGAGCGGCGCGAGCGACCCGATGATGATCATCCACGAGGTCGATCTGCTGCAGGGCATGGTGCGGGGCGAATGCACCGCCGACTGCGACGTCATGCGGGCGGCGAAGCCGATGCACGGCATGGTGGGGCTCGACGACTCGCTCGCGAAGGTGCAGGAGGTCTTCGACGACGAGAACGTCGCGATGGTGGTCGACGACGCGCACGTGGTCGGCGTCATCTCCAAGATCGACATGGTGGAGTTCCTCGCCGCGCGGAGCTGAAGCGACGATGCGCCGGACCCGGCCCGGCCCGGGCATCCGTATCCGCATCCGCGATCGAGCCGGTCCTCGGGCTCCGCCGGACATCGCCGGGCGTCCCCGGGACGAATTCGGGCATCCGGGCGTGTTCTTGTCGCACCCGGGACATCGCCGGGCGCACCCGGGACGAATCGCGTGGCAGGCCGGACACGGTGGGTTGCGCCGATCGCGGACGACGGGCCGTGGATGTCGCGGATCGTGTTTTGATTGATAATCGACCGCGAGCACCGGCGCCCATGCCGGCTGCACGGTACGACACGGGAGAGAGAGCTTGCGATGAGCGGCTTGTGGTTCACCGAGGATCACGAATGGGTCCGCATCGAGGACGACGGGAGCGCTGTCGTCGGCATCACCGGCTACGCGCAGAACCAGCTCGGCGAGCTCGTCTTCGTCGAGCTCCCGGAGGTCGGCGCGGAGCTCGATCAGGGTGAGGAGGGCGCGGTCATCGAGTCGGTCAAGGCGGCCGGGGAGCTCAAGGCCCCCGTCAGCGGCACGGTGACGGAAGTCAACGAGTCCCTGGTGGACGAACCGGGCCAGGTCAATGCGGACCCGCTCGGCGACGGCTGGTTCTTCCGGATCCGGGTCGGGGACACCTCCGAGCTCGGCGGCCTGATGGACGAGGCCGCCTATCGGGCCTACGTCGAATCGCACGACTGAACGGATCGGTCCTGAACGGACCGGCCCCGCTTCCGGCGCCGGGAGTGGCTGCATCCGCAGGCGCCTCGTGACGGCGCGCGCGGGCGCCGGATGAACCCGGCGAGGTCCGGAGAGACCCGAGCCGTGAAGCCGCTCGACGGCAATCCGCCGCGTCTCGGCGCACGTCCTTCGTTCTGCAACGCCGGAGAGAGGATCCGAACCACATGACCGAGACCCGCCCGCTCGATGCGATCGAGATGCGGGATGACTTCGCAACGCGCCATATCGGCCCCACCCCGCAGGACATCGGCGCGATGCTCGAGGTCATCGGCGTCCCGACCCTCCAGGACCTGCTCGATCGCACCGTTCCCGCCTCGATTCGAGACGACGAGCCGCTCGCCCTCGGTCCCGCTCTGACCGAGTGCGAGGCGGTGGACGCCCTGCGCGCGATGGCGGACCGGAATCGCCCGCTCGTCTCCATGATCGGCATGGGCTATTACGGCACCGTCACCCCGCCGGTGGTGCTGCGCAACGTACTCGAGAGCCCGGCGTGGTACACCGCGTACACCCCCTACCAGGCCGAGGTGAGCCAGGGCCGGCTCGAAGCCCTGCTCGACTTCCAGCAGATGGTCATGGACCTGACCGGGATGGAGCTCGCCAACGCCTCGCTGCTCGACGAGGCGACGGCCGCTGCGGAAGCCATGGCGATGGCGCGGCGTGTCTCGAAGTCGAGGTCGGCGCGCTTCCTCGTCGACGCGGACTGCCACCCGCAGACGATTGCGGTGGTCCGGACCCGTGCCGCACCGCTGGGAATCGACGTGACGGTAGGCGATCCGTACGAAGCGATCGAAGCCGAGGGCCCCGGTGGCGACGTGTTCGACGTGTTCGGGGCGCTCGTGCAGTACCCGGGGTCGAGCGGTGCGCTGCGCGACCCGGCGCCGGTCGTCGAACGGGTGCACGCGGCGGGGGGTCTCGCGATATTCGCCACCGACCTGCTCGCGACCTGCCTCATCGAGCCGCCGGGCGCATTCGACGCGGACATCGTGGTCGGCAGCGCCCAGCGCTTCGGGGTCCCCATGGGCTTCGGCGGACCCCACGCCGCGTTCTTCGCGACCCGCGACGCGTACAAGCGCCAGACGCCCGGCCGGATCATCGGCGTATCGGTCGACGCGCGGGGACGCCCGGCGCTGCGCATGGCGCTCCAGACCCGGGAGCAGCACATCCGGCGCGAGAAGGCGACCTCGAACATCTGCACCGCCCAGGTGCTGCTCGCGGTGATGGCGGCGATGTACGCGGTGTACCACGGCCCGGAGCGGCTGCGCGCCATCGCCGAGCGAGTGCACCGGCTGACGAAGGCGCTGGCGGCGGGGCTCGCGGCGGCGGGCCGCGAAGTGGTGACCGAGGCGTTCTTCGACACCATCACCGTCCGCGTCCCCGGCGAGGCCGGGGCGCTCGCGGATCGGGCGCGCGCCGCGGGGTTCAACGTGCGGCGGGTGGACGGCGATCGCATCGGCCTGTCGCTCGACGAGACGACTCGGCGCGAGGACGTTCGGGGAGTGCTGGGGGCGCTCGGCGCCGATGCCGGCGCCGGCCCGGACGGCGTGGACATCGAAGCGCTCGACGCCGCGGCGCCCGACGCGATCGGCGCCTTCGCGCGGAAGAGCGCATACCTCGTCCATCCGGTGTTCCACGCCCATCACAGCGAGACCGGGATGCTGCGCTACCTCCGGCGGCTGGCGGCGAAGGACGTGGCTCTCGACCGCTCGATGATCCCGCTCGGCTCGTGCACCATGAAGCTCAACGCCACTGCGGAGATGATCCCGGTGACCTTTCCCGGGTTCGCGGCGCTCCATCCCTTCGTGCCCGCCGACCAGGCGCTCGGGTACCGCGAGCTCTGCACGGGGCTGGAGCGGATGCTGTGCGCGATCACCGGCTTCGACGCGGTGTCGCTCCAGCCCAACGCGGGCTCGCAGGGCGAGTACACGGGGCTGCTCTGCATCCGCCGGTACCACGAGTCGAGGGGGGAGGGCGGACGCGACGTCTGCCTGATCCCCGCCTCTGCGCACGGCACCAATCCCGCGAGCGCGATCATGGCCGGGATGCGCGTGGTCGTCGTCGCCTGCGACGAAAGCGGCAATGTCGACCTGAGGGACCTGGAGCTGAAGGCGCGCGAGCACGGCGAGAGGCTCGGCGCGCTGATGATCACCTACCCGTCCACCCACGGGGTGTTCGAGGAGGGCATCGTCGACATCTGCAACGTCGTCCACGAGCACGGCGGACAGGTGTACATGGACGGAGCCAACCTCAACGCGATGGTCGGGCTGTGCCGGTCCGCGCGCATCGGGGCCGACGTCTCGCACATCAACCTGCACAAGACGTTCTGCATCCCGCACGGCGGCGGGGGGCCGGGCATGGGGCCCATCGGGGTCCGCTCCCACCTCGCGCCGTACCTGCCGGACCACCCCGTCGTCGGCGGGGTCAATCCCGCCGCGGACCCGTCGGGCACGGTGGGTACGGTGTCCGCGGCGCCGTGGGGGTCGGCCGGCATCCTGCCGATCTCGTGGGCGTACGTCGCGATGATGGGCGCAAAGGGGCTGCGGCGCGCGACCGAGGTCGCGATCCTCA
This sequence comes from Gammaproteobacteria bacterium, assembly GCA_965215295.1. GTDB lineage: Bacteria > Pseudomonadota > Gammaproteobacteria > HK1 > HK1 > HK1. The sequence continues at coordinate 3,780,412 of OZ244045.1, forward strand.
ATGCGAACTACGTTGCGGCGCGGCTCGGCGGCGCGTTTCCCGTCCTCCCTGCCGGCGAGACCTACCCGGTGCTCTACACGGGCGAGAACGGATTCGTCGCCCACGAGTGCGTCATCGACCTGCGCCCGGTGAAGGCGTCATGCGGAGTGACGGTCGAGGACGTCGCGAAGCGGCTCGTCGACTTCGGGTTCCATGCGCCGACGATGTCGTTCCCGGTGCCGGACACCCTGATGATCGAGCCGACGGAGAGCGAATCGAAGGCCGAGCTCGACCGCTTCTGCGACGCGATGCTGGCGATTCGCGAGGAGATCGCCGAGATCGAGGCGGGGACGGTGGCGCACGAGGACAGCGCCCTGGCCCATGCGCCGCACACCCCGGACCTGCTGCTCGCCGAGAGCTGGAATCGCCCCTATTCGAAGGAACGGGCGTTCTTTCCGCTGCCCGGCTCGCGCGAGGACAAGTACTGGCCGCCCGTCGCCCGCGTCGACAACGTCTACGGCGACCGCCACCTCGCGTGCGCCTGCCCGCCGCCCGAAGCGTATGGCGAGGCGGCCGGCGAGGCGGCCGACTGAAACGGCGGACCGGGCGCGTCCCCGCGGCGCCCGGTTGGGGCCGATGTTCGATTGCGAAGCGCGGTGGTCGGCGCGGATTGCTGCCCACTTCCGCCGGCCGGTGTGGTCCGGACGTTCCCCCGTGGACGTGGCGCACCCGTCGGCCCGACCCGATCGCCGACCGAAATTGTGTAGCATTCCGGCCCCGGAGTGTGGCCGGCGGGCGCGGCAGCCGGACGAGGACCGGGTCGTGAAGTGTGTATTCCGGCGATGGCGGCCGCCCGGTCCGATGTGCTGGAATCGCCGCTCGCCTTGCGTCGGAACGGGTGATCACCCGGGATCGGAATACGCGCGTGAAGTACTGGATCGCGACGGCACGAATCGCCAGGACCCTGGCGCGTCGTCCCGGACTGGCCTGGACCGCCGCCCGCATGGCGTCGGGTGGCAGGAGGGAGGCCGGGCAAGTATTGCGTTGGCTGGCCGAGGGGCGGCCGGACGTGCGCGCGGAGAAGATCGTCAGCCGCCGCTACCGCTATGTCTGGCTGTGTGTCCCCAAGGTCGCGTCGCGCAGCCTCATCCGCGGGCTCATGGCCGTGGACCCGGAGGCGGAACTGGTCCACGGGAGCATCGCCGAAGTCCACGAAGCGCACCCCGAAGCCCGGGAGTACCGCAGCTTCGCATTCGTGCGGCACCCGTTCCGCCGCGCGTTGTCGTTCTACTCGGAGCTGTTCCTCTTCTCGCAACAGTACTTCGCCCGCAGTCCCGATGCGGAAACGGAAAGGCCGCGCCGCCTCAAGAAGGAGAAGCTGCGAAGGTTCGCCGCCGACTTCCCGGGACTGGCGGAAACGAAGAGCTTCGAGGACTACTGCCGTTGGCTGCATACCCCTCACGGCGGCGATGCGTTCGGGGAGAGGCACTTTCTTTCCCAGCACCTGCAGATCCGGTTGGAGGACGGGCGGCTGCCCGATTTCGTCGGCCGCCACGAGACGCTCGACGAAGACTTGGCCAGGGTTTCGGCGACTCTCGGGATGCCGGTGCCGTCGCTGCCGATGCTGAACACGATGTCGGAGTGGGAAGGCCGCCCGGACACGCTGCGGGCTGCCCGCGCGGCGCGGGAAGCGTACCTCGACCCTGCGTGCAGGGCGTTGCTGCGGACGCGGTACCGGGACGACCTCGGGCTGTTCGGCTATTCGCCGGAATGACGCGGGGGAAGGTCCGGACAAGGTCCTGGCCGAACGGGCCACGGTAGCCGGATCAAACGGAAACGAACACGGGATACCGGCATTGGCCAAGACGCGCATCCTGTCGGTTGTCGGCACCCGCCCGGAAGCCATCAAGATGGCGATGGTCGCCCGTGCGCTCGATGCCGCCGGAGGCATCGAGCATCGAATGTGCGCAACCGCCCAGCATCGTGAAATGCTCGACTCGGTTCTGGCGATCTTCGATCTGCGGGCCGACTACGACCTGGGCGTGATGGCGCCGAACCAGGATCCGACCCACGTAACCCAGGCCGTGGTGACCGGCATGGCGCCGGTTCTTGCGGACTTCCGGCCGGATCGCGTGCTCGTGCAGGGAGACACGACCACGACCCTCGCGGCCAGCCTCGCGGCATTCTACGCGAAGGTTCCCGTGGGACATGTCGAGGCGGGCCTGCGCAGCGGCGATCCCGCGGCGCCTTGGCCGGAGGAGATGAATCGGCGCCTGACGGATCGGTTGAGCGACCGGCACTACGCACCCACCGGACGGGCGCGAGAGAACCTGTTGGCGGAAGGGTTCGACGCCGGCGCCGTTCTGGTCACGGGCAACACGGGAATCGATGCGCTCCACTACGTCGCCGGACGTCTGGCTGGAGAGCCGGCGTTGCGGAACACTGCCGTCGGTTCGGTTCCCCCGCTGGATCGTGGACGGCGACTGCTGCTCGTAACGGCCCACCGACGGGAGAACATCGGAAGAGGGCTGGCTGAGGTGTGCGATGCGTTGACGAGGCTCGCGGTCCGCCCGGACGTTGAAATCGTCTATCCGGTCCATCCCAACCCGGATGTGTGCGGGCCCGTGCGCGCCGCGTTGAGTGGACGCGCGCATCTCCATCTGATCGAGCCACTGGGATATGTATCCTTCGTCCACCTGATGACCGAGGCGGATATCATCGTGACGGACTCCGGCGGGATCCAGGAAGAGGCGCCGGCTCTGGGCAAGCCCGTTCTCGTGGCGAGGGACGTCACCGAACGACCCGAGGCGGTGGATGCCGGTACGGCGCGACTGACCGGCGCCAGCTCGGAGCGAATCGTGACCGGGGTGGAACGGCTGCTTGAAGACCCGGCGTACTACGACGCCATGGCGCGAGGACACAGCCCCTACGGGGACGGGTACGCCAGCGGCCGTATCGCGAAGGACCTGACGATTGCCTGACGACGGGGAGATCGGGAACGCCGACAAGGGATGGGCCGAGGCCCGGACCGGGTCGGAAGACCTCGGGGACGCGGAGGCGCCATTCCGGCGGGTATGTGTCGTCGGGCTTGGTTACGTGGGTCTTCCCACCGCCGCGGTCCTGGCGACACGAGGCGTCGACGTCGTCGGTGTCGACCTCGACCCGGACCGGGTGCGCAGCGTGAACTCGGGCGCCACACCCATTGCGGAACCCCGTCTGGCAACCCTCCTCGGCGAGGCCGTGGCAGGTGGCCGGCTGAGGGCGCGGGAGGCGGTCGTCGCCGCCGAAGCGTTCGTCATCGCGGTGCCCACGCCGTTCAAGGCGGACCGTGTCCCCGATCTGAGCCACCTGCGCGATGCCGTGGCGAGCGTGGCGGAGGCGCTCGTCTCCGGCAATCTCGTCGTCCTTGAATCGACGTCACCGGTGGGCACCACGCACACGGTGTGCGAGTGGCTCGCCCATGCGCGACCCGACCTGTCCTTTCCGCACGAGGCCGGAGAAGCCAGCGACATCCGCGTAGCGTACAGCCCCGAACGGGTGCTCCCCGGCGACATTCTCGACGAGCTGGTGAACAACGACCGCATCGTCGGAGGCGTGACGCCGGCTTGTGCGCAAGCGGCGGTTTCCCTGTATCGGCGCTTCGTGCGCGGGACGTGTTCGATCACGACGGCCAAGACCGCCGAACTGGTCAAGCTCACGGAAAACGCCTACCGCGACGTCAACATCGCTTTCGCCAACGAAATCTCGCTCGTCTGCGATACGCTCGGCCTCGACCCTTGGGAGCTGATCGAGCTGGCCAACCGGCACCCGCGGGTCGACGTCCTGCGGCCGGGGCCGGGCGTTGGCGGACACTGCGTCGCGGTCGACCCGTGGTTCCTGGTTCATTCAGCGCCCGGACCGACCCCCCTGGTCCAGGCCGCCCGCCAGGTCAACGACGCCAAGCCGCTATGGGTGATCGACCGGGTTCTGGCCGCTTGCGACGGCCTGGACCATCCGAAGGTCGCCTGTCTCGGATTGGCCTACAAGGCCGACGTGGGCGACTTGCGGGAAAGCCCGGCGGTCACGATTGTCCGGCGGTTGAGCGAGAGGGTCCCGGGCCGGGTGGCCGTCGTGGAGCCGAACATCGAGACATTGCCCGAGGAGCTGGACACCGGGCGAATCGAGCTGGTCGATTTGGGCGACGCGTTGTCGGCTGCCGATGTGGTGGTGGTGCTGACCGACCATCGGGAGTTTCGCGAGGTTGAACGCCAACGCCTGCACGGCAAACGCCTGGTGGACACACGAGGCGTCTGGCGGGTGCGTCGAGGACAATCGTGAAACCGTGAAATTTTCGGTGTCATCCGGTGAAGGAAGTGAGGGGATCTCCAAGCTGCCTATAATGCTGTCTCTCCATATTTCCGCAGCACTTCGTGAATCGATCCGCTGGCCTTGATCTTTCCCGCGCGGAGAAGAATCCCCTTGGTGCACACACGCTCGAGCAGAGCGGCGTTTTGCGAGGCGATCACCAGAATTCCGGAGCGGTCCACGAATTCATCGAGCCGGCGCTTGGCCTTCTCGGCGAAAGTCCGGTCACCGGCGCCAATCCACTCGTCCATCAGCAGGATATCGGGCTCAAAGCAGGTGCATACCGCGAAGGCGAGTCGCATTCTCATGCCGTCCGAATAGGTGTACAACGGCATCGTCAAGTAGTCGCCGAGCTCCGTGAATTCCGCGATCTCGTCCATGCGCTCGCGAATCTGTCCGGGCATGAGCCCCAGGAACATTGCTCGCGTCATGATGTTCTCGTAGCCCGTCGCCTCCGGATTGAGCCCGAGCGACAAGTTCAACAGCGATGCGGTCTGGCCACACCGCCACACGTGGCCATGCGTCGGCTCGTATGCGCCCGCGAGTACCCGGAGCAGCGTCGTTTTGCCCGAGCCATTGTGTCCGACGAGCCCGATACGATCGCCGTGCTCGAACACGAGGCTCACGTCCTCGAGCGCGCGAACGCAAAGGCGGTCGTCGCCGGCGTGACGCGTGATACGCCCGCCCGTGCCGTGATGCAACAATCTGTTCTTCAGAGAGCGCGTACTGGCGTTGTAGACGGGGATGTCGACCGTGACCGACTCGAGCCGGATGCTGACCGTGGCGCTCATACCCAGTATGCGATGCGCCGGCGGTAGCGGCGGAACAGCTCGAACGTCACGAGCCCGCCGCCGAGCGTGATGCCCGACACCATGAGCCAGGAGGCGAGCCCCGGCACCTGTCCCAGCAACGGCGCCCGTACCAGCTCCAGTACGTGGAAGAACGGATTGAGATCCAGCAGTGTGGTGCGGTCGGGCAGCAGGCTGGGCGTCCAGATGATCGGAGTAACGAAAAACGCGATCCGCATGAGACTCTCCACGATTGGCGGCAAGTCCCGGAAGCGGGCCGACACGATGCCCAGCAGCAACCCTATCCACATCCCGTTCAAGCACAGGAGCACGAGACCCGGAAGGACGAGGAGCCCGGGCCACCCCGGCCAGATCGAGAAGAGGATGGCCACGACGACGAAGATCGCGATGTTGTGGAAAAAGATGATGAGGTTGCGCCATACCACGCGGTACACGTGAACCGACAGGGGCAGGCTCACCTCCCTGATGATGTGCGCGGCCTCGGTGAACGCGCCGGAGCCCTCGGCGGCCAAGCCGGAGATCAGGCTCCAGACGATGAAGCCGAGCGCGAGGAACGGCACGTATTCCGCGGCTTCGACCTTCAACAGGGCGCCGTACAGCGTGCCCAGCACCGCCACCAGCACCGCCATGCTGATGGTGATCCAGAACGGCCCGAGCCTGGAGCGGCGATAGCGTCGGCGAATGTCCTGCCAGCCAAGCATCCCCCACAGATGGAAGGCGTACGCGCCCCGGACGACGTCATCAAGAGCTGTCGAGGCCTGCGAAGGGTGTGGCGCGAATGGGGGTGCGGCGGCTTCTGGCGAGTCCCCGAAGGCTTGTGCTGCGTTGTCGTCCCCGGCAACGACCGGATGAGCAGCCTCGGCGGTGTTCGATGTCTCCAAATGGCAGCTCCTTCAACATTCTGCGGAAGTGTCATCGGTCCGCCGGGCCGCGCGGCATGTCCGGTCGATCGGGGATGCCGGGAAACGGAGGTTCCCTCCACGGCCTCGCGAGCACAGTATACGAAGAGCCCCGGGACCGCTCCAATGCCTCCCGCCCGTCACCGATGCTTCCACCGCGCTTGCCGCTTCTCGAGGAACGCACACATGCCCTCGTGCTTGTCCGCGGTGGAGAACGACATGTTGAACAGTCCCCGTTCGGCGTCGAGGCCGGATTCGAGGGTCGTCTCGTAGGCCCGGTCGATCGCCTCCTTGACCATCAGCACCGCGGGACGCGACATCGAGGCGATGACCGAGGCGGCTTCCATCGCCTCGTCGAGCAGGCGATCGAGCGGCACCACGCGGCTTGCGAGCCCGCTGCGCTCCGCTTCGTCCGCGTCCATCATGCGTGCGGTCAGGCACATGTCCATCGCCTTCGCCTTGCCGGCAACCCGCGGCAGGCGCTGGGTGCCGCCGAGTCCGGGCGGCACTCCGAGCTTGATCTCCGGCTGCCCGAACCGGGCGTTGTCGGCCGCGATGACGATGTCGCAGGCCATCGCCAGCTCGCACCCGCCTCCCAGTGCGTAGCCCGCCACGGCGGCGATGACGGGCTTTCGCACCTTCTCGATGCGGTCCCATCCCTCGAAGTGGCGGGCGGTGAACATGTCCATCGAATCCTTGTCCGCCATCTCCGAGATGTCGGCGCCGGCCGCGAACGCCTTCTCGCTGCCGGTGACGACCATCGCGCCGATGGCGTCGTCGGCGTCGAAGCCGGCGAGTGCGTTGCCGAGCTCGTCGATCAGCGCCTGGTTGAGCGCGTTCAGCACCTTCGGGCGGTCGAGCACTACCAGGCCGACCGCGCCTGTCGTTTCCGTGCGGATGCAGGTGTAGTCCATCACTTGACCCTCAATGGCGTAGACAACTCCGGTATGACACTTGCGAAAAAACCGCAGGCGTTCGGGCTTCGCTCCCGTGGTCCTCGACGTTCGTCCGGTCGCTCGCCGTCGCACGGGGAAGAGCGCCCGAAGCGGTGTTCCGCGTTCGGCACGGTGGCGCGCTGCCGCGGGAGGCAGGGCCGCTCCCCGTTCGACGGTCTTGCGCCGCCCGTCGCTTGATGCGGGTCGATGCGGCGCCCGGCATCGGCGGGATTATCCGACATTGCGCGACCGGAAGTGATCGCGCGTCAAGGCCCGGACGCCGACCTCCACGGTGCTCTCGGCGGTGCGGCGTCGATTCCGCTCCCCGATCGGTCGTCCCGCTTCGCGTCGTGCCTCGGTCGTCCTGCTGCGCGCGCACGGTCTCCGGCAAGTGTTGTATAACGTGTTCGACGGCGCTGGCGCAGGCCTGATGGCTCGATGGGCAAGGATCGCGCCCCGGCAATCGGCCGGTTCGGCCGCGCCGTCCGCATCGAGTGGAACACGGGGAGATGCACGAGGTTCGTCACGTCGCGCTCTTGCGGGTCGACATCGGGACGACACCGGGAAATCGGAAAGGAGGGTAGCCGCATGTCAGGTCGATACGCCGAGATCCACGCCCGCTCGCTCTCGGATCCGGAGTCTTTCTGGGCCGAGGCGGCCGAGGCCATCCACTGGACGAAGCGCTGGGAGCGGGTGCTGGACGACTCGAACCCGCCGAGCTACCGATGGTTCACGGGCGGCGAGCTCAACACCTGCTACAACGCGCTCGACCTCCACGTCGAGAGCGGGCGTGGCGATCAGGCGGCCCTCATCTACGACAGCCCCGTCACCGGCGCCAAGCGGACCCGCACCTACGCCGAGCTGCGCGACGAGACCGCGCGGTTCGCCGGAGTGCTGGCCGGGCTCGGGGTGGGCAAGGGCGACCGGGTCATCGTCTACATGCCGATGGTCCCGGAGGCGATCATCGCCATGCTCGCGTGTGCGCGGCTCGGGGCGGTGCACTCCGTCGTGTTCGGCGGCTTCGCGGCGAACGAGCTCGCGGTGCGCATCGACGACGCCACGCCGGTGGCCATCGTGTCCGCGTCGTGCGGGATCGAGCCGGGGCGGGTGGTCGAGTACAAGCCGTTGCTCGACGGCGCCATCGACCTCTCCACTCACAAGCCGAAAGCCTGCGTCATCCTCCAGCGCGACACCGCGCGGTGCGGGCTGGTGGAGGGGCGCGACGTCGACTGGGCCGAGGCGATGCGCGGCGCCGAGCCGCACGGCTGCGTGCCGGTGGCCGCGACCGACCCGCTCTACATCCTCTACACCTCCGGCACCACCGGCCAGCCCAAGGGCGTGGTGCGCGACAACGGCGGCCACGCCGTGGCCCTGAAGTGGACGATGAAGCACATCTACGGGGTCGAGCCGGGCGAAGTGTTCTGGGCCGCATCGGACGTGGGGTGGGTGGTCGGGCACTCGTACATCTGCTATGCGCCGTTGCTCAACGGAAACACGTCCATCGTCTACGAGGGCAAGCCGGTCGGCACCCCGGACGCGGGCGCGTTCTGGCGGGTGCTCTCCGAGCACCGCGTCTCGGTGCTGTTCACCGCGCCGACCGCGTTCCGGGCCATCAAGCAGCAGGATCCGGAGGGGAGGCTGATCGGGGACTACGACCTCGGCGGGTTCCGGACCCTGTTCCTCGCCGGCGAACGGCTCGACCCGGATACGCTGCGGTGGGCGGAGTCGAAGCTCGGGGTCCCGGTCATCGACCACTGGTGGCAGACGGAGACGGGATGGTCGATCTGCGCGAACTGCATCGGGATCGAGATGCTGCCCGTCAAGGAAGGCTCGCCCGCCAGGGGCGTGCCGGGAATGGATGTCCAGGCGGTCGACGACACCTGCACGCCGGTGCCGCCGGGCGATATCGGGGCGCTCGTGGTGAAGCTGCCACTGCCACCGGGGTGCCTGCCGACCCTGTGGAACGCCGAGGAGCGGTTCCGCGAGGCCTATCTCACGGAGTTCCCCGGCTACTACAAGACCGGCGACGCCGGCTTCATCGACGAGGACGGCTACGTCTTCGTGATGACCCGCACCGACGACGTCATCAACGTGGCCGGGCACCGGCTCTCCACCGGCGCGATGGAGGAGGTGCTCGCCTCGCACCCGGATGTCGCGGAGTGCGCGGTGATCGGGGTGGCGGACGCGCTCAAGGGACAGCTCCCGCTCGGCTTCCTGGTCCTGAACGCGGGCTGCGAGCGTTCGACGGACGAGATCCGCGGGGAGGTGGTGCGGCTCGTGCGCCAGCAGATCGGCCCGGTCGCCGCGTTCAAGACCGCGACCGTGGTGCAGCGGCTCCCCAAGACCCGCTCGGGCAAGATCCTGCGCGGGACGATGCAGAAGATCGCGGACGACGCGGAGTGGAAGATGCCGGCGACGATCGACGACCCCGCGATCCTGGACGAGATCACGGAAGCGCTGCGCGGCGTCGGCTATGCCGAGGGGGCGTGACGCACGGCGGCACCGGGACGATGCGCGATGACACGGTGCGTGGGCGGAGCATGGTGGCGTAACGCGATTGGCGCACAGTGCGCCGGGAGGTGCGATCCATGGCCATCGACCTGAAGCCGGACCCGCAAGCCGGTGACCCGACACCGGCTCTGGAAGCCTGGGCGGCCCTCGTCGAGAAGGAGACCCGGGGCCACGCCCCCCGCGACCTCGCGTGGCGGACCCCGGAAGGCATCGAGGTGAAGCCGCTCTACACGGCGAAGGATCTCGAAGGGCTGGAGCATCTGGAATCGCTGCCGGGGTTCGCCCCCTTCGTCCGCGGCCCCCGGGCCTCGATGTACGCCGGCCGTCCCTGGACCCTGCGCCAGTACGCGGGCTACTCCACTGCCGAGGAATCGAACGCCTTCTACCGCCGGAACCTCGAGGCGGGCCAGACCGGGCTCTCCATCGCGTTCGACCTCGCGACCCACCGCGGCTACGACTCCGACCATCCACGGGTCACCGGCGATGTGGGCAAGGCGGGGGTGGCCATCGACTCGGTCGAGGACATGAAGATCCTGTTCGACGGGATCCCCCTCGACCGGATGTCGGTGTCCATGACCATGAACGGCGCGGTGCTGCCGGTGATGGCGATGTACGTCGTGGCGGCCGAGGAGCAGGGGGTGGCGCCGGCGGCGCTCGCGGGCACCGTCCAGAACGACATCCTCAAGGAGTTCATGGTCCGCAACACCTACATCTACCCGCCCGAGCCGTCGATGCGCATCGTCGCCGACATCATCGCCTGGACCGCCCGCGAGATGCCGCGCTTCAACCCCATCTCGATCTCCGGCTACCACATGCAGGAGGCGGGTGCGACCGCGGTGCAGGAGCTCGCCTTCACCCTCGCCGACGGCATCGAGTACGTGCGCGCCGCGCTCCGGGGAGGGCTCGACGTGGACGCCTTCGCGCCGCGGCTGTCCTTCTTCTTCGGCATCGGCATGAACTTCTTCATGGAGGTCGCCAAGCTCCGGGCGGCGCGGCTGCTGTGGGCGGAGCTCATGCGGGAGCGCTTCTCGCCCTCGAACCCCCGCTCCCTGATGCTGCGCACCCACTGCCAGACCTCCGGGGTGAGCCTCACCAGCCAGGACCCGTACAACAACGTGGTGCGCACCGCGGTCGAGGCGCTCGCCGCCACCCTCGGCGGCACGCAGTCGCTGCACACCAACGCCTTCGACGAGGCGCTCGCGCTGCCCACCGAGGCATCGGCGCGGATCGCCCGCAACACCCAGCTCATCCTGCGCGAGGAGACCGGGATCGCCCGGGTCGTCGATCCGCTCGCGGGCTCGTACTACGTCGAGTCCCTGACCGCGAGCCTCGCCGCCGCCGCGCGGGCGCTCATCGACGAGGTGGAAGCGCTCGGAGGCATGACCCGCGCGGTGACGGCGGGGATGCCGAAGCTGCGCATCGAGGAGGCCGCGGCGCGGCGCCAGGCCCGCGTGGACCGCGGCGAGGACGTGATCGTCGGCGTGAACCGGTATGCGCCCGACGATGCGTCCGAGGTCGACATCCTCGACATCGACAACACCGCGGTGCGCGAGGCGCAGATCGCGCGGCTCGAACGGGTGCGTGCAGAGCGCGACGAGGCCGAGTGGCGGGACTCGATCACTGCGCTCTCGGCGTGTGCGGAGAGTGGTGGGAGGAGCGGTGCGGATGGCGATGACGGCGATGACGGCAGAGGCAACCTGCTGGAGTGCGCGGTCGCCGCAGCGCGCGCCCGCGCGACGGTGGGCGAGATCTCCGACGCGCTGGAGCGGGTCTGGACCCGGCACCGGGCCGTCACTCCGTCGATCTCCGGTGTCTACGGCGCCGCGTACGAGGGCGACGAGGGTTTCGCCCGCATCCGCGCCGACATCGAGGCGTTCGCGCGCGAGGAGGGGCGCCGCCCGCGCATGCTGGTGGTCAAGCTCGGACAGGACGGCCATGACCGCGGCGCCCGCATCATCGCCACCGCATTCGCCGATCTGGGCTTCGACGTGGACGTCGGCCCGCTCTTCCAGACCCCGGAGGAGGCCGCCCGCCAGGCCATCGAGAACGACGTGCACGTGGTGGGCGTCTCGACGCAGGCGGCCGGGCACAAGACCCTCGTCCCCGCGCTGGTCGAGGCGTTGCGCGCGTCCGGTGCGACGGACATCGCGGTGGTATGCGGCGGAGTCATTCCGGCGCGGGACCATGCGATGCTGCGTTCGGCCGGCGTTGCGGCCATCTACGGCCCCGGCGCCCACATCCCGGCCGCGGCGGCCGAGGTGCTGGAAGTCGTGAAGCGGAGTCGAGTCGCCGCCTGAGCGAATGCGGCGGAAAGGCCGGCGGACGAGGGTCTTGTGCCCGGCCGCCTGCCCCTGCCGCGGTGCTTGCGCGTGAGATGCGTCTTTATCGTGTACTCTGTCGCGTACACACGAGAACGAGGCAGCCACCATGCGCTTTGTCAGCGTTCGTGAGCTCCGAGGACAGTCCGCATCCATTTGGAAGGCCCTGGCGGCAGAAAAGGATCTGGTGATCACCTCCAATGGCAAACCCATCGCTCTATTGTCGGCGACATCGGACGAGCTTCTGGAAGGATCGCTGATTGCGGTCAGGCGTGCTCGCGCCCAGGCTGCCGCGACTGCGATGCAGCAAGCCTCCCGGAAGGCCGGAACCGACCGCATGTCGCTTGACGACATCAACGCGGAGGTCGATTCCGTCCGTGCAGAACGCATCCGATGAGGATCGGGCTCGATACGAATGCTCTCGTCTCCGCGTTGCTCTCCCCCTTCGGTCCCCCGGGAGAAATCCTGCGGCTGGTTGCGTCCGGGTTGATTCGGGTGTGCCATGACGCCCGCATTCTCGATGAATACCGTCAGGTGCTCCTGCGCCCCGCATTCCCCTTCGACCATGTTCGGGTCGAATCCTTGCTGGACCAGATTGAAGCCGATGGAGAGCCGGTGGCAGCGCTTCCTCTCTCCGAGCGTCTGCCGGACCCCGATGACGAGGTATTCCTGGCGGTGGCCCTTGCCGGCGAGGCCCGGTACCTGGTGACGGGAAACCTCAGGCATTACCCGAAGCCGAGCCGGCAGGGAGTACGGGTGGTCTCGCCGCGAGAGTTCCTGGAGTCGTACCGGCAGAGCGCGTAGGCCTCCGCGCACTCCTTGATCGGAGGATTGTCCCCACCCATGCGCGTCTGCGCTCGCTTGTTTCCATCCCCATGCCGGGGGAGAGGACAAGATTGTTCCTGATGCTCCGGGTGTGTGTTGATGTTCGCGTGATGACGAACTACATTCATGTCATTCGCCCCATGGCAGTACGCTTTGCTTCCATCCTGGCTTCAGGATGGCGATCATGAGCAAGGCCGACCCCTTGGGGCTTTTCCATGAGTATCGTTCCAGATGGCCAATGCCGCGATCCTCATTGATGGTGGATACCTCCTGAAGCGTTTGCCCGCGGTGCGGCCGGATGTCGATGTATCCGACGCCGATGCGGTTGTCCAATCAGTCAACCAACTGGTTCGTCATCACCTGATCCAGTTGAACGAAGTGTACCGACTTCCGAATGCCTTCGAACTCCTGTACCGGACGTTCTACTACGACGCTCGACCATATGCAGGGAAAGCACATACGCCCGTTGGCGGCCGCCCCATCGACTATGCAGGCGCGCTTCCGGGAGAGCCTCTTCAAGGCCCTGCACGGCCAGCCCAACCTTGCCGTGCGGCTGGGTGAAGTTCGGAAAGATCCGAGCCGTTCCTGGCTCTTGCGCGGAGGACCACAGAAGGAGCTCTTGAAGGGTCGCATCACGGTTGACGATCTTGCCGATGACAACTTCAAGCCTGCCTTGCGCCAGAAAGGCGTCGATATGCGAGTCGGCCTCGACATAGCGTCGATCACTTTGAAGCGTCAGGCCAATGTCATCGTTCTGGTGTCCGGCGATGCAGATTTCGTTCCGGCGGCAAAACTGGCCTGACGGGAGGGCGTGAAGTTCATACTCGATCCGCTTTGGCAGGACATATCACCCGATCTCTTCGAGCACATCGATGGCTTGAGAAGCGGATTTCCCAAGCCGAAACGTGACGATGTGCATCAGGCCGGGACCTGACCCGGACCGTCGTGCATTGGTGCCCGGTGGTCGGGGTCGGTGGCGCCCTTCCCGCAGAGCGCGTGTTGCCGCCTCGCTCACGGGCGAAGACCGTGCGTGTCTTGCAGGGACATGCCTTCCATTTCCGTGATCGCCGCCATGAAGGCGAGCCATCCCCGTCTCACCACTCACCAGCGCCTGCTCGATGCCCGGTCGGGACGGTTCGATGTCCGGTCGTCCCGCCCTCGCGGTGGCTTGCGGAGGGTTGCGCCCGCCATCAAAGTCATTTCAACTCCACGGTGACGCTGGCGGCGGGTTTCGGCGTGCCGTCGGGTACGGAAGCACCTGAGGCTTTCCGTTCGAGCTTGCTCATGCGCAAGTCCTGCTCGGCACGATCGAGGAGGTGTCAGCCATGCAGGAGATCATCCACGCCCTCGAGGCGAAGCGCGACGCGGCCCGCCAGGGCGGTGGGCCGGCCCGCATCGAGGCGCAGCACGCGAAGGGACGCCTGACCGCGCGCGAACGGATCGAGGTGCTGCTCGACCCCGGCTCGTTCGAAGAGTGGGACATGTTCGTCGAGCACCGCTGCATCGACTTCGGCATGGCGGAGCGGCGCGTGCCCGGAGACGGCGTGGTCACCGGCTACGGCACCGTCAACGGCCGGCTCATGTTCGTGTTCAGCCAGGACTTCACGGTGTTCGGCGGCTCGCTCTCGGAGTCCCACGCCGAGAAGATCTGCAAGGTCATGGACCACGCGATGAAAACGGGAGCGCCGGTCATCGGCCTGAACGACTCCGGCGGGGCGCGGATCCAGGAAGGCGTGGCCTCGCTCGGCGGCTACGCGGAGGTGTTCCAGCGCAACGTGCTGGCCTCCGGGGTCGTCCCCCAGATCTCGCTCATCATGGGGCCGTGCGCGGGCGGCGCGGTCTACTCCCCCGCCATGACCGACTTCATCTTCATGGTGAAGAGCAGCTCCTACATGTACGTGACCGGCCCGGAGGTGGTGAAGACGGTGACCCACGAGGAGGTCACCCACGAGGAGCTCGGGGGGGCGACGACCCACTCCACCCGTTCCGGGGTCTGCGATCGCGCCTTCGAGAACGACGTGGAAGCGCTGCTCATGCTGCGCCGGTTCATGAGCTACCTGCCCGCGAGCAACCGGGCGCCGCCGCCGTACCGGCCTACCCCGGACCCCGGCTCGCGGGTCGAGCCGTCCCTCGACTCGCTCGTGCCGGACAACCCGAACCGGCCCTACGACATGCACGAGGTGATCCTCAAGGTCTGCGACGACGCCGAGTTCTTCGAGCTGCAACCCGACTACGCGCGCAACATCGTCATCGGCTTCGCCCGGCTGGAGGGGCACCCGGTCGGCATCGTCGCCAACCAGCCGATGGTGCTCGCCGGCTGCCTGGACATCTCCTCCTCGATCAAGGCGGCCCGTTTCGTGCGCTTCTGCGACTGCTTCAACGTCCCCATCCTCACCTTCGTCGACGTCCCGGGGTTCATGCCCGGGACCGCGCAGGAGTACGGTGGCATCATCAAGCACGGGGCGAAGCTGCTCTACGCCTTCGCCGAAGCGACGGTGCCGAAGATCACCGTCATCACCCGCAAGGCGTACGGCGGCGCCTACGACGTGATGAGCTCGAAGCACCTGCGCGGCGACGTGAACGTCGCATGGCCGAGCGCGGAGATCGCGGTGATGGGGGCGAAGGGCGCGGTGGAGATCCTCTACCGAAAGGATGCGGGCGATCCGGATCGGCTCTCGGAGCACGCCGAAGCGTACGCGGAAGCGTTCTCCAACCCCTTCGTCGCCGCCCGCCGGGGATTCATCGACGACATCGTCATGCCCCGGGACACCCGGCCACAGGTGTGCAGGGCGCTGTCGATGCTGCGCGGCAAGAGGCTCGAGAATCCATGGAAGAAGCACGGCAACATGCCGCTGTGAGCGCACCGCTCTCGAACGCGCGGCTCTCGAAGTCTCTCATCGCCGACCGCGGCGAGATCGCCTGCCGCGTCCGTGACGTTGCCCGCACCGCGCACCGGACGGGGGACCCGCACGGGAGCATGCCGCCATGAGCGCGCCATCCTCGAACCCGCCGTTCTCGAAGATCCTCATCGCCAACCGCGGGGAGATCGCCTGCCGGGTCATCCGCACCGCGCGGCGGATGGGGATCGCCACCGTGGCGGTGTACTCGGAGGCGGACCACGGCGCGCTGCACGTCGAGCAGGCGGACGAGGCGGTGTGCATCGGCGGGGCGGCGCCGGGGGAGAGCTATCTCAGGATCGACGCGATCATGGACGCCTGTCGCACGAGCGGCGCGCAGGCGGTGCATCCGGGCTACGGGTTCCTCTCCGAGAACCGCGCGTTCCGCGAGGCGCTCTCGGAAGCCGGGATCACGTTCATCGGCCCGCCGCCGGCCGCCATCGAGTCGATGGGCGACAAGATCACCTCGAAGCGCATCGCGCAAGAGGCCGGGGTCCATACCATTCCGGGCCACGCCGACGTGGTGCGCGACGCCGACGACGCGGTGCGCATCGCGCACGAGGTCGGCTATCCGGTGATGCTCAAGGCGAGCGCCGGCGGCGGCGGCAAGGGGATGCGGATTGCCCGCAACGACGCCGAATGCCGCGAGGGTTTCGAGCGCGCGGGCAGCGAGGCGCGTTCGAGCTTCGGCGACGACCGCCTCTTCATCGAGCGCTTCATCGAGGAGCCGCGCCACATCGAGATCCAGGTGCTGGCGGACCGGCACGGCAACACCGTGTACCTCGGCGAGCGCGAATGCTCCATCCAGCGCCGGCACCAGAAGATCATCGAGGAAGCGCCGTCGCCGTTCATCGATCCGCCGACCCGCCGCGCCATGGGCGAGCAGGCGGTGGCGCTCGCGCGAGCGGTGGACTACGAATCGGCCGGAACCGTGGAGTTCATCGTCGATCGCGAGCGGCGGTTCTACTTCCTCGAGATGAACACCCGCCTGCAGGTCGAGCACCCGATCACCGAGATGGTGACCCGCCTCGATCTCGTGGAATGCATGATCCGGATCGCGGCCGGCGAGCCCCTCGGCTTCGAGCAGGGCGACGTGGAGCTGAAGGGCTGGGCGATGGAGTCGCGGGTGTACGCGGAGAATCCCTTGCGGGGGTTCCTGCCTTCGACGGGACGGCTCGTGCGCTACATGCCGCCGGAGACGACGAGTGAAGTGCGGGTCGACACCGGGGTCCGCGAAGGCAGCGAGATCTCGATGTACTACGACCCGATGATCGCCAAGCTCGTCACCCGCGGCGATACGCGCGACGATGCGATCCGCCGGATGCGCGACGCCCTCGACGCCTACTACATCCGGGGCGTGGACAGCAACGTCGCCTTCCTGTCCGCGGTGTTTGCGCATCCGCGGTTCGTCGCCGGACGGCTCTCCACCGATTTCATCGCGGAGGAGTACCCCGACGGATTCAGGGCCGACGCCGTCCGTCCCGACGATCCGGCTCCGTTCGTGGCGGTCGCGGCGACGGTCCAGCGCCGGTACCGCCAGCGCGCCACCAGCATCTCCGGGCAGATGCCGGGCTACGAATCGACGATCTCCGACGAGTGGATCGTGGTCATGAACGGCCGCGAGCATCCGTGTCGTGCGACCACGGTCGAGGGCGGCGAGGAGGTCGAGCTCGACGGCAGGACGTACGTGGTGCGCAGCGACTGGTGGTTCGGACAGCCCCTGTTCCGGGGAACCATCGACGGCGAGCCGGCATGTTTCCAGATCGAGCGCCGGGGCGTCGGGTACCGGCTGATCCACCACGGGGTGCAGGCCGACGTGTGGGTGCTCGCTCCCCGGCAGGCGGAGCTGCGGGCGCTGATGCCCGAGCGGGTCGCGCCGGACCTGTCCCGGTTCCTGCTCTCGCCGATGCCGGGCCTGCTCGTGAGTCTCGCGGTCGGTGAAGGGGATCGCGTGAAGGCGGGGGACGAGCTTGCGGTGATCGAGGCCATGAAGATGGAAAACGTGCTGCGGGCGGAGAGCGACACCGTGGTCGGGGCGGTACTCGCCGCCCCCGGAGACCAGCTCGCGGTGGATCAGCCGATCCTCGAGTTCGAATGACGGGAGGGGCATGGGCCGTGTCGTATCGACGCCCGGTGCGGACGCCGGCCAGCCGGAGGGCCGGCCGGCCCTCGACCGGCCAGCCCCTGCCGGGGGCTCGACGGGCGCGATGCGGATGGCCGGAGGGACGCCGGCCGGACCGCCTCCGGCATCGATGAGACGCGGCGGCGTGTCGTGCCCGTGATCGATACGGTCGGACTGGAACGCGGAGTTCGCAGCGCGGACCGGCGGGCCGTCGCACGGGCGATCACGCTCGTCGAATCCTCCCGTCCGGATCACCAGCCGGCCGCCGCCGATCTCCTGGACCGTCTGGCGCGATCGCCCGGCCAGGCCCTGCGGGTCGGACTCTCGGGCGCGCCGGGAGTCGGAAAGTCCACCTTCATCGAGTCCTTCGGCATGTTCCTCGTCGAAGGCGGCCATCGAGTCGCGGTGCTCGCCGTCGATCCGACCTCGATGGTGAGCGGCGGCTCGATCCTCGGCGACAAGACCCGGATGGAGCGGCTCGCCCGCGACCCGCGCGCGTTCATACGGCCCACGCCCTCCGGCGCGGTGGCGGGCGGCGTCGGGCGCCGCACTCCGGAGGCGATCCGGATCGTCGAGGCGGCGGGGTTCGACGTGGTCATCGTGGAGACGGTCGGCGTCGGGCAGTCCGAGGCCGCCGTCGCCGCCATGACCGACATGTTCGTGCTGCTCCTCGCGCCGGGTGCGGGCGACGAGCTGCAAGGCATCAAGCGAGGCGTCGTGGAGCTTGCGCACCTCCTGCTCGTCAACAAGTCCGACGGCGACCTCGCCGGCGAGGCGCAGCGGACCGCGGCCGAGTACCGCAGCGCCCTGCGGCTGCTCGCGGGGGACGACGCCGGCTGGACCACGGAAGTTCATGCGTGTTCCGCCGTCACGGGGTCCGGCATCCCCGAAGCGTGGGAGTGCATCCAGCGCTATCGCGACTGGTACGAATCGACCGGCACACGGTCGCGCCGGCGTTCGGAGCAGGCCAGGGACTGGCTGTGGAGCGAAATCTCGGCCCGCGTGCGCGCCGTCATCGAGTCGCGGCAGGATCTGAAGCGGCTCGTCGAGTCGATGGAGGGGGACGTCGCGGCCGGGCGGGTGCCGGCCGCGGCGGCGGCCGGCCGGATCGTCTCGGCGGCGTTTGCGCCGGAAGCCTGAAAACGAACCGACGAAAGGAGCGAGGCCGATGCTCGGACGGCTCAATCACGTTGCGGTGGCGGTGCCGGACCTCGCCGCCGCCAGCGCGACGTACCGCGATGTGCTCGGGGCGACGGTTTCCGCTCCCGTGGACCTTCCCGAACATGGCGTGACCACGGTGTTCGTGGACCTGCCGAACACGAAAATCGAACTCCTGGGCGTGCTGGGGGCGGATTCGCCAATCGAGGGCTTCCTGAAGCGCAATCCGGCCGGAGGGGTCCATCACGTGTGCTACGAGGTGGAGGATCTCGAAGCGGCCTGCATCGACCTCGAATCCGGAGGCGCGCGGGTGCTCGGCGACGGACGGCCGAAAATCGGGGCGCACGGGAAGCCGGTGGTCTTCCTGCATCCGAAGGACTTCTGCGGGACTCTGGTCGAGCTGGAGCAGGCCTGACGCCGACGGTTCGCGCCCCGCGCGATCCCCGCCCCGCCGGATCGTCCCGGAGGCCGGGGGGGTCAGTCGGTGGCGAAGTGCGCGTATATGTTCATCAGCTCGTCCGGGTCGAACCTGACGATGACGATCTCCTGCCCGGGGTGGATCCGGTCGGGATTGCGCCCTATCCGATCGTCCCGGTAGTTGTAGACGAGGGAGTCCCTCGTCTTCCGGTCGATGAGCTTGCCGAGGAACGAGCTCGACTGATCGTCGAGCCTCTCGTCCGCGTCCCTGGGGATGTGGATGGTGTACGTTTCGACGTCCCCGCCACGACGAATCGCCATGCCGCGGGTGAAGTTGCCGATGAGTCCGAAGTGGATGATGCCCCAGATGCCCTGCTCGTCGGTGGGCCGCACGGTGTGCAGGTAGAAGATCGAATCGGGACTTTCCGTCTGCTGGCGCCGGAGCAGGTCCGCCAGCGTCGCCGACTCGAGTCGATAGGGCCTGGTGACCACTTTCAGAGGGGTATCGGCATTCGGCTCGTTGTCGAGCAACTCTTCCAGCGTCATGACATCGTGGTACCGAACCGTCTTGATGACCGTGAGCACCCCCTCCGGAGCGGCTGCGGCGCGTTCCAGCGCCTCGCGTACCGTGATCCGCTCGACACCGGACTGGCCGGCGGTCCCGGGCTGCGAGCCTTCCTGCCCGTCGCCGCCCTGCGAGCCGTCGGATGGCGCGGCCGCCCGCACCAGTGTCTCGCGTACCGTGGTCCGCTCGACACCGGACTGGCTGGCGGCCTCCGGCTGCGAGCCTTCCTGCCCGTCGCCGCCCTGTGAACCGTCGTATGGCACGGGCACCCGCACCAGCTTGTCGAGGTCGCCTCCCGACTCGGCGATGAGCTGTTCCGGGGTGAGGTCTTCGATCTGTTCGACCTCGCGGACGACCGTGATCGGAGTGTCCGGAGAGAGGGTTTCGTCCTTGGCGAGCTCGGCCACGGACGTGCTCTCGATCGCGTCTTCGGGCACGAGGGAGATCACCCGTTCCGGGGTGACGAAATGCTCCGCCTTGTCGACGGGGATGGTCTGCGGTGCGGTGTCGGTCAGGGTCTCGACGTACTTCTTCGCTTCGCTCTCGGTGGTGTCGGCGGCGGTCCGGTTGGCGCCCGGCTGCGCGGCGGCGCCGGATGCCGCGGATTCGGCGATGGCCGCGGGAGTCCCGGCATCGGCATCGGCACCGGAACCGGCATCGGCATCGGAGGACGATGCGGCGCCCGAGCCGGCCGCTCGGGTGCCGTCGGTCGCGGTCGCGGCGTCGCCTGCCGATTCGGTGGTCCCGGGCCGTTCCAGCACGTACCACCACAGCCCCGCCGCGATCACGGCAACGAGGACGAGGACGGCGAGCGCGCCGCGCATGGTTCGATCCGTCGGCTGATCAGTGGCGTTCGGCACCAGTCGGTTCCTCTTCCCGGCACGATTGGCCGATGGCGTGGGCGCCTGCCCGGGCGGTCGCTCCCGGTACCTCCCCCCCGCCGGTCCCGAGCCGATGGGTGGAGGCGAGCCGTCATGCCACCGTCACCCGGGGATGATACTCCTCGCGCGAGGCCGATTGGAGACGCGGGGAGTGGCCGCGCCCTGCCGGCCGCCGCGTCCCCGCGCCCGGAGCTACAGTTCCCCTTCCGCGCGAAGCATGCGGACCGCCTCGCGCAGCGCGTCCGCGGTGTGGGCGATGTCCGCGCGGGTGTGGACGGCGGAGGTGAGGCCGCCGGGCTTGCCCGACATGTCCACTCCGCCAATCGACATTGCAAGGCGGAGCTTGTGTCCGACCGGGTGCTTCGCGCTCCGCCTCAGTGCGTCGAAGCCGGCCTGGAGGGGGTCGAACGTCCGCGGGTCGATGTCCGCCGCGTCGGGGTTGAGAAAGAAGTAGAAGCCGGAGTGTTCGCCGTAGACGGCCCAAGGGACGTCCTCCTCGGCCAGGACCGAGTTCAACGCGGTGCGGAGCTCCGAGCCGTTCCGGTTCGCGCGCCCGCACACGTCCTCCGAGGCGACCCTCTCCAGGCACGCGACACCGGCGGCGGCGCAGACCGGATTCGCGTTGTAGGTGCCCTGGTGGCCGATCTTCTCGAACCCCTTCGATTCCGCCGCCTCGAAGTCCAGCCGCTCCATGATCGACACCGGCCCCGCCACCGCCCCGCCGGGAAGCCCACCGGCGAGGATCTTGGCGAAGGTCGCGAGGTCCGGGGTGATTCCGTAGAGCGCTTGGGCGCCGCCGCGGGCGACGCGAAATCCGGTCACCACTTCGTCGAAGATGAGGATGACGCCCCGCCGGGCAGTGACTTCGCGCAGCATGTGCACGAATTCGGCCGTGATCGGCAGGACTCCGAAACTGCCCCCGGTCGGCTCCAGCATGACCGCCGCAATGTCGTCCCGGGATTCGAGCAGGGCGCGCGTTCCGTCGAGGTCTTCGGAGGACGCGAGGAGGACGTTGCCCGCAATCTCGTCGAGCAGTCCCGGAGTCGCGCTGCCGTCGAAGTGGTCGTCCACGCCGAACGCGGCGTGGTCCTGCCATCCGTGGAAGTGGCCCATGAGGCGCACCAGCTTCTTCTTCCCGGTGCAGGCGCGGGCCAGGCGCAACGCCATCAGGTTGGCTTCCGTTCCGGAGGAGTTGAACCGTACCCGTTCGGCGCACGGCGCCAGCGCCTTCACCAGCGCCCCCCAGCGCACTTCCAGATCGTGGCAGGCGGCGGGATGCGTGCCGAGCTGGAGCTGGCGCCGGGCGGCTCGGGTCACCTGCGGGTCGCAGTGCCCGAGGATCAGGGCGCCGTGACCGCCGTGGTAGTCGACGTATTCGTTGCCGTCCACGTCCCACTTGTGGGATCCGGCGGCGCGTTCGACGTAGATCGGATACGGCAGCACCCGTCGCGAGTCGTGCACGATGCCGCTCGGGAAGATCGAGCGCGCTTCCTCCGAGCGCGCCGCCGAGCCGCGCGTCCGTTCCCGGTACCTCGCCTCGATCCCGGAGTTCGAGAGCGCCCCGGCGTTCACGGCCGCGGTCCCCGCGGTCCCCGCGGCTCCGGGCCGAAGGCCCGTTCCTTCGCCTTGACGATCGCGGTCACCACCTCGTTGAAAGGCGCCGCGGTGCCCACCTCGCGCGCGACGACGGGGACCATTCCGTTGATCGCGTCGATCTCGGAGGGACGCCGCGCCAGATGGTCCTGGAGCATGGACGGGCGGCTGTTCGGGATCTTCCGCCCGAACTCGCGGACGTGCGCCACCGGGTCGTCGAACGAGAAGCGGACTCCCCTGGCGACGCCGGCCGCATGGGCCTCCGCCCCGCAACTGCTCGCCACCTTCCATGCATCCTCGTTCGCTTGCACCTCGGCGATGGTGCACTCGAATATCGTGCAGGAGCCGCTGTAGGTGACGTTGCAGACGAACTTCTCCCACACGAGCCGTTCGATGTCGTCGAAGCACTCGACGTTGAAGCCCGCGTCGCGCCACACGCCGCCGACCCGCTCCAGGCGCTCGGTGATCCCACCCCCGAGCTCCCCGAGCCGAACCAGCTCCATGCCGTTGTGGTGCGCGTGCCCCGGCCCTCGAATGGAGGCGCCGAACCCGCCCGCGACCCCGAGCAGCACGTTGTCCGGGGGCAGGTACCGGCAGATCCGCTCCGCCGCGCCGAGTCCGTTCTGGATGGTGAGGACGAGGGAGTCGCCGCGCAGCAGCGGTTCGACGGACGCCGCCGCGGACGCGACGCCGTCCGCCTTGGTCGCGATGATCACGAGATCGCAGGGTCCCGGCTCGGAGGGGTCGGTCGTGGCGTCGAGCCGCACCGTCCGATCGCCGCTCGCGCCCTCGACGCGGAGCCCCTTCGCGCGTATCGCGTCGACGTGTTCCCGCCAGGTGTCGATCGCCCATACCTCGTTTCCGGCCGCGGCGAGGAGGCCCGCGTACACCGAGCCCATCGCGCCGGCGCCGACCACCGCAATTTTCATGCGCCGTTCCTCATGGAGACTTCCCCTTCATGCAAAGTGCACCGAGCATGCGCCGAGCCCCGCGAATTCGGCGCGCCACTCGTCCCCGCGCGCAACGTCGTGCTTGCTGAACGAGCCGGTAATGAGCCGTTGCCCGGCTTCCAGGTGCCGCCCGTACTCTCCGAGCACGTTGGCCAGGGTGGCGATGGAGACGAAGTGGTCGTCGATGACGTCGCGTCCGACGACGTCGGACCGCACCTCGCCGTTGCGGGACATCGTGACGCGGAGTGAATCCGGGTCGAAACCGCCGGTGACCGGCGACGAGGGGCCGTGCACGATCGCCCACTGGGTCAGGTTGTCCGCCACCGAGAGCTCGAAGTCCTTCACCCCGCCCGCCCGCTTCTGGTTGATCTCCATCCCCGGCGCGATGCTCGCCACCGCCGCCCGGGCTTCGTCGCGGGTGGCGCCGGGACCATGCAGGTCCGAGCCCATCGTCACGCAGAGCTCGGGCTCGATTCCGCATCCGACGGCGAGGTCGTCGAGCGCGACCTCGCCTGGCGACGCGATGACCCCGGATTCCAGAATGTGTCCGAACGGTTGCCGTTCGGTGCCGAAGTGGGCGCGTACAGTGGCGGAAGTCAGCCCGATCTTCCATCCCGCGAGCCGTTCGCCGCCCGCGAGCCTGCGGTCCAGGATGTCGAGTTGCACCCGCAACGCCTCGTCGAACGAAAGCTTCCCGACGAGCTCGGGCGGGAAGAACTCGCCGCGCCGGTAGCCTTCCCGGATGCGATCGGCCGCTTCGCTGACGTTCATCGTGGCCCCATCCGCGCCGGGCATGCGCCGGCCCCCGGAGAGGCGCGGACTATAGCCGGTGCGTCGGTGGCAGTCACGGAACGGGGTCCCGGATACGTTGGCGATTGCGAAGAGTGGTGAACGACGGACGGTGTGTTGTCCGTCATTCTCGCAGAGGCGGGATGGC
Organism: Gammaproteobacteria bacterium; assembly: GCA_965215295.1. GTDB lineage: Bacteria > Pseudomonadota > Gammaproteobacteria > HK1 > HK1 > HK1. The sequence continues at coordinate 3,804,552 of OZ244045.1, forward strand.
AGTCCGCACGATGCATACCGGAACGCCAATGTCATCATTCCCGCGGGCGCGTGAATCCGCGGGCATCGGCATGGACCTCGGAAGCTTGTAATCCCCGCTGCTTGCCACCATGCCATGACGCATGAAGTTCTCCATCTCCGGCGTGGATGAAAAATGCGAATTCAACAAGCATGAAATTCACGAATTCACATTTGTTGTCATGACTTCCAGATACAAGAATTTGCGTGACAAAACGATCTTTCTTCTTTCGTTCATGGCAACAAATAAAAGACGAATCCGGAATCGCATTGTATGGATAAATTCTATTCGATAGAGTATAGTTTCATGACGATATCTCCAACCGGTTTCCTGATTCCATGATCACTTCAACTCTCGTCCGTGGAGACGACGTGGCAAGCATGGAAGACGATGCCCTGGCCGCCGCCGTCTCCACCCTTGCCGCCCACATCCACGCCGCCACTTGGCGCCTCCTCGCCCTCATCGCCGAGTTCGACCGCCGCGAGGTCTGGGCCGCCCAGGGGGCGCTGTCCTGCGCCCACTGGCTGAGCTGGGCTTGTGGTATCGACACCCATACGGCGCGGGAGAAGGTACGCGTCGCCCGTGCACTGACCGAGCTGCCGCTGCTCTCCGAAGCATTGGCGAAGGGCGAGCTCGGCTACTCCAAGGTCCGGGCCCTGACCCGCATCGCCACTTCGGAGAACGAAGCCGACCTCCTCGACATCGGACTGCATGGCACCGCGCAGCATGTGGAGAAGTTCGTTCGTCTCCATCGCCGGGCGAAGCGCGCGGAGGAGACCGACCGGGCCGATGCCCAGCACGAGAATCGCGGCCTCACCTTCCGGCACGAGGACGACGGCGCCGTGGTGCTGCACGGGCGGTTCCCGCCCGAGATGGGCGCGCGCATCCTGAGCGCCCTCGATGCGGCGATGGCCGCCCATGCGGCGGAGCAGCCGGCGGCGGGGTGGGACGACGAGGGCTCTGCTCCGGAGGACGTCCCACGTGGGACGTCCGGGGAAGATTCGTCTTCCGCCGCCACGACGACCGGGGCCGATGCTCGGGAGCCCCTCGCTGCGCATCGGAGGGAAGACGCCGAGGGACTTCTCTCCGACGTCCCACGTGGGACGTTCATCCGCGGACCGTCGCGCACCGTGCGCCGCGCCGATGCGCTGGCGTGGATGGCCGAGCGGATGTTCGAACCGGGCGATGTCCCGGCGCTTGCCCACGACCGTCACGAAATCGTGGTCCACGTCGAGGCCGAGGTGCTTGCCGACGGCCGGGCGGGACGCTGCGAAATCGAGCACCGCACCGCCATCGCGGCCGAGACCGCCCGGCGGCTGTGCTGCGATGCCGGCATCGTCCCTGTGGTGGACGGCCCGAACGGCGAGCCGCTCAGCGTCGGGCGACGCACGCGCAGCATCCCGCCCGCGGTGCGCCGTGCGCTACTGAGCCGCGACCGCGGATGTCGCTTCCCCGGCTGCCCCGCCACCCACCGGCTTCATGGCCATCACGTCAAGCACTGGGCCAACGGCGGGGAGACCTCCCTCGACAACCTCATTCTGCTCTGCCCGGTCCATCACCGGCTGGTGCACGAGGGCGGATTCGACGTGCAGCGTCTCGACGACGGCGCATTCCGGTTCACCAACCCGCACGGGTTGACCATCAGACCGCCGAAGCGACCGGAGACGTCCTCACCGGACACCATCGTCATCCAGAACGCAGCGCTCGGCCTCGCCATCGGCTGCGAGACCGCGACTGCGCACTGGCACGGGGAGCGCATCGACTACGACCATGCGTTGATGGTGACGATGGCGTCGTGGGATTCGGGCGACACCGCTCCGGAGGCGGGACCGGCGGCCGGAGACTGGAATCCGTCGTAGGGGATACTCGTCGGGTTCGCGAGGGAATGAGGTCATGCCACGAGCGGGCGCAGTCGTGACCGCCCGGCCACGATCTTGAGTGAACGTCGGTTGATTGCGCCGCGGCACGCGGGGCCGATCACCTGGGCGCGTAGTAGCCGCCGTCCGCGCTCAACGAAGGCCGGAGTCTGAACTCCGGCGACACGGCATCGGCGCCGGCGGACGTCGCGCGCGGCAGATCCGCTCAACGAAGGCCGGAGTCTGAACTCCGGCGACACCGCCGCGCGCCCGGAAGTGCGCGATGAAGTCCCGCGTCGCTCAACGAAGGCCGGAGTCTGAACTCCGGCGACACGTCATGGCTGGCGCTCCCGGATCTGCCCCGCGTGGCCCGCTCAACGAAGGCCGGAGTCTGAACTCCGGCGACACGTCCACAGCCTGCCGGATCGCCGGCGACACCGCGTCCGCTCAACGAAGGCCGGAGTCTGAACTCCGGCGACACCGATCATGATCGGCTGCTCCATCTTCTCGACCACGATCGCTCAACGAAGGCCGGAGTCTGAACTCCGGCGACACGAGCCGATGAGCGCCGCGAAGTCGCCCGACAGTCCCGCTCAACGAAGGCCGGAGTCTGAACTCCGGCGACACCCAGGGACGTACTGCCACGTCGCGCCGGCGTCCGTCGACGCTCAACGAAGGCCGGAGTCTGAACTCCGGCGACACGTGCTCGGTGAACGAGTCGTCATTGGCGTGCGCGAGCGCTCAACGAAGGCCGGAGTCTGAACTCCGGCGACACGTCCATCTTCGCCTTGCCCCCGACCTGATCCTTGACGCTCGCTCAACGAAGGCCGGAGTCTGAACTCCGGCGACACGCGTCGCGCATGACGCCCACCACGGCGATGTCCCGCGCTCAACGAAGGCCGGAGTCTGAACTCCGGCGACACTCGAGCTCCACGCGCCGACCTCCAGCATCATCTTCGTCGCTCAACGAAGGCCGGAGTCTGAACTCCGGCGACACGATGTCGTTCTGGTACTCATCGACGGGCAGCCCGTCCGCTCAACGAAGGCCGGAGTCTGAACTCCGGCGACACGGCCGCCGAGCACATCGGCCGCGGCATCAGCTACCTCGCTCAACGAAGGCCGGAGTCTGAACTCCGGCGACACGACCAGGCGGGCGGCTACGCCTGGGAAGAGCTGGAGCCCGCTCAACGAAGGCCGGAGTCTGAACTCCGGCGACACACCCCTCGGTCGGCGTTCGGCGTCGGTACAGGCGCACCGCTCAACGAAGGCCGGAGTCTGAACTCCGGCGACACGCATTCCGCGTCCGGGTGTGGGTGCGAGGTCAGGCCCGCTCAACGAAGGCCGGAGTCTGAACTCCGGCGACACCGTGCTGCTCCAGCCGCTCCTGGCGGACGTTCAGCCGCGCTCAACGAAGGCCGGAGTCTGAACTCCGGCGACACCAGGGCGGTTCTGTCGGCGCACCAAGTGCGGTGTGCGCTCAACGAAGGCCGGAGTCTGAACTCCGGCGACACGTTGCTCATCGATGTAGCCAAAGTCCGGCCCTGACACGCTCAACGAAGGCCGGAGTCTGAACTCCGGCGACACCCGACAGCGCGCCACGGTGGCGAATTGACCATTGACCGCTCAACGAAGGCCGGAGTCTGAACTCCGGCGACACGCCGCGAGGACGACGCGGACGATACGACGGTCCCGAGCGCTCAACGAAGGCCGGAGTCTGAACTCCGGCGACACCCCTAATCACGATAATCTGGGGTCCGCGCGAGGCGATTTCGGCGTATTCCAGTCGCCAACCTACCGACAGGGTGGCCGAACTGTCTCATTGCGGTGCAAATCGTCAGGACAGCGAGACGATTCCACTATCCGATCAAGCCATTTTCCGGCAATTCGGCCGTTGACTCGAGAATCACCGGAGGTTCGCGATCTCCTTTTAGAGGACCCACGGCTTGCCCAGAGCGTGCTTCCGACGCCGGCCCAAACGCAGCGTCGCAGCTTCAATCCCCCCGGGAAAACGGTAGACGAGCACAGAATCGTGCTCGCGGTCGATGATGTCTTCCACCTCCCCGACGAGTCGGGCCAGCCTCGCTTTGGAGAGACGGCATTCGAAGACCGAGAACTGCACGCGTTGCCCGTACTTCTCGCACACGTCTGCGATTCGCCTGAGGCGGGAGGCTCCCGTGGTTTCCGTATCGGCGATGTCGTAGGTGACCAGTACGTCCACGGATCATGGAAGAACGAATGGCGGGTATGCAGCGAGGTCTCCGCGCAGATGGCGCGCGAGCAGTGTGGCCTGGACGGAGGGTATCGCCCATCGGCCAACCGGCCGTCCGAGGATTCGATGCGGAACTTCGGCCTCCTTGTGGTCTTCCCACGCTTCGATCAGAGCGGTTCTCGCGTCGTCGCTCAGATAGACGCCGCCGCCAGGCGTATAGTCGAAGCTCGCGGGTCGAATTTGTTGCCGGCGTACCAACGACACCACGAACCGGTCCGTCAACGCGCGCAGTTCTTCTGCCAAGTCAAGCGCAAGGGAGGGCCGGCCGGCCCGTGGACGATGGAAGAACCCCATCTGGTAGTCGAGACCGACACTCTCCAGCGCACCCGTGCATTCGGTTACCACCATCCCGTAGCAGAAGCTCAGCATCGCATTGATGGGGTCCCGAGGCGGTCGCCGCGTTCTTGACGAGAACCCCATCTCGGTCGTCGCCACGACTTGCTCCAACGCCCGGAAGTGAATTCGGGCCGCGTCCCCTTCGATACCGCGTATGTGGTCGCCGGTCACGGCGTCAACCAGCCGCGTAATCCGTTGCCGAATCTGCTCGCCACGGTCGGCGAGGCGCTTGCTGCCTACCGCGTCCTTCTCGTCACGCGACCAGCGGCCAACGACCCTCCGGCTGTTCTGCAGTTTCGCCGCGACAATTGCCCTCGACAGATCGAGCGAGCGAGTGTCGTCCATGACCGTTTCAAAGAGGGCTCTGCGGAGGTGGACGTTGCCGTTGGTCGCGCCACTCACGAGGAAGCGAACGGCGCCGCTGCGGTTCAGGGTGTTGTTTTTCACATTCCGTCGTGGGACCCCCACGGGAATGGGTCGGACTATTCCGTAGACGGATTTCCTGGGATGACGAAGCAATCCGGGAACCGGTCGGAGCGGGTGCGGTCCCCTGTGGCAAGGATCGTTGCGTAGCAGGTGCTGAGGATGTCGTCGCCCGATCGGGCGGATGCGTGCCCATCGTCACCGCTTGGCGTCGGGCCAGTGCCGCCGTAGTCTCGCCACCCCTTGGGACGACAGAGGAGTTGGCCCGCGCGGGGGGACGAACCCCGCCGGGCCACGGCCGGTGCAGCTTCGCTACGAGACGGGGCTTACCGGCGAGCAATACGTTAAGGCCCAGGCGTGGCGCGCTGCAACCCTTGAGCGGTGTCCGAATCACCCCCACGGGGGATGTTCACTGGCACGCCACGGCACCTACGCGCGCAAGAGCCCGCGCGGGACACGCATCGCTCGCTGGTACTGCCCTGAGAGCCACACCACCTTCAGCCGGCTGCCGGACTGTCTGGCCGCACGGCTGCCCGGTGAGCTCGACACCGTCGAGGCGGTGGTGGCCCACGCCGAGCAGGCCCCGAGCCTGGCCGCCGCGGCCAATGAGCTGCGCCGCGACGCGGTCGAGCTTGCGGGGGCGATGCGCTGGGTCGAGCACCGGGTCCGTCTTGTCCATCACGTCCTGAGTATCGTCATCGGGCTACTCCCCGACCTCCTCGCCCGGTGTGTCGCCGAGGTGGGCGCGGTGCGCACGCGGCTCGAGACCGACACCGCGTTGCGGACGTTGCGTACCCTCACCGACGCGCAGCTCCCCATGCTGCCCGCCCCCTTGGGGTTCCACCCCCACCGCCTCAGCACGACGAATCGCAAGCCAGCGCGCCAACACAAGAGGGGGCCTGACCCGCCGCCGTCGCCTGCGTAGCGTCTCGTCCCCCGGGCCGATGCGCCCCACCGACGAGGACTGCACCGATGAACGACCCCGACGAGACGCTGCGCAACGCCGTGGCGCTGTTCCGCTACGGCCTCATCGCCGACGTGCTCCCACTGCCGCCGGGCAGCCGCGACATCCGCCGCGCCCTGCACGAGAAAGCTCAACGCACCTACACCATCCCCGGCACCCGCCGTACCCGCGTCGCCGTCGAGACGATGCGCGACTGGCTCAGCCTGTATCGCAACGGCGGGTTCGAGGCGCTGTACCCGAAGACCCGCGCCGACCGCGGCCAGCCCCGGCGCCTGCCCCCCGAGGTCGCCGAGTGGCTCGTTGCGCTCAAGACCGAGCGGCCTGCACTCTCGGTCAAGGCCCTCATCCGCGCCGCCCGCGAACGCGGCGTCGACCATCCCCTCGCGCCGTCGACCGTGCACCGGCTGCTCTCGCGCGAAGGACTGCTCGACAAACGCCCCGGCGACCCCGTCGCCACCGACCGGCGACGATTCGCCTTCCGCAACGCCGGCGAGCTGTGGATGAGCGACGTGATGCACGGACCGAAGGTGCGCGACGGGCGCCGGCGCCGAAAGGCCTTCCTCATCGCGTTCATCGACGACGCCACCCGCGTCATCCCCTTCGCCGCCTTCGCCTACGCGGACAACACCACCGCCTTCCTGCCCGTGTTCAAGCAGGCCATCGCGCGGCGCGGCCTCCCCGCAAGGCTCTATGTCGACAACGGGGCGAGCTTCCGCTCCCAGCAGCTCGCACTGGTATGCGCCAAGCTCGGCATCGCGCTCATCCACGCCCGGCCCTATCAGCCCGCCGGAAAGGGAAAAATCGAGCGCTTCTTCCGCACCCTGCGCGCCGCCTGGCTCGCCCACCTCACCGCCGAGGCCACCGAGAGCCTGGAGACGTTGAACCGCACCCTCTGGGCCTGGGTCGAGGGCGAGTACCACCGCTCGCCCCATCGCGGACTCGACGGGCGCACCCCCCTCGACCAGTGGGCACTCGCCGGGCACGACGTGCGCTTCCCCGGCCCCCGCCTCGACCTCGACGACCTCTTCCTGTTCGAGGCCAAACGCCGCGTCATGAAAGACCGCACCGTCAGCCTCCACGGACGACTCTACGAGGTCGACGCCGTGCTCGTCGGCCAATCCGTCACCTTGCGCTACGACCCCGACGCACCGCCTGCGCGCCCCATCGAGGTCGTCCACGACGGCAAGGGTGCCGGGAGGGCCACCCGCCTCGACGCCTACGCCAACACCGCCGTCAAGCGCCACCGACCCTCCTGGCAGCTCCAGTGCGACACCCCCGCATCCGAACCACCCACCTCGCCTCTGACGATGCGCACCCTCAAGGAGAACCCGTAATGTACCTGCGACACTTCGCCCTCACCCGGCTCCCCTTCGAGACCCCGGCCCACACCGATGAGCTGTTCGAGTCGAACTCCCGGCGCGAGGCCCAGGCACGGCTCCATCACCTCATCGAACTCAAGGGCATCGGCCTCATGACCGGAGAGGTCGGCTCGGGCAAAACCACCGTGTGCCGTCACGTCACCGCCGCCCTGCATCCGGGCCTGTATCGGGTGGGCTACGTCTGCCTGACCACCGGAAACGTCCTCGACATGTACAAATCCATCGCCTGGGAACTGGGACTGCCCACCGAGCGCTCGCGCGCCACCGCCTACCGCGCCATCCGCACCGAAATCACCCGATTGGTGTGCGAGGCCAAGCAGCTCCCCGTGCTCGTCATCGACGAAGCCCAGCACCTGCGCAACGACGTCCTCGAAGACCTTCGCTTGTTGACCAACTTCGCCATGGACAGCGACAACCGCCTGTGCCTGCTACTCGTCGGACTCACCGAGCTGCGCCGCCGCCTCGCCATGGCCGTGCACGAATCGCTCTCCCAACGCCTCGTCGTACGCCACCACCTCGCCGGCATCGACCGCGAGGAACTCCACGCCTACCTCGCCCACCGCCTGCGTCTGGCCGGCTGCGAACTCCCCCTGTTCGACCCCCCCGCCGTCGAGGCGCTGGCGCACAGCGCTCGCGGATTGCCCCGGCTCATCAATCGCATCGCCCACTACGCCCTCACCGCCGCCGCCGCAACAGGCGAGCGCACCGTCACCGCCGTGCACCTCGAGCACGCTGTCGCGGAGTTGCGGCTGTGAACCGGTCTTGACTCGTCGTGCACCACGACATCAGCGACGAGGCCACCGCTCATCTGTGCGAACTCCTCAACGACCTCGCCTTCGCCTTCGACCACCCCCCGCACCCACCAGCGCGCCCGTTCAACGAACACGGGCGCGCTGGTGAACTCACCGTCACCACGAGCACCGTGATCGTCGCGACCGCCGCCGCGATCCCGGTGAACGCAGGCGCTCGGCCCGCACTGGCACCGCTCTCCGACGATGGGGGGACAATGTGAGAAATCAGCCCTCAGCCGATCAGAAATAAACCGACAAATCCCTTACGAAATTACGTGCGACGCAACAAGGGCCGCGACGCGCACGCCCCGTCGTACACATGCATCGAATGCCTGCATGGTGACCTGCGCCCCGCCCAGCACGACGACCGCGTCGATCGCCTCAAGCGGGACACGCTGGCTCCCTTCGGGTGACGACACCGTCAACGATCCCCGCCGGTGCTGGACCCGGGCGCGGTGGTTGCGAACGTACAGAGTGCTCAGATAGCGCATCCGAACACGACGGTGGACATGTATCGCCGGACCGTGCGGGGCGCATTGGTCACTCCGGGCAAGCAGTGGTGCAAGAGCTGGCACTCGTTGCATCGCTCGTCGTTCGCGGCGTCGGGCAACTCCGCAGTCAGCAACTGCGCACGGATGGCGTCGAGGGCGACCAACACCTGATCCCGCAGCATGCCGGTGAACTCGACCTCTACACGGCGTCGCGGCCCCCCGTACCAGACGCTGCCCGATGGAACCGCGGCGCCAAGCATCTCTTCCAGGCACAGTGCCTGCGCGCAAAGCTGGAGATCCGCGGCCATGCCGTGCCGGACGCCGGACTTGTACTCCACCGGTCGAATCGCGTCGCCGTCCATCTCGACCACATCGGCGCGCCCGGACAGTCCCAGCGACTCCGACCATAGAGGAATGCCACGCAGGACTCGGCGACCGCGCTCCATGCGGTGCTGTCCACCATCCACGCGCCGGTGTGCCCGGGTGCCCCTGACGGTGTGAGCGTTGTCGAACCAGACGCCATCGCAGTGGATCAGCGCGCACTGACGCGGGCAGTAGACGAAGTGCTCGATCGCGGAGATCGGTATGACGGGCTCGGGCGTCACAGCATCTGTGATCCGATGGCTCTGGTGTTGTCCGCCGTTCCCCGGCGTTGATACCGGACGCTCCGCCACGCAGTGTTGACTCCGAGGGGCGCCCAGGTTTGCTTGCGCCAAGGGTTCCAGATGTCCAGCAGCGCATCGATGCCGGCGGTGTCCAGAGGCTGTTGCCATGCAGGCCAGACGAACCGTCGTGGCTCGTTGCTTCCTGGTGCTTTCCACCATCCGCGCTGCCGCTCGTCCGGATCGTCGTAGCGGCCGAGCCGACGGTGACGGTCCACTCCCCGGCCTCGTAGCGGGAACACCGCCAAGCCGAAGAACGCCAGCAACTCGACCACAGGTTCGATCCAGGGATCCGATGCGTCCGCCAAAGACCCCAGTCGCGTGCTGTCGAACCCGAGGCCGTTGTTCTTTACCCGACTCGCTTGCCCGACCAGGGAGTCACGGAGACGTTCTTCGCACACTGACCCGGCCAGTTCGTGAACCTTCAGCAGACGATGATGCAGCCACTTCGTGGTACCGGGGCCCGCGGGGTCGAACGGGGCGTGGGCGACCTCCCCATTCTGGTCGATGCTCAAGTCCGTCATCGTGGAGGAGAGCGTCCATGCCTGCGGGTGACCGCGCGCTTTCCGCACTCGTGCAACGAACTGCTCGACCGACACCTTCCGCTTCAGCTCGTCAACGCCGTTCCAATTTTCGGCAACCGGCAGCTCACGCAGAAATGCAGTGTTCGGCCACGACTCGACCAACGCCTCGACCGGGTCGAGTTCCACCGATGAAAGCACCGCCACGGGTCCATCCCTTGCGGTCCAGTGCAGTCGAATGCGGTGATCCAGCACCGTCACGCCGATGGCCGCGAGCCAGGCATTGACCCACGAAGCGGGCAGCCCCCGGCAGGTAAACACGTGCATCAGGAATCTCCCGGCGTCCCGTCGACGCCTGCCGAGACGGCATGGTCGGCTCGAATGACGATGGCCTCCAGAAGGGCAAGCCCCCACGGTCCGAGCTGCATCTGGAGACTCCGGAAGCGGCCGGGTTGCTCCCAGTCGACCATGGCGAGATCCGCGTCCACCGTTACCGATACACCTTCCACGACCCCGCTCACGGTCCCCGCCGTACCGTCGTCGGCGGGTGGCACCAGCGGGCGGCCCTTCCCGTGATGGCTGATCACCAGATGAACCAGAAGGTCTCGTTGAAGCCGGCTGCCCCACTCGGACCTCTGCGCGAGCCACGCGCGTACCAGCCGCGCGGACAGATCCTCGTGCCTTCCTCCTCTGGGCCAGCCGGACGACTCGCGCATCGCCTCCCAGCGATGCCGTGGCGCAGCGGATTTCGCGAGGAGTGGACCGGACTCGCGCTGTGGGTCCAGCCACCGCTGAAAGCGCGCGTCAGACTTGCCGATATCGTGCAGCGCTGCAGCACGTTCGACTGCTTCGAGCAAATCGCGGGGCAGGCCGATCCGCTCCGCCACCATCCTTGCCCGGACCCCGACCGAGTGGCAGTGCCGATCCAGTTCCACGGCGACGGGCCCCAGCGAGAGTTCATCGAAGTCGTCGCTCAGAGCTTCGCTGGCAGCCTTCTCGACAGGCAGACGCGGTACTTCGTTACGAGGTTCGAGAACGCGCGGGCGCAGCCGTTCGACGAATTCGAGCCATTCCGTTTCCTCCCACCCCGGCGGCGCCGGCGTGCTTCGGAGCGTCGCAAGGATGTCCGAGACCGCTTCGGACCGTTCCATCTCATCGACATCGAGGTCGTCGTCCGTGATCCCCAATGCCGTGTCGACGAGTCCACCGAGTTCCGCGCCGCACAGTCGCCAGATCGCAACAGCATCGAGCGGCAAACCCAGGTTGGCGAGCGAGTCGTCCGCGACGGGGTCCGAAGCCTCGGGGTTCCACCCGAACCGGTCCATGTGTCCGGCGTCACTCGCGACGACGATTCGATCCCCGGGGCGCAGTTCGCTGGCGGATACCTCCTCGACCGTGACACCGTCCGCCGTCAACCGGCGCATCGCGTTGTCCCCGGGAATACTGCGTGCTTCCGCCAACGGCGCGTCGATGGCTTCGCGGTCCGTGCCGCGTGGCCATAGCCGCCTGCCCGCTGCCGGGACGTGTGCGCGCCAGATCACGGCCACCGAGAGCCGCGGGGCGGCGATGCCGCTGAAGTACGGCTCCACCGGCGCCTCGCCCTTGGGAGGTGTTGTCGTCTTCGTCCACTCCCACAACAGGCCGGGAAGCACCTCCGGCGCACGGCCAGGGTCGTCGAGCGGCGGCCCCAACACCGACGCGACCGAACGTGGAGAAAGATCGACGGTTCCGGTATCGCCTCCCGCACGCGATTTCAGCAGTCGATCGAGTACCGTTGCCGGTTCCGGCCCGTACACCGGCCACGTGTCCACGTCCGTACCCGAACTTCTCCCGCGACGAGATCTGGTCGGCGGCAAATGGACGTAAGTCGCACGCGCATGGGGAAAGCGCCCGAGTCGATTCAGCCGGCCCAGCCGTTGCGTGAGCGCCCGGACACCGCATCCCTCCGTCACGAGGTATTCGGCGTCGATGTCAGCCCCCACTTCCAGGGTCTGCGTCGCCACCACGATCAGGTGATGCCGGCGCGGTGCGTCCGCGGGGCGGGCCGTCGTCATCCCGTGTTCCGGGTCGAGTATCCGAGCACGGATTCGCGCTGCTTCGCGCTCGCGCGCGAGCCCTGTGAGGAGAAGGACCTCCGCTTCCGGCAACCCCTTGCACAGGTGTTCGAACGTCGTTCGCGCCGTCTTCGGCGTGTTGCTGAACACAAGGCATGCAGCCGGAGCGTGCGCCTCGTCGATGAGCGCAACGGCAGCCTCCGCGAGCCGTCTCCCCGACTCGCCATTGACGACGTTCATGCTCAGGGGCTTCGTGGCGTCCAGCCGCTGGCGTACGACCGGGTGCGCTTCATCATCGTCGTTCAGCTCGAACCGTTCGCCCTTTGCGGCATCCCCAGTCGCGGTCAGTGAGACCACCGTCGGCCGTGATCGCTTCGCACCGAGAAATTGTCGCGCCCTCGGATTGCAGTCGGCGAGGGCAGGGACCAACGCTTCGAGGTGCCCTGCAAGGTGCGCTTCGTCGAGCAGGATCAGACTGTCGGTACCCGCCATCGCGGCGTCCACGGACCATCGCCTGGAACCGTAGCCTCGGAACAGCAGACGGGATCCGTACATCGGCAGTGTGCACAGGACAACAGTTGGCCGCGCAGGGTCGGTGGGAGTACGCGAGGCGATGCCACCCCGGAGGCTGATCACGTCCAGCGGGGACGCGGCGGGATCAGTCCACAACGAACGAAGCCGCTCCGCGACGTGCTTGATGGCTTGACGCCCCGCGGCATCCGGTCCCGAGGATTCAGGGTTGTGGAGTGCGGCGGCGATTTCCCTCGCGTGTTCGGCCGTCGAGTCCACGAGGAGCCGCCGGTTCACGACCCACCATATCCGCGTCGGTGCGGTGCGAAGCCTCGGGGACCGGTCCGACTGAGACGCCAGCCACCATACCGCGATGTCGAGACAGGCGGTCTTGCCGAGTCCGGTGGGTACGCCGATCTCGGGCCGCCACCGCTCCTCCCTCGCGACCTCGTCGGCCAGGCACGCCTGCCACGGGAACGGATCGCGTCCGTTGATCGCGCGGTAGAACTCGGTGAACGTGGGCAACGGCGGGACACGTACCCGGTCCGCCGGCGGGTCCATGTCGCCAGGCGTCACCCGCGCCTCAGTCATCGACAGGCACGCAAAGGCCGAAACCACGTTGCCGTCCGGCGCCGATGACGACCGGTCCCGCAATGCGCTTCGCGAAGCGGAACTCCGCATGAGAATACGGAAGCGCGGGTCGCCCCGGGCGGTTGACCTCTGCTGGCGCGAGATCGACCGCGCCGGGTAGCAGGGGTGTGCGGAACGAGCGGAAGGCAACCGGTTCAGGCAGGCCGGCATGACGGCACCAGCGGACGGCTTCCGCCAGATCGGGTACCCCCCGCCTCTCGTGAATCACGGGGAACGCCGTTGCCCAAGTCGCCGACGGCCTCCGCCAGCGGCATGGATTCGTGGCCCGGGGACGCTCCTCGTCCCCACGTGGTTCCTCCACGGACACTTCAATTCCCCGGCCGACGAGCGCGTCGATGGCAATGGCCGCATCGCGGGCCCTTTGGCGCTGAACACGGTCGGACTCGGGTGGCAACCACAAGGCCAAGCCGTGGATGCGGCCACGCGAGCGCGGATAGCCGGCGTCCGGCAACGCGAGATAACGGGCGAGGTCGTACCCCGAGCGGATGAACCCGTGGCCGTGCAGGACGGCGGGCGGCTCGCCATGCATGCGCTGGTGGCGTCTGAGGACGGCGTCCTTGAAGAGTGCGGTGACTGCGGAAATTCGCCTTCCGGAGACGAACGGGCGCACGCGAAGCCAAGCGACTACTTCCCCGCGGTCCGTCACGTCGTGGTCACCGGGCGACCGGTAGGCTACCCGGTGGAGGAGCGCCGGAAACTGCGAGCGACTCACCGTCGCCCCCCGTTCCTGCCAAGCGTCATACATGCGGTCCAGCACATCGACGTCACCCGGCCGCGGGACACGGATGTGGACGTCGCCTTCAGGGTCCGGAACGAAGGTCTCGCCCACCGCGCCGCTCGGCAACTCGGTTGCGACGCGGACGCGGACGGGGGAGTCGGACGCGCCGAGGTAGCCGACCCGCGCGGCACGACGCCCCAGCGCATCGAGGGTCTCTTCGTTTGGCGGCTCGACGTTCCACCGGTACACCACCAGGGGATTGCGGGGGGCGACCCGTACTCCCGGCCGATAGAGAGCGCCCTCACGGGCCAAATACTCATGATGCGTCGCCTTGGCCGGGCTGTTGCGCTGCGCAACGACAAACCGCGGCCGGAGCTTCTGATGATGGCACCGTGCGGGTCGGGTGTGGATCACCGGTGGCGGCAGTCGTTCCAGCCAGAAGAGTTCGTGGCCATCCGTGACCCGTGATGCCTGCCGGGTTCCGTCAGCCGCCACGAGGGCGGCGAACAACCGCGCTGGAGACGGTGGCCACTCGCCTCGGGTCAGCTCTCCGGTGACCGCGGTGCCGTCCGGGTCGCCGCGGAAGGTCCCGTGCAGGAACTCGACGCTGATTGCCAGCATCAGCCGAGTTCGGGCCAGGTCGACAGAATCGCCGCGCTGAGGTTCGCCTTCGGGGTCAGCCTTGTCGCAGGGGCTCCCCAACCGTCGAGCGGCACTCCCAGGGATGCCGCGTGCTCCCTTGCCGATTCGAGAAGAGCGTGGGTTGTCTCGGTCCCACCAAAATCGATCGACTCGTCGCCATCCGCACCAAGCCACGTTGCGGTCGTCGATCCGGGTCGAAGTTCGGCACCGGAACGCAGGGCGAATCCCCTACCGAAGGCAAGCTGGTGGGCGTGCAGCCCGAGCGCCACGAGTAACGCCCGAACGGCCGCGTCCGTCTCGCAAGAATTGCCCCCCAAGCTGACTCGCCGGAGTTGGGCAAAGGACACCGTCGCGCGCTGCGTCACCCGCGCAAAGGAGACCGCCGCCGCCGCCGGGGCGTCGTTCCTCATGAACGGCACCTGCCCATGGCCGATCTCGGAGAGCTTGTCGCTCTTCGCACCTGCAATCTTCGCACCTGCAATCTTCGCACCCTTGCCGACCTCCCATGCCGTGCGGTCGTCGGGATTGGACGTCACGACGTCGTCGATGTTCAGATTGAGCGCATCCCCCTTCAGCCCGAGAACCTTTGTCTCCGTCGAGGCGGGCTGCCAGCCGATGATCTCCGAGGCCCACGCACGTGCGTGCTTGGTGTTCTGGCGCTTCTTGCCCAAGTGGGACTGCCAGAAACCGTACAGGAGAGCTTGTGGGAACCACGCGATCAGGGGCCCGCAGGTCTGAGCCGTTGCGCCGAAGATCGCTTGACCGACCCTGGTCTCGAGAAAATCCTGCTCGGCCAGTTTCGCGTCGCGAAGGTACGCATCCGCATTGCGGTGCGGGAACTCGAGACTCGACAGGGATCGGGGCAGGTGCGCGGGGAGATGCGGGAACTCCGAAAGGTCGAGCACGAACTCCGGTATCGATGTCGAGTCGCGATTCCTCCGCAAGGCTTCCTCAAGCCGGTTCGCCTGTGACGGCACGTTGTCTATGACGATGATCAGCGTCGGTTCGCTATCGTCAGGAGAGGCCCACCGTCGGTCGAGCTGATAGTTTCCACCTTCGTACACCGCTGGCTTGACTACGCCGCCGGGGCCGGAGAGCGGTTCAAGATCGCTGTCGATGCGGATGCCGTCGTCAAAGGAGTCGTCAGCGCATCCCGCCAGGAGCGCTGCAAGATCTACTCGGCGAGCCATATTCGTATCCCTCTGTCCCATGCGATTTCACTGTCAGCATAGCCACCCCGAACAGTCCACAACAAGCGTCAAGCGTCACGTAGAAGCGTCGCGCAATGTTGCGCGCTGCGGCGGTCACCGACAGCGGCCTGTGTTTCGACTGCGACGCGCCGGAGGGCGCCGAGTGCCGAGCCGAGGTTGAAGCGGCCGCGCAGCGGGCCGAGGAGACGTGTATCGCGGCGCCCGAAGCGTGCCCGGGCGGAAGGGGGTCGCTGACCGGATTCATCCCGCGGATCGTGGAGGTGTCCGGCGAGACGCGGAACGACGCCAAGCCGGCATCCGGAGCCGCCGCACCGGGAACTCGTCTCCCCGCCGGGGCGCCATCCCCGTCATGCGCATCTCACGCACTGGCGGGTACGATAGCGCCGGGCTCATCTATCGGTCACTCCGCGATGAACGGAGCTGTCGCCACCGGCGACGTACATGCAGGTCCACCAACCAACCGGTTCGTCGACCCGGGGATCGAGGTCGTCGAGATTCTCGACCGGCTGGAGCGAGAGGACGCGATTGCGGTGCCTGCACTGACCGATGAGTACTGCGCTTGGCTGCTCCGGGAGGCGCGTGCCGCCCCGTTTCGTGAAGCCCGCTCCGTCGTCGGACGAGGGGAGCGCCTCGTCCGCCAGCGCATGGGAGTCCACAATGGTTTCGGACCCGACAGCCGCTTTCACGACCTGACCAGGCATTACCAGGCGGCATGGGACGGCTGGCTCGCCTCCGTGACGCCCTGTCCGTTCGAGTCCCGTCTCGTCTTCAACGACCTGATGCTGCAGGTCTACGAGCCCGGCGAGACCGGCATCACCCCGCACATGGATCGGACGGCCTACCGGAATCTGATCTGCCTGTTCGTGCTCGAAGGATGCGGACGGTTCGGCGTCTGCGAGGACCGAAGCGGGCGGGGGGCGAGGATCATCGCGCATCGGCCCGGCGACGTGGTGCTGACCCGGGCACCCGGATTCAGGAACTCCGATCGTCGCCCGTTCCACTTCCTCGACCGGATTACCGAGCGGCGCTACGTGTTCGGTTTGCGGCACGAGCGCACGCGGGAGCGGGAGCCGGTGAGCGGGAATGGCCCGGAGCCGCGATGCACCGGAACTTGAAGTACCGCCGCGGCGTCTTCATGTTGCAGGCGGCATGCATGACGAGGTGGCCCGCCTTGTGGCGAAACGGGCGATCATCTAGCCTGCGCTCGACATGGATCGGAGCGTGAACACCGGGCGGGCGCCGCGCGGGCGCGGTCCGAGGAGAATCCGATGGAACTGAACCGGACGATGCAGTCCCGAATCGAGTCGCTCATCGAGTCCGACCGGGTGGTGCTGTTCATGAAAGGCACGCGGATGCAGCCGATGTGCGGGTTCTCGGCCGCCACGGTCGGCATCCTGGACTCCCTGGTGCTCCGGTACGCGACGTTCAACGTGCTCGAAGACCAGGAGATCCGGGAAGGCGTCAAGGCGTTCTCCGACTGGCCGACGATTCCGCAGCTCTACATCGACGGTGAGTTCGTCGGCGGCTGCGACATCGTGAAGCAGATGTTCAACAGCGGCGAACTGCACGGGATGCTCGGGGTGGAGGCGCCCGATCGGACGCCACCGGAAATCGCCGTCAGTGACTCCGCCGCCGCCGTCATCGCCAACGCGGTTCAGGCCAACCCCGGACATGCGGTACACCTGTCCATCGACGGGCGCTGGCAGCACTCGTTCAATCTGGGCCCCATGGAAGGGCACGAGATCCGGGTCGAGTCGAACGGGGTCACGGTGCTGTTCGACGTGGCGTCGGCGCAGAAGGCGAAGGGGCTGTCCATCGATGTCGAAGAGACGGTCCAGGGGACCGCGTTCAGGATCGACAATCCCAACGCCCCGTCACCGGTGGGCCGGATGTCGCCGGCCGAACTCGTGGCCGCGCGGCGCGACGCGGACGACGCGCCGACGCTGGTGGACGTACGCACCTCCGACGAGCGGGCGCGGGCGGTCATCGAAGGCTCGATCCTGCTGGACGACGAAGGATTGAGGACCGTGTCGGCGCTGCCGAAGGACACGAAGCTCGTCTTCTACTGCCATACCGGGGTCCGGAGCATGTCCGCGGCCGAGCACTTCCGCGCGGAAGGGTTCACCGACGTGCACAACCTCGAAGGCGGTATCGACGCGTGGTCCCGGGAGGCGGACCCTTCCGTGCCGCGGTACTGAACGCGTCGACATTTCGAGAGTCAGCGACGAGAGAAGCCCGGGAGGCGGACCCCTCCGTACCGCGGCGCCGCGGTACTGAAGGCGATCGGGCCGGTGAGCCGGCGGCGCGCGGCCCGCGGTCAGTGGACGGCGCCGTGCTTCAGGCGCGCATCCCGATCGATGGATTCCAGCACGACGGGGTGGTGTTCACCGTCCCGGACGATGGTGAGAGGGATCTCGCTGCCGGCCGGTCCGATGTCCCAGACCTTGCGGAACAGCTCCGCGAGTCCGTCGATCGGTTCCCCCGCGACCTCGAGGATCAGGTCGCCGACCTCGATTCCGGCCCGGTCGGCCGGGCATCCGTCGTAGACGTTCGCCACCACCAGGTGATCGCCGATGTCCTGGACGAGGAAGCCGAGCCAGGGCCGGGCCGGTCGATTGGGCCGGCCATAGGTCTTCATGTCCTCGAGGATCGGCTTCAGCAGGTCGATCGGCACGATCATGTTCGCGCCCGCCTGCTCTCCGCTCGATGAGACCGTCTGCACGAGCAGGGAGCCGACGCCGAGCAGCCGGCCGTCGATTCCGACGAGCGCGGCGCCTCCCCAGTTCGGGTGCGCCGGCGCCGTGAACAGGGCTTCGTCGAGCACGTACTCCCAGTAGCCCGCGAACTCGCGTTTCGCGATGATGCGTCCGGTGACGAGCGCATCGGCTCCGCCGTGCCCGGCGACGATGACCGGGTCGCCCACGTCGCACTCGGCGCTCACGCCGAGCTCCATGGCCGGCGCGGGTAGCGGCTGAAGGGCCTGGACGAGCCCGAATCCCGATTCCTGGTCGTAGCCCAGGACGTGTCCCGGCACCGCCACGCCCCTCCGGTCGGTGATCCAGAGCGTCTGCGCCTCGGTCACGAGGTAGCCGATGGTCAGCACCAGGCCCCGATCGCCGATCACCACCCCGTTGCCCATGCGTTCGGTGCCCAGCACCGGTGCGGTGAGAGCGTCTACGGGAATCTGGGAACGGACGTTCACCAGCGACGACAGCATCGCGTCGACATCGATCTCGAGCACCGGCTCCTTCCCGGTCTCCGCCACCTTCGAGCCCACCGGCTCCTTTCCGGTCTCCGTCACCTTCGAGCCGCCTCCATCGTGTGAGGGAACGTTGAACCGACGGCCCCGATCGCAGCCGCAGATTCGCCGGCCATCATACCGGGGCGGTGTCGGGGGACAAGCGCGCGGGAGCCGTTCGGGCCGGGCGGCGTCCGACCGTTCCCGCGCGCGGCATGTCCGGAATCGTCAGCGAGCCGGTGGAGACGGTGTTGGCGATGGATGAGCCGGAGATGGCGCCGAGCGCGATGTCGATGTCGGCGGGATTGCCCTGCCGGAACCATCCCGGGTCACCCGCCGGAACCGCGGTGTGAACGGTCCGGGAGGCACGTTCGGGACGCATGGTGAGAAATTCGGGCCGGTAGGCGTATCATAGGCCGCCCCCGGACCCCGGCGGGGCGGGAGCCGCCGCAAGTCCGGACTTCGGAGTTCGCGATGTCAGGATCGGTATCGAAGCTGCCGTCCTTCGAACCAGAGCCTCGCAACGGGGCTCGCCGCCGCATCGGCGACAAGGAATGCATCTACTACTACGGGTACTGGATCCGGTACTACCAGCCTCCCGAAGAGACGCTGGCCGCGAAACAGCAGCTCATCGAGTCGCTCACCCGGCGGTTGTTCCACCACACCGAGCTGGGAATCAACACTCCCAGCGATCGGCTGGACACCGCGCGCGCCGCATACGAACGGGAGACGGACCCGCGGCGCAAGCGCGTCTGCGGGGCGATGCTCGCCGGCGCACTCTTCAACCGCGCGACCGACATCTTCACCTCGATCGTCGAGCTCGCGGCGAAGGGCGTCGAGACGAGCCCCGACAACGAGTTGATGCGCGAATGCGAGAAGTGCTTCGTCGAGGCGTTGAACCTCGGGAAGACGGTCAAGCACTACAGCGGTCACGAAGGGATCGACGAGCTCTGGGGCGAACCGCTCAAGGCGTTCTCCATGTCCATGGCGGATTGCTACGAGAATCGCTACGCCAAGGTCGCCCAGACCATGCGGGACATCGATCGCATCGCGGATGCGATGGTCGAGCGCATCGAGGGTGACGAGAGGCTGAGCGGAGCCAGGTCGCTGGTGCGCGCCTTCGCTCGGGCCGCGAAGGAGGAGGCGGAGACGATGCGCACGGACGTGGCGATCTTCGAGGTGTGGCCGGAGTTCGTCGCATGTGGAGAGCGGTTGCTCGACTATCGTCCGCCCGCACCGGTTCCGGACGACGAAGACGTGCAGCGGCGCGTCGCCGACGGACTTCGCCTGCTGCGCGAGGGCGCGAACCTGCTGACCTACCTCGCGGGGGCCCGGGTGCCGATGCCGAAGAGCACGCGGGAGTTCCTGGATCTCTGTCGGCGGTATCAGGAGCGCCGTCCGCTCGGCCTCTGAATCCGTGCCAATTGGCGAAAGTGCCCATGTCCGGATTTCAGGAGAAAGGGTCCGGGAGGCCCTTGGTGACCGGACTCGCGGCGCGGTACAGGCTCGGCTTGCGGAGATACGGGCGAACCTCCAAGGAGCTCGCCGGGCGAGTCGGCGTAGACACTGGAGAGGAGGGTGACCAGGGATGATGGCCAGTGCGCGTAGCTCTCGCGTCCTGTCGTCACCATCCCGGTTCCAGAGCAACCGCAACGGCGCAAGCCTCATCAACGCAGGTAGTAGCGCCGCGCACGGGTTCTTCCTCGAGGTTGTGCCAGACCGGCCTTCGCGAGCTCGTCCAGCAACGTGCGGGCTACCGCTGGCGTCGCGTTGACCAGGGCGGCGGCCTCGGCCGTGGAAATGCTCCCGCGGCGGCGAATTTCGTCGAGCAACATCTGGCGCCGGCGACTCTGCACCGACATTTCGGCGCCCCCGGCGCGGAGCACGGCTTCGGCGGAGAGAACGTAGCGAGAGCCGCCGCGCCGGCCGGTGCGGGTCAACAGCCCTTTCGCCACGGCCCCTGCCAGCGCCGCGCGGGCATCGGCATCCGGCATGTTCTCGCGGAGCTGGCGCGGGGTCACGGCGCCGTTGCGCCGTGCGATGACCAATGCGCGGCGCTCATCTCCCGTCAGCTCTTCCCGCCCGAGCTGCATCAGCCACAACTGGTCTTCGACATCAATGAGGAAGCGGTTACGTAACGTGACCGTCACGGAGCTTGCGGTCGCCTCGAAGATTGGCGGCTCCATCAGGCGGGATTCCATCTCCCGGTACATGCGGTCGATTCCCTCGCCGTATTCTTCGACCAGCCCCATCGTCTTCAGAACCCGCATGATGCGCGGATTGCGGCTGTAGTGCTCCTCGCGCATGTTGTCGGTGGTGATGTGGCCGGGGAGTGGGCCGGGGCTCCGCACCTCGATGCGGTCGTCCCGGACGGTCACATCCACTGTGGCGCCCGCCAAACCGTAGTCGCGATGCGCCAGCGCATTCACGATGGCCTCGCGCAGGACCACCCCCGGGTATTCGGGCAGAGTCTCACGCCGCGACCCGGTGATCGCCTCGAACCGGCGGGTGTGGCTGTCGATGAAGCGAAGGCAACAGTCGACGGTGGCCACCAGCGGACCGGAACATTCCTCGCGCGCGACGGTCGGCCCGGGACCGGAGCCGGCACCGGTGCGCCGCACGAGCTGGACGGCGGCGCCGCGGAGGAAATCCCTGGGTTTGGTCGCGAACAGGACCGCCGCGGCGCGCAGTACGCTCGGCTCCAGGGGCGGCGGCGCCGGGACGGCCACTCCCAGGTCGGCGAGAGCTCGATCCATCTGAGCCGGTTCCACGGCCGGACGTCCGTCCGCGACGAGGGCCTGGTTTACCGCACCCAGATCGAGCTCGGAGGTCCGAACGGCGGCAAGCGGTTCGTCTTCGCCGGTGCGGTGTTCCCGTTCACGAACGAACCGGGCCATCGCATCGCCGCGAATGGGTTGTGAATCGCCGCCCACGCGCCGCAGCAAGCGGCCATCGGGGGTGGTGACGATCCGCCCGCGTACCTCGGGCACAGCGCAGATCGTCAACTTCAGTTCGCCGACCGTGATTTCGCGGACCTGGACGTCAACGCCGCACTCGGATGCGATGCGCGTGATTCGATCCTGGGTATTCTGGGAGAGTGGGCAGCCGACGACGTTTCGCCGGTCGTCCACCCCGTGGACGATCAGTCCGCCGTGCGTCATGGCCATCGCCGCGATGGTGTCGCGGACATCCGTCGGGACGCCCCGTTTGAAGTCGAGCTGCTCGTGCTCAAGGCGCCCGAACAGGGTCCAGAACTCGCGGACCGCGAGCTGCCGAGGGACATCGCCGAGCCGAGGTACGGAGGTCATGGGAGGAAAGATTATCAAATGTTTTGATGAAATAGGTCTGCACGACGTATTTTCTCCAAAGATTGTCCAATCTTTGGCGGACATGGACACGGACGCGGAGGCGGATGGAGAGCCGGCGTACAGCGGTCTCCCTCCCGCTGCACACAGGGGCGGGTAGCGAGTCCGCTCCGGACGGACATGCGGGCTACGTGCCCGGCAGGCGCGGCACCGCCGCGATGAGCCGGCGGGTGTAGGAATGCTCCGGCGCGCCGCACACGCGCATGGTCGGACCCCGCTCGACGATCTTCCCCCCGTGCATCACCGCGGTGACGTCGCTCAGGTACTCCACCACCCCGATGTCGTGGGTGATGAACAGCAGGGTGAGCGCGCGCTCGCGCCGCAGGTGCAGCAGCATCCGCAGCACCTCGGCCTGCACCGAGACGTCGAGCGCGCCGGTCACCTCGTCGCACACCACGAAGTCGGGGCGCAGGCCCAGGGCGCGGGCGATGCCGATGCGCTGGCGCTGCCCGCCGGAGAGCTCGTGCGGATAGCGCCACAGGTGGTCGCGGGTGAGCTGCACCTCGACGAGGATCCGGGCCGCCGTCTCCAGGCGCTCCTCCTGGCTCTCGCCGATGCCGTGGGCCGCCATCGGCTCGGTCAGGGCGGTCGCCACCGTGAGCCGCGGGTTCAGCGAAGAGGCGGGGTCCTGAAACACGTATTGCAGGCGGCGGCGCATGGGCCGCATCTCGCGGCGGGTGAGCCCGGTGAGCTCCCGCCCGTCGAAATGCACCCGTCCCCCGGTGGGGTCGACGAGGCGCAGCACCGCGCGCGCGAGTGTGGTCTTGCCGCAGCCCGACTCGCCCACCAGCGCGAGGATCTGCCCCCGGTCGATGCGCAGTTCGACCCCGTCCACCGCCCGCACGTGCCCCACCGTACGCTTGAGCACCCCCTGACGGATGGGGAAGTGCACTTCCAGCCCTTCGAGTCGGACCAGCGGCGGCAGAGCCGCGGCCGGTCCGGCGCCGGGAAGGCCCGCACCCGGCGCCCCACGCGGCGAGTCCGCGGCGGGAGTCCGGCGGGATGCTCGGGCGAGGTTCTCGGGAACCGCTGCGAGGAGCTGGCGCGTGTAATCGTGCGCGGGGCGTTCGAGCACCTCCGCCAGGGGGCCGGTCTCCACGATCCGTCCTTCGCGCATGACCGCCACGCGGTCGGCGATCTGCGCCACCACCCCGAAGTCGTGGGTGATGAAGAAGAGGCTCATGCCGCGCCGGCGCTTCAGCTCCTGCATCAGGCTCAGTATTTCGGCCTGCACCGTCACGTCCAGGGCGGTGGTGGGCTCGTCGGCGATCAGCAGCTCGGGCCGGCACGCGATCGCCATCGCGATCATCACCCGCTGACGCTGGCCGCCGGAGAGCCGGTGGGGATACTCGTCGACGCGCAGCTCCGGGCGCTCGATCCGCACCTCCGCGAGCGCCTCGATGGCCCGACGGTACGCCTCCTCGTATCCGAGGTTCGGGCGGGCGAGCCGGATCGCCTCGACGATCTGGTCACCGACGGTGAGCACGGGATTCAGCGAAGTCATCGGCTCTTGGAAGATCATCGCGACGTGCCCGCCGCGCACCCGCATCAACTCGTCCTCGTGCAGCCGCAGCAGGTCGCGCGGCGGCGCGCCGTCCCCGGGGTCGAGACGGAACAGCACTTCCCCATCGCAGCGTTCGGTCAGGTCCGCCGGCAGCAGGCCGATGACCGACAGGGCGGACACGGACTTGCCGCTACCCGACTCGCCGACCAGACAGAAGGTCTCCCCCGCCTCGATGCGAAAGCTTGCCCCGTCCACCGCCCGCACCGTCTCGCCCCCGGCGCGGAACCAGGTATGCAGGTTCCTCACCTCGAGCAGCGTCCGCGCGCGCCGGCGCGGACCCGGGCGGAGCCTCATGTGCGTCCTCGCTCCTGCGAGAGGTAGGGGTCGATGGCGTCGCGCAACGCCTCGCCGATCAGGTTGTAGGCGAATACGGTGAGGAAGATCGCGCCGCCCGGGAACACCGCCATCCACCAGTTGAAGGTGGAGGAGCGCACCGCCTGGTTGAGCATCTGCCCCCAGGAGGGGTCGTCGACCAGCCCCAGGCCGAGAAAGCTCAGCATCGCCTCGGCGAGGATCGCGGAGGCGATGCCGAAGCTCGCCGCGACCAGGATCGGCGCCACTCCGTTGGGCAGCATGTGGCGGAACAGGATCGAGTGCAGCGGCAGCCCGCCCGCGACCGCCGCCTGCACGTAGTCCTGCTCGCGCAGGCGCAGGAACTCGGCCCGCACGAAGCGCGCGTAGCCGGTCCAGCCGGTCAGCCCGATGATCACCATCATCAGGTAGAGGCTGCGCCCGAAGAAGGCGACGAAGGTGAGGAGCAGGAACAGGGTCGGCACCGCCTCGAAGATCTCCACCAGACGCATCCCGATGAGGTCGACCACCCCGGAGAACCAGCCCATCAGCCCGCCCACCACGATGCCGATGAGCATCGCGATGCCGGTCGCGACGAGGCCGATCCCGAGGGCGATGCGCGAGGCGTGGATCATGCGGGAGAGGACGTCCGCGCCGTTCTCGTCGGTGCCGAACCAGTGGGTGCGGTCGTCGGGGGCTGCGAGCGGGGCCTCGAGCCCGGTATCGCCCGCATCGCGCTGGTAGTCCTTCGGCGAGTAGGGCACCGGGGCGTGGACCGCCCACTCGATCTCGCCGGCGCGCACCGCCTCCCGATACTGCTCGTGGACGGTGAGGACGGGTGGGTCGGTCAACGCGGCGCCAAGGAAGGCGGAGCCCGCCAGCGTCACCAGCAGGGCCATCATGCTCGTACGCAACGTCCACCGCACGATGAGCAGCACGACCGCGGCGAGAAAGGCGCACAGCAGCACCACGTCCGCAGTGCCGAGATGCGCGAGGACGGGGCTTTGCAGCCGCCCGTCCGCACGTATGAGGAGGGGGTGGGTATTGGCGAGGAAGGGCGCGAATACGCCGGCCACGATCAGCATCCCGATCCACAGCGCGCCGACGCGGGCCCCGAGCCGCACGAAGGTCGACCCGAGCACCCGCATCGCGTAGCTGCGCCGGCGCAGGCTCGCCCGGCCGGCCGCGGTCTCGGCCGCTGTTCCCGCCAGCGTCGTCCCGGCCGTTGCCCCTGTCCCCGCTGGCGTCGCGCTGCTCATTCGTCGCTCACCCGGGAATCCGCCCGCGCGTCGGATGTTCCCGCCAGCGTCGTCCCGGCCGTTGCCCCCGTCCCCGCTGGCGTCGCGCTGCTCATTCGTCGCTCACCCGGGAATCCGCCCGCGCGTCGGATGTTCCCGCCAGCGTCGTCCCGGCCGTTGCCCCTGTCCCCGCTGGCGTCGCGCTGCTCATTCGTAGCTCACCCGGGAATCCGCCCGCGCGTCGGACGGAGCGGCGAGCGCTGTCGCTGGTGTCACGGTCGCCGCCCCGCCGTCACCCCACCGCTCATTCGTAGCTCACCCGGGGGTCGGCGATGGCGTAGCACAGGTCCGCAAGCAGATACCCGATGAGGGTGAGGAGACCACCGATCAGGGTCAGCGACAGGACCAGCTCGCGGTCGCGTCCCTTCACCGCCTCCACCACGAGCTTGCCCATGCCGTCGATGCTGAAGATCGTCTCCACGATCACCGATCCGCCGAGCAGCGCCGGCAGGATCCCCGCCGATACCGTGATGAGCGGCAGCAGGCCGTTGCGGAACACGTGGCGCCACAGCACGTCGTGCTCGCTCACCCCCTTTGCCCTCGCGGTGCGCGCGAAGTCGGAGAGCAGGTTCTCGAGCATCGAGGTGCGCACCAGCTTGGCGAGGAAGGCGAAGCCGCCGTAGGAGAGGCACACCACGGGCAGCACGAGGTGCCACAGCCGGTCGAGAAGGAACCCGCTCGTCCAGCCGTCCCCGCCCCAGTGGCGGCCGAGCAAGGCCCCGATCAGTACTCCGATGAGCCCGAAGCCCGCGGTGCGAACCCCGCGCCCGGCGAGCCCGGCGAAGGCGCCGAGGGCCGACCCGATCACCAGCATGAGCACCGCATGGACCAACAAGCCTCCCCCGCCCGGTAGCGCGCCCGCCATCGCGAACCCGAGGCCGGCCCCGAGCACTCCCATCGCGGCGATGCGGAGATACCGCGGCAGCCAGCGGCCCGCCGCCGCGAGGAGCACTCCACCGCCCACCATGCCCCCGAGCAACGCGAGCCCGGCCTGCGGGTGGTGCCAGTGGGGCAGGAACGGCATGTCGAGGGCTTCGCGCCGGTTCAGTCCCGCGGTCGGGAACCAGTGCCAGTACTGCTCCGAGGCGAGGAAGCCGATCAGCAGGATCCCGGCAAGCATGACGGGCACCGACCACAGGGCGAGCATGATCCCGCCGGAGGCGATGTCGAAGGTGCCGCCCCGCTCCCTTGCGGCGCGCACCCCGATGGCGATCGCCGCCGCGTAGATGAGAGGCAGGGAGAGCAGGTTGAGCAGCAGGGTGATCGGCACGCGCTCGGCGACGAGATCGAGGACCGGGCGCCCGAAGCGGAAGCTGGTGCCGAGGTCCGGGCCCTTGAACAGCGAGAACCCGGAGAGTCGATGGTCCTCGTCGAAGGTGAACCCGACCGGCGAGATGTTGTTGAGCCAGCGCAGGTACTGGAGCGGGGCCGGCTGGTCGAGGCCGTAGAGGCGGTTGTAGTAGTCCTCCAGCGCCTTCTTCGCCTGCGGCTCCAGGTTCTGGCCCTCGATCAGGGCCTGGGCGCTGATCCCGCCCGGCGACGACGCCATCACCATGAAGACGACCAGGGTGATCCCGATGAGGGTCGGGAACATGAGCAGGACCCGGCGGATGAGGTAGGTGGTCACGAGGGGCCGCCCGGCGACGACGCCATCGTCTCGAAGACCATCAGGGTCAGGATGATCCCGCCGAAGGTCGGGGCCGTGCGCAGGGTCCGCCGCACGAGGCAGGTGATCACGAGGGTCTGCTCGGCCGGCGTTCCGCGTGGCCCGCGCGCTTGGCGCGGCTCCAGGCAATCGCGGATCTCGGGAATCACGTGCATCGCAGGATTCGCGCGCGCCGCGATCCCTCAGTCGGCGTAGCGCTGTTGTGCGCTCGGTGTGTAGATCTCCACCGGGACGAGCCCGAGGTTGAGCCCGAGACCGGTGATCTCCAGGTTCCGGATCCGACGGTCGACGAAGGCGAGGGTCTTGCGGCGCATCAGGAAGGTGTAGGGCTGCTCTTCGTGGAAGATGCGCTCCACCGCCTGCCACAGCGGCATGCGCACCTCCTCGCGGACGGTGGCGCGCGCCTCGTCGACGAGCCGGTCGAACTCCGCGTGCCTGAAGTGCACGAAGTTGTCCCCGCCGTCCTCGGTCTGGGAGCCGTGGAACATCTGGTAGACGTCCGTCTCCACCCCGCTCGTCCAGCCCAGGGTGATCGCGTCGTAGTCGCGCGTGCCCAGCAGGGCGAGCATCACCGACCACTCCGCGGGGGCCGGCTTCAGGTGCACGCCGGCCCGCGCGTAGAGGTCCTTGAGGAAGAGGACCATGCGCTCGGTGTCCTCGTTCTCCTGGTAGTAGACGAGCTCGAACTCGAAGGGCTCGCCGGCGGCGTCCTCCAGCACCCCGTCGCCGTCGCGGTCGCGGAAGCCGGCCTCGGCGAGCAGCGCCGCCGCCCGGTCCGGATCGTAGGGACGCGGTTCGATGGCGGGGTCGTGCTGGCGGCTGCGGGGGCTGAACGGGCTGACCGCGGGCTCCGCGTAGCCGAGCATGATCTCGTCGATGATGCGGGCGCGATCGGTGAGGTACGTCATCGCCTCGCGCACCCGGCGGTCCGCGAAGCGCGTGGGCTCGCCCCCGCGGCGCTGGTTCCAGCCGATGTAGCTGTATCCCGCCACCGCGTTCATGAACTCGAAGTTCCGGGCGTGCCCGGCGAGTGCCGCATCGTCGCGCAGCCCCCGGTACTCCCGGGGGCGTGCGGTATAGGCGTCGATGTCGCGGTTGCGGAAGGTGGTGAGCCTTGCGCTGTCGTTCTCGATGACCTTCCACAGGATGCGGTCGAAGCTCGGCGCCGCCGGCCCCCAGTAGCGGGGGTTGCGCTGGAGCTCGACGATGCCGAGGTCCGGGGTCCAGGACTTCGGGTCGGCGAGGCGATAGGGTCCGGACCCGAGCAGCAGGCCCTTCGACTCGTTGAAGGTGGCCGGCTCCTCCAGGTAAGGCTCGTAGAAGTGCCGCGGCATCACCGCCATGCCGCCGGCGAGGGCGAGGGCGTCGAAGTAGGGCTCCCGGAACCGGAAGACGACCTCCAGCGGGGCCTTCGCCTCGACCGATTCGACCTTCTCCAGGTAGGCGCGGTCGCGCGGCGCCGCGATCGCCTCGTTCATGATGAAGGCGAAGGTGAACGCGACGTCGGCGGCGGTGAGCGGCCGGCCGTCGGAGAACGTCACCCCGTCACGCAGCCGGAAGGCGATGGTGAGGCCATCCTCGCCGATCTCCCACGACCGCGCGATGAGCCCCTGCCATTCCAGCGTGTCGGGGTTGCGCGAGAGCAGGGACTCCTGCACGTAGCTCTGCACGTTCGAGGCGTAGACGTCCTGGGAGACGAGCGGAGTGATGGTGGAGAGCCCCACCCCGAAGGCCCTCACCAGCCAGTCTCCGGGCGCGTAGCCGGGGAGCCGGGCCGCGGCGAGCGCCCGCTCGAAGACCGGTGCGGCCGCGGGTGTCGCCGGCGAGCCGGCCGCGGGGGCCGGTTGCGGAGCGGTGGCGAGAGCGGCCTGCGAGGCGGTTGCCCGCGTGGCGGCGAGCGCCTCGCTCTCGACCCTCCGGTCGAGCGCCTTCAGATCGTTGCGCAGGGCGCGAAGGTCCTCCGCCTGCTCCTGCATCGTCGCGCGCATCCGCGACATCATCATCCACTGCCGGTCGATCATGTACATCGCGACGAGCAACGCCACGAGGACCGCCCCGATCGCCGCGAACAGGAAGAAGTCCTTGAGGGTGAACCGTTTTTCCATCGCCGCGGGCCGTTCGGAGGGCGGGACGTCCCGCCCCGGACGGCGGGACGTCCCATGCGCCATCGTGCGATTGGCGCGCCCGGAGGGACTCGAACCCCCGACACCCAGGTTCGAAGCCTGGTACTCTGTCCAACTGAGCTACGGGCGCGTTGACGGGGGGCGCGGGGTCCGCCGCCGGAACGTCCCGCCAAAGTGTACACGCGGCTGCAAGGTTGCGGCACTGGCGGCAGAAGGGTCGTCCATCCCGCCTCGACCCCCTCGCCCCGACCCCTCTCGACACTCGCGGATTGTCCCGATGAAGACAGCCTCCTGCCTTTGCCGCGGCGTGACGTTCGAATTGCACGGGGCCCTGCGCCCGGTCATGGCCTGCCATTGCACGCAGTGCCGAAAGACCTCCGGGCACTTCTGGGCCGCAACCGAACTCGACCGGGACGGCTTGCGGATCACCCGCGCCGACGGGCTCGAGTGGTATCGATCATCCGATCGCGCCCGGCGCGGGTTCTGCTCGACCTGCGGATCGAGCCTGTTGTGGCAGGAGGACGGGGACGAGACCATCTTTGTCGCGGCCGGCGCAATCGACGGGGAGACCGGGCTGCACCTCGAGAAACACATCTACGAAGCCGACAAGGGCGACTACTACTGAGGCAGTCGCTCATCGAGAAGGGTGGTCCGTTCGACGGACGTTCGTCGTTTCACGCCGTCGGAGGTCGGCGTAGCGAGCCCGCAACCGTTTCTTGTCGATCTTCCCGACGCTGGTCTTGTCGAGCGAGTCGACGAGGACGATCCGGTCCGGCACCGCCCACCGGTTGACCTGCCCCCGGTCCGCCGCCGCCCGGACCTCTCCCCGGATTGCCGACTCCTCCGGCGGATGCTCCGGATCGCCCGGTACCACAAGCACCAGCGGCCGTTCGCCCCAGCGCGCGTCCGGGATGCCGATGGCGGCGGCCTCGGCCACCCCCTCGCACCGCGAGACGATGTCCTCGATCTCGATCGAGGAGATCCACTCCCCGCCCGACTTGATCACGTCCTTCAGCCGGTCCGTGATGCGCAGGTAGCCGTCGCCGTCGAGGTGGCCGATATCGCCGGTGTGGAGGTATCCGCCCCTCCACAGCGCGTCCGAGCCGTCGCGGTCCTTCAGGTAGCCGTTCGTGGCCCAGGGAGCGCGGACCACGACCTCTCCGGTGCTCGCTCCGTCCGGCGGGAGCGGGCGCATCGACTCGTCCACCACCCGCAGATCGACCAGCGGCAGGGGCCGGCCGGCCTTGCAGCGCAGCTCGATCTGCGCATCGTCGGGCAGCGCGAGAGAGGGGCGTTCGAGCTGGGCGAGGGTGAGCACCGGACCCGTCTCCGACATCCCGTAGCCACCGAAGACGTCGATGCCGCGGTCCATCGCGGCGCGCGCGAGCCCCGCCGACATCGCCGAGCCGCCGACGACCACCTTCCAGCCGCTCAGGTCGATCCCGCCCGCGACCGGAGAGCTCAGCAGCATGTGCAGGATGGTCGGCACGCAGTGCGAGAACGTCACCCCTTCGCGCTCGATGAGCCGCAGCAGCTTCTCCGGCTCGTAGCGTCCGGGATAGACCTGCTTGATCCCGAGCAGGGTGGCGACGAACGGCATGCCCCATCCGTGGACGTGGAACATCGGGGTGATCGGCATGTAGACGTCGTCGCGGTGCAGCCGCGCGTGGCCGCCGCCGCTCGCGATCATGCCCAGGGTGCCGAGGGTGTGGAGCACGAGCTGGCGGTGGGTGTACCACACGCCCTTCGGCTCGCCGGTGGTCCCGGTGGTGTAGAACGTGGTGGCGCGGGTGCGCTCGTCGAGGGCGGGAAAGGCGTAGCCGTTGCCGTCGCCGCCGCGGTCGAGGAGCGCCTCGTAGTCGGCCGCGAAGTCGAGCTCGTGGCCGGGCCGCGGCGCGTCATCGCCATCGCGAATGAGCACCAGCTTCGGCGCGCGCTCGAACCGGGGGCCGATCTGCGCGATCAGCGGAACGAAGTCCTCGTGCACGAGGATGACGTCGTCCTCGGCGTGATTGATGGTGTAGAGGATCTGCTCGGGCGAGAGCCGTACGTTGATGGTGTGCAGCACCGCACCCATCATCGGAATCGCGAAGAAGCACTCCAGGTAGCGGGGAGAATCCCAGTCCATCACCGCGACCGTCGCCCCCGGCTCCACCCCGAGGGAGGCGAGCCCCGCCGCGAGGCGCCCGATGCGACGCCGCAGCTCCCGGTAGTCGAGCCGGCCGCGGCTCTCGTCGACGATCTCGCGGGTCGGCGCGCAGGTCAGCGTTGCGTGCAGAAGGTGGTCGAGGGTGAGCGGATAGTCGCAGGCGTCGGTGGCGACGACGAGATCGTCCGGTGTCATGTCCACGGCCTCCCGGTTCGGTTCGCGACCCGCATCATGCGGCGGGGATGCGGCACGCCCGATCGGGAAGTGTAGCGGCCATCGCGGGCGGGCACCCGACCCGATGGATTTCCGGCTTCACGCGGTGGGTATCGCGTTGCCGATTGCGTTATTCTTGCGCTCGATTCGACGAGAACGGTGCGCCGGCTGCGTGGCGAGTCCCCGGCCCGCGCAGCGTCCGAAGCCACCGTTTCGGGGCGCCCGAATGCCGACGATGGACGACAAGATCGCAAAGTTTCAAATAGGCCAGGTCGTGCGCCACCGCGTCTATCCTTTCCGGGGCGTCATCTTCGATGTCGATCCGGTCTTCAACAACACCGAGGAGTGGTGGGAGTCGATCCCCGAAGAGGCGCGGCCCCGCAAGGACCAGCCTTTCTATCACCTCCTCGCCGAGAACGAATCGACGACGTACATCGCGTACGTCTCCGAGCAGAATCTCCTGGTCGACGAATCCGGCGAACCCGTCCAGCACCCGCACGTCTCCGATCTTTTCGGCGAGCTGCAGGCCGGGCGGTACGCGGTTCTCGATGCGATGCTGCACTGAGCGGAACCGCCGTCCATGACCGGCCGGCCGTGCGCGGCCGCGGCTCGTGCGCATCCGTGCCCCGGTTCCCGGACGAGCCGCCCTCGCGAAACGTGTACGCCGAAGAAGGAACGGCGGGTGCGGGGATCCGGAATCCGCCGCAATGTCCGCCGCCGTTTCGTACCGGCGCTCACGAGCGAGAGGCCAGGGAGCCCGAATCATGCCGCACCCGAAGTTCGTCTACCTGAACGACCGCGTGGTCCCGTGGGACGAAGCCAAGGTCCACGTGGCCTCGGTCGGGTTCAAGTTCGGCACGGGCGTCTTCGAGGGACTGCGCGGCTACTGGAACGCCGAACAGGAGCAGATGTTCGTGCTGCGTCTCGCCGAGCACATGCACCGGCTCGAGTTCTCCCAGAAGTTCATGCGGTTCGACGAAATACTCCCGGGCTCCGCGGTCGGCGAGAAGGTCCTGGAACTCCTGCGGGCGAACGAGTTCAGGGAGAACGTCCACATCATGTCCACGGTGTACGTCGCGGGGTTCGGTCCGCCCCACACGACGGGACCGGTCGGGCTCTCCATTCTCGCCGCCGAGCGGCGTGACATCCCCTGGACCAGGAGCGGCTGCACCGCCCACGTCAGCTCGTGGCAGCGCGTCGCGGACACCGCGATGCCGATGCGGGTGAAGTGCAACGCGAACTACCAGAACGGACGGCTCGCGACGTTGCAGGCCCAGGCCGACGGGTACGACACCGCCATTTTGCTCAACAGCCGCGGCAAGGTCGCGGAAGGTCCGGGCATGTGCCTGTTCATGGTCCGGGACGGCAAGGCGGTGACGCCGCCGGTGACGAGCGACATCCTGGAGAGCATCACTCGGCAGACCGTGATGACCCTCTGCCGGGAGTACCTGGACATGGAGGTGGTCGAGCGCGACATCGACCGCAGCGAGTTCGCGGCCGCGCAGGAAGCGTTCTTCTGCGGCACCGCTTGGGAAGTCACGCCGCTCGTCAGCGTCGATCGCCTGCCCGTCGGCAGCGGGGAGGTCGGGCCGACGGTGCGCCGGCTCCAGGAAGTGTTCTTCGGCATCGCGACCGGTGCGCGGGACGATCATGCCGAGTGGCGCACGCCGGTATACGTCTGACCGGGGCCGCCCGTACCGGTGCTCTCGAAATTGCCGACGCCATGTGGCGCCCCGACGCCGACGAGCGGCGTGGCCGGACACGAGGCTTGCCGGATTCCCGCTCGCGCGGGAATCCATCGAGTGACAACGGCCAATCGAGTGGCAACGACCATCGGAACACCGTCATGACCGGCGGCGCCCTCGTCGAACGGATCGAGGCGGTGCTCGAAGCGTCCGGGGTCGAGTACGAGATCTTTCCCTGTGATCCGGAGCTCGCCGACACCGCGGTGTTCTGCGAACGGTACGGCTATCCGCTCGACGTGTCCGCGAACACCATTCTCGTCAAGGCGAAGACCGGCGGCGAGCGCTTCGTCGTCTGCGTGGTGCTGGCCAATACCCGTCTCGACGTGAACCGCACGGTGCGCAAGCGTCTCGGGGCGCGCCGGGTGTCGTTCGCGTCGGCGGACGAGACGCGCGCCGCCACCGGCATGGAGATCGGCGGGGTGACTCCCCTCGCCCTGCCGGGCGCGCTCGACGTATGGGTCGACGCCCGGATCATGGCGTGCGAGTGGGTGATCCTCGGAGGCGGCGACCGGTCGCACAAGATCAAGGTGGCGCCCGCGCTCTTCGAGCGAATGCCGTCCGTCACCGTGATCGAAGGGCTCGCACTCGACCCGGCGCCGCGAACGTGACGCATCCGCTTGCAGGCCTCTCCCGCCCGGCGAGCGCCCGGGACCGGCCGAGCGCGGGTGCGGGCTCCGCACCGTGCGGCCGGCGCCGGCCCGTGCGTTCTTCGCCCACCGCGCACGAGCGCCCCGCCGACATGCGCCGGGCTCTTCGCCGCATGGCCGGCGGCGTCCGGAGCCCGCGCCCGGCATCGACTTGCCCGCCGCGACTGCGGTACGTTCCCACCGACCGGCAAGTGCGGTGCCCGGCGCCCCTCCGAACATGACGCGCAAGCTCTACATCAGGACTTTCGGCTGCCAGATGAACGAGTACGATTCCGCTCGCACCGCGGATCTGCTCGCGCAGTCCCACGGGCTGGAGCGTACCGCCCGGGCCGAGGAGGCGGACGTTCTTCTCGTCAACACCTGCTCGGTGCGGGAGAAGGCGGCGGAGAAGGTCTTCTCGGAGATCGGACGCTGGCGCGCCTGGAAGGAGGCCCGTCCCGATCTCGTGATCGGGGTCGGCGGCTGCGTGGCGAGCCAGGAGGGCGAAGCCATCCGGGCGCGGGCTCCGTACGTCGACGTGGTGTACGGCCCGCAGACCCTGCACCGCCTGCCGGAGATGATCGGTCCTCACCGCGGCCGGCGTCCGGCCGTGGACGTCTCGTTCCCCGAGATCGAGAAGTTCGACCGGTTGCCCGCGCCGAGGGCCGAAGGCCCCACCGCGTTCGTGTCGGTGATGGAGGGGTGCAGCAAGTACTGCTCGTTCTGCGTCGTGCCCTATACGAGGGGCGAGGAGTTCAGCCGGCCGTTCGACGACGTGATCGCCGAGCTGGTCGCGCTGGCGGAGCAGGGGGTGCGCGAGGTCACCCTTCTCGGCCAGAACGTGAACGCCTACCGCGGAGCGATGCACGACGGCCGCGAATGCGACCTCGCCTTGCTCATCGCGTACGCCGCTGCTATAGAAGGGATCGACAGGATTCGATACACGACCTCGCACCCGACCGAGCTCACCGGCAGCCTCGTCGACGTCTACGCGGAGGTGCCCGAGCTGGTGAGCCACCTTCACCTTCCGGTGCAGAGCGGCAGCGATCGGATCCTCGGACTGATGAAGCGCAGCTACACCGCCCGGGACTACGTCGAGCAGGTTCGGCGGCTTCGCGCCGTCCGTCCCGGCCTGAGCCTGTCGTCGGATTTCATCGTGGGCTTCCCGGGCGAGACCGACGCCGACTTCGAAGCGACCATGGACCTCATCGACGCGGTCGGCTTCGACACTTCGTTTTCGTTCATCTACAGCGCTCGTCCCGGCACCCCGGCCGCCGAGCTTCCCGACCCGGTGCCCCTCGACGTGAAGCGCAGGCGGCTCGCCCGGCTTCAGGCGCGGATCTCGGAGCTCGCGCGCGAGGTGTCCGGCGCGATGGTCGGCACCCGCGCCCGGGTGCTGGTGGAGGGGCCGTCCAGGAAGGACCCGGGCGAGCTTCGCGGCCGCACCGGGAACAACCGGGTGGTGAACTTCCCCGGACCCGCCGGGCTCGCCGGCAAGTTCGCGGACGTGACCATCGTGGAAGCGCTCCCGAACTCGCTGCGGGGGGCGCTCGCGGGGCCGTCGCCCACCGCGGGCTGACCGCGGCCGCCGACCCCCGTACCCGACCCGTCGACTCCGAACCGAAGCCACCCGCTGAACGTGCCGCCAGCACACACCGAAACCGACATCCACCTCGAGCCCGTGGACAACGAGCGACTCGCGAGCCTGTGCGGCCCGCTCGACCGGCATCTACGCCAGCTCGAGCACCGGCTCGGGGTCGAAATCAACACGCGGGGCAACGTCTTCCAGGTGCTGGGGGATCCCGCTCCGGTCAAGGCGGCGAGCGAGATCATCCGCAAGCTGTACGCTTCGACCGGCGAGGAGTCGCTCACCGCCGAGCGGGTCCACCTGTTTCTCCAGGAGTCCGGGATCGAGGAAAGCCTTGGCGGGGACTCCGCCGCCGGCGAGTCGGTGAAGGTGCGGCGCGGTGTGGTGCGGGGCCGCGGACGCAATCAGGCCAGGTACCTGCGCGCGGTTCGCACCCACGACGTCAACTTCGGGATCGGGCCGGCGGGCACCGGCAAGACGTACCTCGCGGTGGCGTGCGCGGTGGAAGCCCTCGAGTTCGACCGGGTGACCCGCATCGTGCTGGTGCGCCCGGCCGTCGAGGCGGGAGAGCGGCTCGGGTTCCTCCCCGGCGATCTCCAGCAGAAGGTCGACCCCTACCTGCGCCCGCTGTTCGATGCGCTTCACGAGATGCTCGGCTACGAGCGCACCGCGAAGCTGATGGATCGCAACATCATCGAGGTGGCGCCGCTTGCGTACATGCGCGGCCGCACCCTGAACGAGTCGTTCGTCATCCTCGACGAGGCGCAGAACACCTCGATCGCCCAGATGAAGATGTTCCTCACCCGGATCGGTTTCGGCTCCACCGCGGTCGTGACGGGCGACGTCACCCAGATCGATCTGCCGGGGGGGCAGCGCTCGGGACTGCGCCATGCCGCCGAGGTGCTGCGCTCGGTGAAGGGGATCACCTGGACGTGGTTCGACTCCAGGGACGTGGTCCGCCATCCGATGGTGTCGCGGATTCTCGACGCCTACGACGCGGCCGGCGAGGAGCCGGACGAGTGAGCTCCGGGGTCGATGTGCAGCGCGCGTGCGCCGCGCCCGGGGTGCCGGCGCCGGCGAAGCTCGCGAAGTGGGCGGAGGCCGCCCTCGACGGACGCTCGGAGGGCGCGCGGATGACGGTGCGCGTGGTGGACGAGGCCGAGGGTGCGGCCTTGAACGGACGCTACCGCGGGGGGGCGGGCGCCACCAACGTGCTCGCGTTCGCCTTCGATGCGCCGGAGCTTCCCTCCGTCCGGATCCTCGGCGACGTCGTCGTCTGCGCCCCGGTCGCGGCTCGCGAGGCGCACGAGCGTTCGAAGGCGCCCGACGCGCATTGGGCGCACCTCGTCGTCCACGGCACGTTGCACCTGCTCGGCTACGGCCACGACGAGCCCGGCGCCGCGCGGGAGATGGAAACGCTCGAGCGCAGGATTCTCGATGGACTCGGCTATCCCGATCCGTACGCGGCCGGAGACGGGCCGTGAACGAACCCCCGGATGGCGGATCGGGTGCGCGATCGTGGCTCGGGCGCGTGGCCCGGCTGTGGTCGGGCGAGCGGGGCGAGCCCCGGGACCGGGCCGCGCTCGTCCGGACCCTGCGCGACGCCGAGCGCCGCGATGTGCTCGGCCCCGACGCGCTGGCGATGATCGAGGGCGCGCTCGCGGTCGGCGACATGCAGGTCCGCGACATCATGGTGCCGCGCGCGCAGATGGTGGTGATCGAGGGCGACGAGCCGCCGGAGCGGTTCGTGGGGGCGCTCGTCGACTCGGGGCATTCGCGGTTTCCGGTGATCGGCGACAACCGCGACGAGGTGGAGGGGATCCTGTTCGCCAAGGACCTGCTCATGTACTTCGCGCGCAACGGCGGCGGCCGCTTCGACCTCGCGGACGCGATGCGTCCCGCGGTATTCATCCCCGAGAGCAAGCGTCTGGACGTACTGCTGCGGGAGTTCAAGTCCAATCGCAACCACATGGCGATCGTCGTCGACGAGTATGGCGGCGTGTCCGGCCTCGTCACCATCGAGGACGTGCTGGAGCAGATCGTGGGGGAGATCGACGACGAGCACGATACCGGTGACGAAAGCCTCATCAAGGCGCACTCCAACGGCGAGTTCACGGTGAAGGCGCATACTCCGGTCGAGGACTTCAACGAATACTTCGAGAGCGTGTTCGACGACGAGGAGTCGGACACCATCGGGGGGGTGGTGGTGCGGGCGTTCGCCCGTCTTCCTTCCCGGTCCGAACAGATCGAGCTCGACGGCTTCCGCTTCACGGTGGTCCGCGCCGACAAGCGCCGTGTCCATCTGCTGCGGGTGCGGCCGCCCGGCCGCGACGGGGCGACGGACTGAACGGGAAGCTCCATGCGGATTGAACCGCCGCCCCCGGCGGTTCCGCCAGGCCGGCGCGGTCCCATGCGCAAAGCCGCCGTCGACACGACGTGCCTCGCGGCCGGCGCCGCCCTGCCGCTCGCGTTCGCGCCGTTCGGGCTGTTCCCCGTCGCGTTCGCGTCCCTCGCCACGCTGTTCCTGGCGTGGCGAGGATGCCCCACGCCGCGGCGCGCCTTCCTCCGCGGCTGGCTGTTCGGGGTCGGGTCCTTCGGCGCCGGCGTGTCCTGGGTCTACGAGAGCTTCGCGTTCGCCAACGTGGCGGGAGGGCTGGCGTTCGTGCTCACGGTGGGGCTCGTCGGGTGTCTCGCGCTCTATCCCGCCGTGCTCGGCTGGGGTGTGGCGCGTGTCGCGCCGGCCGGCGACGCGCCCGGTTGCTGGCGGTGTACCCGGCGGCATGGACGCTGTGGGAGTGGCTGCGAGGGTGGGCGTTCACCGGGCTCCCGTGGCTGCAGGTCGGGTACGCGCAGATCGACGCTCCCGCAGCGGGCTGGCTGCCGGTGCTGGGGGTGCACGGTGCCGGCGCCCTGGTTGCGTTCGCCGCCGGCGGGCTCGCGTTCGTGCTGTACCGCCGCGACCTGCGCGCAGTGGCGTCGTTCGGCGCCGCGGCGGCGCTGTGGGGCGCCGGGCTCGGGCTCGCGCGTACCGAATGGGTGCAGCCGGCGGGGTCGCCGGTGAAGGCCGCGATCGTTCAGGGCAACATCGCGCAGGATCGGAAGTGGCGCCCGGAGATGCGGGAGCCGACCCTGGAGCGGTATGCGGCGCTGACGCGGGAGCATTTCGACGCCGACCTCGTGGTATGGCCGGAGTCGGCGATCCCCGGGTTCCTCGATGCGCACAGGGGGTTCACGTACGCGCTCCTGGAGGAAGCCGTCGAGCGCGGCAGCGCGGTCCTCACCGGCGTGCCGGTCCGGGACGGTCCCGCAGGCCCCTACCTGAACGCGGTGGCGATGCTCGGACCGGAGCCCGGGTTCTATTTCAAGCGCCGCCTCGTCCCGTTCGGAGAGTACATGCCGTTCGCGTTCGTGCTTCGGCCGCTGGCGGCGGTGCTGGGGATCCGGATGACCGATTTCAGCCCCGGCCCGCGCGAGCAGGCGCCGATACGGCTCGGTCCCCACGCGCTCGGGGTGTCGATCTGCTACGAAATCGCGTTCGCGAACGTGGTGCGCTCGGATCTCCCGGAGGCCGCGTTGCTGGTGACGGTCAGCAACGACGCGTGGTTCGGCGACTCCATCGGGCCGCACCAGCATCTGGAGATCGCCCGGGTGCGCGCGGCGGAGACGGGACGATGGCTGGTCCGCGCGACCAACACCGGGCTGAGCGCGGTCATCTCGTCGAGAGGCGAGGTCCGCGCCCGGCTCCCGCAGTTCGAGATCGCGGCCGGCACGTTCGAGGTGGTTCCGATGCGCGGCGAGACGCCCTGGGTGCGGTTCGGGGACGCACCGGTCTTGGGCGTCCTCGCGGTGTGGCTCGTCGCCGGCCTGGGGTGGGCGCGACGGGCATCGCAAGGCGCCGGCGCCGACGCGGTGATCTGAATGGTTCCGGGGCCGGCCGCGATTCGTCTCGTTGCGTGCCTGGCCTTCGCGTCCGGCTCCGGCCTCGCCGGCGCCGAGACCGTCGAGGTGCTGCGCGCCGGCGACGTTGCCGGCTGGGAGGAGAAGGTCTTCGCGGGCAGGACGCTCTACGAGACGGTTCGGCGGGACGGCCGGACCGTGATCCGGGCGACGAGCCGCGGGACTGCTTCCGGCCTCTTCCTGCGGCGCCGGATCGATCTGGAGAAGACCCCGATCCTGCGCTGGACATGGCGTGTGGACGGGACCCTGGGAGACATCGACGAGCGCACCCGCGCCGGCGACGACTACAGCGCGAGGGTCTACGTCATACGTTCGCATCCGGTGTTCCTGTGGCGGACCCGCGCCGTGAACTACGTCTGGGCGAGCACCCGGGCCGCGGGAGAGACCTGGCCGAACGCGTACACCGATTCCTCCCGCCACATCGCGGTCCGCTCCGGCGACGCGCACGCCGGTCGGTGGGTCGACGAGCGCCGGGACGTGCGCGCCGACTTCCGCGATCTGTTCGGGGAGGCCGTCCGCTACGTCGATGCGGTCGCGATCATGACCGACACCGACAACACCGGCGGCGCCGCCGTGGCGTACTACGCGGACATCGCCTTCACGAGCGAATGAGCGCCGGCTTCCGGGCGTTCAGGCCTCGTTCCGGGCCTTGTGCTTCATCCGGATGAACACCGAGTGCGGGACGTGGATGAGGTCCGCGATCCGGCGCACCAGATGCTCCTCGTACTTGTCGAGATCGCCGTCGGCGTAGGCGACCCGCCACAGCAGCTCCACCACGTGCGCCTTCTGTTCGTGATCGAGCTGGCGGTTGACGTGCCGGGTGAACTCGTAGAGTGACGTCGCGTCGTCGGCGCGCTCCTCCGCCCGCGCGAGCAGGTCTCGCGTTTCTTCCGGCGAGAGGTCGTCGAACGCCGCCGCCAGCGCCCGCAGGACCGCCTCCCGCTCCCCGGAACGGACTTCGTGGTCGGCCCGCGTCATCTCGACCAGCAACGCCGCCGTCGCCACGTGGTAGCCGTGTTCCCGCTCTTCGTCCTCCGCGGCGCCGGCCGCGGTGGCGAGGGTGGATTCGAACAGCCGCTGGAACGCCCGGATCATGGCCTTCTCCGCATCCGGTGGGCTCGCATTCGAGTCGAAGGCGAAACGAGAATGCCGGCATGGATCGTATCAGGCGGTGAAACCGGCGGGCGCACGACGTCGTTCCGCGCATCGCGGCGCAGCTCCCGGCTCGTTCGATGTGCTTCAATGTCCGTCCGCCCGATGCGGAGACATGTCGAGTGACGCTCGGTCGTTTGCATGCGAGGTGGGCGGGTTTCGTCGTCGTGGTGATTGCCGGGGTCTGGTTCGAACACTCGCCGTGGGGCGCGCGCCTGTCGAGCGAAGTACTCGAACTTCAGCTTCTCGTGCTCGACGGCTGGAGCTCGCCGAGCGCCGCCGGTCGATCTGCCGAAACGGGAGCCGGGACCGGGACGGCCCCCGAGGGTCCGGCGCTTCGTCCGCTCTCGCGCACGATGGGGGTGAGCTTGGTGGTCATCGCCGCGCTGGTGTGGTGGGAGTCCGGCCGGCCGGGCTGGGCGCTTGCTTCTTCCCTGGTCGCGCTGGCGGCGCTGTTCGCGGTGTCGACCATGATGGTGCCGCGCGGCGTTCTGGTGCCCATCGCCGGTCCCGGCGCCGCAATCGTCGCCGGGATGCTCGGGCGGCGTGCACTCGAAGCCGTCATCGCGGCCCGTAGCCGCAGGCGGCGGGCGAAGGCGCGAGTCCGTCAACCGAAGGTGGTGGAAGCCCCCCGGCATCGCCCGTGACTCCGAGGCAGGCGCCGGGGCGGAGGCATGAGTCCGTCAACCGAAGGTGGTGGAAGCCCCCCGGCATCGCCCGTGACTCCGAGGAAAGTGCCAAGGCGGAGGTGCGAGCCGCGGGAACCGCGGTTGGCGGAAGAGGGTGGGAGTCGAACCCACCAGACACGTGGTACGCGTCTCACCGGATTTGAAGTCCGAGCGCCCCACCGGGGTGCGATCCTCTTCCTCGGTCGTCCGAATCGTCTTCCGAGCCGAATGCCTCCACCACGGGCCGGCGCACCCGGCGGCGGTCGCCGAGACGTTCGGTGAAGCCGCTCCGGTCGAAGAACTCCAGCAGCTCGATGGCGAAGTTGCGTCCGACGCGGGTCCGGTTCTTGTATTCGGCCGCGGTGAATCGTCCTTCCGGTGACACGTTCGCAAGCGATTCCGCCTGCGCCGCCAGCGTCCGCACCGCGGTGAGCGGCACGAACCGGGTGCGGGTGACGGGTACGGCCAGACCGGCGTTCGTTGCGCGCCTGAGCAAGGCGCCGAGTTCCGCCTCGTCGATCTTCAGTTGCTCGGCCGCCTGGCGCAAGCTCGGCGGGCTGCCGTTCGCGGGTTCGAGGGCGCGGGCGACGCGCGGCCAGACGCGCTCATCGTTCGCGCCGAGGGTGACCCGGTGCCCCGGCAGCCGGACCGTGGCCCCGCGCCGCACGATGGCGCCCTCGTGCAGCAACGCGGCGAGGGCGTGCTCGACGACACTCCGGCTCACGCGGCGCGCGAGACCCAGGCGGACGTCGTTCGCGTTGGCTCCGTGCAGCCGCGGGCGCTCGCGGTGGAACGCCTTCAGGAACGCGACGACCTCGTCGTGGAGATCCGACCAGTGGGCCGGGGAGAAGCATCGGTCCGCTCCGGTGGTCGGGACCCGCACCGCACCGGCGGCGCCGAGCATCCGCTCCAGCTCGGGCTCGGCGACTCCGAACGCGCGCCGCATCCAGCCGGTGTCCACCCCGCTGCCGGTGGTTTCGAGGGCGCGCGCGATCGCTTCGTCCGGACCGTGCGACTCGATCGCGTCGAGCCAGGCGAGGCGAGTCGGGCGCGCGCGCCCGCGTTTGGGCGAGAACGGGTCGATGACGGCGCCCCCGCCCACCGTGCGCGTCGCCGACTGATCGCGGATGACCAGCCGGTCGCGGGCGAGCGCGTGCAGCGGATGGTCGAGCACGATCTGGACCCGCCCGCTCTCTCCGGGCGCGATGCTGCCGGCGCCGAGGACCGCCACCCGCGCCGTCGAGTGCGACGCGGCCAGATGGACGTGTGCCGGCGTCCAGTGCCGCAGCGCCCGGGTCTCGGTCGCCAGGACCCGCATGCGCGCGTCGATGCGCTCGGTGGGCGCGTGCAGCTCGTGGTCGACGATCCAGTCGCCGCGCGCGATCGACCCCGACTCGATGTCGCGCCCGGAGACGTTGAGTGCACAGCGTTCGCCGGCGCGCGCATGGCGGGCCGGCCGGTCCTGGGCATGGATGCCGCGAATGCGGGCCTCATGGCCGCCCGGCGTCGCGACCAGGCGATCGCCGGTGCTTGCCGCCCCCGCGTGCACGGTGCCCGTGACCACCAGCCCGGCGCCCTTGAGCATGAACGCACGGTCCACGCACAGCCGGAACCGGCCATGCGCGGCCCTCGCCACGAAGCTCGAGGCACGCTCGCGCAAGGCCGCGGCCAGGCCGTCCACGCCAGCCCCGGACAGGGCCGAGACCCGATGGATCCCGGCGCCCCGCATGCCGGTGTCCGACAGCAGCGCATCGATCTGCCCGCCCACGTCGTCGGCCCGGGCCGCATCGACCTTGTCGGCCTTGCTCACCACCGCGATGCATTCGGTCACCCCGAGCAGATCGAGGATCGCGACGTGCTCGCGGGTCTGCGGCATCACGCCGTCATCGGCGGCGACCACCACCAGCGCGAGGTCGACGGACCCGACCCCCGCCAGCATGTTGCGCACGAACCGTTCGTGTCCGGGGACGTCGACGAATCCGAGCACGTGGTCGTCGTCGAGGGGGTGGTACGCGAACCCGAGGTCGATGGTGAGCCCCCGCTTCTTCTCTTCCGGGAGGCGATCGGTGTCGACCCCGGTGAGCGCCCGCACCAGCGCGGTCTTGCCGTGGTCGACGTGGCCTGCGGTGGCGACGATCATGGCGCGGTCAGGCGGTCGAGCTGGGCGAGGAAGCCCGCCTCGTCGTCGAGGCAGCGCAGGTCCAGGGTGAGCGCACCGTCGTGCACGCGCCCGATCACCGGCGCCGGCAGCGCGCGCAACGCCGCCGCGAGCGCTTGCAGCTTCGCCGCGCGGCCCCGCTTCGCGCCTGCCGGCGTGCATCGCACGCCCGCGCTCGGCAGCCGGTCGACGGGGAGTGCGCCGCTGCCGATCTGGCTGCGGCAGGGCACGACCTCCACCGTCCAGTCGCCGCCGAGACATGCCGCAAGGGCTGGCCGGACCCGTCGCGCCTGCGCTTCGATTGCGGGGCGGGGACGGCTGAGCAGCCGCAACGACGGCAGGGTCTCGGCGAGCCGGCCGGGGTCTTCGTAGAGCGCGAGCACCGACTGGAGCGCCGCGAGGGTGATCTTGTCGGGGCGCAGCGCGCGCATCAGCGGGTTGCGCCTGAGCCTGGCGACGATCTCCGCCCGCCCCGCGATGATGCCCGCCTGGGGGCCGCCCAGCAGCTTGTCGCCGCTGAACGTCACGAGGTCGACCCCGTCCGCGATCATCGCGCGCACCGTCGGCTCGGCCGGGAGCCCGCAGGCCGTCATGTCGATGAGCGAGCCGCTGCCGAGATCCGAGACCAGCGGCAGGCCGCGGTCCCGGGCGAGGCCCGCGAGGTCGCGCTCGCTCACCGTGGCGGTGAAGCCCTCGACCGCGTAGTTGCTGGCATGGACCTTCATCAGCAGGGCGGTGCGCGGGCCGATCGCGGCCTCGTAGTCGCGCAGGTGGGTGCGGTTCGTGGTCCCGACCTCGACGAGCTTCGCCCCCGCCCGCTTCATGATGTCCGGCATCCGGAACGCGCCGCCGATCTCGATGAGCTCGCCTCGCGAGACCGGAACCTCCTTGCGCTTGGCGAGGGTGTCGAGGACCAGGAGCACCGCGGCCGCGTTGTTGTTGACGACGATCGCCGCCTCGGCCGCGGTGAGCCGGCGAAGCCGCGTCTCGACGTGCCGGTGGCGGTCGCCGCGCCGCCCCGTCGCGAGGTCGAACTCCAGGTTGCTCGCGCCGCGGGCCACCGCCGCCATCGAGGCGATGGCGGCTTCCGGGAGCGGCGCCCGCCCGAGATTGGTGTGCAGCACCGTCCCGGTGAGGTTGAACAGGGGGATCAGCGAAGGCGCGGTCGCGGTCCGGACCCGGGCCGCGACGGCTACCCGGAGTTCCGCGCGGTCGGCGCAGCGTCCGGCCGCGACCGCGGCGCGGGCTTCGTCGAGCGCGCCGCGCGCCGCCTCCAGCACGAGGGGGCGGCCGTGTACGCGAACGAGCGAGGCGACCGCGTCCTCCGCGAGCAGCCGATCGACGGAGGGAAGCTCGGACAGGGTCGAGATGCGCGTCAAGGTTCGAGGGGCCGGGAAGCCGCGTGGACTATTCCCCGTGGTCTCCTGGTCTGCCGGGGAGTCGCACCGTGCTCCTGGTATCGGGTCCGGCCCGTATCCCCGAGCTCAGCG
Source organism: Gammaproteobacteria bacterium (assembly GCA_965215295.1). Classification (GTDB taxonomy): domain Bacteria; phylum Pseudomonadota; class Gammaproteobacteria; order HK1; family HK1; genus HK1. Next base: position 3,849,339 of record OZ244045.1, read on the forward strand.
CCGCAGGTTTCGAAGCCGCGCCCGGAAGTCCGGCCCGTCCTCGCACCGGAGCAAGGCATCCACGACCTCTTCGTCGCTCACGCCCGCCAGGTCCCGCTCGTCGAGAGGAAGCTCGATCCCGGAAATCCCCCGCGCCGCCAGGATCTGGCGCAGGGCCATGTTCAAGGTCTCGGCATGGCCTTGCGCGTGTCCCTCGGCATGCCCCTTCGCGCGCTGCATGCGCAGCCAGGGCGTGTCGTCGGGGCCGGTCCCCTCCCGTGCCCCCAGGGCCCGTCCCGTCCGGTCGAGCATCCGGCCGGTCGCCTCCGACAGCTCCGGCTCGTTCATCGCCTCGTGGATCTCCTCCGCCCGCCACCCCGGAAACGCGCCACTCTCCGTCGCGGGCCGATACCCGCCACCCTCCAGCCGATGAATCACCAGCCCCGCCCGCCGCCTCGCCGCTCGACTCGGCGAGCCCCGCTCCGGCACCTCCACCCATACCTCCGGAAACCCCCACTCCTCGTACAGCCACAGCTTCCCGCGGCGCACGTCCGTCGTGTGGTCCACCTCCACCACCACGTCCGGAAAGTCGTGCTCGCCGATGATCATCCCCGCACCCTGCGGCAGCCGCGCCCGCGCCGGGTGCAGGTACACCGACTGGTCCGCCTGCAGGATCCGCCGCCACTCGCCCCCCGCACCACGCAGCACCAGGTCCATCGCGCCGAGGCACTCGATGGCCGAGCCCCGCACCGCGGCGATGATCTGGCACAGCCCCGCAAGGCGGTGCGAGGGGCGCTCGTGGGTGTCGGTGGTGGGCTCGCGCACCATCCACGCGGTCTCGGTATCGCCGTCCCAGTACTCGAACCGCCCGTCCCGGGTGTCGAGGTCTTCGCGCCTGAGGGTGAAGGGGGAGCAGCCGGGAAACTCCGGCGCGGGCCGCGAACGTGTCCGTTGCGGGTACGGCCGTGCCTCGCGTTCCGCCGCCGCGGAGTCCGCGTGGAGTGTCGTGTCGGACCCTCTCTCCATGCCTCCGGCCCCCTCGGTTCGTCCCCGGCCGTCACCGCGTCGCAGTCTATGGCGCGGGGCAGGTTCCGGACAACCGGTCCGGCAAGGCCCCGTGAGAGCTCACGCCCGTGCCCCGGCACTCACAGCAACGGAAGCTGGCCGTGCTCGGGCACGGGCGGGACGAACCCCGAGCAGTCGAGGGCGGGGAAGCCGGGGAACCCCAGGCGCTTGACCGCCAGCCGGAACCGCTTCGCGAGCAGCTCCGCCACCGGTCCGGTGCCGCGCATGCGCCGGCCGAACGTCGAGTCGTAGTCCTTGCCGCCGCGGGTGTCGCGGACCCGCTCCATCACCCGCTTGGCGCGGTCGGGATAGTGCTCGGCGAGCCATTCCCGAAACAGGTCCGAGATCTCCAGCGGCAGGCGCAGCATCGTGTAGCTCGCGCCGAGGGCGCCGGCCTCGCGGGCCTGCTCGAGGATGGTTTCGAGCTCGGCGTCGTTGAGGAACGGGATCATCGGAGCGGCCATCACCCCGGCCGGGATCCCCGCCGCGGTCAGGCGGCGCACCGTCTCGAGGCGGCGGTGGGGAGCGGATGCGCGCGGCTCCATGCGGCGCGCGAGGGATCGGTCGAGGGTGGTGATGCTCACCCCGACGCTGCACCGGCCGGCGTCCGCCATCCCCGCGAGGATGTCGATGTCGCGTTCCACCCGGGCGGACTTGGTGACGATCGTCACCGGGTGCCCGCACTCGGCGAGCACCTCGAGGATGGCGCGGGTGATCCCGAGGTCGCGCTCGACGGGCTGGTAGGGGTCGGTGTTCGACCCCAGCGCGATCGGGGCGCAGGCATATCCCGGCTTGCCGAGTTCCGCGCGCAGCAGGGACGCCGCGTCCGGCTTGAACACGAGCCGGGTCTCGAAATCGAGGCCGGGCGAGAACCCGAGCCAGGCGTGGCTCGGTCGCGCGTAGCAGTAGATGCACCCGTGCTCGCAGCCCCGGTACGGATTGATGGACCGGTCGAAGGGGATGTCCGGCGAGTCGTTCCGGGCGATGATCCTGCGGGTCGTGTCGGGAATGAGGGTGGTGCGGAGCTTCGGCGGTGACGTGTCGCCATCGTCCCGGCCGTCCTCCCAGCCGTCGTCGAAGTCCTCCCGGGTGATTCGCTCGAACCGGCCGGTGGTGTTGCTGAGCGCACCGCGCCCCTTCCGGGCGGACGTCCCGTGGCGTGGCGTCACGTTCAAAACCTCTCGACCCCCTCGCCGGTGCCGACCAGCACCACGTCCGCGCCGCGCCGCGCGAACAGCCCGTTGGCGACCGTGCCGACGATCTGGTTCAGCTCGGATTCGAGTTCCGGTGGATCGAGGATGTCGAGGCCGTGCACGTCGAGGATCTCGTTGCCGTGGTCGGTGACGAAGCCGTCCCGCCACTCGGGCCGCCCGCCGAGCCGCACGAGAGCGCGGGCGACGAGGCCGCGCGCCATCGGGATCGCCTCGACGGGGAGGGGAAACCGCCCGAGCCGGTCCACGAGCTTCGAATCGTCGATGATGCAGACGAACGTATTCGCCGCCGCGGCCACGATTTTCTCGCCGGTGAGGGCGCCGCCGCCGCCCTTCACCAGGTGCCGGTGCCGCGTGCTCTCGTCGGCGCCGTCCACGTAGACCGGAAGCGCGCCGGCGGCATCGAGATGGACGACCCGGATCCCGTGTCCGGCGAGCCGCTCCGCCGTCCTGCGCGAGCTCGCGACCGCGCCGTCGATCCGGCCCTTGAGGGTTGCGAGCGCGTCGATGAACGCGTTCGCGGTCGAGCCGGTGCCCACTCCCACCAGCTCGCCGGGGATCACGAACTCCAGCGCGGCCCGTGCGGCGGCGCGTTTCTTCGCGTCCTGTTCCATCGTGTCGTCCCGGTCGAGTTCCGATCCCGGTGGCGTGCATCGTGGATGCCGGCCGGCGGCTCAGCCGCTATGATCGTCCGCCGCCGGACGAGCCTGCCCCACATGCCCCGAGACTACGTCACGAAGATCCTGCGGGCGCGCGTCTACGATGTCGCGCGCGAGACGCCGCTGGAGCATGCGCCGAGGCTCTCCGCCCGGCTCGGCAGCGAGGTCTGGCTCAAGCGCGAGGACCTTCAGCCGGTATTCTCGTTCAAGCTCCGAGGCGCCTACAACAAGCTCGTCTCCCTCACCGCCGCCGAGCGTGCGCGGGGGGTGATCACATCGTCGGCCGGCAACCACGCGCAGGGGGTGGCGCTGGCCGCCCGCCGTCTGGGGGTCCGCGCCCTTGTCGTCATGCCCGAGACGGCGCCGCGCATCAAGGTGGACGCGGTCGAGCGGCTCGGGGCGGAGGTGGTGCTCGCGGGAGAGGACTACGACGGCGCGAAGGCGTGCGCGGACGCACTCGCGGCCGAGCGCGGGATGGTCTTCGTTCCGCCCTTCGACGACGAGCACGTCATCGCCGGCCAGGGTACCGTGGCGATGGAGATCGTGCGCCAGCACGGCGACCCTCTCGACGCAATTTTCGTCGAGGTCGGCGGTGGCGGGCTCATCGCCGGGATCTCCGCCTACGTCAAGGCGCTGTGGCCGAAGACGCGGGTCATCGGCGTCGAGCCCGTCGAAACCCCCACCCTGCACTCGGCGCTCGCGGCGGGGGAACGGGTCACCCTGGAGCACGTCGGGCGTTTCGCCGACGGTGTGGCGGTTCGGCGGATCGGGGCCGAGCCGTTCCGGATCGCACGCGAATGCGTCGACGACGTCCTCCTCGTCACCACCGACGAGATCTGCGCCGCGATCAAGGACATCTTCGAAGACACGCGCTCGATCGCGGAGCCGGCCGGCGCGCTCGGGGTGGCCGGCCTCAAGCGCTACGCGGAGTGCGAGAGCGCTGCCGGCGGGCGCTATGCGGCGATCGTGAGCGGGGCGAACGTGAACTTCGACCGGCTGCGCCACATCGCGGAGCGGGCGGAGCTCGGCGAGCAGAGGGAGGGCCTGCTTGCGGTGACGATTCCCGAGCGTCCCGGCAGCCTGCTCCGGTTCTGCGAGCTCATCGGCAACCGCTCCATCACCGAGTTCAACTACCGCTATGCCGACGACGCGGACGCGCACATCTTCGTGGGGGTGGAGACCGGCGATCCCGGCGCCGACAAGGAGATCCTCATCGACACGTTGGAGAGCGACGGCTATCCGGTGCTCGATCTCACCGACAACGAGATGGCGAAGCTCCACGTGCGGTACATGGTGGGCGGGCACGCCCCGCGGGACCTGGACGAGGTCCTCTACCGCTTCGACTTCCCGGAACGTCCCGGAGCGCTGATGCACTTCCTCACCCGGATGGGAAGCAAGCCCTGGAACATCAGCATGTTCCACTACCGCAACCACGGCGCCGCTTTCGGGCGGGTGCTGATGGGCCTGCAGGTGCCGGCCGGCGAGCGCGGCGACTTCCAGTCGTTCCTCGACGGGGTGGGATACGAGTATCGCGAGGAGACCGGGAACCCGGCGTACCGGCTGTTCCTGCGGTAAGAGGGTGGGCCGGGCTCCGGGAGCCGGCGTGCGCGCTTCCGGAACGGCGAACGTGCGCTGTGGTCGCGGAAGCGCGGCGGTCAGGCGACTTTGCGGCCGGTAATGGCCTCGCGCAGGCCCTCGAGCAGCCCTTCGAGCTTCGCCATGCGTTCGCGGAGCTGGCCGATTTCCGCGTGAACCTGATTCAATTCGGTCCGAAGCTGCTGCGATTCGGTCCGAAGCTCACTGCGAAGCTCGCTACGAAGCTGCCGCAATTCGGTCCGAAGCTCGCTGCGAAGCTGCCGATTGGATGCTGCGATCGCAATGAGGATTACGACTCCGGTGCCGATCACCGTCCACGCTTCAGGAGTCATGGTCATCGTCTTCCCGTCCACCGTACCCGCCTGATCGTGCGGCGTCGGCCCGACGAGGGTCCACGGACCCCGGGCCATGCCGTCGTCGGCGTTCCGCGCTCTCAGTGTAGGCGATCGCCGCGCATCGGACACGGATGTGTACCGGCTCACGACCTTTGGCACTGAGCGTTCAGGTGGCCTCCAATGCGACAAGGTACTCGTTGGGGGTTCGATAGGCGAGTGATGCATGTGGTCGTTGGTAGTTGTAGAAGAACTCGTACTGGGCGAGGCGGGAGGCGACGCTCGTCACGGTGAGCGGTCCGTTGTAGAGGTTCCAGAATTCGGTTCGGGCGGAGCGGTTGGCGCGTTCTACGCAGCCGTTGTACTGGGGTCTGCGCGGTGGCAGGACGAACAGTGGGACGTTGAGTTGTTCGCAGGCGTTTTCGAACTCGGCCATGAATTCGCTGCCGCCATCGACCTGGAGGGACAGGAGCGGGAACGGCAGTGTGTTGGCGAGGGCCATCAGGAAGCGTTTGGCGTTGCCGGCGGTGGCTCGCGAGTAGACCCGGGTGACCATGAATCTGGAGTCTGGACACACGGCACGGAACTCTTTCAGCGTCTGTCCGGCGCAGGTGTAGGTCATATGGTCGACCTGCACCCGCTCCCCGGGTCTGCGGGGCTTGGCCGTGTACTTCCAGCGCTTCGCCCACTTCTCGAAGCGTCGCAGGCGTTTGGGCTTGATGCGTCCCTCGCACAACGAGGCACGGCGGATCGCGCCGCTCGCCAGGGCACGTTCGAGGATGCGTCCGACCGTTGACACGCTCAGGCGCCCCCCCTTGCGTGCCAGCATGGCCTGGATGCGCGCCTTGCCCATGAAGGGGTATTTGCGTCGCAGGCCCAACACGGCCTTGACGTCCTTGGGGGTCCAGAACCGGCGCCGCACGCGGCGCGGACGAGTCGACCTCGGTGCCAGGGCGTGCTGACCGCCAGCGGCCAGTGCGGCCTGCCACCGATAGCGCGTGCGTCGGCCGATGCCGAGTTGTTCGAGCGCTACGGCCTCGTTGCAGCCAGCGGCGCGTAGCCGGTCGTATGCTTTGAGCGTGCGATAGCGCTGTGCCGCCGCTGCGGGCACGTGTTCGGCGACTTTGAAACTGCGGTACGATTTGATGCGCATGGACTCGATGTTCATGGTTCGGGTCTCCTCAGTGGGTTGGTCCTCACTGCAGGCTACCCGATCCGGCGCCGGGGCGGCGTTCGCCAGCCCCGGCGCCGCTCAAATCGTCATCGCCGATTCCGTGCCATATGTGTCTGAGCTAGAACAGGATGGTTCCGTTGGTGGAGACGGCGAACGCGCGCTGTGGTCGCGGAAGCGCGGCGGTCAGGCGACTTTGCGGCCGGTAATGGCCTCGCGCAGGCCCTCGAGCAGCCCTTCGAGCTTCGCCATGCGTTCGCGGAGCTGGCCGATTTCCGCGTGGACCTGGTTCAATTCGGTCCGAATCTGCCGATTGGATGCTGCGATCGCAATGAGGATTACGACTCCGGTGCCGATCACCGTCCACGCTTCAGGAGTCATGGTCATCGTCTTCCCGTCCGCTGTACCCGCCTGATCATGCGGCGGCGGCCCGACGAGGGTCCACGGACCCCGGGCCATGCCGTCGTCGGCGTTCCGCGCTCTCAGTGTAGGCGATCGCCGCCGTCGGCGGGAAAGGCCACGGCTGCCCGGCTCATTCGAGCGCCAGGATGTGCTCCCACTCCTCGGCGCTCACCGGCATCACCGAGAGCCGGTTGCCGCGGCGCACCAGCGCCATGCCTTCGAGAGAGGGCTGCGCCTTCAACTCCCCGAGGGTGATGGTGCGCCGGAGCTTGCGCTCGAACTTCACGTCGATGAGGTACCAGCGGGGATTCTCCGGATCGCTCTTCGGATCGAAGTGCTTGTCCCCGGGGTCGAAGGCGGTGGGGTCCGGATAGCCCTCGCGTGCGATCCGGGCCGTCCCCACGACGCCGGGCTCGGCGCAGTTCGAGTGGTAGATGAACACGCGATCCCCCTTCTTCATTTCGTCGCGCATCATGTTTCGGGCCTGATAGTTGCGGACCCCGTCCCACGGCTCGGTCAGGTCCGGGCAATCGGCGAAATCGTCGATGCCGAACTCGCCAGGCTCGGTCTTCATCAGCCAGTGGCGCATCTCTCGCTTGCTCCCTCGGGCCGCGTGCGCGGCGCACGGCGCATTGTAGCCATTGAATGCGCAGCCGCACGAAGCTCGCACTTCGATCCACGGCCGGCCGGCGTGGCGTCCGGCGCATCGCGGTCACGGAATGCGGGTGGCGCGGTCGGTGACGATGGCGTCGAGGGGAACGTCCCAGTCCGCGGCGGGCAGGGAGTCCACGCACTGGAGCTCGTAGGCGACGCCGACCCGCTTCGGTCCCGGCCATGCGGTGCGTCGGCGCACCGCCTCGAACGTCCTGTCGTAGTACCCGGCGCCCATTCCCAGGCGGTTCCCGCTCCGGTCGAAGGCGACCAGCGGAAACAGCACCAGATCGAGGAACAGCGGGTGGATGCGCCGGCGGGCCGGTTCCACCGGCTCCGGGATCGAGAACCGGTTGCCGGCGAGCACGCTCCGCGCATGGAACGGGAGAAACCACAGCCCGGGACCGAAGAGCCGCGGGAGGTACGTCCGCTTGCCCATCGCCCATGCCCGCCGCACGAGCGGGAAGAGGTCGATCTCTCCGTCGTTCGACAGGTAGACCGCGATGGTCCGGCTGTTGACGAACCACCGGTTGCCGGCGAGACGATCGCGCAGCGCCCGGGCGGCCGCCCGTCGCTCCGACGCGTCCAGCGCGCGCCGCCGCTGGCGCATTTCGCGCCGCAACGCGCGGCGTCCGGCGGGTGCGTTCATGCTCCACGCCCGGGCGTTTGCGAAGGGTCGAAAGCCGCGGGCCGGCCGCGGTGGGGAGGATGACGCACCCCGTTGGTGCCGTCGTGCGCGATGACCTCTGAACCACTCGGGTTCAGGGGGGCGCCTGGCGACACGCTTCAGGCTTTCCGCTCTTCGGGCGGACCTGCGCAACGGCGTGGCGTTCGGCTCCCGGCAACATGGAATCAGGCTCGAGAGGTTGCAGGCGCACTCTCGCACACCACGGGGGCGTCGAGGCAAGTCTAGCCACTAGGCGCTCCCGCGTCGACCGATTGCCGCGTCGAGCTTGTCCTCGAGCTTGTGGATCGCGTCGCGGGCCGCGTCGAGGACGCCGGCCTGTCCCGACGTGGCCCGCTCGCGCTCGTGGATCACGTTGAGCGCGGCCATCACCGCCATTCGTTCGGCGCCCAGCACCTTCATGTCGCCCCGCATGTCCCGCATGCGCTCGTTCAGCTCGCGGGCCGCCGAGATCAGGCTCTCCCGCTCCTCCCGCGGACAGGAGATGCTGTATTCCTTGTCGAGGATGCGCACGTCGAGGACTTCACGGTCTTCGCTCACGTCCCGGTCTCCATTGTCCGCAAGCGCGTGATCATCGCTTCCACCCGTGATCGCGCCATCTCCGATTTCTCCACCAGCGCCGCCCGCTCCGCGATCAGGCCGCTCTGCTGGTCGCGCAGTGCGCGGTTCTCTTCCTTGAGCTTGTTGCAGATCCGGATCAGGTGGTCGATCTTCTCTGCGAGCGTCCGTGTGTCGAGAGGGTCCATGGAAGCTCCGGCGCGGATTCGTGCGGTGGGAGGACGAGAGCGAGGCGCCGCCGCGATTCACTTGAAGAAACTATAGGGAACGACGGGATCGATGGTCAACGCCGCGCATCACGGATGCCCGCGCCGCGGTGATAGCATCCCCACACGCGACGACGCATGGGTCGCGGGCGCCGGCCCGGCTCTGCGCCGGAACCCGTGCCGTCCCGCGCCGCAAGGCATTCGGGGTACGGCCCCGAGGAGGCCGGACGTTCCTCGGAGGGTGCGCCGGATGCACGACCACGTTCGATTCGGAGCTCTGTTCACATGCATCGACGGGAATTCGCCAAACGCCGTCAGCGGCTGATGGACATGATGGACGAGGGGAGCATCGCGCTCGTGCCCGCGTCGCCGGTACGACCGCGCAATCGCGACGTCGACTTTCCCTACCGCCCCGACAGCAACTTCTACTATCTCACCGGCTTCGGCGAGCCCGAGGCGGTGGCGGTGTTCATGCCCGGGCGCGAGCAGGGCGAGTTCGTGATGTTCTGCCGCGAGCGCGACCCCGCGGCGGAGCAGTGGCACGGGACCCGGCTCGGGCTCGAAGGCGCATGCGAGCGCCACGGCGCCGACGACGCGTTTCCCATCGGCGACATCGACGACATCCTGCCGGGACTGCTCGAGGACAAGTCGCGCGTGTACTGCGCGATGGGCCACTATCAGGAGTTCGACCAGCGCGTGCTCGCCTGGGTCGCGCGGGTCCGCGGCGGTGCGCGCTCGAGCGGTGGCCTGGGCGAGTTCGTGATGCTGGATCATCTCGTTCACGAGATGCGGCTGTTCAAGAGCAAGGCGGAGATCGGCGCGATGTCGAAGGCGGCCGAGGTGAGTGCCGCCGCTCACGAGCGCGCCATGCGCATCTGCCGCCCGGGCATGTCCGAATACCAGATCGAGGCGGAGCTGCTGCACGAGTTCATCCGCGCGGGGTGCCGGTCCGCCGCCTATCCGTCCATCGTGGCCGGCGGCGCGAACGCGTGCACGCTGCACTACACCGACAACTCCGATCGGCTGCGGGGCCGCGACCTGCTGCTCATCGACGCGGGCGCCGAGTACGACTTCTACGCCTCCGACATCACCCGCACGTTCCCCGTCGGCGGACGCTTCTCCCGCGCCCAGCGCGACGTGTACTCGGTGGTGCTCGCGGCGCAGGAAGCCGCCATCGACACGGTGGCGCCCGGCCGCACCGTGGACGACGTGCACAACGCGGCGGTGCGGGTGCTGGTCGAAGGGCTCGTCGGCCTGGGCGCGCTCAAGGGCCGGGTGAAGCGCATCATCGAGAAGGAGAAGTACAAGCGCTTCTACATGCACCGCACCGGCCACTGGCTCGGCATGGACGTGCACGACGTCGGGGACTACCGCATCGACGACCAGCCGCGGGTGCTGGAGCCCGGCATGGTCATGACCGTGGAGCCGGGACTCTACGTCGCGCCGGGCGACGAGAAGGCGCCCAAGCGGCTGCGCGGCATCGGCATCCGCATTGAGGACGACGTTCTCGTCACGGACTCGGGCCGTGAGGTGCTGACCTCGGCGGTGCCGAAGTCGATCGACGGGATCGAGGCGATCATCGGGTCCGGCTGAGGCCGGACCGGCTGGCGCGGGGATCCGGAGCCGTTCTCGTCACGGACTCGGGCCGTGAGGTGCTGGCCTCGGCGGTGCCGAAGTCGATCGACGGGATCGAGGCGATCGTCGGGTCCGGCTGAGGCCGGACCGGCTGGCGCGGGGACCCGGCGACGTTCCCCGGAGGACGGGTTTTCCATGAACGCACGGGACTGCAAGGAACCGGCGGCGGTGGGGGCTTCGGCCGGCGCCGTCGAGTCGAATGCCGGCCCCGGCTGACATCGGCCGCGCCGCCGCCGGCGAGCGCTACGACGTCGCGGTGGCCGGGGGCGGTGCGATCGGCGCCGCGCTGGCGTGTGCGCTCGCCGACACCGGCGCGAAGGTGCTGCTCGCCGATCCATGGGTCGACGCCGCGGAATCGTCGCCCGCGTTCGCGCCGCGCCCGCTCGCTCTGTCGCTCGCTTCGGAGCGCGTGCTCGCCGCGCTCGGGGTGTGGGGAGGACCCGCTCCCGGAGCGACCCCGATCGAGTCGATCCACGTCTCGGAAGCGGGCCGGTTCGGGGCGGCGCGACTCGAAGCGGCGGAGTCCGGAGTCCGCAGGTTCGGCAGTGTCGTGGCCGCCGCCGCGCTCGGTGCGGCATTGCGCGATGCGGTCTCGCGGCGCGGCGCGATCCACCGCACCGGCGGCAGGATCGTGGACGCGGCCATGTCGGCCGACACGGTCGCATCGCACGTGATCGATGCGGCCGAAGGCCCGTCGTTTCCCTTTCATGCGTCGTTGCTGGTGGTGGCCGACGGAGGACGCTCGGGGCTGCGGGACGCGCTCGGAGTCGACACCACGGTGCGCGACTACCGCCAATGCGCCGTCGCGTCGGTGGTGGAGGCGGACAGGCCGTGTCCGCACACCGCGTTCGAGCGTTTCACGCCGAACGGCCCGGTCGCTCTGCTGCCGATGGGCGAGGCTCGCTACGGGCTCGTCTGGAGCTGCGGCGAGGAACAGGCGCGGGAGCTTGCCGTGTTGCCCGAGCGGGAGTTCGCCGGGGCGCTCGAAGCCGTCTTCGCGGGTCGGCTCGGTGGTTTCAGCCCGATCGGCGAGCGCTCGGTGTTTCCGCTGCGGCTCGAACGGGCCGATCCCGTCGTCAGCGAGCGGGCGGTGCTGGTGGGCAACGCCGCGAATCACCTGCATCCGGTCGCGGGTCAGGGATTCAACCTCGGAATGCGCGATGTCGCCTGTCTGGCCGAGGTGGTCGCGGCGGCGCGCCGGGACGGGGCTTCCCCCGGCGATGCCGCGGTGCTGGGGCGCTATCGGCGGCGGCGCGCCCCGGACCACGCCGCGGTGGCCCGGTTCACCGATGTGCTCGTCGACGTCTTCGGGCACCGCTTTTCTCCGGCCGCGCCGCTGCGCGCCCCGGCGCTCGTGGCCCTGGATCTGGCGCCGCCGCTGAAACGCGCGCTGGCTCGCCGGGCGATGGGGCTCGCGGGAAAGGTTCCGAGGCTCGCGCTGGGACAGCTCCCGTGAGGTACGACGTCATCGTCGTGGGCGGCGGACTGGTCGGCGCGACGCTCGCCCTCGCCCTGGGGAAAGCGGGCCTGCGCATCGCCGTGGTCGAACGATCGGGCACGCCGGCCGCGCCTCCGGGGCCGGCTTCCGGGGTCCGGGTCAGCGCGTTCACGGTGGCGTCCGAGCGCATCCTGCGGGCGCTGGGGGCATGGCCGGCGATTCCCGCGGTGCGGATCGGGCCGATGCGTGAGATGCACGTCTGGGAACACGCCGGCGAAGTGCACTTCGACAGCGCGGAGATCGGCGAGCCGGTCCTCGGCCACATCATCGAGAACTCGGTGGTGCAATGGGCCGTCGAGCGGCGGATCGCGGCGCTGTCGAACGTCGAATGGCACCGGGGGACGGAGCTCGCCGGGCTCGCCTTCGACGACGGAGAGGTGCGGGCCACGCTCGCCGGTCGCCGCCTGCGCGCATCGCTCGTCGTCGGTGCGGACGGCGCCCGGTCGCGGGTACGCGAGCTTGCGGGGATCGAAGTCGCCGAGGGCGACTACCGCCAGGTGGCGGTGGTGGCCGAAGTGCGCACCGCGATGCCGCACCGCGAGACGGCATGGCAACGGTTCATGCCGGCCGGACCGCTCGCATTCCTGCCCCTTCCGAACGGAGCGTCGTCGATCGTGTGGTCGACGACGCCCGAGCACGCGGCGCGGCTGTGCGCGCTCGACCCGGACGCGTTCGAGCTGGAGGTGGCCGACGCCTTCGAGTGGAAGCTCGGCGCGGTGACCGCGCGCGGGCCTCGCGCATCGTTCACGCTGCGCCATCTCCATGCGCGGGCCTATGTCCGCGATCGTGTCGCGCTGGCCGGAGACGCCGCTCACGTCGTGCATCCGCTCGCGGGCCAGGGCGTGAACCTGGGACTGCTCGATGCGGCTGCCCTCGCCGAAGTCGTCGGCCGGGCGCACGGCCTCGGACGGGATATCGGATCGCGGGCGGCCCTGCGCCGCTACGAGCGCTGGCGGCGCGGGCACAACGCCCTGATGCAGACGGTGCTCGGGGGTTTCCGGCACCTGTTCTCGAGCCCGTGGGCTCCGGTGCGAAGGCTGCGCGAGACCGGGCTCGGGCTGACCGACAGGCTTCCGCCGCTCAAGGCCGGCTTCATGCGGTTCGCCTCCGGGTTCGGCGGCGACCTCCCCGCCCTTGCCCGCGGCGTCCCGGTCGACCCGGATTCCTGAACGCCCGGCCGTGCCCGTCCTCGCCCTCTGGCGCGCCTGCTCCGTGGCGCTGCCGTCGAGCCGGGTTCCCGAGCGCCCGGCCGTGCCCGTCCTCGCCCTCTGGTGCGCCTGCTCCGTGGCGTCCCGGTCGAGCCCCGGGTTCCTGAGCGCCCGGCCGTGCCCGTCCTCGCCCTCTGGTGCGCCTGCCTGCGGCGTTGCCGTCGAGCCGGGTTCCCGAGCGTCCGACCGTGCCCGTCACTGCCCTCTGGCGCGCCTTCCCGTGGCGTTGCCGTCGAGCCGGGTTCCCGAGCGCCCGACCGTGCCCGTCCTCGCCCTCTGGCGCGCCTGTCCGCGGCGTCACCGTCGAGCCGGTACTGGGTCTTGAGATACCGGCGCCCGGAAGTATGATCGCGCGCTTCGCGGCGCCCGGGTGCGGACGGCCGTCGGGGGCATGTTCGATGAAGCCTACTCCGGGCCGCGAAGGATCGTCCGCGATTTCCGGGCCCCCGCCGCCGCATCGACGACGGCGGGGTCTCCGGGGGGCGGCGGCGACACCAGCGGGATGCCGCTCCGCGCGGCTCCCGCCGGGCTTCCGCCCGCGAACACGGACAGCGGGGATCCGGAGAGCCCTGTTCCGGCCACATCGATTCGGGGTACGACCATGACCGCCATCTTCAATACCGACATTCCGGGCCTGGAGCTGATCGGGCGCGGCAAGGTGCGCGACATCTACGCGGCCGGCGACGAGCATCTGCTCATCGTGGCCACCGACCGGTTGTCGGCGTTCGACGTGGTGCTCCCCGATCCCATCCCGGGCAAGGGAGCGGTGCTCACGGGGCTGTCGCGATTCTGGTTCTCGCGCATCGACGGGATCGTGCGCAACCACTGCACGGAGGTGGGGATCGAGGACTTCGTGACGGACGCCGGGCTCCGTGCGTCGATCGCCGATCAGGCCATGCTCGTGCGCCGCCTCCGGCCGCTGCCCATCGAGGCCATCGTGCGCGGCTACCTCATCGGCTCGGGGTGGAAGGACTACCAGCGCACCGGGACGGTGTGCGGGATCCGCCTGCCGCCGGGCCTGAGGCAGGCCGACAAGCTGCCCGAGGTCATCTTCACTCCCTCGACCAAGGCCGAGGCAGGGGCGCACGACGAGAACATCGACTTCGATGCCGCGGCGAAGCTGGTGGGCCGGGAGCTGGCCGAGCGGGTGCGGGACGCGAGTATCCGGGTGTATCGGGAGGCGGCGGATTTCGCGGCGGCGCGCGGCATCATCATCGCCGACACCAAGTTCGAGTTCGCGCTCGACACCGACGGCGAGCTGGTGCTCATCGACGAGGTGCTGACCCCGGACTCGTCCCGCTTCTGGCCCGCGGACCGGTACGCGCCCGGCACCAGCCCCCCGAGCTTCGACAAGCAGTTCGTGCGCGACTACCTGGAAACCCTCGACTGGGACAAGACCCCGCCGGCGCCGGCGTTGCCGGCCGCGATCATCGAGCAGACGTCACACAAGTACCGGGAGGCGTTCGATCGGATCGCGGGTGGGTCGTCACCCTTCGGCTGAGCCAGCGCGAGGCCGATGCGGGCGCCGAGCCGCGTTCGACCGGCTCACGGATGGGAGCCGAGCCGCAACCACCGGTAGCGGTTTTCGCCGAGGACCTCGATGCTGCGCGATTCGCCGTCCCGTTCCACGGTGAGGGCCACCCGGTCGCCCGGCCCCCGGCCGGTCCACAGCTTGCGGTAGAAGTCGGCAAGGCCGTGCACGCGGGCATCGCCGGCCGAGACGATGACGTCGCCCTGCTCCATACCCGCCTTCAGGGCCGGGCCCTCGTCCGCGAGGCCGAGCACCACGACGCGGCCGTCTTCGCTCTCCTCGGCGTAGACCCCGAGCCATGGCCGCAAGGGACTCGCCGATCGTCCGGACACGATGAGGTCGGCGAGCACCGCCTTGAGCCGCGCGACGGGGACGAACATGTTGCCGGAAGCGGAGGCCGGTTCGGGTGCGGCGTCGGGGACGATGAGGGAACCCACCCCGACGAGCCGTCCGCCGGTCGACATCAGTGCCGCACCCCCGAAGAACCGGTGCGGGGGGCTGGTGAAGATCGCGTTCTCCAGCAGGTATTCCCAGTACCCCGCGAAATCGCGCCGGGATACCGTCATCACCGGCTGCACGACGCCGGGTCCGCCGAACGAGGCGATGACCGCGGGCATCCCCTCGACGAGCGCGTCGGAATCGCCGAGCGCCATCGGCACCACCTTGTCGAGGGGGGCTTGGGCGCGCAGCAACCCGAAGCCCGTCTCGTGGTCGTAGGCGAGGATGTCGGCCGGCACGCGTTGCCCGCCTCCGGTGCGGACCCACGCGTCGGTGGCTTCCAGGATGAGGTAGCCGATGGTGACCACGAGGCCGGCGCCGTCGATGACGATGCCGGTCCCGAGCCGTTCGCGGCCGAGGATCGCCGCGGTGCGCGCATCGCCGGGAACCTCCGATTCGACCGCGACCACCGCGCTGAGAAGCGACATGAGATCGGTCTGCGCGGCAGCGGGCCGAGGCCACGAACCGGCCAGCACGCATGCGAGCAGGAGCGCCGTGATTCCGCGGGCGGCTGGGCGGTGGCGTGCTCCCGCGTGCGCCATGGTCGTACTCCGCATCGGGCCTCGACACAAGTCGGACCGGCAAGCCCGGCCGCAGGTTCCGCCGGCTCCGGCGGATCGTCCCCGGGACCATTGGCTCGGTTCGAGGGTGAGGGGACTCGCGGCGCCACAGGTTCCGCCGGCTCCGGCGAATCGTCCCCGGCCCCTCGTTTTCCGGACGCCGGGACGATGACCCGTCGCCGTCGCCGTGATCGGCAATGTACAACAGTATTCGGAAAGAGAGGCGGCAAATCCCCCAGACCCGCGGTACGTCTCCCGTGTCCTCACCGTCGCGGGTTTCGAGCGCTGCGATGGCAGGGAGGGCTCCTCCCCGTGCACTTGTCTTCGTGTTGCCGGTGCCGCTTGTGCGCGACAGCGAGAGGACGGGCGGATTGTCGCACTGTTTCGATGGGGGACGGCGGCGCCGGTCAGCCTCCGGCCCGGGCTTCGAGCGCCGCGATTGCGGGGAGCGTCCTGCCTTCGAGGAGCTCGAGGAAGGCGCCGCCGCCGGTCGAGACGTACGAGATCCGTCCGGTGACGCCGAATGCGTCGATGGCCGCGAGGGTGTCGCCGCCTCCCGCGATCGAGAACGCCGGGGACCGGGCGATCGACTGCGCGAGCTCGCGGGTGCCGGCCGAGAACGCCTCGATCTCGAACACCCCGACCGGTCCGTTCCACACCACGGTGCCGGCCGACTCGACCGCATCGCGCCAAGCGCGGGCGGTGTCGGGGCCGATGTCGAGGATCATCTCGCCGGGGCCGACGTCACCGACGCCCTTGACGGCTGCCACGGCGGTGTCCGCGGGCGCGTCCGCCACCACCACGTCGCTCGGGACGGGCAGGTCGCCGCCGCGCCGACGCATCGCGTCCCGGATGCGGGCCGCCTGCTCGACCAAGTCCGGTTCGTACAGTGAGGCTCCCACTTCGTGGCCGGCGGCGGCGATGAAGGTATTGGCGAGCCCTCCGCCGGTGATGAGCCGGTCGACCCGCTCCGAGAGCGCTTCGAGGACTCCGAGCTTGGTCGACACCTTCGAGCCGCCGACGATGGCGACGAGCGGGCGGGCCGGTTGCGCGAGGGCCTTGCCGAGCGCGTCGAGCTCGGCGCAGAGGAGCGGGCCGGCACACGCCACGGGGGCGAAGCGGGCGACTCCGCGGGTCGATGCCTGGGCGCGGTGCGCGGTGCCGAACGCATCCATCACGTATACGTCGCACAGCGCCGCCATCCGCCGCGCCAGCGTCTCGTCGTCGGCCTTCTCGCCTTCGAGGAAGCGCACGTTCTCGCAGAGCACGATCTCGCCGGCCTCGACTTCGAGGCCATCCAGCCAGTCCTCGGCCAGGCGGACCTCGTGGCCGAGCAGCTCTCCGAGCCGGCGCGCGACCGGCGCGAGCGAGAGCCCGGGATCGGGCGCGCCTTCCGCCGGCCGCCCGAGGTGCGACATCACCATCACCCGGGCTCCGGCTTGCGCCGCCTGCCGCAGCGTCGGGAGGGCGGCCCGAATCCGGGCGTCGCTCGCGACCTCGCCGTCCCTGACGGGGACGTTCAGGTCCGCGCGGATCAGCACCCGCCGTCCCGCGAGGTCCTGATCGGCCATGGCGAGGACGTTCACCGCGTAGCCCCGGGACAGTGACTCACTCATGCAGCCGGGCGGCGGCGGTTCGGCGAGGGAGCGCAATCGGGGGCGGTCAGGGCGGGACGTGCAGCCAGCCTGTCGATCATCCGCACCCTCCTTCCGGCAGAAGGGCCTCGACCTCACGTTCGAGGGTGGGGAGATTGGTCTCGATCACATCCCACACCAGGCGGTCGTCCACGTCCGCGTATCCGTGAATCAGGACGTTGCGGAAGGCGATGGTGCGCTGATATTGGCTGATTCGGCCAGCCATCGGTACATCGGTCTTGGCGAGGCTGGTCATCGCTTCGCCGATGATCTCGAACTGACGCTCCACGGCCGACCGCAGCATGGCGTCGCCTTCATGGTCCGCAAACGTCTTGCCGCTCGTGAACTCTCTCAGCAGCTCGGCGGCGCGCCGGATGTCGTAAAGGTACTTCCGAGCCTCAAGCCTCATAGACGGGAGTCCTGGTCTGCTCCACCGATTGCAGGAAGTAGGGATTCTTGATGGCCGATTCCACCACCAGGTCCACGGGTCGCCCGAACAGCCTGCCGAGAGCCTCCAGCAGGCCGAAGTAGGCATCCGCATAGGCATCGAGAGCCGCGGGCTGGAACTCGACCAGGAAGTCCAGGTCGCTCTCTTCCGGATCGTCCCGGCCGGTTGCGGCCGATCCGAACAGGTCGAGCCGCCGGACCTCGTAATGGAGGCAGAGGCGTCTCAGTTCATCGGCCCGCTCCTCGATGGCGGGGATCATTTCGCCTCCTCCCGGCTCGGACCAGACCCCGGCCGCCATGCAATCAATCCGGACTTCTCCAAGGATTGTCGGGCCGCGCTTGAAAGATTCCGGCTTTCAGGCCGCGTTCATCAGCGCGACGGTGGTATCCAGCATCCGGTTCGAGAAGCCCCACTCGTTGTCGTACCACGCGACCACCTTGACGAGCCGCCCGTCGATGACCCGGGGACGCAGGAAGTCAAGCGGGCTCGGTGACATATTCGACAGACGCCAGTATCCGAGGCCCGATGTGAGGACCGAGGGAATCCGTCGTTACCAGATCCACGCGGCGCTGGAGCATGTCTTCCAGAAAAAAGGACAGCTCCATGAAATTGTCAAAAGTCTTTTGATGCGGGTAGAACTCCACCAACACATCGACATCGCTGTCCGAATTCACTTCGTCGCGCTCGAACGACCCGAAGATTCCAATCCTTCTTGCTCCGAGCTCTATCATTCTGGATTCGTGCCTTCGCAACAGCGCGACGACCTCGGATTTGTTGCTGACACGGCTTGCCATCGATTTCCTGTCCGTCCGGCCTCTGTTTCCTCTGCACCCGCCGGAAGAATGATCCGGCCCCTGCGCGTCGCGACCGGCCGTTCCCTTCGAGTCCGTTCCGGCTTTCCCGCCCCGGATCGGTCCGTTCCGCCTCCACGAGCTCCTGCCGTTCAGGCCGCGTTTCAGGCCGCGTTCATCAGTGCGACGGTGGTATCCAGCATTCGGTTCGAGAAGCCCCACTCGTTGTCGTACCACGCGACCACCTTGACGAGCCGGCCGTCGATGACCCGGGTCAGCGACGAGTCGTAGGTCGAGGACGCGGGATCGTGGTTGAAGTCGATCGACACCAGCGGCTCGTCGCAGTACGCGAGCACTCCCTTGAGCTCCTGCTCGGACGCCGCCCTCACCGCGGCGTCGATCTCGTCCTTGCTGGTGTCCCGCGACGCGGTGAAGGTGAGGTCGACCACGGAGACGTTGATGGTCGGCACCCGGATCGCGAACCCGTCGAGCTTGCCGTTCAGCTCCGGCAGCACCAGCCCCACCGCCTTCGCGGCCCCGGTGCCGGTCGGGATCATCGACTGGGTGGCGGAGCGCGCGCGGCGCAGGTCGGAGTGGTAGACGTCGGTGAGCACCTGGTCGTTCGTGAATGCGTGAATCGTGGTCATGAGGCCCCGCTCGATGCCGATCCGGTCGTGGATCGCCTTCGCCAGCGGGGCGAGGCAGTTGGTGGTGCAGGACGCATTGGAGATGACGGTGTGCGACGACGAGAGCGACCGGTGGTTCACGCCGTACACCACCGTCGCGTCCACGTCGGCCCCACCGGGGGCGGAGATGATCACCTTCTTCGCGCCGCCGTCCAGATGCTTGCCGGCCTTGTCCTTGCTCGCGAAGAGCCCGGTGCACTCGTGCACGACGTCGACCCCGAGTTCCCTCCACGGCAGCTTCGCCGGGTCCCGCTCGGCGAGCACCGCGATGCGGTCGCCGTTGACCACCAAGTGGTCTCCGTCGACCTCGATCTCGCCCGGGAACCGGCCGTGGGCGGTGTCGTAGCGGGTGAGGTGGGCGTTGGTCTCGGCGTCGCCGAGATCGTTGATCGCGACGATCCGGATCTCGCCGGTGCGGCCGCTCTCGTACAGGGCGCGGAGGATGTTGCGGCCGATGCGCCCGAAGCCGTTGATGCCTACCTTGATGGTCATGTTCGTTTCTTCCGTCGTGCCCGTCATGCGTTGGTTCTGGTTCGCATTCCGGATTGAGGATATTCAGCATTCCTCCGGATTCGTCTCATAATTAGTCGAGATCTCCAATATTTGCATTCAACGGTGGTTTTGCTATACGAAGGATTAGAGATTCAACGTGCTTCGGATAGTCGAAGATGTGTTTACTTTTTTCGCCTTTTTCGTCAACGTGATATGCGCTAATATACCTGACCACTTCGTAACGTTTCTTCGGAGTATCCCGGGTATCCCTCATATTCCTAGGGAAAGTAATGCCAATATCCTTTCGTAGCGAATAGTTCATCTCCTGCAACAGATTCTTGCTGGCCTTACCAATATACAAAATATTACCCACAGCATCATAGAATGAATAGATTCCTGTGGCGTTATGGCAATCACCCAATATACTTCTCAGGACACCAGTAATGGCACCACGAATGTTACCATCGTCTGAGGAAATATGAAATGGCTTGAATTCCACGATTGTTTTGAATCTTGGAGTTACGGCAAGTCGAATTAATTTGTTTATGGTTTTTAGTTGAGGTTGGCTATCGGGATCTCGCCATCTCTCTATCTGCGCTTTCGTAATCGGCGTTTTCGTACCTTTCGTCAATTTCTCTATCTGATCCAGATCGTTCTTGAAGTACTCCTTGATCAGATAGTCTAAAATGTAATTTCTGTTCACAGGTCTGCTCCTCAAAGTCCGAGTGTGTTGTGTAATCAGGATTGCCGGAGTACGTTGCCGTACTTCAACAGGCAGTGTTCGCCGCCACTGACGCCAGTACCGACTCCACCGTAGTCGCCACGTTCCCGGGGGTCAAGCCGAAATACTCGTAGATGTGCCGGTACGGTGCGGACTTCCCGAACGAGTCGACGCCGACGACCGCGCCGGCTTCACCGACCCAGGCGCGCCAGCCGGCGGTGACCCCGGCCTCCACCGCGACCCGCGCCCGCATCGACCGCGGGAGCACCGATTCGCGATACGTATCGTCCTGCGCCTCGAACACGTCGGTGCTCGGCATCGAGACGACCCGCGCCTCGATGCCACGCTCGGTGAGCAGGGCGGCGGCGTCCATCGCGATCCCGACCTCCGAGCCGGTGGCGACGAGGATCGCGTCGTCGCCCTCGCGGAGCACGTATCCGCCGCGCGGGATCGCCGCGACCTGCGCAGCCGTGCGGGCCTGGTGGGGAAGGTTCTGGCGCGAGAACAGGAGGCTCGTCGGTCCGTCCCGGCGCTCGATCGCCGCCTGCCACGCGACCATGGACTCCACCGCGTCGCACGGCCGCCACACCGACATGTTCGGCATCAGCCGCAGCGTCGCGGCCTGCTCGACCGCCTGGTGGGTCGGGCCGTCCTCCCCGAGGCCGATGGAGTCGTGGGTGAACACCGCGATCACGCGCTGCCCCATCAGCGCGGCCATGCGAAGCGCGTTCCGCGCATACTCCGAGAACATCAGGAAGGTGCCCGCGTACGGGATGAAGCCGCCGTGCAGGGCGATGCCGTTGCAGATCGCGGTCATCGCGAACTCGCGCACTCCGAAGTAGACGTAGTTCGCGTCGCCGTCCCCGCGGGTCAGCGCCTTCGATCCGCTCCACATCGTGAGGTTCGACCCGGTGAGGTCGGCGGAGCCGCCGATCAGCTCCGGCAGCATGGGCCCGAGCGCCTCCAGGGCGTTCTGGGACGCCTTGCGCGAGGCGATGTCCTCGGCCGCCGCGCCGGCTACGCCGACGTGACGGGCGCAGGTCTCCGTCCAGTCCGTGGGCAGCTCGCCGGACATCCGTCGCTCGAACTCCACCGCGTCCCCCGGGTACTCGGCGCGCCAGGCGTCGAAGCGCTCCCGCCATTCGCGGTGACGCGCGGCGCCCCGCTCCCGGGCGTCCCAGCCCGCGTGGATCTCGCCGGGGATCTCGAAGGGCGGGTGGGACCATCCCAGCGCTTCGCGCACTCCGGCGATCTCGTCGTCGCCGAGGGGCGCCCCGTGCGCCGATGCCTTGCCCGCCTTGCTCGGCGCACCGAATCCGATGATCGTCTTGCAGCACAGGAGCGACGGACGGTCGGCGACCGCGAGCGCATCGCGGATCGCCGCATCGACGGCGGCGGCATCGTGGCCGTCCATGTCGCGCACCACATGCCAGCCGTAGGCCTCGAACCGGGCCGGGGTGTCGTCGGTGAACCATCCCCCGACCTCGCCGTCGATGGAGACGTCGTTGTCGTCGTAGAACGCGATCAGCTTGCCGAGGCCGAGGGTGCCCGCGAGCGAACACGCCTCGTGGGAGATCCCCTCCATCAGGCAGCCGTCGCCGAGGAACACCCACGTGCGGTGATCGACGATCGTGTGTCCGCCGCGGTTGAAGCGCGCCGCGAGCACCTTCTCCGCGATCACCATGCCGACGGCGTTCGCAAGGCCTTGGCCCAACGGCCCGGTGGTCGTCTCGACTCCGGGCGCGTCGCCGTACTCCGGGTGGCCCGGGGTCATCGAATGGAGCTGGCGGAAGCGCCTGATCTCGTCGAGGGGCAGCGCGTAGCCGCTCAAGTGGAGCAGCGCGTAGAGGAGCATCGAGCCGTGCCCGTTCGAGAGCACGAAGCGGTCCCGGTCCGCCCATGCGGGGTCGGCGGGGTCGTGCTTCAGGTGGTCGTTCCAGAGCACTTCGGCGATGTCCGCCATCCCCATCGGCATCCCGGGATGGCCGGATTTCGCGCGCTGCACCGCATCCATGGCCAGCGCGCGGACCGCGTTGGCGAGCTCTCTGCGTGAAGGCATGGCGGGAAGTCTCTCGGTGTCCGGCACGTCTCTCGTCCGCCCTGGCCGGCGCCGTGCGGGGTGGGGCGGGGTCAGACCAGCGGGTAGATATCCGGTTCCGGCCGGCGCACCCGCCGCGGGCAACGCGCATTGCCGGCGGAGACCGCTCGATCCGGGAAGGCGGTCGATTCTCGCCGAGCGGGTGCCGCGGCGCAAATTGCCGGGGGGTGATCAACAGATGCACTCATGGTGTGGTGCTGTCCCACGGGAATTCTCTACATGCCCGGGTCACCCGTCGCCGGACAGAATAAAGAGCCTTGGGGATGATTGCGGCGATGTCTCGGCAAGGCTCGACCTGATGCCCGGCTCGGTGCCCGCGTCTACCGGCCGCCCGATCCGGTGGAGGGGCACGGCTCCATCCTCGCCGATCACACGCGCGTGTCGCCCGGGTAGCGAACCTGCAAGTGCTCGAATCGTTCGAAGTCGCGGTCGTTCGTCAGGACGGCGGGGATTCCGTGCTCGCGGCACAGGGCCGCGATCTGTGCATCGAACATCAAGTTGCCGCGTGCATCCGCCCGGCGAGCAGTATCGGCGAGGAGCCTGAAGAACTCGGGACCCGGCCGGACCAGTCGGCAGGCCGGAGAGGCGACGACATCGTCCAGGAAGCCGATCGCCTGGGGCACCGTGGATGGCGGATTGAACACCCGCC
This sequence comes from Gammaproteobacteria bacterium, assembly GCA_965215295.1. Lineage (GTDB taxonomy): Bacteria > Pseudomonadota > Gammaproteobacteria > HK1 > HK1 > HK1. The sequence continues at coordinate 3,872,303 of OZ244045.1, forward strand.
GGTGCGTGACCACACGCATGAACTCCGTGATACAGAAGATGGGCAGACCCCACGGTGCCGTTCCTTCGGCCAGCGCGACGAGCTCTGTCGCGGCGACGGTGTGCAGCTCGGTCTCGCCACGATGTGCGTACACCAGGATGTTGGTGTCGACCGCGATCATCCTCGGTCGATGACGTCGTAGAGCGCGTCGCGATCGGCGATGTCGACGTTGGGAGGCTTGTCCCCGTGCACCGTCCTGATCCTCAGCTTGAAGGGCGGCCTTTCGCCCTGATCCGTCATCAGCTTCTCGCGCAGGGCGTCCTCCACGAATTTCGTGAGCGTGACGCCATGCTGCGCGGCCCATCCCTTGGCCTGTCGCAGGATCCGATCGTTCAGATTGAGGGTCGTCTTCATGGGAACTCTTGCGGCTGGATCCCTCGATCCGCCGCCATCGCTACGATCGAGTCAGGCTTTTGCGCCAAGTGTTCCGGGAGCGCGATCCGGTTCATGGCCCGTGGACCCGGGGCGAAACCTCGCCGGGCATGCAGCCGAACCATATCATGCTGGCCATACGCATGGTTTCGTCGGACCCGCGAATCGGTCGCATCGATGCGCGAGGATCGCGGAGCGCGCGCTCCAGAGCGGCGGGGGCCCTCTCGGGCACCACCCGCCGGGCATGGCGCACCTTATACTCTCGATCCCTGCGACATACTCTCGATCCTGCGACCTTCGTCACCGACACGTTCCATGTCCGCCACGATCCCACCGACCGCCACGGCCGCTGCGCCGGCATCGCACCGCTCGGAACTCCTCCGCACGCTCGCCGCGCGCGGCTACCTCCACCAATGCACCGACCTCGAGGCGCTGGACGCCGCCGCCGCGGCCGGCGCCGTCACCGGCTACATCGGGTTCGACGCGACCGCCGATTCGCTGCACGTCGGGAGCCTCATCCAGATCATGATGCTCCGGCACATGCAGCGCGCGGGCCATCGCCCCATCGTCCTGATGGGCGGCGGCACCACCAAGGTCGGCGACCCGTCCGGCAAGGACAAGAGCCGGCAGTTGCTGTCCGGCGAGCGCATCGCCGCCAACATCGAGGGCATCCGGCGGGTCTTCGACCGCTTTCTCGACTTCGACGGGGACGCGGCCCTGATGGTCGACAATTCGGAATGGCTCGACGCCCTCCACTACATCCCGTTCCTGCGCGAGTACGGCGGACACTTCTCGGTCAACCGGATGCTCGGCCTCGAATCGGTGAGGCAGCGGCTGGACCGCGAGCAGCCCCTCTCGTTCCTGGAGTTCAACTACATGGTCCTGCAGGCGTACGACTTCCTGGAGCTCGGGCGCCGTTACGGGTGCCGCCTGCAAATGGGCGGCTCGGACCAGTGGGGCAACATCGTGTGCGGCGTCGAGCTCGGGCGCCGGGCGGCCGGGCTGGAGCTGTACGGCCTGACCTCTCCGCTCCTCACCACCGCGGGCGGGGCCAAGATGGGCAAGACCGCGGATGGCGCGGTGTGGCTCAACCCCGGCCGCTTCTCCGCGTACGAGTACTGGCAGTACTGGCGGAACACCGAGGACGCCGACGTGGGACGTTTCCTGCGCCTGTTCACGGAATTGTCCCTGGACGAGATCGCCCGGCTCGAGGCGCTGGACGGTGCGGAGCTCAACGAGGCGAAGGCGATCCTCGCCACCGAGGCCACGGCGCTCTGTCACGGGCGCGAGGCGGCCCGGGCGGCGGCGGAGACGGCCAGGCGCACGTTCGGGCGGCCCGCCGACGCGACGACCGGCGGCGGAGGCTCGCAAGCCGAGCCGGCCGAATCCACGCCCGGAGCCATGGCCGCAGTTCCCAATTCTAGTGGCCACTTCATTCCGATTACTGTTGTGGTCGAATCCGGGCCCGGGTCCATGGCTGCGGAGGTCACGAAGATCCCGGCGGTCGGCGGCCTCCCGTCCCTCGAGATTCCCCGGTCCCGTCTCGACGCGGGGGTCCCGGTCTACGCCCTCCTGCGCGAGGCGGGCCTTGCGAAGAGCAACAGCGAGGCGCGCCGGCTCATCCGCGGCGGCGGCGCCCGGGTCAACGACACGCCGGTCAGGGACGAAACGGGAACGGTGGGACCGGACGACCTGAACGCCGACGGCGCCATCAAGCTCTCGGCCGGGCGCAAGCGCCACGCACTCGTCCGCCCGGTGTGAAGGGGCCATGAAGGGGCCGTGCCCCACCCCCGGCGGTTGAGCCGGCAAGACCCCGACGGCTCCGGCGAGTCGCTGCAAGATCCGGTACGAGCCGCGACATGGCTCGCTCGCATCGTCTCGACCCGTCGCGAAGAGACGCAGGACCGGACATCTCCAGGCTGCGACATGGACCGCCCGCGAAGGTCTCCATGCCGTCGTCTACCTGATCACCGAGGCGCATGTCATCGTGACGGGCGATGTGGCCGCCTGCAAAAAAACCTCGGTGCCGTCAGCCGGCGCGCGCTGCCTGCAAGGCGTGTTCGACCACCTGTGTCAGGCAGCCGGGCTCGTCCAGGAAGTACACCCCGTCCTGCTTCCAGTCGCTCGCCGAGCGGCTGCCGTCGTCGATCAGCGCGGGAGTCGTGACGGGCAGGACATAGGCATGCAGGCGCAGGTTCGGGTCGGCCTCGCGCACCCGTTTCCCGACCTCCGCGATCTCGCGGTGCAGCTTCACCGTCACGGTATACGTCTCCTGCGCCGTTCTCGGTGCGGGCGGCGGAACGAGCGCAAGTTCGGCGTTGCAATGCGCTCCGCTCCGACACCGGAACGCTCCGGAATCGACACCGTGGCGAGCCCGTATCCGACATCGCAGGGGACGTACGCCGATTCCGGGCGATGCCCGGATGGCCGCAGCATCCCTCCCCGGCAAAGCACCGGAAAGCACGCGGGAACGAGCGAGCCGTCGTCCCGACCGACGGCGCACCACCAGTCCCATCGGGGCCGGACCGCTCGCGCCCGCCCGGACCCGGAACGGGTCATGCGAGACGCTCCCATCGGGGGAGATGCAAGGAGATGTGGTGTCGAAGCGCATCGTCGAGAACGTCATCCTCGCGGCGGGCATCACCGTGGCGATGTGTGCGTGCGAAGCGCCGGGGCCGCGCGACCTCTCCCGCGGGCACGTCGCCGAGCCGGCCCCGGCCGTGTCGTCGGGGATCCCGGCCCCGGTCCGGCGGGTCCCGTTCGTTCCGCCGCCCGCACCGAGAGCGGCGCAGGAGACGTATACCGTGACGGTGAACGAAGTGCCGGCGAAAGAGCTGCTGTTCGCCCTGGCGCGCGATGCGTCGATCAATGCCGACGTCCATCCGTCCACCGAGGGCCTGGTGACCCTCAATGCCATCGATCAGCCCCTCGACGCGATCCTCGACCGCATCACCCGCCAGCTCGACATCCGCTACCGGCGGCGGAACGGGGTGCTCGTGATCGAACCGGACACGCCGGTGCTCCGGAGCTATCCGATCGGCTACGTCAACGTGGTGCGCGACGTGCGCTCGAACAGCTCCACCGCGACCCAGGTGTCGGCCGGAGGCGAGGGCGGCCGGGCGAGCCTCGGCAACAACTCGTCGACCGACATCGACAGTCTGTCGAGCAACCGGTTCTGGGAGACGATGACCGCGGCGGTGCGGGCGATCGTGCTCGGCGGGGACGATGCGGACACGGGGGGAGCGGGGGCCGGAGGAGCGGAGACCGGAGACGCGGGAAGTCCGGCAAGTGCCGCGCCGGGACGGGATGCCGGCGGCGCGGTCGTTCCCAGCCCCGAGGCGGGGATCCTCCTCGTGCGCGCCACCGTCCGCCGGCACCGCGAGGTCCGGGCCTTTCTCGACGACCTGCTCGCCAGCGCCCGTCGCCAAGTGCTGATCGAGGCGACGATCGTCGAGGTCGAGCTGAGCGAACGCTACCAGGCCGGGGTCGACTGGAGCCGGTTGGCGGACGGCGATGGGGTCACCGTGGACCAGAGCCTGCTCGCCGGCAACCTGGCGGCGCCGCCGTTCTTCCTGCTGGGCTACGAGAATGCGTCGTTCGGGCTGACGGTGCGCCTGCTCGAGGAGTTCGGCGAGGTCCAGGTGCTCTCGAGCCCGAAGCTCGTGGTCCTGAACAACCAGACCGCGGTGCTGAAGGCGATCCGCAACATCGTCTACTTCGAGGTCGACGTGCAGACGGCGAGCGGGACCGACACCAGTCCCGGGACCGCCAGGATCGACACGGACGCTCGTACCGCCCCGGAAGGCATCATGCTCGCGGTGACCCCGCACGTGAGCGATGCCGGCGAGATCGTCCTCAACGTGCGGCCGACGATCACCCGGGTCAACCGCTTCGTCCACGACCCGCAGCCGGACCTCGCGTCGGCGGGGGTGACCAATCCGGTCCCCGAGCTGCTTGTGCGCGAGATGGAGTCGGTGCTGCGGCTCAGCTCCGGGCAGACGGCGGTTCTCGGGGGGCTGATGCAGGACCACCGTCAGTTCGACTCGGACCGGGTGCCGGGGCTTTCCGAGGCGAGAGGCATCGGCGCCGCGTTCCGGTTCCGCGGTAACCGTATCGTCAAGACCGAGCTGGTGGTCTTCATTCGTCCCAGAGTCATTCGGACCCCGAGCTTGGGAGGGGACTTCCGGGACTTCCGGCCCTGGCTCCCCGCGAACATCGGGACCACGCAGCCGCTTCCGCGGCCCGGGGAGCGTCGGCCGGCCGGAGTGGAGCCATGAAACCGTCCGCGGATGCGTTCACGCCGGCCGACGCGGCGCCGGGCGCCATGTCGAGCGCGGTCGTCGACATCGGCGAGCCGGCGGGCCGGAACGCATTCGGCGAGCCGGTGGGTCAGGGCGTATTCGGCGAGTCGGCGGGTCAGGACGTATTCGGCGAGTCGGTGGGTCAGGACGCATTCGGCGAGTCGGCGGGTCAGGACGCATTCGGCGAGCCGGCGGGCCAGAGCGTATTCGGCGAGTCGGCGGGTCAGGACGCATTCGGCGAGTCGGCGGACCAAGACGTATTCGGCGAGCCGGCAGGTCAGGACGCATTCGGCGAGCGGTGGCCCGGACCAATCCGCGCGACGAGGGACGACCCGGATGCGGCCGCGGTCGGCGACCGCTTCACCGCATTCGGGACATCGTCGCCGGATGGCTCCGTGCGGCCCGCGCACCGGCCTCCCGCCGAACGACTCGACGCCGGAGGATCACGATCGACCGCATACCGGACCTTCGATTCCCGGGCTCTGCCGAGGCGCTCCGGCGCGGGCCGCATCGTCGCAACCGTCCTGTCGATGCTCGCCGTCGCCGGCGCCATGGCGGGCGGCGGACATTTCGTCTGGAAGACCGAACTCGTTCGGCCCGTGCTGGTGCGGCACCAGCCCCCCATGCCGGCGCCGGACATGGAGCCGGCCCCGATGCATACGGCGCATACGGCGGCGTCCATGGCCGCGGACGCGGCATCGGGTGCGGCATCGGATACGGCATCGGATCCGGCGCCTCGGACGGACGAGCGCCTGCGACTCCCGACGCCGGAATCGGCGCAGGCGCCGCCGGAGCGCCCCGGGCATTTCGTTCGGGTATCGGCAGAGGCTCCGGGCCGGGAGGATGCGGTCCGGGTTCGAGTGCTCCCGAGCACCGGGGCTCCCACTTCGGACCGGGCAGCGGGGTCCCGAACGCTCCCGGTGGTCGAGACTGCGGAATCGGAACCCGTGGAACGGGCGCCGGTGCCGGCGCCGGCGAGAGAACATCGTTCGCCGGAGCCGTCGCCGTCCGTGTTCCCGTCCGGACAGCCGGGTCGAGCCGGGCCTGACGATCGCGACCATCTCCCGGCCGGCCATCTCCCGGCGTTCCGGACCGCTGCACGGGCCGCGGCGGCCGGGATGGTCGAGCCGCCGGTACGGGCGGCGGCAAGCGGGCGCCCCGACCCCGCCGATTCTCCGGAACCCGGGCCGGCACCCGCCGGCGCCGGGCCACGATCCGGTTCCGGCGGCGGCATCGAGATCAGGAAGCGCGTGCGCCCCGATCACGTCGCGACGTTGATCGAGCGGGCCTACGAAATGTTCCGTGCGGGCCACGTCGAACCGGCGGCGGAAGCGTATCGGGCCGTGCTCGGACACGAGCCCCGCAATCGCGACGCCCTGCTCGGGCTCGCGGCGGTCGCGGCGCGGGAGGGCCGATGGGAGGAGGCGGCCGGGCGCTACGGGCAAGCGCTTGCCTCCAATCCCGCCGACACCGTCGCGCAGGCCGCCCTCATCGCCATCGACGAGCAGGATCCGGTGCACGGAGAGCGCCGCCTGAAGGCGCTCCTCCGGAGCGAGCCGCGAGCCGCATACCTGCATTTCAATCTCGGCAACGTCTACGCCGCGCAGTCTCGATGGTCCGAGGCGCAGCGGTCGTATCTCGACGCCTGGCATCTGGACAGCGGCAACGCCGACTACGCCTACAACCTCGCGGTCAGCCTCGACCACCTCGCACGGCGGGAGAGCGCGCTCGGCTTCTACCGCGAGGCGCTCGCCCTGGCCCGGAGCCGTCCCGCGAGCTTCGAGACCGCGGCGGCGGTGGCGCGCATCCGCGAGATGGAGGCGTCCCCGGGCGGGGGGGTCGCCACCGGTCGTTCTCTCGCGGAGCCGGCCGGCGCCGCACCGGACGGCCCCACTGCGGCTGCGAGCGGCCGATGAGCGCCGGCTCGCGGTCCACTTGGGGCGCCGGCGGTATCTCCTCCGGAGCGTCGACCGCCTCTCCGGCCGGCCGGACGGCCTCCTCCGCGGCCCCGACCGCCTCCCCCGGTGCCCAGGCCCCATCCTCCGGGGAGCCAGGGGAGGCTTTCGGCCCCGGGATCACATCGTCGGGTGCCCGGGCCGCCTCTCCGGGCACCTGGGCCGCCCCGGCAGGCGCGCCGGCCTCCCCCGGCGCGCCGGCCGTCCAATCCGGTGGCGGCGCGGCTTCGGATCCACGCCGCATCGACGAGCTGCTGGTCGCGAAGGGCGTGGTGAGCGAGGACCAGATCCGGATCGCGCTGATCGAGCAGAAGCGCCGCCACGAGCCCCTCGGCCGCATCCTCGTGCGTTTCGGATTCGCTACCGAGAGCGTCATTCGCGACGTGCTCGCAGGCGTGCTCGGACACGAGAGCGTCGATCTGTCGAAGGTCCTGATCGACGGTGACGTCGTGAAACTCGTGCCGCGGGAGATCGCCCGGCGCTATCGGATGCTCGCGATCAGGTACGACGAGGCGCCGCGGAGGCTCACCGTCGCCACGTCGGACCCGTTCAACGTCATCGCCATGGATCAGGTGCGGGCGCTGTTCGAGCCGGGAGTGGAGGTGCGGCCCCTGCTCGCGGGAGAGATGGAGCTCGACAAGGCGATCGACCAGTTCCACGGGCACGACCTGTCGATCGACGGCATCCTGAAGGAGATCGAGACCGGCGAGATCGATCAGCGCAGTCTCGAAGCGCAGAGCGACGAGTACAGCCGGCCGGTGGTGCGGCTCGTCAACGCCCTGCTCTCCGATGCGGTCAAGCGGGGCGCGTCGGACCTCCACTTCGAGCCGGCGCACGAATTCCTGCGCATCCGCTACCGCATCGACGGGGTGCTGCGCCAGATCCGCAGCCTCCATCGCGACCACTGGCCGGCGATCGCGGTTCGCCTGAAGGTGATGGCGTCGATGAACATCGCCGAGAGGCGCGCCCCGCAGGACGGACGGGTCTCGCTCTCGGTGGCCGGGAGAGCGGTGGATTTCCGGGTCTCGTCACTGCCGACGACCTTCGGCGAGAACATCGTGCTGCGGGTGCTCGATCGGCACAAGGGCATCGTGGCCCTCGACCGGCTCGGGCTGCATGAGGACGCGCTCGACGGGCTACGCCGCATGATGGCGCGCCCCGAGGGGATCATCCTCGTGACCGGCCCCACCGGCAGCGGCAAGACCACCACCCTGTACTCGATGCTGAGCCATCTGGACACCGAGTCGGTCAACATCATGACCCTGGAGGATCCGGTCGAGTACCCGATGGAGCGGATCCGCCAGACCTCGGTGAACGAGGCGGCCCGGCTGACCTTCGCCGGCGGGGTGCGAAGCCTGCTGCGGCAGGACCCCGACATCATCCTCATCGGCGAGATCCGTGACACGGAGACGGCGGAGATGGCGTTCCGGGCGGCGATGACCGGCCATCGGGTGTACTCGACCCTGCACGCCAACTCCGCGACCGGCGCCATCGCGCGCCTGCTCGAGACCGGGGTGTCCCCCGGAGTCATGGCCGGCAACATCATCGGCATCATCGGGCAACGGCTCGTGCGCAGGCTGTGCGCGCACTGCCGGGAGCCCGGCTCGCCGACGCCGCTCCAACGCCGGATCCCGGGCCTCGGGGCGGGGCCGGAAGCGCCGCCGGTGTACCGCGCAAGGGGATGCGGCCACTGCGAGCACCAGGGCTACCGGGGCCGGCTCTCGCTGCTGGAGATCCTGAGGTTCGACGACGAGATCGACGAGCTGGTCTCGCGCGGAGCGACCACTCGCGAGATCTCCGGGGCCGCATACGCCAAGGGCTTCCGCCCGCTCGCCGAGGATGGGGTCCGCCGGGTGCTGGAGGGGCTGACGAGCCTCGACGAAGTGTCGCGCGTGGTCGATCTGACCGCTCTGACCGATCGAGCCGATCGAGCCGATCGGACCGGCGGGTGAGGGCGGCGCCATGCCCCTGATGAGGTACAAGGCGATGGACGAGCGCGGCCGCCGGCACGCCGGCCGGATCGAGGCGGTGAACGCGGCGGATCTGGAAACGCGCCTCTCGCGGCTCGGGCTCGATCTCATCGCCTTCCAGGAAGCGAAGGCGGCGCGCGTGATCGGCCGTGGCCGGGTGCGTCGCGGGGACCTCATCGGGTTCTGCTTCCACATGGAGCAGCTCATGACGGCCGGGGTGCCGGTGATCGAGGGGCTCGCGACCCTGCGCGACTCGGCCGGCAATCCGCGCCTGCGCGAGGTGCTCGCGGGCCTGGTCGAATCGGTCAAGGGCGGGGAGACCCTGTCGGGGGCGATGCGCGAGTACCCGAGGGTCTTCGGCCCCGTCTTCCTCAACCTCGTCCGGGCCGGCGAGCTGTCGGGCCGGGTGGGCGAGATCCTCGGGAGCCTCAACGAGCACCTGAAGTGGCAGAACGAGCAAGTGGCCCTGGTGCGGCGGCTGCTCATGTATCCGGTGATCGCGGGGGCCGTGGTCATGCTGGTGGTGCTCTTCCTGATGACCCACCTCGTGCCGCAGCTCGTCTCGTTCATCGAAGGGATGGGCCAGGAGCTCCCCGCCCATACCCGGGCGCTGATCCTCGTCTCGGACGTCTTCGTCGCATACTGGTACCTCGTTCTCGCCGCGCCGATCGTCACCTTCGCCCTGGTCCGCGCGCTCTGCCGGACGAGTCCCGCCGCGGCGTACGCGGTGGACGATCTCAAGCTCCGGGTGTGGCTGATCGGTCCGATCATGAAGAAGATCATCCTCGCCCGGTTCGCGGGCAGCTTCGCGCTGCTCTACGCCTCGGGGATCACGGTTTTGGAGTGCATTCGCATCTGCGAGGGCCTTGCCGGGAACCGGGCCGTCGAGGACGCCACCCGTCGCGCGGGGAGGAAGATCGCGGAAGGGGCGGCCATCAGCGCGGGGTTCGAGGCCACCGGACTGTTCTCGCCGCTGGTGCTGCGGATGCTGCGGCTCGGCGAGAGCACCGGCGGGCTGGACACCGCGCTGCTCAATGTGAGCCGTTACTACAACCGCGGCGTGACGGAGTCGATGGAGCAGTTGCAGGCGTCGATCGGGCCGATGATCACACTGGTGCTCGGCGCGATCCTGTTCTGGGTGATCTTCTCCGTCCTCGGCCCGATCTACGACCTCGTGACCGGCATCGGCCTGTGATGGCGGCGCGGCGCGCATCCGTCCCGTCCGGCGCCGGGCCGGCCGCGCGTCATCGGCGCGGATCGGAGCGGCCCGAGGCCCGGGCGGGCTTCCCGGTTCCCGGTCCGGTCGGAGATCCCGTCGGCGGGATCGGCCCGTGATGGCGGCACGGCGCGTCTTCGTCATCTCGAGCGCCGGGCTGACCGCGCACCACCGGGAGGGGTCGAAGCTGCTCGATCCCTTCCCGTTCCCCCCGGACGAGGAAGGGCGCGCGCACTTCGCGCGCTATCTCGAGCGCTTCCCGAACGACTTGACCTGGGTCATCGCCGACGTGGTGGAGGAGGAGTTCCGCGAGGAGACGATCCCGCACGTGCACGGCCGGGACCGCCGCGCGCTGCTGCGCGCCAAGGCGTCGCGCGCGTTCCGCGATGCGCGCTACGTCCATTCGGCGAGGCTGGGACGGGAGCCGGACGGCCGCCGCGACGACCGCATGCTGTTCAGTGCGATCACCCGCTCCGACGTCCTCGACCCGTGGCTTGCGTCGATGGCGCGACACGCGGTCCCGCTGGCCGGCATCTACTCCCCCGCGACGCTCACCGGGGGGATGCTGAAGGCCATCGGAGCCGAGGGCGAGCACGTGCTGGTGGTCTCGCTCCAGTCCGGCGGGGGACTGCGCCAGACCTGCTTCAGGCGCGGGCGGCTCCGGATGTCGCGTCTCGCCGTCATGCCCGAACCGGTCCCCGGCCGGTACGGAGCGAGTGTCCTCGCCGAGGTGGAGCGGACCCGCCGCTACCTGGGCAGCTTGGACGCGGCGGACGAAGGCAGCCTCGAAGTCCATGTGCTGAGCCATGGCGCGCCGCTCGACGATCTTCGGCGCGAGCTGCGGCGCGATGCCGCCGGCGATCTCCGCACCGCATGCACGCCGGTGGATCTGGCCGGCGTTGCGCGCAGGCTGGGGATGCGCCGGTGGGACGGCGAGGCGATCGCGGATCGGCTGTTCGTCCACTGTCTCGCGAGGCGCCCGCCGTCGAACCATTACGCGACGCGGGAGGAGACGCGCGGTTTTGCGACGGTGCGCGCGCGCTCGCTGCTGAGGGCGGCCAGCGCCGCGCTGGTTGCCGGGGGGTGCCTCTTCGGCAGCGTCACGATCCTGGAGGGCGTCATCGCGGGCGGACACGCGCGGTCGCTCGCAACGCAGGCGATGCTCTACGAAGGCCGGTACCGCGAGGCGCAGGCGACGCTGCCCCCGGCCCCGGCCGAGCCGGTCGAGCTGGAGCGGGTGGTGTCCGTGGTGGACACGCTGCACGGTCGCCGCGCAGACCCCGTCGATCTCCTCGCGCTGATCAGCCGCGCCCTGGCCGGCTTCCCGCGGGTGCGCGTCGAGGGTCTCGGGTGGCGGACAAGCGGCGATGCGGAGGCTCCCGTCGCCATGGAGGTCGACGAGCGCGCCGAGCCGCGGCCCGCCGGCGAGGCGCCGCGGCGCGACCCGAAGGCCCTGTTCCAGATCGCGCTCGTCAGGGCGCGGATCGAGCCGTTCGACGGCGACTACCGCGCCGCGCTCGAGACGGTTCGACGCTTTGCCGGCGTGCTCGCCGCATCCGCCGGCGTCGAGCACGTCCGGGTTCCGGTCCTGCCGCTCGACCTGAGCTCGAAGCAGACCCTGACCGGAGATGCCGAAACGACGGCGGAGATCGCCGCGTTCGAGATCCGGGTGGCGCTGCGAGCCGCCGCCCCGGATGGAGCGCAGGACCGTCCGGTACTCGGCCGCGCCTCGCGGATGAGCGTGCCCGCGGCCGTCCTGCCCGGTCGGGGCCTCGGGACCACGGCCGGAGCCGCGCACGATGCGTGAGATCGACTGGCGGGCGCTGCGCGGCTCGATGGTCCTCTGCGTGCTCGCTCTGGGGCTCGCCGCCGCCGCGGCCGGTGGCGCGATCCGGTTCCACGGCGAGGCGGTGCACGGCTACGAGCGGCAGAAGGCACGGCTCGGATCGATACGGTCCCGGTATCGGACCATCGACGAGCAGAGGCGGCTCATCGAGACTTGGCTGCCGGAATTCCGCGCGCTGCAAGCAGCCGGCGTCATCGGAGAGGAGCCGCGGCTGGAGTGGATCGAGACCCTGCGCGAGATCGCCGCGCGCCTGCGGCTGCCCTCGCTCCGGTACCGGATCGAGCCTCGGACCGCATACGAGGCGGGGCCCGCACTCGACACCGGCGCCTATCGTCCCTTCTCGACGGTGGTGCATCTCGAGACGGGGCTGCTGCACGAGGGCGATCTCGAACGGCTGCTCCGGGAGCTCGCGGCGCGGAGCGCGGGGCTGCATCGAATCGAGCGTTGCGACGTTGGTCGCGCGGGACCGGACTTCGTGCTGCGCCCCGACGCCGTCAATCTCTCCGCGGAGTGCGATCTGCGCTGGATCACGCTCGCGCGGACCGAGGCGGGAACGTGAGCGGACCCGGGCGGACGCCGATCAGTGCGCTCGGAACCGCGGTCCCGTTCCTCCGGACGGCTCGACGCCCGCGGATGGCTCGATGCCCGCGCCGCCGCCCGGCGGTCGAGCGGTCCGGCGCCGCTCCCCTCTACCCGGCGGCTCGCCTCCGGCGGAGAGCCCGCGCGCTGGCCAGCTTGCTCGGGGGCACGCTTCTGGCTTGCTCTCCGGTGGTCGATTCGCACGCACAGACACGTATCGGGCGGCTTTTCTCGACCCCGGAGCAGCGCATCGAGCTTGACCGGTTGCGCGACGATCCCGGTTCCGGACAGCCTGCGGAGACCGTCATCGACGAGGCCGGGCCCGAGTCCCGGCCGGAGCCGGAACGCGAACGCCCGGCGCTCGCGGTGACGATCGACGGAGTGGTGCTTCGCGGCGACGGTCACCGGGTGGCGTGGGTCAACGGCGTGGAGACCGTCGCGGGCACGACGGCTCCCGCGGGGGTCCGCATCGACCCGGATCGCACGCCGGGCGGGCGCTTCCGCGTCCGGTGGCCGGGCGGCCGGACGAGCGCCGTTCTCAAGCCGGGCCAGACGATCGACGCGAAGGGCCGGGTGCGCGATGCGTACGAGCGTCGTTCGGCCAAGGGCGGCTCGGGGACACCCGGCGCCCGCGCCGCGGATTCGGGAGCGGCGGAAGCAGGCGAGGACGCGGCCGGTCCGGCCGGGTCGCCGGAAGCGGCGCCACTCCCGGCGTTTCCCGCGCGCCTCGTGCGGGAGCTGTCGCGAAGGACGCGGGCTGGCTCCGCTCCGCCCGGTACGGTGGCGTCGGACATCGAGCCGGCCGGCGACGGACAGCCGGCGGCAAACAGCTCGGCCGGGCGGAAATCCGGGGAGTGAAGAGGTGGCAGGTTGCAGAAAATCGGAATGGCGGTAAGGTGAACGAGAGATCGGGGGAGCTCGCATGGACAACGGCACGATCGCCATTATCGGGATTTACAGATTTTATTACCCATTTTTTCGATCTTTGTACAATTGCCTTTACAATACAGTTCTCACGGAGATAGCCACGTGTCTTCAGATACACTCACCATCGTTATCGCCATCATCGGCACTGGTATTACGCTTGGACTGGTAATCGTTCCAAGTCTGCGCGAGTTGCATCGCGATGTAGCGGGTCTCCGTGAGCGCATGGCGCGGATTGAAGGTCTGTTTGAAGGATTCACCCAGCGCAAATCTGCGTCAGAGACGAACACCACTGGATCGGCTGCGTGATCCACCTGCCGCCGGCATCCATCCCCGACAATTCCCGGATATCCACAGCCTTCGACCCGGCCTCGCGCGACGCGATGGCCTGAATCCCCCGCCCGTCGCACGGGCGCCGCGGCGCCGGCTCGTTCCGCACCTCGGCGATCCGTCCGTAACCCGTCCGCCTGCATCCCGCCCGCCGGCAACCGGGCAAGCCCGAATCCGACGCCGGAACGACCTCGAATACGACGCCTGAACGAGCCCGAATCCGATATCGGAACGAGCCCGAATCCGACATCGGAAGGGACCCGGGCCGATTCCGAACGATGCGCGCCCTGCCGCAGCATCCCCTTCCCGAGACACGTGGTCGGCCGCGCGCTTCAGGCGAAGCTCGGCAACGGTCCGGCTGACCGATGCCGCGGTCTTCCGATCCGTCCGCTTCCGGGGCGGGCCGCGACGATCGAGCGCTCGGGAATTCCGCTCCATCCGGGGACGATCGGTGAATCGGCAGGCCCCGGAGCCGAGAAGCGGCGTCTTCCGTGCAAGGGCCACGAATGCGCAACGACCCTCTGGCGAACAAGGTACGGAGTTCAGTGGCAAGAGGTTTCCACCCGGCGGCCGGACTCCGGGGCGGCGGGCGCCGCGGGCAACGCGGCGCCGTCCTCCTGGTCGCGTTGACGGTGACGCTCCTCGCCGGCGCGAGCATCCTCCTCGCGCGTTTCGAGCACGCCACGGCGTCGCGCTCGCGCGAGACCGCCGCCACCGCGCGGGCGCTCGCGGACGCGAAGCGCACCCTCATCGGGTGGTCGGTCGGGGCCGGCCTGGCCGGGAGCGGGATGGAGCATACGCCCGGGGTCCTGCCGTTCCCGGACCGCAATACGGACCCGAGAGGCTACGACGGCAGGGCCGACTGCGTGACGAGCGGGCTGTCCGACCGTCATCTCATCGGCCGGCTCCCGGCGGCCGGGGAGAGGTCTCCGTGTCCGGTGCGGGGGCTGGGGGTCGAGCTTCGCGACGGATCGGGCGAGCCGCTGTGGTACGCGGTGTCGCGCAACCTCGTCAACCACCGGGGCGGCAGTGCGCCGGACCCGCCGATCAATCCCGGCCTTCTCGACGGGACGCCCGCGTATCCGTGGCTCCGGCTGATCGACGCGGACGGCGGCGTCGTGACCGGGAGCGGCGGCGACCCGCTCGAGATCGCCGCCGTCATCATCGCGCCGGGACCGCCGCTCCCGGGCCAGGTCCGGGCCGGGGCCGCGCCCGGCCCCGCCGAGTACCTCGACGCGGTCACCGTGAGCGGCGTGACCTACGACAACGCCGACTCCGACGGCTGCCGGGACGCGGTCACCGGCGCGGACGCCCACACGAGGTGCCCCGGCCTCACCGGCGAGGAGTTCATCCTGTATCCGGACTCCCGCGACACCGCGACCGGGACGGACTCGTTCAACGACCGCATCGCCTGGATCACGGCCGCGGAGCTGCTGCGCGCGGCCGAGGCGCGCGCGCTCGGCGCCATGGCGGTGGTGCTGGAGCGCTATCGGTCCAGCCACGGCGCGTATCCGTGGATGGCGCCGTACACCACCGATCCGGGCGCGGACCCCACGAGCACGGTGATCCACCACGCGAGCGCGGACGGGGCCGGGAACACCCGGCGCGGGATGCTGCCGATCCACGCGGCGGCGGACCAGCTCTACGACTCGCACTACACCCTGAGCTGGACGATCGACTCGGGCGCGGTGATCGCCACCACCGATCCGTCCTCGATCGGATCGACGCCGGCGCCGTCCGATGCCGAGCTCTACGCGCTCGCGTCCGCGACCCCCCAGACGACGACCGCACCGGCCGCGTGCGCCTGGAACGGGGACGACGGCGTGCAGTGCGCCGGCGAGCCGTATCTGCACGATCCGGGAACCGTCCTCGTACGGAACGGGCCGATCCTTCAGGAGCGCGAGGTCTTCGTCTCGCACGCCGAGACGACCTGGGCGCACACCACCGGCACGGGCGCGGCCGGAGCGGACCCCACCGCGTCGTCGCCGCGTACCCGCACCGTGGTCACGACCACCAACCTGCCGGCGTCCTTCACGGTGTCGGTGCGAGGACGTAACCACGAGATCGCCTGCGCCGACCCCGCCTGCTCCACCACCGTCACCATCGGGATGTCCGTCGAGCGCACCCTCACCGTGGACACCGGCACGCTCGGGACGTTCACGTTCACCGGTCTGGAGTACGACCTGAGCGTCGCGCGGGACGGTGTCCCGGGGTGGTTCGTGGACAACGGCTGGCACCGGTACGTCTACGCGGCGGTGTCGAGCGAAGAGGTGGGGACGGGCGGGCCGGCGCCGGGGGGATGCATCGGATCGGGGTCGAACTGCCTGGCCCTCAACGCCTCCGGAGCGGCCCGGACCGATGTGCCGGCGTTCCTGATCGGCGCGGGTCCGGCCCTTCCGGGCCAGACCCGCGGCGGGTGCGGCGCGGCGTGCCTCGGGGAGTACTTCGAGCCGCCGGACAACGCGGCCGGCGGCGATTCGGCCACCCGCGCCGCGCTCGCCGCGGACTTCAACGATCAGGTCCGGGTGGTCGGCCCGCAAGGGACGGTCCCGTGAACGGGTTTCCGGGCATGAAGAGCGTACCGGTGACGGTCGAGACGGGAATCGCGCCGCCCGGACGAGTCTTCGAACGGGAAGAGTGTGCGTTCGCCGGTCCGGTCCGCGCCGGCCCGAATCCCGCCCGCCGGACTCCCGGCGGGTCGTCGGGCCGGGAGCGCCCGTGCACGGTGTCGCGCCGCCGAAGCCGGGCGGATCGGCGCCGGGGCCACGAGGGGTTCACGCTCGTCGAGCTCGCGGTGGTCATCGCTATCGTGGGCCTTCTGCTCGGGACGTTCCTCGGACCGCTTCGCGCCCAGATCGACGCGGCCCGGATCCGGGAGACGGAGAGGCTCCTCGGCGATGTCCGCGACGCCCTGATCGGCCATGCGATCGCCCGGGGCGCGTTGCCGTGTCCCGACGTCGTCGCGGACGGGATCGACGGCGCGGCCCCCGCCGCCTGCACCGGGGCGGCCCTGGAAGGAGTCCTGCCGTACCAGGCCCTCGGAGTCCCTCGCGCCGATGCCTGGGGACGGCTGTTCCGGTACCGCGTCACCGAGGAGTTCACGAACCGACTCCTGACCGGCCAGCCCCCGGACGCCGGCCGGCTCGATCTCACCGACACCGGCGACATCACGGTGCTGACCCGGGGCGACGATCCGGGTACCGGGGGGACGGCCGAGATCAAGCACCAGAGCGTCGCGACGGCGCTCACCCGGACCGCGCCGGCGGTGGTGTTCTCGACAGGACCCAACGGGCTCGGCGGCATCGGCGCGGCGACCGGGACCGCGCTCGCGCCGCCGGACCGCGGGGCCGCCGACGAGACCGAGAACGCCGACGCCGATGCGACGTTCGTCCACCGCATCCACTCGCGCGGCGCCGAGCCGTGCGACGACGCCGACGAGACCTCCGTGCCGCCCCCGCCGTCGTGCGAGTTCGACGACGTCGTGACATGGCTCTCCGCCCCGGCGCTGATGGGGCGGCTCGTCGAGGCGCGGGTCCTTCCTTGAGCGCGAAGTTGCTCCGCAGCCCGGGCAATGTCGATGCGGACTCCGCCGGGCGTGTTCCGGAGGCGCTCCCGCGTCCGGCCCGCCGCCGGCCCGGGACGGGCGTGACGGGGCCGAAGCGGTGAGCGCGGTCTTCGCCATCGCCCGGTGCACCGCCCTCGAAGCGGCGCGGGGACGGCTCGCGTGGCTCGTCGCCGGATTCACGCTCGCGGGCTGCGTGGTCGCGGTCTTCGCCGGCGAGATCGCGATCACCGAGACGCGGGGAGTCCGCGCCGGCCTTCTCGGCGCGTGGCTGCGCTCGTGCGCGGCCTTCACCGTCGGCCTGTTCGTGATTGCCGGCATGGTGCGCGAGCTTCACGGCAAGGGGGTCGAGCTGGTGCTGTCGATGCCCGTGTCGCGCGCGACGTACTGCGCCGGCAAGCTCGCCGGTTTCGCGGGGATTTCGGTGCTCCTGGCGACCGCCTGCGGGCTGGCGCTCGCGGGGTTCGCGCCACCGTTGCAGGTCGCGATCTGGGCGGCGTCCCTGGGCCTGGAGCTGCTCATCGTGACCGCGGCGAGCCTGCTGTGCGTGTTCACCTTCCCGCAGGTTGCCGGGGCGTCGAGCGTGGTCGCCGGGTTCTACGTGCTCTCGCGGATGATGGCGGCGCTGCAGCTCATGGCCCACGAGCCGCAGGCCGTCGCGGCGTCCGCCGCACGGCGGTTCATCGGTGCGTTCGTCGACGGTCTCGCGTTCGTGCTGCCCGATCTCGACCGGTTCACCGAGTCGGAGTGGCTGATCCATGGCGCCGGCACGATCGCGGACCTCGGCTTCGCGGCGACGCAGGCGGCCGTCTACGTGGCGCTCCTCTGCGCCGCGGCGTTGTTCGACTTCTACCGCAAGGCGCTGTGAGCATGGCCGGGACCGGAGAGCGGCGGTGAGGGAGTGAGAGATGCGGTGCGGTGAACGGAGCATGGCCGCGGTACCGGCGACGGTGCGGGTGATGCTGGCGGCGGCGCTTGCGCTCCAGATCGGGTGGCATGCGTGGCGTCCGGACCCCCGGGCCGAGGCGGAGGCCCTGCGCCCGCCCCCATCCGTCTCCGTCCTTCGCCTCGCCGCGCTCGGTGACGAGGCGGTGCTCGCGAAGCTGCTCATGCTCCGGCTGCATGCGCATGACAGCCAGCCGGGGGTGAGCATCCCGTTCATGGACCTCGACTACGAGCGGGTGGCGGGCTGGCTCGACGCGATCATCGATCTGGACCCGCGGGCCGACTCTCCGCTGCTCGCGGCGGCAAGGCTGTACGGCTCGGTGCCGGACCCCGGCCGGCAGCGCATGATGTTCGATCTGATCCACCGGCGGTTCCACGAGGACCCCGGGCGGCGCTGGCCGTGGCTCGCTCATGCCGCGGTGCTCGCCAGGCACCGGCTCGCGGACCCCGCGCTCGCCTTGCGCTACGCCCGCGCGGTGACCGAGCGTGCGACCGGCCCGCGCGTGCCCGCCTGGGTGCGCGACATGAGCGCGATCATCGCGGCGGACATGGGCGAGATCGAGACCGCGCGGATCCTCGTCGGCGGCCTGCTCGACAGCGGCCGGCTCACCGATCCGCACGAGATCCGGCTCCTCGGCGCGCACCTCGCGGAGGTCGAACACGCCGTCCGCGCAGCGCCCGCGATCCGGCGGCCCACGGTCCGCGGCCTCCGGGCCGACACGCAACGGCCCCCGGTTCCACTGCCGGGCGCATGTCGCGGGAATACCATCATCGACACCGCTCGTCGTCCGGCTCGCCGCGGGAACGACAGGCCGGGAACCCACGCCATTCACTCCGGGAGGCTCAGTCAATGCCACGCAGACAACGCGGCTTCACCCTCGTCGAGATCGCCATCGTGCTGGTGATGATCGGCCTGCTCCTCGGCGGAATCCTCAAGGGGCAGGATCTGATCGACGGCGCCCGGGTCCGCAACCTCGCGGACATGAACGCCGGGGTCCAGGCCGCCTACTACGGTTTCATCGACCGCTACCGGCAGGTGCCGGGCGACATGGGGGCGGCGGCGGCCGCCGCCGCGATCGGCGACGCCACCATCACCACGGGCGGCAACGCGAACGGCCGGGTCGACGCCGCGAACTGGCGCGAGGCGTCGGCGCTGTGGGTCCACCTGACGCGGGCCGGGTTTCTCCAGGGGCGTTACGACGGGGGAGCCACGAGCGCGACGCGGTATCGCGTCCCCGCGGTGGCGCCGCAGAACGCCTTCAACGGCTACATGCTGCTCGGCCAGAGCCGTGACTACTCGACGCCCGCCGGCGCCCCGACCGCGGCTCAGGCGCCCCGGCTCGGCCTCGTCCTCGGCAACAACATCCCGGTCGACATCGCCCGCGAGCTCGACCTCAAGATCGACGACGAGCGCCCGCTGACCGGAGCGTTGCGCTTCACCGGGACCACCACGTTCTCGCACCGCGGGGTGAGCGATGCGACGACGCTGTGCATGGCCAACGTGACCACGAACGAGTACGACGTCGCCGGCGACGCGCAGGAATGCAACCTCCTCTACATCTACTGAGCTTTCGCGGCTCGCCGGCGCGGGCGGTGGACGGTGGAAACGCGGTCCGGCGCGATGCGCCTGGCGCGCGCACCGGTTCACGCCGGACCGAGCCCGAGCCGTCGCTCAACGGGCGTGCGCTTGGCGCGCGCACCGGTTCACGGTTGCGAACGAGGTCGCGCGGCCGCCTGAGTCCGGGCGCCAGGCGGGCGCTGAGTGTCGTGGAGGCGCGGGCGTGAACGATGTCGCATGGTCGCCTGAATCCGGGCCCTCGTCCTCCTCACGGGAGGGCGCGGAGCGGGAACGAGGCGTGAGTTCCGGTGTGCGCGCACCGGGCTGCCGGATACCGCCCGCGAAGGCCATCGAGTTCTCCGGGGTGCGCAAGCGGTTCGGACGCCATCCGGTGCTGGCCGATCTCACGCTCGAGGTCCGCTCCGGAGAGATCTTCGCGCTCGTCGGAACCAACGGGGCGGGCAAGACCACCTGCATCAAGTGCCTGCTCGATCTCTGCCACGTCGATGCGGGCCGGATCGAGATCTTCGGCCGGCCCGCGGGCACCCCGGAGTCGCGCCGGCCGCTCGCCTACCTGCCCGAGCGCTTCCTGCCTCCGCACCATCTGCGCGGGCGCGAGTTCCTGGACTTCATGGCGAGGATGCACCGGGTCGAGCCGGGCCCCGGCCCCGAGCGCGAGGTGCTCGCCGCGGTCGATCTCGCGCCGTCCGCCCTCGATCGGCCGGTGCGCGACTACTCGATGGGCATGGCGCAGAAGCTCGGTCTCGCGGCCTGCTTCCTCTCGGGCAAGTCCCTGCTCGTGTTCGACGAGCCGATGAGTGGCCTCGACCCCAGGGCGCGGGTGCTTGCAAGGCACTACATGGCCGGACTTCGAGCCGGCGGCGCGACGGTGTTCTTCAGCACCCACCTGCTCGCGGACGCCGGCCGCCTGTGCGATCGAATGGGCGTGCTCCACAACGGATCGATGCGGTTCACCGGGTCCCCCGCCCGGCTGCGGGAACGCTTCCCGGCCGCCACGCTCGAAGAAGCCTGGCTCGCCTGCATCTCCTGACCGGCCCGATTGTCGCGTCGGTCTCGCGCCCTCGAGGCGGTCTGCCGTCAGTCACCGCCTCGGAACGCCGTCGTCATGTGCCCTCGGCCCTGCAGAGTGGAACAGCCCTGGACAGGTTCTGGATCTACATTGTGGATATATACCCGATTTGCTACGTTTTCCGATCACCGCCAGACATGGGAGTGAAGCCATGACCGTCCCGGCGCGAAAGATGAAGGCGGACACACCGCCCGGATCCGAGTCCCGCAAGGTTGCGCGCGTGTTCATGAACGGGCGGTCGCAGGCGGTGAGGCTGCCCAAGGAGTTCCGGTTCGATACGGACCGCGTGCTCGTTCGGCGCGAGGGCCGACACGTGGTGTTGAGTCCCATGTTCAAGGACTGGGACGATTACTTCGAGAACGGCGCGCGCTTCACGGACGACTTCTTCGAGGCGATGGACGAGCTGCGCAACACCCACCTGCCGCTCGAAGACCGGGAGCCCTTCGATTGAGAGTCATGCTCGACACCGATACCTGCATCTACGCCAGGAAGCGGCGGGCCGGCTTCAAGCCGAGACTGCCGCTCCACGATTGCGGGGTCTCGATCATCGTGTTGGGGGAGCTGGAGTGGGGCGTGGCGCAGTCGCGCCGCTTCGAGGAAAACAAGGCTGCTCTGAGAGCGTTGCTCGCGGCCGTTCAGGTGGTTGACATGGACGCGGAAGCGGCCCGGCAATACGGCTGGCTCCGTGCCCATCTGCGTTCGATCGGCCAGCCGATCGGCCCCAACGACCTCTGGATCGCCGCCCACGCCCTGGCCTGTGACGTGCCGCTCGTCACGCACAACCTCTCCGAGTTCCGACGCGTGCCGGGCTTGTCGGTGGAAACCTGGCTGACGGGGACCACCTGACGATGCGGCCGGCGCCGCAATCATGCTCGCCGGCCTCCACGAAGAGAACGAGCTCTGCCGCCGCCGTCTTTGCGAACATGTCTTCACCGGGGAGGTCCGCGGCACCGTCAGGCGCCGGCGCGACGCGGCGTCCTTCCTCGATCGTCCGGCGAGCCGACAGCCCGCCCGGGCGGCAGGTCTTGCGAAATGCCTTCCGGCGGTCAATCGCATCGCGGCTCCCGGCGACATCACGCCGCCTGAACGAAATCGACGCCGCCACCGGGTGACCGTGTCTGTCGAGCTCCCCCGTGCCGCTTCGGGTCGGGCTCCGGCGCGGCATCGGGAAGCCGCCGTCTTCGTTGTTTCCCCGCGCTCGGGTGAGCTATAAGGCGCGGGATCGCACGTCGCCCACCGGGAAGCGGACATGGAATCCAGCATCTTCAGATTCGTGCTCAAGTACAGCATGCGCGAGCAGATCCTCCTGCTCGTGCTGACCGTCACCTCGTTCCCGTTCTTCTATCTCCTTCTCTACCTGCCGAAGGTGATCGTCAACGAGGCGATCGATACCGACGCTTCCGCGTTTCCGGTGGAAGTCCTCGGCCTCGAGCTCGGCCAGATCGAGTACCTCCTGGTGCTGTGCACGACGTTCCTCGGGCTCGTCCTCGTCAACGGCGGCTTCAAGTACTTCCTCAACGTGTACCGCGGGGTGGTCGGCGAACGCATGCTCCGGCGCCTGCGCTACGACCTCTTCGTCCGCCTGCTGCGCTTTCCGCTCCCCCGGTTCCGCCGCACGTCGCCGGGCGAGCTCGTCTCCACCATCGTCGCGGAGACCGATCCGCTCGGCGGCTACATCGGCGACTCGCTCGCCCTGCCCGCGTTCCAGGGCGGGATGCTCATCACCCTGCTGATCTTCATGTTCATCGAGGACCCCGTCCTCGGCGTCGCCGCCATCGCGCTGTATCCGGTGCAGATGTGGCTCATTCCCAAGCTGCAACGCAAGCTCAACGCGAAGAAGAAGGAGCGGATCAGGCTCGCGCGCGTCCTCTCCGAGCGGATCGGAGAGGTGGTGAGCGGGATTCGCGAGATCCACACCCACGACACGTCCCGGCTCGAGCGCGCCGACTACACCGAGAGGGTCGGAACGATCTACGGGGTCCGGGTGCAGATCTACCGTCTCAAGTTCTTCATCAAGTTCGTGAACAACTTCATCGCCCAGATCACGCCATTCTTCTTCTACTCGATCGGTGGCTACCTGGTGATCGAGGGCGATCTCACCTTCGGCTCCTTGGTGGCGGTGATCGCCGCCTACGAGAAGCTCGCCGATCCGTGGAAGGAGCTCCTCAACTTCTACCAGGTCAAGGAAGACGCGAAGGGCAAGTACGAGCTGCTCCTCGAGTCGTTCCAGGTACCCGGGATGCTCGACCAGGAGCAGATCGATGCGGAGCCGGAGGTACGGGTCCCGATCTCCGGCGCCCTGGTCGCCAGCAACCTCGATCTCAAGGAGGAGGACGAGAGCGAGACGACGTTCCCCGGCGGGCTCTCCCTCACCGCGGAGCTGCCCGCGAGCCTCGCGCTCGTGGGCGGCCAGGGCTGCGGCAGCGACCGTCTCGCCCACATCGTCGCCGGCCTCAGACGCCCGGGCACCGGGACGCTGCTGGCCGGCGGGGTGGATCTCCTCGCGTCCCCCGAGGCGGTGACCGGACGCCAGGCCGCCTACATCGGCCCCGAGACGAGCCTGTTCTCCGGCACCCTGCGCGACAACCTGCTCTACAGCCTGAAGCACCGCCCGCTGCGCGACGCCGCCTACGACGAGCCCGGCCGCGCGCAGTGGGAGCGGCTCCGCACCGAGGCGGCAAGGTCCGGGAACTCGCTGCACGACATTCGCGCGGACTGGCTCGACTACGAGGGCGCCGGCGTCGAGGACGCCGAGTCGATGAACGAGCGCGCCATCGAGGCGCTCTCCATCGCGGACATGGACGACGACATCTACCAGCTCGGGCTGCAGTCGAACATCGACCCCGAGGCCGCTCCGGAGCTTGCCCGCGGGGTGCTGGAAGCGCGCAAGACGCTCCGCGCGAGGCTCGCGGACCTGCGCGTCGCGGACCTCGTGGACCCCTTCGACCGGGACGCCTACAACGTCAACATGACGGTGGCGGAGAACCTCCTCTTCGGTTCCCCGAGGGACCGGAGCTTCGACCCCGAGGATCTCGCGGGCAATACATACGTGCGCAAGGTGCTGGACGACGTCGGCCTGATGGACGACTTCCTGGACACCGGGCGGCAGGTCGCGAAGGTCATGGTCGATCTGTTCGCGGACGTTGCCCCGGGCAGCGAGCTGTTCGAGCAGTTCAGCTTCATCTCGGCGGAGGACCTGCCGGAGTTCCGCGCCCTGCTTGCCCGCACCGAGTCGGGTCGCGCCGACGACCTCGGCGACGACGATCGCACGATGTTCCTGTCGCTGACGTTCAAGATCGTGCCGGCGCGCCATCGGCTCGGGCTGATCGACGAGCCGATGCAGGAACGCCTGGTCCTGGCGCGCCGCCGGTTCTCCGAAGGGCTCGGAGCCGACGAGACCCCCATCGAGTTCTTCGACTCCGAGCGCTACAACTCCTCGGTCTCGATCCTGGACAACATCCTCTTCGGCCGGCTCGCCTACGGGCGCCAGCGCAGCGCGACGCGCATCGGCGAGCTGATCGGGGAGGTGGTGGACGCACTCGGGCTGCGCCGCCCGATCATGGAGACCGGCCTCGACTATCCCGTCGGGATTGCCGGCTCGCGGCTGTCGTCGGTGCAGCGCCAGAAGCTGGCGATCGCGCGCGCGGTGCTGAAGCGCCCGGACGTGCTCGTGGTCGACCGCGCGACCGCGCCGCTCGATGGATCGTCGCACACCCGGATTCTCGATAACTTGTTGAAAGAATTCGGATCCCGCACCTTGATCTGGGTGGTCCACCGTGCCAGTCTGGCGGAGCGTTTCGAGCGGACGATCGTGCTGGAGGGTGGCAAGGTGGTGGAGCAGGGTACGTACGCGGAGCTGAACCGGCCCGGCACCGTGCTCCATGAGATGGCGCGGGCCGGCTGACGCCGTTCGACGGGCCGGCGCATGCGTATTCGCGGAATTCGGCGCGCAACGTAGCGCCATGACACGACGCGGGAAGAGCGAAACCGGGGAATGACGATGGACCTCGCGACAGAAGCCGAAATGCTTCACAAGGTGCCGATGTTCTCGAAGCTGGAGCTTTCGAAGCTCAGGCTGGTCGCATTCACGAGCGAGCTCTGCAAGTACGAGGATGGCGAGGTGCTCTTCGAGGCCGGCGACGCGCCGGACGGCGTCTACGTGATCATGGAGGGCGCGGTCGAGATCATCGCCGAGACCGAGGCGGGACCGTTCCTGGAGGGTGTACTCGGCCCGAACGAGCTGTTCGGAGAGCTCGGCGTTCTCACCAACGCGCCTCGTTCGGCTACTATCCGAACCCGGGATCGGCTCGTCGCGCTGCGCATCACCGGCGAGATGTTCCTCAAGCTGCTGGCGGAGAATCCGGAGGTCGCCCTCGACGTCATGCGCCAGTTGAGCGACAAGCTCGTACGCTCGCACGAGCAGTTCGTCGAGCTGCAGAAGCGGTTGCGGCAGCTCGGGCACGAGGACGCCTGAGCCGGCTGGCGTGGTGGAGGCGGACGGTGGATCGACTGGACCGGCATCGATTCGAAGCGCTCTGGACCCGCCGCATCGGCGAGGGCGCCGGCGCGGTGTTCGAAGAGCTCGACGCGCTGTACCGCGAGCCGCATCGCCGCTACCACTCCGTCTCGCACATCGAACACTGCCTGCGCCAGTTCGACCTCGCCGCGGACCGGATGGACGAGCCCGACGCGGTCGAGATGGCGTTGTGGTTCCACGACGCGATCTACGAAATTCCGGAACGGGAGAACGAGCTCCGAAGCGCGGAGCTGTTCGCGGCGAGGGCCGGCGGGCGGGGCTCGGAGCAGTTCCGCTCCACGGTGCACCGGCTCATCATGGTCACCACCCACCTCGAGCCGCCCCCGCAGACCCTGGACGAGTCGTTCGTCGTCGACATCGACCTGTCGAGCTTCGGGCTGCCCTGGGAGGAGTTCATGCGCGACACCCGCGCGGTACGCGCGGAGTACCCGCACGTGCCGGATTCCGAGTTCCGTCCCCAGCAGAAGAAGTTCCTGGAATTCCTTGCCGCGCGCCCCGTGTTCTGCTTCACGGAGTTCTTCCGGCGCCGGCACGAGGCTCGGGCCCGGAAGAACATCGAGCGCCTGCACGCCAGGCTGGAGGCGGGGCAGGAGATGTAGCGGTCGTCGAGCGCAGCATCCTCCGGCGCCTGGTACAGGTGCGCGCCAAGCTGGAGGCGGGGCGGGAGATGTAGTGGCGATCTACGCCGGCGAAGGTCCGGCGTCGAGCCGGTAGATGGTGACCGACCGGTTCCGCCCCCGCACCGTCACCGTGCCCAGCGCCTCGAACGCGAAGCGGTCGGGGCCGGCGAGCTCCCGGGTGCGTTCGGAGACGATGATCCGCGTCCCGTGGTCCTTGTTCAGCGCTTCGAGCCGGGCCGCGAGGTTCACGTCGTCGCCGTGCACGGTGTAGCCGAGCCGCTCCTCGGCGCCGACGAGGCCGCCGACCACCACCCCGGTGTTGATCCCGACCCTCGACGCGAGCCGCAGGCCGGACCCGAAGGTGCGCGAGGCGAGGATGTGCTGGATCTCGACGGCGGCCCGCACCGCCGCCGCCGCGTGGTCGTCGAGCGCCTTCGGGAGGTTGAAGGTCGCGAGGATGGCGTCGCCCTGGTACTGGTTGATGACGCCTCCATGGCGAACGATCGGCTCGGTGACCGCCGAGAAGTACTCGTTCAGGGTGGCGATGAGCTCGACCGGCGACATTCCCTCGCTGATCGAGGTGAACCCCTGGAGGTCGCTGAAGAAGATGGTCGTCTCGCGGACCTCGCCCGCGCCGGCTTCGATGCGGGTCTCCGAGGTCTTGATCTCCGCCGCCACCTCGCTCGGCACGAAGCGTGAGAGCTCGGCCGCGGCGGTGCTCTCGACGACCGAGCGCACCAGCAGGTCGCGGGCGCGGGTGATGGCGACCGCGAGGATCCCGGTGACGATCAGCACCGAGATGACCTTGTCGAACTCCGCCCCGAGCAGGATGCTGTTCGAGGTCATGTACTCCACGTAGTCGCGCGTGATCATCGGGTCGTCCGGCACGATGCGCACCGCGTAGAGCACCATCAGCAGCCATCCGCCCGCCGCCACCGCGCCGGCGAGCAGCACGTACCGCGCCTCGAACCGCAGCGCCCGCAGCGCGATGAAGATGAAGACGTAGAGCACGGTGGGCACCTTGAGGTAGAACGACGCGGGCTGGCCGTACTTGACGTGGATGCTCCAGATCAGGGCGAGCAGCAGGAGCATGTCGACGATCACCGAGACGTACAGCAGCCAGGCCGGCAACGCGCGCCGGTGGGCGAGCGCCACGCGCACGAGGGTGAAGAGCAGATAGGCGCCGAGTACCCAGGGTTCCGGCGCGAACACCGGGTCGGCGGTGTACGGCTTGGGGGAGAGCGCGTAGAGGACCGAGAAGGTGACGACGATCGAGAGCTGGATCCAGCCGACCACGATCTCGCTCGACTCCTGCTGCCGCCGGATCGCGTCCCGCACCCGTCCCGGCAGGGATGGGGCCTCCCGGCTCATCGGCAATCGCAGGCGCATGCTCGGTCCTCGTCGTGCTCGGCTCGTCGTGCTCGGGGAGCACCGTGCGTCCTCGGCGCCGAGGGCGCGGAGGTGCGACCCCGCGGCCGTGTCCCGTTCCCGTCCCGCGGAGGGCGCACGAAATCGTACTGTACCTGCCGCCGCTCCCGCCATCCGGGGGCCGCCGCGCCGGCCCGGAACCGTCGTCCGGTCCGGCGGTCTCCGGGACCGGTGCGAGAGCGGGGGATCGTCGCGCGACATGCCCGCGGGTTCCCGGACCGGTCCGCGAATTGCGGGTCCGGCCGGGTTTCGGCTAGGCTCGCGCGCCTTGGGGAACCGAGCGGGGCGGTCGTGATCGCGTCACCCAGACACGCCCGGGTGCTGGTCTACAGTCACGATTCCTTCGGGCTCGGACACCTGCGCCGGTGCCGGACCATCGCCCACGCGCTCGTTGCGCGCCGCAAGGCGCTGTCGGTCCTCATCCTGTCGGGCTCGCCGATCATCGGGAGCTTCGAGTTCCGGACCCGCGTCGACTTCGTGCGCGTCCCCGGCGTCATCAAGCTGCGGAACGGCGAGTACTCCTCGCTCAGCCTGCACATGGACATCGGGGAGGTGCTGCGGATGCGCGCCTCCATCATCCGGCACACCGCGGAGGTGTTCGCCCCCGACCTCTTCATCGTCGACAAGGAGCCCCTCGGGCTGCGCGGGGAGATCCAGGGCACGCTCGAGGCGCTCAAGGCGCGTGGCTCCCGCCTGGTGCTGGGGCTGCGCGACGTGATGGACGATCCAGTCCTGCTCGCCGAGGAATGGGAGCGGAAGAACGCGATGTCGGCGCTCGAGGACCTCTACGACGACATCCTCGTCTACGGCCTGCCGCAGGTGTGCGATCCGCTCGCGGGTCTCGGGCTTTCGGAGTCGGTCCGACAGAAGATGACCTACACCGGCTATCTCGAGAGCGTGCCGTCCGGCGAGCCGCCCGGGGTCCGCGCCGCGACCGCCCTGCCCGAGCCGTTCATCCTCGTGACCCCCGGCGGGGGCGGGGACGGCGAAGACCTCATCGACCGGGTCGTCGGCGCCTACGAGTCGGACCCGGGGCTGCCGCATCCCGCCCTGATCGTGTTCGGGCCCTTCATGCGGCCGCGGCGCCGGGAGCAGTTCCGCATGCGGATCGCGAGGCTCGACCGGGTGGAGGCGATCACCTTCGACGCGCGGTTCGAGAACCTCATGGCCCGCGCGGCCGGCGTGGTCGCGATGGGCGGGTACAACACGTTCTGCGAGATCCTCACCTTCGACAAGCCGGCGGTCATCGTGCCGCGCCGCCGCCCGCGGCTCGAGCAGACCATCCGGGCGGCGCGCGCCGAGCAGCTCGGCCTGGTCCGGATGCTGGGCGACGAGCACGGCCGCGACCGTGGCGCGATGGTCGCGGCGTTGCGCGGGATCGGTTCGCAGCCGCGTCCGTCCGACGTCGTGGTGCCGGGCCTGCTCGAAGGCCTCGACAACATCCACCGTCTCGTCGAGCGCTGGCTCGATCCGCGCGGCGAGCGTCCCGGCGCCGTGCACGCCGCCGGCGGCGTCACGGGCTGAGCCTTCCCCATGCGCCACCCGGTCGCGGTGGTCGTGAAGGGCTATCCGCGGCTGTCGGAGACCTTCGTCGCGCAGGAGATCCTCGCCCTGGAGCGCCGCGGGATCGAGCTCGTCATCGTGTCGTTGCGGCGTCCGACGGATCGCTTCACCCACCTGATCCACACCGAGATCCGCTCCCCGGTGCTCTATCTGCCGGAGTACCTCCACGAGGCCCCGCGGCGGGTACTGCGTGCGTGGAAGACGGCGCGGCGGCTCCCCGGATACGCCCGCGCCCGCTCGGCGTGGCTCGCGGATCTGGCGCGCGACCGCACCCCCAACCGGGTGCGCCGCTTCGGCCAGGCGCTCGTGCTCGCGGCGGAGCGTAGCCGCGTCACGTCGATCCATGCGCACTTCCTGCATACCCCGTCGTCCGTCGCCCGCTACGCGAGCGCGATGCTCGGGATCGGATGGAGCTTCTCCGCCCACGCCAAGGACGTCTGGACGACGCCGGACTGGGAGATGCGGGAGAAGCTCGCGGACGCCCGTTTCGGGGTGACGTGCACGCGGACCAATCTCGACCACTTGGCGGCGCTCGCGCCGTCACCCGATACCGTGGAGCTGGTCTACCACGGCCTGGACCGCGGGCGGTTTCCGGCCGGCGTGGCGGAGCGGCCTTTCCGCGACGGCTCCGATCCCTCGGACCCGGTGAGGATCCTCTCGGTCGGACGCCTGGTGGAGAAGAAGGGATTCGACGACCTGCTCGGGGCGCTCGCGATGGCGCCGCCGGCACTCTCGTGGACGCTCGACGTCGTGGGAGGCGGCGCGCTGGAGGCGAAGTTGCGCCGGGACGCCGCGACGCTCGGCATCGGCGACCGGGTGCGGTGGCGCGGGAGCCTCCCGCACGACCGGGTCGTCGACCACTTCTCCGGTGCGGACCTGTTCGCCCTCGCGTCGCGGGTCGGCGCCGACGGCGACCGCGACGGGCTGCCGAACGTGCTGATGGAGGCCCAGCTCCTCGGCGCCGCGTGCGTGGCGACCCGGGTATCGGCGATGCCGGAGCTGATCGAACACGAGATCAACGGCCTGCTCGTGCCACCGCGCGACATCGGCGCGCTGGCCGCCGCGCTCGAACGCGCGATCCGCGATCCCGCGTTGCGCGGACGATTGGCGGAGGCGGGCCGACGGGTGGTGACGACGCGGTTCTCGTTCGAGGAAGGGGTCACGAGGATCGCGGCGAAGCTGGAGGCCATGTCCGGACCGGCCTCGAAGCCCGGCCTCGCGGGGGATGCGGCGCCTCCCGGGCCCGCGGTCGTTCACGAGGCTGACAGGCCGGCGTGAGGATCGCCTTCTACGCACCGCTCAAGGCGCCGGATCACCCCACCGCGTCGGGCGATCGCCTCATTGCCGGGCTACTGGTGCGGGCGCTGGAGGAGGCCGGGCACGAGGTGGTGACGGCATCGCGGCTGAGGACGTTCGAAGGCGCCGGCGATCGGCTCCGGCAGCTCCGGATCGCCCGCGCCGCGCGGGCGCAGGCGACGCGGCTGGTGGAGGGCTGGAGCGGCTCGCCCCGGTCCCCCCGGTGCTGGTTCACCTATCACCTCTACCACAAGGCGCCGGATTGGATCGGGCCGCGGGTGAGCGCCCGGCTCGGGATCCCCTACGTCGTCGCGGAGGCGTCGCATGCGCCGAAGCAGGCGCATGGCCCGTGGCGGCACGGCCATCGTGCGGTGGCGGTCGCGCTTGCGCGCGCCGACCGGCTGATCGCCCTCAATCCGGACGACGTGCCCGGCCTCGCGGGGCGGCTCGGCGAGGGAGCGCCGATTCGCCGGCTCGCGCCCTTTCTGGACACCGGCGCCTGTGCGCC
The DNA here is from genome assembly GCA_965215295.1 of Gammaproteobacteria bacterium. Lineage (GTDB taxonomy): Bacteria > Pseudomonadota > Gammaproteobacteria > HK1 > HK1 > HK1. Next base: position 3,902,942 of record OZ244045.1, read on the forward strand.
CCGCGGCGAGCGTTCGCGCCGCCGCGCCCGCGTCGCTCGCCTCGTGTGCGCCGATCCTTCGGTTCCCTTCCTGGCTTGTGTGGCGATGATGCGTCCCGGACGCAAGGCGGAGTCGTTCAGGCTGCTCGCCCGTGCTCTCGAACGCATGACGCACGTGCCGTGGCATCTGCTGGTGGTGGGCGGCGGTACCGCCCGTGGCGAGGTGGAAGCCGCGTTCGCGAAGCTCCGCGCGGCCGGGCGCGTCGCCTTTCTCGGGCCGCGCTCGCCGCCGGCCCTGTACGGGATCGTCGGCGCCTGCGATCTCTTCGTGTGGCCCGCCCTTGGGGAGCCGCTCGGCATGGCGATGCTCGAAGCCCAGGCGTTGGGGGTCCCGGTGATCGCGGGTGACGCGCGCGGAGTCGGGACCGTGGTCGGCCATGGCGCCGGGGGGTGGCTCGTCCCCGAGGGCGACGCCGCGGCGTTCGCGGACGCGGTGGCCCGGGCGCTGGCCGATCCCGTTGCGCTGGCCGCGGCCGGACAGGCGGCTCGGGCCCGCGTGCACGCCGAGCACGGACTCGCGGCGGCCGCCCGCGCCCTCGACCGGTGGCTCGGCGAGGCGGTGGCGGAGCATGGAAGATGATCGACGTGGTGATGCTCCGTCATGCCGTGACCGCGTGGAACGAAGCCGGGCGCATCCAGGGCCGCACCGACGTGCCGCTCTGTCTCGACCGGTGGCTCGGCGAGGCGGTGGGGGAGCATGGAAGATGATCGACGTGGTGATGCTCCGTCACGCCGTGACCGCGTGGAACGAATCCGGGCGCATCCAGGGCCGCACCGACGTGCCGCTCTGCGAATCCGGGCGCCGGGCGGTCACCGGGCGTCGCCTCCCCGCGCGGTTCCAATCGTATGGAGTGCATTCGAGCCCGCTTGCCCGGGCGGTGGAGACCGTGGCGTTGCTCGGGCTCGGGGCGCCGGTGCTCGATCGCCGCCTCATGGAGATGGACTGGGGCGATTGGGAAGGACGGACGCGCGTCTCGGTCGCGGCGGCCGATCCGTGCGGGGTTGCCCGCAACGAGGCGAGGGGACCGGACTTCCGGCCGCCGGGCGGCGAGAGTCCGCGCGAGCTGCAGGCCCGGGTCGTCGACTGGGCCCGGAGCGCCACCCGCTCGCCGCCGGGGGTGGTCGCGGTGACCCACAAGGGCGTCATCAAGGCGACGATGGGGCTCGCCCGGGGATGGGACCTCACCGGCAAGTCCCCGGTACGCCTCGACTGGTCCTGCGCGCACCGCTTCCGGTTCGATCCGGAGACCGGGGCATTCACGCTGGACGAGCCGAACATCCGTCTCGAACGCGATGGGTAGTCCCGCATGACCGGTCCGGCGACCGTGCCCAGGGTCATGATCTGGGTCCAGCACCTGTTGGGGATCGGTCATCGGCGCCGCGCCGCCGCCATCGCGCGGACCCTCGCCGAGCGCGGGGTGGATGTCGCATTCGCGACCGGGGGCGCGGGGGCGCCGGAGGTCGATCCCGAGCGCGTTCGCGTCGTCCCGCTCCCGGCCGCCCGCGCGGCGGACACGGGCTTTCGCGTGCTCGTGGACCCGCACGGCCGGGAGGTCGACGATGCCTGGCGCTCCGCCCGTCGAGACATGCTGCTCGCCGCGTTCGCGGCGCACGCACCGCACGTGCTGGTCACCGAGACGTATCCCTTCGGACGGCGGCTGCTGCGTTTCGAGCTCGAACCGCTCGTCGACCATGCCCGTGCCGCGCGATGCCGTCTCGTGTGCTCGGTTCGCGACGTATTGCAGCCGCTGTCGACACCGGCCAGGGCGCGGGCCGCGGCCGAATGCGTGCTGGCGTGCTACCACACGGTGCTGGTGCATGGCGATCCCGCGTTCGTGAGGCTCGACGCCAGCTTCCCCGAGGCCGGACGGATCCGGGAGCGCATCCGCTATACGGGGTACGTCGCGGGGGAGGAGGGACCGGCGGCACCGTCCGGGGTGGGCGAGGACGAGATCGTCGTCTCCGCCGGCGGCGGAGCGGTCGCGCACCGGTTGGTGGACGCCGCACTGGGGAGCGCGCGCCGCGACCCCGGCCGGCGGTGGCGGATCCTGGTCGGTCCGAATGCCGGTGCGGATGCCCTGGCCGGCTGGCGCCGGGCCGCACCGCCGAACGTGCTCGTGGAGCCGAACCGCGCCGACTTCCGATCGGCCCTCTCCCGCGCACGGGTATCCGTCTCCCAGGCGGGCTACAACACCGTCGCCGATCTCCTGGCCACCGGCGCACGGGCGGTACTCGTGCCGTTCTCCGCCGATGGCGAGCGCGAGCAGTCGATCCGGGCCCGGGTTCTCGCCGAAGCGGGGCTCGCGCGGATGATCGAGGAAGATCGGCTGACCCCCGGGACGTTGCTCGAAGCAGTCCGGCGTGCAGCCGCACCGGCCACGCCGCCGTGTTCCCGGATTCGGCTCGACGGCGCCGGTGAGAGCGCCGACGCCATCGTCGAGATCGCCCGTGGCGTTATCGACTCGCCCCGACGCTGAATGCGACGGGCCGAGGCACTGCGAATTCGTGTGTCCCTACTTCGGTTTCGGCGGGGGCGGCGCCGGACGCGGAGGAGGTGGAGGAGGTGGCGGATTGGGCGGTCTCGGTGGACGGCCAGTGGAACCCCTAGGTCCCGGCATCGTGACCTCCTTCAGGACGCATATCGATCGGTCATCACCTTGTACGCGATCTCTGCGCTCTTCTCGTTCAACCGCTGGTCCTCCCGAATGTCGGAATCGCCAGCCCGTCCGGTCACCTTCAGCGTTCTGTCTGCGAGCTTTCGGATCTGGTTCCGTATCTCGGCGTCGTTCGAGTCCATCCGGTCGACAGCGCTCCACAAATCTCGCCACCGATTCTCCAGATCGCCACATTCGACGCTGATCGTATGCAGGATGGCCGCCTTCTTCGCGTCATCCGACACCAGATTCCAGATTGCGATAACCGCGATCAGCACGCTTGCAAGCTCTGCAATCCACTGGAACCCCTCGGGAAGCAGATTGAAGAAGTCGGTGATGCCTCCAGCCGCCGCAACCAGCAATGCGAACCGAAGTAGCTGGTGATTGCGCCGGTGCCGGTCGGAAAGTGCGGCGTAGTATCGTCCCAGCCGCGCGGCATCCAGAAAGCCTTGCCACACCTCGTTTCGGGTTTGCTCGCTGACGTTCATGGAGTAGCCTCCTACGTCATGGGCCACTGGATTCTACGCGCGATCGGTCGGGACTGCACAAACCGGATCGGCCACCGGCGTTCCTCTGGTCGCCTGGAGCCTTGAGCGATTCGGGATCGGAGCGGCACCATCCTGAAATCCTCCGTTCCTCCGGCGGATGCCGTTCGATCATGTGAACGGCGCACCCGCCGCGGGCAACGTGCGCTACCGGCGGATGCCGTTCGGTCATGTGAACCCGTTGTTCGTTGACTCGCCATCACCATCGGCGAAATCGTCCCGCCGATCGGTTTGACCCGCCAATGGACTGGTCCGATCTCGACCGCGAGCTGGACGCATGGCACGCCGAAGGCCGGGTCGCCACGCTGTGGTGGCGCGACGACGATGCCGAGGCGCCGACCCCGGCCCTCGACCGCCTCTCCGCACTGGCTCGCGAGCACGGCGTCACGGTGGGGCTCGCGGTCGTCCCCGCCCTCGCGCAGCCCTCGCTCGTGCCGTGGCTCGAATCGGCGCGTGTCCAGGTGCTCCAGCACGGGTGGGCGCATCGAAGCCACTCCACGGAGGGAGAGAAGAAGATGGAGCTCGGACCCCACCGCGCCTCCAGCGTGGTGACGGCCGAGCTGTCGGAGGGCTCGAACCGGCTGCGCGGGCTGGCCGGTTCGCGGTGCCTCCCCGTGCTCGTCCCCCCGTGGAACCGGATCGATCCGGCACTGATCCCGGCCCTTCCGCACGCCGGGTTCGGCGGCCTGTCCGCGTACGGTCCCCGTCCGGCGGCGATGCCGGTTCCGGGGCTCCGGCAGACGAACTGCCACGTGGACGTGGTGGACTGGCGGGGCGGGCGGGGGTTCGTCGGGTGCGGCCAGGCGCTCGCCGCGATGGTCGGTCATCTTGCGGCGCGGCGGATGGGGTCGGTGGACCCGATCGAGCCGACCGGGCTCCTGACCCACCACGCGGTCCACGAGGAGGCGACCTGGACGTTCATCGCCCGAATGTTCGAGCGGACCCGGCATCATCCCGCCGCCCGCTGGCTCATGCCGGGCGAAGCGATACTCGGATGATGGAGCACACTGCCTCGGATGCGCCCGCCACCCCGGCGCTCCGCGGAGCGCCTGCTCCTCTTCAGATACTCGGATGATGGAGCACACCGCCTCGCATGCGCTTCTACCGTGTCCCGCGAGCGTTCGCCGCGGGTTCGGGGCCGTGGTGTGACGAGGGATCGGGCGGGGTGGGGGCATGACCGGCGAACCGCACGCGCCCGGGCTTCATCCGCTCCCCGGCGGCGGCCACCTGGCCTACCGCTTCCTGCCGGGACGCGACCCGACGGTGGTGTTCCTCTGTGGCTACGCGTCGGAGATGTCCGGGACCAAGGCGCGGTTCCTGCACCGCGTCTGCGTCGAGGCCGGCCATGCGTACCTGCGGTTCGACTATCGCGGACGCGGCGCATCGTCCGGGCGCTTCGAAGAGGGCACCGTCGGTTCCTGGGCCGACGACGCCTGCGCGGTCATCGAGGCGGTCACGCGAGGCCCGCTCGTTCTCGTCGGGTCGAGCATGGGCGGGTGGATCATGCTGCTCGTCGCACGCCGTCTGCCCGGACGGGTGCGGGCCCTGGTCGGCGTCGCCGCCGCTCCCGACTTCACCGAGGACCGGATGTGGGCGCGGATGTCCGAGAGCGAGCGCGAGACGCTGGCGACCCGGGGCGTCGTCCACGTTCCGAGCGAGTATTCGGACGAGCCGTATCCGGTCACGCGGCGCCTCATCGAGGACGGCCGCGAGCAGTTGCAGTTGCGGGACCGGATCCCCTTCGATGGCCCGGTGCGCCTCATCCACGGCTATCGCGACCGGGACGTGCCGTGGCAGACATCGCTCCGCCTCGCCTCGCGGCTCCGGTCCGGCGACGTCACGGTGCAGATCGTCGGCGACGGCGAGCACCGGCTCTCGCGAGACGTGGACCTCGCGCGTCTCGCTCGTACGCTTCACGGCGTCCTCGGCTCCCGTGGGACCTGACCTCCCCGTCGCCGGCTCGCGGAATCGCGCACGATGCCGTCGCGGGGGCGGTGGCTTCGCCTGCCTTGACCTCGCGCGTCTCGCTCGTACGCTTCACGGCGTCCTCGGTTCCCGTGGGACCTGACCTCCCCGTCGCCGGCTTGCGGAATCGCGCGCGATGCCGTCGCGGGGGCGGTGGCCTCGCCTGCCTTCCGTCTCCGGGGTGCTCCGGGCCATGAACGGTTCCGCGGGATCCGGAACGGCCGCCCTCGTGGTTCGGGCTCTGGCCGATGGGCAGCCCCGCGCCCGTGGCCGGCTTGCACGCGAATGCCGGATCGACGATGCGGATCTGGAAGCGGCGCTGGGCCGGCTTTCACGGCTCGGGGTCGCGTTGGCGTTCGAGGCGGATGCGGTCGCTCTGCTGCGACCGGTCGAACTGCTCGATGCCGGAAGGATCGCGCGCGGCGTGCCGCGGTTGCGGCCCGGCTCGATCCACGTGAGCTTCGCGGTCGATTCCACCAATACGGTTCTCGCCGAGCGCATGCGCGGGGGAGCAGCCCCGCCCGAGCTCTGCGCCGCGGAGATCCAGACCGCCGGAAGGGGCCGGCAGGGGCGGCGCTGGGTTTGCGGTCTGGGGCAGGGCCTGACGCTGTCCGTCTCCTGGCGTTTTCCCGCCGGATCGGGCGGGCTGAGCGGCCTGTCGCTCGCGGTCGGGGTGGCCCTGGCCGAGGCGCTCGACGCCGGCGGGTTCGGCCGGGTGATGCTCAAGTGGCCGAACGATCTGGTCATCGATGATCGGAAGCTCGCGGGCATCCTCGTCGAAGCGAGCCACTGGAGCTCGGGTTCGGCGGCGTGCGTGGTGGGGGTGGGCTTCAATCTCGACCTCGGGACGCCGGATTCGGACCGGATCGATCAGCCGTGGACCGATTTCGCGAGGGAGTTCGGCCGGGTCCCGGCGCGAAATGTGCTCGCTTCGCAGGCGGCCGGTGCGATTCTGGATGCTTGCGAGACGTACCGGGATCGCGGTCTCGACCCCTTCGCGCCTCGTTGGCGCGAGCGCGACGCGCTACGCGATCGGCCCGTGCGCGTGTCGCTGCGAGGCGCGCCGATCGAGGGGACGGCGCGCGGCATCGACCGCGACGGCGCGTTGCTGGTGGAGCATGACGATGGAACCGTCCGCTGCGAGGCGGGCGAGGTCCGGGTGCGGGCGAAGAGAGGCTGAACGGGACCGGATCTCTCCCGCCGATCGAGGGGACGGCGCGCGGCCTCGACCGCGACGGCGCGTTGCTGGTGGAGCGTGTCGATGGAACCGTCCGCTGCGAGGCGGGCGAGGTCCGGGTGCGGGCGAAGAGAGGCTGAGCGGGACCGGATCTCTCCCGCCGATGGTGGCTCGAAGGACCGGCGGTGTCCGCCGCGGCGCCGGCGTCGTCGAGGGCCGGCGCCGGATTCGCGTGCTAGGATCCGGCTGGCTCGCACCCGGTCCGCGCGGCCCTTCGAGGAAGCCGGCTTCCGTGGCGGACGCCGGTGTTTCCTCGGCCCGGGCGCCGTTCCTTCGAAGACGCCGACCGTGGCGCGACCTCACCTCCGCCGGCTTAGCTCAGTTGGTAGAGCAGTTGCCTTGTAAGCATCAGGTCGTCAGTTCGAGTCTGACAGCCGGCACCACGTTCATGCTGATCCGGATTCCCGCCTCCACCCACTGTTCGACCATTGCCCGGACCGTGCTGCTCTGCCGGGGAAGGCCCTGGTCCCGGCGGGGCCGACCCGGAACACACCGTTCTCTTCGGGATCAAGCATCCGCTCCGGGTGGCCGCGATGGCCACCGGATCCCGGATCTCCGATGGGTACGGGCCGCGTGAACGGCGGGATCAGTGCTCCCAGCCCTTGCCGGGCACGCTGTCCAGAAGCTGGCGGGTGTACTCGTGCCCGGGGTTCGCGAAGATCTCCGAGGTCGGACCGCGCTCCACGATTGCCCCGTGCCGCATGACGGCGATCTCGTCGCATACATGCGCGGCGACCCGCAGGTCATGGGTGATGAAGAGCATCGAGAGCGCGAGGGACTGGCGAAGCTCGTCGAGCAGGTCCAGCACCTGCTTCTGCACCGACACGTCGAGGGCCGACACCGGTTCGTCGGCGAGGATCAGCGCGGGCTCCATCGCCAGTGCCCGGGCGATGCCGATGCGCTGGCGCTGGCCGCCGGAGAACTCGTGCGGATAGCGTCCCGCCGCCTCCGGCTGAAGCCCGACCAGGCCCAGCAACTCGCGCGCCCGGTCCCACGCATCGCGCTTCGGCGTGCCTCGCAGCACAGGTCCCAGCGCGATGATGTCGCCCACGCGGTGCCTCGGGTTCAGGGAGGCGAAGGGGTCCTGGAAGATCATCTGCACCAGATGCCGGTACGGCTTGAGCTGCCTGCGCGAGAATCCGGCGATGTTCTCGCCGTTGAGCAGGATGTCACCGCCGTCGGCTCTCTCCAGACCCACCACGCAGCGCGCCAGAGTGGACTTTCCGGAACCCGATTCGCCGACGAGGGCGACCGAATGCCCGCGGGGCACCTCCAGATCGACGTCCCGCACCGCGTGGACTCGCCGCCCGCGCCCGCCGAACAAGCCTGCGTGCCCCCCGTAGATCTTGTTCAACCCCTTGAGAGCCAGCGCCGGCGCCGGTGCGTCTCCGGTCGGCGGGTGGCGAGGGTGCAGGCTGGGCACCGCCGCCACCAGCGCCTGGGTGTAGTCCGCCTTCGGCTCGCGCAGCACGTCCCGGGTGGCGCCGGACTCCACGAGCTTCCCGTCGCGCATCACCACCACCCGATCCGCGACCTCGGCCACTACCCCGAAGTCGTGGGTGATGAACATCACCGCAGTGCCGTGCTTGCGCTGCAGCTCCTTGAGCAGCGCCAGGATCTGAGCCTGGGTGGTCACGTCCAGCGCGGTGGTGGGCTCGTCGGCGATGATGAGCGCGGGCTCCAGCGCCAGCGCCATGGCGATCATCACCCGCTGGCGCTGTCCCCCCGACAGCTCGTGGGGATAGCTGTCCGGGATGCGCTCGGGGTCGGGAAGGTGGACGTCGGAGAACAGATCGATGACCCGTCGGCGCCGGTCCTGCGCGCTGATGTCGGTGTGAACGCGGAAGATCTCGTCGGTCTGCGCACCCACCTTCATCAGTGGGTTCAGGGCCACCATCGGCTCCTGGAAGATCATGGAGATGCGCCCGCCCCGGATCGCCAGCATCTCCTCCTCGCCGGCCTGGAGGAGGTCCCGATCCTCGAAATGGACGGCGCCGTCGACGACGCGCACGTGGGGCGCCGGCAGCAGTCCCAGGACGGACTTGGCCATGACCGACTTTCCCGAGCCGGACTCGCCCACCACGCACAGGATCTCGTTGCGGTCGATGGCAAGCGAGACCCCGTCCACCGCCAGCGGACGATCGGACCAGGCGGGTAGCGCGACGCGCAGGTCTTCGATGCTGAGGACCGGCTCGCTCACAGGTCCGAGAGCCGGGGGTTGAGGGCGTCGTTGAGCCCTTCGCCCACGAGGTTGATGGACAGCACCGTGAGCAGGATGGCCACTCCGGGGATGGTCACCAGCCACCACGCGTCGCGCAGGAAGCTCCGCCCGGCGCCGACCATGAACCCCCAGCTCATCAGGTTGGGGGCGCCGAGGCCGAGGAAGGACAGCGCGCTCTCGATGAGGATGGCGGTGGCGACGAGCAGGGAGCCGGTGACGATGAGGGGCGACAGGGTGTTCGGCAACACCTGCCGGAAGAGGATCGCCATGTCTCCCTGACCGACCAGCACCGCGGCCTGCACGTACTCCCGGGCCTTGACCGACAGCACCTCGCCGCGTACCACGCGGGCGATGGGCGGCCAGCTCACCACCGCGATGGCCACGATGAGGCTCGTGGCGGACGGGGTGAGGATGGCTACCAGCACGATGGCGAAGATGAAGGACGGAATGGTCTGAAAGAACTCGGTGAGGCGCATCAGCCCGTCGTCCACGAACCCCCCGAAGTAGCCGGCGAGCGCGCCCACCGCGGTGCCGAAGGCGACGGAGGCCAGCGTGGCCAGGATGGCGATGACCAGTGTGGTCCGCGCCCCGTGCACGAGTCCCGCCCAGATGCTGCGTCCCAGCGAATCGGTGCCGAAGGGGTGTTCCGCGGACGGCGTGAGGAAGGGCCGGGTCACGATCTCGAACGGATGGTGCGCCGCAAGCAGCGGCGCGGCGGCCGCGACGAGCACCACGATCACCAGCCACGCGAGGCCGGCGATGACCCACGGGTTGCCGAAGAAGCGCTGCCGGAAGGTGTTCACTCGTCCACCTTGATGCGCGGGTCCAGCAGCACGTAGATGACGTCCACCACGATGTTGACGAACACCACCAGGCAGGCGGAGATGAAGAAGATCCCCAGCAGGAGATTGAAATCCCGCGAGAACAGCGCCTCGAAGGCGAGCTGCCCGAGGCCCGGCCAGGCGAACACGCTCTCCACCACCACCGAGCCGCCGAGCAGAGCGCCCACCTGGACCCCGGCCATGGTGATCACGGGGAGCAGGGCGTTGCGCAGCACGTGCCGGAAGGTGATCTGGCGCTCGGTGAGGCCCTTGGCCCGAGCGGTGGTCACGTAGTCGAGTCCCCGTTGCTCCAGCATGGTGGCGCGCATGAGGCGGGTGTACAGCGCAAGGTAGAACAGCGACAGGGTGATGGCCGGCAGCACGAGGTGGTGGGCGATGTCGACGGCCCGGTCCCACCCTTCGTGGAACATGACCACGTCCTCCATCCCGGAGGTGGGGAACCAGTCGAGCCACACCGAGAAGACGAGTATCAGCATCAGCCCGACCCAGAACAGCGGCGTCGCGTACGCGACGATGGCTCCGAGGGAGATGACGTGGTCCTTCCAGGTGCGGACCCAGATGGCGGCGAAGAGCCCGGAGAGCGCGCCCAGGCCCACCGAGAGCACGAGCGTGGTGCCCATCAGGAGCAGGGTGGGCATCATCCGCTCCAGCAGCAGGTCCGATACCTTGGAGCTGTGGCGGAACGAGAAGCCGAGATCGAAGAAGAAGACGTTCTTGACGTAGACGGCGAGCTGTACGAGCACGGGCTTGTCCAGCCCGTAGCGGGCGCGAAGGTCCTGGATGTACTGCGCCGATGCGCCGCCGGACTCCCCGGCCAGCACCTCGGCGAGGTCGCCGGGTGCGAGCTGCAGCAGGAGAAAGCACAGCACGGTGACGCCCAGGATCACCGGCACCGCCTGGAGCAGCCGCCGGACGATGTAGCGCAGCAGACGCAGTCCGGTCATGGTGTCACGGCCGGGAGGCTCGTCATGGCCGGGGGGGCGTGCCCGGCCGCCCGCGCCCGGCGCCGGCCATCGCGACCGATGGCCGGCGCATCCGCAGGGTCATTCGCCCATGTCTCGCGGGATGAATCGAGCTCCCTGAACCGGCCGGGCTACTTCATGTAGGCACGGTCGAAGTTCGCGTACACCCCGAGGGCCGAGACGATCACGTCCGCGAACTTGTTGTTCACCACCGTGGGGAAGTTCATCTCGTGGACCCAGATGATGGGGATCTCCTCGGCGACGATCTTCAGCGCCTGGTCGTACAGGGCGCTGCGCTTGGCCGCGTCCGGCTCCACCTTGGCCATGTCGAGCAGCTTGTCGACCTCGGGGTCGGACCAGTACGAGCCATTGGTGAACACCGTGCCCGGCTTGATCTGGCCCGAGTGCACGGCGCGGTGCACCCCGATCACCGGGTCGGCAAGGTTGTACAGATAGTTCGCGGTGGTGTCGAAGTCGTGATCGGCGTAGGTGCGCTTCAGCCAGCGCGCCACGTCCTCCTGGCGGATGGTGACCTTGATGCCGATCTTGCCGAGCTGCTGCTGCACGTACTCGCCGAAGCGGGTCCACTCCTGTCCGTAGGGCAGGGAGTCGTGCATCAGCTCGAAGCGCACGCCATCGGCGTTCCTGGCGTAGCCCGCTTCGTCCAGGATCCCGTTCGCGATGTCGACGCCGTCCGCGGCTTCGTAGACCTTCACGTCACCGCTGTACAGGCCGGCCGGCGCGAAGTTCGAACTCATGGGGCCGGTGGCGGGCTTGCCGTACCCGAACCAGATGTTGTCGATGATGAACTGGCGGTTCAAGGCGTGGGCGATCGCCTGGCGCACCCGCTTGTCCTTGAGCAGCTCGCGTTCGGTGTTGAGCAGGAGCTCGGAGACCGGCGAGAACATCTCGTGGCCCTTGGTGGTGACCGTCAGATCCGGGCTCTCGGCGAGCTTCTTCGCGTCGTTGAAGGGCACCGCGCCCATGGCCGCGAAGTGGGCCTCGCCCTTCTCGAGCGCGGCGGTCCGGGTCGAGGAGTCGAGGATGAACCGCGCGACGATGCGGTCGAGGTACGGCCGTCCTTCCTTCCAGTAGTCCGGGTTGCGGTCGAGGCGGATGTACTGCCCCTTCTTCCACTCCACGAACTTGAACGGCCCGGAGCCGACCGGCTTGTTGGCGTTCGGGTGCGAGCGGAGATCACCCTCACCGAAGACGTGCTCCGGCAGGATCGGCGTCTCGTAGCCGGAGAAGGCCATCAACATGTAGGGAGCGGGCTCGGACAGCACCAGGGTCACGGTGTGATCGTCCGGGGTCTCGATCCCGGTGACCGCCGCGAAGGTGTTGGGTCCGCGCGGATGAGTGACCTTGGCGGCCTTGAGGATGGAGAACTTCACGTCGGCGGAGGTGAGCGGCTCCCCGTCGTGGAACTCCACGCCCTGGCGCAGCCTGAAGGTGATGGCCTGACCGTCGGGCGCGACCTCCCAGGACTCGGCGAGGCTCGGTTGTGGCTGGAGCTCGGTGTCGTACTCGAGCAATCCGTCATAGATCTTCGACGTCACCATCCCGATGGGTCCGGAGGTGGACAGGTACGAGGCGAGGCTCGGCGGCTCGGGCTGCACGATCATCACGAGCGTGCCGCCCTGGTTTTGCGCAACGGCGCCGTTGGCGAGGCCGAGGCCGACGACAAGCGCGCCGGCTACCCTCGCAAAGGTGCGACGAGACAGCATCATGGAACGACTCCTTCTCTGGTGGATGAGCAAGTCCTGACTGGTCGACCAGCGATATCGGTCGACTCGAACAGGCGCCGGCGGAAACGATGGGGCGCGTGAGGACACGGCCCGGCCAGCGCCTGCGTCGGAGCCTATCGCGCCCTCGGACAGGGCGCAATTCCCGGTCCGGGAGACGCCGCGGAGCCCTCCGGTGCGAATCGCTCGAAGTGCCCGGCCGAGCGCCTGGTCCGACCCGCTGCCCGCGACGTCGGTGCTGGCGTGCCGGCCGCGCCGACGCAGGTGCGCCTTCCCGGGGTCCGGCTCCGGCTACACCGGTTCCGGTGCGCTCTTCGAGAGTCCGGCGCCGTCGATGCCGGCATGTCGCTCGGAATCGGGCGCGGCGGTCCCGGAATGCTTCTCGACCCGCACTTCTCGCCCGATCGCGAAGCGAGGGCGCGCGGATGCCGGTAGCGCCGGCGCGAGTCGGGGCGCGCAGTCGTACCGCGCAGTAGTACCGGTTCGTCACGGTACGTCGAGCCCCTTGGCCGCGTTCAACGCAGTCGATGCCGGTCGATCCGCATCCGGGAGGCGAGATGGCGAGGAGTGCGGGTCGAAGTCCCGTGGCGTCGGCGCTGGTGACGGCGCAAGTCGCTCACGACCAGGCGTAGTCGGCGACGATGCCTGCGAAGACGATGGCCCCCACCCAGTTGTTGTTCAGGAACGCCTTGAAGCAGGCGGCGGGCTCGCGGTCGCGAATCAGGTACTGCTGATAGAGGAACAGCAGCGCGCTCAGCGCGGTCGCGGCGGCGTGGAAGACCCCGAGCCCGGCCTGGCGGCCAGCGAGCACGAGGACGGCGAGCACCGCGATCTGGCTCAGGCCGACGAAGAAGCGGTCCGCGTCGCCGAACAGGATCGCCGTCGACCTGACCCCGACCTTGACGTCGTCTTCGCGATCGACCATCGCGTACATGGTGTCGTAGGCGACGGCCCAGGCCACCACTCCGGTGAGCAGCAGCCACGCGAGCGGCGGCACCGCGTTCGCGAGCGCCGCGAACGCCATGGGAATCCCCCATCCGAACGCAACGCCGAGGTGGACCTGCGGCAGGTAGGTCCAGCGCTTCATGAACGGATAGCTTGCGGCCAGCGCCACGGCGGCGAACGAGTACTTCACCGCGAGCCAGTTCAGGGTGAGGACCAGCCCGAACCCGACGAGGCACAGCGCCGCGAACAGCGCGAGCGCTTCCCGCGGCCCGACCCTGCCGCTCGCGATGGGCCGGTCCATCGTGCGTCGCACGTGGGGATCGATCCGGCGGTCCGCGAAGTCGTTCATGACGCACCCCGCCGAACGCATCACGAACACCCCGGCCACGAACACGAGCACCACGACCGCGTCCGGCCTGCCCGCACCGGCGATCCACAGCGCCCACAGGGTCGGCCACAGCAGCAGCAGGGAGCCGATCGGCTGGTGCACGCGCGCCAGCCGCGCGTACTGGATGGCGCGGTCCCTGATGTCCGGCAACGTGAAGCTCCTCGGGGCGTGCGGCGCCTGCCCTCGCGCACCGCATCGGGTGCCGATCCGCATGCTACCCGGTCGTGCGCCGGGACGGGTCCGCCCGCTCCCTCGCGGCGCCGGCCCGGCGCCCGGCGAGTCAGACCTGTCCATAGTCCGCACCCGGCCCGACCCAGCGGCGCACGAGCGGTGCGATGCGCGATTCGTGCCCGGCGAGCAGCTCGGAGGCGGCCCGCTCGACGCCGGACAGGAGGGGCAGATCCCGTGCGAGGTCGGCGATGCGAAGCTGGGCGAGCCCGGTCTGGCGCGTGCCGAGCAGATCGCCCGGTCCGCGGATCTCCAGGTCCCGCTGTGCGATCTCGAACCCGTCGGTGGTCGCGCGCAGCGCCTCCAGGCGGGCGCGCGCCGCCTCGGTGAGCGGACCGTCGTACATCATCACGCAGGCGCTGCGCCGAGCGCCGCGGCCGACCCGGCCCCGCAACTGGTGGAGCTGGGCAAGCCCGAGGCGCTCGGCGTTCTCGATGATCATGAGCGACGCGGCGGGGACGTCGACCCCGACCTCGACCACCGTGGTCGCGACGAGCAGGTCGGTCCGCGCCTCCTTGAACGCCGCCATCGCCGCATCCTTCTCCGTCGAGGGCATCCGGCCGTGCACAAGGCCGATGCGCAGATCGGGCAGCGCCTCGGCGAGCTCGCGTGCGGTGTCCTCCGCGGCGCGGCAGGCAAGCGCCTCGGACTCCTCGATGGCGGTGCAGACCCAGTACGCCTGCTCGCCGCGCACGCATACGTGGCGGATCCGGGCCACGACCTCGGGCCGGCGCTGCGCAGGCACCACCGCGGTGTCCACCGGGGTTCGTCCCGGCGGCAGCTCGTCGATGGTCGAGGTGTCCAGATCGGCGTACGCGGTCATGGCGAGGGTGCGCGGAATCGGAGTGGCGGTCATGACGAGCTGATGCGGCTGCAGCGCGCCGCGCTCGCCCTTGCCACGCAGGGCGAGCCGCTGCTCGACGCCGAAGCGGTGCTGCTCGTCGACGATGACGAGCCCGAGGTTCGCGAACGCCACCTGCGACTGGAACAGCGCATGCGTTCCCACCGCGACCGCGACCCGTCCCTCCGAGATGTCGGCCAGGATCCGGCCGCGCTCGCGGCTCGCGAGCCGGCCGGTGAGCCATGCCACCCGGATCCCGAGCGGATCGAGCCAGCCGTGAAAGCTCGTGTAGTGCTGCTCCGCGAGCAGCTCGGTGGGCGCCATCAGGGCGACCTGGCGCTCGCTGGCGACCGCCGTGACCGCCGCCACCGCCGCGACCACCGTCTTGCCGGAGCCCACGTCGCCCTGCACGAGCCGGTGCATCGGACGGCCGCGCGCGAGGTCGGCACGCACCTCCTGCGCCACCCGGCGCTGGGCCGCGGTCAGATCGAACGGCAGCGAGTCGACGAAGCGGTACGCCATCTCATCGCCGCGATCCAGCGCCACCGCATCCCGGCGGTCGAGCCGGCGCCGCAGCTCGCGCAGCGCGAGATGCTGCGCGAGCAGCTCCTCGAACGCCAGGCGCCGGCGGGCGGGATGCTCGTGGTGCAGCGGCGCGTCCGGGCTCGATCCGGCCGGCGGCCGGTGGATCGTCCGCAGGGCGTGTCCGAGGCCGACGAGGCCATGGCGCGCCGCCACCGACTCGGGCAGCAGGTCGGCGGCGTCGGCATCGTGCCGGAGCCGGTCGAGGGCCTGGCCGATCAGGCCCCGCAGCAGCCCCTGGCCCAAGCCCGATGCCATGGGGTACACCGGCGTCAGACGGTCGGAGGTGGGCGCCTCGGCGTCGTCGTCGAGCAGCCGGTACTCCGGGTGCACCATCTCGATGCCCCCGGTCGAGGAACGCGCCTCCCCGTAGCATGCGATGCGCCGGCCCGGCCGGAGCTGCCGGCGCTGGCGCTCGTTGAAGTGGAACAGCCGCATCGCCATCGTTCCGGTGTCGTCGCCGATGGTGACGAGGAGGGAGCGGCGGCGTCCGGGACGCACGTCCGTGCCCTCGATCCGACCGCAGGTGAGCGCGGCGCTGCCGGCGCGCAGGCCTCCGATGGGGTGGATACGGGTGCGATCCTCGTATCGCAGCGGGAGGTGGAACAGCAGGTCGAGCACCGTCTCGATCCCGAGCGCCGCGAGCTTGGCGGCAATCCCGGACCCGACGCCGCGAAGCTCCGTCACCGGCGTCGATTCGAGAGACGGCGCGGCGGCGGGCTCGATCGGGGTGGTGGCTTCAGCCTGCATTTCTCCGCTGCTCACGCCTTGCGCTTCCCGGCTTGCGTTCGTTCCGCCACCGCCGCCCCGTGCCCTCGTTTCGCGTCCCGGGATGACAGGGGCGGGACTTCCCGCGTGGTCGATCATGCGATGGTCGAACCTGCGGCGAGACGGTCTTCCATGGGTATCCGTACTCTCGGCGTTCTTCGGTCCGCCGTGGCCCGCTGGTCAAGTGCGTCGTGAGTGTCCGGCTGACGACATATTGTCGCACTCGCGTCCGGGCGCAAAGGCAGTACGGCCCGCCGAGGCCGGCAACGCGGCCCGCGGGGCATCGTCTTTCACCTCCCCCCGCGGCAAATTGCGGGGTGTGCTGTGCTGCACTATGCTGGCCTCATGGCACGAGCCCGAGGACGCACCCGCCTCGAGGGGCCGACCGTCCACTCGGACCGTTCGACCCGCGCCTCGCTCGTCCGGCCTGCCGATGGGGAACACATCCGGGTCTCATCCTCGGTATCCCATGCCACCGAGGCGCTCCGCGACCGGAAACGGATCATCCGGGAACGGACCATCCGGGGCGAACCGGCGCGGGCCTCGCCCGCGGACGCGGGAGACCGGATCCGCTCGGACGAAGGGAGGCGGTGGTGAGCATCGAGCGGCGCTTCGACGTCTCCCTGGTCGCCGAAATGGCGCTTCGAGAGAAGCAGGTCCAGCAGAGCTACCGCCCGATCATCGGCGTCCACAAATGGTTCGCCCGCCGTCCCGGTACCTTGTTTCGCGGCCTCCTGCTCGCGGAATTCGGTCGGGGTCGCCTGGAGGACCTCTTCTTTCGAGCGAACGATTTTCCGGGACTGCGGATCGCCGATCCGTTCATGGGCGGCGGAACCCCCCTCATCGAGGCGAACCGCGTCGGATGCGACGTGCATGGATTCGACATCAATCCGATGGCGGCCTGGATCGTCCGCGAGGAGCTCGATTCTCTCGATATCGAGGCCTACGAGCGGGCCGCCGGGGCACTGATCGCCGAGCTGCGCACCGAGGTCGATTGCTACTACCGGACCTCCTGTCCGCGCTACGGCGATCCGGACGTGCCCGTGAAGTCCTTTCTCTGGGTCAAGGTGCTCGACTGCGAAGCCTGCGGGACATCCATCGATCTGTTTCCGGGCTACCTGCTCGCCGAGAACCGGCGCCACCCGCAGAACGTCCTGGTGTGTCCGGCGTGCGGTGAGCTGAACGAGGTCGAGGATCGCAATCGGCCCGGAAGCTGCACGTCCTGTGCGAGCGCGTTGCAACGGGCCGGACCCGCAGGCCGCGGGCGTTGCGGATGTCCCCATTGCGGACACGTCAACGCCTATCCCGGACATGCCGGCCGTCCACTCGCGCACCGCCTGTTCGCCATCGAGTATCACAATCCCCGTCGCAAGGCACGGCACAGGGGACGTTTCTTCAAGAAGCCGGACGCCGACGATCTGGCCCGCGCGGCCGACGCGGCCCGCCGATGGGAGCAGCTCTCGCCTCGTTTCGTGCCCGGCGAGCACATTCCGCCTGGTGACGAGACGAACCGGCTGCACCGCTGGGGCTGTACCCGCTACCGGGATCTGTTCAATCCGCGCCAGCTCCTCGGCCTGGAGCTGAGCTGCCGACTGATTGCCGAGATCGAGGATTCACGCATCCGTCACGCGCTCGCGGCGAACCTCTCCGACCTGTTGCGCTACCAGAACATGCTGTGCCGCTACGACACGATGGCGCTCAAGGCACTCGACATCTTCTCGGTCCACGGCTTTCCGGTCGGGCTGGTTCAGTGCGAGTCCAATTTCACCGGAATCGTCAACGGTACCGGGGCGAATGTCGGTTCCGGGGGGTGGTCGAACATCGTGAACAAGTACGTCAAGGCGAAGCGCTACTGCGAGTCGCCCTACGAGGTCCGGCGCATCGGTTCGCGCAACGTGCGTGTTCCCATCGAGGGCGAGCGGATCGGCGAGATGCGCGAAGACAGGCGGCGCAGGGTCTCGATTCGGTGCGCCAGCGCAACCGATAGCGACTTCGCCCCGGACAGCCTCGATGCCGTGTTCACGGATCCGCCGTACTTCGGGAACGTCCAGTACGGCGAGCTGATGGACTTCTGCTATGTCTGGCTGCGGCGCCTTGCCGGTAGTGATCCGGAGGGGTTCGACCGCACGTCCACGCGCTCACCGCAGGAGCTGACCGGGAACGTCACGCAGGATCGAGGTCTTGAGCACTTCACGGAGGGGTTGTCCACGGTCTATTCGCGCATGGCGCGTGCCTTGAAGCCGGGCGCGCCGCTGGCATTCACCTACCATCACAACAAGCTCGACGCCTGGTGTGCGGTCGGTGTGGCGATCCTGGATGCCGGCCTGGTGTGCTCGGCGTCGCTGCCCTGTCCTGCGGAGATGGGCGGCTCGATCCATATTCACGGCACGAACTCATCGATCATCGACACGGTCTTCGTATGCCGAAGCTCCGGCGCCACACCGCAGAGCTGGCTGTTCGACACGCCCGAGCGACTGCTGGCAATCGTCGGCGAGGACTTGGCGCGCCTCGCGCGCACCGGCAGAACGCCAACCTGTGGCGATACGCGATGCATCATCCTCGGTCACCTGACCCGCATGGGTATCCGGGCACTTCGCGGCGCCTGGGACCGCTCCAGGCCGACGAATGAGAAGCTCGCGGCATTTCGTGACCTGATGACCGGTTACGGAGACCCGGAGGAGCTTGCGCGACGGGCGTCGTCTGCCGATTCGCTGGCGGACTTGCCGTTGTTCTCCCACCGAACGACGGGAACCGAAGGCGAGGTGCACGGTGCCGTTTCCTTTTGAGGTCGGGTTCGACGAGGTCCGGTCCGATCCGGACACCTGCGTCGATGCCGTATTCGAGTGTCTCGAATCCGAGTTTCTGGTACTGCACGCGGTTGGCGGAGTTTCGTTCGCGCGAGGTGCGCGGACGGTAATCCGGTCGAACTCGACGAGGACGGTCTGGTGGACAGCAGGCGGCACGGGCCGGCAAAGCGGCTGGGGACGCTTCCACGAGCGATTCGGGGCGTACGCCGCCTGACGCCGGAGGAGCCGTGAACATCGCTCGGACCGGAAGCCGCTCGATTCACCACCCGGCCCACCGGGGAGCGCGATGCTCGCCCGGCGTTCCGCCCGCTGCGCGGGTGGCGTGGTGAGGGCGGTACCGCACGAGGTCGCGGTCGATCCCGAACGCGGTGTTGGCGCATCCGATCTCCAGGAGGAGATCGTGTGCGCGATCGATCTCGGCAGCAGGAACTTCAAGGCCGTGGCGGGCCGGGTCTCGAACGGCGCTCTCGTCACGTGGCTCCTCGACAAGAGACGGGTGGAGCTGGGCGAGCACCTGGCCGGGAACGACGGCGTGATCTCGCAGGCGAAGATCGCCGGGGTCGTCGAGGCGCTGGAGGCGCTCGTGGCCCGGGGCCGCGCCGAGGGGGCTTCGACGGTGCTCGCGGTGGGCACCCGGGCACTGCGCGAGGCGCGCAACGCCGGCGCGGTGGTCCGTGCTGCGCACGCGGCGGGAGTCGAGGTGGAGGTGGCCTCCGGCGAGCGGGAAGCGGAGCTCGCCTATCTGTGCGCGACCGGCGGCGCACCCGACCGGCTCGTCAGCGACCTGGGGAGCCGAAGCCTGGAGATCGCTTGGCGCACGGGGTCCGTGATCGAGTCCCGATGCGTGGACCTCGGCTACGCGCGCGCTTTCGCTGCCTGCTTCGCCGATGCATCGGGGTTCGGCGAGGCGCGGGCCGCGTACGATGCGCTCCTCGCCCGGTGCATCGACTTCGTGCCCGAGGGGACCGAGCGGCTCCTCTGCCTCGCCTCCAACACCCTGGCCTCGTACGTCCTGGGGCGGCCGAAGGAGGAGGTCGCCAGCCGGCCGCTCGCGCGCGCCGCACTGACCGCGACGATTCGCGGACTGGAGCGGCTCGCCCCCGGCCCGTGGCGCGAGCACCGCGATGCCACCACGCGGGCCGAGAAGATCCTGCCGGGGCTCGTGCTGCTCGATCACGTAATGCGCCGCTCGGGCCATGACGAGGCGGTGGTGTCGGAGGTCGAGCTTCCGGCCGGCCTCATCGTCGACCATCTGGCGCGGACCGGTCGGCTCCCGGCCGCGGGCGTGCCCATGCATTCGGGATGACCGGCGCTTCTCGCCGGTTCCATGCGCAGACATGGCATTTGAATTCAGAAAAATGATGCAACCTGGCGATAAATGGACAAAAAATTCATACATACGTCCTCCTGCACAGTGCGCTCGCACAGACCTGTAATCAAATCGAATGCGGATTGATTCAAATGCCAGCGAGCCTGCACGTGACGCTGTCGGCCTATGGCGGCAAATCGCTCGTCTCAGGAAAGCGTTCGGCGAAGCCGGGGAGGGCTGTCCGGCCCGGCAGATTTCAGCGGTTGAGAGTTCGTTGCCAATCCCGAGCACCGACGGAACGAGTCACCAGCGGCTCGGAGGCCTCTCCGGGCCGGGAATTACGGCTCCGAATGCCTGATAAGATCCACGGCATGAAGGTCCGGACCCGATTCGCGCCGAGCCCCACCGGACTCCTGCATGTCGGTGGCGCACGCACCGCCCTGTTCTGCTGGCTCTTCGCACGCCACTGCGGGGGGACCTTCGTGCTCCGGATCGAGGACACCGACCGCGAGCGGTCGACGCAGGCGTCGATCGACGCGATCGTGGACGGACTCCAGTGGCTCGGGCTCGACGCCGATGAAGGCCCCTGGTTCCAGACCGAGCGGCTGGCGCTGTATCACGAGCACGTCGAACGCCTGCTGTGCGAGGACAAGGCGTACCGGTGCTACTGCACCAGGGACGAGCTCGATGCGATGCGTACGGCACAGCGCGCCCGCGGCGAGAAGCCCCGCTACGACGGGCGCTGCCGCCGGAACCGGCGCGAGCCCTGCGGGCCGTGTGGACGAGACCGTGGACAACGCATCGGCGTTGCCCACCGCCTCGCCCACACTCTCGCGCCTCTCGCCCACAAGCTCCACAGGACCAACCACCAGCGGCCCGGAGACCAGAGTTTCGACGTTTCGACGTACCTGTTCTAGCTCAGACACATATGGCACGGAATCGGCGATGACGATTTGAGCGGCGCCGGGGCTGGCGAACGCCGCCCCGGCGCCGGATCGGGTAGCCTGCAGTGAGGACCAACCCACTGAGGAGACCCGAACCATGAACATCGAGTCCATGCGCATCAAATCGTACCGCAGTTTCAAAGTCGCCGAGCACGTGCCCGCAGCGGCGGCACAGCGCTACCGCACGCTCAAGGCATACGACCGGCTACGCGCCGCTGGCTGCAACGAGGCCGTAGCGCTCGAACAACTCGGCATCGGCCGACGCACGCGCTATCGGTGGCAGGCCGCACTGGCCGCTGGCGGTCAGCACGCCCTGGCGCCGAGGTCGACTCGTCCGCGCCGCGTGCGGCGCCGGTTCTGGACCCCCAAGGACGTCAAGGCCGTGGTGGGCCTGCGACGCAAATACCCCTTCATGGGCAAGGCGCGCATCCAGGCCATGCTGGCACGCAAGGGGGGGCGCCTGAGCGTGTCAACGGTCGGACGCATCCTCGAACGTGCCCTGGCGAGCGGCGCGATCCGCCGTGCCTCGTTGTGCGAGGGACGCATCAAGCCCAAACGCCTGCGACGCTTCGAGAAGTGGGCGAAGCGCTGGAAGTACACGGCCAAGCCCCGCAGACCCGGGGAGCGGGTGCAGGTCGACCATATGACCTACACCTGCGCCGGACAGACGCTGAAAGAGTTCCGTGCCGTGTGTCCAGACTCCAGATTCATGGTCACCCGGGTCTACTCGCGAGCCACCGCCGGCAACGCCAAACGCTTCCTGATGGCCCTCGCCAACACACTGCCGTTCCCGCTCCTGTCCCTCCAGGTCGATGGCGGCAGCGAATTCATGGCCGAGTTCGAAAACGCCTGCGAACAACTCAACGTCCCACTGTTCGTCCTGCCACCGCGCAGACCCCAGTACAACGGCTGCGTAGAACGCGCCAACCGCTCCGCCCGAACCGAATTCTGGAACCTCTACAACGGACCGCTCACCGTGACGAGCGTCGCCTCCCGCCTCGCCCAGTACGAGTTCTTCTACAACTACCAACGACCACATGCATCACTCGCCTATCGAACCCCCAACGAGTACCTTGTCGCATTGGAGGCCACCTGAACGCTCAGTGCCAAAGGTCGTGAGCCGGTACAGTACCTCGACGCCGGTCACCGGCAACGGGTATGATCGTCCCGAGGGCATCACATCACAGTCCCGCTACACCTTATTCCGGCCCTCGGACTGTCCAAACAACCGGGACCACCTCAACCGATGCCCCCTTACCATACTGGCTGGCGCATGAATGGTGCGAAGGCAGTCCTTCGCTCCCAAGGCCGGACGGCCGGCCATGGATGGTCTCATGTTCGCTCCTGGCCGGTGCAAGCCGCCGGTATATGGCACAGCAGTTCTCATTTTGGCGCCTGACTTCACCCTGAGCCGCAAGCCGTCTTCTCCTTGCGACTCGATCCGGGACAGATCGGGGGCAGACCGACGGTCGTGCCGGTCCTGCCGCGGGACCCGACGAGCAAAATGAGAATTGCTGCATATGGCAGTTCGGGAGAGGCGTGACCGCGCGATGCCTGAGTCCCGCCGATCGAGTTCGGCGAAGAGATTCGGCGGTGGCTGACGACGGCGCCGCAGGAGGTCCGCGTCACCGGCGGATTCGGAGCGCCTGGGTCGTCCGGCAGATTCTGGCTCGAACGTTCCTGCCCCACCACATCGCCGGCTGGATTCAGCGCAGACGGAGCCACCGCCGAATCCCCACCGCCGCGAGGAATGCGCAGCTCAGCCTCTACAGTCGGATCCTTCCCGGCGACTTCCTCCACTACGGCTACTTCGATGACGTCGAGGCGGTATCGGAACGGCTCGGCTTCCACGACATCCAGCATGCGCAGTTGAGATACGCGCAAGAGCTGGTGAAGCTGATCGACCGTCCCGGCGAGCCCGTCCTCGACGTCGGCTCCGGCATGGGTGGGCTGCTGGGACCGCTGCGCGACGCCGGCTTCGCCGTGACCGGCCTGACGCCCGACGCACGCCAGGCGGAGCACATCCGTCGCGTTCATCAAGGCGTCCCGGTCCTTCACTGCCGATTCGAAGACATGCCCCTGAATGGGTACACCGGGGTCTTCGGCGCCGTCATTCACGCCGAGTCGATTCAGTACATGGACCCGGATCGGGTCTTTCCCGTGGTCGAACGGGTTCTCGCGCCCGATGGAATCTGGATCGTGGCGGACTACTTTCGAGTCCGCACCGAAGGCGAGAGGTCCGGGTGGCCGTGGGAGGACTTTCTCGAGCGGGTTGACGCCAACGGATTCCACATCGTTCACAGGCGGGACATCACCGCGCACGTGCTCCCCACCCTCGGATTTGCGCATCTGTTGGCCTCTCGAATCGGCCTTCCAGTGTTCGATTTCGCTCACGAGAAGCTGCAGGCGAAGTCACCGGGGGTACACTACGTTCTGGAAGACGTCATCGCCGCCATCCGCCGGTCGATCCTTCGCAACATGGCGGTCGTGGATCCGGCCGACTTCGCCCGCCGGAAGCGGTACATGCTCGTGACGATGCGCCGCGCCTGAGCCGGCTCCGGGCGCGAAGGAAGAGCTTCAGCGCGTGCGTCCGGCCAGGATGGTGCAGACCACCAGGAACAACCCTCTCTGCCAACATCGTTGAGACACCGGGTACCCTTGGAATTAGTGAGGGCGGCGGAGGTGAATAGCGATGAGAGCAGACAGAGAGCCCATGACGTGGATGGACGCTGACGCACCGGCCCTGGGGGGCGAGGAGCGCAGCGATGAGGCCCCCAAGGCCGAGACCGGACAAGCGCGCCGGGCATCGGATCCGCAGGTCGTGGCCAAGCCCACTTGGCGCCAGTTCACCGCCGAGTACCGGCTGCGGATCATCGAGGAGGCGGACCGCTGTACTCGACCCGGCGAGGTCGGACGGCTGCTTCGTCGCGAGGGTCTGTATACCTCGCATCTGTCGGCATGGCGCAAGGCGCGACGCAACGGCTCGCTGCGGGGCCTGACGCCGAACAAGCGCGGCGCCAAGCCGGCCGAGCCCAACCCCCTCAGGCGTTCGCGGGCACTGGCGCGCAACTCGCATACCCGCTTGCCGTGCTCGCCTGCCGAGCTTTCGCGCAGGCTCGCCAACTGCGCTTCCAGCTCCGTGAGCAGTTCACGGGGCGGATTCCCTTGTGTGGGGTGCTCGCGACATCCGCAGGGAGCGGCGGTGTCGAGCGCGCGGCAGGGGGACGTCAGCGACGGGGTGCGTCTTCGAAGGCGATCCTCGCTGCGTTCTGCGGGCGGAAGCCCGTTGCGAGCGCGTACAGGAAGGGCGCGAGCAGGACGAGCGGGATGAGCATGAGCGCCGAGGTGCTCGGGACGCCGGCGGCGTGCAGGAGCCCGACGGAGAGGAAGGGCAGGAGCACGAAGGCTGCGTTCGCGGCGGGGGTGTGCACGAGTGCGCCCAAGCCGCTTCGCGCGTAGGGGCCGAGCGTCTTGCGCAGCGTCGTTGCAGTGTCGTCGATCCAGCGCAGCGTCGGGCCCGAGATCCGGATGACTGCGCGGCGGTCGAACGCCTCCATGTTCTGGCTCTCCATGGAGATGCTGGTCCCTCGGCCGTGGACGATGAAGCGCCACTCGGCGCCCCTTCGCAAGAGGGCTGCGGCCTCTTCGGCGTCCTCGATGAGCGCCTCCGCGCTCGCGTACTTGCGCTGTGCGCCCTCGCGGCGGCGCTCGAGGGTGAGGGCGAAGGTCGTGTGGATCTTCGGCGCGTACCGGGTGTCCTTCGGGAGCTCGTTCCAGCTCTGCATCCGCTCGTGGAACAGGCGAGAGGCGCGCTCGTCGGCGGTCTCGGGCAACTGCGCGATGCGCATGCGCGTCACGTCGCACAACTGCGCGAGGGCCGAAGGGGGCAGGCGGAGCGGCGGGAGGCGCAGCTTCAGGGAGGTGGCGTAGGACATGGACGTCGCCTCACTGCGGTCGCGCCGCTCTTCGCTGCCGGGCGATGTCGTGGACGTTCGATGCGGCGGGCGGCAGGCGCAGCGGCGCGAGGCGGATCGTCTTCGACGTGGAGTGGGGCATCGGTGGCTCCTCGCATGGTCAGTATGCGCCCGCTCAGGCGCTCTTGACGAGGATCCCCTCCATCTCGACCCGGGCGCCCTTGGGCAGCGAGGCCACGCCCACCACGGCCCGCGCCGGATAGGGCTCGTCGAAGTACTCCGCCATCACCTCGTTGACGAGGGGAAAGTCCGCGAGGTCGGTGAGGTAGATGTTGAGCTTCACGAGGTCGCCGAAGTCGCCGCCGGCCGCGTTGGCGACGGCGCGAAGGTTGCGAAAGACCTGGTGGACCTGCTCGCGGGTGCCGGAGACGAGTTCCATCGACTCCGGGTCGAGCGGGATCTGGCCGGAGAGGTAGACGGTGTCGCCGGCGCGGATCGCCTGCGAGTAGGTGCCGATCGCGCTCGGCGCGGATGATGTGGCGATTGCCTTCCTGGTCATGCGTCGTTCCTCCTTGCCGGATGGCGCGGCGCGGGTCCGGCCGGCCGGACCGGCCGCGAGCGTCGTTGCGACAGACCGCTTCCTCATGCGTCCTCCTTCCACGGAGACCGGGGCTCAGTGGCCGGTGCGCACGATGCGGGAGACCTCGCCGATCGCGCGGACCCGCCGCATGATGCGTGCGAGATGCGTGCGATCGCGGACTCCGATGACGAAGTTCAGGGCGGAGTCGAGGCCGTCCCGGCTCTCGATGCTCACGTTCTCGATGTTGGCGCCCATCTCCGCGATCGCGGCCGCGACGGTCGCGAGGACACCCTTGCGGTTGGCCATGTCGACGCGTATTCCGGCCGGGAACTCCCCGTCGACGCCGGACTCCCAGGCGACGTCGATCCATCGCTCGGGACGGTCGGAGTACTCCGTGAGGTTCTTGCAGTCGGTGGTGTGGATGACGATCCCGCGGCCCGTGCTCACGAATCCCATCACCGAATCGCCCGGAATGGGATGGCAGCACTTGCCGAAGTCCACGACCATGCCCTCGGAGCCGCGGATATAGAGCGGCGGACCGGCGGCCGGGGCCGGGTCGTCCTCGGCCGAACGTTCCTCGCCGCCCCTCGCGAGCCGTTTCGCGATCATCGGCGCAAGCCGCCTGCCGATCCCGATCTCCTCGTGCAACGCCTCGATCGATTCGAGCTTCAGCTCGTCGAGGAGTGTTTCGACGACCCGGGGAGGCACGTCCTCGAATCCGACCGATTCCACCGCGAGGGCCCGGTCGAGCAGCATGTCCCCGAGCTCCATCGCCTCCTCGGTGCGCAGGTGCTTCAGGTGGTTGCGGATGGCGGTGCGGGCCTTGCCGGACACGACGAAGTCGAGCCACGCCGCGTTCGGCCGTCCCCACGGCATGGTGACGATCTCGACGGTCTGTCCGCTGGTGAGCGTCGTGCGCAGCGGCGCGTAGCGTCCGTCCACCTTGACCGCGACGCACTGGTTGCCGATGTCCGTGTGCACCGCGTAGGCGAAGTCGATCGGGGTCGCGCCCCGGGGCAGGGTCATGATCTCCCCGGCGGGGGTGAACACGTAGGTCTCCTTCGGGAAGAGGTCCACCTTCACGCTCTCGAGGAACTCGACGGAGTCCCCGGCGTGGGTCTGCATCTCCAGCAGATCGCGGACCCACTCCCGGACCCGGAGCTGGGCGGTGTTCGCTCCCGGCTGGCCGATCTTGTACATCCAGTGGGCCGCGACGCCCGACTCCGCGACCTGGTCCATCTCCTCGGTGCGGACCTGGACTTCGAGGGGCGCCCCGAACGGCCCGAACAGCGTCGTGTGCAGCGACTGGTAGCCGTTCGCCTTCGGGATCGCGATGTAGTCCTTGAACCGCTCCGGCACCGGCTTGTACAGGCTGTGCACCACCCCCAGCACGCGATAGCAGTCGTCGGGCCGCTCGACCACGACCCGGAATCCGAAGACGTCGAA
Source organism: Gammaproteobacteria bacterium (assembly GCA_965215295.1). GTDB lineage: Bacteria > Pseudomonadota > Gammaproteobacteria > HK1 > HK1 > HK1. The sequence continues at coordinate 3,929,904 of OZ244045.1, forward strand.
CACCTCCTTGAACGAGAGGCGCCTGGTGCGCATCTTCCGGTACAGGCTGTAGAGATGCTTCGTGCGTCCTTCGACCCGGCCCTTGACGTCTTCCTGGCGGAGCCGCCGCTTGATGGCGGTCTCGATCTTGCTCACCACCCGCTTGCGGTGCCCGCGCGCCTTCTTGACCTGGGCCTCCAGCACCCGGTGGCGACGCGGGTAGAGGGCGCGGAAGCCGAGATCCTCGAGCTCGATCCGGATACTCCGCAGCCCGAGGCGGTTGGCGATGGGGGCGTAGATCTCGAGCGTCTCGCGGGAGATGCGCCGCTGCTTGTCGAGCGGCAGCGCGTCGAGGGTGCGCATGTTGTGCAGCCGGTCCGCGAGCTTGACGAGCATGACCCGCAGGTCGCGGGCCATCGCCATCAGCATCTTGCGGAAGTTCTCGGCCTCCGCCTCGGCCCGGCTCCCGAACGAGAGATGGGTCAGCTTGCTGACCCCGTCGACGAGGTTCGCCACCGTATCGCCGAAATCGGTCGCGATCTGGGGCTTGGCGGTCGGCGTGTCCTCCATGACGTCATGGAGGAGCGCGGCGACGATCGTCTCGTGATCGAGACGCATCTCGGCGAGGATCCGGGCGACCTGGACGGGGTGGTGGATGTAGGGTTCGCCCGAGGCGCGGCGCTGTTCGCCGTGGGCGTTGGCGCCGAACACGAAGGCGCGGTGGATGGCGTCGACCTCGGCCGGGTCGAGGTAGGCGCCGGCAAGGCGGCGGAGGTCGTTGAAGCGGAACACGCGCGCCCCTTCAGCCGGTTCGCGCCCGCATCGCCGGGTGGATGCGGCGCGCGTCGAGCCTGCGGCGGCGGGCGCCGGCAATCCGCGGGTTTCGGCAGGGTGCCCTCGTGGGGTACGAGAAGCCGGCGATGCGCCGGGACGATGACCGCATCGTCAGATGCCGCCGATGGGAAAGACCTCCTGCGCCTCTTCTTCGGCAAGAACGGACTTCGGGGCCTCGTCCAGAATGGTCTTGTCCACCTTGCCGTCGGCGATTTCGCGCAACGCGATCACCGTCGGCTTGTCCCTCTCGTGGTGGATGAGCAACGGCGATCCGTTGGCGATCTGTCGTGCGCGCCTGGTGGCGACGAGCACCAGCTCGAACCGGTTGGGGATCTTCTCGATACAGTCTTCGACCGTGATTCTGGCCATGTCTTGCTCCGGGGTGCCTGGGAGTCGGCGAACCGAGTGGCGGTTTCGGGGTTTCGGGTTCCATGGCGCCGGCACCCGGGCCCGGGCTCGTTGCCCGTCGCGGGCCGCCCCTCGGGGAGGGGGGGGGGGAGGCGCGCGAATAAAGCCCTGCCGCGTGGCGTTGTGCGTACCCGCTAGTCTACTCAATTTGGCTGCCGGGGAACCAGAAGCGCCTCGACCAGCGGGCCGGCGTCGCCCGGGGGCATGGCGGGTTCGCCGCGCAGGATGCCGCGCAGGGCGGTGAGCGCGCGATCGAAGTCGTCGTTGACCACGACGTGGTCGAATTCGTCGTAGTGCCCGATCTCCGAGCGGGCGGTGCGCATTCGGCGATCGACGGCCTCCGCCGAATCCTGGCCTCGTCCGACGAGCCGGGACCGAAGCGCGTCGAGCGACGGCGGCAGGAGGAAGACGGAGACGGTATCGGCGAACGCCCCGCGCACCTGGCGCGCGCCCTGCCAGTCGATGTCGAGGACCACGTCGTGCCCCCCGGACAGCACCGAGCGCACCGCGTCCCATGAGGTCCCGTAGTACCGATCGAAGACCCGGGCGTGCTCCAGGAACGCCCCGGCCCGCACCATCGCCTCGAACTCGCGCGTGCCGACGAAGTGGTAGTCGACCCCGTCGACCTCGCCGGGCCGCGCCGCGCGGGTGGTATGCGAAACGCTGAGCCGGACGGCGGGATCGGCTTCCGCAAGGGCGCGGGCGAGGCTGGATTTCCCGGCCCCGGACGGCGCGCTGAGGACGAGGACGGCCAAGGGGCGCCGCCGGCCGCTCGATCCGCCCGGAGCCGCGCCGCGCGTCACTCGACGTTCTGGATCTGCTCGCGCATCTGCTCGATGAGCACCTTCAGGTCCACCGATGCGCGCGAGGTGGTGACGGCGGCGGACTTGGATCCGAGCGTATTCGCCTCCCGGTTCAGCTCCTGCATCAGGAAGTCGAGGCGCCGGCCGGCCGGCCGGGGGTTTTCCAGGGTGGCGCGGATTTCGTCGACGTGCGCTTCGAGCCGGTCAAGCTCCTCCGCCACGTCCATGCGCTGCGCGACGAGGGCGAGCTCCTGCTCGATCCGGCCTTCGTCGACGGTGGCGTCGATCTCTTCGATGCGGGCGCGCATGCGTTCGCCGTAGCCCTGCACGATGGCGGGAAGGACCTTGCGCACGCGCCCCGCCTCCACTTCGAGGTCGTCGAGCCGTTCCCGGATCATGGTCGCGATGCGCGCACCTTCCCGCTCGCGCATCGCGACGAGGTCGGACAGCGCATGATCGAGCGCCTCGAGCACGAAGCGTTCGATCAGCTCCGGGTCCGGCGCCTGCGCCTGCACGACGCCGGGCCAGCGCAGGATGTCGACGGGGCTGACCGGCGCGGGCTCCGGCAGAAGCTCGGCGACGGAGCGTGCCGCGTGCGCGACCCGCGCCGCGAGGTCCCGGTCGACCGAGAGCCCGCCCGCTGCGGCGGGCGCCGGCAGCACCCGCAGGGTGCAATCGACCTTGCCCCGCTTGAGATGCGCCCCGACCCGTTCGCGGACCTTCGGCTCGATCCTTCGGAGATCCTCGGGCAGGCGCACGTTCACGTCGAGGTAGCGATGGTTGACGGAGCGGGTCTCCCACTGGATCCCGCCCAGGTCGTGCTGCGATTCGATACGGGCGAACGCGGTCATGCTGCGCAGCATGGTCGGCTCCGGCTTCGTGCGGCTGATTTCCGACGCCAGGCAATCCTTCACCTGACGCATGAACCGGAACGTGCCCCACCCGCGAGCACGAATTCCTCATGCGGAAAGCGGGATCCGTCGTGGCAGTCCGGACACCTCATGATACGTGCACTTTCCGTCCACGAAAGGACGAATGACATGCCGAGCCCGTTCGACGGGGCCGAAGAGTCGGACGACCTCCGCGCCGTCCGTAGCCGCACGGAGGCGACCCGCCCGCGGCCCCGGTCCTCCTGCCGGGGCGGGCGCATGACGGGCCATGAGCAGGTGCGGGTCGCGGGGCGTCGAGGTCGATGGCCATGGGTCGGATGCCCATGCCGATACCGCGGCTGTTCCGCAGGTGGCTGATCGACCGAAGTGGATGCCGTGGATCGATCCGGAGACGTGAAACGAGCTCACGGGCCTCGCGCTGTCCGTGGCTCCTCGCCGAGAAGGTCCACGAGATCTTCCCACGGCGTGCCTCGCACACGTCCGGCGAGCGCCGCGTCGGCGGTGACCAGCGGCGCGCCGACGTGCGCCGCCAGTGCGACGTACAGGCAATCGTAGACGGGGTGGTTCAACCTGCGTGCGACACGGAACGCGGTCTCGTGGAGCCGGGCCGAGGGTGTCAGGCTCTCGAACCAGACCGGCAGTGCCTTGAGGAATGCTTCGGCCTGCTCGAGCGGAACCTGTCCGTCGCGCACCCGTCGCCAGGCGACGTTGGCGCACTCCGCGACGATCAGGTCTGGAGCGAGGAGAATCCGGTGCGCAGCAGCCAGTGCCAGTGCCTGGTCGGACAGGGGCTCGTCGAAGAACCACTTGCAGGCGACGCTCGCGTCGATGACGCGGGTCATCGCCGAGCCCTGTCTTCGCGAATGAGCTCGGTGCTGTCCGGCAGCGGCGCAGAGGTCATGGCGCGAATGCGGCCGGCTTCAGCGACGAGTTCGTCCCGGTTCGGGCGTGCCGCGCGGGAGAGGATGGCGCGCAGCTCCCGCTCGAGCGAACGGCCGGCGCGTTGCGCGCGCCGCTTCAGAGTGGCGACGACGTCGCGATCGAGATTGCGCACCACGACTTGCGTCGGCCCGGACGGTGTCGGTGGCGCCGGCTGCGAACGGACGGGCCTGAAGACGACGGGCTCGATCCGCCGCGGAGCGGGCTCGGCGCCGAAGCCGGCTCCCATCCAGGCTCTCGCCTGGGTATGGGTTCCGTCGTTGCCCCACCACGAACGATGTTTTCGGGCACTGGCGGGCAAGGAGCAACCGATAATTCTCTCGATTTCCACAAGGGTGAGCGAGCAGGCTTCGCCACCGTGCGAACGGAGATGGTCGGCGAGGGGCCCGTACTTGGACATGGCCTTCCCTCCCAAGGGACGATCCAGGGGACGATTGCGTGTGGGACGCTATCATCCCATTCGCACTTGTCAAGTGCCGACCTCCGGGCCGCAGGCGGACGCCGGTCGGGGACGTGCTCCTCGCGGTCGTCGCGCAACCGCCCCGCCGCCCCCCCGGCCGCAGGCGGACGTCGGGCGAGGAATCCGGCCGCTCCGCATGTGCCTTCGCTATACTCCGCGCCCCGAGCCGTATCCTCCCGATCCGCCGAGACCCGCCGATGCGTCCGAGTGGCCGAGCCGCCGACGAGCTGCGCGAGGTGACCATCACCCGCGGCTATACGCGCCACGCCGAGGGCTCCGCGCTCGTGGCGTTCGGCGACACGCGCGTGCTGTGCAATGCGACGCTGGAGGACCGGGTGCCACCGTGGATGAAGGGCCGCGGCCGGGGCTGGGTGACGGCGGAGTACGGCATGCTCCCGCGCTCCACCGGCCAGCGCTCCCCGCGCGAGGCGGCGCGAGGGCGCCAGGGCGGCCGGACCCTGGAAATCCAGCGCCTCATCGGCCGCTCGCTGCGCGCGGTGGTGGACATGGAGGCGCTCGGGGAACGCACCGTCATCGTCGACTGCGACGTCATCCAGGCCGACGGCGGGACCCGGACCGCCGCGATCACCGGCGGATACGTCGCCCTCGCGGACGCCGCCTCGCGTCTGCCCGCGCGGGGCCGCCCCCGCCGCGACCCGATCCACGGGGCGGTCGCGGCGGTCTCGGTCGGCATCTGCAAGGGCGAGCCGGTGCTGGACCTCGACTACGCCGAGGACTCCGAGGCGGAGACCGACATGAACGTGGTGATGAACGACGCCGGCGGGTTCATCGAGATCCAGGGCACGGCGGAGGGCCACGCGTTCCGGCGCGCCGAGCTCGACGCGATGCTGGAGCTGGCGCGCCGCGGCATCGCCTCTCTCGTCGAGCTGCAACGCGCCGCCCTGGCGGGTCCATGAGTCCACCGCGCCGGCCACGGCCGCGGCGGGAACGCGGGCGCGACCCGGACATGGACATCGTCCTGGCAAGCTCGAACCAGGGGAAGCTCGCCGAGTTGCGCGCGTTGCTGGAGCCGGCCGGACTGCGCGTCGTCCCGCAGGATGCGCTCGGCGTCGAGCCGCCGGAGGAGACCGGGCTCACGTTCGTCGAGAATGCGCTCATCAAGGCGCGGGCGGCGTGCGCGGCAACCGGGCTGTCCGCGATTGCCGACGACTCGGGGATCGTCGTCGACGCGCTGAAAGGCGCTCCGGGAGTGCGCTCGGCGCGTTATGCCGGCGAGGGCGCGAGCGACGCGGACAACCTCGCCAGGCTTCTCGAAGCGCTCGCGGGCGTCGCCACGCCACGGCGCGGCGCCGCGTTCGTCTGCTGCGTCGTCTACCTCCGCCATGCGCGCGACCCGTGCCCGATGGTCTGCGAAGGAGTCTGGAAAGGACGGATCCTCGACGCTCCGCGAGGCGCGGGGGGATTCGGCTACGACCCCGTGTTCTTCGTCGAGTCCCTCGGCCGGACCGCGGCCGAGCTCTCGCGGGCGGAGAAGAACGCGATCAGCCACCGCGGGCAGGCCCTCGCGCAGTTGCTCGGCCGGCTCGCCGGCTGAAGACCGGGGAGCGGCGTCACGCCGGATCTCCCGTCACCGGTATCGCTGCCGCGACGGCTCTCGCCGGTGCGGCGGAAGACGTGGACCCGGTGCGCGCCCCCGTGGCCGCGGTCGGCGCCCGCCTACAGGTGGATCTCGATGATGTCCCCGTCGTTCACCAGGTGGTCGCGCCCCACCTGCTGGCCGCCGAACTGGCCGCTGCGTCCCCACAGCCTTGCGTACTTGACCGAGCGCGCGAAGTCCTTGTGGATGAGCCGGGCCACGTCGTGGACGGTGCCGCCGACGTGCACCGTGAACGGAGTGCCCATGTCCGGCGCGCGGCCGGGGCTCTTGGTGTAGACGCGGGCGATCGCGAGCCACTCGAACAGGAACGGACCGAGCGCGTCGAGTCCGGCGCCGGTCTCGGCGGACGTGGCGACGCTCGGCAGGTCCAGGCCCCCGAGCTCCTTGAACACCGCGAGCTCGCCGTCCGGGTCGTCGACGAGGTCGGCCTTGGCGGCGACCAGCAGCGTCGGGAGCCGGATCGCGAACGGATCGTGGCCTTCGGCGTCGGGGTCGGACGGGGGCGATGCCGCATCCCGGTCGGCGAGCAGCGAGACCCGTTTCTCCGCGAGCAGGGCCTGGGCCTCGGCGGTGCGGTCGAGACACGCCGGGTCCGACAGATCGACCACGAGCAACGCCGCGCCGGCCGGCTGGAGCGCGTTCACGATCCAGGGCACCGGGTAATCGCGGCTGATCGGGGGCAGGTCCACGAGCTGAAAGTGGATGTCCTCGTGGGGCAGCATCGCCGGTTGCGGGAACCGGGTGGTGAACGGATAGGGACCGACCTCGGCGTGCGCGCCGGTGAGCCGGCTGACGAGAGCGGACTTCCCGGAGTTCGGTGGGCCCAGCACCGCGATCTGGGCCGCGCCCTCGGGCCGGATGACGAGCGCGGGACCGCCGCGCGCGCCGCCCTTCTTCGGTCCCGCGATCTCCTCGGTGAGCTGCTTGATGCGCGCCTTGATGTCGCCCTGGAGATGCTCGGTGCCCTTGTGCTTGGGGATCGTGCGCAGCATCTCGCGCAGGCATTCGAGCCGCTCCTTCGGCTCGCGCGCGCTTCGGAAGGCGGCTTCCGCCGACTTGTACTCGGGAGAGAGGTTGGCCGGCATCGCTCCGCTATCCCGGCCCGGCGCCGCCGCAGGCAGGCTCCCCGATCATTCGATGTCTCGCGCCCCCTCGCACGCGGCCCGGATGCGTTCGGGGGTGGCGGGCATGTCGAGGTGGGCGATCCCGATCGGTGCGAGCGCGTCGACGATCGCGTTCATCACCGCCGGACAGGCCGCGGTGCACCCGGATTCGCCGACGCCCTTGACGCCCAGCGGATTGGTCCGCGCGGGCACGCAGTTGGCCTTGAACCCGATGGCCGGAAGGTCGCCGGCCCGCGGGATGGCGTAGTCCATGAAGCTGCCGGAGACGAGCTGGCCGGTGTCCGGGTCGTAGGCGGTGCGTTCCAGGAGCGCCTGGCCCAGGCCCTGCGCGATGCCGCCATGGACTTGGCCTTCGAGCAGCATGGGGTTGATGACGGTCCCGTGATCGTTGACCGCGGTGTAGCGCGCGAGCGTGAGCGCGCCGGTCTGCGGGTCGATCTCCACCTCGCACGCATGGCATCCGCACGGGTAGTTGTACTGCTTGGCGCGATAGTGGCTCGTGGCGTGGAGGCCGATCTCGTTCGAGCCGGGGAAGGACCCGGGCCGGAACGAGGCGGCGACGACGTCGCGCAGCGACACGCCGCGGTCCGTGCCCGCGATCGCGAACCTGCCGCCGGCGAAGGTGATGTCCTCGGCGCTCGCCTCCATCATCTCCGCCGCGATGCGCTTGCCGCGTCCGACGATCGTCTCGGCCGCGAGCGTCACCCCCATGCTTGCGACGGTCGCGGTGCGCGAGCCCCCCGAGCCGCTGCCGGGACCGACGATGTCGCTGTCGCCCTGCAGCACCCGGACCGAGCCGAACGGCACCCCGAGCCGGTCGGAGGCCACCTGCGCGAACGTCGTCTCGTAGCCGTGGCCGCCAGCCTGCCCGGTCAGCGTCACCGTGAGCTCTCCCGAGGGCCGGAACACGAGGGTCACGCGGTTGTCGAGATAGCCGTCGGGCTCCTGGAACAGGGCGAAGCCGAAACCGCGAAGCATGCCGCGGGTCCGGGCCTCCTTGCGCCGCGCCTCGAATCCCGCCCGGTCGGCCAGCGCCAGCGCGTCGTCCATGTTGGCCGCGAACTCGCCGCTGTCGAACTCGAGGCCGGTGCCCGTCGCGTAGGGCATCGCGTCGGACGGCACGACGTTCAGGCGGCGAAGCTCCGCCGGGTCGCGGCCGGTCTCGCGCGCGGCGGCGTCGACGAGGCGTTCGATCACGTGGTTGTACTCCGGCTTGCCGGCCCCCCGGTAGGCGTGGACCGGCACCGTGTTGGTGAACACTACCCGGGTGCGCGCGTGCCATGCCGGAATGCGGTAGACGCCGGTGATGCAGCGGGTGCCGCCCGTGGTGGGGATGGTCGGCGCGGCCTCCGTCGAATAGGCGCCCATGTTCGACACCGTGCGGGTGCGCACCGCGAGGAACCGCCCGTCGGCGTCGAGCGCGAGCTCCGCCTCGATCGCGTGGTCGCGTCCCTGGCCGTCGCTCAGGAAGCCCTCGGAGCGCTCCGCGATCCACTTCACGGGCCGCGCGAGCCGCCGCGCCGCCCAGGCGACGAGCACGTGCTCCGGGTACGGCGGAATCTTGATGCCGAACGCCCCGCCGACGTCGCCGGTGATCACCCGGATGCGGGACTCGGTGACCCCGAGCGACCGGGCGAGCGGCGCGAGCAGGTGGCCGACGCCCTGCGACGGGGTCCGGACCGTGTACCGGCCGTCTCCCGGCTCGTACTCGGCGACGACTCCGCGGGTCTCCATCGGAGCGGCGATCACCCGGTTGTTCCCGATGTCGAGCCGGGTGACGTGGGCGGCGCGTGCGAATGCCGCGCCGGTGGCCTCCGGATCGCCGCCTTCCCAGTCGAGAGCGACGTTGCCCGGGGCCGCCGGCCAGAGCTGCGGCGCCCCCGCACCGAGCGCCGCGCGCCCGTCGACGACCACGTCCAGAGCCTCGTAGTCGACGACGACCCGTTCGGCCACATCCGCCGCGGCCCGCCGGGTCCGTGCGACCACCATCGCCACCGGATCGCCGACGTGCATTACCCGGTCACGCGCAAGCAGCGGATGCGGGACGTTGACGGTGGCCTCGCCATCGCGGCCGATGACGCGGTTCGGCTCGCTCAGCGGCGCGACGCCGTCCGCTTCGAGCTCGCGGTGGGTGAGCACCGCGACGACGCCCGCCGCCGCCGCCGCGTCGTCCGTGTCGATGGAGACGATCCGGGCGTGCGCGTGAGGGGAGCGCACCATCCACGCATGGGCCTGGTGGGCGAGATCGACGTCGTCGATGAACCGGCCTCGTCCGGTGAGCAGGGCGGCGTCTTCCCGCCGCGGGACGCGCGCGCCGATGGAGGTGGTGAAATCGCCGGCCACTTCTGGATCTTCCCGGATCGGTCGCGGACATTGAGCCGTGAAGCGCACCGTGACGCAAGCCTCGATCCGTGTCCGCCCGGCCTTGTCCGCGGAGTCTTCGAGCGCGCCGCCGGATCGACGGTCGGGGACGGGGACGCGGGCGATGCGGCGGGCTGGCCAGGAGGGCACGAGGCTTGCGTGTGAGGTTCCGGCGGCGGGCGCGGCGCTACGCTACGCCGCATCGCGCGCGCGTTCGCGCTCGATGAAGCTCCGAATGGCCGGCACCAGCGCTTCGGCTCCCTCGATGAGGGGCTCGACGACGGGGATTCCGAGCTTTTCGCGGTACTCGGCCCGGAAGCGGTCGAGCCGGTCCGGGGTACAGCCCTTCGAGTTCAGCGTCACCGCGATGGTCTCCGAGTCGTAGAACCGGATCAGCTCGATCTCCGATTCGAGCGACGGGACCCGCAGGCCCATCGACTCGTAGCCTTCGAGGAATTCGCGCCCCGGCGCGTGGTGCAGCACCACCCCGCGCGCCGCGGCGGAGAGCAGCAACTCCGCGCCGCACGGACCGCTCGGATTGCGCAGCGACGACTGCCCCTCGATCACCATCAGCTCCGGCTCGACTTCGCGATCGCAGCGCACGATCGCGTGCTCCAGCTCTCCGGAGACGAAGTCGTTGACGATCGAGTCGAACACGATCCCGTAGCGGGCTCCCTGCATCCAGCCGGTCTGCCCGGTGTAGATCATCTCGGTGCGCACCCCGGCCCGGTTCATGGCCTCCACGATGATGCGGGCGGTGGTCCGCTTGCCGAGCGCGCAGTCGGTGCCGAGCACCGCGAGGCGCGGGGCGCGCACACCGTGGATCTCACCTTCCCAGAAGTGCAGCTCGTGCCTCGGCCTGGACTTGCGGAGATCGACCAGCTCCACTCCGCGCACTCTCGCGGCGGCTGCGATCTCCGCGTCGTCGCTCGTCGCGTCATGCAGCCCGTTGACGATATCGAGTCCCTTGTCCACCGCTTCGAGGACGAGGGTGTGGATCTCCGGGAGCAGCCTTCCGCCATGGGTCGCGATGCCGATGACGCACCATTTCGGCGGTGGGTCCTCGAGCGCGAGCGCTTCGTCGAGGTTCGCCACGATGGGAATGCCGGCCGGCCGGCCGTCGAGCACCTCGCCCGCGTCGCGGCCGGCAGCCCCGGGATCGACGACCGCGACGACGCGGAAGCGGTCGGAGCCGCGGACCAGCCCGTGCGCGGTCTTCCCGTTCGGCGTCATGAACTTGTCGTTGGCAAGGACGACCGCCGATTCCTTCATCGATCCCGCTCCTCTCGTGTCCCGCGCGGCCCGCGGCGGCGGGGAGGTCCCGTACACCGGAACCGGTCCTGTGGTCCGGCCATCCTCGAACCCGCTCCGTCGCCCGGATATATATCAGAGAAGAACGTACCCGTGACCGGCGGCGGTCGCCGGACCCGGAGCCGCCGGGCGCGACACCTTCCCCGATCATGGCCCCGGCGCGCCGGGAGGAGGCGGTGGGGGGGATTCTCGCTGTCGTGCGGCTTGATCACGGTTCCGGCGCGCCGGGAGGAGGCGGTGGGGGGATTCTCGCTGTCGTGCGGCCTGAATCACGGTCCCGGCACGCCGGGAGGAGGCGGTGGGGGGGATTCTCGCTGTCGTGCGGCCTGAATCACGGTCCCGGCGCGCCGGGAGGAGGCGGTGGGGGGGATTCTCGCTGTCGTGCGGCCTGATCACGGTCCCGGCGCGCCGGGAGGAGGTGTCCGGAGCGTCTGCTACCATGCGCGCCGCATCGCGGCCGGGGCATCGAGGAGTCTTCAGCGGGGTGAATCCATGGCGGGCTACCGCATCGCGGTGATTCCCGGCGACGGGATCGGCAGGGAGGTGGTGCCGGAGGGGATCCGGGTCCTCGAAGCGGCGGGCTCGAAGTACGGGGTCGCATTCGAGTTCGACGAGCTTCCCTGGAGCTGCGAGGTCTACGCGAAGACCGGCCGGATGATGCCCGAGGACGGCCTCGACGCCATCCGCGGGCACGATGCGATCTTCCTCGGCGCGGTCGGGTTCCCCGGCGTTCCGGACCACGTCTCCCTGTGGGGCCTGCTGATCCCGATCCGCCGCGAGTTCCGGCAGTACGTCAACCTCCGTCCGGTGCGCCTGCTCCGGGGCGTCGAGTCTCCATTGCGCGGCCGCGCCGCGGCGGACATCGACTTCCTCGTGGTGCGCGAGAACAACGAGGGCGAGTACTCGGACATCGGCGGACGCATCTACGCCGGCACCGAGCACGAGATGGTGACGCAGGAGAGCGTGTTCACCCGGCGCGGGACCGATCGCATCATCCGCTACGCGTTCGAGCTTGCGACGGGGCGTGCGGCGAAGCACGTGACCTCCGCCACCAAGTCGAACGGCATCAAGCACACCATGCCCTACTGGGACGAACGCTTCGCCGCCGTCGCGGCCGAGTATCCCGGGATCCGTACCGACCGGTACCACATCGACATCCTGGCCGCGCACTTCGTCCTCCACCCGGACTGGTTCGACGTGGTGGTCGGCAGCAACCTCTTCGGCGACATCCTCTCCGACCTCGGGCCGGCGGTGGCGGGCACCATCGGCATCGCGCCGTCGGCGAACATCAATCCGGAGCGGGAGTTCCCGTCGATGTTCGAGCCGGTGCACGGCTCCGCCCCGGACATCGCCGGGCGCGGCGTCGCCAACCCCATCGGCCAGATCTGGTCGGGGGCGATGATGCTGGAGCACCTCGGCCACGCGGACGCGGCCGGGGCCATCGAGCGCGCCATCGAGACGGTGCTGGCGGATCCGGACGCGCTCACCCCGGACATGGGCGGCAGCGCGACGACGCGGACCCTCGGCGCCCGGATCGCCGCGGCGGTGGAGTGATCACCCCGGCCGGCGTTCGTGACGGGGGCCGATTGCGCCGGCGGCGTGGGGCAGCGAGCCCGAAGCGGGTACGGTGGCCTGCCGTCCGGCGCTGGTTTCGACAACGCGGGGCTCGGAGCGCGGCATCCGCGAAGGGAGCAGGGAACGCCCTGCCCGAGCGCGGGCGCCCGGCGCGGCGGTGGTTCCGCCACGCCGCCCCGCAAGGAGCGCGCAGCCCCCCGGCCGAAAGGTCGGTGCGGTAGCGGCGTTCGCCGGGCGGTATGGACCGATGCCCTTCGAGATCGCCGGGCTTGTCCTGATTGCGGCGCTTGCCCATGCGTCGTGGAACGCGCTGGTCAAGAGCGACGACGATCGGCTCGTCACCCTCGGCGCGGTCAATGCGGTCAGGTTCCTGCTCTGCATCCCGCTGGTGCTGGCGTTGCCGCTTCCGGCCCGCGCGAGCTGGCCGTACCTTGCGGCCTCCGCGATTCTCCACGTCGGCTACTACACATTCCTCATCACGGCCTATCGTTTCGGGGACCTGAGCAAGGTCTATCCACTCGCGCGCGGCCTGTCGCCGCTGATCGTGGCCGCCGGCGCATTCGTATTCGCCGGAGAGCGGCTGAGCCCGCTCGCGCTGGCGGGGGTCGCCGTCGCGTGCGCGGGCATCGCGAGCCTTTCGGTCGGGGGCGCCGCGGCGCCGGCGCACGGCGACCACGGAGACCGGAACCGTCGCCGTTCTCCCGGTGGCGACGCGAAGGCCGTGCATCGCGGTCGCGACCGGACGGGGCTGCAATCCGGCGCTGAAGGCGGTGCGAGGCCCGCACTCGCTCGCCGCGATCGCATACGGTCGGGGTCCCGTATCGGGGATGGCGCGGCGCTCGCGCGCAACCATCGCCGGGGTGTGGTCTTCGCGGCCGGCACCGCGCTGTTCATCGCCGCGTACACCGTGACCGACGCGATGGGGGCGCGGCTGTCGGGGCATGCGGTGAGTTACGTTGCGTGGCTCGCGATCCTCGACGGCCTGCCGATGCTGCTGGCGGCGGCGGTGCTGCGCCGGGCCGCGCTGGCGCGCCATCTCACCGCCCGCGCCTGGAAGTCGGCGGCCGGCGGGGCGCTGCAACTCACCGCGTACGGGCTGGTGGTGTGGGCGCTCGCCCTCGCCCCGATGGCCGCGGTCTCGGCGCTGCGCGAGACGAGTGTCCTGTTCGCGGCGATCATCGGGGTGATGCTTCTGGGCGAGCCGCTCGGGGCGCGCCGGATCGCGGCGGCGGCACTGGTGACGGCGGGGATCATCCTGATCGAATGGGGCTGAGGGCTGCGCATCGGGACCACCACCCGCCGGCCCGACTGCCCTGCGAATGGTGGTCATCCGAACGCCGGCATGGCGTCCGGTGCGCTCGGGTCCTGGTACGGCTTGCCACGGCCAATCAAGCTCGCACGGATTTTCGCCGGCGTGGCGCCCGGTGCGCTCGGCTCCTGGTACGGCTTGCCACGGCCAATCAGGCTCGCAGGACTTTCGCCGGCATGGCGTCCGGTGCGCTCGGCTCTTGGTACGTCGTAGTATGCACACTCCCGATCCCGGACACCCTGGAGTCGCCGTGAGTCTGGACACTTACCCCCATCCCTCGCGCCGCAGCGCGGTGCTGTCGACCGGCGGCATGGTGGCGACGAGCCAGCCGCTGGCCGCCCAGGCCGGCCTTGCCGCCCTGCGGGCGGGCGGGAACGCGGTCGATGCGGCGCTCGCAGCCGCAATCACCCTGACCGTGGTCGAGCCCACATCGAACGGCATCGGCAGCGACACCTTCGCAATCGTGTGGGACGGCGAGAAGCTGCACGGCCTGAACGCATCCGGCCCCGCTCCGCAGGCGCTTTCGGCGGAGGCGTTGCGCGCGTCCGGCCACACCGTGTTCCCCGAGCGGGGGTGGACGAGCGTCTCCGTTCCCGGCGCGCCCGACGCCTGGGGCGTGCTGCACGAACGGTTCGGGCGGATGCCGTTCGAAGCGCTGTTCGCCGACGCGATCCGGTTCGCCGAGGACGGGTTCCCGGTCTCGCCGGTGGTCTCGCAGCTCTGGCGCCAGGCCGGTCCCGCCTTCGTCGGCACCGGAGACCCCGCGCTGGACGAGTGGGCGCGGGTGTTCACCGTCGGAGGACGAATCCCCCGCGCGGGCGAAATCTGGCGCAGCCCGGGACACGCGCAGACCCTGCGGCGGCTGGCATCGGAGGGGTCCCGGGACTTCTACGAGGGCGCGCTGGCGGCGCGCATCGCGGACTGCGCCCGGAGCGCCGGGGCGGCGCTCGACGGCGACGATCTCGCGGCGTACCACAGCGAATGGGTGGAGCCGATCTCCGTCGCGTACCGCGATTACGAGGTCTGGGAGATCCCGCCGAACGGGCAGGGGATCGCGGCGTTGCAGGCGCTCGGGATCGTCGAGGGCACCGCCATGCACGAATCGCCGCATGGAAGTGCCGAGAGCTGGCACCTCCAGATCGAGGCGATGAAGCTCGCGTTCGCGGACGCCTACCGGTACGTGGCCGATCCGCGGCGTGTCGACGTGCCGGCAAGCGGCATGCTCGACGCCGGCTACCTCGCCTCGCGCCGGGCCCTGATCGGAGAGCGCGCGCAGACGTTCGGGCCGGGGCTGCCGCCGAGCGGAGGGACGGTGTACCTGTGCGCGGCGGACCGCGACGGCATGATGGTGAGCTGCATCCAGTCGAACTACATGGGGTTCGGGTCCGGGGTGGTGGTGCCGGGCGCCGGGATCTCGCTCCAGAACCGTGCCGCCTGCTTCACCCTGGAGCCGGGGCATCGCAACGAGGCGGCGGGCGGCAAGCGGCCCCGGCACACCATCATCCCCGGGTTCCTCACCCGCGGCGGCGCCCCGGTCGGACCGTTCGGGGTGATGGGCGCCGAGATGCAGCCGCAGGGCCATCTCCAGGTGGTCTCCTCGATGGTCGACCACGGCCTGAATCCGCAGAGTGCACTGGACGCGCCGCGTTGGCGGGTGGAGCCGGACGGGGTGGTGCTGGAGCCGGAGGTCGGCGCGGACGTGGCCGACGGGCTCCGGGACCGCGGGCACCGGGTCGCCGTCGCCCCCGATCGTCTCGACTTCGGGCGCGGCCAGATCATCCGGCGCCTGGATTCCGGGGTGTACGCAGGCGGCACGGAGCCGCGCACCGACGGGATCGTCGCCGCGTGGTGAGCGTGTCGGGGCGCCCCTCGGAGGGCGCGGATGCCTGCCTGCTCGACGGATACGAGACCGTGACCGGCTATGGCGTGACCCCCGTTGTCGCGTTCATCCGGCCGGGATTCGTCCTGGAAGCGAGGCAGGAGTCGGGAGCTGGTAGCTGGTCGCTGCTGATTATCCGTATTCGTCGTTTTGCGTAACGACCCGTCGGTACCCGCAGGGGCGGAGACGCAGGGACAGGGACAGAACCTCGCCAACGGTGACAAGGATGGAGGATGAGACCTACACCATCGTAGAAATCGAGATGGCGAACGTTCGCGAGCCACGAGGTTCACGAACGAAATTCTGGATACGGTTCGTCGAGGAAGCCGAGTGGTGGCTTCTGAAGTTCCCCAGACCGCAGACGGGCGAGCACTGGGCAGAGAAGGTAGCCTTCGAAATCGGCCGTCTCATCGGCGTCGATTGCGCACAGGTGGAACTCGCGCGGTACCACGGACCTGCCGCGACCGGTCATGAGGAGGTCAATGCGGGAGACGACCAGCAGATCGTCCAAAAGGCGCAACTGGCGACCATCTGCAAGTCATTTCTCGGTGATGAGCAGGGCGCCGAGTGGGCGGGTAGCGCATTGCACGGCTGGGAGGTCTTGCAATTCGAGGTCCCGGATTACGACGCCGAGCGTGTGCGCGAGCAGAGAGACCACAACATCAAGAACATCACGCGCGTGCTGTTCAAGCTGACGACGGACCACCAAACGAACCCGATGCCAAGATGGGAGCATCGACTGGAGCAAGTGGCTTCGTATGCCCTGCTCGATGGCCTCATCGGCAACACGGACAGGCACCACGAGAACTGGATGGTTGCCTACGTACAGGAGGGAAACGATACGGGCATCAAGAGCATGCCGTCGTTCGACCACGCGTCGTCATTGGGACGAGAGCTTACCGATGACAGACGACGCCAGTACCTGGAATCGAACAAGGTGCTGGAGTACCTCCGAAAGGGACGCGGAGGCGTCTATGTGAACAGCAGGCGCGAGCGTGCGCCATCACCGCTATTCCTGGCTCGGTTGCTGTGTCGGTGGAGGCCTGAATGCACGCGCAGGACGCTGGAACGGATCGAGAACCTGTCGGAAGACCGGATTCGGACCGCAGTAGAACGGGTGCCGGGCGAGTTCATGTCCGACCTGGCAAAGGAATTCGCGGTTCGGGTAATGACGACCAGCAGGCAGGAGCTGCTACGGAGTGCGCGATGACGACGCTATATCTGGCATGGCAACACGCACCAAGCCGGCGATGGTTTCCTGTGGGACGCCTTGTTCGCCGCCGATTCGACACCGAGGAGTTCGAGTTCGCGTATGTTCAGGGAGCGAAGGACGCTCGGGACCTCGCCGGGTTCAGAGAAATTCCGGAGTTTCCGCACTTCGACCGACGATACCGGGCGGTCGGGCTGTTCCCGACCTTCCGCAATCGGGTGATGAACAGAAAGCGTGGAGACCGCGCAACGCATCTCCACGAACTCGGCCTCGACGTGAAAGGTTGTGACGAGCTCGCCGAGCTGTCGGCCTCCGGCGGCCGAAGCCATTCCGACAGCTTCGAGACGTTTCCGGGCATCGAACCGGACCCGACTGGCAGGTTTCATGCGCGATTGACGCTGCACGGCCTTCGCCATACGAACGAGCACGGCGTCGAAGCGGTGCAGAGGCTGTGCGCCGGCGACAAGCTGCGAGTCGCTGCCGAGCTGAACAATCCGGTCACGACGTATGGCCTCGTCGTGTACACACAGGAGTACTACATGCTCGGCTGGCTGCCCAGATACATTACCGAGTCGATTCGACAATGCAGTGACTGGGTGAGTCTGGAAGCCGATATCGCGGTCGCACGGGTGAACCGACACGCCCCGCTGAACCAACGACTCCTGGTGAATTTCAGTGGCCGGTTACCGCCCGGTGTACATCCCATGCGCGACCTCCCGCAGTACCAACCCATTGATGTCGCGGACGTGCAGGTTGCAGAGGCAGCAGGGATTGGGTCCTGAAACCTCGACTTCGGGATGGATCTGGATGACTGCCGTCCGGGGTCTGTCCGCTCCGCCGTGCCGCGATCTCGAGAAGCCGCGTCACCAGCCGCCCGACACATCCCCGGCGGCGCGTGCCTCGCCGTCGCGGGCTTCGCTCAGTCAATCGTCTCCGGCTCCGCGACGTTGGGAACGGCGTTGTACCGGCCTCCGAGGTAGCCGCGCGGCAGGGATTCCTTTCGGCGCGGCCGGTAGTCGGACAACGCGGTGAGCGACGCGCTCTGATCGCGATCCTTCTCCGTAAACCAGACCTGGTTCCGGTCGAGGGCATCCTGGAGCAGAGTGGCGTCGTGTACGGTCGCGACGAGCTGCGCGCGCTGCTCGCGTCTCCCGCCGGTACGATTGATGAGCCCGATCAGGAACCGGACGAGGTGCGGGTGAAGGCTGCGGTCCAGCTCGTCTACCACCACGACCCGCCCATGACCGATGATGTCGAGCCAGGGACCGGCAAACTCGTACACCCGCCGGGTTCCGTCGGACTGCTCTTCAAGCGGCAGATAGGCGATGTCGTCGGCTCCCGCGACCGGCAATCCGAACTCCGGGATCGGAACCTTCAAGGTCTTCGAGCTCCGAATCTCCTCCCGCACTGCTTCGGGAAGGTGCAGGATGACCTCGTCAAGGTCGATCTCTTCCTCCCGCACCCTGATGTCGGACACGGGGATATCGGCATTCCGGAGGAAGCCCAGGATACGCGACCGGAGATCCGGTGCCCTCCGAAGTTCGGCAGACGTAAAAACGTGCGGGAGCCCGATCGGTCCGACGACGGCCAGATCTCGGAACCAGTCGACGACCGGCCGGAGGGATTCGCTGTTGAGCTGCACGGCCGTCGAGACGTAGAGAGCGTCCGGCCTGGTGGCCTTGCGCCATGTCTCGCGCGAGCCGCGCAGCGAAGGGCCGAAGCTCCACTCGCATCTTCCGGACGCAGGGTCGAGCTTGCGGCACAGCCAGCGCTGGAGCCGGCCGTCCGGTGGCCGGACGTGCAGCCACTCCTCCCGGACCCTCTCGGAATCGGCGGAGAAGCCGTACTCGTAGACCGCGCGATCCTGGATGAACGCGATCTCGAACTTGGCGGGCTCTCCAGGCGTCCGGGCATCGAAACGGAACGGCTTGACGCCGATGGGCTCGCCGGCCTGGGCTTCCTTCGCGGACCCGACGACGAAGCGCCGCATGAAGGACAGAGCCTCGACGAAACGGGACTTGCCGCTCCCGTTCGGCCCGTAGATCGCCGCCACCCGGTTGAGCCGTGGATACCGCGCCGTGCCGGTGTCGAACGCGAACTCGTCCGGCACTCGGCCCGCGGTTTCCATGCTGAGTTCCTGCCGGTCCCGGAAACAGGTCCAGTTCTCGACCGCAAACGACACGAGCATCGTCCTTCTCCCGTTCAGCCCCGCCGCCGGAATGAGTGCCCGCGCTGCCCGAAGCCGGGCCACTTCACGGACATCTCACGATAACAGGTATGTTTACATGAGATTTTTGTACAGAATAGTCAAAAATGCCCGTTTATCTTTTTCTCACTTGATTCGAATTCGTCGGGTAACGGTGGGGATCCGGGCGGCGGAGCGGTGCCGGTGGTGAGACGACACCTCATCTCGACCGCCGGCTCGAAGGTACTGAACCGGACATGGCCAATCCAAAGGCCTCAAGTGCCGTCGGCCACAGCGTCGCGGAGTTCGGCTACCTCCCGTTGCCGGGTCCGCGGGCTCGCGCTGCCGCACGCCGCGGATGCGTCGAAGAAACGTAAGCGGGCAATATAGGCCGTGGTTGCGGGACGGCGATCAGTGTGATGGCGGGTCGTGGTGGTGGGGGCCGAGGTCTGAGCGCATGGGCACGTCGGCGAATAGCGATTTCCACATCCGCGGGGTGAGTTCGATGGCCCGTTTGGCCGGATGCGCGCTGATGCGCTGGAGCACATCGACCAGATAGGTGTAGGGGTCCACCGCGTGCAACCGGCACGTCACCAGCAGGCTCTGGATGATGCCGACCCGTTGCGCGCCGACCTCACTCGAAGTGAACAGCCAATTCCGCTTCCCCAGAGGAATCGGACGCAGCGCCCGCTCCAGATGATTCGTGTCGATGGCCACTGCGGGGGCGTCGAGGAAGACCTCCAGCCCTGAGCGACGCTCCTGCGCGTAGCTCAACGCCTTCGCCAGCGGGCTCTTCGGCAGCAGCTCGGGACGATGGCATTGCGCCCGGCACCATCGCCAGAAGGTCTCGACGACCGGCCGGGTGTGGGTCTGGCGGTAGGCACGCTTGTCCTCGCCGACGAGCCCGTCGGTGCGGAGTTGCTCCTCGTGAGCGTACATCGCCCCGATGAGCGCCAGCGCCTCGGCCACCGCCTCGGGCTCGGAGTCTTTCGCCCGTTCAAAGTATCGCCTGGTATGGGACCAGCACAGCGCATGGGTCACCTGCGCGGGGCGTTGCGCCGCATAGGCCGCGTAGGCCTCGTAGCCGTCGCTGAGCAGCGTCCCGCGGTACTCGCCGAGAAAGGCATGAACGTGACGGTGCGCGCGCGACGGCGCGTAGTGGAACACCACCTCGTCGCAATCGCCGTACACCGGCCACAGCCATCCGGTGCGCATCTTGCCCTTCGCCTCGCGCCCGGCCTTGAGCGAGGTCTCGTCCATCGACAGCACTTCGCTCGCCAACACATGCGCACTCTGCGCATCGGTGATTGGCGCCAGCAGGTCGATGGCGCGGCTCGTCCAGTACACCAGGGTGGAGCGGCTGAGCGTGATGCCGGCGTCGCGAAGACGCTGATGCTGACGATACAGCGGCAGGTGCCAGCAGAACTTGTCGACCAGCATCGCGGCGAGGAAGCTCACGTCGGCCGCCGAGCGCTCCAGCACGTTCGCCGGTGCGGCGGCGGTAAGAATCGTCTGGGTATCGCGGCGCTTGACGACCTTGCGCACGTACTTCAGCACCACGTAGCTGCCCGGTTGCTGCGCAAGGCGATAGCTCACCTTCTCGCCGATGACCTCGCGCTCGGCCGGTGGAATCGCTTCAATCGCCGGGTCCGCCACCTCGATGGTCTGCACCGGTACCTCGGGGCCGAAGCGCAGTCCGCTCTGGGCGAGAGCCGCATCGCGCACCTTCGCGCGACGCTCGTAGCTCACCGTGTGGGTCGGCACATCGTCGCGCGTGGGCGGCTCCTTCACCCCAAGCCCCGCCAGCAGATTGAGCTGCGCGTCGGCGTCGAGGTCGAGGCGTTTCTCCGACTTCTGCCCGAAGAGCTGGCGCTTGAACCAGTCGAGCTCGTGGCGCAGTGCGTCGTACTGCGCCTGCAACTGCTCGAGCGCCGTCTTCGTCTTCGCGAGCACCGAGTACGAATCGCTCAGCGCTGCGCCGAGCCGCGCGTTCTCCGCCGCAAGCGTTGCCATGTCGGGTGCCGACAACGTCACACTTCCCCATGCACTGAACACGGTCGCAATCTATCATCTCCCGACCCACTCAGGCAGCCTGTCGGTAGCGCTTCCTGTGGCGTAGAATCTTGATATCCACGCCTTCGACCAGCGCCAGCAACGCGGTGCGATTCAGCTCCCGCTTCGTCTCCTTCGCTCCCCGGCCCAGAGCAAACTGACCCTGCTCGAGCCGCTTGCCCCATATCCAGTACCCGCCCGTGTCGAACCCCAGTATCTTGAGCATCGTGCGCCGACGATTGACAAACACGAACCAGTGACCGCTCGTCGGCTCTTCACCCAGAGACCGGCGCACCCGGGCCGACAATCCATCGAACGAGCACCGCATGTCCGTGGGCTCGGTGCACAGCCAGATTCGACCCCCCGACACACCGCTCAACATGGCGCCGCCCGACGTAGCCGCAGCACCACACCCGCGCCGAGCTCAAGCTCCACCTCCCACGCCCCTGTCCCCGTCGAACCGACAGAGGTCTGCGTCGGCGCCGGGGGGGTCAGCTCCACGAACAGCGGCTCGGGGCGTGCTTCGGCGACCGGCGCCGCAGGCAGCTTGCGCCGCCACAGGTCGAATGTGCTCAGCGCCAATCCGTTCGCCGCGCAGAATTTGCCCCGGGTCTGACCCGAGCGCTCGAACCGCTCGACCAGCTTGCGCCACTGCGCGGCGGTGCGCCGCACGCGATGTCTCGTACCACCTGTCCGTCTCATGATTCCGCTCGCCTCCGTGTCGGGGGAAGCGGCCAGTGAACCAGACAGGACTCCCTATCAGAACAACGGCCTACTTTGTCCGCTTACGAAGAAACGCACCGTGTACGGAAAGGCTGTGTGCGGAAAGAAAGCGCCCTCGAACCGGCTCAGGTCGCCGGAAACCACCGATTCCGGGATGCGTATTCCGGCGATAGTGATCACCCATTCCGATGTGTCGGTGATCACTTTGGATCGGAATGACTGATCACTTTCCGCCGGAATGGGTGATCACTTTGGACCGGAATACGCACGCAGCCACTTCGCGGCGGTGTCCATCTCGTCCCTAGTCACGATTCTGCCCGTCTCTGTCCGAGCCGCGCGAGCGCCTCCCGCGCCTGCAGGTGGGTGAGGTGGTCGTCGGTCCGTTCGCCGCGCGTCCTCGCCATCGCGTCGCTCCACCGCTGCTCGTGGTCGATGGCGGATGCGGGCTTCGGCTCGGCGGGCGTGCGCGTCGATGCGTCCTGCCGCAACGCCGCCACGATCTTGTCGAGCCGCTCGATGACGCCGGTGAAGAAGATCAGCGTGATGCCGAGCACGGCGAGCGAGTAGGCGAGGACGAAGCTGCCGACGCCGCCGATGACGATGGAGGTGGCGAAGACGACGCCGCTGCCGAGCAGCGCGAGTAGCGCGAGGATGGCGAGTGTCGTAATCATGATGGTCTCTCCTGTTTCCGGTTGGCCGTCCAGTCGCTCCATTCCCCGAGTCCGCGCCGGAACAGGGTAGCGACGAGTACGGCGGTCCTGCCGATGCCATTCTATAGGGTCCATCCCCGCGTGGGCGGGGGAGCCCCTTCTTCGACGGGCCGAACGCCACCCGCATTGTTCGTGGTTCGTCCATCTCCGTTCTCCTTTGTGTATCATTGCTCTCAAGGCCGCCGGGTAGGCCGGGTAATTGGCATCGCGCCAGACCGCCTTTATTCCCGGTAGGTGTTATCCGGCACATGCCGGCCAACGTACTGCATCGAGGGTGGCGTCTCGGCGGCCTACTCCACCTCCCCCTCCAGCACCTCGTACTGCGGCCCGCGGAGGTTGTGCGCCTCCACGTAGCCGGCGCTCCGGACCGAGGGTCCATCCCCGCGTGGGCGGGGGAGCCTTTTCCAGAGCAAACGCAACTCATCTATTTCCAGGTCCATCCCCGCGTGGGCGGGGGAGCCGTTGTCGCCGACCAGGTACGCATCAAGGGTGTACTCGGACGTGCGCCGGCCGAGGTCCTCGGTCCAGGGGTCGTCGCGCCCCGGGTACTCGTGCACGTGGGCGCGCCGGCCGGCCGCGACCGTATCGTGCGCATCGACCTCGAACGGCACGCCGCGAAAGGTCGCGGGGAGAAGTTGATCACGCCATGCCATCGCGGTAGGTTCCGGCCATGAGCCTGCTGTACCGCAAAGAGCCCGACCTGATGCGCATCCACAACCTGCGCCTGCTCACGTGGAGCGACCGCCTGCTGTGGATACGCCTCGGCCGCGTGTTCTTCTTCGCGGGGCTGTGGATCGCGATCGTGCTGTGGCTGCTCTCGCTGCGGTGGAGCATCGGTCCGTGGACCACCATCATCGTCACCTGCGTCGGGCTATGGGGCGCCGCCGCCGGGGTGGCGACCGACGAGGAGTACATGGAGGAGGACCTCCGCCGTTGGCCGCGGCGCCGCGTCACGTCCCCGCCATTGCATATCCGGTAGTCACGTCGATCGGGACGTCCGGGTTCAACGTGCGGACCCGGTCGACCCGCAGGGACGGCGGCGCTCCGTCGAACACCACCCGGACCTCCCCCCGACTCGTACGGCCGTCGCGACGAGCGACTCGGGCCGCCGGTGCGCCGGGGCGCCAGGACGCTCCGGCGCCGACCCCTCGACCGCGCCCGCCACATCGCCCTCGGCCGAGATCCCGAGCCGCTCCTTCAGCCAGTCGGGCAGCAGATCGAGCAGCCCGCGGATGGCGTCGCCGAGCCAGGACGTGAGCCCCCGCCAGCCCGCGACGATGCCGTCCCACAGGCTGTCCACCCACCCGGCGCCGATGCCGAGCCAGTCGATGGAGCCGAGCCAGGCGATGATCGCATCGAGGTCGAAGGCGTCGCGGACCGCCTTCCACGCTTTGGACACGGTCCATCCCCGCGTGGGCGGGGGAGCCGCGGGCGCGCGGACCGTGCGAGGCGGATTCGATGCGCGCGCGGACGCAAGCGACGCGACTGCGTCGGGTGGCGGATATGGCGGCCGTGGCCGCGGCGGCCGCGGCGGCCGAATTCTCGATATCGACAGGGGGGGGTGAGGCGATGATGCGAATCATCACGATGCCGGATCTCGATGCACTGTGCCGGCCGGGACCGAGCGGATACGTGCCGACGCCGGACGATGCGCCATCGCGGCGTGAGATCCGGCGACATGAAGCGGCGGCCGATGAGGCGGACGCGGTGGCGGCGGCCATCATGGCGGACGTGGCGGCGATCGAGGCGCAGGCCGGGGTGGCGCGCCGCGAGGCGACCGTGCGGCGCGTGGAAGCGTGGTCGGCGATCGCGCGGGTCCGCACGCTGGCCGCCATCGATGCCCGCCGATGGCTGCATTGTTCCGCCGTGGTCGTGGCGGCGGCGGACGATCAGGCGCTCGATCCGGAGTGACCGCGTGATGCCTATCGATCGCGATACCGCCGCGGGCCGGCGCATCGGCGACGTGCTACCGCTCACCATGCCGACGCTCGAAGATCTGTGCGGCGACGGGCCGGGCGGATACGTGCCGACGCCGCCACGGCCCGGCGCGCCATCCCTGACGCAGCGCATCGTCCGGGCGGTACTGGCGGACCGCAAGGCGGCGGCGGCCGAATGCGAGGCCGCCGCGGCTCAATGGGACTTCGGCATCGCGCTCGAGGCGGGCGATGACGACACGGCCCGCATCCTCGCGGCGATGGCCGGCCAGTACCGGCGCGCCGCCGGCGAGCGCCGGGCCGAAGCGTGGATCGCGATCGCAGGCGTGCGCGCAACGGCCGCCGATGAGGCGCGGCGATGGCTGTACTGTGCCGCCGGCGAGGCGGCGGCCGTGGTCGAGCCGGCGGGCGATGTACGCGACGGCTACGCGCGCCCGGGCGATGCACTGGAACCCTTGTTCGGCCGGCTCGCGGACGCGGCCGGTCGGACCTATCCCGACGTGCCGGCCGGCGCGTCATATCTCGGGCTACCGGATGCCAGTGTGGCGCTTGTGGCGGAATGGCGCCGCCGCCGGGCCGCGGCATCGGAATCGGAATCGGAGGAAGCGGCGGTCCATCCCCGCGTGGGCGGGGGAGCTGCGGACGGGTCGGCGAGCACGGGGTCGTAGCACGGTCCATCCCCGCGTGGGCGGGGGAGCCACCTCCAGCTGCTCCACAGGTCCCTCGACGATCGGTCCATCCCCGCGTGGGCGGGGGAGCCAACCAGTTCCGGATCGGCGGCGTGAAGATCCAGGGTCCATCCCCGCGTGGGCGGGGGAGCCAACCCCTCCGATCCCAACCGCCTCGACTGGCTGGGTCCATCCCCGCGTGGGCGGGGGAGCCGCTTGGCGCCGCTCGTGCTCGGCGAGGCGTTCGGGTCCATCCCCGCGTGGGCGGGGGAGCCTCGACCTGCTCGACGCGCGAGCCGGCCAGGAGGGGTCCATCCCCGCGTGGGCGGGGGAGCCGTTCCTCAACGGTGACGATCCCAAGGAGCCGGTGGTCCATCCCCGCGTGGGCGGGGGAGCCCTTCGTGGCCCGCTTGCCGGCCTGGTCGAGGCCGGTCCATCCCCGCGTGGGCGGGGGAGCCATCACCTCGGCCGAGCGGGGCGGGCACTTCTTGGGTCCATCCCCGCGTGGGCGGGGGAGCCTCGGACTGCTCGGTGCGGACGAGAGTGGCGCGCGGTCCATCCCCGCGTGGGCGGGGGAGCCATCACCTCGGCCGAGCGGGCCGGACACTTCTTGGGTCCATCCCCGCGTGGGCGGGGGAGCCCCGGACAGCGAGCCGCAGCCCTATACCTACTACGGTCCATCCCCGCGTGGGCGGGGGAGCCAATCCGTCCCTGTTCGCCGGCTTCAACCCGCCGGGTCCATCCCCGCGTGGGCGGGGGAGCCCCGAGCTTCCACCGCCACGGCGCCCGCCCGCTGGGTCCATCCCCGCGTGGGCGGGGGAGCCATGGACGGATTCGCCGCCATCACCACGAGCTCCGGTCCATCCCCGCGTGGGCGGGGGAGCCCGTCAGCCACGTCTCTCTGCCTCGGTGCGCATCGGTCCATCCCCGCGTGGGCGGGGGAGCCCTGCCGCCTTGGGATTCTGGCGTGCCATTGTCGGGTCCATCCCCGCGTGGGCGGGGGAGCCGAATCGTGTTCGGCGGAATACGCGCGACAAATGGGTCCATCCCCGCGTGGGCGGGGGAGCCCCGGTGCGCTGCTGCCGGCCCTCGGCCCCCTGGGGTCCATCCCCGCGTGGGCGGGGGAGCCTGCGAGGTCGCGCCCTTCGTCAGCTCGACGATGGGTCCATCCCCGCGTGGGCGGGGGAGCCTGTTCTCGTCCGTCATGCCGCTCGCGCGGATCGGGTCCATCCCCGCGTGGGCGGGGGAGCCTGGTTCGTGGACTCATGCGGCCGATCATCACGGGGTCCATCCCCGCGTGGGCGGGGGAGCCTCGCGCCGCACCTTGATGGACGCCTCGTACTTCGGTCCATCCCCGCGTGGGCGGGGGAGCCATGTTCATGTCCTACCGGACATTGCTCGGAGGCGGTCCATCCCCGCGTGGGCGGGGGAGCCCCACACGATCGGCACGTGCCAGCGCTCGGAGAGGGTCCATCCCCGCGTGGGCGGGGGAGCCTCCTGTACGTCGACCGTGGGGGACAGTGTAGGGGGTCCATCCCCGCGTGGGCGGGGGAGCCACCAAATCCCCTTCTTCCGCCCCTTCGGGCAGCGGTCCATCCCCGCGTGGGCGGGGGAGCCGACAGGACCTCCTCCACCCGGCGTCCAACCACCGGTCCATCCCCGCGTGGGCGGGGGAGCCGGTAACGGGACTTGGAGCCATCGTCAAGCAGCGGGTCCATCCCCGCGTGGGCGGGGGAGCCTCGGCGGCCAAGCGGACCGCCTCCACGAACAGGGGTCCATCCCCGCGTGGGCGGGGGAGCCTGCTTCAGGCCGTCCGAGAGCGCCCGGCGCTGCGGTCCATCCCCGCGTGGGCGGGGGAGCCATGCCGCGCAGCTCTACCAGCACGCTGTCGAGCGGTCCATCCCCGCGTGGGCGGGGGAGCCCGGCGCTCGGCGTAGATCGGTCCGTCCTCGCGGGGTCCATCCCCGCGTGGGCGGGGGAGCCACGAGCAGCTTGCCGCCATCGGAGTCGATGATGGGTCCATCCCCGCGTGGGCGGGGGAGCCCGCAACGGCCCGACCGGGAACGTCACGCTGAAGGGTCCATCCCCGCGTGGGCGGGGGAGCCCAACTGCGAGCAGGCGACCACCGGGACGTCCAGGGTCCATCCCCGCGTGGGCGGGGGAGCCATCGAGGCGAGCGGCACCGTCTACATCGGCTCGGGTCCATCCCCGCGTGGGCGGGGGAGCCATCGAGGCGAGCGGCACCGTCTACATCGGCTCGGGTCCATCCCCGCGTGGGCGGGGGAGCCGCCGTTATCGAGGGCGAGGTGACGAGTCGCGAGGGTCCATCCCCGCGTGGGCGGGGGAGCCCCGTGAAGAGTGTCATCGGTGAGAAACATCGGGGGTCCATCCCCGCGTGGGCGGGGGAGCCCGCGGTAGCGGTCGGTACCGAACCAGTCACGGGGGTCCATCCCCGCGTGGGCGGGGGAGCCGACCGCCGTGACGCCGAGCCGATCGCGTACCGGGGTCCATCCCCGCGTGGGCGGGGGAGCCGCCTGCGCCCGCACGAGGACCGCGGAGGTCTGCGGTCCATCCCCGCGTGGGCGGGGGAGCCCTGCTGCCGGCCCTCGGGCCTCTGGTCAACGACGGTTCATCCCCGCGTGGGCGGGGGAGCCGATCCGGGACCCTTGACCGGGCCGCTCGCAGGGGGTCCATCCCCGCGTGGGCGGGGGAGCCCGCTGGATGGCCGGGCCGTCCGTCGAGTAGATGGGTCCATCCCCGCGTGGGCGGGGGAGCCAAGCGGCCGGAGTTCTCGGTGCGGGTCGCGAACGGTCCATCCCCGCGTGGGCGGGGGAGCCCTGACCACGCCCTCGAAGTGCGCGCCCGGGATGGGTCCATCCCCGCGTGGGCGGGGGAGCCTACGACGCGACGGACAACGAGGTTAGGGAAGAGGGTCCATCCCCGCGTGGGCGGGGGAGCCCGTGGAGGAGCGGGCACGATGCACGTCTACGAAGGTCCATCCCCGCGTGGGCGGGGGAGCCTCTATAGGGTAACATTTTGAAAAATAGCGATTAAAGCGAACACAAGCTGTGTCAGGCGTCCTTGTATTCGCGCTTTACGATCAAGGCGCCGTCGCTTTCGCAGAGGACACGCGGCGGCTCGCCGAGCAGACGGACGCCTTGGCCGCCGGGGCTGGAAGGATCGCGCCAGGTCATGACGACCGAGCCCTGGCCGAGGCTGGCGTACCAGTCTTTCAGCACCCGCCAGATCCGCTCGCGCACGCCGACGCTCATGCGTGGGCGCGTGTAGACACCCGGTGCGATCTCCAGCATCGCCGAAGCGAGGAAGCCACGGTAGCGATCCTCGACGTTGCGCGTGACGATCACGGTCATGGGCATAGGCACTCACTCCACTTCGAACAGCGTCTTCACCCGGTCAATCATCGCCGGGATCGTGCGCTCGCGCTGCAGGGTCCGGGCGGCGCGGCGCCGCACCGCGCGTTCGATGGAATCGCCCCGGTCGCCGCTCTCGGCCACGGCGGCGAACGCTACGGGCAGCGTGACCGTATCGCGATAGAGATCGGCGATGTCCAGCACAAAGGACTGGTCGGAATCCTCATGGATGAAGCCGAGCTGCGGCAGGGCGGACACCGCCGTGACGGCGATGACGGCGGCGGCCTGCACCGCGGTCGAGGCGTGGTTGATCGCCTGGTTGGGCAAGTCGGCCGCGTCGGGCGCGGCGCGGTCGTAGCGCCGGCCGCGCCAGCGCACACCGAAGCGCTCGGCCGTCAGACGGTAGGTCTCCTTCATGCGCGCACCCTCGATACCCCGCAGGGTCTCGATGTCGCGCTGTCGCAGGATCTTGCCAAGTCGCCAAGCGTACATCCGACGTGCAATGTCGAGCCGTGTCTTCGGATTGGCCCAGAGGCGCGCTTGTCGCCGGGCCACGTCGGATCGGTCGGAGCCGAGCGGCGGCGCGGTATAGACCCGGACGCCGCCATCACCCACGGCTGCCAGGAGCGTGCCGTGCCGAGCCAGCAGGCGAAGTGCGTCGTGGCTGACCGTCGAGCCCGGCCCGAGCAGGATCATCGAGACCGACTGGTGAGGAACCTGATAGTCGCCGGGGTCGAGATAACCGCCGGCAGTGACGAAGCGAAGACAACCGTTTTCGACCGAGAGCGCACCCCGGTCGAGCCAGAGGAGTCCGTGCCGGTCGGCGTGCGGGATGCGCGCCTGCTCCAGCCCGAGGCGGCCCCTGAGCAAGACCCCCCTCCCTTCAGGTTCGGACGCCCGGCGGCGCCAGCAGCAGGCAGCCGAAACCGAAGGCCCGGTGCCGGCCGACGCCGCGCGCGAGGCCGTCGGCGAAGGCCGCCGGATCGCCGATCTCCAGCGTGCCGCGGAACAGCGCATCCGGCCCTTCGCTCAACACGCTGCGCCGTTCGCCGTCGACGACCGGCCGGCGGAGGATGCGGCAACGGCGGAGCGCAGCGAGTTCGGAGTCGAGGAGGCGAGCGCCACGCACCGCCAGCCGTGCGGCCAGCCAATCCGTATAGGCCTTTTCCTTGGCTGGAGTCTCTGCCGCAGTGGCAGCGGCCCAAGCGGCGGCATCCACCTCGTGACTGCGGCCGGTCCGGCCCTGTGCGCGGGAGCGCACGACCGGCCGGGCGCGCAGCTCGAAAGAGAAACGCGCGCCCGCGGGCCAGTCCGCCGGCATGACACGGGCTTCCAGGTCGGAGCCGGAGAGAGCCAAGGCCTCGGCCACCTCGGGATCAGCCATCGGCGGCAGTGCGGCGGCGGCGAGGATCGAGTCGGGCGCGGCGCGGGCGTAGCCCAGCAACTCGTCCGGCCGCCCGCGGACGCTGCGCAGAGCGAAGGGCTGTGGTGCCATGTCGCCCAGCCCGGCCTTGAGGGCGGCGTGCAGCGCGTATCCGGGATCGGCTGTGCCGCGGCGCGGCAGGTAGCCCCTCCGGATAGCCCAGCGCGCAAGTGCGGCCATGTCCGGCCGAAGTCTTACCAGCGAGAGAAGCGCAGTCATGGCACGGCGGCAGGCGGCAGGCGACCCTCCAGCCAGCGCTGTTCGCCGCCATGAACACCGCTGGTCCAGTTGCGCCGCCCGCTGACGCGCAACTCGCGGGTCGCACGGGGAAGGAGACCGGCGACGCCTTCGGTGGCGGGTGCGAAGGCGGTGCGTTCCTCCTCGCCGGGTTCGAACGTGGCGAGCGCCAGCAACGCCGTCTCGCCCGCGGCCTCGCCCGCCAGGATGCGCGCTGCCGGCAGGCAGGGCTTGCGACCGAAGAACAGTGGCCGGGCCGGTCGGTCGAGCGCCGCGGCGACGGTGTCGAGATCAGGTGCCTCGTCGATCGGCTCCAGACGCAGTGCGATACTGATTGCCCGGTCGGCCCAGAAGTAGCGGTGGCGGATGTGCATGCCGGCGTAGGTATCGGCACCGCCGGCCCGCCCCTCCGGCCGGCCGCGAGTGGTCCAACCCTTGTCGTTCCCCTTGATTTCGGCGGTCTGATAGTCGTACAGCTTCTCGCCCTCGCGGTCCGCACGGCAGGCGAAGACCAGACGTTCCTGCAGCCGGTCGAGCGCGGCGGTGTCCGTGCGCTTCAGGCCAAGGGCGTTGCCGAGCAGACCGGTCAGCAGCGAAGCGGCGGGCCAGGCGTCGGTCACACCGTGGTGGTCGACAGCGACGCCGCCGAAGCTCATCAGCGGGGCTTCGAGCCGGAGAATCAGGTGCCGGTGGCTCACGCCGCTTCTCCGGCCCGAACGACTCCGGCCGCCCAGCCGGACAGCGCGTCGAGCGAGGTCCGCTCCATGCCGTTGAGGGATGCCTCCGGACCGACCGCCATCTGCCGGCGTGCCTCGCCCGTGCCGTAGGCGGCGTCAAGCTCGGTGAGATGTGCCCCGAGCCGCTCCACCGTCGTGCCCAGCAGACGGTTCGAACGCAAGTCGACCGGGTCGCGGAAGGCGTTGGCCAGCGTGCGCGGCTGGCGGTCGCCCGCCTCGGCCAGCATCCACTCGGCCCAGGCGTAGGGCGCAGTCGAGCCTTTCTTGGCGCCGGGCGAGACTTCGGCGATCAAGTGGACCAGATGCTCGACCACCTTGGCCGCGATCTCGCGGTCCCCGGCCAGGTTGTCGGCCAGCAGACCGATGTCGACCACGACATACCCGTAGTAGAGTCCGCTGGTCAGTTCCATGTCGAACATGCCTGCCGAGCCTGCGTCGTCGCCCTCCTCGCGGCTCTTCAGATCGTCAACGACCGTTATGAAATCGAGGTCGCGCTCCATGGCATGCACTGTCATGGCGTGAGCGACATGGATCGCGGCGTCGGTGTTGGCGGCGGGATCGGAGGTGACCATCCGGCCGAAGAGAGCGGCGCCGAGTCCGGCCCCGTGTTTGAGTGCGCGCAGGTTCTGGCGTTGCTCCGCGAGCGTGCCCTCCGTGATTTTCTCGCCCTTCTCGTTTTTCTTTCCTTCCAGCATCTCGGTGGCGGTCTTGGCGTCGGGTGCGCCGAGTCCTTCGGCGGCAAGCTTGGCGAGGAACTCGATCTCCGGCTCCCCGAAGTAGAGTGCCTGGCGTTTCTTCGAATCTTCCGCGTTCTTGCCGTAGAGGCTTTTCAAAAGGGCGCTGGCTACCGCCTTGCACACGTCGTCGGCCGCGGGCTGGAGCTCCAGGGCACGCGGCATGATCCGATTCTCGACAGCGAGCTTGGTGCGCACGCCCATGGGCTGTTCCAGGTTCTGCAGCGCCCAGCGGTTGTCTTTCGCTCTCTCGTGGTCGTCGGTCCCGGCGAGACGCCAGTGACGTTTCAGCGACTGGGACGAGACGCGCGCGCGGGTCGCTCCGCCGAAGGGCAGGCGCTTGGCAAGGCCGGCGTCGTCCCGGTTCAGGAGCGTGCCGGGATAGCTGGCGAGCCAATGGATCTGCAGAAAGCGGGCGTCGGTCATCAGGTGTTCTCCTTGGTAGCGGAAGCACGGGCATAGTCGCGTGCGATGCGCAGGCGCTCGTCGTCGGCGATGTCCTCGCGACATCCGGTCCAGCGTGCGATGCGGACGAGGGGCAGCCAGTCGGCCGCGGCGTTGTGGGCGTCGAGGAAGCGGGCGAGCCGAGGCAGCAGGTCGGTCAGGACATCGAAGTCGGCCGAGAGCAGAAGGTTCAGCCGGCTCTCGGAATAGAGGCTGTCGGCAAGAATGCGGCCAATCGGAGCTTCGCGCTCGTGCCGGCCACGTGCCAGCGCGAGACAGTGGACAATCAGAGCCCAGCGGCGCCGATCCTCACCGGAGGAAGCGACGGCGGCGGAGGCCAGCAACCGCTCGACCGCGATCTCGGCCATGCCGTCCGGCGCGCGCGGGTCCATGCGCCGCAGTGCGGCGTGGTCACCGGTGGGAAAAGCCGGATCGGCCAGCCGCGCCGCCATTGTGGCCAGCAGGCGGGCCTCCGTCTGCCGGAGGGATTCGCCGTCGGTTTCAGGCATCGTCGACCTCTTCGGGTTGCGGATCTCTCAGAGCCGGAAAGTGTTTGCGAAGCGAGCTTTCCAACAGGTTGCGGGCGCGCGCGATTGCGATGATCCGGCGTTCTTCGCTGCGTGGGCTCGCCTCGGCGGCAGCGTCGAGCATCCGGCGCGCTTCGCTGGCCAGCAGGCGAACCCATTCCCGTTCGGCCTGTGCGTCGTCCCAGTCCAACGCTCGCCAGAGCTCGGGGAAGAAAGACCGGTCGATCCTGTTATCGAAGCTTTTTTCCCACGCCACCGTCAACGCTTTCTTGTCTTGCTTATTCCACTCCTTCTGGTTGATGACGGTTGGTCCCTTCTTGCTGAGACAGATCAGGGCTGGACGCAGGCAACGAGACCACGCTTTTCCGGCATTTATGACGCGCTCCTTGGCGCGCTTGGGACGCAGGCGTAAATTACATTGTCATCTGATGGGTTTTGTGTTCTCCTCCTCCGATGAGACGCGATATTGAACTCGAAGCGACAATTGTTGAGAAGTACGCGGCGGTCGAGGCGTATCTTGATGAGCGCGGGCGTCGTATCTGGGCAGCCACGGAATCACGTGCCATCGGGTATGGAGGCGATGCTCTGGTTTCGGACGCGACAGGGTTGTCGCGCCCGACCATCCGCAAGGGGCGCCGGGAGCTGGAATCGGGCGGCGCCGAGTGCGGTCGAATTCGTCGTGTGGGGGCCGGACGTCCTGGTATCAAGCAATCGCAGCCGGGTATCAAACAAGCGCTGGAGAAATTGGTTGACCCGATGACGCGTGGCGACCCGCAGTCGCCGCTGAGGTGGACGTGCAAGAGTCGGGCGAAGCTCGCCGCGGCGCTGTCGAACGCAGGCTGGAAGGTGAGCACGACGACGGTGGGCCGATTGCTGCACGAGCTTGGCTACCGGCTGCAATCGGTACGCAAGAGTCGCGAAGGGACGTCGCACCCGGACCGCAACGCACAGTTCGAACATATCAATGCGAAGGCCGATGAGTTCCTTCAACGCGCCCAGCCGGTGGTCTCTGTCGATACGAAGAAGAAGGAGTTGGTCGGGGATTTCAAGAACGCTGGCCGGGAGTGGCAGCCGAAGGGGCGACCCGAGAAATCCCTGGTGCACGACTTTCCCCAGGATGCGGCGGGTAAGGCGATTCCCTACGGCATCTACGACATGGGACGCAACGAAGCATGGGTCAGTGTCGGATGTGACCATGACACCCCTTCCTTCGCGGTGGCGTCGCTGCGACGGTGGTGGGAGGAGATGGGCACGAGCCGCTACCCCAACGCACGGGAGCTGCTCATCACCGCCGATGCGGGCGGGAGCAACGGGTATCGTTCTCGCGCGTGGAAGCACGAGCTACAACAGTTTGCCGACGAGACCGGCGTGTGCGTGCACGTCAGCCATTTCCCGCCCGGCACCAGCAAGTGGAACAAGATTGAACATCGGCTGTTCTGTCACATCACCCAGAATTGGCGAGGCAAGCCGCTGCGGACCTTTGAGACCATTGTCGATTTGATCGGCAATACACGCACCGATGCAGGGCTTCAGGTCAGAGCCGAACTTGATACGAAAAAGTACCCCAAAGGAGTGACGACGACGGATGCGGAGATGGACGCCTTGTCTCTACATCGAAATGAGTTCCACGGTGACTGGAACTATGAACTTCGCCCGCGGTGAAATTGGAAACTTAATTTCGATCAATCTCCTTGGCGAGTCCAGCGTCCCCCGCTTCCAGGAGTGAAGCGGCTCGCGCCGGTATCGCAAGACGGCGAACATGGAAGCCTTCCGTCTTGCCCTTACTGCGTGCCAAAGCGGCCATGTCGAGGACGATTTCGCTCGAAGTGTCGCTGGCGCGCACGGTTGCCAGCAAAGGCAACTGGTAGCTGCGTTGCTTCGACCCGAACAACAGTTCGCACACGCGCTGATAGGAAAATCCGTTCACGGTGATTGAAAGCATTTTCGGCTCGTCGCCTGCTTCGACGGGCGCCCAAGGATCGGCGAGGTTGCCCTTCCTGTCCTTCGCGGCGATGCGGGTCGTCTTCGAACCGGGCCTTGGCCTTCGTGCCACGATCCGTCCGTTCGAGAGATCGAGCCGGACGCGGCGGCAGACCTCGACGAACAGGGGATGGAGCTTCGCCAGCGACAATTGGGTCGAGCCGTCCCAAGGTTCGGTCCAGACCAGCGGGACCGCCGCTTCGGTCCCGATCCCCATGGTCCGCGCAGTGTCGTGCAATCGTTTTGCGCCAGCGACCAGAGTACGAAGGTTTCGCATCAGCACGGCGCCGGGGCGCGCGTCGCCCGCGTGGACCGACAGGAAAGGCCGGCTGCCGTAGCCACCGTTCATACGGGCGACGCCGTCGTTCCCGGCGCCCATTCTTCCTTCCTGCGTCTGTAGTGAAACGAGGGCGAAGAGCCAGTCGTCGGGCTCAGCCGCAGCCATGCGATCGGCCTTGAGATCGTGGTTCTTCGAGGTCACCAGCATGTCGAGGGCGTCGGGCGTCTCGACGGAGGTCCTGAATTCGGCGAGGGAGCCGTTGGGCACGGGCGCCTGGAGGAGCGCTGGGCGGTCCGGCGGGGTAATCAAGGCCCAAGGCTCGTCTTCGGACCAGTCGGAGGTCAGCGCGCGCAGTGCCTCGGCCCAGGCGGCCGGCTCGTCGCCGGGTGGCCGAGTCAGACCCGACGCCTCCAGCCCCATGGCCGCGACCTGGGTGAGAAAGGCCATCCAGGCCGGCGCCTGATGGGCGCGCAGTGCCGGAAACGTCTCCACCGCGTCGGCGGCGAGCGCAGCATAGACCTCGGGTAGTGAGAGGCGCCGCCGATCACCGTCGGTCATTTCCACCCGGAGCAGTTGCTCCGTCAACGTGTTGTGCAGGATCTCGGACAAGGACACTCCAGACCGATTCGTGACCGCTCGATGAGGATCATGCCTCACGCATTGCGGCCATTGAAACCTCTCGGCTCCACCTCTCGTCAGCTCTCGCCCCGGTCTCGGACGAGGCCAAGGCGCGAGTAACGATAGTGCGCGCCGTTCCAATCGAACGCGAGCGTATCCGCATCGGCGGCGAGCAGGTTTGCCGGCGTTTCGGGATCGTCCCACCCGTCCGGGGCCATCCAGCCGGGGATGCGCATCTGCGTGAGGCGTTCGCCGAAGGGGCTCGTCCAGGGTCCAGGGAGAGGAGCGATGCGGTCCTCGAGCCCGAGACGCGTGCGCAGCCGCTCCCCCGGTTCCGCCCAGTTCTGGTCGTCCCAGGGACAGGACCAGTCGAGCTTGGCGATTTCTGCCGCGCCGCGTTTGGCGCCGCTCCGGCCTTCGTACTCTCTCCAGTGCTCCGGCCAGTCGCCGCCGAGCGTGTCGGCCAGTGCGGCCAGGACGTCACGGCGGGTTGCATCCTCCACCAGGACACGGTTGTCGTGCGGTAGCGAGAGCCGGACCTTCGTCTCCAACGCCCGCCAGGTCGCCTCGACCGACAGCAGGTTCTCGTAGACGGCGCCGAGCCCGTGGCGGGGGCGTCCGGCGCGTCGTTCGAGGAAAGGCGCAAGATCGCGTTCCGCCGGTGTCGCGACGATCGCGCGCGCTGTCTCGAACCCTGTCGGACGCACCGTCTCCGGGTGGCGGTGCAGGCGTCCGAAGCGTTGCAGCAACACGTCGGCCGGTGCGAGGTCGGTCAGCAGCAGGTCGGCGTCGATGTCGAGACTCTGCTCCAGGGTCTGGGTGCCGACCAGTACGACGCCACCGCCGTGCGGAGCGTCCCGGCCGAAAACGCGGTCGACGGCATGATCGAGGAGACGGCGATCCGGCGCCGCGAAGCGACCGTGATGCGGCGCGACGACGTGTCTTGGCCTCGTCCGGCCCGCGATGCGGAAGAGTGCGGGGTGTTCCGGCCCGAGCCGTGCTTCCAGGGCGCGCTGAACGGCGACAGCGCCGTCCACGGTGTTGCGGACGACCAGTACGCGGACACCCTGTTCGGCGGCTTCCGCGGCTGTGGCGGCTGTCGCCTCCGGATCGGCCAACGTCGGCGCGAGGCTGACCTCGACGCACTTCTCCCGGCCCGAGCCCTGCAGGTTGCGCATTCGTGTGGCGTCGGTGAGCGCCGGATAGGGTGCGGACGCCGGGTCCGGCCCATCGGGCGTGGGGCGAGTCTCACCGGGGCGCAGCCGTGGAGGGCGTTGGTCCAGCAGGTGTGCGCGGGCATCCGAGCCCAGGGTGGCCGAGAGCAGCAGGGCGTGGCCGCCCGCCTTCGCGTGGCGGCGCAGCACGCCTGTCAACAACTGGGTCATGTAGGCATCGGAGGCGTGCACCTCGTCGACGACGATCAGTGCGCGCAGCAACGCCGCGCCGCGCAGATGCGCATGGCGGGTCGTGAGCCCGGTGAGCAGCGCCTGATCGACCGTACCGACTGCGGCGGCTGCGGCCAGATAGCGCTTGGCGTGCTCGGCTGCCCAACGGCGGTGGGCGGCGCTCTCGTCGTCGCTGTCGGGCCAGAGCGTCTCGAAGCGGGCAAGCGCGTCAAGCGCGTCGCGTTGGCCGATCTCGCCGTCGGCACTGATGTAGCCCGGCACGGCCAGCACGACGTTCGGGCGGAGTCGTGCATCGGGGAACAGGCGCTCGAAGAAGCGCCGGACCCGCCCCTCCAGCGAGACGGCCGCGACCCGCGTCGGCAGCACGAAGGCAAGGGAATCGACCTCGCCCGCCTCGAACAGTGTCTTGAATCGCCAGAGCGCCGCCTCGGTCTTGCCGGATCCGGTCTCTGCTTCCGCGACGACTATCTGGCCGAGTGAACGATCCGCCATCCCGGTCTGGAGGAGGCTCGGGTCGAACGGCGTGCCGGCGGCCGTCCGGAACACGTCACTGAAACCGGGTGCGCGGCGACGCAGGTTCGCGCGGGCGTCTTCGACGTCGATCCGCATTCGTCGCAGAACCTCGGTGGCCCGGACGCGGGCGAAGTCCGCGCGCTCGCCTGCGCCGTGATCGGCATAGGGGAAGAAGCCGGGGGCGTCGTTCGAGGCGATCCAGTCCGCGAGGCTGACGAAGCCGGCGAAGGCGTGGATGAAATCGGGCTCGTCCGGCAGGGCCTCTCCGTTCGTCCAGGCGTCGGGGAACCAAGTTCGTGCCCGCTCTCCGAGCATGCGCACGGCCTCCATCGGGCTGTAGCCGTCTGCCGGCTCCCACAGCGACTGCGGACCTCTGCGATGCAGATCTCTCTCGCGGATCGGGTCGCCGTGGTGCGAGATGGCGGCGAGCCAGAGGTCCGTCACCGCCCAAACCGCCGATCCCCATGCGACGATTTCTTCGACGGGGAAGACGGCTCGGAACGACGATTTGCAGAGCAGGCCACCGACGATGCGGGTGTGGCCGCGTTCGTGCAGCTCGATACCGCGTCGGCGCAGCAGCGTCCGCGCTTCCTGCTCGGGCAGTGCCTTCGACTGGAAGCCGACGCTGGTCTTGCCGATGTCGTGCAGGAACGCGAAGACCGCCAGACGGCTGCGGACGGTCGCGTCCAGCGGTGTCCGGGTCAGCGTCTGCAGGCGTGCGGCGACCGTCGGCAACGCGAGCAATGCCTCGAACGTGGCCGCCACGTCCATCGAGTGCTCGGCGAGTCCCAATCGTGTGGTCGGAGCGCCGTCTTCGTCCCGTTGCAACTTGCCCCAAGGTGTGTGGTGCAGCATTGTCGTATTCCTTCTTGCCGTCACCCTGTGAACGAACCATCCGACGACGCCATCCCGCCCCGGTCGGCTTCATCGAATTCGGCTTGGCAGAGATTCCAGGCTGGTGATCCATGCATCGAATCCCGGACATTCGGCACGGATCGCTCCCAAGCCGATTTCCGTGGCGACCAACGGGCCGTGCAGGGGCTTGCGATAGTGCGGGATGGCTTCCTTGATACGTCGGCTGGGAGTGGTCGCCTTGTTGTCGTTGATATCCTCGGGGGTTTCGAACTCCGCGCGGATGTTCCTGAGCAGGTCGACGGACTCGACAGGGGCGTCGCTCAGAACGGAGAAAGCTCCCACGTCGGAGAACAGCAAACCTTCGAACTCGTGCCTCTGAACGTAGGGCAATACTCTGTTCCGGCTCCAGTCGATCTTCTGCTCCACCTCTCTGCGCACAAGCGTTTCCAGCTCTTCGGCCGTGTTGTCACCCTTGTCCCGGAATCCGTAGAAGTCGACGAGGGAGGTAACCACGTCGAATGAACGACACAGATATACCATTTCCGACGCGAGCCGCCCCACACTGACGTTGCCGCCACCGGGACTGCGGCTGCGGGCACGCCCAAGCAGGATGGGTTGCGCTTCGATCCCGTGCGAGCGCAGGTGCATGGCGAGGACACCTTTGGAGAACTCCTCTTCCGTCGGTCCCTCCACCGATATGGCGACGCGGATCACGGACGTCCCCCGAGAAGGTTTTTCTGCCAGAGCTCACCGGGGGTGAAGCTGTCGTCGAGCCAGTCGCGGTAGGCGTCGGGATCGAGACGACGAAATGTCGTGCTTCCGTTGTGAAGATCCAGCACGACGATCTCGTCGAGATCGAATACGTCCACGAGAAGCGGCGACTGGGTCGCCACGATGATCTGCAGGTCGCCGGCGAGCGCCTTGATCATGTTGCCGATCAGGGCAACGGCCATTGGATGCAGGCCGAGCTCCGGCTCGTCCAGCAGAAGCACATCCGGAAGCATCTCCCGGGGAAGGTTCAGCAGCGTGACGAGTGCAAAGAAGCGAAGCGAGCCGTCGGACGTGAGGTGCGCGCCGAAGGTCTTGTCGGTTCCCCTGGCCTTCCATCTCAACATGACCCTGCCGTAGCTCTCGTCGATCTGGAACCGGTCGAACACGGGTAGCACCCGCGTGATGTGCCGGCATATCGACTCGAATCGCTGGTTGTCCTCGTGCTCCAGACGATGCAGGATCGCCGCGAGGTTCCCCCCATGTGTGCGCAGGCTGTTGTTGTCCTCGACATCCCAACGCTTCTTGAAATTGGAGGTGTCGGACGTGTCATGGAACTGATGGACGGCGCAGTTGCGAAGCAGGTGGACAATCACCCGCGCCGTGTCGGGATTGAAGCCGGTCGATTGCGGGGACTGCGCGGCATCGACGATGGCCGCCTCCCGATGTCCGCTGCCGAGGTGATTCCAAGGCGCCTCGGTCGGCCGTTCTTGCCGGCTGAAACGGAATGCTTCGTCGGCGAACATGAACCGGTCCGGATGCACGTGAGCAAGGCTGAACCGGTACTCGTTCCGACCCTTCTTGGTACTCAGGGCAAGCTCGGCCTCCATGCGCGGCGTAGTGCCGTTGCCACCGTACAACTGGTCATCGGCGCCACCATGCCGCTCGACGAACTCACCGAGGCGGGAAGACCGCAGCATCCAGCTCAGCATTTCGAAGAATCGTATGAAGTTGGATTTCCCCGAACCGTTGGATCCGATCAAAACGCTCGTCGCGCCCAAATCCGAAAGCTCGACGTCCGCCAAAGACCTGAATCCTCGGATCCGGACGGACTCGAGCCTTTTCGTTTCGGTCATCGAAGAACACTCCTGATATGGGTTGACCCGTCAAGCTGCGGTTTCG
Organism: Gammaproteobacteria bacterium; assembly: GCA_965215295.1. Lineage (GTDB taxonomy): Bacteria > Pseudomonadota > Gammaproteobacteria > HK1 > HK1 > HK1. The sequence continues at coordinate 3,969,891 of OZ244045.1, forward strand.
TTTCTCGAAGTCGCCGGTGCCAATGTGCGGGACTCGGTGCGTGGCGGGCATGGTTCGCCGGCGGTGGACCACTCTGAACTACGTGGGTCGGGTACCACCCGACGTCACTTCGTCGCGGATCTGCCTCGAATGAAAACCCTATCACCAAGCATCCGCGGCAACCAGATGAGTCCTGGCGCTCCTGAACACATCGAGCCGGATCAGCTCCACTCGTTTCGATTCCGGCGCGCGGATGCAGGGCGTGGCCCGGCGGCGCGGTCAGCCCCGGGCGATGCGCCGCTGAAGGTTCACCAGCATTCCGGCCGTGGCTCCCCAGATGTAGCGGTCCGCGTACTCGAATGCGTAGTAGTAGCGGCGGTGCCCGTCACGCATGCCGCTGTGGACTTGGCGTGATGCCTTGTCGAGGAGGAAGGCGAGGGGGACTTCGAACGCTTCGGCCACCTCGAACGCATCCAGGTCCAGGACGAACCCCGGCCGGATGAACGCGACGACGGGGGTCACGCCATAGCCGGTCACGGTCTCGTATCCGTCGAGCAAGCCGGCAAGCTCGACGAATTCGCGCCCGAGACCGATCTCCTCCGCGGTCTCGCGCAACGCGGCCTCGATCGGTCCTATGTCGGTGTCGTCCAGCCTCCCGCCGGGGAAGCACACCTGTCCGGGGTGGTGGTGCAGGTGATCGGCACGCCGGGTGAGGAGGACGGTATGACCGTCCGGCCGCTCGACGATGGGAACGAGCACCGCGGCGGGACGGTGCGGTGCGGTCCGGGGCAGTGACGGGTTGAGGTCGCGGTCGCCGAACTCGTCGCCGCGCGGCGGATCGTCGAGGGCGCGCACCGCTCGTTCCACTCGGGAGCGCAGGGGCGCGGGGGCGGCGTCCGGTGGTGCGGCCGCGCTCCTGGCCGAAGCGGTGAAGCGGGTCGTCGTGTCGTTCACTGCGGTATCTTACGGCACCATCGGCACACGCAGGATCTCTGACGAAGATGACCGGAAGATGACCGGAGGAACGCGGTTCATCGTGGCGGTCCTGGCGGTTCCGCACCATCGATGCGACAGCGAGCCGGCCGGTGCACGGTCTTGCGGACGTACGTCTCGCGCGGCGTCCCGCACGGCGTGTCCCACGGCATCCCGCACCGCAGCCCGCATGGCGTCGGCGTCCCGCGTTCCTCGATGACCCCGCGCGAGCGATATCGCGACGAGCTCGCCCGCGGGGTACTCCTGCCCGACCCGGCGCAGGCGGCGCTGGTCGAGGAGCTCGAGCGGGTCTTTCAGTCGCTCGTCGCGGCGCGGGAGACCGGGGTCCTTGCCCGGCTCGGGCGGCGGCTCGGGCGCCGCACGCCCGAACCGGTGCGGGGCCTCTACGTGTGGGGCGGGGTCGGGTGCGGCAAGACCCGCCTCGTCGACTTGTTCATCGGCGCTCCTCATCTCGACTCGAAGCTGCGAATGCACTTCCACCGCTTCATGCAGCACGTGCACGGGGAACTGCATGCGCTGGCCGAGCGCGAGGACCCGCTGCGGATCGTGGCCGGACGGCTCGCCGCCCGGGCCCGGGTGCTGTGCTTCGACGAGTTCCACGTCTCCGACATCACCGACGCGATGATCCTCGGCCGGCTCCTCGCCGCGCTGTTCGAGCGCGGGGTGACGGTGGTGGCCACCTCGAACATCGAGCCGTCGAAGCTGTACGCGGACGGACTGCAACGCGAGCGGTTCCTGCCCGCGATCGCGCTCATCGAGCGGCATACCAGGGTGGTCCGCCTCGACAGCGGCATCGACTACCGCCTGCGCGCGCTCGAACGCGCGCCAATCTGGTACACGCCGCCCGGTCCCGATGCGGAGCGGGGCCTCGCGGAATGCTTCCGGGCACTGGCGCCCGGGCACGTCGTCGACGGCGGGGGGCTGGCCATCCTCGGCCGGACGGTGCCGGTGGTGCGTCACGCCGACGGGGTCGCATGGTTCGACTTCGAGACCCTGTGCGAAGGAGCGCGCTCGGTCGCCGACTACATCGAGATCGCCCGCGACTTCCACTCCGTGGTGCTGAGCGGCGTTCCCGTGCTCGACGACGACCGTACCGATCCGCTGCGCCGCTTCATCCATCTGGTCGACGAGCTCTACGACCGCAACGTCAACCTGATCGTCTCCGCCGCGGCCGCACCGGACGGGCTGTACCACGGGCGCAGGCTCGCCGGGCCGTTTCAGCGCACCCGGTCGCGCCTCGTCGAAATGCAGTCGACGGCCTATCTCGGCCGGGGCCACGTCCCCTGACGAATCCCTGACGAACCACCACGGCCGTCGTTTCCCGAATCGTCCCGGAAAACGACGGTTGCGGGCCATCCCGCTCAGCGGTCCCGCCCGGGATGATCCTCGCCCGCCGATGCTCCGCGCCGCAGCCGGTGGGCGCGCAGGTGCTCGTAGTGCGGCAGGACCGCCTCGTAGACGGCCGTCGTTCCCCGAATCGTCCCGAACGACGGTTGCGGGCCATCCCGCTCAGCGGGTCTGCCAAGGATGATCCTCGCCCGCCGATGCTCCGCGCCGCAGCCGGTGGGCGCGCAGGTGCTCGTAGTGCGGCAGGACCGCCTCGTAGACGGCCTTCACCCGGTCGGGCGCCCGGCCGATGTCGATGTGCGTGCGCGGCTGCCGCTTCAGCCCGTCGGAGCTGCGCAGGTTCTCGTGGAAGGAGCCGCCGTCCCACCAGCTCACCTCGTCGCGGGCGCCCGGGTCCCAGCTCAGCGCCTCGGGCCTGAACCGGATCCCGACCGCATCGCACCACGCCTCGACCACCGCGTGGGGGTCTTCGAGGAGGTCGTCGCTGTCGATCACCGGCGGCGCCTCGCCGGTCCGGTCCGCGAGACGGTCGAACAGCTCGCGCTGCTCCGCGTGGCCCACCTCCGCCGGATGGAAGTCCGGCCAGTGCCGGAACATCGAGGTGATCGTCTTCGCCGGATCGCGGATCAGGAAGCTGTGCTCGAAGAGGTCGAGGCGTTCGTCCGTCCACATGTGGGCCACGTAGTGGGGGAAGTCCTTCGAGAACACCGGTCCGTTCGAGGCGGCGTCGCGCAGGGTCTTCCAGACGCCGTCGAGCGTGAGCCCCGGGGTGCGGACGCTGTCCGGCCGCGCCCGGGGCCACAGCGGGTCCTCCCCCTGGTACCAGGCTTCGCCGAAAGGCTCGTGGAAGCAGGTCATGTCGCCGCGCATGCGCATCATCCACTCGAACGCGGTCGACGTGGAGCGCGGCACCGCCCAGAGCACGAGGATCCTGTGCATCGCTTCAGCCGAGCCTCGACAGCAGGCGGCCTTTACCGTCAGCGCGCCCTCCGTGTCCCCCGTGCGCGTGCATCGCTTCAGCCGAGCCTCGACAGCAGGCGGCCGTGGCTTCCGAGCGGAGCGAGGCCGAGGGTCTTGAAGATGCGCCAGTACAGAGCGGTGTCGGACGAGACGATCGGCTTGCCGATCGCCGCTTCCAGCTCGACCTCCAGCGACGACATCCGTTGCGGCACGCCGTCGGCGCGGCGGAAGTTCGGCATGCCGTTGACGACGATCGCGTCCGCCCCGGGCGCGAGCTCGGCGACGCGGAGCATCGAGCGGGCGGCGGCCTCGCCGGGGAAGATCCAGTGCCGGGCATCCACCTGCTCCTGCGTCCCGTAGAGGCCGAGGTCGATGAAGTTGCCGCGGTAGAGGAGGTCGAACCCGGCCTGCTCCAGGAACCGTGCGATGCCGTCGCGCCAGTCGGGCCGGTAGTAGACCGAGTTGAGCGCGATCCTCTCCGCGCCGAGCTCGCGCAACCCCTCCACCAGGCAGTAGCCGGCCATGTGGAACGGCGTCTCGCAGGCGTCGCTCACACGGTGGAGGAAGTCGCGTATCTCGTCGGGGGTGGTGCCGGCGCAGTGCACCCAGTTGGTGCCCACCTGCCCGCAGACGTCGGCGCCGTTGTTCGCCATGCACTCGACGAACTCCTCGAGCAGATGGAAGTTGTCCGCCCGCTGTGCGAGCTCGTGCGCGTACCCCGGGACGTGCAGCATCCGGCCGTGCACGCCGACCGTCTCCGGAGCCATGCGCAGGAAGTCGCTCGGCGCCGCGTCGAAGTCGTGGGGCGGTGCGGTGAAGCCGACCTGGTACGGGAACAGCTTGTTCGAGGGGTCGGCCCAGCGCTCGGGTTTCCTGTAGGGGGTCATGCGTTCATTCCTTGTCGACACGGGAGGAGTCGCAGGGCTGCTGTTGCGCACCGCAAGTCCCAACATATACTGCCGAGCCCGCACGATCGCCATCAACGCCGAAGAGGGAGGCTTCCGCCCATGCCCGCGTACACCACCGACGACATCCGCAATGTGGCCCTCGCAGGGCACGGTGGCGCCGGCAAGACGACTCTGGCCGAGGCGCTGCTCGCGTACGCGGGCGTCCTCGGCGCGCCCGGAAGCGTCGCCAGCGGCACCACGGTGTGCGACTTCGACCCCCAGGAGAAGGAGCACCAGCACTCGCTGTACGCCTCGGTGGCGAACTTCGACCACGGCTCCCGGCACGTGAACCTGGTCGACACCCCCGGCTATCCGGACTTCCTCGGCCGGGCGTTGCCGGTGCTGGCGGCGGTGGAGACCGTGGCGGTGGTGGTGGATGCGAGGCAGGGGGTCCAGATGGTCACCCGCCGCATGATGGAGGCGGCGGCCGAACGCGGCCTCGCCCGGCTGTTGGTGGTGAACAAGATCGACGCCGACGAGATCGATCTCGAGGCGTTGCTCGCAAGCCTCGTCGAGGCGTTCGGTGTCGAATGCATGCCCATCAACCTGCCGGCGGACGGCGGCCGGAAGGTGGTGGACTGCTTCTTCGAGCCGGGTGGCGGGCCGGTCGACTTCTCTTCGGTGGACGAGGCGCACACCCGTATCGTCGATCAGGTCGTCGAAGTGGACGAGGAGCTGATGGAGGCGTACCTGGAGCAGGGCGAGGAGCTGGAGGCGGACAGGCTCCACGATGCGTTCGAGCGGGCGCTGCGCGAAGGCCACCTCGTCCCGGTGTGCTTCACGTCGGCCGAGCAGGGGGCGGGGATCCCCGAGTTCGCCAACGTGATCGAGAGGGTCATGCCGAGCCCGCCGGAGGCGAACCGCCCGCCGTTTCGCGATGCGGACGGCGAGCCGGTCGAGATTGCGCCCGATGCCGAGGGCGCGGCCGTCGCCCACGTCTTCAAGGTTGCGGTGGACGCCTTCGTGGGCAAGCTCGGGGTGTTCCGGATCCACCGGGGTACGGTGACCAGGGATTCCCAGCTCCATGTCGGCGACGCGCGCAAGCCGGTGAAGGTCGGCCATCTGTTCGCGCTCCAGGGAAAGGAGCACGTGGAGATCGAGACCGGCGTCCCCGGCGACATCTGCGCGGTGGCCAAGATCGACGAGGTGACGTTCGACGCGATCATGCATGCGTCCCAGGACGACGAGGGTCTGGCCCTGGCTCCGCCCGACCTGCCCGCGCCGATGCTGGGGCTCGCGATCTCGGCCAGGACCCGCGGCGACGAGCAGAAGCTCGGCGACGCGCTCTCGAAGCTCGCGGCGGAAGACCCGTGCCTGGCCATCGAGCACAACGCGATCTTCAACGAGACCGTGATCCGGGGCCTCGGCGACCTGCACCTTCGCGTGGTCCTCGAGAAGATGAGGGAGCGGTACAACGTGGAGGTCGACACCCGGCCGCCGAAGATCGCGTACCGCGAGACGATCCGGAAACCGGCCGAGGGCCACCACCGCCACAAGAAGCAGACCGGCGGCGCCGGCCAGTTCGGCGAGGTGTACCTGAAGGTCGAGCCGATGGAGCGGGGCACGGGATTCGAATTCGTCGACGCGGTGGTCGGCGGAGTGATCCCCCACCAGTTCATCCCCGCGGTGGAGAAGGGGGTGCGCCAAGTGCTCGCCACCGGCGCGGTGGCGGGGTATCCCATCCACGACGTGCGGGTCACCGTCCATGACGGCAAGCACCACTCCGTCGACTCCAAGGAAGTCGCGTTCGTCGCGGCCGGGAAGAAGGCGTTCGTGGACGCGATCAGCAAGGCCGCTCCGATCGTCCTCGAGCCGATCGTCGACATCCGGGTCACCGTGCCGCAGGCGAACATGGGCGACATCGCCGGCGACCTCTCGTCGAAGCGCGGCCGGATCAGCGGCACCGAGGCGATGAGCGCGGGGATGGTGACGGTGTCGGGACAGGCGCCGCTCGCCGAGCTCGGCAGCTACCAGTCGGAGCTGAAGTCGGTGACCGGCGGAACGGGCTCGTTCGTCATGGAGCTGAGCCACTACGACCCGGTGCCGTCCAGCATCCAGCAGCAGCTCGTGTCCGAGTTCAGGCCCGCCGCGGACGAGGACTGAGCACCGCCCGCCGAACCGTCCCGCGCAACCGCGCCCGCCGCACGGAAGACCTGGCCATGCGCCATTCCGCGCTCACCCGCCGCCTCGATGTCGAATCCGCCCGCGTGTGGGACATCCACTACCTTGCCCGGGAGCGGCGGGAGAGCGGCGAGGACGTGATCCTGCTGACGGTCGGCGACCCGGACTTCGAGACCCCGCCCGCCATCGTCGACGAAGCCGAGCGCAGCCTGCGGCGCGGGCGCACGCGCTACGGGCCGACGGCCGGGGATCCGCCGCTGCGCGAGGCGATCGCACGCCATCACGAGAAGACCACCGGCCAGGAGGCCGGCGCGGAGAACGTGGTGGTGTTCGCCGGGGCGCAGAGCGCCCTGTTCTCCTGCGTCCTGTGCATCGCCGACCCCGGTGACGAGATCGCGGTCTTCGAGCCGCGCTACGTGACCTACGACGGGGTCGTCGATACGCCGGGCGCGGTGCGGGTGGACGTTCCGCTGGCGGCTCCCCGGGGCTTTCGCTTCGACCCCGACGCGCTCGGCCGTGCGGTGACGCCGCGCACCCGGGCGATCCTCCTCAACACGCCGCACAACCCGACCGGGATCGTCGCGGCCCGCGAGGAGCTCGAAGCGATCGCCGCGATCGCGAAGCGCCACGACCTGTGGGTGGTGAGCGACGAGGTCTACGCGAACCTCACCTACGACGCCGCGCACGTCGCCATCGCGAGCCTGCCCGGCATGGCCGAGCGCACGGTGACCATCAACTCGCTGTCGAAGTCGCACGCCATGCAGGGGTGGCGCCTCGGCTGGGCGGTGGGGCCGCAGGCCCTGGCGCGGCACCTCACCCACCTGATCGTGTCCATGGTGTTCGGGACCCCGCCGTTCACGCAGGACGCGGCGCGGTTCGCGCTCACCCACCGGCTCGCGGAGGTGGAGACGATGGAGCGGGCGTACCGGGCGCGGCGCGATCTCGTCTGCGCGCGGATCAATGCCTGTCCCGGCCTCGCCTGCCAGTGGCCGCAGGGAGGGATGTACGCGATGGTCGACGTGCGCGGCACCGGCCGGTCCGATGACGACTTCGCGTGGGGCCTGCTGGAGGCCGAAGGGGTCTCGGTGCTGCCCGCCGCGACCTTCGGAGAGAGCGCCGCGGGGCACGTGCGGGTGAGCCTCACCGCTCCGGAGGCGGTGCTCGGGGAGGCATGCGATCGGATCGAGCGGTACGCCCGCTCGCTGGCCGGGCCGCCAGGGCCTTGAGCCGCCACGGCGGGGAGCTTCTTCACTCCATCGCTCACGCGGACTGGAAGCCCGTGCGTCAGGCGGTCGCCCATGCGGACTGGAAGCCCGTGCGCCAAGCGGTCGCCCATGCGGACTGAAAGCCCGTGCGCCAAGCGGTCGCTCATGCGGACTGAAAGCCTGTGCATCGGGCGGTCGCTCATGCGGACTGGAAGCCTGTGCGTCAGGCGGTATCCTGCCCGTGTCGCCAATTCAGGGCCGGTGGCCGCGCTCCCGGCCTGATGCAGACCCCGGACGCAAGGAGCCCGGTGTTCGATGCAGCAACGACTGACATTCGACCTGAGCGGCCGCACCGCGCTGGTGACCGGGGCGTCGAGCGGCCTCGGCCGGCACTTCGCCCGCACCCTCGCCGCCCACGGCGCGTCGGTTGCGCTCGCGGCTCGACGCGTCGAGCGGCTGGAATCCCTTGCGAGCGAGATCCACGGCGACGGCGGGACCGCGCACGCCGTCCGGATGGACGTCACCGATGCGCAGAGCGTCGCGGCCGGTCTCGATGCGGTCCGGGATGCGCTCGGGGTGCCGGACATCCTGGTGAACAACTCCGGCGTCGCGCGGCCCGCGGCCACTCTCGACGTCACCGAGGACGACTGGAACGGGGTCATCGGCACCAACCTGGAGGGGGCATGGCGGGTCGCGCAGGGGACCGCGCGGCGCATGGTCGAGGCCGGGCGCCCGGGCGTCATCGTCAACGTGCTGTCGATCCTGGCGTTCGGGGTCGCGGGAGGACTCGGGACCTATGCCGCGTCGAAGGCCGGGCTGCTGCAAATCACCCGGACCATGGCGATGGAGCTGGCCCGCCACCGGATCCGGGTGAACGCCATCGCACCGGGCTACGTGCTCACGGACATGAACCGCGAGTTCTTCGCGGGCGATGCCGGCAAGGCGATGATCCAGCGCATCCCCCAGCGCCGTATCGGGGACCCGTCCGATCTCGACGGGGCCCTGCTCCTGCTCGTGAGCGACGCATCGTCCTACATGACGGGCTCGACCATCGTCATCGACGGCGGGCAGCTCGCCTCCGGCCTCTGAGCCTGCCACGGTGGCGCGCCACCGCGCTGTCGCGGAAGGAGCTTCGGAGCATTTTGCCGTACACGAAAAATCAACGGCTTGCCGGACGTTCCATACAAGCCCGAACACGGACGTACCGAACGGAGATGCCTTGGTGCGAGTCCAATCGGAGGCAGGGCCTGTCGTGAGCCCGTTCGGGGGAGAAGGCGCATGAGCCCGACCCGACAAGCCCGAACATGGATGCTCCGAACGGAGATGCCTTGGTGCGAGTCCAATCGGAGGCAGGGCCTGTCGTGAGCCCGTTCGGGGGAGAAGGCGCATGAGCCCGACCCGAGGGAGGATCGTGTGAGCATGTCGGGAGAACGAGTCGTGGACCGGCCAGCCGTCGAGCTCGCGGACATCGACCTCGACGACAAGTACACCCGGACGCGCGGGCGGGTCTTCCTCACCGGCATCCAGGCGCTGGTGCGGCTCGTGCTCACCCAGCGCCAGCGCGACCTCGCGGCCGGGCACGACACCGCCGGCTACGTCAGCGGCTACCGCGGCTCGCCGCTCGGCGGGCTCGACCTGCAGCTCGACCGCGCAAAGACGCACCTCGATCGGCACCACGTGGTGTTCCAGCCCGGGGTCAACGAGGACATCGCCGCGACCGCGTGCTGGGGCACGCAGCAGGCCGGGCTCGACGGCGAGGGGGCCTGCGACGGCGTGTTCTGCCTCTGGTACGGCAAGGGTCCGGGCGTCGACCGCTCCGGCGACGTGCTGCGGCACGCGAACCTCGCGGGGACGTCGAGGCTCGGCGGAGTGGTGGCGTTGCTCGGCGACGACCATGCCTGCGAGTCGTCGACCACCGCGCACCACAGCGAGTACGCGATGGTCGATGCGTCGATCCCGGTGCTCAATCCGGCCGGAGTGCAGGAGATTCTGGACTTCGGGCTCTACGCCTTCGCCCTCTCGCGCTACAGCGGTTGCTGGACCGCGCTCAAGTGCGTGCACGACACCGTCGAGGCCGCCGCCTCGGTGGAGATCGATCCGGAGCGGATCGGGATCGTCATCCCCGACGATCCCGCCGTCCCCCCGGAGGGCCTGGGGATTCGCTGGCCGGATACGCCCCGGGAGCAGGAGGTGCGGCTGTACGAGCGGAAGCTGGAAGCGGTGAAGGCGTTCTGCCGGGCCAACCGCCTCGACCGCACGGTGTGGGACTCGGACCGGGCGTGGCTCGGGGTCGCGACCACCGGCAAGTCCTATCTCGACGTCCGGCAGGCGTTCGAGGATCTCGGCATCGACGAGGCGGCGGCGCGGCGGCTCGGGATCCGGCTCTACAAGGTCGCAATGCCGTTTCCGCTGGAGCCGGAGGGGGCGCGGCGGTTCGCGGCGGGCCTCGAAACCATCGTGGTGGTGGAGGAGAAGCGCGCCCTCGTCGAAACCCAGCTCAAGGACGTGCTGTACGCGGCGCCGGGCGCTCCGCGCATCCTGGGCAAGCGCGACGAGGCCGACCGGCCCCTGTTTCCCGCCGCGGGTCGGCTCGACACCAACCACATCGCGGTCGAGATCGGCCGCCGGCTGCTGGCGCGCGTCGGCGATCCGGCGAGCGGAGGCCGGGCCGGGGCGGACGATGTGGCCTCGGTCGCGGCTGCGCCCGGAGGTCCGGCCGGGGCGGAGGCCGGGGGTCTGGACCGGGAAGAAGTTGCGGGTTCGGCCGGGGCGAACGACATGGCCTCGGACGTGGCGCGGGTGTCGGCGCGGGTCGCGGAGCTCGAAGCGATCCCGGGGGGCGGCGACTCGGAGCCCGTTCCGATGGAGCGCACCCCGTACTTCTGCCCCGGGTGCCCGCACAACACCTCGACCCGGGTCCCGGACGGCAGCCGCGCCCTCGCCGGGATCGGCTGCCACTACCTCGCGCAGTTCATGGACCGGTCGACGTCCCGCTTCACCCAAATGGGCGGGGAGGGCGCGAGCTGGATCGGCGAATCGCGGTTCAGCAAACGCACGCACGTCTTTCAGAACATCGGGGACGGGACGTACTTCCACTCGGGGCTCCTGTCGATCCGGGCCGCGATCGCGGCCGGCGTCAACGTCACGTTCAAGATCCTCTACAACGACGCGGTGGCGATGACCGGCGGCCAGCCGGTGGACGGTCCTCTCACGGTGCCGGTCATCACCCGGCAGATGCAGGCGGAGGGCGCGCGCCGCATCGTGGTGGTGACCGACGAGCCGGAGAAGTACGGGACGCGGTCGGGTCTCGCCCCCGGCGTCACCGTCCACCACCGGCGCGAGCTCGACGCGGTCCAGCGGACGTTGCGCGAGATCGCCGGGGTCACGATCCTCGTCTACGACCAGACCTGCGCGGCGGAGAAGCGCCGGAGGCGCAAGCGCGGGAAGTACCCCGACCCGCCCCGGCGCGTGTTCATCAACCCCGCGGTGTGCGAGGGGTGCGGCGATTGCGGGGTGAAGTCGAACTGCGTCGCGGTGGTCCCCGTCGAGACCGAGTTCGGCAGGAAGCGCGCCATCGACCAGTCGTCGTGCAACAAGGACTTCTCGTGCGTCGAGGGGTTCTGCCCGAGCTTCGTCACGGTGCACGGTGGCCGCTTGCGCAAGGGCGCGGAGGTATCGCGCGACGGCGCCGCGCTTCCCGCGTTGCCCGATCTACCCGCGCTACCCGAGCCGTCGCTCCCGGCTCTCGAACGGCCGTACGAGATCATCGTCACCGGGGTCGGGGGCACCGGGGTCATCACCATCGGCGCGTTGCTCGGGATGGCCGCGCACCTGGAGTCCAAGGGATGCTCGGTGCTCGACCAGACCGGGCTTGCGCAGAAGGGCGGGGCGGTGGTGAGCCACGTGCGGGTCGCGGCCCGGCCCGGCGACATCACCACCACGCGGATCGCCGGCGGCGCGGCGGACCTCGTGCTCGGCTGCGACGCCGTCGTCACCGCGGGGGCGGACACCCGCGCCACGATGCGGGTCGGGAAGACCGCGGTGGTGGTGAACACGCACCAGACGATGACCGGCGACTTCACCCGCGACGCGGACCTCGTGTTCCCGGCCGAGGCGCTGATGCGAGGCATCGAACGCGCCGCCGGCGCCCGGCAGGTAGACCGGGTCGATGCGACGCGGATCGCGACGGCGCTGACCGGCGACGCCATCGCGACCAACCTGTTCATGCTGGGCTTCGCGTGGCAGAAGGGCCGCATCCCGCTCTCCCGGGCAGCCATCGAGCGCGCCATCGAGATCAACGGGGTTGCGGTGGAGATGAACCTGAGCGCGTTCGACCGGGGCCGGCGCACCGCGGCCGACCGGGATGCGATGGAGCGCCAAGCCGCTCCGGATACTGCCGCCAGCCGCACCGCTTCGGGCACCGCCTCGGGCATCGCTTCGGGCATCGCTTCGGGCATCGCTTCGGGCATCGCTTCGGGTACCGCCTCGGACACCGCCTCGGACATCACATCGGGCATCGAAGTGGCGCCGCCGCGCCGCCGCGAGACGCTGGAGTCCCTGGTGGACCATCGGGCGGCGTTCCTCGCGGACTATCGGAATGGGGCGTACGCCGACCGCTATCGTGCCTTCGTCGAGCAGGTGCGGGCGGCCGAGCGCTCGCGCGCGAAGGGGATGCGCGGGCTCGCCGAGGCGGTGGCCCGCGGCTACTTCAAGCTCCTCGCGTACAAGGACGAGTACGAGGTCGCGCGCCTGTTCGCCGCGCCGGAATTCCGGCGCCGGCTGGAGGCCACGTTCGAGGGGGACTACACGCTGGAGTTCCATCTCGCCCCGCCGCTGTTCGCGCGGCGCGATCCGGTCACCGGCGAGCCCCGCAAGTCGCGCTACGGCCCGTGGATGATGCGGGTGTTCGGGATGCTGGCGCGGCTGAAGGGACTGCGCGGCACGGTGTTCGATCCGTTCGGGCACACGCAGGAGCGCCGCGGCGAACGGCGCCTCATCGAGCGGTACGAGCAGACGGTGGCGTCGCTCATCGGCGCCCTCGACCACACCAACCACGCCCTCGCCGTCGAGATCGCGTCGTTGCCCGAGCGGATCCGCGGTTTCGGCCATGTGAAGGCGCGCAGCATCGAGGAAGCCGAGCGCCGCGAGGCCGAGCTGTTGCAGCGGTTCAGGACTGCGGTGGAGTCGCCGGATGCGGCGTGACGGGGGCGGTCGTCGCCGACCCGATCGCGGTGTGCACTCCCGGACTCGATGTCGATGGAATGCTCCATCGGTGAGCGTGGAGGCGTATTGGAGAGCCGCGGTGCATCACGCCTCTCTGCGCAGTGGCCGCGCCCATTGATGAACGTGGTGGCGTGCTGAAGGCCGGGCCATGCCTTGTGCTGGGCGCCGCGCTTGCGCTCGGCGGATGTGCGACCGTCGAGTACTACGCGCAGTCGGTGACCGGCCATCTCGGGCTGATGTCCCGGGCGCGTCCGGTCGAGGAGGTCATCGCGGCGCCGGAGACTGCGCCGCGCCTCGCCGAGCAGCTTCGCACGGTCCTCGAGTTCAGGGAATTCGCGTCCGGCACCTTGGGGTTGCCCGCGAACGCCAGCTACCGGCGCTACGTCGATCTCGGCCGCCGCTACGTGGTCTGGAACGTGGTGGCTGCCCCGGAGCTTTCGCTCGAACCCCGGCGCTGGTGCTTCCCCATCGCGGGATGCCTGAGCTATCGCGGTTACTTCTCCGAATCCGCTGCTATCGGGTATGCCGAGGCGCTGGAGTCCGAAGGTTGGGACGTGACGGTGGCCGGTGTGCGGGCGTACTCGACCCTGGGTTGGTTCGACGATCCTGTGCTGAGCTCCATGGTCGAGCTCCCCGAACACTTCCTCGCCGGGATCGTCTTCCACGAGCTCGCGCACCAGCGGCTCTACGTCCCCGACGACCCCGAGTTCAACGAATCCTTTGCGGTCGTGGTCGAGCGTACCGGCGTGCGCCGATGGATCGAGGCGTCGGGGTGGGCGGCGGGTCCGAGCGAGGATTACCTTGTCGCAACCGAACGCCGTGACGCTTTCCTCGATCTGGCGCGAGCCACGCGCCGCGAGCTCGAAGCCGTGTATGCGTCCTCCCGCCCGGACGCGGAGAAGCGCAAGGCGAAGGCGAGCGTGATCGAGCGGATGCGGACTCGATATGCCGCGCTCCGGGCGACGTGGGAGAGCGGTCCGACCTACGACTTCTGGTTCGAGCGTGGCGTGAACAATGCGGCGCTCGCGCTTGTGTCCACCTATGATCGATGGGTACCCGCCCTGACCGCGCTACTCGCCCGGTCCGGAGGCGACCTCGAAGCGTTCTATCGCGCGAGCGATGCCCTCGCGGCACTTCCCCCGGACAGGCGCCGCGCCAGGCTGGAGGCGCTGGCGGCGTCTGCACGGCGGGGGTCGTCTCCATGAACGTTCGGGACGCCGGCGAGCCGGGGGAGTGCCGTTGCGCGGAGAGGGCGTCGAGAGCGTGAAAGCGGGGGTGGTGGCCGCCCGGTACAGTGGACGCGCGAAGACGAAAGAGGCGAGCGTCGACGCCGGAAGGTGGCTGGCCAGCATGGCATCGCGATTGAGGTTCATGGGTTCCTGCTTTCGGGCGAACGGAGCGTCCCTGCAGCTTTGCCCGCGTATACTTCCCGACAAGATACGGGTCTCGCAGAGGTAGTCCGGCATGATCTACAACTTCAGACACGACAGGGACAGGACGCAGGAGATTGCCGAGCGCATTCGCCGCGAGAAACAGGTATCCCAGGGCTGGGGAGGCGGCACATCGGGGAACCTCGGTCTTCACACCAAGGACTTCGTAAGCAACACCCGCTCTTGTTATGGGCTTTCCACGACGAGAATCGCGACGAATCTCTCACGCATGAAGGAATTCCGGGACGATGACATTCTCGTCCTCCCCCATCTGCCCGAGTACGGAGTCGTCAGCCTTCACATCGTGGACGGGAACTTCCCAAGTTGCTACGAGTACGATCCATCCGATTCAACCGACCAGAACCACCGCATCAAAGTGAAACGCTCGTTCGGCATGAACGGGGAGATCAGCGTCTGGAACGTGGATCTTGCTCCGTACCACGCAAAGCTTCGGTGGCTTCGCCTGCCAGTGCTGCCGATGCCCCAGTTCACCATCTTCGAGAAACTTGTAAAGGAGATGTCGGCGGAGTCGGCCGGGCAAGCCCAATACGGGCCATCGGAACTTAATGACTTCCTGTACAACATGGCGCGCAGCGTGGGTGACAAAGCGACGGAAAAGATGCGGGAAATGCCTGCGAGCGGGGGCGCCATTTCGTTTGAGGCGTTGTGCGAAAAGATCGTTCTCGGAAGTGGCTATGGCTACAAAGTTGTGGACCGAAACAGGTACAACCGGGAAGGAGGCGATCTGGATCTGATCTGCCAGCGGGAGGGGACGGTCTTCGAGACCGGAGACGTGACACTCTGCATCCAGATCAAGAAGCACGAAAAGAAGACGGGGGAAGAGGCTGTGGGGCAGGTAGTCGGAATGCTCGAAGATCGACCAAGCGCCCATGGCTGCGTCATGTCGGCGGCCGACGGATTTACCGAAGAAGCAGAGAAAATGGCGGACGATCACGGAATCGCACTACTGAATAGGCGCGACATTTTCCGACTGCTCATGCCTCAGTTGCCCGATTACTTCGACCCGGAAGGGGGCGAATGACTGGCTCGCGGTTCGCCCGGAAGCAAGCGGCCGAAGGAGGCCGTTGTTCTGATTCGGGTGAGCCGTCTGATTCACTCGCCATTCCCCCCGCCACGGAGGCGAGCGGAATCATGAAGCGGGCAAGCGGTACGAGACATCGCGCGCGGCGCACCGCCGCGCAGTGGCGAAAGCTGGTCGATTCGAGCGGCCCCTAGAGCGGATGATCCCCTGAGCGAAACTGTCCATCAAGGAGGGATCGACGTCGAGCGGGATCGCCGGGAGCGCAGAGACCAGAGGGAATGGCGGCAGGGATCAGGTAGCAAGGACAGTCAGTCCCTTTCCAATGTTCGCCGCCGGGAGGCCCGGAATTTCTGTAGCTCCCTGACGAATCTCGGCTCGCTGGGCAGGCACTCGATCGCTCTGCGATAGGCCTCTTCGACTTCTCCTGCCGGAGCGCGCAACCAGTTGCGGGTGCGCGCCAGTTCCCGCCAGGCCCAGGCATGGCGTGTCGGTGAAGCGTCGAGCTGGATGACACGTTCGAGCAGTGCCCGGGCTTCGTTGAGAAAACGGCGGCTGGAGTCGTGTTGGCGGGAGCGGTGGGCACTGCCGGACAACCAGATCTTGGTTTGTGCGAACTCGAGCAGGGCACGGGCGTCGGCGTACACCATTTCGCCGGCGCGCTCGAAGTACCGGTGTGCCACACGGGAGTCACGCGCACGCCGGGCCAGGATGGCCGCGTCGATCGCGTCCTGGCCGAACAACGCGGGATGGTCCCGTCCGAGCAGTTCCAGCGCTTTCCGCTTTTCGTGTTCTCCGCCAGTGTCGATCAGGACATCGACCAGCGTGTTCACGACGTGCGGAACCGCATATTCGGGTCCACCGGCCTGGAAGGCGTCGAGAATCTCTTCGGCGCGCTCGATCTCGTGGCGCTCGGCGCAGGCACGTATCATCTCCGAGGCCAGGATCGCGGACGTCTGGTTGGACATCCAGGTGGATTCGATTCGGCGGAACGCTTCCTCGTGTTCTCCGAGAGTCCGAAGGTGTGCGGCGTCCCGCAGCGCGGACAGCGCCCCGTATTCCGGATGGGCCGGCAACGTGGCCTGGAAGAAGGTCCGTTGCTCGTCGAACTCGAAGCGGGGGATTGGCGACCCGTTGGCTTCCATCTCCCGGAACACCCTCGGCAACCCGGTCAGTCGTCCTTCCGCCAGTCCCAGCTCCTTCAGGAACTCGCCGATACGGCGATTGCGCGCGGGTACGGGACGAGCCTGCGCGTTCGGCACCAGATGGTGGGCTTCGATCCCCGGAACCGGGCCAGGGTAGCTGATGACCTCGACCCGGTTCGGATAGAGATGGACCTTGGTCGGCTCGGGCTGATCGACGTCGTATCCGCGGTGGTACACGGCGTTGACCAGAGTCTCGCGGAGTGCCGGCAGAGGATAGCTCACCCAACCGCGGACTCGGCTTCGATCGCGCTGCTTCTGGAGGTGGTACGTCGAGAAATTCTCGAGGTGGTTCAGGCAGCCGCGAAGCTGGTCGACGAGCGTGCCGCCGAAGATTCGTTCTTCCTGTACGTCACCGCCTCGATCCGCAGCGAACTGGACGACTTCGATCTTCGCACCCCGAAACCAGTTCGCGGGATCGTTCGAAAAGAAGAGCAGACCTGCATTCTTCGGCACTTCGTGGTCATTGACGCGAGCCGTGATCCGCATGCGCCGATAGATCTCCCTCGCATCCGGCTCGTCGAGGAGCCCGCTTCGAATGTCGCGCAGATATTCCCGGACCCTTGTTTCGCGAATGTCTTCGACCCGGGCATCGGAGGTCCGCCGATCGTCCCAAGGCACGCGGGCGGTTTGCTGGATCAGTCCCTGGAGAAGATCGCTCCGTTGCCCGGCATCAACGGTCTCGGAGCCGAGACGGATCCAGTAGCGGCGAGTCCCCCGGGTGGCGTCCGGTGCTCGATGGGGCCGCATTTCGCTTGCCGGGGCCCATACCACCAGAACGAGACGGTCCCCGATCGTTTCAGGCGACAGGACAGGGGGGTAGGAGGGGTCGAGTCGGTTGCAGTTGCCGCGAATCCATTGCTGTGCCGCGTCGATTTGCTCGGCGGACAGGCCGGCCGCCGGCAGTACGGCTCGACCGTCCTTTTCTGCAACCCCGATGACGACATAGCCACCGTTCAGGTTGTGATAGTCGTTCGCGAACGCACAGATGGTCCGAAGCACCTGGAGGCCGGTCGTGTCCGGGTCCCAGGACGCCTTGAACTCCACCCGTTCCGACTCCACACCGCGGCAGTGGAGCAGGTCGTCGAGGTTGATGGGCAAAATCATGCTCATGAGCAGATTATCGCCTCCTGTCGGGTCTCTTGTCCCGGTGCGAGGCTGGGTTCATCCTTGGCGGGAGGCGTCCCGAGGCCGCTCGATACGGTGCTCCCGATCAGAACAACGGTCTTTCCCGTCCGCTTGCCGATCGCCGGCTGTAGTACCATCCGCCGCCGCGCGAATTCGCGCTCGTGCCGCGCACGAACCGATCGCTGCTCTCGAAGGACTCCGCCATGGAAGAAGCCAACGCAACCCATGCTCGCATCAAGGACATGCGAGGGCGTCTGGATGCCCTGAGGGGGTATCTTTGACGTCGCGGCGCGCCGCGAGAAGCTGGAAGAGGTCGACCGCGAGCTGGAATCGCCCGACGTGTGGAACCGGCCCGAACGGGCGCAGGCGCTGGGGCGCGAACGCGCCAGCCTCGCCCGCGTCGTCGAGGGCTTCGATCGCCTCGACGCCGGCCTCGATGACGCGGAGACGCTTCTCGCCCTGGCCGAGGAGGAGTCCGATGCCGCGACCGTCACCGAGGTCGGCGCCGACGTGGCCGCGCTCGACGAGCGCCTCGGCGCCCTGGAGTTCCGCCGGATGTTCTCCGGCCCGATGGACCCCTCCAACGCGTTTCTCGACATCCAGGCCGGCTCCGGCGGCACCGAGGCGCAGGACTGGGCCGAGATGCTGTTCCGGATGTACCTGCGCTGGGGCGAGCGGCGCGGATTCGAGACCGAGCTGATCGAGGTGTCCGAAGCGGAGGTGGCGGGCATCAAGAGCGCCACCATCCGGTTCGCGGGAGAGTACGCCTACGGCTGGCTGCGCACCGAGACCGGCGTGCATCGGCTGGTTCGGAAGTCGCCGTTCGATGCCGGGCACCGGCGCCACACCTCGTTCGCGGCGGTGTTCGTCTCCCCGGAGGTCGATGACGACATCGCCGTCGAGATCGATCCCGGGGACCTCCGGATCGACGTCTATCGCGCGAGCGGGGCCGGAGGCCAGCACGTCAACCGCACCGAGTCCGCGGTGCGCATCACCCACCTGCCGACGAACATCGTGGTGCAGTGCCAGAACGACCGCTCGCAGCACAAGAACAAGGCGACCGCGATGAAGCAGCTCAAGGCGAAGCTCTACGAGCACGAGATGCAGAAGCGGCGCGAGACGCAGCAGGCGGTGGAGGACGACAAGGCGGACATCGGCTGGGGGAGCCAGATCCGCTCCTACGTGCTCGACCAGTCCCGCATCAAGGACCTGCGCACCGGCGTCGAGATCGGCAACACCGCGGCAGTGCTCGACGGCGATATCGACCGCTTCATCGAAGCGAACCTGAAGGCGGGGGTGTGAAGGAGAGGGCTGAACGTTGAGCGAGGACACCACGGAGCAGTCGGCACAACGTCGCGCGAAGCTCGCGGAGCTCCGCGCCCGCGGCCAGGCGTATCCCAACGATTTCCGCCCCGACGCGCGAGCCGGGGACCTGCACGCGCGGTTCGCCGGCACGTCCGCCGAAGCCCTGGAACGCGAGGCGGTGACGGTGGCCGTCGCGGGGCGGATGATGACGCGCCGCGTCATGGGCAAGGCGAGCTTCGCGCACCTGCGCGACGGCTCTGGAGACATCCAGCTCTACGTGCGCCGCGACGACCTGCCGCAGGGGCAGTACGCCGAGTTCAAGCGGTTCGACATCGGGGACATCGTCGCGGTCGAGGGCGTCGTGTTCCGCACCAGGACGAACGAGCTGTCGGTGAAGGCGCGCTCGGTCCGGCTGCTCGTGAAGTCGCTGCGGCCGCTGCCGGAGAAGTATCACGGGCTTTCCGACGTCGAGACCCGCTACCGGCGGCGCTACGTCGATCTGATCGTCAACGAGCGCAGCCGCGAGGTGTTCCGTACCCGCTCGCGCACCGTGGACCACGTCCGCCGGTTCTTCATCGACCGCGGCTTCCTGGAAGTCGAGACCCCGATGATGCACCCGATCCCGGGCGGGGCGGTGGCCCGTCCGTTCGTGACCCACCACAACGCGCTCGACACCGACCTGTACCTGCGCGTCGCTCCGGAGCTGTACCTGAAGCGGCTCGTGGTGGGCGGGTTCGAGCGGGTGTTCGAGATCAACCGCAACTTCCGCAACGAGGGCGTGTCCACCCGGCACAACCCCGAGTTCACGATGCTGGAGTTCTATCAGGCGTACGCGGACTACGTGGAGATGATGGACCTCACCGAGGACTTGGTGCGCGGCGCCGCCGAGGTCGAGATCGAGGCCAGGAACACCGAGGGGAAGGCCCGGGCGGGGCCCGAAGGCGGAACCCGTGACGAGGACGGCGGGACCGTGGCCGAGGGCGGGCCGTCACCACCCGCACGTCGCGCTCGCCGCCGTGACGAGGACGGCAGGACCGTGGCCGGGGGCGGGCCGTCACCATCCGCACGCCGCGCTCGCCGCCGTGACGAGGACGACGGGACCGTGGCCGGGGGCAAGGAGATCACGATCGAGTACCAGGGTGAGGTCATCGATCTCGGAGCGCCGTTCCGCCGGCTGTCGATGGCGGACGCGATCCTCGAATGCAATCCGGGGCTCGATGTCGCGGACCTCGAACGCGACGACCGCGTCCGCGGGTACGCCGAGTCGCTGGGCATTCCCATCGAGGGCCGCTACGGACGCGGCAAGCTGTGGCAGGAGATCTTCGAGAAGACGGTCGAGGGCACCCTGCGCCAGCCGACGTTCATCACCGCGCACCCGATGGAGGTCTCCCCGCTCTCGCGCGCGAACGACGCGAACCCGTTCCTCACCGATCGGTTCGAGCTGTTCATCGCGGGGAAGGAGATCGCCAACGGCTTCTCGGAGCTGAACGACCCCGAGGACCAGGCGGCGCGGTTCCGCCGCCAGGCCGAGACCCGCGCCGCCGGCGACGACGAGGCGATGGGGTTCGACGACGACTACATCCGGGCGCTGGAGTACGGTCTTCCCCCCACCGGCGGACAGGGGCTCGGCATCGACCGCCTCGTGATGCTGCTGACCGATTCGGCGTCCATCCGCGACGTCCTGCTCTTCCCGTACATGCGCCACGAGGGTTGAACGGGTTCCGGCCGGCCGGTGCGCCGCCTCGTGATGCTGCTGCCCGATTCGGCGTCCATCCGCGACGTCCTGCTGTTTCCGTACATGCGCCGCGAGGGCTGAACGACCCGGCCGGCCGGTGACCGCCTCGTGATGCTGCTGCCCGACTCGGCGTCCATCCGCGCCGTCCTGCTCTTCCCGTACATGCGCCCCGAGGGCTGAACGGGTTCCGGCCGGCCGGTGACCGCCTCGTGATGCTGCTGCCCGACTCGGCGTCCATCCGCGCCGTCCTGCTCTTTCCGTACATGCGCCACGAGGGCTGAACGACCCGGCCGGCCGGTGCGCCGGCGCGCCATCCGGGAACGGCCCGCACCTCATTCCGCCTTGGCGAAGTCTCCGGTGGCCGGGTCCATCGTCCAGAGGTCGCCGGCGGCGATGTCGAACCAGGCGCCGTGCAGGCCGAGCCGGCCGCGGTCCTCGAGGTCCGAGATCCAGGGGAAGGTGCGGAGGTTCGCGGTCGAGCCGCGGATCGAGGCGCGTTCGAGAGCGGTCTGCCGTGCGGCGTCCGTGAGCGAGCCGTCGGCCGCGATGGCGCCGGCGGCGCGGCCGATCGGCTCTGTCCACTTGCCGATGAAGTCGTCCGGAGACAGTGGCTGCGCCGACGGATGCAGCGCGGCCCGGATGCCTCCGCAGTGCGCGTGGCCGAGCACGACGATGTGCCGGACCTTCAGGCCTCGCACGGCGAACTCCAGCGCGGCGGAGGTGCCGCAGCCGCCGCCGTCCGGCTCGTACGGCGGCACGAGGTTGGCGACGTTGCGGACGACGAAGAGCTCTCCGGCCGCGGCATCGAAGATCGTCTCCGGCGCCGACCGCGAATCGCAGCAGGCGATCACCATGACTTCGGGCGCCTGCCCGTGTTCGGCAAGCGAGCGGTAGCGATCGCGCTCGCGACCGTAGCGGCCGTCCTTGAAGGAGCGGTAGCCGTTCAGGAGCGAGGCCGGAAAGTCGGTCATCGGATCAGGTCCTCATCCGTCCGCATGGCCCTGGACTCGTACGCCGCGCCGCAGCCGGCCATGGTCGGGTCCTCATCCGTCCGGCATGGCCGCTTCAGGACCCGCCCGATCGCCCGAACCCCCGTCCGCGCCGCGCCGCGGTGCGCAGCCGCAGGGCGTTGAGCCGGATGAAGCCTTCCGCGTCCTTCTGATCGTACGCGCCCCGATCGTCCTCGAACGTCGCGACTTCGGGGTCGAACAGGTCGTCGGATTCGGAGCTCCGCCCGACCACGAGCACGTTGCCCCGGTAGAGCTTGAGCCGGACCGTGCCGTTGACGTGGCGCTGGGACTCGTCGATCAGCGCCTGCAGCATCAGCCGCTCCGGGCTCCACCAGTAGCCGTTGTAGACGATGTGCGCGTACCGGGGCATCAGCTCGTCCTTGAGGTGGGCGGCCTCCCGGTCGAGGGTGATCGACTCGATGGCGCGGTGCGCGCGCAGCATGATGGTGCCGCCCGGCGTCTCGTAGCAGCCGCGGGACTTCATGCCGACGTACCGGTTCTCCACGATGTCGATCCGCCCGACCCCGTGCTCGCCCCCGACCGCGTTCAGGTGCTCGATCGCGGCGGCGGGGCCGAGCGCCCGGCCGTCGACGGCGACCACGTCCCCGCGCCGGTAGGTCAGCTCGACGTAGCGGGGGGTGCCGGGCGCGTCTTCCGGGGAGCGGGTCCACCGCCACATCGCCTCGTCCGGCTCGGTCGCCGGGGCTTCCAGCTCGTTGCCTTCGAACGAGACGTGCAGCAGGTTGGCGTCCATGGAGTAGGGGGACGCGTTGCTGCTCCTGCGTTCGATGGGGATGCCGTGCCCGGCGGCATAGGCCAGGAGCTGTTCGCGGGAGTGGAGGTCCCATTCGCGCCACGGCGCGATGATCCTGATGTCCGGGTCGAGCGCGTACGCCCCGAGCTCGAAACGCACCTGGTCGTTGCCCTTGCCGGTCGCGCCGTGGGCGATGGCGTCGGCGCCGGTCCGTTCGGCGATCTCCACGAGGCGCTTGGCGATCAGGGGACGGGCGATGGACGTTCCGAGCAGGTATTCGCCCTCGTAGACGGCGTTGGCGCGGAACATCGGGAACACGAAGTCGCGGGCGAACTCTTCGCGCAGGTCCTCGACGTGGATCTCCGCGGCGCCGAGCGCCTCGGCCTTGCGCCGCGCCGGCTCCAGCTCCTCGCCCTGCCCGAGATCGGCGGTGAACGTGACCACCTCGCATCCGTACCGCTCCTGCAGCCACTTCAGGATGATCGAGGTGTCGAGGCCGCCGGAGTAGGCGAGCACCACCTTCTTGACGTCGGTCATCGGGTTCCAGGTCCTTGCTTCATCGAGGCAGGCGGTCGAGGCGGTCGCGCGCTCGTTCGGTCGCGCCACGATGGCCCGTCCGTGCTCCGCAACCCGCGGTCATTCGATGGGCTCCCGCGAGAGTAGGACCCCGGACCCCGGACCCCGGACCCCAGATCCCAGACCCCCGATCCCGGCGATGCCGGGTCGAGTCGCCCGTGACCGCGACGATCTCGTGACCGTCGACGGGCCGGCGCGTCCGTTCGGGGCCGTCTCATCCGGCCTCGGCCCGGACCGCTTCCGCCATCTCCGCCATCGAGAAGAACACGAAATCGGTCGCCGGCATCGCCTCGACCTCCTCCGTCGCTCCCCAGCTTCCGCCTTCCGAGAGCCGCTGCCGGTCGATCCAGGCGTTGGCGAGGCCGAAGCGCTTCGCCGGCACGTGGTCGTGGCGCAGGCTCTGTGCGGTGTGCAGGACATCGGTCCCGTCCATCCCGAGGTCCGACTCCAGGTGCGCGAGGAGGTACTCGAAGTTCGTATCGTCGGGCTTGTAGGTCCCGATGTCCTCGGCGGTGTAGATCGCGTCGAACTCCACTCCGAGCTTCCGGTTCGAGGCCGCGAAGCCGTCGCGGTGCACGTTGGACAGGATCACGAGCCGGTAGTGGCGCTTGAGGGCGCGCAGGGCGTCCGCGGTGTCCGGGAACGCCGGCCACAGCGGCACCGATGCGCCGAACGCCTCGTCGAGCGCATCGCTCGTCCCGATGCCGAAGCTCTCCGCGATGCTCCGGTGCACGCGGGCGAGCAGTTCGGGGTAGCGCAGCCCGGGATTGGCGTGCTCGTGCCGGGCCTCGAATTTCGCGAAGGCGAGGAGGGCGGCTTCCCGGGTGACGTCCGCGCCGCCCCGCATGATGAGCGGCTGCAGGGCGTCCCAGATCCCGCCCTCCCAGTCGATCAGGGTGCCGTAGCAGTCGAACGTCAACACCCGGTAGTCGGTCAGTCTGGCCATGGTGTCGGTTTCCGGCGCTTCCCCGGAGCGTTCCCCGGGATGGTGTGGCGGCGCGAACCCGGCCGGCGCGTTCCGGCGCTCGCGAACGTGTGGACCCGCATCGAGTTCGGGGGCGCAATGATATCCGAGGATCTCCCCGAGGCCACGGCCGACGCGTGGCCGGCCGGGCTCGCCACCCGCTCGGCGCGCGTCCCGGAATCGCCGCTTCAGGCTCGTCTTGCGTTGGACAACGCTCCGCAGCACGTGTAACGTTTTTTTCGACAGGCCCACCGCCTCTGCGCGAGGCAAGGAGCAGGAGAAGTGACCGACACGACCGACAGCGGCACGGGCCCGAAGGCTGGCAGCCAGCCCGACGATGTCGAGAGCCCGCTTCCCGACAAGGATCTCGAGGACAAGGATCTCGAGATGGTCTCGGGAGGCACCGGAGGCACCGGAAACACCGGAGACTGGGAGGGCATCAGGACCCTGTTCGAGTCGCTCAAACCCGATTGAGAACCATTGGGCGATTGCGCGAGCAGAATCCCTGAAGTTCCAGTGAGCGCGCGGCGCATGGACGCGCTCCAGAGCGTCGTCGACAGGCGGGGAGGCTGACACCGCAGCCTCCCCGCGACACGCGACCGACACCTGTCCCCCACCGCCGCCACTCGTTTGACCCGGCTGGGTCCGAGAGCAGCCCGGCCGCAGTTCCGTTCATCCATACCAAGACAGCCGAGCACTCGGCATCCCAGCGAGTGCAGGCTCGTCCGCCCGTCCATCTCTGCACTCTCCCAAGCGGTCCGGCGGCTCCGAGGCACCGGGTGGGCGATGCACGGGACCGGCCGGGCGCATCGCGGGCCCGCCGGCCCGGACACCTTCAAGCGGAGAGAGGTTCCATGAGCTACGAGTTCATCAAGGTATCGACAACCGATCGCGTCACCACCGTGACCATCGACCGCCCGCAGGTGATGAACGCCCTGCATCCCCCCGCGGTGTGGGAGATGGATGAGGCGTTCAACGCGTTCCAGCGGGACCCTGACCAGTGGGTGGCGATCCTGACCGGGGCGGGGGAGAGGGCGTTCTGCGCGGGCAACGATCTCAAGTACCAGGCCGAGCACGGCCCCGAGCACGTGCGCAAGCTGCGGCGGGGGCTGACAGGCGGTTTCGGCGGACTGACCCGTCGCGCGGGATGCTTCAAGCCGATCATCGCGGCGGTGAACGGATTCGCGCTCGGCGGCGGGTTCGAGCTGGTGCTCGCCTGCGACATCATCGTCGCGGCCGAGCATGCGTCGCTCGGACTGCCCGAGCCGCGGGTCGGGTTGATGGCGGCGGCCGGCGGCGCGCACCGCCTGCCGCGCTACATCCCCTACCACGTCGCGATGGCGGTGCTGCTCGCCGGCAAGCGGCTGTCCGCCGCCGAGGCGCACGCCTGCGGACTCGTCAACGAGGTGGTCGCCGGCGATGCGCTGATGGAGGCCGCCCGGCGATGGGCCGGCGAGATCCTCAAGGGGGCGCCTCTCTCGGTGCGGGCCTCGAAGGAGGCGACGATCCTCGGGCTGGGCATGCCGCTCGAACGCGCGCTCGACTCGGTCTTTCCCATCGCGCAGCAAATGCACGAGTCCGAGGACCTCGTCGAGGGCCCGCGCGCGTTCGCCGAAAAGCGCCCACCGCGCTGGAAGGGACGGTGATGCGAAGCCGGCGTTGACAGGTTCGGGGCGATATTACAGACTGCCGCGCCGGAGTCAGGTGTCCAGGGGCGGCTTCCCGAAGCCGTTCCGGATGAAACGGGAAGTCGGTGCGCGATGCGCATGCCTCGCAAGGCCGACGCTGCCCCCGCAACGGTAGGCGAGCGAGCCGGGTGACCGGTCCCGCCCGCGAGCCCGGAGACCGGCCTGGTTCCAGTGGAGTCTGCGTTACGGGCAGGTGATGCAGGCGACTTCCCGGCGAGGCCGCCCCGGTCGACGCCGCCCCCCGAAGTCGCATGCTGAGCCTCGGCACGATGGAAGAGGAGAGCATGATGAACTCGGCGCACTCTCGAACCGGCCTGCGGGCCGTCCCCGATACGAAGAACCTGTTGCCGGCGCTCGCCGCCGCGATGCTCGGAATGGCGATCCTGTTCGGCGTGGCCCTGGCCAACAGCGACACCATCCACGCCGCCGCCCACGACGCCCGGCATGGGGCGGCCTTCCCGTGTCACTGACCGGACCCTGGCCGATGTTCAGGCGGATCGTGTTCTCGGCCGCGCTGGCCGGGTCGGTTGCCGGTATCGTGCTGACCGGCGTCCAGCAGCTTCGGGTCGCCCCCGTCATCCTGGAGGCGGAGACCTACGAGGTCGCCGAGCCCGGGGCCGCGACCCATGCGCACACCGACGGCGACCACCACCACTGGTCGCCGGCCGACGGATTCGAACGCACGTTCTGGACCGGCATCGCCAACGTCGGGATGGGGATCGGGTTCGCGCTCCTGCTCGCGGCGGCGTTCTCGTTGCGCACCGGCACGAGCTGGCGGCAGGGGGTCCTGTGGGGCCTCGGCGGCTACGCCGCGTTCTTCGTGTTGCCGGCGCTCGGCCTCCCGCCGGAGCTGCCGGGGACCGAAGCGGCGGTCCTGCAGGAGCGTCAGGCGTGGTGGCTCGTCACGGTGACGCTCTCGGCGGTGGGGATCGCGTTGCTCGGCCTCGCACGAGGCTGGCCGTGGAAGGCGGCGGCGGTGGTGCTGATCGCGATACCCCACCTGATCGGCGCTCCGCACCCGGATGTCCACTCCGCGATCGCCCCGCCCGAGCTGCTCCGGACGTTCATCATCGCCACCGCCGCGGCCAACGCGGTGTTCTGGGTGGTGCTCGGGTCCGGCTGCGCGATCGCGTTCAGGAAGCTCGCATAGCGCGCGCCACGACACGCCCCGCCGGCCGGACCGGGACCTCCCGCCGGCGGGCCGGCCGATGGAGGGGGTCATGACCGGCGAACGCCCCGAGGCGGAGATCACCGAAGACGAGGTCAATCGCCGGGCGAACGAGAAGGCGCGCAAGCGCAAGACGGTCCGGGACAGGATCCTCGCCACCAAGACCATCGAGAAGGGCCTGCTGATCGTCCACACCGGGAAGGGCAAGGGGAAGTCCACCGCCGCGTTCGGACTGGTGGTGCGCGCCCTCGGCAACGGCCTGAAGGTCGGCGTCGTGCAGTACGTGAAGGGCAAGTGGCAGACCGGCGAGCGCGCGGTGCTGGAGAGGTTTCCCGAGCAGGTGGAGATCCGCACCATGGGCGAGGGCTTCACCTGGGAGACCCAGGACCGCGCCCGCGACATCCGGGCCGCGAAGAACGCCTGGGAGGTCTCCAGGCGGATGATCGAGGACTGCCGCGGCGACCACCCGAAGTACGACTTGGTGCTGCTCGACGAGCTCAACATCGTGCTTCGCTACGGCTACCTGGACCTGGCCGAGGTGGTCGGGGTCCTCTCGAAACGGCCGCCGATGCTGCACGTGGTCGTGACCGGCCGGAACGCCAGGCCCGAACTCGTCGAGGCGGCGGACCTCGTCACCGAGATGACCATGGTGAAGCACCCGTTCCGGGCCGGAGTCAAGGCGCAGAAAGGCATCGAATTTTGACCGCGCCGGGCTTCATGCTGCAGGGCACCGGTTCCGATGTCGGGAAGTCCCTGCTGGTGGCCGGGCTCTGCCGCGCGTTCACCCGCCGGGGCGTGCGCGTCCGCCCCTTCAAGCCCCAGAACATGTCGAACAACGCGGCGGTGACCGCGAACGGCGGCGAGATCGGGCGGGCGCAGGCGTTGCAGGCGCGGGCTTGCGGCGTGCCCCCCTCGCCCGACATGAACCCGGTCCTGCTCAAGCCGCAGACCGACGCCGGCTCGCAGGTCGTGGTGCGGGGCGAGGTGTGGGGCAATGTCCGCGCGAGGGAGTACTACCGGCTCAGGCCGAGGCTGCTGCCGCGCATCCTGGAATCGTTCGAGCGGCTGGGACGGGATGCCGATCTGGTCCTGGTGGAAGGCGCCGGAAGTCCGGCGGAAGTCAACCTGCGCAGCGGCGACGTCGCCAACATGGGGTTCGCCGAGGCCGCCGACGTGCCGGTGGCGCTGGTGGGCGACATCGACCGGGGCGGTGTCATCGCGAGCCTCGTCGGGACCATGGCCCTGCTGCCGCCCGCCGAGCGCGCGCGGGTGGCCGCCTGCATCATCAACCGGTTCCGCGGCGATGTCCGGCTGTTCGACTCCGGCCTCGAGGTCATTCGCCGCGAGGCCGGCCTCCCGTGCCTCGGGGTCGTCCCCTGGTTCGAGTCCGCGAACCGGCTTCCGGCG
Organism: Gammaproteobacteria bacterium; assembly: GCA_965215295.1. GTDB lineage: Bacteria > Pseudomonadota > Gammaproteobacteria > HK1 > HK1 > HK1. The sequence goes on from OZ244045.1 coordinate 3,998,072, forward strand.
GAGGACTCGGTGTCGGTGGGCCGCAACGCCGAGGCTCGCCCCGGCGCCGCGCTCAAGGTCGCGGTCCCGGTACTCTCGCGGATCGCCAACTTCGACGATCTGGACCCCCTGGTGGCCGAGCCGGATGTCGAGGTGCGGTTCGTGGAGCCGGGCCATGCCCTGCCCGGCGATGCCGACCTGGTGGTGCTGCCCGGCTCGAAGGCGACGATCGGCGACCTGCGCTTCCTGCGCGGGCAGGGGTGGGACGTGGACCTGCGCGCGCACCTGCGCCGCGGTGGCTGGCTGCTGGGCCTGTGCGGCGGCTACCAGATGCTCGGCCGCGCGATCCGGGACCCGCACGGGATCGAAGGAGAGCCGGGCGAGGAGCCGGGGCTCGACATGCTCGATTTCACCACCGAGCTGACCGGCGCCAAGCGGCTCGTGGAGGCGGGCGGCATCGAGCGCCTGACCGGGCAGGCGGTCCGGGGATACGAGATGCACGTGGGCGCAACCACCGGCCCCGCGCTGTCGGCGCCCATGCTGGATCTGGACGGACACCCGGACGGCGCCGTCTCCGCCGACGGCAAGGTCATGGGCTGCTACCTGCACGGCCTGTTCGCGAGCGATGCGTTCAGGGCCGCCTTCCTGGAGCGGCTGGGCGGCCGGGCCACGTCCGGTCTCGCCTGGGAGCGGCGGATCGAATCGACGCTGGACGCCCTCGCCGGGCACATGGAGTCGAACCTGGACCTCGACGCCATCCTTCAGACGAGCCACCAGAGCAGGGCCAGGGTCAGTGCGGCCAGGGTGCCGGCGGTGATGTAGAGATGCAGGCAGCGTCTGATGTCGGAGGCGTCGAGTGCGGCGCGGCCATCGCCCATCCACGCATCGTCGACGATCCCGTGGGGGTAGCGCCGTGGCCCCGCGAGGGAGAAGTCGAGCGCGCCGGCGACGGCGGCTTCCTGCCACCCGGCGTTCGGGGAGCGGTGCCGGCGGGCGTCGCGGAGCATCACCCGCCAGGCGCGACCGCCGTTCGCGCCCGGCAGCAGGAACGCCGCGGTCGCGAGGTACGCGCCCGCGACCCGCGCGGGCAGACAGTTCACCAGGTCGTCGAGACGAGCCGCGGCGGCGCCGAAGTGGCGGTAGCGCTCGGTGCGATGCCCGATCATGCTGTCCATGGTGTTGACGGCCTTGTACGCGAACAGTCCCGGCAACCCGGCCAGCGCGTACCAGAACAACGGCGCCACCACCCCGTCGGAGAAGTTCTCGGCGACCGATTCGACCGCGCCGCGGGCGACTCCCGCCTCGTCGAGGCTCGCCGGGTCCCGGCCCACGACATGGCTGACCGCGTCGCGCCCCGCGGCGAGGCTCCGGTCGAGGCCGTTGGCCACCGCGCCGGCGTGGTCGTGAAGGCCGCGAAACGCGAGCAGGGTGCTCGCGATCACCGCTTCCGGCACCCAGCCGTGAGTCCAGCGTCCGGTCAGGAAACGCTCGATCGCCCAGGCGGCCACGACGCTCGCGCTCACGACGGCCACGACGGCCAGGGCTCCGCCGAGCACGCAGAGCCACCGCGGCGACGGCGTGTAGAGAGCCCGTTCCGCAAGCTCCACGAGCTTGCCGAGCACCACCACCGGATGCGGCACCCGCCGGTAGAGCCATGGCGGATCACCCATGGCGGCGTCGATGAGCAGGGCCGCCAGCACGACATGGAATTCGAGGCCGGGACCGCTCATGGCGGCGGCATCAGACCACAGGCAACCGGGCGATACCAGGAGAGCACGCGATGAGCAAGGTCGGAGTCATGATCTGCGGTCACGGCAGTCGTGACGTGAATGCGGTGGAGGAGTTCGACGCCGTTGCCAAGGGCCTGCGCGAGCGGCTGCCCCAGTACCAAGTCGAAAGCGGGTTCCTGGAATTCGCCACCCCCATCATTCGCGACGGCCTGGACAAGCTGCATGCGGCCGGGCACGACCTGGTGCTGGCGGTGCCCGGCATGCTGTTCGCGGCCGGCCACGCCAAGAACGACATCCCGTCGGTGCTGCGCACCTACGAGGCCGGGCATCCGGGCATGGAGATCCGCTACGCCCGCGAGCTGGGCATCGATCCGAAGATGCTCGAGGCGGCGGCGGACCGGATCCGGCAGGCGCTGGACCGGGCGCCCGGCGACGTGCCGCTGCACGACACCATGCTGGTGGTGGTCGGACGCGGCACCTCCGACTCCGACGCCAACTCCAACGTCAACAAGGTCATGCGGATGCTGTGGGAGGGCTTCGGGTTCGGCTGGGGGGAGGTCTGCTACTCCGGGGTGACGTTCCCGCTGGTCGAGCCCGGCTTGCGGCACGCGGCCAGGCTCGGCTATCGCCGCATCGTCGTCTTTCCGTACTTCCTGTTCACGGGAGTACTGGTCAAGCGGATCTACGACCACACCGACCGGGTGGCGGCGCAACACCCGGAGATCGAGTTCCTGAAAGCCGGGTACCTGAACGACCACCCCATGGTGCTCGACGCCTTCACCGACCGGGTGCGCGAGATCCTGGACGGCGAGAACAACATGAACTGCAAGCTCTGCAAGTATCGAGCGCAGATCCTCGGCTTCGAGGCCGAGGTGGGCCTGCCGCAGGAGAGCCATCACCATCACGTGGAGGGGATCGGCACCGGCGAGCCCGCGCACCCGCACGACTCCTCCCATGGCGACGGCCACCATCACCACGAGCGCCACCACGGTCACGACCATGCCCACGGCCACAACCACGGTCATGCCCACGGCCACCACCCGTACCCGCACGCCGACCACCCGCACGGCCCGCGGAGCATGACCGGGGATTGAAGGCTCCGCCGGCGGAATTCGACGGGATCGCGAGTCGCCCGCACGGCCTGCGGAGCGTGGCCGCAGACCGGAGGAGCAACCGAAGGGACGCCATGAGCCGTTACGAGTACGTTCGGGACCCCGAGGCCATCTACAGGCTGTCCTCGGAGCTCGTGGCGGCGGCTACGGATGTCGCCGCGCTGCCCCCGGAGCTCGCGCCGCTCGCCTGCCGCCTGGTGCACGCCTGCGCGATGCCCGACATCGTCGGCGACCTCCGCTGGCACGGGTCGCCGGTGGAGGCGGCGCGCCGCGCCCTTCGTGCCGGCGCCGGCGTGCTGGTCGACTGCGAGATGGTCGCCTGCGGCATCATCCGCGACCGCCTGCCGGCGGCGAACCGGGTGCTGTGCAGCCTGAACGATCCGCGTACGCACGAGATCCGGCAGCGCGAGCGGACCACGCGCTCCGCCGCCGCGGTGGAGCTGTGGCGCGAACACCTGCCGGGCTCGGTGGTCGCCATCGGCAACGCGCCGACGGCGCTGTTCCGGTTGCTCGAGATCCTGAGCGACGCCCCCGGGCCGCGACCGGCGGCGATCTTCGCCTTTCCGGTCGGCTTCGTCGGCGCGGCGGAATCGAAGCGCGCGCTGGTGGAGGCCGGACTCGACATCCCCTGCGTGACCCTCCTCGGTCGCCGGGGCGGCAGCGCCCTGGCCGCGGCGGCCGTGAACTCGCTGTCCGGCCCTCTGGCCCGATGAAGCACCGTCTCGCACCGGTGGATGCCGGATGCGGCGCGCCGTTCGCGAACATGCGCGGTGGCCGGGACGAGAACACCTTGGCCGCGGCGGCCGTGAACGCGCTGTCCGGTCCTCTGGTCCGATGACCCCTTGGCTCACGGTGGTGGGCATGGGTGACGACGGCCCGGACGGACTCGCGCCCGCGGCCCGCGCGGTGGTGGAGCAGGCCCGGGTGGTGGTGGGCGGGCAACGCCACCTCGATCGGCTGGGACCGGGAGAGCGCGAGCGCATCCCTTGGCCGAAGCCGTTCGGTGCGCTGAACGAAACCCTGGACCGGCTTCGCGGCCGAAGGGTGTGCGTGCTCGCGACCGGGGATCCGACCTGTTACGGCGTCGGCTCCATCCTCGCCGAGCGGTTCGGATCGGCGTCGGTCCGCATCATTCCGGCGCCGTCCGCGTTCAGTCTGGCCTGCGCGCGGCTCGGCTGGGCGGCGCAGACGGTACGGACCCTGAGCCTGCACGGCCGGCCCCTGGAACTGGTGCATCCCTTCGTCCAGCCCGGCGCCCGGCTGCTGGCGCTGAGCGCGAACGCCGGCACCCCGGGCGAGGTGGCGCGGGTGCTGTGCGAGCGCGGCTACGGCGAGAGCCGGCTCACGGTACTGTCGCATCTGGGCGGGGAGGAGGAGCGGGTCCATGCGGCAACCGCGGACTCCTATCGGGCGAACGACGCGGTGGCGGATCTGAACACGCTGGCCATCGAGTGCGTGGCCGGCCCCGGCGCTCCGCTGATACCCCCCGTTCCCGGTCTCGCCGACGATCTCTACGAGCATGACGGCCAGCTCACCAAGCGCGAGGTCCGGGCGGTCACGCTGGCCGCGCTGGGACCGGTGCCGGGCCAGTTGCTCTGGGATGTCGGCGCCGGCTGCGGCTCCATCGGCATCGAATGGATGCGCACCCATCCCGCGTGCCGGGCGATCGCGGTCGAGCCGGACTCCGGCCGCATCGAGATGATCGCCGCGAACGGCGCCACGCTCGGCACGCCCGGGATCGAGGTGGTGAACGGGCGCGCCGTCGCGGCGCTCCGGGGCCTGGACGCACCCGATGCGGTCTTCGTGGGTGGCGGAATCACCGAGCCGGGGCTGCTGGACCACTGCTGGTCCGCCCTGAAGCCCGGTGGACGCCTGGTCGCGAACGTGGCGTCGGTCGAGGGGGAGGCGGTTCTCGCCGACTGGCAGCGGACCGGCGGCGGCAGCCTCACCCGTATCGCCGTCAGCCGCTGCGAGCCGCTGGGGCGTTTCCGCGGCTGGCGCCCGATGATGCCGGTCACCCAGTTCGCCGCGACCAGGGGAGTGGAGGAGGAGCGATGAAGCGCACGCGGCTCGCGGTGGCCGGGAGGGTGATCGGGGAGGATCGATGAAGGGGACGTTGTACGGTCTGGGCGTCGGTCCCGGCGACCCGGAGCTGATCACCCTGAAGGCGCTCCGGATTCTCGAGCGCGCCAGCGTGCTCGCCTACCCGGCCCCGGAGGAGGGCGAGAGCTTGGTGCGCGGCATCGTGGCCGGGTATCTGGACGGACATCACGAGGAGATATGCATCCGGATGCCGATGGTGGCGGCCCGCTTCCCCGCCCGGGAGGTCTATGACCGGGCCGCGGTCGAGCTCGGCCGGCATCTCGACGCGGGCCGCGATGTCGCGATGCTGTGCGAAGGAGACCCCTTCTTCTACGGCTCGTTCATGTACATGTTCGGGCGCATGGCCGCGCGCCACACGGTGGAAGTCGTTCCCGGCGTGTCCTCGCTCATGGCGTGCGCGGCCACGCTGGGAGCGCCGCTCGCGGCGCGCAACGACATGCTCTCGGTCCTTCCGGCCACGCTCCCCGACGAGGCGCTGGAGCAGCGCATCCGCGCTGCCGACGCGGTCGCCGTCATCAAGGTCGGCCGCCACCTGCCGAGGGTGCGGGCCGTGATCGAGGGCATGGGCCTGACCGCGAACGCCCGCTATGTCGAGCACGCGACCATGGCGAGCGAGAAGATCCTCCCGCTGGGCGATGTCCCCGAAGACGCCGCCCCGTACTTCTCCATGATCCTGCTCCACGCGCGCGGCGACGCATGGAATGAGTGAAGCGACGGCCATCGTGGTGCTGACCGGGCAGGGCCTGGCCACCGCCCGGCGGGTGCGGAAGTGCCTCGCCGGAGCGCGGATTCACGGGTATGCCCCCCGGGTGGCGGACGCCGACGTCCGGTTCGAAGACGTCGGGGCCGAGCTGCGCCGGCTGTTCGCGGCGGACCTCGACATCGTCGGAGTGTGCGCCGCCGGCATCCTGGTCAGGACTCTGGCGCCCGCCCTCGCCGACAAGCGCGACGAGCCGGCGGTCATTGCGGTCGCGGAGGACGGCAGCGCCGTCGTGCCGCTGCTCGGAGGCCACCGCGGCGCCAACGAGATCGGCCGCCGCCTGGGCGAGGCGCTCGGCGTGCCCGCGGCGATCACCACCGCCAGCGAGGCCCGCTGGCAGGTCGCACTGGACGATCCGCCCCGCGGATGGGTGCTCGCGAACCCGCAGCACTGCAAGCCGTTCACGGCCCGGATGCTGGCCGGGGAACGTTGCCGCCTGGAAGGGGAGGCGCAGTGGCTGGAGCGTTCGGGGATCGGGTTCGTGGCCGACGCGCCGCTCACGGTGCGGGTGACCGATGCCCCGGATGACGGCGACGGAGACACCCTCGTGTTCCACCCGCGGCGGTTCGCGCTGGGGGTGGGCTGCGAGCGCGGCGTCGCGGCGAACGAGCTGCGGGATCTGGTCGAGCGCACCTTGGCCGGCGCCCACCTGTCCGCCCGAGCGCTCGCAGGGGTCTTCTCGGTCGACCTGAAGACGGACGAGCCGGCCGTGCATGCGCTGGGACAGGCGCTCGGAGTCCCGGTGCGGTTCTTCGACCCCCCCGCGCTCGAAGCCCTGACCCCGCGGCTGGCCAACCCGTCCGCGACGGTGTTCAGGGCGGTGGGCTGCCACGGCGTCTCGGAGGCCGCCGCCCTCGCCGCCGCCGGCGACCGCGGCGCGTTGCGGGTCGTCAAGACCCGGTCGAGGCGGGCGACCTGCGCGATTGCCGAGGCGCCGGCGCCGATCGACGCCATGCGGCTCGGCCGGGCCCGCGGGACGCTGACGGTGGTCGGGCTCGGACCGGGCACGCCCGCCTGGAGAACCCCCGCGGCGATGCGGGCCATTCGCGACTCGACCCATCTGGTGGGCTATCGGGGCTACCTCGACATGGTGGAGGCGCGCGCCGATCAGGCGGTGCACGCGCACGCGCTCGGCGAGGAGACGCGGCGCGTGGACGAGGCGCTCGCGCTGGCCGCTCGGGGCCATCGCGTCGCCCTGGTCTGTTCCGGCGACCCGGGGGTGTACGCCATGGCGGCGCTGGTGTTCGAGCGGCTGGAGGGGGCGGAGGATCCCGGCTGGCGCCGCAGCGGGATCGAAGTGCTGCCGGGAGTGTCCGCGATGCACGGCGCGGCGGCGCTGGCCGGGGCCCCGCTGGGCCACGACTTCTGCGCCATCTCGCTGTCGGACCTGCTCACGCCCTGGGCGGTCATCGAGCAACGGCTCCGGGCGGCGGCGGACGGCGACTTCGTCGTCGCCCTGTACAACCCCGCCTCGAATCGCCGGCGTCTCGGTCTCGCCCGGGCCATCGGGATCCTCGCCGCCCGGCGCCCCCCGGGGACCCCCGTGGTGGTGGCGCGATCGGTCGGTCGCGATGGACAGGCGGTCACCATCACCTCCCTGCAGGACCTCGACCAGTCGTCGATCGACATGATGACCTTGCTGATCGTCGGCTCCACCGAGACCCGCGTGACCGGCGGCCGCGTCTATACGCCACGGGGATATCGGGCAAAGTGCGGGTCGGGGACGCCCGCATGACGGTGCACTTCATCGGCGCGGGCCCCGGCGCCCCGGACCTGCTCACCTTGCGCGGGCGGGATCTGATCGCCTCGGCGGACGTGGTGCTCTACGCGGGATCGCTGGTCCCGTCCGCGGTGGTCGCCCACGCGCGCGACGACGCCGTCGTGCTCGACTCCGCCGACATGACCCTGGACGAACTGGTCGCCCGGATGCGCGAAGCGCACGAGGCGGGGCGGAGCGTCGCCCGCGTGCATTCGGGCGACCCGTCGCTCTACGGCGCGATCGGCGAGCAGATCCGCCGGCTGGTCGAGCTGGGGATCGACTACGACATCACCCCCGGGGTTCCCGCCGCGGCCGCGGCCGCGGCCGCGCTCGGCCAGGAGCTGACGTTGCCCGGCGTGAGCCAGACCGTGGTGCTGACCCGGACCACCATGCGCAGCTCCGACATGCCGAACCGGGAAACCCTGGAGACGCTCGCGTTGTCGGGCGCGACGCTCGCCATCCACCTCTCGGCGCGGAACACTCGATACGTCGAGGAGAGCCTGATACCCCACTACGGCGCGGACTGCCCGGTGGTAATCGCGGTGCGCGTGAGCTGGCCGGACGAGCTGATCATCCGCTGCCGCCTGGACGAGTTGCATCGCACCGTCAAGGCCGAGCGCATTCGACGCACCGCGCTGATCCTGGTCGGCCGGGTGCTGGCGTCCTCCGACCATGGCGACAGCCGGCTCTACGACCCCGGGCACTTCCACCTGCTGCGGCCGAAGAAGAAGCGCCGGCGCGCCGGTTCCCGATCCGCGGGTGGCGGTCGCGGTCGCGAATGACGGCCGTGGAGTTGCCGGGAGCCGGCATCGGACCTCCCGGCGTCATGGCCGGGTTCGGCGGCGCATCACAGTCCCGCTCTGCCCTGCCTTCGTCAACCATCGCCCTTGGCGTTCCCGTTCTCCTGCCTACCAACCCGCCGGTTTGACAATTGCCGTGCCCGGCAGCGTGTCCGGAAATTGCGCCGCCCTCAGCATCGCAGGGCGGATGTGGCGGACATGGCTTGCAGCCTGCCGTAGCTGCGGCGCTATCTGCCACCGGCCGGGACACACGACGAACACGGGCCGCCTCCGTTCCTCCCTCACCATGCGGATCGGCACCACCAGATCGGTGTCATTCGAGATCACCGCCGCTGCCTCGAACAGGTCCTTCCACGCATCGTTCAACAGATGGGCCGCGAGATTTACGTCCGAACCCTTCTCTTCCATCGTGTGGAACTCGGCGATCACCGCGTCCGGGATCGGTCTCCCGGAGCCACGGGGTGTGCCGTCACCCACGCCGCGGCGGTTCGGATAGACGCCCACCGGCAGCGTCCGGGGCCGTTCGCCGAGGACCCGGTGCTCGCCTCGGGGCAGTGTCACCGGCTGCGGCGCGTCAATCCGCCGCCCGGCAACCGGCAGGTTGGAGAGCGGTCGCCACGCGGTCTTGGCGAGGAATCGGCCGTAGTGGATCTCGACCTCGGCCAATGTGGCGAGCGCCTTCAGATAGACGCGCTGGCGGGCGGGCGCCCGTGGATCAAGTTTGCCCGAAACCCGCGCCGTGAAGTAACCGAGCCGCTCGATCTCGTACTCCGGGGGCAGCAGGAGAGAGGTGAGAAGGACAGGATCGAGCCACTTGAAGGCCGTGCCCTTCAGCGCTCCGTAATACAGGTTGAAGCCGTCGACATAGACCCGCGTTCTCACGTCCGCCCCCCGAAAAAGCAAGGGCCGCTCCGGGGAGCAGCCCTTGAGCCGACAGCATGCTGCCGGCGGGTAACTGTGGAGACATTACGCCCAATGACTCACATCCGCAAACCGATGGTCTGGTGCGAACCAATCCGCACTACCCGTTCCGCTCCAGCCAGCGGAGCGCTTCGTCGACGGTCTCGACCCTGGCCCCCGGCTCCGGCTCGGGCCGGCTGATCATGATCACCGGGATTCGAAGGCTGCGCGCCGCCGCGATCTTCGACCAGGTGGCGCCACCGCTGTTCCTGCTCACCAGCAGCTCGACTCCGTGCTCAAGGAACAGCGCCCGCTCCCGCTCGGGCGCGAACGGTCCGCGGCCGACGATCAGCTCGAACCGCGCGAGCGGCGGGGGCATTCGGGGGGCGTCCACCAGGCGCACCAGAAATCTGATCGCCCGCAGGTGGCTGAAGACCCGGAGGTCCTTCCCCCCGGTGGAGAGGAACACGCAGCCGTTCGCCGAGATCCGCGCCTGCGCGACCGCTTCGGCCGCCGCGTCCGGGCCGGCCACCTCGGTCCACTCGTCGCCGGCGACCGGCGACCAGGCGGGCCTTCGGAGCTGGACACGGGCGATGCCGAGCGCATCGCACGCCTGCGTCGCGTGGCGCGAGATGCGCGCGGCGAACGGATGGGTGGCATCCACGACCGCATGCACTCCCTCTCGTTCGAGGCAGGCGGACAGTCCCGCCGCCCCGCCGAACCCGCCGGTGCGTACCCGGCCCGGGACCGCGACGGGGTGGCGGGTGCGGCCGGCAAGCGACGTCGTCACGTCGAACTCCGCCCGCGATTCGAGCCGCCGGGCGAGGTCGGCCGCTTCGCCGGTGCCCCCGAGGATGAGGACCCTGCGCCTCAAAATCCTTCCGACCTGCCGGCGGTCCGGCCTTGCCGATCGAACACGATGACCTCGACCCGCGTGTCGCCGTCGAGCATCGCAAGGGCCCGGGCGCGGGCCTCGCGCGCCACCAGCGCGGCCAGGGGCAGGGCGGTGGCGCTCGCGGCCTGCAACGCCTGGTGCGCCGTATTGGCGGATTCCACCTCGCGCACGAGCTCCGGCGCGCCGCCTAGGTCCAGCACCCATGCGGCCAGTCGCGCCATGTCCACCTGGCTGCGCCCGGAGTGGAGGTCCATGTGGCCCATGGCCAGCTTGGAGAGCTTTCCGAAGCCGCCGCCGATGGTCAGCCGGGGCACGGGGTGGCGGCGCAGGTACTTGAGCAGGCCGCCCGCGAAGTCCCCCATGTCGAGCATCGCGGTCTCCGGCAGGCCGTACAGCGCCCGGACCGCGCGTTCGGAGGTCGAGCCGGTGCAGCCCGCGACATGCGGATGGCCGGTCGCGATCGCGACGTCGATGCCGCGATGGATGGAGTGGATCCAGGCCGAACACGAATAGGGGATCACGACCCCGGTGGTGCCGAGGATCGAGAGTCCACCGACGATGCCCAGTCTCGGGTTCCAGGTCCGCTGCGCGAGCCGCTCGCCGCCGGCGACCGAGACCTCCACGATTGCGTCCGGGCCGACGCCTGCCGCGGACGCGACCTCGGTGACCACCGCGCGCATCATTCGTCTCGGGACCGGGTTGATGGCCGGCTCGCCGACCGCGACCGGCAGTCCCGGCAAGGTGACGGTGCCGACCCCCGGACCGGCGCGGAACACCACCCCGTCGCCGGCGCGGGCGCGACGCACCTTCGCGCTGATCAGCGCCTGGTGCGTCACGTCGGGGTCGTCGCCGGCATCCTTGACCACGCCGGCCAGCGCGGAGTCCGGGTCGAGCCGTTCGGTGGCAAGGGCGAAGGCGGGTCGTTGCCCCCGCGGCAGCGTGATGCTTACGGGGTCGGGAAACTCGCCCGTCAACAGAGCGGTGAACGCCGCCTTGGTCGCGGCGGTCGCGCAGGCGCCGGTGGTCCAGCCGCGACGCAGCGGAACGTTCGGTTTGCGGGCCATCGGGCATTGTAGACACAATGCCGCGCCATGAGCCGTGGAGTGATCATCGCCGCGCCCGGCTCGGGAAGCGGCAAGACCACCCTGACCCTCGCGCTGCTGAGGCGCCTGCGCGAGGAGGGGGTCGCCGTCGCCTCCGCCAAGGTGGGACCGGACTACATCGACCCCGCGTACCACGCCGCGGCCAGCGGGCGCACCTGTCACAACCTCGACACGTGGTCCATGTCGGCCCCGGCCGTCTGCGCGCTGATTGCCGAATTGCAGCGCGATGCGTCCGCCGTCGTGGTGGAAGGGGTGATGGGCCTGTTCGACGGGGCTCCCGATGGTCGTGGCTCGGCCGCCGATCTCTCGCGGCGCACCGGCTGGCCGGTCGTCCTGGTGGTCGATGCCGCGGGCATGGCGGCGTCGGTGGCCGCGCTGGCGCACGGGTTCGCGAGCTACGACCCGGAGGTCGAGGTCGCCGGGGTCATCTTCAACCGCACCGGCAGTGCGCGGCACGGCGAGCTGTTGCGCCGCGCCATGCGGCCGACGGGCATCCCGGTCTTCGGCTGCGTCACCCGCAGCGAATGCCTGGCCCTTCCGGATCGCCACCTCGGCCTGGTCCAGGCCCGGGAGCACCCGGACCCGGAGGGCTTCCTTGCGCGGGCGGCCACGCGGATCGGCCGGGAGGTCGACACCGGCGCCCTGCTGGCCGCGGCCAGGCCGGCGCGCATCGAGCCGGTTCGGGACGGTCCCGGCCTGCCGGTGCTCGGCCGGCGCATCGCGGTGGCGTGCGACGATGCGTTCGCGTTCTGCTATCCCTACGTGCTCGATGCTTGGCGCCGGGCCGGCTGCGAGCTGAGCTTCTTCTCGCCGCTCGAGGACGAGTCGCCGGCGGAGGACGCGGACGCCGTCTACCTCCCCGGCGGGTATCCCGAGCTGCACGCCGCCCGGCTGGCCGGCGCGGAGCGGTTCAGGGCGGCGCTCGGACGGTGTGCCGGGCGCGGAGCGGTCGTCTACGGCGAGTGCGGCGGATACATGGCGCTGGGCGAGCGCCTGGTCGACGGCGACGGCGTTTCGCACCGGATGGCCGGGTTGCTGCCGGTGGAGACGTCGTTCGGGTCCCCACGCCTGAGCCTCGGCTACCGCGAGGTGGCGCTGGTGGGGGATGGCGTGTTCGGGCGCCGGGGCGCGCGCTTTCGCGGCCACGAGTTCCACTTCGCGTCGGGGGTGGTCCGGTCCCCGGCGCCGGCGTTGTTCCGGGCCTTCGATGCGGAGCTGGCCCCGCTGGGCGACACGGGCCTGAAGGTCGGCAAGGTCATGGGCTCGTTCGTGCACCTGATGGACCGGCGCGGGGAGCCGGAAACAAGGCGGTAGTCGCGATCGGGCTTCTGACGGACTGGAGCTGATCCGCTTTGGTGGACGGTTTACGACTCGGGTTTCATGCAGTGTCCCGGCAGGACCTCCCGAAGTCGATCGGTGACCGGTACCCCGAGCCTTTCCGCACTATTCGCCCGCAACCGGTGCGGCGGTGATGGTGATGGCTTCGTTGCGGTCGCCGGAGCCGGCTCGTGTCGTCCGCGATTTCCCGACCGGGGCCTTCCTGGACTTGAGGTGGCGTTTCTTGCCGCCGTCCTTGTATAGCTCCGGGCCGGTGCCGCCGTTCCACAGGATGCCGGGGCGGGGTATCCGGTAGTAGTTGGACGGGTCGTCGGGATTGGTGACGGTCTTGGCGGTCTCCTGCGGGTCGCGGACAAAGCGGCCCATGGCGGCCTCGCAGTAGTCCCGCAACAGCTCGATGCAGGTCCAGCGCCGCTCGGTGCGTTCACAGACCTCTCCAGTCACGCAGCTCCCGGCAAAAGGATCAATCACCAGATCGCCGCGCTCGGTCAGCATGCGTATGAAGTACTCGGGCAGCTCGGCCGGGTAGCGTGCCGGGTGTGGCTTGAAGCCGTTTTCCTCGCAGTAGCGCAGATAAAAACTGTTGCTCTCGGTGTTCGGGATCGCAATCAGATTGGGCGGGATGGCCGCCCCGTTGTCGACGCTGAACTTCTTGCTGATGTCGTGCCCGGATGGCCGCTTCTTCGCTCGGTAGCCCTTGGCCAGCAGCTCCTGCATGCTCGGGCTGTAGGGTTGGAGGACGCGCCGGTTGCCGGCCTTGGGCCAAGGCGTCTTCGACAGCCACCAGACGGTGTTGATGGCGTCCTTCACCCGGATCCGGCGCACCGTAACCCACTCGGCGGGGGTGGGGAGTTTCGAGGGATTCCACCAGTAGAAGTCCTGTGCCAGGTGGAAGCCGAATTCCTCGCATAGCATGATGAGCAGTTTGAAGTGGTAGAGGTTCCGGGTGGGATAACCCTTGTTCCACGCGCCGCCGATGTCGATGACCAAGCTGCCATTGTTCCCGAGGACGCGGTGAAACTCGGCGGCGAAAGGCTTGAACCAATCGACATAGTCGTTGGCCCCGACATTGCCGTAGTCCTTCTTGCGGACCAGGCCGAAGGGTGGGCTGGTCATGATGAGCTGCACGGACTCGTCGTCATGGGTAGCGAGCACTTCGCGACTGTCGCCATGGACGATTCGTCCGAGGGACGTTTCGTGGAAGCTCTTGAAGGTCGGTTGTTTTTTCTTCGGCACGGGTAGCCCCTACAGTTCGAGTTTCTTGATGTTCATGGCGTGGCCGGCCTCGCGGGCAAACACATCGACGATGGCTGCAGGACGCGCCTCGATGAGGGCGAGGTCGTTGCCGTCCACCATGACGATACAAAGATTGGAATCCGCCATGATCTTGTTGGCGTAGCGGCGAGCTTCGCCGCCGATCTTGCCGGTCGAAACCATGACGATGGCGTTGCTCTTGAGGAAGTGCGTGAGCCCCACTTCCTTGGCAACGTCGTCGAGCGACACGCGGGCGGTGTTCTTGCACTGGATCTGCCAGCGCGAGAATACGAGCCGGGTGCTCTCGAAGACGAGGTCGACTTCGGCTCCGCCCGTAGCGGTGCCGCGAAGGCGGGTTGCCACATGGGCCAGGTCGATGAGCCGCATGAGCTTGAAGGCCAACGCTTCCAGCGCGAGGCCGCGAACGTGGCGATCCTCGACTTCCAGCTCCTCGCGAATGTCCTTGAGGGGCTTGCGCAGCAAAGGCCGAAGTTCGGCCTGGATCTGCTGCTCAAGTTGCTCGATCAGCGGTGCAATGATATCGGCGGCCAGCTTGCCGGTGGCAGTGACCAGGAAGGGCTTGGCACCGCGACCAGCTGTCCTGGTGCCGCGTTCGAGTTCGATGTATCCGGCGTCCCGTAGCGGGTAGAGAACCTGCTTCGGCAGATTCTTTTCGTTGAAGTTCACACCGTAGGTCGCAGTGGCGAGGCGCTCTATGTCGTTGGAGGAGTGCGGACCGCCGCCGTCGATGTTGGCGAGGGCCTTGAGATAGGCGCGCTGCTCGGGTGAGAAGGTGGCAAGCGCCTCGAATTCCTCGACATCGAGGCCGAGGATTTCGGTGAGACGGGCCTGATCGACGTGGTAGCCGGAGACGAAGACCCCGGCCCTCTCGAGCCAAAGGCGCAGGGTACTCATGTGCTTCCCGCCGCGTGGAACGACGATCCCGCGTTCTCCAAGCCAGCGGCGGACCTTGTTGAGGTCGATGTTTTCGCCGGCGGCATGCATGTCGAGCAGGCACTGGACGAAGTTCATCCCCTGGCAGTGTTTGAGAATGTGGCGACCGAAGGCTTCGTGGAGCGCGGTTTCTTCGTGGCCGAGGTCATGGAGCGCTTGGCCGGCTTCGGTGAGGGTGTTGTCCTTCTTGTCGATGAGGCCGTAGGCACGCAGGGACAGCCTGGTGTTGTTGGCGAGTTTGCGCCTGTTGTAATCGGTGGTCTCGTGTCCGGAGAAATAGCGGTCGTGTACGGCGTCCTCGAAAGCTGTCCAGTCGGTGCCATGCTGGTGCGCCAGCTCGAGAAGGACCGCGAGGTCGATCCGGGCCGGGGAGAATTCGCTGCCGAAGGGAAGGTCGCTGCGCGGCATCGAGGGCACCCGGATCAGGCGCTTCGCCGCTCGGCGTGCGTAACAGTCAGACGCAGCGGAAGTTGCGAGTCTTCATTGCCGTAGTGGTTCAGGAATTCCGTGACGGCGTGACGGACGAGCCAAGCCATGGAGACGCGGTGCTTTTCGGCCATGACGGCAAGTTCGGCATATTCCTGCTCGTCCAGAGCGACGGAGAAGCGGGTTTTGGTGGTCATGGTGTATCGTTGTGCCATGTTAAGTGCTTCGGACACGATTGGTTCATGGTGGTGCATATTGGACAAGATGTCAAACGGATCGAGCGCGGGCGGCAGGATGGATTGGTTCTTCATCATTTTTTCAGTTCTCTCAATGAGATATCCACGGGGCTGGATATCCTTCCCGTGCTCTGGCATACCTGCGCCGACGGTCGCAATCCTTCGTCGGACAGCGAGAAAGCCCGCGGCCCGGTCGGTGCGGAGCCGAGCGGGCGAACCCGAGGTGCATCATGAGAATCATCGTGCATGGCCAGCAGGCGTTCGGAAAGAGTGTGCTGGAGGCGTTGCATGAACGTGGCGAGGACATCGTCGGCGTGTACTGCGAGCCGGATCGGGAAGGCCGCCCCCCGGACCCGATCAAGCAGTGCGCGATCGAGCGGGAGTTGCCCGTCTTCCAGCCCCGGTCCTGCCGCGAGGCCGAGACCGCCGGACAGATGGCGTCGCTGCGCCCGGACCTCTGCGTCATGGCCTACGTCACCCTGTTCGTGCCCGGGGAGGTGCTGAACGTCCCCGTCCATGGCTCCATCCAGTACCACCCCTCCCTGCTGCCGCGCCACCGGGGCGGCAGCTCCATCAACTGGCCCATCATCTGGGGCGAGACCAGGACCGGCCTGTCCGTCTTCTGGCC
Source organism: Gammaproteobacteria bacterium (assembly GCA_965215295.1). Taxonomy (GTDB): domain Bacteria; phylum Pseudomonadota; class Gammaproteobacteria; order HK1; family HK1; genus HK1. The sequence continues at coordinate 4,014,049 of OZ244045.1, forward strand.
GGACGACGGACTCGACGAGGGACCGATCCTCATGCAGAAGGAGGTGGAGATCACCGCCGACGACACCCTGGGGAGCCTCTACTTCGACAAGCTGTTTCCCCTGGGGGTCGAGGCCATGCTGGAGAGCGTGGACCTGGTGCGCGAGGGCCGGGCGCCGAAGATCGGGCAGGACCACTCGAAGGCGACCTACGAGGGCTGGTGCCGGGGCGATCTGGTGCGAATCAACTGGCACATGCCCACGTGGACGACCTGGAACCTGATCCGCGGCTGCAACCCCGCGCCGGGCGCCTGGACCACCCGGGAAGGCGCGAAGGTCGCGGTGTTCGACAGCGAACGGGTCGCCGAGGCGAGGAGCGTCCAGCCCGGCCAGGTGACCCGCATCGGCGACGAAGGCGTGCGGGTGGCGACCGCCGACGGCCAGATCCTCGTCAAGCGCGTCCGCCTCGAAGGAGGCGGGAAGATCCCCGCGGCCCAGTGGGCCCGGGAGGCGGGCCTCCGCGAGGGTTCGCGCCTGAGGTAGCACCGGGCGCAGACCTCGGCGTTCCGGGCCGCTCGCCGCTTCCTTCGCGACGGCGCCGGAGCGGTGTCCGGCATCGGCCGTGCCGCGGGGACCGCGGATTGTCGATACCGGCAGGTTGGCATATCGTATGCCCGGCCCGGCAGCGCCGGACCGGAGCTCCGGACGATCGTCCGCCGCTTCCCGCGAGCATTCACGGACAGAGGGTCGACGGCACCCGCCCATCTCCCCGATGGACATCCACGAATACCAGGCCAAGCAGCTCCTGCGTCCCTTCGGACTGGCGTCTCCGCCCGGCGAGTGCGCGTTCACCGCGGAGGAAGCCGAGCTGGCCGCGCGCCGGATCGGTGGTTCGCACTGGGTCGTCAAGGCCCAGATCCTCGCCGGCGACCGCGGCCTCGCCGGAGGCGTGAAGATGGTGGCGTCCGAACCCGATGTCCGGGAGGCGGCGCGCGCGATGCTCGGGTCGCGGCTGGCCACGGCCCAGACCGGCAGCGAAGGCGAGCCGGTGCGCCGGGTGTACGTGGAAGCCGTATGCCGGACCGCGAGCGAGCACTACCTCGCACTCGGGCTCGACCGCGCCGCTTCGCGCATCGTCCTCGTCGGGTCCGAAGCCGGCGGGACGTCCATCGAATCGGTGGCCGGCGAGCATCCGGAGCGGATCGCCAGCGTCACCATCGACCCGGTGGACGGGCTGCGCGCCGGCGACGCGCGGCGTCTCGCCGCGCTGATCGGCTTCGGCGAACCGCAGGTCGGCGAGGCCGAGCGCCTGATGCTCGGGCTCTACGACGCCTTCGTCTCGTTCGATGCCTCGCTCATCGAGATCAACCCTCTCGCGCTCACCCGCGACGGCGCGTTGCTCGCGCTCGACGCCAAGATGAGCATCGACGACAACGCCCTGTTCCGCCACCGCGACATCGAGGATCTGCGCGAGCACGAGCCCGAGGGCCGGCTCGACCGGCCGCGTCACGGGTTCAACTACATCGCCCTCGACGGCGACATCGGCTGCGTGGTGAACGGCGCCGGCCTCGCGATGGCCACGATGGACATCCTCAAGCTCCACGGCGGGGCGCCCGCGAACTTCCTCGACATCCCCCCGGCCGCCGGACGCGACCGGATCGCCGCCGCCTGCCGGCTCGTGCTGGAGAACCCGCGGGTCAAGGCGATGCTCGTCAACATCGTCGGGGGCGGGATCACCCGGTGCGACACGGTCGCCGAGGCGCTCGCCTCGGCCTGCCGCGCGGCCGGGCGGAGCGTCCCCATCGTCGCCCGCTTCGAGGGCGCGAACCGGGAGCTCGCGCGCAAGGTGCTGCGCGACACCGGGCTTGGCGCGACGCACGCCGACTCGCTCGGAGACGCCGCCGTGCGTGCGGTGCGCGCCGCGGCCGGGGCCTCCTGACATGGCCATCCTCGCCAACGCCGGCACCCGGGTCATCGGCCAGGGCATCACCGGCGCACAGGGAACGTTCCACACCGAGCAGTCCATCGCGTACGGGACGCGGATGGTCGCGGGGGTCACCCCCGGCAAGGGCGGCAGCCGGCACCTGCACCTCCCCGTCTACGATCGGGTCGCCGACGCGGTGGAAGCGACCGGGGCGGACGCCTCGGTCGTCTACGTTCCCCCCGCGCACGCGGCCGATGCGATGCTGGAGGCGGTCCACGCCGGCGTGAGGCTGGTGGTGTGCGTGACCGAGGGCGTCCCGGTGCTCGACATGGTGCGGGTCAGGCGCGCGCTGGAGGGAACGTCCACCGTCCTCGTCGGCCCGAACACCCCCGGCGTCATCACCCCCGGCGCGTGCCGGATCGGCATCATGCCCGGACTCATCCACCGCCCCGGGCGCATCGGCATCGTCTCGCGCTCCAGCACCCTCACCTACGAAGCCTCGGCCCAGTGCACCGCGCTCGGTCTCGGGCAGAGCACCGTGGTGGGGATCGGCGCCGACCCGGTGCACGGCATCGGCTTCGTCGAATGCCTGAAGCTGTTCCTCGCCGACGAGGACACGGACGGGATCATCCTCATCGGCGAGATCGGGGGCGTCGAGGAGGAGGCGGCGGCCGGGTTCCTGCGCGAGGCGCGTCCTTCGAAGCCGGTGGTGGGCTGCATCGCGGGGACGACGGCGCCGGCCGACCGGCGCATGGGCCACGCCGGCGCGATCATCGCGGGCGGCCGGGGCAGCGCGCGGGAGAAGCTCGATGCGCTGTGCGAGGCCGGCGTGATCGTCCCCGACTCCCCGGCCGAGATCGCGAGCACGATGGCGCGGGCGCTGCGGGGGCCCTGAGCCGCCGGCAAGGGCGACCGGGCTTCGGCTCCAGCGCACGCTCGCCTGCCTGAATGAATGTGGGCGTGCGACGGCATGCTCCTCCCGACTCCATCTTCCCTGGACAATGAATTATGGACAATACCGAATCCTCCACAAGGCTGATATCGTTGATATTGACGAGTGTCCTCCTCAATGCGGGAGCCCAGTTGTTGCTGAAAAAGGGAATGACTGTCCTTGGCCCCATCGCCGTGACATTCAAGGACATTGGATCGATTTCCTGGGAAATCGGCACCAACCACTATGTTGTAACCGCGATATTCTGCTACATCTTGAGCATTGGACTCTGGATGGTCGTCCTCTCACGAGCGGAAGTAAGTTTTGCCTACCCTTTCCTGAGCATTGGGTATGTTGTTGTAGCTGTTGCCGGTTATCTGTTTTTCCATGAATCGATGAACATGTATCGAATCATCGGCATATTTTTGATTTGTACCGGCCTGGTTCTCATTTCGAAAAGCAATTAGGGACCATGGCCCATGTCATCATAGGTGGAGCCGGATTCGTAGGTCGATTTCTGGCGCGCAAGCTGATTGAAAGGGGCGAAAGGGTCGTATGTTGTGACATGCGTGACATGCAGGACAACCATCCGGATCAAGCCGAATTTCGCCTGCTGGATATCACGAACAAGGCTTCAATCGAAAATCTTCCGTTGACGCCATCTGATACGGTTCATCATCTTGCCGCCAGACAGTATCATTCTTCCGTACCTCGTTTTCGACGACAGGGATTTTTCGACGAAATCAATGCCACGGGCACCAGACTCGTCCTGGAACGCATGGTTCGGGCAAAGTGCAGGAAGATGATTTTCTTCAGTACCGACATGATCTACGGGAATCCGAAATCCCTCCCCGTAAGAACCGATCATGTGCAATGTCCCAATGGCGAGTACGGCAACAGCAAGAAGAAATCGGAGCTGTCGATTCGGGAATATCGCAAACGCGACATGAACATCACCATCTTCAGGCCTCGATTGATCATCGGACCGGGCAGACTCGGCGTATTGGAGAAACTGTTTTCGAATATCAGAAACAACCTGCCCGTGCCAATCATTGGTGACGGCAAGAATTGTTATCAGATGGTTTCCGTGCACGACTGTGTTTCCGCCATCATCTGCGCATTGGACAAAAATGTGCCGAACTCCGAATACAACCTTGGTTCGGAAGACCCGCCATGCGTATACGATCTCCTGCTCGATTTGATTCAATCGAAGGGATCTTCGTCGAAGATTCTGAAAATCCCGGGGCCGCTTGCAAAAAACGTCCTGACCATGCTCGACTGGTCCGGCCTGACCATACTGTACCCCGAGCAATTCGCCGTTGCCGACAAGACTTTGGTACTCGACATCTCCCACACCAGGAACCAACTGAATTGGCAGCCCAAGTACACGGATTCTCAAATGCTCGCCGCCGCTTACGATCAATACATTGGCGGTTGACTGTCAGGCCGATCCTGAAGTCACGCAGGCGGGAAGGGGGTTGGTTGACGCGGGGCGGGCGTGTGGGCATCGGGCATCCGGTGGTCGAAACAGGCATCGACAACCCGGCGGAACCGCCTCGGCGTATCGGGGCGGGGCTGTCGGGCCGGTTTGCGGGCAGGCGCCGGCACACTCGCCAGACAATGGCGCACGCCCCGCGCCGAGCGGAACTCGGGCGCCTGGCGCGGATGGTCGAACAGGCTGCGCAGCCGCTCGGGCTTCGGCGGCTCCGGGTCCGGGTTCGCGGGACGCGGGCTCGTGGAGGCCGGCGAGGACCCGGGTGTTCGGCCGCGCGGAATCGCCCGATGGCTCGACAGGGTGCGAACGACTTCAGGATGATCCTGGGCGAGCCGGTACGCACACGGTCCCGTCCGCGGTGTTTTCATGGCAACATTCCGCCGCGTCGAGGACGGCACCGGCTCTGAAGGAGCGTACGGAGCCGTCCCCGGTCTTCCCGGATCGGCCGTCATCACCGGAAACCGAATGTCCACGCACACCGAAGCACCGAAGCGGCGCCGTCATCCCGGTTCCGGCCGGGGCGAGTCGCGCCGCCGGCCGAAGGGGCGGCAGGTCGATCCGGCCGCGCTCGAGGAGGTCCGCGCCCTGCTCGGAGACCGCCCGCGCGACCGCGACCTGCTCATCGAGCACCTGCACCTGATCCAGGACACCTGGCGCTGCATCTCCGCGCCCCGCCTCGCCGCGCTCGCGTACGAGATGCGCCTGCCGATGGCCGAGGTCTACGAGGTCGCGACGTTCTACGCGCACTTCGACGTGCTCGCCGAGGGCGCGGAGCCCCCGCCGCCGATCACGGTCCGCGTCTGCGACAGTCTCTCCTGCGAGCTCGCGGGCGCCCGCGCCCTGCTCGAATCCCTTCCCCGCGTCCTCGGCGAGGGAGTGCGAGTGGTGCGCGCGCCGTGCATGGGCCGGTGCGACACCGCCCCGGTGGCGGAAGTCGGCCACCGCCATGTCGACCACGCCGGCGAGGAGGGCATCCGCGCCGTGATCGAGGCCGGTGACCTCCGTCCCGTCGTTCCCGCGTACCGGGCGCTCGACGCTTACCGGCGCGAGGGCGGCTACGCCCTGCTGCGCGCCTGCCTCGACGGGACCCGCGGGTTCGAGGACATCGCCGCGAAGCTCGACGCCGCGGGGCTGCGCGGCCTCGGCGGGGCCGGGTTCCCGACCGGGCGGAAGTGGCGCATCGTGCGCGGCTACGACGGTCCCCGGCTGATGGCGGTGAACGCGGACGAGGGCGAGCCCGGCACGTTCAAGGACCGCTACTACCTGGAACGCGACCCGCACCGGTTCCTCGAAGGGGTCCTCGTCGCCGCGTGGGCGGTCGAGGCGGAAGCGGTCTACGTCTATCTCCGCGACGAATACCCGTTCATCCGCGAGGTGCTGCTCGCCGAGATCGCGAAGCTCGGCCCGGCCGGGCTCGTCCCGCACACGGAGCTGCGCCTGCGCCGCGGCGCCGGCGCCTACATCTGCGGCGAGGAGTCCTCGATGATCGAGTCGATCGAGGGCAAGCGCGGGCTGCCGCGCCACCGCCCCCCCTACGTCGCGGAGACCGGCCTGTTCGGGCGCCCGACCCTCGTCCAGAACGTCGAGACCCTGTACTGGGTGCGCGACATCGTCGAGAAGGGGCCGGAGTGGTTCGCGGGCCACGGCCGCCACGGCGGCAAGGGGCTGCGGAGCTACTCGGTGTCGGGGCGGGTGAAGTCGCCGGGGGTCAAGCTCGCCCCGGCCGGCATCACCCTCCGCGAGCTCGTCGACGAGTTCTGCGACGGCATGGCCGACGGCCACGAGCTCCGCGGCTACCTGCCGGGCGGCGCGTCCGGCGGGATCCTGCCGGCCTCGATGGCGGACCTGCCGCTGGAGTTCGGCACGCTGGAGCCGCACGGGTGCTTCGTGGGCTCGCACGCGGTGGTGGTGCTGTCGGACCGGGACGACATGAAGGCGGTCGCGCTGAACCTCATGCGGTTCTTCGAAGACGAGAGCTGCGGCCAGTGCACCCCGTGCCGGGTGGGCACCGAGAAGGCGGTGAAGCTCATGGAGCGCGGCGCTTGGGACGAGCCGCTGCTCGCCGAGCTTTCACGCACGATGAGCGACGCCTCCATCTGCGGCCTGGGCCAAGCCGCCGCCAACCCCCTGACCTCGGTGCTGCGCCACTTCCGGGAAGACGCGGGGCTCGCGCGGACGCGGGAGCGGACGTGACGGCGCGCGCGAGGCTCCGAAGCGAGATCCCCGGATGAGCGAACCGATCCGATTCACCCTCGACGGCAGCGAGGTCGAGGCGTTCGACGGCGAGACGATCCGGCGGGCCGCGCATCGTCCCGGCCCCGACCTCCCGCACCTGTGCAACAGCGAGATTCCCGGATGAACGAACCGATCCGATTCACCCTCGACGGCAGCGAGGTCGAGGCGTTCGACGGCGAGACGATCTGGCAGGCCGCGCATCGTCTCGGCACCGACATCCCGCACCTGTGCTACGCGCACGAGCCCGGCTACCGGGCCGACGGCAACTGCCGCGCGTGCATGGTCGAGGTCGAGGGCGAGCGGGTGCTCGCCGCCTCGTGCCAGCGCCGGGCGAGTCCGGGGATGACCGTGCACACCGCGTCCGAGCGCGCGACGGCCTCGCGCCGGATGGTGATGGAGCTGCTGGTCGCCGATCAGCCGCCGCGCGACGCCGCGCACCAGCACGACTCGATGCTGTGGCGGTGGGCCGAACGCATGGACGTGGCCGCGAGCCGGTTCCCGAGCCGGCCCGCGCCCGCGCCCGATCCGAGCCATCCGGCGATGCGGGTCGCCCTCGACGCCTGCATCCACTGCAACCTGTGCGTGCGGGCGTGCCGCGAGGTGCAGGTCAACGACGTCATCGGCATGGCGTACCGCGGCGCGGGCTCGAAGATCGCCTTCGACTTCGACGACCCGATGGGCGCGAGCACCTGCGTCGCCTGCGGGGAGTGCGTCCAGGCGTGCCCGACCGGCGCGCTGATGGAGACGGCGCTCGTCGACGAGGCCGGGGTCGACCGCCGGCTCGCGCTCGACGAGGTGGCGAGCGTATGCCCCTACTGCGGCGTCGGCTGCCAGATCGGCTACCAGGTCGAGGACAACCGGATCGTCGCGGTGCAGGGCCGCGACGGCCCCGCCAACCACAAGCGGCTGTGCGTGAAGGGGCGGTTCGGCTTCGACTACGTGACCCACCCCCATCGCCTCACCACCCCGCTCATCCGCCGCCACGACGCGCCGAAGGCGGCCGGCTGCGAAGTCGATCCGGCCAATCCCCTCACCCATTTCCGCGAGGCGAGCTGGGAAGAGGCGCTCGACCGCGCCGCCGCCGGCCTCGCCGCCATCCGCGACCGCGACGGCGGAGCGGCGCTGGCCGGCTTCGGCTCGGCCAAGGGCTCCAACGAGGAGGCGTACCTCGTCCAGAAGCTCGTGCGCCAGGGCTTCGGCACCAACAACGTCGACCACTGCACGCGGCTGTGCCACGCCTCCTCGGTCGCGGCGCTGCTCGAAGGCATCGGCTCCGGCGCGGTCACCGCCCCGTTCACCGCCTGCGAGGACTCCGACGTCATCATCGTGATCGGCGCCAACCCCACCGAGAACCACCCGGTCGCCGCCACCTTCTTCAAGCAGGCGGCGAAGCGCTCGACCCTCATCGTCATGGACCCGCGGGGCCAGGCGCTCAAGCGCCACGCCACCCACATGCTCCAGTTCAACCCCGGCACCGACGTCGCCCTGCTCAACGCCCTGCTCAACGTGATCGTCACCGAGGAGCTGTACGACCGGCAGTACGTCGAGGCCCGCGTCTCGGGGTTCGAGGCCCTTTCCGGCCACGTCCGGGACTTCACCCCGGAGGAGATGGCCCCGATCTGCGGGATCGATGCGGACCGGCTGCGGGAGGTCGCGCGCGCCTACGCCGGGGCCGAGCGCGGGATCATCTTCTGGGGGATGGGGATCTCCCAGCACACGCACGGCACCGACAACGCGCGCTGCCTCATCGCGCTGTCGATGATCACCGGCCACGTCGGCCGCCCCGGCACCGGGCTGCATCCGCTGCGCGGCCAGAACAACGTGCAGGGCGCGTCGGACGCGGGGCTGATCCCCATGGTCTACCCCGACTACCAGTCGGTGGAGGCGGGCGAGATCCGCGCCCGGTTCGAGGACCTGTGGGGGCGCCCGCTCGATGCGGAGAGTGGCCTGACGGTGGTGGAGATCATGGACGCGGTGCACGCCGGCCGGATCAAGGGCATGTACGTCATGGGCGAGAACCCCGCGATGTCGGACCCGGACGCCACGCACGCGCGGGCCGGGCTCGCGAAGCTCGAACACTTGGTGGTGCAGGACCTGTTCCTCACCGAGACCGCGTTCCACGCCGACGTGGTGCTGCCCGCCTCGGCGTGGCCGGAGAAGGACGGCACCGTCACCAACACCAACCGGCAGGTGCAGATGGGCCGCGCCGCGCTGGCGCTGCCGGGGGATGCGCGCCAGGACTGGTGGATCATCCAGGAGATCGCGCGACGCATCGGGCTCGACTGGAGCTACTCGGGTCCGGCCGACGTGTTCGCGGAGATGAAGGCGGTGATGCCGTCGCTCGACAACATCACCTGGGAGCGGCTGTGCGACGAGAGCGCGGTGACCTACCCCTGCCCGGCCCCGGACCGGCCGGGCATGGACATCGTGTTCGGGGAGGGGTTCCCGACCCCGGACGGGCGCTCGAAGCTCGTCCCGGCGTCGATCGTGCCGCCGGACGAGCAGCCCGACGCCGAGTATCCGATGGTGCTCACCACCGGGCGCCAGTTGGAGCACTGGCATACCGGCGCGCTCACCCGCCGGGCGGCGCTGCTCGATGCCCTGGAGCCGGAGGCGGTCGCGAGCCTCTCGCCGTTCGACCTGCGCGCGCTCGGGATTTCGGCGGGGGATGCGGTCCGGGTGGCGACGCGGCGCGGCGCGATCGAGCTCAGGGCCCGGGCCGACGGGGGGGTGCCGGCCGGCGTCGTCTTCGTGCCGTTCTGCTATGCGGAGGCGGCGGCGAACGAGCTCACGAATCCGGCCCTGGACCCGTTCGGCAAGATCCCGGAGTTCAAGTACTGCGCGGCGCGGGTGGAGGCGGTCGGGGAAGACGCGGCGGCCTGAGCATCCGGTCCCGCCGGGGGTCGCAGTTCCTTTCCATGAAACCGGACACATGACGTGCTGCCGCACCGGACGGGCCACGTGCTCCTGACAATGCCGAAAGCGGAACGAATGGCCGTGCAAGTACGTCCTTCGATCGAAGAGCACCTTTTCGAACGTGTGCTCCAGGTGCGCCGGCGAGAGGACCACGGCTGATGCGTCCGGGCCCATGGGCGCTCGTCCGAACGGCGGCTGTCAACCTCTCCCTGGTACTGGTGTCGCTCCTGGTGTGCCTCGCCGCCGGGGAAGGGTACCTGCGCCTTTTCCATCCGGTGTACGAGTACGCCGCCGACTTCCGATACGACCTCGACCGCCGGCGCATCTTTGCGCGGCGGGCGCATTCGATGTCGAACAAGCCGCATCCCGACACCGGCATGCGTCACGTCATCATCCACAACAACCTGGCCCTGAGGCAGCATCGGGACTTCAGTGAAGACGACCTCGCGGACGCCGTCAACATAGGCGTTTTCGGGGATTCCTTTACCGAAAACGTGCGTTTGCCCAGCCCGTATTCGTTCACCGAGGTGCTGGACTATCTATTGACTTCTCCTTCCCGGGACAACGAAGCGCAGGACAGGTTCAACGTTCTGAACCTTGGTACGGAACGCTACGCCACCGACCAGTTGCTCCTTCACTACGAAGACTTCTGGCACGCATCGGATCTCGACGTGGTGCTCTACGTGTTCTGTCGCAACGATCCGAGGGGCATCTACGAAAACGGACTGTTCCATCTCGACGAAACCGGAGCGTTGACACGAAACCCCGCCATTGGGCGGTCTCCGTGGATCTCGCTGTTGTCCAGGCTCCACATGACATACCTCGTCATCGACGGGACGAGACGACTCGCGAGTCTGGCCAAGGGAAAAGCTGAAGACGCAGACGAATTTCTCGAAGCGAGCGAGGACGTCAATGTCGAGCTTCTCAGGGAAGGACGCGAGGAGAGGCTCGGGAGCGCCGAGGCCATGGCACTCGAGGCCGACGTTGTCGACGGGGAGGCGGAATCCGAACTCGCAAAGGACGCCGTCGTCGTTTTTCGGTCCCTGCTTCGCACTTGGCGGCAAATGGTGCAAGAGCGGGGCGGACGATTTGTCGTCGCCATCCTGCCGAGGCCGGTGGAAGACCGGATGGCTGCAATGATTCCTCCGGAGATTGACACGGTCAACCTGTTCGAGTGCTTCAACGAACACGTCGCCGGATATCGCTATGCACCGGACTGGAGGTTCGTCAACGATGCCCACTGGAACGAACAGGGAAACATGCTCGCCGCCGTATGCCTCTACAGGTTCCTCGAGCGGGAATTGAACCTTCCCGTGCGCTCCGTCGACGAACTCCATGAGCAGCTTCACAGATACTACGCAGCCTTTCAGGACGAGGACCGCCGCAACAATTCGACCCCGACGTCGACTCGTCCGCAGGATTCGGCCGATATCGGCAGACTTGAGCAACCTCACAGGTTCACCTTTCAGGCGTGGATGCCTCCCGAAGAGTGGACCAGACCGACGTCGGTTCAACCCGGGGATCTGGCCGCCATTCGAAGCAAGTACCTGGCAAGGGAGATATCACGGACATCGCAGATATCACGGTTGCTTGGACACGGCCGCCTGGTTGCTCGTTCCACTTTCGATCTGTATCTCGACGAAGACCGGCTGATCTATGTCAGGACCTCCTGCGCTCCGGCGGACACCGAAGCGAGGTTCTTTCTGCACGTCTATCCGGCCGACGTGAACGCCCTGCCCGTTGTCCGCCAACAGTACGGTTTCGACAACCTGGACTTTGATTTCGATGTCCAGGGCTTGATGTTCGATGATGACATGTGCGTCGCGAGCGCTCGGCTTCCTCGCTACGACATCGTACGCATCAGCACGGGGCAATTTGTTTTCCGCGAGGGACGGATCTGGCACGCGGAGTTCGCGTTCGGCGCTGGCCGGGCGCCGAGCGCGACTCCATGAAACCGGACACATGACATTCTGCCGCACCGGACGGGCCACGTGCTCCTGACAATGCCGAAAGCGGAACGAATGGCCCTGCAGGTACGTCCTTCGATCGAAGGGCACCTTTTCGAGCGTGTGCTCCAAGTGCGCCGGCGAGAGGACCACGGCTGATGCGTACGGGCCCATGGGCGCTCGCCCGAACGGCGGCCGTCAACCTCTCCCTGCTACTGGCGTCGCTCCTGGTGTGCCTCGCCGCCGGCGAAGGGTACCTGCGCCTTTTCCATCCGGTGTACGAGTACGCCGCCGAATCCCGATACGACCTCGACCGCCGGCGCATCTTTGCGTCTCGGGCGCATTCGATGTCGAACAAGCCGCATCCCGACACCGGCGTGCGCCACGCCGTCATCCACAACAACCTGGCCCTGAGGCAGCATCGGGACTTCAGCGAAGACGACCTCGCAGCCGCCGTCAACATAGGCGTTTTCGGCGACTCCTATACCGAAAACGTGCGTTTGCCCAGCCCGTATTCGTTCACCGAAGTGCTGGACTATCTATTGAACTCCGTTTCCCGCGACAACGAAGTGCAGGACAGGATCAACGTTCTGAATTTTGGTACGGATGGCTACGCCACCGACCAGTTGCTCCTCCACTACGAAGACTTCCGGCACGCATCGGATCTCGACGTGGTGCTCTACTTGTTCAGTTTCAACGATCCGAGGGGCATCTGGGAAAACGGACTGTTTCATCTCGACGAAGCCGGAGCGTTGACACGAAATCCCGCCATTGAGCGGTCTCCGTGGGTCTCGCTGTTGTCCGGGCTCCACATGACATACCTCGTCATCGACGGGACGAGACGACTCGCGAGTCTGGCCAAGGGAAAAATTGAAGACTTGGACAAATTTTTTGAAGAGAGCGAGGACATCAATATCGAACTTCTCAGGGAAGGATTCAAGGAGAGGTTCATGAGCGCCGAGGCCCTGTCACTCCAGGCCGATATTTTCCACGGGGAGGCGGAGTCCGGACTCGCAAAGGACGTGGTCGTCGTTTTTCAGTCCCTGCTTCGCACTTGGCAACAAATGGTGCAAGAGCGGGGCGGACGATTTGTCGTCGCCGCCCTGCCGATACCGGCGGAAGATCGGATGGCTGCTACAGTGATACCTCCAGAGATTGACACGGTAAACCTGCTCGGGTGCTTCAACGAACACGTCGCCGGATACAGCTATGCACCGGACTGGAGGTTCGTCAACGATTACCACTGGAACGAACAGGGAAACATGCTCGCCGCGGTGTGCCTCTACAGGTTCCTCGAGCGGGAATTGGATCTTCCCGTGCGCTCCATCGACGAACTCCATGAGCAACTTCACAGATACTACGCAGCCTTTCGGGACGAGGGCCGCCGCAACGATTCGACCACCCCGACGTCGACTCGTCCGCGGGATTCGGCCGACATCGGCAGACTTCTCGAGCAACTTCACAGGCCCACCTTTCAGACGTGGATGCCTCCCGGAGAGTGGACCAGACCGACGTCGGTGCAATCCCGGGATCTGGCCGCCATTCGAAGCAAGTACCTGGCAAAGGAGATATCACGGACATCACGAATATCACGGTTACTTCAACACGGCCGCCTGGTTGCTCGTTCCACTTTCGATCTGCATCTCGGCGAAGACCGGTTGATCTATGTCAAGACCCCCTGCGCTCCGGCGGACACCGAAGCGAAGTTCTTTCTGCACGTTCATCCGGCCGACGTGAACGCCCTGCCCGTTGCCCGCCGGCGGTACGGTTTCGACAACCTGGACTTTGGTTTCGATGGCCAAGGCTTGACCTTCGATGATGGCATATGCGTCGCGAGCGCTCAGCTTCCTCGCTACGACATCGTACGCATCAGCACGGGGCAGTATATTGCCGGCGAGGGACGGATCTGGCACGAAGAGTTCGCGTTCGGCGCCGGCCGGGCGCCGGACGCGGAGCGGGCCGCCGCCACCGACTCCCCGGGTCGGACCTTGTAGCCGTGTCTCCAGGGAGTACCGCGCCATGAGCTCCAACCGCACTTTCGGCTTCGTCTTCAATCGTCGCCCGTCGCGGCGGTGTCGCGGTCTCGCACAAGCAGGTCTGCAAGGTGATGAAGGCTGGGCGTGTCCGGTCGATTTCGGAGCCAGGACAAAGGAGGGCCACCGATGAAGATGCGTTTCCGCTTGATCATTGTCGGTTTGCTCGTGCCACTGGCTGCCGTTCCGGCATCGGCCGATGTGGACACGTTGCCGGCAGCGAAGGCGGCGCGAGAACCCGGCGCCATGTTCCGTGACTGCCCGGCGTGTCCGGAGATGGTGGTGGTGCCGTCAGGCGAATTCATGATGGGTTCTCCGGAGTCGGAGGCGGGGCGACGCGACAATGAAGGCCCGGTGCATCGGGTAGGGATTGAGCGTCCGTTCGCGGTGGGGGTGCATGAGGTGACGTTTGCGGAATGGGATGCGTGCGTGTCGGGAGGTGGCTGCGGGGGATATCGCCCGCCCGATACAGGATGGAGCCAGGGGAATCGACCGGTCATCATCGTCAATTGGGACGACGCCAAGGCGTATGTGGGTTGGCTGTCGGAGGAGACGGGTGAGGAGTACCGATTGCTGAGCGAGTCGGAATGGGAGTACGTGGCGCGCGGAGGGACGAGGACACCCTTTCACACGGGTGGAACGATATCGACGGGGCAGGCGAACTATAACGGAAATTATACCTATGGCTCCGGACGCAAGGGGCGGTATCGGGCAAGGACGGTCGCGGCAGGCAGTTTCGATGCGAACGGATATGGGTTGCACGATGTACACGGGAACGTATGGGAGTGGGTGGAGGACTGTTGGAACGATGATTATCGGGGAGCGCCTGCCGATGGGAGTGCGCAGGAGTCCGGGGACTGCGGGCGGCGGGTGTTGCGCGGCGGCTCCTGGAGCGACATTCCGCGGAGCCTCCGCTCCGCCTTCCGCTTCAGGTTCATTTCCGGAGGCCGGCTCAACATTGTCGGATTCCGTGTTGCCCGGACGCTCACTCCTTGAGTCTTTACTTTATATGACTACCTCGTGGGATCCAGGGGCGAAGTCGCTGGCCGATTTTTTGTGCATGGCTGACGCGTGAAGTACCGCGAACGATGAGTGCCATGCTGCGCATGCCATCGTCCGTCACTCGAATCGGACGGTCAGGCCCGCGTATCGTACTGCGCATTCCCGGCTCCGAGCGCACTGCCCGGCGACCGCCGGCAGTCGACGACGTTTCCCGGTGGAGGGATGAACCGCGCCCGCCTACCAGCCGGTTACGCCGGCCATGTCGGGGAGCTCGTGCGCGATCCCCTTGTGGCAGTCGATGCAGGTCTTCTCGCCGCTTGCGAGGCCGGAGCACTAGTGTCCCAACAATTATTCGAATAAAATCAACTGGTTAGAGTTTTCGAGATTCGATAAATTGTAGTCGGTGTCAGAAAACAGCTTGAAAATAGACGTTTTCTCGAATAGCGTCAGGCTCAAAACCTGCAAAATTGTGTAGAGGTCGGCCGCAATACCCAGCCGCTTCCTGAGCACCGCCACCAGCACATACACTGTCACCGCAATCCATATCTGGGTCTTGACCGCGTTCTCCGACGTGCCGAAGAACGACTTGATGCGCAGGTGTTGCTTGACCCACTTGAAGAAGAGCTCCACTTGCCATCGGTAACGATAGAGCTGTGCAACGGCGGGGGCCGAGACGGCAAAGTGATTGGTCAGAAAGTTGAACGTCCTTTCCGTCCCCTCATCATAGTACTTGATTCGACGCATCGGCTGTGGATAGTGCTTTCTGCCCTTCGCGCCAGTCAACACCACCGTCTGGTCGCAACGCACCCCGGTCGTCTTGTCGATTGAATGGGAGTACCTGCGCTGGTAGCGAGTGTTGGACTTTGCGCGGATGATGAAGAATGCCCCGATGGTATGCAGGAGAAACAAACGCTCGAAGTCCACGTACCCGCGGTCCATGATGTAGAACGCGCCGGGCTCGGGCACCAGGATATCGAGGACGTTCACGTCGTGCATCTTCCCGTCAGAGACGTGAATGAACGCCGGAATGTTGCCCCGCAGGTCCAGAAGCGTGTGCAGCTTGACGGCCGACTTGGTGGAGCGAAACAACGCCCACGGAAAGACCGACAGGCACAGGTCGATGGTCGATGCATCCAGGGCGTAGACGGTGTGGTCGAGCTCCAGCCCCAAGTCCTCGTCGGCATACAGCGGGCGGGCGATGCGAATCATGGCCTGCGCGAGCTCTGCGTAGATGCGCCAGTCCCGGCGTTGATTGGCGTTGGCCAAGGTGTTGCGCGACATCCCGCCACGAATACCCATGTGATAGAGCTTGTCCTCATGTGCTCGCAGACATGCTTCGATATCGCGCAGGCTCTCGCGGAAGGTGAGCTGAGCAAATGCCATGCAGAGAAGCTGGTCAAGGCAGGTGAAGGATTGGATATGACGATTGCCTTGGTAGCGTTGAACGCATCTGTGAAATGTCTTCATCGGCAGATGGTCCATCACCTGAGAAAATACCAGTCGGCCCGAGTACATGACCATCTCCTCTGACAGTGGAGGTGCAATGGTCGCAGAGGTCTGGTGCTGCTCAAGTCGATGCCCTGTGGAAAACCTATATTTAATCAATCAAATCAATATATTACAGAACTATCCTATAGCTTTGTTGGGACAGCAGTGAGGCCGGAGGTGTGCGCCTCCTCGGCACGTTTGCTCTGGCGGGTGAAATCCATGAAGCGGAAGTCGTGGCAGTTGCGACATTCGAGCGAGTCGTTCGCGTGCAGGCGATGCCACTCGCGCTTGGCGAGCTCCAGGCGTTTCTCCAGGAACTTCTCGCGCGTGCTGATGGTGCCGAAGACCCAGCCCCAGAGCTCCTTCGACGCCTGCATCTTGCGCGCGACCTTGTCGGTCCACTCGTGCGGGACGTGGCAGTCCGGGCAGGTCGCGCGCACCCCCGAGCCGTTGGTGTAGTGGATCGTGGGCTTGAGTTCCTCGAAGACGTTCGCCTGCATCTCGTGGCAGCCGACGCAGAACTGCTCGGTGTTGGTCGCCTCCAGCACGGTGTTGAACCCGCCCCAGAAAACGATACCGGCGATGAATCCACCGACGGTGAGCAGACCGAGCGAGAAGTGGCGGCTCGGGCTCGAGAGCGTGACCCACCATTCGGCCAGCCGGAGCCTCATTGTTCGTGCGCTCCCTGTCGGTCCGGTGCGCGGCTGCGCAGCAGGGCGTCGACATCCTCGAAACGGTTCTCGACCAGGGGGCGGGCTTGGTGCTGGACCACGTGGCACTGGTTGCAGAAGTAACGCCGTGGCGAGACCTCGGCGAGGAAGTTGCCGTCGCGGTCCATGTAATGGGTGACGCTCACCATGGGGGCCTGGGAGACCTCGGTGCGCCGCCGGCCGTGACAGGTGAGGCACTTGTGGGAGCTGAGATCGACCTGATAGCCGTCGATCCGGTGCGGAATGGTCGGCGGCTGCATCGGGTAGCTGCGTGCACGGCGGATGTCGGTGTCCTCCGGCTGGTGCATGCGGGGCGGTGCGGCGGCGTCCGGGATCGGCGCGGCGCCGCGTAGCGGGTCGATCCCTTCCGCCGCGGCCGGCGCCGCGAGGATGCCGGAGAGCAGAAGCGGTATGGCGTAGCGACGTTTCATCATGGACTCTCCCGCCGGCTCAGACCTTGACGATGCGGACCGCGCACTTCTTGAAGTCGGTCTGTTTCGAGATCGGGTCCGTCGCGTCGAGGGTCACCTTGTTGATGAGCTGGCTCGAGTCGAACCAGGGCACGAAGACCAGCCCCCGCGGCGGCCGGTTGCGGCCCCGCGTCTCGACCCGGGTGCGGATGGCGCCGCGCCGCGACTCGACGCGCACCTCGCTGCCGCGGCGGATCCCGAACTCCACCGCGTCGTCCGGATGCATGTAGACATATGCGTTCGGCACCGCCCGGTGGAGTTCCGGCACACGCCGGGTCATCGACCCGGAGTGCCAGTGCTCCAGCACCCGCCCGGTGGTGAGCCAGAACGGATACTCCTCGTCCGGCGCCTCCGCGGGCGGCTCGTAGGGGAGGGCGAAGATCACCGCCTTGCCGTCGGGCTTGCCGTAGAACCGGAAGCCCTCTCCCTCCGGCACGTAGGGGTCGGAGCCCTCCCGGTAGCGCCAGCGCGTCTCCCTGCCGTCGACCACGGGCCAGCGCAGTCCGCGGGTCCGGTGATAGTCGTCGAAGGGCGCGAGATCGTGGGCGTGGCCCCGTCCGAACCGGGCGTACTCCTCGAACAGCCCCTTCTGGATGTAGGTCCCGAAGTGCGCCGCCTCCTGGTTCTCGAAGTCCGGGTCCATGTGCGAGTGCGGATAGGCGTCGACCTGCCCGTTGCGGAAGAGGATGTCGTAGAGGGTCTTGCCGCGATATTCCGGCACCTTCGCAAGCAGGTCCTCCGGCCACACCTCCTCCACCCGGAAGCGTTTGGAGAATTCGACCGTCTGCCACAGATCGGAGCGCGATTCTCCGGGCGCGCGCACCATCTGATGCCAGAACTGCATGCGCCGCTCGGCGTTGCCGTAGCCGCCCTCCTTCTCCACCCACATCGCGGTCGGGAGGATGAGGTCCGCGGCCTGGGTGGTGACGGTGGGGTAGGCGTCGGAGACCACCACGAAGTTGTCGGGGTGGCGATAGCCCGGGTAGCCCTCCTCGTTGGAGTTCGCGGCGGCCTGGATGTTGTTGTTGACCTGCACCCAGTAGGCATTGAGCTTGCCGTCCCTGAGCATCCGGTTCTGCAGCACCGCGTGGTAGCCCGGCTTGCCCGGGAGCGTGCCCTCGGGCAGCTTCCATATCCTTTCCGCGATGTCGCGGTGCGCCTTCTTCATCACCACCAGGTCGGCGGGCAGACGATGCGCGAAGGTGCCCACCTCGCGCGCGGTGCCACAGGCGGAAGGCTGACCGGTGAGTGAAAACGGACTGTTCCCGGGCGTCGAAATTTTTCCGGTGAGCAGGTGGAGGTTGTAGATGAGGTTGTTGGCCCACACCCCGCGCGTGTGCTGATTGATGCCCATCGTCCAGAAGGACGTCACCCGCTTGTCCGGGTCCGCGTAGAGTTCGGCGAGCCGCTCGAGCCGGTGCACCGGGACGCCGGAGAGCCGGCTCACCGATTCGGCGTCATAGGCGGCGACGAAGTCCCGATACTCCTCGAAGGTCATCGGCGCCGCGCCGCCCGCCTTGCCGGCGTTCTTCGCCTGTTGCTCCAGGGGATGCTCCGGCCGCAGGCCGTAGCCGATGTCGGTATTGCCACGCTTGAAGTGCGTATGGCGGCCGACGAAGTCGTGGTTTACCCGATCGTGGGTGATGATCCAGTTCGCGATGAAGTTGAGGATCGCGAGGTCCGTCTGCGGCGTGAACACGATCGGGAGATCGGCGAGATCGAAGCAGCGGTGCTCGAACGTCGAGAGCACCGCGACCTCGACATGGGGAGCGCTCAGGCGCCGATCGGTGAGCCGCGTCCAGAGGATCGGGTGCATCTCGGCCACGTTCGAGCCCCAGATCACGAATGCGTCGGCGGCCTCGATGTCGTCGTAGCAGCCCATCGGCTCGTCCATGCCGAAGGTGCGGATGAAGCCGCCGACCGCGGACGCCATGCAGTGACGCGCGTTCGGGTCGATGTTGTTGGACCGGAAGCCGGCCTTGAACAGCTTCACCGCCGCGTAGCCCTCCCACACCGTCCACTGCCCGGAGCCGAACATGCCGACGCCGCTCGGCCCCTTCTCGTGCAACGCCTTCTTGAACTTCTCTTCCATGATGTCGAAGGCGGCCTCCCAAGTGACCGGCCGGAAGTCGCCATCCTTGTGGAACGCGCCGTTGCGCATGCGAAGGAGCGGAGTGGTGAGCCGATCCTCGCCGTAGAGGATCTTCGAGAGGAAATAGCCCTTGACGCAGTTGAGCCCGCGGTTGACATCCGACTTGATGTCGCCGTGGGTGGCGACCACCTTGCCTTCCTTCACCGCCACGTTGACGCTGCACCCCACACCGCAGAACCGGCATGGGGCCTTCGCCCAGTCGAGGCGGGTGTACTCGGAATCGGTGACCAGGTTGGTGGCCTGGGCCGGGGCGGGGAGCCCTGCCGCGGCGGCGGCGCTCGCTGCGGCCGAGGCCTTGATGAACGAACGACGCGAGGTCTTCATGCCCCGTCCTCCAGGTTGCTCTCGCTGTGGTGGTGCGCGAGCGTGCAGGCGAGCACCCCGGGCAGGTCCGGGATGCGGTGCATGAGATCGGCGATCGCGCCATCGCTCGGCGCGTCGAGCGTGACCACCAGCTTCCCGCACGGATCGACGGCGTGGACCTCCGCGCCGGGCAGACGTGAAAGGCCGGCGCGAACCCGTTCGAGGTGTTCCGGTCGCGTCATGACGACGAGGCCGGCAACGTGGATTCCGTCACCGTGCCCGCCGGGGCCGGCGGCTCCCGCTCCGCGAAGGAGGAAATCGCGCCGGGAAGTCGGGGGTTCGTGTCGCATGTCGTCTCCTTCCGCGTCGAGACAAGCGGCCTTGAAACAGGACTCGCCGCGATCATGTTCCCGGCGGCCCGGGAGGCCCGAAGAGGATCTGGGCGATCCACACCAGGAAGCCGAAGCCGCCGACCACCGTCACCGCGAGCACCGGCCCGAGAACGACGGTCAGGAACAGAAAGGCGGACAGCTCGCGCCGGTATTCGTGCTCCGGGTCGCGGTGGGGGTCGGCGGGGGTCGTTCCGCGTGAAGCCATCGGGGATCAACCGTCAGCGCAATTCGAATGCCGATGGTATCGGGCTCCCGTCGCCAACTGATTGACATGGATCAAGACAATACCGTCGACGGAAGGGCGAAAGGGCTTGGCAGGGTCCGGGGTCCGGCGAGGATCCACCGGTGATCGGAAGACTCGGCTGACCCTTCACAGCCTGGATACCATGGTTGCCGAACCCGGTACCCGTTGCCGCAACACCTGCCGGCTCCCCTGCGACCGCGTGGCGGCGGCTTTCTCCCTCCTCACCGAGCCGACAAAAGTTCTGCGACGGGCAGCGAACCTCATCGAAACGTTCCCGGTACCGGGAACGGCGGAAAGCTGATAATTTGGAGTTCCATCAGCAAGTTAGAACTTTTTACCACGGGGAGCTCCGGTATAATCAAGGCGGTCGAAGGTCCGATTCCTTCACGGACCACCAGTAAAATCAACAGGTTACCGGACACATGACGTGCTACCGCACCGGACGGGCCACGTGCTCCTGACAATGCCGAAAACGGAACGAATGGCCATGCAAGTACGTCCTTCGATCGAAGAGCACCTTTTCGAACGTGCGCTCCAGGTGCGCCGGCGAGAGGATCACGGCTGATGCGTGCGGGCCCATGGGCGCTCGCCCGAACGGCGGCCGTCAACCTCTCCCTGGTACTGGCGTCGCTCCTGGTGTGCCTCGCCGCTGGGGAAGGGTACCTGCGCTTTTTCCATCCGGTGTACGAGTACGCCGCCGAATCCCGATACGACTTCGACCGCCGGCGCATCTTTGCGCGGCGGGCGCATGCGAGGGCGTTCAAGCCGCATCCCGACACCCGCGTGCGTCACGCCGTCATCCACAACAACTTGGCCCTGAGGCAGCATCGGGACTTCAGCGAGGACGACCTCGCGGACGCCGTCAACATAGGCGTTTTCGGCGACTCCTTTACCGAACAAATATACTTGCCCAGCCCGTATTCGTTCACCGAAGTGCTGGACTATCTATTGACCTCCCCCTCCCGGGACAACGACAACGACAACGAGGCACGGGACAGGATCAACGTTCTGAACCTTGGTACGCATCGCTACCATACCGACCAGTTGTTCCTTCACTACGAAGACTTCCGGCACGCATCGGATCTCGACGTGGTGCTCTACGTGTTCTGCAACAACGATCTGAGGGGCATCTGGGAAAACGGACTGTTCCATCTCGACGAAGCCGGAGCGTTGACACGAAACCCCGCCATTGAGCGGCCTCCGTGGTTCTCGCTGTTGTCCAGGCTCCACATGACATACCTCGTCATCGACGGGACGAGACGACTCGCGAATCTGGCCAAGGGAAAAATTGAAGCCATGGTCGACAAATTTCTCGCGGTGAGCGAGGACATCAATGTCGAACTTCTCAGGGAAGGACACACGGAGAGGCGCGGGAGCGTCAATGCCATGGCACTCCAGGCCGACGTTTTCGACGGGGAGGCGGAATCCGAGCTCGCAAAGGACGTCGTCGTCGTTTTTCAGTCCCTGCTTCGCACTTGGCAACAAATGGTGCAAGAGCGGGGCGGACGATTTGTCGTCGCCATCCTGCCGAAGCCGGCGGAAGACCGGATGGCTGCAATGATTCCTCCGGAGATTGACACGGTCAACCTGTTCGAGTGCTTCAACGAGCACGTCGCCGGATACCGCTATACACCGGACTGGAGGTTCGTCAACGATTCCCACTGGAACGAACAGGCAAACATGCTCGCCGCCGTATGCCTCTACAGGTTTCTCGAGCGGGAATTGAGCCTTCCCGTGCGCTCCATCGACGAACTTCTTCAGCAACTTCACAGATACTACGCAGCCTTTCAGGGCGAGGGCCGCCGCAAAAATTCGACCACCCCGGCGTCGACTCGTCCACGGGATTCGGCCGATATCGACAGACTTCTCGAGCAACTTCACAGGCCCACCTTCCAGACGTGGATGCCTCCCGAAGAGTGGACCAGACCGACGTCGACGTCGGTTCGGCCCCGGGATCTGGCCGCCATTCGAAGCAAGTACCTGGCAAAGGAGGTATCACGGACATCGCAGATATCACGGTCGCTTGAACACGGTCGTCTGGTTGCTCGTTCCACTTTCGATCTGTACCTCGGCGAAGACCGGCTGATCTATGTCAAGGCCCCCTGCGCTCCGGCGGACACCGAAGCGAGGTTCTTTCTGCACGTCCATCCGGCCGACGTGAACGCCCTGCCCGTTGCCCGCCGGCGGTACGGTTTCGACAACCTGGACTTCAGTTTCCATATCAAAGGCTTGATCTTCGATGATGACATATGTGTCACGAGCGCTCGGCTCCCTCCCTACGACATCGCACGCATCAGCACGGGGCAGTTCGTTGTCGGCGAGGGACGGATCTGGCACGAAGAGTTCGCGTTCGGCGCCGGCCGGGCGCCGGACGCGGAGCGGGCCGCCACCACCGGCTCCCCGGATCGGACCTCGTAGCCACGTCCCGGGGAGTACCGCGCCGTGACCTCCAACCGCACTTCCGGCGTCGTCTTCGTGCCGTTCCGCCATGCGGGGGCGGCGGCGAACGAGCTCGTGAATCCGGCCCCGGACCCGTTCGGCAAGATCCCGGAGTTCAGGTACTGCGCGGCGCGGGTGGAGGCGGTGGAGGAAACCTCCTGATGCGGACCACCTCCGCCCGCTCCCTTCGCTACGAGCCGGACGAGCGGCCGCCGCCCGCGCTCGCCCTCGGGCTCGGCTTCCAGCAGGCCATGCTCTGCATCTCGGGGGTGGTGCTGGCGCCGGTCATCGTGATCCGGGCCGCGGGCGGGAGCGAGAGCTACCTCACGTGGGCGGTCTTCGCGGCGCTCGCCGTCAGCGGACTCACCACGATCCTGCAGGCCGTGCGGGCCGGCCGCATCGGCGCCGGGTACGTCCTTCTCATGGGCACCTCCGGGGCCTTCATCGCGGTCTGCGTCACGGCGCTCGCGCAGGGAGGACCGGCCCTGCTCGCGACCCTGATCGTGATCTCGTCGCTGTTCCAGTTCGCGCTTTCGGCGCGGCTCTCCCTGCTGAGGCGGATCATCACCCCGACCGTGGCCGGCACGGTGATCATGCTGATCCCGGTGACCGTCATGCCGATCGTCTTCGGCCTGCTGACGGACGTGCCCGAGGGGACCCCGGCCGCGGCCGCGCCGGTCAGCGCCGCCGTGACGATCCTCGTCATCGCGGGGCTCACCCTGCGCGCGTCGGGAGCGTGGCGCCTGTGGGTGCCGGTGTTCGGGATCGTGGCGGGGTGCGTGGCCGCCTCGTTCTTCGGCCTCTACGACGTGGAGCGCGTGGCCGAGGCCGCGTGGGTCGGGGTCCCCGTGGGCGGCTGGCCGGGGTTCGACCTCGGGTTCGGTCCCACCTTCTGGGCACTGCTGCCCGCCTTCGTGTTCGTGACCCTGGTGGGCGCCATCGAGACGATCGGCGACTCCATCGCCATCCAGCGGGTCTCGTGGCGAAGGCCGCGGGCGGCGGACTTCCGGGCGGTGCAGGGCGCGGTCGCCGCGGACGGCATGGGCAACCTGCTGTCCGGGCTCGCCGCCACGGTGCCGAACACCACCTATTCGACGAGCGTCGCGGTCACGGAGCTGACGGGCGTCGCGTCGCGCGCCGTCGGCGTGTGCATCGGGCTGGTGTTCGCGGCGGTGGCGTTCCTGCCCAAGGTGACGGCGGTCCTGCTCGCGATCCCGAACCCCGTGGCCGGAGCCTTCGTGACGGCGCTGCTGGCGTTGCTGTTCGTGCTCGGCATGAGGATGGTCGTCCAGGACGGAACGGACTATCGCAAGGCCATGATCGCGGGGGTCGCCTTCTGGATCGGGGCCGGCTTCCAGAGCCGGGCGATCTTCGCGGAGCAGCTCGGCGAGTGGTGGGGCGCGCTGCTCGGCAACGGCATGACCGCGGGCGGTCTCGCGGCGATCTTCCTGACCATGCTGATGGAGTGGACGGGGCCGCGGCGGCGGCGCATCGAGACCGGGCTCGACACCTCCGAGTTGCCGCGGCTCGTCGGGTTCCTGCGCGACTTCGCCTCGCGCCGGGGCTGGAGCGAAGAAGCGGCGGAGCGGCTGTGCTCGGCCGGGGAGGAAGCGCTCCTGAGCCTCGTCCGGGAGGACGGCCCCACCCGGCGCCTGCTGCTGATCGCACGCGCCGACAGGCGGGAGGCGGAGCTGGAGTTCATCGCTTCGTTGGGCGGGGAGAACCTGGAGGACCGGATGCACCTCCTCGCGGACCGGAACGAGGGTCCGGTCGAGCACGAGATCCCGCTCCGCCTGCTCCGGCACTATGCCTCGTCGGTGCGCCACCAGCAGTACCACGACACGGACGTCCTGACGGTCCGCGTGGAGGCGGGCGCCGCGGGCGGCGGCTACTGAACGAGGAGCACTTTCGCGCCCCGGACGTTGCGGTGCTTCAGATCGAGGAGGGCGCGGTTGGCGTCTTCGAGGGCCCGGGTCTCGACGACGGGGCGCAGGCCGGCGGCGGCCGCGAGAGGCAGGAACTCGCCGATGTCGCGGCTCGCGATGTTGGCGACGGACTTGATCTCCTTCTCCATCCACAGGTGCTCGTGGAAGCGCAGGCGCAGCAGGGCGTCCTGATCGCCCGCCTCCTTGCGGATCGCGTTGATCACGAGCCGTCCTCCCGGACGCAGGCTCGCCAGCGCCTCGACCACGGGCGTCCAGGCGGGCGTGGTGTCGATGATGGCGCGCGGCGGCTCCGGCGGGCGGTCGGCGGTGTCCCCGGCCCAGTCCGCTCCCAGCTCGCGAGCGAACCGTCTCGACTCCTCGTCCCGTGCGAAGACGAACACCGGCGTATCCGGCAGGAGGTGGCGCGCGAGCTGCAGGACCAGGTGGGCCGAGCCGCCGAACCCGGTGAGGCCGAGCGGCTCGCGGTTGCCGGCGGCGAGCTCCGTGAGCCGGAGCGCGCGGTAGCCGATGGCCCCGGCGCACAGGAGCGGTGCGGCGTGCGCGTCCGGGAAGGCGTCCGGAATGGGGTAGGCGTAGTCCGCGCCCACCGTCATGAACTGGGCGTAGCCGCCGTTCACGTCGCGTCCGGTGGCCCGGAACGCGGGGCTCAGGTTCTCCTCCGGTCCCCCCGACGACGAATGGATCCAGCCTACCCCGACGCGATCGCCGACCCGGAACCTGGAGACGGCCGGGCCGGCGCGCTCCACCCGCCCCACCACCTCGTGGCCCGGCACCACGGGCAGGCGCGGAGGCGCGGTCCGCCCCTCGATCTCGTCCAGCTCCGTGTGGCAGACGCCGCACGCGGAGATCCGGATCAGCACTTCGTCCGCCGCCGGCTCGGGGACCGGGAGCTCGGCCGGTTCGAGCGGAGCGTCCGTCTCGTCGAGCGACACGATCCGCGGCAGGACCATCGCCTTCATGGTGTTTCGGTGGATCCTCCGGCGTGGCGGCGCGGGTGCGCGCCTGCCCGCAATCAGAACGCGGCGCAGGTCGTTCCGGTCGTGCGCAGCACCGACTGCTGCTCGAAGGCGCGCTTGTAGGCTTCGGCGATTTCCGCCGTGCGTCGCACGGCGTTCGCGCCGGGTTCGGCCAGGACGATGAGCAGCTTGGCCCCTTCGCGGCCAATGACGCCCTCGTCATCGCGCCATTGCCCGCTGGCGTCCACGACGGTCAGGCCGTCCGGGAAGCGGGGCGTGACTTCGGCGGCGAGGAAGTCGTCCCATTCCCGGTCCGATACGGTTCCGCCCTCCGGTCTGCTGCGCCCGAAGAACATCCGGTATTCGGCGAGGCGCTCGAAACCGGGCGGACAGGACCGCGTTTCCGCCTGCAATGCCGTGGCGGGCAGGAGCAGCACGGCGGCGATGACGAGGAAGGCGGGGCGCGGCATGGGGGGTGTCCCTCCGGCTCTGACCGGGAGTGAGGTTACTTCACATGATCCGTCCGTGTAACCGTGGGTCGCATTCGCCGGCGGCGACACGCGGTGTCGATCCGTCGGCGTCCGTTCGATGCATTCCCCGGCCCCCGCCGCACCCGATGCGTGCGGACAGCGCCTGTCGGCATTTCCGGCTCGGGGCCGCGCCCTGGCCGCACCCGATGGGCGCGCACAGCGCACCTTCGGCGCGCCCTTCGCCGACACGGCGCGGGACGTGCGCCGCTGTCGCCGGGCGCTCCCGTCGCGCATGGTCGCGGGCATCTTCGAGCCGGGGACGCGCAATGTCGCTCGCGACCGTCATGAGCCGGGCAAGTGTCGGGATCGACGCGCCCCTGGTCCAGGTCGAAGTGCACATCACCGGCGGACTGCCGAAGTTCGCGATCGTCGGCCTCCCCGAAGCCACCGTACGGGAGAGCAAGGACCGCGTTCGCAGCGCGATCATCAACTCGCGGTTCGACTTTCCCAGGCGCCGCATCACCGTCAACCTCGCTCCGGCCGAGCTGCCGAAGGAAGGGAGCCGGTACGACCTGCCGATTGCGGCCGGGATACTGGCCGCGACCGGACAGCTCTCTCACGAACGGCTCCGCGAGCACGAGCTCATCGGCGAGCTCGCGCTCGACGGCGCCCTGCGCCGAACCGGCGGCTCGCTCCCGGCGGCGTTGCGCACACGCGATGCGGGCCGCATTCTCGTGATCCCCGCCGCCGATGCGCACGAAGCGGAGCTGGCCACCGGCGCCCGCCTGTTCCCGGCCCGCCATCTGGGAGAGGTGTACGCCCAGCTCATGGGAGAGGCTTCCCCCTCGCCGACCGTCGCCGCAACGTGCGCAGGCGCTCCCGCGGTCGAAGACCTGTGCGACGTACGGCGTCAGTATGCGGCCCGGCGCGCCCTGGAGCTGGCCGCCGCCGGCAGCCACAACCTGTTGATGCTCGGCCCGCCGGGAACCGGAAAGACGATGCTCGCGACCCGCCTGCCCGGGATCCTTCCCTCGATGCCCGAGGAGGAAGCCCTCGAGTCGGCGATGGTGCGTTCGGTGAGCGCGCTCGGCTTCGACCCCGGGAGCTGGGGGGTACGGCCGTTCCGCGCCCCGCACCACTCGGCGTCTCCGGCCGCGATCGTCGGCGGCGGCGCGACGCCGAGTCCCGGGGAGATCTCGCTCGCCCATCACGGAGTGCTGTTCCTGGACGAGCTCCCGGAGTTCTCGCGGGTCGTGCTCGAGGCGTTGCGCGAGCCTCTCGAATCGGGTTCCGTCACGATCTCGCGCGCCACCCGCCAGGCGAGCTTCCCGGCCCGGTTCCAGCTCGTCGCCGCCATGAACCCGTGCCCGTGCGGAACCCTCGGAGACTCCGCCGGAACCTGCCGGTGCACCCCGGAGCAGGTGGCCCGCTACCGCGCTCGCGTGTCGGGGCCGCTGCTCGACCGGATCGACCTGCATGTCGAGGTGCCTCGCATCGGTGATGCCGACGATGCCGGACCCGCCGAGTCATCGGCGGCGGTGCGCGAGCGCGTGGCCGGGGCGCGGGCGGTGCAGCTCCGCCGGGCGGGGAAGCCGAACCAGAGGCTTTCGGTGAGCGAGCTGCGCACGCACTGCGCGCTCGCGCCGGGCGGCCGGCGCCTGCTCGCCCGCGCGATGGAGAAGCTGCATCTCTCGGCCCGGGCTCGCGACCGCGTGCTCAGGGTTGCGCGCACCATCGCGGACCTTGCCGACTCGGACGGCATCGACGCCGAGCACGTGGCGGAAGCGATCGGCTTCCGGACCCTGGACCGGGGAGCCGAACGGGGCCGGGGATGAGCTCGTCGAGGTGGCGGGCGGCGACCGCGCGAGCCGGGGAGCCGGACGTGGCCGGGGACGAGCTCGTCGGGGTGGCGGGCGGTGCCCGTGCGGACCGGGAAGCCGGGGATGGCCGTGGGAGATCGCCGCCCCCGACTTCGCGGCGCCCGCGCAGGCCGGGGGGGCCGAACATGGCCGGGGGCGATTGCCGCCCCCGACTTCGCGGCACCCGTGCAGCCGGGGAGCCGGACGTGGCCGGGGACGAGCGGTTGCACACCCCGCCCCGCTACCGGCCGGGCCGTGAAATGGGGGATAATTCCACTGCGGCGCACGGCATCCGACCCGGGCCGCGCAATGCACCGTCCACCACGCGATCGGGGCAGGGATGGAGACCACCGACGACCGCTACCGCATCCAGGTCGACGTAGAGAGCGCCTACATCGACCAGCACTCGTCCCCCGACGACGGACGGTACGTGTTCGCGTACACGGTGACCATCCGCAACACCGGCGAGGTGGCCGCCCAGCTCCGGACCCGCCACTGGATCATTACCGACGCCAACGCCCGGGTGCAGGAAGTCCGCGGGGATGGCGTGGTCGGGGAGCAGCCGCGCCTCGCGCCGGGAGAAGGCTTCCAGTACACGAGCGCCGCGATCATCGAGACCCCGGTCGGCAGCATGTACGGCAGCTACCGGATGCTCGCGGACGACGGTCACCGGTTCGACGCGCCGATTCCGGCATTCAGGCTGTCGGTACCGAACGTCGTGCACTGATGCCGCCGTGAAGCCGCTGTCTTCCGTCGCCGGCAATCGTGCGTCCGGTGACGGCGGGAGACGTTGCCGGACCGCGCGCGCCCGGTCCGCGTGTCCCGGCCGAGGCTGATCCGGGAATGTCCACGTATGCCGTCGGGGACGTGCAGGGCTGCTATCCGGAGCTGCGATCGCTGCTTCGGGAGTGCGGCTTCGATGCCCGGCGCGATCGGCTCTGGTTCGTCGGGGATCTGGTCAACCGGGGTCCGTGCTCGCTGGAGGTGCTGCGGTTCGTCGCCGACCTCGGCGACCGTGCGCACACCGTGCTCGGCAACCACGACCTGCACCTCGTCGCGACCGCCCGCGGGGTGCGCGGGTTGCGCGGCAAGGACACCTTCGACGACGTGCTCGACGCCACGGACGGCGATGCGCTCGTCGACTGGCTGCGCGATCGGCCGATGCTCCATCACGACCCTGAACGGGCGTTCGTCATGGTCCACGCGGGCATTGCCCCCGCATGGACCGTCGACGATGCGATTCGCCACGGAGCCGAGCTCTCCGGGGCGCTGCGCTCCCCCGGCCACCGGCGGCTCCTGAAGAACGTGTACGGCGACGAGCCCGGCCGGTGGCGGGATTCACTGGCCGGATTCGACCGGTTGCGTTTCATCGCCAACGCCTTCACGCGCATGCGCTACTGCCATGCGGACGGCAGGCTCGACTTCCGCGAAACCCGTCCGCCTGGCGCCGGGGACCCGTCGCTCGCACCCTGGTACACGTTGCGCGAGGCCGGCGCGGACGGCGTCGGAATCGTGTTCGGCCACTGGGCGACGCTTCAGCTCCTCGCCCCCCTGCCCCGGAACCTGCACGTTCGCCATGTCGACGCGGGGTGCGTCTGGGGCGGCTCGCTCACCGCGTTGCGCCTTGAAGACGACCGGGAATTCAGTGTGCGCTGCGAAGGCTGTGCCCGGCCCGCTCCCGGATGAACCTTCCCGCCATCGCAATCGTCTTGGCCATGGCCGGGAACCGCGTCATCGGACGCGACGGCGGCCTGCCCTGGCGCCTCCCGGCCGGTCCGTCCCGTTCCGGCCCGGCGTGGTCCGCTCCGCGATGAAACGTCCACCCGTCGCGATCGTCGTGGCCATGGCGGAGAACCGCGTCATCGGACGCGACGGCGGCCTGCCCTGGCGCCTCCCGGCCGACATGTCCCGATTCCGCGCGTTGACGATGGGCAAGCCGATCGTCATGGGACGGCGCACCCACGAATCGATCGGACGCGCCCTCGACGGGCGGCGCAACATCGTCGTTTCCCGACGCCCGGACTACCGGGTGCCGGGATGCACGGTGGCGCCATCGTTCGAAGCGGCCCTCGAAGCGGCATCGGGCGCGGCGGAGGTTGCGGTCGTCGGCGGCGCGGGCCTCTACGAGCAGGCGTTGCCCGTCGCGGCCCGCATCCATCTCACGCTGGTGCACGCACGGGTCGACGGAGACGTCCGGTTTCCGCGAATCGATCCCGCGGCGTGGCGCGAAGTCTCGCGCACCGAACGGCGCGCCGATGCGCGCAATCGCCACGACGTGAGCTTCATCGAGCTGGTGGCGGACCGGGGCACGGGTCCGGAGCCGGGCGACGACATCCTCGGCACCTGTTGAGCAACGACCCCTGCAACAGGGAACCCCGCCAGCTCCGACCGGCTCCCGGATTCCTTCGTCATTCCAGGAAACCCGTCTAAGGAACAGTCCGACCCGTTCCCGTGGGGGTCCCGCGACGGAATGTGAGAAACAACACCGGCCAGCGCCACGGTGCGCATGTCGCCGATGAGGTCGCAGTCCTCGGACGGGCCGACAGAGGGTATCGCCGTCCTCAGCGCCCGGCGGGCGAGCCGTTCGCGGCCAGCCCCTCGACACGGCGGATCATCTCCTCGCCCGTCTCGCAGTCGACCAGCCAATCGCCCACTTGAGGGAGCCTGTCCACGGGCACCCGGCGCAACAACGGGCGGAGCCGCTCGGCGTCGTCGTCCCCGAAACGCCGCGCCGCCACCCGGCACAGTGCTCGCTCACCATTGGTCCGGCCTTGTTCGATACCCCGCTCGATGCCTTGGGCGCGGCCCTGCTCGATGCCTTGGGCGAGCAAGCCGGCCTTGTACTGGTCCACTTTCGCTTCCCATATCGTTGCCATGCGCCTCCCTCCTCCTGCCCTCTCCATCTCCTCGAACGGCGGGAACCTCTGCGACCCCTGCGGCCCCTCGTCCGTCAGCCGGCCCCACCACTCGCCCGCCCACGCATGCAGTGCCCGGCGCACCGGCTCTTCGCCCACCCCCGGGCGCCGGGCCATCTCCTCGGACAGCCGTTCCAGCAACTCCTTGGGTGTGCCCGCGTGCTGCAGCCGTGCCCAAGCGCTGACCCGGTTCGCCTCCGGCCAGCCCCCGCCGCGCCACTGGGCCATGTCCACCAGATGGTACGCCTGCGACCGGAAGCGCGCCAACGCGCGGCGCTCCCTGTCGGGCAGTGCTTCGGCATGGCCGCGCGTCGCCCACCCGGGCGGCGCCGAGCCTTGCGCGGTCCACGGCTCGTTGCCGTTGTAGAGCACCACCGGCAGCACCGGGGGCAACTCGCCCTCGCGGGTGTGCACGCCGTTGTGCATCAGGCGTTCGAGCAGGGCGTCGGTGTAGCGGCGCATCCGCCCCTGCATGTGCGCGTCGACGGAGGACTGGAACTCCAGCAGCACGAACAGGTAGCGCCGGGCGCCGTCGGCGAGCGTGCCGTGGCGGAAGCACACCCGCCACACCATGTCGCCACAGCGTGCGCGGAGGGTCTCGTCGACGAACTCCGGGGAGGCGTCGGACAGGGTGGAGAAGTCCAGGCTTTCGGCCCAGTCCGGGGCGGCGAAAGCACGCAGCAGGTCCTCGACCACCGTCGCGAGGGAGAAGTAGCGCTTGAAGGCGGGGTCGTGGCGCACGGGCCGGCGTGCGTCACGCTCGCGCCTGCGCCCGTTCGTTCCGGAGGGTCGTTCGTGTGCCATGGGGCCATGGTCGGCCCGCGCAGTCGGTGTGTCTGTAGGCCGGCAGCGCGTCGGGTGTCGGAGAGGTGCTCGATTGCACCGCTTCGCCGCCTTCTCCTCGCGGGAAGGGTAGTGAACCGTGCCGGGTCCAAGCGTGACACAGGGTGCGTTCGCGTTTCTCAAGGCGTTGATCCGGATGCTGTGCTGACCGTTGCGGTCGCCCCGCAGAGCTTCCAATCGGTTGCTCGGCAGTGCGGCAAGGTCACCAAGCATCTCCATAGCTGTCCAGCAGGGTCAGGCGACTTCGGAACACGGCCCGGCCAGCGGGCATGAAGTCGGTCAGATCGGCCGCGCCGTGGGGCGCGAGGAACCGGGTGACGATGACGTTGGCCTCCGGCCAGTAGAACTGCTTGCAGGTCAGATCGTGGCAGGTCGACGCGACCTTGGAAGTATTCGCCCTTCGCCTCGTCGAGGATGGCGGCGAACACGCCCGGGCTGCCGAAGTGCGGAACGTACAGCCAGTCGAGCGCCCCATCCGTCCCGACCAGCGCCACG
Organism: Gammaproteobacteria bacterium; assembly: GCA_965215295.1. GTDB lineage: Bacteria > Pseudomonadota > Gammaproteobacteria > HK1 > HK1 > HK1. Next base: position 4,046,190 of record OZ244045.1, read on the forward strand.
GTGTGCATGTCGCCGATGAGGCCGCAGTCCTCGGACGGGCCGACAGGGTATCGCCGTTCTCAGCGCCCGGCGGGCGAGCCGTTCGCGGCCAGCACCTCGACGCGGCGGATCATCTCCTCGCCCGTCTCGCAGTCGACCAGCCAGTCGCCCACTTGAGGGAGCCCGTCCACGGGCACCCGGCGCAACAACGGGCGGAGCCGCTCGGCGTCGTCGTCGCCGAAACGCCGCGCCGCCACCCGGCACAGCGCCCGCTCACCATCGGCCCGGCCTTGTTCGATACCCCGCTCGATGCCTTGGGCGAGCAAACCGGCCTTGTACCGGTCCACTTTCGCTTCCCATATTGTTGCCATGCGCCTCCCTCCTCCTGCCCTCTCCATCTCCTCGAACGGCGGGAACCTCTGCGGTCCCTGCGGCCTCTTGTCCGTCAGCCGGCCCCACCACTCGCCCGCCCACGCATGCAGCACCCGGCGCACCGGCTCTTCGCCCACCCCCGGCCGCCGGGCCATCTCCTCGGACAGCCGTTCCAGCAACTCCTTGGGTGTACCCGCGTGCTGCAGCCGCGCCCAAGCGATCCGGCACACTAGACCGCGATCGGAAATCGGATGGCCGGGTGGGGGTCGTATCCTTCGATCTCGAAGTCATCGATCCGGTAGTCGAACAGCGAGTCCGCCTTGCGCTTGATCTTCAGCTTCGGAAACGGCCTCGGCTCCCGACGGAGCTGCTCTCTCGCTTGTTCGATGTGGTTCAGGTACAGGTGTACGTCCATTCCGAACCATACGATTTCTCCCGGCTCCAGATCCGTTTCCGTCGCCAGCAGGCAAGCCAGAAGCGCCTGGGACAGGCAGTTGAATCCCAGGCCCAGCGCCACGTCCACGCTGCGTTGACACAGTGCCAGCGACAGCTTCCCGTCCCCGGACACGAACACTTGGTAATGCTTGTGGCAAGGCGGCAACGCCATCTGGTGGAGCTCGCCGACGTTCCACCCTTCCCAGATGATGCGCCGGCTGGTCGGGTTCGAGCGGATCTGGTCGATCACCTCCTGGATCTGATCGATTTCCCGACCGTCGCTCGTCTTCCACCGGCGCCACTGCTTCCCGTAGATCGGCCCCAGATCGCCCCACTTGTCGGCGAACTCCCGATCGCCCAGTACCCGCGCTTCGAAGTCCTCCTGCGACACCTGCTCGCCGGTTTCCTTCCGGTATCTCGCGAGCGGCCAGTCCGTCCATATCCGGACGTCCTGTTCCAGGAGCTCCCGGATGTTGGTCCCTCCGGAGAGCATCCACAGCATCTCCTTGAAGGCGGTCTTCCAGTACACCCGTTTGGTCGTGAGGATCGGAAAGCCCTCCGAGAGGTCGAATCTCATCTGGCGCCCGAACAATGCCCGGGTTCCGACCCCTGTGCGGTCCATGCGCTCGTCCCCGTGCTCCAGCAGCTCTCGCAGCAGGTCCAGGTACTGGTATTCGGGGTGTCTCATCCGCGTCGAGTCGTTCATGTTCGGCATGTCGTGCATGGCTTTGCCGCGGCGCGGCTTCATGCGAGCGTCAGGAGGATCGCCTTCTGCGCATCGAGCCGGTTCTCCGCCTGGTCGTAGATGATGGAGCGCTCGCTCTCGGCCAGCTCCTCGGTGATCTCGTAGCCGAGGTGCATCGGCATGTCGTGCATGACCTTCGCGTCGCTGCCGGCGAGCAGGTCCGCGTTGACTTGGTAGGGCAGCATCAGCGCGCAGCGGCGTTCCTTCTCCTCGGCGTAGGCGGCATCGTTGAAGTGCTCCATGTCGACCCAGGTGTCGGTGTAGACGTAGTCCGCATCCGCGACCGCCGCCTTCGCGTCCAACGTCTCGGTGAGCAGTCCGCGGCCGAGGAGCCGGTCCCGGCTCTCCTCGTCGATGACGGCCTCGTCGCGGATGGGACAGGCGAGAGTGAGCTCGACCCCCAGCGCGGCGGAGATCGACACCAGCGAGTTCACCACGTTGTTGTAGGCGCCGATGTAGGTCAGGCGCGCTCCGCGCGGGTCTCCGCCCCGGTCCTCGGCGATGGTCAGCATGTCCGCGAGCGCCTGGCAGGGATGGTAGAGGTTGCAGCACCCGTTGATCACCGGCACCGTCGCCCCCGCGGCCATGTCGAGCAGATCCGCATGGCTCTTCAGCCGGGCCATGATGAAGGCGGAGTTGCGCGAGAGGTACCGCGTCTCCGACCGGATGTCGCCAAGGGTGAAGTTCGTCGCGCGCCAGTCGAGGTTGATCGCGTGTCCGCCGAGCTCCGTCATGCCCGCCTCGAACGACACCCGGGTGCGGGTGGACGTCTTCTGGAAGAGCATCACCAGCGTACGGCCCTGCAGGTGGCCCTGGAACTCCCGGCGCTGGTGTTTCACCCGGCGGGCGAGCGCCAGCAGCTCGCGGATATCGCCGTCGTCCCAGAACTTCCAGTCGATGAGGTGCCTCGGCGTCCCGTCCATGCTTGCGGCTCCCTGAGTGGCGGTCCCTCCGCAAGCCCGCCGAGCGTTCGATGCGCCTCGCGCGACGGCAAGGGACCCATGCATCCCTGCCCGTGAAGATTGCCAGCGTTGGCGGGTGAATCCAAACGCCGACGGCGGTGGCCGCGCGAGGCGCGCGGTACCCGGAAGCCGGGAACCGCGCCTCGGGCCCGGTTGTCCTTGCCGCGACGCGGCGCGCCGCCGCGGAGTCCGGGCGCGTGCCGCCCGGGGCGTCAGTCGGCGAACGCACCACGGATGCCACGTGTCCAGAAGCAGGTGGTGCGTGCCGCCCGGGGTGTCAGCCGGCGGACGCCCCACGGATGCCACGTGTCCGGAAGCAGGGTGGCGCGTGCCGCACGGGGCGTCAGCCGGCGAACGCCCTACGGATGCCACGTGTCCGGAAGCAGGGTGGTGCGTGCCGTACGTGGCGTCAGCCGGCGGAGGCGCCGGGCCGACGTGCCTGCCGCCCGGCGAACCGCTCTCTCAGCACGCTCTTCCGTACCTTGCCCATCGCGTTGCGCGGCAACCGATCGAGGAAGAATACCTGCCTGGGGACCTTGAAACCCGCGAGCTCCTTCTTCAGCGCATCGATCACGGCCTGCGCGTCCGGCCCGGCCGCTCCCCGATCGCGCACGACCACCGCGGTGACCTGCTCGCCGAAGTCCGGGTGGGGCAGCCCGATCACCGCGGACTCCGTCACCCCCTCGAGCCTGTCGACGAGAAGCTCGACCTCCTTCGGATACACGTTGAGCCCGCCGCTGATGACGAGGTCCTTGCCGCGGCCCACGATCGAGAAGTAGCCGTCGTCGCTCACCCACCCGAGGTCGCCGGAGCGGAAGTAGCCGTCGGCGGTGAACTCCTCGGCGGTCTTCTCCGGCATCCGCCAGTATCCGGAGAAGACGTTCGGTCCCTTGAGCTCGATCTCGCCGACCTCGCCGGCGCCGGCCGGAGCGCCGTCACTCCCGGCCACCCGCAGGTCCACGCCGGGCAGCGGCAGGCCGACGGTGCCGGCGCGGCGCTCGCCATCGAGCGGGTTCGAGGTGCCCATGCCGCATTCGGTCATGCCGTAGCGTTCGAGGATGGTGTGCCCGGTGCGCTCGCGGAACTCGTCGAAGGTCTGCTCCAGCAACGGCGCCGAGCCGGAGACGAACAGGCGGACGTTCGCGCACCGGCCCTCGCCGAAGCCGGCCTCCCGCAGCAGGCGCACGTAGAAGGTGGGTACGCCCATGAACACCGTCGCCCGCGGCAGCAGCCGGCAGGCTTCGGCCGCGTCGAACCGCGGGCAGAAGATCATCGGCGAGCCGTTGAGCAACGACGTGTGGCACGCCACGAACAGCCCGTGGGTGTGGAAGATGGGCAGCATGTGCAGGAGCACGTCACCCGCGCGGAACCCCCAGGCCGCGTGCAGCACCCGCGCGTTCGAGAACAGGTTGGCGTGGGTGAGCATCGCCCCCTTCGGCCTCCCGGTGGTGCCCGAGGTATAGAGCAGTGCCGCGAGGTCGCCGGCCGCCCGCGTCACGGTGTCGAAGCGATCGGGCATCGCGCGGCTCGCCTCGGTCAGCGTGCCTTCGCCGTCCGCTCCGAGAACGAGCGGCTCGCCGGCGCCGTGCCGCTCGCAGAGCGCCGCGAGCCCGCTCGGCGACTCCGGCCGCGCCACCACCACCCGGGGCTCGGCATCGCCGAGGAAGTAGTCCAGCTCCCGGTCCAGGTACGCGGAATTGAGCGGCAGATAGACCGCACCCGCCCGCAGGCACGCCAGATAGAGCACGAGCGCCCGGGGTGATTTCTCGACCTGCACCGCGACGCGGTCGCCGGGGACCACGCCGCGCTCGCACAGCAGGTGCGCATGGCGCGCCGACTCCGCCTCGACGTCCGCGTAGCTCCACACCGCGCCCTCCGGAGTCTCCAGGCAGGCGGCGGAACGATCGGCGGGAAAATGCGCTTCGAGGAGCGCGTAGAGGTTGGCGTTCGTCATCGGTCGTCCACTGCTCCCGGACCCGGGCTTCATCCGCGTCACCGCTGTTCCCGTTCCGGTTCGGGAGGAAGGTCCGATGGATCGGGCCGGCCCTCGAGTTCCCGGACCCGGCGTTCGAGCTCCTCGAGCTTTTCGCGGGTGCGGGCGAGCACCGCGCTCTGCACGTCGAACTCCTCGCGTTCCACCAGATCCATCCGTGCGATGCCCGCCGCGATGATTGCGCGGATGTTCCGGGTCAGGTCCTCGCGGGCCTCGTCGAGCCCCGGCGGCAGGCTTGCCTGGATGCGGCGGGCGAGGTCGTCGAACTTTCGCGGGTCGATCATCTCCGTCATCTCCTCGATTGCGCGGGCGGCCCGACAGCGTCCCGAACACCCGCATCATCCATGGGGCCACCTCCTCGACTGCGCGGGCGGCACCTCACCGGATCCAGGGCGCAGGACCTATCGTGTGTCCGTCACCTCCCTGACCGCGCGGGCGGCTCCGCGCCACGCGCCCGCCGGGGCTGTCGGGGAAACGAGTCCCGGCCTACAATCCCGGGCCGCCGATACTGCACCATCTCGGCTCCCGAATCCCGATCGCGGACCTCCCATGCCGGATCGCTACGCGGTGATGGGCCACCCCGTCGCTCACAGCAAGTCGCCGTTCATCCACCGGCGATTCGCGGCCGAGACCGGCGAGTCCGTCGCGTACGACGCGCTTCTCGTGGAGCCGGACGGTTTTCGGGCCGCCGTCGAGCGCTTTCGCGCGGAAGGGGGCCGCGGACTCAACGTGACCATTCCGTTCAAGGAAGAGGCGTTCGCGCTCGCACACCGGCGCTCCGAGCGTGCGGAACGAGCGGGCGCGGTCAACACGCTCTGGTTCGAAGGGACCGGGACATGCGGCGACAACACCGACGGGGCCGGTCTGGTGCGGGACTTGACGGGCAATCTCGCAGTCCGCGTCCAGGGCCGCTCGATGCTCCTGCTGGGCGCGGGCGGGGCGGCCAGGGGCGTGCTCGGTCCGTTGCTCGACGAGTCGCCGCGGCGGCTCGTGATCGCCAACCGGACCGCTTCGCGGGCCGCGGAGCTTGCGCGGCGCTTCGCGGCGCAGGGGCCGGTGAGCGCGGTGGGGTTCGACGCGCTGGCGGGGGACGCCTTCGACATCGTCGTCAACGCAACCGCGGCGAGCCTTGCCGGCGACCTCCCGCCCCTGCCCCGAGGCACTCTGCGCGCCGGCGGGGTCGCCTACGACACCGCCTACGCGGCGCAGCCGACCCCGTTCGTCCATTGGGGCGCGGAAGAGGGTGCGGCGATCGCCACGGACGGTCTCGGGATGCTCGTGGAGCAGGCGGCGGAGTCGTTCCGGATCTGGCGCGGGCGCGAGCCGCGAACCGGACCGGTGATCGATGCGCTCCGGGCGCATCTCGCGGGCCGGAGCAGGCGGCGGAGTCGTTCCGGATCTGGCGCGGGCGCGAGCCGCGAACCGGACCGGTGATCGATGCGCTCCGGGCGCATCTCGCGGGCCGAAGCCACGCGAGCCGGCGGATGCCCACACCCCGGCTCGACGGTTTTTCCGGCCGCCCGGCGCCGGCCGGACCCGAGGCGGCACTGCTCGGGAATCGGTGAAACAATCAAACCAACCCATTGATCCAAAGGAAATTTGGATCCGATTTATGCACATTTCGCATGACAGGTTCATGACAGGTTGGACTGCGGTCCGGAATGGGCGGCCCAGCCACTTGGTTTTTCACGTAACTTGTTGTATTTGATGATAATTCCAATCTGTGGTGATTTTCTGGCCAATCTGTTCGGATCCCTTGGCATACCAGCGCGAACGCCGGTGGACGGCAATTTGCTCACAGAGTTTTCCACAGAAATTGTGAACAACCCGCGGTCCGCCGCTCCCCGTCGTTCACGATGGCGAGGCGGGCAATCCGGCGGCATCGAGCGACTCGTTCGTCCGGCATGACGGCCGAGGCATTTCACTCGTGGATCATGCTTGCGTGGACGAGGCCAACGAACTCGTCGATGCCCGGCGCTTCCCGGCGACATCGAGTGATTCGTTCGTCGGGCATGACGGTCGAGGCATTTCACTCGCGGGCCATGCATGCGTGGACGAGGCCGACGAACTCGTCGATGCCCGGCGCTTCCCGGCGGCATCGAGCGACTCGTTCGTCGGGCATGACGACTGAGGCATCTCACTCGTGGGCCATGCATGCGTGGACGAGGCCGAGGAACTCGTCGATGCCCAGCGCTTCCGGCCGCACCTGCGGGTCCAGGCCCGAGGCGGCGATCGCCCGCTCGTCGCACACGCCGCGCAACGCGTTGCGCAGCGTCTTGCGTCGTCTGGAAAAGCACGATCTGACGATGGATTCGAATCGAGCCCGGCCGGTGGGGTCGAGGGCGGGGTGAGGCCGCGGGCGCAGCCGCACCACCGCGGACTCGACGCTCGGCGGAGGAGAGAACGCGCCCGGGCCGACCCGCAGCACCCGTTCCACCTCGCAGTCGAGCTGCACCATGACGCTCAGCCGCCCGTATGCGCGGACGCCGGGCGGGGACACCATGCGATCGACCACTTCCCTCTGGAGCATCAGGTGCATGTCCGTGATTCGCGCCGGCGTCGCCAGCAGCCGGAACAGCAGGGGCGTGGAGATGTTGTAGGGAAGGTTGCCGATCACCCGGAGCGGTCGCGGGGGCGGGGCCACGCGAGCGAGATCGAACTCGAGCGCATCCGTCTCGTGGACGACGAGATTGGAGTGGTGCGGCACCCGGGCGCGGAGTCGAGCCGCAAGGTCGCGGTCGATCTCGATGGCGTGGAGCTCGCACCCCGAGGCGAGCAGGGGGAAGGTGAGCGCGCCGCGCCCGGGTCCGATCTCCACGAACAGCTCTCCGGGCCGCGGCGCAACCGCATCGACGATTCTCCGGACCACGCCCTGGTCGTGGAGGAAGTGCTGCCCGAACCGCTTGCGGGCGTATCCTGCGCGAGCCGGCGGCGCGGGCCGGCCGGGAGAGGCGCGGCTCATGGCTCCAGGCGGAGCGCGGGTCCTTCGCCACGAGGTGCGGAAGCGAGCTCACGGGCGAGGGCCAGGGCGGAGACCAGGCTCGAATGCTCCGCCCGGCCTGTGCCCGCGAGGTCGAGGGCGGTCCCGTGATCGACCGACGTCCGCACGAAGCTCAGCCCGAGCGTCACGTTGACCGCCTGTCCGAAGCCGGCGTGCTTGAGCACCGGCAGGCCCTGATCGTGGTACATCGCCACCACGACGTCCGCCGCGGCGAGCCGTTCCCGCGTGAACGCGGTGTCGGCCGGGATCGGGCCGCGCACGTCGATTCCCTCCGCGCGCAACGCCGCCACCGCGGGCGCGATGGACTCGATCTCCTCGTGGCCGAGATGCCCGCCCTCGCCGGCATGGGGGTTGAGTCCGCAGACCATGATGCGGGGGGCCGGGATCGCGAACCGGCGGCGCAGGTCGCGCGCGACGACTCGCACCACGTCGATCAGCAGCGCGGAGTCGATGGCGTCGGGCACCGCCCGCAACGGGAGATGGGTGGTGGCCAAGGCCACCTTGAGCTGCGGAGAGCAGAGCATCATGACCGGCCGCGCTCCGCCGTCCAGCTCGCCGAGCAGCTCGGTGTGGCCGGAAAACGCGATGCCCGCGTCGTTGATGACGCCCTTGTGCACCGGTGCGGTCACGAGTCCGGCGACGGTTCCGTCGCGGCATGCCGCCACCGCCGCGCGGATGCACTCGACCACGTACGCGCTGTTGGCCGCATCGAGACGTCCGGCAACCACGCGGCGCGGCGCGGCGACGGGAACCACGGGCAGCTCCCCCGGAGGGATCGCCCGCGCGGCCGGGACCTCCGGACCCACGGCACGGATCCGGACCTCGAGGCCGAGCAGCTCGGCCCGGCGGCGGAGCATGTCCGGGTCCGCGAAGGCGATGAACGGCTCGCGACCCGACGACGCGGCGGCGAGCGCGATATCGGGTCCGATCCCGGCCGGCTCGCCCGGCGTCAACGCGGGCGGGCGTCGAGTCATTCGTCCAGTCGGTATTCCACGTAGGCCTCGCTACGCACCCGGCGTATCCAGCTTTCGGTGTTCTCCTCGATCTTCCTCGCCCGCAGCCTGCGCATGGCCTCCGCCCGCCGGGAGGTCTCGGTGCCGTCGCGCTCGCGCCGCTCCAGCACCTGGACGACGTGCCATCCGAACTGCGACTTGAACGGCTCGCTGATCCCGCCCGGCCGCAGGGAGTCCATCGTGCGTTCGAAGACCGGCACCGTGTTGCCGGGGTCGATCCAGCCGAGCTCCCCCCCCTTCGCGGCGGAGCCGGAGTCGTCGGAATGGATGCGGGCGAGCTCGCCGAAGTCCTGGCCGTTGACGATCCGCTCGCGCAACGCCGCCAGCAGGCGGCGCGCCTCGGTGTCGTCGGTGATGTCGTCGAGCGCGACGAGGATGTGACGGGCGCGGGTCTGGCGGATCATCCGGGGCTCGCCGCCGCGCTTGTCGACGAGCTTCACGAGGTGGAAGCCGCTCGCGCTGCGGATGGGTCCGCTGACGCCTCCGGTGTCGAGCCGGAGGACGGCGTCGGCGAACATGGTGGGGAGCGCGGAGGCCTGCCTCCACCCGAGGTCGCCCCCTTCGAGCGCCTGCTGTCCGTCGGAATGGGTCACCGCCATGCTCGCGAAGTCCGCCCCGGCCCGGATCTCGCCGAGCACGCGCTCGGCCCGTGCGCGCGCCTCGTCGATGTCCTCGGACGATGCGCCGTCGGGGATCGCGATCAGGATGTGTCCGATGCGGTATCGATGCCGGTCCGCTTCGGCTCCGCGACTCTCCATCGTCGAAAGGTAGTCGTCGATGTCGCGCTGCGAGATGTTGACCAGGTTCTCGACCTGGCGCCTGCGCACGTCCGAGATCATGACGTCGTCACGGATCTCTTCGCGAAACTCCGTGAAGTCGTAGCCGTCGCGTTCGAGGGCGTCCCGGAACTCGCGCAACGTGAGTTCGTTCTGTTCCGCCATGCGGAGCAACGTCCGGTTGAGCCTGTCGTCGTCGATGCGAATGCCGGCATCGCGCGCGATTTGCAGTTGGACCCGGTCCAGGATCAGTCGTTCGAGTACCTGCCGGCGCAGGGTGTCGGGCGGCGGCGGGACGGTGCCGGACAGGCGAAGCTGCTCGCGCGTCCGCCGCAGCCGGGCTTCCAGCTCGCTCGATGCGATGATGTCGTCGTTGACGACGGCGACGATGCGGTCGAGTTCGGCGCCGAACGTGTCCGCGACCGGGAGGCTCGAAACGCACGCCCCGCCGATCGCGATCGCGAGCACGCGGGCCAGGCGCCGGCGCCGCAATGAAGGGTAGGTGGTCATCAGAACGGGTTCTCGAATCCGGGGATGCTGCGTTCGAGGAGAGCCCCGGTAGCTCTCCCCGCGCCGGTCAGGCCCTTGAGTTCGATCTGGAGAAAGAACCCGTGGGAGTAGTCGTCCTCCTCGTCGCTCCCGTCGCCGGTCAGGAAGCGGCGGGCCACGACCCGGAATCCGAGGCAGCAGTTCTCGTACTCCAATCCGGCGAACGCTTCCAGGGTCCGGTTCGTGTCCTTGTCGAGCGCGAAGTTCCACCGGCCCACGGTGCGCCAGTTCGCGGCCAACGGCCAAGCGAAGGACAGGTCGGCCTGCTCGATGGTGTCCGCCGGGCCGCTGCCGCGAACGACCCGGTACCCCACGTTGGCGACGCTGCGTCGATCGGGTTGGTACCGCACGTTCAGGGCGTTCTTTTCGGTGCGGCCAGCGTCGGTATCGTACTGGAGACCCGCTTGCAGGCGCCAGTTTCGCGTGGGCCGCAATCCGATCTCCGCGACGAGGTCGGAAGTGCGGGTCGCCTCCGGCTCGTCGTCCAGGGTCACCCTTCGGTCCCGGAAGTAGCGGATCTGTCCGATGCTTGCGCGGACACGCTCCGCGCCGCGTTCGTCGAGCAGGCGCGAGGTGAGGGTCAGCGCCACCTGGTCGGCGTCCCCGATCCGGTCCCGGCCCGAGAACCGGTTGTCCCGGAAGAGCTGCGCGAAGCTGAAGCCGGGCAGGCTGGTGTCGAACAGCGGCAGGTCGTCCTGGTCCTCGAACGGCACGCGCAGGTAGTGGAGCCTCGGCTCGATGGTGTGGATGAACGATCGGTCCCGGAAGTGCAGGGGACGCTCGAGGAAGACGCCGCCGTCGATGCTGAAGCTCGGCAGGACCCTCGACGGGCCGTCGTCCCCGGAAGCGTCGGTCTCGACCCTGTCGAGAGCGTACCGCGTAAGGTGCAGCGTCGCCTTCGGCACCACGAACGTCCCGGTGGTCCGGAGCGGGTAGGTGATGGACGGTTGCAGGTCCATCCGTCCTCCGGTGGTGCGCGATCGCCGATCGAAGTAGGTGACCTCCGCCGCCGCCGCGAAGTTCAGGGTCCGGTTCTTCTCGGGGCGGTTCGTCCGGACCCGGATCTGCGGGAGTTCCGCGTAGGGCCGGTCACGGGACGGGATCTCCCGGTCCACGGTCAGGTAGTCCCGGAACCGGATGCGCGCGTTCCAGCCGTCGCCGCGGTAGCGTGTGTCGATCCGTCGCGGCAGGTGGGTCCGGCTGCTCTGTGAGAGGTCCGTCCCGAAGTCGTCGAGGTACTCCGCGTCCGAGGTCCATTCCAGGCGGGCGTTCGTCGACCACCGGCTCGACCATCGACGCCGGTACTCCAGGTCGAACATCGAGCGGTCGTCGTCGATCAGCCGGTCGGAGGGCAGGTATTCCGCCAGGAACCGGCCGGACCCGTAGACCCGGGAGAGGAAACGGAACTCTCCCTGCGTCTGGACCCCACGGCGGCTCATCGCCCGCGCGGTGAGGGTCGCGTCGTAGTTCGGGGCGAGGTTGAAGTAGTAGGGCACCGCCAGCTCGGCGCCCCTGGAGCTGTTCACGCCGAAGGCCGGGGTCAGGAACCCGGACCTGCGTCGCTCGCCCAGCGGAAAGCTCATCCATGGCGTGTAGAGCACCGGAACCCCCTTGAGCCGGAGCCACGCGCCGCGCGCGGTGCCGGACTCATCGACGAAGTCGAGGTCGACCCGGCTTGCGGTGATGCGCCAGTCGGCGTCGCCGGGGTTGCAGGTGGTGTAGGTCACGTCGTCCCCGGAGATCCGTTCGTTGCCGAACCTCCTGAGCACGGCCGCGTCGCCGTGGGCGCGCTTCTCCTCGAGCACGTAGGACGTCGCGGGCTCGACGGTGACGACGTCGGCGGGAATGTCCGCCCGTGCGCGGTCGCCGGTGACGTATGTCCCTTCGTCCCAGATCCTCACGTTCCCCCGGGCGTCGAGGGTTTCGTCGGCGGGGGTGTGGACGAGCTCGTCGGCGCGCAGCCGCAGCGTGCCCCGCGCGGCCTCGACGTTGCCGGTGAGCACCGTGCCCCCCCCTTCGACGGCATTGCCTTCGTCGGCGGACAGATGGATCGTTCCGGGGTCGGCGTCGGTGTCGGCCGCTTCCAGCACGGGCGGTTCCGGTATCCGGAGTCCCGGTTCGCACTGCAACCGGCCGTCGTCCGCGCCGGCCGCGCCGCCGGCGAATGCGGCGGACGCGGCGAGCCCGCGCACGAGAAGTCGCGTCCGCAGTCTCATCCCGTTGCGGCGGTCGGCTTTCGGGAACACGATGCGTTCCAAGATCGCACGGATGCGAGCGGGCCTGCAATGCGGCTGCCGGACCGCCGCGGCAACGCCGCGGCGAGGGGTGCGTACCGGGAGCGAAGGGTCAGTACGGCGCACCGAGCGCTCGAGCCCGGGCAACGCGCCGTGCGCGGGTGGTTTCGTCCTCGCCGGGGTCCGCGAGCCATTCGGGCATCGCGCGCTCGACGAGGGCCGCGAGCGCGGTGACGTGTCGCGCGCCGGCGTTGAGGGCGGGAATGTAGCGAAGGCGTCCGCCACCCGCCGAAACGAAGGATTCGCGTCCCCTGATCGCGATCTCCTCCAGCGTCTCGAGGCAGTCGGCCGCGAATCCGGGACAGACGACATCGACGCTTTCGAGACCCTCGCGCCCCCATTCGACCAGGGTCTCGTCGGTATGGGGACGCAGCCACTCCCCGCGTCCGACCCGCGACTGGAACGCGACGAGCCATCGTTCCGGCTCGATCCCCAGTTTCCGGGCGACGAGCCGGGCCGTCTTGCGGCATTCGCAGTGGTAGGGGTCGCCGGCGTCCAGGTAGCGCCGCGGCAGGCCGTGGAACGAGAACAGCAGCCGGTCCGGGCGGCCGCCCTCGGTCCACGCGGTTTCGATCGACTCGGCCAGCGCGTCGACATAGCCGGAATCGTCATGGTAGTGGTCGATGAAGCGCAGGGCCGGCACCCGGCGCCACCCCGACAGCACCCTGGCCACCGCATCGAACGTGCTCCCCGCGGTCGCGCCCGAGTACTGGGGATAGAGGGGCAGGACGACGATCCGGGTCGCGCCCGCCTCGCGCAGCGTCCGCAGCGCATCGGGGATCGACGGATTGCCGTAGCGCATGCCGAGCGCCACCGTCACGCGGTTCGGCCGGCTCGCGCTCCAGTGTGCGTCCAGCGCGTCCGCGATGGCGCCGGAGTTCACCATCAGTGGCGCTCCCTGCGCGGTCCAGATGCTCGCGTACGCGCGGGCGGAGCGCGGGGGCCGTATCCGCAACACCACCGCGTGCAGGACCACCCGCCAGATCCACCGCGGAAGCTCGATGACCCGGGGGTCCGCGAGGAACTCGGCGAGGTACCGGCGGACGGCCCCGGTGGTGGGGGCATCCGGCGTCCCGAGGTTGGTGACGAGGACTCCGATCCGCTCGCCGGCGTCGTGGTGGTGGGGGACGTTCGCGGAGAAGTCGACCATGGCCTTTCCTGTTCCGGTCGGCGCCCTATGGCGCCCGGCCGTCGTCCCGGGCCGGGAAGCCGTCGGAACAGGCCTCGTACCCACCCGGGAGATTCGTCGATGCCGGCGCCCGGCCGTCGCCCCGGGCCGGGAAGCCGTCGGAACAGGCCTCGTACCCACCCGGGAGACTCGTCGATGCCGGCGCCCGGCCGCCGTCCCGGATCGGGAAGCCTCGTCTGTTGCGCCTGCGCCGCGCCTTTGGGTAAGGTTCGCCCCCCCTCGGGCTACGTAGCTCAGCCGGTGAGAGCGCACGACTCATAATCGTGAGGTCGGTGGTTCGATCCCACCCGTAGCCACCACCTCCTGCATTACACGTCACTGATTTGCCCGGATTTTCTGTCGCCGGGGCCTGCCGGAGCGGCCCAGCGGGGTGAAGCCCGGAGGATGGCCTCTTCGGTCGGGTTCGAGTCGAACGCAGGGTTCAAGGTCCGGCGCCGAACGGCGGCACGGCGACCGAGCCCGGGTCGAGGCGACGAATCTCCGCAACGAGTGCCCGAGACCCGCCTCGACATCGCCCGGTCGCGACCTGCTCCGCCAGTGGCGCTTGTCGGTACGGACCTCGACGTCCGGGCGGTGCGCCAAGGTTGCAAGTGCGGCGCCCGCGCGGCCTGCCATGCGTCGCGAGACTACACCAATGCGGCCGAACAGCCCAAAGGGGACAGCCTCCCGATCGTCCGCTCCGGGCCGCCACGGCGAATCGTTCGCGATCGCGGACCAGCCGGCCTTCATCGACAATACCAATGCGTCCGAACAGCCCAAAGGGGGGCGCCTCCTGACCGTCCGCTCCGGGCCGGGCCGCCACGGCGAATCATCTCGCGATCGCGGACCAGCCGGCCTTCGTCGACAATCGCCGGAAGATTGTCGATTGGGGGTGATATGGCAGACCTTCGGCTGGCGGGGCGGTGGGCTCATGACCACCGACCTTGCGGACGACCCGAGCATGGCCATCCGCCGGCCGGCGGGGCACCGGTCGAGACGTGCCCCGCCGGGGCCGGTCAGCAGTTCTCATTTTGGCGCCTGACTTCACCCTGAGCCGCAAGCCGTCTTCTCCTTGCGGCTCGATCCGGGGCAGATCGGGGGCAGATCGACGGTCGTGCCGGTCCTGCCGCGGGACCCGACGAGCAAAATGAGAATTGCTGGGGGCCGGTACGGCAGGCTGGAATCCCGACCGATGCAGGCTAGAATCCGGCGCATGGACGAGACCCTCGCCGGTGCGGCCGGTGCCGTCGCGCCCCGCCGTCTGTGGCCGTACCTGCTGCCGGTCGCGATCTTCGCCGGCATCGGGGTGCTGCTGTATGCCGGCCTGTACCGCGATCCGACCCTGGTCCCGTCGCCGCTCGTCGGCAAGCCCGTCCCGGTGTTCGAGCTCGGACCGGTCAAGGGGCGCGAGCGGGGGCTCTCGTCGCGGGACCTGCGCGGAGAAGTCGCGCTCGTCAACGTCTTCGCGTCATGGTGCGTCGCCTGCCGCGACGAGCATCCGCTGCTCATGGCGCTCGAACGCGAAGGCGTGCTCCCGATCCACGGGCTCAACTACAAGGACGCGCCGGCCGACGCGGCGGCCTGGCTCGACGCCTTCGGCGATCCGTATACGCGGACCGGCGCCGATCCCGACGGCCGCGTCGGCCTCGACTGGGGCGTCTACGGCGTGCCCGAAACGTTCGTCGTCGACCGGAACGGCCGGATTGCCTACAAGCACGTCGGGCCGGTGACGCCGCGCGTGCTCGACGAAGTCGTCCTCCCGCTCGTGCGCGAGCTGCGCGCAAAAGGCTGAGAGCGCGATGAAGCGGACCGTGGAACGCCGCTGCTTCGTCAAGTTCTGCGCCGCCGCGGCGGTCGCCGCGGGCGCGAACCCCGGAGCGCTTGCCGCGGCGGGGAGCACTGCCCGGCTGTACGACCGCACCGCCCTCGTCGACGGCGACGGCGCCCCGATCACCGCCCGGGCGCTCGATGTCGGGTGCGCCTATGTCTTCCACTACCCCTACGCGACCACTCCCTGCTTCCTGCTCGATCTGGGCCGCCCGGTCCGGGCCGCGACAAGGCTGTCCACCGAAGCGGGTGAATCCTACGTGTGGCCCGGCGGAACGGGCCCGAACGGTTCCGTCGTTGCGTTCTCCGCGATCTGTGCCCACAGGATGACCCATCCGGCAAGGGACGTGAGCTTCATCAATTACCGCCACGGCCGGGTGCGCTACCTCGATGCCCGCGACCGCAAGCGCGAGCGGAGCGGAGTCATCTTCTGCTGCTCCGAGAAGAGCGTCTACGATCCTTCCGACGGCGCCCGGGTGCTCGGTGGACCGGCGAAGCAACCCCTCGCCACCATCCTGCTGCAGAGCGAGCCGGAGAGCGGGGCGCTGTTCGCGCTGGGCACCATCGGCGGCGAGATGTACGACGCCTACTTCGAGAAGTTCGCGTTCCGCCTCGCCTTGGAGCACGAGACCGGCGACATTCAGCGCCGGTCCGGCGCGACCTCGGTGGTCATGGACATCGAGGCGTACTCGCGCACCATCATGCGATGCTGACGGGCCATGCCGGCCATCCGCCGCGGCCGGCCGCCGCGGCTTGCGCCGCTCGCCCCCGGACATCGCGGACCGCCGCGGCTTGCGCCGCTCGCCCCCGGACATCGCGGACCGCCACGGCTTGCGCCGCCCGCCCCCGGACATCGCGGACCGCCGCGGCTTGCGCAGTCCGCCCCCGGACATCGCGGACCGCCGCGGCTTGCGCCACCCGCCCCCGGACATCGCGGATCGCCGCCGCCGCCCGCGCGCCATCCATGTCGTCGCGCAAGTGAACCGCGACCACCCGCTGCGCATCGTCGGGCTCGACCACGTGGTGCTGCGCTGCGCCCGTCTCGACGCGACGATGGCGTTCTATACCGAGGCGCTCGGCTGCACCCTGGAACGCGAGCTTCCCGACCTCGGACTCCACCAGTTGCGGGCCGGACGGGCCCTGATCGATCTCGTGCCGATCGGAAGCAGGCTCGGCGGGACCGAGCCGCCCGATGCCGGACGGGCGAACATGGCCCACTTCTGCCTGCGCATCGACCGCCCTGACTGGAACGCGCTCGCCCGTCATCTCGCAGCCCGCGGCATCGAGTTCGCGCCGCCGGAAACCCGTTACGGGGCCGACGGATACGGTCCGTCCATCTACATCACCGATCCCGAGGGGAACGTCGTCGAACTCAAGGGCGGCGGCGAGCGCACGGATTGACGGCCCGCACCGGTCCCCGGTTGGCGAGCAACCGGGGACCGGTGCGGCACATGCGTTGAACAAACCTGTCCGGTTTCGCAGGACAAGGGTTGTCCGGTTGTTCTGCCGAATGATTTGTCGCTGATTGCGGAACAGGCTCCGGTCTCGTCTGCCGTCGGGGGCCGGCCGCGATTGCCTGGAACGCAACGTCGCCCTGGTGATGATCGGGACGGACCGCAGGGACCGCCGCCCAAGGCTGAAGGTCGTGAAGGTCGTGAAGGTCGGGGATGGGGGCCTCAAACGTCTCCGTGCGGGGGGACGCGGGCGAGCAGCTCCGCGCCGTCGGCGCAGTCGATGATCAGGACGCCGATGTCCCGAAGCGCCTCGGCGTCCGAGGCCGACTCCAGGCGTCGGGCGAGCGCCTCGCCCACCTCGGCGCCGAACTTGCGCGCGGCAATCTCACGCAGTAGCGCCCGTTCCTGGGCCAAGCCGCGTTCCACGCCCTGCGCCATGCCGTGCTCCATGCCTTGGGCCAAGCCGCGTTCCATGCCCTGCTCCACGCCTTGGGCCAAGCCGCGTTCCATTCCCTGCTCCATGCCCTGCGCGATGCCCTGGCGCAGCCACTCGGCTTCCCACTCCTTCACCCTCAGGTGCAGCGTCGTCATTTCGTCCTCCTCGAACAGCCCAAGTCCGATGCTCTCGATCTCCTCGCCGTCGGCGGAGGGAAACAGCCGCGGCATCGTCGCCGCCAGCCACGCCACCACCGAGGCGCCGAATTCGCGCCGCACGTCCCGGTCGGTGAGCACCTGCGGGAGCCAGAGCGCCATCGCCTGCATCCGCGCTGCCGCCTGCGCCGGGGAGGTCGTGCCCTCGACGCCGAGCACCGCCAGCGCCGGGTTGCGTTCGGCCGAATCGTCAGTCGCCGCCCGCCGCGAGTCAAGCAACCGGTAGGGGGCGACGACCGGCAGCAGCGGCGTGCCGTCGGGCGAGAGCGGCACGGCGTCGGCGGCGTCCGCCGCGGACCACGGTTTCGGGCCGGAGTAGACCACCACGGCCAGGGTGCGCAACCCGCCGTCGGGGTCGAACTTGCCTTGGCGCCGCAGATGCTCGCGCAGCAGGCCGGTGTAGATGAGCGTGCGTGCCGCCATGTCGGGGTCCACCGTGGACTGGAACTCGAGCAGCAGCACGAGCGTGTGTGCGGCGTCGGCATCGGCGCCGGCGTAGCGGATGCGCCAGACCGCGTCGGCGTAGCGCTGGGTGCTGGTGCGCGGGCCGGCGCCACCGGTCGGGCGAGTGCCGGTGTGCGGGTCGGCGCCGCCGGTCGGTCGGGCGCCGGTGTGCGGTTCGGCGCCACCGGTCGGTCGGGCGCCGGTATGCGGGTCGGCGCCGCCGGTCGGGTGGGTGCCGGTGTGCGGGTCGGCGCCGCCGGTCGGGTGGGTGCCGGTGTGCGGGTCGGTGCCACCGGTCGGGTGGGTGCCGGTGTGCGGGTCGGCGCCGCCCGTCGGTCGGGCGCTGGTGCGCGGGTCGGCGCCGTCCGTGGCCCGGGTCCAGTTGGCGGCGAGTTGCTCCATGGCGGTGAAGTCCAGCCGGCGGGCGAGCTCGGGGGCGACGGCGCGCAGCAGGTGCTCGACCATCGCGGGCAGCGCGAACAGGCGTTTCCAGGCGGCATCGGTCTCCATGGGGAGGCACGGTATCGGCCCCGCGCACGGGTGCGAAAGCGGAGATCCGCCCTCGGAACGTAGGAAATCACCCCGACTACGTGTAGGAGATCGTGCCGGGAGCGTGGGGATTTCGCAGAGGGTTTCGTATCGAGTCCGTCGCATCCCCCGGTGGTCGGGCGGCCGCACCTGCCGGACGCCGCGGGTCTCTTCGTAACCTCGTTCGGCGAATCACCTCCGGTACTCGTGTCCGGGTCATGGGGCGCCTGCTCGGTGCCCATCAGACCGGACAATCCATGTGCTGCCGCACCGGACAGACTATTTGCTCCCGATATCTCGTCCGCCGTCGGGGTCGGCCGCGATTGCCTGGAACGCAACGTCGCCCTGATGATGATCGGGACGGACCGCAGGGACCCGTCGCCCAAGGCTGAAGGACAGGGCTGAAAGTCGTGAAGGTCGGGGATGGGGGCCTCAAACGTCTCCGCGCAGGGGGATGCGGGCGAGTAGCTCCGCGCCGTCGGCGCAGTCGATGATCAGGACGCCGATGTTCCGAAGCGCCTCGGCGTCGGAGGCCGACTCCAGGCGTCGGGCGAGTTCCTCGCCCACCGTGGCGCCGAACTTGTGCGCCGCCTGCTCACGCAGCAACGACCGTTCCTGCGCCAAGCCGCGTTCCATGCCCTGCTCCACGCCTTGGGCCAGGCCGCGTTCCATGCCCTGCTCCATGCCCTGCGCGATGCCCTGGCGCAGCCACTCGGCTTCCCACTCCTTCGCTCTCAGGTGCAGCGTCGTCATCTCGTCCTCCTCCTCGAACAGCCCAAGCCCGATGCTCCCGATCTCCTCGTCATCGGCGGACGAAAACAGCCGCGGCATCGTCGCCGCCAGCCATGTCGCCACCGAGGCGCCGAATTCGCGCCGCACGTCCCGGTCGGGGAGCACCTGCGGGAGCCAAGCCGCCATCGCCTGCATCCGCGCCGCCGCCTGCGCCGGGGAGGCGGCGCCCTCGACGCCGAGCACCGCCAGCGCCGGGTTGCGTTCGGTCGAATCGTCAGCCGCCGCCCGCCGCGAGTCAAGCAACCGGTAGGGGGCGACGACCGGCAGCAGCGGCGTACCGTCGGGCGAGAGCGGCACGGCGCCGGCGGCGCCCGCCGCCGACCATAGCTTCGGCCCGGAGTAGACCACCACGGCCAGGGTGCGCAACCCGCCGTCGGGGTCGAGCCGGCCCTGACGACGCAGATGCTCGCGCAGCAGGCCGGTGTAGATGAGAGTGCGGGCCGCCATGTCGGGGTCCACCGTGGACTGGAACTCGAGCAGCAGCACGAGGGTGCGTGCATCGGCGCCGGCATCGGCGTCGGCGTAGCGTTGGGTGCTGGGGCGTGGGCCGGGGCCACCGGTCGGGCGAGTGCCCGTGTGCGGTTCGGCGCCGCCCGTCGGGCGGGTGCCGGTGTGCGGATCGGCGCCGCCCGTCGGTCGGGCACCGGTGTACGGGTCGGTGCCACCAGTCGGGTGGGTGCCGGTGCGCGGGTCGGCGCCACCGGTCGGGCGAGTGCTGGTGTGCGGGTCGGCGCTGCCCGTCGGTCGAGTGCCGGTGCCCGGGTCGGCGCCGTCCGTCGGGCGGGTCCAGTTGGCGGCGAGCTGCTCCATAGCG
Organism: Gammaproteobacteria bacterium; assembly: GCA_965215295.1. GTDB lineage: Bacteria > Pseudomonadota > Gammaproteobacteria > HK1 > HK1 > HK1. The sequence continues at coordinate 4,065,987 of OZ244045.1, forward strand.
GTGAAGTCCAGGCGGCAGGCGAGTTCGGGGGCGACGGCGCGCAGCAGGTGCTCGACCATCGCGGGCAGTGCGAACAGGCGTTTCCAGGCGGCATCGATCTCCATGGCGAGGCACGGTATCGGCCCCGCGCATGGGTGCGAAAGCGAAGATCCGCCCTCGGAACGTAGGAAATCACCCCGACTGCGTGTAGGAGATCGTGCCGGGAACGTGGGGATTTCGTAGAGGGTTTCGTATCGAGTCCGTCGCACCCCCCGGTAGCCGGTCCGCCTCCTCGTGCGCGGGCCGCCGCACCTGCCGGACGCCGTGGATCTCTTCGCACCTCATCCGGCGGATCACCTCCGGCACTCGTGTCCGGGTCATGGGGCGCCTGCTCGGTGCCGATCAGACCGGACAACCCATGCGCTACTACACCGGACAGACTATTTGTCCCCGACACCTGACGATGATCGGGACGGACCGCAGGGACCCGCCGCACAGGGCTGGAGGTCGTGAAGGTCGTGAAGGTTGGGGATGGGAGCCTCAAGCGTCTCCGCGTGGGGGGACGCGGGCGAGCAGTTCCGCGCCGTCGGCGCAGTCGATGATCAGGACGCCGATGTCCCGAAGCGCTTCGGCGTCCGAGGTCGACTCCAGGCGTCGGGCCAGCTCCTCGCCCACCATGGCGCCGAACTTGCGCGCCGCCTGCTCACGCAGCAACGACCGCTCTTGTGCCAAGCCGCGTTCCACACCTTGAGCCAGACCGCGTTCCACGCCCTGCGCCAGGCCGCGCTCCACGCCTTGTGCCAAGCCGCGTTCCATGCCTTGCGCCAAGCCGCGCTCCACGCCTTGGGCCAGGCCGCGTTCCATTCCCTGCTCCATGCCCTGCGCGATGCCCTGGCGCAGCCATTCGGCTTCCCACTCCTTCGCTCTCAGGTGCAGCGTCGTCATCTCGTCCTCCTCCTCGAACAGGCCAAGCCCGATGCTCTCGATCTCCTCGCCGTCGGCGGACGAAAACAGCCGTGGCATCGTCGCCGCCAGCCACGCCGCCACCGAGGCGCCGAATTCGCGCCGCACGTCCCGGTCGGCGAGCACCTGCGGGAGCCAGAGCGTCATCGCCTGCATCCGCGCTGCCGCCTGCGCCGGGGAGGCCGCGCCCTCGACGCCGAGCACCGCTAGCGCCGGGTTGCGTTCGGTCGCATCGTCAGCCGCCGCCCGCCGCGAGTCAAGCAACCGGTAGGGGGCGACGACCGTCAGCAGCGGCGTGCCGTCGGGCGAGAGCGGCACGGCGCCGGCGGCGCCTGCCGCCGACCACGGCTTCGGCCCGGAGTAGACCACCACGGCCAGGGTGCGCAACCCACCGTCGGGGTCGAACTTGCCTTGGCGGCGCAGATGCTCGCGCAGCAGGCTGGTGTAGGTGAGCGTGCGGGCCGCCATGTCGGGGTCCACCGTGGACTGGAATTCGAGCAGCAGCACGAGGGTGCGTGCATCGGCGCTGGCGTAGCGGATGCGCCAGACCGCGTCGGCGTAGCGCTGGGTGCTGGGGCGCGGGCCGGCGCCACCGGTCGGGCGAGTGCCGGTGTGCGGGTCGGCGCCACCGGTCGGTCGGGCGCCGGTATGCGGGTCGGCGCCGTCCGTCGGTCGAGTGTCGGTGTGCAGGTCGGCGCCACCGGTCGGGCGAGTGCCGGTGTGCGGGTCGGCGCCACCGGTCGGTCGGGCGCCGGTATGCGGGTCGGCGCCGTCCGTCGGTCGAGTGTCGGTGTGCAGGTCGGCGCCACCGGTCGGGCGAGTGCCGGTGTGCGGTTCGGCACCGCCGGTCGGTCGGGCGCCGGTGTGCGGTTCGGCGCCGTCTGTCGGGCGGGTCCAGTTGGCGGCGAGCTGCTCCATGGCGGTGAAGTCCAGCCGGTGGGCGAGCTCGGGGGCGACGGCGCACAGCAGGTGCTCGACCATGGCGGGCAGTGCGAACAGGCGTTTCCAGGCGGCATCGGTCTCCATGGGGAGGCACGGTATCGGCCCCGCGTATGGGTGCAAAAGCGAAGATCCGCCCTCGGAACGTAGGAAATCACCCCGACTACGTGTAGGAGATCGTGCCGGGAGCGTGGGGAGTTCGCAGAGGGTTTCGTATCGAGTCCGTCGCACCCACCGGTAGCCGGTCCGCCTCCTCGTGCGCGGGCGGCCGCACCTGCCGGACGCCGCGGGTCTCTTCGTACCTCATTCGGCGAATCACCTCCGGCACTCGTGTCCGGGTCATGGAGCGCCTCCTCGGTGCCGATCAAACCGGACAACCCATGCGCTACTACACCGGACAGACTATTTGCCCCCGACACTTGGCGATGATCGGGACGGACCGCGGGGACCCGCCGCCCAAGGCTGAAGGTCGTGAAGGTCGGGGACGGGGCCTCAAGCGTCTCCGTGCAGGGGGACGCGGGCGAGCAGTTCCGCGCCGTCGGCGCAGTCGATGATCAGGACGCCGATGTCCCGAAGCGCTTCGGCGTCCGAGGTCGACTCCAGGCGTCGGGCGAGGGCCTCGCCCACCGCGGCGCCGAACTTGCGCGCCGCCTGCTCACGCAGCAACGACCGTTCCTGGGTCAAGCCGCGCTCCACACCTTGCGCCAAGCCGCGTTCCATGCCCTGCTCCACGCCTTGGGCCAAGCCGCGTTCCATTCCCTGCTCCATGCCCTGCGCGATGCCCTGGCGCAGCCACTCGGCTTCCCATTCCTTCACCCTCAGGTGCAGCGTCGTCATTTCGTCCTCCTCGAACAGCCCAAGTCCGATGCTCTCGATCTCCTCGTCATCGGCGGACGAAAACAGCCGTGGCATCGTCGCCGCCAGCCACGCCGCCACCGAGGCGCCGAATTCGCGCCGCACGTCCCGGTCGGCGAGCACCTGCGGGAGCCAGAGCGCCATCGCCTGCATCCGCGCCGCCGCCTGCGCCGGGGAGGCCGCGCCCTCGACGCCGAGCACCGCCAGCGCCGGGTTGCGTTCGGCCGAATCGTCAGCCGCCGCCCGCCGCGAGTCAAGCAACCGGTAGGGGGCGACGACCGTCATCAGTGGCGTGCCGTCGGGCGAGAGCGGCACGGCGTCGGCGGCGTCCGCCGCCGACCACGGTTTCGGGCCGGAGTAGACCACCACGGCCAGGGTGCGCAACCCGCCGTCGGGGTCGAACTTGCCTTGGCGCCGCAGATGCTCGCGCAGCAGGCCGGTGTAGATGAGCGTGCGTGCCGCCATGTCGGGGTCCACCGTGGACTGGAACTCGAGCAGCAGCACGAGCGTGTGTGCGGCGTCGGCATCGGCGCCGGCGTAGCGGATGCGCCAGACCGCGTCGGCGTAGCGCTGGGTGCTGGTGCGCGGGCCGGCGCCACCGGTCGGGCGAGTGCCGGTGTGCGGGTCGGCGCCGCCGGTCGGTCGGGCGCCGGTGTGCGGTTCGGCGCCGCCGGTCGGTCGGGCGCCGGTGTGCGGTTCGGCGCCGCCGGTCGGTCGGGCGCCGGTGCGCGGGTCGGCGCCGTCCGTCGGACGGGTCCAGTTGGCGGCGAGCTGCTCCATGGCGGTGAAGTCCAGACGGCGGGCGAGTTCAGGGGCGACGGCGCGCAGCAGATGCTCGACCATCGCGGGCAACGCGAACAGGCGTTTCCAGGCGGCATCGATCTCCATGGCGAGGCACGGTATCGGCCCCGCGCATGGGGGCGAAAGCGAAGATCCGCCCTTGGAACGTAGGAAATCACCTCGACTACTTGTAGGAGATCGTGCCGGGAACTTGGGGATTTCGCAGAGGGTTTCGTATCGAGTCCGTAGCATCCCCCCGGCAGCCGAGCCACTTCCTCATGCGCGGGCCGCCGCACCTGCCGGACGCCCGTCATTCACGTCGTCGCGCAAGTGAACCGTGACCACCCGTTGCGTATCGTCGGGCTCGACCACATGGTGCTGCGCTGCGCCCGCCTCGACGCGACGATGGCGTTCTGCGTCGAGGCGCTCGGTTGCACTCCGGAACGCGAGCTTCCCCCCGACCTCGGGCTCCACCAGTTGCCGGACGGACGGGCCCTGATCGATCTCGTGCCGATCGAAATGATTTGTCGTTGGTCGTGAAACAGGCTCCGGTTTCGTCCGCCGTCGGGGTCGGCCGCGATCGCCTGGAATGCAACGTCGCCTTGGCGATGATCGGGACTGACCGCAGGGACCCGCCGCACAGGGCTGGAGGTCGTGAAGGTCGGGGACGGGGGTGGGAGCCTCAAGCGTCTCCGTGCGGGGGGATGCGGGCGAGTAGCTCCGCGCCGTCGGCGCAGTCGATGATCAGGACGCCGATGTCCCGAAGCGCCTCGGCGTCCGAGGCCGACTCCAGGCGTCGGGCGAGGGCCTCGCCCACCGCGGCGCCGAACTTGCGCGCGGCAATCTCACACAGCAACGACCGTTCCTGGGCCAAGCCGCGCTCCACACCTTGCGCCAAGCCACGCTCCACGCCTTGGGCCAGACCGCGTTCCATTCCCTGCTCCATGCCCTGTTCCAAGCCGCGTTCCATGCCCTGCGCGATGCCTTGGCGCAGCCACTCGGCCTCCCACTCTTTCACCCTCAGGTGCAGCGTCGTCATTTCGTCCTCCTCGAACAGCCCAAGTCCGATGCTCTCGATCTCCTCGCCGTCGGCGGAGGGAAACAGCCGCGGCATCGTCGCCGCCAGCCACGCCACCACCGAGGCGCCGAATTCGCGCCGCACGTCCCGGTCGGTGAGCACCTGCGGGAGCCAGAGCGCCATCGCCTGCATCCGCGCCGCCGCCTGCGCCGGGGAGGTCGTGCCCTCGACGCCGAGCACCGCCAGCGCCGGGTTGCGTTCGGTCGAATCGTCAGTCGCCGCCCGTCGCGAGTCAAGCAACCGGTAGGGGGCGATGACCGTCAGCAGCGGCGCGCCGTCGGGCGAGAGCGGCACGGCGTCGGCGGCGTCCGCCGCCGACCACGGCTTCGGGCCGGAGTAGACCACCACGGCCAGGGTGCGCAACCCGCCGTCGGGGTCGAACTTGCCTTGGCGGCGCAGATGCTCGCGCAGCAGGCCGGTGTAGATGAGCGTGCGTGCCGCCATGTCGGGGTCCACCGTGGACTGGAACTCGAGCAGCAGCACGAGCGTGTGTGCGGCGTCGGCATCGGCGCCGGCGTAGCGGATGCGCCAGACCGCGTCGGCGTAGCGCTGGGTGCTGGTGCGCGGGCCGGCGCCACCGGTCGGGCGAGTGCCGGTGTGCGGGTCGGCGCCACCGGTCGAGTGGGCGCCGGTGTCCGGGTCGGTGCCACCGGTCGGGCGGGTGCCGGTGTGCAGATCGGCGCCGCCCGTCGGTCGGGCGCCGGTGTGCGGTTCGGCGCCGCCGGTCGGTCGGGCGCCGGTGTGCGGGCCGGCGCCACCGCTACCGGTCGGGCGAGTGTCGGTGTACGGGTCGGCACCACCGGTCGGTCGGGCACTGGTGTGCGGTTCGGCGCCGCCCGTCGGGCGGGTGCCGGTGTACGGGTCGGCACCACCGGTTGGGTGGGTGCCGATGTGCGGTTCGGCGCCACCGGTCGGGCGAGTGCCGGTGTGCGGGTCGGTGCCACCGGTCGGGTGGGCGCCGATGTGCGGTTCGGCGCCGCCCGTCGGGCGGGTCCAGTTGGCGGCGAGCTGCTCCATGGCGGTGAAGTCCAGCCGGTGGGCGAGTTCGGGGGCCACGGCGCGCAGCAGGTGCTCGACCATCGCGGGCAGTGCGAACAGGCGTTTCCAGGCGGCATCGATCTCCATGGGGAGGCACGGTATCGGCCCCGCACACGGGTGCGGAAGCGAAGATCTGCCCTCGGAACGTAGGAAATCACCTCGACGACATGTAGGAGATCGTGCCGGGAACGTCGGGATTTCGAGGACAGGTCATCCTGCTTTACGACCTCCGGCCGTTGCGGTGCCGCTGCGTCGCTGGGCTCGCCCTGCAAGAGCGCTGTGCGTGCCCGGATTGGAGCTGCGGATGATCCGTCAATGATGATTCGGGGGATTCTGGTCGGTCTCGGATTTCGCATCGGGAACAGTGCGTTCCGGCAGCTCCGAGGGGTCGCTGCTCCCCCTCGTCCACCGGCGACGATGCGCCGGGACCCGGTGCGTGCGCTTGTCCACTCGCGCGTCGAGCCCCTCGTCTTCACAGCGCTCGATGTAGCGCCGGAAGGTGCGCTCGCACCCTCCCCGGCATCCAGACCGCCTCCTCGTGCGCGGGCCGCCGCACCTGCCGGGCGCCGCGGGTCTCTTCGCACCTCATCCGGCGAATCACCTTCGGCACTCGTGTCCGGGTCATGGGGCGCCTGCTCGGTGCCCATCAGACCGGGCAACCCATGTGCTACTGCATCGGACAGACTGTCTGCTCCTGACACCTCGTCCGTCGTCGGGGTCGGCCGCGATTGCCTGGAACGCAACGTCGCCCTAGCAATGATCGGGACGGACCGCAGGGACCCGCCGCACAGGGCTGGAGGTCGTGAAGGTCGTAAAGGTCGGGGACGGGGGCCTCAAGCGTCTCCGCGCGGAGGGATGCGGGCGAGTAGCTCCGCGCCGTCGGCGCAGTCGATGATCAGGACGCCGATGTCCCGAAGCGCCTCGGCGTCCGAGGCCGACTCCAGGCGGCGGGCGAGCGCCTCGCCCACCGCGGCGCCGAACTTGCGCGCCGCCTGCTCACGCAGCAACGACCGTTCCTGCGCCAAGCCGCGCTCCACGCCTTGCTCCATGCCTTGGGCCAAGCCGCGTTCCATTCCCTGCTCCATGCCTTGCGCGATGCCCTGGCGCAGCCACTCGGCCTCCCATTCCTTCGCCCTCAGGTGCAGCGTCGTCATTTCGTCTTCCTCTTCGAACAGGCCAAGCCCGATGCTCTCGATCTCCTCGCCGTCGGCGGACGAAAACAGCCGTGGCATCGTCGCCGCCAGCCACGCCGCCACCGAGGCGCCGAATTCGCGCCGCACGTCCCGGTCGGCGAGCACCTGCGGGAGCCAGAGCGTCATCGCCTGCATCCGCGCCGCCGCCTGCGCCGGGGAGGCCGCGCCCTCGACGCCGAGCACCGCCAGCGCCGGGTTGCGTTCGGTCGCATCGTCAGCCGCTGCCCGCCGCGAGTCAAGCAACCGGTAGGGGGCGACGACCGTCAGCAGCGGCGTGCCGTCGGGCGAGAGCGGCACGGCGTCGGCGGCGCCTGCTGCCGACCACGGCTTCGGGCCGGAGTAGACCACCACGGCCAGCGTGCGCAGCCCGCCGTCGCGGTCGAGCCGGCCCTGACGCCGCAGATGCTCGCGCAGCAGGCTGGTGTAGGCGAGTATGCGGGCCGCCATGTCGGGGTCCACCGTGGACTGGAACTCGAGCAGCAGCACGAGCGTGCGTGCATCGGCGCTGGCGTTGGCGCCGGCGTAGCGGATGCGCCAGACCGCGTCGGCGTAGCGCTGGGTGCTGGGGCGCGGGCCGGCGCCACCGGTCGGGTGGGCACCGGTGTGCGGGTCGGCGGCGTCCGTCGGCCGGGTGCCGGTGTGCGGTTCGGCGGCGTCCGTCGGCCGGGCGCCGGTGTGCGGTTCGGCGGCGTCCGTCGGCCGGGCGCCGGCGCGCGGGTCGGCGACGTCCGTCGGCCGGGTGCCGGTGTGCGGGTCGGCGGCGTCCGTCGGCCGGGCGCCGGTGTGCGGTTCGGCACCGCCGGTCGGTCGGGCGCCGGTGTGCGGGTCGGCGCCACCCGTCGGCCGGGTCCAGTTGGCGGCGAGTTGCTCCATGGCGGTGAAGTCCAGGCGGCGGGCGAGCTCGGGGGCGACGGCGCGCAGCAGGTGCTCGACCATCGCGGGCAGCGCGAACAGGCGTTTCCAGGCGGCATCGGTCTCCATGGCGAGGCACGGTATCGGCCCCGCGCATGGGTGCGAAAGCGAAGATCCGCCCTCCGAACGTAGGAAATCACCCCGACTACTTGTAGGAGATCGTGCCGGGAGCGTGGGGATTTCGCAGAGGGTTTCGTATCGAGTCCGTCGCACCCACCGGTAGCCGGTCCGCCTCCTCGTGCGCGGGCGGCCGCACCTGCCCGGACGCCGCGGGTCTCTTCGTACCTCATTCGGCGAATCGCCTCCGGCACTCGTGTCTGGGTCATGGGGCGCCTGTTCGGTGCCGATCAAACCGGACAACCCATGCGCTACTACACCGGACAGACTATTTGCCCCCGACACCTGGCGATGATCGGGACGGACCGCGGGGACCCGCCGCCCAAGGCTGAAGGTCGTGAAGGTCGGGGACGGGGGCCTCAAGCGTCTCCGTGCGGGGGGATGCGGGCGAGCAGCTCCGCGCCGTCGGTGCAGTCGATGATCAGGACGCCGATGTCCCGAAGCGCCTCGGCGTCCGAGGCCGACTCCAGGCGGCGTGCCAGCGCCTCGCCCACCGCGGCGCCGAACTTGCGCGCGGCAATCTCACACAGCAACGACCGTTCCTGGGCCAAGCCGCGCTCCACACCTTGCGCCAAGCCACGCTCCACGCCTTGGGCCAGACCGCGTTCCATTCCCTGCTCCATGCCGCGTTCCATGCCTTGCGCGATGCCCTGGCGCAGCCACTCGGCTTCCCACTCCTTCACCCTCAGGTGCAGCGTCGTCATTTCGTCCTCCTCGAACAGCCCAAGTCCGATGCTCTCGATCTCCTCGCCGTCGGCGGAGGGAAACAGCCGCGGCATCGTCGCCGCCAGCCACGCCACCACCGAGGCGCCGAATTCGCGCCGCACGTCCCGGTCGGTGAGCACCTGCGGGAGCCAGTGCGCCATCGCCTGCATCCGCGCTGCCGCCTGCGCCGGGGAGGTCGTGCCCTCGACGCCGAGCACCGCCAGCGCCGGGTTGCGTTCGGCCGAATCGTCAGTCGCCGCCCGCCGCGAGTCAAGCAACCGGTAGGGGGCGACGACCGTCATCAGTGGCGTGCCGTCGGGCGAGAGCGGCACGGCGTCGGCGGCGTCCGCCGCCGACCACGGTTTCGGGCCGGAGTAGACCACCACGGCCAGGGTGCGCAACCCGCCGTCGGGGTCGAACTTGCCTTGGCGGCGCAGATGCTCGCGCAGCAGGCCGGTGTAGATGAGCGTGCGTGCCGCCATGTCGGGGTCCACCGTGGACTGGAACTCGAGCAGCAGCACAAGCGTGCGTGCATCGGCGCCAGCGTAGCGGATGCGCCAGACCGCGTCGGCGTAGCGCTGGGTGCCGGTGCGCGGGCCGGCGCCGCCGGTCGGTCGGGCGCCGGTGTGCGGTTCGGCGCCGTCCGTCGGCCGGGCGCCGGTGTGCGGGTCGGCGCCGTCCGTCGGCCGGGCGCCGGTGTGCGGTTCGGCGCCGCCGGTCGGTCGGGCGCCGGTGTGCGGGCCGGCGCTGCCCGTCGGTCGGGCGCCGGTGCGCGGGTCGGCGCTGCCGGTCGGGCGAGTGCCGGTGTGCGGTTCGGCGCCGCCCGTCGGGTGGGTGCCGGTGTGCGGTTCGGCGCCGCCCGTCGGTCGGGCGCTGGTGTGCGGTTCGGTGCTGCCGGTCGGGCGGGTGCCGGTGTACGGGTCGGCACCACCGGTCGGGCGAGTGCCGGTGTGCGGGTCGGTGCCACCAGTCGGGTGGGTGCCGGTGCGCGGGTCGGCGCCGTCCGTGGGCCGGGTCCAGTTGGCGGCGAGCTGCTCCATGGCGGTGAAGTCCAGCCGGCAGGCGAGCTCGGGGGCGACGGCGCGCAGCAGGTGCTCGACCATCGCGGGGAGCGCGAACAGGCGTTTCCAGGCGGCATCGGTCTCCATGGGAAGGCACGGTATCGGCCCCGCGCATGGGGGCGGAAGCGAAGATCCGCCCTCGGAACGTAGGAAATCACCTCGACTACATGTAGGAGATCGTGCCGGGAACGTGGGGATATCGGGGACTGGTCATCCTGCTTTGCGACCTCCGGCCGTTGCGGTGCCGCTGCGTCGCTGGGCTCGCCCTGCAAGAGCGCTGTCCGTGCCCGGATTGGAGCTGCGGATGATCCGTCAATGATGATTCGGGGGATCTGGTCGGTCCCGGATTTCGCATCGGGAACAGTGCGTCCCGGCGGCTCCGAGGGTCGCTGCGCCCCCTCGTCCACCGGCGCACGATGCGCCGGGATCCGGTGCATGCGCTTGGCCACCCGCGCGTCGAGCCCCTCGTCCTCGCAGCGCTCGATGGAGCGCCGGAAGGTGCGCTCGCACCCCCCGGCAAGCCGGTCCGCCTCCTCGTGCGCGGGCGGCCGCACCTGCCAGGCGCCGCGGGTCTCTTCGCACCTCGTCCGGCGTGCGCATTCCGGCGAATCACCTCCGGTGCTCGTATCCGGGCCATGGGGCGCCTGCTCGGTGCCCATCAGATCGGACAATCCGTGTGCTGCCGCACCGGACAGATTGTTCGCTCTCGACAAAGCCCTCCATGGGTATCGACACGCCGTCAGAATTTCGGTTACCTTCCGCGCCGGTACGGGATGCACCGACCTGCGCCCCGCTCCGCAACTCGGTTCGTGTTCGGCGAACCCCGGTACGGAACGGGGTCTCGCACCCGAGAGGAAGCCGCCATGGACGCACCGGCTCGACTCCCCTCGATATCCACCGCCATCGCGGCGCGGGCGGTGGCCGTCGCCGACGCCGCGCCCGCACGGGCTCGCGAGGAGTCCGGGGGCTCTCGCTCACCGCTGGGTTCGGAGCGGGCATCACGGGGCAGGCCGTCTTCGAGCGGCGCCGACACACCTTGGCCGACGCGGCGCCGACACGTCCCGGCCGGGGCGCCGAGCACCGGCGAGCTGACGTGAACGGGTTCACTCGTTGCCATGGTGTGACGCTCGCTGCCATGACAGGCGGTACGGTCGGCTCCGCGGGTTGCTCCCTCTCCCCAAACACTGATCACTACCCCCCCCCCCCCCCCCCCCCCCCCCGACACTGGTCGCCGGGCTCCCCCGCCGTTCTCCCCGGCCGAGTCCGGGAGAGCGTCGCCTGTCCCCGAGCAATGCCTTGGGCAATGCCCTGAGCGAGCCAGGGGATTCGGGATGACGGGGGCGGACATCGGGATGACGGGGGCCGGCATCGGCAAGACGTACGGGCGGGTTCGTTGAGCCGCAAGGCAACGATTCCCGCCTTGGCGGCCCTCCGGCGCTGGGCCCTCCGGCGCCGGTGGATGGGGTCCCGCCAGTGGCCGGGGTCCCTCCGGCGCCAGTGGACGGAATCCCGCCAGTGGCCGGGGTCCCTCCGGCGCCGGTGGACGGAATCCCACCAGTGGCCGGGATGGAATTCCCGCCGCATGGCTGCGGTTCCCGGCAACGCGGCCGGAGTCCGGGTGTCGTCCCCAAGGCGTCGGGACCGGAGCGCCATGACGGCGACGGCTCGAAACGGCGCCGCGCCGCTTTGCCCAACTTCGACGGTAGCCCCTTCATTTGGGTCGATTCTGGACGCGGTCGCGTCGCAGCCCATGTCAGCAATTCTCATTTTGCTCGTCGGGTCCCGCGGCAGGACCGGCACGACCGTCGATCTGCCCCGGACCGAGTCGCAAGGAGAAGACGGCTTGCGGCTCAGGGTGAAGTCAGGCGCCAAAATGAGAACTGCTGAGCCTATGCGCAGGTGCTCGATTCATCTGCGATGCAGGGACACGACCCATCGAAGTCGAAGTTGGGTTCGGCGGCCGGCGCAGGCGGCCGGCGTGCTGCTGGCGCTCGCCGGTCTGGCGCCGGTACCGGCCCAGGCGCAGGTCGAGGACTACATCAGCAACTTGAGAACCCCATGGGCGGCGGTGGGTGGCGTGAATTCGGTCACGATCGATGGGTCTCGCAGGCGGATGGCGCAACCGTTTGAAACGGGAAGCGAGAGTGGCGGCTACCCGCTTCAGGAAGTCGTACTGCTCTTGTCACGAGTCGCCCCCGAAGGGCTCAAGGTGACGATCAGGGAGAATTCGGTAGTCGGCGGCAACAACGTTCCCGGCGAAATTCCTCTCTACACGTTGACCAGCCCCGCTTCCCTGAGCGACGGCCGGAACACCTTCACGGCGCCGCCGGGGGCCACGCTCGCAGCCGACACCCGTTACTACATCGTGGCGGAAAGGGTGGAGGGAGCGGACAGTGACGAGATAGCGCAGTGGAATAGACTCCGTTACAGAGGAGGAGGAGCGCCGACGATTGATAACGCGGGGGGCTGGGAGATCAATTTTGACTATCAGGAGATAGTGTTCAGGATCGGCGGCGGATCAGCCCAGTGGGAGGATGGGAATCAAGATTATGCGCTCGCGGCCGCGGTCCGGGGCGGGAGGCCGCAGGTCACGGTGGCTTCGGACGGCGATGTGAAGGAGGACAGCCCTGCCGTATTCACGCTGACGCGCACGGGCGACACGACGCATCCGCTGGTCGTGGCCTACGAGGTCACCGCCACCGGGGAGTTCGGCGTCACGACGACGGATGCGGGCACGGCGACCTTCCTGGCGAACAACGACACCGTGCAGGTGAGCGTGGCCACGACGGGCGACAGCGTCCACGAGACGCACGGTTCGGTGACGCTGACGCTGCAAGCCGGCACGGGCTACGCGGTGGGAACCCCTGACACGGCGACGGCGGCGGTGGAAGACGACGACAACGCGGCCCCGACAGGCGGCCCGCCGACGATCGACGACACGACGCCCCTGGTCGGCGAGGTGCTGATGGCGATTACCTCGGGCATCGACGATCCGGATGGTCTGACGAACCGGCGCTTCACGTACCAGTGGATCCGGACATCGGGCGGGACGGATACGCGGATCAGCAGGGCGACCGCGGCGACCTACGCGGTGGTTGCCGCCGATCGGGACGCGACGCTGAAGGTGGAGGTGAAGTTCACCGACGACGACGGCACCGAAGAGACTCTGACGAGCGCCCCGACGGCGACGGTCGGGAACTCCATAGTCTGGGTGACTTCGGACGGCGATGTCACGGAGGGCGACCCTGCCGTGTGGACTTTGAGGCGCACGGGCTCCGCGACGGGAATGCTGCGCGTGGCATTCGATATCGACCCCGACGGGGGGGACTTCGGCCTCACCGCCGCGGACGGGACGACCTTCCCGGTGGACAGCACAACCGAGGACGAGGCGACCTTCCCGGCGGGCAGTTCCACGACGCAGGTGAGCCTGTCCACGGTGAATGACAGCACCCACGAGGCGGACGGCACGGTGTCTCTGATAGTGCTTGATGATCATTTCAGGGACGGCTCCTACTCCACGGGAGAAGCAAGTGAAGGACAACCTGAATTTGCGGATTTGACGATCCGGGACAACGACAACGCGGCGCCGACGGGCGCGCCGACGATCGACGACACGACGCCCATGGCGGGCGAGACGCTGACGGCGGACGCCTCGGGCATCACCGACCCCGACGGGCTGACGGTGACGGACAAGACCTTCACCTGGCAGTGGATCCGGGTGGCATCGGACAACACCGAGACGGAGATCACCGGGGCGACCTCGGAAACCTACACGGTGGGCGCCGCGGACGTGGGCGCGACGCTGAAGGTGGCGGCGACCTTCACCGACGACGACGGGACCGAAGAGACCGTCGAGAGCGCGGCGACGTCGGCGGTCGCGGCGGCGGCGGTGACGCTGCCGACGGTGACGGTGGCGCGGGTGTCGACCCCGGTGGAGGAAGGCGAGGGCGCGCAGTTCACGGTGACGCGCACGGTGGTGACGACGGGTGCGCTGACGGTGAACTACCGCGTGTCGGAGACCGACGACATGGTGGCGGCGGGCGATGAGGACGCGCAGACCGTCGCGTTCGCGGACGGCGACACCGAGAAGACGGTGACCGTGCCGACGGTGGAGGACAGTGTCCACGAGGCGGACAGCACGGTGACGGTGACGCTGACGGCGGACACGGTCGGCGAACCCACCTACCTGCTCGGCGCTTCGACCACGGCGGAGGTCGCGGTCGAGGACGACGACAACGCGGCGCCGACCGGCGCGCCGACGATCGACGACACGACACCCGTGGTCACCGAGACGCTGACGGCGGACGCCTCGGGCATCGACGACCCGGACGGTCTGACGAGCCTGACAGACTTCACCTGGCAGTGGCTCCGGGTGCCGTCGGGCGGCGGGACGCCGACGGAGATCACCGGCGCGACCACGGCGAGCTACACGGTGGTCGCCGAGGACGTCGGGGCGACGCTGAAGGTCCGCGCCGGCTTCACGGACGACGACGACACCGGCGAGACGGTCGAGAGCGCAGAGACGGCGACGGTCACCCCGTACACGATCACGGCCGCCTCGCCGACGGTCACGGAAGGCGACGACGGCGCGCCGCTGCTCCGGTTCGTGCTGTCACGGTCCGAGACGGGGCAGAGAGTGGAACTCGGCTGGCGGGTAGCCACGGAAAGCACGGCGCAGGCCACCGGCCCCATGGCCGATTTTGCCGGCTCCATGGCAGGCACGCTCGTTTTCTCGCCGAGCAGTACCAGCGGGCAAGTTTTCTTCCAGGTGCGTCCCGACACCGTCGACGAGTCGGACGAGACGGTGGTGCTGGAGCTCTTCGAAGTGGCCGGCACTCCTGAAGGGGTGACGTTCCCGTCCACGGTCACCGGGACGATTGTGGACGACGACACCGCGACGCTGTCCATCGGGCCGTCGAGCGTGAGCGTGGACGAGGGCGACTCGGGCACGACGGATCTGGTGTTCACCGTGAGCATGGACCTCCAATCGGACCGGGAGGTGACGGTCGAGTACGACGTGGGGGGCACGGCGGAATCCGGCGCCGACTACGAGGCGCCCACGCCCGCCCGGGTCACGTTCCCGGCGCTGTCCCAGGAAGTGCCGACGATGCAGACGATCACGTTCCGCGTCCGCGGCGACACCGATGCCGAGAGGGACGAGACGGTGGAGGTGGAGCTCAGGGACCCGAGCGGGGGCGCGGCGCTCGGGACGGCGAGGGCGGAGGGCACGATCCGGAACGACGACGAGCCGGTGCTGTCGGTCACCCCGTCGGAGGTGGACGAGGGCGATTCGACGGCAGATCGAGTGCAGCTCACGTTCCGGGTGACGATGTCGGGGCAGTCGGATACGGACGTTACGGTCGACTACCGGGTGGACACCGGAGCGGGCACGGCGACGGTCGGCACCGATTACCGGAACCAGCAGCCCGGGACGGCAAGGATCGAGAGCGGGGATACCGGCGTGGTCGTCAGGGTGAGGGTCAACGAGGACACTGAATTCGAGCTTGACGAGACGGTGGTGATGGTGTTCGAGAACCCGGTGGGCGCGGAGCTCGATCCGGACTCGGCCAGGGTCACGGGCACGATCCTGAACGACGACCTGCCGCCGGTGACGGTTGCGGCGGTTGCGGCGACGGTCACGGAGGGCGAGGCGGCGGCATTCAGGCTGAGGCGACCGGATTTGGATACCAGCGAGGCGCTGGTGGTGAGCTTCACGGTCGTCGACCCTGCCGGGGTGCTGTCGGGGACCGCTCCCGCGACGGCGACCATCGCGGCGGGCGAGACGGAAGAGACGGTGAGCCTGGACACAGTGGACGACGGCGACCACGAGGCGCACGGCTCGGTGACGCTGACGCTGGCGGCGGGCGCGGCCTACGTGCTGGGGCCGGAGGCGGAGCGGTCGGCGGAGGTCACGGTCCGGGACAACGACGACTCCCCGGCGACCGGCTCGGTCACGGTCACGGGCACGGCGACGGAAGGCCAGACGCTGACGGCGGAGGCGACGAACATCGTCGACGCGGACGGTCTGGACAACGCGGTTTACGCCTGGCAGTGGGTGCGGACGCCGTCCGGCGGCGGTGACGAGGACATTACCGGCGCGACCTCGGAGACCTACGTGCCGGCGTTCGCGGACGCGGGAGCGACGCTCAAGGCTCGATTGACGGTCACCGACGACGAGGGCCACGACGCGACGTTCGAGAGCGCAGCGACCTCGGCGGTGGCGGCACTGCCGCGGCCCTTGGTGACGGTGGCCTCGGACGGCGACGTGACCGAGGGCGCCACCGTCACGTTCACGCTGACGCGGACGGTCGACACGACGGGGACGCTGGACGTGGCCTACGCGGTGACGGCTTCCGGGGACTTCGGCGCCACGACCGGCGCGGGCACGGCGACCTTCCCGGCGAACAGCGCCACGGTGCGGGTGTCGGTAGACACGACGGGCGACGGCGCCCACGAGGCGCACGGCTCGGTGACGGTGACGCTGACGGCGGACACGGGCGCCGATCCCGCCTGGCTGCTCGGCGACCCGTCGACGGCGACGGCGGCGGTGGAAGACGACGACGACTCGCCGGCGAGCGGGACGGTCACGGTCACGGGCACGGCGACGGAAGGCCAGACGCTGACGGCGGACACCTCGGGCCTCACCGACGCGGACGGTCTGGACAACGCGGCCTACGCCTGGCAGTGGGTGCGGACGCCCTCCGGCGGCAGTGACGAGGACATCTCCGGTGCGACCTCGCAGACCTACGTGCCGGTGTTCGCGGACGCGGGCGCAACGCTCAAGGTCCGGGTGACGGTCACCGACGACGAGGGCCACGAGGCGACCTTCACGAGCGCCCCGACCTCGGCGGTGGCGGCGCTGCCCAGGGTGTCCGTTGTGCACGGCGGCAGTCCCATCACCGAGGGAGGAGACGCGACTTTCACGTTCACCCTGTCGAAGACAATCGGGGACATACCGTTGCGTGTGAATATCAGAAGAACGGAAACAGGCAACATGATGTTCCCGAACAATTTGGGGAGGTCGGTTGTAGTGTTTGGCCCCAACCAGACAACCTTGACAGTGAGTTACCCGACGGTTGATGACGACACGACCGAGCCGAACAGCACGGTAACCGTGGAGGTCCTTGAACGTAACTACTACATGCCGGGCACGCCCTCCATGGCCAGTATCGAGGTGCGGGACGATGACGACTCGCCGGCGACCGGCTCGGTCACGGTCACGGGCACGGCGACGGAAGGTGAGACGCTGACGGCGGACACCTCGGGCCTCACCGACGAGGACGGTTTGGACAACGCTTCCTACGCCTACCAGTGGGTGCGGACGCCGGCCGGCGGCAGTGACGCGGACATCTCCGGCGCGACCGGCGCGACCTACGTGCCGGTGTTCGCGGACGCGGGCGCGACGCTGAAGGTCCGGGTGACGGTCACCGACGACGAGGGCCATGAGGCGACCTTCACGAGCGCCCCGACCTCGGCGGTGGCGGCGCGGGCGCGGCCTTCGGTGACGGTGGTCTCGGACGGCGACGTGACCGAAGGCGACACCGTCACGTTCACGCTGATGCGCACGGGCGACCCGGCGCAGACGCTGAACGTGGCCTACGACGTGACCGCCACCGGGGACTTCGGCGTCACGACCGGCGCGGGCACGGCGACGTTCCTGGCGAGCAACTCCACGGTGCAGGTGAGTGTCCCCACGACGGGCGACGATACCCACGAGGCGCACGGCTCGGTGACGCTGACGCTGACGGCGGACACGGGCACAGATCCCGCCTACCTG
Organism: Gammaproteobacteria bacterium; assembly: GCA_965215295.1. Lineage (GTDB taxonomy): Bacteria > Pseudomonadota > Gammaproteobacteria > HK1 > HK1 > HK1. Next base: position 4,083,384 of record OZ244045.1, read on the forward strand.
CTCGGCGACCCGTCGACGGCGACGGCGGCGGTGGAAGACGACGACGACTCGCCGGCGACCGGCTCGGTCACGGTCACGGGCACGCCGACGGAAGGCGAGACGCTGACGGCGGACACATCGGGCATCGCCGACGAGGACGGACTGAACAACGCGGCCTACGTTTACCAGTGGGTCCGGACACCGTCCGGCGGCAGTGACGCGGACATTTCCGGCGCGACCTCGCAGACCTACGTGCCGGTGTTCGCGGACGCGGGCGCGACGCTCAAGGTCAAGGTGACGGTCACCGACGACGAGGGCCACGAGGCGAGCTTCACGAGTGCCCCGACCTCGGCGGTGGCGGCGGCATCGCGACCCTCGGTGACGGTGGTCTCGGACGGCGACGTGACGGAGGGCAGCCCCGCGGAGTTCACGCTGACGCGCACGGGCGACCCGGCGCAGACGCTGGACGTGGACTACACGGTGACCGTCTCCGGGGACTTCGGCGCCACGACGGGCGCGGGCACGGCGACCTTCCCGGCGAACAGCGCCACGGTGCAGGTGAGCGTGCCCACGACGGACGACAGCGCCCACGAGGCGCACGGCTCGGTGACGCTGACGCTGACGGCGGACACGAGCGCCAATCCCGCCTACCTGCTCGGCGACCCATCGACGGCGACGGCGGAGGTTCGGGACGACGACAACGCGGAGCCGACCGGCGAGCCAACGATCGACGATACGACGCCGGAGGTCGGCCAGACGCTGACCGTGAATACCTCGAGCATCGACGATCCGGACGGGCTGGCGACCCCGGATTTCACCTGGCAGTGGATCCGGGTGCCATCGGGCGGGGGGACGGAGACGCGGATCGGCGACGCGACCGCGGCGAGCTACACGGTGGTTGCCGCCGATGAGGGCGCGACGCTGAAGGTGGAGGTGGGCTTCACCGATGACGGCGGCACCACCGAGACCCTGACGAGCGCGGCGACGATGGCGGTCGAGGCGGCGGCGCCGACGGTGCCCGAAGTGTCCATTGTGCCGGGGGTCGGCGGCAGTCTCATCACCGAGGGAGGACGTGTGACTTTCACGTTGACCATATCGGAGCCACCCGCGGCTTTGTTGCTTGTCAATCTCAGAGTAACGGAAACAGGCGACATGATGACGGCGAACAATTTGCAATTTCCTATTGTTGCAGTGTTTCCCGACGGCAAAGAAACCGCAACGCTGTCTTTCCCGACGGTAGCTGACGACACGGACGAGCCGAACAGCACGGTAACCGCGGAGATCGTTGAACGTGCAGGCAGCAACTACGTGCCGGGCACGCCCTCCATGGCCAGTGTCGAGGTGCGGGACGATGACAGGCCCGACGGCAACGCGGCGCCGACCGGCAGGCCGACCATCGACGACACGACGCCCGCGGTGGGCGAGACGCTGACGGCGGCACCATCGGACCTGGATGACCCGGACGGTCTGACGAGCCCGACCTACGCTTGGCGGTGGATCCGGGTGGCGTCGGGCGGCGTCGAAACCGTGGTCGGGACCGGGATGACGTATGTGGTGGTCGCCGCCGACGCGGGTGCGAGGCTGAAGGTGGAGGCGACCTTCACCGACGACGCCGGGATCGAAGAGACGGTCGAGAGCGAGGCGACGTCGGCGGTCGAGGTGGTGCTGCTGCCGACGGTGTCGGTGGCGCCGGTGTCGACCCCGGTGGCGGAAGGCGCGGGTGCGCAGTTCAGGGTGACGCGCACGGTGGTGACGGCGGGCGCGCTCACGGTGAACTATGGCGTGTCGGAGACCGGCGACATGGTGGCGTCGGGCGAGGAGGGCGCGAAGAGCGTCGCTTTCGCGGACGGCGACACCGAGCAGACGGTGACGGTGCCGACGGAGGACGACACCGGCCACGAGGCGGACAGCACGGTGACCCTGACCCTGACGGCGGATGCGGCCTGGGACCTGGGGACCGCCACGGCGGAGGTGAAGGTCGAGGACAACGACAACGCGGACCTGACGGGCGCACCGACGATCAGTGACACGACACCCGTGGTCGGCGATACGTTGACGGCGGATCCGTCGGGCATCGCCGACCCCGACGGGCTGACGGGCGCGATCTACGCTTGGCGGTGGATCCGGGTGGCATCGGACACCACCGAGACGGAGGTCGGAACCGGCACGACCTACACGGTGGTCGACGCGGACATGGGCGCGACGTTGAAAGTGGAGGCGACCTTCACCGACGACGACGGGACCGAAGAGATGGTCGAGAGCGCGGAGACGGCGACCGTCGAGGCGACGCCGCTTCTGGAGCTCTCGATCGCCGACGCAAGCGTGGACGAGGGCGATACGGGCAGCACGACGCTGGAGTTCACGCTGACGCTGGACAGCGCGGCCACGGAAACCGTGACCGTGGACTGGGCGACCTCCGACGGCACCGCGACCGCCGGGACGGACTACACGGCGGGAACGGGAACCCTGACCATCAACACCGGGGACTCCAGCGGGACGGTGTCCGTGACGGTGCTGGGCGACGAAGTGGACGAGCCGCACGAGACGTTCGAAGTGACGCTGACGAACCCGTCGGGCGCGACGCTCGGGGACGACACGGCGACCGGCACGATCACCGACGACGACGACCCGCCGACGGTGACGCTGGTCCTGACCCCGGCCTCGATTGCGGAGGCGGCCGGGCAGAGCACGGTGACGGCGACCCTGGACCATCCGTCGAGCGAGGAGACGACGGTGACGGTGTCGGTGGCCCCGGTGTCGCCGGCGGTGGCGGGCGACTACACGCTGAGCGGGAGCCAGTTGACGATTCCGGAGGGCGCGACGGCGAGCACGGGTACGGTGACGATCACCGCCGTGGACAACGCCGTGGACGCGCCCCACAAGACGGTGACGGTGTCGGCCACGGCGACGAACACCCAGGGGATCACGGACCCGGAGGCCGTGACGCTGACGATCACGGACGACGAGAACGTGGCGCCGACGGGGGCGCCGACCATCGACGACACGTCGCCGGTGGTCGGCGAGACACTGACGGTGGACACGTCGGGCATCGGCGATTCGGACGGGCTGGCGGGCGCGGCCTACGCCTACCGTTGGCTCCGGGTGGCGGCGGGCGGCGCCGTGACGCAGGTCGGGACCGGGGAGTCGTACACGGTGGTCGACGCGGACGTGGGGTCGACGCTGAAGGTGGAGGTGACGTTCACCGACGAAGGCGGCGCCAAAGAGACGATCGAGAGCGTGGCGACGGCGGCGGCCGAAGCGGTGCCGACGACGCCGACGCCGACGACGATCTTCGATGCGGACGAGAACTATTCGGTCATCACGCAGTATGGGCGGACGACGACGGTGAACTTGGCGGAGTATCTGGCGACCGGCGTGGCGTCGTCCGCGGTGAGCTTCGAGGTGGACGACCAGACTGATTGTGGCGCCACGCGGGCCGACTACTACCAGTCGGTGACCGTTTCGGGGAGCACGCTGAGCCTTGTGCCGAACAACCTGGGTCACACGCATGGGAGCAGCACGGAGAGCGAGACGGCGTGCGTTGTGACGGGGACGATGGGCGGGCAGAGCGAAGCGCGGACGTTTTCTTTCCGGATTCCCGCGCCCCGCGGGTTGACAGGGGTGGTCCCCGTGGTGAGCGTGGTGGATCGGCAAGAGGATGCGCTGGGGGTCCAGGTGAGGGACCCGTCGGGTCTCGGCTCGTCGTGGCTGCGGCTGAGTTGGCGTAAGACGGGGACGAGCAACTGGGTGCACCGGATCATGTCCGGGGCGCGGCTTCGGCGGGCGGAGCCGCCCGTGATCCGGATAGGAGGTCTGGAGTCGGGTACGTCGTATACGGTTCAGGCAGCGGTGTTGAGGCGTGAGGCCTTTGACTATCACGCGAACGGGCGGACGATAGCGGAGCGTGTGCTGGCGACGCTTGAGGGGCAAGGGGCGTGGCTGGCGAACATACGTGGCGGCGGGCAGAGCGATGTGGGGCTCGCGGAAGCGATGACGACGACGGGTGAGCCGGTATTCCTGCGGGCGTCGGTGAACGGCGATGTTCTGACGGTGACGATGAACGAGGCGCTGGACGGGGCGAGCGTGCCGGCGGCGTCGGCGTTCACGGTGTCCGGGGGTCACGCGGTGAGCGCGGTGGCGGTGAGCGGGTCGTCGTTGACGCTGACGTTGGGGTCATTCGTGGGCGCGGACGAGACGGTGACGGTGAGCTACGCGGTGCCGGGCAGCGGGCAGCTTCAGGACGACGAGGGGAATGCTGCGCCGGCGTTCACGGACGAGGCCGTTGCGAACGAGACGCCGACGGTGACGCTGGTGCTGACGCCGGACACGATAGGTGAGGACGGCGGGTCGAGCACGGTGACGGCCACGCTGGACAAGCCGTCGCCGCAGGCGACGACGGTGACGGTGGCGGCGCCGTCGTCGGGCGCCGGCTACAGCTTGAGCACGAACCGGGAGCTGACGATTGCGGCCAACGCGCTGACGAGCACGGGGGTGGTGACGATCACCGCCGAAGACAACGATGTGGACGCGCCGAACAAGACGGTGGCGGTGTCGGCCGCGGCGCAGAACAGCCAGGGTGTCAGCGGGCCGGACGATGTGACGCTGACGCTCACCGACGACGACGATGCGCCGACGGTGACGCTGGTGCTGACGCCGGACACGATCACGGAGGCCGGCGGGGTGAGCATGGTGACGGCGCGCCTGTCCCACCCGTCGAGCGAGGAGACGAGGTTGACGGTTCAGACGGCGCCGATGTCGCCGGCGGTTGCGGGTGACTACATCCTGACCGCTGTCCCGCTGCTGTCGATCCCGGCCGGTGAGACGGAGAGCGAGAGTTTGAATCAGGTGCGGATCACGGCTGTGGACAACGACGTGATGGCACCGGACAAGACGGTGACGGTCTCGGCCACGGCCAAGAACAGGCAGGGGGTTACGGGGCCGCAGAACGTGACGCTGACGATCACCGACAATGCGGCGCCGACGGGCGCGCCGACGATCGACGACACGACGCCGGTGGTCGGCGAGACGCTGACGGTGGATGCGTCGGGCATCGACGATGCGGACGGTCTGACGGGCGCGACCTACGCTTGGCGTTGGCTCCGGGTGGCGTCGGGCGGTACCGAGACGGAGGTCGGGACCGCGGCGAGCTACACGGTGGTTGCCGCGGACGTGAGGTCGACGCTGAAGGTGGAGGCGAGCTTCACCGACGACGGCGGCGCCGCGGAGACCGTCGAGAGCGCGGAGACGTCGACGGTCGCGCCGGCGGCGGTGCTCCCGAGCGTATCGGTGAGGCGGGTGAAGACCCCGGTGAAGGAGGGCGAGGACGCGGAGTTCCGGGTGACGCGCACGGTGGTGACGGCGGGGGCGCTGACGGTCCGCTACAAGGTGTCGGAGAGCGGCGCCATGGTGGCGTCGGGCGAGGAGGGAGCGAAGACCGTCGATTTCGGTGACGGCGAGACCTCGAAGACGGTGGCGGTGCCGACGGTGGATGACAGCGTCCACGAGGCGGGCAGCACGGTGACCTTCAGGCTGACTCCGGATGCGTACTACGAGGTGGGGGCCGCTGCGTCGGGGGTGAGGGTGGAGGACGACGACAACTCCCCGACGACCGGGGAGGTGACGGTCACGGGCACGGCGACGGAAGGGCGGACGCTGACGGCGGACACCTCGGGCCTCACCGACGAGGACGGTTTGGCCGACACGTCCTACGCCTACCAGTGGGTGCGGACGCCGGCTGGCGGCAGCGACGGGGACATCTCGGGCGCGACCTCGAAGACCTACGTGGTGGTGTTCGCGGACGCGGGGGCGACGCTGAAGGTGCGGGTGACGGTCACCGACGACGAGGGCCATGAGGCGACCTTCACGAGCACGCCGACCTCGGCGGTGGCGGCGCTGCCGCGGCTGTCGGTGACCTCGGAGGGCGACGTGACGGAGGGCAGCCCTGCCCTGTTCACGCTGACCCGCACGGGCGCCACGGCGCAGACGCTGGACGTGCCCTATGAGGTAGCCGCCACCGGGGACTTCGGCGTCACGCCGGGCGCGGGCACGGCGAGCTTCCTGGCGGACAGCGCCACGGTGCAGGTGAGCGTGGCCACGACGGACGACAGCACCCACGAGGCGCACGGCTCGGTGACGCTGACGCTGACGGCGGATACGAGCGCCGATCCCGCCTACGTACTCGGCGACCCGGCGACGGCGACAGCGGCGGTTCGGGACGACGACAACGCGGCGCCGACGGGCGAGCTGACCATCGACGACACGACGCCCGTGGTCGGCGAGACGCTGACGGCGGACGCCTCGGGCATCGACGACCCCGACGGGCTGACGGACGAGATCGATTTGCAGTGGCTCCGGGTGGCGTCGGGCGGCGGCGAGACGGAGGTCGGAACCGGCGCGACCTACACGGTGGTCGCCGCGGATGTGGGCGCGACGCTGAAGGTGAAGGCGAGCTTCACCGACGACGGCGGGACCGAAGAGACGGTCGAGAGCGAGGAGACGGCGACGGTCGAGGCGGCGCCGATGTTGCCGGCGCTCTCGATCTCCGACGCGAGGGTGAACGAGGGCGATACGGGCAGCAAGACGCTGGACTTCACGGTGACGCTGGACCGCGCGGCGACGGAAACCGTGACCGTGGAGTGGGCGACGTCCGACGGGACCGCGACCGCCGGGACGGACTACACGGCGGGGAATGGAACCCTGACGTTCAGCAGCGGGGACTCCAGCAAGACAGTCTCCGTGACCGTGGCCGGCGACAACGTGGACGAGCCGAACGAGACGTTCGAAGTGACGCTGACGAACCCGTCGGGCGCGACCCTCGGGGACGACACGGCGACCGGTACGATCATCGACAACGACGCCAGGCCGACGGTGACGCTGGTGCTGACTCCGGCCTCGATCAGTGAGGACGGCGGGGTGAGCATGGTGACGGCGCGCCTGGACCACCCGTCGAGCGAGGATACGACGTTGACGGTTGAGACGGCGCCGGTGTCGCCGGCGGTTGCGGGTGACTACACCCTGACCGCTGTCCCGCTGCTGTCGATCCCGGCCGGTGAGACGGAGAGCGAGAGTACGAATCAGGTGCGGATCACGGCTGTGGACAACAGCGTGTACGAAGGGGACAAGACGGTGACGGTCTCGGCCATGGTGCAGAACAGGCAGGGGGTCACGGCTCCGCAGAACGTGACCCTGACGATCACCGACGACGAGCCGGCGCCGCCGGAGCTGTCGATCGGCGATGTGAGCGTGGACGAGGGCGATACGGGCAGCACGACGCTGGACTTCACGGTGACGCTGGACCGCGCGGCGACGGAAACCGTGACCGTGGAGTGGGCGACGTCCGACGGCACCGCGACCGCCGGGACGGACTACACGGCGGGGAATGGAACCGTGACGTTCAGCAGCGGGGACTCCAGCAAGACAGTCTCCGTGACGGTGCTGGGCGACGAAGTGGACGAGCCGAACGAGACGTTCGAAGTGACGCTGACGAACCCGTCGGGCGCAACGCTCGGGGACGACACGGCGACCGGCACGATCACGGACGACGACGCCACGCCGACGGTGACCCTGGTCCTGACGCCGGCCTCGATTACGGAGGAGGCGTCCGGGCAGAGCACGGTGACGGCGCGCCTGGACCACCCGTCGAGCGAGGCGACGACGGTGACGGTGACGGTGGCGCCGGAGTCGCCGGCGGTGGCGGGCGACTACACGCTGAGCTCGAACCTGGAGCTGACGATTGCGGCGGGCGCGACCACGAGCACGGGTACGGTGACGATTACCGCCGTGAACAACAGCGTGTACGAAGGGGACAAGACGGTGACGGTGTCGGCCACGGCGACGAACACGCTGGGGATCACGGCTCCGCAGAACGTGACCCTGACGATCACCGACGACGAGCCGCCGCCGACGCCGACGACGATCTTCGATGCGGACGGGAACTATTCGGTCATCACGCAGTATGGGCGGACGACGACAGTGGATCTGACGGCTTATCTGGCGGAAGGCGTGGCGTCGTCCGGGGTGAGCTTCGAGGTGGACGACCAGACTGATTGTGGCGCCACGCGGGCCGACTACTACCAGTCGGTGACCGTTTCGGGGAGCACGCTGAGCCTTGTGCCGAACAACCTGGGTCACACGCATGGGAGCAGCACGGAGAGCGAGACGGCGTGCGTTGTGACGGGGACGATGGGCGGGCAGAGCGAAGCGCGGACGTTTTCTTTCCGGATTCCCGCGCCCCGCGGGTTGACAGGGGTGGTCCCCGTGGTGAGCGTGGTGGATCGGCAAGAGGATGCGCTGGGGGTCCAGGTGAGGGACCCGTCGGGTCTCGGCTCGTCGTGGCTGCGGCTGAGTTGGCGTAAGACGGGGACGAGCAACTGGGTGCACCGGATCATGTCCGGGGCGCGGCTTCGGCGGGCGGAGCCGCCCGTGATCCGGATAGGAGGGCTGGAGTCGGGTACGTCGTATACGGTTCAGGCGGCGGTGTTGAGGCGTGAGGCCTTTGACTATTACGCGAACGGGCGGACGATAGCGGAGCGTGTGCTGACGACGCTCGAGGGGCAAGGTCCGTGGCTGGCGAACATACGTGGCGGCGGGCAGAGCGAAGTGGTGCTCGCGGAAGCGATGACGACGACGGGTGAGCCGGTATTCCTGCGGGCGTCGGTGAACGGCGATGTTCTGACGGTGACGATGAACGAGGCGCTGGACGGGGCGAGCGTGCCGTCGGCGTCGGCGTTCACGTTGTCCGGAGGGCGGACCGTGAGCGGGGTGGCGGTGAGCGGGTCGTCGTTGACGCTGACGTTGGGGTCATTCGTGGGCGCGGACGAGACGGTGACGGTGAGCTACGCGGTGCCGGGCAGCGGGCAGCTTCAGGACGACGAGGGGAATGCTGCGCCGGCGTTCACGGACGAGGCCGTTGCGAACGAGACGCCGACGGTGACGCTGGTGCTGACGCCGTCCTCGATAGGTGAGAACGGCGAGACGAGCACGGTGACGGCCACGCTGGACAAGCCGTCGCTGCAGGCGACGACGGTGACGGTGGCGGCGCCGTCGTCGGGCGCCGGCTACGGCTTGAGCGCGAACCGGGAGCTGACGATTGCGGCCAACGCGCTGACGAGCACGGGGGTGGTGACGATCACCGCCGAAGACAACGATGTGGACGCGCCGAACAAGACGGTGGCGGTGTCGGCCGCGGCGCAGAACAGCCAGGGTGTCAGCGGGCCGGACGATGTGACGCTGACGATCACCGACGACGACGATGCGCCGACGGTGACGCTGGTGCTGACGCCGGACACGATCACGGAGGCCGGCGGGGTGAGCATGGTGACGGCGCGCCTGTCCCACCCGTCGAGCGAGGAGACGAGGTTGACGGTTCAGACGGCGCCGATGTCGCCGGCGGTTGCGGGTGACTACATCCTGACCGCTGTCCCGCTGCTGTCGATCCCGGCCGGTGAGACGGAGAGCGAGAGTTTGAATCAGGTGCGGATCACGGCTGTGGACAACGACGTGATGGCACCGGACAAGACGGTGACGGTCTCGGCCACGGCCAAGAACAGGCAGGGGGTTACGGGGCCGCAGAACGTGACGCTGACGATCACCGACAATGCGGCGCCGACGGGCGCGCCGACGATCGACGACACGACGCCGGTGGTCGGCGAGACGCTGACGGTGGATGCGTCGGGCATCGACGATGCGGACGGTCTGACGGGCGCGACCTACGCTTGGCGTTGGCTCCGGGTGGCGTCGGGCGGTACCGAGACGGAGGTCGGGACCGCGGCGAGCTACACGGTGGTTGCCGCGGACGTGAGGTCGACGCTGAAGGTGGAGGCGAGCTTCACCGACGACGGCGGCGCCGAAGAGACCGTCGAGAGCGCGGAGACGTCGACGGTCGCGCCGGCGGCGGTGCTCCCGAGCGTATCGGTGAGGTGGGTGAAGACCCCGGTGAAGGAGGGCGAGGCCGCGGAGTTCCGGGTGACGCGCACGGTGGTGACGGCGGGGGCGCTGACGGTCCGCTACAAGGTGTCGGAGAGCGGCGCCATGGTGGCGTCGGGCGAGGAGGGAGCGAAGACCGTCGATTTCGGTGACGGCGAGACCTCGAAGACGGTGGCGGTGCCGACGGTGGATGACAGCGTCCACGAGGCGGGCAGCACGGTGACCTTCAGGCTGACTCCGGATGCGTACTACGAGGTGGGGGCCGCTGCGTCGGGGGTGAGGGTGGAGGACGACGACAACTCCCCGACGACCGGGGAGGTGACGGTCACGGGCACGGCGACGGAAGGGCGGACGCTGACGGCGGACACCTCGGGCCTCACCGACGAGGACGGTTTGGCCGACACGTCCTACGCCTACCAGTGGGTGCGGACGCCGGCTGGCGGCAGCGACGGGGACATCTCGGGCGCGACCTCGAAGACCTACGTGGTGGTGTTCGCGGACGCGGGGGCGACGCTGAAGGTGCGGGTGACGGTCACCGACGACGAGGGCCATGAGGCGACCTTCACGAGCACGCCGACCTCGGCGGTGGCGGCGCTGCCGCGGCTGTCGGTGACCTCGGAGGGCGACGTGACGGAGGGCAGCCCTGCCCTGTTCACGCTGACCCGCACGGGCGCCACGGCGCAGACGCTGGACGTGCCCTATGAGGTAGCCGCCACCGGGGACTTCGGCGTCACGCCGGGCGCGGGCACGGCGAGCTTCCTGGCGGACAGCGCCACGGTGCAGGTGAGCGTGGCCACGACGGACGACAGCACCCACGAGGCGCACGGCTCGGTGACGTTGACGCTGACGGCGGACACGGGCGCGGACCCCGCCTGGGTGCTCGGCGACCCGGCGGCGGCGACGGCGGCGGTGGAAGACGACGACGACTCGCCGGCGACGGGCTCGGTGACGGTCACGGGCACGGCGACGGAAGGCGAGACGCTGACGGCGGACACGTCGGGCATCGCCGACGAGGACGGATTGGCCAACGCGGCCTACACCTACCAGTGGGTGCGGACGCCGTCCGGCGGCAGTGACGAGGACATCTCCGGCGAGACCGGCGCGACCTACGTGCCGGTGTACGCGGACATGGGCGCGACGCTGCAGGTCAAGGTGACGGTCACCGATGACGAGGGCCACCGGGCGATGTTCGAGAGCGCCCCGACCTCGGCGGTGGCGGCGCTGCCGCGGCCGTCGGTGACGGTGGCCTCGGATGGAGACGTGACCGAGGGCGACACCGTCACGTTCACGCTGACGCGCACGGGCGCCACGGCGCAGACGCTGGACGTGGCCTGGGAGGTGACCGCCACCGGGGACTTCGGTGTCACGACGGGCGCGGGCACGGCGACCTTCCTGGCCAACAACGACACGGTGCAGGTGACGGTGGCCACGACGGACGACGGCGCCCACGAGGTGCACGGCTCGGTGACGGTGACGCTGACGGCGGACACGGGCGCCGATCCCGCCTACCTGCTCGGCGCCCCGTCGACGGCGACGGCGGCGGTGGAAGACAACGACGACTCGCCGGCGACCGGCTCGGTGACGGTCACGGGCACGGCGACGGAAGGCGAGACGCTGACCGCGGACACCTCGGGCCTCACCGATGCGGACGGTCTGGACAATGCGGCCTACGTCTACCAGTGGGTGCGGACACCGTCCGGCGGAAGTGACACGGACATCTCCGGCGCGACGGGCGCGACCTACGTGCCGGTGTTCGCGGACGCGGGCGCGACGCTCAAGGTCCGGGTGACGGTCACCGACGACGAGGGCCACGAGGCGACCTTCACGAGCGCCCCGACCTCGGCGGTGGCGGCGTTGCCGCGGCCGGAGGTCACGGTGGCCTCGGACGGCGACGTGACGGAGGGCAGCCCCGCGGTGTTCACGCTGACGCGCACGGGCGCCACGACGGGGACGCTGGACGTGGCCTACGAGGTCACCGCCACCGGGGACTTCGGCGTCACGCCGAGCACGGGCACGGCGACATTCCCGGCGAACAGCGCCACGGTGCAGGTGAGCGTGGCCACGACGGACGACAGCACCCACGAGGCGCACGGCTCGGTGACGGTGACGCTGACGGCGGACACGTCCGCCGCTCCCGCCTACCTGCTCGGCGCTCCGTCGACGGCGACGGCGGCGGTTCAGGACGACGACGATTCGTCGGCGACCGGCTCGGTGACGGTCACAGGCACGCCGACGGAAGGCGAGACGCTGACGGCGGACACGTCGGGCCTCACCGACGCGGACGGACTGGCCAACGCGAGCTACGCCTACCGGTGGGTGCGGACACCACCCGGCGGCGGCAACGCGGACATCTCCGGCGCGACCTCGCAGACCTACGTGCCGGTGTTCGCGGACGTGGGGGCGACGCTCAAGGTCCGGGTGACGGTCACCGACGACGAAGGCCACCAGGCGACCTTCACGAGCGCCTCGACCTCGGCGGTGGCGGCGCTGCCGCGGCCGTCGGTGACGGTGGTCTCGGACGGCAACGTGACCGAGGGCGACACCGTCATGTTCACGCTGACCCGCACGGGCGATCCGGCGCAGACGCTGGACGTGGCCTACGAGACGACGGCCACCGGGGACTTCGGCGTCACCCCGGGCGCGGGCACGGCGACCTTCCCGGCGAACAGCGCCACGGTGCGGGTGAGCGTGGTCACAACGGGTGACAACACCCACGAGGCGCACGGCTCGGTGACGGTGACGCTGACGGCGGATACGAGCGCCGATCCCGCCTACCTGCTCGGCGACCCGTCGACGGCGACGGCGGCGGTGGAAGACGACGACGACTCGCAGGCGACGGGCTCGGTGACGGTCACGGGCACGCCGACGGAAGGCGAGACGCTGACGGCGGACACGTCGGGCATCGCCGACGAGGACGGCCTGGACAACGCGGCCTACACTTGGCAGTGGGTGCGGACGCCGGCTGGCGGCAGTGACGCGGACATCTCCGGCGCGACCGGCGCGACCTACGTGCCGGTGTACGCGGACATGGGCGCGACGCTGAAGGTCCGGGTGACGGTCACCGACGACGAGGGCCACGAGGCGGAGTTCGAGAGCGCGGCGACTTCGGCGGTGGCGGCGCGGGCGCGGCCTTCGGTGACAGTGGCCTCGGACGGCGATGTGACGGAGGGCAGCCCTGCCCTGTTCACGCTGACGCGCACGGGCGCCACGACGGGGACGCTGGACGTGACCTGGGAGGTCACCGCCACCGGGGACTTCGGCGTCACGACCGGCGCGGGCACGGCGAGCTTCCCGGCGAACAGCGCCACGGTGCAGGTGAGCGTGGCCACGACGGACGACAGCACCCACGAGGCGCACGGCTCGGTGATGCTGACGCTGACGGCGGACACGGGCGCCGATCCCGCCTACCTGCTCGGCGATCCGGCGACGGCGACGGCGGCGGTGGAAGACGACGACGATTCGCCGGCGACTGGCTCGGTCACGGTCACGGGCACGGCGACGGAAGGCGAGACGCTGACCGCGGACACGTCGGCCATCGCCGACGAGGACGGCCTGGACAACGCGGATTACGCCTGGCAGTGGGTGCGGACGCCGTCCGGCGGCAGTGACGAGGACATCTTCGGCGCAACCTCGCAGACCTACGTGGCGGTGTTCGCGGACGCGGGCGCGACGCTGAAGGTCAAGGTGACGGTCACCGACGACGAGGGTCACGAGGCGGAGTTCGAGAGCGCCCCGACCTCGGCGGTGGCGGCGCTGTCACGGCCCTCGGTGACGGTGGTCTCGGACGACGATATGACCGAGGGCAACCCCGCCCTGTTCACGCTGACGCGCACGGGCGCCACGACGGGGACGCTGGACGTGACCTACGACGTGACCGTCTCCGGGGACTTCGGCGTCACGCCGGGCACGGACACGGCGATGTTCGAGGCGGGTAGCTCCACGGTGCAGGTGAGCTTGACCACGACGGACGACAGCACCCACGAGGCGCACGGCTCGGTGACGGTGACGCTGACGGCGGACACGGGCGCCGATCCCGCCTACCTGCTCGGCGACCCGTCGACGGCGACGGCGGCGGTGGAAGACGACGACGACTCGCCGGCGACTGGCTCGGTCACGGTCACGGGCACGGCGACGGAAGGCGAGACGCTGACCGCGGACACGTCGGCCATCGCCGACGAGGACGGCCTGGACAACGCGGATTACGCTTGGCAGTGGGTGCGGACGCCGGCCGGCGGCAGTGACGAGAACATCTCCGGCGCAACCTCGCAGACCTACGTGCCGGTGTTCGCGGACATGGGCGCAACGCTGAAGGTCAAGGTGACGGTCACCGACGACGAAGGCCACCGGGCGACGTTCGAGAGCGCCCCGACCTCGGCGGTGGCGGCGCTGTCACGGCCGTCGGTGACGGTGGTCTCGGACGGCGACGTGGCCGAGGGCGACACCGTCATGTTCACGCTGACGCGGACGGGCGACCCGGCGCAGACGCTGGACGTGGCCTACGCGGTGACGGCCACCGGGGACTTCGGCGTCACGCCGTTCTCGGGCACGGCGATGTTCATGGCGGACAGCTCCACGGTGCAGGTGACGGTGGCCACGACGGGCGACAGCACCCACGAGGCGCACGGCTCGGTGACGCTGACGCTGACGGCGGACACGAGCGCCGATCCCGCCTACCTGCTCGGCGATCCGGCGGCGGCGACGGCGACGGTTCGGGACGACGACGACTCGCCGGCGACCGGCTCGGTCACGGTCACGGGCACGGCGACGGAAGGCGAGACGCTGACGGCGGACACGTCGGGCCTCACCGACGAGGACGGTCTGGACAACGCGGCCTACGCTTGGCAGTGGGTGCGGACACCGGCCGGCGGCGGTGACGCGGACATCTCCGGCGCGACCGGCGCGACCTACGTGCCGGTGTACGCGGACATGGGCGCGACGCTGAAGGTCAAGGTGACGGTCACCGACGACGAGGGCCACCAGGCGACGTTCGAGAGCGCCCCGACCTTGGAGGTGGCGGCGGCATCGCGGCCGTCGGTGACGGTGGTCTCGGACGGCGATGTGGCCGAGGGCGACACCGTCATGTTCACGCTGACGCGGGCGGGCGACACGGTGCAGACGCTGGACGTGACCTACGAGGTGACTGCCACCGGGGCCTTCGGCGTCACGACCGGCACGGGCACGGCGAGCTTCCTGGCGAACGACTCCACGGTGCAGGTGAGCGTAGCCACGACGGACGACAGCACCCACGAGGCGCACGGCTCGGTGACGCTGACGCTGACGGCGGACACGGGCGCCGATCCCGCCTACCTGCTCGGCGACCCGGCGACGGCGACGGCGACGGTTCGGGATGACGACAACGCGGACCCGACCGGTGCGCCGACCATCGACGACACGACGCCCGTGGTCGGCCAGACGCTGACGGTGGATCCATCGGGCATCGGCGACCCGGATGGTCTGACGAACCGGAGCTTCACCTACCAGTGGTTCCGGGTGTCGGGCGGAACGGAGACGCCGATCACCGGAGCGACCGCGGCGAGCTACACGGTGGCCGCCGGGGATGTGGGCGCGACGCTGAAGGTGGTGGTGAGCTTCACCGACGACGACGGGACCCGGGAGACCGTCGAGATCGTGATGGCGTCGGCGGTGGTGGTGGCGCTGCCGACGGTGTCGGTGGCGCGGGTGGCGAGCCTGGTGGCGGAAGGCGCGGACGCGCAGTTCAAGGTGACGCGCACGGGGGTCACGGAGGGCGCGCTGACGGTCCGCTACCGCGTGTCGGAGACCGGCGGCGACATGGTGGCGCCAGGCGAGGAGGGCGAGGAGGGCGAGAAGACCGTCGATTTCGGGGACGGCGAGGCCGAGCGGACGGTGACCGTGCCGACGGTGGATGACAGTGTCCACGAGGCGGACAGCACGGTGACGCTGACGCTGACGGCGGATGCGGCCTACAGCCTGGGGACCGCCACGGCAACGGTCACGGTCGAGGACAACGACACCGAGCCGACGGTGACGCTGGTCCTGAGCCCGGACACGATCGATGAGAACGGCGGGACGAGCACGGTGACGGCGCGCCTGGACCACCCGTCGAGCGAGAAGACGACGGTGACGGTGTCGGTCAAACCGGTGTTGCCGGCGGTGACGGACGACTACACGCTGAGCGCGAACCGGGAGCTGACGATTGCGGCGGGCGAGACGACGAGCACGGGCGAGGTGACGATCACGGGAGTGGACAACGACGTGGAGGCGCCGGACAAGACGGTGACGGTGTCGGGCACGGCGACGAACAGCCAAGGGGTGACGGACCCGGACGCCGTGACGCTGACGCTCAGGGACAACGATCTCGTCGACGGGCGCCGACGCAGGCTGGAGTACGCACTGGCGTCGTTCGGACGCACGGTGGCGCAGGACCTGGTGACGGCGGTCGAGGACAGGAGGTGGGCGACGGGGACGACGGCGACGCTTGCCGGGACCCGGCTGTCCCTGTCCGAAGAGGCTGTGTACGAGGCGTTGCGGCGTCATACCGACCCGGACGGTGACCTGATGGTGGATACGGCCGCGTTGCGGGAGATGCTGTCGCGGAGCAGCTTCCAGGTTTCGCTGGGCGGCGAAGGCGAGGCGGGCGGTATGGGAGCGGACTCGCTGGTGCTGTGGGGGCGTGGGAGCCGGAGCTGGAGGGCGGGCCGGCTGGAGGCGGATGTCGAGACGCAGGGAGAAGCGCTGTCCGGTCAGTTGGGGGTGGAGTTCCGTGTGCGGGAAGACACGTTGGTGGGCGTGATGTTGAACGGTAGCGAGGGGGAGGTGGAGTTTGACGGGGCTCTCGATACGGAGGTGGAGACGGAGCTCGTCGGTGTGCACCCCTACGCGCGGTGGTCGCCGTGGCAGGGTCTGAGGACATGGGCGATGGTGGGCTACGGAGCGGGCGAGGCGACGCTGACGGACAAGTACTCCGCTCTGTCGGGGACCGACCTGGAGATGATGATGGCGGCTGGCGGAGGGAGCCACGAGGTGGCGTCGCGGTGGGGAGTCGACTGGTCGGTGGGGACGAACGGATTCGTTGTGCAGCTTGACGCGGATGAAGTGCAGTTCGATGGGGAAGGACAGGCGGCGCTGGTGCCGGCGGTGCAGTCGGAGGTGTGGCAGTTGCGGCTGCTGCTGGAAGGCAGTGCGGGGGAGGATTTCGGCGGGGTCGAGGGGTTGAGGGGCAACGTCGAGCTGGCGGCGCGGGTCGATGGTGGGGACGCGGAGAGCGGATTGGGGATGGAGGTAGGCGGTGGCGTCGGGTATGGACGTTCGGACTTGGGCATCGAAGTCGATGCGAGCGGTCGTGTGCTGCTGACGCATGAGGAAGAGGGTTTGGAGGACGCGGGGGTGAGTCTGGCGTTGGCGGTGGACCCGGGCGAGCCCGGCCGGGGTCCGTACTTTGCGCTGTCGCCCTCGTGGGGGAACGCGGCGAGCGGAGCGCGGTCGATGTGGGAGGACCGGCAGCCGACGGTGGGCGGTTCCGGCGGGCGGTACCGGTTCGAGCCGGAGATGCGGTTGAGTTCGGAGCTCGGCTACGCCGCGCCCACGCCGCTCCGTCGGGGCACCCTCACCACCTACGGCGCGTTCTCGTCCGCCGGGGGTACGTCCCGGCAGTATCGTATCGGGAGACGGCTGGAGCTCGGCATCGCGTCGATGAGCCTCGAAGCCGAGCGTCACGAGAGCGCTGGCGCAGCGCCCGAGCACGGCGTCTGGCTGAGAGGCAACCTCCGTTTCTGAGCGGGAGGGGCGACTCGCCCCTCCCGTCACCCCGAGTCCCTTCACCTCGTTCGGGCGCCGGCGCCGGCACGTTGCCGCAACGTTCGTATCGGCCGGACCGATGGTCCCGTTGCCCGGACGTGGCTGGAGAAGCCCGCACGGACCGGAGAGCGGACCGGGAACCTGATAACGTCTCGCGGATGAGGTCGAGACCGCACTTCCGAAACCCCGGCCGGCTCTTGCTCGCGGCTGCGCTGCTCGGCTCGCCCGGCGCCTCCGCTGCGAACGGATGGGAGCACGGGACCGTCTCCTTCGATGCGCTCGTCGCCGCGCTTCGAAGCGAGTCCGCCGACATGAGGGCGCGAGCCGCGGAGTCCCTGGGCTACCGGGGCGAACCGGGAGGGGCGCCGGCGGTGCTGGAGCTCCTGGCCCGCGGGGAGCCGAGCCATCGAGTCCGCTCGGCCGCGTACACCGCGCTCGGACTCCTCGCCGATCCCCGGGCGCTTCCCGCGCTGGAGCGGTGCCTGCGCGACGAGGCACGGGAAGAGATCCGCGGAGACTGCGTCGCCGCGCTCGGCGGGGTCGGGAGCCGGGAGAGCTTCGACCTCGTCGTCGGGGCGTTCCGCACCGACCCGCACGCCCTGGTGCGGAGCCGTGCCGTCGATGCGCTCGGCCGCTTCGCCCGGCCGGAGTCGGTGGAGCTTCTGAGCGGCCTGCTCGCCGCCGGCCATCCGGCCTTGCGCCTGCGGGCGATCACGGCCTTGGGGCGTACCGGGATGCGCGAAGCGACGGCCGCGTTGCTCGCGCGCCTGCGCGACGCCGAGGAGGCCGCGGAGCGGGCGGCCGCCCTGGAAGCGCTTGCCCGGCTGCGTGATCCGGCGGCCCTGGACGTGCTGCTCGATCTTCTGGAGCGCGAACCGGACCAGGCGCTTCGTGTGCGGATCGTGATCGCGCTCGGGGCGATCCGTGCGCCGAGCGCATACGAGGCGATGCGCCGGATGCTCCGCGACCCGATACCGGCGGTGCGGTTCTACGCGGTCCGGGGTCTGAGGGAGCTCGGAATGCCGGCGGCGGCGGGCGAGCTGTCGAGCCTCTACCGGAGGTTGGCGCGGCAACTGGCCGGACGGACGGCGGACTCGCTGGTGGCCGACGCGCCCGCGGTGCTCGCCGCCCTCGCCCTCCAGGTCGAAGTACTGCGGGCGCTTGCCGAACTCGATGCCCCGCGCGGCGCCGGAGCCTTCATCGACGGCGCCCGCTCGCCCGCCATCCCCGGCCACTCCCAGATCGCCCTCCGAATCGCCGAGGGGTTCTACGAGCGGCGGCGCATGGCGCTGCACGGCCTCGGCTACAGCGGATCGAGGGAGGCGTTCGGGCTGCTTGCGGGAGCGGACGGGCTCGGCCACCCGGACCCTCGCCTGCGGGCCGTGGCGGTGCGTTCGCTTGCGGTGCTGGATGCGCCGGAGTCGGCCGGGGCGCTGGCGCCGATGCTTCGCGATCCCGTCCCGGAAGTGCGATGGACCGCGGCGATGGCGTTGGGCCGTCTCGCCCACAGGGACGCCGTCGGCGCGCTGAGCGGACTGCTGGCGGACGAGTTCGGCGAAGTCCGCCGGCAGGCCGCCCTCGCCCTCGGCTACATCGGCGATCCGGAGGCGAGGCTGCCGCTGGCGCAGCTCGCGATCGACGACCCGGTGGCTTCGGTGCGCGAGGCGGCCCTCTACGCCATGGAACTGCTGGGCCCCGCGGACTGACCTTCGGGCGGACTGACCTTCAGGCGGACCGGCCTGCGGCCGGCAACGGCGCGGGCCGCTCGCCCGTGCCCCGTCCGCGAGG
Source organism: Gammaproteobacteria bacterium (assembly GCA_965215295.1). Lineage (GTDB taxonomy): Bacteria > Pseudomonadota > Gammaproteobacteria > HK1 > HK1 > HK1. The sequence goes on from OZ244045.1 coordinate 4,102,851, forward strand.
GCCCCGCGGAGCCTCGCGAGTGCCCCGCGGAGCCTCGCGAGTGCCCCGCGGAGCCTCCGTCACTTGTCGCAGAACGCCAGGATCCGCGCCGGTCCGCCGGTGCCGCGCACGTGCTTGAGGGCGCCCGCGACGAGCATGCAGCTCCCGGGCTTCGCCATCGCGAGCTGGCCGAGGTTGTTGCCGTTCTCGATCAGCTTCCAGCCCCGTTGCAGTCCTCTCACGTGGGCATACCAGGAGTTGGTCCACGCCTCGTCCTCGCCCCTGGAGTTCTGTCCGGTCTCGACGCCGAGCACGTCCGACATGATCCCGTTGATGCGCACCCCCTTGGCGTCCTCGATCTCGATGAGCTTGTCGACCGCGGCGGGGGTGAGGCCGGGGTAGTTCCAGCCGTTGACGTAGGGGTCTTTCCCGAAGTCGGCGCCCTGGAAGTAGAAGCGCGACCAGCCCTGGTTCAGCACCAGCCACACGCCGTCGTCGATGCCGTCCGCGACCGCGGCGATGTCGTCGGCGGTGACCGCGTTGCCCGAATCGTCGGAGAAGTCGGTGACGCTCGTGTCCGGGCTGGGGCGTCCGCCGTTCCCGTCGAGCTCGGCCTGGACCCGGGCGCTGATGTCGACCAGCACGATCCGCCCGCTCAGGTCGCCCCCGTCGAGCATGTGCATGTACTTGCGCCGGTCGGCGGCCGGGTTGCCGGCCTCCTGGCTGCCGGCGTTGTTCACGTAGTGGGCGGAGCTGTCCATGTGGGTGCCGTGGTGCTCGGAGAGCACCAGCGTGCCGAGGTCGAAGTGCCCCTGGTTGGTGGGGAACCGGCCGATGGCGAGCACCGTCTGCTGGCCGAAGCTCGGGATCGCGGTGCTGTCGAGCCAGGGCTTGCTCATGTCCGGCTTCATCGGATCGCCTTCCATGGGCTGGAAGGTGGGAACGGGATGGGTGAGGTCGACGATGAAGCTCCCTCCGGCGAAGCTCGACGCCGACAGCAGGGCGAGGGCGGAGCCGCAAAGTACGGTGAGACGAGATGTTCCGGTCGTCATGTCTTCATCCTCCCGGCGCGTGGGCGCGCCTTGACGGGACTCCCGATGGATCGGGTGCGTAGCAGTATAGGCGCGCCGTCCCGCGCCTGGAACTCCGTCGCGCCGCCTCCCGGTCCGGCGTTTCACGCCTGCGGGTCGGCGCCCTCGCGGGGGTCCGGCGTTTCACGCCTGCGGGTCGGCGCCCTCGCGGGGGTCCGGCGTCGCCGGCGCCGTCGCGCGCCCGTCGAGCCGGCGTATGGACGGCTGGGTGGCGGCGATGACGACGACGATGGCCGCGAGCACTCCGGCGTTGAGCGCGGCGGCGAACGGCGGCGAGGTCGCGGCCGCAACGACCCCGCCGAGCAGCCCTCCGAGAGGCACGAGGCTGAAGCAGATGGTGTAGATCCCCATCACCCGGCCGCGCAGCGCGTCCGGTACGGCGAGCTGCATCAACGTCATGGAGGCCACGAAGTACATCGACATGCACACCGCGGTCAGCATTGCGCAGCCGAGCGCCAGCACGTAGCCGACCGGCTGGCCGGGCAGCAGGGCGACGCAGAGATTGAAGGCGATGATCGCGGTCGCGCCGCCCATCGGCGCCGCCAGCAGCAGTCGTCCGAGCCGCGGGCTTCTCTGCAGGGGGGCGACGATCAGGTTCCCGGTGACCGCGCCGACCCCCGTCGCCGACAGAAGGAGGCCGTAGCCCGCCTCGCCGGCGCCGAGCAGCCGCGCGAACGCGGGCATGAGCTGGACGTAGGAGATGCCGAAGAAGGTGGTGGCGTAGGTGAGCAGGATCAGGACCGAGAACATCCGGTGCGACACGATGAACCGGATCCCGTCCACGAACTGCCGGCCGGAACGTTCCACCGCCAGCGGCAGGTCCGCCGCCGGGGTGGGCGCGAAGCTCGCCATCACCCGGGACATGGCGATGAATCCGAGCGCCCCGGCCGCGAACACCACCCAGGTGTCGGTGAGCGCGATCACCATGCCGCCCAGAGCGGGGAGGAACAGCCGCGAGCCCTGCCAGAGCATGGAGTTGAGGGCGACCGCGCTCATCATGTGCTCGCGCCGGATCAGGCTCGGGAAGAACGCCTGCCGGCTGGGGAAGTCCAGGCCCGCGATGAGCGCGATCGCGGCGGCGATGGCGAGCACGTGCCATACCGCCACCACGCCGCTGCCGTCGAGAACGGCGAGGAGGGCAAGGAGGCCGGCGATGGCCAGGGAGGTCGCGACGAGCATCCGTCGCCGGTCCACCCGGTCGGCGACGACACCGCCGACGAGCGCGGCGGCGATGGTGGGGATCGAGGAGGCCGCGCCGAGGTATCCGAGCTGGAGCGGGGAGCCGCTCAGCTCGTAGACGAGCCATCCCTGCCCCATCATGAGCAACTGGAACGCCCCCACCGAGGCGGCGGAGCCCAGCCAGTAACGGCGGTAGGGCGCATGGCGCAGCGCCCCGAAGCGCGCGCCCGCACCCGCGGCAAACGGGTTCATCCGGGACCGGACGCGGCGAAGCGGAGGCACGGCGGCATTCGGTGTCTTTCCATCAGGGCGCATGGCGCGGCGCCCCGAAACGCGCGCCCGCACCCGTGGCAAACGGGTTCATCCTGGGCCGGGCGCGGCGAAGCGGAAGCACGGCGGCATTCGGTGTTTTTCCATCAGGGCGCATGGCGCAGCGCCCCGGACCGCGCCCCGCGCCCTTGGCAAACGGGTTCATCCGGGGGCGGGCGCGGCGAAGCGGGGGCACGGCGGCATTCGGTGTTTTTCCATCTGTGCCAGAATCCATCGTACCCCGAGACGCGGACCGGCTGCGCACGAAATGACGTCGAGACCGATGCGCCGCGGCGCCTCCATCGCCTGCCTTGTCATGGTGCTCGCACTCTCCCCGGCGGCTCCGGCGACTCCGGCGACGGCATCGGTCGAGCCGCCGCTCGTCGCCGCCGCCGCGAGTCTGCGCCACGTGTTTCCCGAGCTGACGCGCGTGTGGACGGATGGCGGCGGCGTTCCGCCCCGGGTGAGCTTCGGCTCGTCGGGCAACCTCTATCGCCAGATTGCGCAGGGCGCGCCGTTCGACCTCTTCCTTTCCGCCGACGAGGCGCAGGCCCTCAAGCTCGTCCGGGCCGGCAGGACCGACGGCGAGGGCCTGGTCTACGGCGTGGGACGCCTGGCCCTGCTCGTTCCCCGGCATTCGCGGCTCGCGCTCGACGCATCGCTCGGAGATCTCGGGCGCGCACTCGACGACGGGCGCCTGCGCCGGCTCGCGATCGCGAACCCCGCGCACGCTCCGTACGGCCATGCGGCGCGCGAAGCGCTGGCTCGGGCCGCGCTCTGGCCCCGGCTGGACGGCCGGCTGCTGCTTGCGGAGAACGCCGCCCAGGCGGTGCAGTTCGCCCTCGCCCGCGGAGCCGACGGGGGTCTCGTCCCCTCCGCGCTCGCGCTCGCCGAGCACGTCTCGGGCAAGGCCCGTCACGTGCTCCTCGACGCCTCCATGCATCCCCCGATCGCGCAGCGGATGGTGCTGCTCGCGCCGGCCGGGGAGGAGGCGCGGGCGCTGTTCCGGTTCCTTGCGGGGCCGGCGGCGCGGAGGATCTTCGAGCGCTTCGGATTCACCACGCCGGAGCGCGAGAGTGCGGTGAGCCGGGACCTCGCACCGCGTCCCGGCGAGCGGTACGGGCGGGCGCCGGCGCCCGCCGTGCATTCGCGCCCCCGCGACGAATCTCGCGCAACGTCGCGACCGCATCGGAACACGACGATCCGGCGCATCGCCCGATCCGGCGAGAGCCGCGCACCCGCCGGCGGGACGGCGTGAACGCCGCGCCAGTCCTTCTGTCGCTGGAGCTTGCGGCGTGGACCGCGGTGTTCATGCTGCCGCTGGGACTCCTCGCGGGCCGTGCGCTGGCGTGGCGCCGCTTTCGCGGCAAGCCGCTCGTCGAAGCCGCCGTCGCCCTCCCCCTCGTGCTGCCGCCGACCGTCCTCGGCTACTACCTGCTGACCGCCTTCAGCCCGGACGCGATGATCGGCGGCGCATTCGAACGGCTGACCGGCGAGGTGCTGGCGTTCAGCTTCCCGGGCCTGGTCGTCGCTTCGATGATCTTCAACCTCCCGTTCGCGGTGCTGCCGATGCAGCAGGCGTTCGCCGCCATCCCCCACGAGATCCGGGAGGCGGCGTGGGTCAGCGGACTGTCCGGTCCGGCCACCCTCGCGCGCATCGAGCTGCCGATCGCCTGGCCCGGTGTCCTCGCGGCGTTCGTGCTCACGTTCGCCCACACCCTCGGGGAGTTCGGGGTCGTGCTGATGGTCGGCGGCAACATACCGTCGCGGACCCGGACCCTGTCCATCGCCATCTACGACCGGGTGCAGGCATTCGACATGGAGGCGGCGGGCCTGCTCTCCGCCCTGCTGCTGGCCGCCTCCCTCGTGGCCATGGCTCTCGTTCGCGTGCTCGCCGGCCGGGCGGTCAGGATCTGAGTGCGCGGCGGTGGTCCCGCAGCCCGCTCGCGACGGCCTGCGCGTCCGTCTGGTCCAAGACCACCCGGTTGCGCTCGATGTCGGATTCCTCGTGGCCATGGCTCTCGTCCGCGTGCTCGCCGGCCGGGCGGTCAGGATCTGAGTGCGCGGCGGTGGCCCCGCAGCCCGCTCGCGACGGCCTGCGCGTCCGTCTGATCCAGGACCACCCGGTTGCGCTCGATGTCGCATTCGAGTGCGGCGCCGGCGAGCTGCTGGCCCTCGTCGGTCCGTCCGGCAGCGGCAAGACCACGGTGCTTCGATGCATCGCGGGGCTCGCGGTTCCACGCGACGGCGAGGTCACCTGCAACGGGGAGACCTGGCTCGACACGGGCCGCGGCGCCGTCGCCTCGCCGCAGCAGCGCCGGGTCGGGTTGGTATTTCAGCACTACGCGCTGTTTCCGCACCTCGATGCGCTCGCGAACGTCGCCAGCGCGATGTCCCGTCGGCCGGGCCGGGAGCGCACCGCGCAGGCGCGGGCGTTGCTGGCCCGAGTCAACATGGAGGGGCTCGAGGCGCGCCGACCGTCCGAGCTCTCCGGCGGCCAGCGCCAGCGGGTCGCGCTCGCCCGAGCCCTTGCGCGCGACCCCCGGGCGCTACTGCTCGACGAGCCGTTCTCCGCCGTCGACCAGCTCACCAGGAGGCGGCTCCGGCTGGAGCTCGCACAGCTTCGGCGCGAGATCCGCATTCCGATGGTGCTGGTCACCCACGACCTCGAAGAGGCCCAGCTCCTCGGCGATCGGCTGAGCGTGCTGCACCATGGACGGACGTTGCAGACGGGAGAAGTGCGGGAGATCCTGCAACGTCCCGCCAGCGCCCTCGTGGCCCGCCTCCTCGACCATCGGAACGTCTTCACCGGTGTCGTCTCCCGTCATGACGAGGGCAGGGGCAGGACGTGGCTCGACTGGGCGGGCGCCGAGGTCGAGTGCGCGCTGGCGACCCGCTTCGCGCCGGGCGACAGGGTCGACTGGGTGGTGCCGGAGTCGCACGTCGTGATGCATCGCCGCGACCGCCCGTCGCGAGGCGAGCGCGAGAACCCGGTCGGCGGCATCGCCCGCGATGTCGTCGTCCTCGGCGGCGATGCCCGCGTGACCCTCGACGTGGCCGGCGTGGCCGGACCGCTCACGTTCGAGATATCCGCCCACGTGGCCTCGAGGAACCGGGTCGCGGCCGGGGCCGAGGTGTCCGTGTCGCTGCTTGCGCACGGCATCCACCTGATGCCGGCGTCGGACACCGGGCGCTGAACGTCCGTCCCGGGGAGCCTCACGGGTTTCCGTGACGGATCCCCGGCGATCGCATCGAGCACGAGTCCGCCCGGACAGGCCCCGGCGGAACGTCCGGCTCGGGGAGCTTCACGGGTTTCCGTGACGGACTCCCGGCGATCGCATCGGACACGAGTCCACCCGGGCAGGCCCCGGCGGAACGTCCGTCCCGGGGAGCCTCACGGGTTTCCGTGACGGACTCCCGGCGATCGCATCGAGCACGAGTCCGCCCGGGCAGGCCCCGGCAGGTCCACATGTCGCAAACCGGCGGGTCCACGTATCGCAAACAGGAGGACTGCAACGACCCCGCACTCCGGGTTTCCTTCCCGGCGCACCCTCCGTCGATGGCGCGGCCGACGTCAGGCAGGAACGGCGCGAACACCGGTTTGACTTGCCCCCCCCCCCCCCCCCCCCCCCCGTATAGTCGTTTCCCGCGAACACACCAACCGGGAGCCGTCCTGCAATGCACTCGAGAACTCGAAAGTCCCACTCCGCCATCGTGCTCGCGATGGCCCTCGCCATGACCCTCGCCATGACCGCCTGCGGCGGAGGCGGGGGCGGCATACTGCCCGACCCGCCGCCGGGGAGCCCCGAGCCCGCGAGCCCCGAGCCCACGAGCCCCGAGCCCACGAGCCCGGAGTTCGCGAGTTTTACTGACGTTTACGAGGCGGAGCCAGGAGCAACGGGCGAGGCTGTGCAACGAGCCGCCACTGCGTTGACGCAGGCGGGGAGCGTCGACGTGTCCGGAGTGTCGACCGATGCCGCACATGCACAGGTGACATTGAACGATGGAGCCATCGCCCTGAGGGTCACGCGAGACGACGGAAGCTCGTTCAACGTGAATAGCGACGACCACGCGTATGAATTCGAGTCGCTGCCCCGGTCGGAGACGGTGCTCGAGCATGGCGCCGAGGTGGGAATGATCGACATCACGGACGACGCGGCGACGGCGGCGTTCATCGGTGCCGAGTGGGAGCCGGGATATGGCGAATGGGGAGCAGTCGGGATCTGGGTCCACCTCGAAGGCGACATCGAAGACGGAAGCATCCGCGGTGTGGAAGTCGGGGCCTTCGTGGACGGAGCAGAGCTCGACGGCATCCCGGACCTGCCGCCTGCCGGTACCGCAACCTATTCCGGAGCAGCAAGTGGGCTCTACGCAGGAGAGTACGGGACGGACGCGGACGTACCCCAAGGGAGCCAAGTGGTCGGCACCTACGACGGCGACCTCACACTCGTCGCCGACTTCGGCGCGGGAACCATCGGGGGGCACATCGGCATCGGCGGCGAAGACTTCAGTGAGTATGTGGTGACCCCCTCTGGAGACGAAGTACGTTCGTCCGGGACCGCAGACTTCCGCGCCGAACTCGGCGCCATCCCGATCGACAGCGACGGAAGCTTCTCGGGGCAGACGGTGAGCGTGACGCATCCGGATGGGCACGTCACGTCGTCCGAAGGCGCATGGGGCGGGAAGTTTTCGACCATCGCCGACGGCAACGGGGACCCCCGTCTCGTCGCCGGAACGCACGGAGGAAGTTTCACGACCGAGGGCGGATCGGAGATCAGCTTCATCGGCGTGTTCATCGGCCTGACCGAAGCGCTCGCCCAACCGTAGAGAACGCGGAAGACGGGCCCGGGGCCCCGCACGGGGCGCCGACGGGCGGGCTCGTGAGCCCCGCGACGTATACTCGCGAAATGTCGAGGGGGCTCGCCCGCTACAGGCGGAGGCTGATCGGCGTGATCGGGCTCCTGCTCCTGGCGCCAGTCGGGCACGCGGGAGCGAGCGGCGCGTCGGCCGCCTCGGCTCTGGCCGAGGCGGAGGCGCTCCTGAGGAAGGAACGATTCGTCGACGCCCTGGAGCTCCTGCGGCCGCTCGCCGAGCGGGACCGCAGGCATCCGAAGGTGCTGTTCCTCATCGGGCTCGCATCGATCGAGGCGGCGCGCGGACCGGACGCAACGGAGGACGAGCGCGAAGCGCTGCTCGATGAGGCGGTCGCGGCGTTTCGGTCGATCCTCGTCGACCGGCCCGATCTGGTCCGGGCGCGCTTGGAGCTGGCGCGAGCGTTCTTCCTCCAGGGCGAAGACGATCTGGCGCGGCGCCACTTCGAGCACGTGCTCGGAGGAACGCTGCCGGACCCGGTGGCTTCCAACGTTCGAGGGTTTCTCGCGCAGATCCGGAAGCGGCGGCGCTGGTCGGCGTACCTCGGCGCATCGGTGGCCTCGGACACCAACATCGGAGCCGCCTCGGACGAGGAGATCGTCTACATCTTCGACCTGCCGTTTCGCCGCAACGCCCCCGACGAGCTGACGACCTCGGGCGTCGGCGTCTCCCTGTGGGCCGGGGGCGAGTACCAGCAACCTCTCGGCGAGAAGTGGCGAATGCGCACGGGGGCGGACCTCGCGCGGAGAGAGTACGCGGGCAGCGGATTCGACGAAACGATCCTGTCGGTGCATGCGGGGCCACGGTGGCTGCTCGACGGGCGCACGGACCTCAGCGTCCTCGCGAACGGCCGCTGGCGCTCGCTGGCCGGCGAGGTGGTTCGAAACCACACCGGGGTCCGAATCGAGGCTCGGCGACGCCTCGCCCCGCGGCTCACCGCCAGCGCGGAGGCTTCCTGGCACCGGCGCAACGACCGCCGCGACGATCGGCAGGACGGTCCCGTGATCGGCATGTCGGCGAAGGGGACATGGATCATCGGCTCGACCATGCAGGCGAGTGCGACAGTGGGCTACGGGAAGGAGCGGCCCGTGCTGGAGAGGTACCGAAACGACAGCCGCCGGGTGCGGGTGGACCTTTCCGTGGCGTTGCCGGGCGGATTCAACGTGGGCGGAAGCGGCGGGTTCCGCTGGAGCCGGTACCGGGGGAGCTGGCACCCGTTCACACGTGACGGCGCCGCGCGCCGCGACCGCACGCGGACCTTGAGTCTGTCGGTGTACAGGCGCGACTTCACCCTCTTCGGGTTCAGCCCGCAACTGGTGGTGACCCGCGAGGCCCGTACGAGCACCGCACAGCTCCATGACTACGAGCGCACACGAGGCGACGTACGCTTCGTTCGCCAGTTCTGAACGCCGGCGCGCCGGTCAATCGTCAACGAACACGTCGTGCTCGCCCGGACGCATCTCCAAACGCTCCGGCCGACCAGCCATGCGTGCCGTTGGGCGGAATCAAAACCAGCCGCGGGCAAGAGCGTCCCGTTCGCTGGTCGCATCCCCTCCCGACAGGGCGCGGAAGTGTCGACAATACAAACCAACGGTCATATTCAGCAAGTTACGCCTCTATTCCAGAAAAGATCATGCGGAGATCTCCAAGCTGGTTACCCGTGATCTTCTTCGTCATTTTCGAAACTTGGTCACGGTGGCTGAACTTCTTGTGGGGATTGACTTGACTCGGTATCCGTGGGAGCCATGAAGCGAGGAAGCGATGAGCTGCCATCCTCGATGAGAGCACGGATGTCGTCGAGGTCTGCTTCAAATTCTGGTGCACCCACTTGGAGGTAGCGCCAGCAACTGAACTCGGTTCGTCCGTGGAGGGCACTCAAGGTTTCTTGCGCCCGAGCCACATAGTCAAGGGCTGCGGCGTTTTCCCCCGTAGCCCAGCAGGCCACCGCCATGCACTGGAGATAGTTTGTGGTCTCGTCCCCCTGGATATCTGACCGATCGAGATCAACGACGCGCTGAAACGCCTCCGTCTCAACCGTTTGTGTCATGCCCCAGAGAGCCATTGCATAGTTGAATGCATCGACAATGGTGAGATCCGAGAGTCTTTGTTCTTCTTTGCGAAACATCCCTGCCGCAGCAGAGCATCTTCCCAACCCCATATATGATATTCCGAGAAAATGTTGCGCGATAGCAATCCGTTCTTCGGGGAAATCGGGTACGGCAAGAAGCCGTTCCCACAAGGAAACCGCGAGCTGCAGGTGCTCCTTCGTACGATTGAACGAATGTGCAAGCCAGAATTGGTCATCGACTTCCAACGACCTGACGGCGGTTGATTCGGCAAGTTCATTCACAGTGGACGGTTGCGTGCGCACCAGCCGCCCAAGCGCTTCGCGTACCATAGGAGGAGCGACCTGCCTGGACTCCAGAACCCGCCGCGCATCCTCGGTCGCGCCCGGGATGTCGTCATTGTCCGCCCGAATCCGAGCACGCTTGAGATAGGCCTCCGGTCGGTCGTATCCGGCGTCGATTGCCTGTTGGACCAGCAATGCCACGGATTCAGGCTGACGGTCGTCTTCTCCGAGCTCGGCCAAGAGAAACAGGATTTCTCCGTCCTCGGCATGCGCCTTCTCGATTTCCTTGAGCATGCCTTCTCTTGCAGTGGCGGGATCGTCCCCGGTTCGCCGCCACCACCGGCCCGCTCGCCGGATGTACTCGAGGGCTCCATCCCGATCCCGCCAGTTGCGCGAGGAAATCTCCCGAACGATCTCTCCGTATTGCTTCGCAAGACGACTTCTCGGTCGGTCCTTTGCAAAGACCACTTGGTTCAATAGGGAGAGACTGTCGTACCGGTGGACGACCATCGGCTCCCGCCGGAAGCCGAGCTGGCGCTGAAACGCATCGATCTTTCCCTCGAGGATTTGGTATTCGTCATCCAGATCCGGCACATTGGACATCACGAAGTGAAGCGCTATGGTCTTGTTGCGAGGTCCGTCGGCCTCGGAGCGAATGTCACCGACCACCTTGCTCAAACCCCGGAGGTTCTGTTCGTTCGGGAAGAAGAACACAACGACGGAATCAGGTAGCTGTCGGGTGCAGATCCCGCATGTATCCGTGTGTCCGGTGCGAGAGTCGATTAGCACATAGTCAGGTCGCAGGACCTGGTTCCATTGCTCTTTCAGATCTTCGAACAGCAGATAGCCATCTCGCCTGTCATAGAGCTCAGCCCAGTTGACCTGATTGAAATTGGCTGCGTAGGAGTCGCTCCTGCCCGACGGCATGATCCAAAGCCGACCCCCCTCCTCCCCAATGTCGGGGCACTCGCCGATGTAGTCGGCGGCATCCGGAGCCTGTTGTCCCGAGTCCAAGTAGCGGGTAACGAAGTCGATCACACCAGGAACCTCTTCGCGCGTCTGGAGCACATCGAAGGTGTCGAGTCCCGGTGCCTCGACATCGAAGTCGACAACAAGCACCCGCCGACCCCGCAGGGCGAGCGTGACGGCGGCGTTCACGAGCGCCATCGTGCGACCAACGCCGCCCTTGAACGAATAGAAGGTTGTGACGTACATCGTTTCAGGCAGCGATGCGCAACCGGAAACTCTCCTGCTCCTTCAGCACAGCGCTGTTCACCTGCAAGGCGCGAAATCGTTCCTCGACCATGACGACGGCAGAACGCGGGAGGGCTTGCGGCTCTGTCGGCGCCTGGAGCTGCCGCATGATGCCGGGATGCTTCAAGAGACGAAGATACCGATCGTTCGCGTGAGTCTGGATGTTGAGTCCGTTCTCCCACCGGTTCAGCGACGCCTCGCCGAGTCCTGTCACTTGGGCAAAGCGTGCCCGCGACATTCCATGGCTCTCTCTGATCCGCCGGATCTCCGCGGGAGTCAGGACGCCAAGATGCCCGCAGACCACTTCATGCTTGAGCCGTTCGGCGGGTTCATCAAGGAACTCGAGCTCGCAGGAAGCGCAGTTACGCACGGGGACGTTCACCGAGAGCTCCGCCACGGATTCCCCGGATCCATAGTCGAACACGTGCGGTTTCCACGACGTCGTGACTTCGCCCGTGCCGCACAACGGGCAGGACACGTCCGCCGCGACCTCCTGCCGCTGAGCCCCCGAGTGTTTTGGGTGCATCTCCAGCCTCCTTCAATCTTTCCGTTCGGAGTCACTGCTGTCCCAACAAAGCTATAGGATAGTTCTGTAAAACATTGATTTGATTGATTAAATATAGATTTTCCACAGGGCATCGACTTGAGCAGCACCAGACCTCTGCGACCATTGCACCTCCACTGTCAGAGGAGATGGTCATGTACTCGGGCCGACTGGTATTTTCTCAGGTGATGGACCATCTGCCGATGAAGACATTTCGCAGATGCGTTCAACGCTACCAAGGCAATCGTCATCTCCAATCCTTCACCTGCCTTGACCAGTTTCTCTGCATGGCATTTGCGCAGCTCACCTTCCGCGAGAGCCTGCGCGATATCGAAGCATGTCTGCGAGCACACGAGGACAAGCTCTATCACATGGGCATTCGTGGCGGGATGTCGCGCAACACCTTGGCCAACGCCAATCAACGCCGGGACTGGCGCATCTACGCGGAGCTCGCGCAGGCCATGATTCGCATCGCCCGCCCGCTGTATGCCGACGAGGACTTGGGGCTGGAGCTCGACCACACCGTCTACGCCCTGGATGCATCGACCATCGACCTGTGCCTGTCGGTCTTTCCGTGGGCGTTGTTTCGCTCCACCAAGTCGGCCGTCAAGCTGCACACGCTACTGGACCTGCGGGGCAACATTCCGGCGTTCATTCACGTCTCTGACGGGAAGATGCACGATGTGAACGTCCTCGACATCCTGGTGCCCGAGCCCGGCGCGTTCTACATCATGGACCGCGGGTACGTGGACTTCGAGCGTTTGTTTCTCCTGCACACCATCGGGGCATTCTTCATTATCCGCGCAAAGTCCAACACTCGCTACCAGCGCCGGTATTCCCATTCAATCGACAAGACGACCGGGGTGCGTTGCGACCAGACGGTGGTGTTGACTGGCGCGAAGGGCAGAAAGCACTATCCGCAGCCGATGCGTCGAGTCAAGTACTATGATGAGGGAACGGAAAAGACGTTCAACTTTCTGACCAATCACTTTGCCGTCTCGGCGTCCACCGTTGCACAGCTCTATCGTTACCGATGGCAAGTGGAGCTCTTCTTCAAGTGGGTCAAGCAACACCTGCGCATCAAGTCGTTCTTCGGCACGACGGAGAACGCGGTCAAGACTCAGATATGGATTGCGGTGACAGTGTATGTGCTGGTGGCGGTGCTCAGGAAGCGGCTGGGCATCACGGCTGACCTCTACACAATTTTGCAGGTTTTGAGCCTGACGCTATTCGAGAAAACGTCTATTTTCAGGCTGTTTTCTGACACCGACTACAATTTATCGAATCTCGAAAACTCTAACCAGTTGATTTTATTCGAATAATTGTTGGGACACTAGTGGTTCGGAGTAGTGAAAGCTGCGTCCGAGAACCTTCCCGGACCCTAGCTCGAGCTTGACGTAGAGCTGCGGCTGACCAGGCTCAATGTCGATAAGCATCACGTACCCCCGAGCCCCTGGTGGCTTCCGGAGCTTCAGGATCTCGACCGGGTGGTCATCCGCTGTTGTTTCTCACATTCCGTCGTGGGACCCCCACGGGAATGGGTCGGACTATTCCGTAGACGGATTTCCTGGGATGACGAAGCAATCCGGGAACCGGTCGGAGCGGGTGCGGTCCCCGGTCGCAAGGATCGTTGCGTAGCAGGTGCCGAGGAGGTCGTCGCCCGATCGGGCGGATGCGTGCCCATCGTCACCGCTTGGCGCCGGGCCAGCGCCGCCGTAGTCTCGCCATCCCTTGGGACAACAGAGGAGTTGGCCCGCGCGGGGGGACGAACCCCGCCGGGCCACGGCCGGTGCAGCTTCGGTATGAGACGGGGCTTACCGGCGAGCAATACGTTAAGGCCCAGGCGTGGCGCGCTGCAACCCTCGAGCGATGTCCGAATCACCCCCACGGGGGATGCTCACTGGCACGCCACGGCACCTACGCGCGCAAGAGCCCGCGCGGGACGCGGATCGCTCGCTGGTACTGCCCTGAGAGCCACACCACCTTCAGCCGGCTGCCGGACTGTCTGGCCGCACGGCTGCCCGGTGAGCTCGACACCGTCGAGGCGGTGGTGGCGTACGCCGAGCAGGCCCCGAGCCTGGCCGCCGCGGCCAATGGGCTGCGCCGCGACGCGGTCGAGCTTGCGGGTGCGATGCGCTGGGTCGAGCGCCGGGTCCGTCTTGTCCATCACGTTCTGAGTATCGTCATCGGGCTGCTGCCCGAGTCCCTCGCCCGGTGCATCGCCGAGGTGGGCGCGGTGCGCACGCGGCTCGAGACCGACACCGCGTTGCGGGCGTTGCGTACCCTCACCGACGCGCAGCTCCCCATGCTGCCCGCCCCCTTGGGGTTCCACCCCCACCGCCTCAGCACGACGAATCGCCTTCGCGCACGCCAACACAAGATGGGGCCTGACCCGCCGCCGTCGCCTGCGTAGCGTCTCCTCTCCCGGGCCGATGCGCCCCGCCGACGAGGACTGCACCGATGAACGACCCCAACGAGACGCTGCGCAACGCCGTGGCGCTGTTCCGCTACGGCCTCATCGCCGATGTGCTCCCACTGCCGCCGGGCAGCCGCGACATCCGCCGCGCCCTGCACGAGAAGGCCCAACGCACCTACACCATCCCCGGCACCCGCCGTACCCGCGTCGCCGTCGAGACGATGCGCGACTGGCTCAGCCTGTATCGCAACGGCGGGTTCGAGGCGCTGTACCCCAAGACCCGCGCCGACCGCGGCCAGCCCCGGCGCCTGCCCCCAGAGGTCGCCGAGTGGCTCGTTACGCTCAAGACCGAGCAGCCCGCGCTCTCGGTCAACGCCCTCATCCGCGATGCCCGCGAACGCGGCGTCGACCACCCCCTCGCCCCCTCGACCGTGCACCGGCTGCTCTCGCGCGAAGGACTGCTCGACAAACGCCCCGGCGACCCCGTCGCCACCGACCGGCGACGCTTCGCCTTCCGCGACGCCGGCGAGCTGTGGATGAGCGACGTGATGCACGGACCGAAGGTGCGCGACGGGCGCCGGCGCCGAAAGGCCTTCCTCATCGCGTTCATCGACGACGCCACCCGCGTCATCCCCTTCGCCGCCTTCGCCTGCGCGGACAACACCACCGCCTTCCTGCCCGTGCTCAAGCAGGCCATCGCGCGGCGCGGCCTCCCCGCAAGACTCTACGTCGACAACGGGGCGAGCTTCCGCTCCCAGCAGCTCGCACTGGTGTGCGCCAAGCTCGGCATCGCGCTCATCCACGCCCGGCCCTATCAGCCCGCCGGAAAGGGAAAAATCGAGCGCTTCTTCCGTACCCTGCGCGCCGCCTGGCTCGCCCACCTCACCGCCGAGGCCACCGAGAGCCTGGAGACGTTGAACCGCACCCTGTGGGCCTGGGTCGAGGGCGAGTACCACCACTCGCCCCATCGCGGTCTCGACGGGCGCACCCCCCTCGACCAGTGGGCACTCGCCGGGCACAACGTGCGCTTCCCCGGCCCCCGCCTCGACCTCGACGACCTCTTCCTGTTCGAGGCCAAACGCCGCGTCATGAAAGACCGCACCGTCAGCCTCCACGGACGACTCTACGAGGTCGACGCCGTGCTCGTCGGCCAATCCGTCACCTTGCGCTACGACCCCGACGCACCGCCTGCGCGCCCCATCGAGGTCGTCCACGACGGCAAGCCCGCAGGCACCGCCACCCGCCTCGACGCCTACGCCAACACCGCCGTCAAGCGCCACCGACCCTCCTGGCAGCTTCAGTGCGACACCCCCGCATCCGAACCGCCTGCCTCGCCTCTGACGATGCGCACCCTCAAGGAGAGCCCGTAATGTACCTGCGACACTTCGCCCTCACCCGGCTCCCCTTCGAGACCCCGGCCCACACCGACGAGCTGTTCGAGTCGAACTCCCGGCGCGAGGCCCAGGCCCGGCTCCATCACCTCATCGAGCTCAAGGGCATCGGCCTCATGACCGGAGAGGTCGGCTCGGGCAAAACCACCGTATGCCGCCACGTCACCGCCGCCCTGCATCCGGGCCTGTACCGGGTGGGCTACGTCTGCCTGACCACCGGAAACGTCCTCGACATGTACAAATCCATCGCCTGGGAACTGGGACTGCCCACCGAGCGCTCGCGCGCCACCGCCTACCGCGCCATCCGCACCGAAATCACCCGATTGGTGTGCGAGGCCAAGCAGCTCCCCGTGCTCGTCATCGACGAAGCCCAGCACCTGCGCAACGACGTCCTCGAAGACCTTCGCTTGTTGACCAACTTCGCCATGGACAGCGACAACCGCCTGTGCCTGCTACTCGTCGGACTCACCGAGCTGCGCCGCCGCCTCGCCATGGCCGTGCACGAATCGCTCTCCCAACGCCTCGTCGTACGCCACCACCTCGCCGGCATCGACCGCGAGGAACTCCACGCCTACCTCGCCCACCGCCTGCGTCTGGCCGGCTGCGAACTCCCCCTGTTCGACCCCCCCGCCGTCGAGGCGCTGGCACAGAGCGCTCGCGGATTGCCCCGGCTCATCAATCGCATCGCCCACTACGCCCTCACCGCCGCCGCTGCAAAAGGCGAGCGCACCGTCACCGCCGTGCACCTCGAGCACGCTGTCGCGGAGTTGCGGCTGTGAACCGGTCTTGACTCGTCGGGCACCACCACATCAGCGACCCAGCCGCCGCTCCTCTGTGCGAACTCCTCAACGACCTCCCCTTCGCCTTCGACCACCCCTCGCACCCACCAGCGCGCCCGTTCAACGAACACGGGCGCGCTGGTGAACTCACCGTCACCACGAGCACCGTGATCGTCGCGACCGCCGCGGTCCCGGTGAACGCAGGCGCTCGGCCCGCACTGGCACCGCTCTCCGACGATGGGGGGGCAATGTGAGAAATCAGCCCTCGGCCGATCAGAAATAAACCGACAAATCCCTTACGAAACTACGTGCGACGCAACACCGCGAGCGCGGATGCGATGAGTTCCCAAGCTGTGGAGTCCGTGAAGTAGTCATCGAGTAGCCCATTGGGGTTGCGAACCTGTGTTGGGCGCCAATCCGTCGGACGGGCAGAACTGAACGCCGATGTGCGGGTGTGACGGCTGCTGGCCAGTCGAGCCAAGTTTCGTCTTGTCGCGGCATCCAGTTCCGTCATGACGGGCGGTTGTCATCAGGGACAATCATATGGTCGAGAAATTCCAACATCAAGTCCTTTTGAATGATATTTGTGCGCATTTGAGCCAGATCGGGTCTCATTTGGTCGTGTGGCCGCTGGCCGAGCCGACCCTTGCCACCTTCAGTCGACGCGCGTTGCAGCAGGGCATGCACCATCGACACATGCCAAGTGCCCTAGCCCGCATCGCTCACCGAGGCGTGGGAACGGGGGCCTCGCTCTGAGGAATAATGCAACTTGGATCAACACGTTGGGTATTCTGGCGGAGCTGGACACTGATTCCGGGGCAAACCGGACACCAGTCGGAGCGAAGCGACGCGGGAGCGGGATTATGAGCGGTGATGGCTGGTTCGGGTCAACGCTCGGTGTCGTTTTCGCATCGATTCTCCTTTCAGGCCGAGTTGGTAGGCGCGGTGCAGGAGGCGGTCGAGGACCGCATCGGTCAAGCCCTCGACCTGCTCGGACTGCGCCTCTGGCCGTACCCGGTACGCAATCCGGACAAATCCGCTTTCGTAAGCGGTTACAATGGCTTACGTCAAAATCCAACCCGGAAGTCCGAGATGGGCACGGAGGGCGGCGGAAGTGGTGGAGCGTGACGGCGGAACCACGACGGTGATCGAGATCAACCCGGAGTACGCCCGCGCGCTCGATCTGATCGAGGCAGGTGAACGGAACCTCTTCGTCACCGGCAAGGCAGGTACGGGGAAATCGACCCTGCTCGAGCATTTCCGCACGACCACCCGGAGGGACCCGGTGGTCCTCGCTCCCACCGGGGTCGCCGTCCTGAACGTGCGGGGTCAGACCATCCACCGGTTCTTCGGATTCGGGGTCGACGCGGCTCCGGAGAAGGTACGCACGAGCCGCCGCAAGCCGCGCGACCCGAAACTGCTCCGGAAGCTCGAAACCATCGTCATCGACGAAGTGTCGATGCTCCGCGCGGACCTCCTCGACTGCGTCGATCTGTTCCTCCGCCGGCACGGACCGAACCCGGGCACACCGTTCGGAGGGGTGCAGATGGTCTTCGTCGGCGACCTCTATCAGCTCCCGCCGGTGGTGGCCGGAGACGAGCGCGAGATCTTCCGCACCGTCTACGAGACCCCCTACTTCTTCAGCGCCCGCGCGCTCGCGGCGACCGCTTCCTGGTCACCGAGTGTCGGGTGGTGCCGCAGCAAAGGATTCCGGGCTTCGAGAAGTCGGGAATACTCCGGGTTCCGAACTCGAGCCCACGCATGAGCGGGACACCCGGTGGTGGAGGGACGGAGCCAGACCGGCGAGGGTGTCCAGGCCACGCCTCCGGGCCGCCTTATCGGCCGAGGAGGCGCGGCCAGTTGACGTCCGCCTTCGCGATGTTGCCGGGGATGTCCCTCGCCCATTGCCTCCGTACTGCGAGGCTGTAGTTGAGGTAGAGCGCCCCATCCACGATCCGCCACGCATCAGGGTCGATGGACGCGGTATACCCTTGGCTCACCGCCCAGGCGCAGTAGCCCCCGTAGCGGGGGGCGTATTTCGCCGGGTTCGCCTCGAAGGCGGCCCGGTTCTCGGCGCTCGCGAACGACCAAGTGGCGTCCATCCACTCGATGCGATGGGCACGCTTTCCCTCGACCGGCCGCCCCTCCGTGAAATAGGCGACCGGGTCGTATCCTCGGATCGCTCCTCCGAAAGTGGTCGAGAACACCGGTTCGAGAGCTGCGGCCGAACCGGCCGCCAGACCCAGAATCACGGCGAGAAGCGGGGCGATCGATCCGCGCGTCGTTCCCTTCGTCCGTCCCATGCTCATCTCCTTGCGTGCGTTCGCAACGTCGTCGCAGGGTCGCTTCACGCTACGGCCTTGTGCTTGCCGGGACTCGTCCTGCCCGGGGCCGGGGGCCGGTTCATCGGCCGCTCTCGAAGGCATGCGACTCCCCGCCGGGCAGCGGCACCTCGAACGCGTTGAGGGTGAACGACACGAGGGTGTAGTACCCGGCGAGGGTGACGAGCTCCACGAGCCCGCCGTCGCCGAGATGCGTCCGGGTGGACTCGTACAGCGCCGAGTCCACCCTGCCGGTCTCGACCAGCGCGGCGGTGAAGTCGCAGGCCGCCTGCTCCACCGGATCGGACAGCCGCGGGCGCTCGCCTCGGCGTATCGCGTCGATCGTCTCGTCGGACACGCCCTCCCGGCGCGCGGCCTTGCAGTGCGCCCACCACTCGTACTCCGCCTTCCATTTCGCGCCGACGGTCAGGATCGCGATCTCCCGCGCCGTGCCGGGCAACGTCCCGTGAAAGCGCAGCCGCTCACCGAGGCGCTGGGCGACGATGCCCAGGTCCGGCCGGTGCATCCAGGCGTTGAACGGTCCGGCCAGCCCGCCGCGCTCGTCGAGCAGGCTTTCGAGCAGGCGGTCGCGCGCTCGGTCCCCTCCGGTGACTGCTTCGAAGACCTCTTTCTGTTCGGCGGTCGATTCCGCGGGCCTGACGGCGGAGAGGCGATTCATTGGCGATGCTCCTGTGCAGCGGTGGCGGGCGCACGTTCGTTTTCGGCTCCTGCACGACCATACCGGCACGACCATAGAAGCTGCTGCTTGACGAATCCCTATGCCATCGCCTCGCCGAGCCACTCGTACAGCGCGCGGATCGAGTGCTCGCTGTTGACTCCCCCGGCCGGGTCGATGATCAGGGGAGCGGGGCGGTAGCCCCCGCTCTCCAGGCCACGCTGCACCGATTCCACCAGCCGCACATCCTCGGCCACCGTGGTGCGGAGGTCCTGCTCCGCAAGCGACTCGATGAGGCCCGGCGCCACCCCGTCGGCCGCGAACCACTGCCGGATCACCCGGGTGGTCCGATGGTCGGCCGCGCGCCAGATGTAGGTGTTCAGCACGTTTCCGGGGTAGATCTGGAACGAGAAGGTCGGCCACAGGAACCAGGAGGTATAGTCGAGCGCGCGCGCGTGCGAATCCGGGTCCACCGGGTAGGTCAGCGACTCGACCGGCACCGAGCGCGTGACGTGGCGCAGCACGTGGCCGTGCGCGATGATGTCGTAGCTGTCGGCCTCGACCACGCCGTTCGAGAAGGTCGGATGATTCAGCCGGCAGTGGTAGCACTCGCTGTAGTTCTCGACCGACACCTTCCAGTTGCAGCGCTCCACCACCTCGTGCGCGCACACCTGCCGCAGGCGTTCCGGGTCCGGCAGGTACTCGGCGAGGGCGTCCGAGAGGCCCGGATACCAGCGCTCCATCGGCGCGGCGTCCGGGTCCAGGTTGACGAACACGAACCCGCCGACGACCTCGCTGCGTACCTCGGTGAGGCGGATCCCGGACGGGTCGAATCCCGGCGTCCTGCCGGCCGCGGGCGCGGCGCGGAGCCGGCCGTCGAGCTCGTAGGTCCAGGCGTGGTAGGGACACACCAGGACTCGCTTGTGGCCGCTCCCTTCGACGAGCTGGTGGGCGCGGTGGCGGCAGGCGTTGTAGAAGGCGCGGACGATACCCTCGCGATCCTTCACGCAGAACAGGCTTCGTCCATGCAGGTCCAGCGCGAAGTAGTCGCCGTGCCGCTCCAGTTGCGAGACGTGCCCGGCGTACTGCCAGGTGCGGCGGAAGATGCGCTCCTGCTCGCGCTCGAAGCGCGCCGGGTCGGTGTAGTGGACGGCCTCCAGCGCGTGTACCGGCTCCGTGGTCATCGCTTCGCACCTCCCGGCATCCGGCGCCCGACCCGCGCCCGCGCGAAGCGTAGTCCGCGACGAACCCCGGCTCAACCTCAAGCCTTGTCCAATGAGAAATGAGCCTGAATCGAGGAGTCCTGTGCCATGAGGCACGAGTCTGAACGGATGGTGTCAATCCCGCCAGAAGCGAGCCTGGCCGCGGCACGGAGCAGGCAGTGGACCGGCCGGTGATGAGTTACGCTAGGAGGGTGACGTCGAAGCGGAAGACGGACAATGATGGACACTCCTTCCTGGACCGCGATCGTCTCCCGGGATGAGGGCTGGTGGATCGGGTGGGTCGCCGAGGTTCGGGGGGTGAACGCTCAAGAGCGTACCCGGGACGAGTTGCTCGAAGCGCTGGCGGAGGTACTCCGAGAAGCGCTTGAAATGAACCGGCGCGATGCGTTCGCCTGCGCCGGAGAGAGCTACGAGGAAGTCGCGGTACCCTTCTGATATCGACTTGTCCCCCCTCCGGGCCCGGCACCCCGAGATCGCGGCATATTTTCCTTGCCAAGTACCCGCTGAGAGGGGCGGCGCATGGGCCGCGTGATCGCGCCGCATTCGCGGTCGGTGTATCGTTCCGCACTTCGGGTTCCACCGGCGGGTATCGAACGTTGACCACCCACGCGCGCGTCGTGATCGTCGGCGGAGGCATCCTGGGCTGCTCGCTCGCCTGTCACCTCGCCCGCGAAGGATGGTCGGACTGTGTGCTCATCGAAAAGGGAGAGCTCACCTCCGGCTCGACCTGGCACGCGGCCGGACAGGTCACGTACTCCACGTCCAGCTACGGGCTCGGCCGCATGGCGGGCTACGCACTCGATCTCTACAAGCGCATCGAGGCGGAGACCGGCCAGTCGGTCACCTTCCACGACTGCGGCTCTCTGCGCATCGCCTATTCCGACGACGAGCTCGACTGGCTGCGCCATATCACCAGCATCGGCGCCGCGCTCGGGCATCCGATGGAGATCGTGGGCCCGGACGCCATCCGCGACCTCCATCCCTTCTACAACCTCGACGGCGTCAAGGCGGCGCTGTGGACGCCGGAGGACGGTCACGTCGACCCGGCCGGTGCGGCCTTCGCGCTGGCCGCGGGCGCCCGGCAGCAAGGCGCGACGATCGTGCGCCACAACCGCGTCACCGGCATCCGGGCGGAGCCGAACGGCGAGTGGCGGGTGGTCACCGAGCATGGCGACTACGTTTGCGAGCACGTCGTGAACGCCGGAGGCACGTACGCACGCCAGATCGGGCAATGGACGGGACTGGACCTGCCCATCACCTGCATGACCCACCACTACCTCGTCACCGAGACGGTGCCGGAGTTCGTCGACCTCGCCCGCGAGCTCCCGGTGGTGCGCGACGACGCCCAAGTCTCCGGCTACGTCCGCATGGAGCAGAAATCGGGACTCGTCGGCATCTACGAGAAGGCGAACCCCAACCCCATCTGGCTGGACGGGACGCCGTGGGAGGCGGAGAGCGAGCTGTTCGCCCCCGACTACGACCGCATCATGCCGTGGCTCGAGAACGCCATGGAACGGATGCCGGTTCTGGCCGAGCTCGGGATCAAGCGCGCCGTCCACGGCGCCATCACCCACCCGCCCGACGGCAACATGCTGCTCGGCCCCGCCCCCGGGCTCGTCAACTACTGGTGCTGCTGCGGGGCCCAGGTCGGCATCGCGTGGGGGCCGGGAGCGGGCCGGTACCTCGCGCAGTGGATGGTGCACGGAGCGGCGGAGATCTCGATGCGCGAGTTCGACCCGCGCCGCTACGGCGACTTCGCCGGCCGGGACTACGCGGTGACCAAGGCATGCGAGGACTACCTGCTGCGCCACGAGATCCCCTGGCCGCACTTCAACCGGCTCGCGGGCCGCCCGGTGAAGCCGGGCCCGCTCCACCGGCGCCTGGAGGCGGCCGGAGCGGTGCACGAGGAGGTGTTCGGCTGGGAACGCCCGCGCTGGTTCGCCCGCGACGGTCTTGCCGCCCGCGATGTCTACTCGTTCCGCCGGGCCGTGTGGTACGACATGGTGGCGCACGAGGTGGAGGCGGTGCGCGAGCGCGTCGGAATCATGGATATTTCCGCCTTCGCCAAGATCGAGGTGTCGGGGCCGGACGCCGAATCCTTCACGAGCCGGATGATCGCGAACCGCGTCCCGCGCCGGCCCGGCGGCATCGTGCTCGGCCACCTGCTGAACGAGAAGGGCACCATCGAGGCCGAGGCCACGGTGGTCCGGGTCGAGGAGGACCGCTTCTACTTCGTCCTCGCCGCCTTCTTCGAGATCCGGATCGTCGACTGGCTGTCCCGTCATCGCCGACCCGATGAAGACGTGCGCATCGAGAACGTCTCCGCCGGGCTCGGCGCGATCGCGCTTCAGGGGCCGCGCTCGCGCGAGGTGCTCGCCCGGGTGACGCGGGCGCCGCTCGACAACGCCTCGTTCCCTTGGCTCACCGCCCGGCGCATCGCCATCGCCGGGTCCGGAGTGCGGGCGTTGCGGCTCTCCTATGCGGGGGAGCTCGGCTGGGAGCTGCATGTGCCCGTGGCGGATCTCCCCGAGGTCTTCGATGCCCTGTGGTCCGCCGGCGAGGACCACGGCATCGCGCACTACGGCTCGTTCGCAATGAACGCGATGCGCATGGAGAAGATGTTCAAGGGAGCGTCCGAGCTCACCAACGAGGTGACCCTGCCGGAAGCCGACGTGATGCGCTTCGTGCGGCTCGACAAGCCGGGCGGGTTCGTCGGCGGGGAGGCGACCCGGCGCAGCGCCGAACGCCGCGACCGTCCCTGGCAGTGCGTCTACCTGGAGATCGACGCCGGCGACGCCGACTGCTTCGGGGGCGAGGCGATCCTCTCCGGCGGCGAGCACACCGGCGCGGTGTCCTCGGGCGCCTGGGGGCCGAGCGTGGGCGCATCGCTCGCGTTCGGCTACGTCCGGCCCGGGCACGCGGCGCCCGGCATCGGGCTGGAGGTGGTGGTGCTGGGCGAGCCTCGCCCTGCGCGCGTACTCGCCGAGGCCCGGTACGACCCCGCCAACCTCCGCCCCCGCACCTGAGCATCGATGCGCACCCGCACATCGCGGGCGCGGGTGACGCCGCGAGGATCCGTACACGCTCGCCGAGTGCGCATCCGCACATCGCGGGGGCGGGTGACGCCGCGAGGCCCCGTACACGCTCGCCGAGTGCGCATCCTTGCATCGCGGGGCGGGCGACGCCGCGAGGCCCCGTACATGCTCGCCGAGTGCGCATCCGCGCATCGTGGGGGCGGGTCTCCTGGCTGCTTTCCCGCGGCTTGCGGACATTGCGTATCCGCTGCATCGCACATTACGTATCGCGGGTCTTGACTCGTCACCGCGCGGCCGGAATCCTGCCGCCCGCAATTCCGTCCGGCGACGGCCGGCCAGGGACCCGCACCCGCTGCGGCCGCTCCGGCCGGCATCGCCCCGATTCACACCATAGAGGAGACCCGAGTCCATGGATCGAGAACGCTACGAAACCGGATTGAAGGTACGTTCGGAGGTGCTCGGAGACGAGTACGTCAACAAGGCGATACAGGGCGCGACCGACTTCAACCGCGACTTCCAGAACCTCGTCACCGAGTATTGCTGGGGAGAGATCTGGGGCAGCCCCCACCTCGACCGCAAGCAGCGCAGCATCCTGAACCTGGGCATGCTCGCGGCGCTCGGCCGCAGCCACGAATTCGAGCTGCACTTCCGTGGCGCCATCCGCAACGGCGTCACCCGCGACGAGCTGAAGGACGTGTTGCACCAGATCACGATCTACTGCGGGGTCCCGGCCGGGGTCGAGAGCTTCCGGATCGCCCGGCGCGTGCTCGACGAGGTGGACGACGGCGCCCGGAATCGATAGCACAGCCGGATCCCGGCCGGTTCCGGCTCGCCGAGGTGCGCAAGGTGGCGGAACGGGATAGCGTCGCGGGAGCCCGGACGGTCCTCCACCGGATCGCACGGGGTGGCGACGGAGGACGGAGGGACAGCATGGCATCGAGCGCGATCGGATTCGTCGGCCTCGGCAACATGGGCCGGCCGATGGCGGCCAACCTCGTGAAGTCGGGGCGGGAAGTGGTCGTGCACGACGCGGCGGGCACCCGGGCGCGGGCGCCGCGGGGTGCGGTGCCCGCCGCATCGAACGCTGCGGTCGCGGCCCGGGTCGAGGCGGTTCACCTGTGCGTGCCGGACGGCCGGGCGTCGGAGTCGATCGCGCGCGAGATCGCCGGCGCACCCGATCAAAGGGCGCGTCTCGTGGTGGACCATTCGACCATTGGGACCGCGGCGGCGGTCCGCGTGCACGAGTTGCTCGCCGGCCATGGCATCGAGTACGTGGATGCGCCCGTCTCGGGCGGCGTGCGCGGCGCCGTCAACGCGGCCCTGTCGATCATGTACTCGGGACCGGAGGCGACGCTCGAGAGGCTGCGGCCGGTGTTCGAATCCATGGCCGGCAACGTGTTCCGGGTCGGAACCGGCCCCGGCCAGGGACAGGCGATGAAGGTGCTCAACAATTTCCTCTCCGGCACCGCCATGGCCGCCACCGCCGAGGCCGTCGCCTTCGGGGTCGGGCAGGGCCTGGACATGAAGATGATCCTCGATGTGGTGAACGCATCGAGCGGACGCAATACCGCGACCGCCGACAAGTTCCCCGACCGGATCCTGTCCGGCACCTACGACGCGGGCTTCTCCAGTACCCAGTTCAACAAGGACCTCGGGCTGTATCGCGACGCCGCCGATGCCATCGGCGCGGCGCGCCCCGTCAGCCCCGCGGTATCCGACGTCTGGCGACGCCTCGAAGCGCACGAGCCGAACGCGGACATCACGCGCATCTACACCTTCGTACGCGACACGCTCCAACCGCCCGAGCGGGACTGACGCGGGGAATGCCCGTGCGTCGGGCATCGCGCGCCGAGATGGCGGGGCGCCTCGGCGAGTTCGACATCGTGCTCGCCCTGGACCTCCGTGAACGCAGGCAGCACCTGCGCGTTCCGTTCCGCTGCCGTGTCGAGCGTCTTCGTGGTTGTCCCGAACACGTCCGTAATCTGGTGCGCCAAGGCCATCGCTCGTTCGACGTGACCCCAAGCACCAAGCCCACGTGGAAAGACCGCAGGTCACTTCCTCCTGACCGTGCGTCGCACCAGAACCTCAATTCATGTCATGCGCCTACGCGGACGCCGGAGGTGGTCGGGAGAAGATCTGGGACGCGGTTTGTCCTTCATAGATTGCTGCGGCATCAAGTGCGGCGTATTTCGCCCACATTCGCCAGATGCTTTGCCATCGGGCATCGGAACCCGATATCTCCTCGACCGGCAACCCGAGCTCCTTTGCATGGCGGGCCGATATCGCCGTCCCGTGGCTCTGGGGGTTCTCGATCAACGGCACTCGCAGCTTCGATGCGAGTGCGGCGATCTGGCTCTCGTCGCGTCCTTCCACGCAGGCGATTGCCTCATTCATCTGATCATCGGTGCGTATGATCGCGTCTTTCGCTTGCTGCACGAGAAGGGCTGTAATGTCGTTGAGCAACGACGCGTGCAGTGGATACGTTTCCGGGTTGGCCTGAATCCGTCGCTCGGCGTCTTCGACCGCTGCGATGATCGCCTTTCCAGATGCGAACGTTCCGCTTTGCAGTCGAAACTGGGGATCGATTGGGCCGAGATCGCTCGTCGGACCCATGAGAATCCGATCGGCTCCGAGCACGAACAAGGTTCCGGCGCTCTTTGCCTGGTCCGGCACGATGACGGTGAGCTTGTCGCATCGCGACTGTGCTTGGCGAACGAGTCGGAGCGCTGTTTCTCCGTCGCCACCGAGCGTGCACAGCATGACATGAAGGTTCTCGTCAGGGCTTGCATCGTAGAGCGTCTCCTCGAACAGCGTGACACTGTGCGGGAACAAGTAGTCCACCATGACAACGAGCCGACATGCGTAGGTTGCCTGATAGTGACGAATCAGCGTTTGACGTTCGTATCGAGGCGCGTGATGCGCCTCGTACAGCGGGCTTCGCCCCGGTCCCGGCTCAGTCATGGTTCAGCGACAGGGGCACCCTCGAGAGAGGATTGACCGGGGGCCTGCCTTCCCGTGCCTTTTGTCCTTGCTCCCGGGCGGTTTTCGCACGTTGGATGCGGATGAACCAGTCTTCATCTATCTCGACCGGTCGCTTGCCGACGGGTTCCTCCTGCTTCGGGTCGATCATCATCGGCTCCTCCGGTTGCTGGTCCCGTGAGTGACAAGTCTCCTGCAGGAACAGGAAGTGCGCAGCATACGCCGAAACGGATCTTCTGTGGCCCCGACAGAGCGTCTTCCCCCGGTTTGCATGTCAGCTCCCTGATTTCACGAGCCAGCCGCCGGCGGCCTGGATGGGAAACGGATCGCCCGGAACGCTCACCCAAACGGCGAGGGCCTCGCGCGGCGCCGGGTTCGATGCCGGCGGGAGCTCCCCCGATGCCTCGTACCCACCACCGGCGCCGTTCAACCGGTGCCGGCTCCATCCGAGCACCACGAACTTGTGCTCGAGAGTCCGGCCGCGATTCTCGCCGGCGCCCACCTCGGTGACGAAACCGGACCCGAGCCGCGCCACGTGCAGCTCGAGGGACTCCGGAACTTCGATCGCCGGCTCGAAACGCGCTTCGAAACGGCCGTCGCGCACGTCCACCGAGATCGATCCGACATCGACGTCCTCGTGCAGCTCCAGGGTCGGATTCCGGAACCAGCCGCGCCACTCGCGGCCTCCGACCACGAAGCCGGGGGTATAGATGCCGCGGGTGCGTCCGACCTCCCGGTACGTCCGCTGCCGGTCGGAATGTTCGCGGGCGGCGAATCGATCCGGCCACCCGATGTAGTCCCAGTAATCGACGTGGAAGGCGACGGGGACGACCCGGCTCCAGAGATCGGCACGCGCCTCGGTGGCGTTGAGCCACTTCTCGGCCGGCGGGCAGCTACTGCATCCCTCGGAGGTGAACAGCTCGACGAGGGTGACCCGCGAGACCGGGCCCCGGATATCGGCGCTCCGGGCCACGCCCGAGATCGGCAGCGCGAGGGAGAGAAACAGGACGAGGCAGCGAAGCATGGCGGGACTCCACGAGGCAGCGGAAGGACCGTCGAGTGTACCGGCTTGTGGACGGGATGGCCGGCGGGTTCCCGCACAGCGTCCTCCGCCCGCTCGGGCGGGACCATGTCGCGGCGCTGTTCGACGCGAGGGACTGGACACCGCCCGGGGGAGCACGGATAGTCGCCGGCGCCCGCGGCGACGCGGCCAAGCCCGAAGGAGATGGAGCCGAACGTGCGGGAAGTGATGCTCATCACCGGCGCGAGCCGGGGCATCGGTGCGGCCGGCGCGGTACTGGCGGCCGAGCGCGGGTACGACGTGGCGATCGGCTACCGGCGGGACTCCGAGGCGGCCGGGTCGGTCGCGGAGCAGGCGCGGTCCCGCGGCGCCCGGGCGGTGGCGATCCAGGCCGACGTTGCGCGCGAAGACGACGTGGAACGCATGTTCGCCACCGTGGACGCCGAGCTCGGAACCCTCGCGGTGCTGGTCAACAACGCGGGCACGCTCGACCTCCAGATGCGGCTCGACGAGATGCCGGTCGAGCGGGTCGAGCGCACGCTGCGGGTCAACGTCCTCGGCGTGTTCCTGTGCTGCCGCGCCGCGGTGCGGCGCATGTCCACGCGCCACGGCGGCGCCGGCGGGCGCATCGTGAACGTCTCGTCGGTGGCGGCCCGGATGGGCGGCGCGCGCGAATACGTCGACTACGCGGCGTCGAAGGGCGCGGTGGATACGATGACGGTGGGTCTCGCGAACGAAGTGGCGGAGGAGGGCGTCCGTGTCAATGCGGTCCGGCCGGGGATCGTCTACACCGATCTCCACGCGCTCGGCGGCGAGCCGGGCCGGGTCGACCGGGTCAAGGCCTCCGTCCCCATGAAGCGGGGCGGAGAGGCGGCGGAGATCGCCCATGCCATCCTGTGGCTCGCGTCGGACGAGTCGTCGTACTGCACCGGCTCGCTCGTGGACGTGTCGGGAGGGCGTTGAAATGGGACCGGACACCGCCGCCCTCGCCCCCGCCCTGTGCGAGATCGCACACCGGGCCGGCCGGGAGATCCTCGCGGTCTACGCGAGCGACTTCACGGTGTTCGACAAGGCGGACGCCTCCCCGGTCACCGAGGCCGACAGGCGCGCCGAACGGGTCATCCTGGACGGGCTGGCGGCATGCGCGCCGGACCTCGCGGTGGTGGCGGAAGAGTCCGTCGCGGACGGCGACGTCCCCGAACTCGACGGCCGGCCGTTCTTCCTCGTCGATCCGCTCGACGGCACCCGGGAGTTCATCGGCCGCAACGGCGAGTTCACGGTGAACGTCGCGCTCGTCGAAGACGGCGCGCCGACCGCCGCCGTGGTCCATCTCCCGGCCCTCGACGAGACGTTCTGGACCGACGGCGACGGGAAGGCGTGGCGCGCTCGCGGCGGCGGGACCGCGGAGCGGATCAGGTGCCGCCAGCCCGGCGGCGAAGGCCTGACGGTGATCGCCAGCCGTTCGCACCGCAGCGCCGAAACCGACACCTACCTCGAACGGTTCGAGATCGCCCGGATCGTGAGCGCCGGCTCGTCGCTGAAGTTCTGCCGGATCGCCGAGGGAGCGGCGGACCTGTACCCGCGGCTCGGCCGCACGATGGAATGGGACATCGCGGCGGGCCATGCGATCGTCGCGGCGGCCGGAGGCAGCGTCGAAACCCTCGACGGCGGCCGGCTCGTGTACGGCAAGCCGGGCTTCGAGAACCCCCACTTCGTGGTCCGCGGTCTCGCGCGGGGGCCCGGCTGAAGGAAGGAGCACCATGACCGCACCAGCGATTCCTGCCCGCATGACCGCGATCGAGGTTTCCGAACCCGGCGGACCAGAGGTGCTCGCGCCCGTCGAGCGCGAGGTCCCCGAACCCGCTCCCGGCGAGGTGCTGGTCGCGGTCGAAGCGGCAGGGGTGAACCGCCCGGACGTGATGCAGCGCCAAGGGCTCTACCCGCCGCCGCCCGGCGCGTCGGACATTCCCGGGCTGGAAATCGCGGGCACCGTGGTGGGGCTCGGCGACGGGGTCGACACCCCGGCGCTCGGGTCCCGGGTGTGCGCGCTCGTCACCGGAGGCGGATACGCCGAGTACTGCGCCGCGGCGGCGCCGCTCTGCCTGCCGATGCCCTCCGGACTGGACGCGGTCGCGGCCGCCGCGCTCCCGGAGACGTTCTTCACGGTATGGACCAACGTCTTCGATCGCGCCCGCCTTTCCGAGGGGGAGTCGCTCCTCGTACACGGCGGATCGAGCGGCATCGGCACCACCGCGATCCAGCTCGCCCGGGCGTTCGGCGCGACCGTCTACGTCACCGCGGGCTCGAAGGCGAAGTGCGACGCCTGCCTGGCGCTCGGGGCGGACGCCGCCATCAGCTACCGCGAAGACGACTTCGTCGAGCGGATCGGCGCCCTCACCGGCGGGCGCGGGGTCGACGTGGTGCTCGACATGATCGCGGGCGACTACCTCGCCCGGAACCTGAAGTGCCTCGCTACCGAGGGCCGGCTCGTGATCATCGCGGTGCAGCACGGTCCGAAGGTCGAGCAGCTCAACGTGCTGCCCATCATGCTTCGGCGCCTGACGGTGACCGGGTCCACGCTCCGCCCCCGCTCCGTCGAACAGAAGGCGCCCATTGCGCGCGCGCTCCATGCGAAGGTGTGGCCGTTGCTCGCGGCGGGCACGGTCGGACCGATCGTGCACGCGCGATTCCCGCTCGCCGACGCGGCCGGCGCCCACCGGCTGATGGAGAGCAGCGAGCACGTCGGGAAGATCGTGCTGGAGGTGTAGCCGCTCCACGGACGCTTCGCGGGGCCGGCGCGGCCCGGACGCTCCAGACGCCCGGCCCGGCCCCACTCCGCCCCGAACGCCCCGGCGTCAGCGCGGACGTCCCGTCCGCGGCGGGTCCCGGAGCCACCGTTCCCCATGCGGGCGATCGGAGGAGAATCCGCGCCTCGCCGCTCTACTCCAGGTCGGGCGTCTCGCTGTGCGCCCGGACATTCGCGCAGGTGGTCGGAGAATCCGCGCCTTGCCGACCTACTCCAGGTCGGGGTACCCCGCCGCGATCGCCGCACGCTCCAGTGCGAGCAGCGGCTCGTAGGCATCGACCGACAGTATCGAGAGTCCGCGGATGAGCAACGCCTCGCGGGTCTCGGCGAGGTCCGGGCGGGAGAACGCGCGCCCGAGCGCATGCCGAATGGAATCGAGGGACGCGCCGGAGCGATCGGCGGCGGTGACGAACGGCAGTCCCGGCATGCGCTGCGTAAAGGCGAGCACCACGAGCCCGTCCAGCGCCGAGGGGCGATAGCGGGCGAGCAACGCCCACGTCACGCAATCGACCGAGCAGATGTCGGCGCGGCCTTCGCGGACCGCCTCGATGCTCGCGGGGTGGGCGCCCGTCTCGATCGTCCGCGCGAAGAACCGCCCGCCTCCCGCAATCGGCGCGACCATGGCCCTGAGCGCGTTGTACCCGGACTGGGAGTCCCGCGCGTTGAATGCGCACACGGCGCCACGCAACGCGCCGAGGTCCGCGGCGCGGCTCGATGCGCGCACCACCACGACACTGGAGTACCGGTGGCTTTCGCAGCCGGGAGCCGCGTAGTGCGGAGTCGCGACGACCCGGAGAGTCCCGCGGTACGCCGTCGCCACGGGATACCCGCACGACTGCGAAAGAAGCAGGCGGTCCGGCCGCCAGGCGTCATGGTGGTCGCCCGGACGCTCGAGCGCATCCGGCACGTCGCGCACGCCACCCTCGCGCAGCTCGCCGGCGATGGCGGTCCAGAGGCCGTCGGTCCATTCGCCGACCTCGGGCAGGTCGTACATCGGCAGGCTCGCGCGCAGGGCAGTAGTCCCTCCCGGATTCCGTGGCGCGGCGGCGCAACGCCACGCGCCATGTTCCGCCGGCGTCATTTCACGCGACGGTTCCGGACGGGTGTCCGAAGGACGCGGGCCGCAAGGGAGCCGGCCGTTCCACCGGCCGGCGTGGCCGGAGCAACCCGGACACGGCGATGCGTGGGCCGGAGGCCGCCACAGCGTCCGGGACCGGAACCGTGAGGCTTCATGCTCGACACCGGATCAGCAGTTCTCATTTTGGCGCCTGACTTCACCCTGAGCCGCAAGCCGTCTTCTCCTTGCGACTCGATCGGGGGCAGATCGGGGGCGGATCGACGGTCGTGCCGGTCCTGCCGCGGGACCCGACGAGCAAAATGAGAATTGCTGACACCGGATAGCAATTCTTCTCATCAAAATCAAACTCGATTACCCTGTCCCGAACGCGGCGTCCGGACTGCCATGGACATCGCTCCCGTCGACGGCCCGATGGCCGAAGACACACATCTCCAAGGAGGTTCCCCGATGACGAAAAAACGAGAACATCCCGGGCTCGTACAGCTCAAGACGCAGTTCGACGAGGGCAAGCTGGGTCGTCGCGAGTTCATCCGTTACGCGACCCTGCTCGGCGTCTCGGCGACCGCCGCCTACGGCATGATGGGCATGATCGCCCCGAAGCCCGCCCGCGCGGCGGACATGCCCAAGGGCGGCTCGGTGCGCATCTCGATGCGCGTGTACAAGGTCGACGACCCGCACACCTATTCCTGGCTGCACGACTCCAACCAGGGACGCGGCACCCACGAGTACCTCACCAAGACCGGCCACGACAACGTCACCCGGCCCTACCTGTGCAGGAAGTGGGAAGCCAGCGACGACCTCAAGACATGGGACCTCCACCTCGAGAAGGTCAAGTGGCACAACGGACGGGACTTCACCGCCGATGACGTCATCTGGAACATCGAGCACTGCCTGGACCCGGGCACCGGCTCCTCCGTGCTCGGCCTGATGAAGGGCTACATGCTCGAGGAGTACGAGACCGGCGAGAAGGACGACGACGGCAATGCGAAGAAGAGCACCCGGCTCTGGGACGCGAACGCGATCGAGAAGGTCGACGACCACACCGTGCGCCTCAACCTCAAGGAGGCGCAGGTCGCGGTGCCGGAGCACCTGTTCCACTATCCCTTCGCCATCCTCGACCCGGAAGAGGGCGGCAAGTTCGGCCCCGGCTCCAACGGCACCGGTCCCTATCCGCTGGTCGAGCAGAGCGTCGGCGAGACGGCGGTGCTCAGGAAGCGCGACGGCTGGTGGGGCGGCGAGACCTTCCTCGACGAGGTGATCTACGTCGACCTCGGCGACGATCCGTCCGCGACCGTCGGCGCGATCGCCTCGCAGCAGGTGCACGGGCAGTACAGCGGCGATGCGGACATCAATACCCTCGACATCCTCAAGGGCCTGCCGCACGTCAACCTCCAGGAGGTGATCACGGCCGGAACCGGGGTCGCACGGTTGCAGATGGATCGCGCCGAGTTCAAGGACCCCCGCATCGCGCGGGCCATGCGCCTCGCGGTCGACACCCCCCGCTGCCTGGAGCTGGCCTACCGCAACATCGGCTCGCCGGGCGAGCATCACCACGTGTGCCCGGTGCATCCCGACTACAAGAAGCTGCCCTTCATGAGCCGCGACGTCGAGGCCGCGAAGAAGCTGCTGGCCGAGGCCGGCCATCCGGACGGCATCGATGTCGAGATCGCGT
Organism: Gammaproteobacteria bacterium; assembly: GCA_965215295.1. Classification (GTDB taxonomy): domain Bacteria; phylum Pseudomonadota; class Gammaproteobacteria; order HK1; family HK1; genus HK1. The sequence continues at coordinate 4,135,826 of OZ244045.1, forward strand.
CGAAGAAGGAGCCGGCGTGGGAGCTGCAGGCGGTCCAGGCCATGGTGGAGCAGTGGAAGGAGGCCGGCATCCGCGTGAACATCAACCTGATGCCGTCGGCCCAGTTCTGGGACGTGTGGGACAAGGTGCCCTTCGGGTTCACCTCATGGGCGCACCGCCCGCTCGGCTTCATGGTGCTGGCGCTGGCCTACCGTTCCGGCGTGCCGTGGAACGAGTCGCGCTTCAGCGACGCCGAGTTCGACACGCTGCTGACCAAGGCCGAAGGCACCCTCGACCTCGCCGAGCGCACCGAGATCATCGGCCAGCTCGAGACGATCATGCAGGAGCGCGGACCGATCACCCAGCCGCTGTGGCGCGGCCAGTTCGCCGCGTTCGACAAGCGCGTGCTGGGCTTCAACGTCCACCCGACGGGATACATCTTCCCCGAGGAGCTCGCCCTGCAGGGCTGAGCCGATCCGGCTCGGGTCCGGACCCGACCACCGCCGCCCGCCCGGGCGGCGGTTTCTTCCGGATCGGGCGGCTCGCTCCCCGCCCGCCCTTTCCCGCCCGAGGTGGACGCGGCCGGTGAGAGTGTCCACAATGCCTTTCGACGATCCGGCATCGCACCCGCGATGCGGTTTCCGGCGCTGAAGAGCGACAAGACGACCTCGGTCCGCACCGGGCGCACGACAGGCAACCGCCGGCGCCCGGTCCACCGGAAGGAGTGGTCCCATGCTCATCTTCATCCTCAAGCGCATCGGCCAGATGCTCCTCATCATGCTGATCGTCTCCGCTCTCCTGTTCCTGCTGCTGGAGATCAACGTCGAGAGCGTGGCCGTCAAGGTCCTCGGCCAGTACTCGACCCAGGAGCAGCGCGAGATCTGGCTGCAGGAGAACGGGTACTACGACCCGATCCACGAGCGCTACGGCCGATGGCTCTGGGGCTTCGTGACCGGCGACCTCGGCGAGTCGGTGCGATTCAAGAAGCCGATCAACGACTTCATGTGGGACCGGCTGTGGAACACCGCGGTCCTCGGATTCTGGGCCATGGTGTTCATCATCCCCATGGCGCTGGTGCTCGGCATCCTGTCGGGCATGAGGGAAGGGTCCTACCTCGACCGCGGCATCTCCGTCACCAGCATCATCACGACATCGATTCCGGAGTTCGCGAGCGCGCCGTTGCTTGCGGCCATCTTCGTCTTCGGACTCGGCTGGCTGCCCGGCACGAGCAGCATGATCGGCGGCTTCGACTGGAAGCAGCTCGTGCTCCCGGTGGCGGTGCTCGTCATCTACGACTTCGGCTACGTGGCGAGGATGACACGGGCCTCGATGGCCGAGGTCATGACCACGCACTATGTCCGCACCGCGGTGCTCAAGGGGCTTCCGTACCGATCGGTGATCCTGAAGCACGCGCTGCGCAACGCCCTGATCGCGCCGTTCACGGTCATCATGCTCCAGATCCCGTGGCTCCTCTCCGGGGTCATCGTGGTGGAGTTCTTCTTCGCCTACAAGGGGTTCGGAGCGCTCCTGCTGGAAGCGTCGCTCAATCAGGACATCCTGCTCATCGAGGCGGCGTCGATGGTGGCGGTCTTCGTCGTGGTCGCGACCCAGACGCTCTCCGACATCGGCTACACCTACCTGAATCCGCGGATTCGCTTCACTTGAGGAGCGAAACATGGCAACGACTGCGACAGTACCCGCTCCGGGCTATGGCGCCGCGTTGATGAACGCCATCAGGTCGTTCGCTCTGCTGCGCGAGAGCATGGTCGGCATGGCCGGCACCGCCCTGGTGCTCTTCTGGTTGATCCTGGCCATCGGCGCACCGATCTTCGCGCCCTGCGACCCGAATGCGACGCTGCAGGCGTTCGCGAAGCCGGGCGCGCCCATCCCGATCGCCGGCGCCTGCTGGTCCGATACGTTCATTCTGGGCGCGGACAACATCGGGCGCGATGTCCTCTCGCGCATCGTGTGGGGGGCGCGCACGGTGCTCACGTGGGCGCCGATCGCGGCGATCTGCGCCTATGTGGTGGGAATCGTGCTGGGTCTCGCGGCCGGCTACTACCGCGGCTGGATCGACGACGTGCTCTCCGGGGTCGCGAACATCATCCTCGCGTTCCCGGTGCTGGTGCTCTACATCCTCATCATCGCCACCTTCGGCGCCTCGCCGCTAAACATCGTGTTCGCGGTGACCTTCGCGACGGGGCCGCTGGTGATGCGCATCGTGCGCGGCCTGGTGCTCGATCTGCGCAACCGCGAATACGTCTCGGCGGCCGAGACCCGCGGCGAGACGACCTGGCGCATCATGCTGGTCGAGATCCTGCCGAACGCCCGCGGCCCCCTCATCGTCGACGGATGCCTGCGGCTCGGCTACGTCATCATCACCATCGGCGTGCTCGGCTTCCTCGGTCTCGGGCTTCCGCCTCCGGACCCGGACTGGGGCGGGATGATCAACGAGACGCGGCAGATGGCCCTCGCCTTCCCGCACATGACGGTATTCCCGTGCATCGCGATCTCCTCGCTGATCCTCGGCTTCAACCTGATGGCCGACGGACTGCGGGAGATCTCGCTGCGCGACTGACGGCGGCCGGACCGGCGTCTCCGGGCGCCGGGCCACCCGCCCCGGACAACGACCGTTCCCGGCATCGGTGAGCGGTATCAGGAGGAAGGACCCATGGCGCTGAACTTCGACGAGAACGCACCGGTCCTCGAAATCACGGATCTCAACCTTTCCTACTGGACCCGGGCGGGCGAGATCCCGGCCGTCATCGATTTCTCGCTCACCGTCCAGAAGGGCGAGAGCATCGGGCTGGTCGGCGAGTCCGGCTGCGGCAAGTCCACGGTGGCGATGGCCATCATGCAGTACATGGGCCACAACGGCACCATCAAGAGCGGCAGCATCAGGTTCAAGGGAGTGGATCTCACCGAGCTCTCGCCCGACGAGCTGCGCGCCCTGCGAGGCTCCCAGATCTCGATGATCTACCAGGAGCCCTTCGCCGCGCTCAACCCGAGCCTGACCCTCGGGACCCAGCTCAAGGAAGTCCCGATGACCCACGAGGCCGTCTCGGACTCCGAAGCCCACGACCGCGCGGTGCAGGTGCTCGCCGACGTGCGGCTCCCGGACCCGGACCGGGTCATGGCGGCGTACCCTCACCAGATCTCCGGCGGGCAGCAGCAGCGCGTGGTCATCGCGATGGCGTTGCTCTCGAACCCCTCGCTGCTCCTCCTCGACGAGCCGACCACGGCCCTCGACGTGACCGTCGAAGCCGGCATCACGAAGCTCATCACCGACATCAGCCGCAAGTACGGCACGTCGCAGATCTACATCTCGCACAACCTCGGCCTCATCCTGGAGGTCTGCGACCGGGTCTTCGTCATGTACTCGGGCGAGGTGGTCGAGGAAGGCACCATCAACTCCCTGTTCACGTGGCCGAAGCATCCCTACACCCACGGGCTGTTCGGGTGCATCCCGCTGCCCACCGCGGACAAGAACGCGTCCCCGCTCAAGCCCATCGCCGGCCAGCTTCCGCTTCCCCACGAACGGCCGCGCGGATGCAACTTCGGCCCCCGCTGCGACTACTTCCAGGACGGACGCTGCGACGCGAAGGATGTCGCGATGGAGTCGGTGTCGGGCGCGACGATGGGCGACCACCGGGTGCGCTGCGTGCGGTGGAGGGAGATCGACTACGGCATGGACGTCGCGCACGGCGACGCGAAGGATCCGATGGAGATCGGCGACAACGTGCTCGCGGTCGAGGACATGCAGAAGTACTACGAGGTCCACGACCGCTCGATCAAGGCGCTCCTCGCGGGCAAGAGCGTGATGTACGTCAAGGCGAACGAGCAGCTCAACTTCGACGCCAGGCGCGGTGAGACCGTGGCCATCGTCGGCGAGTCCGGATGCGGGAAGTCGACCTTCGCGAAGGTGCTCATGGGGCTCGAGACCGCGACCGACGGCAGCATTCGCCACGACGGCAACGACATTTGCAAGATTCCGGTGCGCCAGCGTTCGCCGCACCAGATCGGCTCGCTCCAGATGGTGTTCCAGAATCCGTTCGACACGCTGAACCCGAGCCACACCATCGGGACCCAGATCGGACGGGTCATCAAGAAGTTCGGAGTCGAGACGGACAAGGCGAAGATCCGGGAGCGCGTCATGGAGCTCCTCGACATCGTCAAGCTGCCGCGCGACTTCTACATCCGGCGCCCGCGCCAGCTCTCCGGCGGACAGAAGCAGCGCATCGGCATCGCGCGCGCGTTCGCCGGCAACCCCTCGATGGTCATCGCCGACGAGCCGGTCTCGGCCCTCGACGTGTCGGTGGCGGCGGCGGTGACGGAGCTGCTGATGGAGATCCAGCGCGAGCACAAGACGACGCTGCTCTTCATCAGCCACGATCTCAGCGTGGTGCGCTACCTCTCCGACCGCATCGTCGTGATGTACCTCGGCCAGATCATGGAGCGCGGATCGACCGATGCCATCTTCGCGCCGCCGTACCACCCGTACACCGAAGCGTTGCTCTCGGCGGTGCCGATCGCCGACCCGGAGGTCACCAAGCGCGAGATCGTGCTCGAAGGCAACCTGCCGAGCGTCCTCGAGCCGCCCAAGGGATGCCCGTTCAGCACCCGTTGTCCTCGCAAGGTCGGGAAGATCTGCGACGACGAGCGGCCTCCCGTCCGGATGGCGTCGGAGACCCACGCCATCGCCTGCCACATCCCGCTCGAAGAGCTGCAGCAGGTCGAGCCGGTCATCGTGGTCCCGGCGAAGGAAGAGCGGCTGCACGCGACCCATTAGCCACTCGACGGTCCCGATGCCGGAACCCGGCGCCGTGCGGCACGGACCGGCCTCGGAGAGCGCCATGAAGGAGCCGTCCCGATGAGCTGCGAAGGCAAGTGCGAGCTGGTGGAGTTCAAGGTCACCTCGTCGCGATTCATCCATATCGAGCCGCGGCCGCGTTCCGACGCTCCTCCCGATCTGGAGCAGCGCCTCGAGGACGAGGTGAAGGCCGCGGTGGAGCGAACGCACCACGGCTGCGGCGACGGGTGCGACTGCGTCATCGACGAGCCGGTGGAAGTGCGGTCGCGCCAGCAGATCAAGAAGGTCGCCTACGGCGGCTACACGGCGTGGTACCAGCTCACGGTGGTGAAGTACCGGACCCCCGGCGAGTGCATGCCGGGGGCGGACGCTCCGCCGGAAAGCGCACGCCGCGTCTGATCGATCGGGCCGGGCTCCGGACACTGGCCCCGGTCCCCGGGCAGCGCGCCGACGGGCAAGGCGCCGCGGGAACGCGCGCGGCGTCCGATGGAACCGTCCTGCTCACCGGCATTCTGCCCCCCCCCCCCCCCCCCCCCCCCCCCCCCGAGCGCGGCATCAGGGGCATGCCCCATCCGTGTCCGATGTCCTGTCCAGCGGTATCTGCCCGCGCCCACCCCGCCCCGTACACCGGGCGGACGATGCGGGTCGAGTCCCCAAGCCGACCCGCAGGCCGACCCGCAGGCCGAGCTTTCCCGCCCGCCGCCCACCCCACCCGGCGCGTCGGGCGGAGGGTGGGCTTGTGCTAGACTCCCGCCCCGGATTTTCGGGGTTCCAGGGAGGTTCCGGACGTGAGCGATCGGCAGGCTGGCCAGCGCATCGACGAGATCAGTGCCGATCTCGACAACCTCCACCGCGAGGACGTGTTCAGCGACATGCGGCTCGCAACGATCCGCAGACTGCAACCGATCAGGCTCGACGGCAGTCATGACCCGTCCCGGCCCACCATCTACATCGCCGAAACCACCATCGTCTCGCAGCTCGGACCGATCCCGGTCCAGTCCCCCATCGAAGCCGATTCGCTGAAGGATGCGTTCTCGAAGTTCCCCGAGGCGATCAAGGCGGCGGTGGAGCGGCTGAGCGAGCGGGCGCAGGAGATGCGCCGGGAAGAGGCGTCGCGCATCGTGGTGCCCGGCGCCATGCCTCCGGACATGGGCGGGGGCCGACCCGGCGGCGGGCCGGGCGGCGGAGGCGGCCTGATCTTCGATCGCTGAGCGGCTGTCCGGCCGACCGCCGGGTTCGGCCGACAGCACCCCCCACGCCGAGGCCGTCGACCCCCGCGAAGCCTCGGCCCGCGAAAGCGGGCAACCGGGTTTCCGGGTCCACCTGCCGCACACGGACAGCCCGTGTGGCCTTGGTACTCCCCGTGACAAGTCTCAGGTCCGCCTGCCGCACACGGACAGCGCCCGCGTCGCGCCCGCGGGCTCCCGGAGCCGCATGGCCCCCCGGCGCGTTCTACTGCTCCAGTGGTACTTCCCCCGCCTCGATGGCGCGCTTGCGTTTCACGACGTACTCGCGCAACGCCTCGTCGACCCCCGGATCGATGGACGGGGGCTCGTATTCCGCGAGGAGCCGCTTCCAGATGGCGTTCGCCCGCTCGGCCGCGGAGAGTGCGCCGGAGTCGCGCCACGTCTCGAAGTTGCGCCAGTCCGATGCGATCGGCTCGTAGAAGACGTCCTCGTAACGCGCCAGCGTGTGTGTCGCCCCGAAGAAGTGGCCGCCCGGCTGCACCTCGGCGATGGCGTCGATGGCCAGGGTGTCGTCGTCGACCACCACCGGCTCCAGGTACTCGGCGATGAGCTGGCACATCTCGGCGTCGATCACGAGCTTCTCGTAGGAGGCGGTGAGTCCGCCCTCGAGCCATCCCGCCGCGTGGTTGACGATGTTGGTGTGCGCCATCACCGAGGCCCACAGCGACATCTCGCTCTCGTAGGCGGCTTGGGCGTCGACCGCGTTCGATGCGTTCGTGCTGCTCGCGCGGTAGGGCACGCCGTAGCGCCGCGCGAGCTGGGCGCCGGCCTGGGTCGCCTTCGCGTACTCGGGGGTCCCGAACGCGGGCGCGCCGCTCTTCATGTCCACGTTGGAGGTGAACCCGCCGTAGGCGACCGGCGTTCCGGGGCGCACGATCTGGCACAGCACCATCCCCGCCAGCGCCTCGGCGTTCTGCAGGACGAGGGCGCCGGCGATGGTGGTCGGGGCCATCGCGCCGAGCAGGGTGAAGGGGGTGACCACGACCGGCTGGCCCACCGAGGCGAGCTCGATCATGCCGTCCGACATGTTCGCGTCGAGCTGGCGCGGCGAGTTCGTATTGATGTTGCCGCTCACGACCGGCTGCGCCGGAAGCTCCTCGCGTGTCACCCCGTGCGCGATGCACGCCATCTCCACCGCGTCGTGCGCGCGGTACCCGCCGAGCAGCGACGCGCCCCACATCTTGTCGTGCAGGGTGATCGCGGCGTAGTACATGTCCAGGTGGCGGGTCGCGGCCGGCAGGTCCAGCGGCGCGAGGGGAGCCGCGCCTCCGATGTGGATGATGTCGAACGAGTACGACAGCTTCATGAAGTTGCGGAAGTCCTCGTAGTCCCCGGCCCGGCGGCCGCGGTCGAGGTCGGAGACGAAGGACGGCCCGCCGACCAGCGCGAAATTGACGACGTTGCCGCCGAAGGCGAGCGACTTCCCGGGGTTGCGCGCCTTCACGGTGTACGACGGTGGCGCCTTCGCCATGTGCTCCTCGACCATCGCGGGGTCGAACCGCACCATCGTGGTGTCCTCGTCGGCGCTCGCGCCGGCGCCCGCGTACAGCGCCCGCGCCTCCGGGCTGAGCACCTTCATGCCGATGTCGCGCAGCACGCGCAGCGACGCCTCGTGGATCGCCTCGACCTGATCCTCGCTCAGGACCCGGGTCGGAGGATGCGGGTTGCGCACGGTGCGCCAGGGCAGGCGTGTCACCGCGGCCGAAGCGTCGCGGCGCTCGCGGCGGTCCCTGCGCGTGCGTCTTCGGGAGGGTGCGGGCATGGAATGGAGGCGCCCCGGAAGAGGAGCCGGAAGGAGACGATCGCGCCGCGGGCG
>CBDCDF010000001.1:0-5686 GCA_965215295.1 Gammaproteobacteria bacterium
CGGGCGCAGCAGTCTAAAGCCGCAGCCCCGGAATGCGCCAGCCCGAGCATCGTCCGGACAGGGCCATCTTGATGTCGTTCGCACCCCGATGAGCCATTGGGCGATTCAACGAGGCTGAACATCCGGGCTCGAAGGGGCTATGGTGCATGTCCATGACGAGGCGCGGACATGCTACGCCGCAAGGCGCGACGAGGGGCCTGCCGTCCGCGGGCGAGCCGTCCAATCGGTCCGACAACCCCCGCCCCGGCGCCTCGGGGCGGCTGCGCAGGGCCATCGACGCCCGTCTCGAAACACCGGCCTGCCAAGCCCATCCACTCGCGCTCGGCCAGCCCCTGCCACCTACGCCACTATAGGATGGCCCTAGTGTTGTCCGGATACATACATCGTGCTACGTTCCTTGAACACGCCATACGGGAGCGAGAGAGGTGGCGGACGAGCAGGACGACGACCTCAAGGAGGAAACGAGCTTGTCGTTTCGGGCGAATGCGGCGGACTTGGCCTCAATGCCGGCCATCGGCGAGCACATCGCCGAATGGGCCCGGAACATCGACCCCGATTCCTCCGTGACGACCACGACCTCTCGCGCAGGGATCATCAGGCACGCCATTCGACCTGTTTCGGCTGTCGGATCGCCTCGAAACATGGCGCAAAGAAACATGTTAGCGCTTACCACCCCCCCCCCCCCCCCCCCCCCCCCCCCCCCCCCCCCCCCCCGCGGGCTAACTCCTCTCTCGTCCCAAGGGGCGCCGAGGCTACGGCGGCGCTCGCCCGGCGCCAAGCGGTGACGATGGGCACGCATCCGCCAGAGCGGGCGACGACATCCTCGGCACCTGTTACGCAACGACCCCTGCAACAGGGGACCGCACCCGCTCCGACCGGTTCCCCGATTCCTTCGTCATCCCAGGAAATCCGTCTACGGAATAGTCCGACCCATTCCCGTGGGGACCCCGTGACGGAATGTGAGAAACAACAGTTTTGCGCCTCGGTGTCATTCCTCGAACTCCACTCCGAGCATCCAAAACTCCCCCTGAAAGCGCGGATCTTGTGGCCCACTACGGGCGTGAGCCTGTGCTTCGAGGCCGGTGGTTGGTGTCGCCAGCCCTATGAATCAAGCCTTTTCAATTTGCTCGATAAATTCATGAAATCCCAAGACAGGACGAACAAACGATGCAAAGTCAAGACGATGGGATCCTCTCAAAACACATCGGCTCTCGGGAAAGTCCCGTCAATGCCCTTTGGTCCCTGCGGAACCGAACGACGGAGAAGATGGTGTCAAAGGGCTCACCTCCGCACCATACACTCGCGTGTGCCTGCCGGGCGCCTGCCTTCATGAAGACAGCGACGGGAATACGGCTCGGGGCCATCCTCGGCCTTGGACTTGTCACTGCGGGAAGCCATTCCGCGCTCGCCGACACCGACGCGATCCGCGACGGGATGATCTCGCACCTATCCCCATGCCTGACCACACTCGACGACGCGCATTCGCTCAGCGAGGGGACTTCGAGTGCTTCGCGTTGCGCGAAGGACCGCGCGTTGACCGAGCTGCTCGGGACGGCCGCGCAGCTCGCCGATGAGGTCGGCCGGGCGCGCTTCGGCGAGCAGTTCCGCATCGTCAACCGCCTATCGTATTCCTCGACCGCCGGCGGGATCGCCGGCGACGTCGATGTCGTCTTCCCCGTGGCGTTCGCCAGCGCCGCCGCGACGGGCGCAGCAGCCCCGGGGCGCGCGTTGTTCCTGCAACACGGCCTCACGACGTGGGAAGACGGCCACGACTTCCGGCGAAACGATCTGCGGACCGGGATGGTCCATCGGTTTGCCGTATCCGAAGCGCCCGGCGCCGATGTGGTCGGCGTGTCCGCGTGGTTTCAGCAGAACGTCGAACGCGGGCACCAGCGTGTCGGGGCGAACCTCGACTACGCCGGCGCGTGGGGGACGAGCTCGCTCACCTGGTTCCTCCCGGTCACGGACTGGCGCCCCGGACGCGCCGGGTTCGAGGAGCGCCCGATCGAAGGCATGGAGCTGGGAGTCGATCTGAAGCTCACCACCACGCTCGAGCTGAACACTGCGGTGGGCCGGTGGGAAGACGATACCGCGGGCGACCGATGGGAGACCACCGGACGGATCGGGCTCGACTGGCGGCCTCATACGTACCTGACCTTCGCGGGGTCCTTCGGCGGCGGGGCCACGGTCGCCAACGACAACGTCGCGTTCATGGTGACTTACGCGCGGCCGTTCGGCGGCGGGGCGAAGCAGGAGCGCCCCCGGTGGCGCGGGCTGGGTCGGCTCGCCGGCGGCGCCGAGCCGGGCGCCGGCGCGCTCTGGCGACCGCTCGACCATGTGGGGCGGATTCACACCATCGACCGCGAGACGCCCGACAAGCCGGGCACGGTGGAAGGCGCGCGTGTGCGCTTCCTGCAAGAGAGCGCCGCGAGCGGCGGCGAGTTCGAGCTTGAAGTGACCTTGACTGGACCCGTCTCCGAAGAGACCACCGTCACCGTCCGCCTGTTCCCCGGCAGCGGAGACAACCCCGCCGTGCCCGGCGTGGACTACACCGACGAGCCGATTGCCGTGACGATCCCGCGAGGGGCCGCTCGCGGCACGGCCACCGTGCGCTTGCTGCACAACTCCGACCTGGACACGCCCCGCTCGTTGAGTGCCCGGGTCCTCCACACTGCTTGATGCCGAACGGTAGCCATAGAGCGAGACGTCCCGATGAACACGCGCCCCTTCGATTGGATGAAGCTCATGGTGGTCTGCATCGTGCTTGCCGCTCTGACGGCGTGCTTCGGCGGAGGGAGTAACGGCGTCGAGCCGGACCCCGACCCCGACCCCGAGCAGCCGAAGATGCAAATCGAGCCCGCACCAGTGCCGTTTGGCGGTCCTCAACCTTCTACTAGGCCTGTGAAGGCTGGGGAGGCCGACATCACGAGCTTCGTCTTCGGCTGCGAGATGCCCGACGGACGCAGGCTCAAGCCCCAGTTCGGCGATGTCCACGGTGTGTTCTACACCGACATCGCTACGCAGCGAGAGCAGTGCCTAGAGGAGGTCATGTCCAAGATTGCGCATTGCCGTGACAATACGCTATTCGTGTCCAATAACGCCGAGTGCCTGCCGATTTTCCGTGAGCAGTCGACGGAATGTGTGGCGCATTACGAGCGCGAGCAGAGCAAGTGCGAACCGGCCCCGACGACTCCCGGACCGGTTGCGCCCGTGCCGTTTGGCGGTCCTCAACCGTCTACTACGCCTGTGAAGGCTGGGGAGGCCGACATCACGGGCTTCGTCTTCGGCTGCGAGATGCCCGACGGACGCAGGCTCAAGCCCAAGTTCGACGACCACCCCGGTGTGTTCTACAACGACCTCCCTGCGCAGCGAGAGCAGTGCCTGGAGGCGATCATGTACAATATTGCGGGGTGCCGTCTCAACACGCACTTCGAGTCCAATACGAAGGACAGGGAGTTCGCCGAGTGCCTGCCGATTTTCCGTGAGCAGTCGACAGAATGTGTGGCGCATTACGAGCGCGAGCAGAGCAAGTGCGGACCGGCCCCGACGACTTCCGGACCGGTCACGCCCCAACTCCCACAACTCCCACTGGCACAATCTTGTGTAAGGACCAGCGATCTCGAAGTGATGACGGATGATGATTGTCGCACCCGAGCGAGCGCAGCGGGGCGCGGCACATTGATTCCCCGAATACCAGGCGAAAAACGTCGATGGGTATTCCGAAACAACTGCGACGAAAGGTTTAATATTTTCTACAGGTGGGAGAAACACCCGGAACAAAAAATCTCCATTGATCCGAAGGGCAATGCCAAAACCAAATGGACTGTTGACTGCTACTCTTTATTAAGTGCTGGCACCATCGAATCTTGCGTCTGGCGTCCTGATTCTTCAATCGACTCACTCGACTCATGCGAAGACGCAACAGAAGACGCATTAAACCTTTTGGATCCATTTTAGCTCTGAACTTCCGGTTGCCGGGAAATTCCGCGCAGGCCAGCGGCCCGGCACCGGCGGGCGAGGACGCGGTTCCAGGCGGCTCGACACGGCGGTTCAACCCAAGTTTGACACCACGTAGATACATAATTCTGATTTCTGTAGGCAGATCAGTCCGTTACCGCACGAATATCCGTGTCACTAGCCCGCATGCGTCACCGATTTCCGGATTCGAGGCGCATTTGTTGTAACTGATGCTGATCTCGTCGATGTACCGGAGGACTCGGCAGCGATTGCCGCGATTGGTTGGGATTTTGAAGAGGTGAAGGGCGATATGTCGTACTTTCGAGGTGCAACAGGACGTTGATGGGACAACCCATGCGTGCGACGGTCTCGGCGCCGCGCCGATCTCCGATTCTTGCGCAGGTACGAACCCTCGGCTATCCGGACGGATTCCACAAAGGTTTTCTTTGCAAGTTCGCCAGCACCTGAGCAAAGGTCTTGGCATACGGATAGGCCTGTGAGAACGATAGCCATACCCGCCGGGCCGTGATTTGGATTCGGGCACCGATTTTCAACAGCTTCAGCCGAATCGTGGAGCACTGCGCGCGGGCGAACTGCGTGCCCTCGGTTCCGAGTCGTCGAAGCGCGTGCATCAACACGTAAGCGAACGAGGAGAAGTACAGCCGCAACTGGTTCGCCCGCATCGTGTGCGCGCTGGTGCGGTCGGCAAAGAGGTCGAGTTGCTGCTCTTTGATACGATTCTCCATCTCACCGCGTGCGCAGTACAGCTTCTCGTACAACCGCTTGGCAGCGGCCCTGCGCGGCGCAAGATTGGTTACCACGAACCGCGGATTCTCCCCCTTCGACAGATATTCCGCCTTGCCTACCACGCGCCGACTGCGGCTCCACGACTTGCGCGTGCGGTAGGGGAAGTCGCGGAACCGCCGCGCTGGCTTGCCGGTGCGATGATGGGCGCAGCGAGCCTCGTGCAGCGCAGCGCCCAGCGCGTGCACCAGACGCCGATTGTGCGCCAATCCCAGCACGAAGCCCACGCCGTGCTCCTCGCACCACCTCATCAGCGCCTCTCGGCAAAATCCCGAATCGCCCCGGATGTGGATTCGTGTCCGTGGCCAATGCCGGCGAAGCTGGCGCACGATGCGGTCGAGCTCTTCGAGGCAACCCGCCGAGGCGTCCCGATTCGATTCCCGTAGCCGCGCGCACAGCAAGGTAAGCGGGCATTCTGAGCCGTGGTTGCGGGACGGCGATCAGTGTGATGGCGGGTCGTGGTGGTGGGGGCCGAGGTCTGAGTGCATGGGCACGTCGGCGAACAGTGATTTCCACATCCGCGGAGTGAGTTCGATGGCTCGCTTGGCCGGGTGCGCGCTGATGCGCTGGAGCACATCGACCAGATAGGTGTAGGGGTCCACCGCGTGCAACCGGCACGTCACCAGCAGGCTCTGGATGATGCCGACCCGTTGCGCGCCGACCTCACTCGAAGTGAACAGTCAATTCCGCTTCCCCAGAGGAATCGGACGCAGCGCCCGCTCCAGATGATTATGCCGATATCGGCATAATCATCTGGAGCGCCGTCTTCGTCTTCGCGAGCACCGAGTACGAATCGCTCAGCGCCGCGCCGAGCCGCGCGTTCTCCGCCTCGAGCTTCGGAACCTGTCACGGGAGTACGCCGCCGCGAACCCCGTGGCCCGTCGCGACGGCTCCCTTCATCCGCCCGTACGCGGTCCCCGGGAGC